>NZ_CP040020.1 GCF_005280295.1 Brevibacterium sp. CS2 | reverse complement strand
CGAGCAGTCGCTCTCGGCAGTGCTCGTTGACAACGAGCGGTTCGCCATCGCATCAGGCAAGGACGCCGAGACTGGCCGCTACCGCGGCCTGCTCGTGGCGCCGAACCCGAACACACGGATTCAGGTCACCGACAGCACCCTGCTCATCGAGGCCGAGCGCGCCCAGAAGCAGGCGGATGCTGACCGGATCGCGGCCGTACGTGAGGCGGCGATGAACGCCGCCGCTGACGGTGACTTCGCTGACGTTGGACCGGTTGACTTCGTGTGGACGGGCAGTCCGTCCGCCGAGGGCGATGAGCCGTCCGAGTCCGAGTCTGCGCTGGAGGCAGTGCTCGCCCGGTTCTTCGGTTCGGTGAAGATCGACTCCGACCGCTACGCCCGCGACATCGGCAACGTGACCCGCGAGGTGATCGACCGCCTCGCCGGAGCAGGTGCCCGGCTCGACATCACCATCGACATCCAGGCCACTAAGCCCGACGGCTTCGACGAGTCCGAGGTTCGCACCATCGGGGAGAACGCCCGAGTCCTCAAGTTCGACCCCAGCTCCGGCTTCGAGAAGAGCTGAGGTAAGAACTCGTGAAAATCACCTCGGTTGAGATATCGAACTTCAAGGCGCTTGAACAAACCAAACTCGACCTGCACCCCACGTTCAACGTACTTGTCGGAGCAAACGGGTCTGGGAAGAGCTCGGTGCTGCAAGCCCTCCACTGGATGTTCCAGTCTGGGCGCAACTTCAGTGTTGAGCCGAAGAAGGGTGATACAGCCTCGACTCTCTCCGAGAAAGACGCGATCTACATGCCTTCCCCTGACTATAGGAACGCTGGGCACGGCACAGAGTACGGCAATACGCACGGCAAGCCACAGCTTGGCGTCACCGTCGTCGCGAAGACCGACGACGGCTCCGAGGTGACAGCAGAGATGTGGCTGAAGGCCGCACGCAACGAGGGCATCTCTGTGCATGTGCCCACAGGTAACACGATCGTCTCGCATATCCGAGACCAGTCCCGCGAGTTCAGCGCGTATATTCCGGGAGTCGCGGGGATCCCTCTCAACGAGGAGAAGCGCTCAAAGCTCCTCGTTCACCGATCCGCTGCGGCAGGCGACGCGAACACCGTACTCCGGAACATGCTGGACCTTCTTCGAAGAGTAACTGTGGATGGTCGTAATGGGCTCGAAGTCGTTGAGGACTTGGTGTCGCAGGTGATGGGCGAATTTTCGTTGAAGGTGGCCTTTGACGACGAGAAGCACATTCGCGTTATGGCGACATTCAGGACTGGGGACATGGTTGCCGGGGACGACAAGGCGTATCGGCCGCTGGAGCTCGCTGGTATTGGTTACCTCCAGGTGCTTCAGATTTTCTCCTACCTTGTGTACTTCAGGCCGGTCGTACTCTTGGTGGACGAACCAGATGCTCATCTCTACCCGATCGCTCAGGAACGTCTCGTCAAGGTTCTGGCGCAGGCGGCACAGGACTTTGATTCGCAGATACTCCTGACCACGCATAGCCCATCCATCGTTCGCGCGCTCCCAAGCGAATCGCAGGTCATCTGGATGCGGGACGGCGAAGTTCAGCCTGAGGGAGACACCGACGGCCGGCTGCTCATGGGCTGGGGTCTACTTGACCGGAAGATCGTTCTCCTGACCGAGGACACGAACACGGACATGCTCAGATCGATCTTGGCGCAATGGCCAGATATCGAACGTGCCACCGCGATCTGGCCATTTCACGGGTCATCTAATATTCCACCGGCCGATGCCATCGATGGGCTCAAGGCTCTACTGGCAGCGGACGTACGCTTGGTGATTCACCGGGATCGTGACTTCCTCATGCCTGCTGAAGTTGCGAAGATCGCTAAACCCTATGAAGACCTTGGGCATCGATTCTGGGCCACCAAGTACTCCGACATTGAGGCTTACTGGGTGGACCCGGAGGTCATTGCATCGCACTTCGGCGTTACTCACGATGAGGCATCCAACATCTTGGCGAACGCGCTCGCCGAAGCGAAGAAGAACGACGATCAACTGAAGAAGAGAAGAAAAAAGCGAAGTGAAGCTCTAAGCAAGATCAACCGCGATGGCAGCCTTCCTCACTTCGGCGACGACGACGTGCGCGCCGAAGCGGAGGCCGACGGCACCCAGTTCGGTGTGCTCGGCAAGACAATGATCGCTCGAATACGGGAAGCAGCTTCAGCGGAAGGCCTTGATAGAAGTGGGAGCTTCGGCAAGTACGTTCCAGCGACGCTCGCGCACCCAATCGCCGATGATCTTCGCGCGCTACTTGAGGCCCCACAGTAGGTGTGCAGAACAGCAGATGACGTGTGCGCACTTCACGCGCCAGAATGGGCTTGCTCAAAGGTCAGGCAGCGAGACGAGTGCGAATGTGGCCTGTAGAGGTAGCACTCCGTTGCCAAGCGCGGTGATCTGCTGGT
The DNA here is from genome assembly GCF_005280295.1 of Brevibacterium sp. CS2. Lineage (GTDB taxonomy): Bacteria > Actinomycetota > Actinomycetes > Actinomycetales > Brevibacteriaceae > Brevibacterium > Brevibacterium pityocampae. The sequence goes on along the minus strand of NZ_CP040020.1, from coordinate 3,237,311 downwards.
TCGGCGTCAGCTCATGGAAATCGGTGACCCATCCAGTCGGCAGGCCCATCAGCCATTCGACGAATGCTGGTGCTGGGCGCGGGCCGTCGGCGTCGTTCAGGAGAGCTGGCGCTGGCGCGGGGCATCCGGTGATGTGTTCCCAGCGGGTGATGGCGTCGGCGTAGCGTCCCCAGCGCTGAACAGTCCGTCGATCAGGGACCACAGGGTCTCCGATTCGGCTCTCCTGGTCGGTGAGCCAGCCGGTCCGTGGAGAGCGAAGTCGATGATCTGGTGCGACAGTGCGATTGTCCCGCGTCGTGCTCGCACCTGGTCGAGGGTCTCCCCGCCGCGTGAGGAGTCCGTTGCCAGCGGGGTGCGGAACAGTGCGCCGGGCGAGGGCGAAGATGCGGAAGCGTTGGTGAGGAGCGCCGACAAGGGAAGCCGGTAGGCCGATCCATCGTGCATCCAGCCGCAGGTCGGCCAGATCGCCGAGAACGGCGCCGAGAGCCCGTAGAGGTCGAGTTGCGTTGTCTCCCAGATGCCACGGGTCGCGTTCCACGCCGCGAAGGGTTGCGCCGTCGGGGGTTGCATCGTCGGGGTTGCGTCGGTCATGGTCGTCTCCTTCTGCGGGTGGCCGTGTCGCGGGTGAGGACAGCAGCCCGCGGACGTTCTCGATGACGACCCATTCGGGCTGGAGCGCATCGATGGCTGCGGCCATGTGCGCCCACAGACCCGATCTGGTGTCCCGCGTCAAGTAGTTGGCAGGATTTCCTTGGTTTTGAATGTCGGAGTGGTGGGGTCGGCCAGGCCCAGGTGCACCTCCTTGGGCCGGTTCCATGAGATGGCCTCGTGGGGCCGGAGCTCGTTGTACTCGATCCGGTAGTCCTCGGCCCCCTCGGCGAGCACGATCGCGTCGTCAATCTCGTCCAGGTAGAGCCGTTCGTACTTCAGCGTGCCGAAGCCGCGTTCACGGGACCCGTTCTGCCCCGGGGTCTTCACTCGGGTGCGCACGTGGTGTAGCTCGGGGTGGGCGGCGATGAAGGACTCGAAGCGGAAGGACCGGAACGGCCCGCCGTTGTCCGTCACGATGGTCACCACGGGCAACAGCTCACCGGTCTCGGGATCGACCGGGCAGGCCTCGACCAGCGGGTGACCGAACATGGCCTCGTAGTCGGCCAGGGCCAACTCGATCGCGTCGATCGCGTCGTGCTGGTTCCCGGTGGGCGAAACGTGGAAGGGGTGCTCGTACTTGGACCAGTAGTCCCGGCACCCGGCCAGCCGCCAGGTCCCCTCCGGTGGTGGTCTCGAACTCGCTGAAGTCCAGCTGCCAGACTTGGTTCGGACCGGTCGGCTCGGTGGCGAACGCGGCCTTGCGCCGCTCGGCCAGCTTCCGTCGCTCCCGTTGGTACTGCGCGGGCAGAATCAGCCCCTCGTCGCGCAGGATTCGCAGCACGGTCGCCTCGGAAACCACATGCCCGTCGTGGCGGACCATCGCCCAGATCTTCCGATGCCCCCACGCCGGATGGGCCAGCGCGTGCTCGACCACCAGTTCCCTGGCGGCCTGCCGTGCCGGTTGCGGCCACGGTCCCTTCACCGCCGTCCCGGTGCGGGCCTTGGCCTGCCAGCGGCGCCAGGTCCGCTCGGGCATGTCGAAGAGCTGGCAGAACCTCGCGGTCGACATGCCCGCTTCCACGCGGATCACCTCGAGGTCCTCGAAGGGCCCAGCCGGCCCTCCGCGGACTTCTTCCACACCCTGGCCTCCAGGTGTGCCTCGCCCAAGGCCTGGGTCAGCTCGGCGACCTCGGCCTCCAGCTGTTCCTCTCGGGAGGATGGTCCGGACCTGCCGGCCACCAGGGCGGTCTTGCCGGCTTCCAGGAACTCGGCCTTCCACCGTCCGATGGAATGCTCACTGACTTTCTCCTTGCGTGCCGCTTCGGCGATGGACATCTCGCCGGCCAGCACGCTCAGCACTATCCGGGTCTTCTTCTCCGCCGGAATCGAGGGTGGTCTACCCATGTCTGACTCTCCTTCAGGACCTACATAACGGCCCTGCCACTAAGTCTGACGCGCGACACCCAGGAGCCAGTGCGTGATCCACCATCGGACCATCTGCTCGTATCGACTCACGCTAGCAGTGTCTGTGAAGCGCTTACTTGATCTGTGTCAAAGACCAGGTCCTTCGAACCCCGTAGTGTGAAGGTGTCGGCAAGGACACTGGCCCTGCGGCACCAGCCTCAGGGCCCTGATTCGAAAAGGGGATCACCACCATGACCACCAACACTCCCACCACCACGCACACGCTGCTGCGCGCCGAGGGTTTCTCCTGCCCTTCCTGTGTGAAGAAGATCGAGAAGCAGGTTGGTCGTCTGAAGGGTGTCGAGAACGTGAAGGTTCACTTCGCCTCCGCCCGCATCGAGGTCGACCACGACGAGTCCACGACGTCTGTCGATGACATCGTTGCCGCCGTTGCCAAGGCCGGCTACACGGCCACCCCCTCGGCGTTCTGACCCACCACCGGGCCGGTCCAACAGATCTACAGGGGCCGGCCAGGTCTCTGCCCCGCATTTTCTCGCTCATCCCATGTCTTTCCAGAAAGGTCGCCCCATCGTGAACAGGCTCCAGAAGTGGGTCCACGGCAACTGGTCTGTCCCCATCGTGTCCGGCGTGCTGATCGTCATCTCATTTGGCCTGCAGCACATTGCCGGGGGCACATGGAACACGGTCCTCACCCCGCAGTGGTGGCTGGACGCCGGGGCTCACGCTACTCATTCGGCCGGAGTCTTCACTCTCGCCGATGCCTTCATGATCGCCGGTGCGGTCGTCGCCGGTTACAACATCGTCGTCAAGGCCATCAACGCTCTCATGACCAAGCACATCGGCATTGATCTGCTGGTCTCTATCGCTGCCATCGGCGCGATCATCATTGGCAACTTCTGGGAGGCCGCTGCCGTTACCTTCCTGTTCGCTGTCGGCCACGCCCTCGAGGCGGCCACCATGAACAAGACTCGGTCGGCGCTGGCCGAACTCGTCGCCGTCGCCCCGGATACCGCCGTGGTGATGCGTGAGGGCGAGCAGCAGGAGGTGCCTGCCCACCTGGTGAAGATGGGCGAGATCGTGCTGGTGAAGAACGGGGCCAAGGTCCCGGTGGACGGCCAGGTCGTGGCCGGCACCGGCGCGCTGGACGAGGCGTCCATAACCGGCGAATCGATTCCGGTCGAGAAATCTAAAACGGACCAGGTCTTCGCGGGCACCATCTCGCGCGGGGGTTTCCTACAGGTGCTGGCCACCGGGATCGGCGCGGACACTACTCTGGCTCGCATCATCCACCGGGTGGAAGAGGCTCAGGACGCCAAGGCGAAGACCCAGGCGTTCATCGACCGCTTCTCCACGTGGTATACGCCTGCGGTGATGGTTCTCGCTCTCGTGGCCGGGCTGATCACTCAGGACGTCGTGCTGGCCCTGACTCTGCTGGTTATCGGCTGCCCGGGCGCACTGGTGATCTCGATCCCGGTCGCGATCGTCGCTGGCATCGGCCGTTCGGCCCGCAACGGCATCCTGATCAAGGGCGGAGAGTACCTTGAGACCGCTGCCAAGATCTCGGCCGTCGCTGTGGACAAGACCGGAACTCTCACCGAGGGCCGGCCGCAGCTGACCGACGTCGTGGTCCTGGACCCGGCGTATGACCGCACGGAGGTCCTGCGCTGGGCGGCTGCCGCCGAGGCCGGCTCGGAGCACCCGCTGGCCCGTCCGATTCTCGACTCCGCCAAGGAGGAGGGTGTGGGTCCCGAGGGCATCCCCGGTGCTGTCACTCCGGTGCCCGGCAAGGGCATCGTGTCCGACGTCGAGGGCCGTCAGGTGCTGATCGGCAATGCTCCGCTGTTGGTCGAGTACGGGATCACCGACGGCAGTGGTGCGCCCGAACGTGCGGCAGAGGCTGCTGAGCAGCTGGCAGCTCAGGGCAAGACTCCGATGATCGTGGCTGTCGGTGGCACTGTGATCGGTGTCGTCGCCGTGGCCGACAAGATCCGCGAGGATGCGCCCGAAATGGTCAAGCGCCTGCACGAGGCAGGTGTGGAAAAGGTCGTCATGCTCACCGGCGACACACGACTGGTGGCCGAGGCCATCGGTTCCAAGACCGGGATCGATGAGATCCACGCGTCGATGCTGCCCGAGGACAAGCTGGATGCGGTCTCTGAGCTGCAGAAGCAGGGGCATACGGTCGCGATGGTCGGCGACGGGGTGAATGATGCCCCGGCCCTGGCGACTGCGAACATCGGCGTGGCGATGGGTGCGGCCGGTTCGGCCGTGGCCGTGGAGACCGCGGACATCGCGCTGATGGGTGACAATCTGCTCAAGCTCCCGGAATCCATCAGCGTGGCCAAGCGCACCGTGTCCGTGATGCGGCAGAACATCGCGATCGCTCTGGTCACCGTGGTGCTGTTGCTCGCGGGCGTCTTCGCCGGCGGTGTGACGATGTCGATTGGCATGCTGGTCCACGAGGGTTCCGTGCTGGTCGTGATCGCCAACGCGATGCGACTGATGCGCAACGCCCAGGACGCCACCGCTATGGCCAAGGAGCTGCGCGCCCCATCGCGAGCAGCGCAGGCTGACACTGACTCCGCGACCGAGAAAGCCAACACCTGACCGATCCGCCGGACGGCGGGACTCTCAGTCCCGCCGTTGGACCCCGGTCACCGGCACCACGACAAGGCCCCATCAGATAGAAGGAGAAGACCATGACCGAGAAATCATTCAGCATTGACGGCAATGTCCAGCACTTCACCATTGCAGACGTGGCGCAGGAGAACTCGGATTTCCGCAAGGTGCTGTGGACGGGTGAGCACGCGCAGATCGTGGTCATGACTGTTCCGGTCGGCGGAGAGATCGGCGACGAGGTCCACCCGGAGACCGACCAGATCCTGACGTTCGTCTCCGGCACCGGCCACGCGGACCTCAACGGCGAGACCCACCCGATCGAAGCCGGAGATCAGTGCGCCGTGCCGGCCGGGGCGCAGCACAACTTCCGCAACACCGGCGACGAGCCGCTGATTCTCTACACCATCTACTCCCCGCCCGAGCACGCCGCAGGTGGCGCCTTCGCCACCAAGGAGGAGGCCGACACGGCCGAGGCAGCTGGCGAGGACAACCCACCACAGGCCTGACCGGCCAGAAAGGAACCACGATGACCAAGGTCTATGTCTTCAACGACTTCGGCGGCCCCGAGCAGCAGCAGATGATCGATCGCCCGCTCCCGCAACCGGCCGCTGGGCAGCTGGCCATCGAGGTCAGGGCGGCCGGTGTCAACCCGGCCGACTGGAAGATTCGCGAGGGCCAGCTGGGACGGAAGTGGCCGCTGCCGGCTCCGATGGGCCGTGAGGCCGCCGGGGTGGTCACGGCTATCGGTGAGGGCGTTGAGGGTTTCGCCGTGGGCGACGAGGTCCTCGGTGCGGTGGCCTCCGGACACGGCGGCCTGGCCGAACACACGATTCTCGACGCAGCGAACACTGTCGCCAAGCCCGAGGAGATCTCCTGGGCCGACGCGGCCACCCTCCCGGTTGCCGGGGCCACCGCCTACGACGTCACCCACCAGATCGAGCTTGAGCCCGGACAGATCCTGCTGATCATCGGTGCCGGCGGCGGTGTGGGCAGGATGGCCGCTCAGATCGGCGCGGTCCACGAGTTCAGGGTCCTCGGGATCGCCGGAGCCGACAAGAGGGAGACCGTCGAGGTCACCGGGGCTGAGTTCATCGAGGCCGGCAGCGGCATTGCCGACCGAGTACGCGCGATCGCTCCGGGCGGCGTCGATCTCATCGTGGATCTCGTCGGCGGGGAAGCGCTGCATGCGGTCGCTGGCACCGTCAAAGACCCGTCCCGCATCATCACGACGGCAGACCCCGAGACCGCGCGCCAGCTCGGCGGGGCGTCCGTGGAGCGGACCGGCGAGGCGCTGGCCAAGATCACCGACGTGGTGAAGTACGAGGTCGTCGATCCCCACGTCACCGGCCGGTTCAATCTGGACGACGCCGGGAAGGCGCTGGCAGCCGTGGAAGCCGGTCACACCGAGGGCAAAGTCATCGTCGAACCGTAAACCAGCCCTTCTCTTCTTCCGCGGCTGGGTCAGAGCCCCGAGGATGTGCTGACCACGAGATCCACATGGCACTCAGCGCCTGAATCGCAAACGAGTAGTTCCCCGACCGATCGGCGGTCGGGGAACTACTGGTCTTTTTCGGCGGCCTCGACAATCCTGATGTACCTCGGTCTTTCGGCCATCGTGTCCTTAGTTCGCAGGCGACGAGGCTCGCTTCTTCCGATTCGCCACCCGGTCCCTGTACGCCAGCCCGATGGTTCCGATGGCTGTTCGACTCGCGGTACCGATACGGATACACGCCTGTCGTCAGTAGACAGGGCAACGGGCGATTGCGGCGATGAACCTCAGAAGTAGCCGCGGGGGTCGAAGGTCGGGGTTCGGCACCGGGTTCATCAGTTCGCTCACGAATCCGAAAACCGGCTTGTTCTTCCTGGCACTGCTTCCGCCATTTCTGTCGGTGTCACCCAGCCTTCTCGATCACGGACTAATGGTCGTGACCGTGAGCGGCTGCATCCTGGTCTACGGTGTAATGCTGTCGACAATCGCCGGCCGCGCGAGCCACTTGCTGATAAACGATTCAGCTCCGGACGTGATCGACACTGTTTCCGGCATCGTCCTGATCGCCCTGGGCATTACAGTCATAGCGCTTTAGCCAAAAACCATCCATCGTTCCGGTGAAGGATCGGCTTACAGCCCGCAGTCCAAAAAAGCCGCGAAGCGCCACTTCGTCCGCTGGGTTCAATGCCGCCACGAAGCGATCACAGAAGAACGCCACGGAACGATCAAATCCACACATCACAACCCGTTTGACAGAAACTCTGCGCCTACACCCAAGGATGTCCAATGGGTATACCTCGTTGGACGCCCAGGGCGTGGCCCCCTTCAGCACCGAACTGTCGCAATCGGCGGCAGGCCGGTCGAATCCTCCACGAACCGGGTGCTGGGAGCTGCGTCGCTACTCACCCGCCGGGGTTCTCGTTACAGCGCTCCTGCTGCGCAAATCAGGGGCAAGGCTCGCACCAGGTAAACCAGATCTCTAGCGTTCGTCCAGGACATCGGCAAAGTGACCGACTTCAGCTCTGAGCTCTGTTATCAACTTGTCGCTGGCGGCACGGGAATGCGTCGCAGCCTCAGGGCTGTCCCAGCCCTCGAACGGATCGAAATGGGAGACCCAGTGGTCCATCCACTCCTCGAGTCGCCGGCCCAAGGACGCCGAAAGAAGATAGTCACTGGGCTCCATCGCGTACTTGTTGGTGCCTGTCTCCCATAAGGGAAACCTGACTCCCCAGTCGGGGAAGAATCTGATCCTTCGCCTCTCTGGCCTCTGTCCGATGAACTCAGGATCGGGCGGTACCGGCTTCACTAGGCATACCTCCATTTGGGCGTAGGTAGATCAACGAGAACGTTGCTGCTTTCGTCACCAAGGACACGGCGACGTCCAACGGTTACCCCACAGCGAGCTCCATCTCTGTGTACACTGCCGGCGCCTGGTTTGATCATCAGGTCTGAGGGATTGATCAGTGAGGCAATCGTACGCACTGAACCGCCCCGGGTTCTCTGCCGCTACTTTGCGGGTTCGGGCTCTCGGTTGAGGGCCTCGTAGTGGAGCGTCTCGAACTCTATCGGGGTGAGCATCCCGAGGGAGCCGTGGAGGCGCCGATTGTTGTACCAGTCGACCCAGCCGGCCGTCGCGTACTCGACGTCCGAGAGCGTCCTGAAGGGCCCAGGATGGAAGACGGTGGTGCGGATGCACTCGGTCTTGAACAGGCCGTTCACGGTCTCCATGAGAGCGTTGATGCTCCTATAGTTGTCAACTCATGATTTCGCCGGTTCGCGGGTCGGTCTTGACGAGGTGGTAGACCTCGCGGATCACGTAGCGTTTCAGACAGCGGATGATGTCGCGTTTGCTCTTGCCCTCGGCGGTGCGACGGGCGACGTAGGCGATCGTGGGCTCGTGGAATCTCATCCTGACAATCACGGTCCGGTAGATCGCCGCGTTGAGTTGCCGATGTCCGCCATGGTTGATGCGATGCTTCCCACTGGTCATTCCTGAACCGGTCGGAACAGGGCTGATTCCGGCGAGCTTCGCGAACGCGGCCTCGCTTCGGATTCGTTCGGGATTGTCACCGGCGACGATGAGGATCTCCGCGGCGGTATCGACGCCAATCCCGAATTCGTCAAGCAGGTGCGGCGCGCGTTGGAGCACGAGCTGCTCGATCTGTGCTTCGAGTTCCTTGGTTTCTTCGCTTAGTGCGATCCAGCGCTTCGCGATCGATCTGAGCGCGTAACGGTTCGCATCTTCTGGCGTCTCCAAACCCCGCGGACGGAGCGCGGCGCAGTGCCTCGCGACCATCTTCTGCGTTTTCTTCGCCGTCTCCCGGCGAAGGTCCTCAGAAGAGTGGACGAGCATCGCTTTGAGGGTAACCATCGCGCCGGTGCGGTCCTTCACCGCGGTATCGTGCGCGACTTTCAGCTGTCGAATCATCTCAACGACGCCGTCCGCGGTTTTGGGGATCGCGGTCGCGAACCCGGCGAGCACTGCCCTGGCAGCGTTCTCTGCGTCGAGGGCGTCGGACTTCCCGTTCAGTCTCCGCAGCCGCCGATCAGGACGGGAGACCTCGATGACCTTGTGCCCGTGACGGCGGACGAAAGACGTGAGCGCGGCCCCGTAGGAGCCGGTGCCCTCGATGCCGAACGCGATGATCTTCCCGAATCCCGCAGCCCACTCAAGGAGTTGTTTGAACCCGGCGGTGTCGGTCGCGATCGTGAGAGTCGCGAGGATCCCGCCGACAGAGTCCATGACTGCTGCGACGTGGATGTGTTTGTGGGTGTCGATGCCGATTACGATGTGCCCTGATCTGAACTGCTCAACATCGTCCATGATGCTGTCTCCTTCGCCCGTTATCGTGGGTTTCACGCTGTCGTCGGCGGGTGGACAGGACTGTCACGGGGACGCTGTCGAAAGTATGCTCCAGGCTCCTATTAGGTCACGCCCGACCGGCGGCCGCGCTTGATACAGCCCCGGCCGGACGGTCGACAGATCAACGCAAAGGCACCATGCGGGCCAATCATAAGCAAGGGTCAAACCGCGCCGGCCGGGACTACCCGATTCTCGCGGAACCCGGCAGAAACAGACTGACAATCGTAAGCGTCGCCGACGGTACCGATCGACGGCGCGATGCCTTCGAGGTCGAGATGCTCGGTGTATCGGATAGATGTGTACTGGGACCCGGCATCGCTGTGGTGGATTAAATCGCCAGGTGAGACGGGGTTTCCGTCGCGGTCGCGCTGCCACAGAGCTATCCGTAATGGGGTCATGACCAGGTCGGTGCGCATGCTGGAGCTGGCGTGCCAGCCCACGATCCGCTGGGCGAACACGTCCAGGACGAACGCGACGTAGACGAAGCCCGCCCAGGTCTGGGCTGTGTCAAGGAATGTGGACAGTCCCTACGAGTTTTCCTTCTCTGCTCAGGCCGCCTGGACGAGGTCTTCAGCGGCGCCGTGGTGATCGTTCCAAGCTTGTACCGGTGTCCGGTAGCTCAGCGCTGAGTGGCGCCGACGGCGGTTGTAGAACACCTCGATGTACTCAGCCACCGCCAGCCGGGCTCGACCGCGGGTCTCGAAGACTTGCTGGTAGTACATCTCGTTCTTCAAAGTGGCGAAGAACGATTCGGCCGCCGCGTTGTCCCAGCACACCCCTGTCCGACCCATCGACTGGAAAACCCCGTTCTCACTGCAATAACGGGTGAACTCATCCGAGGTGTACTGCGATCCATGGTCGGAATGGAAAATCGCTCCTGCCGTGGCTCCGCCTTGCGTGCGCGCCATCTCAAGAGCATCGACGACCAGGCTGGCGCGCATGCGCTCGGCGATCTGCCAGCCGATGACCATGCGCGTAGCCAAATCGATCACCGTGGCCAGATACAACCAGCCTTGGCCGGTGCGCAGGTAGGTGATGTCGCCGACCAGCGCCTGCCCCGGCGCATAAGAGTCCGGGTCGAAGTCGCGTTCCAGCCGATCGGTGAAAACCTGGGCCTGCTCATCGACGACGGTAGTGCGCTTGTAGGAGCGCTTCTGGATCGCAGCCAGCCCCAGTTCGCGCATCAGATCGGCCACCAGTCCCACAGAGCAGGGGAACTCGTTGTCGTTGAGCTCGGCCGCGATCCGCCGGCATCCCGCAGTCCCGCGCTGCTGTGCGAAGACCCGTACGATCTCGCTCTTCAGCGCCTCGCGACGCGCCTGCGTCGCCGTGAGGGTCCCCGACTCGAGCCCGCCACGCGTAGAACGACGACCGGGCCACGCCCAGCTTCTGACACATCCAGCTGATCGGATAGTTTCCCTTCTCCGCCTCGATCAGGGCTGACTTCTCATTCAGTCCTGCTCCCTGGCGAAGAAGGCCGCGGCTTTTTTTAAGAACTCGTTCTCCATCCGCAGCCGCCGGACCTCGTCTTCCAACTCAGCCAGCCGAGCGTGATCGGCCGGCTTCAACTCTTGAACCGGTTCCGGGTTGTCCTGCCGGTAACGCTTGACCCAATTGCCCAAAGTCCCCGGATTGACCTGCAGCTCGCCGGCCACCTCGACGATCGGCCGATCGTTCTGCACGACCAGCTGGACCGCCTCAGCCTTGAACTGCGGGCTGAACTTCCGCCGTGATGCACTTGCCATGCTCTTGATCCTCTCCCATCAAGAGGAACTGTCCAAGAACCTTGATACACCCCAGTCCTCACGTACGTGAAATCTGTGACCCACACCAGGTTCGGCGCGGACGCGGTGAAGTCGCGGTTCAGCAGGTCACCGGCACGTTTCCCGTCGGGGTCGGGGATGGTGGTGCGCAGCTTCTTCGCCCGGCGAACACCCTCGAGGCCGAGGGTGCGCATGGCCCGGTCCACTGCTCCGCGGGAGGTGGCGGCGAGGCCGTCTTGGCGGCGGAGCAGGGCAACCCACTTCCGCCGCCCGTACAGGCCCTCCGGCGTCATCTGCATCCGCCCGGTGGCCTCGTTGAACCTCCAGGCCAGGTCGCGGATCTTGTCCTCGACCAGCGCGTCTGTGACCGTCCTGGCAGCGATGCGGGCCGGCCTCTTCCAGGCCCGGTAGGTCCGTGCAGCGATCCCCAAGCCCTGCTGGCGCAGGACGCAGAGGATCGACTCGACTGCGTAGCCCTCGGCCCTCATCTCGTCGATGAACGCGAGGATCAGCGGTTGCGGGGGTCGAGCTCCCCCGCGAAGAAAATCGAGGCCCGGCGCAGGATCTCGTTGTCCTCACGCAGCCGCTTGACCTCCGCCTTCAGCCGCTTCACCTCGACGGACTCCTCTCTCGTGACGCCGGGCCGGGTCCCGTCGTCGACCTCGGCCTGCGCCAGCCAGCGCCGCACGGACTCACGTGAGACACCTTCCTGGCGAGCGACCGCGGCCGTCGCCGCGGTCAAGGTGGGGTACTCCTGGGCGTGGTCCCGCACGAGCCGCACGCACCTCGCGCGCAGCTGGGGATCGATCTTCTTCGGCATGCTGTCCATCCTTCCGGACTTAAACAGCAGCGGCATCAAACCTGGCGCGGTTCAGTGCTCGTTCTTGCTGCCGCAGATCAGGATGCCGACAGTAGGACTGTGGGCGGGTCGCTTGAGCTTGTCGTCGACCAACGCCTCATGGAAGTTGAGTTTGCCGGCGTACTCGGGCTGGAACTTGCCGGTCTTGAGTTCGATGACGAAGTAGCGCAGCTGCTCGACGTGGAAGAACAGCAGGTCGATGTAGTAGTCGTCGTCGCCGACCTCGAAGTGGACCTGTCGGCCGACGAACGCGAACCCAGGCCCCAGCTCGTGCAGGGTGTCGACGATGCGGTCGGTGAGTGCCTGTTCGAGGTCGCGTTCGGCGACTTGCCCGGACAGGCCGAGGAACTCGAAGGTGTGCGGGTCTTTCGCTACCTGCTGTGCCAGCTCGGAGTCAGCGGCAGGCAGCTGCCGGGAGAAGTTCGAGGGAGCCGCGCCGGTGCGTTCCATCGTGTTGTTCATGATCATGTTCAGCAGCACGTTGCGCGACCACCCGTGCTCGACGGCCGCGGCGGCGTACCACTGCCGTGCGTCCGAACTTAGTGGCTTATCGAGGAGGGTGCGGATGTGGCCCCAGGGCAATTGCGCCACAGGCTGTGGCGCAATTGAGTCCACGTCCCAGTGCCGGGCGAACGTGGTCATGTATTGCAGGTTCCGGGGCGAGAAGCCCCGCATCTGCGGGAACTCGGCTCGCAGGTCTTCGGCTAGTCGGCTGATGGTTTTGCTGCCCCAGCCTTGCTGTTCTTGGCGGAGGAGAATTTCCTTCCCGATCGACCAGTACAGCTGGACCAGCTCAGTGTTGACCGTCCGCTGCGCCCGTGTCTGGGCCTGGTGAACACGCTGCTTGAGCGCCTCCAGCGTGTGGCGATAACCATCGGGAAGAGCGACATCTGCAGAAGCCATACGCCTCATTGTCCCGGCATCCGGGCCTGCTGCGGGAATCGCTTCGCCCACCGGGTGTTAGACGAGTTGCAGGTCGGTGATGCAGGTGGCGCCTTCGTCGGTGGTGGTGAAGTCCGAGGTGCCTGTCCGGCCGTCGTAGCTGATCTCAATGGTGCCGTCGATGTCGCTGGGCACCCAGAAGCCGACGAACCCGTTGTCGAAGGTGGCCACCTGCTCGTCGACCACGACGTCCCCAGTAGTGCTGTCGGTGATTTCGACGTCGACGGTTGCGTTGCTGAGCTCACCCTGGCAAGTGGTCAGGCTGTGATAGAAGCAGTCATGTGTCTGCTCGACGTACGGGGCGATCGACAGATACGACAGGTTCTGCGGCAGGTCCAGGACCACTTCCTGCCTGTTGTCGGTCAGCACCAGCTCATCGGGATAGACCGATGCGATCAGGTCTGCTGGTCTTTCGGCTGTCTCGAGCCGGTCCAGATGATCGATGATCTCGACGGCATCCATGTCGTCGAGGTCGTAAGTGTTAAGGAACTCAGCCTGCGAGTCGGTGCTTGGTGATGGTTCGGAGTCTGCTGCCGGCGCGCATCCTGCCAGCACCAGCGAGAGTGTCGCTGCAGCGATCGCTACTCGTTTCACGTTCATCTCCTTGTCGTTCGGGCCGGTGCCCGAGGGTCAGCATGCGCAGGAGTGACGACTGCCCACGCGTGGTCTCACTGAATGGTCGGGGGTGTGTCAGATGATGGTTTCGAAGCCGCCGATCATGCCTTGCAGGCTGTTGACCCACTGGGTCCAGACGCCGCTGACGAGCAGCACGCCGATGATGATGAGCATCGCCCCGCCGATCCGGCTGATCAGCGGGTGGTGGTCTCTGGCCCACTGCAGCCTGCCGGTGCCCTTGACGATGAGCACGGCCACGACGATGAACGGCACTCCCAGCCCGAGGCAGTACATCAGCGTCAGCATGGCACCGCGCCAGATGCCGTCGGTGCCGGTTACCCCGAAGCTGGTCGACAGCGCCAGCACCGCCGCGAGTGTGGGACCCATGCACGGGGCCCAACTGAACGCGAAGGTGGCACCCAGGGCGGGGGCACCCCACAGCCCGGCCGGTGGACGCTTGGAGATGCGGGCGGTGCGCTGGAACATGCCGATCCCGCCCATGAACACGATGCCGGCGATGATGACGACCACGCCCATCACGCGGTTGAGGACATCGGCCCACTGGCTGAGCAAGACACCGGCGAGACTGAACGCCAGGCCCATCGACACGAAGACCGCGGCGAAGCCGACAATGAGCAGAGAGACCCCGATGACGACCCGGCTGATCTTCCGGTCGGTCAACGCGGCGGCACCCAACCCGGTGACGTAGCCGACGTAGCCGGGGGCCAGCGGCAGGGCGCACGGGGAGAAGAACGACACCGCCCCGGCCAGGATGGCCACCGGGATCGCCAACAGCATCGGACCGGACAAGGCGGTCTGCGAAAAGGTCTCACCGATGGAGGCTGTGAGTGTCATGCCGACTCCTCCAGCACGTCACCAATCAACGCTTTAAGGGTCGACGCGTCCACAGCTCCCATCACCCGCGCCGCCGCCCTGCCCTGAGCGTCCAGGACCACGGTGGACGGGACCGCCTGCGCGGGCAGCACCGAACCGAGCGCCGCGACCCCGAGGCCGTCCTGATCGAGCATGGACGGAAACGTCAGATCGAACGTCCTGGCGAACGCGTCGGCGGCCGGTGCCTCATCGCGAACATTGATGCCCAAGAACTTCACGCCGTCGGCTTGGTACCGCTCGTAGTTGGCCTGCAACGCCGGTGCTTCCTTGCGGCACGGGGGGCAGGCCGCGTACCAGAGGTTGAGCACCACCGGGGCCCCACGCCAGTCGGCAAGGGCGAAGGCGGTGCCGTCGGTGTACTCGCCGGCCAACTCGATCGGCTCACCCCGCTCACCGATGGGGAGTTGGGTGATGACGCCGGCCCCGGAGATGTAGCCCTGCTCAGTGACCTCCGGCACCTGGTCGGCCAACTCGTCGGGATCGCTGCCGCACCCGGCCAGACCGAGCGCGAGGAGGACGGTCAACGAGCCTGACCGGCGGATCATCGAACGACGCGACAGAGGTGAGAGCATCCTTCTTCTTCGACTCGCAGGAAAACGATTCCCTCCATTCTGGTCGAGCTGCCGATGGTGAAAGGACCAGGCTTCTTGAAGATTTGACGAAGATTGCCCTGGTGACAGCCCCGTCGAGGTGAGGTGGGTTACATTCGGATTAGCGTGCGGCCCGACGATGCCGTGCGCTGTCTCCCCGGAAGTTCAATTCCCCTGACAGGTCAACGCGGAGACCAGGATGAGCGAACACAGCGGACATCTGCCAGTCGACGGAGACCGCAAAGCCCTCCGGATCTCCGGGTGGCTGACGGGAGTGTATTTCGTCATCGAGCTGGTCATCGGGCTGTGGTCCGGGTCGGTCGCGGTGATCTCCGATGCCTTCCACACGTTCTCGGCTGTCGGCGGGGTGCTGATCGCGCTGGTCGCCCAGCGTCTGAGCCAACGCCCCGCCACTGCGCAGGAGACTTTTGGGTGGGCCCGCGCGGAGATCATCGGGGCGCTGTTCAACGGACTCTTCCTCGCCCTGATGGCCGCCTACGTGTTCTACATGGGTGCCATGCGGCTGGCCGATCCGATCGAGCTGCCCACCACGGTGATGCTCTGGGTGGCCACCGGTGGCATTGTCACCGAGCTCATCGCGTTCTGGTTGCTCTACCAACGTCAGAAGACGAACCTGAACATCAAGGGCGCGTTCTGGCACATCCTGCAGACCTTCGTCGGCAGCCTCATCATCATCATCTCCGCGGTGGTCATCCGACTGACAGGCTTCCTCGCGATCGACCCGCTGCTGGGCATGGTCTTCGGCGTGGTGCTGCTGTGGGCATCGTGGACCATCATCCGCTCAGCCCTGAGAATCCTGCTCCAGGGCACCCCCGAACACCTCGACCTGCCGGCAGCGATCACCGCGCTGGAGGAGATCGACGGGGTTGAGGACGTCCACCACGTGCACGCCTGGACCATCACCTCAGGGCGCACCGTCTTCTCCGCGCACCTGCACGTGGTCAACCCGGCCCAGCATGAGGCCGTGCTGGAACAGGCGACCGATTTGCTCACCGACCGGTTCGACATCTACTTCTCCACGCTGCAGATCGAGCGCACCTGCCCGGCCGAGGCCGCCAGGAGCATCGACATCACCAGACCCCCCGAGCGCGGGACAGACCCGGGCATTTGAAGGTTTGACGAAGATTCCGGCCGCAGCGGGAGCTGAGGGCTGTGTGCCGCCAGCACTGGGGACAGACTGGGTACATGCGGGCTGAACGAACCGACCACCACTCTGGCGGACGCATCGTCGTTGCCGAGGATGAAAAGCCTCTGGCGCAGATGGTGGCGACCTATCTGAGCCGAGACGGCTTCCACGTTGAGCAGGCACACACCGGAGTCCAGGCGCTCGACAGCGTCAGGGCCGAGGAGCCGGACGTGCTGATCCTCGACCTCGGACTGCCCGGGCTCGACGGAATCGAGGTCTGCCGTCGCGTGCGGGCGATGTCGGAGTGCTACGTGCTGATCCTGACCGCCCGGGGGAGCGAGAACGACAAGCTCCTGGGGCTTGCCGCCGGCGCGGATGACTACATCACCAAACCCTTCAGCGTCCGGGAACTGGTCGCCCGAGTCCACGCCGTGCTCAGGCGTCCCCGCACCGGAAACCCACCCCAGGATTCCGTCCGCGTCGTCGGTGATCTCACCATCGACCTCGCCGGCCACGAGATCCGGCGGGCTGACGCGGTGCTTCCCCTGACGCGCACCGAGTTCGACCTGCTGGTCGCCTTGTCTGCAGCACCCAACCGCGCTCTCTCCCGCCGGCAGCTCATCGACGCCGTCTGGGACACGTCGTGGGTCGGCGACGAACGGATCGTCGATGTCCACATCGGCCATCTGCGGCGCAAGCTCGGCGAGGAGCCCGACGGTGGCGGCCTCATCGAGACCGTCCGCGGCGTCGGATACCGAATGGTGCCCCGATGAGACTGCGCAACTCCGGCTTGGCCGCCCGCCTGTTCGCCACCCAGCTGATCGTGGTGGCGGCAAGCCTGCTCGGAGCGGTGGCAGTCGCCACCCTGGCCGGGCCCCCGCTGTTCCACGAACACCTGGAGCTGGCCGGCATCCCGGGAGGATCCCCGGAACTGTTCCATGTCGAACAGGCCTACCGCGCCGCGAACCTGATCACTCTGGCAGTGGCCCTGGGCACCGGTCTGGCCTGCGCGCTCCTGGCCAGCTTTCTGCTCTCCCGCACGATCCGCACCCCGCTGGAACAGCTCACCGCTGCGGCAGCCGAAGTTGCCCATGGCAACTACGACGCGCGCGTTCCGGTGCTCGGCGCCGGCGTCGAGCTCGATTCCCTGGCCCGGGCGTTCAACATGATGGCCGACCAGCTGACACGCACCGAGGAAACGCGGCAGCGCATCCTGTCCGACCTCGCCCACGAGATGAGCACCCCGGTCTCGGTCCTCTCCGTCTACCTCGAGGGGCTGCAGGACGAGGTCGTCGAGTGGAACCCCACCACCGACGCCGTGATGGCCGAACAGCTGGCACGCCTGACACGCCTCGTCGAAGACATCGACGATGTCTCCCGCGCCGAGGAAGGCCGGATCGACCTCGACCCGGCCCCCCTGCCCCTCGCCGACCTGCTCGAAACTTGCGCCGCCGCAGTCCGGGAGAACTATGCGGCCACGGGAGTGACGCTCACCACCGCGGCCGACGCCGACGTCCTGATCGCCGACCGGCAACGGCTGGCACAAGTCCTCGACAACCTCCTGTCGAACGCCCTGCGCCACACCCCACCGAAGGGAACCGTCTCCCTCACCGCCACCGGCACCAGCGACACCGTGCTCATCCGCGTCACCGACACCGGCGACGGCATGACCGCCGACCAGCTCACCCACATCTTCGAACGCTTCTACCGCGGCGACACCGCCCGCGACCGCGACCACGGCGGCTCCGGCATCGGCCTGACGATCTCCCATGCCCTCATCGCAGCTCACGGCGGCACCCTCACCGCCTCCTCCGCCGGCCCCGGACACGGCTCCGAGTTCACCATCGAACTGCCCCGCACCCCTGGAAAGGCCTACCCGTGAGAACAAACACCTTTACTCACATACCCCCCGGGGGTATAGTCGGGGTTGTTGGAGGCTCTCTCCACCTCTCCGAGCCCACTAGTCAGGAGCACATCATGACCGCATCCTCCCGCCAGCTGCCCCTCGCATCGGCAGGATGTGCCTGCTGCGCACCAGCCGACACCGCCACTACAAACGCAACTGGCAACAGTGCGGAGCCGACCTCTACGGTCACACTCGCTGTGGAAGGGCTGACCTGCCAGGGCTGCGCCTCGCGGGTAACCAACGTCGTGCAAACACTGGATGCGAACGCCCAGGTGGACGTCACGCTGGTGCCCCACGGCCAGTCCACCGTCACGGTGACCAGCAGCGCACCGGTGGACACGGCGGCGCTGCAATCGGCGCTTGCCGCGGCCGGATACCCCGCAGCAGAAGCCTGATCGGCTACCCATCCCCCGACTGTGAAGGACAACGATGAGCAATCCGGAGCACCACCACCAGCACCACGACGATCACCTCGACGCGGGCAGCCACGGACAGGCGATGCCGCAGGGACACGGGCACTCAGCCCTCGATGAACGCCCGGCACCGGCCCACGGTGGTCATGCCGGGCACGACCATGACGAGCATGCAGGCCACGGGGAGCACGCCGGGCACAGTGTTGCGATGTTCCAGAACCGGTTCTGGGTCAGCCTGATCCTGTCGGTGCCGGTCGTCATCTTCAGCCACATGGTCGCCGACCTGCTCGGCTACCAAGTGCCCGAGTTCTTCGGCTCGGCCTGGATCGCCCCGGTGCTGGGCACCGTCATCTACGTCTACGGCGGCATGCCCTTCCTCAAGGGCGGGCTCAATGAGCTGAAATCACGGCAGCCGGGGATGATGCTGCTGATCGCGATGGCCATCACCGTGGCCTTCGTCGCCTCCTGGGCCACCAGCCTGGGCATCGGCGACTTCATGCTCGACTTCTGGTGGGAGCTGGCGCTGCTGGTCACCATCATGCTGTTGGGGCACTGGCTGGAGATGCGCGCCCTCGGTGCGGCATCCGGTGCCCTCGACGCGCTGGCCGAGCTGTTGCCCGACGAGGCGGAGAAGGTCACCGAGTCCGGGATCGTCACCGTCCCGATCGCCGAACTGCAGACGGGTGACACCGTCCTGGTCCGGTCCGGGGCCCGGGTCCCGGCCGACGGACGCATCATCGACGGGCACGCCGAGTTCGACGAGTCCATGATCACCGGTGAGTCCAAACCCGTCCTGCGTGAACTCGGTGACAAGATCGTGGCCGGCACCGTCGCCACGGACAACGCGGTGCGTCTAACCGTGGAAGCCACCGGCGGCGAGACTGCCCTGGCCGGCATTCAGCGGATGGTCGCCGACGCGCAGGCATCGTCGTCGCGGGCGCAGGCGCTGGCCGATCGTGCCGCAGCGCTGCTGTTTTGGTTCGCGTTGGGGGCCGGCATCATCACTGCGCTCATCTGGACGCTGCTGGGCGCGCCCGACCAGGCCGTCATCCGCACCGTCACAGTGCTGATCATCGCCTGCCCGCACGCACTCGGACTGGCAATTCCGCTGGTGATCTCTATCTCGACTGAGAAGGCCGCCCGGTCGGGCCTGCTCATCAAGGACCGGCTCGCGCTGGAGCGGATGCGCTCGATCGATATCGTGCTCTTCGACAAGACGGGCACTCTCACGCAGGGCGCCCACGCCGTCACCGGGACCGCGCATGTGTCAGGAATCAGCGAAGGCCGCGTGTTGGCGCTGGCCGCCGCCGCCGAGGCCAACAGCGAACACCCGGTGGCACGGGCGATCACCGCAGCGGCAGCCGAAAACCCGGAAGCGGCCGCGGCGCGCCTGCAGGCACGCGAGTTCACCGCCGCCGCCGGTCGCGGGGTCCGCGCCATGGTCGATGGTTCCGAGATCACCGTGGGCGGTCCCAACATGCTGCGCGACTACGGACTGGAATCACCAGCCGAGATCGCAGCCGATGTCGAGGAATGGACGCAGCGCGGTGCCAGCGTCCTGCACATCGTCCAGGACCGGACCATTATCGGCGCGGTCGCCCTGGAGGACCAGGTGCGGTCGGAATCCCGGGCCGCGGTCCACGCCCTGCAGGAACGCGGCGTCAAGGTCGCGCTCATCACCGGTGACGCGCAGCAGGTCGCCGACGCCGTCGGCCGCGACCTCGGCATCGACGAGGTCTTCGCCGAAGTGCTCCCGCAGGACAAGGACTCCGCCGTCATCGACCTGCAGAACAGGGGACTGTCGGTGGCGATGGTCGGCGACGGCGTCAACGACGCCCCCGCCCTTGCCCGTGCAGATGTCGGCATCGCCATCGGGGCGGGCACCGACGTGGCGATGGAATCGGCCGGGGTCGTACTGGCCGGCAACGATCCACGGGCAGTGCTGTCGATGATCGACCTGTCCCGGGCCAGCTACCGCAAGATGATCCAGAACCTGGCCTGGGCGACCGGCTACAACGTCCTCGCCGTCCCGCTGGCCGCCGGAGTCCTGGCCCCCATCGGGCTCGTGCTCTCCCCGGCCGTCGGCGCGATCCTGATGTCGCTGTCGACGATCGTCGTCGCCCTCAATGCACAGCTGCTGCGCCGCACCGAACTCAACCCGGCATGGCTGGCACCAACCCCGACTGAGACGTCCCGACCAGAAACCGTCCACCACCAAGGAAAGGTCACATCATGAAGCGCACACCACTGGCAGTTGCGGCAGCCGTCGCCGGCACGCTGATCCTCTCGGCATGCGCCGGGAACGCCGACCCCGGCAGCACAGGGGAAGATCCCGCCCCTGCGACCTCGGTCGCCACCGACACCGCAGGCTCCGGTGAGGAGATTTCCGAGGAGCACAACGATGCCGACGTGATGTTCGCGCAGATGATGATCCCGCACCATCAGCAGGCCGTCGAGATGAGCGAGACCCTGCTGGCCAAGGACGACATCCCGCAGAACGTCGCTGACTTCGCCCAGGGAGTCATCGACGCGCAGGGGCCTGAGATCGACCGGATGAACGCCATGCTCGAAGCCTGGGGCCAGGAACCCATGGGCGACATGGGTGACTCGGGCGGTCACGGCGGTCACGGCGGCATGAGCGGGATGATGAGCGAAGACGACATGCAGCAGCTCGAAGACGCCACCGGCACCGAGGCCGCGAAGCTGTACCTGGAGCAGATGACCAGACACCACGAGGGTGCCGTCGAAATGGCCGAACAGCAGGTGTCCGACGGGCAGAACCCGCAGGCGATAGCGCTGGCCGAGCAGGTCATCGAAGACCAGGAAGCAGAGATCCAGGAGATGAAGACGATGCTCGACGAACTCTGACCCGCGGGCGACGAGCCCACCGTGGGACACGCGCACCACCTCGAAAGGAATGAGCATGGACACCAAGATCAAAGTCGCGGTGAACGGGTACGGGGTCATCGGCAAACGCGTCGCCGACGCCGTCCGGGCCCAACACGACATGGCACTCATCGGCGTCAGCGACATCACCGCCGACTATCGGGTCGCGGCCGCCGCCGCGCGCGACATCCCCGTCTTCGCCTCCACCTCTGAGGCCCATCAGGAAATGCGCGCCTCCGGGCATGCCCTGGCAGGTGAGCTGCCTGACCTGCTCGATCAAGTCGACGTCGTCGTGGACTGCACCCCGGCCAAAGTCGGGGCGGAAAACCTCGACCTCTACCGAGCTCATCACGTGAGATCGGTATTCCAGGGCGGGGAGAAGCACGATCTCACGGGGCACTCCTTCGTCGCCCACGCCAACTACAGCTCCACCCGCGGCCGCGACTCCACCCGGGTCGTCTCGTGCAACACCACCGCGACCGTGCGCACCCTCACCGCGCTGAAGAACGTCGGGCTCCTGTCAAAGGCGCGCGGCGTGCTCATCCGGCGGGCGACCGACCCCTGGGAGTCCGACCACTCCGGGATCATGAACACGATCGTCCCTGAGGGACGCATCCCCAGCCACCAGGGGCCCGATGCCAAAACGGTGGTTCCCGACCTCGACGTCGTCACCATGGCGGCGAAAGGAGCCCATACCCAGAACCACCTGCATTACTGGACAGTCGAGCTCACCCGTCCCGTCGAGAAGGCCGAGGTCCTCGAGGCGTTCCGGGCGGTGCCCAGGATCGCCTTCGTCCGGCGCTCCGACGGCATCGTGGCGGTCAACAGCACCGCCGAGCTGATGCAGGACCTCGGCAGGCCCCGCGGGGACATGTACGAAGTCGCAGTCTGGGAAGACATCCTCACCGTGGACGGCACCGAACTGTTCTGCACGTACACGGTCGATAACCAGGCCATCGTGACCCCGGAGAACATCGACGCCATCCGAGCCCTGGCGGGTTCGGTCGAGGACGGTGACGATTCCATTCGCCGCACCGACACCGCGTTGGGGGTGCGCCGCGATTTCGTGAAGTCGTTCGCCCACCACTGACCTTCTGCCCCCGACCGCGTGCGTCAGGTGCGTGATGCGGCGACGATCGACGCAATCGCTGCATCCAGTGCCGCGGTGAACTGCGCATCGGTCTGATCCGCGGCCAGTCCTTCCGTCAGGGCGCGGGAGAAACTGGCGATCATCCCATGGTTGCGGTCCAGGCGGGTGTTGGCGTCCGCGCGGGAATAGCCGCCCGACAACGCCAACACCCGCACCACCCGCGGATGGTCCACGAACTCACGGTAGTGATCATCACGCTCGGGCAGGGTCAGTTTGAGGATGACCGGCTGATCCTCGCCGAGCCCGTCGAGCTCTTCCCGGATGGCAGTTCGCAGCTGGTCCTCGGCCCCTGCCTTGTCGGGAGAGTGGATGTCGACCTCGGGCTCCACAATGGGCACCAACCCGAACCGCAGAACCTGCCGAGCGATGGCGAACTGCTGGGCGACGACGGCATCCAACCCCGGTCCGGGCATCGTGATGACCGAGCGCATCTTCGTGCCGAACATGTGCCTGCTCACCGCGCGGGTCAGCAGGGCGTCCAGCTCGGGGATGGGCTTCATGACCTGGGCACCGTGGGCCTGCGTTGCCAGTCCCTTGTCGATCTTGAGGAACGGCACGATGCCCTTCACCTCCCACAGGTACTCACCCGTCTGACGCCCGTCGATCTCCCGGTCCATGGTGTCTTCGAACAGGATCGACCCCAGGATGCGATCACCGTTGAAGGCCGGACTGGTGATGACACGGGTGCGCATCCGATGCACCAGATCGAACATCTCCGCCGGGCTGGAATAGGAATCCTCGCTGATCCCATAGAGCCGCAGCGCCTGCGGCGTGCTGCCCCCACTCTGATCCAACGCCGCGATGAAACCCGCGCCACTCCTGACTCGGGTGAACATGTCGTCCACCCGGGCCGAATCAGAGCCGTGCTTCATCTCAGGCCAAGGCCTTCAGCAACGCGGCACACGCCTCTTCGCACCGTCGGCACGCCTCAGCACAGATGCGGCAGTGGGGACTGCTGACGGTTTAGTTGACTCCGGGGTTTATGCCGCCAGAGTGACGGCCTTGTGGTGAACAAGCTCGTATTCAACCGGAGTCAGTTTACCCAAACGCCGTTGCCGACGCTTCCGGTGGTAGGTCCGCTCGACCCAGTGGACGATCGATGTCCGCAACCTCGCTCGCGTGTCCCAACGGCCCCGGTCGAGGACGTTCTTCTGCAACACAGCGAAGAACGATTCCATCGCCGCATTATCACCAGCAGCGCCGACCCGACCCATCGATCCGACTAGCCCGTAACGCCGTAGAACCTGCTGGAACTTACGAGAGCGAAATTGCGACCCGCGATCCGAGTGAACGACACACCCTGCCACGGCTCGCGGTCCGCCACGACGAGCCACAGCGTCATCAATCGCCGCCACAGCCAGACGAGATTTCATCCTCGAATCGATGGCATAACCGACGATTCTGTTGCTGAACACATCCTTGACCGCGCACATATACAGCTTGCCCTCACTGGTGTGATGCTCGGTGATATCGGTCAGCCACAACTCGTTGACTGCCTTTGCTGTGAAGTCGCGTTCGACGAGGTCATCACACACTGGCGGGCCGGGCTTCTTACCGTGCTTCCGGGCTCGTTTGATCGTGTGGGAGAACAGCTCCTGCTGCGAGCACAGCCGCCACACACGACGTTCAGAGGCGCTGTATCCGCACGCCTGGAGCTCATCAGCGATGAACCGGTGCCCGAACTCAGGATCGTCCGTATGAACGTCGTAGGCGGCATTGATCAAGTGCGCCTCCTCGAGTTCCCGGTCAGAGACAGGTTTCGCGCACCACTTGTAGAAACCCTGCTTGGTAAAGCCGAGTACCCGGCAGGCCACTGCCACCGGCACCCCGGCGGCAGCAAGGTCGAGGACCAGCGGGTACATCATTTTGGGTGATGACCACCGAGCTTCAAGTTCGCTTGCGAGAGATACGCTGCAGCCTCGCGGAGGATCTTGTTCTCCCGCTCGAGTTCCCTGATCCGCTTCAGTGCTGCTGCCTGGGCGCGAGACTCCTCGACATCACGAGAGGGCTCGAGTCCGTGCTCACGCAGGCGTGAGTCACGCACCCAGGCCTGGAGAGCTGACTTCGAGATGCCGAGGTCGGCGCAGACCTGCTTCTGGGTCATCCCCTCGCCCAGGAGCTCGAGAGCTGATTGCTTGAACTCATCGGTGTAGATCTTTGGCATGACTTCCATCCTTCCTGGAACTTATCCAGTCGTGAAGTCAACTAAACCCTCAGCAGTCCCGTGCTCGTGCATCTGAGCGTGCTTTTCACACTCCTCCGCACACGCCCGGCACACCGTCCGGCACGTCTCCACCAGGGACCGGATGACTTCCGGATTCGTGCCGGTCAACCGCGAGAGCACGTTGCCCGTGGCGATGCAGATGTCCGCGCAATCCAAATCGGCGCGGATGCACGCCGCCAGGTCGGCCACCATCTCTTCGCTCAGACACGCATCCGCACAAGCCGTGCATGTCTGCGCACACTCGAAACACGCCGCGATACAGGCGGCGAGCGTATCCTTGTCAACCCCCTGCGCACCTGCAGGATGGGTCTCAATCATCGAAACTACATGCGACATGGAACTCTCCTTCCACTTCGACCAGGCGCAGCGGAATCCGCGCCCTACTGCGACCGTACGCGCGGACCCTGGACCACCTGAACCCCGCGAGCCTTGAAGAGTCAGTGAAGATCCACCCGGGCGCCCTCCCCGACCCGCAATGCCCCTTGACCCCTATACCCCCGCCGGGCATATTTCGATCAGCGATACCCGTCGGGGGTATTCAACGGAGGAGGTTCGACATGGCTACCAACACGTTCTCTGTGACCGGTATGACGTGCGGTCACTGCGAGAGGTCGGTGCGGGAAGAAGTCGAGGAGATCGCCGGCGTCACCGATGTCGAGGTCTCCCACGAGACCGGACAGCTCGTCGTCACCTCGGAAGCCGGCGTCGACTCCGCGGCGGTCGTCGCGGCGGTCGAGGAGGCCGGCTACCAGGCGGTGCCTGCGTGAGTGCCGGCATCCGCCTGACGCTGTACGCGGCCGTACTGCTGGCGGTCTTCACCGCCGCGTACGGCGCGGGCAGCGCCTTCATCCCCGACTCCCTCGTGGAGTCCTGGATGCAAGACGTTGAGCAGGACCACCACGAGAAGGAAGGTGCCTGATGGCCGTCCAGCCCGCCGACACATCGCTGGCTCGCGACTCCGAACCGCAGACCGTCGCCGTGGAGCTCGACATCGAGGGCATGACGTGCGCCTTGTGCGCGAACCGGATCGAGCGCAAGCTCAACAAGCTCGACGGTGTCAGCGCCAGCGTCAACTACGCCACCGAGCAGGCCCGGGTCACCGCACCTGCCGGGTTCGACCCCCAGCGTCTGATCACCACGGTGGAGGACGCCGGCTACCGGGCTCAGCTCCCCACCACTGCCGGAACCGGAGACGACGGCGACTCCACTGAAGGGGACCGCAGGGACCGCGAGCTGGAGGTGCTGCGTCAACGACTGCTCATCAGCGTCGTGTTAGCGGTGCCGGTCATTCTCATCTCGATGATCCCCGCCCTGCAGTTCGTGACGATCTCGAGCACGAGGCCGAGCTGAGCGAGGTCGAGGGCGTAGGCCGCGACCGCGGCAGACCGCTCGAGCAGGCCGTAGAGGACGAAGCACGCCCCGATCGTCAGCCATGAGGCGATGGCGCGCGTGCCGGGTACTATGCGGAGCAGCGTCCCGCCGGCGATGAGGAGGACGACGACCCCGAGGTACCCCCACCGCGGTTCGGACAGGCGCGGCGGGTGCGCGCCGAACCACCAGAAGGCGACGCCCGCCACCGCGGCGGCCATGACGACGAAGTACGCGAGGTAGATCGGTGAATCCGGATCGTCGACGACCGCGTAGAGCACCGCCCCGCCGAACGACACGAGCGCGACGAGGGCGAGGAGGAGCCAGTTGTTCCTCTCGGATCCGGTGCGTTGCGGGGAGTCGGTGCGCGTCGAGTCCATGCCTCCCGAGGCTAGTCAGCGGTCGGTGGGACCGTCCAACTCCGCGCGAGCACGTCGTCTCACCGCGCGGTCGGGTCGCTCGGGTCGTCGTGCAGGCCGTGCACCGGATCCGGGAGGACCTCCGGGAGCTCGGTGTCGGGATCCTCGTCCCCGTGGAGCGAGCCGAGGCCGTAGGCGACTTCGAGGTTGCGGCGGGTGAGCGCCTGCTCCGGCGGGCCTGAGGCGAGCACCCGGCCCGAGGTCAGCAGCACATGGTCGGCCGCACGCGCCTCCTCGAGATCGTGGGTGGTCATGACGACGGAGTGGCCGTGCTCGTGCTCGGCATGGATGATCCGGTCGATCGTCCGCGCGGACACGATGTCGAGCCCGGTGAGCGGCTCGTCGAGGAGGAGTGCGATGTGGTCCTGCGCGAGCGCCTGGGCGACGTACACGCGCTGGCGCTGACCACCGGACAGCTCCGAGAGGTGTCGGCGCGCCAGATCGGTGATCCCGAGCGCCTCCATCGCCTGCTGCACACGCTGCCGGTCGTGCCGCCGGAACGGGCGGAACCAGCCGAGCGTCGAGTAGCGGCCCATCGCCACGACCTCGCGCACGGTGAGCGGGATGCCGGCGGGCACCTCGACGGCCTGCATGACGTAGGCGACCTTGCGCCAGCCGAGCGCGGGCTTCGCCCCGAGCACCCGCAGGCGCCCGGCGCGCGGCGGCATGAGGCCGGCGATCGCGTGGAGGAGTGTGGATTTGCCCGAGCCGTTGGGGCCGATGATCGCGACGACGTCGCCCTGCCGCAGCGTGAACGTCGAGCGTGCGGTCGCGATGTGCTGCCCGTAGGCGAGCACGATGCCCTCGGCCTCGGCGAGCGGCACCTCCGCCGGGGTGAGGACGTGCTCGGGATCGGTGAAGGACTCGTGGAGCCGGGAATCCGGAGCCCGGCGCCCGGCGACCCCGTGCCCGGTGCCGTGCCCCGCCCGGTCGCCCCCGGGATCCTCACGGCTTCCGGTCGCCGGCACCGAGGCCGGTCCGGCGGGCGCGGTGCCGCTGTGCGGGTCGAGCACCGACGCGCCCGGCGCCCGGCGCTCCGGCGCGGAGCCCGGGGCGAGCACCGAGTCCGCGCTCCCGGCGGAGGGCTCGCCGCGTCCGACGGTGCGATGGCGCTCGGCCTGGACGAGCTGGCGGATGATCAGGGTGAGGAAGAACAGGGCGATCGGCACGAGGGCCATCGTCGCCGAGCCCGCGGTCCCGAGGTGGAAGCTCAGCAGCAGTCCGGCCCACACGGAGAACACTGCGATGAGCGTCGACCACGCGAACATCTGCGGCACGGTGCGCGACAGCAGCGAGGCCGTGGCCGGCGGGCCGACGAGCAGCCCGAACACGAGCATCGTGCCGACCGAGCGGAAGCCGACGATGACGGCGGCGGCGATGAGCACGAGCAGGAGCACATGGATGATCCCCGGCCGCATCCCCAGCGACTGCGCCTTGCTCTGCGAGAACGCGAGCGACAGCAGCGGACGGTAGAGGATCGCAGACGCGAGGAGCACCGCCACGGCGGGCACGAACATGCCGCGCAGCACCTCGGGCGTGACGCCGAGCGCATCGCCGAACAGGATCCCGGTGAGACTGCCGGTGTACTGGTCCATGGTGGAGATGATGACGACGCCGAGCGCCATCATCGCGACGAACAGCAGGCCGATGCCGGTGTCCTCGTGGAGCGGCGTGGCCCGGTGGATCCACTCGATGAGGAGCACCATCGCGACGATCGCAGCGGCCGCGCCGAGCGCGGGGGAGACGTCGAGGAGCATGGCGACGGCGATGCCCGGCAGGATGCCGTGGGCGAACGCGTCGCCGAAGAAGCTCATGCCGCGCAGCACGAGCCAGACGCCGACGACCGAGGCCATGACGGCCGAGATCAGACCGCCGATGAGAGCGCGCTGCTGGAATCCCAGCGCGAAGGGTTCGGTGAACCATTCCATAGTCTGCGAGCCAGTCCTGGTGGATCGGGCCGTCGGGCGCGGGCGCGCCCGGCGGCGGTGCCGACGGGGTGGGGCCGACGAGGTGCGTGCCGTCCGGGGGACGGCTCCGGCCGGGCCTGCCCTTTCCGTTCCGGCAGGGCCGGTGCGGAACTCAGGCGAGCGCCTCGGCGATCTTCGTGGCGTTGTCCACCATCATGCCCTGATACGTGGCCGCCGCGGAATCCGCCGGGCCGACGCTGCCGACGTGGAGCTCGACGACGGACACATCGGTGCCGACCTCCGCGGCCACGGCGTCGATGAGTGGGGTCGAGGCGGCGGTGTTGGAGAAGATCACCGGCACCCCGGTGTCCTCGATGACGGAGGTCAGCTCCGCGAGCTCGGCCGAGGACGGCTCGGCGTCCGTCGACCCGCCGGGCACCACGACGCCGGCGACCTCGAAGTCGTAGGCCGCGGCGAAGTAGCCGAACGCCTCGTGGTCGGTGATGAGGACCCGCTTCTCGGCGGGGATGTCGGCGAGGATCTCGCGCACCTCGGCATCGGTGTCGGTGAGCTCCTGCTCGACCTTCTCGCCGCACTCGGTGTACTGGGCCTCCCCGGTCTGCTCGGTGAGGGCCTCGCCGATGATGTGGGCGGCGGTGGCCATCCGGCTCGCATCCAGCCAGAAGTGAGGATCCTCGGAGCCGTGGTCGTGGCCGGCGTGGGGATCCGCCTCCCCGCCGGGTGCCGCAGAGTCCTCCTCGTGGGCGTGATCGTGACCGTCCTCGGCGTGCTCGTGACCTTCGTGCTCCTCGTGGCCCTCCTCGCCGTGGTCGTGCGCCTCGCCGCCCCAGGGGATCGGGTCGACCTCGGGCGCCACCTCGAGCACGGTGGCACCGTCCTCGGCGGCGTTGGCGAGCGCGGACTCGAGCCCGCCCTCGAGCTCGAGCCCGTTGGCGATGACGAGTTCCGTGCCGGCGAGCTCGGCCACCTGGGCCGAGGACGGCTGGAAGGTATGGGGGTCGTCGCCGGGGCCCATGAGCGAGGTCGAGCTCGTCCCGGCGCACTCGGTGATCTGCCCGAGCACGCTGCCGAGCGTGCTCGAGGTCGCGATGGCGACGGGGTCGTCACCGGGCTCGGCGCCACCGCCACCGCCGCTGCCGCAGGCGCTGAGGGCGAGGAGCGGGACGGCGAGCACGGCGGGGACCACGCGGCGAGAGAGCATCATCAATTCTTTCTGATTCGGAATACCGCCGATGAACACGGCGCTGAGTGCGAATATAGACCCCCGGCGAGGCGGGCAAAAATAGTGAGATAGGGATATGCGCATCCGTTCCCCCGCTCGGGCGACCCCGGCTGCGTTCGCCGGGCGCTGTGCGAGGATGGAAGAGGCGCCCGGGGCGGGCGTCGGGACGATGCGAAGGAGCACCGTGACGACCCACATCATCGACGTGCCGCTGCGGTGGCGCGATCTCGACACCAACGGCCACGTGTACCACGGGACCTATCTCACCCTGCTCGACGAGGCCCGCTCGACGTGGCTGCGCAGCGGTCTCGCGCTCGCCGGCGCCGACAGCCATCTCATCGCCCGCCTCGAGATCGACTACGTCTCCGAGCTCACGGTCGACGCGGGCACCGTGGCCGTCGAGTGCGCGATCGAGCGCGTGGGGACCACGAGCCTGCGCACTGCGGAGACCATGCGCACTCCTGACGGCACCGTCGTCGCCCGCTCCCATGCCGTCGTCGTGTTCTGGGACCGGGAGACCCGCCGGAGCGCACCGCCGTCCGCGGAGGACCGGGCCCGGCTCGAGGCGGCGCTCGCAGACCAGCCGGCACAGCCGCCCGTGGAACGCTGACCTCACCCTCCGTCCAGGACCCGCCCGCCGGCCGGCGGTCGGGGATCCGGCCCTGGTGGGCGAGGGCGATCCGTGATGTGATGTGGATCACCGGCGGCGGTCGTCCGACCGTCGCGTCCACTCGATGAGGAGACGGTATGGCACAGGTGCAGACGGTGACGGGACCGATCGACAGCGCGGACCTCGGACGGACGCTCGTCCACGAGCATGTCTTCGTGCTCGGCGAGGAGCACCGGATCAACTATCAGGACTGGGACGAGGACGCCCGGGTCGCTCAGGCGCAGCGGGATCTCCAGGAGCTCAAGGAGCTCGGGATCGACACGATCCTCGACCCCACCGTGCTCGGGCTCGGCCGCTACATCCCGCGCATCCAGCAGGTGGCCGCCGGCACCGACCTGCAGATCGTCGCCGCGACGGGCCTCTACACGTACAACGAGATCCCATTCCAGTTCCACTACACCGGTCCCGGGCTCCTGTTCGACGTGCCCGAGCCGCTCGTCGATCTCTTCGTCCGCGACCTCACCGAGGGCATCGCCGACACCGGGGTCCGCGCGGCCTTCCTCAAGTGCGCGATCGAGGAGCAGGGCCTCACGCCCGGCGTCGAGCGGGTGATGCGCGCGGTCGGCGAGGCATCGGCGCGGACCTCACCAAGGTCGTCATCGGCCATTCGGGCGACACCACCGACCTCGACTACCTCATGCGGGTCGCGGACAAGGGCTCGCTGCTCGGTATGGACCGGTTCGGCCTCGACGTGCTCCTGCCGTTCGAGCAGCGCGTCGACACCGTGGCCGAGCTCGTGCGCCGCGGGTACACCGACCGGGTGGTGCTCGCCCACGACGCCTCGTGCTTCATCGATTGGTTCGACGCCGAGGCGAAGGTCCAGGCGGTGCCGAAGTGGAACTTCCGCCACATCAGCGAGGACGTGCTGCCGGCGCTGCGCGAGCGCGGGGTCACCGAGGCCGACATCGACATGATGCTCGTGGCGAACCCGCGGCGCTACTTCGAGTAGGAGCTGCGGGCCTACCGGAGAAGGCGGGCCGAGCAGCAGCTGACAGGGCCCCGGCGAGCACGACTGCTCGCCGGGGCCCTGTCGTGGTGGCGGTGAGGCCTCAGCCCTCCGCGACCGACTCGCGGATCGCCGACACGGTGAGCGCGAGGTCCTCGGGCTCGGCGACGAAGGGCGGGGAGATCTGCAGCGCGTTGTCCGGCAGCGCCCGGAGGATCACGCCGCGCTCCGCGGCCCGGCGCACGATCGTCTCGCTGACGAGGTCCTCGGTGAACTTCACCGCGCCGAGGAATCCGGCCCGCGAGCGCACCTCGGCGATCCCGTCGACGCCCACGAGGGTGTCGAGCTCCGTGGCGAGGACGTCCTCGAGCTTGCCGGCACGGTCGACGAGGTCCTCCCGCTCGAGCACGTCGAGGTTGGCGTGCGCCACGGCGCAGGCGGTGGCGTGCCCGGAGTAGGTGACGCCGTGCCGGAAGGCCGGCGCCTCCTCGCCCCCGGTGAAGAACGGCTCCCACACGCGCTCGGCGATCTGGATCCCGCCGAGCGGCGCGTAGCCGGAGGTCAGGCCCTTGGCCATGGTGTGGATGTCGGGGTCGAGGGAGTACCGCTCCGAGGCGAACATCTTCCCGGTGCGGCCGAAACCGGTGATGACCTCGTCGGCGATGAAGAGGAAGCCGTGCTCCTTCGCCAGGCGCTGCACGGTCTCGAAGTAGCCGTCCGCGGGCCCGATGACGCCGCCGGCGCCGATCACCGGCTCGGCGACGAACGCGGCGATGCGCTGCGGGCCGATCGCGAGGATCTGCTCCTCGAGGCGCGCCGGGTCGTTCGCCGACACCCGGACGGTGTCGGGCACGAGCGACTCGGTGCCGTAGCCCTCGCGGTTGGGCTCGAGGCCGGCGATCGCGGTGCCGAAGGCGTGGAGCCCGTGGTAGGAGGTGTCGCGGGACACGATGACCGTGCGCT
Source organism: Brevibacterium sp. CS2 (assembly GCF_005280295.1). Classification (GTDB taxonomy): domain Bacteria; phylum Actinomycetota; class Actinomycetes; order Actinomycetales; family Brevibacteriaceae; genus Brevibacterium; species Brevibacterium pityocampae. The sequence goes on along the minus strand of NZ_CP040020.1, from coordinate 3,205,419 downwards.
CGGTCTCCCCGACGGCCTGCCAGTAGCGGCGGGCGAGCTTGCAGGCGACGTCGATCGCGTCCGAGCCGCCGGAGTTGAAGATCACCTTGGGGTTCTCGATCGGCGACATCGCCGCGAGCCGGTCGGCCAGGGTGCGCGCCGGCTCGTTGATGAACCGTCCGAAGGTGTGGTAAGTCTCGAGCTCGAGCATCTGCTTGTAGGCGGCCTCGGCGAGCTCCGTGCGGCCGTGGCCGATGTTCGCGTACCAGAGGCTCGCCGAGCCGTCGAAGTACTTCTTCCCCTGCGCGTCCCACACGTAGGAGCCCTCGCCCTTGACGATCTCGATCTGGGAATCCATGACCGACGGCATCTGCGCCTGCCCGTTCCATACCCGATGCGCCATTGTGCGGTCCTCCTCGACTCGATGTGCGCTGCGGCGTGCGCCTCGTGCTCTGCGGCGTGCGCGCTGCGATGCGTGCTGTCCCGTCCAGTCTCGCCCGCCCCGTTCGGCGGGTCAATCCCGGCATGCGGAACGCGGCGCGGGATGAGAAATGCGTGCGCGCCCGCCGTGGTTGCCCAGGGTATGAAGGTCATCGGAGTCACCGAGTTCGGAGGGCCCAGCGCCCTCGCCGTCCACGACGTGCCGGAACCCCACCCGGGTCCGGGCGAGGCGCGCATCCGCGTCCACGCCGCAGCCGTCAACCCCACCGACACGACGTTCCGCGCCGGGGTGCAGGACGTCAGCAGCCTCACCCCGCCCTACGTCCCCGGCATGGATGCCGCCGGAGTCGTCGACGAGGTCGGCGAGGGCAGCGCCTGGCAGGTGGGCGAGGAGGTCATGACGATGGCCGTCCCGGTGAGCGAGCACGGCGGGGCCTACGCCGAGCTCCTCGTCGCCGCCGACGACGCGCTCGTGCGGATCCCGGAGGGGGCGAGCCTGCAGCAGGCGGCCACCCTGCCGATGAACGGCCTCACCGCGCTCCAGGCGCTCGCCAAGCTCGAGCTCTCACCCGGACAGACGCTCGCCGTCACCGGGGCGGCCGGCACCCTCGGCCAGTACGCGGTGCGCCTGGCGAAGCGCGCCGGCCTCTCGGTGATCGCCGACGCGGCGGACAAGGACCGCGCACTCGTGGAGTCCGCGGGCCCGGATCACGTGGTCGAGCGCGGCGACGATGTCGCCGACCGGATCCGGGCGATCGTCCCCGACGGCGTCGACGGGCTCATCGACGCCGCGGTGATGGACGAGAAGGCGGTGCCCGCGGTGCGCGACGGCGGCGGCTACGCCGCGGTGCGGTTCTGGAAGGGGACGGGGGAGCGCGACATCCGGTTCCGCCGCACGGCCGTCGTCACCGAGTACGGCTCCCGCGCGCTGCTCGAGGACCTCCGCACTGCGGTCGAGGACGGCACCCTCGAGCTCGTCGTCGCCGACGTGCACCCGCCGGAGCAGGCCGCCGAGGCGCACGCCCGGTTCGAGCAGGGCGGTGTCCGCGGACGGCTCGTCCTCGACCTGGCAGTCTGGGCCGACTGAGCCCAGCGCACCTGGGTCAGACGTCTCAACCCGGGGAGCCGGACGGGGCGGGCGGAGTCCCCGCCGCCTTCGGCCGGCGTGAGGTGATGACGACGCCGGCGACGATGAGCATCCCGCCGAGCACCTGGATCCCCGTGATCGGGTCGCCGATGAAGAGGCCGATGATCGCGGTGAAGAACGGCACGAGGTTGAGGTAGACCCCGGCGCGCGCCGCCCCGATCCCACGCACCGCGAGGTTCCACATGAGGTAGGACAGCGCGGACGGGAAGATCCCGATGTAGACGACCCCGAGCCACGTGATCCCGTCCGCCGGGCCGGGTGCCCCGAGCACCAGCGTCGCCGGCACGAGCACCGCCGAGGCGAAGAGCGCCTGGACGGCGGTCGCCGACACCGGCGGGGAGGTCAGGAACCGGCCGAGCACCGTGTAGACGACGAACACGCTCACCGCGACGAGCATGAACAGGGTGCCGATGCCGAGGTCGAGCCCGACCCCGCCGCCGTCGAAGCGCACGAGCACGATCACCGCGCCGAGCAGGGAGAGCGCGAGCCCGAGCACCGCCGTCCCGGTCAGCCGCTCCCGGGCGACGAGGACGGCGACGACCGCGATGAGCGCAGGGCCCACCGAGTTGAGCAGCGAGGCCGACACCGAGGAGGTGTGGGCGAGCGCCAGATAGGTGAAGAGCGCGTAGCCGATGAGCCCGAGGCAGCTGAGCAGCACGTGGAGCCGCCACTCGGCGAACACCGCCTTCCAGTCCGGCTTCTCGACGAACGCGGCGAGGACGAACAGCGGCACGGTCGCCAGCACCCAGCGGACCGTGGTGAGGAAGAGCGGGGAGACGGAGTCGGCGATCAGTCCGCCGACGACGAAGTTGCCCGCCCAGAACGCGTTGGCGAGGACGAGGAAGAGGTAGTACCGGGCATCGCGCACAGCCCCACTGTACCCAGCCGCACCTGCCCGGCTGCAGGGATCCCGGCCCCGCCGCCGGCGACCTTCTCGGTGACCTCGAACCGCTCCCGGTACCGGCCCAGCAGCAGTCTGCTCTGGGAGTACAGCGCGGTGGTCGCGTTGTAGCCGAGGATCGTCGCGGGGTAGAGGAGCCACTGCGCGAGCATCGCGACGCTGCGCGCCGGCCCGTAGCGCACGGGGCGCGGCGGCAGGAGGTTCCAGAACACGACGAGCGAGATCAGCAGGCTGATCATCGCGATCTGCTGGATCATCCCGACGAGCAGCGGCATCTGGCTCACCAGCGCATCCGCACCCCCGGTCCGGCGCATGATGAGGAACGGGGTCCAGCCGCCGAGCGCGATGATCACCGACACGCAGGCGAGCGTCACGTGCCCCTCGAGCAGGGTGAGGAGGTGGAGGGTGCTCCGCAGCAGCGGGACCCGCCGCTGCGCGCCGAACACGCCGGCGGCGACGTAGGCGATGTCGGAGGCCCCGTAGGACCAGCGGCTCAGCTGCCTGAATTGGGCGCCCATGGTCTGCCGCAGGGTGCCGGCCAGGACCGCGTCCTGGTGGATCGGGACGTGGATCGGCACTACCGCGTAGTCGCCCTCGAAGTGGAAGTACGAGCGCCAGAACTGGTGGCCGTCCTCGACGATCGTGCGGGTGGACCAGAAGCCCATCTCGACGAGCGCATCGAGCGGCTGGGTGTGCGAGGCGAAGTTCCGCAGCGAGAACGGCCGCACCGTGCACGTGAGGTTCCAGAAGCAGTTCGCCGAGGCGATGACGCGGGTGACGGCCGGGGCGTCCCAGATGTTGCTGAGGTACAGGCTGATCGGCTGGAAGGCGCGTCGCTTCCGCTCGAGGCAGGCGATGTACTCGTAGGCGACGTAGTCGAAGTAGCTCTCGTACGGCTTGTTGTCGCAGTCGAGAGTGGTGACGAGGACGGACTCCGCGGCGACCCCGCGCCGCACGGCGAGCGCCTGGAGGTGCTGTCCGGCATGCGTGATGTTCGCGCCCTTGCCGGCGATCTCACCGGGCAGGTCGCGCGGGTGCCGTACGAGCTCGAAGACCGCGAAGCGGTGGCCGAACTCCGCGCGCAGCCGCTGGGCGGTGTGCTCCATCTCCGCACCGCCGCGCTCCTCGTAGGCGAACACGATCCACATCTGCTCGCCCGGCGTGGAGCTGCAGGCCAGGGTGCGCAGCGTCGGGGCGATGACCGAGTACGACTCGTTGTACGCGGCGACGACCACCGCGTGGACGAGCGATGCCGGGTGCGGGTAGCGCTCAGGGTGCGCGGCGACCTGCGCGAGGAGCGCGCGGTGCCGCTCGGCGCGGAAGGCATGGGGCGGGCTCGCCGGCACTCTCCGGCCCTCGAGAGTGCGTCCGATGTCGCGGAGCCGAGCGGCCCAGTCGACGCGGGCCGAGGCGCGGAACCGGGTGTAGCCGCGGGCGAGGTCGACCGAGCCGCGGATCGCGCGGAGGAACATCACCCCGACGACGCACAGCACGTAGACCGCTCCCGCCCGTGGCGACACGAGAGGCACGAGGAAGACGAGGAGGATCGCGGAGATGCTCACCGCGCCGGGGAGGATCTCGAACGCCCGGTAGAGCCGGCTGCGGGCCCCGAGCGGGATCTCCAGGTCGGCGGGCCCCACCCGCGAGCGGGGTGCGGTGGGGAATCCGGTCCGGGCGTGCGGCGGCAGGACGGTCATGGGACCAGGGTCGGACCGGCAGCGGTGCACGCGGTGGCGCGGACCTGCCGAACAGATGAAATCTGCTTGTACGACCGGTGCGCCGGGCCGGAGAGTGGTGATGCGGATCACTGCTCAGTAGAGTGGGCACATGGTGAACTCCCAACGGCGCGACCTCATCCGCCGACTGTCCAAGCGCGTCGAATCCGTCCACTCGGCCACGTACTTCGCCCGCCCCGTCGGCGAGGCGATCGCCGGCACCGGGGTGACGCACCCCTCGGCGATCTACTTCGCCGGGCGCGCAGCCCCGCTCGGCCGGGTCCCGGCCTCCGTGGTCGCGGCGACCTTCTACAGCTTCAACCCGGCCTGCATCCGCCGGTTCGTTCCGGAGTGCTGGGACACCGCCGCCCCGGAGACGGTGCACGCCGCGCGCCTGGCCGGGGTGGAGCAGTTCCTCGCCGGCGCCTTCGGACCCGAGGCGCCGGGCGGTCGCAGCCCGGAGCTGCCCGCGCTCGCCCAGCACCTCGTCGACGCACTCGACCCTGTGCTCACCGCTCTGCTACCCGACGGCCGGACGCTGTTCGCCGCCCACCAGGAGGCGCTCGCGCCGGGCGTGCAGGCCCAGGATCCCGCCGTGCAGCCGTTCCTCGACCTGTGGAGCGCGGCGACGCTGCTGCGCGAGTACCGCGGGGACGGACACATCGGCGCCCTCATCACCCACGACCTGTCCGGGCTCGAGGCGATCGTCCTCCACTGCCTCACCGGTACCTCGTTCCGTCCGTCCGCCGCGCGCAAGAGCCGCGGCTGGTCGGAGGAGGAGTGGAACGCCGCGGTCGAGTCGCTGCGCGAGCGCGGACTCGTGCTCGGTGCCGGGGACGAGGCCCGGATCACCGACGAGGCCGCGGCGCTGCGCGAGGAGATCGAGCAGGCGACCGACGCCTCGGTCGCGCTGTCGTGGGAGGCGCTGTCGGACGAGCGCCTCGCGGAGCTCGACGGGCAGGCGAAGGACTTCGCGAAGATCCTCGTCGCCCAGGGCGCGTTCCCGCAGAAGCTGTTCGCCACCGGCTCGGGTCTCACCAGCCGGGAGCAGGCCGACCGGGCGTAGGCGCGGGTCGGCGCCTCAGCCCTGGTCGGACGACACCCGGCGGGCGGCGGCGATCGCCTCGTCGCTCGTCGGCCCCTCGGTACGGAAGACGATCTCGCGGTAGTAGGCGAGTTCGGCGATCGAGTCCTTGATGTCGCCGAGCGCACGGTGGCCGCCGGTCTTCCCCGGGGCGTTGAAGTAGGCCTTGGGGAACCAGCGCTTGGCGAGCTCCTTGATCGAGGACACGTCGATGATCCGGTAGTGCAGGTGGTCGACGAGCTCGGGCATCTGCACCGACAGGAAGGTCTTGTCGGTGCCCACGGAGTTGCCGCCGAGCGGGGCCTTCCCCGGCTCCTTGACATGGGAGCGGATGTAATCGAGGACGGTGTCCTGCGCCTCGGCGACGGTGACCCCGTCGTCGAGCAGCGGGAGCAGCCCGGAGGTCGTGTGCATCCCGGTGACGAACGCGTTCATGTTGTCGAGCGCCGCCTGCGAGGGCTTGACGACGACGTCGACGCCCTCGTCGACGATCCCGAGGTCGAAGTCCGTCACCAGACAGGCGACCTCGATGAGCTCATCGGTGCCGACCTCGAGGCCGGTCATCTCGCAGTCGATCCATACGATTCTGTCGGTAGCCACGCCTCGATCCTACGTCGTCGACCGGTGAGGACACCGGAGGCGAGCCGGTGTGAGGTGCGCCACGGGCGCTGTCATCGAAATGTCAGGCGGGGTGTGTACCGTCGACTGCCGTCCTCCGGGGCAGGGTTCCGCACGCTTGGCGGACCCGTCATCTAGACTGAGGAACGCGCACGCGGCGGATGCCCTGCGCGGCTACGACGAAGGGGAATGCGTGCGCTACGTTGTCTCGGGACTGCTCATCGTCGCCGGTCTGATCGTCGGCGCGATCGGCATCCTGCAGCAGACCGCCTGGGCACCGGACGAGACGATCACGGCCTCCGCCTCGCTGAGCGAGCCGGGCCCGCTGCTCGTCATCGAGCCGGGGGTGCTCAACCTCTACGACACGCCGGCCACGCTCACCGTGCAGAGCGAGGGCGAGCTCACGCTGTCGCAGGCCTCGAAGGAGAACATCGACATCTGGGTGGGGGAGACCCCGCACTCGCGCATCACCGGGCTCGCCGACGAATCGACCCTGGCGGTCGAGACCGGCGGCGGCGAGGGCGAGACCGCGGACCCGGCGAACGGCGACCTGTTCGAGTCCCAGCTCAGCGGCGAGGGCGAGATCGTCCTCGACTGGGACTCCGAGCCCGCGCGCACCGCGTTCCTCATCGCCTCCGACGGCGAATCGCCCGCAGCCTCCTCCGTGGAGATCAGCTGGCCCAACCACGCCGAGACCCCGTGGGCGCTGCCGCTCATGATCATCGGCGGGATCCTCGTCGCGCTCGGCCTCGTGCTCGGCTTCATGGACCTGCGCCGCGCGCAGAAGGAGAAGCAGCGCCGGGAGGCCCGCCGTGAGAGGCGCCGCAGGCTCGCGGAGACCGGAGCCGCCTTCGCGATCGTCCCCGTCATCGCACTCGCTGGCTGCGGCGGACCCGCCGAGCTCCCGACGCCTGCGCCCTCGGACCCGCCGGAGACCGCACCCGCCGTCGTCACCGATGCCCAGCTCGAACGCGTCATCACGGAGATCGCGGATTCCGTCGCCGCGTCCGACGAACAGCTCCACGCCGATGCGCTCGCCGCCCGCGCGGCCGGGCCGTTCCTCGAGCAGCGGCAGTCCGCCTACGCCGTCAAGGACAAGGCGGAGGACTACGAGCTGCCCCCGGCCGTCGCTGCCGAATCGATCACTGTGAACTTCACCTCGGCGACGGACCAGTGGCCGCGCGTGACGAGCGCGATCACCTCCGACAGCGGGTCGGGCCAATCGCAGCTCCTCGTGCTGTCGCAGGAGAACGCGCGCGCCGACTACAAGCTGTGGTCGCAGAGCGTGCTGCTGCCCGGTGCGGCGATCCCCGAGGTCGCCGATGCGCGCCAGGGGTCCCAGCTCCTGGCACCGGACCAGGCGGGTCTGAAGAAGACTCCGGAGGACACCGTGCGCCAGTACGCCGACGTGCTCCAGAACGGCGACGACTCCCGCTTCGCCGGTGACTTCGCCGAGGACGCCTTCCGGAAGCAGGTGGAGCGCGCGCAGACCTCCCAGCGCGAGGCGCTGTCCGAGGGCAACGGCACCATCGAGTTCGAGTACGCCCCGGCCGAGGGCAACCAGCTCGCTGCCCAGCAGACCGCCGACGGCGGTGCGATCGTCACCGGGCTCATCACCGTGACGACGACGATCGCCCCGGAGTCCGTCGAGGGCCGCACCGGCTCGCTGACGATCCCCGAGCCGCAGAAGTCGATCGTCGGGGAGAGCACGACGAGCCGGAAGCTCGTGACGAAGAACCTCCAGGTCGTGTCGTTCACCGTCCCCGCCGACGGCAACGCGCAGATCGCCCTCGTCGGCGTCTCCGATGTGCTCGCCGACGCCGAGCTCGCCCGCTGATCCCACCCCGGCCCGCCGAACCATCCGCCCGCCGACACCGCCCGAAAGGACATCCCGTGACGCAGCCGCCCCAGCACCCGGACCCCCAGTCTCCTGCCCAGCCGCAGCAGGGGCTCGATCTCTCCGCTGTGCGCACCCAGCACGGCGCCACCGCCCCGACGACCGGTGACGCGGCCGGCGGTGCCCTGCCGGACAACGCCGTCGAGGTCCCCGCCCTCGTCTTCGACGTCACCGAGGAGACCTTCAACGACGTCGTGCAGCTCTCCTCCGACGTCCCCGTCGTCATCGACCTGTGGGCCGACTGGTGCGGGCCGTGCAAGCAGCTCTCCCCGGTCCTCGACCGAGTGGTGGCCGACCTCGGCGGCCGGGTGGTGCTCGCCAAGGTCGATGTCGACGCGAACCCGCGCATCCAGCAGATGTTCCAGGTGCAGTCGATTCCGACCGTCGTCGCGATCGTCCAGGGCCAGCCGGTTCCGCTGTTCCAGGGCGCGCAGCCCGAGCCCCAGGTGCGCCAGGTCTTCGACCAGCTCCTCCAGGCCGCCGCACAGGCCGGGATGACGAAGATCGCGGTGCCGCGCGGCCAGACCGCGGCCGAACCCGAACCCGCCCACCCGGAGGCGCTCGCCGCGCTCGAGGCCGGCGACCTCGACACCGCCGCCGAGGTCTACCGGAAGGCCCTCGCGGAGGCACCCGCCGACGAGGACGCGAAGGTCGGGCTCGCCCGGGTCGGCCTCCTCCAGCGCACCCGCGACCTCGACCCCCAGGCCGTGCGGGATGCCGCGGCCGCCGACCCGCGCTCGGTGCCCGCCGCGCTCGACTGCGCCGACCTCGACCTCGCCGGCGGGCACGTCGACGACGCGTTCTCCCGCCTCGTCACCGTCCTCACGACGAGCGCGGGGGAGGAGAAGGAGACCGTGCGGGTCCGTCTGCTCGAGCTGTTCGAGGTCGTCGGCGGCACCGATCCGCGCGTCGTCAAGGCCCGCGCCCGCCTCATGCGGTCCCTGTTCTAGAGGACCGGATGCTGCGCCTCATCCTGGCCGCCGTGTGCGCGGTGATCGGACTCGCGGTGACCGCGCTCGCGGTCTCCGCGGTCGCGGTCACCGGCACCGACGACGTCACCGAGACCGAACCCTTCACCGTCGCCGACGGGACCTACGCCGTCGTGCTCGACGAGCAGCAGGTGCCCTACGAGGGGTCCACGGCGGCGATCACCGCCGAGAGCGACACCGAGCTGTTCATCGGCACCGCGAGCGGCGTCGACACCGAGAACTACCTCACCGGGGTCGCCCACGAGACGATCACCGGCGTCGAGTTCCCGGGTGTGCTGAGCCACCGGTCCGTCCCCGGGGAGCCGCAGCCGGTGACGCCTGCCGCGACGCGCGATTGGTGGCTGGCGAGCGACACCGGCACCGCCGTGTCCCATCGCTTCGACCTCGATGCCGCACCGCAGATGGTCGTCATCGCACCGGCGGACCCGGACGCCACCCTCGACGGCACCACGGTGAGGCTGAGCATGGACGTCGAGGGAGTGTTCGGCTTCAGCCTGCTCGGCTTCGCAGTCGCAGTGCTCGCGTTCGGACTCGCGGTGTTCTTCCTGCTCCGCTGGTGGAACACCCGGCTGCGCCCGCCGCCCAAGCTCCCCAAGCGCAAGGGCACAGGCGATGGCCGGGGCACAGGCAAGGGCAGTGGCGACCGCCCGGCACCTGCCCGGCGGCCCGGCAAAGGGTCCGGACGACTCGGCGGCACCGCGGCCGGCGCCTCGGCGATGGCCCTGGTGCTGTCCGGCTGCTCCCAGCTGCCCCTGCCGATCGCCCAACCCGCCGAGCCGGAGCTCACCCCGTACGAGCGGCCGGCGCTGCGCCCGGGCGATGCCGGGACCTTCATGACGGACTACACCGAGGCGCTCGACGCGACCCTCGCCGGGGACCAGGAGGAGCTCGACGGCATCCAGACCGGGCCGCTGCTCGGGCGCACCCGCGCCGAGGTGCTCATCGCCCGCGCCGAGGAGCAGACGCTGTCAGCAGTGGCCTTCACCGAGGTCGTCGCCGGCGGGCCGATGTTCGACGAGTACCCGATGTGGTTCATCGGGTTCGGCGACCCGGGGGAGGGCGAGTCCGTGCAGGCGATGCTCGTCACCCGCGAGTCCGCCGCCGAGGACTGGAAGGCCGCCCAGTCGCTGTTCGTCCCGCGCGAAGCCGTGCCCACCCTGCTCGCCGGCGGCGACGGCGCGGTGCCCCTCGCACCCGATGCGCACCAGGACGTGGCGGCGGCCGCCGCCGCGCAGCTCGACGGGTTCCTCGAGACCGGGACGCTGCCGGAGAGCCCGGTCGAGTTCGCCTACCCGACCGACACCTTCTCGAGCTTCCGCGAGTACGTCGACCAGTTCTCCGAGGGCGACAACGCCTTCGAGGACGTCGGGGTGACATGCGAGCCGTACACCGAGGTGCCGCTGAGCACCTACGCGCTCGAGACGGAGGCCGGTGCAGTGTCCTTCGGCGAGGTGCAGTGCACGATCACGCTCTCGGTGCCCGGGGACTTCTCGATCGACATGGGCACTGCCGTCGAAGCCGTGATGACGAACGACGGCGGCGGCAACACCGTGCAGATCGACGCCTCCCTGCCCTACCTGCTCACGAGCGCCGGCGCGGAGAACACCGTGTACGGCTCCGACTGGTTCCTCCTGTCCTCGCAGACCTCCGAGGACTGAGCGGGGCTGCGCCGCCGCGGGGACCGGGCCATCCGCGGCCGGACGGTCTCAGCCGCGCACCCGGCGGTCGACGCGTGCCAGCCACCACAGGCCGACGACCGGGAGCACGAGCGGGATGAATCCGTACCCGATCCCGAACCCGGACCACACGCTGGGGGCCCGGAACACCTCGGGATGGGTGAAGCTCAGCACACCGACGACGAGCACTCCGAGAAGCTCGATGAGGCAGGACGCGATCGCGATCCGGTGGGTGGTGCGGTTGCCGATGACCAGGCACACCGTGGCGATGATGTAGACGACCGCAGCGACGGCCGACAGCGTGTAGGCGGTCGGCGCCTCGTCGAACTCGCGGATGATCTGGTACCCGGCGCGCGCGGACGCGGCGAGGGCGAACACGCCGTAGACGGCGGTGAGCGCCCGGCCGGGACCGGAGTGCATGGCCGACCAGCCCGGCCGCCCACCGGTGGCCGTGCCGGTGGTGCCGGGTGCGGAGCGGCGCGTCCTCAGAGCCAAATCTGGTCCATCCTCTCGATCATGACGAACACGGTGACCGCCGCGGCGGCGACCACGGCCGGCCCCCAGCGGCTGAGCTCCGCGAACGCCCAGAACCCGGCGAGCGGGACGAGCAGCAGCGCGGTGAAGAGGTAGCCGAAGAAGAGCAGCGGATCGGTGCCGTCGGCCCGGCCCCACAGCGCGATCGACACGACGAGCTGCACGATGAGGAGCACGAGCAGGCCGCCGGTCGCGCCGAGCAGCCCCTTGCCCGCAGCGGTGTTCCGGATCGTGAGGACGAGCGCCCACACGGTGAGGACCGCAGAGTACGCGAAGAGCAGATAGGTCAGGGCAGTGAGCACCGGACCAGTCTACCGAGGGCGCGCAGCGGATCACGAAGGGGCAACGATCGCCACCAGGTCCCCGGAGGCAGGTGTGGTCGATGTCACAATCACTGCAGGGCCGCACGTGCGGTGCAGACTCGGGGACAAGGGGCACGGGAGATGGCGATGACGCGCACACGGTGGATCACAGCGCTGGCGGCGACGGGAGCACTCGCACTCGCGCTCGCGGGCTGCGGGCAGTCCGGCACTCCCGGCGGTGAAGGATCCGGAGAGGGCGGCGCGGCCGGCGGCGACACCCCGGAGTACACCGTCGCCGACGACTTCTCCCTCGAGGAGTCCGAGACCTGGAAGGCCGCGAGCGACCGCGGGACGATCCGGATCGGCGTCAAGTACGACCAGCCGGGGCTCGCCAACGTCGAGGTCGGCTCCGAGCTGCCCGAGGGCTTCGACGTCGAGATCGCGAAGCTCGTCGCCGCGGGGATCGGATTCGCTCCCGAGGACATCGAGTTCATCGAGACCGTCACGCCCAACCGCGAGCCGTTCCTCCAGCAGCGCACCGTCGACCTCGTCGTCGCGAGCTACACGATCAACGACGAGCGCAAGCAGGTCATCGACTTCGCCGGCCCCTACTACATGGCGGGCCAGGACCTGCTCGTCCTCTCGGATTCGGAGATCAACGGTCCCGACGACCTCGCCGGGACCACGGTGTGCTCCGCGGACGCCTCGACCACCGCGATGCGGATCGAGACCGACTACCCCGAGGCCGACCTCGTGACCTACGACGCCTACCCCAAGTGCATCAACGACCTGCAGGCCGGCAACGTCGACGCCGTCACCACCGACGACTCGATCCTGCGCGGGTACGCCGCACAGTACGGGGACGAGATGCGGGTCGTCGGTGAACCCTTCTCCGAGGAGCCCTACGGCATCGGCATGCCCAAGGACGAGCAGGAGCTGCGGACCGCGATCAACGAGATCCTCGAGCAGGCACGCGAGGACGGCACCTGGGTCGAGGCCTTCGAGTCGACGCTCGGCGACAGCAGCGGTGTCGAGCAGCCGGCGACCGAGGACTACTGAGCCGAAGGCCGGTGAGCCGAGGGCTGCTGGGCTGGGGACTGCAGGGCCGGGGGCTGCCCGGCAGCCTGCCCGACGGCGGGCCGCTGCATCTGTGCGATGCGGGTCCGGCCCATCGTCAGGCCGATGAGGGCGAGCAGGCCGCCGATGACGAGGTAGACCGAGATCGGCCAGGTCGCGCCGTCGGAGATCTGGAGCAGCCAGGTCGACACCGAGGGGGACAGGCCGCCGCCGAGCACCGCTCCGACCTGGAACGACACGGACACGCCCGAGTAGCGGAAGCGCGGGGCGAACAGTGCGGTGAACCAGTACGCCATGGGTCCCCACACGATGCCGGCGAACGCGTAGCCGCCGACGATCGCGATCGTGGCACCCGTCGCGGTGGCCGAGGAGAAGAACCAGAAGAACGGGAACGCCCAGGCGATGAGGAGCACGGTCCCGATCCCCATCACCCGCGTCATCCCCAGCCGGTCACCCAGATAGGCGGCGGTGAGGCAGGTGACGAGGTGCACCGCGGAGCCGATGAGCCCGGCGGTGAGGATCGTCGAGCGCTCCATCCCGAGCGCCTCCGTGCCGAATGCCATGGAGAAGGTGTTGATGATGAAGATCGTGAGGTTGAAGCCCATGTTGAGGAGGATCCCGGCGAGCACGAACATGCCGGCGGTGCCCACCACCTCGACGAGGGGCGCGGCCGCCGTCGAGTCGGTGCGCTCGAGCGCGGTGAACTCGGGCGACTCGTCGAGGCGCAGCCGGATGTAGAGACCGACGAGCACGAGGACGGCGGAGGCGAAGAACGGCAGCCGCCAGCCCCAGTCGAGGAACGCATCCCCCGTGGCCGAGGCCGCGAGCGTGAAGGACAGCGTGCCGAGGATCGAGCCGAGCGGGGAGCCGCCCGTCGCCCAGCCGCCGTAGAACGACTTCGTGCCGGCCGGGGCGTGCTCGGTCACCATGACGAAGGCGCCGCCCTGCTCCCCGCCCATGAAGAAGCCCTGGAGCAGGCGGAGCGCGAGCACGATGAACGGCGCGGCGAGACCGATCTCGGCGGTCGCCGGCACGAGGCCGATGAGGAAGGTGCACACGCCGGTCGCGGTGAGGGTGATGACGAGCATCGACTTGCGCCCGAGGCGGTCGCCGAAGTGGCCGAATACGAGCCCGCCGAGCGGGCGGGACAGGAAGCCGGCACCCATGGTGAGGAAGGCGATGAGGGTGCCGACGAGCGGGTCCTCGGTGACGAAGAAGACCTGGTTGAACACGATCGCCGAGGCGAGGCCGTAGATGATGAAGTCGTACAGCTCGATCGCGTTGCCGATGCCCGAGGCCAGCGCGACGCGCCGGACGGCCGAGCGCGGAGCGGCCTCGGCGGTCCTCGCAGGGGTGGAAGTCATGAGAGGAATGGTAGGACGAGGCCCGGCCGCGGCGTTCGGCGGGGTCGCCTGGTGGACGGGACGCCGCGTAGAATCGCCCACGATGCGCACCTACTTCGACCATGCCGCCACCTCGCCGATGCCGCCGGACGTGCTCGACGCGTACACCGCGGAGCTCCGGCGCGCAGCCAACCCCTCGTCCCTCCACGCGGAGGGCCAGGCCGCCCGGATGAGGATCGAGCAGGCCCGTGAGGACATCGCACGGGCCGTCGACGCGAGCACCCCGGCCGAGGTCGTCCTCACCTCCGGCGGCACGGAGGCGGACAACCTCGCGATCAAGGGGCTGTGGAGGCTGCGCAACGCCGATGTCGGCAGCGCGGGTGACGCCTCCTCGGGCGAGGAGCCCAGCGGCGGCGAACACTCCTCGCCACCGCGCCCCCGCATCCTCATCTCCGCGATCGAGCACCCCGCCGTGTCCGAGGCTGCCGACTGGCTCACCGGGCTCGGTGCCGAGGTCGTGCGGATCCCCGTCGATGCCGACGGCCGCCTCGACCTCGCGGCGTACGAGGCGGCGCTCACGGCGGATCCGGATCGGACCGCGCTCGTGTCGGTGATGGCGGCGAACAACGAGATCGGCACGGTGCAGCCGATCGCGGAGGTCGCCGCGCTCGCCCGCGCTCACCGGGTGCCAGTGCACACCGACGCGGTGCAGGCATTCGGCCAGCTCCCGCTCGACTTCGCCGCAGTCGGCGTCGACGCGATGACGGTGACCGCTCACAAGATCGGCGGCCCGGTGGGCATCGGCGCGCTCGTGCTCGGCCGCGACCTGGCACCGGAGCCGGTGCTCCACGGCGGCGGGCAGGAGCGCTCCGTGCGCTCAGGGACCCTCGACGTGGCCGGGGCCGTCGCCTTCGCCGCCGCCGCGACCGCCGCGACCGCGGACCTGCCGGCCCGGGCGGGGCACATGGCCGCGCTCCGCGACCGGCTCATCGACGGGATCACCGCGGCGGTCCCCGAGGCCGAGCTGTCCGGCCCGCCCGGCGCGGGCCGGCTGCCGAACAACGTCCACTTCGTGTTCCCCGGGTGCGAGGGCGACACCCTGATCTTCGGCTTCGACGCTGCCGGCTTCGCGACCTCGGCGGGTTCGGCCTGCTCGGCCGGGGTGTCGCGGCCCTCGGAAGTGCTGCTCGCCTGCGGGCGCGACGAGCCGACCGCGCGCGCCTGCCAGCGCTTCACACTCGGCCCGGAGACGAGCGAGGCCGACGTCGATCGCCTCCTCGCCGCGCTGCCGGAGATCGTCGTGCGCGCCCGCCGGGCCGGCATGGCATCGGGGGCCCCGGCATGAGGATCCTCGCCGCGATGTCAGGAGGCGTCGACTCGGCCGTCGCCGCCGCCCGCGCGGTCGACGCCGGGCACGAGGTCGTCGGCGTGCACCTCGCGCTCTCCCGGATGCCGGGCACCCTGCGCACCGGCTCGCGCGGGTGCTGCACGATCGAGGACTCCCGCGACGCCCACCGGGTGGCGGGCCTGCTCGGCATCCCGTTCTACGTGTGGGACTTCTCCGAGCGGTTCAAGGAGGACGTCGTCGACGACTTCATCGCCGAGTACTCGCAGGGCCGCACCCCGAACCCGTGCATGCGCTGCAACGAGAAGATCAAGTTCGCCGCCCTCCTTGACCGGGCGCTCGCGCTCGGCTTCGACGCGGTCGCCACGGGCCACTACGCGGAGATCATCGAGGGGGCCGATGGCACCCCCGAGCTCCACCGCGGCCTCGATCTCAACAAGGACCAGTCCTATGTGCTCGGCGTGCTCACCGCCGAGCAGCTGCGCCACTGCTTCTTCCCGATCGGCGCGGCGACGGCGAAGGCTGAGGTCCGCGCCGAGGCCCGCGAACGCGGCTTCCCGGTGGCGGACAAGCCCGACTCCTACGACATCTGCTTCATCCCCGACGGGGACACGAAGGCGTGGCTATCCGACAAGATCCCCATGCGCCCCGGCCTCATCAAGGACACCGAGGGGGCCGTGCTCGGCGAGCACGAGGGCGCGATGACCTACACGATCGGGCAGCGCAAGGGCCTTCGGATCGAGCGGCCGGCGGCGGACGGGAAGCCGCGCTACGTCGTCGACCTCGACTCGCGGGAGAATACCGTGACGGTCGGTCCGCGCAGGGAGCTGTCCGTCGACCGCCTCGACGGGATCCGCACCTCGTGGTGCGGCGCGCCCCCGGCGGACGTCGGCTACGCGGAGTCCCAGGCGATCGACTGCGAGGTGCAGATCCGAGCCCATGCCGACCCGGTGCCGGCCCGGATGTGGCTCGGTGAGCTCATCACTGAGGTGGGGGACGGCGAGCACAGCGCTGAGGCGGAGGACGCCGAGGCGGAGGCGACCGCCACCGTGACGGGGGCAGGGGAACCCTCCGACCCCGCGGCCATCACCGTGCCCCGCTCCCGCCCGCCCGGCTTAGCTCATGCACGTCGTCACCGAACGCCCCCTGTCCGGGGTGGCCCCGGGGCAGACCATGGTCGTCTACCGCGGCACCCGGGTGCTAGGCCAGTCGACGATCGATCGCGCGCACCGCAGCACCGCGGCGGTCTGAGGCCCCGCGCCGGCGGGTTGCCGGGGACGCCGCACCCTCACCGATGCCGAGGTCCAGATCGTCATGACCGACGGCGGTCGGCGGCCCCCTGTTCTGCACCGCGGTCCCCGGTGACGGACCCCGCCCGGCCCCCCGGCAGTGCCCCGGGGGCATGACGTCCGTCCCACTCGCTACTGTGGTGCCATGAGCACCGCACCGTTCGGATCCTGGGATTCCCCGATCACCGCCGCACACGTGGCCGCAGGGTCCGAGCCGATCCAGCGCGCCCGGTTCGCCGGCGAAGCGATCTGGTACTCCCAGCGCATCTCCGACGAGGAGGGGCGGACCGGGATCTTCGTGTCCCGCACCGGCCGGTTCGGCGACGGGGAGCTCGTCCTCCCGTGCGGCCACAACGCCCGCAGCCGCGTCCACGAGTACGGCGGCGGGGCCTGGGAGATCGACGGACCCTCGGGCACGCTCTACTTCGTCAACGCGACCGACCAGCGCGTCCACGCACTCGACACCACCGACCCGGGTGCCCGTCCCGTCCCGCTCACCCCGGCGACCCGGTCGACCGTGCGCTACGGCGACCTCGTGCTCAGCGGCGACCGGCTCCTCGCAGTCCGGGAGAGCCACCGCGCCCCCGGCGAGGTGCACCGCTCCATCGTGGCCATCGAGACCGGCGGGCCCGACGCCGGCGCGCTCGTCACCCTGGCCGAGGGGCCGCACTTCCTCGCCTGGCCGCGGATCTCACCGGACGGCCGCCATCTGTCGTTCGTCGGCTGGGACCACCCGCACATGCCCTGGGACGAGACCCGGGTGTACATCCAGGAGCTCTCCGAGGGGCGCCCGGTCGGGCCCGCGGTTGCGATCTTCGGACGTGCCGAGGAGTCGGTGCTGCAGCCGGAATGGCTCGGCAGCAGCACGCTCGTCGTCAGCGCCGACCGGACCGGCTGGTGGGAGCTCTATCGGCTCGACGTGCCGACCTTTCTCGCCCGCTGCCGGGGCGAGGCCGGGGCCCGACCGGCCGAGGAGGTCCCCCTGCTGAGCACCGATGGGGAGATCGGCGGCCCGCTGTGGTCGCTCGGCGACCGCTGGCACCTGCCGGTGGAGCACGGCAATCGGATCCTCGCCGAGAGCCGGTACGGCACCTCCTCCCTCGTCTGGTCCGATGTCCGCACCGGCGAGCACCGGATGATCGACTGCGGGCTGACGAGCTTCTCGATCCAGGACTATCGCGAGGGCACAGCCCTGCTCGTCGGGGGCAGTGCGCACCGGGTGAGCGGTCTCTACACCTTCGAGCTCGCGAGCGGCGAGCTGTCGCCGGTGGCACTGTCGAACGCGCGCCTCGCGCACGCCGACCACTATCCCACCGCGGAGCTGCGGGAGTTCGACGGCGTCCCCGCCGTCGTGTACCCGCCGCGCAGCCCGGGGTTCTCCGGACCCGCCGGTGAGGTGCCGCCCTATGTCGCGTTCGTCCACGGCGGGCCCACCGGGCAGGCGGTGCCGATGGTGTCGGCGCACCACGCCTTCTTCACCTCGCGCGGGATCGGCGTCGTCGACGTCAACTACGGCGGCTCGACCGGCTACGGGCGGGCCTACCGCAACCGGCTGCGCGGGCAGTGGGGGATCGTCGACGTGCAGGACACCGTCACCGTGCTCCGCGGACTCGCCGCCGCCGGGGAGGCGGACCCGGACCGACT
The DNA here is from genome assembly GCF_005280295.1 of Brevibacterium sp. CS2. Classification (GTDB taxonomy): domain Bacteria; phylum Actinomycetota; class Actinomycetes; order Actinomycetales; family Brevibacteriaceae; genus Brevibacterium; species Brevibacterium pityocampae. Next base: position 3,187,438 of record NZ_CP040020.1, on the reverse strand, counting down.
GGCGATCAGCGGCGGCTCCGCCGGCGGGTGGACCGTGCTCAACGCGCTGACCACGACCACCGATTTCGCCTGCGGGGCCTCCTACTACGGGGTCGCGGAGCTCACCCGGTTCGTCACCGAGACCCACGATTTCGAATCGCACTACATCGGCACGCTCGTCGGCCCGCTGCCGGAATCTGCGGAGATCTACGAGGAGCGCGCCCCGCTCAACCGGCTCGACGCGCTGTCCGCCCCGGTGGCGGTGTTCCACGGCGCACTCGACACCGTGGTTCCGCAGAGCCAGACGCGCCGGCTCGTCGCGGCACTCGAACGACTCGACCTGCCCTTCGTCGCGAAGGTCTACCCACGCGAATCGCACGGCTTCGTGCGGCCCGAGAACCTCATCGACTCCCTCGAGACCGAGCTCGGCTTCTACGGCCGCATCATGGGCTTCGACACCCCGGGCATCCGCCGGGTCCACCTGCGCGGACGCGGCCGATGAGCGGGGATCCCACGTCCGGCGGCGGACAGCCGGTGATCGGCGGCGGACGGACGACGGCCACCGCGCCCCAGCGTGCTTTCTCGACCACCGGGGTGTGGCCGGGGGAGGACCCGCGGCAGGGTGCCTCGGCGTCGTTCGACGATCTCGCCGCCGGCTACCCGGCGATCCCGCTCACCGGTGCCCCGGCCCAGGGCGGGAGCCGCTGGGCCGTCGACGGGACGGGTGCGGCGGTGCGGCTGCTCGCGGAGCTGCCGGTCGACCTCGGCTCCTACGGCTGGCGGCTGAGCCGCGGCGAGGGGAGGGACCAGCGCGTCGAGGAGTCGCGGTTCGGCCGCACCCTCGATGCCGTGGGCGAATACGGCGAGGGCTATGGCGGCCGCACCCTGCTCACGCTGCCCGGGCCGTGGACGCTGATCCGGGCGCTCAGCCTGCCGGGCGGCACGCCGGTGCTCGGCGATCGCGGAGCGGTGCGCGACGTCGTCCAGGACTATGCCGCCGGCATCACCGCGGAGCTCGACCGCTGCGAGCGGCTGCTCGGCGCCCGGCCGCGGGTGCGGCTGTGGGAGCCGTCGCTCGATGCGATCCTCACCGGTTCGGTGCCCACGGTCTCCGGATTCCGCACGCTGCCCGCGCTCGCCGAGCAGTCGGTCACGGCGGCGCTCGCGTCGTTCCTCCGCCGGACCGGGCCGGACACGATCCTCGGACTGCCGGAGCTCGGCCACGTGCGGATCAGCGGCAAGGCCGTCGCCCACCGGCGACTCCTCGCCGATGCCGGGGTCGGGGCGCTGAGCATCCCGCTCGAATCTCTCGAGTCGTTCGACGGGCGTCGCTGGGAGGCGGTCGCCGAGGCCGTCGATGCCGGGACCGAGGTGTGGCTGCGGCTGCCGGCGCGGGCCGGTGAGCGGCCGAGCGAGGTCACCCGTTGGGTGGATGCGCTCGCCGAACCCTGGGAGCGCATCGGGATGAACCGGGCGAGCCTGTCCGGATTCGGTATCCTCACCGGGTGGGAGCTGCCGGTCGGGCTCCCGCCGCTGCTCCCGGCCGACGCCTCGGTGCGGACCGCGCTCGGAAACATCGCGCTCGCGCGGCGCCTCGCCGATGCGCTCGCGGAGGAGTCGTGACCGGGACCGGAGCGGTGAGCGTGCGGGCGGCGTGGGTTCGGCCGGGGCGGACGGGCGCGAGACACCAGAACGACGGGGAGGCAGCATGACATGCTCGACGAAGCCGGCGGGCGACGAATCGACCGCCGAGGAGCCGACGGCAGCGGCTCAGGACGGTGCGGCCAAGGCCGCGGATGAGACTCCGGTGAGCAGCGCCTCGACCAGCGACGCCTCGGTCAGCGACGCCTCGGTCAGCGACGCCTCGGTCAGCGATGCCTCGGTCAGCGACGCCTCCGACGACGACACCTCGGACAGCAGCTCTGCTGATGTCGACCTCACCGACGCCTCGGCCCGTGCCCGGTACGCGCAGGAGCTCACGGCCGCGATCGAGGCGCATCGCGAGGCCTACTTCAAGCACGATGCGCCGACCGTGTCGGACGCGGAGTACGACGCGCTCATGGTGGCCCTGCGGGACCTCGAGGAGCGGTTCCCCGAGCTCGTCGACGACGCCTCGCCCACGCAGACCGTCGGCGGCGCCGTCGACACCTCGACCTTCGCGGAGGTCGAGCACCTGTCGCGCATGTACAGCCTTGACAACGTGTTCTCCCTCGAGGAGCTGCGGGCCTGGCGGGCGCGCACGGACAAGGCGGTGCCGGCCGGCACCCGGTTCCTGTGCGAGCTCAAGATCGACGGCCTCGCGGTCAACCTCCTCTACCGCGACGGCGAGCTCGTGCGGGCCGCGACCCGCGGCGACGGCCGCACGGGCGAGGACATCACCGCGAACGTGCGGACGATCGCCGACATTCCGACCCGGCTCGACACGGAGTTCCCGCCGGCGGAGGTCGAGATCCGCGGCGAGGTGTTCTTCCCCGTCGAGCGATTCACCGAGCTCAACGCCGCGCTCGTCGAGGCGGGGAAGGCGCCCTTCGCCAACCCGCGCAATGCCGCGGCGGGTTCGCTGCGCCAGAAGGATCCGCAGGTCACCGCTGCGCGTCCGCTCCACATGCTCGTCCATGGGATCGCCGCCTGGACCCCGGCTGGGCCGGATCATCCGGAGCCCGCCGCACAGTCGGAGGTCTACGAGCAGCTGCGGTCCTGGGGTCTGCCGATCAGTGAGTACTACCGGGTGCTCGGTGCCGAGTCGGAGGTCGAGGAGTACATCGACCACTACGGCGAGCACCGCCACGACGTGCTCCACGAGATCGACGGAGTGGTCGTCAAGGTCGACGACATCGGGACGCAGGAGGAGCTCGGATACACCTCGCGCGCCCCGCGCTGGGCGATCGCATACAAGTACCCGCCGGAGGAGGTCACCACCCGGCTGCTCGACATCCAGGTGCAGGTCGGCCGGACCGGACGGGTGACCCCGTTCGCGGTGATGGAGCCGGTGACCGTCGCGGGGTCCACGGTGAGCAAGGCGACCCTCCACAACGCGCACGAAGTCAAGCGCAAGGGCGTGCTGATCGGCGACACGGTGACGATCCGGAAGGCCGGGGATGTCATCCCCGAGGTGCTCGGCCCGGTGGTCGCGGCACGCACCGGGGACGAGCGGGAGTTCGTCATGCCCGCGGTGTGCCCGTCCTGCGGAACCGCGCTGCGGGAGATGCGCGAGGGCGACAAGGACATCCGGTGTCCGAACTCCCGGTCGTGCCCGGCGCAGGTCGCGAACCGGCTGTTCTACCTCGCGTCCCGGGCCGCTCTCGACATCGAGGCGCTGGGGGAGGAGGCCGCGCTCGCGCTCACGCAGCCGGTCGCCCCGGAGGTGCCTCCGCTGACGAGCGAGGCACACCTGTTCGATCTCACCGTCGAGGACCTCGCCGAGGTCGAGATCGAGCGGGAGAAGCGGGTCAAGGGCGAGCCGACCGGCGAGATCGAGCGCGTCAAGTACTTCTACACCAAGGAGGAGCGGTACGTCCGCGGGGAGAAGGCGGGCGAGCTCAAGAAGCCCTCGGTGCCGCGGGCGAACACCGTGAAGATGCTCGAGGAGATCGCTGCGGCGAAGGAGCGCCCACTGTGGCGCGTGCTCGTGGCGCTCTCGATCCGGCACGTCGGCCCGACCGCGGCGCGGGCGCTCGCGGAGCGCTTCCGCACGATGGAGGCGCTGCGCGGTGCCTCGTTGGAGGAGCTCGCCGAGGTCGAGGGTGTGGGTCCGACGATCGCGGAGAGCGTCGTCGAGTGGTTCGGCGTGGACTGGCACCGGGAGATCGTCGACACGTGGAAGGACGACGGGGTGGTCATGGCCGACCCGGAGCCCGAGGACTCCGACGTGCCGCAGACGCTCGCGGGGCTGACGATCGTGGCGACCGGGAGCCTCGAGGGCTTCACCCGCGACGGGATCAAAGAGGCGATCACCGGTGCGGGCGGGAAGGCCGCGAGCTCCGTGTCGAAGAAGACCGATTACGTGGTCGCCGGGGAGAACGCCGGCTCGAAGCTCGAGAAGGCGGAATCCCTCGGTGTGCCCGTGCTCGACGAGGCGGCATTCGCCAAGCTCCTCGCCGAGGGGCCGGCCAGCGGCGATGGCGACACCGCGGACGAGGACAGCGATGCCGCCGGGTACGATGTTGAAGCCGGCAGCTGAGCCGGTTCGAACGTCATGAGCTGAGAGCACTGTGAACGGCCCCCACAATCCCCGCCACCCCGACAACCCCCAGCATGTCCCCGGTCCCCACCAGGGCTCTGGTCCCGAGCAAGCCTTCGGGCTCCACCGGAGCTCCGGTCTCGAGCCCGGGGGCAGGCACCAGCTCTCACCGGAAGCAGGGTCTGCTGCCATGCCCGGTGGGCCCGTCCCGGTGCAGCAGCCGACCGGGGCGCTGGGCAGGTGGCTCGGGCTCATCAGTCTGTGTGGGCTCGCCCTGCTGGGGAATATCTTCGGGATCATCGCGACGTCGATCGTCCACGCGAAGAGCAGGCACAAGCCGATGCTCGCGCGGCACAACGCCCGGAACGCCCTCAACTGGTCGATCAGCTTCGGCGCGTACACGGCGCTGCTCTTCACCATCCACTTCATCGTGCTCTACGTGGTGACGGCGGATGAGCCGTACACCGGCGGGTTCTTCCCCATCGCCACCGCGATCGCGATCTGGATGGCCGTCGGTGTCTATCACGTCATCGGCTCGATCGTCTGCGCCGTCAAGGCGGCGAACGGCTCGGTCGCCTGGCTGCCCGGAACACTGCCCTGGGTCGGCAGCCCCCGCTGACGGGGAGCATCCACTGAACGCCAGATCCACTGAACGCCGGCATCCGCTGAACGCCAGTCGCCCTGCTGAGGAGTGGTGTCTGTTGACCGGTGACCTCCGGTGATCGGTCGCCTCCAGCTGATCAGCGGGCTCAGTTGATCAGCGGCGTCAGTCGATCGTCAGCCCCCCCAGATTGAAAGCCTTCTGACCGGCAGCCTTCTGATCGGCAGCCTCTGCTGGTTGGAGCAGCAGCGGATCTGCACATCTCAGGGTCGGATCGGTCTGGGGTGCGGGAGAGGTGCCGTCCCGTGTCGATTCAGAAGGGCGGCGGGTCGTCGTCGGCGTGCCACCAGGAGTCGCCGTCGTCGGCGGGAGATGCGGTGGATGTCTCCTCCGTGCTCCCGTCGTCGGACGTGCCGCTGAACAACGTAACGGAGTCCGTGAGGCGCGTGTCCTCTCGGCTGGCCGCGGGCACGCGGTCGATCGTCGTGTCGGGTTGCGGCGCGGTGGCGTGCGGACGGTTATCCTCCGTCTCGGAGGCGTCGGAGGCGTCGGAGGCGTCGGAGGCGTCGGGGGCGTCGGAGGCGTCGGGGTCCGGTTTCGGGACCTTCTCCCAGTACGCCCACGGATCGATGACCACGGCAGCGGCGGAACTGCCCGGCGTGCTGTCATCCGGATCTTGGTGCGGCGGACTGGCAGCTGGGCATACTCCGGGCGGTTGATCGGGCGGCCCGTTGCCGGGGCCGTGTGGTGGTCCGGTGTTCGGGGTGTCCGGCGGGTCGTCGTCAGGGTCACGCGGGGGTCCGCCATCGGGAGGACTCCGTAGGTCGTCGTCGCCGTCCGACAGTTGGGTGCCCGGGGTGTCCGGGTTGTCGTCGGGTTCGTTCGGCGGCGGATCGGGCTCGTCGGGGTCGGGGTCGGTTAGGCCGAGGAGGCGGCGGGTGATGCGGGCGTTTTCGCGATCGGCGGGCCTGTCAGCCGGTGTGGTGGTGTGGGTGATGCCGTGGGTGAATTGCCAGCAGATGAGTCCGTCGGTGGTGCGGTGCAGGCGCAGGGTCCGCTCGGTCTTCATCTGGTGGTGCTGCTTGCACAGGGGGTGGAGGTTGTCGAAGTCCGTCCGCCCGCCACGAGCAGGAGCGGCGTGGTCGAAGGGGGTGATGTGGTCGGCTTCGCTGGTCTCGGCTCGCCGCGTGCAGCCCGGGGCGGTGCACCAGGCCCAGGTCTGGTTCAGCGTGGTGCGCATTCCGGCCGGCAGCGTGTAGGACTGTGCAATCTCGGGGCAGATGGCGCCGGTGGTGGGGTCGGTGAGGATGCGGGTGAATTTCTCCGACCCGGCGGCGAGTCTGCGGGCGAGGTCGGCGGGGATGGGGGTGCCGTCGGACCAGGTGCCGGGCAGTGTGGCGTGTCCGGTGAGGGTGAGGAAGGGAACGGTGATGACGACGGTGGCCTGTCTGCGCAGCCAGTCCTGATTCGACGGACACGTCACCGTGACATGTTGCCGCACGCGCCCGTCCGGGCCTGCTTCACCTGCATCGGTATCACCGGTGGAGGGGAAGAGTCCTGGATTCGGATCTGCGGTACTCCCCTCAGCAGTGAACGCGCCTGCGTCCTGACTACTGCCGCCGTCACCGCCGCCGCCCTCCTCGGAGGCGGTGGTGGTGTTGGGGGTGGTGATCTCGATGTCGGTGCTCGGGGCGGTGGCGGTGAGGAGGTCGAACATCAGCTGCGGGATGGTGCGATCGTCCTCAATCTGCGCCCCGGCCGGCAGCTGCTCACCGAACGTCGAGGCGTGGGCGGCCCGGATCGCGCGGGCGGTGGCCTCGAGGCGGCGGTGCAGGGCGTGCAGGGGCTCGAGGGGACCGGTGAGGAGTAGACGTCCTTCCCGGGCATCGCTGCGCCAGAAATCGACCCGCCGGTTCTCCCGCACTTGCTCCTCCTGTTCCTCGTCATCGGTGAGCATCCGGATGAGCTCGTTGACCGCCCGGCAATAGGCTTCCCACGACAGATCGGGACGCAGTGCGGTGATCCCCGCATCGAGCGCTGCGAGTTTCTCATGCCCGAGTCGGTGAGCGCGGCGGGCGGCGTACTGCAGGCGCTCGTAGCGCAGGATTCCGGTGGTGGCGCGGTCGTGGCAGGCCCGCAGGCTGAACGTCGCGATGAGTGCTTCGCGGGCGGCGGTGTAGGCGCGTGTGATGGTGGTGTCGAGGACCGCGGCGAGACAGGTGAGGTGTTCGCCGGTGACGCGTTCGAGCACCCAGTGGGCGAGCGACCCATCGGCAGGCAGGCCGTACCGGTCCCGCCCACACCCCGGGCAGCCGGCGGCAGAGCTGGCAGTGCCGGTGGGCGCGGAACAGGGCACGGATTCTGCGATGCCGGTTGCAGAGTCCGCGGCGGCGGGAGAATCGGGAGACGAAACCACGGGCCCGGCCGTTCCCGCGCAGGTGGTGCAGTCGGGGGCGGGGGTGAGGTCGAGGCATTCCTCGACGATGGTCTCGGCGATGAGCTGCATCCGGGCGAGCATCACCCGATCATGGGCGGCCACCGAGTCCCGCAGCCGCAGGAGAGCAGGCCGCTCACCGAACGGGTGACCGGCAGGGTCGCGGGGATCGGAGTCGCCGGGGTCGGTGCTGTCGGGGTGGACGGTGGGTGCGGTCATCGGAGGTCACCTCCCTCGGAACGGAACGATCAGAGTGGATACTGGGACTGGATCGGGTGTGCTGTGCGAGTGGTTCCAGGCTATCGGGACCCACGGACACGGGATGCGCGTAAAGCACCGAAAAACCGTGTTATCCACAGGGTGTTCGATATTGATCTGAATATTCTTTCGTCTGCACCATCGATTGGGGAAATCTACCCCGCTCTGCGCAGGGATGGGTTTCCGCGCCCCGTGCGCGTACCGCCTCTCTCGCATCTCTCCACGACTGCAGCTCGAGCCCTGCCGACCCCCTGCCGACCCCCTGCCAGCCCCCTGCCTAGCCACCTGCCGGTCGCCACCCATCCGCCGGATGTGACCGTGCCTCGGCGCAATCGGTTCCTGCGCTAGGCGCGAGGCAGACCCGCGGCTCGGGGGTCACTGATCTCTGTACCGGGCCTCGCTCAGGTAGGGCCCGCCTCTGCCGTGACGCAGTCCGTTCCAGCACCGCTCAGTCATTCACTTTGACACTGTCCGTTCCAGCGCCACCCAGCCGTTCGCCGCGGTTGCTCATGCGGCTCGTTCCTGCTGGCGCTGCTCCGCCCTGCTCACTCGGCTTCGTCTTGCTCAACCACCCCCGTCTCGCCTGCTCAACCACCCCCGCCCGTCTCGCTTGCGCAACTCACCCTGTTCACCCCTGCTCGCCCCGCTCGCCCCGCTCGCCCCTGCTCACCCCTGCTCGCGCAGCTCGCCCTGCTCACCCAACTCACACTGCCCACGCACCCCGCTCAACTCACGCGGCTGCGCCCGGGCGGCGGTGCTCGGACGACTGTGTCAGGGCCAGACACTAGACTGACCGACGTAGACCGACCGCTGCCGCGCACACTGCCACAGGCGCTGCCACCAGCACTGCCGAACACACCGACGCAGGCACGGCGCGGAACATTGCCACCGAACACCGTCAACGAAAGGGTGAAGATGTCGGAGAAATCCGCTCTCACGTCCGCGGAGGTCGCCCACCTGGCCGACCTCGCCCGGATCGCCATAAGCGAGGAGGAACTCGCTCGTACGGCCGGCGACCTCAGCTCGATCCTCGCCAACGTGGCCCGTGTGGCCGAGGTCGCCACGGACGAGGTCCCCGCGACGTCCCACCCCATCCCGCTCTCCAACGTCATGCGTGAGGACGTCGTCGGTGAGACCCTGACGAACGAGCAGGCGCTGTCCGGCGCCCCGCAGTCCGAGGATGCCAAGTTCCTCGTCCCGCAGATCCTGGGGGAGGACTGACATGACCGACACTCCGCAGAATCGGGGCACCTCGCAGAACGCCGACGCCCCGCAGAACACCGACACTCCCCAGAGCTCCAGCGCTCAGCAGACCGCCGACCTCACCCGGCTCACCGCCGTCGAGCTCTCCGCCGGCCTGCGCGCCGGGGACTTCTCCGCGACCGAGGTCACGCGCGCCCACCTCGATCGGATCGAGCAGGTCGAGGGCACGGTCAACGCCTTCATCACCGTGACCGGTGACGTCGCGCTGGCGACCGCCGCCGAGGTGGACCGCAAGCGGGCAGCCGGCGAGGATCTCCACCCGTTCGCCGGTGTCCCCGTCACCCACAAGGACCTCGTCGTCACCTCCGGCATCACCACGACCGCCGGCTCGAAGATCCTCGCCGACTGGGTCCCGCCCTACGACGGCACGGTCTACCGCCGGACGAAGGCCGCCGGCCTTCCGCTCCTGGGCAAGACCAATCTCGACGAGTTCGCCATGGGCTCCTCGACGGAGCACTCCGCGTTCGGCAATACGACGAACCCCTGGGACACGACCAAGGTGCCCGGCGGTTCGTCCGGCGGTGCCGCCGCCTCGGTCGCGGCGTTCGAGAGCCCGTTCTCCGTCGGCACGGACACCGGCGGATCGGTCCGCCAGCCCGCCGCCTTCACCGGTACGGTGGGCGTCAAGCCGACCTACGGCTCGGTCTCCCGCTACGGCGTCATCGCAATGGCCTCGAGCCTCGACCAGGTCGGACCCGTCGCCCGCTCTGTCATCGATGCCGCGGCCCTCCACCAGATCCTCGCCGGCCACGACCCGCACGACTCGACCTCGCTGCCCGGTGAGGTGCCCGATTTCCTCGCCGCCGCCCAGCAGGGCGCGTCCGGCGGCGCGCTCGAGGGCGTCCGCCTGGGAGTCGTCAAGCAGCTCGCGGGGAAGGGCTACGAGGACGGCGTGAGCGCCGCCTTCCGCTCCGCTCTCGACCTCGCGGCCGCCCAGGGCGCGGAGATCGTCGAGGTCGACTGCCCGTCGCTCGGCTACGCGCTCGACGCGTACTACCTCATCATGCCCTCCGAGGTGTCCTCGAACCTCGCACGCTACGACGGCATGCGGTTCGGCCTGCGGGTCGAACCGGAGGACGGTCCCGTCACCGCGGAGACCGTCATGGCCGCCACCCGTGCCGCCGGCTTCGGCGCCGAGGTCAAGCGCCGCATCATCCTCGGCACCTACGCGCTGTCGGCCGGATACTACGACGCCTACTACGGCTCGGCGCAGAAGGTCCGCACCCTTGTGCAGCGCGACTTCGCCGCCGCCTTCGAACAGGCCGACGTCCTGGTCTCGCCCACCGCGCCCACCACGGCGTTCGGGTTCGGCGCGGAGAAGAGCTCCGACCCGATGGCGCTCTACCTGGGCGACGTCGCCACGATCCCGGCCAACCTCGCCGGCATCCCCGGGATGTCGCTGCCTGCCGGTCTGTCCGAGGGCCTGCCCGTGGGCTTCCAGCTGCTCGCCCCGGCCCATGAGGACGCGCGCCTCTATCGGATCGGCGCCGGCCTCGAATCCGCACTCGACTCCGCCCGCGGCCACTCGCTGCTCGCGCAGGCACCGGAACTGTGAGGAACACGATGAAGTACGAAGACGCAATCGCGAAGTATGATCCGGTCATCGGCATCGAGGTGCACGTCGAGCTCGGCACCGCCACGAAGATGTTCGACGCCGCGCCCAACACCTTCGGCGGCGGTCCGAACACCAACGTCACCCCGGTCTCGCTCGGACTCCCCGGGGCCCTGCCGGCCGTCAACGGGAAGGCCGTGGAATATGCGGTGAAGATCGGTCTCGCACTCGGCTGCGAGATCGCCGAATCCTGCCGCTTCGCCCGGAAGAACTACTTCTACCCGGACGTGCCGAAGAACTTCCAGACATCCCAGTACGACGAGCCGATCGCCTTCGACGGCTCCGTCGAGGTCGAGCTCGCGGACGGCGAGATCGTCACCGTCCCGATCGAGCGCGCCCACATGGAGGAGGACGCCGGCAAGAACACTCACGTGGGAGGCTCGGACGGGCGCATCCACGGCGCCCAGCACTCGCTCGTCGACTACAACCGGGCCGGCGTGCCGCTCGTCGAGATCGTCACCCACCCGATCGTCGGCACCGGGGAGCGCGCTCCCGAGGTGGCCTCCGCCTACGTCCGCACGCTCCGTGACATCTTCAAGGCCCTCGACGTGTCGGAGGCGCGCATGGAGCAGGGCAACGTCCGCGCCGACATCAACGTCTCCCTGCGCACCTCGCCCGAGGCGCCGCTGGGCACCCGCACGGAGACGAAGAACGTCAACTCCTTCCGCTCGATCGAGCGCGCCGTCCGCTTCGAGATCAGCCGCCAGGCCGCGATCCTCGAAGCCGGCGGGTCGGTCCTGCAGGAGACCCGCCACTTCCACGAGGACACGGGGGAGACCTCGTCCGGGCGCGTGAAGTCCGACGCCGACGACTACCGGTACTTTCCCGAGCCCGACCTCGTTCCGGTCGAGCCCGCCCGCGCCTGGGTCGAGGAGATCCGCAGCACTCTGCCGGAGCTCCCCGCCCAGCGCCGCCGCCGGCTGCTCGGCGAATGGGGCTTCTCCGAGCTCGAGATGCGCGATGTCATCAATGCCGGCCTGCTCGACCCGATCGAGGAGACCGTCACCCTGGGCGCCTCGCCGGCCGCCGCGCGCAAGTGGTGGACCGGGGAGATCGCTCGTCTGGCCAAGCAGGACGAGGCCGAGCCGACGCAGCTCGCCACTCCGGCGCAGGTCGCCGAGCTCGCTGGCCTCGTCGAGGCCGGGAAGCTCAACGACAAGCTCGCCCGGAAGGTGCTCGCCGGCGTCGCCGCGGGCGAGGGCTCCCCGAGCGACGTCATGTCCGCGCGCGGACTCGAGATCGTCGAGGACACCGGCGCGCTCGAGGCCGCTGTGGACCAGGCGCTCGCCGACAACCCGGATGTGGTCGAGAAGATCAAGGGCGGCAAGATGCAGGCGATCGGCGCGCTCATGGGGCCGATCATGAAGGCCACCCGCGGCCAGGCCGACGCCGGCAAGGCGCGCGAGATGATCATGGCGAAGATCGGCGGCTGACACCGCTGGTCGGCCGACACCGCCGATCGGCTGCCGCCCTGTCGGCGGACAGTCGGGGCCGCGGAACGGCGGTTGGTCGCGCATCGGATCGCCCGCCGGTCGCACCGCGCACACGGCTCCCGGGACGAGGTGGGGAAAACCCCCGACTTCATCCCGGGAGCCGTCTGCATCCCCGGATACACAGCGATGTGTCAGTTCCCGGTCCTACACTGGAGGCCACGATCCGGTGCCGCCGCCATGCCTGCGGGTGGTTTCCTGCCGCGCGACGCGGCCGCGCCGGACAGCAGTGGTGAGACCCGGACAGCAGTGGCGAGACGCGGAAGGTGGACGGTGAGCAGAACCTGGAAATCGCTGTGGCGCGAGGAGTGCGGTGCGACCCCGCCGGTGTACCGGATCCTCGTCCCCGACAGCGTGCCCTCGAGCGTCGTGAGCACCTGGCTGGCCCGCGGATACCGCGTCTCGGTCGGCTCCCCGGCCCCGACCTTCGTGTCCCCGGCCATGAACCGCAATCTCATCCGCTCGAACTTCATCTACCGCACGACCGCCGGCGCCGGACTCACCGCGACCGGGCTCGCCGCGCTCCCCACCGCCGTCATCGCGCTCGCCGGTGACATCGTCGCCGCCGGGGTCGTCACCACGGGAGTGTTCGGCGCGATCACCGCGGTGACCGCGGGCTGGACCGGGCTCAAGTACCGCCGCGACCCCAAGCGCCTGTCGAAGAAGGACAAGGAGGCCGCGGCCGCCGCCCGCTGGATCACCCCCACCGACCTCGGTTGGATTCCCGGGCTCACCTCCGGCCAGGACACCGACGAGCAGCGCCTCTTCCACCTCGCTGTCACCACCGCCCGCCGGATCGCGCAGACGCGGGCGTGGACCCACCCGATCCTGCAGGACCACGTGGCCCGCGTCGACCTCGACCACGCCGTCGCCTCGATCGGCACCCGCCTGCAGGAGCTCGTCGAGCTCCGCAGCGAGCTCGAATCGGTGCGCGAACCGCAGACGAGCGCCCGCATCGACACCTACCTGACCAAGCTCGCGACCGCATTCCGCTCGATGGCCGACCGGGTGGTCGCGATGCACGAGTACTACGAGCACCTCCTCGATCTCGACCGCCAGCTCACCGTCCTCGCCCACACCGAGCAGTCCAAGGTGCTCGGCGACCGGGTGCTCGACGTGCTCTCCCGCACCGCCGACGACGAATCCGCCGACTGGCGCTTCCGCGAGCTCAACATCGAGGCCGAATCCCACGCCGACGTCATCAAGGGACTGCTGTCCGAGCTCGAGGAGACCGCCGAGGAGTTCGACGACCTCGATGACCTCGACCGCAGGCTCGCCCAGGCGCAGCAGGCCGGGGCGCAGAAGTCCGAGGCGGCCCCGGCCGACGCCGGATCGGCGCGGGGGATCGGGTCGTCCACCGCCGAGGCGCGGGCCGCCGATCGGGACCACGCCGACCGGGACCACACCGACCGCGGCACCGCCGACGGGGTCGACAGCGGCCGGCATAGCTCTGTCCAGCACACCGCCGATCGCTCCGACCGCGGCCCGGCCGCGCTCGAACCGGGTGCGGAACCGGTGTTCGATCTCAGTGCCGAGCTGCGGCGCCAGGCCGGCGACCTCCAGCGCGAGCCGCGCGACTGAGGTCGGCGGCCGCGCGACCGGCGCGAATGCCCGATCGGCCGCGGAGACCGGCCCCGGCCCTGTTGCCCGCCCCAGTGCTCGACCGGGGCTGCTCGACCGGGCTCAGCGGGTGATCAGTGCCCGAAGGGGTCCGGGTCGGTGCCCGGCATCCAGGAGATGCCCGGCTCGTCGTAGCCGCATTCCTCCTGGGCCCGCTTCCACTTCTTCGACCAGCGCTTGTCGAGCTTGTCGACGTAGAGCGTGCCCTGCAGGTGGTCGAACTCGTGCTGCATGATGCGCGCGAACCAGCCCTCGACGGTGAGGCTGATCGGCTGCCCGTCTGCGTCCTTCCCGCTCACCGTCACCCGGTGGGCGCGCTTGATCGGGAAGTCGAGACCGGGCACGGACAGGCAGCCCTCCGACTCGGTGTCCGGATCGGGCCTGACGTCCTCGATCTTCGAGGCGACGAGCACGGGATTGACGAACACGCCGCGCCGGCGCACCTCGGCGACCTCGTCGTCGGCGTCGTAGACGAAGATCTGCTGCCCGACGCCGATCTGCGGCGCGGCGAGCCCGACGCCCTTCGATGCGGCGAGGGTCTCGAACATGTCGTCGATGAGGGTGTGCAGGGCGGAGTCGAATTCGGCGACGGGCTCGGCCCGGCGGTGGAGGACCGGCTCGCCGTACACGACGATGGGATGGATGGTCATGCCCAGGAGTCTAATCGAGCCGGCGTTCCCGGGGGTCGGACCCGGTGCGCGCACCCCGCGGCGGTTTGGAATAATGTCCTCACGACTGTCGTTGAACGAGACATCGTGATACCCGTGCGGCCGCTGAGGCAGCACCGGGTACCAGCAGCTGAAGCCATTGGCTGGTGTGTGGGCGAAGAGCACGGCCCTCCCATACCCCAGGTCCGAGCTCTTCGTGCAGCGGACCCCCGTCTCCCTGTATACGAATGGAAGGACACACTGTGAAGATCTACAACAACGTCTCCGAGCTCGTCGGCCGGACGCCGCTGGTCAAGCTGGGCCGTGCGAGCGAGCGCACCGGCGCGGAGATCGTCGGCAAGCTCGAGTTCTACAACCCGGCCAACTCGGTCAAGGACCGGATCGGCGTGGCGATGATCGACGCCGCCGAGGCCTCCGGCGAACTCAAGCCCGGCGGCACCATCGTCGAGGCGACCTCGGGCAACACCGGTATCGCGCTGGCGATGATCGGCGCCTCGCGCGGCTACAGGGTCGTCCTCACCATGCCGGAGTCGATGTCGAAGGAGCGCCGGGCGCTGCTCCGCGCGTTCGGCGCCGAACTCCTCCTCACCCCCAAGGCCGAGGGCATGAAGGGCGCGGTCGCGAAGGCCGAGGAGATCGGCGCGCAGGACGACGCCGTCCTCGTCCGCCAGTTCTCCAACGCCGCGAACCCGCAGGTCCACCGCGAGACCACCGGTGAGGAGATCCTCGCCGACACCGACGGCCAGGTCGACGTGTTCGTCGCCGGGATCGGCACCGGCGGCACCATCACCGGTGCCGGCCGCCTCCTCAAGGAGAAGAACCCGGGCGTCCACATCGTCGCCGTCGAGCCCGAGGCATCCGCCCTGCTCAGCACCGGCGAGGCCGGCCCGCACATGATCCAGGGCATCGGCGCGAACTTCGTCCCCGACATCCTCGACACGGACGTCTACGACGAGGTCGTCGCGGTGTCGAACGACGACTCCTTCGCCAAGGCGCGGCAGGTCGCCACCGAGGAGGGCCTGCTCGTGGGCATCTCCTCGGGTGCCGCGATCACCGCAGCGGAGAAGGTCGCCGCGCGGCCGGAGTTCCAGGGCAAGCGCGTCGTCGTCATCATCCCGAGCTTCGGCGAGCGCTACCTGACCACGCCCCTGTTCGCCGAGTACATGGACTGATCGAGATGGCCCTCCTCACCCGAATCGCGGCCGGGACCGCCGTCGCGGCCGCAGCCTTCGTCGCGACCCGGCCGGCGGTGCGCGCCGCGGTGCGCGAGGACCTCGAGACCGCCCGCCGCCGCGATCCCGCGGTGCACAGCGACCTCGTCACTCTCGTCAGCTATCCGGGACTCCACGCGATCTGGGCGCACCGCGGGCTGCACAAGCTGTGGCAGCGCCCGTCCGGGAAGGTGCCCGCACGGCTGCTGTCCCAGATCGTGCGGACGCTCACCGGGGTGGAGATCCACCCGGGGGCGACGATCGGCCGCCGCTTCTTCATCGATCACGCCAACGGCATCGTCGTCGGTGAGACCGCGGAGATCGGCGACGACGTCATGCTCTACCAGCAGGTCACCCTCGGCGGCACCTCGATGGAGCAGGAGAAGCGCCACCCCACGATCGGCAACGACGTGCTCATCGGCGCCGGCGCCAAGGTCATCGGCCCGGTGACGGTGGGGGACGGCGCCTCGGTCGGGGCGAACGCGGTCGTCGTCAAGGACGTGCCGCCGGACTCGATCGCGGTCGGCGTGCCCGCGACGATCAAGCGCCCCGCCGGGGTGGCTCACCCGCACGGCGGGGAGTACGAGCTCGTCGACCCTGCGATCTGGATCTGAGGGATCCGCCGAGCACGGGGCGCGCGATGAGCCGCAACTGGTTCGAGGCCGGAGCCGAGGGATACTCTCGGTTCCGGCCTTCGTACCCTCCCGCCCTCGCATCCCACCTCGCCGAGGCGACCCGCCGCTCCGTCGCCGCCGCAGGCACCTCGTCCGCAGGTTCCGCAGGTGCGGGGGAGTGCAGTGCGGGCTCCGCCGACACCCGTGGGCTCTGCGCGCTCGACGTCGGCTGCGGGACCGGCCAGCTCACCGTCGCCCTCGCCGCGCACCTGCCGCGCGTCATCGGTGCGGACCCGAGCGCCGATCAGCTCTCCCGGGCCGCAGCCCACCCGCGCATCGACTACGTGCAGGCGCCTGCCGAGCGGCTCCCGGCTCCGGACGCCTCCGTCCACCTCGTCACCGCCGCCCAGGCCGCCCACTGGTTCGACCTCCCGGCCTTCTACGCCGAGGTGCGCCGCATCGCCGCGCCCGGGGCGCTGCTCGCGCTCATCACCTACGGCGTCATCGAGACCGATCCGGACATCGCCGCCCGGGTCGACCGCTTCTACTCCGCGGAGATCGGCCGCTTCTGGCCGCCGGAGCGGCACCACGTCGATGCCGGCTACCGGACCCTGGACTTCCCCTTCGCCGAGGTGCCCCTGCCGCCGCTCGCGATCACCGGCGAGCTCACCTGCGCGGAGCTGCTCGGCTACGTGTCGACGTGGTCAGCGGTGCGCGCCGCGCACGAGGCCGGCCGCGAGGCGCTCCTCCGCGACTTCGCCGCAGACCTGCGTGCGCTCTGGGGCGACCCTGCACGCACCCGCACCGTGCGCTGGCCGATCAGCGGCCGCCTCGGGACCGTCTGAATTCCTCCACCTCTCCTGCGCGTCCGGCCCCTCCCAACGGCGTGCCCCCCAGCGCGGCTGCACCGACCGTCCGCACCCCTCACTTCACCGGGAATACCTGCACCCGAAAGTATGTTAAAGTTTTAACTAAGTAGTTGAGGCTTCAATGAAAAGAGGCATCATGGAGATCGGAATCTTCACGATCGGCGACGTCACCACCGATCCGACCACCGGCACCACCCCGACCGAGCACGAGCGCATCAAGTCCACCCTGCGGATCGCGCAGAAGGCCGAAGAGGTCGGCTTCGACGTGTTCGCCACCGGCGAGCACCACAACCCGCCCTTCGTCGCCCCCGCCGACCCGCCGGTCCTGCTCTCGCACATCGCGGCGACCACCGAGCGCCTGCGCCTGTCGACGGCGACCACCCTCATCACGACGAACGACCCGGTGCGGATCGCGGAGGACTACAGCTACCTCCAGCACCTGTCCGACGGCCGCGTGTCGCTCATGATGGGCCGCGGCAACACCGGCCCGGTCTACCCGTGGTTCGGCAAGGACATCCGCCAGGGCATCCCGCTCGCGATCGAGAACTACAACCTCCTCCACCGCCTGTGGCGGGAGAAGAACATCGACTGGGAGGGCAATCTGCGGACCCCGCTCAACGGGTTCACCGTCACCCCCTTCCCGCTCGACGAGGTGCCCCCGTTCGTGTGGCACGGCTCGATCCGCAGCCCCGAGATCGCCGAGCAGGCCGCCTACTACGGCGACGGCTTCTTCCACAACAACATCTTCTGGCCGGCCTCCCACACCGCGCGGATGGTCAAGCTCTACCGCCAGCGCTACGAGTACTACGGCCACGGCCGCGCCGACCAGGCCTTCGTGGGCCTCGGCGGGCAGGTATTCATGGCGAAGAACTCGCAGGACGCCGTCAAGCAGTTCCGCCCGTACTTCGACAACGCCCCGGTCTACGGCCACGGGCCGAGCCTCGAGGACTTCACCGCGCAGACGCCGCTCACCGTCGGCAGCCCGCAGCAGGTCATCGAGCGCTACCTGTCGATGCGCGACTGGGCCGGTGACTACCAGCGGCTGATGTTCCTCATCGACCACGCCGGACTGCCCACCGACACCGTGCTCGAGCAGATGGACATCTTCGGTGCCGAGGTGCTGCCCGTCCTCCGCAAGGAGATGGACGCCCTCCGCCCGGCCGATGTGCCCGACGCCCCCACCCACGAGTGGCTCGTCGAGCGCCACCGTGCCGGACTCGACCCGGTGGCCGGGGGCAGCCCGGAGTCCCGCGCCTTCCAGGACCGGGCCGCGCGCGCCGAGCGGGAGTCCGCGGAGAGCGCGGCCACCGGCGCCGTAAGCAGTGCAGGAGGTGCGCGATGACCTACCGCATCATCGCCGTCTCCGGCGGCACCGGCGACCCGTCGAACTCGACCGCGCTCGCCGAGCGCATCCTCGCCGCCGCGCGCGAACAGCTGCGGCTCGGCGGCGTGGACGCCGAAGTCGAGGTGATCGAGCTCAGCCCGCTCGCCCACGACCTCGTCGACATGACGCTCACCGGCATCGCGTCCGAGGCACTCGAGACGGCATTCGACCGGATCCGCACCTCGCACGGGCTCGTCGTCGCCGCCCAGCCGGCGGAGACCCGCAGCGTCTTCGACGACCTCGACCCGGAGGCGGTGACCCCCTTTGACCAGCTCCTCGGTGCCTGAACCCGGCGCGCCTCCCGGCACGCCGGCCGGCGGCGCCCCATCCGCCGGTGAGGTCCCCGGGGCGGGGCCGAACCTGCTCGCGGAGGCCGGGGTGCTCGACGCCTGGCGCAGCTACCTCGAGACCTCGCAGCGGCTCATCGGCCACCTCGACACCGAGCTCCGCTCCGCCACCGGGCTCGGGCTCAGCGACTACAACCTCCTGCTCCTCCTCGTCGAGGCGCCCGCCCGCACCCTGCGGATGAGCGTCCTCGCCGAGCGCCTCGTGTTCTCCGCCCCCCGGCTCAACTACCGGATCGGGGTGCTCGAGAAGAAGGGGTGGGTGGTCAAGAGCGCCTGCCCGCAGGACGGCCGTGCGCACCTCATCACCCTGACCGATGCCGGCTGGGACGAGTTCCGGGCCGCCGGCCGGGTGCACCGCGCCCACATCGGCGAGGTGTTCGAGGACGCTCTCGCCCCCGGCGATGCGGCGGTCCTCCTCCGGATCACCCGCGCGATCGCGGACCGGCTGCCCTGAGACCGGGCGCCGGGGCATCTGCCAGAATGAGGGCATGACGACTCTCGACATCCGCACCATCGCCTTTCCCGACGCCGA
Source organism: Brevibacterium sp. CS2 (assembly GCF_005280295.1). Lineage (GTDB taxonomy): Bacteria > Actinomycetota > Actinomycetes > Actinomycetales > Brevibacteriaceae > Brevibacterium > Brevibacterium pityocampae. The sequence goes on along the minus strand of NZ_CP040020.1, from coordinate 3,168,376 downwards.
GCTGCGCGACCGCGTCGACTCCCGGATCCCCAACCACCAGCGCGCCGATCTCAAGCTCGTCGTGTGGTCCGCGGAGGACCAGGAGGCCGGGGTGAGCCGCGAATCGATCGACGCGATCGTCCTGCCCTACATCGACGCCGGACCGACCGTGGAGCTCCTCGACGAGCTCCCGAACCTCAAGCTCATCCAGCTCCAGACCACCGGCTACGACATCGTCGCCGACCGGGTCGGCACCGACGTCGCCATCGCCACGGCCTCCGGGGTGCATGCCGCGGCCACCGCGGAGATGGCGATCGCGCTCACCCTCGGCAGCCTGCGCGGCATCGACGACGCCGCCCGGGACATGGTGTCGCGGACGTGGAACCACCGTCGCCGGCGCTCGCTCGCCGACCGGCGGGTGCTCGTCGTCGGCGTCGGCGGGATCGGCGCGGAGATCTGCCGGCGCCTGGCCCCGTTCGAGGTCGAGATCACCCGGGTCGGCACCCGGGCCCGGACCGACGAGTTCGGGCAGGTGCACGCCACCGAGGAGCTGCCGAAGCTCCTCCCGCACGCCGAGGTCGTCATCCTCATCACGCCGCTGACCGAATCGACCCACCACCTCGTCGACGCGGAGTTCCTCGCCCAGCTGCCCGACAACGCCCTCGTCGTCAACGTCGCGCGCGGGCCGGTCGTCGACACCGCGGCCCTCGTCGAGGAGCTGCGCTCCGGTCGCCTCCACGCCGCCCTCGACGTCGTCGACCCCGAGCCGCTGCCGGAGAACCACCCGCTGTGGGGCACCCCGAACACGCTGCTGACGCCGCACGTCGGCGGGGACACGACGGCATTCGTGCCGCGCATCGAAGTGCTGCTCGCCGAGCAGCTGCGCCACATCCAGGCCGGCGAGACGCCCGCCAATATCATCACCGAATGACCGCCGCTTCCGGGTGACTTCCGTCCCCGGATGACCGCTGCCCCGGGTGGCGGTTACCCGGGGGCAGCGGAACGGCGGCTGAAACGACTCGGGCCGGGCGGCTCAGACCGGGCTCGTGGCGTCGCGCACCTCGCCGACGAGCTCCTCGAGCACGTCCTCGAGCGCGACCACGGCGACCTCGTCCGCGGAGCGCGGCCCGCCGTCGATGAGCGCCATGTGGGAGTTCGTCCGCTGCATGGCCACCATGACGCGGCGCAGCTTGGCGTCGCCGGGCACCGCGCCGAGCTCGCGGATCACCGTGTCCGGGAGTGCTGCGAGACGTTCCTCCGGGCCCAGGACGAGCAGATCCTTCGCGTGCACGTAGCCCACGAGCCCGCCCGATCCGTCGGTGACCGGGAACCGGGAGAACCCGGTCTCGATGCACAGCTGCTCGACCTCGGCGACCGTCGCGGTGCGCGGGATCGTGCGGACGGTGCCCGGTGCCAGGGCGACATCGGCGGCGGTGAGCTCCTCGAACTTCAGCGCGCCGGTGAGGAGTCGGATCTCCTCCTCGCCGAGCAGGCCCTCGCGGCCCGACTCCGCGACGAACTCGAGCACCTCGCCGGAGGAGAAGGACGAGGACACCTCGTCCTTCGGCTCGGCCCGGAGCACGTGCGTGACGACGAGGTTCGCCGCAGTGTTCATGAGCCAGATGAAGGGCCGGAACACGACGACGAACACCCGCAGCACCGGCCCGAGCAGGAGCGCGGCGGCGGCGGGCTTCGCGATCGCCATGTTCTTCGGCACCATCTCGCCGAGCACCATGTGGAGGAAGGTGACGATGAGCAGCGCGATGACGAGGGCGATCGGATGGACGAGCCCCCCGGGCACGCCCCAGGACTCGAGCGGACCCTCGATGAGGTGGGCGATCGCCGGTTCGCCGACCGCGCCGATGAGGAGCGAGCAGGCGGTGATGCCGAGCTGGGTGGCGGCGAGCGAGACCGAGACGTCGGTGATGCCGCGCAGCGTCCACCGGGCGGACCGGCTGCCCTCGGCGGCCTTGGGCTCGATCTGATCGCGGCGCGCGGACACCATGGCGAACTCCGCGCCGACGAAGAACGCGTTGCCGGCGAGCAGGAGGATCAGGACGAGGATCGCGACTCCGTCGCTCATGGGCGGTCTCCTTCTGCCGCGGTGGAGCCGGTGCGGTCTGCCGCACGGTCGGCCGGCTCCTCGGCTCCGGTGCGGTCATCGGATCCGCCGTCGGCGTCATCGCTGTCGTCATCGTCGTCATCGTCGCCCGGCACCGTGAGGCGGTGGACGACGACCTCGTCGACGCGCTGGCCGTCCATCGCCCCCACGGTGAGGGCGATCCTGGCCGGGGTGGGCAGGTCGTCCTCGTCGGTGACCGCGAGATCGGCGCCGTCGACCTCGATCCGGTCCCCGGCCTCGGGCATCTGGTTGAGCCGTTCGGCGATGAGCCCGCCGAGCGTGTCGGACTCCTCGCCCTCGGGCAGCCGCAGGCGCATGATCTCGCCGAGCTCGTCGGGGCGGAGCAGCCCGGACACGGCGAGCCCGCCGTCGGGGAGCCTGCGGTGCTTGTCCTCGCCGGAGTCCTGCTCGTCGTCGATCTCGCCGACGATCTCCTCGAGCAGGTCCTCGAGCGTGACGATGCCGGCCGTGCCGCCGTACTCGTCGGCGACGATCGCGATCTGGAGGCCCGGCTCGCGGAGCTGTGCGAGCAGCGGATCGAGCGTCATCGACTCGACGACGTGGGGCGCCTCGACGGCGATGTCGCGGACCGGGGTGGAGGCCCGCTCCTCGAACGGCACAGCGAGGGCGTGCTTGAAGTGGACGACGCCGACGACCTCGTCGACGGTCTCGCCGATGACGGGGAAGCGCGAGTGCCCGGTGTCGGCGACGAGGTCGAGGAGGTCCTGGGCGGACTCGTCCTCGAGGAAGGTCACCTGCGGCCGGGGCTGCATGACGTCGGCGGCGGTGCGCTGCCCGAACTCGATCGAGCGGGCGGCGAGCTCCGCCGTGGTCCGGTCGAGCGTGCCCTGCCGCCCCGACTGCGACACGACGGCGCGCAGCTCCTGGGCGGTGCGGGCGCTCGCAACCTCCTCCTCGGGAGTGAACCCGAGGAGCCGGAGGACGACGTTGGCCGCGGAGTTGAGCATCCAGACGAGCCAGCCGAAGACCGTCATGAAGACCTTCTGCGGGTACACGACGAGCCGCGAGACGAGCGCGGGCTCGGCGATCGCCCAGTTCTTCGGGACGAGCTCTCCGAACACCATCTGCGAGAAGGTCGCGATGATGAAGGCCGCGGTGGTGGCGATCCCGGTCGCGGCGGCCGGCGCCAGCCCGGCCCAGCCGAGGCCCTCGGTGAGGAGGACGCCCAGGGACGGGCCGGTGAGGAACCCGACGACGAGGCTCGTCACCGTGATGCCGAGCTGCGCCCCGGACAGATTGCTCGAGGTCTTCGTGAGCGAGTCGGACACCGCCTGCATCGTGCGGTCCCCGTCGGAGGCGGCGCGGCGCACCTCGGTCTTGTTGACCGTGAGATAGGCGAACTCGACCGCCACGAAGAGGGCGTTGGCGAGGATGAGGACGACGACGGCGAGGAGGACCAGCCAGGCGGCCGTCATGTGGGAATCACCATGCGGGAATCCTACCCAGCTCGCCCTGTCGTGAACGAGTCGAGCACCGGCCGACCGGGCCGGGGCGCCGGTGGCCCCGGTCAAGGTGCCGGGAGTCCATCATGTGTCGGGTGGAGACAGAACCGACCCCCGGTCCTAGACTGCGAACATGAGCACAGAATCGGATGTCAAGCCCGGGATCGATATCAAGCCGCGCTCGCGCGACGTGACCGACGGACTGGAGAAGGCCGCCGCGCGCGGCATGCTCCGCGCCGTCGGCATGGACGACGGCGACTGGGTCAAGCCGCAGATCGGTGTGGCCTCCTCGTGGAACGAGATCACGCCCTGCAACCTCACGCTCGAGAAGCTCGCCGCGTTCGCCAAGGAAGGCGTCCACAACGCCGGCGGCTACCCGCTCGAGTTCGGGACGATCTCCGTGTCCGACGGCATCTCCATGGGGCACGAGGGCATGCACTACTCGCTCGTGTCACGCGAGATCATCACCGACTCGGTGGAGACCGTGATGAATGCCGAGCGCCTCGACGGCTCCGTGCTGCTCGCCGGCTGCGACAAGTCCATCCCCGGCATGCTCATGGCCGCCGCCCGCCTGGGCCTGTCCAGCGTGTTCCTCTACAACGGCTCGATCATGCCCGGCACCGCGAAGCTCTCCGACGGCACGGAGAAGGAGGTCACCCTCATCGACGCCTTCGAGGCGGTCGGCGCCTGCCGCGCCGGCAAGATGACGGAGGCCGACGTCGACGCGATCGAGCGCGCGGTGTGCCCGGGCGAGGGCGCCTGCGGCGGCATGTACACCGCGAACACCATGGCCTCGGCCGCAGAGGCGATGGGCATGTCCCTGCCCGGCTCCGCCGCCCCGCCGGCGATCCACCGCAACCGCACGCTCTACGCCCGCCGGTCCGGCGAAGCCGTGGTCGAACTCCTCAAGCAGGGCATCACCGCCCGCGACATCATCACCCGCGAGTCGCTGCTCAACGCGATCGCCGTGGTGATGGCGTTCGGCGGGTCGACGAACGCCGTCCTCCACCTCATGGCGATCGCCCACGAGGCCGAGGTCGAGCTCACCCTCGACGACTTCAACCGGGTCGGCGACCGGGTCCCGCACCTCGGCAACGTCAAGCCCTTCGGCGACTACGTCATGAATGACGTGTTCAAGATCGGCGGCGTGCCGGTGGTCATGAAGGCGCTCCTCGACGCCGGGCTGCTCAACGGCGACTGCCTCACCGTGACGGGGAAGACCGTCGCGGAGAACCTCGAGAAGATCAACCCGCCGGACCCCGACGGCAAGATCCTGCGCGCGCTCGACAACCCGATCCACGCCACCGGCGGGCTCACCGTGCTCCACGGCTCGCTCGCCCCGGAGGGCGCGGTCGTCAAGTCCGCCGGCTTCGACGCCGACGTGTTCGAGGGCACCGCGCGGGTGTTCGACCAGGAGCAGCCGGCGATGGATGCCGTGCTCGGCGGCGAGCTCAAGCCCGGCGACGTCGTCGTCATCCGCTACGAGGGCCCCAAGGGCGGACCGGGCATGCGCGAGATGCTCGCGATCACCGGCGCGATCAAGGGCGCCGGGATCGGCAAGGACGTGCTCCTCATCACCGACGGCCGGTTCTCCGGCGGCTCGACCGGCCTGTGCATCGGCCACGTCGCGCCCGAGGCCGTCGACGGCGGGCCGATCGCGCTCGTCGAGGACGGCGACCGGATCCGCGTGGACATCGCCGGTCGCTCGATCGACCTCGACGTCCCCGCCGAGGTGCTCGAGGAGCGCCGGAGGAACTGGACCGTGCCGGAGAACCACCGCCTGCACGGCACCCTGGGCAAGTACGCCAAGCTCGTCGGCTCGGCGTCGACCGGTGCGGTGACGACGGACTGAGGCGCGGACCGAGGAGACACGGACCGAGGCGCCGGCCGAGCCGCGCGCTGACGGTGCAGCGGCGATGACGGTGACCCATGTGCGCGGGGAGTCCCGCGCCCTCGATGCGCAGGTGCACCGGTGGCCGGCGCCCCCGGTGCACCTGCGCGTGTTCACCGAGGCGATCCCCACCTGGACCGCGCTCACCCCGCCGGGCACGTCGATCGAGATCCGCCTGCGGGTGGGCCGCAGTGCCGAGGCGGAGCCCTCGGGCGGCTCGCGCTGGTCGGACTGGGCGGTGCTCGCGCGCTGGTCGACCGATCCCGGGTTCTGCTCGACCACCGTGCCCGGGCAGGCCCTGCACGGCATCCGGGTCGATGCCGACACCGCTGTCGTCGACACCGCGGTGCTCGGCGGTGCGGCGGACCTCATCGAGGTCGAGGCGCTCCTCCACGCAGCACCGTCGGGAGCGGTCCCCGTGCTCGAGCGCGTCTCCGTGCTCACCCGCGGCCCGGCGCCCCGGCGCCCCGAACTCGTGCCCTCGGTGCCGCGCGGCGCGGACATCGAACTGCTCCTGCCGCCGATCTCGCAGCGGCAGCAGGGGGAGCTGCCCGGCTACGGCGCCGGCGACGTGTGGTGCTCGCCGACCTCGCTCACCATGCTGCTGGACTTCCTCGACCGGGCGGACCGACGGCCGGGGCCGGCGGACCCGGGAGCGGACGATGCGGCCGCTGCTGCTCCTGCGACCTCAGCGCCGGGTCCGGAGGACGAGGACGGCTCGCCCGCGGTCCGCACCGCCCTGCGCGGGGTGTGGGACCACGCCTACGACGGGGCGGGCAACTGGGCCTTCAACACCGCATGGGCCGCCGCCCGGGGCTACGACGCCTTCCTCGACACGCTGCCGGATCTGCGCGCCGGCGAGGAGCTCCTCGCCGCCGGCGAACCCTTCATCGCCTCGGTGACCTTCGACGCCGCCGAGCTGCCGGAGGCCGGCTACGAGACCGGCGGCCATCTGCTCGTCGTCTCCGGGGTCACCGCGGGCGGCGACGTGCGCGTGCACGACCCCGCGGCTCCGACCGCCGCCGCAGTGCGGCGCATCTACCCGCGCGCCGCCTTCGAGCGCGCCTGGCTGTCCCGCGAGGGCAGCGGGGGCCTGGTCTACCGGGTCCGCCGGCGGCGCTGACGAGGTGGGACGGCGGAGGCTCAGTCCTCGTCCTCAGCGGCCTGCTCGCGCTTCCTGATCGAGCGGCTCGTGAGCTTGAACGCCACGATCACCGCGGCGATGCCGCCCGCACCGCCGACGAGGGCGCCGGCCACAGTCGCGAAGCCGTTGTCCGAGGGTCCGGGGAACCCGAGGTCGACGGGGACGAGCGGTGCCCCGGTGAGCACGTGGAACAGCATGGCCGCGACCCAGAGGACGGAGAGCACCGCCATCGAGGAGTAGGTCACCCTCCTGCGACGCCCGGTCGTCCGCTCGGTCATCGCGGGGAGGTCGACATCGTTGCGCGCGCAGTATCAGATCGCACCCCAGCCGGTCAGGCCGGCAGCGAGGACGACGAGGACCGACCACAGGCCCACGCCGATGACGGCGAGGAGGATCGCGACGGCGAACGCGGCGTACGTCGCGACGACGGAGGAGAAGGTGTAGGCGCGGAGGATGACGTCGCGCTCGCGCTCGTCACCCATCGAGGGGTCTCTCACGCCGCTGATGGAATCGGCGATCTCGGTGAAGCGGGACTGCGGGTGGGAGGTGCTCATGAGTGGTCCTTCCGGTCGAGTGGGAACAGCTCCTCGACAGTCGTGTCGAGGGCGCGGGCGATCCGCAGGGCGAGGTAGACGCTGGGCGAGTAGTCGCCGCGCTCGATCGCGATGATCGTCTGGCGGGACACCTCGACGAGTCCGGCGAGCTGCGCCTGGGTGAGCCCGGCGCGCTTCCGGCGGTCCTTGAGGGTGACCTCGCCGACGTCGAGTTCGGGCATCGGTCCTCCTTCCGGGGCGGTGCCATCGGTATGTGAAGTTCTCTTGACACTTTAAGTCAAACATCCTTGACATGTGGTGTCAAGAATCGTTGACACCGCTCGGGGGCCACTCCTGTGGCAGGGCCGGGGGAGCGAGCGGGTAGCGTTCTCCTCGGAAGCGCGATCGCCGGGCGCCGCGCGCCACCGGGCGATCGATCGGAAGGCGTCGAACCGGAAGGCATGCATGAGCACTGAAGAGATCACCATCCCGACAGCCCGCGGCACGGAGCTCCGCGGCTTCCTCGACCGGCCCGCGGGGACCCCGCTCGCCTACGCGGTGTTCGCCCACTGCTTCACCTGCTCGGCGAAGTCCCCGGCCGCCTCGCGCGTCTCCCGGGCGCTCACCGACGAGGGGTTCGCCGTCCTCCGCTTCGACTTCGCAGGCCTCGGCGGTTCGGAGGGGGACTTCGCGGAGTCGACCTTCTCCTCCGATCGCGCGGATCTGCTCGAGGTCATCGCCTGGCTCGGCGCGCACCACGCCGCGCCGCGGCTGCTCATCGGGCACTCGCTCGGCGGGGCCGCGGTGCTGTCCGTCGCCGCCGAGGTCGAGGGCCTCGATGCGGTCGCGACGATCGCCGCTCCCTTCGACCCCGGCCACGTCACCGGGCTGTTCGCCTCCGAGATCGAGACCATCCGGCAGGAGGGCTCGGCGGAGGTGATGATCGGCGGGCGCCCGGTCGTCATCGGCGAGGCGCTCGTCGATGACATCTGCGGCGTCGAGCAGACCCGGCGCATCGAGGCGCTGCGCACCCCGCTGCTCATCCTGCACTCGCCGACGGACGAGATCGTCGACGTCCACAACGCGCAGGCGATCTACCGCACCGCGCACCAGCCCAAGAGCTTCATCGCCCTCGACGGTGCGGACCACCTGCTCACCGGGCCCGGGCAGGGAACCTACACGGCCGGGGTCATCGCCGCATGGGCCGCACGGTACATCGATGCCCCCGAGGACGCCGAGGCGCCCCACGCCGACCTGCCGCCGGGCCGGGTGCGCGTGAACCCCGACGGCCGGACAGACTTCGGCACGGTGCTCGCGACCGCCTCCCACACCTGGCTCGCCGACGAGCCGCGCTCGGCGGACGGCGGCCACGACGCCGGCCCCAACCCCTTCGACCTGCTGCTCGCCGCGCTCGGTGCCTGCACCTCGATGACCATGGGGATGTACGCCCGCCGCAAGGGCTACGAACTCGGGGACACCCGCACCGACCTCACCTTCCGGCAGGTCAAGCGCGACGGCGACCTCGTCACCCGGATCGAGCGGAGCATCGTCTTCGACGCGGAGCTGAGCACCGATCAGCGCCGCGCACTGCTGCGGATCGCGGACCGCTGCCCGGTGCACCGGGCGCTCGAGGGGCGCTTCGAGATCTCGACGGCGGAGGCCTGACCCGACCACCGGGGCGACCCGGGGGCCGGTGGGGCGGCGCGGGCAGATCTGCCCGCTGTCGCCGGCGTCGCTTCGGCAGGACCTGCCGACGGCTGCCCGGGGTGGGTTCTCTAGGATTGTGATCCAGAACACAGTGCAGGGCCGCATCTGCACGCCGGAGCCGCTGGGCGCAGGCCCGGAGGGGAGTGGATCCTATGACCGGAGAACGAGAGACCGCACCGCAGCCGCCGAGCGCGAACCGACCCCCGCCGGAAGGTGTGACACCGCGCTACGGCATCGACGAGATGCCGCCGCTCGGGACGGCGATCGTGCTGGGCATCCAGCACGTCCTCGTGATGATGGCGAGCAATGTCACGATCCCGATCATCCTCGCCACGGCGATCGGCGCGACGACCGGGGAGACCGCCTTCCTCGTCCAGGTCGCCCTCCTCGTCGCCGGGATCACCACCCTCATGCAGACCATCGGCTTCGGGCCGGTCGGTTCGCGCCTGCCGATCGTCCAGGGCACGAGCTTCGGGTTCCTCGTCGTCGCCATCCCCCTGGCCCAGCAGTACGGGATCGCCGCGGTGCTCGGAGGAGCGATCTTCGCAGGCCTGGTCCAGGTCGTCCTCGGGTTCAGCCTGAGATGGCTGCGAGCGCTGTTCCCGCCGCTCGTGTCCGGCATCGTCGTCCTCGTCATCGGGATCGGGCTGCTCCCCACCGGGATGGCGCTCTACGCCGGGGGCAACGGAGCCGAGGACTTCGGATCCTGGACGAACCTCGGCCTCGCGACGCTCGTGCTCGTCGTCATGCTCGTCCTGTACCGGTTCGGCAAGGGGATCATCGGCGCGGCCTCCGTGCTCATCGCACTCGTCGTCGGATACCTCGTGGCCATCCCCCTCGGCCTCGTGGACTTCTCGCAGGTGGCCGAGGCGGACTGGTTCGCGATCCCGATGCCTCTCCGGTTCGGTCTCGACTTCCCGTCCGCCGCGATCATCGGCATGGGAGCGATGGCGATCGCCACCTCCGTGGAGACGATCGGCGACCTGTCCGCCATCACCAAGAGCGGCGCGGGCCGAGAGGTCACCGACCGCGAGCTGTCCGGGGGAGTCATCGCCGACGGCGTCGCCACCGCCTTCGCATCGATCTTCAGCGCCCTGCCGAACACGTCGTTCGGTCAGAACGTCGGTCTCGTCGCGTTCACCGGTGTGATGAGCCGGCATGTCGTGTCGATCGGAGCGGGGTTCCTCATCCTCCTCGGCCTGCTGCCCAAGTTCGCCGCAGTCATCGCCGTCATGCCCTCGGCAGTCATCGGCGGTGCCGCCGTCGTGATGTTCGGGATGCTCATCGGCGCCGGGATCAAGCTCCTCGCCGAGACCGCGCTCGACCGCCACGACATGCTCGTCATCGCGGTGTCGATCGGGGTCGGCCAGGGATTCGCCGCGGTGCCCGCGGCGGTCGGCGGGATGCCCGAGACCCTCGAGGTCCTCCTCGTCTCCGGAATCGTGCCGGCGGCCCTCTTCGCCGTCGTCATGAACCTCTCCCGGCCCGGCCCTGCACAGGGCGCGGTCCTCGATATCGATGTGCCGCTCGAGCAGCCCCTCGCCGAGCCCGGGCGCCCCGCCGAGCCCGGGCATCCTGACGAGCCCGGGCACCCCGACGCGCGGCAGCCCGGTCGCCGGGGGCACGGCGATCCGGGCTGAGGATTCCGGCGGGCGGCGCGCGACGGCCGGGCGACAGGAGATCGCCCGGCCGTCGCGTCGTGCGGCGCTGCCCTCAGCCGCTGAAGGTGTATCCGGTCGGATCCTCGCCGAGGTCGACGATCGCGGCCACCGGGCCGCCGCCGTCCGGCCCCTGGTGGGCGGCGGAGACGGAGACGAAGACGGCGGGATCGCCGGTCACCTGGGCGGTGACCCCGCCGACGGCCGCCTTGATCTGCCGGTGCCAGTGCACGTCGGAATCGTCGAGCATGGCGTTGCGCCGGCCGAGCACGGAGCCATCCTGGCTCGTCTCGCACTTGAGGAAGACATTGACGAGCCGACCGGCGAGATCGTCGCGGTGCGGGCGCTCGGGCAGGTCGAGGCCGGCGTCGGCGATCGCCTCCCAGATCCCGTCGGCGTCGAGGGCGTGGCGCATGACGGAATGGCCGATCCGGTACCGGCCGCCGATCCCGCTCGCATTCCCGACGACGACGACCTGCGCCCGGTCGAGCTCGACCCCGGAGGAGCACGAGGCCACGGCGGAGTACTTCGACCGGTCGGCCATGATGTCCTCGTCGCGGATCTCGGCGACCTCGCCGAGCGCCTTCGCGATCCCGAGCCCGGTGGTGCCGTTCGAGACGTCCATCGACGCCAGGGTGTCCTCGGTGACGACGTCGTTGCCGCGGGAGCGGGCGTCGCGGATCGTGTCGATGGTGAGCAGCGGGGTCTTCGTCTGCACGTAGTGGACGTCCGCGTCGTCGGTGATCCCGGCCCGCTCCTTCGCCTCCTGCACGGCGACGGCGACCTTGTCGACCATGCCCATCCGGCCGATCTCCTCGGGCAGGATCGGCTCGCTCAGCGCGAATCCCACCGACAGGCGCTTCTCCTCCGTCGGCTCCACCTCGGACGGGTCGACGGTGGCGAAGATCGTCGCGTGCGGGCTGATCACCCCGTCCGTGCCGCCGGACCACACGATCGGGATCCGGCTCACCTGATCGGCGGGCGCCCCGGCGGCGACGAGTGCTTCACGGAAGGCGCGGTCGGCGATGATCCGGGTGTAGTCGTTGACCCCGCCGTTGCCCTCGGTCTTGCCGATGATGGCGATCACGCGGTCGGCGGACAGGGTGCCGGCGTCGATGAGTGCGGTGAGCTCGGAGGCGTCGGTGACGCTGTGGAGAGGGACCTTGCGGACTTCGATCGGATCGGGCATGTTCGGCTCCTTCGGCCTCGGTGGCTGAGTGTCGCCGTGCCGGACGCGCACGGTGCGTTCACTCTACGGACCGGACTGTGATCAGCGACACGTCAGGAACTGCTGATCGGCACCGAAGGGAAGTGGCACATCTGGCCGGAAGGGCGCGGGGCGCCCGCCCTCAGCGGCGCCCGGCGAGGACGCCGACGATCACCCCGGCCAGCGCGATCCCGGCCCCGGCGAGCAGACCGGTGAGGAGATCACCGCCGCCCCGCGGAGCCGGACCCGAGGCGGCCGCCGGTGGGCTGCGACGCTCCGCCGGGACCGTCGCCGGCGCCGGTGCGGCGTCGGCGAGCGCGTCCCCGGGCGCGGTCCCGGCGGGGGAGGCCTCCTGGGCGGCGCCGCCGGCTGCGATGTCGGCATCGATGTCGGCGAAGAACTTCGTGGCGATGCGCTTGGCGACCCCGGAGAGCATGCGCTGTCCGACGCCGCCGATCGGGCCGCCGAGCACTGCGGAGGCCTCCCACGCGATGTCGGTCCCGGATTCGGCTCCCGGAGCCAGGTGCACGGTGATGTCCGCGCCGATCGTGCCCGGTCCTCCGCTGCCGGTGGCGGTGAGGACGAAGGACTCGTTCTCGACCTCCTGGGAGAACGCCACCGTGCCCTTGTACGTCCCCTTGATCGCCGCGACCCCCATGGTGAGGACCACCGCATAGGTGCCCGGGGCGGTGGGGGTCAGCGACTCGACGCCCGGGATCGTGCGGGACAGGACCCCGGTGTCGTGGAACGCCTGCCAGGCGGTCGCGGAATCCGCCTGCATATGGGCCGTCGATGAGATCTGCACGTGGTGTCCTCCGTGGTCGGGTAGATGGTCGGGTGGATGGTCCGGGGTGTCAGCGGGCGGCGGGCGCGGGTGCGTCGGCGGTCTCGCGCCGCAGCTGCCAGAGCTCGGAGGGTGAGATCGGCATCCGGCGGATCGGGATGCCCTCGGCGTCCTCGATCGCCGCGGCGATCACCGCGGTGCCCGGGATCGTGCCCGCCTCGCCGGCGCCCTTGATGCCGAGCGGGTTCAGCGGGCTCGGGGTCTCCAGGTGGTCGGTCTCGATGTGGGGCACCTCGGAGGCGAAGGGCATGAGGAAGTCCATGAAGGAGGCATTGAGGAGCTGCCCCATGTCGTCGTAGGCCATCCGCTCGTACAGGGCGCCGCCGACTCCCTGCGCGACTCCGCCGTGCACCTGGCCCTCGACGACGAGCGGGTTGATCATCGGCCCGCAGTCGTGGACGACGCAGTAGCGCAGGATCCGGATGTCGGCGGTGTCCGGGTCGGTCTCGACGATCGCCGCGTGCATCCCGGAGGCGAAGGTCGAGCGCACCGGGGAGAAGAAGTCCTGGTCCTCGAGACCCGGGGCACGGCCCGGGGTGACCGGCGGGGCCCCGGGAGCGGGCGGCCGAGCGAACTGGGTCGCGGCCTTCGCCGATTCGTCGAAGGCGTAGCGCAGCGGGTTCGACAGCACGGACACGGCCGACAGCGGCATGGAGGCGCTCGGGTCGCCCTTGACGCGGACGGTCCCGTCGACGATCTCGAGGTCGCCGGGGTCCACCTCGAGGTTGTCGCCGGCGATCGCGAGCGCCTTCTCCTTGACCTTCCGCGCCGCGAGATGCACGGCGTTGCCGCTCATCACCGCTCCGCGGGAGCCCCAGGTGCCCACCGAGTACGCCATCTTCCGCGTGTCCCCGGTCGTCACATGCACCTGGTCGATGGGCACGCCGAGCTCGTCGGCGACGATCTGGGCGAACACCGTGGCGTGGGCCTGGCCCTGCGTCGTGAGCCCCGTGAAGACGTTGACCCGGCCGGAGGTCTCGACCTCGATGTGACCGCCCTCGTACGGGCCGGCACCGGTGGATTCGACGTAGCAGGCCACGCCGATCCCGACCCTGCGGCCCTCGGCCCGTGCCTGCTCACGGAACTCGACGAAGTCCTCCCAGCCGACGAGCGCGCGCAGCTTGTCCATCGAGGCGACGTAGTCGCCGGAGTCGAGCACGCCCTCGGCGCCGTCCTGCATGATGACGCCGAGCGGATGCGGGAACTCGCGGACGAAGTTGTTCATCCGCACCTCGGTGCGGTCCATCCCGAGGCGTTCGGCGATCGCATCCATGGTGCGTTCCATGATGTACACGCCCTGCGGGCGGCCGGCACCCCGGTACGGGGTGACGATGACGGTGTTCGTGTACATCGACCAGAACTCCACCCGGTAGTCCGGCACCAGGTAGGGCCCGAGGACGTGGGTCGAGGTGTTGAGCGGGCAGATGACGCCGTAGGGGAGATAGGCGCCGTTGTCGTGCCAGAACTGCACATCGAGCCCGCGGATGCGACCGGAGTCGTCGAATCCGACCCGCACCCGCTGGAGCTGCCCGCGCTCGTGGGCGGAGGAGATGAAGTGCTCGCGCCGGTCCTCGGTCCATTTCACCGTCGTCGACAGCGCCCGGGCGGCGCAGGCCACCGCGACCTCCTCCGGCCAGGGGTGGTTGATCTTCACCCCGAAGGCGCCGCCGACGTCCGGGGTGATGACCTCGATGTCGGTGAGCGCCAAGCCGAGCTTGGCGGCCAGAGCCGCCCGCAGGCCGGTGCTCGTCTGGGTGGAGGAGTGGACGACCATCGTCCGGTCCTCGGAGTTCCACCGCGCGATGACGCCCTTGCCCTCCATCGGGATGCACGCGCTGCGCTCGATCTCGAGCTCGAGATCGAGCACGTGCGGGGCGGAGTCGATCGCCGCGGCGGCGTCGCCGACGGTCTGCACGTGGTGGGCGGCGACGTTGTCCGGGGTCTCGTCGTGGACGGCCCGGGCGGCCTCCCGTGCGGCGGGGAGCCCGACGACCGGCGGGAGGAGCTCGTAGTCGACCTCGATGCGCCCGCACGCGTCCTCGGCGATGTACCGGTTCTCGGCGACGACCATCGCCACGGGCTCGCCCACGTGGTTGACGTGATCGCGCGCGAGCGCGAACCCGGTGTGGGGAGAGCTGATCGAGGGGTGCGGCAGGAGCATGGGCAGGCGCTCCGCCGCCGCGCCGGGCAGGTCCTCGTGCGTCCACACCGCGACGACCCCGGGGACGTCGAGGGTGCCGGCGACGTCGATGTCGCGGATCCGGGCATGGGCGTGCGGGCTGCGGACGAACGCAGCGGCGAGGACCCCGGGGGCGAGGTCGTCGAGGTAGGCTCCGGCGCCGGTGACGAGGCGGGGGTCCTCCCGTCGGGTGATCGACTGTCCGAACATCCGCGTCGTCATGCGTCCTCCTCCCGCTCGGGCACGAGCTCGGCGGCCCGGCACACCGAGCGCACGATGTTCTGGTACCCGGTGCACCGGCACAGGTTGCCGGAGATCGCCTCGCGTGCCTCCTCCTCGCTCGGATCGGGGTTCTCGCGGACGTAGGCATCGATGGTCGTGACGAAGCCCGGGGTGCAGAAGCCGCACTGGAGGCCGTGGCAGTCGATGAAGGCCTGCTGCACCGGCCCGGGGTCGTCCGGGCCGTTGCCCAGCCCTTCGACGGTGGTGATCTCATGGCCCTCCGCCGAGGCGGCGAACATCAGGCACGAGCGCACCGGCCGACCGTCGAGCTGGACGGTGCACGCTCCGCACACGCCGTGCTCGCAGCCCACGTGCGTGCCGGTGAGCCCGAGGGTGTGGCGGAGGGCGTCGGAGAGGAGCTGCCGGTCGGGGACGTCGACCGTGCGGTCCACGCCGTTGACGCTCAGTCTCACGGTGCTCGTCGGTTCGCTGCTCATGCGTGCGCCTCCTGGGTCCGGGGCCGGTCGTTCGTGCGGGCCAGCCGGGTGAACGTGCGGCGGGCGATGACGCCGGCGAGGTGCCGGCGGTAGTCGGCGGTGGCGTGGATGTCGTCGATCGGGTCGATGTGCTCGCGCACGGCGGCGGCGACCGCCTCGGCGACCTCCCGGGCCTCGGCGGTGGGGGTGCCCGCCACGTGCTCGTCGAGCACGAGCCGCTCGGGGAGGTCGGTCACGGAGACGAATCCGGCGCTGAGCCCGGTGATCGTCTCCGCGGCGCCGTCCCCGTCGGTCGCGAGCACCATCCCGACCCCGGCGAGCGCGTAGTCGCCGGATCGGCGTGCCAGCTCGTCGAAGCCCGTGCGCGCCCCGGCCCCGGCTGCGCCGAAGGTCGCCGAGACGAGGATCTCGTCGGGCTCCAGGCAGGTCTCGAGCGGGCCGACGAACAGCTCTGCGGCCGGGATCTCGCGCTCGCCGCGGCTGCTCACGGCGCGCACGTGCCCCTCGGTCAGCGCGAGGATCATCGGCATCTCGCCGTTGGGGTCGGCGTGGGCGAGCGATCCGACGACGGTGCCGCGATTGCGGATCGCCGGGTGGGCGACGTGGGTGAGGGCCTGGCGGAGGAGCGGCTGGTGCTCGTGCGCGCCGGCATCGTGCTCCACGGCGCGATGGGTGGCGAGCGCGCCGACCGTCACGCCGGCCCCGCTCGACTCGACGCGGTCGACGTCGGGCAGCGCGGTGATGTCGACGAGGTGGGCGGGTGCCGCCAGGCGCATGTTGAGCACCGGTACGAGGCTCTGTCCGCCGGCGAGCACCTTGGCGTCGGGGCCGAGCTCGGCCAGCAGCTCGAGCGCGGCCGCGAGGGTGCGCGGACGGTGCAGAGTGAAGGGGGCGGGCTTCACGTATCGGTCCTCTTCTCGCGTGCCCGACGGGCACCGTAGTCCTCGGTGAGCTCCTCGCCGATCCGGCCCTCCGATCCGGTGGACCCGATGGTGATCGCCGTGCCGCCGGGCTCGACGGCCTCTGCGGCCGCGGCATCGCGCATCGAGCGGGGGGCGACGAGTCGGGCGAGGTGGTACATGACCAGGGTGACGATGGTACCGAACGCGATGCCGGAGAGGGTGAAGTTCTCGGTCACCGTCAGACCGACGTCGCCGATCGCGATGATGATGCCCGCCGCGACCGGGGCGAGGTTGAGCGGATTGGCGAAGTCGACCCGGTTCTCCTTCCAGATCTTCGCGCCGAGCATGCCGATCATGCCGTAGAGCACGACCGTGATGCCGGCGAGGACGCCGCCGGGGACCGCTGCGATGACCGCGCCGAACTTGGGGGAGAGGCCGAACCCGATCGCGACGAGCGCGGCGACGTAGTAGGCCGCGGTCGAATACACGCGGGTGGCTGCCATGACGCCGATGTTCTCCGCGTAGGTGGTGGTCGGCGAGCCGCCGACGCTCGAGGCCATCGCGGTGGCGACGCCGTCGGCGAACACCGCGCGTCCCACATAGGGGTCGAGATCGACGCGCGTCATCTCCTCGACGGCCTTGACGTGGCCGACGTTCTCCGCGACGAGCGCGATGACCGCGGGGAGCATGAGGACGATGAACCCGGCGTTGAAGGCGGGCAGGTGGATGCCGACGACGCCGGCGGCCTCGTCGGTGAAGGGCGGGAAGCCGATCCATGCGGCGGCCTCGACGCCGGACCAGTCGACGCGGAAGCGGGTGGTGATGTCGTCGACCGCGGAGTCGTAGGACGTGATCTGGCCGAACACGAGGTCGAAGACCCAGGAGAGCACGTAGCCGAAGACGAGTCCGATGAACACGGAGACGCGGCCGAGGAACCCGCGCAGGCCCACCGACATGAGGATGACGGCGACCATGACGATGAGGGCGACCCACTGGTCCTGCGGCCAGTAGACGTTCGCCACGACCGGGGCGAGGTTGAACCCGATGAGCATGACGACGGCGCCGGTGACCACGGGCGGGAGGATCCGGGTGAGGATGCGTGCGCCGATGAAGTGGATGAAGACGCCGGCGACCGCGAGGACGAGTCCGGCGACGAGGATCGATCCCGACACCTCCTGGATGGTGCCGCCCTGGGCGGTGACGGCGGCGACGCCTCCGACGAACGCGGCAGAGGTGCCGAGGTAGCTCGGCACCTTCCCGTTGACGATGAGGAGGAAGATGATCGTCGAGAACCCGCTGACCATGACGGCGAGCTGCGGGTTGAGACCCATGACGATGGGGAAGACGAAGGTCGCGCCGAACATCGCGACGACGTGCTGGGCGCCGAGCCCCACGGTGCGCCCCCAGCTCAAGCGCTCGTCCGGGGCGACGGCGCGACCGGGCAGGACGTCCTTGCCGTCGCCGTGGAGTTTCCATCCGAATGCCGACATGACTGCTCCTCGGGTCGCGGGCGGTGGCGATGGTGCTCGGGAACCGCTCCCGGTCACTCGCCGCTGTGTACACCCTAGAAGGGCGATGAGGCGCAGGTCACGTCAGCATCTGACGAACCGGATCGGTGCGCACTGGAGGTTTCCGCCAGTCGGCCGGGCCGGGGTCGCGCGCCGTCGTCACGGGAGCCGGACGATCTGCAGAGCCAGGGTGATCGCGAGGCGCAGGTGCGGGTCCGTGGTGAAGGGCCCGAGCATCCGCTCGAGCTTCGTGATCCGGTAGCGCAGCGAGTTGTAGTGGAAGAACAGCGCGCGGGCGGTCTCGGCGACGTTGAGATTGTGGTCGAGGAGCACCTGCAGGGTCTCCCGCAGGTCGGCGTACTCGGTCTTCGCGTCCCCGGCCAGCGGGCCGAGGGTGTCTTCGGCGAAGGCGCGCAGCTCCTCGGTGTCGGCCACCTGGAGGAGGAGCCGGTGGACCCCGAGGGTGTCGAAGTGGCTCAGTGCGCTGCCGCCGTGGATCCGGCGGCCGATCTCGACCGCCCGGGTGGCCTCGACGTAGGCGGTCGGCAGATCGTGGACGGTCGCCGCCGGGCGGGAGATCCCGGTGGAGAAGGCCCGTCTGCCGCCGCCGCCCATGCCCCGGACCTCCCGAATGCACTCCTCCACCGCCGCGGTCTGGCGTTCGGTGTCGGCCGCGGGCAGCAGCACGATGACCTCGTCGCCGGCCCCCACCACGGCGGCCTTCTCGTCGAGCCGCTTCACCGCGGCGGTCCACGCGGTGGCGAACAGCTCCTGGAGCGTGCGCTTCTCGTCTCCCTCGGAGGCGTCGGCATCGGCGTCGACCTCGGCCACGACGACGGACAGCGGCCGGTCGAGGTCCCAGCCGAGCGACTCCGCATGGGACAGGATCCGGTCCGTCGAGGTGATGCGGCCGCGCATGACCTCGTGGACGAAATCGGTCCGGTACTTGCTCTCCACCGCGGAGATCGCCTGCTGCTTGGTGATGACGAGGGCGGCGGCCGCGGCCGCCTGCTCGAGGACTCCCAGGTGGGCCGGGCCCAGCCCCCGCTCGGAGAACACGACGAGCCGACCGAGATCGCGGGACCCGCCGAGGATCCTGGTGCTCATCCGGTGCATCCCGTCCTGCGCGAGGTCGACGCCCGTGGGCTCGCTCTCCACGCGGAAGCGGCCCGTCGGATCGAAGCACGGCAGCTCGCGCGGCCGCGGGGGGTCCGCGACCGCGCGGGGATCGGGGACCTCGGCGCGGACCCGGCCGTCCATCGTGGTGACGACGACGTGGATCCCGATCTCGTGGGCGAGGCGCGCGCACACGTCGTCGAGGTCGCCTCCGGTGACGACGGCATCGACGAGCTCGCGCATCACCCGTTCGCTGCGATGGAGGGAGTCGGCGCTGCGGCCGAGCACCTCGGCGAGGACCTCGTTGATGATGTCGTCGAACCCGGTGTCCGCGGGCAGCGCGATGATCGGCAGGCCGAGGTCGTCGGCGAGTGCGATCGCCTCCTCCGGGATCTCCTCGAGGTACCGGCTCATCTTGATGCCGAGGCCGGAGAGTCCGTGCGCGGAGAACTCGGAGACGAGCTCCGTCAGCCGCCCGGGGTCGTCGCGGAGCGGGTACCCGGTGGTGAGCAGGAGCTCGTGCGGGCGCACCCAGGGGAGGATGTCCGGGACCTCCATGATGTTCACCCGCCGCACCGTCCGGTCGAGCCGGTTGCCGCCGGCGACGAGCCGGGAGCCGAGCAAGGAGGGGAGGGTGAGGACCTCGGAGAGCGGGAGAGCGGCGGGGTCGAGCTCGGTGATCGCGGGCTCCTCTCGGGATGCGGCATGAGCCGTAGCATGTTCTGCCGGATCGCACCGGCTGGTTCGGCATGATTCGCCGTGACCTGCACCATACCAGCCGGGCATAGGCTGAGTGGATGACCACAGCGCCCGTCGCATCGACCGCTCCTCCCCGGAACCCGACGACTGCGCGCCGGCCCGCGCCCGCACAGCTGGCGGCCGCCGCTTCGACCCTGACGTCGGCGGCCGGGCCGGGCCCCTGGCAGGTCGTCGGCATCATGCGCCACGGCTTCTACGCGGCCTCGGAGACCGGCGCGGTGCTGCCGGTGCTCGGCCCCACGGCGCTGCGCCTGCCGACGGCCGTCCTCGTCCCCGAGCTCACCGGCGATCGACTGGCCTCCCTGCAGATCGGTGCGGCCCTCCGGGTGGAGTCGGGACGCATTATGACCGAGCACTTCCACTGCGCGATCCGCCGCCGCTGGAATCCCACGCGCATCCGGCCGTGCGATCCCGCACGCCGTGCCTCGGCCGCATCCGTCTCCGCCTCGATCGCCCACCCCGCGTGGCCGGAGCCGGGCATCGAGGATCTGGCCCACCGTGCCGCACGACTCGTCCATGTCGGACGCGCCCTCGACCCCGGGGCCGTCGACTCCGCGCTCGCCGCGCTGCTCGGCCTCGGCCCCGGCTCCACTCCGTCCGGCGACGACGCCGTCTGCGGCGTGCTGCTCGCGCTCCGGCAGGTCCGCGCCGTGCCCGCGCTCGACCTCCTCCGGAACCGGCTCCGCGCGGCCCTCGCCGCCCGACCTGCCCCCACCGGCGGGCTGTCGGCCTCGCTCCTCGACGCCGCCGCCGCCGGCGCCTGCGTGCCCGAGGTGCGCGCGGCCCTGGAACTCCTCGTCTCCGGCGCGCCGGCCGGCCCGATCGCACGCGCCGTCGCCGCGGTCGGGACGAGCTCGGGAGCCGACATCCTGTGCGGCGCCGCAGCCGTCCACCTCACCGACGCGACCGCACCCGACAGCGGTCCCGCAGCTGTCCCGCCGTCCGCCTCGCCCGTCGCACCGTCCTCCTGAAAGGAACCCCGATGACCGATTCGATCGAGATCCGCAGCGGAGTCTACTTCGACTCCGTGGCCCTCATGCAGGTGTCCGCACGGGTGAAGAGCACCCCCGGGGTCAGCGATGCCCTCATCGGCATGGGCACCCCGCTCAACCTCGACCTCATGCGGGAGGTCGGGTTCGACGTCGCGGACGGAGCGGCACCCACCGACCTCGTCATCGCCGTGCGCGGCGAGACCGAGGAGGCGCTGGAGGCCGCGCGATCCGCACTCGATGCGGCGTTCGCCGAGCTCGCGGCCGCCGCGGCGGCCGCCGGTGGGCCGCTCGGCGGGGACAGCCCGCCGCTCACGCTGGGTTCGGCCGCGCGCCGGACCGGGGCGGGCCTCGCCGTCGTCTCCGTGCCCGGCGAGTACGCCGCCGTCGAGGTCCACGATGCGCTCGAGGCCGGCTGCTCGGTGATGCTCTTCAGCGACAATGTCCCGGTCGAGACGGAGATCGCGCTCAAGGACGCCGCGGCCACCCGCGACCTCCTCGTCATGGGCCCCGACTGCGGGACCGCCGCGATCGGCGGGGTCGGACTCGGTTTCGCCAACACCGTGCGGTCGGGGACCTTCGGGATCGTCGCCGCCTCGGGCACCGGCGCGCAGCAGGTCATGACGCTGCTCGACGAGGCCGGGGCCGGGGTGAGCCACGTCCTCGGCACCGGCGGCCGCGACCTCGGGTCCGCCGTGGCCGGACGGACGACGAAGCAGGCGCTGCGCGCTCTCTCCGCGGACCCGGGCACCGAGCACGTCATCATCGTGTCGAAGCCCGCGGACCCCGCGGTTGTGCGCGAGGTCGAATCGCTCGCCGGCGAGCTCGGCCTGCCGGTCTCCTGGGCGGTCCTCGGACCGGACAGCCCGGATCTCACCGCCGGGGTCGAGGCCGCCCTCGCCGCCACCGGGCGCACCGTCCCCCAGTGGCGGTCCTGGGGAGCGGGGGAGCCGCCGGCCGCGGCTACCGCCGCCGGCGGGGACCTGCACGGACTGTACGTGGGCGGGACGCTCGCCGACGAGGCGATGCTCATCGCCTCGTCGGTGCTCGGACCGATCCCGTCGAACATCCCGCTCGACGGAGCACCGGAGATCGACGGCCACAGCCTGCCGGCCTCCGGCCACCGCGTGCTCGACTTCGGCGACGATGCGATGACCCGCGGCCGTGCCCACCCGATGATCGACCCGGAGCTGCGCCAGAGGGCGATCCGGAGCGCGGGCGGGACGGCAGGGGTGCTCCTCCTCGATCTCGTCCTCGGACACGCCTCCCACCCGGACCCGGCCGCCGAACTCGCAGCGGCGATCGCGGAGGCCCGCGAGACGGCGGCGGCCGCCGGTCGCACCCTGCCCGTCGTCGTCGGCCTCGTCGGGACCGAGGCAGACCCCCAGGGGCGCGCGGCCGCCGCCGAGGCGCTCGTCGCCGCCGGGGCCGAGGTCTTCAGCTCCCATGCCCGAGCGGTGGGGCGGGCGCTCGCCCACCTCGGCCACGCGGTGCCCACGGCGTCGCCGGTGCGCTCCGCGGACGGGACCGGGGGCGCCGGTGCCGGGAGCACGGGCGCATCCGATCCCGCGAGCAGCCCGCTGCGCGGACTCCTCGACCGCGACCCGGTGGTCGTCACCTCCGGGGTGTCCCTGTTCGCCGAGGCCCTGCGCGCCCAGGCCGTGGCCGTCACGGAAGTGGCCTGGCAGCCGCCGGCCGGCGACATCCGCGCGCTCACCGCCGTCATGGCCGACGAGCGCCGGGAGGCCGCCAATGCGCAGGCCCTGGAGCGGATGCTCGCCGCCGGCGCCGAGCTCGTCGGCCTGCGGCCGGCGCGCGAGTGCCTGGGCCTGGCCGAGACCGAGCTTCTCCACTCCGGCCCGCCGCTGGACTGGGAGCGCGCCTCCGGCCCGATGCGCGGAGCGCTCGCCGGCGCGGTCGTGTTCGAGGGCCTGGCGGATTCCCTCGACGAGGCGGAGGAGGGGCTCGCCGCCGGTCGCTTCTCGTTCGCGCCCTGCCACAGCCGGGACGCGGTGGGTCCGATGGCCGGTGTGGTCTCTCCGAGCATGTGGATGATGGAGTTCGTCGACCCGGTCCACGGCAACCGCGCCTACTGCTCGCTCAACGAGGGCCTGGGCAAGGTGCTGCGCTACGGGGCGAACGGCCCGGAGGTGCTCGAGCGGCTGCGCTGGATGCGCGACGTGCTCGGGCCCGTGCTCGCCGCGGTGCTCGCCGCGCACGGACCGATCGACACGAAGAACTACGTCTCCCAGATGCTCCAGTCCGGCGACGAGGGGCACAACCGCAACCGCACCGGCACGCTGCTCTTCCTCCGGGACATCATGCCCGACCTCCTCTCCCTCGACGGCTGGTCGCGCGAGGATCTCGCCGAGTGCGCGCGGTTCCTCGGCTCGAACGACTACTTCGCGCTCAACATCGTCATGCCCACGTGCAAGCTCGCCCTCGCCGCGGCGAAGGACGTCCCCGGCTCGACCCTCGTGGTGACGATGGCCCGCAACGGCACGGACTTCGGCATCCAGCTCTCCGGCACCGGGGACCGCTGGTACACCGGCCCCGCCCAGCTCCCGCAGGGGCTGTTCCTCGGCTCCTACGGGCCCGACGACGCCAACCCGGACATCGGGGACTCCGCCATCACCGAGACCGCGGGGATCGGGGGGCTCGCGATGGCGGCCGCCCCGGCGATCGTGCGCCTCGTCGGCAGCGATGTCGCGTTCGCGGTGGAGACCACTCTGCGGATGTACGAGATCACGCTCGGCGAGCACCCCGTGCACCAGGTCCCGGTGCTCGAGTTCCGCGGCGTGCCCAGCGGCATCGACGCGACCAAGGTGGTCCGGACCGGGGTGCTCCCGCAGATCAACACCGGCATGGCCGGGAAGATCGCAGGGGTGGGGCAGGTCGGTGCCGGGCTCGTCACCCCGCCGGCGGAGTGCTTCACCGCCGCGCTCGCCGCGCTCGAGGAGACCGTCCCCGGGTGACCGCCGCTCAGCGGTGGATGGGGCCTGCGCCGGATGTCAGCGGCAGACCGGTGGCCCCGGAGGCGTCGCGGAGCACCTCGGCGAAGATCGAGACCGCGGTGGCCTCCGGGGTGCGCGCCCCGAGGTCGAGGCCGATCGGCGCGCGGAGCCTGCCGAGCTCCTCCTCGCTCAGCCCCGCCTCCCGCAGCCCGGCGAGCCGGAGCGCATGCGTGCGTCGGCTGCCGAGCGCCCCGACGTAGCCGACATCGGCCCGGAGCGCGGCGGCGAGGACGGGGACGTCGAACTTGAGATCGTGGGTGAGCACGGCGACGACCGTCGAGGGGTCCACCCGCCCCGCGGAGATCTCCGCCGCGAGGTGATCGTGCGGCCACCGGGCGATGACCTCGTGCGCCTCCGGGAACCGGGCCGCCGTGGCGAACACCGGGCGGGCATCGCACACCGTCACCCGGTAACCCAGGAAGCGGCCGAGCCCTGCGAGCGCCCGCGCATAGTCGATCGCCCCGTAGACGAGCAGCCGGGGCGGGGCGGCGGAGACGACGATGAGCACCCGGGTCCCGCCGCCGAGGCGCCGGCCGGTCGAATCGTACTCCCGCACCCGGGTGCTCCCTGCGGTGAGCAGGCCGCGGGCGTCCTCGGCGACATGCGCGTCGAGGCGCGGATGGCCGAGGCCGCCGACCGTCGCATCCTCGACGGGGATGGCGAGCCACGGGGAGCCCCCGCCGAGCGCGTCGCCGGGCGCGGACCCCGCCGGATCCGCGGGCAGACGCAGGGCGAGGGCCGCCGGTGATTCCGCGCGCACCGCGTGGAGGAATGCGATGAGCGCGGCGGGGTCGGTGACCGGGACGACGCACACGTCGAGCGTCCCCCCGCAGGCCAGCCCCACACCGAACGCCTCGTCGTCGCTGATGCCGTAGTGGGCGATCTGCGCCGAGCGGGATTCCATGACCTCGAGCGCAAGGGCGTGCACGGCGCCCTCGATGCAGCCGCCCGACAGGCTGCCGATCGCCTCGCCGGCGCGGTCGACGGCCATCATGGTGCCGGCCGGGCGGGGCGCGGAGGACCACGTGTCGACGACGACGGCGACCGCGCACTCCCGCCCCTCCTCGAGCCACGCGAGCAGGGGTTCGCAGATGTCACGCACGGGCAGGCTCCCGTCCCGGGGAGGGAGCCCGTCCGATGGTCGCGGCGACCTGCTCCCAATCGGCGACGGTCGTTCCCGGCAGGGTCCGCTCGGCGTGGGCGGCGGCGATCCCCATCGCGCGGGTGGCCGGCTCCCAGCCCGGGCGGCCGGCCCGTGGGTTCACCCAGAGGAAGCGTCGCGACAGCCGGTCGAGCCGCTCGCAGGCGTGGTCCAGCGAGTCCATCGACCCCGTCTCCCAGCCGTCGGACACGAGCACGCAGACGCTGCCGCGCACCGCGAGGGCATTCGAATCGAGCAGGGTCCCCAGCGAATCCCCCAGCCGTGTCCCGCCGACGGCATCGGGCACGTGGTCGAGCATCCGGTCCAGGGCGGCCCCGGCATCCGCCTCGCCGAGCTCAGCGGTGACATGCGTGAGCCGGGTGCCGACGGTGAACACCCGGGCATCCGCCTCGATCCGCCAGCGTCGGGCGAAGCGGATGATCGCGTCGAGCCAGGGGCGCATCGAGGCCGAGACGTCGAGGACGAGGACGACCCGGCGCGGCCGGGGGAGCGGGCGTCGACGCGGCAGCCGGGGGAGGTCGTCGGCGCGCGCCAGAGCGCGCAGCGTGCGCTCGAGATCGACCGGCCCGTGCACCGCGCGGCGGGTGCGCGCACCGATGCGCACGGGCCGCTGCACCGTGAGGCCGTCGATGAGTCGGGCCGCCGCCTCCCGGTCGGCGCCGTCGCCGAGGTCGGTGCGGCGCAGCAGCTCCGTGCGGCTCGCGGCGGCCTCGGGCACCCCGGTCTCCGTGCCCGGGGCCTCGCCGGCACCGGAGCTGTCCGGGGTCCGCACCGGGACGGGGGCAGGGGGCTCGACGCGCGACGGACGCAGCCCGAAATAGCGGGCGAACACCGCATCGTGGACGGCGATCTGCGATTCCTCCCGGCAGCAGATGGCCCGTGAGGCCGCGCGCACCTGCCGGGGGTCGAGCGGGTCGAGCCGCGCCGCGGCCGCGACGAGCAGGTGCATCTCCGGCGGGGTCACGGGGAGCCCGGCCCGCCGCAGGGCGCCGCCCAGACCGAGCAGCACCCCGCTGAGGTCCTGCGTCGTCCCGGCGGCCGGTGTGCGCGGCGTCATGATCCGGGCTCCCGGTCGGCGCCCTCTGTGAGCACTGCGCCGTCGCCGAGTGCTGTGTCGTCGCCGAGCACCGCGGCCGGGTCGAACCCGCGGACGTCCGCGGCGTCCTTGAGCACCGTCGACAGCGTCGCCCGCACCGTCGGCTCGGTGAGCTCGACAACGCCGAGCCGGTCGAGGGCACGCAGCCAGTCGAGGGTCTCCGCGGTGCCGGGCGGCCGCACGAGCGGCAGCTCGCGCAGCCGTGCGGCGGCCGCGACGACGGCGGCGCGGAGATCTGCGGACGCTTCGGGTGCGCGCGCCGCCAGGATGCGCCCCTCGAGGGCCCGGCTCGGCTGCTCGAACCAGTGGTAGAGGCAGCGGCGGCGCAGCGCATCGTGGATCTCGCGCGTGCGGTTCGAGGTGAGGACGACGATCGGGGGCCTGGATGTGCCGATCGTCGATTCGGTGCGCCCGAGCTCGGGCACCGACACCGTCCACTCGGAGAGCACCTCGAGGAGCACCGCCTCGAACTCGTCGTCCGTGCGGTCGAGCTCATCGATGAGGAGCACGGCGGGGGTGTCCGCGCTCGACGCCTCGAGCGCGCGGAGGACCGGCCGGGTGAGCAGGAACCGGCGGGAGTGGAGCGCGTCCTCGACCGAATCCGAGGCGAGCACGGTGCCCGTGGTGCGGGCCTCGGCCTCGAGGGAGCGCAGATGGAGGATCTGACCGGCGAAGTCCCAGTCGTACAGGGCGTGGGCGGCCGTGATCCCCTCGTGGCACTGGAGCCGGAACAGGGGACCGCCGTACACCTCGGCGAGGGCCGCCGCGAGACTCGTCTTGCCCACGCCCGGCACGCCCTCGCACAGGAGCGGGCGCCCGAGCTCGCCTGCGAGCCAGGCCGCGGTCGCGAGGTCGTCCGAGGCGAGATAGCCGGTGCGCGCCAGGGCTGCGGCGAGGGCGGCCGGGGTGCCCGGCGGATCAGGCGGGAGCCGGAGCCCGGCCGCCGCGCAGTCCTCCGGGGTGTCGACGTCGGCTCCGCGATGCGGATCACCGCCGTCGACGAGGGTGAGCGCCCCGCTCGCGGCCGCGTGCTCCAGGAGGTCCCGGGCGCCCGTGTCCCCGGTGGCCGCGGCGCGTGCCGCCGGAACGTGCGCGGCGCCGATGAGCACGGGGTGACCGGGCGCCCCGTCCCACTGCACACGGGCGAGGACGTCGGGACGGGCGTGCTCGAGGAGGCGGGCGCACACCTCGGTCGGGAGCTCGGCGAGATCGACGAGGGAGACGAGCACCGCGGTGAGCCCCGGAGCGTCCGCGGCATCGAGCCCGGCCCGCAGGGAGGCGCCCATGCCGGAGCGCCAGTCGTCGGCGACCACCGCCTCGGCACCGGGCGGAACGAGGTGGCGCGCCCGGTCGGCGGCGCATCCGAGCACGACGATCACCCGGTCGCATCCGGCCGCGCGGAGCCGGTCGACCTGGAGGGCGAGCAGCGGTGCGCCGTCGGAGGTGCGCAGGAGGGCCTTGGGCCCGCCCAGGCGGGTGCCGGCCCCTGCGGCCAGGAGCACGCCGGTGACCTGCACGTCCACTGTTCTCCTCCTCCTCGGAGCCGGCCGGGTCGCTCGTTCCCGCGCGGTCCGGGGGAGCGCGGGGGCGAATCCCGAGTCTACGCGGGACCGGCAGAGGTGACGACGGTGCCCACAGCGCCCTCGGCCGCGGCCCCGAGGGAGGATAGCGCGGTGATCACGCCGCGCCGCCCGCCGCCCTCGACGAAGCGCAGGACCGCTTCGATCTTCGGACCCATGGACCCGGAGCCGAACTCGCCGGACCGGTGCATCTCGCGCAGCTCGGCGACGGACACCGCGCCGATGTCGCATGCCTCCGGGGTGCCGTACCCGGATACCGCATGGGGCACGTCGGTGGCGATGAGGAGGCAGTCGGCACCGACGCTCGCCGCCAGCCGAGCGGCCGTGAGGTCCTTGTCGATCACCGCGGAGACCCCGTTGTGGCCGTGCCCGTCGGGGACCACGGGGATGCCGCCGCCGCCGGCGGCGACGACGATCCAGCCGGCGTCGACGAGGTGGACGATCGTCCGGGTCTCGAGCACCTCGACGGGGTCGGGGCTCGCGACCACCCGGCGCCAGCCCTTCTCCCCGAAATCGCGCCAGACCTGCCCGTGGCGCTCCATCCGAGCGGCGTGCGCGCGCGGGTGGTAGGCCCCGATAGGCTTGACCGGGTGGGTGAAGGCGGGGTCGTCGGGGTCGACCGCCGTGCGCGTGACGAGCGCGACGACCGGCCGGGCGAGGCCCCTGTCGCCGAGCTCCTTCTCGATCCGGTCGACGATCGTGAAGCCGAGGGTGCCCTGGGTCTGCGCCCCGCACCAGTCGAGCGAGACGGGAGGCAGCTCGCCGGCCGCGATCTCGTTCTTCCGCAGGATGTTGCCCACCTGGGGGCCGTTGCCGTGGGTGACGATGACCTCGTGGCCGGCGGCGACGAGGTCGGCCAGATGGACGGCCGCCCCGGCGATCGCTCGGCGCTGATCGTCCGGTGCGGCCGAGCCGTCCGGTGCGGTCATCGCGTTGCCGCCGAGGGCGACGAGGATCCTCACAGCCAGTCCACCTGCGCGGCCCGGGTGCCGTCCCCGGCGAGCCGGGCGTATCCCGGTCCGCGATCGAAGAACGGCTCGTCCCCGTCGCGCGCGGAGCGCAGCCGCTCCCGCTCGGCGTCGGAGGCCGCGGAGTCCACCGCGAGCTCGTCGCCGGATCCGGTGACGACGATCCCGTAGTCCGCGCGGGCGCCCTCGATGCTGACCTTGCCCCAGGAGACGTCGCGGAGGACCTCCTCGGCGGGCCGGTCGAGGGGATCGCCCCAGCCGCCGCCGCCGGTGGTGCGGATGCGCACCACCTCGCCGGCGGCGATCGGCTCGGCATCGGCGAGCGCGTCGATCTCGCGCTCGTTCGGACCGCCCGGATCGATCGTGACCTGGAACGGACGTCCCGCCTTCCCGCCGCGCACGCCCCAGCAGGCGAGGATCGAGCGGTCGGCGATCGACATGAAGTGGCCTTCGCGCAGCATCCTGATGTGCTTCTCGTAGCCGAGCCCGCCGCGGTAGCGGCCGGCCCCACCGGAGTCGACGGCGAGCCCGAGCCGCTCGACCCGGAAGGGGAACCGGGACTCGGTGAACTCCGTGGGGAGGTTGCGGGAGTCGGGGACGACGTGGATCGTGTCCTCGCCGTCGGCGTAGTAGCGCCCGCCCGAGCCGCCGCCGAGCACCTCGCGCATGAGGTAGTCGTTGCCGTCGGTGTCCTTGCCGTAGACGCCGGTGTAGCGGATCGTCTCCTGGTCGGCCGGCATCTGTCCGTCGACCGCCTTCGCGACGACCCCGGCGAGCACTCCGAGCAGACGCAGGATGACGAAGGTGCGGGCGTTCGTCGGGCCGGGGAAGATCGGGGTGAGCAGGGTGCCCTTCTCCGGGAAGCGCATCTCGATGAGCGGGACGATGCCCTCGTTGACGTCGAGCTCGGCCATCCGCTCGGGCCCGTCGGCGAGGTTGCGGAGGATCGGGGCGAGCCACTTCTTGAGGAAGTTGCCGCCGACGTAGTCCCCGCAGTGGTTGATCGGCCCGGCCGCCTGGGCGGCGGTGCCGGTGAAGTCGATGATGAGGCGCGGTCCGCCGTCGCCCGGGCCCGGGCCGCCGGTCGAGGTCTTCGTCAGCGTGATCCGCTGCGTGTGGAGCTGCGGCTCGGCGACCCCGTCGTGCTCGGCGTAGTCCTCCCACACGTACTGCCCGTCGGGGATCTTCGCGAGGATCTCACGGCGGTAGATGTCGGTGGTGTTGTCGAGGATCGTGTCTAAGGCGCCCTCGACGGTCTCGACCCCGTAGCGGGTGAAGAGCTCGGCGAGCCGCCGGGCTCCCATGAGGCAGCCCGAGCACTCGGCGTCGAGGTCGGCGGCGAGCGAGTCGGGCATGCGGGAGTTCCGGGTCATGATGCGCAGCGCGGCTCGGTTCGGCACACCGGCGTCCCACAGCTTGATCGGCGGGATCATGAGGCCCTCCTCGAAGACGCTCGTCGCTCCCGAGGGCATGGAGCCCGGGCAGGCCCCGCCGATGTCGTCGTGGTGGCCGAAGGCCTGGACGAAGCACACGACCTCGCCGTCGGCGAACACCGGGACGGTGACGCACATGTCCGGCAGGTGTCCGATCCCGCCTTCGGAGGCGTAGACGTCGTTGTGGAAGAACACGTCCCCCTCGCGCATCTCCTCGATGGGGAAGTCGCGGACGACCGGGTGGACGAGTGCGGAGTACGAGCGTCCGGTGAGCTTGCGGAGCTGCCGGTCGTGGATGCCGGCCCGGAAGTCGTGGGCGTCGCGGATCATCGGCGAGCGCGAGGTGCGGGCGATCGCCGTCTCGACCTCCATCTCCACGCTCGCCAGCGTCCCCTCGACGATCTCGACGATGATGGGGTCGACGGCGGTGCCGTCCGGGGTGAGCCGGCCTCCGTGGGAGTACGCGGTCGGGAGCCCGGCCGGGTTGATCGGGGAGGCGGCGATGTAGTCCGCGAGCTCCTGTCCGGTGAGCGGCGCGAGGCCGAGCATCGAACCGGAGTCCTGAGGGGGCGTCTGCCGGGTGGGTGTGGAGTCGGTGGTGGTCACTGCGCTGCCTCCGTGGTGGTGCGGGTGATGACGAGGTTGCCGGCGGAATCGACGTCGGCGCGGAATCCGGGATGGACGGGGACGGTGGAGCCGAACTCCTCGATGATCGCCGGACCGGTGATCCGGTCGCCGGAGAGCAGCTCGGGCCGCCAGTAGACACCGGCCTCGACGAACCCGGCGTCGGCGTCGAAGCACACCTCGCGGACGGAGGTGCGGGCGCGCTCGTCGATGTCGGGGGCGCCGGCTGCGGCGGCGATCTGCGGGATCTCCGGACGGGTGATGGGGCCGATGCCCGACACCCGGAGGTTGACCCACTCGACCTGCTGCTCGGCGTCGCCGGCGAAGTCGTAGCCGTAGAGGCTGCGGTGCTCGGCATGGAAGGCGGCGGTGACGGAGTCGGCCCATTCCCGGGTCACCGGACCGGCCGGGGCGGGCACCCGGACCTCGAAGGCCTGACCGAAGTAGCGGAGGTCGACCGAGCGCTGGAACTCGTGGTCGGCGGCCGCGAAGCCCTCGTCCGTGAGTGCGGACGCGGCCTGCGCGGTGAGCGCGTCGAAGATCGAGGTGATCGCCTCGAGATCGAGACCGATGTCCTTCGCGACGTTGGTCTGCACGTAGTCGTTGCGGACGTCGACGGTGAGGAGTCCGAAGGCGGAGACGTTGCCGGGGTTGAGCGGGACGAGCACCCCGGCGAGGTCGAGGATGTCGACGAGCCGGCAGGCGAGCAGCGAGCCCGAGCCGCCGAAGGTCGCGAGCATGAAGTCGCGCACGTCGAGCCCGCGCTTGACCGAGATCTGCCGCAGCGCGTTCGCCTGGTTCCAGGCGCTGATCTCGAGGATGCCGGCCGCGGCGTGCTCCGGGCTCAGACCCAGGCGCTCGGCGAGCGCGGCGATCCCGGTGCGCGCCGCCTCGACGTCGAGGGGGATCTCCCCGCCGAGGAGGTGGGCCGGGATGCGCCCGAGGAACACGTGCGCATCGGTGATCGTGGGTTCGGTGCCGCCCTTCGCGTAGCACAGCGGACCCGGATCCGCTCCTGCCGACTGGGGGCCGACCTTGAGCTGGCCCTCGGGGGTGGTCCACGCGATCGAGCCGCCGCCGGCGCCGACGGTGACGACGTCGATCATCGGGATCTTCGACGGGTAGGCGCCGACGGTTCCCTCGGTGGTGAGCGCCGGCTCTCCGTCGAGGACGACGGTGACATCGGTCGAGGTCCCGCCGCCGTCGCAGGTGAGGACCTTCTCGAAGCCGGCCTCCCGGGCGATGAGTCCGGCCCCCAGGGCGCCGGCGGCGGGGCCGGAGAGGACCGTGGTGATGGGCTGGTGGACGACCTCGTCGGCGGACAGCACTCCGCCGTTGGACTTCATGATGTAGAACGGGATCGAGCCGCGGTCGCCGTGCTCTGCACCGGTGTAGGCGTCGAGGCGCTCGTGGATGTTCGTCACATAGCGCGACACCTTGGGCTTGACGGCCGCGTCGACGAGCGTCGTCATCGACCGCTCGTACTCGCGGTACTCCCGGAGCACCTCGGAGCTCAGGGACACGACGGCGTCCGGGTGCTCCTCGGCGAGGATCGCGCGCATGCGCTGCTCGTGGTCGGGGTTCGCATAGGCGTGGAGGAAGTTGACCCCGAGGGTGTTGACGTCGTGCTCCCGGAACCACCGGGCGGCGGCGCGGGCCCCCTCCTCGTCGAAGGGGCGGACCTCGTTGCCCTCGAAGTCCATCCGGCCGGCGACCGTCTTGACGAGGTCGGCGGGCACGATGCGCCCGGGCTTGACCCAGAAGTAGGAGTTGCCGTAGCCGTCGGGGACGGCCTGGCGGGCGATCTCGAGGATGAACTCGTAGCCCTCCGTGGTGATGAATCCGAGGCGGTCGAGCTTGCCCTCGAGGAGCTGGTTCGTCGCCACCGTCGTGCCGTGGCTCACCGCGGCGATGTCCGCGCCGGTGGCCGAGAGCTCCGCGAGCACCTTGTCGATCCCGGTGATGAACCCGTCGGCGGGGTTCGCCGGGGTCGACGGGGTCTTCGTCGTCGTCAGAGTTCCCGAGTCCTCGTCGAAGGCGACGATGTCGGTGAAGGTTCCGCCGGTGTCGATGCCGATGCGGATGCGCCGCTGCGCTGTCGTCATGGGAGTCCTTCCGGATGCGTTCGCTCGAGTGCTGAGCGGCCGGACCGCCCATGGCACGGAAGGGGTCCGTGCCTGCTCGCGCTCTCATTCTCCCGGGTGATGCACGCCACACCTTCGGCAACTTCTGCCGAATCAGCACCGCTTTCTTGGGAACCGGGGCGGCTGCTCGCCGGCCTCCCGGATCAGTCCCCGGCCTCCCGCCTCAGGCCAGGGAGTCGCGCCAGGCGCGGTGGAGGGCGGCGAACCGCCCGGTGCCCGCGATGAGCGCGGCGGGCTCGCCGTCCTCGATGATCCGGCCCGCCTCCATGACGAGCACCCGGTCGGCGATCTCCACCGTGGACAGGCGGTGGGCGATGATGATCGCGGTGCGGCCGGCGAGCACGGTCTCGAGCGCGGACTGCACGAGCCGTTCGGAGGGGATGTCGAGGTGCGCCGTCGCCTCGTCGAGCACGATGACGTCGGGATCGGCGAGGAACGCCCGGGCGAAGGACACGAGCTGGCGCTGCCCGGAGCTCAGCCGGCCCCCGCGGGAGCGGACGTCGGTGGCGTAGCCGGCGGGCAGGCGGGCGACGTCGGCATCGAGGCCCACGGCCCGACCCGCCGCCTCGACCTCGGCGTCGGTGGCCTCCGGGCGGCCGATCCGGATGTTGTCCGCGATCGTGCCGCTGAGCAGGAACGACTCCTGGGTCACCATGACGATTGACCGGCGCAGCGCGGCGTCGGCGAGATCGCGCAGATCGACGCCGTCGACGGCCACGGTGCCGGCGGACGGATCGTAGAAGCGGGTGACGAGCTTGACGAGCGTGGACTTCCCGGCGCCGGTCGCCCCGACGAGCGCGACGGTCTGGCCGGCCGGGATCCTCAGGTCGAAGGTCGGGAGGATGTCCGGGCCCTCGCCGTAGGAGAACCGGACGGCGGAGAAAGCGAGCTCCCGCCCGGCCGCGTCCGCGCTCCGGCGCGCGGGCAGGGCGACGGGGTGGTCCGGCTCCTCGACCGTGGGCTCGGTGTCGAGGACCGCCGCGATCTTCTCCAGGGCGGCCGATGCCGACTGGTAGAGGTTGAAGGTCTGCACGAGCTCGTCGAGCGGGCCGTAGAACCGGCGCAGGTAGAGGACGAACGCGGCGAGCACACCGATCTGCGTCCAGTCCTCGATGACGAACCACGCGCCGACGGCCATCACCGCGGCCTGCGTGACGTTGCCGATGAGCCGGGTCGAGCCGGCGAACCACGCGACCCCGCGCAGCGCCCGGACGTTGGCGTCGCGGTACTGCTCGTCCTCGCTCTCGAGCCGCTGCCGGCCGTGCGGCTGGCGGCGGAAGGCCTGCACCGCGCGGATCCCGCCCATCGTCTCGACGAAGTGGACGATGACCTTCGCGATCGAGGTGCGGGTCCGGCGGAAGGCCGCCCGCTGGGTGCGCTGGGCGGCGCGGGTGGTGAACACGAGCGGGATGAACCCGGCGAACACGACGAGCGCGAGCCGCCAGTCGAGGGCGACGAGGATGACGGCGATGCACGTCATCTGCCCGAGCGCGGACAGCGCATCCATGAGGGAGTAGCCGAGGAACTGCTGCACCGACTCCATGTCCGAGGTCTGCCGGGACACGAGCCGGCCCGAGGTTGACTTCTCGTGGTAGCCGAGGTCGAGGCGCTGGGTGTGGACGAACAGGCGGGTGCGCAGGTCGAACATGATCTTCTGCGCGAGCACGCCGACGAGCCGGTTCGCCAGCCACATCCCGAGACCGCCGAGCAGGGTGACGCCGACGAATCCGCCGATCGCCCAGCCGAGCGCGGTGACGTCGCCGTCCGCGGCGCGGGGGAGACCCTCGTCGAGCGCGAGCGCGACGAACACCGGATCGAGGACCGAGGCGAGGATCGTCAGGGCGACGACGACCGCGAAGGCGATGATCCCGCCGCGGTAGGGGCGGGCGAGCGAGCCGAGGAGGCGCCGGGCGCGGCGCGCGATGTCCGGCGGCAGCTCCTCGGCCTCGGTGTCCTCGTCGGCGCGGATCGCGGGGGTCACCGGCGCACCTCCTCGGGGGCGGAGGCGCCCATGAGGTCGCGGTAGGTGCGGCTCGTGCGGAGCAGCTCCTCGTGCGTGCCGGTGGCGACGATCCGGCCGTCGTCGAGCACCGCGACCCGGTCGGCGAGCGCGGTCGTCGAGGGCCGGTGGGCGATGATCAGGGTCGTCGAGGCGTGGAGGACCTCGCGCAGGGCGCGCTGCACCCGCTCCTCGGTGTCGACGTCGACGGCGGACAGCGGATCGTCGAGGACGAGGAGCCGGGGCCTGCCGATCACCGCACGGGCGAGCGCGAGGCGCTGGCGCTGCCCGCCGGACAGCGACAGCCCCTGCTCGCCGACCTCGGTGTCGAGGCCCGCGGGCAGGGCGCGCACGAAATCGGCGGCCCGCGCGATCTCCAGGGCCTCCCACACCTCGGCCTCGCCTGCGCCCGGCGAGCCCATGCAGACGTTGTCGGCCACGGTGGCGGAGAACAGGATCGGCTCCTCGAAGCTCACCGAGACGAGGCGGCGGAGCTCGTTGAGGGGGAGCTCGCGGATGTCGGTGCCGTCGATCCGGATCGCTCCCGAGCTCACGTCGTAGAGGCGCGGGACGAGCGAGGCGAGCGCCGTCTTGCCGCTGCCGGTGGCACCGACGAGCGCCAGCGTCTCACCGGGGGCGATCCGCAGGCTCACCCCGCGCAGGGTGAGGAGGTCCGTGTCGGGGAAGCCGAAGGCGACGTCGTCGAACTCGAGGACGCCGGTGAATGCGCGGGACGGGGGAGCGTCATCGATGCCGCCGTCGGCGTCGGTGATGTCGAAGGCGGTGTCCATGACCTCCCAGTAGCGGGCGGCGGCGGTGACGGACATGATCGCGTCGGACAGCAGGAAGCCGAGCATCTCCACCGGGATGCGGAGCACCATGACCAGGGTGACGCCGGCGACGACGGTGCCCACCGTGGTCCAGCCGGCGAGCACGCCCCAGGAGCCCACCGCGATGACCGCGGCCATCGCGAGGCGCGGCAGGGTCATCGTGCCCGCCCACATCCACGAGTCGAGGTAGGCCTTCCGCACCTCGATGGCGCGGAGGTGGGCGGAGATCGCCTCGAACCGCTCGGTCACCCAGGGTGCACGGCCGAACGCCTTGATCACCCGGATGCCCTGGACGGACTCCTCGACCTGGGTGGAGATCACGCCCATGGTGTCCTGGGAGGCGCGGGACTCCCGCTGGTAGCGGGCGTTGAAGACGATGACGCCGGCGAGCATGGGGATCGCCATGAGCACCGCGATGAGCCCGAACGCCGGCTCCATCACCGTGAGGACGATGATGCCGGTGACGATGACGAACGGGGTGGAGACGATGAACGGGGCGCCGAACGCGAAGAACCGGCGCAGCTGGGTCATGTCGTTGATCGCGCGCGACAGCAGCTGCCCGGACTCCCAGGAGCCGTGCACGCCGATCGACAGGTACTGGAGGCGGTCGTAGATCCGGGCCCGCCAGGTGATCTCCCACTGCGAGACGACCTTCGCCGCGATCATCCGCCGTCCCCACAGGGCCACCGCCTCGACGACGCCGATGCCGAGCACCGCCGCGATCGGCAGCCACAGGGCGGACAGGTCCTGCTCCGCGATCGGCCCGTCGACGATCCGCCCCATGAGCGCGGGCACGAGCAGCGAGATCGCGTTCGCCCCGAAGGTCAGCGCGATGATCGTGAGGTAGACATGGAGCTTGCGCCGGATGTCGGGCCAGAAGCGGAGGAGGGAGCGCACGGCAGTCAAGCCTACTCCGCGGGCTCGCCGCTGTCGCCGGGCGGCGGCCGGGTGCGCGGCCTGCGGCGGCGGTGACCGGAGCGGCGGCGAGCGCGGACACGGAATCCACGATGCGAGACGGAGTGGCCGCCATTTGACATGCACCACCGGGGCGCGGGTAAGCTCAGTCACATGCAGAACCTTGTCGTCGTCATTACGCAGCGCGCGGTGAACCCGTAGAGCTGTCGCTTCGACGACGTCCCGCGCGCCCCTCCCGGAAACCGGACAGGGGCGTTTCTCATGCGGGGACCAGTTCAGTACACGATGAAGGAGTCAAGTTGGCAGCCTCAGCATCGTCCGGCGGACCGGGAGGGCCCGTGAAGCCGGGCCCCGCCCCGGCGTCCCGCCGGACAGCCAAGCCGACCGGTCCCGCCTCCGCGGGCGCCCCCGTCCCCACCGCCGCGCCCCCGGCGCACCGCCAGGACCGCTCGACCGCGGAGGTCCTCAGCGGCGCGCAGGCCGTCATCCGCAGCCTCGAGCTGCTCGGCATCGACACCGTCTTCGGGCTCCCCGGCGGCACCATCCTGCCGACCTACGACCCGCTCCTCGACTCCGAGAAGATCACGCACATCCTCGTCCGCCACGAGCAGGGCGCCGGCCACGCCGCTGAGGGCTATGCCGCGGCGACCGGGAAGCTCGGCGTGTGCTTGGCGACCTCCGGCCCGGGCGCGACGAACCTCGTCACCGCGATCGCCGACGCCCACATGGATTCGGTGCCGCTGCTCGCGATCACCGGTCAGCAGTCCTCGAAGCTGCTCGGAACGGATGCCTTCCAGGAGGCCGACATCGTCGGCATGACGATGCCGATCACCAAGCACAGCTTCCTCGTCACCCGCGCCGAGGACATCCCGCAGGCGCTGATGAGCGCCCACCGGATCGCCACCACCGGACGGCCCGGCCCGGTGCTCGTCGACATCACCAAGGACGCGCAGCAGGCCGAGGCGCCCTTCGTCTGGCCCGAGGAGCCCTACCTGCCCGGCTACCGCCCGGTGCTCAAACCGCATGCCAAGCAGATCCGCGAGGCCGCCGCGCTCATCGCGCAGGCCCGCCGACCCGTGCTCTACATCGGCGGCGGCGTCATCCGCTCCGGCGCGGAGGAGGAGCTGCTCGCGCTCGCCGAGGCGACGCACATCCCGGTCGCCACCACCCTCATGGCCCGCGGCGCGTTCCCCGACTCGCACCCGCAGCACCTCGGGATGCCCGGCATGCACGGCACCGTGCCGGCGGTCGCGTCCTTCCAGAAGGCCGACCTCCTCATCGCGGTGGGGGCCCGGTTCGACGACCGCGTGACCGGCGACCTCGACTCCTTCGCCCCGCGGGCGAAGGTCATCCACGCCGACATCGACCCGGCGGAGATCGGGAAGAACCGGACCGCGGACGTGCCGATCGTCGGGGACGCCGCCGAGGTCATGGCCGAGCTCCTCACCGAGCTCCGGACGCGGTACGAGGCCGTGCTCGCCGACGAGCGCACCGCCTGGTGGCGGATGCTCGACGAGTGGAAGGAGACCTTCCCGCTCGGCTACGAGGAGAACGAGGACGGGCTGTGCGACCCGCAGTACGTCATCTCCCGGATCTCCGCCCTGACCGGGCCGGAGGGCGTGTACGCCGCCGGTGTGGGGCAGCACCAGATGTGGGCCGCGCAGTTCGTGAAGTACGAGCGCCCGCGGTCCTGGCTCAACTCCGGCGGGCTCGGCACCATGGGCTACTCGGTGCCGGCGGCGATGGGCGCGAAGGTCGGCGAACCCGACCGCGTCGTGTGGGCCATCGACGGTGACGGCTGCTTCCAGATGACCAATCAGGAGCTCGCCACCTGCGTGATCAACCGGATCCCGATCAAGGTCGCCATCATCAACAACTCCTCCCTGGGCATGGTGCGCCAGTGGCAGACGCTGTTCTACGACGGCCGCTACTCGCACTCCGATCTCAACACCGGGCACAACTCGGTGCGGGTGCCCGACTTCGTCAAGCTCGCCGAGGCCTACGGCTGCGAGGGCATCCGCGTCGAGCGCAACGAGGACGTCGATGCCGCCGTGCAGCGCGCCCTCGAGATCGACGACCGACCCGTCGTCATCGACTTCACCGTGCCGGCCGACGCCATGGTGTGGCCGATGGTCGCCGCCGGTGTGAGCAACGACGAGATCCAGTACGCACGCGACATCCGCCCGGACTTCGGCGGAGAGGAATTGGAGGAGGGCGTCTGATGAGCCGTCACACACTGTCCGTCCTGGTCGAGAACAAGCCCGGCGTGCTCGCCCGCCTCACCGGACTCATCGCGCGCCGCGGCTTCAACATCCACTCGCTCGCGGTGGGCACCACGGAGATCGAGGCGTTCTCGCGGATCACCGTGGTCGTCGACGTCGCCGACGTGCCGCTCGAGCAGGTGACCAAGCAGCTCAACAAGCTCGTCAACGTCATCAAGATCGTCGAGCTCGAACCCGAGGTGTCCGTGCG
Organism: Brevibacterium sp. CS2; assembly: GCF_005280295.1. Classification (GTDB taxonomy): domain Bacteria; phylum Actinomycetota; class Actinomycetes; order Actinomycetales; family Brevibacteriaceae; genus Brevibacterium; species Brevibacterium pityocampae. The sequence goes on along the minus strand of NZ_CP040020.1, from coordinate 3,129,419 downwards.
GCGCGCGCACATGATCTTCAAGGTGCGCGCCGACGCCGCGACCCGGGCGCAGATCGCGGCCGCGGTGGAGATGTTCCGCGGCCACATCATCGACGTCGCCCCCGATGCGGTGTCGATCGAGGCGACCGGCGAGCAGTCGAAGCTCGACGCGCTGCGCCTCGTGCTCGAGCCGTTCGGGATCAAGGAGATCGTGCAGTCGGGCACGGTCGCGATCGCCCGCGGTCCGAAGTCCATCACCGACAAGGCGCCCCGCGCCGGCTGAGCCGCTCCCGGAGCAGGACACGATGCGGACACCGCTGTCGGCGTCCCGCATTCCCTATCTAGTATCGAGACAACCCCAATGAAGGAGAACCCCATGGCAGAGCGCTACTACGACGATGCCGCCGACCTGTCGATCATCCAGGGCAAGAAGGTCGCCGTCATCGGCTTCGGCAGCCAGGGCCACGCCCACGCCCTGAGCCTGCGCGATTCCGGAGTCGACGTCCGGATCGGCCTGGCCGAGGGCTCGAAGAGCCGCGACAAGGCCGAGGCCCAGGGCCTGCAGGTCGGCACCCCCGCAGAGGTCGCCGAGTGGGCCGACCTCATCGTCATCCTCGCCCCCGACCAGGTGCAGGCGGAGATCTACAACGAGCAGATCAAGCAGCACCTCGGCGAGGGCGACACCCTGCTGTTCGCCCACGGCTTCAACATCCGCTTCGACTACATCCAGGCTCCCGAGGGCGTCGACGTCATCATGGTCGCCCCCAAGGGCCCCGGCCACGTCGTGCGCCGCGAGTACGTCGACGGCCGCGGCGTGCCGGTGCTCGTCGCCGTGGAGAAGGACGCCTCGGGCAAGGCCTGGGACACCGTGCTGTCCTACGCGAAGGCGATCGGCGGCCTGCGTGCCGGCGGGATCAGGACGACCTTCACCGAGGAGACGGAGACCGACCTGTTCGGCGAGCAGACCGTGCTCTGCGGCGGCGTGTCCCACCTCGTGCAGTACGGCTTCGAGACGCTGACCGAGGCCGGCTACCAGCCGGAGATCGCGTACTTCGAGGTGCTCCACGAGCTCAAGCTCATCGTCGACCTCATGGTCGAGGGCGGCATCGCCAAGCAGCGCTGGTCGATCTCCGACACCGCGGAGTACGGCGACTACGTCTCCGGCCCGCGCGTCATCGGCCCGGAGGTCAAGGAGCACATGAAGGAGGTGCTCGCCGACATCCAGAACGGGAAGTTCGCGCAGCGCTTCATGGACGACCAGAAGGCCGGCGGCACCGAGTTCAAGGAGCTCCGCGCCAAGGAGGAGACGCACCCCATCGAGGCCACCGGCCGCGAGCTGCGTCAGATGTTCTCCTGGCTCAAGGACACCGACGACGACTACACCGAGGGCACTGCCGCACGGTGACCCCGTGCGCTTGAGCTGAGCCATCGCCTCCGCGGACGCGGGCAAACCGCCGAGGGGCGGGCACCGGGATCCCGGTGCCCGCCCCTCGGCGCGTGCGAGGACACGTGTGACAACACCGGCACAGCGACTGCGTCATGGGCACAGCGACTGCGTGATCGGCACAGGGGCGGGCGCCGAGGAGCCCGCATCGCGATCTACGATCGTGGACATGGCCCATCCTCCGCACCCGCACCCGCAGCGCCTCCTACGCCCGCTCGATGCGACGCCCGACGGTGCACGCTTCGCCGTCCCCGCCCGGATCTTCCCGTGGACGGGCTTCGGCTTCGGTCTCCTCGCGGTCGGTGCTGTGCCGGCGCTCGTCTTCTTGGCCTGGGCGCTCATGCTCGCCGGCGCCGGCAGTCGTGCGGAGGCGGAGTCGACGGCCTGGGCGGCCACCGGGCTGAGCGGGATCCTGCTCCTCTGGCTCGGTGTGCACCTCGGGCGCCTCGGCGCGCTGCGGCACCGGTTGGGGACACTCGATCAGGGGGTCGCCGTGCCCCCGCCCCAGGTCGTCGCGGAGTGCATCCGCCGCGACCGGGAGCTCCACGCCCGGGACGACCGGCTCCCGCCCATCCGCTTCCTCAGCCGGATCCAGATGATCGGCACTGTCATCGGCTCATGGATCCTCGACATCTGGGCCGCACTCACGCCCCCGTTCTCCGGCGGCGGGACAGGGGTGTCGCGCGAGGACATCGATGCTGGCCCTCGGCGCGCCTTCACCACCACGATGCAGCTCGCGAGCTTCTGGTCCGTGATCGGGATCGGACTGATGATCATCGCGGCTGCGGCGGAGAGCGGCCTGGCCGCGGTGCCTGGCGCCCAGTGGTGCGCGCTCGCCGGCTGGATCCTGCTGTTCGCCGCGCTGTGGGTCAAGGCCGGTCTCATGCGCGGACTCGACCGGGGCCTGGCCAACCGCCTCGGGCGGATCAGCCGGCTCGGCGCGCGGCCCGAGGATGCCGAGCGCTGGATGCACGGGCCCGGCGGCGGGCAGCAGGTGCATTACCGCCGCGTGTGAACCGCATCACCCCTGACCTGCTATCGGATAGTGTGGACCCCGTGACTGAGTATCGATTCGAGACATTCTCCCCAGCCCTGACCGACGGCGCCCCCGACCGGCGGACCGATCACTACATGCAGGCGGTGATCGCCGGATTCCACGGGAAGCGCCCCACGGACGAGCGTCTCGTCCACCGGGTCGAGAACGCGATCACCGACGGGCGGAAGCTCACCGCCGTCTACGCCGACCGGGCACCGTCCCACGCGCTGAGCGCGGAGATCCCGGTCGCGACCTTCGCCCACTTCGAGAAGCGGATGAACGTCGGCGGCGGTCGTCTCGTGCCTGCGCACCTCATCACGTGGATCACCGTGCGCCCCACCCACCGGCGGCGCGGCCTGCTCCGCTCGCTCATGACCTCCGACCTCACGCAGGCGAAGGCCGACGGCTACCCGTTCGCCGCCCTCACCGCGACCGAGGGCGGAATCTACACCCGGTTCGGGTTCGGCACCGCGACCTGGTTCACCGAGGTCGAGGTCGACACCTCGCCCGGCTTCGCACTCGCCTCCGAGGCCGACCGCCGGGTGGAGATGTGCCCGGCGTCCGCGCTTGAGGAGCTCGCCCCGGCGATCTACGCCCGTTTCCTCCAGGCCTCGCCCGGCGCGATGGAGCGCCAGCAGCTCTACACCGACGTCGCGGCCGGTTCCGTGGACCCCCGCACCGACGACGAGGACCGCTCCGTGCGCGCTGCGCTCCACTACGACGAGTCCGGCGAGCCCGACGGCTACGTGAGCTACCGGTTCCACGGCGAGACGTACTACACCGGCACCGTCGAGCTGCTCGACTTCGTCGCGGTCTCCGACGCCGCCTACTCCGCGCTGTGGGCGTTCCTCGGCGCTGTCGACCTCGTGAACACCGTGAAGTTCGGATACGCCGCCCAGAACTCCCCGCTGCCGTGGCTGCTGACCGACCCGCGCCGGGCCAAGACCGTCGGCCAGCACGACGGCGTGTGGCTGCGCATGCTCGACGTCGTCGCCGCGCTCGAGGCCCGCCCGTGGGAGGTCCCCGGCGAGCTCGTCATCAAGGTGATCGACCCCATGCACCTGGCCGAGGGCACCTACCGGGTCACCGCCGACGGCACCGATGCCGAGGTCGAGCGCGTGAGCGCCTCGGTCCCCGTCGACCTCGAGCTCGGGGTGTCCGAGCTCGGCTCGATCTACCTCGGCGGCGCGGACCCGGTGATCCTCGCCCGCGCGGGGCGGATCGTCCAGCACACCGAGGGTGCGGCCCTGCGCGCGCGTTCGATGTTCGCCCTCGAGCGCGCCCCGTACTCGCCCAACGACTTCTGAGGAGCGGGGTGCACAGGTCCATGGACGACGGCGGGAGACGCGAACTGCGGCGGCCTCTCCTCGCCATGGCGGTCATCCAATCCGTCAGCTCGATCGGAGCGTTGATCGTCGTCCTGCTCTTCTTCCCGGCTGAACCGGGTTGGCCCGGGGTCGTGCGCTGGGCCTTCGTGGTGGCCTTCGTCATGTTCCTGCTCCACGCCCTGATCTTCCTGCTGCCGAAGGCGCTGCGCGAGCGGCCGCGGGAACCGCGTCCGGGAGACCGGTCCGGGTGACCGGCCCGGTCCCGGCCGCTGCGTCGACGGCGGGCCCGCTGTTCACGATGTGACCCCCTTGTGAAAGGCTTCACAAGGGGTCGATACGATGGTGTCGATCCCGTCATCGGGCGGATGCCCAGCAGCCGCCGCCCCGTGCCGTGTGCCCGTGCCACGGCCCGACATCCACCGTCGCCGCACCCGTGCGCGCATCCGTAGGAGGAACCCGTGAGCAAGCCCGCGGTGCTCATCGCCGAGAACCTGTCGCCCGCCACCATCGAGGCGCTCGGCCCCGACTTCGAGATCCGGAGGTGCAACGGCGCAGACCGTGCCGAGCTGCTCTCCGCGATCGCCGACGTCGACGCGATCCTCATCCGCTCGGCCACGCAGGTCGACGCGGAGGCCATCGCCGCGGCGCCGAACCTCAAGGTCGTCGCCCGCGCCGGCGTCGGCCTCGACAACGTCGACGTGCCGGCGGCGACGAAGGCCGGCGTCATGGTCGTCAACGCGCCGACCTCGAACATCATCTCCGCCGCCGAGCTCACGATGACCCACCTGCTCGCCGCCGCGCGGTACTTCGGCGCCGGCAACTCCTCGCTCAAGGCCGGGGAGTGGAACCGCTCGAAGCTCACCGGTGTCGAGCTCTACGAGAAGACGCTCGGCATCGTCGGCCTCGGTCGGATCGGCGGGCTCGTCGCCGAGCGCGCCAAGTCCTTCGGGATGAAGATCGTCGGCTACGACCCCTACATCTCCCAGTCGCGCGCCGCGCAGATGGGCGTCGAGGTCATGAGCCTCGACGAGCTCCTCGCGGCATCCGACTTCATCACCGTCCACATGCCCAAGACCCCGGAGACCGTCGGGATGATCGGCCGCGAGGCGTTCGCCAAGGTCAAGCCGGGCGTGCGGATCGTCAACGTCGCCCGCGGCGGGATCATCGACGAGGAGGCGCTCGCCGCCGCCGTCGACGCCGGCCAGGTCGGCGGCGCCGGGATCGACGTGTGGAGCCAGGAGCCGCCGGAGCACTCGCGGCTCATGGAGCAGGACGCCGTCAACGTCACCCCGCACCTCGGCGCGTCGACCGACGAGGCCCAGGAGAAGGCCGGCGTCGCCGTCGCGAGGTCCGTGCGCCTGGCGCTGTCCGGGGAGCTCGTGCCCGATGCCGTCAACGTCACCGGCGGTGCGATCCACGCCGACGTGCGCCCGGGCATCCCGCTGGCGGAGAAGCTCGGCCGCGTCGTCGCCGCCCTCGCCGAAGAGCCGATCAGCCACTTCCGGTTCGACGTGCGCGGCGAGATCGCCGACAAGGACGTCTCCGTGCTCCAGCTGTCCGCGCTCAAGGGCCTGTTCCGCGACTACGTGTCCCGGCCGGTGTCCTACGTCAACGCCCCGCTGCTCGCGGAGGAGCGCGGGATGACGCTCGAGCTCACCACCGACCCCTACGTCGAGTCCTTCCGCAACGTCACGACGATCGTCGCGACGACCGCCTCGGGGCGTCAGGTGTCGGTCTCCGGCACCGTCACGGGCCCGAAGCTCGTGCAGAAGCTCACCGGGGTCGACGGCTACGAGCTCGAGATCGCGCTCACCGACCACCTGCTGATCTTCAAGTACGAGGACCGCCCCGGTGTCATCGGGCAGCTCGGGCAGGCGCTCGGCCGGAACGAGGTCAACATCGCCGGCATGCAGGTGTCCCCGGCCGGGGACGGCGGCGAGGCGCTGTCCGTCATGTCCGTCGACTCCGCCGTGACCCCCGAGGTCGTGTCCGCCCTCGCCGGTGCCGTCGGCGCCTCGCAGTTCACCGCGGTGACGCTGACGGAGGACTGAGACCCGTCACCCGGGCAGCCGTCCCGGCCTCGACGGCCGGGGCGCGCCTCAGGCGTTCCAGAGGCCGTAGGAGTCGGCGAGGCGGGCGATCTTCTTCGCACGCGCCAGACGCGGCAGATACGAGCCGTCGGTGATCTTCTCGCCGCCCGCGGCCCTGTCGAGCATCTCCCGCGCCCATCGGCGGTCGTCCTCGCTGGGGGAGAGCTCGGTGTTGAGGATGCCGATCTGCTCGAGGTCGAGCACAAGCTTGCCGGCCATGCCCATCTTCATGGTCCAGCCGCAGTCCTCGACCACCCGGTCGGCAGGTGCACCGGCCGCCGAGGGGCCGTCGATGGCACCCGGCAGCCCGCCCACCCGGGTGGCGACGACGAGCCGCGAGCGGGCGTAGGCCAGCGCCACCGGGTCGTCGGCGACGCCGGTGTCCTTGCGGAAGTCGTTGGTGCCCAGCGCCAGGCGGAAGGTGCCGGGCGCCTCGGCGATGCGGGTGGCGTTCTCGATCCCGCGCGCGGTCTCGATGAGCGCGAGCACCGGCACCCCGGCGCCGGCCCGCATCGAGGTGTAGGTCACCTGCTCCGGGTGCTCGGTGTTCGGCAGCATGATCCCGCGCAGCCCGGGCAGCGACTTGATCGCGTCGAGGTCCGGCTCCCAGTGGTCGGTGGTCGTGCCGTTGACGCGGACCCACGCCGACATCCCGCACTCGAGGGCGTGCACCACGTGCTCGCGCGCCGCGTCCTTGCCGTCCTCGGGCACCGGGGCCTCGAGGTCGAAGATCACCGAGTCCGCGTCGGAGGCCTGCGCGGCCTCGAAGGTCTCCGGCATCGCGGCGTTGACGAGCAGCCACGAGCGGGAGAGCTTCGCCGGCAGGGCGGCGGCGCGGGCGTTGCGCACCGAGTGGGTCTGCGCCTCGGCCGTGCGGGTCGCCCGCTCGGTGGTCTGCTCCGCGGTGCCGTCCGCGGCGGCAGACGGGTCGGCAGGGCGGGAGGAATCGGCAGGGCGTGCGGGGTGTTCGGCGTTCGTCGGCTGCATGGAGATCAGTCTACGGTCGCTCGGCGCCTCGGCGCGGTGCTCTCACGAGCCGGGCACGCACCGCGCAGGGATGCGGGCGGCTGGGAACCACTTCACAGGGCATTCCAGGATCCAAGACGATCCCCCGAATGGTGAGACGACTCGTAGACTGAGCCCATGACCACTTTTAGAATCGCCGTGATGCCCGGCGACGGCATCGGCACCGAAGTCATCCCCGAGGGCCTCAAGGTCCTGCAGCGCGCGATCGACGCGAGCGGGGAGCCCGTCGAGCTCGTCACCACGACCTTCGAGGCCTCTGCGAAGCGCTGGCACGAGACCGGTGAGACGCTCACCGACGCCGAGCTCGCCGACCTCCGCACCCACGATGCGATCTACTTCGGAGCCTGCGGCGACCCGAGCGTGCCCTCGGGCGTGCTCGAGCGCGGCATCATCCTCAAGATGCGATTCGGTCTCGAGCACGCGGTGAACATGCGCCCCTCGAAGTTCTTCACCGGCGCCACCTCGCCGCTGGCGGACCCGGGGGAGATCGACTTCGTCGTCGTCCGCGAGGGCACCGAGGGCTCCTACACGGGCCAGGGCGGCAGCCTGCGCACCGACACCCCGCACGAGGTCGCCACCGAGGTCTCCGTCAACACCTGGTACGGCATCGAGCGCACCGTGCGCTTCGCGTTCGAGAAGGCGCAGGCGCGGCGCCAGAAGCTCACCTACGTCCACAAGCACAACGTCATGGTCCACGCCGGGCACCTGTGGCGCCGCGTCGTCGAGCACGTCGCCCCGGAGTTCCCCGACGTCGCGGTGAACTACGAGCACACGGACGCCTGCACGATCTACATGGTGACCGACCCCGGCCGCTACGACGTCATCGTCACCGACAACCTGTTCGGCGACATCCTCACCGACCTCGCCGCCGCGGTGACCGGCGGGATCGGGCTCGCCGCCTCGGCGAACCTCAACGTCGACGGCACCGCCCCGAGCCTGTTCGAGCCGATCCACGGCTCCGCCCCGGACATCGCCGGGCAGGGGATCGCCGACCCGACCGCGACCATCCTCTCCGCCGCGCTCATGGCCGAATCGCTCGGGCTCGACGTCGTCGCGAAGACCATCCAGACCGCGGTCGAGGCGGATCTCGCCGAGCGCGGGGACGCCGAGCGCTCGACCGCCGAGGTCGGTGACGCGATCGCCGCCCGGATCGGCTGAGCGCCGCCCGGATCGGCTGAGCACCGCCCGGCGGCCGGGTCCGCGGCACCCATTCCGGGGCGCGGTGACGGGGCCCCATACCCCGCCGATGTGACCTCCGCGCGATCTGTCCGTATCGTGGGCAGTGGACCAGCGTGTGGCGCGTGACACATTCCGTGCGTGCACGTGCCGCGCGGCCCCATCCACCTGAACACCTGACTCGTAGAAGAGACCTTTCCCATGACCGAATTCCAGCTCCTCAAGAACGCGCAGCCGACCACGGAGAACGTGCGGGAGGCGATCAAGGCCGACCCCGGCTTCGGCAACCACTTCACCGATCACATGGCGCACGTGCGCTTCACCCGTGAGCAGGGATGGCACGCGCACACCGTCAAACCCTACGGTCCGCTCGTCCTCGACCCGGCCGCGGCGGTCTTCCACTACGGGCAGGAGATCTTCGAGGGTCTCAAGGCCTACCGGCATGCCGACGGCTCGATCTGGACCTTCCGCCCGGAGAAGAACGCCGCCCGGATCAACATCTCCGCCGAGCGCCTCGCCCTGCCGCAGATCGATGAGGACGACTTCGTGGGCTCGCTCAAGGCCCTCGTCGAGCAGGATGCCGCCTGGGTCCCCACGCCGCAGAACGACCTCGACGAGTGCAGCCTCTACCTGCGCCCGTTCATGATCGCCTCGGAGACCTTCCTCGGGGTGCGCTCGAGCCACGAGGTCGACTACTACGTCATCGCCAGCCCTGCCGGCGCCTACTTCCCGGGCGGCGTGAAGCCGGTCTCGATCTGGCTGTCCCCGAACCTCAAGCGCGCCAGCCACGGCGGCACCGGCTTCGCCAAGTGCGGCGGCAACTACGCCGCCTCGCTCGCCGCCGGCGACCAGGCCGCGGCGAACGGCTGTGCGCAGGTGCTCTTCACCGACGCCGCGGAGTCGAAGTACCTCGAGGAGCTCGGCGGCATGAATCTCATGCTCGTGACGAAGGACGGCAGGCTCCTCACCCCGAACCTCGGCGACTCGATCCTCGACGGCGTCACCCGCCGTTCGCTCATCGAGCTCGCCCCGCAGGTCGGCCTCACCCCCGAGGAGCGGCCGATCACCCTCGAGGAGTGGCGCGAGGGTGCGGCGTCCGGCGACATCCTCGAGGCCTTCGCCTGCGGCACCGCCGCCGTCATCACCCCGATCGGGCAGCTCAAGGGCGAGGACTTCACCATCGAGCAGAGCACGGAGCCCGGTGAGAAGTCGATGCAGCTGCGCGAGACGCTCCTCGGCATCCAGTACGGCCGCGTCGAGGACACGAACGGCTGGATGGTCCGCCTCGCCTGATCTGCAGGCACTCCGGACCGCTCCCGATCCGCCTCGCCGATCCCTCGGATCCCGTTCCCGCGGGCCGGGGGATCGGTGCGTCGGGAGGTCGCCGCCAACGGCGCGAGGGCCGCGTCCGCGCCGTCCCGCGCCCACCCATCGGATTATTGCGCGAATCTGCTAAAAAGAAGGTACGCTACCCCCATGCCTCAGACATCTGCCCCCGCGCGCCCGGCCGCGCTGCGCGCCGACGAAGTCGTCGCCGTCCTGCCCTGGAGATGGAACACCCAGGGTGCGATCTTCCTCATCGGCGGCCTCGGCTTCATGTTCGACGCCTGGGACGTCGCCCTCAACGGCTTCCTCATCCCGCTGCTGAGCGACCACTGGGACCTCACGCTCGGCCAGGCCGCCTGGATCGCCACCGCCAATCTCATCGGCATGGCCACCGGCGCCGTGGTGTGGGGCGGGATGTCGGACCGAATCGGCCGCAAGACCGCCTTCACGCTGACCCTCCTCGTGTTCTCCCTGTTCACCGTGCTCGGCGCCTTCGCGCCGAACATCCTGCTCTTCTGCATCTTCCGGTTCTTCGCCGGCTTCGGCCTCGGCGGCTGCATCCCCGTCGACTACGCCCTCGTCGGCGAGTTCACCCCGGCCAAGCACCGCGGCCGCGTGCTCACCGCGATGGACGGCTGGTGGCCGATCGGCGTCACCCTGTGCGCCTTCGTCTCCGCCTGGCTGCTCGACTTCGGCGACTGGCGCCTCATCATGCTCATCATGGTCCTGCCCGCCCTGCTCATCGTGCTCGTGCGGATCTTCATCCCCGAATCGCCGATGTACCTGATCTCCGCCGGGCAGTACGACAAGGCCGACGCGATCCTCCGCCGCCTCGTCGCACGCACCGGCTCCGACATCACCGAATGGCACTACGAGGGGCTCGGCCCCGCGGCTGCCGCCACGGCGAGCAGCACCTCGGCCACGGCCGGGCCGGCCCCGACGACCGACCCGACCCCCGAGGCGGGCATCGGGGTGCAGCGGCGCGGGGTCCTCGGGCGCGTGGCCGCGCTGACCGGGCAGATCGCCGAGCTGTGGCGGTACTCCGCGCGCGTGACCTTCACCGCGTGGCTCCTCTTCGTCGCGGTGCTCGTCCTCTACTACGCCGCGCTCACCTGGCTGCCGAAGATCCTCCGCGAGCAGGGGCTCGGCGACCAGGCGGCATTCATCGTCACCGGGCAGATGACGGCGATCGGGATCGCCGGCGTGGTGCTGTGCGCGCTGCTCGTCGAGCTCACCGGCCGCAAGTGGATGCTCGGCACCACCTCGGTCGTCGCGGCCGTCGCCCTTGTCGGCTTCGCGATCGCCCTCGACTCCTCCGGGGCCGAGCTCAACGGCGCGGCGAAGTTCTCCATCCTCGCCTTCGGGTTCTTCATCCAGATGGCGATCCCGGCGCTCTACACCTATGTCTCCGAGCTCTACCCCACCCGCCTGCGCGGTTCCGGGTTCGGCTGGGCCTCGGCCGCCTCGCGCGTGGCCACCGGAGTCGCCCCGGTGGTGTTCGGCAGCCTCATGTGGCCGGTCCTCGGGCTCACGTGGACCTTCGTCATCACCGGCGCGTTCGTGGTCCTCGCCGCTCTCGTCATGGCGTTCGCGACGCCCGAGACCACCGGCCAGGAACTCGAGTGACGCACCGCACACCCACGACGGCGCGGCGCCGGGTAGCGTGAGGCCATGACAGTCGAGAACCTCCACGCAGAGCACAAGGTCACCGGCGGCAAGCTCGTCGTCGCCGATGTCGAGACCGACGGCACCGCGATCACCGGCGCCACGATCTCCGGGGACTTCTTCCTCGAACCCGAGGAGGCGTTCTTCGACATCGCGCCCGCGCTCGTCGGCGCCTCCGTCCGGGCCGACTCCGCCGAACTCGTCCGCCGCCTCGACGCCGCGCTCGCCGCCCACGGCTCCGGGCTGCAGATGCACGGCTTCACCACCGCCGACATCGCCACCGTGGTGCGCCGGGCGGTGACGAAGGCGGCGAACTTCTCCGACTTCGACTGGGAGGTCATCCACGGCCCGGTGCTGCCGAGCCGCATCAACGTCGCCCTCGACGAGGTGCTGCTGACCGAGGTCGACGCCGGTCGCCGCCGCCCGACCCTGCGGTTCTGGGAGTGGGAGGACCGGGCGACGGTCATCGGCGCGTTCCAGTCCTACGTCAACGAGCTGCGGCCCGAGGGTGTGGAGAAGTACGGCGTCGACGTCATCCGCCGGATCTCCGGGGGCGGGGCGATGTTCATGGAGGGCGGCAACTGCGTCACCTACTCGATGTACGTGCCGGACTCGATCATCGCCGGTCTCGACTACGCGGAGTCCTACGCCTTCCTCGACCGCTGGGTCATCGCCGCGCTCGGCGACCTCGGCGTCAACGCCTGGTACGTGCCGATCAACGACATCACCTCGAGCGACGGCAAGATCGGCGGTGCCGCCCAGCGCCGCCTGACCTCGGGCACGCTGCTCCACCACGCGACCATGAGCTACGACATCGACGCCGACAGGATGGTCGAGGTGCTGCGGATCGGGGAGGCGAAGATCTCCGACAAGGGCGTGCGGAGCGCGAAGAAGCGCGTCGACCCGCTGCGCCGGCAGACCGGGGCGGACCGGCAGGAGATCATCGCGACGATGATCGACACCTTCACCGCCCGCTACGGCGCCGCCCGCGGGGAGGTGAGCGCCGCCGAGCTCGCCCGGGCCGAGGAGCTCGTCGAGTCGAAGTTCGGCACCGAGGCCTGGACCCATCGCGTCCCCTGAGCCCTCAATTCTCGAAGGTTCCTGAGAACGAAACCGCAAGAATTTGCACGGTATCGGCCGGTCCGCCTGGCCCCGCGAACGCCCCTGCCGCGCCTCCTGCGGCCGAGCGGATGACCGACTAGGCTGGGACCGACGGCGTGCACCGCGCGGACCGTCGTAGCGGCGAACCGACCAGCTGTGCGCTCTCCGCCGAGCACCCCACCGAGAAAGAGGACCCTGTGCGCCACGTAGAACCGACCGTCGAACTCCTGGCCCGGCCGTCGATCGACTGGGACGCGATGAAGAAGTACCTCGGCGAGGTCGGCGGCCTGTCCTGGGCCGAGCGCGTCGAAACGGCCGACAGCCCCGACGGCGAGGACCTCCTCGAGTTCGCCGGCCGCATGTGCTACCGCTCCTGGGAGCCGGGCCTCAACCCCAACGTGTCGCGCGTCCGCACGGACTCCGCCTCCTACCTGGGCAACGTCGTCGCCTCGCAGCACGGCTCCGTGCTCGAGCACGCGAACTACACCTTCGTCCTCCACAACGTGTCGCGCGTCCTCACCCACGAACTCATCCGCCACCGCGCCGGCTGCGCCTACTCGCAGGAGTCCCTGCGCTACGTGCGGCTCACCGAGATCCCGTTCTGGTTCCCCGACTGGGCGCGCGAGGACGAGGAGCTCATGGAGCGCAGCCTCGCCGTGCTCGACACCCTCGAGGAGCACCAGAAGTGGATGACCGAGCACTTCGGGCTCGACGACGAGGGGACGAACTTCGCGCACAAGAAGCACATGACCTCCTTCATGCGGCGCTTCGCCCCCGAGGGGCTCGGCACCGGCATCGTCTACACGGCGAACCTGCGCTCCCTGCGCCACGTCGTGGAGATGCGCACCGCGCCGGGTGCGGAGGAGGAGATCCGCCTGGTCTTCGGCAAGGTCGCCGAGATCATGAAGGCCGAGGCGCCGGCGATCTTCGCGGACTACTCCGTGGAGGACGGCGCCTGGCTGCCCGGCACCCGCAAGGCCTGACGCCGCCGCTCGACCGGCGCCGCCGTGCGGGTCAGCCCACCCGGCCCGGGGGAGGACGGCGGGCGCAGCCCGATCCGCAATCGAAAGGCATGACATGGCACACCTGTACGACGCAGAGCTCTCGCCCGGCAAGCTCGAGGCGATCGCCGCCTGGCTGCCCGGCCAGGCGTGGTCCGGAGCGGCCACCGGGGCCGAGGTCGAACGCGTGTCGAGCTACCGGTTCGACGATCCCGCCGGCGAGGTCGCGATCGAGGTCCACCTCGTCCGCGTGCCCGGCACCGAGGAGATCCTCCAGATCCCGGTGACCTACCGCGGAGCACCCCTTGAGAACGCCGAGCCCCACCTCATCACCGAGATGAGCCATTCCGTGCTCGGCACCCGGTGGGTGTACGACGGTGCCGCCGACCCGGTGTTCCTCGGAGAGCTCGAGCGCGCGATCCGCACCGGTGGGACGAACGTGCAGGAGTTCATGTCGACCGACGACGGCGAGGTCGAGCGGACGGACATCGCATCCGTACAGGGCGTCAACGACCGGGACGGATCGCATGGCCTCAGCGCCGAGGCCGCCCACCCGCTGGCCGAGACGCTGAGCTTCGACCCGAACCCGAGCCCGACGACTCTCGCCGGGACGACGATGGTGCGGGCCGGTGACGCCGATCTCGAGATCCTCCGGTTCCCGCGGGCAGCGGACTCGGAAGCGTCGTCCGGCACCGTGCTCGGTCGGCTCCTCGGCACCTGGAAGGTTCAGGACGACCCGGTGCTGCTCGCACGCCTCGTCGCTCACTGACCGCCGCCTGCGGCATGACTGAGGCCCGGGGCGGAGAGCCCCGGGCCTCAGTCATGCCGTGTCGGTCAGTGCTCAGCGGCGGGGGTCGAGCCCGCCATCGCTGCGCGGGTCGATGTAATCCGGGTGGTTCGGATCGAGCGGACGGCCCTGCTGGTCGAAGCCCTGCTGTTGGGGATCGACGGGCTGGCCCTGCTGCTCGTATCCCTGCTGGCCATAGCCCTGCTGCTGGTCGTACCCCTGCTGCTCGTACCCGCGCCGGTCATGACCCTGCTGGTCGGAGCCCTGTCCGCGCGGGTCCACCTGCTGGTCGTGATCGCGCCGGTCATGGCCGTGGCGGTTCGGATCATGCTGGTCGCGCCCGTGCTCGTCGCGACCGAGCTGGTCGTGGCCCTAACGGTGCTCATCGGCTCCGGGTCCGCGCCGGCCGTCGACGAAGTCCTGCTGCTGCGGGCCTCCGGCGTCGAGGCGCGGATCGTTCTCACGGGGCCGGTCGCCGTGTCCGGCGATGCCCGCCCCGGCAGCACCGGCACCGGCAGCGCCCGCGGCGTGGGCGCCTCGGTCGTGGTGATCGTCGCGGACACCGTCGCGGTGACCGTCGTGGTCGCGCACGCCGTCGCGGACCCCGTCGTTCACGCCGTCGCGATCGCGGATCCCGTGGTCGTCGCGGTATCCGTCGTGGTCGCGGATGCCGTCGCCGGTGCGGCCGTCGCGGTCGAGGTCGTGCCGACCGTGGTCGTCGTGGTGGCGGTCGTCATGGTGGCGGTCGTCGCGGTGTCCGTCGCCGGAGTGCGCGGCGGCTGCTCCGGCGCCCGCACCTGCGGCTCCGGCGGCGGCAGCGGTTCCGGCGCCCGGGCCGCGTCCGTCGTGGCGCCCGTCATGATGACCGTCGGTGCGAGTGCCGTCGGTGCTGACATCCGGGTCGAGGCGGTCGGCCTCGGCCTGGCGCCGGCGGACCTGTTCGCGCTCGGCCCGGATCTTCTCCTGCTCGCGAGCGATCTCCTGATCCTTGCGCTCGGCGTCGACGCGGGCGCGCTCGGCCTCGATCTTGCGGTTCTCCGCCTCGAGCTCGCGCTGGCGGACATCGAGGTCGGCCTCCTTGCTCTCCTGGCGCAGCTCTGCGGCCCGCTGACGATTCTCCTCGTCGCGGCGCTGCTGCTCGATGCGCTCGCGCTCCTTCCTCTTCTTCGAGGAATTCACGGCGAACACGATGATGCCGATGATCGCGAGGAGCACGACGATGGCCACGACGATCCAGATGATCGCTTGTGCGTTCATGATCTTTCTCCTTGGGTCCAGGAACCGGTGTGTTCCCTCTCACAAGGAACGTTACCGTCAACCGGGGGTGCGGTGAAGGATTGGAGGGGTCGGATCCTGTCGTCGGTCGCGGCGCAGGCGCCGTGATTCGACTGAGCGGTCATCGCGGAACCCGCCGCGGTGGACTCAGGGTCGGATGATCGTCATCCCCGGGTGCGTCCCGGCATCCATCGCCCGCAGCGCCTCCGGGGTCTCTTCGAGGGTGATCGTGCGGGTGACGAGGTCCTGCGGGCGCAGCGCGCCGCTGCGCACGAGGTCGAGGAGGGCCGGGTAGTCCGCGGCGGCCATCCCGTGGCTGCCGAGGAACGACAGCTCGTGGGAGATGACGCGCCCGATCGCGGCTTCGGGCGGGCCGGCGAACAGCCCGATCTGCACGTGGCGGCCGAGAGGGGCGAGGCAGAGCAGGGCGGCGTTCATCGTGTCCGCCCGGCCGAGCGCCTCGAGGGTGACGGCGGGGGCGGAACCGGCGGCGCGGACGACCTCGGCGGCCACCTCGGCCGGGGTCAGGCCGGTCGAGTCGACGAGCACCTCGGCGCCGTGGCGGGAGGCGAGGGCGAGCGCCTCGGCGCTGATGTCGACGGCCACGACGCGCGCGCCGAGCGCGCGGGCGATCATGATGGCCGACAGTCCGACCCCGCCGCAGCCGAACACGGCCAGCGTCTCCCCGGCGGCCAGGCGGGCGCGGTCGTGGAGTCCGCGGAAGGAGGTCGCGAAGCGGCAGCCGAGGCTGCAGGCGGCCTCGGCGGGGATCTCGTCGTCGACGGCGACGAGGTTGAGGTCGGCGTGGCGGATGACGACCTTCTCCGCCCAGGACCCGAAGTGGGTGAAGCCGGGCTGGGTCTGGTCCGGGCACACCTGGGCGTTGCCGCTCGCGCACCATTCGCACGCTCCGCAGCCGCCGACGAACGGCGTGGTCACGCGCTGTCCGAGCGTCCACTCCCGGACGCCCGCGCCGACCTCGACGATGTGCCCGACGAGTTCGTGACCGGGGACGTGGGGGAGGGCGACGGTGTCGTCGTGGCCGGACCAGGCGTGCCAGTCGCTGCGGCACAGGCCGGTGGCCTCGACGGCGATGACGACGCCGTCGGCGGGAGCAACCGGATCCGGGAGCTCGGCGATGGTCGGGGTGGTGCGGAAGGACTCGAAGCAGACGGCGCGCATGAGGTCATCGTAGGTCCGGCGCACCGGCCCGGTCGGGGCGTCTCAGGGTGCGGCGCCTCAGACGGTGATGCCCGCGGCGGCGAGCTCGGCCAGCAGGGTGCGGCGGATGTCCTGGGCGCGATGGCTGAACGCCTCCTGCCGGCGCATGTACTCCGCCTTGCCGGCGGCCGTCTCGATCCGCACCGGCGTGTACCCCCAGGCGCGGAGGTCGTAGGGGGAGGCCTCCATGTCGAGGCGACGGATCGCGCAGGCGAGGTCGAAGGCTTCGAGCACCGTCTCCGAGGCGACGATCGGCTCGAGCTTCATCGCCCACTTGTAGAGGTCCATGCCGGCGTGGAGGCAGCCGGGCTGCTCGTTCGCCCGCATGCCGGCGCGGGTGGGCTGCAAGGTGTTGCGCGGCACGGCGGCCGGCGTGAAGAACCGGAAGGCATCGAAGTGGCTGCACCGGATGCGGTGGGATTCGACGACGGCGTCGGTGTCGGCCTGCGAGAGCCGCAGCGGGACCTGATCGTGGCGGTGCTCGCCGGGGGACTGGCGGTAGACCATCGCCCATTCGTGGAGCCCGAAGCACCCGAGCGTCGCCTCGCGTCCGAGGGTCGAGTGGAGGAGGCCTGCGATGAATCGCGCCCCGTCGCCGCGCTCGGTGCGCCACGCGGGGAGGTCGACGAACGCCACCGCACCGGCACCGGCGGGGGAGGACCGGGTCGAGGCGCCGGCGGGGGCCTCCTCGATCCGGAACCAGCGCCGGTCGAAGGCCGCCCGGTCCTCATCCGTGGCGATCTCGACCGCGCGCCGCGCGCCGGGCTGCCAGCGGGCGAGCTTGCCGGGCTTGAAGGGGTAGTAGGTGAAGAGGAAGTCCTCGACCGGGTGGGTCTCCCCGCGGGAGCGCCGGGCGAGGTGCGCCGCGGTGCGTTCGCCGACGGTCGCCTCGTGCGCGGCGCGCAGCGCATGCCAGCTCGCTGCGGTGAGCACGGGGACCTCGACGGCGGTCTCCGGGCTGCGGGCCGAGGCGGGAGCGGTGGACGCGGTCATGACCCCCATTGTCCAGCGCGCGCCGGGTCCCGGACAAACGCGGGATCGGTGCGTGACCAGGTCTCCCGGCGCCCCTACCTCCCGCTGCGCTTCGTGCCGCGGGCAGGTGGGGCGTTCCACGGATCCTGAGGCCACGGGTGCTTCGCGTAGCGGTTCCGGTTCTCCGCCCGGACGTGGGCGTAGGCACCGTCCCAGAACGAGGCGAGGTCGCTCGTCACCGCGAGCGGCCGGCCCGCCGGCGACAGCAGGTGGAGGACGACGGGCACACCGCACACCTCCGGGCCGGTCGCCCAGCCGAAGCACTCCTGGAGCTTGACCGCGAGCACCGGCGGCACGATCCCGGACGCGTCGACCACGACTCCGTCGCCCGCGTTCCCGTCGTCATGCGCCTCCGGCTCCGGGTAGTCCAGCCGTACGGCGCGCCCGCTCGGCACCGTGACGCGCTCGGGCACGAGCTCATCGAGCCGGGCCGCCTCGGGCCACGGCAGGATCTCCTGCAGCCAGCCCACCGGCGCGCGCTCGCGCAGCCGCCCGGAGAACCGGCCGAGCAGCGCCTCCCACTGCACATCCGGCCACGGTTCCCCGAGGGCGGCATGGAGGAGGCCGAGGCGCCGGCGCAATGCCGCGAACCCTGCGCTCGGAGCGAGCACTCCGGGTCCCTGCTCAGCCACCGCGGCGGCGAGGGCGAGCTCCTCGGATGCGGACGTCGGCTTCACCGGGGTCGAGGACAGCTCGATCGCGCCGAGGCGCTCGACCCGCCGGGCCCGGATGCGCCCCTCGTGGAAGCGGGCGTCCTCCGCCGTGCGCCGCATGCCGGATGCGGCGAACTCGGCGATCTCCCGGGTGATCGGCACCGCGGCCCGGATGAGCGCACGCTCACCGGCGAGTCCGACCTCGGCGACGGCGAGCCACGCGCTGCCGGTGAGCCGCGAGTCGCGGGGGAGCACCGCCCCCGTGCCCGAGGCGAAGAGGTACTCCCCCGGGGCATCGGACCGCTCCCGGGCGATCCGGTCCGGGCGGGCGAGCGCGGCGACGAGGCCGACGGCCGTGTCCGGGGACAGGATCTCGACGAGCCCGGGCGGAATGTCGACCGCGAACCCGCCGCCGGCCCCCGCAGCCGGGTCTGCACCCGTCGCGTCCTCGGCGCCTCCGGGCGGACCGCGCCGCGCCATCCGCTCGAACCGGTCGACCTCGGTGGACCAGGCGCGGTCGCGATCACGGCGCAGCGATCGGAGCAGAGCCGGCAGGTCACCGCCCGGAGCCCGCAGCTCGAGACCGAGGGCGGCGACGACCTCGGCAGCCCGGCGTGCTCCGACGATCTGCGACCCGGCGAGGAGGCCGCGGGCGAGCCGGGGATCGGCCGGGATCCGAGCGAGCCGGCGCCCCGCCGCGGTCGCTCGCCTGGAGTCGTCGAGCGCACCGAGCCCGATGAGGGTCTCCTCGGCCGCCGCCCGCGCCCGGTCCGGCAGCGGGTCGGGCAGTCGCAGCCCGTCCCCGCCCGGTGCGCCCCAGCAGGCGAGGTCGAGCATGGCGGAGGTGAGATCGGCGGTGCGGACCTCCGGCGGGGTGTCCGCCGGCAGGCCGGCCCACTCGGATTCCGCCATGCACCGGATGACCCGGCCCGGGCCCTCGCGGGCGGCGCGGCCGGCGCGCTGGGTGCCCGCGGCCTTCGACTCCCGCACGGTGACGAGCCCGCTCATCCCGCGCACGGTGTCGAGGCGCGGCTGCCGGGACAGCCCGGCGTCGACGACGGTGCGCACCCCTGGCACGGTGAGGGAGGACTCGGCGACTGCGGTCGCGACGATGACGCGCGGGCCGCGCCCGGTCTCCCCAGACCCGGCCCCACCCGGGGCGCGCTCATTCGAACGGCCCGCTGCGGCGGGGGACAGGATGCGGTCCTGCTCGCCCGGCGGGGTGCCGCCGGACAGCGCGAACACCTCGGCGCCGGCGGGGAGCGCGCTCCTGAGCAGCCCGATGACGCGGTCGATCTCGCGCAGGCCCGGGAGGAACACGAGGACGTCCCCGGAATCGGGTTCGGCGGCAGCCGCGGCGGTCTGCCGGGCGACGTGGGCGAGGAAGTCCGGGTGGATCCCGCGCGCATCGAGCGCTCGCCGGGCCGCCGGGGCCCACCGGACCTCGAGCGGGTGGATGTCCGCGCGGGCGGTGAGGACCGGGGCCGGCGCGGCGGACGCCCCGGCGTCGCCGTCCTCACCGAGCAGCTCGGCCCAGCGTCCGGCCTCGAGCGTGGCGGACATGACGACGAGGGAGAGGTCCTCGCGGAGCTCGACGAGCTCGCGGAGCATCCCGAAGGCGAGGTCGGCGTCGAGGTGCCGCTCGTGGATCTCGTCGAGCACGACCGCGGCGGTGTCGGCGAGCTCGGGATCGCCGAGCAGACGGCGCACGAGGACGCCGTAGGTGACGAACTCCACGCGCGTGCGCCGGGAGACCGATCGGTCCCCACGGACCGTGTGGCCCACCTCCTCGCCGAGGCGTGTGCCGGTGAGCGACGCCAGGCGCCGGGCGGCGGAGCGGGCGGCCACCCGCCGCGGCTGGGCGACGACGACCCGACCGGCACCCCCAGCGGAGGCGGCGGGCGCCTCGGGCCCGGTGCCGGCGGCATCTGCGAGCGCGGTGGCGAGGGCCGGCGGCACGAGCGTCGTCTTGCCGGTGCCCGGCGGGGCCTCGATCACCGCGCGCACCGGACCGGCCGCGGCGAGTTCGGCGAGCCGGGGCAGGACGGCGGCCGCCGGGAGGCCGGCGGACAGGGCATCGAGGTCGAAGAGCGGCACGGAACCATCCTCGCACCCACCGCGGACACGGCCGATCCGCCCCGTGTCCGTCCCCCTGCGTAGACTGACCCCATGCGCATCGCACGATTCATCCATGAGGACGCACCCGCCTACGGAGTCGTCGAGGGCGACCTGCCCGAGGTCGACTCCGACGGAACGCTCGACACCTCGGGCCTGCAGATCGCGGTCCTCGACTCGGACCCCTTCTTCAGCCCCGCCCAGTCGACCGGCACCCGGCTGGCCTACGACGACGTCCGGCTGCTCGCCCCGATCATCCCGCGCTCCAAGGTCATCGGCGTGGGCCGCAACTTCGCCGACCACGCCAAGGAGCTCGGCAACGAGGTGCCGGTGTCGCCGCTGACCTTCTTCAAGCCGAACACCGCCGTGGCGGGCCCCGGCGACCCGATCCGGCTGCCGGCGATCAGCGAGCACGTGTCCTACGAGGCCGAGCTCGCCGTGGTGATCTCCCGTGTCGCCAAGCGGGTCCCGGCGGAGAAGGCCTACGACCACGTGCTCGGCTACACCGCCGGCAACGACGTCACCCTGCGTGACATCCAGAAGACGGACAAGCAGTGGTCCAGGGCCAAGGGCTTCGACACCTCCGCGCCGCTCGGTCCGTGGATCGAGACCGACATGGACCCCGAAGGCGTGCGCATCCGCTCCTGGGTCGACGGCGAGCTCAAACAGGACGGGAACACGAACGACTACATCTTCGACATCCCCACCCTCATCGAGCACCTGAGCGAGACGATCACCCTGCTGCCCGGCGACGTCATCCTCACCGGCACACCTGCCGGCGTCGGGGAGATCGTCGCCGGCAACCGCGTCGACATCGCGATCGACGGCCTCGGCCTGCTCTCCAACCCCGTCATGGACGCCTGAACCCGGCGCCCCGCCCGGCACCCGCACCCACCCGGTGCGCGCCGCCCCCACCGCACCTGTCGATCGAAAAGGAACCCCATTGAGCGTCAGAGTCCGCTTCTGCCCATCGCCCACCGGCACCCCGCACGTCGGGATGGTGCGCACCGCCCTGTTCAACTGGGCCTACGCCCGGCACACCGGCGGCACCTTCGTGTTCCGCATCGAGGACACCGACGCCGCCCGCGATTCCGAGGAGAGCTTCGGCCAGGTTCTCGAGGCGATGCGCTGGCTCGGCCTCGACTGGGACGAGGGCATCGACGTCGGCGGGCCGCACGGCCCCTACCGGCAGTCGCAGCGCGGTGACATCTACGCAGACGTCATCGAGAAGCTCACCGCCGGCGGTCACCTCTACGAGTCCTTCTCCACGAACGAGGAGGTCGAGGCGCGCCATCGGGCCGCCGGGCGCGACTCCAAGCTCGGGTACGACGGCTTCGACCGCGACCTCACCGAGGAGCAGAAGGCCGCCTTCCGTGCCGAGGGCCGCGAGCCGGTGCTCCGCGTGCGGATGCCGGACGAGGACATCACCTGGACCGACCTCGTGCGCGGGGAGATCACCTTCAAGGCCGGCACCGTGCCGGACTTCGTCGTCGTGCGCGCCAACGGGCAGCCGCTCTACACCCTCGTCAACCCCGTGGACGACGCCCTCATGGGCATCACCCACGTGCTCCGCGGCGAGGACCTCCTGTCCTCCACCCCGCGCCAGCTCGTCCTGTTCGAGGCGCTCAAGGCGATCGGCATCGCGGAGCAGACGCCTGAGTACGGCCACCTGCCCTACGTCATGGGCCAGGGCAACAAGAAGCTGTCGAAGCGCGACCCGGAGTCGAACCTCTTCCTCCACCGCGACAACGGATTCATCCGCGAGGGGCTCATCAACTACCTCGCGCTGCTCGGCTGGTCGATCGGCCCGGACCGCGACGTGTTCTCCGTCGAGGAGTTCGTCTCCGCCTTCGACATCCACGACGTCAACCCGAACCCCGCGCGCTTCGACGTCAAGAAGGCCACCGCGATCAACGCCGACCACATCCGGCTCCTCGACGAGGCCGACTTCACCGCGCGCCTCATCCCCTACCTGCAGGACGCCGGCGTGCTCTCCGGCGAGCCGGACGCACGCGAACGCGAGATCCTCGCCGCCGCGGCCCCGCTCGTCCAGACCCGCATGAATCTGCTCGGCGAGGCCCCGGACCTGCTGCGGTTCCTCTTCGTGTCCGACGCCGAGCTCGAACTCACCGAGGACGGGCTCAAAACGCTCAAGGACACCGCGCCGCAGGTGCTCGCCGCGTCCCTCGAGGTGCTCGAGCCGCTCGACGACTGGACGACCGCGGCGATCCAGGACGCGCTCACCGCGAAGCTCGTCGACGAGCTCGGGATCAAGCCCCGGCTGGCGTTCGGGCCGCTGCGCGTCGCCGTGTCCGGTCGCCGCGTGTCCCCGCCGCTGTTCGAGTCGATGGAGATCCTCGGCAAGGACTCCTCGCTCACCCGCCTGCGGGCGCTCGCCGCGCACCTCGCGCAGTGACCCAGGCGGCAGGCGGCGGCGCGCCGGACGGGCATCGGATCCGCACCGCGCGGCTGCCGGGCCTCGAGCTCGAGGAGCACACGGTCAGTGTGCCCCTCGACCACGCCGGTTCCACCCCGGGCACGCTCGAGGTTTTCGCCCGGGTTGTCGGCCGGCCCGGCTCCGCCGAGCCCGGGGCGCAGAAGCCCTATCTCCTCTACCTCCAGGGCGGTCCCGGGGCCGAGGCGTTCCGTCCCACCCGCACCGACCCGGCCTGGCTGCCGCGTGCACTCGAGGACTACCGCGTCGTCCTCCTCGACCAGCGCGGCACCGGGCGCTCGACCCCGGTCGGGATCGTCGACGGGCGGGTCACCGGCGTGCCCGCGGAGCTCGCCGCGCCGCCGCAGACCGACCGCGCGGCCGAGGCGCTCGCCGACCACCTCGCCCACTACCGGGCCGATGCGATCGTCGAGGATGCGGAGATCCTGCGCCGTGCGCTCGGAACCCAGCAGTGGAGCGTGCTCGGCCAGTCCTTCGGCGGGTTCTGCACGCTGCACTACCTGTCCGCCCACCCGGACGGCGTCGCCGAGGCGTTCTTCACCGGCGGACTGCCCGCCGTCGGCGCCCCGGGCGCACCGCAGCCCGCACCGGCGGACGTCTATGCCCGGACCTGGGCGACCATGAGCGCGAGATCCCAGGCCTTCACCCAGCGCTACCCGCACGCCGGCGAACGACTCGCGGCACTCGCCGCCCGCGCCGCAGGCGCCGGCATCAGCCTGCCGGACGGCACGCTCGCCGGGCCTGCCCACGTGCGCTCGCTCGGGCACCTGCTCGGCGCCTCGGGCGGGGTCGAGCGGCTTCTCGCGCTCCTCGACCACGACATCGACACCGCAGCCTTCCGCGCCGACCTGCTCGCCGCGCTCCCGTTCGGCGCTCGCAATCCCCTCTACGCCGTGCTCCACGAGAGCTGCTGGGCCAGCGGCCATCGCACCGACTGGGCAGCGGCCCGGACGATGCCCGCATCAGCCGCCGCGGAGCCCACCCTGCTCTCCGGGGAGCACATCCTGCCGGAGCACTTCACCACCGGGCTGCTGCAGGCGTGGGAGTCCACCGCGCACGCACTCGCCGCCCGGGACTGGCCGGAGCTGTGGGACCCGGCCGCACTCGCCCGCACCTCGGTCCCGGCGGCGGCCGCCGTCTACTTCGACGACGCCTACGTGCCGCGCGAGCTCTCGCTCGCCACCGCAGAGCTCGTGCCCGGGCTGCGCACCTGGGTGACGAACGAGTACGAGCACAACGGGCTGCGCGCCTCGGGCCCGGCGGTGCTCGACCGGCTCATCCGGATGGTCCGCGACGAGGTGTGAGACGCCGTGCGCGGTGGGGATGAGATTGTCACGCCGAGCACATGCGCCGTTCAGTCCCGCGTCGTACGGTGGGAGCAGAACCACTGCACGCGGCGGAGGCTCCGCCGCGGACACCGATCGGGGAGCTCCCGGAGTCGGGAGTCTCCCCAATGAAGGGGAGAATGGAATGAGCACCGGATACCGCGTGGAGAATCCCGCCACCGGCGATGTCGTCGAGACCTTCGACACCGCCACCGACGCCCAGCTCGAGGACGTGCTGAGCGCCGCAGACGCCGCACAGCGGGAATGGGCGCAGCGCCCGATCGCCGAGCGCGCTCAGATCGTCAGCAAGGTCGCCGCACTGTTCGACGAGCGCAAGGACGAGCTCGGCCGGATCATCGGCGAGGAGATGGGCAAGCGCCTCACCGAGGGCGTCGAGGAGGCCGAGTACTGCAACGAGATCTTCCAGTACTTCGCCGACAACGGGGAGAAGTTCTCCCAGGAGACCACCCTCGACGTCGACGGCGCCTCCGCGGTGCTCGAGCGGTTGCCCGTGGGCGTGCTGCTCGGCATCATGCCGTGGAACTTCCCGTACTACCAGGTGGCGCGCTTCGCCGCACCGAACCTCATGCTCGGCAACGCCATCCTCCTCAAGCACGCGGAGATCTGCCCGCGGTCGGCGGCTGCGATCCAGCAGATCATGGACGACGCCGGGGTGCCTGCCGGTGTGTACACGAACATCTACGCCAGCCACGACCAGATCGCCGCGCTCATCGGCGACCGGAGGGTGGCCGGAGTGTCGCTCACCGGGTCCGAGCGGGCAGGCGCGGTCGTCGGTGCGCTCGCGGGCCAGCACCTCAAGAAGGCCGTGCTCGAGCTCGGCGGCTCCGACCCGTACATCGTGCTCGACACCGACGACGTCAAGGCCGCCGCGGAGACCGCGTGGGGTCTGCGGATGTACAACACCGGTCAGGCCTGCGACTCCAACAAGCGGCTGATCGTCATGGACGACATCTACGACGAGTTCGTCGCCGAGCTCGAGAAGCTCGCGCAGGCCGCGAGCCCGGGCGATTTCACCGCCGAGGACGCCACGGTCTACCAGCCGCTGTCGTCCCGCGGGGCCGCTGAGCGCCTCGCCGAGCAGCTGTCCCGGGCCAAGGACTCCGGCGCGCAGATCCGCGTGGGCGGCGAGCTGTCGGACTCCGGCGCCTACGTCTCCCCGGCCGTCGTCACCGACATCCCGCGCGGCTCGGACGTGTACTACGAGGAGTTGTTCGGCCCCGTCGCCACGGTCTACAAGGTGACGAGCGACGAGGAGGCGCTCGAGCTCGCGAACGACTCGCAGTTCGGGCTCGGCGGCACCGTGTTCAGCCGTGATCCCGAGCGGGCCAAGAAGGTCGGCGCCGGCCTCGAGGTCGGTATGGCCAAGGTCAACACGACCGCGGCCGAGGGCGCCAACGTGCCCTTCGGCGGGGTCAAGCGCTCCGGGTTCGGCCGTGAGCTCGGGCCCGTGGGCATGGACGAGTTCGTCAACAAGCGCCTCTACTGGGTCGGCGAGGAGTGAGTCGACCGAGCTGAGGAGCTGCGCACGGCGCGGTCGGGGGCGCCCCGGCCGCGCCGTCGGCGTCCACGGGCGCGGTCATCCACCTCCCGTGCCGCTCAGCGGGCCGCGACCGTCACAGGGCTCGGATCATCCCGCCGTCGACGGGGATGACGCTGCCGGTGACATAGGCGGCGGCGGGGGAGAGGAGGAACGCGGCGACCCGGCCGAACTCCTCGGGCGTGCCCAGGCGGCGCAGCGGGATGTGGTCTGTGGGCACCTCGGCGCTGCCCACCCGCGGGGTGCGGATGATGCCGGGGGCCACACCGACCACCCGGATGTCGCGCGGTCCGAGCTCGTCGGACAGCGTCTTGACCATCATGCCCAGGCCCGGGCGCAGGCCGTTGGAGATCGCGATGTCGGGCACCGGGGTCCACACCGATGACGACAGCACCATGCCGATCGCGGACCCGGGCCCGAGGTGCTCCCCGGCATACCGGGCCAGGCGCAGTGTGCCGAGCAGCACCGAATCGAGAGCAGCGCGCCAGTCGTCCTCCGTGGTCTCGAAGAAGCGGCCCTTCTTCGGGCCGCCGACGGAGATCATGAGTCCGCGCACGGGGGAGTCGGGGAAGGCCTCGGCCGCGGTGCGGAACAGGGTCGCGGGTGCCTCGGGCGAGGCGTTGTCGAGTGCGATTCCGTGACTTCCGTCACCGAGTTCGGCGACCGCGGCGTCGACCTTCTCCTGGTTGCGGGAGGACACGAGGACGCGCGCACCCTCGGAAATCAAGGCCTGGGCGGTCGCCAGGCCCAATCCGGAGGTGCCGCCGGTGACGATGTACGCGGAGTTCGCGAGTGAGAGATCCATGCTCTCAGTTTTGCACGGGGGTGCCGAGGTGTGTAGAGTAATCTCTCGTTGCCGATGAGATCGCAAGGCGGTCGAATCGCAGTGGGATATGGTGTAATTGGCAGCACGAGTGATTCTGGTTCACTTAGTCTAGGTTCGAGTCCTGGTATCCCAGCGCTCCGAACTCGGAGTATCAGGCCCCCGTCGTCTAGTGGCCTAGGACGCCGCCCTCTCAAGGCGGAAACGGCAGTTCGAACCTGCTCGGGGGTACACACGGAAGGCCCGGAGGATCATGAGATCCTCCGGGCCTTCGTCATCCCCGAAACATCAGAATGCGAAGGTTCCTGAGAGCCGATGCGCGATTCTTCGCAAGGTCAGCAGAACTCGGTCAGTAGGCCGTGCTGAACATGCGAAATCGTGCGGATCCGCTCTCAGGAACCTTCGGAAATTGCTCTTTCGTCAGGCGCGGTTGAGGGCGTCGGTGAGGGCCTTCGCGGCCTCGAGCACCGCCTGCGCATGTAGCCGGCCGGGCTGGCGGGTGAGGCGATCGACGGGACCGGAGATCGACACCGCGGCGACGACGAGGTTGCTCGGCCCGCGCACGGGTGCGGACACCGAGGCCACGCCCCGCTCGCGCTCGGCAATGCTCTGCGCCCAGCCGCGGCGGCGCACGCCGGACAGGATCGTCGCGGAGAACCGCGCCCCGCGCAGCCCGGTGTGGAGGCGGTCCGGCTCCTCCCATGCGAGGAGCACCTGGGCGGCGGACCCGGCGCGCATGCTCAGCGTCGCCCCGATCGGCACCGAATCGCGCAGACCGACCGGGCGCTCGGCGGCGGCGACGCACAGGCGCAGGTCGCCCTGGCGGCGGAACAGCTGGGCGCTCTCCCCGGTGCGGTCGCGGAGCTGGTTGAGCACCGGTCCGGCGGCGGCGAGCAGGCGGTCCTCGCCGGCGGCCGAGGACAGCTCCGACAGCCGGGGTCCGAGGGTGAACCGGCCCTGCATGTCACGGCCGACGAAGCGATGGAACTCGAGGGCCACCGCGAGGCGGTGGGCGGTCGGCCGGGCGAGCCCGGTGAGGGTGACGAGCTCGGCCAAGGATGCCGGACCCGCCTCGAGCGCGGAGAGGACGAGCGCGGTCTTGTCGATGACACCCACGCCGCTGCCGTTCTGTGTGGTCATGCGCAGTATTCTGCCGTCTCATAGATCGAGATGCAAGTCCGCCATGCAGAACGCGCGTCTAGGATCCATAGGACTCATTCGAAGGAGGCAGTCATGGGCAGGACTCTGGCCGAGAAGGTCTGGGGCGACCACGTGGTCAAGGCCGGCGCGGACGGCGCACCCGATCTCATCTACATCGATCTGCACCTCGTCCACGAGGTCACGAGCCCGCAGGCCTTCGAGGGCCTCCGGCTGGCCGGGCGCCCGGTGCGGCGTCCCGACCTCACGATCGCCACCGAGGACCACAACACCCCGACGGTCGACATCGACAAGCCGATCGCCGACCTCACCTCCCGCACCCAGATCGAGACCCTGCGGAAGAACGCGGAGGAGTTCGGCATCCGGCTCCACTCGCTCGGCGACGCCGAGCAGGGCATCGTCCACGTCGTGGGACCGCAGCTGGGCCTGACCCAGCCGGGCATGACCGTGGTGTGCGGCGACTCCCACACCTCCACCCACGGCGCGTTCGGTGCGATCGCGATGGGCATCGGCACCTCCGAGGTCGAGCACGTGCTCGCCACCCAGACGCTCAGCCTCAAGCCCTTCAGGACGATGTCGATCACCGTGAACGGGGAGCTCCCGCAAGGGTCGACCTCGAAGGACATCATCCTCGCGATCATCGCGAAGATCGGCACCGGCGGCGGCCAGGGCTACGTGCTCGAGTACCGCGGCGAGGCCATCGAGAAGCTCTCGATGGAGGCCCGCATGACGATCTGCAACATGTCGATCGAGGCGGGTGCCCGCGCCGGCCTGATCGCCCCCGACCAGACGACCTTCGACTACCTCCGGGGCCGCCCCCACGCGCCGCAGGGCGCGGACTGGGACGCCGCCGTCGAGTACTGGAAGACGCTGCGCACCGACGACGACGCGCAGTTCGACGCCGAGGTGGTCCTCGAGGCCGCCGACATCGAGCCCTACGTCACCTGGGGCACCAATCCCGGCCAGGGCCTGCCGCTGAGCGGGTCGGTGCCGGACCCGGAGTCGATCGGCGACGAGAACGAGAAGTCGGCGGCGCAGAACGCGCTCGCCTACATGGGGCTCACCCCCGGGACCCCGCTGCGGGACATCGCGGTCGACACCGTGTTCCTCGGCTCGTGCACGAACAGCCGCATCGAAGACCTCCGCGGCGCGGCCGAGGTGATCCGGGGTCGGCAGAAGAACCCGAACATCCGGATGATGGTCGTCCCCGGCTCCGCGCGGGTCCGCCTCCAGGCCGAGGCCGAGGGGCTCGACCAGGTCTTCAAGGACTTCGGCGCCGAGTGGCGGTTCGCCGGCTGCTCGATGTGCCTGGGCATGAACCCCGACCAGCTGTCGGAGGGGGAGCGCTGCGCCTCGACCTCGAACCGCAACTTCGAGGGCCGCCAGGGCAAGGGCGGACGCACGCACCTCGTCAGCCCGCTCGTCGCCGCCGCGACCGCCGTGCGCGGCACCCTGTCCTCGCCCGCCGACCTCGACTGACGCACCCGCACGATCCGAAAGGGGCCACCCATGGAGAAATTCACCTCCCACACCGGCGTCGGCGTGCCGTTGCGCCGCTCGAACGTCGACACCGACCAGATCATCCCCGCCGTCTACCTCAAGCGCGTCACCCGCACCGGCTTCGAGGACGCCCTGTTCGCCCGCTGGCGCAAGCAGGACGACTTCGTCCTCAACCACGAGCCCTACCGCAACGGCTCGGTGCTCGTCGCGGGCGCGGACTTCGGCACCGGCTCCTCGCGCGAGCACGCGGTCTGGGCGCTCAAGGACTACGGCTTCGCCGCGGTCCTGTCCTCCCGCTTCGCCGACATCTTCCGCGGCAACTCCGGCAAGGGCGGACTCGTCGCCGCCCAGCTCGAGCAGGAGGACATCGAGCTCATCTGGAAGATCCTCGAGAACCAGCCCGGCGCCGAGGTGACCGTCGACCTCGAGGCCCGCACGGTCACCTGCGACACCCTCACCGTGCCGTTCCAGATCGACGACTACACCCGCTGGCGGCTCCTCGAGGGGCTCGACGACATCGGTCTGACCCTCCAGCACGAGGCCGACATCACCGCCTTCGAGGCCGAGCGCCCCGCCTTCAAGCCCGCCACGCTCCCGGCCCGCACCTGAGCCGTGCGGCCCCGCGCGTCGGCTAGCATGCGTAGGGTCACCGCAGCACGCGCGAGGAGGAACATGCTCGAGGTCCACGGAGGCACGCCGCTGGCGGGTCGCGTCCGCGTCCGCGGGGCGAAGAACCTCGTCTCCAAGGCGATGGTCGCCTCGCTGCTCGGCGACACTCCCTCGGTGCTCCGCGGCGTCCCGCGGATCCGCGATGTCGAGGTCGTCACCGGGCTGCTGGACGTCCACGGGGTGAGCGTGAGCGCCGGCCCGGACTCCGGCCTCCCCGACGGCGAGCTCACCTTCGACCCGGCCGGGGCATCCCAGGGCTCGATCGTCGACATCGACGCCCACGCCGGCGCCTCGCGCATCCCGATCCTGTTCTGCGGCCCGCTGCTCCACCGCCTCGGACAGGCCTTCATCCCCGACCTCGGCGGCTGCCGGATCGGCGACCGGCCGATCGACTTCCACCTCGACGTGCTCCGGCAGTTCGGCGCCACCGTCGACAAGACCCCGGGCGGCATCCGCCTCACCGCCGCCCAGCGGCTGCGCGGCACCAAGGTCGAGCTGCCGTACCCGTCCGTCGGCGCGACCGAGCAGGTGCTCCTCACCGCGGTGCGCGCCGAGGGCATCACCGAGCTCAAGAACGCCGCGATCGAACCCGAGATCATGGACCTCGTCGCGGTCCTGCAGAAGATGGGCGCGATCATCTCGGTCGACACCGACCGGGTGGTCCGGATCGAGGGCGTCGAGTCGATGACCGGCTATACCCACCGCGCCCTGCCCGACCGCATCGAGGCGGCGTCCTGGGCATCGGCGGCCCTCGCCACCGGCGGCGACATCGTCGTCGAGGGTGCGCACCAGCAGGACATGATCACCTTCCTCAACGTGTTCCGCAAGATCGGCGGCGCCTTCGAGGTGCTCGAGGACGGCATCCGATTCAGCCACCCCGGCGGACCGCTCAACTCGATCGTCCTCGAGACCGACGTCCACCCCGGCTTCATGACCGACTGGCAGCAGCCGCTCGTCGTCGCCCTCACCCAGGCCACCGGGCTCTCGATCATCCACGAGACCGTGTACGAGAACCGGTTCGGATTCACCGATGCGCTCGGCCGGATGGGCGCGACGATCCAGCTCTACCGCGAGTGCCTGGGCGGCACCCCGTGCCGGTTCGGCCGCCGCAACTTCCGCCACTCCGCCGTGATCTCCGGGCCCACCCCGCTGCGCGGCGCGGACATCGAGGTGCCCGACCTGCGCGGCGGGTTCTCCCACCTCATCGCCGCCCTCGCCGCCGAGGGCACCTCACGGGTGCGCGGCATCGAGCTCATCAACCGCGGCTACGAGGACTTCCTCGACAAGCTCGACGGACTGGGGGCCCGGGTGAGCGCCGGATGAGCGCCCCGGAGAGGACCGACCCTGCGACCCCGGAGCCCCGCGTGCCCAAGACCGCCAAGAAGTTCCACGCCCCGAAGTACCACGTCGAGTTCGACGACCCGGCGCTGCGGAGCCAGTACCGGTCCGCTCCCTTCATCGCCGGCCCCGTGGGCCTCCTCTACCCGCTGTTCGGGCGGATCGAGGTCCTCGGCCTCGACCGGATCCCCGAGGGTCCGGCGATCATCGTGCCCTACCACGCGAGCTACCTCGACCCGATCGCGATCGGGCTGACCCTGTGGCGCAACGGCTACCTGCCGCACTACCTCGCGAAGTCCGGGCTGTTCACCGGCATCGTGGGGGCGGTGCTCAAGCGGATCGGACAGATCCCGGTGCTCCGCGGCTCCGCCCGGGCCGGCGACTCCCTCCAGTACGCGCGCGCCGCGCTCGAGGCCGGGGAGAAGGTCGTCATCTACCCGCAGGGCACCCTGACCAAGGACCCCGAGCTGTGGCCGGAGCCCTCGAAGACCGGGGCGGCCCGGCTCGCCCTGCAGACCCGCGCCCCGGTGATCCCGCTCGCGCACTGGGGCCTGCAGAAGCCGATGCCGGTGGGTTCGAAGATCCCGAAGCCGAGCCCCGGCTCGGTGTGCACGGTGCTGTTCGGCGATCCGATCGCCTATGAGGATCTCGCCTACGACCACGACGGCATCCGCGCGCTCACCGACCGCATCACCTCCCACATCGCCGCCGGCGTGGCCCGGCTGCGCGGGGAGGAGCTGCCCGAGCGGTTCCGCGCCGCGCTCACCGAGGACCCGGAGGCCGGCCGATGAGCCGCATCGCCGTGCTCGGCGCCGGATCCTGGGGCACGACCTTCGCCGGCGTGATCGCCGACGCCGGGAACGACGTCACCCTGTGGGCGCGCCGGCCCGAGGTCGCCGAGGAGATCACCGCCCACCACACCAACCGCGCCTACCTGGGCGAGCTCGTGCTCAACGAGCGGATCACCGCGACCGCGGACCCGGCGGCAGCGCTCACCGGCGCCGAGGTCGTCGTGCTCGCGGTGCCCGCCCAGTCCCTGCGGGAGAACCTCGCCGCCTGGACCCCGCTGCTCGCACCCGATGCGATCCTCGTCAGCCTGATGAAGGGCATCGAGGTCGACACCGGGAAGCGGATGAGCGAGGTCATCGCCGATGTCTCCGGGATGCCGGGGGAGCGGATCGCGATCGTGTCCGGTCCCAACCTCGCCAAGGAGATCGCCGCCCGGCAGCCCACCGCCACCGTCGTCGCCTCGCACAGCGCGCAGACCGCGGAGCGGATCGCCGCGCTCACCGCGAACCCCTACTTCCGGCCCTACACGAACACCGACGTCACCGGCGTCGAGCTCGGCGGGGCGATCAAGAACGTCATCGCGCTCGCCGTGGGGATGTGCGACGGGCAGGGGCTCGGCGACAACTCCAAGGCCTCGGTGATCACCCGCGGTCTCGCGGAGACCTCGCGGCTGGCCCTCGACATGGGTGCCGAGCTCCACACCCTGTCCGGCCTCGCCGGGCTCGGCGACCTCGTCGCGACCTGCGCCTCGCCGCTGTCGCGCAACCGCTCGTTCGGCCGGCTGCTCGGGGAGGGTCTCACCCTCGAGGAGGCCGCTGCCCGCACCCGGCAGACCGCCGAGGGCGTGAAGTCCGCCGCCGCAGTGCTCGAGCTCGGCCGCTCCCGCGGCGTCGAGCTGCCGATCACCCAGGCCGTCGTCGCGGTGCTCGGCGGGCGCCTGCGTGTTGACGAACTCGCCGGATTGCTATTGGCTCGGAAGAGGAAGACCGAAGGACCGACGCACTAGCCGACCGATACCCGAGGAGTCGCCATGACCGAATTCCACAACTCGCCGTTCGCCAACCTCAACGAGGTCCCGCGCTTCGAGCTCACCAGCGAGGACATCACCGAAGGCGGCGAGCTCGCCGCGGCGCAGCGCTCCGGGATCATGGGCGTGCCCGGCGGCGAGGACGTCTCCCCGCAGCTGTCCTGGTCCGGGTTCCCTGCGGAGACCAAGGCCTTCGCGGTGACCTGCTACGACCCCGAGGCGCCCACCGGCTCCGGCTTCTGGCACTGGGTCGTCGCCGACCTCCCCGCCGACGTCACCGCGCTCCCGACGAACGCCGGCGACCCCGACGCCGGGCTCCTGCCCGGATCCGCGGTCACCATGCGCAACGACGCCGGGGAGCCCCGCTTCGTCGGCGCCGCCCCGCCGGAGGGCCACGGCCCGCACCGCTACTTCTTCATCGTCCACGCGCTGTCCGAGCCGCTCGGCCTCGACGACTCGGCGTCCCCGGCCTTCGTCGGCTTCAACCTGTTCTTCAAGTCCATCGGGCGCGCCTGGATCGAAACCACTTTCGAGGCGAAGTAATCTGGGGGGATGACTCCCGCAGACACCCGTCCGCTCGTCGCCGTGCTGTTCGGCGGCCGTTCGCCGGAGCACTCCGTCAGCTGCGTCACGGCTGCCGGGGTGCTCGCGGCGATCGACCCCGCGCAGTACCGGGCGCTGGCGATCGGCATCACCCAGGACGGCACGTGGCGGCTCGTCGAGGACTGGCAGGACATGCACTTCGACGCCGCGGCGATGCCGGAGGTCGCCGACGACGGCACTGCGGTGATCCCGCCGATCGCCGCCACCGGGGCCCCGCTGCTCCACCGGGACGCCGGTGGTGCGATCACCGAGCTCGGCGCGGTCGATGTCTACTTCCCCATGCTCCACGGCCCGTTCGGCGAGGACGGCACGATCCAGGGCTTCCTCGAGCTCTCCGGCACCCCCTACGTGGGTTCGGGCGTCTACGCCTCCGCAGCGAGCATGGACAAGCACTTCATGAAGATCGTGCTCCGCGCCGCCGGCCTCGAGGTGTGCCCGTGGGAGCGGGTGACCGACCGTGAATGGCAGGCCGACCCCGCCGCCGTGACGGAGCGCGTCACCGGGCTCGGCTTCCCCGTCTTCGTCAAGCCCGCGCGCGCCGGCTCGAGCGTCGGCGTGTCCAAGGTCGCCGACGCCCCAGGACTCGCCGCGGCGTTCGCCGAGGCCTTCGCCCACGACCACAAGGTCATCGTCGAGCCCATGGTCACCGGCCGCGAGATCGAGTGCGGGGTGCTCGGCTCGATCCACCGCGAGCCCGCCCGGGCGAGCGAGCTCGGGGAGATCACCGTCGTCGGCGATCACGAGTTCTACGACTTCGAGGCGAAGTACCTCGACGGCGATGCCGTCGTCCTCAGCTGTCCCGCGGACCTCGACAGCGAGGTCGCCGACCGGGTGCGAGCCGCCTCGATCCGGGCCTTCGAAGCCTTCGACTGCACCGGCCTGGCCCGCGTCGACACCTTCGTCACCCCCGCCGGCGAGGTCGTCATCAACGAGATCAACACCCTGCCCGGCATGACGCCGAGCTCGATGTTCCCCCGCATGTGGGAGGCGAGCGGCGTCGACTACCCGAGCGTCGTCGCCGAGCTCATCCGCACCGCGCTCGAGGACGTCCCCGCCGCCGCTCCCGGCATCTCCGCCTGAGCGGCAGCCGCCGGTCGGGCGGACAGCGCTCAGCTCTCGGGCGCCTCGGGCACCTGCTCGGCGTCCTGGGCGCCCACGCACTCACCGGTCTGCTCGAGCACGGTGACCGCGGGGGACACCGTGGACAGCACCGTCGCCCCGGACACCCGGGTCGGGTCGAGGATCACCTCGACGGCGGGCGTGCGCCCGTAGGTGACGAACGTCCACGACTCCTCGGACTCCTCGGTGGAGATCCAGTCCACTCCGTCGACGGTGACGCAGCGGTCCGTCGTGGGCGCCGGCGGCTCCATCCCGCAGCGCGCGATCGCGAGCGCCGGATCCCCCCAGGCCTCGGTGCCCTGCGCCGAGGTGTCGCGGTCCGGGGTCCCGTCGATCTCATCGGGCATCCGCAGCATGACCTCCGCACAGGCCGGGTCGTGCGCCTGCGGGGCCGGCTCGAGGACGAGGGCCGGGGTGCAGGCCGCGAGCACGGGTGCGAGGACGAGGAGCGGGAGGAGGCGACGGAGCATGCCTCCCAGGGTAGTCCGCTTGGCATACTGGGGGACTATGACCCCTCCTGCCGACTCCGTGAACTCCGCCGCGAACCCCACCCTCGAAGCGCTCGGGGAGGACGGGGTGCTCGCCCGGATCCTCGCGCGGCTGCCCGCCCCGGACCCCGCCCGGGTGCCGGTGGGGCCCGGCGACGACGCCGCGGTGTCCCGGATCGAGGGTCGTCTGGTCACCACCGCGGACATGCTCGTCGAGGGGGAGGACTTCCTGCCCGCCTGGTGCGATCCGGTGCGCCTGGGCGTCAAGGCCGCCGCCCAGAATCTCGCCGACGTCCACGCGATGGGCGCCGCCCCGCACGGGCTCGTCATCTCCCTCGGTGCTCCCGGCACCACCCCGGTGGACGTGCTCACCGGGATCATGGACGGGTTCGCGGCCGAGGCGCGGCGCGCCGGGGCGAGCGTGCTCGGCGGCGACCTGTCCGGCGGCCCCTGCCTCATCGTGTCCGTCACCGCGCTCGGCACGCTGACCGGGCCCGCGGTGCTCCGCTCCGGAGCCCGGCCCGGCGATGCGGTCGTGCTCGCCGGCACCCTCGGCCGGGCGGCCGCCGGCCTCGACCTCCTCCTCGCCGGGTGCGCCCCCGAGGGCGCCCCGGCGGACCTCGCCGCTCTCATCGAGGTGCAGCGTGCCCCGCGCCCGGACTACGCCGCGGCCGCAACGATCGCCGGGTCCGCGCACGCCCTCATCGACGCCTCCGACGGACTCGCCGGCGATCTCGGCCGGGTCGCCCGCGCCTCGGGGGTGGCCGCCGCGCTCGACCGCGACGCCCTCACCGCGCTCGCCGCGCCCCTGGTCCCGGCGGCCCGCGCGCTCGGGGACCCCGACCCCGCGGCCCGCGCCCTCCACTGGGTGCTCACCGGGGGAGAGGACCACGGGTTCATCGCCACCGTGGATCCGGGGCGCATTCCGGTAGGCTGGACGCGCATCGGCACGTGCCGGGCGGGCGATTCCGGCGTCTCCCTCGACGGGGAGCCGGTCGCCGACACCGCATTCAGGCATTTCACGGGGGACAGGTGAGCACGGAGGAGGACCCGGTCCGACTCAACGGTCGGCTGGCCGCCCGCTGGGCCCGCCGCACCGTGGAGCGGCTGCGCCGCGAGCGCAACGACATCAACGCGCTCAATGTGTTCCCCGTCCCCGACGGCGACACCGGGTCGAACCTCTACCACACCGTGCGCAGCGCCTACCGCGCGGTGGAGAGCCTGTCCGGCTCTGTCACCCTCCCCGAGGTCATCGGCGCGATGGCCACCGGCGCGCTGCGCGGGGCGCGGGGCAACTCCGGCCTCATCCTGTCCGTCGCGCTGCGCGGCGTCGCCGACGCCCTCGAAGGCGTCACCGTGCTCGACGCGCCCGCCTTCGCCTCGGCCCTCGAGCTCGCCGCCCTCCGCGCCCGGGAGGCCGTCGCCGACCCCGTCGACGGCACCATGCTCACCGTGCTCGAGGCGATGGCCGCCGAAGCCCGCACGCGTGCCGAGGCCGGGGACACCCTCATCGCACAGATCGAGGCGGTCCGCGCCCGCTCCCGCGCCGCCCTGCGGGAGACCACCGGTCAGCTCGACGTGCTGTTCGAGGCGAACATCGTCGACGCCGGGTCCACCGGCATCGTCGAGCTGTTCGACCTCCTCTACCTCACCGTCACCGGGCGCGCCCCGACCTCCGAGCGCGGCATCGCCCACGACGCGTCCGCAGGCGTCGCCCTCCCGGTCCTCACCGGCGGCGGCCACGGCGACGGCGAGGACGCCCTCGAGCTCGTGTTCCACCTCGCGGAGGAGAAGGACCGCACCCGCCCGGTCAAGCGGCTGCTCGCCAAGGCGCGCGGCACCTCCGTCGTCGTGTCGTGGCCGATGGTCCACGTCCATGTCCCCGACGAGGAGCACGCGCTCGCGGTGCTCACCGCCTGCGACGCCTACGGGGTGTCCGACCTGCGTGTCGAGGACCTGTCGGTGACCGGGGGGAGCGACACCCGGACCACGGTGATCGCGTTCGCCAGCGGAGTCGGGCTGCTGTTCGCCTGCGGGCTGCAGGACGCGCTGGTCCTCGACTCCGACCACCCCGCCGTCCACGAGCGCC
The DNA here is from genome assembly GCF_005280295.1 of Brevibacterium sp. CS2. Taxonomy (GTDB): domain Bacteria; phylum Actinomycetota; class Actinomycetes; order Actinomycetales; family Brevibacteriaceae; genus Brevibacterium; species Brevibacterium pityocampae. The sequence continues at coordinate 3,092,223 of NZ_CP040020.1, read as the reverse complement.
TCACCGAGCTCATCGCCGACGCCTCCTCCCCGGTCGTCGTCGTGCCCGACAGCGCCGCCGCGCTCAAGCGCGTGCAGGCCGCCCACGGCACGGCCGAGGACGTGAGCATCGTGCGCTCCCGCTCGGTCGCCGCAGTGCTCTCCGCGCTCGCCGTCCACGATGCGGCCGAGGACCCGCGCGTCATCCACGCCGACATGTCCGAGGCCGCCGCAGCCACCCGGGTGGGCGCGGTGGTGCAGGCCCGCACCGGTTCCGCCGGCCCCCTGATGTTCGAGACCGGCGATCTCCTCACCGTCATCGACGGCCGGATCCGCGCCGTCGAGACCGACCCCGTCGAGGCCGTCGTCGCGCTCGCCGAACGACTGCTCGGCGCGGGCGGGGAGCTCCTCACCGTCGTCACCGGCGCCCGGCTGCCGGAAACGGTGGGCGCCGCGCTGTCCGCGCACCTCGCGCACGCCCACCCGGAGATCTCCGTCGAGACCGTCCACAGCCTGCACCCGCGCGGCTACGCGGTGCTCGGCGTCGAATAGGACCGGGCGGACGGGAGGCACCCCATGAGCACCGACACCCCGCTGGCGAAGCTGATCTCCCGCAAGCGCGATCTCACCGACCTCGCGACCGTCGGCATCACCACCCTCGAGGACGCGCTGCGCCACTTCCCCCGCACCTACGTGGTGCCCGGGGAGGTCACCCCGCTCGATGCGCTCGTGCCCGACACCGTCGCCGTGGTGAGCGCCCGCGTGGTGCGCGTGACCGCCAAGCAGCTCGCGAACCGGAAGTCGCTCACCACCGTCGTGCTCTCCGACGGCCTGTCCGACGTCGAAGCGCCGTTCTTCAACCAGCCGTGGATCGCGAACACGCTCACCACCGGCCGGCACGTGGCGCTCACCGGCAAGGTCACCCTGTACCGCGGGACCGTGCAGATCGCCTCGCCGCGCTGGCTCAACCCGACCGGCACGGAATCGCTCGACGACGAGGACCTGTCCGTGCCGATCCCCGTCTACCGGGCGACGAGCACGATCGCGACGACCCGCATCCAGCGGCTCATCCGCGTCCTCCTCGACACCGCCCCGCCCGAGGCCTTCGCCGACCCGATCGCCGACGAGATCCGCGCCGTCAACGGCCTGCCCGACTACCGCACCGCGCTCGAATGGATGCACCGGCCCGTCGACGAGCACCAGCCGCAGCGCGCCCGACGGCGCTGGAAGTTCGAGGAGGCCTATGCGCTGCAGGCCGAGCTGCTGTCCCGCAAGGCGCTCGCCGCCGACGACCGGGCCATCGCCCTGCCCGGTGCCGGTGCCGGTGACGGGGACGAGGACGGGGCACCGCGCTCCGCCGGGCTGCTCGGCACCTTCGACGCGGGCCTGCCCTTCGCCCTCACCGGCTCCCAGCACGCGGTCGGCGACGCGATCGCGACCGACCTCGCCGGGGAGGAGCCGATGAACCGCCTGCTCCACGGCGACGTGGGCTCCGGCAAGACGCTCGTCGCCCTGCGCGCCATGCTCCAGGCCGTCGACTCCGGCGCCCAGGCCGCCCTCCTCGCCCCGACCGAGGTGCTCGCCGCCCAGCACCACCGCTCGCTCCTGCGCTACCTCGGCGGCCTCGCCGAACCCGACGGCCTGTTCGACCCGAGCGGAGCGGCGGGGGACCTCACCACGGTGTGGGCCGGGGCCGGCAGTCCGGGCGCGCGCCGGGTGCGCGTCGGGCTGCTCACCGGATCGCTGTCGACCGCCGAGCGCAAGCGGCTCCTCCTCGACCTCGTGTCCGGGCGGATCGACATCCTCGTCGGCACCCATGCCCTGCTGTCGGACACGACGATGTTCTCCCGCCTCGGCCTCGTCGTCGTCGACGAGCAGCACCGGTTCGGTGTGCGGCAGCGGGAGAGCCTGCGGGCCAAGGGCGGCGACCGGATCCCGCACACCCTCGTCATGACCGCGACCCCGATCCCGCGCACCGTCGCGATGACGGTGTTCGGCGACCTCGACGTGTCCGTGCTCTCCGACATGCCCGGCGGGACCCGGGAGATCACCAGCCACGCGGTGTCGCTCGACGCCCACCCCCGCTGGCTCGGCCGGATCCTCGAGATCGTGGGGGAGAGCGGGGCGCGCGGCGAGCAGACCTTCATCGTCGCCTCCCGGATCGAGACCCAGCCGCCGGAGATCGACGCCGAGGGCGAACCCGTGCCCGAGGTGCTCGGCGTCGACGACCTCGTCGCCCGCGTGCAGGAGCACCCGGCCGTCGCCGGCCTGCGGGTCGCGAGCCTCCACGGGCGGATGGACGCGGCCCACAAGGACACGGTGATGCGGCTGTTCGCCGCCGGGGAGATCGACGTCCTCGTCGCGACCACCGTCATCGAGGTCGGCATCGACGTGCCCAACGCCCGCACCATGGTCGTCTACGACGCCGATCGGTTCGGCGTCGCCCAGCTCCACCAGCTGCGCGGGCGGGTGGGCCGCGACGGCTCGGCCGCCACCTGCTTCCTCGTCACCCGCCGCGCCGCCGGATCCGAGGCGATGGAGCGGCTCGAGACGGTCGCTGCGACACTCGACGGCTTCGCGCTCGCCGAGTACGACGTCGAGCAGCGCCGCGAGGGCGACGTGCTCGGCCGCGCCCAGTCCGGCCGCGGCAGCTCCCTGCGCCACCTGTCGGTGATCCGCGACGTCGAGATCATCGAGCAGGCGCGCGAGGCCGCCCGGCAGGTCGTCGCCGCCGACCCGGGCCTGACCGGGCAGCCGGCCCTGCGGGCGGCCATCGACCGGATCCTCGGGGCGGCGGACGAGGACTGGATCGAGGCCGGCTGATGCGGATCATCGCAGGCACCCACCGCGGCCGGCCGCTGAGCGCGCCGCCCGGCGACGGCACCCGGCCGACCTCCGACCGGGTGCGCGAATCACTGTTCTCCTCCCTCGCCGCGCTGGGCGTGCTCGACGGAGCGCGGGTGCTCGACGTGTTCGCCGGCTCCGGGGCGCTCGGCCTCGAGGCGCTGAGCCGGGGGGCTGCGCGCGCGGTGTTCGTCGAGAAGGCGGCTTCGGTGGCCCGGGTCATCACCGGCAACATCCGCTCCCTCGGGTTCGACGACCGGGCCGAGGTGCTCACCCGGCAGGCGACGACGGCGCTGCGGGAGCGCCCGGCCCGCTCGGCCGATCTCGTGTTCGCCGACCCGCCCTATCCGCTGGGCGAGTCGGACGTCGCCGAGGTGCTCGCGCTCCTCGTGCCCGTCCTCGCCGGGGTGGACTCCCTCGTCGTGCTCGAGCGCTCCTCGCGCTCCCCGGCCCCCGCGCTGCCCGCCGATCTCGAGGTGTACCGCGAGAGGACGACGGGGGAGACCCGACTGTGGCTCCTCCAGCTCACCGAGGACGCCGCCCGGGAGGCCGCAGCGGGTGAGCATTAGGATGGCCGCATGAAGGTAGTCCTGCCCGGGTCCTACGATCCCGTCACCGTCGGCCACATCGACATCGCCGCGCGCGCCTCGGCCCTGTTCGACGAGGTCGTCGTCGCCGTCGTGCACAACCCCTCGAAGACGGGCAACTTCCCGCTGGCCCAGCGCATCGCGCTCATCACCGCCGGGCTCGAGGAGGACGCACGCACCGCGGCGGCTGAGAACATCGTCATCGACGACGTGCCCGGCGGCCTGCTCGTCGACTACTGCCGGGACATCGGGGCGCGCGCGGTGATCAAGGGCCTGCGCTCGGGCACCGACTTCGCCTACGAGCTGCCGATGGCGCTGATGAACCGCCACCTCACCGAGCTCGAGACGATCTTCGTCCCCGGCGACCCGCGCTTCGAGCACGTGTCCTCCTCCCTCATCCGGGAGGTCCACGCACTCGGCGGCGACGTCTCCGGCCTCGTGCCCGCCGCTGTCCTGGAGGCGATGGACGCGAAGCGCGGATGACCGCGAGCGCCGAACGCGCGCACTCCGGGCGGCGCGGACCCGGCTGGTTCACCGCGCTCATCGTCTACACCCTCATCGTCCACGCCGCCTACAACGGGCTGCGCGTGCTCATCTCCTACCGCACCCTCGAGCTCGGCGGCGGGGCGGGGGTGCTCGGCCTCGTCACCGCCACCTACTCGCTCGCCCCGCTGCTCGCCGCGATCCCGATCGGTCGCTGGGTGGACCGCGGCTACGCGATGCCGGTGATGTGGATCGGCACCGTGCTCACGATCCTCCCGGCCGCCGGCGCCGCCTGGTCCCCGGGGGTGGCGGTGCTGCTCGCGGCGAACATGGCGCTCGGCATGGGGCAGGTGCTCACCACCGTGTCCGGGCAGGCACTCATCCCGCAGTCCTTCGCGCAGTCCGACCTCAACCGTCGCTTCGGCACGCTCACCGTCGGGGTCTCCGCCGGGCAGGCGGTCGGCGTGCCGGTGGCCGGCCTCATCGCCGGCACCGGCGGGGCCGACGCCCACGTGCAGCCGGCGATGTGGGCGATGGCCGGGATCGCCGCGCTCGCGGTGCCGGCGATGGTCGGCATCACGCGCCGCCCGGCGGTGCGCCACGTACCCAGGGCGGAGGCGCGCTCGAGCGTCCGCTCGCCGCTCGCCATCCTCGGCACCCGGGGGATGAAGCCGGCGATCTTCGCCTCGATGGCCACGCTCGCCGCCGTCGACATCATGACCGCCTACCTGCCGCTCATCGGCCAGCGCTACGGCCTCGGGGTGCAGGCGGTGGCCGCGCTCCTCACCCTGCGCACGCTCGCCTCGATCGTGTCCCGGCTCTCCATCGGACGGCTCACCCGGCTCGTCCCCTTCACCCGCCTGCTCGCGCTCGCCAGCCTGACCGGGGGGATCGCGCTCCTCCTCATCCCGGTGCAGCCGCGGTTCTGGGTGCTCGCGATCCTCATGGTCGCCGCCGGGTTCGCCTTCGGGCTCACGCAGCCGATGACGATGACCTGGGTGTCGACGCTCGCCGACCCCGCGAACCGGGCCGCGGTGCTCTCGATCCGGCTCGCCGGCAACCGGCTGAGCCAGGTCGTCATCCCCACCGCGGCGGCCGGGGTCGCGGCTTTCGGGCCGACCGGGGCGGTGTTCCTGCTGTCCGGTGCGCTCCTCCTCACTGCCGCCGGATCGACCGCGCTGCGCGGGGCTCCGCCGACTGGAAGTTCACCTCGGGAGCGTCTAGACTAGTGTCTCGCGTGTCATCCGCGGGGTCCGATCCCGGCGTGTGCGGCATCGACGATGGAGGTGAGACATGAGGAACCGATCCGAACTCGTGCTCGACCTCCGCAAGCTGGGTCTCATCGACAGGCCCGGGGAGTGGTCGAGGCTGGACACCACGGTACCGGCTCCCGAGGACCTGCGGATCGAGATGATCGGTGTGCCCGAGGGTTCGCCGATCGAGCTCGCACTGCAGCTCGAGAGCGTCGTCGAGGGGATCTACGTCTCCGGCAGCGTCCGCGCTGCGGCTCAGGGGCAGGATGCCCGGACGCTCGAGGATCTGGAGTTGCCGCTCGATGTGGCGATCACAGAGCTCTTCGTCTACGAGCGCGAGCCCGGGGACGAGGAGTCGTACACGGTCGATCGTGACCGGATCGACCTCGAACCGGCCATCCGGGACGCCGTCGTGATGGCCCTGCCGTTCCGCCCCGTCAAGGACGAGGACGAGGACGGCGAGGCCTTCCGGTACACGCTGGGCGAGGATCTGCCCGAGAGCGTGCCGGAGACGGACCCCCGCTGGTCGGCACTGAAGAACTTGTTGGACGAGAAGAAAGAGAGCTAGACGTGGCTGTTCCGAAGCGCAAGATGTCGCGCAGCAACACCCGCCACCGTCGTTCGCAGTGGAAGGCCCAGGTTCCGACCCTGGTCAAGACTGTGGAGAACGGTCGCGTTGTGTACTCGCGCCCCCACCAGGCCAAGGTCGTCGAGGACTCCGCCGGCACCCCGCTGTTCCTTGAGTACAAGGGACGCAAGGTCGCCGACATCTGATCACGCCCACCGGCTGATCAGTACGCGATCCGTGGAGTCCCACCCGGACCTGCACCATCTCAACGAGCGTCTCGGAGTCGATATCGACCCCGGGACGCTTCGTCTTGCCCTCACGCATCGGAGCTTCGCGTTCGAGAACGGGGGCATCCCGACGAACGAGCGGCTCGAGTTCCTCGGCGACGCGGTGCTCCAGCTCGTCGCCACCGAATCGCTCTTCCGCGACAACCCCGACCTGCCGGAGGGCCGCCTGGCGAAGATGCGCTCGGCCGTGGTCAACACCCGCGCCCTCGCCGCGATCGGCCGCGGGCTGGGGATCGGGGAGTTCATCTTCCTCGGCAAGGGGGAGGAGCTCACCGGCGGCCGCGACAAGGACTCGATCCTCGCCGACACCGTCGAATCGCTCATCGGGGCGACGTACATCGGCTGCGGGCCCGAGGACGCCTTCGCGCTCGTCCACCGGCTCGTCGACGACATGCTCTGCGACGCAGTGCAGCTCGGCGCCGGCATGGACTACAAGACGACGCTCCAGGAGGCCGCCGCGGACCTCGCGCTCGGGCCGGTGAGCTACGCGCTCGACTCCCGCGGGCCCGACCACGCGCGCGTCTTCACCGCCACCGTGCTGCTCGGCGACACCGAATGGGGCAGCGGCGAGGGCACCTCGAAGAAGAACGCCGAGGCGCGCGCCGCCGAGGCCGCCGTGCGCACCATCGCGGTGCAGCACCCCGACTACCGCCGCTGATGCGCTCGCCAGCCCCTGCCGCCCGGTCGCCCCGTGCCTGAGCTGCCCGAGGTCGAGAGCGTCGCGAGCGGCCTGCGGACCTGGGCCGCCGGCCGTCGGGTCACCGGGGTGCGGGTCCTCGATCCGCGGATCCTCGGCACCACCTCGAACCGGACCATCGCCGCCGGTGCGGTCGAGGAGTTCACGGAGCTCCTCACCGGGCGGGAGATCGCCGCGGTGGAGCGCCGGGGCAAGTTCCTCTGGCTGCCGTTGGCGCCCGAGCGGGGTCCGTGGCGCCCGGGCCGGGCCGTCGACCCGAGCGGCCCGCCGCTCGCGCTCTCCGTGCACCTCGGGATGAGCGGTCAGTTCCGCGTCCACACGCCGGCCGACCCGCTCCACCGCCACACCCGGGCGGTCCTCGACCTCGCCGGTCCGGGCCCGGCCGAAGCCGACCCCGCAGCTCCTCCCACCGAGCTCCGGTTCCTCGACCAGCGGATCTTCGGGCACCTCGGCGTCGAGCCCCTCGTTCCCGACCCGCACCGGCCCGGTGCGCAGCCGGACGGCAGCGCGGGACTCGTGCCCGGTTCGGCCGCGCACATCGCGCCCGACCCGCTCGAGCCCGGCTTCGACCTCGAGGCCGTCGCCCGCCGGATCCAGCGGAAGCGCACTGCGCTCAAGATCGCGCTCCTCGACCAGACGACGGTGAGCGGGATCGGCAACATCTACGCCGACGAGGCGCTGTTCGCCGCCGGCGTCCACCCGCTCGCCCCGGCGGACTCCACCCGGATCTCGCGCATCCGTGCCGTGCTCGCCGCGGCGGATGCGGTCATGCGGGCCTCGCTCGAGCAGGGCGGTACGAGCTTCGACGCGCTCTACGTCCACGTCAACGGCGAATCCGGCTATTTTGCCCGCAGCCTGAATGCCTACGGTCTTGCTGGCCAGCCTTGCATGCGCTGCGGGACGTCGATCGTGCGGGAGAAGTTCATGAACCGATCGAGTTTCTTCTGCCCTGTCTGCCAGCGGAAACGCTAGTTCGATCGGTCGCCTGCGACGCGATCACAAACAGGGGATCGGGCTACATCGCCATGGCGTCGCCTCGTTTCCCGATACGTCAATGTAGGACGATCACCGTCGCTCCAGAAGCGCTCCGGTCACGGTATTCTCTCGCACCGCGCGTGGGCGTCGATGCGGACACTGCAGTTCCACGGCACGAACCGGCAGTGGTGAGGACAGGGCGATTTGCCCAGTTCGGGGTGGGCACTGACTTGCAGCGGCGGTCCATGAGACCCGTTCAATCGACGAAGCCGTCGAGGCTGACTGACGGTCTTCCTTTCACAACTTTCGACGTCTGACGAGGACCTACAGGTAGCGACACACCTGATCGGCGCTGCAGGTCTCCGGCTCGGGGTGCGCTGCATCGTCCCGGAGGTCCGTGATGGTGTCGCGCAGTGCGGACAGCTGGGAGATCTGCTGCTCGATGTCGTGCAGGCGCGCGTCGAGCAGGTCGCGCACGTGGTCGCACGGGGCACGTCCGGCGTCGCGGATGTCCATGATCTGGCGGATCTGGGCGAGGGTGAGGCCGGCGGCCTGGCCGCGGTGGACGAAGTCGACACGTGCGATCGCGTCCGGCGGGTAGTCACGGTACCCCGACGACGTCCTGCCGGGCGGCGGTAGCAGCCCCTGCTCCTCGTAGAACCTCAGGGTCTTGGCCGTGGTGCCGGCCGCCTGTGCGAGCTCCCCGATCTTCACGCCGTCCTCCGATCGTGTCGCGGCCGTACTTGACCTTCCCCTGTACTGGAAGGTCCAGCATAGTTGATGACGGAACAGAAGACCAAGGACTGACAGGAGCAGGGATGCCTACGAAGTACGACCTCGCCATCATCGGATCGGGCGGCGGAGCGTTCGCCGCCGCGATCCGTGCGAACACGCTCGGCAAGTCGGTGGTGATGATCGAGCGCGGGACGCTCGGCGGAACCTGCGTGAACACCGGCTGCGTGCCGTCGAAGGCGCTCATCGCCGCCGCCGACGCGCGGCACTCCGCGGCCGACGCCGCCGACCGTTTCCCGGGGATCGAAACGTCGGCGGATCCGGTGGACATGCCGGCGCTGATCGGGAGCAAGCAGGACCTGGTCGAGGGCCTGCGAGGCGAGAAGTACGTCGATGTCGCCGAGGCGTACGGATGGCACGTCCGCAAGGGCGACGCCTCGTTCGCCGGCACCCCCGACGCGCCGGTCCTGGAGGTCGTCGGACCCGACGGGGCCGTCGGGACCATCGAGGCTGACCAGTACCTGGTCGCGACCGGATCCCGGCCATGGGCCCCGCCGATCGAGGGCCTGGAAGAGGCCGGGTACCTGACCTCGACCACGGCGATGGAGCTGACGGCGGTGCCGAAGTCGCTGCTGGTGCTCGGCGGCGGCTACGTGGCGCTGGAGCAGGCCCAGCTGTATGCGCGTCTCGGGGCGAAGGTGACCCTGCTGGTCCGTTCCCGGCTGGCGTCGAAGGAGGAGCTGGAGGTGTCCAATGCCCTGGCCGAGGTCTTCTCCGACGAGGGCATCCGAGTGGTCCGCCGAGTGGTCCCGACCCGCGTCGCCCGCGACGCGGACGGACAGGTCGTCGTCACCGCCGACGTGTCCGGCGGATCGCAGGACTTCCGCGCCGACCAGGTTCTGGTCGCGCTCGGCCGACGGCCGGTCACCGAGGGACTCAACCTCGAGGCGGTGGAGGTGAAGACTGGCGACGCCGGGCAGATCGTCGTCTCTGACCAGCTGCAGTCGTCCAACCCCCGGGTCTGGGCCGCGGGGGACGTCACCGGGCACCCCGAGTTCGTCTATGTCGCCGCCCACCACGGCACCCTCGTGGCTGAGAACGCGTTCACAGATGCCCAAAAGCCGGTGGACTACGCGAGGCTGCCCCGGGTGACGTTCACCTCTCCTGCCATCGGCGCGGTCGGGATGACCGAGAAGCAGGTCCTCGAGGCGGGGATCCGCTGCGACTGCCGCGTCCTGCCCCTGCACTACGTGCCCCGCGCGCTGGTCAATCGCGACACCCGCGGCTTCATCAAGATGGTCGCCGACGCGGACACCGGGGAGATCCTGGGGCTGACCGCGGTCGCCAAGGACGCGGGGGAGCTGGCCGCCGCCGGGGTCCACGTGCTCGGCAAGACCATCGCCGAGGTCGCCGACGCCTGGGCACCCTACCTGACCATGGCCGAGGGCATCCGGATCGTCGCCAAGGCCTTCACCGCCGACGTCGCCAAGCTGTCCTGCTGCGCATGACCCGTCCTGAAGACAGCGAATACCCGAACCCAGAACTGGAGGAATCCGCAATGACCGATCTCAGCACACGACTGCCCGAGCGGCTCAGCCGGACCGAGGAGACCGGCCTCGATCCCGGCCTGCTGATCCCGCTGCTTCGGCTTCTCGCCGACGGCGATCCCGTCACGGTCGAGCAGCTCGCCACGGCCGCGGGCCGCACACCCGAGCAGGTCAGGAGCGGGCTGGCAGCGGTGCCCGACACCGAGTACGACGACCTGGGTCGGATCGTCGGCCAGGGCCTCACCCTGCGGCCCACCCCGCACCGGTTCACCGCGTCAGGAGAAGGGCTCTACACCTGGTGCGCGCTGGACACCCTGGTCTTCCCGGCGCTTCTCGGCCGCCCAGCGCGCGTGGAGTCGGTCTCCCCGGCCAGCGGCGAGATGATCCGCGTCGCCGTCGATCCGGTCGCCGGAGCCATAAGCATCGAGCCCGCCACTGCCGTGGTCTCGCTGATGAATCCGGACCAGATCACCTCGATCCGATCGTCGTTCTGCAACCAGGTGCACTACTTCACCTCTGTTGGCGACGCTGCCGAGTGGCTCGCCGAGCATCCCGGGGCCGAGGCGGTGCCGGTGGCCGAGGCGCATCGGATCGGAGCCGAACTCGCCGCGCGCCTGCTCGACCGGTCCCAGGGTGATGTCTCGGCGGCCGACGACTGCCGCCGCTGCTGCTGACCCAAGGCTTCGAGAGATTCGAGATACAGATGACATCAGAACACTATGACCGGCCAGGTGGCGGAGGCCTGCTCTTCGGGGCAGGTGCAGTGCTGCTCATGGCCGTCTGCTGCGCACTGCCATTGCTCATAGCCGGGGGAGTGCTCGCCGGCGTCGGAGGCCTCCTCGGCAGCCCCTGGGTGATCGGTGCGGGCATCGCGCTCGTCGCGCTCGTCCTGCTGGTCGTCGCCCGCCGCCGAGCCCGCCACGGCCGCACCGGACCCGACTGCTGCCTGCCGACCGACCCCACCCACCCCGCCGACCCGAAGGACGACCAGAACCGATGACGATATCCCTCACCCGCCGCACAACCCTTTCGCTCGCAGGCCTCCTGATCGTGGGTTCTCTGGCCTTGAGTGCCTGTGGTAGCGCCGACGAGGACAGGTCCTCCGCAGACGCCGGCTCGCCCGCACCCGTGACCAGTATCGACGGCCAGCAAATCAGCCTGCCAGCCGCTGGGAAGCCCACCGCCGTGTTCTTCTTCTCCGTCGGCTGCGGCGAATGCGTCGGCGGCGTCCGGTCCCTCGGTGAAGCCGCCGCCAGCGCCGAGGACAACGGCACTGATGCACAGTTCCTCGCCGTCGACATGGATCCGCGCGAGCCCAAGGAGACCATTGAGGGCTTCATGGAGTACGTCGAGGCCGAACACGTCCCCGCCGCCATCGACGAGGGCGCGGTCCTGTCGCAGCGCTTCGACGTCGCCGCGCTGTCCACCCTGATCATCGTCGACGCCGACGGCAAGGTGACATTCCGCGCCACCGACCCCGCCGCCGACACGATCGTCGCCGAGCTCGAGAAGGCCGGGGCCTGAGCCATGGGTGGACTTCTCGCGCTCGCTTTCGCCGCCGGGATGATCGCCCCGGTCAATCCCTGCGGCTTTGCCCTGCTCCCGGCGTGGATCACCCACGCGCTGGGCGACGCCGCATCCTCCCCGGCCCCGGTGCGCCTCCTGCGATCGCTGCGGGCAGGCCTCGCCGTGACGATCGGGTTCGCAGGCACGCTGGCGCTGGCGGGTATCGCTGTGAGCGCCGGAGCGCGGAGCCTGATCCAGGCCGCTCCAGCACTGGGGCTCGCCGTCGGCGTCGTGCTCGTCCTGTTCGGCGCGGCGATGCTGGCCGGTCGCTCGTTCTCGCTCCGGCTGCCCGGCATCCCCAGCCGGGTCACGGCGCGTCCGCCGAGCACCGCACGCATGGTCGTCTTCGGGGTCGGCTACGCCGCGGCGTCGCTGTCGTGCACCTTCGGCGTACTCCTGGCCGTCATCGCGCAGGCCCAGGCCACAGCCAGCTTCGCAGGGCTGCTCCTCGTGTTCGGCGTGTACGCCGCGGGCTCTGCCACCGTCTTGCTGATCGTCGCCGTTGCCGCCGCCGCAGCAGGTTCGGCGCTGTCGCGACGCATCGCATCGCTGGCGCGCTATGGGCCCAGGATTACTGCCTTCGTCCTCGTACTCACCGGTGCCTATCTGGCCTGGTACTGGTACCCGGCCGCCACCGGCGACGCTGCCGCCTCCAGTCGCACCAACGCCGTCGCCGGAGTCGCCACTGCGGTGTCGGGCTGGGTCCAAGGACACGTCGGTGTCGTCACCGGAGTGTCCGTCGCCGCCGTGATCGTCGTGCTGCTGATCGGGACCCTCAGCCGTCGCCGCCGCGCCAGCCTCCGGAAGACTGAGGCAGACTGCTGCGCCCCGGAGCCAGCGCGCTCTGCCGACGACCGGCAGAGCGCAGAAACCGAGTGACCACAACCCTGGCCGATGGCCGTGGACGAATGGCTCGACGTCGCCGCCTCGGCAGAGCGCCACGGCTGCAGCAAGAGCAGCTGGCGGCGCGTCTGGCAGGGCAGGCTCCCCGCCCGGACCGAGAAGGTGGACGGACGCGACGGACGCATGGTCATCAAGACGCTGATCCGGGTCTCCGACCTGGACCCGGGCGTTCGGCCTGACCGCGCACGCCGAGCACGTCCGGAAGATCCGCCAGGCCGCGCCGCCGCTGACGCGGGAGCAGACGACGTTCATCGCCAAGGTCTTCACGGACCACCTGCTCGAACAGGACGCCAAGAGAAGAAGAGAAGGGGAGGCCGGGACTGCGTCGTAGCCGACGCAGTGCCCATCTTCGTTGGCGGAGGCATCCTGTGCCCACGGTCACGGATGCCCGATTCTTCCTTCGGCCGGGCCGTTGACATGTTGAAGTCCTGAGGCCGTACTCTGGTGTGTAGGCAGTGCGCGTCCTTCACGCGTCGTCTCACCGTGAAGTATCCTCTGACCAGCGGAAACGCCACCTTCAGAGGCTCCCAGTTTTTCAATGTATCTATCGTGGGAAGTTGGGTTCTGGACAATATACATTGAACGTCTATGGGCGTTCTGGGCTGCCGTGCAAGCGCTGCGCGACCCCCATCGTGCGGAAGAAATTCACGAACCGCTCGAGCCACTTTTGCCCGTCCTGCCAGCGGAAACGCTGATCGGATGCTCCCTCTGAGCATGGCGGCTAGCTGGCTCCTCGGCAACGGGGCATAGTCTCGACTCGTCACACATGAATGCACAGTGGGAAGAAACTCTCTTCTTACGTTCAGCCACGCACATACAGCGAGTCGAATCGAGTTCTGCTGGCGGCACGTGACCCGATCAAGAGTTCCGGGCGGCGGCTCGCGTGGGAGCGGTCGACCTCGGAAGAAGGGCGCGTGCCGGGCCCAGAGGGTCTGATTGGCCCTCGAGAGCGTGGAGCGAATCGCGCCGACCTCGAAACACCTCAGTAGTGACACGGCGCGCGCACATGGCGGGCCATACGAGCGAGTTGAAGCGGTACTGCGTCGGACCCGGGCGATAAGATTGCCGAGCGTGCGGACAGGCTGAGCCACTGCGGATTCGCAGGCGCGACGAGACCGTGGTCGTTCGCGACGGCAGCAACTCTACGGGCAGGACAGGTGAACAACATGGCGAGGCTCAACCTCAAGGTGATCGAGGGACGCGTTTCCCCGCTGGCGGGTCGGGAGTCGTACGACCGTGAGTTCATCTTCAACCTCCTGCTCGCCTATGGGAAGCCGCAGAGCAGCATCACGCGCCTGCGCAACGGCGACCTCAACGTCGCTGCCGATCCGGTGAGTGAGATCGCGCAGAAGAAGGTCGTCTACTTCAAGGAGACCGACGGCGACGCCCTCGAGATCCTCGAAAGCCTGAAGAAGTCTCCGGACGTGGTGCGGTTCAGCACGCGATTCGTCATCGTCACGGACTACGTTGAGCTGGTCGCGTACGACACCAAGACCGATGAGACCATCGGGTTCCCCATCCGCGAGATCGACCAGCACTTCACGTTTTTCCTCCCGTGGGCCGGGATGGAGAAGGCGCAGTACGTCGCCGAGGCGCACGCCGATGTGAAGGCCGCTGAGCGCATGGGTAAGCTCTTCGACGAGCTCCTGAACGCGAACCCCGACCTCCTCGAACAGCCGCATGGACGCCACGCCCTGAACCTGTTCTTCACGCGCCTGTTGTTCTGCTACTTCGCCGAGGACACCGGCATCTTCGCCGAGAATCAGTTCACGAACGCGGTCGGGTCCCACACTCTCGACGACGGATCGGACACGGCAGAGTTCCTCACCGACCTGTTCACAGCGCTCGACACGGCCCAGGCGACGGACAAACCCAGCCACCTCGCGGCGTTTCCCTACGTCAACGGCCGGCTCTTCACGATGTCGCCGGGCCACGTCGTCCCGAGGTTCACGAAGAAGGCCCGGCAAGAGCTCATCAACGCCGGCAAGCTCATCTGGCGCGAGATCAACCCCGACATCTTCGGCTCGATGTTCCAGGCCATCGTCACGCCCGGCACCCGCAGTGACCTCGGTCAGCACTACACGTCCGTCCCCAACATCCTCAAGACAATCGAGCCACTCTTCCTCGACGCGCTGAAGGACCAGTTCAACGCAGCGCGCGATTCGGTCAAAAAGCTCGAGGCACTCCTCGAACGCATCAGCGCGATCAAGGTCTTCGACCCGGCCTGTGGATCCGGGAACTTCCTCGTCATCGCGTACAAGGAGCTGCGCAAGCTCGAGCACGCCATCCTCGAACGCCTTGCCGAGCTGGATGACAAGCACCGCGTCCTGTTCGCCGAGTCGAAGATCAACATCGAGAACTTCTACGGCATTGAGATCGACGATTTCGCCGTTGAGGTCGCGATCCTGTCGCTGTGGATCGCGAAGCACCAGATGAACGCAGAGTTCAAGGACAAATTCGGAGTCTCGATCCCGCTCATTCCGCTGAAGGAAGCGGGACAGATCAAGCAGGGCAACGCTGCTCGAGTCGACTGGAACAAGATCTGCCCGAACGACGGTTCCGAGATTTACCTAATCGGAAACCCTCCATACAAGGGGGGCAAGTCTCAGGGTAAGGAGATGAAGGCAGACTACCCTTTCGTCTTCGGAAATCGCCCATATTCCAAGGATCTGGATTACATCGCTCTATGGTTTATCAAGGGAGCCGATTACATCGAGGATACGCGCGCGGAATTGGCATTTGTCACGACGAACTCGGTGGCACAAGGAGAGCATGTTGGACTCATGTTTCCGATGATCTTCGCAAAGGGTATTGAGATTGGATATGCCTACACTTCCTTCAAGTGGGAGAACAATGCCAAGCGCAATGCAGGAGTCACGGTCGCGGTCATTAATCTTCGCGCAGAACGGCCCGGACCGAAGTTCATTTTCACAGATGGCCTGCAGATTCAAGCACAGAATATCAATGGATACCTTGCGGACGCACCTAACGTGTGGACCCGACGTCAGATGAAGCCTCGATCACACGAACTACCCACAATGGTGCTTGGTTCCGTACCGAAGGATGACGGTGCACTTATATTTGAGCCGCACGAGTATCAAGAGCTAATCAATAAAGCACCACAAACACGGCGCTTCTTGAAGCGATACGTAGGCTCATCCGAGTTCATCAATGATCGTGAGCGCTATTGTCTTTGGATTGAGGACAAAGATCAGTCCGAAGCGTCAAATGTTCCGGAAATCGCGCGCCGTATGGAGCATGTTCGAAAGTTCAGGGCTGCGAGCACGTCATCGAACACAAGCGCATTGGCAAACGTGCCGCACAGGTTTTGGCATGTCGCCTATAAGAAGACCGAAGCTGTGATCTTGCCGATTGTTTCCTCCTCGAGACGCGAGTACATTCCCCTTGGTTATATGGGGGATGACTCTGTGGTTTCCAGTCTCGCCTATGTAATCTACGACGCTGAGCCGTGGGTTTTTGCCTTACTGACTTCCGCGATGCATATGACCTGGACACGAGCAATTGCCGGGCAGATGAAGACCGACTACCGGTACTCGAACACGATTGTCTACAACAACTTCCCAGTACCGCCCTTGTCTGACGCCATGAAGGAGAAGCTCACTGAAGCTGCGCTCCGTGTGCTAGATGTGCGGGAGTACCACTGCGAGAAGACCCTCGCTGAGCTCTATGACCCGGACAAGATGCCCGATGACCTGCGTGAGGCTCACGCGACTGTGGACGCGCTGGTCGACTCGATCTACTCCAAGAAGCCGTACCAAACCGACGAGCAGCGTCTCTCTGACCTGTTCGCGATGTACGAGCGGATGACCGCCGAGGAAGCTGCGAAGGCTCCGGCAAAGAAGTCTCGAAAGGCAGCCAAGTGAACGCGCATAAGAAGCCCGTCAACATCGTCGACGTCACCTATGCCCAGACGAAGGCGTCGGTAAACACGGACGCACTGGGCATGCGCGAGATGCAGCAGCGAGTGTTCGCCAAGCGCGACGCCCAGCATCTGCTGGTCAAGGCACCGCCGGCGTCCGGTAAGTCGCGTGCGCTCATGTTCGTGGGCCTGGACAAGCTCTACAACCAGGGTCGCGAGAAGGTCATCGTCGCCGTACCGGAGCGCTCGATCGGAGCATCGTTCGCCTCGACGAACCTCACGAAGTTCGGCTTCTTCGCGGACTGGGAGATCAAACCGGAGCACAACCTCTGCGACGCTGGCTCCTCGGCGGGCAAGGTCGATGCGTTCATCAAGTTCCTCGAAGGGCCTGACGCGACACTTGTGTGCACCCACGCCACGCTGCGCTTCGCGTTCGAGAAACTCGCCCCCGACGCCTTCGACGGCACCGTCCTCGCGATCGACGAATTCCACCACGTCTCCGCCGACACGGAGTCCAGCCGCCTCGGGGCACTCCTGCGCGACGTGATGAGTGGATCCGATGTGCACATCGTCGCCATGACGGGCTCGTACTTCCGTGGCGACTCGGTCCCTGTGCTCACTGCCGAGGACGAGGCGAAGTTCACGCCGGTCACCTTCAACTACTACGACCAGCTCAACGGCTACGAGCACCTGCGCTCACTGGGAATCGGGCACCACTTCTACCAAGGGCGGTACACCGATGCGATCGGTGAGGTCCTCGACCTCGACAAGAAGACCATC
Organism: Brevibacterium sp. CS2; assembly: GCF_005280295.1. Lineage (GTDB taxonomy): Bacteria > Actinomycetota > Actinomycetes > Actinomycetales > Brevibacteriaceae > Brevibacterium > Brevibacterium pityocampae. The sequence goes on along the minus strand of NZ_CP040020.1, from coordinate 3,075,143 downwards.
GTGCACATCCCGAGCGTGAACTCCGGCGAGTCGACGAAGGACAAGCTCGAGGAGGTCGGGCGCATCATCGACGTCATCGGCCACGTCGAATCGACGGACCCGGACACCGGCATCATCAGCGTGCGCCGCCAGGACACCGGGACCATCATGCGCGTGGCGGACCTCGTCGACGACACGGATCAGAAGAAGCGTGGAGACACCCTACATTTCCTGTCCCACACGGCTTCGAAGGACCGCGACGCCGTCGACATCATCATCGCTCTGGGCATGGCCAAGGAAGGCTTCGACTGGCCCTTCGCCGAGCACGCACTGACCGTCGGCTACCGGGCCTCGCTCACCGAGGTCATCCAGATCATCGGACGCGTGACCCGCGACAGCCCCGGGAAGTCCCACGCCCAGTTCACGAACCTCATCGCCGAGCCCGACGCGACCCAGGGCGAGGTGAAGGTTTCCGTGAACAACATGCTCAAGGCGATTACCGCCTCCCTGCTCATGGAGCAGGTCCTCGCGCAGAACTTCACGTTCAAGACGAAGAAGTTCGAGGCGGACGACTCGAAGACTCCCGGCGAGCTCAAGATCAAGGGGTTCAAGGAGCCGTCGACCGATCGCGTGAAGCAGATTGTCGAGACCGACCTGAACGATCTGAAGGCGACGATCCTGCAGGACGACACGTTCGCCAGAGCTGCTGCTGGCTCCGTGGACGCCGAGACAACGAACCAGGTGCTGATTCCGAAGATCATCCGCGAGAAGTACCCGGACCTCTCCGAGGCCCAGGTCGAGGAGGTTCGCCAGCAGGTCGTCGTGGACTCGGTGATCAAGAACGGCGAGGTGCGCGAGGTCGGCGACAAGAGGTTCATCAAGATGGCCGAGAAGTTCGTCAACATCGACGAGCTCCACATCAACCTCATCGACTCGGTGAACCCGTTCCAGCGCGCATTCGAGGTCATGTCCAAGTCGGTCACGCCGTCGGTGCTCCGGATCATCCAGGACTCGATCGCTGCGACACGCATCGAGTTCAGCGAGGAGGAAGCCGTTGCGCTCTGGCCAAAGATTCAGAACTGGGTCAAGGTGAACGGTGGCCGTCGTCCCGATCCGCGTGCTGAAGACCCGACCGAGAAGCGCTACGCCTATGCACTGCTGTTCTTGCAGCGCCTCAAACAGCAACGCATCGCACAGATGAAGGCCGCCGAGGCAGGGGAGAACTGATGGCTGCTAAAGACGACTCATCGCCGCTGTCCTCGGGCAAGTCTGTTGTGGAGGATGCGTTTCTTCGACTGCTTGATTCCGATGTGGATGGGTTGCTTGATGCGCCGCAGAAGCCGAAGAAAGTCACCTCGTCTGACCGGCTGGAGCGAGCCTTCCTGGAAATCGTCGAGTTCCGGCGAGAGCACGAGCGGGTGCCGAGCTCGACGACCCGTGAAATCGCCGAACGTAAGCTCGGCGCACGTCTCGAAGGAATCCTTGCGAACGAAGAGAAGATCGAGGCATTGAAGCACCTTGACGAGTTCGGTCTGCTCGACGCACCAGAGCCTCCGGGATCGTTGGATGATCTGCTCGAGAGCGACGCCATCGACGACCTACTCGGAGATGACGGCGGCATCTTGGACGTCTCCGATCTGCCGGTCATGCGCAAGCCCGAGTCCCCTGATTCGGTCGCGAAGCGTGTTAAGGCCGACGACTTCGAACAGTTCGAGCACCTGTTCAAGGCCAAGCACGCTGAGCTCGCCGAGGGCACGCTCCAGCTCGCCACGTTCACCGGGCTCCACATGATCCGCGAAGGTGCGTTCTTTGTCCTCGGTGGCGTGCTGTGCTTCGTCGCTGAGGTCGGTGAGGACGTCGATCTCGTCGTTGGCGGAAAGCCGAAGCAGAAGCAGCGCCTGCGCGTCGTCTTCGAGAACGGCACCGAGTCGAGGATGTACAAGCAGAGTCTGATGACGCGGCTTTACGAGCAGCACGGACAGGTGCTTGCGCGGACTGGCGTTGACGCGAGCGAGGTGCTCGACGCGGATGTCGAGAGCGGGCACATCTACGTGCTTCAGTCGCTGAGCGACGACCCCGCGATTTCAGGCCTTCCTGACCTGCACAAGATCGGCTTCTCAACGACGACCGTCGAGCAGCGCATCAAGAACGCCGAGTCGTCGCCGACGTACCTGATGGCACCCGTGCGCGTCGTCGCGGACTACCGCCTCTTCAACGTGAAGCCGTCAGCACTCGAGCACCTGCTGCATCGTGTCTTCGCGGCCGTGCGTCTCGACCTGACCCAGATCGACCGTAAGGGTCGGGACTACGACCCCTCGGAGTGGTTCGTCGTGCCTCGTGACGCGATCAATCGGGCAGTCGCCATGATCGTCTCCGGAGAGATCGTGGACTACTTCTACGACCCCGTGAGCCAGCAGCTGGTTCCGCGCTCATGACGGCTCGTGACAACCACCCGAGGGAATGTACTGACTAGCCCAGTCAGTATTCGGTCTTCCAGGAAGTAGCGGCGCGCCGTGTCGCATCCGCGAGGACGTCTCTGATCTCGCGCTGGAGGAGGAGTGGAGCGCCGAGACCGTCAAGGTTCTCGGCTGATAGCCATTCCAGCGCCTCACTTCGTGACCCAGGAAGGGGCGGCTCACACGTATACGCGAGATCGCGCCACTTCGGGGGAGTGCTAGCTAGTTGACCGTCGCGAGGAGCTCCGCGGGGGAGACATCGAGCCCGTGGGCGAGCTTGACGATGATGTCGAGCGTTGGGTTGCGGCGGCCACGCTCCAAGCCGCTTATGTAGGTGCGGTCGAGACTGACGTGGTGGGCGAAGGCCTCTTGAGACGCCCAGCCTCGCTCCTGACGGAGTTCGCGGAGATGCTCGCCGAATGCGATGCGGTGCGCGGACTCCCTCATATCTCAACGGTTTCGCTACGATGACAATGAGTCCACGGACTATGAGTCACATCCGATGGTCCGGGGATGATCGCGTTCGAGTCAGGCTCCGGGCAATGCGAAGGAGCGAGTAGGGCATGGGGTCAGAAGACGAGTGGATCGACATCGCCGCGGCGGCAGAGCGCGAGTCGTGCAGCCCGCAGGCCATTCGCCGGCGGATCAAGGCTGGGGTTCTGACGGCGCGCATAGAAGGGTCGACGGCTCGCGATGGCCGGCACACGGTTAGGGCTTGGGTCCGGGTCTCGGAGCTCGACGAGGTATTCGGTCACGCGGCTCGGGAGGAGCATGTTCGAAGGATCCGAGCCACCGCGCAGCCGCTGACACGCGACCAGAAGATCGCTCTGCGTAAGGTGCTTCTCGATCATCTTGCAGAGAAGGAGGCGAAGCGGACGAGACGTCAGGTCGGCGGGGAGGCCGAGGGGTGCCTACAGGGGGATCTTCGTGAAGTCTCGCCAGGCGGGCTGAGCAGCCGGCACTGCTAGAATCAAAGGCGTACGCCCCGGTGACTATTCGGACCTCCTGGCCCGGACTCCCGGGGCATCAGTCTTGTAGGGGGACGCATATGCCGACCGAGCCGCTGCATCTGGTCGATTCCCACGAGTGGTCTGGGCTGTGGTGGTTGCCCGATGCGCCGGATTACCGTGTCCCGGGCGTTCTGCGATACGTCCGCGACGGCGGTGCGGAGCTGACGTTGATCGGCACCTTCGAGGACCGGGTCATGACGTCTCCCCGACCCGGCGTTACGCATGTGCATGAAGGCACACGGTCGTGGGACGTGATACAGGGCGTCGCTGAGAAGAGGGAGATCACCCTCCTTGGGTGCATCCCGACGAGCACGCACCGAAGCTTCGGCGCGCGGGTGAAGAGCCCCGACAAGCAGGTGGTTTCGGCTCAATCCGCGCTGATCGGCGTCCACGCGGCGAACGCGGAAGCTGCACTATTCGAAGGACTTCAGATCTCCGTCGAGGATCTCGGCCGCTGGGCGGCAGACGGGGTCTTCTCGTCGTCGATCGGCGGCCCAGGCGGGACGCCGTTCGATGGCAGTGGCTCGATCTGCGCGAAGCCGCTGGAGTCGACGTCGGTCCTGGTCGACGGCACCGAGTACTCACTTGAGCATCTTCGCAATCCTCCGTACGTCGACGAGCTTCGCGGGAGGACGACAGCGCGGATCCGTGACACGGTCTTCCTGCAGGTCGCTCCGCCGGACGCGTGCTCCTTCGAGGAAGCGCTCGCGTCCGCGAAGTCTCTGCAGGACCTGATCTCGCTCGCGACCCATCGTGCTGCCGGGGTGATCTGGCTGCGGCTGAAACTGACGGGAGACGGGCCGGGGGCCGAACGGCATCCGATGGAGCGTTATGTCGAGGTGCTCTACTCGCCCGCCGCAGTGGGGGAGCGGGATGCAAAGGCCATCGAGCACCACAGAGTGTTCTTCACCTGCAGTGACATCCCCTTCCAGGAGATCGTCCCGCGATGGTGTGCGGTGCGTGATCGCCTCCGGGCCTCGACGGACCTGATCTTGGCGCTGCGGTACGCGCCAGCGCAGTACGTCCAGAGTCGTCTTCTCATGGCGGTCGGCGCTGCCGAAGCCCTCCATCGGGCGCTGGGAATCGAAGAGCGCCCGATGCCGAATGCTGAGTACAAGAAGATGCGCGAGGCGATGCTTGAGGTCGCTCCGGAGGATCAGCGGGAGTGGCTCAAGTCCGCGATCCGCAACGACATGACTCTCCGCGACCGGCTGGAGGCTCTTGTCAATCGGCCTGACCAGGAGGCGGTGTCGGTGCTCGTTCCTGATGTTGAACGATGGGCCAGCAGGACGGTAAAGGCCCGCAACGACCTGGCTCACGAGGGACGTACCCCCAGGCACGAGTTCGAGGAGCTCGTCGCCGTCGTCGAGGTCACGGCGGGCGTGGTGATCCTGAATGTCCTGCACGAGATCGGGCTGCCCGCGGATCGTCAGCGAGCGATCGTGAGGGAGCATCCGCAACTCCGGATGATTGCGCGTTGGGCGAGGGCAGAGCTCGTGACGCCCGAAGCGTAAGCTTGTCGAAGGCGTGGACCAGTGCCCTCGATCGCTTCACTGACGGTGTGGCCAGCCCACGTTAGGGAGTCGAGTCCCCATCGAATCACCACTGGAATGACGACTCGACTGGCCATTGGTGAGCGTCATAAACGAGTCGAATGGGGGTACTTCGCCCGCAGCCTCCAGGTCTACGGCCGCACCGGTCAGCCCTGCCCGCGCTGCGGCACCCCGATCGCCCGGCTCACCGTCGGCGGGTGCTCCTCCCACGTCTGCCCCGCATGCCAGCGGCCCCCGCGTCGCCGGACACGCTGAACCCGCCGCTCGGGTGTGGCGCACTGACGCGTCCGGTGAGTCGGCCACCAGCAGGGTCGTCCACGCGGTGTCCAGCAGGTGGCGCGCGCAGGGTGCGCCCCTCCTCAGTGACTCGTGCAGTGTCGTCCACCGCTGCCGGCGGCGGCGCGGACATCACGGCCCGCGACTGAAATGACGATGATTCTCGTCATAGCTTCATGGTGTGCGTGCTATTGTCGTCATAGATGGGAGGTGGCCCATGCCCGGATATCGGATCGATCGTGAGCTCGCGGAGTTCGGTGAGCACGTGCGCGGTTGGCGCATGGTGCTGGGGCTCACCGCTCAGCAAGTGGCGGAGCGCGCCGGCATCACCCGCGATACCCTGCGCAGGGTCGAGTCCGGGGACGCAGGCGTGGGCTTCGGCAACGTCGCGCAGGTGCTGCGCGCCCTCGGGGTGCTCGAGAAGGCCGTCGATGCGGTCGACCCGCTCGAGAGCGACATCGGCAGGCTTCGCGCCGGCAGGCTCGCGCAGAAGCGAGCGCGATGACCACCGTCGAGATCTTCGTCGATCGGGCGGGGGAGCCCGTCCTGGTGGGCCAGGCGCACTTCAGCAGACGGCGCGGCCGGATCTCCACCACGTTCCTCTACGACCCGGGCTATCTGGCGGGGGGCGGCAGCAGCATCGACCCGGCCCTGCCGGTGACGGCGGGCGCGCAGCACCAGTCCGGGCTGGTGCGAGCCTTCGCGGACAGTGCTCCCGACCGCTGGGGGCGGAACCTCATCGAGAAGGCGGAGCGCGTCCGGGCCCGTGAGGCACACCGAGCGCCGCGCCGACTCGATGACCTCGACTTCCTCCTGGGTGTCAGCGACGACACGCGCCAGGGAGCCCTGCGGTATCGGCTCGCAGGCGGCACGGAGTTCCTCGGCGAGCCGTCTCACGTGCCGCAGCTGGTCTCGCTCCCGGAGCTGCTGCGCGCCTCCGACGAGCTCACCTCGGACGAGGACCCCGCTGCCGCAGTGAAGCAGCTGCTCGACACGGGGACGACCGGGCTGGGCGGGGCCCGCCCCAAGGCCTCGGTGCGCCTCGAGGACGGCGCGCTGGCGATCGCTAAGTTCCCGCACGGCAGCGACCAGTGGGACGTCATGGCCTGGGAGGCGACGGCCTTGGACCTGCTGGAAGCCGCGGGGATCAGGACACCCGATCGACGGCTCACCCGAGTAGGAGAGCGCAGCGTGCTCCTCCTGAGACGGTTCGACCGCACGTCCCGTGGGCACCGCGTCGGCTACATCAGTGCGATGTCGGCGCTCGGTGCATCCGACGGCGACCACCGCGACTATGGCGAGATCGCGGGAGCCATGAGGGATCTCTCGCGTTCCCTCTCGACAGACCATCACGAGCTCTTCGATCGCGCAGTCGCCGGCGTCGCCCTGGGAAACACCGACGATCACCTGCGCAATCACGGGTTCCTCGCCGACCGAGGATTCTGGACGCTCAGCCCCGCGTTCGACGTCAACCCGAGCCCTGACCCATGGCGAACGCGCGCCACCTCGATCATGGGTGCCGAGGCGCTTCCCGATGAAGCCGAGGCCCTGCTCGCACTGGCGCAGGAGTGCAGCCTGACGGTCGATCAGGCGCGTGAGCGGATCCGTGCCGTCTCCGCGGCACTGGCGGTCTGGAGAGAGGCTGCGCGTTCGAACGGGATCCGGGAACGCGAGATCACCGTGATGGCTGAATCGATCGAGACCCGCTTGGGTGCTGTCGCTGCCGCCGCAGGCACGACATGATGTCAGGAGAGCCGCCGCTGTGCCTGCTGACCGGTGGGAGCGTCCGACCGTCGGCGGCCGGTCGAGCCACATCTGCCCCGCACACCCGCGGCCCCCGCGCCGGGCCCGGATAGGCTGAGGCCACCATGTACCTCAAGTCCCTGTCCCTGCGCGGCTTCAAGTCCTTCGCGTCCGCCACGCGCATCGACCTCGAGCCCGGGATCACCTGCGTCGTCGGCCCGAACGGCTCGGGCAAGTCGAACGTCGTCGACGCGCTCGCCTGGGTGATGGGGGAGCAGGGGGCGAAGAACCTGCGCGGCGGCAAGATGGACGACGTGATCTTCGCCGGGACCTCGCAGCGCCAGGCGCTCGGCCGCGCCGAGGTCAGCCTGACGATCGACAACACCGACGGGGCGATCCCGATCGAGTACACCGAGGTGACGATCTCCCGCACGCTGTTCCGCACCGGCGGCAGCGAGTACGCCGTCAACGGCGCCCCGGCCCGCCTGCTCGACATCCAGGAGCTCCTCAACGACTCCGGGCTCGGCAAGGAGATGCACGTCATCGTCGGGCAGGGGCGCCTCGACCAGATCCTCCACGCCGACCCGCTCGAGCGGCGCGGCTTCATCGAGGAGGCCGCCGGCGTCCTCAAGCACCGCCGCCGCAAGGACAAAGCCCTGCGCAAGCTCACCGGCCTGCAGACCAACCTCGACCGTCTCTCCGACCTCCGCGCCGAGCTCGCCCGCCAGCTTGGACCGCTCGGACGGCAGGCGAAGGCCGCCAAGCGCGCCGCCGTCGTCCAGGCGACCCTGCGCGACACCGCCGCCCGCCTGCTCGCCGACGACATCGTCCAGGCCCAGGCGCGGCTCGCCTCCGCGGCCGGCCCCGAGAGCGCCCCGGAGCGCACCGCCGCCCTCGAGGCCGAGCTCGCCGGGCTGGATGCCCGGATCGCGGAGCTCGAATCGGAGATCACCGGGCACGAATCCGGCACCGAGGAGATCCGTCGTCGGCTCCGCACCGCCGGCACCCTGGCCGCCCGCGCCGCCGCCCTCGCCGAACGGGCCGGCGACCGCGTCCACTACCTCCAGCAGGCCCCGCCGGAGCGCACCGGTGAGACCCCGGCCGCGCTGCGCGAACGCGCCGAGCGCTACGCCGCCGAACTCGACGAGGTGCGCGGCGAGGTCGAGGACCGCACCGGAACGCTGACCACCCTCACCGAGCGCCGCGAGGAGACCCAGGCCCGGCTCACCGAGGCCGAAACCGCCCTCACCGCGCAGCGCGCCCGGATCTCCGCCCAGCTGCGCTCCCGGGCCGACCTGCAGAGCTCCCGCGAGGTCGCCCACAAGACGCTCACCGACGCGCAGACCGGGCTGACCGCCCTCGACACCGCGGAGACCGACCTCACCGAGCGGCTCACCGCCGCCCGCACCCGGCTCACCGCAGCGCAGGCCGCGGCGGAGGCCTCCGAATCCGGGGAGAGCGAGCTCGACGCCGCCCATGAATCCGCGCTCGCCGAACAGACGGCGCTCGAGGAGCGCACCGCGGCCGTGCGCGCCGAGCTCCGTGAGGTCGACACCGAGCTCGGCCAGGCCGAGGCCCGCGCCGAGGCGCTGCGGATCGGCACCCGGCTCGCCGCCGCGACCGCGGACATCCTCGCCGCCGGCATCCCCGGCGTGCGCGCGGCCGTCGGCGAGCTCCTCACCATCGAGGCCGGGTACGAGACCGCGGTCACCGCCGTCCTCGACCACGCGGCCGAGGCGATCCTCGCCGACGACCCGCAGGCCGCCCTCGCCGTGCTCGAACACGTCGGCCCCGACACCCTCGTCGACGTCGTCATCGCCGACCCCTGCCCCGGCCCGCTCCGCGCCCGATGCCTCCGCGCCCGCGGCCTCCCCGGCCGCCGCCTCGGCCGCGGGGTCACGCCCGCTGCGCGGACTCGTCACCACCCCGGACCCCGGCCTCGCCGCCCTCCTCGACACCGCACTCGCCGGTGTCACGACCGCCCCGGACCTCACCGCCGCGGTCGCCGCCCTGGGCGTGGACCCGCAGACCGTGTCCGTCACCCCGGCCGGTGAGGTCGTCAGCGCCTGCGGCATCCGCCGGGCCGGTTCCGCGGAGGCCGCCCGGATCGCCACCCGCGCCGCGCTCGCGGAGACCGAGGAGCTCATGGCCGGGCTGCGGTCCCGCCGGGAGGAGCTCGCCGCCGCGCTCGCCGCCCTCGCCCCGGAGCAGGAGCGGGCCCGGGTCGCCGTCGAGGCCGCGCTCGGCGCCCTCCACGAATCCGATGCCCGCATCGTCACCGCCGGCGAGGAGCTGTCTCGTGCCGCCGCCGCCCTCGACGCGCTCGACACCCGGCTGAGCGAGCTCGCGGCCTCCCGCGAGCGCCTCGGTGCGGAGGCCGAAGCCGCCCGCACCGCGCTCGAGGCCGCCGACGCAGCGCTCGCGGAGAACTCCGAGACCGTCGACGCCGAACCCGACACCGAGGAGCGCGACGCCCTCGCCGCGACCGCCCGCCGGCTCGGCGAGGAGGTCATGGAGGCGCGGATCGCGCTGCGCTCGATCGAGGACCGGGCCGGCTTCCTCACCGACCGGGTCGCCGCGCTGCGCCGCCAGGCCGAGACCGAGGAAGCCGCCCGGGAGCAGGCCGCGCGCGCCGCTGCCCGCCGCCGCGCCCAGGCCGACAGCGCCGGCGAGCTCGCCCGCGTCGCCGCGGCCCTCGCCACCCACCTCAGCGCGCTCGAATCCGGGGCCGAGGAGGAGCTCGCCGCCTCCCGCGCCCACCGCGGCGGGCTCGAATCCGCGCTCGCCGAGGCGCGCACCCGCCGCACGGAGCGGGCCGACGACCTCGCCGCGCTCACCCGGGCCGAGCACGAGGCCCAGCTCACCCGGGAGCGTCACGTCATCCACCTCGACGAGCTCACCCGCCGCGCCCAGGCGGAGATCGGCCTGTCCGCCGACCACCTCGTCGAGCAGTTCGGCCCCCACCTGCCGGTGCCCGGACCGGCGGAGGAGGACGCGCCGGAGCCGTTCGTCCGCGCCGCGGTGGAGAAGGCCCACGCCGCGGCGGAGCGGACGCTCAAGTCGATCGGCGCGGTCAATCCGCTCGCGCTCGAGGAGTACGCCGCGCTCACCGAGCGCCACGACTTCCTCGAGAAGCAGATCAACGACATCGAGACGAGCCGCCGCGACCTCATGGGACTCGTGCGCGAGGTCGACGACCACGTCAAAGAGGTGTTCGCCGCCGCCTTCGCGGACACCCAGCGGGAGTTCGCCGACATCTTCACCCGCCTGTTCCCCGGGGGCGAGGGCTCGCTCACCCTCACCGATCCCGAGGACATGCTCGCCACCGGCGTCGAGGTCCACGCCCGCCCGGCCGGCAAGAAGGTCAAGCGGCTCTCCCTGCTGTCGGGCGGGGAGCGCTCGCTCGTCGCGGTCGCGATGCTCGTCGCGATCTTCAAGGCCCGGCCCAGCCCGTTCTACGTCATGGACGAGGTCGAGGCCGCCCTCGACGACGTCAACCTGTCCCGCCTCCTCACCGTGTTCCGCGAGCTGCGCGAGTCCTCGCAGCTCATCGTCATCACCCACCAGAAGCGGACGATGGAGATCGCCGACGCCCTCTACGGCGTGACGATGTCCGGCGACGGCATCTCCCGTGTGATCTCCCAGCGAATTCACCAGGCGAGCTGACGCGCGCCCGTCCGGCGGCACCGGCACGGGCGGATACACTGGTCGGAGTCCTCGTGGGAGACCGCCCACGACCCGACCCAGCGAAGGAGCGACCGGCCGATGTCCTCACCTACCGCCACGCGGGGCACCCGATGGATGTAGGCGCCGGGATCGTCATCCTCATCGGGCTCGGTGTCTCGTTCGGCATCGGGCTCGTCATCGTCCTCCTCGTCGCCCTGCCCGGCCTGCGCGCCGAGGGTCGGATCAAGCCCTCGGGCCGTCAGCGCTTCCGCCTGCCCTCGGAATGGACCGGCTTCGACGACGACGTCCACGGCTTCTTCGGCCACGACGGCGACACCTCCCACCTCGCGACCCGCGAGCAGGCGGCCGTCACCGCGATGCAGGAGCACTCCTACGCCCTGCGCCCGCAGCCCCGCCGTCACGCCTCGCCGCCCTGGCTGACGTTCCGACCCCGGACCCGGCACTGGAAGGTGCCGGAGACCGGCACCGGCTTCCGCACCGCCATCGTCCTCCTCTTCGGCTGACCCGCCGGCCGGCTGCCGCAGCCCGCCGGCCCGGACCCGTCACCCCACAGCAACCCACTTAGGAGCTGATCGTGGATCCCATCAGTCTCATCGCCCTCCTCGGCGCCCTCGTCCTCGTGTTCGTCGTCTCCGGCATCGCCCTCTACGGTCCGCCGAAGACCCGCCGCCGTCGCGACCTGCCGCCGACGGCTCCGGACCTCACCACCGACCCGCACCGCGGTCCGGGCACCGACACGCTCGAGGCGCCGCTGGCCACCGCCCCCGAGGTCGAGGGCGAGGTCGTCGTCGAGACCGTGCCCGAGGTCCCCGCCCGGGAGCTCGAGACCCCCACCGAGCCGCGCACCCGGCTGGCGAAGCTCCGCGCGCGGCTGGCGAAGTCGAACTCCTCCCTCGGCCGCGGCCTGCTCTCCCTGCTCTCCCGCGACACCCTCGACGAGTCGACCTGGGAGGAGATCGAGGACACGCTCATCATGGCCGACCTCGGCGTCGACCCGGCCAGCGAGCTCGTCGACCGGCTGCGCGAGCGGGTGCGCGTGCTCGGCACGCGCGACCCGCAGACCGTCCGCGACCTCCTGCGCGAGGAGCTCATCGCCGTCGTCGACCCGACGATGGACCGCAGCCTGCAGGTCGAGCGCGCCGACAGCGACCCCGCCGTCGTCCTCGTCGTCGGCGTCAACGGCGCCGGCAAGACGACGACCGTCGGCAAGATCGCCCGCGTGCTCGTCGCCGAGGACCGCTCGGTGCTGCTCGGTGCCGCCGACACCTTCCGCGCCGCCGCCGCCGAACAGCTCGCCACCTGGGGTGAGCGCGTGGGCGTCGAGACCGTGCGCGGTCTCGAGGGCGCCGACCCGGCCTCCGTGGCCTACACCGCGGTCGAGCGCGGGATGCAGGAGGGCACCGACGTCGTCCTCATCGACACCGCCGGGCGCCTGCAGAACAAGAAGGGGCTCATGGACGAGCTCGGCAAGGTCAAGCGCGTTGCCGCCCGTCCCCTGTCGCCGGAGCACGATTCCCTCGACGAGGTGCTCCTCGTCCTCGACGCGACCACCGGGCAGAACGGCATGCAGCAGGCGAAGGTGTTCTCCGAGGCCGTGAACATCACCGGCATCGTGCTCACCAAGCTCGACGGCACCGCGAAGGGCGGCATCGTCGTCGCCGTGCAGCGTGCGCTCGGCGTGCCGGTCAAGCTCATCGGGCTCGGCGAGGGTGCCGACGACCTCGCGCCCTTCGACGCCGCCGGCTTCGTCGACGCCCTGCTCGCCGAGCAGTGACCTGAAACCGGTCGCGATCAGGCGGCCGGCCCCTGCCGCCGGGTCGTGGATGTGACCCGAAACACGGTCGTAACGCCGCCGCCGCACCCGTAACGCAGCCGAAACCTGGGACGTTCCGTCTCGAAACACCGGGATTCGAGAATGTTCACCAGCGGAGCCACAGATCTCCGCGGAACGGGCAGCCCGACCTCGAGGTCGGCCACCCGTCCTGAACATCTCACGGCTGGAACGAAACCATGGAAATCACTGCAGTGGACGTATGGGTGATGGTGAGCGCCGCACTCGTGCTGCTCATGACGCCCGGCGTCGCTTTCCTGTACGGCGGCATGACCCGCGCCAAGTCCGTCCTCAACATGCTCATGATGAGCTTCGCATCGATGGCCGTCGTCGGCGTGGTGTGGGTCCTCTGGGGCTTCTCGATGAGCGGATCGACCGGAGTCGCGCAGCTGTTCGGCAACCCGTTCGAGGCCTTCGGCCTCAGCGGTCTCGTCGGCACCACCGACCTCATCGGCGCCGGCTTCGGCGCGACCTTCGCGATCATCACCGTCGCCCTGATCTCCGGCGGCATCGCCGACCGGACGAAATTCTCCGCCTGGATGGTCTTCGTGCCCGTCTGGGTCACGCTCGTCTACTGCCCGATGGCCTTCATGGTGTGGGGCGGCGGCCTGCTGTCCGCCGACGGCCTCATCGGCAGCACCTTCGGAGAGGCGATCGACTACGCCGGCGGCACCGTCGTCCACATCAACGCCGGCATCGCCGCCCTCGTCCTCGCCCTCATCATCGGCAAGCGCAAGGGCTTCGGCACCGATCCCTCCCATCGCCCGCACAACATCCCGTTCGTCATGCTCGGCGCCACCCTCCTGTGGTTCGGCTGGTTCGGCTTCAACGGCGGCGCGGCGACCGATCCCGCCGAGGCCGGCCTGATCTGGGTCAACACCATGGCCGCCCCGGCCGCGGCGTTCATCGCCTGGATCCTCGTCGAGTGGATGCGCGACGGCAAGCCCACCAGCCTCGGCGGCGCCTCGGGCATCGTCGCCGGCCTCGTGGCGATCACCCCGGCCTGTGCGAACGTGTCCCCGCTCGGCGCGATCGCGATCGGCATCATCGCCGGCATCTGCTCCGCGCTGGCCGTCGGACTCAAGTACCGCCTCGGCTACGACGACTCGCTCGACGTCGTCGGCGTCCACCTCGTGTCCGGTCTCGTCGGCACCCTGGCCCTGGGCCTCTTCGCGCTGCCGGTCGAGGGCGAGGGCGGCGGCCTGTTCTACGGCGGCGGCCTCGGTCAGCTCGTCGCGCAGACGGTGGCGGCGGTCTTCGCGATCCTCTTCACCGCGATCGTCACCTTCATCATCGGTATGGTGATCCACAAGACCATCGGCATGCGGGCCGCCGAGGAGGACGAGGTCACCGGCATCGACCTCACCGAGCACGCGGAGACGGCCTACGAGTACGGCGGTCTGGGCACCGGCGGCGCCTTCCGACCGCACCCCTCGTCGCCGGCCGCGCACCGCAGGACGACCACCCTCGACGAAAGTGTGAACGCATGAAGCTCATCACCGCCATCGCCCGACCCGACAAGCTCGCGGACATCCGCGACGGCCTGGAGGAGTTCGGAGTCCAGGGTCTGACCGTCTCCGAGGCCAGCGGCTACGGACGGCAGAAGGGCCACAAGCAGTTCTACCGAGGTGCCGCGTACACGCAGGACCTCGTCCCCAAGCTGCGGATCGAGGTGCTCGCCTCGGCGGAGGACGCGCCGCGGATCTGCGATGTGCTCCTCGCCCGGGCCACGACCGGACAGCCCGGCGACGGCAAGATCTGGATCACCGCGGTCGACCAGATCATCCGGGTCTCCGACCGGAGCGAGGGAGAGGCTGCCCTGTAGTCCCAGCCGGCTGCATGGCAGAGAAGTCCCGGGGCGGGTGCCGATCACGGCTCCCGCCCCGGGATCATTCATGCACCGGGACTTGGTACCCTGGGAGGTCGAACTGCTCGGCCTCCCTCGACGAAAGCTGCGAAACCTCGTGTTCAACTCCCTCTCCGATCGGCTGACGACGACCTTCAAGAACCTGCGCGGCAAGGGCAGGCTCTCCGAAGCCGACGTCGACGCCACGATCCGGGAAATCCGGCGTGCGCTGCTCGACGCCGACGTCGCGCTGCCGGTGGTGCGCACGTTCACCGGGAAGGTCCGCGAGCGGGCGCTGTCCTCGGAGGTGTCGCAGGCGCTCAACCCCGGCCAGCAGGTCGTCAAGATCGTCAACGACGAGCTCGTCGGGATCCTCGGCGGGCAGACCCGTCGCCTGCAGTTCGCCAAGCGCCCGCCGACCGTGATCATGCTCGCCGGACTCCAGGGCGCGGGCAAGACGACGCTCGCCGGCAAGCTCGCCCACTGGCTCAAGTCCGAGGGCCACCGGCCGATGCTCGTCGCCGCCGACCTCCAGCGGCCCAATGCCGTCAACCAGCTCCAGGTCGTCGGCGAGCGCGCCGGCGCCTTCACCTACGCACCCGAGCCCGGCAACGGCGTCGGCGATCCGGTCAAGGTCGCGACGGACGCGATGGACGTCGCCCGCTCGAAGCTCTACGACGTCGTCATCGTCGACACCGCCGGCCGCCTCGGCATCGACGAGGTGCTCATGCAGCAGGCCGCGGACATTCGCGCCGCCGTGAACCCCGACGAGGTGCTCTTCGTCATCGACGCGATGATCGGCCAGGACGCGGTCACCACCGCCGAGGCCTTCCTCGCCGGCGTCGACTTCACCGGCGTCGTGCTCTCCAAGCTCGACGGCGACTCCCGCGGCGGCGCCGCGCTGTCCGTCGCCCAGGTCACCGGCCGGCCGATCATGTTCGCCTCCACCGGTGAAGGGCTGCGGGACTTCGAGCAGTTCCACCCGGACCGGATGGCCGACCGCATCCTCGACATGGGCGACATCCTCACGCTCATCGAGCAGGCGGAGAAGACCTTCGACCAGAAGGAGACGGAGAAGCTCGCCAAGAAGGTCGAGTCCGGCGAGGACTTCGACCTCGACGACTTCCTCACCCAGATGGCCGCCATCAAGAAGATGGGGTCGCTGAAGAAGATGCTCGGCATGATGCCGGGCATGTCCCAGTACAAGGAGCAGCTCGAGGCGTTCGACGAGCGCGAGATCGACCGCGTCGAGGCGATCGTGCGCTCGATGACCCCGTACGAGCGGGCGAACCCGCGGATCCTCAACGGCTCGCGCCGCCAGCGCATCGCCAAGGGCTCCGGCACCACCGTGACCCAGGTCAATCAGCTCATGGAGCGGTTCGTGCAGGCGCAGAAGATGATGCGCCAGATGCGCAAGGGCGGCGGCGGCCGCGGCGGCCAGATGCCGGGCATGCCCCAGATGCCGGGGATGCCGCAGATGCCCGGCGGTGGTGGACCCGGCGGCGGCTCGCGGAACAAGAAGAAGGGCAAGAAGAAGCCCGCCGGCAAGTCGGGCAACCCGGCCAAGCGCGCCGAGCAGGCGCGTCTCGCCGAGCAGCGGAAGCAGGGTCAGGCGCCCGATCCCGCGGGCTCCGCGTTCGGCGGCATCGACCTCGGCGGCGACGAGGAGCTCGACCTCAGCAAGCTGCCCAAGGGCTTCGGCGGTATGTTCGGCTCAGGTGGCAGCAAGTAGCACTTTCTGGCACAATGGTCCCTTGTACTCGACCGGCCGGGGACCCTCTCAACCTCGGGCCGGTTCAGTCCACGCGATCATGCCCGCACCGTCCTGCCCCACGGACCCGCGAGCGGACCGCGACACCTATCTTCCAAAGGAGACACCACTACAGTGGCAGTCAAGATTCGCCTCACCCGCCTGGGCAAGGTCCATGCACCCTTCTACCGCGTCGTCGTCGCCGACTCGCGGACCCGCCGCGATGGCAAGACCATCGAGGACATCGGCAAGTACCACCCGCTCGAGGAGCCCTCGCTCGTCGAGATCGACTCCGAGCGCGCGCTCTACTGGCTGTCCGTCGGCGCCCAGCCGACCGACCAGGTCCGCGCCCTGCTCAAGCTCACCGGCGACTGGCAGAAGTTCACCGGTGAGGGCGAGGCCGTCAGCACCGTGAAGCCGCAGCAGGAGAAGGCGGCCTTCGAGGCCCCGGCCACCGGCTCGGTCATCAAGGAGGCGACGACGCCCAAGGGCGGCGACAAGGCCGAGGAGCCCGCAGCCGAGGCCCCCGCCGAGGAGCCCGCGGCCGCTGAGTCGACCGACGAGGAGAAGGCGGAAGCCTGATCATGCTCGCCAACGCTCTCGAACACCTGGTCCGCGGCATCGTCGACAACCCCGAGGACGTCTCGGTGCGCAGTCGCAGCGGACACCGCGGCACCTCGCTCGAGGTGCGCGTGCACCCCGACGACCTCGGTCGGGTGATCGGCCGGTCCGGTCGCACCGCGAAGGCGCTGCGGACCGTGATCGGAGCACTCGCCGGGCGCGAGAGCGTCCGCGTCGACCTCGTCGAGGCCTGACGCCCGCCGCGCACCCGGCCCCCCGCGACATTGCGATTTCCCAAGGTTTCTGTGAACAGAACCTTGGGATTTCGCATTCTCGGCACAGTTCCGCCGGATCCCGCGCGCCCGCCCCGGCGGGATCCGGTACCCGCGCACCGCCGCGCGGACCTGCGAGCAGTCCCTCGAACAGCCCCTCGAACCAGGAGTGAAGCGTGAGCACAGTCGTCGCCCGTCTGGGCAAGCCGCACGGCATCCGCGGTGAGTTCACCGTGGAGGTCCGCACCGATGCCCCCGAGGAGCGCTTCGTCCCCGGTGCGGTGTTCTCCACCGAGCCCGATATCGGCGCGCTCACGCTGTCCCGCGCGCGCTGGCACCGCGACCGGCTCCTGCTGACCTTCGAGGAGATCGCCGACCGCACCCGTGCCGAAGAGGTCCGCAACACCCTGATCTCCGTCGCGGAGACCCTCGAGGACGACGACGCCTGGTACATCGACGACCTCGTGGGCGCTCAGGCGTTCGTCGGGGACGTCCGGATCGGCACCGTCTCCGCAGTCACCCCGGGCGCGGCCCAGGACCTCCTCCACATCACGCTGGCCTCCGGCGCCGAGGTGCTCGTCCCCTTCGTCGAACAGATCGTGCCCGAGGTCGACCTCGAGGCCGGTCGCATCGTCCTCGACCCGCCGCCCGGACTCATCGAGGACGCCTGATGCGCCTCGACGTCGTCTCGATCTTCCCCGAGTACCTCGCGCCGCTGCGGCTCTCGCTCATCGGCCGGGCGGTGGAGAAGGGGCTCATCGACCTCGGTGTCCACGACCTGCGCGACTGGACCCACGATCGGCACCGCACCGTCGACGACACCCCGTACGGCGGGGGAGCGGGCATGGTGATGAAGCCCGAGCCCTGGGCCGAGGCGCTCACCGCGCTCCTCGCCGAACCGGCCGCAGCCGGTACCGATGCGACCGGTGCGGAACCGGCCGCACCTGCCGAGCGCCCGGTGCTCATCGTCCCGAGCCCCGCCGGCACCCCCTTCACCCAGGCCGCGGCCGCCGAGCTCGCCGGCCGGGAGCACCTCGTGTTCGCGTGCGGCCGCTACGAGGGCATCGACCAGCGCGTCGTCGACTGGGCCCGTGACCGCGCCGAGGTCCGCCTGTACTCGATCGGCGATTACGTGCTCAACGGCGGCGAGGTCGCAGCTCTCGTCATGACCGAGGCGATCGCCCGCCTCATCCCCGGCATCATCGGGAACCCGGAGTCGCTCACGGAGGAGTCCCACGAGGACGGCCTCCTCGAGTACCCCGTCTACACGAAGCCCGCCGACTGGCGCGGGCACCCGGTGCCGGAGATCCTGCTCAGCGGCAACCACGCCGCGATCGCACGCTGGCGGCGGGACGAGCGCCTGCGCCGCACCGCCGCCGTCCGCCCCGACCTCCTTGCCGGGCTCGACCCGGACACCCTCGACGCCCTCGACTGGGCGGTGCTCGCCGAGGCCACCGATCCCGCGGCACCCGCGCACGACCCCGGGTGACCGCCTCGATCCCCGGATTGGCGCCTCGGCCCCGGTCCGACTAGACTACACTCTTGCGTTTGCTGGCACCGTCCTGCCTCGGGGGGAGCGATGCCGCCAGGAGCGTCCGCGCCGCCGTGACACGGCAGCCGCGCTCCGGCAGACGACCTCATCTCATCTGGCCACCAGCCGGTCCGAGCAATGTCGTGCCGACCCGGGGCGCGCACACAGGAGAATGACGAATCATGCAGAAGCTTGATGCACTCAACGCCCAGTCGTTGAAGCCCGACGTCCCGGAGTTCCGCGCCGGCGACACCCTCAACGTCCACGTCCGCGTGGTCGAGGGCAACCGCACCCGTACCCAGGTCTTCAAGGGCATCGTCATCCGTCGCCACGGCGGCGGCATCGGCGAGACCTTCACCGTCCGCAAGATCAGCTTCGGCGTCGGCGTGGAGCGCACCTTCCCGGTGCACTCCCCGATCATCGAGAAGATCGAGGTCCTCACCCGCGGCGACGTCCGCCGGGCGAAGCTCTACTACCTCCGCAAGCTCCGCGGCAAGGCCGCTCGCATCCGCGAGAAGCGCTGAGCGCAGCCACGTTCCGGACGCCCGCAGGGCACCGGGCCGCCGAGGTGATCGGCGTGCGGCGATGACCGAACAGTCGAGGACAGGCGCGGCCCCGGCAGGGCCGCGCCTTCTTCGTGCCCGCAGGGCGCTGCGCGCCCTCGGCATCGTCCTCGTGTGCGCGCTGCTCGCCGCCGGACTCATCCGCGCCGTCGGCGTCCAGAGCTTCGGCATCCCCTCGGCGTCGATGGAGCCCACCCTGCCCGTCGGCGGGACCGTGACCGTGTGGCGCCCGGACGCGCTGGCCGACTCCGTCGACCGCGGCGACGTCGTCGTGTTCGACGGTCGCGGGTCCTTCATCGCGAGCGCCCCGCCGAGCGGCGCCGAGCAGCTCGGCTCCTGGTTCGGGGTCGGCCCGCGGGACGTCTACTACGTCAAGCGGATCCTCGCCGTCGGCGGCGACACCCTCGAGTGCTGCGACGCCGAAGGCCGCCTGCTCCTCAACGGGGAGCCGCTCGAGGAGCCGTACGTGCCTCACGGGATGCGCGCCTCGGACACCGACTTCGCCATCGAGGTGCCGGCCGGGCGGGTGTGGATGATGGGAGACAACCGCGCGGACTCGACCGACTCCCGCGCGCTGCTCGGCGGCCCCGGCGGCGGGATGATCCCCGTCGACCGGATCCTCGGCACGGTGATCGGCCACGGTTCCGCGGTCGATTCCGTGATCGGCTGAGGATCGTGTCCGGCCCGGTGCCGCCGTCGGCTCGGAGCCCCGAACGGGTTCAGTCGGCGGCTGGGAATCACGGCCGGGGCCGGGGGATAGACTGCCAGGCGTGACCCAGAACAGTGCACCGCCCCGCCGACCGAGTCGGATCCCGGCCCTCCTCAAGGAGGCCGCGATCATCATCATCGTGGCGCTCGTCATCTCCACCGTCGTGCGGACCTGGGTCATGCGCTCCTTCTACATCCCCTCGGCCTCGATGGAGGACACCCTTCAGGTCGACGACCGGATCCTCGTCAACCAGCTGCCCTGGCCCGGCGTCGACCGCGGCACGATCATCGTCTTCGACGATCCCGGCGGCTGGCTCGACACCTCGGTGACCCAGCAGTACACGCCCAACCCCGTCCTCGAGTTCCTCGGCCTCGTACCGGCCGACGCCGGCACCCAGCTCATCAAGCGGGTCATCGGGGTCGGCGGCGACACCGTGGAGTGCTGCGACGACCAGGGCCGGCTCATGGTCAACGGCGAACCGATCGACGAACCGTACCTCGCCGAGGGCGCCACACCCTCCGACATCCCGTTCGAGGTCACCGTGCCGGACGGCCACTACTGGGTGATGGGCGACAACCGCTCGAACTCACTCGATTCCCGCTTCAACACCGATTCCGCCGGTGGACCGTTCGTGCCCGAGGACGCCGTGGTCGGCACGGTGTTCTTCATCAACTGGCCGGCCGACCGGATCCGCCCGATGGGCACCCCGGACGAGGTGTTCGCCGGGGTCCCCGCCCCGTGACCGCCGGCACCGGGCGCGCCACGGCACCGGCCCGCCGGGCGGCGCGGAAGCCGTTCGCCGGGCTCACCGACCTCAGCCTCGAGCGCGAGCTGCTCGCCTCCGGGATGCGCACGCTCATCGGGATGGACGAGGTGGGGCGCGGCTGCCTCGCCGGTCCGGTCGGAGTGGGCGCCGTGCACTTCGACCTCGCCGCCCTCACCGCTGCCGAGGTGCCCGCCGGCATCCACGACTCCAAGCAGCTCTCCATCCCGGCCCGTGCTCGGATCGCCGAGGTGGTCGCCGCCTGGCAGCCGCACCGCGCCGTGGCGTACGCGAGCCCGGCGGAGATCGACGCGCTGGGTCTGAGCTCGGCGCTGTGCCTTGCCGGCCGGCGGGCGCTCGCCGGGCTGCCGGGTGCCGACCTCGTGCTCCTCGACGGGTCCTTCGACTGGCTCTCCCTGCCGCTGACCTTCGACGCGCTCGAGCACTACGGGGATGCGGCCGAGGTCGTCGTGCCGCCGGTGCGCACGGTGGTCAAGGGGGACGGGACGCACGTGACGATCGCGGCGGCGAGCGTGCTCGCGAAGGTCGGCCGCGACGGGCTCATGGCCGAGCTCGCCGAACAGTTCCCCGCCTACGGCTGGGAGCGCAACGCCGGCTACCCCGCTCCGGTGCACAGGGCCGCGATCGCCGAGCACGGAGCGACGGTGCACCACCGCCGGTCCTTCCGCCTGGGGTGAGGGCGGTCTGTTCTAGGATGGGCGCATGAGTGCCGAGGACCTGGAAGACTACGAAGCCGAACTGGAACTCCAGCTCTACCGGGAGTACCGGGACGTGGTGGGACTGTTCACCTACGTGGTGGAGACCGAGCGGCGCTTCTATCTGGCGAACTCCGTCGATCTCAAGGCGCACCACGATTCCGGGGATGTGTACTTCGAGCTCACCCTCCGCGACGCCTGGGTGTGGGACACCTACCGCACCGCCCGCTTCGTCAAGCAGGTGCACGTGCTGTCCTTCAAGGACGTCAACATCGAGGAGATCGCCAAGTCCGATCTCGAACCGCCGTCCTCCCTGCCGCGCTGAGCGGAGACGTGTGACCGCTGACCCGTGATCGCCTGCTCGTGACCACTGGCCGGAGGCCCGTGACCGCCGGACGATGATCGCGCGCCCCTGAGTGCAAGCCCCAGATCGCGGGGGCGCGCACTTCGGGTCACAGGCCCACCCCACCTCTGGTCCACAGATGCATCCGCGGACGCCCACGCATGCGGTCGCCGGCTGTGGAGACGTGCGCCGCCGTCCACAGGGGGAACCGAGCCGCTGACCCCGCCGCCCCAGCCTGGTTCGGTGGGCGCATGGACACGATGACATTGGGCCGCCGCGGCGAAGCGTGCGCGAAGGAATACCTCATCGAGCACGGCTGGGAGATCCTCGCGCTCAACTGGCGCTGCCGGCACGGGGAGATCGACATCGTCGCCCGGGAGGCGGACACCGTCGTCTTCGTCGAGGTCAAGACCCGCGCGAACGCCCGCGCCGGGCACCCGCTCGAGGCGATCACCTATCGCAAGCTCTCCACGCTGCGCGGGCTCGCCCTGCGCTGGCTCGCGGCGCAGGAGGAGTGGATCCCCGCGTTCCGCCTCGACGTCATCGGCATCCTGTGGAACAACGGGCTGCCGGACATCACCCACGTCAGGGCCGCACAATGAGCGCCCCGCCCCCGCCCGTCGATCTCGACACCGCACGATCCCGGAAGCGCGGCCGCAGTACCGCATCCGCGTCCCGGAGCTTCGGGCGCACCACGGCCGTCGCACTGCTCGGCATCTCCGGGACCCCGGTGTCGATCGAGGCGAGCGTCAACGACGGCCTTCCGGGGATCGACATCGTCGGACTGCCGGACACCTCGGTGACCGAATCGCGCAAGCGGATCCGCGCCGCGATCTCCAACCTCGGCATCACCCTGACCTCCCGCCGGGTCACGGTCAACCTCTCGCCCGGCGGGGTGAAGAAGGTCGGCACCGCATTCGACCTCGGCATCGCCGTGGCGATCCTCGAGGCGGAGGGCAAGATCCCCGCCGACCGCGCCCGCGGCATCGTCCACATCGGCGAGCTCGGCCTCGACGGCCGGATCCACCCCGTACGTGGGGTGCTCCCGAGTGTGCTCGCCGGGCTGCGCGCCGGGGCCACCCGGTTCGTCGTCCCGGCGGCGAACGCGGAGGAGGCCGGCCTTGTCGACGGCGCCGAGGTCCGAGGGGCGGCGAACCTCGCCGACGCGGTGACCATGCTCGGCGGGGAGATCGACGACCCCGGTCTCCCGGCGATCGAACTGCCGGAGGCCGCCGCGCTGCCGCCGCCGGACGTCCACGACCTCGCGGAGGTGCAGGGCCAGGACGATGCCCGCTTCGCGCTCGAGGTCGCCGCCGCCGGCGGACACCATCTGCTCATGACCGGGACTCCCGGTGCCGGCAAGACCCTCCTCGCCGGTTGCCTGCCGGGTCTCCTGCCGCCGCTCGACGTCGACGAGGCGTGCGAGGTCGTGGCGCTGCGCTCGCTCGACGGCACCCTCGACCCGGCCGCGGGCCTCGACCGGACACCGCCCTTTGAAGCACCCCACCACCGGACGAGTGCCTCAGCGATGGTGGGCGGTTCCCGGCCCGGCAGCATCGGTGTGTTCTCCCGCGCCCACCGGGGAGTCCTCTTCATGGACGAGGCACCGGAGTTCCGCCGCGACGTGCTCGAAGCGCTGCGGCAGCCGCTCGAGAACGGGCGCTGCGACATCCACCGCGCCTGGGGCTCGGTGGTGCTGCCCTCGCGGTTCCAACTCGTGCTGGCCTCGAACCCCTGCCCGTGCGGGGCCGGGGTCGGCGGCTCCACCCGCTGCCGGTGCACCCCGCTCGACCGGCGCCGCTACCGGGGCCGGCTGTCCGGACCGCTGCTCGACCGGATCGACATCCAGCTCGAGATGCTCCCGCTCGTCGCCGCCGACCTCCACGCCACGTCCCCGCGCGAGGACACCGCGACAGTCGCCGCACGGGTGGCCCGCGCCCGTGAGATCCAGGCGCACCGCTACGCCGGACTGCCGTGGTCGCTCAACGCCCAGGCACCGGGCGCGTGGCTGCGGGAGACTTTCGACTTCCGGCGCACGGAGACCGCGCCGCTCGACACCGCGCTCGAACGCGGCGGGATCACCATGCGCGGCTACGACCGGGTGGTGCGCATCGCGACGACACTGGCCGACCTCGCCGGGCGCACCCGTCCGCAGGGCGACGACCTGCTCTCCGCTCTCGTCCTGCGCATCCGGGAGACCTCGTGAGCATCGAGCCGGCCCCCGTGGAGCACACGGACATCGCGGACCCCGTCGCAGCGGCCGACATCCTGCGGATCTCCGAACCGGGGGACCGTCTGCTCCGCGCGGCCGTGCTCCATACCGGGGCGGAAGCGCTGCGCGGCCTCCTCGACGGCCCCCGGACGGAGCTCCACCGCACGCTGCGCGAGGCCGCGGCCAAGGCCGGGCTCACGGCGCGGGACGACGACATCGGGAAAGCCATCGACCGGTGGATGCTCCGGGTGCCCCACCTCGACGGCGCCCGCGATCTGCGGATCATGCGCACGCTCGACGCCCGCCTCGTCCAGGCCGGCGACCCCGAGTGGCCGTCCGGGCTCCGGGAGCTCGGGCTCGACGAACCGGTGGGCCTGTGGGTGCGCGGGAGCGGTGACCTGGCCGCGCTGTGCGCCGGATCGATCGCACTCGTCGGATCGCGCGCCGCGGATTCCTACGGCCTCCACCTCGCCCGGTCCCTCGCCTACGACCTCGTCGCGGCCGGGCACAGCGTGATCTCCGGCGGCGCCTACGGCATCGACGCCGCCGCGCACGACGGCGCACTCCGCGCGATCGACGGCCCCGGTGCCGCCACCGTCGCATTCATGGCCGGGGGAGTGGATCGCTACTATCCCCGCGGCAACGCCGAACTCCTGGGAGCGGTCGCACGGGCGGGCGCCGTGGTCTCCGAGGCCGCGCCCGGCAGCACCGCGATGCGCCACCGCTTCCTCATGCGCAATCGCCTCATCGCCGCGACCGCGGCTGCCACCGTCGTCGTGCAGGCGGGCTGGCGCTCCGGTGCGCTCAACACCGCGAATCGGGCGGCCGAACTCCTGCGACCTGTGGGGGCGGTGCCGGGTCCGGTCACCGCCCACGACTCCGCCGGCTGCCACCGATTGATCCGAGAGGGAGCCGCAGTGCTCGTCACCTCCTCAGAGGAGGTGCGCGAACTCGTCGAGCCGCTGAGCAGCGCTGCGAATCCGGCCGTTGCTGCGGCAGGGGACGATCGGGGCGGGCGAGGCGAGACCTCCCCGGAGCAGGGACGGCTGCAGATCACCGATGCGCTCAGCGAGGAGCAGGCTCGGGTCTACAGTGCGCTGCCCCAGCGCAGGGGCGCGGAGGCCGCGGCGCTCGCCGCCCGCACCGGCCTCGACACGGCATCGGCGATGGCCGCGCTCGCCGCGCTCGAGCTCGCCGGCCTCGCCGAGCGCCGCGACCACGGGTGGGTGAAGCTGCGGCACCCGTGATCCGCCCCGCCACACTCGTGACCCGGACTTCAACTCGCAGACCCCGGGCGCTCACCCGGACATCAGCGCATCGGACCCGGACCCCGGGGAGTCGTACGGCGACCCCGGGGAGACGCACGGAGCTCCGGAGTGACACGGAGCTTCGGAGTCACATGGCGCTCCGGAGTCGGGTGCTCGGCTCCCGGGAGCTGTGCTCGTGGTGATCTACAGTGAAAGCATGTCGGCTTCCCACCCGCACGCCCCTCCGTTGACAGCGGACCAGCTGTCGCCGGAGTACGCGGATGCGCTCGAGGCGTTCGTCGAGGACCTCCGCATCCAGCGCAACGCCTCCGTGCACACGGTGCGCAACTACTCCGCCGACGTGCGCTCCCTCATGACCTTCCTCACCGAGGCCGACGGTCACGCACTCGCACTCACCGACATCGAGCTCGGGAACCTGCGACAGTGGCTCATGGACCAGTCGCGTCGCGGCGCGGAACCGGGGACCATCGCCCGGCGGATCGCCGCCATCCGCTCGTTCTGCGCCTTCTGCACCCGCACCGGGCGCATGGAGCGCAACCCGGCGGCCCGCCTGGCCAGCCCCCGCAAGGGATCCCGGCTGCCGGCCGTGCTCCAGCAGTCGCAGACCGCCGCCGTCATGGATCGCGCGGCCCGAGCTAGGCGCCGACACCGATCCCACCCGCCCCGATCCCGACCCAGCCGACGCCACCGCCCCGCCCTCACTTCGGGACCGCGCGATCGCTCTCCGCGACGCGACGATCCTCGAGGTCCTCTACGCCACCGGGGTGCGGGTGTCCGAGCTCGCCGCGATGGACGTCTCCGACCTCGACCCGGAGCGCCGCCTCATCACCGTGCTCGGCAAGGGGGGCAAGGAGCGCCGCGTGCCCTACGGCCTGCCGGCGGCGCAGGCTCTCGAGGCCTGGATCGCCAGCGGGCGGCCCGAACTCTCTGCCCCCGCCCCCGCCTCCGCCTCCAAAGGCTCGGCTGATCGCCGCAGCCAGGCCCTTTTCCTCGGGGTCCGTGGCGGGCGGATCAACGTGCGCCAAGTGCGCGAGATCGTCCACCGGGCGACCGCCGCCGTCGACGGGGTCGCCGAGCTCTCCCCGCACGGCCTGCGCCATTCCGCCGCGACGCACATGGTGGAGAACGGTGCCGACCTCCGCCAGGTGCAGGAGTACCTCGGTCACTCGACCCTGAGCTCGACCCAGATCTACACCCACGTCTCCCTCGGCCGGCTCTCCGAGAGCTACTACCGGGCACACCCCCGCGCCTGAGGCGCCCGCTCACCCGGACCGGAACTCCCAGTGCCAGGCCTCGGGCAGCGAACCGCCGCTGCGCGCCCACGCCGGGTGGATCCACCCGAACCGGGGACCGTTCGACCGCATCCACTCGTGCTGCACCGTGCCGAAGGAGTTGATGCCGCCGCCGAGGTCCACGGCGAGCCCCCAGCCGTGGTTCGACCTCCCGGGGGTCGCGGCCATCCGGCCCTTGCGGCGCTTGAGGACGACCTGCGTCTCGTAGTCCCGGTAGGAATCCGTCACCGAGATCCCGCGACCGAACTCCTCACGGTAGGCCGCATCGAGCGCATCGAAGGCCTTCGCCGCATCGCAGCGCAGCCGGTGACCGGGTGCGGAGGCGAGCGGACACATCGCGACCGCCGGGATCCGGCCGTTCTCGTGACCGCCCCACTGGCCGGCCCCGCTCGCCCCGTCGTCACCGGCCGGCACCGCGGGGAGCTCGGAGGGGGCTTCGGCCTCGGGCAGGAGGACCGTCGAATCCGCGGCGAAGAACGACGCCGGATTGAGGTAGTCCTTCTCCGCATCCGCCCGCCACACGCCCACGTGGACGCATCCGGTCTCGCAGTGCGCAGGCTCCGCCACCGTGCCCACCGGCTGACCGGCGAACACCTCGTCCCCGGCCGAGAGCTCCGAGCCCACGGGCTCGAAGGACACGACGTAGCCCGCGACCTCGAGGCTGAGCACCGGCCGGCCCGCGACCGTCCCGGCGAACCGCACGGTCCCGGCATCCGGCGCTCGGATCGCCTCGCCGGGCAGCGCACCGACATCGATCCCGCGGTGCCCGGACTCCCAGTTCTGCGCCGGCTTGTCGAACGGCCGGGTGACGGTGTAGCCGGGCACCGGGGTGAACCAGTCCGAGGGGTGATCCGCCGCCCGGGCGTCGAGGGGGAGCGCGGTGACGAGCAGCAGCGCGACGAGCGCCGCGCCCAGCGAGCGGAGGGCACGGTTCCGGTGGAGCATGCGAGCCGGGCGCACGATGCCGGCCGGGCGGAGAATGCGAGCGGGGTCGAGGGGAGGGGAGACGAGCGGATCGGCCATGGCCCCACCCTCGGCGCCCACTGCGGCTCCCGCCAGAGCGCCGCCACACCTGTGGACGAGACGGCGTCCGTCCCCAGCGGGCACCCGCACCCGATGGCGCACCGTCCACAGCCGCTTCCCGCAGCACCCGCCCCAGACCCTCCACCCGCGGGTTTGGCGCCTTTCGCCGCCCGACGTAGAATGGCGCCAGCGGGAGTGTGACCACTTCCGACTACGCGTATCCGATGAACCGACGAGTGCCACCGGTGCGAATCCACAGCCGCGAGCAGCGCAGAAGCGCTCGCGCGGTGCCGTGCGATTCGTGGGCACTCGGCCGCGGATACCAGGAATCAACCGAATCGTCGCAGCCGGCAGTGCCGCGCGCTGGGAACAGCGTCGGACACCGCCGGGGGACCGCGACCTGAAGCGTGCCGGCCCGATGGCCTGCACCATGAAAGGAGGGCGTCGGCATGGCCGTCGTCACCATTCGCCAGCTGCTCGACAGCGGCGTCCACTTCGGACACCAGACCCGCCGTTGGAACCCGAAGATGAAGCGCTTCATCTTCACCGAGCGCAACGGCATCTACATCATCGACCTCCAGCAGACCCTGGGCTACATCGACTCGGCCTTCGAGTTCGTCAAGGAGACCGTGGCCCACGGCGGCTCGATCCTCTTCGTCGGCACCAAGAAGCAGGCGCAGGAGGCCATCCAGGAGCAGTCCAAGCGCGTCGGACAGCCCTTCGTCAACCAGCGCTGGCTGGGCGGCATGCTCACGAACTTCCAGACGATCTCCGGGCGGCTGCGTCGCCTCAAGGAGCTCGAGGAGATCGACTTCGACGATGTCGCCGGCTCCGGCCACACGAAGAAGGAGCTCCTCATCCTCCGTCGTGAGAAGGACAAGCTCGAGCGCACCCTCGGCGGTATCCGCGACATGTCGCGCACCCCGTCCGCCGTGTGGATCGTCGACACCAAGAAGGAGCACCTCGCCGTCGACGAGGCGAAGAAGCTCGGGATCCCGATCATCGGCATCCTCGACACCAACTGCGACCCCGACGAGGTCGACTTCCCGATCCCGGGCAACGACGACTCGATCCGCTCGGTCGGACTCCTCACCCGCGTCATCGCCGATGCCGTGGCCGAGGGCCTGATCAAGCGCCACTCGTCCGGTGACGAGGGCGGCGAGAAGAACGTCTCCGCCGTCGAGGTCGAGCCGATGCCGGAGTGGGAGCGCGAGCTCCTCGAGGGCAAGGGCACCGACGAGGCCGCAGCCGAGGCACCCGCCGCCTCGACCACCGAGGCCTGATCCGTACCCCTCCCGGCCCCCCCCCCCGTGCGGGCCGGGGACACCACACGTCGCGTGACGTAAAGGAGATCCCATGGCAAACTACACCGCTGCTGACATCAAGGCGCTGCGTGAGAAGACCGGCGCCGGCATGATGGACGTCAAGAAGGCTCTCGAGGAGGCACAGGGCGACCAGGCCAAGGCCATCGAGATCCTGCGCGTCAAGGGCCTCAAGGGCGCCACCAAGCGCGAGGGCCGCTCGACCTCCGACGGACTCGTCGCCACCCGCGTCGAGGACGGCGTCGGCACCATGATCGAGTTCAACTCGGAGACCGACTTCGTCGCCAAGTCCGACAAGTTCGTCCAGCTCGCCGACGAGGTCCTCGACCTCGCGGTGAAGAACGGCGCCGAGTCCGCCGAGGCGCTGCTCGCCGCCGAGGTCGACGGCAAGTCCGTCGAGCAGTTCATCACCGAGGGCGGAGCCGCGCTCGGCGAGAAGGTGGCCCTGCGCCGCGTCGGCCGCATCACCGGCGCGCACGTCGAGTCCTACCTCCACCGCACGAACAAGGACCTGCCCCCGCAGGTCGGCGTGCTCCTCGCCTACGAGGGCGACAACGCCGAGGTCGCGCACGACGTCGCCGTGCACATCGCCGCGATGTCGCCGAAGTACTTCTCCCGCGAGGACGTCCCGGCGGAGCTCGTGGAGAAGGAGCGCGAGATCGCGCTCGAGACCGCGAAGAACGAGGGCAAGCCCGAGCAGGCGCTGCCGAAGATCGTCGAGGGTCGCGTGGGCGGCTTCTTCAAGGAGAACTGCCTCCTCGACCAGGGCTTCGCCAAGGAGCCCAAGAAGTCGGTGGCCTCGGTGCTCGAGGAGGCCGGCGTCGCGGCGACCGGTTTCCTGCGCTTCCGCGTGGGCAGCTGACACACCGCACCACCGAAACACCGCACCACCGCGGACCGTCGCAGCACACGCTGAGCGCCGATCCGCCGCCGCAGGGCGGGGCCTCGTGCCCCGCCCTGCGCGCGTCTGCGGGTGCCCCGGTTGCCGCCCGTTGCGAACCGGTGGGTAGCGCTAGACTGGTCCACGGCTCCCATGCCCACCCGCGCGCCGGCACCCCGGCGGGCGGCAGACGTTCCGCTCAGCAGGAAGGCAGCCATGTCGGACTCCCACGTGCACACCTCGTCCCGCCAGGACAACCCCACCCGGACCCACCGCCGGCGGGTGCTCCTCAAGCTCTCCGGCGAGGTGTTCGGCGGCGGTGAGGTGGGCGTCAACCCCGACGTGGTGTCGGCCGTGGCGCGGGAGATCGCCGGAGCCGTGCCCGAGGTCGAGGTGAGCATCGTCGTCGGCGGCGGCAACTTCTTCCGCGGCGCGGAGCTCTCGCAGCGCGGCATGGACCGCACCCGCGCCGACTACATGGGCATGCTCGGCACCATGATGAACTGCCTGGCGCTCCAGGACTTCCTCGAGCAGGCCGGGGTCGACACGCGCGTGCAGTCGGCGATCCCGATGACCCAGGTCGCGGAGACCTACATCCCGCGCCGCGCGATGCGCCACATGGAGAAGGACCGGGTCGTGATCTTCGGTGCCGGTGCCGGGCTGCCGTTCTTCTCCACCGACACGGTCGCCGCCCAGCGTGCGCTCGAGATCCGCGCCGACGCGGTGCTCATCGCCAAGAACGGCGTCGACGGCGTCTACACCGCCGACCCCAAGGTCGACCCGACGGCGGAGAAGATCGATCGCATCACCTACCAGGACGCGCTCACCCGCGGGCTCAAGGTCGTCGACGCGACCGCGTTCTCCCTGTGCATGGACAACAGGCTCCCGATGGTGGTGTTCGGCATGGAGGGCGACCACAACCTGCGCCGCGCGATCGCCGGTGAGCGGATCGGCACGATCGTCACCGGCGACTGAGCGTCCCCGGCCCCTCGCCGCCCGCACGCGCACCCGACCCGGCCCGCACCTCGGCCCGGCGCTGTGCGCCGTGTCCGTGCGGCGCGCCTAGAATGGCACTACGAGACCAGCACCATCCCCCGACCCACCGAAAGGGCACGCAGTGATCAAGGAAACCCTGACCGAAGCCCGGCAGAAGATGGACAAGGCCATCGAGGTCACCAAGGACGACTTCGGCAATGTGCGCACCGGCCGGGCGAACCCCGCGCTGTTCGCGAGCATCCTCGTCGACTACTACGGTTCCCCGACGCCTCTCCAGCAGCTCGCCTCCTTCCAGGTGCCCGAGGCGCGCACCCTGCTCATCACCCCTTACGACCGCGGGGCGCTCGGTGATATCGAGACCGCGCTGCGCAAGTCGGACATCGGCGCGAACCCGGCCAACGACGGCAACATCATCCGCGTCGTCCTCCCGGAGCTCACCGAGGAGCGCCGGCGCGAGTACGTCAAGGTCGTCAAGGGCGATGCGGAGGACGGCAAGGTGTCCATCCGCAACATCCGCCGCAAGGCGAAGGAGACCCTGGAGAAGATCCAGAAGGACGGCGAGGCGGGCGAGGACGAGGTGCGCAGCGCCATCCAGGAGCTCGAGGACCTGACGAAGAAGAAGGTCGAGGAGATCGACTCGCTCCTCGCCGCCAAGGAGGCCGAGCTCCTCGAGGTCTGATCGTCCGGTGAGACGCACGACCAGGGCGGAGCGCCCGTCATGACCGAGGACCAGCAGGGCACCGCGGGCCAGCAGGGCCGAGCACCGGCAGGGGAGGCATCCCCTGCCGGTTCCGGCACGCCCGCCGCGGGTGCCGCTCCCGCCGCGAGCCCGGACCCGGCGCCGGTCCCCCGGCGCCGCGACCTGCGCCTCGGCCGCGCGGCGCCCCCCGCACCGACCGGGCCCACGCCGACCGCCGAGGAGGCGCCCGGAAGCACCGCCCACCCCGTTCCGGGGGTGCAGACCGTTCCCGAGGCGCCCGCCGCCGGGGCCTCGGCTCGCACCGACTCGCCGCGTCGGCAGGCCGCGGAGCGCCGCCGGGTGGAGGCCGAGGCCGAGCGCGTGTCCGGCCCGATCCCGATCGTCACCCCCGCGATGGTCGGGGCAGGCGCCGCCGCGCGCGGGGAGACCGCCTCGGGAGCGGCCGGGGTGCCTGCCGTCCGCACCGGGTCCACGGCCCACCCGCCCGGCGCCGATTCATCGGATGCAGCGTCCACCGGCCCCGGGTCCACCGATCCGGATCCTGGCGCACCGGCCGCCGACCTCCCCGAATCCGCCTACGGGCACGGCTTCGTCACCCCCATCGCCGCGCCCGAGGCACCGCCGGCCGGCAAGGACTACGGCCGGGCCGGGCGCAACCTGCCGGCCGCGATCGGCGTCGGCGTGCTGCTCGGCGGCGGTGTGTTCGCCTCCCTGCTGTTCTACCCGCCCTCCTTCCTCATCATCGCCCTCGCCGGCATCCTCGCCGCGATGTGGGAGCTCGCCAACGCGCTCTCCCGCTCGGGCTCCGTGGTGGCACGGGTGCCCACGATCACCGCTGCCAGCTGCATGCTGCTCGCGACCTACCTCGGAGGCCGGGAGGCGCTCTGGGTGACCTTCACCGTGGGCGCCGGCGCGATCCTCCTCTTCACCCTGTTCGAACGTCGCCCCAACCCGGTCAAGGACGTGT
This sequence comes from Brevibacterium sp. CS2, assembly GCF_005280295.1. Classification (GTDB taxonomy): domain Bacteria; phylum Actinomycetota; class Actinomycetes; order Actinomycetales; family Brevibacteriaceae; genus Brevibacterium; species Brevibacterium pityocampae. The sequence continues at coordinate 3,042,894 of NZ_CP040020.1, read as the reverse complement.
GCCTCAGCCTCTTCGCGCTGACCTACGTCGGGCTCATGGCGGCGTTCGTCGTCCACATGCTCACCTTCGAGCAGGGCAATCTCCTCGTCATCTGCTTCCTCTCCCTCGTCGTCGCCTCCGACGTCGGGGGGTATGCCTTCGGCGTGCTCTGGGGCAAGCACCCGATCGCCCCGCGGATCTCGCCCAAGAAGTCGTGGGAGGGCTATGCGGGCTCGGCGATCATCGCGACAGCCGTCGGCATGTGCATGGCCGGGTTCGTGTTCGATGCCCCGCTGTGGACCGGCGCGGTGCTCGGCTTCGTCATCCCCGCCTTCGCCACCCTCGGCGACTTCTCCGAGTCGATGATCAAGCGCGACCTCGACCTCAAGGACATGGGCACCCTGCTGCCCGGCCACGGCGGCGTCATGGACCGGCTCGACTCGATCCTGCCCACCGCGCCCATCGCGCTCATCCTGTTCAGCTTCCTGCCCGGCTACATCACCTGAAAAGAGCACCGTTCGTGTCCCTCATCGATTCGCTGTCCCGCGCCGTCCCGGACGACATCATCATCACCGACCCCGATGTCATGGACCGGTACCTCCACGACGACGCCGAATGGGCGCCCTACGAGCAGGCGGTCGCCGTGATCCGCCCGCGGGACACCGCACAGGTCGCCGCAGCGGTGAACTGGTGCATCGAGAACCGGGTGGCCGTGGTGCCGCGCGGCTCGGGCACCGGCCTGTCCGGGGGAGCGAACGCGCTCGCCGGCTGCCTGGTGATCTCGCTCGACGCGATGGACCGCGTGCTCGCGGTCGACCCGGTCGAGCGCACCGCGCGGGTGCAGCCCGGCGTCATCAACAACGACCTGCGCGCCCGGGTCGCGGAGGACGGCCTGTGGTATCCGCCGGACCCGGCCTCGGCCCCGTGGTCGTCGATCGGCGGCAACGTCGCGACGAACGCCGGCGGCCTGTGCTGTGTGAAGTACGGGGTGACGAGCGAGTACGTGCTCAGCCTCGAGGTCGTCACCGGCACCGGGAAGATCGTGCGGGTGGGCAAGCGGACCGCCAAGGACGTCGCAGGCTACGACCTGCGCGCGCTCCTCGCCGGCTCCGAGGGCACGCTCGGCATCATCACCGAGGTCACCGTCAGGCTCCTCCCGCTGCCGCCGGCGGCCACTGCGATCGTCGGCTACTTCGACAGCCTCGTCGAAGCCGGGCAGGGCGTCGCCAACGTCACTGCCGCCGGCGTCATCCCGTCGGCCCTCGAACTCGTCGACTCCTACTGCCTCAAGGCCGTCGACGACTGGAAGAACATGGGCCTGTCCGCCGAGGCCGAGGTCATCCTCCTCGCATCGACCGATGTGCCGGGGGCGGCCGGGGAGGCCGAGGCCGCCGCGATCGTCGCCGCCTTCGAATCCGCCGGGGCGACCTTCGCCGCGGTGAGCGAGAACGCTGAGGAGGCCGAGGCGTTCTTCGCCGCCCGCCGTCTGGCCTACCCGGCGCTCGAACGGCTGGGCCCGGTGCTCACCGAGGACATCTGCGTGGCCCGCTCGAAGGTGCCCGAGGTGCTCCGCCGGATCCAGGAGATCGGGGAGGCCCACGACACCGTGCTCGCGCAGATCGCCCACGCCGGCGACGGCAACCTCCACCCGCTCCTCGTCACCCCGGTCGGGGACGAGGACGCCAAGCGGCGCGCGCAGGCGGCGTTCGAGGACATCATCGCGGTCGCCCTCGAGGCCGGCGGCACGGTGAGCGGCGAGCACGGGATCGGGCTGCTCAAGGCCGACGGGCTCGCCTCCCAGCTCTCCGCCGAGGTCATCGACATGCACGTCGCCGTCAAGCGCGCCCTCGACCCGCACGGCATCATGAACCCCGGGAAGGTGTTCGCCGTCCCGGGTGAGGAGTGAGGCTCGTGCGATACTGGAGGGCACATGACTGAGAACCCGCCCCGCAGACAGGTCCGCCCCGTCGTCGAGAACCCCGACGGGACGACCTCGCGCACGCCCACCCGCGACGGCCGGCCGCTGCTGAACTTCCGGTCCCCGCGCGTCACCCAGCCCCCGCAGCACCTCGCGGACATGACGATGGACGAGCGGATCACCGTGGTCAAGGAGATGGGACTGCCCGGCTTCCGCGCCAAGCAGCTCTCCACCCACTACTTCGTCCACCACACCACGGACCCCGAGGCGATGACCGACCTGCCCAAGGACCGCCGGGCCGAGCTCGTCGAGCGCTTCTTCCCGCCGCTGCTCACCGAGGTCCACCGGCTGCGGACGAAGAACGGCGACACGATCAAGTTCCTGTGGCGGCTGTTCGACGGCGCGCTCGTCGAGTCCGTGCTCATGCGCTACCGCAACCGGATCACCCTGTGCGTGTCCTCGCAGTGCGGCTGCGGCATGAACTGCCCGTTCTGCGCCACCGGCCAGCAGGGGCTGACCCGTAACATGTCGAGCGCGGAGATCGTCGAACAGGTCATCCGCGCCAACCAGGTCATCGCCGCCGGCGAGCTCGCCGACACCTCCGGCGAGGACTCCGACATGCTCGGCAACCCGGCCGCCGCCGTCGGCTCCGAGGCCGACGAGGAGCAGGGTCGGGAGCCGACGTGCGCCTCGGGCGCGGAGAACGGGCCCGGCAGGGCGGAGCGGGTGACGAACATCGTCTTCATGGGGATGGGCGAGCCGCTCGCCAACTACAAGCGCGTCATGGGTGCGGTGCGCCGGTTCGTCGAGCCCGCCCCGGCCGGCCTGGGGATGGGTGCCAGGCGCATCACGATCTCCACGGTGGGACTCGTGCCGGGCATCAACAAACTCGCCGCGGAGGAGATCCCGGTGACCTTCGCGCTCAGCCTCCACGCTCCGGACGACGGACTGCGCGACGAGATGATCCCGGTGAACACCCGGTGGAAGGCCGACGAGGCGATCGACGCGGCCTACAACTACTACCGCACCACCGGGCGTCGGGTGAGCATCGAGTACGCGCTCATCAAGGACATGAACGACCACGCCTGGCGGGCCGAGCTGCTGGCGAAGAAGCTCAACGCGCGCGGACGGGGCTGGGTGCACGTCAACCCGATCCCGCTCAACCCGACCCCCGGCTCGGTGTGGACGGCCTCGGAGCCGGCCGTCGCCGCCGAGTTCGTACGACGCCTGCAGGACGCCGGCGTGCCGACGACCATCCGGGACACGCGCGGCAAGGACATCGACGGGGCGTGCGGGCAGCTGGCCGCAGCGCAGTGAGCATGGACTGAGGAGAGGACCACGGTGGACACGAACTTCCCCAGGATGTCGGGGTGGAAGAACGGCTACGACCCGGTGCAGGTCGACAGCTTCTTCAAGCGCGCCCGCGAATCCTTCGAACGCGAATCGCCGCAGCCCGGCGATCTCGATGCGCGTGCGGTGCGCACCGTGGGATTCGACCTCACCCGCAAGGGCTACCACGTGGGCGTCGTCGACGCCGCCCTCGATCGGCTCGAGGACGCCTTCGCCAAGCGGGCGCGCGACCGGCTGGTCGAGCGCTCCGGCCAGGACTCCTGGGTGCAGGAGCTCACCCGCGCCGCCGCCTCCCTGCGCGGCCGCCTCACCCGCCCGGCAGGGGAGCGCTTCAATCACCCGGAGAAGGGCATCATCGGCTACGACATCGCCGAGGTCGACGAGCTCTGCGACCGCATCAACGGCTACTTCACGCAGGGGCAGGCGATGAGCGTGGACGAGGTGCGGCGCGTGCTGTTCCGGGTGCGCAAGGGCGAGCGGGCCTACGACGAGGACCAGGTCGACGCGTTCATCGACCGTGTCGTCGAGGTCATGTCCAGTGTCGACTGAGATCCACTGGTTCCGCCGGCCCGGCGCGATCGCGCCCGATCACCCGGGCACCCTCAACCCGGTCTACGAACTGCTCGACCACCCCATCGTGCTCGGCCGCGCCGACGACCCCTTCCTCGCCCCCGAGCACGACGCGGAGGGGTTCTTCACCCATGAGGTGGCCCTCGACCGGGTCGCCAAGCTCGCCGGGATCCTGCGCCTGCTCGGCGTCGGACCGGATGCGCCCGTGCGGATCGCCGCCGAGGTGCCCGAGCCGGCCGCCGTGCTCGCCCGCCTCGCCGTGATCCGGGTGGGTGGGCGACTCACCGAGGACGCCTCCGCACCGGTCGACGTCGAGCTCCGCGCCGGCCGGAGCGCACCGGTGCGCGACGTCCACCGGGCCTTCGACAAGCCGGTCCGCCGGCTGCCGAGCGGCTTCGAGGGAGTCGCCGTCGCCGCTCGCGGTGAGGACGGCGCGCTCGCCGCGCCCGTCGACCTCGACCCGGTGATGCGCGATGCCCGGATCGAACCGGCGGCGGCCGCCGAACTCCCGGCCGACCTCGTCGTCATCGCCCGTGAGGACGGGGCTCAGGTGCCGGCGCTTGCCGTCGCGGAGTCCCCGGCCTCTGTGCTCACTGTGCCGATCGCGAACTGATATTCCGGCGCCGTGCCGTTGACGGTGTGGTCCCCGACGAGGCGGGCCTTGTAGACCCACGGGTTGTGGGAGCCGACCGTGCGCGCATTGCGCCAGTGGCGGTCGAGCCCAGCCGCCTCCCGCACCGCGGAGGACCCGAGCGCGTCGAACACCCTGCCGGCCGCCTCCGGCACCAGCCGGGTGAGGGCGACCTGGGCCTGGGAGACGGCGAGTGTCGCCGCGTGGTTCGCCGCGGTGTCCGCGTCGGAGCTCTGCTCGGTGTCGGTTTCCGAGGCTGTCTCGGGGACTCCGGAGAGGGCGGTGTCGTGTGCGCGCTGGACGGCTTCGGCCGCGCTCGCGACCACCGCGCGGGCGGTGAAGGCTGCGGCCTCGGCCTCGCCGATGATCTGGAGGATCTGCGGGTCGTCGCGCACCCGGTCAGCATTCCCGTGGCTGTAGGAGCGCTCGCGCGCGGCGACGGCGCAGGCGGCATCTCGGGCGACCGCCGTCGCGATCCCGGACTGGGTGGCGAGGAGCACGAGCTGGTAGAGCGCGGACTGGTAGCGGAAGCGGTCGGAGAAGGGGATGACATCGCGCGGATCGAGGCGGGCTGCAGTGAAGCGGGTGGTGCCGGTGCCGGTGAGACGCTGGCCGAACCCGTCCCAGTCGTCGCTCACCTCGACCCCGGGCTGGTCGAGCGGGATGAGCGCGACGTGGCGCACACCGGCGTCATCGGCGACGGTGGTGTCCGCGTAGTCGGCGTAGATCGAGCCAGTGGAGTAGAACTTCTCCCCGGTGACCTCGGCGACCTCATCGCGGGTGCGGATGCGGGTGCGCAGGGTGCCGCGCTCGACGTCCCCGATCTCCGTCCACGCGTTGCCGATCACCGCACCCGCAGTGATCCGGGGGAGCCAGCGGTCGCGGAACCCGGTGTGCGGGGTGACGAGCAGGTCCTCGACGAAGGCGATGTGCCCGCGCCAGATCTGGGCGCAGTTCGAATCCGCGGTGGCGAGGTCGACGAGCAGCGCGGCGAGCTGCGGGATCGAGGCGCCGAAGCCGCCGACATCGTGCGGCAGCCGGAGCCGGCCGAACCCCGCCTCGGCGAGCGCGCGGATCTCCGCGCGCGGCAGCGTGCGCGTCCGCTCGCGCTCGAGCGCACCGGCGGCGATCTGCTCGAACACCGGGGCGAAGCGTGCGCGCAGCTCTGTGGTCGTCGCTGTGGGAGGAACGGCCTGGGGACCGTCGCTCACCGGGGAACGGTCAGCAGTCGGGGAGCCGGTGGTAGGGATACCAGGGGCATGCGGGGCAGTGGAGCGTGATTCGGGGGAGCGGACTGTGGTGGTCGAGGCGGTCATGATGACGGGATCCTTTCGCAGCGGTTGCCGCCACGTTAGGATCCCGTGCGCCCGGACCGCCGGCCCGCCGTCATCCGCCGACCCGGGCCGACGCGCCCATTCACATCACGTCATCCGCTGACACGCGTCATCGGGGCCAGATGATCCCTTATTCGAAGAAGTCCTCGTCGACCTCGACCACGTGGTAGGTCTGAGTGGTCTGCACTCCCACCCGATACGCGACCATGAGCGAGACCAGCCGTGTCCCATCGATGAGCACGATCCGAGTGGGAATCTGCTCCGCATAATCCAATGCCTGACGTGTGAAAGTGCTCGTGGTGAGGAAGATCCCGCGATTCGCACCCAGACCATGCAGTGCCCCGATGAATGCCTGGATCGCTTCGCGCCCGACCGAGTTGTGCTCCGCATAGCGCTTCGCTTGGACATAGATCCGTTCCAGGCCCAGCGCATCCTGATCGATGACGCCGTCGACCCCGCCGTCGCCTGTTCCGCCGATGCGTTTCCCCCGCTGCTCGGCGCCGCAGTAACCCATCGCGAGGAGCAGCCGGACGACGGCGTCCTCGAAGAAGGAGGGATCACTGTCCCGAAGGCGCGTCAACAGATCGTCGGCGACCTCCTCCGTGATGCGTGCTATCCCCGACTCGATCTGTTCGATCGGCGAGATCTCGGATTCGGTGGCTGCGTCTGCAATGATGCCGGCAGATTCGCCGTGCTGCGGCTGAGTGTGAGGCCAGTACTCCTTGAAGAGCCGGTTCGCATCTCCGAAATCCGGTTCGGCGTCGGGGTTCTCGCGCAACCACTTCAGTCCGTCGGGAGTGATGCGGTACTTCGCCCGTTCCGGGCGTTCGACCCATCCCGCTTTGCAGAGGTTGGTCAGAGCCCAGCCGACACGGTTGTCTGCGCGACCATCACCGACTGCGATGCGTTCTGCCCGAGCACTTTCGGAGAGTTCTGCGGAGTCGAGAACACGTGCGACGAGATCGCGTCGACGAACGATCGACCCGTCGGACAGGACCTGCAAGACGTGCGGGATGAACCTCGGCCAGATCGGGACCTCGGACTGTTCGGGCAGCTCGGTCATTGTTCTCCTGTCGGCCTTCCAGCTCGATCGTGCGGTGACTTCATCACGGCCGTTCGGCGTCCCAGCCGAGGGCACCGCGGATGAAGGCCGCCTGGCCGGTGTGCTGGGCGGCGTCGTCGATGATCGACACGATGCGCACTCCGCGGGTGACCGGCGGATCGTAGGAGTCGTCGATGACCTCGGCGAGGTCGTCCGCCGTGAGCGTGCGGAGGTAGGCGACGGCCGCTTCGCGCACGGCATCGAGGTAGCCGAGCAGCTCCTCCGGTCCGTCGACGCGGAACGCCGCCACCTGCTCCGGGGAGTCCCCGAAGCCGAAGTCCTCGGCCCCACGATCGAACCGCTCCGCCCAGCCGTCTGCGGTCCACACCTGCTCGCGGCCGGCGAGGTGGGCGATCTGCAGGTCCTGCTCGCGCGCGATGTGCCACACGAGCCATGCGATCGAGTTGCTGTTCTCGGTGAGTCGGGCATGCAGGGTGTCGGTGTCGATCCCCTCGAGGATCCCCCGACACCCGGTGACGGCGCGGTCATAGGCGTCGATGAGCAGTGCGCTGATGTCCACAGTGATCTCCTTCGTGGAACGGGTGGTGGGAATCGGGCCGGGGCGCCGACCCGGAGGTCGACGCCCCGGTCGGGTGCGGTGCGAGTGCTGGTCCGCAGGTGCGGATCAGCGCTGGCGCTGGGCGGGTGCGCGCGGTGCGAGCCGCGGATCAGTTCGCGAAGGCGTTGATCCCGGTCATCGCGCGACCCAGCGTGAGCTGGTGGACCTCGTGGGTGCCCTCGTAGGTGAGGACGGTCTCGAGGTTGATCGCGTGGCGCAGCGGCGGGTACTCGCTCGTGATGCCCGAGCCGCCGAACAGCGCGCGGAGGTCGCGGCAGATGTTCATCGCGGTGTCCACGGTGACCATCTTGCCGAGGCTGATCTGCTCCGGGCGCACGCCGACGGTGTCCTTGAGCTCGCCGATGTGCTTGGCGAGCAGCGTGATCTGCGAGTACTGGCCGAGCGCCTTCGCGAGCTTCTGCTGGGTGATCTGGAACGAGGACAGCGGGCGCTCGAACTGGATGCGGGTGCCGGTGTACTCGATCGCGGACTGGAGGGCGTCGCGGGCGGCGCCGGTGACGCCGAACACGATCCCGAACCGCGCCTCGGACAGGCAGGACAGCGGACCGCGCAGGCCCTTGGCCTTCGGCAGCATCGCGGATTCCGGCAGGCGCACGTTGTCGAGCACGATCTCACCGGTGATCGAGGCGCGCAGCGAGAGCTTGCGCTGGATCTTGGGCACCTCGACGCCGGGGGTGTTCGTCGGGATGACGAACCCGCGGACGATGTTCTTGCCCTTGTCGTCGAGCTCCTCGGTCTTCGCCCACACGACCATGACGTCGGACACCGGGGAGTTGGTGATCCACATCTTGGCGCCGTTGAGCACCCAGTCGCTGCCGTCCTTCTTCGCCGTGGTCTTCATGCCGGCCGGATCGGAGCCGACGTCGGGCTCGGTGAGGCCGAAGCAGCCGATCGCCTTGCCGGCGGCCATCTGCGGCAGCCACTCGTTCTTCTGGTCCTCGGAGCCCCAGTGGTGGATGGCGAACATCGCGAGCGAGCCCTGCACGCTCACGAGCGAGCGCAGACCGGAGTCGATCGCCTCGAGCTCGCGGCACGCCAGCCCGTACTGGGTGGCGGTGGTGCCGGCGCAGCCGTAGCCCTCGAGGTGCATGCCGAGCACACCGAGCTCGCCCAGGCCCTCGGCGAGCTCGCGGGCCGGGATGGTCCCCTCGAGGTAGTAGTCGCCGATCTTGTCGCGCACGTTCTCGTCGAGCCACTTGCGGAGGACACCGGCGAACTCGCGATCCTCCTTGGAGAAGACGGAATCGATGCCGAGGATCTGATCGGGGGTCTGCACTGTGCTCATCACGGGGTCCTTCTGTTCGACGATCGGGGCGGAACACGCTCGGCGCACGACATGCATGACGCAGGGACTTCACTGTCCTCTAAGGATTCAGTGACATCATCGGTCAGCGTGAGCGTTCGTACGATCAGTGTAATCGGGACCACAGGGTCCGTGGGCACCCAGGCCATCGACGTCGTCACCGCGAACCCGGACCGGTTCGCGGTGAGCTCGCTGGCCGCCGGGTCGAACCGCGCGCTCCTCGTCGAGCAGGCGGTGCGCCTCGGCGCGCGCCGGATCGGACTCGCCGACCCCGGGGACGCCGGCGAGGCGACGATCCGGGACATGCTCGCCCACGAGGCCGCCCGCCAGGGCCTGCCCGACCGGGTCGAAGCGATCGAGCTCGGGCCCGAGGCGAGCGAGCGGATCGCCGCCGCGGACGCCGACGTCGTGCTCAACGCCGTCACCGGTGCCGTGGGTCTGCGCAGCACGCTCGCCGCGCTCGAGGCCGGCACGGACGTCGCGCTTGCGAACAAGGAGTCGCTCATCGTCGGCGGCCCGGTCGTGCTCGACGCCGCCGCACGCTCCGGGGCCCGGCTCATCCCGGTCGACAGCGAGCACTCCGCGATCGCCCAGGCCCTGCGCGCCGGCCGGGCCGGCGAGGTCGAGCGCCTCGTCATCACCGCTTCGGGCGGGCCCTTCCGCGGTATGAGCCCCACCGAGCTCGAATCCGTCACCCCCGCTCAGGCGCTCGTCCACCCGACGTGGAACATGGGCACCGTCATCACCACGAACTCCGCGACGCTCGTCAACAAGGGCCTCGAGGTCATCGAGGCCCACCTGCTGTTCGGCATCGACTACGACCGGATCGACGTCGTCGTCCACCCGCAGTCCCAGATCCACTCGATGGTCGAGTACATCGACGGCTCGACGCTCGCCCAGGTGTCGCCGCCGGACATGCGCCTGCCCATCGCCTACGCGCTCGGCACCGGCACCGACGGCACGACCCGCCGCGTCCCGGGCGCGACCGCGCCCAGCGACTGGACGACGCCCACCTCCTGGACCTTCGAACCCGTCGACTCCGCCGCGTTCCCGGCCCTCGACCTCGCTTACCGCGCCGGCCGCCTCGGGCACACCGCCCCGGCGGTGTACAACGCCGCGAACGAGGTGCTCGTCGAGGCCTTCCACGCCGGCCGGGTGACGTTCCCGCAGATCTCGGCCGGGATCGCCGCCGCGCTCGACGCGCTCTCCGGGGACGCACCCGCGGCCGCCGACGTGCTCACCGTGGACTCCGTGCTCGCCGCCGACTCCCGCGCCCGGGACCACACCCGGGACTGGATCGCCCAGGCCGGGGCCGAGCAGATGCGCACCGTCCGATGACGCCGCTGCTCTACGCCCTCGGTGTCGTCCTCTTCATCGTCGGGATCAGCCTCTCGATCGCGCTCCACGAGCTCGGCCACCTCATCCCCGCCAAGCGGTTCGGGGTCAAGGTCACCCACTACATGGTCGGCTTCGGCCCCACCCTGTTCTCGCGCCGGCGCGGGGAGACCGAGTACGGGATCAAGGCGTTCCCGCTCGGCGGCTTCATCGCGATGCCCGGCATGTACCCGCCGCTCGAGGCGACGAGCGCCCGCGCCGAGCAGCTGGGCGCGGCCGACGACGCCGAGGAGATCGTCACCGCCGACGCCCGCCTCAGGGCGAGCGCCGAGGGCTCCGCGGAGACCGGGGCAGACGCCTCAGCGCATCCCGGCTCCGTGCTCACCGCGGAGGACCCGCCGCGCCGGGAGCGCCGGCGCCGCGGTCGGCTGTTCGAGCGGAGCATGGCCGACGCCCGCGACTTCTCCAACCAGGAGATCGGACCCGGCGAGGAGCGCCGCACCTTCTACGCGCTGTCCGTCCCCAAGCGCCTCGTCGTGATGTTCGGCGGCCCGGCGGTCAACCTCGTCCTCGGCATCCTCATCATGGCGGTCGTGATGCTGGGGTTCGGCGTCGTCCAGCCGACGACCACGGTGGCGACCGTCGTCGAGTGCGCTGTGCCCGCCTCGGAGGCGGCGAAGCGCCCCGCCGAGGAGCGCAGCACCTGCCGCGAGGGCGATCCGCTCACCCCGGCCTGGGAGGTCGGCATCGAGCCCGGCGACGTGATCGTCGCGATCGACGGGGAGGCCACGCAGTCGTGGGAGGAGCTGTCCGCGGCGGTCCGCGCCTCCGCAGGGGACACCGTGCCGGTCCGCGTCATGCGCGACGGCCACCAGTCCGACATCGAGGTGCCGATCATCGCCACCGAGCGCCCCGTCGTCGACGAATCCGGCGCCCCGGGTCGTCGACGAGGCCGGTACCCCGGCCACGGAGACCACCGGCTTCCTCGGCGTGAGCCCCACGCAGGAGCGCCGCCCGATGGCGCTCGCCGAGTTCCCCGGTGAGATGGCCGGCATGATCGGCCAGACCTTCACCGCGCTCTTCACCCTGCCGGAGAAGCTCGTCGAGATCGGCGGGGTCGCCTTCAGCGATGCCGAGCGCGACCCGGAGGGGCCGATCGGCATGGTCGGGGTGGGCCGCGTGGCCGGTGAGATCGTGAGCACCGAGCAGCTCGAGGTCGTCGAGAAGGCGCAGGTCGGGCTGTCGCTCCTGGGCTCCCTCAACCTCTTCCTCTTCGCGTTCAACATGGTGCCGCTGCTCCCGCTCGACGGCGGGCACATCGCCGTCGCGCTCTACGAGGGCGCGCGGCGTCGGATCAACCTTGCACGCGGACGGGGGATCATCGGCCCCTTCGACACCGCCCGCCTGCTGCCGCTGACCTATGTCGTCGTCGGGGTGCTCCTGTGCATGACCGCGCTGCTCCTCTACGTCGACATCGTCAAACCGGTCATCCTGTTCGGCTAGCTGCTCCTCCGCGGCCTCCTCGGGTGCGGTCGGGAGCGGGCGCCGCCTCCTGCCCTGTGATCTGCGCGACCTCCGCCGTTCAGGTTCCCTGCAATCGCGGGGGCTACGATGGAAGCAGTGTCATGCGCCCAGGTTCGGGCGCACTGCAGCCGTCGAAGGGAAACTCGTGACCTCGGTCAACCTCGGAATGCCCGCCGCTCCGCCCCCGGTGCTCGCTCCTCGCCGGCAGACCCGCCAGATCAAGGTCGGCTCGGTGGGTGTGGGGTCCGAATCCCCGGTGAGCGTCCAGTCGATGACGACGACGAAGACCACCGACATCAACGCCACCCTCCAGCAGATCGCGGAGCTCACCGCGGCCGGCTGCGACATCGTGCGCGTCGCCTGCCCGAGCGCGGACGACGCCGAGGCTCTGCCGGCGATCGCGGCGAAGAGCCAGATCCCGGTCATCGCCGACATCCACTTCCAGCCCAAGTACGTGTACGCCGCGATCGACGCCGGCTGCGCGGCGGTCCGCGTCAACCCGGGCAACATCCGCAAGTTCGACGATCAGGTCAAGGAGATCTCCCGGGCCGCCTCGGATGCGGGCGTGTCGATCCGGATCGGCGTCAACGCCGGCTCCCTCGACAAGCGGATCATGGAGAAGTACGGCAAGGCCACGCCGGAGGCGCTCGTCGAGTCGGCGGTGTGGGAGGCCTCCCTGTTCGAGGAGCACGACTTCCACGACTTCAAGATCTCCGTGAAGCACAACGACCCGGTCGTCATGGTGCGCGCCTACGAGCTGCTCGCCGAGGCCGGCGACTGGCCGCTGCACCTCGGCGTGACCGAGGCCGGGCCTGCGTTCCAGGGCACGATCAAGTCCGCCACCGCGTTCGGCGCGCTGCTGAGCCAGGGGATCGGCGACACCATCCGCGTCTCCCTGTCCGCCCCGCCCGTCGAAGAGATCAAGGTCGGCAACCAGATCCTCGAATCCCTCAACCTGCGCCCGCGGAAGCTCGAGATCGTGTCGTGCCCCTCGTGCGGCCGCGCCCAGGTCGACGTCTACACGCTCGCCGACAAGGTCACCGCCGGCCTCGAGGGCATGGAGGTGCCGCTCCGGGTGGCAGTCATGGGTTGCGTGGTCAACGGGCCCGGTGAGGCGCGCGAAGCCGACCTCGGCGTGGCCAGCGGCAACGGCAAGGGCCAGATCTTCGTCAAGGGCGAGGTCATCAAGACCGTGCCGGAGTCCGAGATCGTCGAGACCCTCATCGAAGAGGCCATGCGCATCGCCGAGGAGATGGAGGCTCCGTCGGGTCCGGCCGAGGTGGTCGTCGGCTGATGCGGCTGGCCCGGCTCGGCCACGAGCACACCGACTGGTTGAGCAGGCTCACCGAGGCCGACCCCGCCCAGCACGTGTTCCTCGCCAGTCTGCTCGAGCTCACCCGCAGCGCGCAGGTGTCGTCCCCGTCCGGGACCCTGTACGGGGTGTTCGACGGGGACGAGCCGGTCGCCGCCTACTGGATCGGCGGCAGCATCATCTCGCTCGGCGCGACCCCGCGCACCAACGCGCTCGTCGCCGACATGCTCAATTCGCGCGGTCGCTTCGCCTGTTCGATCATCGGCGACCACCGGCCGGTCATCGACCTCCACCGGCGGCTGCGCTGGGGCCCGGCTCGCAGCGTGCGCGCCGACCAGCCGTTCATGGTCGCCGACCGGCAGCCCCGCGTGGCGCCCGCCGCCGAGGTGCGGGTCGGGGACCTCGAGGACGTCAGCGAGGCCTACGCGGCGGCCGTCGAGATGTTCACCGAGGAGGTCGGGTTCTCCCCGGTGGAGAACGGCTCCGCGGGGTACCTGAGCAAGGTCCGCTCGAACCTCGCCAGCGGCTCCACCCTGCTCTACACCGCCGAGCGCGGGCCGGACGGCGAGCCGCTGCCCCGCTGGCCGGCGCAGAACTCCGCGCTGCAGGTCGTGTTCAAGGCCGACATCGGCATCCGTTCGGACACCGCGGTGCAGATCCAGGGGGTGTGGGTGCACCCGGTGTTCCGCGGCCGCGGGCTCGCCGCGCCCGGCATGGTCGCCGTCACCGACCACGTCCGGCGCACCGTGGCGCCCGTCGTCAGCCTCTACGTCAACGCCTTCAACGCCCCGGCGCTGCGCACCTACGCCGCCGCCGGCTACTCCCAGCGCGGCCGGTTCGCCACGATCATCTACTGACTCCCGGAGTGCAATTCTCGAAGGTTCCTGGGAACGATTCCGCGAACCATCGCAATCTCACGCGACAGCAGCGTCAGTCGTCCTCCCGCGGGTCGAAGCGGAACTCACCGGGCGCCTCGGCGCCGGACCGGTCCCGTCCGCGCAGGGCCTCGAGCGCGCGCCGGTCCTTCTTCGTCGGCCGCCCGGTGCCCTTGTCGCGTCGCGGCACCCATCCGCGCAGGGTCGGATCCGGCGGGGGCGTGAGGTCCTCGTAGCACTGCTGGGCGATCGGCGCACCGCCGCGCGTGTCGAGGAGGGCGGTGATGCGGAGGATCTTCTCGAATCCGGTTCGACGCACCCGGACCTCCTGACCGATCCGCACCTTCTGCGAGGCCTTGACCCGCTGGCCGTCGAGCTGCACGTGCCCGCCCCGGCACGCCGTGGTCGCCGCCGACCGGGTCCGGAACATCCGCACGGCCCACAGCCAGACGTCGATGCGCTGGGATTCGCTGGAGTCGAAACGGGGTTCGGGCATGGGTCGAGTCTACGGTTCTCCGCAGAGCCGAGGACAGCTCGGAGCGGCATGGGGCGGCCCGGCCGGCCGTCCCCGCGCCGGCAGTGATGCGGATGCCTGGCAGCCCACCGGCTGCCCGCGGCAGACTCGGAAGGGGCGGATGCGTCCGCGGAGTTGAGAGACTGGGTGCATGACTCCACCACCGGTGAGCCTCACCGCACCCGCCCTCATCGACTGGACACCGCCGCGAGGCCTGCGCGCCCACGAGTCCACCTCGGTCATCGGGCGCGGCCAGGCGATGTGGGACCGTGCGAGCACCGAGGTCCTCCGCTGGACCGTGAAGACGCGCAGCGGGTTCCGGGTGGCGCCCGCCGCCGAGGCGGTCGTCGGCGCACGCCCGACGGTCACCGCCGGCCTGCTCGGGATCACGGTCGTCGAACCGGTCGAGGTGGTCGAGGTCGTCCGCGCGGCGGATCGGGTGGGCTTCGCCTACCGCACCCGCCCCGGCCATCCGCTCGACGGCGAGGAGGCGTTCATCGTCCACCGGGCCGGACCCGAGGTGCGGCTGACGATCCGCTCCCTCACCCGGCCCGCCCCGGCCGGGTTCTGGCGGCCGCTGTACCCGGCACTGCTCGTCGCCCAGCAGGTGGTGCGCCGCCGCTACCGCGCCGCCCTGCGCCGGCCGGGCTGACCGGGACGATCCGGCTCGCGGGGGGCGCGGCCCCGCTCAGCCGGTGAACTCGACGCCGGGCCGGGGTCGGGTGTCGACGGTGAGTTCGAAGACGTCGGGCCGGGAGTAGTGCCCGACCGGGTCGAAGTCGTAGGTGGTGCGGGAGCGGGCGGTGACGTCGACCTCGGCGGTGAGGATCGTCTCCTCGTCGTAGACGGGGCCGGCGAGCAGTTCGCCGGTGGGGCCGTAGATCGCCGAGCCGCCGCGGATCAGCCAGCCGGCCTCGTTCGGCTCGAGCACGCTCGCGTAGTCGTCCCCGAAGTCCTCCGCGCGGATCGCCTGGCACGCGGAGAGGACGAAGCAGCGGCCCTCCATCGCGATGTGGGCCATGGTGTGCTGCCAGGTGTCGCGATCGTCGACCGTCGGAGCGCAGTAGATCTCGACGCCCTGGGCGTACATCGCCTGCCGGAGCAGCGGCATGTAGTTCTCCCAGCAGATCACCGCGCCGGTCCTGCCGGCGGGGGAGTCGACGACCGGCAGGGTCGACCCGTCGCCGAATCCCCAGATCAGGCGCTCGGACCCGGTGGGCATGAGCTTGCGGTGGTGGCCGCCGATGCCGTGCTCGGCGTCGATGTGGACGGCGGTGCAGTAGAGCGTCTGGCCGAGGCGCTCGATGATCCCCAGCACCGTGAACACTCCCGTGCGGCGGGCGGCCTCCGCGATCTCCTCGAGCTCGGGGCCGTCGAGGGCGACGGCGTTGTCGAAGTACCGCTGGTACTCGTCCCGGCCGGCATCGGTGCGCCGGCCCACCGGGGCGCCGAAGGTCAGACCCTTCGGATAGGTCCCGAGGGTGGCTTCCGGGAACACCGCGAGCTCCGCCCCGGCCCGTGCCGCGTCGTCGATCAGACTGCAGATCTTCGCCGTGGTGGCGGCGCTGTCGAAGGGGATGGAACCGGTCTGGACGACGGCGACTCGGGTCATGGTGACTCCTCGGATGGTGTGGTGTCGAGTGCGGTGGGTGACCGGCGGGTGCCGGTGTCCTCCTGCCATCGTGCCATCACCGGTGCAGTCACCGGCACCCGGACGTGCGGGGAAGGGCCGAGGTGCACCTCGGGTTCGTCCACAATCGATGGAACACAGGAAAGAATATTCAACTTATTTTCGAACGGGTTGTGGATAACGTGACTCTGCGACTCATTTGAGCCGTTCCGTGTCCGTGCCTCCCGATAGCGTGGAATCACAGAAGCACCACCCGCTGGACCCCGATCACGGGATATCGAGTTCGACCGGACCGGTCGGAGAGGGTGGAGCAGACGACACCGGTTCGCAGCTGCAGGACCGCTGGGCGAGGACCGGTGCGGCCGAGGCACGGAGAGAGGAGGCGAGCAGCCCGATGACCGCGACGACGACCCACCCCGCAGGTGCGCGAGTGCCCGACGGTGCCCCGGCGCTGCTGCGTCTGCAGGACTCGCTGCCCGCCTACGATCGGCTCATGCTCGCGCGGATGCGCCTCATCGCGGACACCGTCGTCGAGGAGTGCCTCGACCTCGAGCCCGAACCGGCGCCCCAACCCGCAGCGGAGCTCGTGTCCACGTCGCTCGTGTCCACGTCGAAATGGGTCCTCGAGCGGATGACGGGGGAGCACCTCACCTGCCTCGCCGCCGTGCTCGACTCCACGATCACCCGCGCCTACTCGACCGCCCGAGACGCACTCATCGCCTGTTTCAGCCTTCATCGCACGCGCGCGCTCGTGCAGGCCGGGCGGATGCGCTTCGACCGTCTGCAGTACGCGGCGCGGCGCGCGCATCGCCTGGGGGATGCCGCGCTCGCCGAGCTCGACGCCGGGATCGCGGAGCTGCGACTCGATCTGGCGTGGGAGTCGTACTGCCGAGCGGTCAACGATCTCATCCGCCTGCTCACCGACAATGACGACCGGGCCGAGGACGTCCACACCCGCCGGCGCGTCGAGTTCTGGCGCAGCGATCCCTCCGAGGGGAAGCTCCTGCTGACCGGCCCGCTCGAACCGCTCTACGCCCTGCACCGGCGGCTCGAGGCCACCGCCCGGGCGATCGCGCGGGCGCAGACCGGCACCTTCGGCGAGCAGCTCCCGCCGGGAGCGGTGATCGTCGACGACCGCACGGTGCCGCAGCTGATGTTCGACCTCTTGAGCACGATCGCGCCCGGCACCGAGGTCGAAGTCCTCAACCCCGTCGACTTCGGCCGCGGCGACCCCGCCACTGGAACCGACGCCGGTGAGCTCGTCGATGCACTCGTCCGAACCGCAGGCGGTGTGGCTGATGCGTGCGACGCTGCACCACCGGTCGATGCGGATCCGGCCCCGGGATCGGGCAGCCCGCCCGCTGACCCGAGCCGTGTCGTCATCACCTGCCCGACGAACCAGGAATGGCTGCGCCGACAGGCGACCGTCGTCGTCACGGTCCCATTCCTCAGCCTCACCGGACACGCCGAGCTGCCCGGCCACTGGTCGGACGGCGGGCCTGTTCCGGTGGAGATGGCCCAGCGGTTCGCGTCCCGAAGCTCGACGTTCTACCGGATCCTCACCGACCCCGTCTCCGGCGCCGTCTGCGACGATGCCGCTCGCTCCTACGCGATCCCCAAAGGCATCCGGATGACGATGAACGAGAAATGGATCTGGTGCACCGCGCCCGGATGCACCCGGCGGGCCGAGACCTGCGACGCCGACCACGCGATCCCGTTCGATCATGCGGATCCGGCGGCCGGCGGCCGCACCGACCTGGAGAATCTCCACCCCCTGTGCAGGGCGCACCACCTGATGAAGACCAAGCGGACGCTCACGCTCCGCACCGGTCCGGGAGGGATGAAACGGTGGGAGTTCCCCCACGGCATCATTGCCGAGGTCCGCTCGGCCGAGCGCATCATCGACCAGGCAGCGGCCCGCGAGATGCTCCGCGTCCTCGGACTGCCGGACCCGAGCGGCCGCGCCGGACCGGTGAGCCCTGACGACCGCGCGGGACCGATGGATCCCGATGACCGCGCCGGACCGGGTGATCGCCGATTCTGCTCCGAACCTGATCGCTCGCCCGACCCTCCTGCTGATCGCGGCCGTCCGCGGCCCGCTGGGCCGCCCGATCCGTGGACCTGTCGCAGCGGCGCTGACGATGCGCTGTGGACCCATGCGGACGACGACCCGCCGCCGTTCTGAGAACCGCGATCAGTCGCCGGGGCGCGGATGGAGGCGGTGCCAGCGGCCACCAGTTCGAGCAACTGCAGCCGGTTTGAAGCCGTCGACCCTGAGGCACGGTGGCCGGTCAGTCTCGATCCGTCACCGATTGCCGGTCACGCGCGCGGTCACGGAATGCCGGTCGACAGACGATCGAGATCAGCCGGTCACGCTCGACGGATCAGGTCCCGCTGATCACCCACGGGAAGGCATGCGCGGTCGAGCGGGCGCCCTGTGCCGCCTTCGAGGCGTTGCGCTCGCCGAGGCGTGCGGTGAGGTCCTCACCGAGCTCGACGATCCGGGCGAACCGCTCCGTGGTGAGCCAGTCGGGCTTCGTCGCGAACAGGATGTCCTCGCTCGAGGTGTTCCCCGAGGCCCCCGGCGCGAACGGGCACCCGCCCAGACCGCCGAGCGCACCGTCGACCGAGGTCGCGCCCGCCGTGATCGCCGCCAGCGTGTTCGCCACGCCCAGCCCCCAGGTGTCGTGGCCGTGGAAGACGACGCCGGCATGCGGCCGCAGCCGTGCGGCCCCCGCCACGAGAAGCGCCACCTGAGCCGGATCGGCCTGCCCCAGGGTGTCGGCGATGACGGTCTCGCTGCACCGGGCCGCGCGCGGATCAGCCACGAGCGCGAGTGTGCGCCGCGGATCGACCGGCCCGTCGAAGGGGCAGGTGAACGACGTCGCCAGGCACAGCTGGAGCTCCGCACCCGCCTCGGCGGCGATGTCGAGAGCGCGGGGGAGCGCGGCCATCGAGTCCTCGGTCGAGCGTCCGATGTTCGCCCGGTTGTGCGCATCGGACACCGACAGGCAGTACTGCAGGCGGGTCACGCCGGCCGCGACCGCGCGCTCGACGTGGCGCGGTGTCGCCACCCACAGCCAGCAGCTGCGCAGCTCCTCCGACGTGAGCGCGGCGACGACCTCGAGCGTGTTCGCCATCGGCGGGACGAGGTCCGGCCGGGCGAGCGACCCGATCTCGAGCTCCGGCACGCCGAGCGCGAGCAGCTCCCGGATGAGGTCGACCTTGACCTCGGTCTCGAGGAGCCCACCGGTGAGCTGCAGGCCGTCGCGCAGCGTGACATCGCGCAGCCGCGCGGTCGGGTGCGCACCGGGACCGGTGCTGGTGGTGTCCTCGGTCATGGTCGTCCTCCCTCTGCTCCTGACGTTCTCCGTGCTCCATCGTTCTCACTGCCGGCCGCACTGTCGGCCCCACCGCCGCCGAGGACCTCCGCGATCGTCCCGGAATCGACCCCGGCGGCCTCGAGCACCTCGCGTGTGTGCTCCCCGAGGTCGGGCCCGAGGTGGTCGATCTCCACCGAGGTCCCGCCGATCACCGGGGTGATCCCGGGGAACGCCACATCGGGCAGCACCCCGTCGCCGATGTCGACGTCGAAGCGCTGGATCATGTTCCGCGCCCGGTACTGCTCGTCGGCGAGGATGTCCTCGGCGGTGTAGATCGGCCCGGCCGGCACGCCGGCGGCATCGAGTGCGGCGAGCGCGTCGTCCACGGTGCGCTCCGCCGTCCAGGCTCCGATCGCAGCGTCGAGCTCGTCCCGGCGCGCCCACCGCTGCGCGTTCGAGGCCAAGCCCGGGTCGGCGGCGAGGTCGGGCCGGCCGATGACCTCCATGTAGCGGCGGAAGATCCCGTTGCCGTTGCCGGCGATGACGATCGACTTCCCCTCCGCGCACACATAGGCGTTCGACGGCGCGATCCCCTCGGTGCGCCCGCCGGTGCGGGTGCGCAGCCGTCCGAACGCGGAGTAGTCGGGCACGAGCGATTCCATGACGGAGAACATCGCCTCGTTGAGGGCGACGTCGACCGTGCGCGGTGCATCCGGCTCATCGGACTTCGCGTTCGCCTGTGCCCGCCGGCGCTCGCGGTCGAACAGCATCATGCACGCGCCGAACGCCGCCTGCATGCCGGCGATCGAATCCCCGATCGACACCCCGACCCGCGTCGGCGGCCGGTCGGGATCGCCCACGAGCTCGCGGAAGCCGCCGTACGCCTCGGCGACGGCGGCGAACCCGGGCCGGGCGGACAGCGGGCCGGTCTGACCGAACGCGGAGATCCGCACGAGCACGAGCTCGTCGTTGAGCTCGTCGAGCACCTCGGGACCCAGACCCCACTTCTCGAGGGTGCCCGGCCGGAAGTTCTCGAGCAGGATGTCGGATTCCGCGACGAGCGCCTTGACCGCGGCGAGCCCGGCGGGGGAGCGGAGGTCGAGCGCGACCGACTTCTTGTTGCGATTGATCGTGCGATAGAGCAGCGAGGTCGTGCCCTGCTGGAGACGCCAGTTGCGCAGCTCGTCGCCGGTGCCCGGCCGCTCGACCTTGACGACCTCGGCGCCGAAGTCGGCGAGCATCCGCCCGGCTGTGGGAGCGGCGATGTAGTTCCCCAGCTCGAGCACCCGCACTCCGGCGAGCGGCAGACGTGGATGATCGGTCATGGATCCTCCCGGGACCAGCAGTGCCGACGCCTCTTCCTCGAGGAGCGCCGACGATGACGATGAGACGGTACCGGCAGTGTGGCACAGGCGCCGTCGCGGCACCGGGGCGTCTCAATCAGCGAGGCACCCGCACGAGCCCGACCCCGTGCTCCGCAGGCCCCGACCCGGTGCTCCTCAGACCCTGGGCCGGTGCTCCGCAGGCCCCGACCCGGTGCTTCACACGCCCCGACCCGGTGCCGCGCGGGCCCAGGTCCCGCGCCCGCGCCGGCCCGGCCCGAGGACTCCGTTGCAGGCCCTGCCGCACGCGCCCGCGGTGGTACAGTCCCAGGAGATCGTCGAAGCCGGTCACCCCTGCCGAACCGGTCGCCCCTGACCTAGAGGAGAGTCCTTCATGCCCCTGCGGATGTCATCGCTGTTCGTACGCACCCTCAAGGAGGACCCGGTCGACGCCGAGGTCGCCAGCCACAAGCTGCTGCACCGCGCCGGGTACATCCGCCGCGCCGCCCCGGGCATCTACACCTGGCTGCCGCTCGGCCTCACCGTGCTGCGCCGGGTCGAGGAGATCGTCCGCGAGGAGATGAACGCCGCCGGCTCCCAGGAGGTCCACTTCCCCGCGCTGCTGCCTGCCGAGCCCTACAAGACGACCGGGCGCTGGGTGGACTACGGCGACGACATGTTCCGCCTCCAGGACCGGCGCCAGAACGACTACATCCTCGCCCCCACCCACGAAGAGGTCTTCACCCTCCTCGTCAAGGACCTGTACTCCTCGTACAAGGACCTGCCGCTGTCGATCTACCAGATCCAGACGAAGTACCGCGACGAGGCGCGCCCGCGGGCCGGAGTGCTGCGCGGCCGCGAGTTCATCATGAAGGACGCCTACTCCTTCGACATCGACGACGCCGGGCTGGCCGCCTCCTACGAGAACATGCGGCAGGCCTACATCCGGATCTTCGACCGGCTGGGGCTCGAGTACATCACCGTCAAGGCGACCGCCGGGGCGATGGGCGGGTCCGAGACCGAGGAGTTCCTCCACCCGTCCGAGGTCGGTGAGGACACTTTCGTCCGCTCGCCCGGCGGCTACACCGCCAACGTCGAGGCCGTCACCACCCCCACGCCCGAGCCCCTCGACTGCGCGCACGTGCCCGCCGCGCACGTCGAGGACACCCCCGACACCCCGACGATCGCCACCCTCGTCGCCGCCGCGAACGAGCACCACCCGCGCGAGGACCGCGAGTGGACCGCCGCGGACACCCTGAAGAACGTCGTCGTCGCGATCACCCACCCCGACGGCGAGCGCGAGATCGTCGTCATCGGGCTGCCCGGCGACCGCGAGGTCGACCTCGACCGCGCCGCCGGCTCCGGAGCGCTCGGTGCCGGAGAGATCGCCGTCGAGCCCGCCACCGAGGCCGACCTCGCCGCCCACCCGGGCCTCGTGCGCGGGTACATCGGCCCCGGCACCAGCATCGACGCGCCCGTGCTCGGACTCGAGGGGTCGACCGGCATCAAGTACCTGCTCGACCCGCGGGTGGCGCAGGGCTCGCGCTGGATCACCGGCTCCAACGAGCACGGCCGCCACGTCTTCGACCTCGTCCACGGCCGCGACTTCACCGCCGACGGCACCGTCGAGGCCGCCGAGGTGCGCGCCGGCGACCCGGCCCCCGACGGCTCCGGCCCCCTCGAGCTCGCCCGCGGCGTGGAGATCGGGCAGATCTTCCAGCTCGGCCGCCGCTACGCCGAGGCGCTCGACCTCACGGTGCTCGACGAGAACGGCAAGCGCACCGTCGTCACCATGGGCTCCTACGGCATCGGCGTGACCCGGGTGATGGCGTGCATCGCCGAGGGCAACCACGACGAGCGCGGACTCATCTGGCCCCAGCACCTCGCCCCCGCCGACGTCCACATCGTCGCCACCGGCAAGGGCGAGGAGATCCTCGCGAAGGCCGAGGAGATCACCGCCGCACTCGAGGCCGAGGGCGTGCGCGTGCTCATCGACGACCGGCCCAAGACCTCGCCGGGTGTGAAGTTCGGCGACGCCGAGCTGCTCGGCGTGCCCACCGTGCTCGTCGTCGGCCGCGGTCTGGCCGACGGCACCGTCGAGCTGCGCGACCGCCGCACCGGCGACAGCCGGGACCTGGCCGTCGCCGAGGCGGTCACGGAGATCGTGCGCTTCATCGACGAGCAGTACGCGGCCGTGGGCGCGCACCGGACGGGGCGGTGACCGAAGCCGCCGTCTCCCTCCCCGTCATCCTGCTGGCGCTGTTCGCCGCGGGTCTCCTGGCGGGGTGGGTCGACGCGGTGGTCGGCGGCGGCGGGCTGATCCAGCTGCCCGTCCTCCTGCTCGTCCCCGGTGTCTCCCCGCTCGCCGCGGTCGGGACGAACAAGGTCGGCTCGATCGCCGGCACCGCGGTGTCGGCCGCGACCTACATGCGGCGCATCCCGCCGGACCTGTCCGCGGTCGTGCCCGCCGCACTGTGCGCGTTCCTCGGTGCGGTGGGCGGGGCGATGCTCGCCGCCTCGGTCCCGGAGGACCTGTTCACCCCGATCATCCTCGCAGCCCTCGTGCTCGTGGCGATCTTCACCCTCCTCAAGCCGAGCCTCGGTGCGGAGGCCGTGCTCCGGTACTCCGACCGCAGTCGCCGGTACCACGCCTACTCGTGGCTCATCGGCGGCATCGTCGGCGTCTACGACGGGATGCTCGGCCCCGGCACCGGCTCGTTCCTCGTCATCGCCTTCGTCTCGATCATCGGTCTGAGCTTCCTCCGCGCCTCGGCCCAGGCGAAGGTCATCAACTTCGCGACGAACGTCGGCGCGCTCGCCTTCTTCATCCCGCAGGGCCACGTCGTCTGGGAGTACGGACTGGCGCTCGCACTCGGCAACATCATCGGCGGCCGGCTCGGCTCCCGCACCGCGCTCGACCGGGGCAGCGGCTTCGTCCGGATCGTGTTCCTCGTCGTGGTCGGAGCGCTCATCCTCAAGCTCGGGTTCGACTTCCTCACCGGCCCCTGAGCCGGGGTCCTCAGCCGAGGCGCTTGAGGGTGTGGGCGTCGATCCCCTGCACCGGCAGACCGCACAGCGCCCGACACACCCACAGCGAGCGCGCGGCGTCGCCGAACGCCTTCCGGTTCCCACCGTAGGCGGAGCGGAGGTACCAGAACATGTTCTCGACCTCGCGCGCCACCGCCGCACCGATCCCGTACGCCGGGTCGATCTCCGCATGGGTGCACAGCCGGCCGGCGAAGGCGTGGAGCCAGCGCGCCTGATCCTCCGGCGTCGCCCCGGGGAGTTCGAACAGCCGGTTCCACAGCACCGGGGCGACCATGTACGCCGTCGGCCCGCTCAGCGGCTGCGGGTCGATCGCCTTCCACGTTGCCACCCCGTGCTGATCGGGGTTGCCGGCGAGGATGTTGTAGTAGTGGAGGTCGGCGTGGATGAGCCAGGCCTCCTCCGACCGGGCGAGCGTCTCGATCCACGCGCGGGCGGAGTCGAGGACGTAGCGGTCCTGCGGCGTGAACGCGGGGAACTCCGTGACGAGGCCGACGTCGGCGGGGAACTTCTCGAGCCAGCCCGCCGCGATGTCCTGGACGCGCACGAACCCGGGCTGCGCGGGAACCGTGAGGGAGCGGGCGAGCTGCCCCCAGATCGGCGCCACCGACTCCAGCGGCTCCGCGGACAGGTTGACCGTGGTGCGCAGCCGCTCCTGCAGGGTCGCCCGGAAGGAGGAGTCCTCGCTGATCACCCGCACCGCCCCGTGGCCGCCCCAGGCCTGCAGGGCGCGCAGCACCTGCGCGTGCACGAGCGGGTTGTCGGTGTTCGGCCACGCGAAGCGCAGCACCGCCTGGTACCGCTCCTTCGTGAGGACGGGGATGACCAGGCTCTCCGCTCCCGCCCACGGTGCGGTGGGCAGCGGGTCGGGGGTGAGCTTCCAGCGGTCGAGGAGCTCGAACACCATGTGATCGAGCGCGTCGGCCCAGGCCTGGGCCCGCGGCACGCCGATGATCTCCGCGGCGGAGTTGAACAGCACCTCGGGGATCTTCATCACGCGCCCCCGCCTGCCGCCGGCGAGGCCGTGGACGCATCGGTGATCCGGTAGCGCAGGAGCTGCCGCTGCCCGGCCCGGGCACGGGCGTCGGCGGACATCCACAGCTGCGCGGTGCCGAGGTACTCCGCACCCGGGGTCTCGAACAGCCCGAGCGCGGCCGCGGCCACGAGGTCCTCCACGGCGGTGGCCGTGCGCAGCGCCGACTCGGCGTCCACGGGGGCGGGATCGAGCTGCCAGGCGGGCTCGTTGCCGACGGCGGCGAGCCCGGCGGTCTCACGCAGCTCGTTGCCCTGGATCGCGGCATCGTCGAGCCGGGTGATCCGGGCGCGGGCGAACTCCCCGTAGGCGTCCTCGGCATCGTGGAACACCGCGAGGCGCTCGTACCCGTAGGCGGCCTGATAGCAGGCGCGGACGAAGCCCTCGAGCCCGGGCGCCGCCGGCGTGGCGCTCGGATCGCCGTCCGGCTCGGGTCCCCCGTCGTCCGGCTCCGGATCCTCCGCGTCCGCGGAGCCGCTGGGAGCAACGGCCCCGGCTCCGGGGCCGGCGGGGTCGGGGGCGTTCTCCGGCAGTGCGGCCAGGCGCCGGCCGAGCGCCGCGGCACGCTCGGAATCTGCGGGCGCGAGCGCGAGCACGGCTCCGACGGCGATGTCGACGAGGGCGGCGAGGCCGCGCCCGCCGGCGGACTCGGCCTGTCCGGCCGGGCCGCCGATCACCTCGGGCAGGCGGTCGAGGACGAGTTCGGTGACCGAGTTCAGACCGTCGGCGAACCTGTAGGACTCCGGGGTGGGGGAGGAGGTGGGGGTGACGAGCTCGCTCGGCGGGGCCCACTCGGGCCCGGCCGCGGCCCGCAGGGCATCGAGGTCGGCGGGATCCCCGCCGCCGGTGGGCGCCTCGGTCGCGGCGAGCATCCGGGCCACGTCGTTGCGCAGGGCGTCGAGGGCGGCGGGGGTCGGTACGTCCGGCGGCACATCGAGTCGCAGGGAGCAGGCGGTGAGGCCGCCGAGTGCGCCGAGGAACCCCAGACCCAGCACGGCACGACGGCTGCGCGGGAGTCCGGGGAGGAGGTGCATGGGCCCAATCGTAGCGTGAACTACCCTGGGGGTTGACGTGCAGCACTGCAGATGAGGAGGCCGGACATGGCGCAGGACCAGCAGACCGTCATCGATCGCATCACCGCCCCGCTCGCGGCCGCCGGACTCGTCGTCGAGGAGGTCAAGGCGGTCGCCGCCGGCCGGCACCGCACCCTGACCGTGATGATCGACCTGCCCGAGGACACCGCGGACCCGGTGTCGCTCGAGCACATCGCGCTCGCCACCCGGATCGTGTCCGAGGAGATCGACGAGCTGCCCCTCTTCAACGACCATCCCTACGACCTCCAGGTCACCTCCCCGGGCGCCTCCCGCCCGCTCAGCGAGGTCCGCCACTTCCGCCGTGTGCGCGGTCGGACCATCGATGTGCGGACGGCCGCCCGCACCCTGCGCGGCGAGCTCGCCGAGGTCGACGACGCCGCCGTCACCGTGCACGAGGAGAAGACGGGGGAGCCCGTCGTCCTCGGGCTCGACGAGATCGAGCACGCCGAGGTCGTCCTCCGCTTCCGCTGAGAGGCCGTCGAGCCGGCTCGACGGCGGTTCAGCCGCTGCGGCCGTTCGACTATGGTGGGGTCTCACACCTGCATACTCGACAAGTGAACAGCCGGGCAGAACCGATGCTGTCGGATCGGAGGACATCATCATGGACATTGACCTCAGCGCCCTGCGACTGATCGAGCGCGAGAAGGAGATCCCCTTCGACACGCTCGTCGAACTCATCGAGCGGGCCCTGCTCAACGCCTACCTCAAGACCGAGGGCTCCTACCCCGATGCCCGCGCCGAGCTCGACACGAAGACCGGCAAGGTCGTCATCTGGGCCGTCGAGTTCGACAACGACGACACCCCGGTGGGGGAGTTCGACGACACCCCCGACGGCTTCGGCCGGATCGCGGCGATGGCCGCCCGGAACATCATCCACCAGCAGCTGCGCGATGTGGAGGACGAGTCCGTGCTCGGCTCCTTCCGCGACCGCGAGGGAGAGATCGTCTCCGGTGTCATCCAGCAGGGCCGCGACGAGCGGATGATCCAGATCGACCTCGGCGAGGTCGAGGCGGTGCTGCCCCCGCACGAGCAGGTGCCGGGCGAGCAGTACTCCCACGGCAACCGCATCCGGGTCTACGTCACCGACGTCCACAAGGGGCTCAAGGGCCCCTCGATCACCGTGTCCCGCTCGCACCCGAACCTCGTGCGCAAGCTGTTCGCCCACGAATCCCCGGAGATCGCCGACGGCACCGTGGAGATCGTGGCGCTGGCCCGCGAGGCCGGCCACCGCACCAAGATGGCGGTGCGGGCCACGGTGCCCGGCGTCAACGCCAAGGGCTCGTGCATCGGCGAGCTCGGATCCCGGGTGCGCTCGGTGATGGCCGAGCTCGGCCAGGAGAAGATCGACATCGTCGACCACAGCGAGGACCCGGCGAAGTTCGTCGCCAACGCGCTGTCGCCGGCCCGGGCCTCCTCGGTCGAGGTGCTCGACCGCGCGCTCAAGGTGGCGCGCGCCACCGTTCCAGCCGACCAGCTCTCGCTCGCGATCGGCAAGGAGGGGCAGAACGCCCGTCTCGCCGCCAAGCTCACCGGCTGGAAGATCGACATCGTCGCCGCCGAGTGACCCGGGAGCGGCTGCAACCGGGCGTCGTGCGGCCCGGCACCGGCGGTGATGTAGACTGGTCGGCGTGCCTCACGCAGTCGATCCCACCCGGATGTGCATTGCGTGCAGACGACGCGGACCGCAGTCCGCCCTCCTGCGCCTCACCGTGCAGCGGGGCGATCCGCCGCAGGCCGTCGTCGACGTCCGTCGCAGGCTCCCCGGACGGGGAGCCTGGATCCACCCCACGGTGAAGTGCTGGCAGGCGGCACGGAAGAAGAATGCATTCGCGCGGGCCTTCCGTGTGGCTCGCATCGAGCCCCCGGAGATCCCGCGCTGGATCCACCATTCGACAGAAGAGCGGGTACACCAGATGGAAACCAACCAGTGAGTGCTCAGAAATGACACCCCACACTGACGGTCGTGAGCAGTGAGATGACTGCTACCCGGTAATGAGGTTCCTCCCTGTCCGGGAAGGAACCCGGACAGGAGAAAAGTGGCAAAGCCCCGTGTCCATGAGCTCGCCAAGGAGCTCGGCACAACAAGCAAGGACGTCCTGGAGAAGCTGCAGAACATGGGCGAATTCGTCCGTTCCGCATCCTCCACCGTCGAAGCACCGGTCGTCCGCAAGCTCAAGGAGACCTACGGCGACCAGGCCGGCCGCGCCTCTGCGGAGAAGAAGACCGCAGAGCAGAAGCCGGCCGGCCAGAAGTCCGCGGCGCAGAAGCCCGGCGCCCAGAAGCCGGGAGCGAAGTCCGGCCCGAAGCCCGGAGCCCCGGGCGCCAAGCCCGCACCCGCCGCTCCCGCGGCCGAGGCGAAGCCGGCCGAGTCGAAGCCTGCACCGGCGGCGACCCCCGGCCCCGCCGCCCCGGCCCCGAGCCCGGCGGCGCAGGCCGCGCCGAAGCCCGGCGCACCCGCTCCGAAGCCGGCGGCCAAGGGAGACCCCGAAGCCCGGTGGTCCGGCCCCCAAGCCCCGCGGCGGCGCCCGTCCCGGCAACAATCCCTTCGCGCCCTCGCAGGGGATGCCCAAACCCGGCGGCAAGCGCGGCGGCGCCCGCCCCGGCAACAATCCCTTCGCGCCCTCGCAGGGGATGCCCAAGCCTGGTGCCAAGCCCGGCCCCAAGCCCTCGGTCGAGGGTGCGCCCCGTCCGGGCGGCCCGAAGCCCGGTGCCAAGCCCGGCCCGCGTCCGGGTGCTCCGCGCCCCAACCCGGGCCTGCTGAAGAACTCCGCCCTCGCCAAGCCCGCCCCGTCGCGCGGCGGCGGTCGGGGCGGACCCGGCGGACCCGGCGGCGGACCCGGTGGTCCTCCGCGCGCCGGCGGCCGTCCCGGCGGCCCGCGCGGCTCCGGCCGGGGTCGCGGCGGCACGCAGGGTGCGTTCGGCCGCGGCGGCGGTCGCGCTCGCGGACGGAAGTCCAAGCGCGCCAAGCGCCAGGAGCTCGAGCAGATGCAGGCTCCGTCGGTCGGCGGCGTCTCGGTCCCGCGCGGCGACGGCACCACCCCGCTGCGCCTGCGTCGCGGCTCCTCGCTCGCCGATTTCGCGGAGAAGATCAACACCGATCCCACGAATCTCGTGACGGTGCTGTTCCACCTCGGTGAGATGGCGACGATCACCCAGTCCCTCGACGAGGACACCTTCCAGGTGCTCGGCGAGGAGCTCGGCTACAAGGTGCAGATCGTGTCCCCGGAGGACGAGGACCGCGAGCTGCTCGAGAGCTTCGACATCGACCTCGAGGCCGAGGAGGAGGCCGAGGACGCCGAGGACAAGCAGCCGCGTCCGCCGGTCGTCACCGTCATGGGTCACGTCGACCACGGCAAGACCAAGCTGCTCGACGCGATCCGGTCGGCCAACGTCGCCTCGAAGGAGGCCGGTGGCATCACCCAGCACATCGGCGCCTACCAGGTGGCCGTGGAGCACGACGACGAGGAGCGTCGCATCACCTTCCTCGACACCCCGGGCCACGAGGCGTTCACCGCCATGCGTGCCCGCGGTGCGAAGGCCACCGACGTCGCGATCCTCGTGGTCGCGGCCGACGACGGCGTGATGCCGCAGACCATCGAGGCCCTCAACCACGCCCAGGCGGCCGACGTGCCGATCGTGGTCGCGGTGAACAAGGTCGACAAGGACGGGGCGAATCCGGCCAAGGTCATGCAGCAGCTCACCGAGTACAACCTCGTCTCGGAGGAGTACGGCGGCGACACGATGTTCGTCCCGATCTCGGCGCTCAAGGGCACCGGCATCGAGGACCTGCTCGAGGCCGTCCTGCTCACCACCGACGCCGCCCTCGATCTCAAGGCCAACCCGGACAAGTCCGCGCGCGGCATCGCGATCGAGGCGAAGCTCGACAAGGGCCGCGGTGCGGTCGCGAGCGTGCTCATCGAGTCCGGCACCCTGCGTCAGGGCGATGCGATCGTCTGCGGCACGGCCTTCGGCCGCGTCCGCGCGATGTTCGACGAGAACGGCGAGCAGCTCGACGAGGCGGGCCCGTCCCGTCCCGTGCAGGTGCTCGGCCTCTCCAGCGTGCCGCGCGCCGGTGACACCTTCCTGTCCACCGACGACGACCGCACGGCCCGGCAGATCGCGGAGAAGCGCGATGCCATCGAGCGCAACGCCGCTCAGGCCCGCGGCCGCAAGCGGATCAGCCTCGAGGACTTCGCCAAGGCGCTCGAAGAGGGCAAGGTCGACATGCTCAACCTCATCCTCAAGGGCGACGTGTCCGGTGCCGTCGAGGCGCTCGAGGACTCGCTGCTCAAGATCGACGTCGGCGACGAGGTCGACCTCCGGATCATCCACCGCGGCGTCGGTGCGATCACGGAGAACGACATCAACCTCGCCACCGTCGACAACGCGATCGTCATCGGCTTCAACGTGCGTCCCGAGGCCAAGGCCCGCGACGCCGCCGAGCGCGAGGGCGTCGACGTCCGCTACTACTCGGTGATCTACGACGCGATCGACGACATCGAGAACTCGCTCAAGGGCATGCTCAAGCCCACGTTCGAGGAGGTGCACACCGGTTCGGCGGAGATCCGCGAGATCTTCCGCTCGTCGAAGTTCGGCAATATCGCCGGCTGCATCGTGCGCGACGGCATCATCAAGCGCAACGCCACCGCCCGGGTCACCCGGGACGGCGTGGTCGTCGGGGACAACCTGTCCATCGAGTCGCTGCGGCGGTTCAAGGACGATGCGACCGAGGTCCGCGAGGGCTACGAGTGCGGTATCGGCCTGGGCAAGTTCAACGACATCCGCGACGGAGATCTCATCGAGACCTTCGAGATGCAGGAGAAGCCGCGCGACTGACCTCGCGCCCGCTCCGACCGATCCGCGCACGGGCTGCACCGCAGCCCGTGCGCGGCTCCGATGAAAGGACCATCATGGCCGATCCCACACGCGCCAGGAAGATCGCCGACCGGATCCAGGTGATCGTCGCCCGCACGCTCGAGAAGCGGGTCAAGGACCCGCGCCTCGGGTTCGTCACCGTCACCGATGTGCGGGTGACCGGTGACCTGCAGCACGCGACGGTGTTCTACACCGTCTACGGCGACGACGAGCAGCTGGCGTCGACGCAGGCGGCGCTGAACTCCGCGAAGGGGCTGCTCCGGTCCGAGGTCGGCAAGGGTCTGCAGATCCGGCTCACCCCGACGCTGGAGTTCGTCGCCGACCAGGTGCCGGCTGCGGCCGCGGAGCTCGACGAGCTGCTCGCCAAGGCCGCCGCGCACGACGCCGAGGTGGCCCGGCTCGCCGCACAGGCGAAGCCTGCCGGTGACGCCGACCCGTACCGCAGGCCCAAGGCCGAGGACGACGAGGGCGAGCAGACCGCAGGGTCCTGATCACAGGCCGCGGCCGGCTCCGCACGCCGCTCCGGTCCCGTCCCCCGATCCCGCACCGGATCGGGGGACGCGTGCGTTCCGCCTCGTCAGCCGGGGTGCGATCGATGTCACGGAAACGAGGTGTCGTTATCGTTTTGTCATCACCGGAATCCCGGCTACACTCGGTTGAGATCACGGAACGATTACAACTTTGTTAAGGGACAGTCGAATTGGGTAAGCACTCTGATCCGAAGCCCTCCTGGGGCGCGAACGCACGGACTCTCGTCCGTGACATCTCCGCCATGGGACGCAAGTCTTCGGGGCGTCACAGCGCCGAACCGAACACCGCGACCGGAGTTCTCAAGACGGTCAAGCGTCGGCCGATGGTCGCCGCGATCGCGCTGCCGGCCGCCGCGACCACCGCGATCGTCGCCTCCTCCTTCGCCTTCGCGCCGGACGAGAACGCCGGCGTCGTCAAGGCCGAGAACCAGGCCACCGCCCCGCCCGCCGAGGCGCCCGAGGAGACCCCCGCGGTCGACGAGGCCGCCGAGCAGGAGCACTGGGACAAGGCCGCCGAGGAGTACTTCGAGTCCCTCAAGGACGACCCGAACTACACGTCGGAAGCGAAGACCGAGGCGAAGCTCCCCACCCCGGAGCCCGAGCCGACCCCCTCGGAGTCGAAGTCGAAGTCGAAGGAGCGCACGGAGTCGAGCTCGCGCTCGAGCGACCGCTCCGGTGAGACCGCCTCGGGCTCCTCGAAGGAGTCCTCCGACGAGTCGTCGTCCGGCTCCTCGAAGGAGTCCTCCGACGAGTCGTCGTCCGGCTCCTCGTCCGAGGGCGTGTCGAACTCGCCGTGCTCGGTGTCGTCCTCGATCGAGTCCGGCCTCACCGCCAATGCGAAGAAGGGCTACCGTGCGGTCTGCGCGGCCTTCCCGGAGGTCAAGTCCTACGGCGGCCGCCGCAACGACCCGGGCTCGGACCACCACTCCGGCAACGCCGTCGACGTGATGATCACCGGCTCGACCGGCGACCGCATCACCGAGTACCTCATCGCGAACAAGTCCGAGCTCAACATCGAGTACGTGATCCGGGAGCAGAAGATCTTTGCCTCCTACACCGGCTGGAAGGGGCGCCCGATGTCGGATCGCGGCTCCGTCACGGCCAATCACTACGACCACGTGCACATCTCCTTCCAGTGATGTCCTCCGGCCCCCACCCGGGCCGGACCCGCACGGCGGCGGAACCGCTGCGCTGATACCCTCGGCGCAGCGGTTCTCCCATTCACGGCGGGCGCGATCTCCCCAGCGACAGGACGGTCATGGACCCGAACACCGGCATGCTCATCATCGACAAGCCCCAGGGCATCACCAGCCACGGGGTGGTCTCGCGGGTGCGCAAGTGGTTCGGCACGCGCAAGGTCGGGCACGCCGGCACGCTCGACCCCATGGCCACTGGGGTGCTCGTGCTCGGGCTCGGGCGCGGGACCAAGCTGCTGACGTACATCGTCGGGGCGGACAAGACCTACACCGCGACGATACGGCTCGGATCCTCGACGCCGACCGACGACGCCGACTCCGCCCCGGACGTCTTCGCCGACCCCGCGGACCTCGCCCGGGTGACCGAGGAGCGGATCCGCGCCGGGGCGGCCGCGCTCACCGGGGACATCGAGCAGGTGCCGAGCGCGGTGTCCGCGATCAAGGTCGACGGCGTGCGCTCCTACGCCCGGGTGCGCGCCGGCGAGCAGGTCGAGCTGCGGGCGCGCCCGGTCACGGTGTCCGCGTTCGCCGTCGGCGCGATCCGTCCGGGGGAGGACGAAGCGGGCCGCGGGCACGTCGACGTCGACGTCGAGGTGACCTGCTCCTCGGGCACGTACATCCGGGCGCTCGCCCGTGACCTCGGGCGCGACCTCGGCGTCCACGGCCACCTCGTCGCACTGCGCCGCACCCGGGTGGGTGCGTTCGACCTGTCCGGGGCGGTCGAGCTGCCTCAGGACCCCGCGTCGGCTCCGTCGCCCGCCCTCATGCCGCTCGCCGAGGCGGCCGCGCGCGTGCTGCCGGTGATCGACCTGGACCGGGAGACGGCGACCGCGCTCATGCAGGGGAAGTTCGTCGACCTCGACACGGCACCCGCGGCATCGGGCGGGCACTGGGCCGGGATCGCCGGTGGTGAGCTCATCGCGGTCCTCGAGCGGCGCGAGGGTCGCTTCAAGTCCGCCACCGGCATCACGGTGCCGGGTCGCGCCGACGGCTGAGACCCGGGCCGCGGCCGGCCGCGCATGAATGAGCCCGATGTCGCATGAGGTCGGATTCGGATCGTTGCTCAGCACGACGAGCGTCTGTCGAGTCTGCATCGGGTCGTTCGCCTGGCTCCTCATCGCCTCGGGTAGCGGCATCCTGGAGCTAGCGCTGCGGTGGTGATGCGGTAACCTGAACCGGGTATTCGCGCTGGGAAGGACGGACGTGGAAGTTTTCTGGGAGCTCGACCGCATCCCCGCGGGGTTCGGTCCCACGGCAGTGACCCTGGGGAACTTCGACGGGGTGCACCGCGGTCACCGGGCCGTCCTCGGCGATCTCGGCGATCTCGCCCGCCGGCGCTCGCTCAAGTCGATCGCCGTGACTTTCGACCCCCATCCGCAGACCGTGCACCGGCCGGACACCCCGGCTGAGCTCATCGGCGCGCTCACCGACCGTCTCGCCCGGATGTCGGAGACCGGCATCGACGCCGTGCTCGTCCAGCGCTACTCCCTCGACTTCGCCGCCCAGACCCCGGAGGAGTTCGTCCGCGACTACCTCGTCGAGGGGCTCGGCGCGCGCCTCGTCGCCGTCGGACAGGACGTCCGGTTCGGCCGCGACAACGCCGGCAGCATCGACACCCTGCGCACTCTGGCACGCACCTACGGCTTCGAGGTCGTCACCATCGACGATGTCGGCGAGCACGGTCGCTTCTCCTCGACCGAGGTCCGCCGCCTGCTCCGCGAGGGCGACGTCCGGGCGGCCGCGGAGATGCTCGGCAGCCCGCACACCGTGAACGGCACCGTCGTGCACGGCGACGCCCGCGGCCGCGAGATGGGATTCCCCACCGCCAACCTGTCCCCGGACTCCGCCGGGCTCGTCCCGGCCGACGGCGTCTACGCCGGCTGGGCCTTCTTCGACGCGGACCCCGAGCGCTACCCGGCGGCGATCTCGATCGGCACCAACCCGACCTTCGACGGTGCCGAACGGCGGGTCGAGGCCCACATCGTCGACGTCGCGTTCCCCGACCTCGACGTCTACGGATCCGGGATGACGCTCGAGTTCATCGAGCGCATCCGCGGCCAGGTCACCTTTGACGGGATGGACGCCCTCATCGCCCAGATGCACCGGGACATCGACGACGTCCGCGCTGTGCTAGGCTCGTAGACGCCGTTTTTTCACAGCCGGCCGCGGTTCCACAGTGCTCACGACACGAGGTCGGGGCGCCGCGCAACGACCCGGAGGAGACATCCATGGCTCTTGATCCCAAGATCAAGCAGGAGATCATCAAGGAATACGCAATCCACGAAGGCGACACCGGATCCCCCGAGGTCCAGGTCGCCGTGCTCACCCGTCGCATCAAGGATCTGACCGAGCACTTCAAGGAGCACAAGCACGACCACCACTCGCGCCGGGGCCTGCTGCTGCTCGTCGGCCACCGTCGCCGTCTGCTCGGCTACCTGCAGAAGGTCGACATCGAGCGCTACCGCGCGCTCATCGCGCGCCTCGGCCTGCGCCGCTGATCGCATGATCGCAGCGGTCCATCCGGACCGCGCCGAAGCCACAGGACCCGCTGAGATCTCAGCGGGTCCTGTGTCATTCATCCGGGTCCTGCGTGCCCGCTGTCGGGTGCCGGCACAGGCCGGTCGGCTCCGGCGGCCTCACTTGATAGACTGGCACGGTCAGAGCCCGCCGGATCGGCGTCGCCGGTGATCGGTAGTGGCCTCCGCAGCACAGAGAATGCGTGGGCCTCGATCGATGACCGGGCCGAATCACCGGGTGCGCAATCCGTGCGCACCGACCGCGGCGGTCCACCCCACGCGCACCGCCGGATCCGGCGTGCGCACGTAGAACGGAGCTCACTTGGGCCTCAATCCCGAATCAGCAGTCGCACACATCGACAACGGGCGCTTCGGCTCCCACACCGTCCGGTTCGAGACCGGACGCCTCGCGCAGCAGGCCGCCGGCACCGCCGTCGCCTACCTCGACGACGAGACCATGCTCATGTCGGCCACCACCGCCGGCAAGTCCCCGAAGGAGCACTTCGACTTCTTCCCCCTCACCGTGGACGTCGAGGAGCGGATGTACGCCGCCGGCCGCATCCCCGGCTCCTTCTTCCGCCGCGAGGGCCGTCCCTCGACGGACGCGATCCTCACCTGCCGCCTCATCGACCGCCCGCTGCGCCCGTCCTTCGTCAAGGGCCTGCGCAACGAGGTGCAGGTCGTCGTCACGGTGATGTCGATCCACCCCGACCACATCTACGACACCCTGGCGATCAACGCCGCCTCGCTGTCGACGCAGCTCTCCGGCCTGCCCTTCTCCGGCCCGATCGGCGGTGTGCGCGTCGCGCTCATCGAGGACCAGTGGGTCGCGTTCCCCAACTACTCGCAGCTGCAGGACGCCACCTTCGACATGGCGATCGCCGGCCGCGTCGTCGGTGACGACGTCGCGATCATGATGGTCGAGGCCGAGGCCACGGAGCAGTCCTGGGATCTCGTCCAGGGCGGCGCCACCGCGCCGACCGAGGAGATCGTCGCCGACGGCATCGAGGCCGCCAAGCCCTTCATCCGCGAACTCGTCCGCGCCCAGCAGGAGCTCGCCGACAAGGCCGCGAAGCCGACCGTCGAGTTCCCGGTCTTCCGTGAGTACCAGGACGACGTCTACGCCGACGTCGAGAAGCTCGCCTTCGAGCAGCAGACGAAGAACTTCCAGATCGCGGACAAGCAGGAGCGCGAAGCCGCCGGCGACGCCCTCCTCGACACCCTCTTCAGCGAGCTCGGCGAGAAGTACGCCGGCCGCGAGAAGGAGATCGCGGGCGCCCTCAACGCGCTGACCAAGAAGGTCGTGCGGCAGCGGATCCTCACCGAGCAGGTGCGCATCGACGGCCGCGGCCTCAAGGACATCCGGCCGCTCACCGCCGAGGTCGGCGTGCTCCCGCGCGTCCACGGCTCGGCCCTGTTCGAGCGCGGCGAGACCCAGATCCTCGGCGTCACCACGCTCAACATGCTCAAGCTCGAGCAGCAGATCGACTCGCTGTCGCCGGTGACGCGCAAGCGCTACCTCCACCACTACAACTTCCCGCCGTACTCCACCGGCGAGACCGGTCGCGTCGGCAGCCCCAAGCGCCGCGAGATCGGCCACGGCGCGCTCGCCGAGCGCGCCCTCGTCCCGGTGCTGCCCACGCGTGAGGAGTTCCCCTACGCGATCCGCCAGGTGTCCGAGGCGCTCGGCTCCAACGGCTCGACCTCAATGGGCTCCGTCTGCGCCTCGACCCTGTCGATGTTCAACGCCGGTGTGCCGCTGCGGGCCCCCGTGGCCGGCATCGCGATGGGCCTCGTGTCCGACGTCGTCCAGACCGACAGCGGCCCGCAGACGGCCTACGCCGCGCTCACCGACATCCTCGGCGCCGAGGACGCCTTCGGCGACATGGACTTCAAGGTCGCCGGCACCTCGGAGTACATCACCGCGATCCAGCTCGACACCAAGCTCGACGGACTCCCGGCGGCCGTGCTCACCGCTGCGCTCAAGCAGGCGAAGGAGGCCCGCGACGTCATCCTCGAGGTCATCGCCGCGGCGATCGACGGGCCGGCGGAGATGGCGCCGACCGCGCCGCGCATCATCTCGGTGCGCATCCCGGTCGACAAGATCGGCGAGGTCATCGGCCCCAAGGGCAAGATGATCAACCAGATCCAGGAGGACACCGGAGCGGAGATCAGCATCGAGGACGACGGCACCGTGCTCATCGGGGCGACCGACGGTCCGGCCGCCGACGCCGCGCGCTCGGCGATCAACGCGATCGCCAACCCGCAGGTCCCCGAGGTCGGCGAGCGCTACCTCGGCACCGTGGTCAAGTGCATGTCCTTCGGCGCCTTCGTGTCGCTGAGCCCCGGCAAGGACGGCCTGCTCCACATCTCCGAGCTGCGCAAGCTCAACGACGGCAAGCGCGTCGAGGATGTCGAGGACGTCGTGTCCGTGGGTCAGAAGATCCAGGTCGAGATCACCAAGGTCGACGACCGCGGCAAGCTCTCGCTCGTCCCCGTCACCGATGAGGACGACGCCGAGAGCGGCCAGGACGCCGCCGGGGCCGAGGAGTAAGCCGCCGGTTTGATCACCGAACAGCTCCTGGGGGAGGGCAGCAGCGTCTACCGCTCTGTCCTCCCCAGTGGTATCCGCGTCATCTCCGAGACCATGCCGGGTCTCGAGTCCGAGACCGTCGGCATCTGGGTGGACTCCGGCTCCCGCGACGAGGCACCGACCGCCGCCGGGTCGACCCACTTCCTCGAGCACATGCTCTTCAAGGGCACGCCGCAGCGCTCCGCCCGCCGGATCGCCGAGGAGTTCGACCGCACCGGCGGGGAGAGCAACGCGGTGACGGCGAAGGAGTACACCTGCTACTTCTCCCGCTGCCTCGTCGATGACGTCGACCACATCACCGCCCTGCTGTGGGACATGGTGCTCCACTCGACGCTCGACGCCCGCGAGTTCGAGCGCGAGCGCGGGGTCATCCTCGAAGAGCTCGCGATGAGTGCCGACGACCCCGGCGAGGTGCTCTACGACGCCTTCGACGAGTTCGTCTACGCCGGGCACCCGCTCGGCCGGCCGGTCGGGGCGCGCAAGGAGCAGATCCGCGCACTCGACCACCGGACGCTCCTCGACCACTACGCGCACGACTACGTCGGACCGCGGCTCGTGTTCGCCGCGGCCGGCGGCGCCGAGCACTCCGCGGTGGTGGAGATGGTCGCCCGCGCGACGGCCGACCTGCCCGAGCTGTCCTCCGCTCCGGGCGCCGGCCTCCGCCCGGTGCGCACACCTCCGGAGTTCCACGGCGGGGTGCACACCGTCGTCAAGGATACCGAGCAGCAGGGCATCATCCTCGGCATGCCCGGCCTCCCCGAGGCCGACGACGAGCGGTTCACCATGACGGTGCTCTACTCGCTGCTCGGCGGCGGCATGTCCTCGCGCCTGTTCCAGGAGATCCGGGAGGAGCGCGGGCTCGCCTACAGCGTCCACTGCATCGCGAGCACCCACGCCGACTCCGGGCAGTTCGGGATCTACGCGGGCACCTCGCCGGCCTCCGCCCAGCAGGTCATCGACCTGTGCGCGGCGGAGCTCGACCGGCTGGCAACGACTGTGCCCGGCCGCGACGAGGTCGAGGCGATCGTGTCCCAGGTCGCCGGGTCCACCGTGCTCGGCCTCGAGAGCTCGGCGGCCCGGATGAACCGCCTGGCGCGCGCCGAGCTCTACGGCCGGCCGCTGCAGACCCCGTCCGAGCTCATCGACCGGGTGCGGGCGGTGACGCCGGAGCAGGTGACCGCGCTCGCCGAGCGCCTCGCCGCCGGTCCGCGCGCGCTCGTCACCTGCGGGCCGGGCGCCGGCTTCGAGCTGCCGGGCTGAGTGCCGCCGGACCGGTTCCGCAGATCCCCGCGGCGACCGGGATGCCGGGCAGCCCGCCGGAGCCGTTCGGAATACTGCCAGGTGGGAACGCGTTGTGAGGCATAGGACCCTTCGATAGGGTCGAAGTGCATGGCGGCACACTGCCGCGCCGGGACGACCACGTCGATGACCACGTCGCCCCGGACACGTCC
The DNA here is from genome assembly GCF_005280295.1 of Brevibacterium sp. CS2. Taxonomy (GTDB): domain Bacteria; phylum Actinomycetota; class Actinomycetes; order Actinomycetales; family Brevibacteriaceae; genus Brevibacterium; species Brevibacterium pityocampae. The sequence goes on along the minus strand of NZ_CP040020.1, from coordinate 3,003,959 downwards.
GAATGAGGAGGAAACACATGGTTGAGCAGTACACGCTCCCGGAGCTGCCCTACGACTACGCCGCTCTCGAGCCGCACATCTCGGCGAAGATCATGGAGCTCCATCACGACAAGCACCATGCCACCTACGTCAAGGGCGCGAACACCGCCCTCGAGCAGATGGCGGAGGCCCGCGAGAAGGGTGATTTCGGGACCATCGGCAAGCTGTCGAAGGACCTGTCGTTCAACCTCGGCGGCCACGTCAACCACTCGATCTTCTGGAACAACATGTCCCCGGACGGCGGCGACAAGCCCACCGGTGAGCTCGCCGCGGCGATCGACGACCAGCTCGGCGGATTCGACGCCTTCCAGGGCCAGTTCACCGGTGTCGCGACCTCGATCCAGGGCTCCGGCTGGGCCATCCTCGGCTGGGACACCCTGGGCCAGCGCCTCACCATCGAGCAGCTCTACGATCAGCAGGGCAACGTCCAGGTGGGCTACATCCCGCTGCTCCAGCTCGACATGTGGGAGCACGCGTTCTACCTCGACTACCAGAACGTCAAGCCCGACTACGTCAAGGCGTGGTGGAACATCGTCAACTGGGAGGACGTGCAGGCCCGCTTCGAGCGCGCACGCACCCAGACCCCGGGGCTGCTGCTCGGCAAGTGATGAGCACCCCGCACCGCACCTGAACCCTGCGGTCCGCCTGCGGACCCGGTCCTCGACGGGGTCCGCAGTCGCCTGCAGGGGCATCGGAGGAACGCCATGCCCTGGCACATCGTCCACAGCTCGAAGCACGGGACCGCCCGATCCTATGCGGAGATCCTCGCCGCGGACCTCGGGACCGGGGCGCACCCGCTCGCGGACCCTGCCCCCGCCGGAGCGCCGGTGATCCTGGTCGCGCCGATCTACGCCGGCCGCATCCCCGGCCTCGCGGAGCTGCGTCGGCGCTCCGGGGAGCCGGCGGCAGCGGTGCTCGTCGGGCTCATGCCCATCGACTCCTCCCGGCGGGCCGAGGTGGCCCGCGCCCACCTCGGCGACACTCCCGTGTTCCAGGTCCCCGGCCGCATCCGGTGGGCCGAGCTCGGCCTGCGGGAACGGGTGATGATGCACACGCTCGGGGCGATCACCCGCCTGCGGCGCCGACGCACCGCGACCGACGAGCAGTTCCTCGCCCTCCTCGGCACCGACTCCGGGGCCGTCGACCCGGCGGCGCTCGACCCGGTGCGGGCATGGGCGGAGCGGGCGCGGCGGTAGGATGGGTCGCCGGGAGGATCAACATATGAGTGAGATCAGGGTCGCCGTCATCGGCGCACAGGGACGCATGGGTTCGCATGCGGTGGCAGCGATCGAGGAGGCCGAGGGGCTTGCCCTCGTCGCCGCGCTCGGCAGCGCTGACAGCCTCGATGCCGTGCTCGACGCGCAGGCCGACGTCGCCGTCGAGCTCACCGTGCCGCGAGCCACCGAGGACAACGTGCGCTTCCTCGTCGAGCACGGCATCGACACCGTCGTCGGCACCACCGGCTGGGACGCCGAGCGCCTCTCCCGGCTCGAATCGCTTCTCGCCGAGCACCCCGGCACCGCGGTGCTCATCGCCCCGAACTTCTCGATCGGCGCGGTGCTCGCGATGCACTTCGCCGAGCTCGCCGCGAAGTACTTCGACTCCGCCGAGGTCGTCGAGATCCACCACCCGCGCAAGCTCGACGCGCCGTCGGGCACCGCGGTGCACACTGCGCAGCGGATCGCCGCGGCGCGCAGCGCGGCCGGTCTCCCGGCGGTGCCCGATGCCACCGAATCCGACCCCCACGGGGCGCGCGGCGCCGTCATCGACGGCATCCACGTCCACGCGGTCCGCCAGCTGGGGATGAACGCGAGCGAGGAGATCCACTTCGGCGCGGACGGCGAGGCGCTCACCCTCCGCACCGACACCTTCTCGACCTCGGCCTTCATGCCCGGCATCATCACCGCGATCCGCGAGATCGGCGGCCGCGAAGGGCTCGCCGTCGGGCTCGAGAACTACCTCACCCTCTGATGTCGAAGGCCAAGATCGGCGCCCTCGTCGTCGCCGCGCTGCTCGCGGTCTACCTCGTCTTCACCGTGCAGCGCGGCTGGATCATGCTCACCGAGGACGACCCGATCGCGAAGATCCTCGGGATCGCACTGTTCGCGCTGCCGGTGGTCGGGGCCTGGGCCCTCATCGCCGAGCTCCTGTTCGGCTCGCGCATGCAGCGCCTCGGCTCGATCCTCGAGGACGAGGGCGGCCTGCCCGAGGACACCCTGCCGCGCACCCCGGGCGGCCGGATCGTCCGCGAGGCCGCCGACGCCGAGTTCGCCAAGTACCGGGACGAGGTCGAGGCCGCCCCGGAGGAATGGCGGCGCTGGTTCCGCCTGTCGTGCGCCTACGACGCGGCCGGGGACCGGCGACGCGCCCGCAGCACCATGCGTCGGGCGATCGCGCTCGAGCGCGGCCGCTGAGCGCCGCTCACTGCACCCGATCGCGGAGCACGGTCTTCTGGATCTTCCCGATCCCGGAGCGGGGGAAGGTGTCGAGGATGCGGATGTCCTTGGGGTGTTTGTAGCTGGCGAGGCGGTCGGTGAGGTAGTCGCGGACGGATGCGAGTGTGGGTGGGTCGTCGGGGTTCTTGGGGACGATGCAGGCGATGGGGACTTCTCCCCATGTCTCGTCGGGTCTGCCGACGATGCTGATCTCGGAGATCTGGGGGTGCCAGGTGAGTGCGTTCTCGATCTCGGCGCAGTAGATGTTCTCGCCGCCGGAGATGATCATGTCCTTGAGGCGGTCGACGACGTAGATGAATCCGTCGGCGTCGCGGCGGACGAGGTCGCCGGAGTGGAACCAGCCGCCGTGGAAGGCTTCGGCGGTGGCTGTCTCGTTGTTCCAGTAGCGGTCCATGACGCAGGGTCCGCGGTAGACGATCTCGCCGACCTCGTCGACGCCGACGTCGTTCATCTGAGGGTCGACCACCCGGATCGCAGTGTCGTCGGTGGGCTTGCCCACGGACCCGATCCGGACGAGCGAATCCTCGAACTCGAGACCCACCCCGTAGCCCGTCGTCTCGGTCTGGCCGAAGGCGGCCTTGACCTCGGCGCCGGGCAGGGCGCCCTTCATCCGCTCGAGGAGCTTCTCGCTCGCCGGGGCCCCGCCCCAGTTCGCGTGCGTGAGCGCCAGCCCCTCGCCGCCGCTGCGCTCGATCTCCTCGCACAGGAGCTGCCACTGCTGCGGGACCATGAACGTCGCGGTGACCGCGAACCGCTTCATCGTCGCCAGCGTCTCCGCCGGGTCGAACCCGGCGCTCGGGATGACGAGAGCGGTCCCGCCGCCGGCGAGCGCACCGTGGCAGCCGAGGAAGGCACCGATGTGGAACAGGGGAGGGGCGAGCATGACGACCCCTTGCCCGCTCTTGATGCCCCAGCGGTTCGCGACCTGGGCGGAGCAGGCGAAGATGTTCCCGTGGGAGAGCACGGCGCCCTTCGGATTGCCCGTGGTGCCCGAGGTGTGCATGATCGCGAAGTCGTCGCCGGACGCGGGAGAGACGAGCTCCGCATCGGCGAGCTCGACCCGCTCGGCGGTCTCGAGCAGGTCGACCGCATCGCAGTCGATGACCTCCGGGCTCGCCGTGGCCGCGGCGACGGCGCCGGCGGCGAGCTCCGCGAGCGACTCCTCGGTGAACAGGAGGTCCGGGGTGACGTTGTCGAGGATGAACGCGACCTCGCCGGAGGACAGGCGGAAGTTGATCGGCACGATGATCGCGCCGATCGCCGAGGCGGCCTGCACGAGGACGAGGAACTCCGGTCGGTTCGTCAGGAGGACCGCGACCCGGTCGCCGCGACCCACGCCGCGTTCGCGCAGGTCCTGGGCGGTGCGGCGGATCTGCGAGGCGAACACCGCCCAGCTCGTGTCCCGGCCGCGGAAGCTCACCGCGATCTCATCGGGCACCTCGTGGGCGTGGCGGAGGATCTTCGCGACCACCGATGCGGAACGGCTGAAGGACAGGGCGGCCAGGTCTGCAGATGTCATCGTCGACGTCTCCTCATTCAGGATGACCGAGCGTTCGGTCGGTGCTCCTGAATCTAGTGGACGGCGATGTCCCTGTCATCCGTGCGCGCCGGAACGGGGCCGAGGATCGCACGCTGCACGGCCCGCACCGCGCTCGACAGCGGCCACTCGAGGGGCCCGCGCGGTGATGCGAGTCCGCGCCAGGCGAGGGCGAACAGCATCGCGATCCCCACATGGACGAACAGCTCGGTCAGGCCGCCCATCGGTGCGAGCCGGCTGATCTCGAGGAACACGATGTGGCCGGTGTAGACCGTCAACGGCATCGAGCCGGGGGCGCTGAGCGGGGCGAGCAGCCAGGAGCGCTGCCCCAGTGCGATCGCGGCGAGCGCGCACAGGCCGAGCACCGCGACGGCGACCCCGGAGGTGTGGAACAGGTCGAAGGGGGTGGCCGAGTGAGGGCCGGCGATCGCCAGCCACCACCAGGTGTCGGTGGGCGTCACCCCGTAGGAGCCGGCCTGCAGAGCGTACTCGAGGGAGCCCGGCTCGGGGTCCGGGACCGGGCCGACGGACGCCTCGAGCACGGCCCGTCCGCCGGCGGTGAGGAGGAGGGAGGAGACGGCCTTCGCGAGCAGCGCGGTGCCGAGCCCGATGATCACGGCGGTGCCCGCAGTGCGCACCGAGCGCCAGTCGAGCCGGGCGAGGAACATCCCGAGCAGCAGGTAGCCCATCCACGGCAGCACCGGGTAGTAGCCGGTGAGGAGCAGATCGGTGAAGAGGTACTGCGGGGTGAGGAGGTCCCCGGGAGTCGGCACGATGGAGGAGGTCTCGAGCTCGAGGCCGCGGCGCAGCGCCATGCTCAGCACGGGTGCGAGCGCCATCCACAGCGGTGCGAGCAGGCCGAGCGCGAGCGCGGGCAGACGGAGGAAGAGCGGGGCGAGGGCGAACATCACACCGTAGAACACGAGGATGACGGCGATGCTCGAGGTCACCATGCCGAGCAGCAGGCCGACGATCGAGATGAGGAGCCCGCGCAGCATGAGGCCGGCCGCGGCGGCGGCCCACGGGCGGGCACCCGGCCGGGCGAGGACGCGCTGCGTGCTCAGCACCACGGAGAATCCGGCCAGGACGGCGAACAGCGCCGAGGACCGGCCGGCGAACCACACCGCGGGGGTGAATGCGCCCTCGGCGGACACGAAGGTGAGGACGTGGGTGACCATCATGCCGAACAGCGCCAGCCCGCGGGCGGTGTCGATGCCGAGGTTCCGTCCGGCCGGTGCCAGGCGGCGGGCCACTGTCGAGGCGTCGGGCACACGGGCTCCTGCGGGTGAGACGGAGGTGCGGATGGTGATGATTGTGCCACAGCGCGCACCGGCCGCAGCCCTGCCGTGCGGTGCGGATGCGGGAACCCGCGAGGCGCTCGGCAGGGTGGTGTCGGACGGGGGACTCAGCCCCCGGCGACGGTGTCGCGGAGCACGGTCTTCTGGATCTTGCCCATCCCGGAGCGGGGGAAGGCGTCGAGGATGCGGATGTCCTTGGGGTGTTTGTAGCTGGCGAGGCGGTCGGTGAGGTAGTCGCGGACGGATGCGAGTGTGGGTGGGTCGTCGGGGTTCTTGGGGACGATGCAGGCGATGGGGACTTCTCCCCATGTCTCGTCGGGTCTGCCGACGATGCTGATCTCGGAGATCTGGGGGTGCCAGGTGAGTGCGTTCTCGATCTCGGCGCAGTAGATGTTCTCGCCGCCGGAGATGATCATGTCCTTGAGGCGGTCGACGACGTAGATGAATCCGTCGGCGTCGCGGCGGACGAGGTCGCCGGAGTGGAACCAGCCGCCGTGGAAGGCTTCGGCGGTGGCTGTCTCGTTGTTCCAGTAGCGGTCCATGACGCAGGGTCCGCGGTAGACGATCTCGCCGACCTCGTCGACGCCGACGTCGTTCATCTGAGGGTCGACCACCCGGATCGCGGTGTCGTCGGTGGGCTTGCCCACGGACCCGATCCGGACGAGCGAATCCTCGAACTCGAGACCCACCCCGTAGCCCGTCGTCTCGGTCTGGCCGAAGGCGGCCTTGACCTCGGCGCCGGGCAGGGCGCCCTTCATCCGCTCGAGGAGCTTCTCGCTCGCCGGGGCCCCGCCCCAGTTCGCGTGCGTGATCGCCAGTCCCTCGCCGCCGCTGCGCTCGATCTCCTCGCACAGGAGCTGCCACTGCTGGGGCACCATGAAGGCCGCGCTCACCGCGGTGCGCTTCATGGTCGTGAGCGTGGCTGCGGGGTCGAAGCCCGCGCTCGGGATGACGAGGGCCGTCGCGCCGCCGGCGAGTGCGCTGAGGAAGGACATGAAGGAGCCGATGTGGAACAGGGGAGGGGCGAGCATGATGGCCCCGCCACCCGGCTCCACTCCCCAGCGCGCGGAATTCTGGATCGCGGAGGAGAACACCGTGAGGCAGGTGAGGACGGCCCCCTTGGGTTTCCCGGTGGTGCCCGAGGTGTGAAGGATGACGAAGTCGTCCGTGCCGGCGGGCACGAACACGTCCTCGACCGGGAGCCGGTCCGTGCTCGCGGCCGCAGCGTGGAACTCCTCGGATCCGGATTCGAGCACCACCGGTGCGGAGTCGGTGGCGGCGAGGGCATCGCGGGCCTGCTCCGCGGTCGCCGGCTCGGTGACGAGGAGCTCTGGGTCGGTGCTGTCGACGATGTAGGCGATCTCCCCGGCGCTGAGTCGGAAGTTGATCGGCACGATGATCGCGCCGAGCGCCGCCGCGGCCGCCGCGGCGAGGAGGAACTCGGGGCGGTTCGTCGTGAGGACCGCCACCCGGTCGCCGGTGCCGATGCCGCGCCGACGGAAGTCGGCGGCGAGCGCGAGTACCGAGTCCGCGCACTCCCGCCAGCTCGTCGCCTCGTCGCGGTAGCGGATGGCGACGGCATCGGGGATCTCGTGCGAATGGCGCAGCAGCTTGCCGACCAGCGACGGCGATCGGCTGAGTGCGAGCGCCGCTGCCGCGGCGGTGTCGGTGGTCACGGGGATGCTCCTCGGGTCGGCGTCGTTTGAACACGACTGAACGTTCGTAAGGCTGAATGCAGCCGAGGTTGTGAGCGATGTCACGGGGCCCGCCACCGCGGCCGCGTCCGCCGCCCGACCGCGGACCGCAGCCGCTAGACTGGGCGCATGGCATTGATCAGTGATTCCGACGCGGCCGTGGCGCGCGAGGCGTTCGGTGCCGTCGGCACCGCGATGCTCACCCCCTTCGACGCCGCCGGCGGCATCGACTACGCCGCCGTGGAAGCCACCGCGGAGCACCTCGTGGACCTCGGCAACGACCAGCTCGTCGTATCCGGCACCACCGGGGAGTCCCCGACCACGACGGACGAGGAGAAGAGACGCCTCCTCGAGACCGTGGTCGGCGCCGTCGGCGATCGCGCCCGGATCCTCGCCGGCGTCGGCACCAACATCACCGCGCACTCCGTCGAGCTCGCCCAGCAGGCGGCCGCCGCCGGCGCACACGGGCTGCTCGTCGTCACCCCCTACTACTCGAAGCCGCCGCAGGCCGCGATCGCTGAGCACATGCGCACCGTCGCCGACGCCACCGAGCTGCCGGTCATGCTCTACGACATCCCGGGCCGCTCCGGGGTGCCGATCGACACCGAGACCCTGCTCCGGCTCGCCGAGCACCCGCGGATCCTCGCGGTCAAGGACGCCAAGGGCGACCTCGTCGCCTCGCAGCGCGTGATGACCGAGAGCTCCCTCGTCTACTACTCCGGCGAGGACGCGCTCAACCTCCCCCTCATGGCGTTCGGCGCCGTGGGCATCGTCTCCGTGGTCGGCCACGTCAGCGCCGACAAGTTCGCTTCCATGGTGGCCGCCGTCGGGGACAACGACCTCGACTCCGCCCGCCGCATCGCCGGGGAGCTCGCGCCCCTCGTCGACGCCATCATGAATCACCTCCCCGGAGTGGTGGCCGTCAAGGCCGCCCTCGAGCTCCAGGGAGTGATTCCCACCCGCGCCACTCGCATGCCGCTGCTCCCCGCAGCAGACGAGCAGGTCGAGTCCCTGCGCGCTCAACTGATAAGGAGCGGTTACCTCCAGTGACCCCATTTCTCGCAGAGCCCGGTGAACCGCCCGTCGTCGATCCGGAGGCGCTGCGCATAGTCGCTCTCGGCGGCCTCGGCGAGGTCGGCCGCAACATGACCGTGTTCGAGTACCGCGGCAAGATCCTCATCGTCGACTGCGGCGTCCTCTTCCCCGAGGAGGAGCAGCCCGGCATCGACCTCATCCTGCCGGACTTCAGCTACCTCGACGGCCGGATGGACGACATCGTCGGCCTCGTCCTCACCCACGGCCACGAGGACCACATCGGTGCCGTGCCCTACCTCCTCAAGCGCCGCGCCGACATCCCGATCCTCGGCTCCGTGCTCACGCTCGCACTCATCGAGGCGAAGCTCAAGGAGCACCGGATCAAGGCGACCACCCGCGTGGTCAAGGAGGACGACACCGACCAGCTCGGCCCGTTCGACCTCGAGTTCGTCGCCGTCAACCACTCGATCCCCGACGCGCTCGCCGTGTGCATCCGGACCGGCGCCGGAACCGTGCTCCACACCGGCGACTTCAAGATGGACCAGCTGCCGCTCGACCGCCGGATCACCGATCTGCGCGCCTTCGCCCGACTGGGCGAGGAGGGCATCGACCTGTTCCTCACCGATTCGACGAACGCGGACGTGCCCGGCTTCACCTCGTCGGAGAAGAACATCGGCCCGGTCCTCGAGACCCTGTTCGGCACCGCGGAGCGGCGCATCATCGTCGCCTCCTTCGCCTCGCACGTCCACCGCGTCCAGCAGGTGCTCGAGGCGGCGAACGCCCACGGCCGCAAGGTCGCTCTCGTCGGCCGCTCGATGGTCCGCAACATGAAGATCGCCCAGGACCTCGGCTACCTCCACGTGCCCCACGGCGTGCTCATCGACCTCAAGGACGTCGACAAGCTGCCCGACGACCAGGTCGTGCTCATGTGCACCGGCTCGCAGGGCGAGCCGATGGCCGCCCTGTCCCGGATGGCCGCCGGCAGCCACCGGATCGAGGTGGGGGAGGGCGATACCGTCATCCTCGCCTCCTCGCTCATCCCGGGCAACGAGAACGCCGTGTTCCGCGTCATCAACGGGCTCATGAAGCTCGGGGCGAACGTCATCCACAAGGGCAACGCCAAGGTCCACGTGTCCGGACACGCCTCGGCCGGCGAGCTCCTCTACTGCTACAACATCGTCAAGCCGCGCGGCGTCATGCCGGTCCACGGCGAATGGCGCCACATGCTCGCCAACGCGCAGCTCGCGATGGACACCGGGGTGCCCGAGGATCACGTCGTGCTCGCCGACGACGGCTGGGTCGTCGACCTCAAGGACGGGCGCGCCGAGGTCGTCGGCGCCGTGGACTGCGAGTACGTGTTCGTCGACGGCTCCTCGGTGGGCGAGGTGACCGAGGCGGACCTCCGCGATCGGCGCACGCTCGCCGACGAGGGCTTCGTGTCCGTATTCATGACCGTCGACTCCAAGCGCGGGGAGATCCTCGCCGGCCCGATCGTGCACACGCGCGGCGTCGCGGAGAGCGACGCGGTGTTCGATTCGATCCGCCCGAAGATCGAATCCGCGGTCAAGGACGCTCTCGCGAGCGGGACCAAGGACGAGCACCGGCTGCAGCAGGTCATCCGCCGCACGCTCGGCCGCTGGATCTCCTCGAAGCTGCGCCGCAAGCCGATGATCGTCCCGATGGTCGTCATCGTCTGAGCCGACTGCCCGCCACGGAGCTCGCCGCCCGAGTGTGTGAAGAGCCTACCCACCCCGCGGGGTGGGTAGCTCTTCACATCCGTGCGGGTTCAGCCCCGGTCGTAGGCGTGCCAGCGCTCGGCGAGCCCGGCGGCGGTCGCGCTGAGGGCGCGGGCGACCTCGGCGAAGGTCTGGGGGGTGAGCCGGGAGGACGGCCCGGACACCGACAGCCCGGCCGGTGCCGGTCCGCCGGGGACGGCGACCGCGAGGCAGCGCACCCCGACCTCCTGCTCTTCGTCGTCGACGGCGTAGCCCACCTCGCGGGCGCGTGCGATCTCGCCGAGCAGCGCCTCGACATCGGGGGCCGGGCCGCCGTCCACCGGCGGGAGGGCGAGCAGTCCGCGGGCCTCCTCGACCGGCAGCGCGGCGAGCACCGCTTTGCCGACCCCGGTGTTGTGCAGCGGCACGCGGCGGCCGACCTCGGTGAACATCCGCATCGAGCGCGGCGAGGCGGCCTGGGCCACGTAGGTCATGGAGTCGCGGGTGAAGAATGCGAGGTTGACGGTCTCCCCGAGCGACTCCGCGAGCTCCGCGAGGAGCGGCTGGGCCTCCGCGCCCGTCTGGTGCGCGGCGACGGCGCCGAGGCGCACCAGCCGGGGCCCGAGCGAATAGCTCCGGTCGGCGAGCTGGAGCACGATCCCGCGCGCGGCGAGCGTGCCGAGGATCCGGTGCACCGTGGGCACCGGGAGCCGGATCGCCGTGGCGAGATCCTTGCTCCGCGCCGCACCCCCGGCGTCCGCGAGGGCTTCGAGGACGTCGAGGGTGCGGTCGACCGATTGGACGCGCTGGGGCGAGGACACGGTTCAGCGGCGGCCGGCGGGCCCGGTGCCGCCGGGGCGGTCGGCCCCATCGGTGGCGCGGTCGCCCGTACGATCGGCGTGCGGATCCGCGGCGAGGGAGCCGGCCGGGACCTCGGCGGCCGCGCGCTCCTGCTCCTCGTCGACCGGGAGCAGCTCGTCGTTGTCCCGGCCGCTGGAGCGGGAGAGCAGGACGAACGTCACCGCGAGGCCGATGAGGATGAGCGCGAACATGATCGTGCCGATGTTGAGGCCGGGCCCGAATACCATCATGTAGGCGATCGATCCCGCCGTGAGGCAGTAGACGGCCATCGGGATGATCGTCTTGCGGATGATGTCGCCCTCGCGACCGAGCAGGCCGACGGTCGCGGCGGCGGCGACGACGTTGTGGACCGCGACCATGTTGCCGGCCGCACCGCCCACCGCCTGCGCAGCGACGACGGTCTCCGGCGAGGACGCACCGATATTCACGCCGGTGGTGAACTGGAACTGCGAGAACATGAGGTTGGACACGGTGTTCGACCCCGCGACGAACGCGCCGAGCGCCCCGACGAAGGGTGCGGCGAGCGGCCAGTTGTGACCGAGCGTCTCTGCCGCCGCCGACGCGAGCGTCACCGGCATCGAATCCATGCCCGCAGCGTTGTAGTCCGGGCCCGAGTTGATGAACACCCGGACCATCGGGACCGAGCACAGGAGTGCGACGGCCGCACCCGCGATCTGCCCGCCGGCGAGCTTCCACGCGGCGGCGACCTGGCGGCCGCTCATGCGGTGGAGCGCGATGGTGATGAGCGAGGCGAGGACGAAGAGCGCACCCGGCGAGTAGATCAGGTCCATGTTCTGGTTGATCGGGGTGCCGAAGATGCCCTCGACCTTGATGACGGCGGGGCCGGTGAGGAATGCCTTGACCGCCGGGATGTTGCGGGTGATGAGGAGGAGGACGACGACGATGAGGTACGGCGCCCAGGCCTGCACGAGCGGCATCCGCTTCTTGAGGTGCGAGGCCTCCGCGGCCGGGCTGACCGTTCCCATCCAGCGCTCGGGCCAGCGGTAGCGCGGCGCGAACTCCCAGGTGTCCTTGGGGGTGAGGAAACCGGCGCGGGCGGCGGGCACGACGATGAGGAGGCCGACGAGGCCGCCGATCATCGAGGGGAACTCCGGGCCGAGGAAGGTGGCGACGAGGAGGTAGGGGACGATCATCGCGAAGGCGGCGAAGATCGCGAAGGGTGCGACGGCGAGCCCGTCGGCGAACCGGCGGCGGCTGCCGAAGAAGCCTGTCATGAAGCAGCACAGGGTGAGCGGGATCAGGATGCCGCAGATCGCGTGGATGAGCGCGACCTGGCCGGCGGTGTGCGCGACGAAGCCGAGCTGATCGAGGCCGAGCACGCCGGCGCGCTCGGCGACATCGGCCGACATCGCGCCGGTCTCATCGGCCAGGCCGTTGCCGATGCCGGTGAGCATGGGGGTGCCGACCGCGCCGAAGCTCACCGGGGTCGACTGGATGATGAGGCCGAACAGCACCGCGGCGATCGCGGGGAAGCCGAGGGCGAGCATGAGCGGAGCGACGACCGCGGCGGGTGCGCCGAATCCGGCCGCGCCCTCGATGAAGCTGCCGAACAGCCAGGCGACGATGATGACCTGGACGCGACGGTCGGCGGACACGGAGATGAACCCGGCGCGGATCGTGTCGATCGCCCCGGACTTCGTCACGGTGGCGAGCATGACGAGCGCACCGAACACGATCCACAGCAGGCCGATGGCGACGAGGATGCCCTGCACGATCGAGGCGCCGATGGTCACGAGGTCGATCTGCCAGGCGAAGAACGCGACCGCGGCCGCGACGACGAGGCTGATGGGCATGGCGATCGCTGCGGGCATCCGGAAGCCGAGCAGCAGCACGCCGGCCACGATGATCGGGAGGAGCGCGAGCAGCGCCGCGACGAAGAGGTTGTCCATGTCATTCCTGTCTGCGGGGGAGCCGCATGAAGTGTCGGGTCGGCACGTCCCCGCGAGGCGGCGGTGCCCGAGCGGGGTGTGACTCCAATCACGGTGACAGTAGAGCATGCCGCAGCACTGTGCAAGCGTTCGATGAGTGCTTCCCGGGGAACCGGATGTGAGCGATCCCCGGCGATTCGGGAGGCCGGACTTCCGCAGGGCGGAAGAACGTTCTCGAAATGAGACCGGGCTTTGTAGTCTGATTTCGCATTGTGGAATCGCGATTTCATTCTCAAGGGAGTAGATTGCGAGTGACGAAGGTGTCGCACCTCATACTCGGCCGCGCGGCCCGCGGCCCGGGAAGGACGGAAGCCATGACCACCGTGGACGCCACGACCACTGCACAGACGCTCGAGGAGCTCGCCGCCCAGCTGCCCGACGGGGCGGTCATCACTGACCCCGTGAAGATGGAGGCCTATCGCTGGGACCGCGCCAACGACCCCGACGCGGGCATGCCGCTCGCGGTCGTCCGCGCCACCTGCACCGAGGACGTCCAGGCCGCCGTGCGCTTCGCGGCCGCGACGAACACCCCGGTGGTGCCGCGCGGAGCCGGTTCGGGGCTGTCCGGCGGATCCACCGCGCAGAACGGTGCGATCGTGCTCTCCGTCGAGCGGATGCGGGAGATCCGGATCGACCCGCTCACCCTCACCGCCGTCGCCCAGCCCGGCGCCATCAACGCCGAGGTCAAGGACGCGGCCGCGGAGCAGGGTCTGTGGTACCCGCCGGACCCGGCCTCCTTCGAGTTCTGCTCGATCGGCGGGAACATCGCGACGAACGCCGGCGGCCTGTGCTGCGTGAAGTACGGCGTGACCACCGACTACGTGCTCGGGATGAAGGTCGTGCTCTCCGACGGCCGCCTCGTCACGCTCGGCGGGCCGCGCCTCAAGGACGTCGCCGGGCTGTCCCTGACGAAGCTGTTCGTCGGCAGCGAGGGCACGCTCGGTATCATCACCGAGGTGACCCTGCGCCTCATCCACATCAAGCGCAATCCGAGCACCCTCGTCGCGACCTTCCGGACCCTCGACGACGCCACTCGTGCGGTGCTCGGCATCACCCAGCAGATGCGCCCCTCGATGCTCGAGTTCATGGACCGCCCGACGATCAACGCGGTCGAGGACGAGACCCGGATGGGCCTCGACCGGGAGGCCGCCGCGATGCTCATCGTGCAGTCCGACGAGCCGGCCGGCTACGCCCAGCACGAGATCGAGACCATCGCCGAGGTGTGCGAGGCGAACAACGCCACCGAGTGCTATCACACGGACGACCCCGACGAGGGCCAGGCATTCATCGCCGCCCGGCGCATCGCGATCCCCGCGGTGGAGAAGAAGGGCACGATCCTCCTCGAGGACTGCGGCGTGCCGCTGCCCGAGCTCGGGCGCCTCGTCTCCGGCATCGAGGAGATCAGCCGCAGGCGCGAGGTGCTCGTCGCCGTCATGGCCCACGCCGGGGACGGCAACACCCACCCGCTCGTCGTGTTCGACCCCACCGACGACGCGCAGCGCGAGCGCGCGCACGTGGCCTATGGCGAGATCATCGACCTCGCGGTCTCGCTCGGCGGCACGATCACCGGCGAGCACGGGGTGGGTCGCCTCAAGCGGCCGTGGCTCGGCGACTACCTGGGTCCGGACGTCCTCGAGCTCAACCACCGCATCAAGAACGCCCTCGACCCGCAGGGCATCCTCAATCCGGGCACCGTCTTCGAAGCCCAGGAAGGACGCTGAATGACCCCCGATACGACCGCCCCGGTCTACACCACCGTTCCCGTCATCACCCACGACACCGCCGCCCGTGCCGTCGCGCTGACGATCGAGGAGGGGGAGAGGGTCGGTGTGCGCGCCTGCGCGACGATCGTCGACCCCGCCCTCGGGCTCGTCGCCTACGGCCGCGCCGACGGCATGACGCCGCACAGCGTCGAGACGAGCCGGCGCAAGGCGAACACCGCCGCCTCCACCCGCCGGCCCAGCGCGCTCATGAACCCCGAGCTCGCGCAGAAGCTCGAGCACGGCACCGGCGGCCTGCTCACGAGCATCGCCGGCGGGGTGCCGCTCGTGTTCGACGGCACCCTCGTCGGCGGCCTCGGCGTCGCCGGCGGCAAGCCCGACGAGGATGCGGTGATCGCCGCGGCCGTGCTCGAACGGCTCGGGGCCGAACCTCCGGCGACGGCCTGACCCGGCCCACCGCACCGCACCGGGCCATCCGTCCGCCACAGTCCATCGCGCCACCCGCACCAGACCGCACCCGCACCCGACACTGAGGAGTCCCTCATGACCACGACCCCGATCGACCTGCCCGACGGCCTCGAGATCACCGGCGAGATCAAGCCGGAGCACCTGTCCGTCCTCACCCCCGACGCCCTGCAGCTCATCGTCTCGCTGCACCGCGCCTTCGCCGGCACCCGCCAGGAGCGCCTCGCCGCCCGCAAGGACCGCCAGGCCCGCCTCGACGCCGGCGAGGAGCTCGACTTCCTCGAGGAGACGAAGGCGATCCGCGAAGACGACTCGTGGAAGGTGGCACCGCCCGCCCCCGGCCTCGAGGACCGCCGCGTCGAGGTCACCGGCCCGACCTACCGCAAGATGACGATCAACGCGCTCAACTCCGGGGCCAAGGTGTGGCTCGCCGACCAGGAGGACGCGAACACCCCGGCCTGGGACTCCGTGCTCGGCGGCCAGGTCAACCTGCTCGACTCCCTCAACCGGGAGATCGACTTCGTGTCCGAGCAGGGCAAGGAGTACACGCTGCGCCCGGACGAGGAGCTGCCGACCATCGTGGTCCGCCCCCGCGGCTGGCACCTCGAGGAGAAGCACATGCGGATCGACGGCGAGATCGCCTCGGGATCGCTCGTCGACTTCGCCCTCTACCTCGCGACCGCCGGCAAGGTGCAGATCGAGAAGGGCCGCGGCCCCTACTTCTACCTGCCCAAGATGGAGTCGCACCTCGAAGCGCGCCTGTGGAACGACGTGTTCATCCACGCGCAGGAGGCGCTCGGGATCCCGCGCGGCACCATCCGCGCCACCTGCCTCATCGAGACCTACCCGGCGGCGTTCGAGATGGAGGAGATCCTCTACGAGCTCCGCGAGCACTCCGCCGGCCTCAACGCCGGCCGCTGGGACTACATCTTCTCCGTCATCAAGACCCACCGTGCCAAGGGCGAGGACTGGATCCTCCCCGACCGCGCCCAGGTCACCATGACCGTGCCGTTCATGCGCGCCTACACCGAGCTCCTCGTGCGCACCTGCCACAAGCGCGGTGCCCACGCGATCGGCGGCATGAGCGCGTTCATCCCCTCCAAGGACGAGGCCGCCAACACCAAGGCCTTCGACCAGGTGGAGAAGGACAAGTCGCGCGAGGCGAACGACGGCTTCGACGGCTCGTGGGTCGCCCATCCCGGAATGGTCGAGGCCTGCCGCGCCGAGTTCACCAAGGTGCTCGGCGACAGCCCCAACCAGATCGACAAGACCCGCGAGGACGTCGCCGTCACCGCCGCCGACCTCCTGTCGGTCAAGGACACCCCCGGTGAGATCACCGAGGCCGGTCTGCGCGCGAACATCTCCGTGGGCATCCAGTACGTCGGGGCGTGGCTCAGCGGCAACGGCGCGGCCGCGATCAACGGGCTCATGGAGGACGCCGCGACCGCGGAGATCTCCCGCTCGCAGGTGTGGCAGTGGCTCCACTTCGGCGTCACCCTCACCGACACCGGGGAGGCCGTGACCAAGGAGCTCGTCGACCGGCTGATCGACGAGGAGGTCGACTCGCTGCCCGGCGGTGCCGCGCAGTGGGGCACCTCGAAGGACCTCTTCGCCCGCATGGCGACGGCCGAGGAGTACCACGACTTCCTCACCATCCCGGCCTACGAGCTGCTCGACTGATCCGAGTCGCACCGGCCGAGGCCGGTCCTGCCGCCCGGGCAGGCGACGCGGGGGCATCCACCGATCGGTGGGTGCCCCCGCGGCGTTCGCGGTGAGGACACAGGGTGCGCGAATCCCGGTTCCCGGACCCGCTTCCCCGTACCATGGGGATCATGGCGACCAGTACGACTTCCCCCGCTGCTGGTACCGGCACCAGGCGTCGACGCAGCGCGTCGACCGCACCCACCGGACGTGCGGGGGCACACGAGACCGACCCGAACGTGGTGACAGGTGCATGGATGGGAGTGGCCCGCATGGCAGGCAACAGGACCCGCAAGGTGCTCACCGAGACCCCCGATGAGCAGAGCCCGACCCGACGCGACGGCACCGCCTTCTTCCTCGTCGGGCTCGCGATCGTCGTCGCCGCCTTCGAGTGGTGGAACATCCCCGGCGCATTCGGCAACGGCGTGCGCGCCGTCATCGAGGGCTCCCTGGGGCGCGTCGCGCTCTCCCTGCCCGTGCTGCTCCTCGGCTACGCCGTGCGCCTGTTCCTGCGCGGCGAGGACACCCGCGGCAACAACCGGATCCTCATCGGTCTCATCGCCTTCGTGCTCGCCGCCGCCGGGCTCGCCCACATCGCGGCGGGCAGCCCCGGCTTCGCGAACTCGCGCGAGGCGATGATCAACGGGGGAGGGGCGCTCGGCTTCATCGTGTCCTCCCCGCTCGTCGCCGCGACCACGGTGTACGTCGCCGTCCCGCTCCTCGTGCTCCTCGGACTGTTCTCGCTCCTCGTCATCACGGCCACCCCGGTCAACACGATCCCGCAGCGTCTCCACGGCCTCTACACCCTGCTCGTCGGCGGGGAGGCCGCGCCCCGCGAGGCCGCCGGAGCCGAGGACACCGACCTCGTGCGCGACAACCGCACGACGAGCACGCTCAGGCCGGTGATGGGCGCCAAGCGCCGCTCCCGGAAGAAGAAGGACGACTCCGCTCCGCAGTATGAGAAGGAGGAGGAGAAGGCCTACGACAAGGCCTACATCCACGACGCGGAGGTCGACCCCGACGCTCCCGCCGCCCCGGCCCCGGAGCCGGAGCTCTACGACGTCGACGCCGAACCGCGGGTCCGCCCCGGTCAGCGCCGCCCCACCCGGGCGGAGAAGGAAACGGCCAAGCTCAAAGTCGACCTCGGGATGGAGGACGAGGCGACTCGCGTCATCGACCGCGAGCCCGACCCCGAGGCCACCGTCCCCGCCGTGTCCACCCCGGCTCCGCAGGCCACCGGCGAGCTCCCGCAGCGCGTCGAGCAGCTCACGCTGGCCGGTGACATCACCTACACCCTCCCGAGCTCCGATCATCTGCTCGCCGGCCCTCCGGCGAAGGAGCGCTCCGAGGCCAACGACCGGGTCGTCGAGGCGCTGCGCGACGTGCTCGAGCAGTTCAACATCGACGCCGAGGTCACCGGGTTCTCCCGCGGCCCGACGGTCACCCGCTACGAGGTCGAGCTCGGCGCCGGCACCAAGGTGGAGAAGGTCACTGCGCTGAGCAAGAACATCGCGTACGCGGTTGCGAGCGCCGACGTGCGCATCCTGTCCCCGATCCCGGGCAAGAAGGCGATCGGCATCGAGATCCCCAACGCGGACCGCGAGACCGTCGCGCTCGGCGACGTGCTGCGCTCGCAGGCCGCGCGGAAGACCGACCACCCGATGGTCGTCGGCGTCGGCAAGGACGTCGAGGGCGGCTTCGTCGTCGCCGACCTGTCGAAGATGCCCCACCTGCTCGTCGCCGGCGCGACCGGCTCCGGCAAGTCGAGCTTCATCAACTCGATGATCACCTCGATCATGATGCGCGCGACCCCGGACGAGGTGCGCCTCATCCTCGTCGACCCCAAGCGCGTCGAGCTCACGATCTACGAGGGCATCCCGCATCTCATCACCCCGATCATCACCAACCCCAAGAAGGCCGCAGAGGCGCTCGAATGGGTCGTCCGCGAGATGGACGCACGCTACGACGACCTCGCGCAGTTCGGGTTCAAGCACGTCAAGGAGTTCAACAAGGCCGTCCGCGAGGGCCGTGTGCAGGTGCCGCCCGGCTCCCAGCGGGTGCTCCAGCCGTACCCGTACCTCCTCGTCGTCGTCGACGAGCTCGCCGACCTCATGATGGTCGCCCCGCGCGACGTCGAGGCCTCGATCCAGCGGATCACGCAGCTCGCCCGTGCCGCCGGCATCCACCTCGTCCTCGCCACCCAGCGCCCGAGCGTCGACGTCGTCACCGGCCTCATCAAGGCCAACGTGCCCTCGCGGCTCGCCTTCGCCACCTCCTCGCTCGCGGACTCCCGCGTCGTGCTCGACCAGCCGGGCGCGGAGAAGCTCATCGGCCAGGGCGACGCCCTGTTCCTCCCGATGGGCGCGGCGAAGCCGATGCGCGTGCAGGGTGCGTGGATCAACGAGAGCGAGATCGAGAAGGTCGTCTCCCACGTCAAGGGCCAGCTCACGCCGGTCTACCGCGAGGACGTCGCGGTGGAGAAGCCGGCGAAGCAGATCGACGAGGAGATCGGCGACGACCTCGACCTCCTGCTCCAGGCCACCGAGCTCGTCGTCACCACCCAGTTCGGCTCCACCTCGATGCTCCAGCGCAAGCTCCGGGTGGGCTTCGCCAAAGCCGGGCGCCTCATGGACCTCATGGAGTCCCGCGGCATCGTCGGCCCCTCGGAGGGGTCGAAGGCCCGCGACGTCCTCGTCACCCCCGAGGACCTGCCGGGCACGCTCGCGGTGATCCGCGGCGAGGAGCCGCCGGCGGGAGCGGCCGCGCCCACCGGTGCGGGTGCGGCCGGTGCCGCAGGTGCGGGAGCCGGTGCCGCCGAAGCGGCGGGCGCGGCGTACGGCGCCGACCCCGACGCCGAGCCCACCGACGTCGTGCCGACCGTCGGGGACATCGATCCGGACACCGGGCTCGAGGTCGTCGAGGCCGGCGGCGAGGACGCCTGGGATCTCACCGGCAGGTAGGCTGGAGCGGTGATGACCGAGAAGCCGCAGCCGAGTCCGTGGAACCTGCCGAATGCGCTCACCGTGCTGCGCATCCTGCTCGTCCCGCTGTTCCTGTTCCTGCTGCTCGGCCATGACGGCCTCGACCCGATGTGGCGCCTCGGCGCGTTCGTCGTGTTCGGTCTGGCGATGCTCACCGACAAGATCGACGGGGACCTCGCCCGGCGCTACGACCTCATCACCGACTTCGGCAAGATCGCGGATCCGATCGCCGACAAGTCCCTCATGGCCGCGGCCCTCATCGGCCTCGCCCTCATCGGTGCGCTGCCGTGGTGGATCCCGATCGTCATCCTCGTCCGCGAATTCGGGATCACCGTGCTCCGGCTGCTCATCGTGCGCAGAGTGGTGCTGCCGGCCTCGAAGGGCGGCAAGCTCAAGACGCTCCTGCAGACGATCGCGATCGGCCTCTTCATCGTGCTCCTGCCGCTGGCCGCGGTCGTCCCCGACGGCGTGACGATCGCCGTCATCGTCATCGCCTGGGTCGTCATGACCGCCGCCGTCATCGTCACCCTCGTCACCGGGATCGACTACTGCATCCAGATCGCCCGGCTGCTGCGGGAGCCGCGCGAGCCCCGCGCCCGCGCATGAGCGGCCCACCGGACCCGGACCCCGCCGTCGCCGAGGTCGTGACCGGTCTCGTCGAGCACGGACTCACCCTCGCGACCGCGGAGTCCCTCACCGCCGGCCTCATCGCCGCGACCCTCGTCACGGTGCCCGGCGCCTCGGCCGCGGTGCGGGGCGGTCTCATCACCTACGCCACCGACCTCAAGGCGCGTCTCGCCGGGGTCGACCCCGCGCTGCTCGACCGGGTCGGTCCGGTCGACGCCGAGGTCGCGAAGCAGATGGCGCAGGGCGCGGCCCGGGTGTGCGGCGCCGACCTCGGACTCGCGTGCACCGGAGTGGCCGGCCCGGACCCGCAGGACGGGAAGCCGGTGGGCCTCGTCCACCTCGCACTCGCCCATGCCGACGGCACCGAGCACGCGGCGCACCGCTTCTCCGGCGACCGGGCGGCGATCCGCGCCGCGACGACGGCCGCGGGGATCGCGCTCCTCGCGGAGCACCTGCGCAGCCGCGGTGCACCAGGTCCCGGGACCGGGCGTGGCCCGGTTCGGCAGTAGCCCTGCGGCAGCGTCACAGTTCGCTGTCAATCGCCCGCGCAGGCCGGAGCGGGATGGAGCAGCCGGGTGCGGTGCGGGTAGGCTACAGGGAACAAATCGGTGGCGTCGGCGGTTGCATCCTTCACATGGATAGAGTTCTGAACCGTGACCGCACCCACCGTCCGCTGCTACCGGGAGGATCGTCATGACGCTGCTGCGCACCGAGATCGGCGACTCCCTGCGTGCCGCCCGCCGGCGCCAGAACCGCACTCTGCGCGACGTCTCCACCGGCGCGAGCGTGTCGCTCGGCTACCTCAGCGAGATCGAGCGCGGCCAGAAGGAGGCCTCCTCGGAGCTCCTGTCCGCGATCTGCGAGGCCCTCGATCTGCCCGTGTCCTCCCTGCTCCGCGAGGTCAGCGACCGGTTCGCGATCAGTGAGGGCGTGGAGATCCCGGACACCGTCCCGGTGGAGATGTCCCGGCGCGTGCTCCAGGGCGAGCCGGCCGATGCCCTGGCCGGGCCCGCCTGAATGCGTCACACGCTCTACTGGACGTTGATGAACGAGGAGTTCGGACAGGTCCGTGCGGAATCCCTCCACACCGACCTCGCCCTGTCCACGCTGGGCTCACGCACCGCGGCCGAGGCCTTCGACGCCGGCATCGAGCCGCGCGACATCTGGACCGCGATCTGCGAGGCCACCGGCGTGCCGCCGGAGCGGCGGCTCGGCCGCGACACCCCGCGCGCAGCACCCTTCTGAGGAGGCGTGCGCCCGTTGCCGGTGCCGGGTGCTGGGGACAGGCGACGACGGCCCGCCGTCCGCGGGTCACAGCATCGCCACGACACGCCCGCACATATCGAACAGGTGTTCCCATTCCGGGTTAGGATGGGTCCCATGACGGGTTCGGCTGTGACCCGGGGACGTGCGCACCGCCGTCTCCATCCACAGCCGGACCGCTGATCCGGACCCGTGTCCGTGCCGCGTTCTAGAGTGCTGGCAGACGGACCCACCCAAGGAGGAACCCATGGCAGCACGCACCCCCCGCTCACCGCAGGCCGGCTCGGCGGACAACAAGTCCAAGGCGCTCGAGGCCGCGCTCGGCCAGATCGACCGCCAGTACGGCAAGGGCGCCGTGATGCGCCTGGGCGACGAGACCCGCGCCCCGATCGAGTACATCCCGACCGGCTCGATCGCCCTCGACATCGCGCTCGGCATCGGCGGGCTCCCGCGCGGCCGCGTCGTCGAGATCTACGGCCCGGAGTCCTCGGGCAAGACGACCGTGGCGCTCCACGCCGTGGCGAGCGCCCAGCGCGCCGGCGGCATCGCCGGCTTCATCGACGCCGAGCACGCGCTCGACCCGGAGTACGCGAAGAAGCTCGGCGTCGACACCGACCAGCTGCTCGTCTCGCAGCCGGACACCGGTGAGCAGGCGCTGGAGATCGCGGACATGCTCATCCGCTCCGGAGCGCTCGACGTCATCGTCATCGACTCCGTCGCCGCGCTCGTCCCCAAGGCGGAGATCGAGGGCGAGATGGGCGACTCCCACGTCGGCCTCCAGGCCCGCCTCATGTCCCAGGCGCTGCGCAAGATCACCGGTGCGCTCGCCCACTCGAAGACCACCGCGATCTTCATCAACCAGCTCCGCGAGAAGGTCGGCGTGTTCTTCGGCTCCCCGGAGACCACCTCCGGTGGCAAGGCGCTGAAGTTCTACGCCTCGGTGCGCCTCGACGTGCGCCGCATCGAGACGCTCAAGGAGGCCGGCGAGGCCGTCGGCAACCGCACCCGCGTCAAGGTCGTGAAGAACAAGATCGCCCCGCCCTTCAAGCAGGCGGAGTTCGACATCATCTACGGCCAGGGGATCTCCCGCGAGGGCAGCCTTATCGACATGGGCGTGGACAACGGCATCGTCCGCAAGTCCGGCTCCTGGTTCACCTACGACGGGGACCAGCTGGGGCAGGGCAAGGAGAACGTCCGGAACTTCCTCCGCGACAACCCGGGCCTGGCCGAGGAGATCGAGCTCAAGATCAAGCACAAGCTCGGCCTCATCGCCGAACTCCCGGACGCGCCCGCCGAGGATGCCGCAGCACCGGCACCGGCACCGGCCGACGACCCGGCGGCCGCGCCGGAGAAGAGCAATGTCGACTTCTGACGCGCACCGCCGCGAGGACCGTTCCGCGGAGGCGGTCCTCGCGGCGGCCCGGCAGGCCATCGACGAGGTCATGGCCCGCTCGAGCAGCGGGGCCACCGGCGATTCCGGTGCCGCCGGGTCACCTGACGGTGGCGCACCGCTGCCCGGCGGGCTCGCCGGGGTGTGGCGGGGTGCCGAGCGCGCCCCGGTGCCTGCTGAACCTGCAGCACCTGCGGCATCCGATGCCGAGGACGAATCCGCGGCACTCGCCGGCGGGGTGAGCGCGGACGACCCGGAGTACAAACGCGCGAAGAAGCGGGCGCTCAACATGCTCGCCGCCCGTGACCATGCGACCGAGGAGCTCCGGTCGAAGCTCCTGCGCAAGGAGCACCCCGAGGACGTCGTCGACACCCTGCTCGACCGGCTCACCGCCTCCGGGCTGCTCGACGACGAGCAGTTCGCCGCCGGCTTCGTGCGCGCCCGCCGGGAATCCCGCGCGCTCTCCGTACGGGCCCTCCGCCAGGAGCTCACGAAGAAGGGGATCCCCGAATCCGTCAGCGAGCACGCGCTCGAGGACATCGACGACGAGTTCGACCTCGCCTACGAGGTCGCGCTGAAGAAGGCGCGGAGCACCGCGAACCTGCCCCACGACACACGCCTGCGCCGCACGCTCGGCATGCTCGCCCGGCGCGGCTTCCCCCAATCCGTGTGCATGGCCGCAGCCCGCCGTGCCCTCGAGGACGCCTGAGCATTCCGAGGGCGCGTTCGATTCCCGCGACGCACCCTGGCTCGCGACGTTCCCCTGTCCGTGACGTCCCCCTGTCTTCGACTCTCCCGACCCGGCGTTCCCGGAGTCGACGGCCATGGAGCCTTCGGGGCAGCACGGGAGGCCTCGGTACACTGGAGCCCTGATGACTGACACCACCGCACCCCCGCTGCCGCTGACGGAGGCCCCCGCAGATGCCCGCACCTACGCGGTGACGACCTACGGGTGCCAGATGAACGTCCACGACTCCGAACGGCTCTCGGGCCTCCTCGACGACGCAGGCTACCGGCCGGCCCCCGTCGGCGAGACCGCCGACATCGTCGTGTTCAACACCTGCGCCGTCCGTGAGAACGCGGACAACCGCCTCTACGGCAACCTCGGACGCCTCGCCCAGGTCAAGAAGGAGCGCCCGGGCATGCAGATCGCCGTCGGCGGCTGCATGGCCCAGAAGGACCGCGCCGCGATCGTCGAGCGGGCCCCGTGGGTCGACGTCGTGTTCGGCACCCACAACATGGGCTCGCTGCCTGCGCTCCTCGACCGCGCCCGCCACAACGAGGAGGCGCAGGTCGAGATCCTCGAGAGCCTCGACGTGTTCCCCTCGACCCTGCCCACTCGGCGGGAGTCGCACCATTCCGGCTGGGTGTCGATCTCCGTCGGCTGCAACAACACGTGCACCTTCTGCATCGTGCCCGCGCTGCGCGGCAAGGAGAAGGACCGCCGGCCCGGCGACATCCTCGCCGAGGTCCAGGCACTCGCCGCCGACGGCGTCATCGAGGTCACCCTGCTCGGCCAGAACGTCAACTCCTACGGGGCGGAGTTCCGCGACCGCGGCGCCTTCGCCAAGCTGCTCCGCGCCGTCGGCGCGGTCGAGGGGATCGAGCGGGTGCGCTTCACCAGCCCCCACCCGGCGGCGTTCTCCGACGACGTCATCGACGCGATGGCGGAGACTCCCACGGTGATGCCGCAGCTCCACATGCCGCTCCAGTCCGGCTCGGACCGGATCCTCAAGGCGATGCGCCGCTCCTACCGCACCTCGCGGTTCCTCGGCATCCTCGAGAAGGTGCGCGAGCGCATCCCGCACGCCGCGATCACCACCGACATCATCGTCGGCTTCCCGGGGGAGACCGAGGAGGACTTCCAGGGCACCCTCGACATCGTCCGCCGGTCCCGCTTCGCCCAGGCCTTCACCTTCCAGTACTCCAAGCGTCCCGGCACGCCGGCGGCGGACATGCCCGACCAGCTCCCCAAGGAGGTCGTGCAGGAGCGCTTCGAGCGACTCGTCGCCCTCCAGGACGAGATCTCCTGGGAGGAGAACCGCGCCCAGGTGGGCCGCCGGGTCGAGGTGCTCGTCACCTCCCTTCCCGACAGCGAGCACCACCGGTACACCGGCCGTGCCGCCGACAACCGGCTCGTCCACGTCGGCCCCACCGGCCCGCTGCCCACCGTGCGTCCCGGCGACGTCCTCAGCGCCGAGGTGAGCGAGGCCCGGCCGTTCTTCCTCATCGCCGACGGTCCGGCCCTCGTGCGGCCCACCGCCTCCGGCGACGCCTGGGACCGCGCACAGGCCGACTCCTGCGGCACCGGCGGCGGCGCACCCGGCGGGCCCACCGTGCTCGGCATGCCCACCCTGCGCCCCCGGAGCTGATCCGTGCCGGCCCGCGCCGCACACCCCGACGGCCCCGGAGCATCTCACGGCCCCGAAGACCCGGTCGATCCCGCGCACCCGGACGGGCCCGACCGCCCGGACGCCTCCGACCATCCCGTGATCAACGTCGTCGGCGCGACCGCGACCGGCAAGTCCGAGCTCGCGATCGCCCTCGCCCAGCGCCTCGGCGGGGAGATCATCAACGCCGATGCGATGCAGTTCTACCGCGGCATGGACATCGGCACCGCGAAGCTCGCGCCCGGCGAGCGCGGCGGCATCGCCCACCACCTCCTCGACATCCTCGACGTCGACGAGGACGCCTCCGTCGCGACCTTCCAGCACGAGGCGCGCGCCCTCATCACCGCGATCCGCGGCCGCGGGCACGTGCCGATCCTCGTCGGCGGCTCCGGCCTCTACGTGCGCGCCGCGACCGACCGGATGGCGTTCCCCGGCACCGACCCGCAGGTCCGGGCCCGGCTCGAGGCCGAGGCGCACGACCACGGCAGCACGGTCCTCCACCGGCGGCTCGCCGGGCTCGACCCGGAGGCGGCGCGGACCATCGCCCCGGCCGACACCCGGCGAGTGGTGCGCGCCCTCGAAGTGCTTGAGATCACCGGCGAGCCCTTCAGCGCCCAGCTGCCGCGTTACGAGTACGCCCTGCCCACCGTGCAGGTGGGGCTCGCCCTCGACCGGGCGACCCTGCACGAGCGGATCGCAGCCCGCGTCGAGCGCATGTGGGAGGCCGGCTGGGTCGACGAGGTGCGCGCCCTGCTGCCGCGCGGCCTGCTCACCGGCACCACCGCCCGGCAGGCGATCGGTTACGCCCAGATCGTCGACCTGCTCGCCGGCCGCGTCGCCGAGCTCGCCGCCCGCGAATCGACGATCGTGCGCACCCGCCAGTTCGCCAAGCGGCAGGACACGTGGTTCCGGCGCGACCCCCGGATCCGCTGGCTGCCCGCGGGCGCCTCGGCCGTCGATCGCGCTCTCGAGGTCCTCAGGGCGGACGGCGGCGCGCAGCGGCAGCGGTAGATCGGGGCGGCAGCAGAGCGGAGCAGTAGACTGGCCGGGTGACTACGTACGCACTCACCCGGGGCCACGGCACCGCCAACGACTTCGTCCTCCTCGCCGATCTCGACGGCGCCGCCGACCTCTCTCCCGAAGCGGTCGCCCTGCTGTGCGATCGTCGGCGCGGCGTGGGCGGCGACGGTCTCATCCGGGTGGTCCGTTCGGCAGCGGCAGGGATCCCCGAAGCCGTGGACGCCCACACGGTCGGTGCCGAATGGTTCATGGACTACCGCAACGCCGATGGCTCGATCGCGGAGATGTGCGGCAACGGCGTGCGCGTCTTCGCCCACTGCCTCGTCGAGCACGGCCTCGCCGACCTCGCCGCCGGACCGCTCGCCGTGGGCACCCGGGCCGGCGTCAAGCACGTCACCCGGGTCCCGGACCCCACCGGCGCGCAGGAGGCCTGGTACCGCGTCGACATGGGCCGCTGGGAGTTCCCGCGCTCGATCACCGAGGGTGCCGACTCACTCGTCGACACCGCCGGCATCGACGTCCCCCGTCCGGCGATCAGCGTCGACATGGGCAACCCCCATACCGTCGTCGCGCTCGCCGGGGCCGAGGAGCTCGCCGCCGCCGACCTCACCCGGCTCCCGGCCGTCGACCCGCTGCCCGCGCACGGCACCAACGTCGAGTACATCGTCATCGAGCCCGACCACGACGGCGATCCGTCGACCGGCCGGCTCGCGATGCGCGTCCACGAGCGCGGGGTGGGGGAGACGCAGTCGTGCGGCACCGGGGCCTGCGCCGCCGCGCTCGCCGCCCGCTTCTGGGCCGGGGAGCACGGCCCGACGACGTGGACGATCACCCTGCCCGGCGGCACCGTCGAGGTCGAGATCAGCGAGAGCTCGGTCGCCCTGTCCGGTCCTGCCGTGCTCATCGGCGACGTGGTGCCGACCGCGGAGTTCGCCGCAGCCCTCGCCGCGCGCTGACAGGCCGCGCAGCTCCCGGATCCTCGCCCTATCAGCCTGTGTGTGCGCGGGACCGTGTGCCGGCGAGCGGAGATCAACGGTTCCGGAAGGTATGATCCCCGGCTCTCAGTCGGCTGAGCGCGTCACGACGAGGACGCGGAAGCCCTTCGCCGAGGAGTGCTTGGCCACCGTGTAGCCCGCGCCGAGCATGTCGGCGATCCACACCCGGAGCGAATCGGCGCCGAGGTTCTTCGACACGACGAGCCACGCCTGCCCGCCCGGGGCGAGCCTCGGCAGCCAGGTCTCCAGCAGCCCGTGGAGGACCTCCTTGCCCACCCGGATCGGGGGGTTTGACCAGATCGCGTCGAACGCGATGTAGGCGGGCACCTCGGCGGCGGTGACGGTCCGGATCGCATCCAACCCGAGGTCGCGGGCGTTGCGGGCGGTGAGCTCGAGGGCCCGCTCGTTGACGTCGAGCGCCCAGATCCGCACCGCGGTCCCCGCTTGACGCGCCTCGAGACCGGCCTGCAGGGAGATCGGCCCCCAGCCGCACCCGAGGTCGAGCAGCTCCCCGGCCGGCGGCTCCGGCAGCGCCTTGAGCAGCACCTGCGTGCCGAGGTCGAGTCGGCCGGGGGAGAACACGCCACCGGCCGTCGTCACCGCGACCTCCCGGCCCGCGAGCCGGGCGGTGATCGTCCGGAGCGGCCCGGGCGCGGAAGGATTCGCGGAGAAATAGTGTTCAGTCATCACGCCCATGGTAATCCGCGCACCGGCCGCCGCCCGGCGCGCCTGTGGGAGAATGGAAGACCGACCACTACCGAGAGAAGTCGATGCCCGTGACCGGATCCACCCCGGATTCCCCCGTCGATCGTCCGACGACCGACCAGCCGTCGAACGGCACCCCGCACGACGACCCGAGCACCGCCCCGACCAGCGAGGACCGGCGGCGCGCGATGATCGACCGCGTCCTCTCCCGCGCCGGCACCGCGCTCACCGACGAGCAGCTCACGCACGAGGACGAGACCCAGCTCGACGTGCTCGAGCGGCGCGCCCTGCGCCGCGTCGACGGACTGTCGACCGAGCTCGAGGACGTCACCGAGGTCGAGTACCGGCAGCTGCGCCTCGAGAAGGTCGTGCTCGCCGGGCTCTACACCTCCGGCACCGCGCTCGAGGCGGAGACCTCCCTGCGGGAGCTCGCCGCGCTCGCCGAGACCGCCGGCTCGACCGTGCTCGACGGCCTGCTCCAGCGTCGTGACACCCCGGACCCGGGGACGTTCTTCGGGCGCGGCAAGGCCCAGGAGCTCGCGGAGATCGTCGCCGCCGTCGGCGCGGACACCGTCGTCGTCGACTCCGAGCTCGCCCCCGGCCAGCGGCGCGGGCTCGAGGACGTCGTCAAGGTCAAGGTCATCGACCGGGTGGCGCTCATCCTCGACATCTTCGCCCAGCACGCCAAGAGCCGCGAGGGCAAGGCCCAGGTCGAGCTCGCCCAGCTCGAGTACCTGCTGCCGCGGCTGCGCGGCTGGGGCGAGTCGATGTCCCGGCAGGCCGGCGGCCGGGTGGCCGGCGGTGAGGGCATCGGCTCGCGTGGTCCGGGTGAGACGAAGATCGAGCTCGACCGGCGCCGCATCCGCACCCGGATGGCCAAGCTCCGCAAGCAGATCAAGGCGATGGAGCCCTCGCGGGAGACCAAGCGCGCCAACCGGACGCGCAACCACGTGCCGAGCGCGGCGATCGTCGGCTACACCAACGCCGGCAAGTCCTCCCTCCTCAACCGGCTCACCGCCGCCGGCGTCATGGTGCAGAACGTCCTGTTCGCCACCCTCGACCCGACGGTGCGGCAGGCGCAGACGGCCGACGGCCGCGACTTCACCTACACCGACACCGTGGGCTTCGTCCGCAACCTGCCCCACCAGCTCGTCGAGGCGTTCCGCTCGACCCTCGAGGAGGCCGCCTACGCCGACCTCCTCGTCCACGTGGTCGACGCCTCCCACCCGGACCCGACGAGCCAGATCCAGGCGGTGCGCGATGTCCTCGCCGACGTCGACACCGCCGACATCGGCGAACTCATCGTCTTCAACAAGGCCGACATCGCCGACCCGGTCGCCCTCTCCGCGCTGCTCCGCGCGCACCCGGGTGCGCTCGCGGTGTCCGCCGCGACCGGGGCGGGGATCGCCGAGCTCGAGGCGCGCATTGCCGAGCTCCTGCCCGAGCCCGAGCACGAGCTCACCGTCCTCCTGCCCTACGACCGCGGCGACCTCGTGTCCCGCATCCACGACGAGGGCACCGTGCTCGAGGAGAAGCACCTGGCGGAGGGCACCGCAGTGCAGGCGCGCGTCGACTCCGACCTCCTCAGCGAGCTCGAAGAGTACCGCAAGCCGGACATGTTCTCCGGGCCGGCTGCGTGACCGCGACCGCCGACCTCCTCGCGAGTGCCGTCGCCGCGCTCGGCGGCAGCCCGCGGGAGGGACAGCAGACCATGGCCGAGGCCGTCGCCGGCGCGCTCGGCTCGGAGACCCACCTCCTCGTCCAGGCCGGCACCGGGACCGGGAAGTCGCTGGCCTACCTCGTGCCCGCGCTCGAGCACGCCGTGCGCACCGGCGAGCGGGTCGTGGTGTCGACGGCGACCCTGGCGCTGCAGAACCAGATCGTCAACCGCGACGTGCCCCGCCTGCTCAAGGCGCTCGGCGGAGACCTCGAGCGCAAGCCGCGCGCCGCGGTCCTCAAGGGCCGCCGCAACTACGTGTGCAAGCACAAGCTCGACGGCGGCTACCCCGATGACGCGCTCGGCATGCTGTTCGACCTCGGGGCCGACGACGCCGCTGGGCGCGGCTCCGCCTCGGGGTCCGCGTCCGCGCTCGGCGAGGAGATCCAGCGGGTGCGCAGCTGGGAGCGGATCACCGAGTCCGGGGACCGCGACGACCTCGTCCCCGGTGTCTCCGACCGGGCCTGGGCCCAGGTGTCGGTCAACGCCTTCGACTGCCTCGGCTCGAAGTGCCCGGTGTTCGAGGAGTGCTACGCGGAGCGGGCGAAGATCGCCGCGGCCGCAGCCGACCTCGTCGTCACCAACCATGCGCTGCTCGCGATCGACGCCTTCGGGGACCACGCGGTGCTGCCCGAGCACGACGCCGTCGTCATCGACGAGGCCCACGAGCTGCGCGACCGGGTGACGAACGCGCTCTCCGGTTCGCTCACCGTCGCCATGCTCCACGCCGCCGCGCAGGCCGCGCGGAAGAACACCGCCGTGCAGGACGGGGTGATCGGGCTCCTCGAGACCGCCGCCTCCGCCTTCGACAAGGCGCTCCAGGCGACCACCGAGGGGCTGCTCCAGGTCTGGCCCGAAGCGCTCACCACCGCCGTCATCGCCGTCCGCGACGCCGCCCGGCAGATCATCGCCGAGGCCGGTCGCGGCACCGAGTCCAAGGAGGCCGACGCCGGCCTGCAGATGGCCCGGGCCCGCCTCCAGGAGGTGTTCGAGCTCGCCGAGCGGATGAGCGAGCTCGCCGACAACGACGTCACCTGGGTCACCCGCTCGACCTTCCGGGAGACGGAGACCGTCTCCCTCGTCGTCGCTCCGCTCAGCGTCGCCGGCACCATGCGCAACGGGATCTTCGCCGAGTCCACCGTCGTCGCCACCTCGGCGACCCTGGCACTCGGCGGCCGGTTCGAGCCCGTGGCCGCCTCGCTCGGCCTCGCCGGTCCCGAGGCGCCCCGGTACGACGCGATCGACGTCGGCTCCCCGTTCGACTATCCCAAGCAGGCGATCCTCTACGTCGCCTCCGGGCTGCCCCGACCGGCGCGCAGCGGGCTCAACGAGGAGATGATCGCCGAGCTGCGCGAGCTCGTCACCGCCTCACGCGGCGGTGCGCTCGGACTGTTCTCCTCCCGCTTCGCCGCCGAGCAGGCCGCGACGGCCCTGCGCGAGACGCTCGACACCCCGATGCTGCTCCAGGGGGAGGAGTCGCTCGCCGCGCTCGTCGCCCGGTTCTCCGCGGAGGACGACACCTCGCTGTTCGGCACGATGTCGCTGTGGCAGGGGGTCGACGTGCCGGGCCGCACGTGCCGGCTCGTCGTCATCGACCGGATCCCGTTCCCGCGCCCCGACGACCCCCTCACCCGTGCGCGCACGCAGGCCGCCGAGCGGAACCGCGCCAACGGCTTCATGACGGTCAGCGCCACCCACGCCGCGCTCCGGCTCGCGCAGGGGGTCGGCCGGCTCATCCGCACCACCGACGACCGCGGCGTGGTCGCCGTGCTCGATTCCCGGCTGCGCACCGCGCGTTACGGAGGCTTCCTCGCCGATTCGCTGCCCCCGATGTGGCGCACCGAGGACGGCGCGGCCGTGCGCTCCGCCCTCTCCCGCCTCGCCGAGCAGGACTGAGGCCGACCGCCGGGGTACGACGAGGGCGGAGCACCGATCGGTGCTCCGCCCTCGTGACGCTGCGGACGCGCTGTGCGGTCGTGTCCAGTAGGCCTCAGACCCGCCGGATGACCGCGGTGACGATGCCCATGATCGTGGCGTGGTCGCCGTCGATCGGGTCGTAGATCGGGTTCTGCGGCAGCAGCCACTGCTTGCCGCCGCTGCGCTTGAGCGTCTTGACCGTGGCCTCGTCGTCGAGGAGTGCCGCGACGATCTCGCCGTTCTCCGCCGACTGCTGGCGCCGCACGACCACCCAGTCGCCGTCGCAGATCGCGGCGTCGATCATCGAGTCGCCGGCGACCTGGAGGAGGAAGAGGTCACCGGAGCCGACGACCTGGGTGGGCAGGGCGAAGACGTCCTCGACCGCCTGCTCCGCGGTGATCGGGCCGCCGGCGGCGATCCGCCCGAGCACCGGCACCATCGCCGTGTTCGCCGAACCGGGTTCGGCGGCCGGCGGGGCCTCCTCGGCCGGGTTGACGATCTCGATCGCACGGGGGCGCTTGGGATCGCGGCGCAGGTAGCCGAGGCGCTCGAGCTGGGAGAGCTGGTGGGCGACGCTCGACAGGGACGCCAGACCGGCGGCCTTGCCGATCTCGCGCATGCTCGGCGGGTAGCCGTTGGTGTACACGGCCGACTCGATCGTCTCGAGGACGAGCCGCTGGCGCGGGGTGAGGCGCTGGTCCCCGGCGGCGGCCGAGCCCTCGGGGAGCTCGACGATATCGGCCTGGGTGGCGCGGAAGTCCTCGATCTCGTCGACGACGGCGTCATTGCGCGGGCGTCCTCTGGGGCGTCGTGATTGGGGGCTCATTCCTCTTCCCTTCCCGTTCCTCTCACCGTGCTGCACGACCGGAGCGTCGTGGGCTCCGGTCCCGACCGCGAGGCCGTGTCCGTGCCCGGTGCAACACTTCGAACATAGCCGATCGCGACGTCGTTCGAATCCATTTTCACACACGTGTTCGAGAAATAGTGGACATCCGTTCGATTGTTGTGTTCAATAGTACATGAGTTCGAATCCCCGGACCGCAGTCGCCGCGCATCATCAGTTCGGCGCACCGGCCGGCCTCGGGATCGATGAAGAGGAGGACACCCCATGTCTGCAAACACCGCACCCGCACCCGCACCCGCGGCCGCCACCGTGCTCACCCCGCGCGGTCGCCGCGCCCTGCGCCTGGCCCGCACCCTCGGTCTGGCCCTGTGCGCGCTCGTCATCGGGATCGTCATCACGCTGAGCTCCGGGGCCCAGGCCTCCGCCGGGTCCGCCGCCGGCGCCCCGGCCGGTGCGGGCTTCGACACCGTCGTCGTCGAGGAGGGCGACTCGCTGTGGTCGATCGCACAATCGGTCTCCGGCGGCCAGGACACCCGTGACGTCGTCCTCGACATCGTCGAGGTCAACGGACTCGACCGTCAGGTGGTCCACCCCGGGCAGGAGCTCGCCGTCCCCGGACGATAGACTTCTGCGGTGACGACTCTCGATGATCTCCCGCTCCGGGCCGACCTGCGCGGCCGGTCCCCGTACGGCGCCCCGCAGCTCGACGTCCCCGTCCGGCTCAACGTCAACGAGAATTCCCATCCCGTCCCCGCGGAGGTCGTGAGCGCGCTCGAGCACGAGCTCTCCGCGGTGCTCCACGACCTCAACCGCTACCCCGACCGCGAGTTCGACCGCCTGCGCTCCGCGCTCGCCCACTACCTCGACGGGGTGCTCGAGCGTCAGGGAGGCCCCGCCGCCGGAACCGCCGCGCCCGAGCGCACCGACTCCGAGCGCAGTGCCACCGAGAACACCGGCACCGGGCGCATCGACCCGGCGCAGATCTGGGCGGCGAACGGATCGAACGAGGTCCTCGCCCACATCCTCCAGGCCTTCGGCGGTCCGGGCCGCACCGCGCTCGGCTTCACCCCGAGCTACTCGATGCATCCGCTCATCACCGCGTCGACCGGCGCCGCGTGGATCGCCGTCGACCGCGAGGCGGACTTCGGGATCAGCGTCGAGTCCGCGGTGGCCGCCGTGCGCGAGCACCGGCCCGACGTCGTGTTCCTCTGCACCCCGAACAACCCCACTGGCAACGGTCTCGACCTCGCCGTCGTCGAAGCCGTGCTCGCCGCGAGCACCGGCATCGTCATCGTCGACGAGGCCTATGCCGAATTCGCGCGACCCGGATTCCGCACCGCGCTCACGCTCCTCCCGGACCACCCCCGGCTCATCGTGTCGCGCACGATGAGCAAGGCCTTCGCCTTCGCGGGCGTGCGCCTCGGGTACGCCGTCGCACACCCGGCCGTGATCGACGCGCTGCGCCTCGTGCGGCTGCCCTACCACCTGTCCGCGCTGACCCAGGCCGCCGCCTGCGCCGCGCTCGCCCACGCCCCCGCACTGCTCGCCACCGTCGACGCGCTCGTCGAGCAGCGCGAGCGCATGGCCGCCGCCCTGCTCGACGCCGGCTTCACCGTGGTGCCGAGCGACTCGAACTTCCTCCTGTTCGGCGGCATCGCCGAGCCCCACGCCCTGTGGCAGGACCTCCTCGACGCCGGCGTCCTCGTCCGCGACACCGGGATCCCCGGTCACCTGCGCGTCAACGCCGGCACCGCCGAGGAGACCGACGCCTTCATCGATGCCGTGCACCGGGTGCTCGAGAGCACCCCGGAGCACCTCGCCGCCCCCACCCAGATCCCCCGCCTACCGCCCGCCGCATGCCGCCCCCCGGACAGCAAAGGACCAGGACCCCGCATGACCGAACGCCAGGCCTCGGCACACCGTGCGACGAGCGAATCCGACGTCACCGTGCGCGTCGACCTCGACGGCACCGGTGCCTCGGACATCTCCACGGGAGTGCCGTTCTACGACCACATGCTCACCGCCCTGTCGAAGCACTCGCTCATCGACCTCACGGTGAAGGCCGAGGGCGATGTCCACATCGACGTCCACCACACCGTCGAGGACACCGCGATCGTCATCGGCCAGGTCCTGCGCGAAGCGCTCGGCGACAAGGCCGGGATCCGCCGCTACGGCGACGCGCTCGTACCGCTGGACGAATCGCTCGCGCGGTGCGTCGTCGACGTCTCCGGCCGCCCGTACTTCGTGCACAGCGGCGAGCCCGAGGGCCAGCAGTACCACCTCATCGGCGGTCACTTCACCGGCTCGATGGTCGCCCACGCGCTCGAGTCGCTGGCCTTCAACGCCGGCTTCACCGTCCACCTCTCGCTGCTCGCCGGTCGCGACCCCCACCACATCGCCGAGGCCCAGTTCAAGGCCTTCGCCCGGGCGCTGCGCGCCGCGGTCGAGCCCGACCCGCGCGTCACCGGGATCCCGAGCACCAAGGGAGCACTGTGAGCCGCACCGTCATCGTCACCCCCTTCGGCCGGCCGGATCAGCTCGCCGCGGCGTGCGTGCTCTCCGACATCCCCGGCGAGGTCGTGCCGATCGGAGACTTCTCCGCGCTCGTTCTCTCCGGCACCGACATCGCCGAGGGCAACGCCGCGGCCGCACAGCTCTCGAAGCTCACCGGACAGCACGAGGTGCTCCTCCTCGTCCGCAACGACGAGCAGATCGACGCTGCGCATTACCGGCGCGGCACCCGGGAGGCCGACGTCCCCGCCGGGCTCGCCCTCACCAACCTGCCCTCCGAGCTCGAACAGCTCCTCCTCGAGACCCTCGCCCCGCAGGACATCGACGGCTGGATCGACACCGGTTCGATGACGAAGCTCCAGGCGAGCGCGGCGACCATGACCCCGGCCCGTGCGGCACTCGCCCGCACCGCGATCCTGTGGGGCGTCGTCGCGCTCCTCGCCGTGATCGCGATCGTCGTCGGCGTCATCGCCGCGCTGAGCGGGATGACCGCGGCCTGGGTCGCCGCCGGACTCGGCCTCGTCGTGCTCGTCCTCGCCGCCCTCCGCCTCCGCTCCCTGCTCGCCGGACGCACCGCATGAGCGCCCCGGTCGCGGTCCTCGACTACGGCTCGGGGAACATCCGTTCGGCCGTGCGGGCGCTCGAGCGCACCGGTGCGCGCGTCGAGCTCACCTCCGACCCGCAGCGCGCCGCCGCTGCCGCCGGCCTCGTCGTACCCGGGGTCGGGGCGTTCGCCTCGGTCATGGACGGCCTGCGTGCCGGCGGTGCCGTCGACGTCATCCGCGAGCGGCACGCCGCCGGCCGACCGCTCCTCGGGATCTGCGTCGGCCTCCAGGTGCTGTTCGCCTCCGGCTCCGAGCACGGGGTCACCAGCGACGGCATCGGCCTGTGGGCCGGCGAGGTGACCCTCCTCCACGCCCCGGTGATCCCGCACATGGGCTGGGACACCGTCGCCCCGCCGGCCGACAGCGCGATGTTCGCCGGGATCGGCGACGAGCGCTTCTACTTCGTGCACTCCTACGCCGCGCACACCGCGCCGGCAGGAGCGCGCACCACCACGACCGTCCACGGCGAGCCGTTCGTCGCAGCCGTGGAGGACGGGTCCACCTGGGCCACGCAGTTCCACCCCGAGAAGTCCGGGGACGCCGGCGCGCAGCTGCTCGCCAACTGGGTGAAGGCCCTCGACTGAGAACCGATGAAGGAAGAGACGATGACTGAACTCGTGACAGAACCCGCGCTCACCCTGCTGCCGGCCGTCGACGTGGCCGACGGCAAGGCCGTGCGGCTGGTCCAGGGCGAGGCGGGCTCCGAGACCGACTACGGCTCGCCCGTCGAGGCCGCGCAGCAGTTCGAGGACGCCGGGGCGGAATGGATCCACCTCGTCGACCTCGATGCCGCGTTCGGCCGCGGCTCGAACTACGCACTGCTCACCCAGGTCACCAAGGCGTTGTCGATCAAGGTCGAGATCTCCGGCGGCATCCGCGACACGGAGAGCCTCGAGCGCGCCCTCGACACCGGTGCGGAGCGGGTGAACATCGGCACCGCGGCGCTGGAGAACCCGGCCTGGACCGCCGAGGTCATCCGCGACTACGGCGACCGGATCGCGATCGGCCTCGACGTCCGCGGCACCACCCTCGCCGCCCGCGGCTGGACCGAGGACGGCGGGGACCTCTACGACGTCCTCGCCGAGCTCGAGGCCGCCGGCTGCGCCCGCTACGTCGTCACCGATGTGCGCAAGGACGGCACCCTGCAGGGCCCCAACCTCGACCTGCTGCGCACCCTGTGCGCGCGGACCGACCGCCCGATCGTCGCCTCCGGGGGAGTGTCGAGCCTCGACGACATCGCCGCTCTGCGCACTCTCGTGCCCGAGGGCGTCGAGGCCGCGATCGTCGGCAAGGCGCTCTACGCCGGCCGGTTCACGCTCTCCGAGGCGCTCGACGTCGCCGGCCGCTGAGGCCATCGCACCGATGACCGAGGACACTCCCGGGGCCCCGGAGAGCCGGGACCTGCCCGCCCACCTCACCGGCATGACCGCCGGGAACACTGCTGACTCGGCCGGGGTGCCGTGGGAGGGCAGGGACCTCAAGCCCAATCCCTTCTCCGGGGACACCGGGCTGGCCGAGCCGCAGCTCACCGCCGCGCTCGATGCGGTGACCGCCGCCCCCTTCGACCCGGCCGCCCACCGCGGTGTGCTCACGGCCCTGCGCGGTGCCCGGGTGTACGCCCCGGTCCTGCCCACCGCCGTCGAGCACACCACCGATGAGCGCGGCCTCGTCCACGACAACTCCTCGGAGATGGCGATGGTGCGCCTCGCTGCCGACGACGGCCGGGAGTGCACCCCGTGCTTCTCCGACATCCCCGCGCTCACCGCCTGGGGCACCGCGGCCAGGCCGGTGCCCATCGAGGCCGAGCGCCTGTGCGTCGCCGCGATCGAGGAGGGCGCGCAGCTCGTCGTCATCGACCCCGGGTCGGCCCACCCGTTCCTGCTCCGTCGCACCGCGCTGTGGGCCTTCGTCCAGGACCAGCCGTGGACGCCGGCGTGGGCCGACGGCGAGGTCGCCCGGGCCGCCGGCCGGATCGCCGGGCAGTTCGACTGGATCGCCCGGGTGGGACTCGCCCCGGCCGGCCGGTCCGTGCATCTCGCAGGTCCCGAGCTCGCCCTCGTCCTCGGCGTCGACCGGCTCCCGGAGCCGGGTGAGACGGCCGCCCTGCGTCAGGCGCTGAGCGCGGACGCGGAGTTCGTCGAGCGCGTCGATTCGATGGTGATCTCCATCGACCCCGCCCT
This sequence comes from Brevibacterium sp. CS2, assembly GCF_005280295.1. Classification (GTDB taxonomy): domain Bacteria; phylum Actinomycetota; class Actinomycetes; order Actinomycetales; family Brevibacteriaceae; genus Brevibacterium; species Brevibacterium pityocampae. Next base: position 2,966,343 of record NZ_CP040020.1, on the reverse strand, counting down.
CGGCTGAGACCCGCCCGCGGCCCGGCCGCAGTGGCTGTCACCCGCCCGCAGTCGTGCCACGACCGGGGCCGCCTGCGATGGGGGAGGCGCGAGACCCGGACACGTCAACGGGCCCCGGACCAGAGGTCCGGGGCCCGTCGCGTGCAGTTCGGCTCGCAGGCACAGGGCCGGGAGCTCAGCTGCGCAGTGCGCTCAGCTGATCCGTGAGATCAGCTCGGCTTGTTCTCCGTCGCGGCGGTGCCGGCGCCCTCCTTCTGGGCGCCGCGCACGACGTTCTCCACGCGTGCGCCGAGGTCCGCATCGACGTTCTTCCAGTAGTCGAACGCCTTGACGAGGATCGGCTCGGACACCCCGTTGAGCAGGTGCCCTGCGATGTTGCCGACCAGGCGGTCGCGGCCGGCGTCGTCGAGGACCTTGCGCACGAGATCGCCGGCCTGGTTGAAGTCGCCGTCGTCCTTGCGCAGGGTCGGGGCCGAGCGCAGGACATCGCCCTCGACGGACACGAGGTTGTTCTCGGTGGTCCGCGAGGCATCGGCGTGCGGGCCGCCGTAGCTGTTCGGCGCGTAGGTCGGCTGGTCCTTCGGGTAGTTCTCGAAGGACATCGGACCGGCCTGCGAGTAGCTGTTCTTCACCGCGTTCTTCGGGCGGTTGACCGGCAGCTGCGCGTAGTTCGGGCCGATCCGGTAGCGGTGGGTGTCGGCGTAGGAGAAGATCCGGCCCATGAGCATCTTGTCCGGGGACAGGCCGGTGCCGGGCACGAGGTTCGACGGGGCGAAGGCCGCCTGCTCGATCTCGGAGTGGAAGTCCTCCGGGTTCCGGTTGAGCTCCATCACGCCGACCTCGTGCAGCGGGTAGTCCGCGTGCGGCCAGATCTTCGTCACGTCGAAGGGGTTGATCCGGTAGTCCTTGGCGTCCTCGTAGGGCATGATCTGCACCTTGAGGGTCCAGGACGGGAAGTTGCCCGCCTCGATCGCGTCGAACAGGTCACGGCGGTGGAAATCCGCGTCGATGCCGGCCATCTGGTCGGCCTCCTCGGCGGAGAAGCCCTCGTGACCGTGCTTCTCGATGAACTCCTGCTTCTGGTTGGAGATCCAGTGGTACTTGACCCAGAATCGCTCGCCGGCGGCGTTGACCCACTGGAAGGTGTGCGAGCCGTAGCCGTTCTGCTCGCGCCACGACCGCGGGATGCCGCGGTCGCCCATGAGGTAGGTGACCTGGTGGGCCGAAGCCGGCACCTGCGTCCAGAAGTCCCACTGCATGTTGTGGTCGCGCAGGCCGGAGTCGCTGCGGCGCTTCTGCGAGTGGATGAAGTCCTGGAACTGGATGGTGTCGCGGACGAAGAACACCGGGGTGTTGTTGCCCACGATGTCGAGGTTGCCCTCGGTGGTGTACATCTTCACCGCGAAGCCGCGCGGATCGCGCCAGGTGTCGGGGGAGCCCTGCTCTCCGGCGACGGTGGAGAACCGGGTGAGGGTCTCGGTCTTCGTCTTCGGCTGGAACACCGCAGCGCGGGTGTACTTCGAGACGTCCTGGGTCACCGTGAAGGTGCCGAACGCGCCGCCGCCCTTGGCGTGCACCACGCGCTCGGGCACGCGCTCGCGGTTGAAGTGGGCCATCTTCTCGATGAGGTAGTGGTCCTGGAGCAGGATCGGGCCGTTGGGGCCGACGGTGAGCGAGTGCTCATCGCTGCCGACGGGGATTCCGAAATCGTTGGTCGTGTAGTTCTCGGCCATTGTTCCTCCTTAAAGGGAGACCGTTGCGGATCGTGATGGATCCTCCTGGGCGTCGCGACACCGGGCGCACTGCCCCCAGTACACGACCTCCGCGAGCTCCACGGCGAAGCCGTGGGACTCCGGGGGGTGCATGCACGGCACATCGTCCCCGCTGCACGGCACATCGACGATCTCCCGGCAGGACCGGCAGACCAGATGATGGTGGTTGTCGTGCCGCTGGAACTCGTACCGGGCCGCGGCGGAGCCGGTGGGGTCGATGCACCGGACCAGGTCGGCGCGCTCGAAGGCTGCGAGCACGTCGTAGACGGTCTGATGCGAGACCCTGCCGATCCGCGTGCGGGCGGCGGCGGTGATCTCCTCCACGTCGGGATGACCGGAGGAGGTGCGGAGCACCTCGAGCACGGCCTGGCGGGGCGCGGTCACCCGCAGCCCGGCAGCCCGGATCAGCTCGGAGGCACTCGATGTCGTCACGTCCACCACTCTATGCCCTTTTCTGGAACTGCTCAAGAAAACGACTGTGGAGTCGCTCACCCGGCCGATAGGGTGGCGAGCATGAGTGATCGAGCCGAGCCCACCCGTCCGAGCACGCTCTACCTCGATGCGATGCGGGCCGAGACCGAGGCGCGGGCCCGGGCGGCGGGTCCGCCGCACTCGGTGCACACCGGGGCGCCGGTCTCCCTCCTCCACCGCCTCCGCGCCGCGCTCGAGGGTCGGCGGGAGCGCCTCGTCGCGCTCTCCCATGCTGTCCACCGCACCGCCGAGGTGGCCTTCGAGGAGCATCGCTCGGTGCGCCTCCTCGAGGGCGTCCTCGCCGGTGCCGGGGTGAGTGCGGAGATCGGGGTGCACGGCCTCGACACCGCGCTCGAGGCGGGCTGGGGGAGCGCGGACACCGGTCGGACCGTCGCCCTGCTCGCCGAGTACGATGCGCTGCCCGGCATCGGCCATGCCTGCGGCCACAACGTCATCGCCGCCTCGGCCGTGGGCGCCTTCCTCGCCGTCGTCGACGTCATGCGCGGCACCGACCCGGCCACGCCGCTGCCCGGACGGGTCGTGCTCCTCGGCACGCCGGCGGAGGAGGGGCGCACCGGCAAGGAGATCATGGCCCGCCACGGGGCCTTCGCCGGCATCGACGCCGCGCTCATGCTCCATCCCTCGGGCACCGATGCCGCGGAGCAGACCTGGCTCGGACGGCGCACGCTCGACGTCACGTTCCGCGGGATCGCCGCGCATGCCTCGGCGCAGCCGTTCATGGGGCGCAACGCGCTCGACGCGGCCGCGCTCATGTACCAGGGGATCGGACTGCTGCGCCAGCAGATGCTCCCCGTCGACCGCGTCCACGCCTCGATCCCGGACGGCGGGGACCGGCCGTCGATCATCACCGAGTCGGCACGGGTGAGCGTGTACGTCCGCTCCGCGTACCCGCAGACCCTGCGCGAGCTCTCCGCCCGGGTCGAGGACATCGCCCGCGGCGCGGCGCTCATGACGGGCTGCGGGGTCGAGGTCGGCTGGGACGCCAATCCGCCGAGCCTGCCGGTGCGGGCCAGCAGCGAGCTCGCCGCGCGCTGGGCCGTCCACGAGCAGGCGCGCGGACGGCAGCCCGTGCCGGCCGGGATCGTGCCGGACACGCTCGCGGCCTCGACGGACTTCGGGAACGTGAGCTGGCGGATGCCGGGGATCCACCCGACGATCGCGATCGCGGACGCCGACGTCGCCTGGCACACCCGCGCCTTCGCCGATGCCGCCGCGTCCCCGCGGGCCGATGCCGCGGTGGTCGACGGGGCCTACGGGCTGGCCGCCACCGCCCTCGACTACCTGTGCGACGACGCGCTCGCCGCGGCCGTCGAGCGGGACTTCACGGCCGGCGGCGGCGCGATCGACGTCCCGCGCTACTTCGACTGAGCGGGGCACAGCCGCGAACTGCGCGGTATCCGAAACCGAGCGCGCAATTGCGCGACCGGATCCGGATACCGCGCAGTTCTGCGGGGAGGGATCGGTGAGCGGGGCCCGGGCGGGTCAGCGGACGGGGCCGGTGAACTTCTCTCCGGGCCCCTGGCCGGGGGCGTCGGGGATCGACGAGGCCTCGCGGAACGCGAGCTGCAGGCTGCGCAGCCCGTCGCGCAGCGGCCGGGCGTGGTGGTCGCCGATCTCCGTGGCGCCGGCGGTGACGAGTCCGGCGAGGGCGGTGATGAGCTTGCGCGCCTCGTCGAGGTCGGTGAGCTCGGCGGCGCTCTGCGCGTCGGTGTCCTCGGCGAGACCGCACTTGACGGCGGCGGCGCTCATGAGGTGGACGGCGGCCGCGGAGATGATCTCGACGGCCGGGACCTCGGCGATGTCCCGGACGGCCTGGGCGTCCGCGTCCGAGGTGGGATCGAGTGGAGGATTCGTGTGCGGTTCGGTCATCCCCCAGCATCCCATATCCCGCCCCCTGCTCCGGCACGGCGGAGCCCCCGCACCGGGCGCGGTCCGCTGTCCGCCCGCACGCGAGGCGGGGTCGACTCGGCAGCGCGGTCCCGGGGGCGGGTGGGGGCTCCCCGACACCCGCGGCGGGGCTCGATTGTGCAGTCCGGCACCGGTCGTAGTACGATGAACGGGTGCAAAGAGGAGCCTGGCTCCCACCTGGATCGCCTCAGGCGATCGGGTTCTCGAACACGGTCCTGCTCCACACGGACCGATCGGACGTGGTCTCCGCGTGCGTGTGCTTCGAACCGGGCTCCCTTCGCATGTGCCGAAGGGGGCCTTTTCTCTTTCGGTTCACCTCATCGTCGAAGAAGGAGCGAGCACATCAGCGAGCCGCGCATCAATGATCGGATTCGGGTACCGGAAGTCCGCCTGGTCGGCCCCAACGGGGAGCAGGTGGGGATCGTCGCCATCCGCAAGGCACTCGACCTCGCCCGCGAGGCAGACCTCGACCTCGTCGAGGTGGCACCGCAGGCCAAGCCGCCCGTGGCCAAGCTCATGGACTACGGCAAGTTCAAGTACGAATCCGCTCAGAAGGCACGCGAGTCCCGGAAGAATCAGGCCAACATGGCGCTGAAGGAGATCCGGTTCCGGCTGAAGATCGACGAGCACGACTACGAGACCAAGAAGGGCCACGTCTCCCGGTTCCTCGCCGGCGGCGACAAGGTCAAGGTCATGATCATGTTCCGCGGTCGCGAGCAGTCGCGCCCCGAGATGGGCATCAAGCTGCTCAACCGGCTGGCCGAGGACGTGTCCGAGCTCGGCTCCGTCGAGTCCTCGCCGCGTGTGGACGGCCGGAACATGGTGATGGTCGTGGCACCCTTCCGCAACAAGGCGGACGCCAAGGCGGAATCCCGCAAGGCGAGCCGCGACGCCAAGGGCGCGAGCGCCGAGGTCAAGTCCCGGCGCGAACGGGCGGCCCAGGCCAAGGCGGGCACCGCTCCCGCCGACGACGACGAGTCATAAGTTCTTCGTGCTCGCACCCGGCCCGCACCGCGGGTGGGCGCAAGCACGCGACACGCACACCGATCGTCGATCGCACCGGTTCCCACCGACGCGTCGACATGAGAAGGAGAACGGCACCATGCCGAAGCAGAAGACCCACAGCGGCGCCAAGAAGCGCCTGCGCCTCACCGGCAGCGGCAAGGTCATGCGCGAGCGCGTGAACAATCGCCACCTCGCCGAGCACAAGTCCTCGCGCCGCAAGCGTCGGCTGTCGATGGACCAGACGCTGACCAAGGGTGACGCCGCCAAGGCCCTCAAGCTGCTGGGCAAGCGCTGATCACCGGTTCCCGAGGCCGTGCAGGCCTGCGCCGCCGCAGTGCGGCACCCGATTCGTTCTAAGGAGTACACGTGGCACGTGTGAAAAGGGCGCTCAACGCCAAGAAGAAGCGCCGGGTCATCCTCGACCGCGCGAGCGGCTACCGCGGACAGCGGTCCCGTCTCTACCGCAAGGCCAAAGAGCAGGTCATCCACTCCCTGGTCTACAGCTACCGCGACCGTCGCGCCCGGAAGGGCGACTTCCGTCGCCTCTGGATCCAGCGGATCAACGCCGGGGCGCGCGCCAACGGCATGACCTACAACCGTTTCATCCAGGGTCTCAAGGGCGCCGGTGTCGAGGTCGACCGCCGCATGCTCGCCGAGCTCGCCGTCAACGACGCCGCGACCTTCGCCGCGCTCGTCAAGATCGCCAAGGAAGCCCTGCCGGCCGACGTCAACGCCGCCAAGACCTCCGCAGCCTGATCGCGCTCCGCCCACGGCGGATCCGCCGGTCGCCGATCCCGGGGAATCGACACCGATTCCCCGGGATCGCACTATTCACCGGCCCGACGCACCACTAGGCTGGAGGGCATGAGCCGCACCCCGACGCCCGCCGACGACCGCATCACCTCGCCGAAGTCCGCCCGCATCCGCGCCGCCGCCAAGCTGGCGAACCGCTCGTGGCGGACCAAGGAGGGCCGGTTCCTCGCCGAGGGGCCCCAAGCGGTCCGCGAGGCCGTGGCCGCCGCCGGGGATCGGGGCGCACCCGTGCCGGTCCAGGTGATCGAGGTCTTCGTCACCGAGGAGACCGCCGCCCGTCACACCGACATCCTCGGAACCGCCGCGGCGGCCCGGATCCCGGTCCGCGCGATCGCCGACGCGCTCCTCGGCGAGATCTCCGACACCGTCGCCTCGCAGGGGATCGTCGCCGTCTGCTCGACCCTCGACGTGCCGCTCACCGAGATCGTGACCGAGCGCGCGCGCCTCGTCGTCGTGCTGTCCCAGGTGCGCGACCCCGGCAATGCCGGGACCGTCCTGCGGGTCGCCGACGCCGCCGGCGCCGACGCGGTGATCATCACCTCCTCGAGCGTCGACGTCTACAACCCGAAGACCGTCCGCTCGACCGCCGGCTCCCTCTTCCACGTCCCCGTGGTCACCGGGGTGGGCCTGCCCGAGGTGGCCGAGCTCGCCCGGGCCCGCGGGCTCCAGGTGCTCGCCGCCGACGCCCACCCGCCGGCCCACGACCTCCACCAGCCGTGGGAGACCGGACTCGATCTCGCCCGGCCCACCCTGTGGGTGTTCGGCAACGAGGCATGGGGGCTGCCGGAGAAGGACCGCGCCGAGTGCGACGGTGCGGTGGCGATCCCGATCTACGGGCGCGCGGAGAGCCTCAACCTCGGCACCGCCGCCGCGATCTGCATCTACGAGAGCGCCCGCGCCGCCCAGGCGTAACCACCCGCACCGCGGCGAGAGGCGTGGTCTCGCGGGCTGCCGCAGGGGTGTCCCCGCACGGCCGCGGGGCGTAGCCTGGGAAGCGGACGGGCCCGCACTTCTCCGGCCGCACACCGGTGTGCGACCGGGTCCGCAGGCGCCCCACCGCCCAGCGACCAAGGAGCAGAAGATGACCGACATCCGAGAACTCGTCCTCACCGCGGACCGGGAGCTCTTCACCGAGCACGACCTCTCCACGCTCGACCGGAACTTCTCCGCCGACTACGTCGAGCACTCCCCGCTCGTCGCCGACGGCAAGGACGGCCTGCGCGCCCTCGTCAGCGGGGCCGGCGACGGCCTGCGGCACGACGTCGCCCGCGTCCTCGTCGACGAGGAGAAGGGCCTCGTCGCCCTCCACGGCGCCTACCCCGGGCTCGACCCGGACACCGTCTACGTGGGCTTCGACATCTACCGGGTGGCCGACGGGAAGATCGTCGAGCACTGGGACGGCCTCGTCGAGCAGACGCCGCCCAACGCCTCCGGACGGACCCAGCTCGACGGGCCCACCGAGGTCGACCCGACCGCCGACTCCGAGGCGAGCCGCGCCTTCGTCGAGACGGCGTGGACGCGATTCCTCCAGGGACAGGACTACGCCTCGGCCGGCGAGTTCATCCGCGCCGACGACCGGTTCGCGCAGCACTCCGGGGACATCGCCGACGGTGTGCAGAACATGGTCGACTTCCTCGAGCAGCTCAAGGCCGACGGCTCGGCGCTGACCTACGACACGATGCACCGGTCCGTCGCGGACGGGGACTTCGTCCTCACCTACTCCGAGGGGTCGATCGCGGGGGAGCGGCACTTCTTCTGCGAGCTGTGGCGGATCGAGGACGGGGCCTGGGTGGAGCTGTGGGACGCGATCGGCCCGGTCGCCCCCGACGACCAGCTCGCCCACCCGCACGGCGCCTTCGCCTCGACCGCGGACTGAGGGCGCCGGGGTCCACCCGCCGGGGCCGGTGCGACGGGGTCAGGTGCGGGGGACCGTCGCCTCGAGGAGTGAGAACAGCTCGAGGGCGCACGGGTCGGCGAACGGCAGCATCTGCGTGAACAGCGCTCCGCAGTCCCGGTTCTCCCAGTCGACCCAGAAGTAGGAGTTGCACAGACCGGCCCACATGAGCCCGCCCGGAGCGCGGCCATGGGGGCCGGTCCGTGTATTCGTCATTCCGAGCAGCGACCAGTTGTCGCCCTGCTCCGGGATGAAGTCCCAGTCCTCCGTGCTCGTCGGCAGCGCCGAGCGGCGTGGGGAGACCCAGCCGGCGGGCAACTGGGCCCGGCGCGCCTCGGCGGAGAGCACCGGGCTCAGCAGCGGCGCACCGGTGATGCCGGGGGAGCCGAGTGCAGGGGAGCCCGAGTCGGCCGAGTGAGGTGCGGGGGAGCCCGGTGCATTGGAGCGCTGCGGGGCGGAATCGGCGAGCAGCGCGCGGAGCAGCCGGAGGAAGTCCCGCGGTGTGCCGTAGAGCCCGCCCCCGCCGGCGGCCTGCTCCGGATCGTCGGGGTAGCGCAGGTCGAGCGGGGCGAGCCGCGCGCTCCCGTCCTCGTACCGCGTGCGCGAGTGCATCGGCGCCGCCGGGCCGTGAGGGCCGAAGCGCACCGAATCGAGGCCCAGCGGATCGAGCACCCAGGTGCGCAGAATGCGCTCCAAGGTCTCCCCGCACCGGGCCTCGAGCACGACCCCGAGCAGGTCGATGCCGATCCCGTAGTTCCACTGCGTACCCGGTTCCGCGATGAGCGGCAGCTCGAGGCTGGCGGCGCGGCTGCTCACCCGGGAGGGCACCGCGTGCTCGCGGGCGTAGCGGCCGAGGCGCGACTCGAGGAAGTCGTAGCCGAACCCGGCGGTATGGGTCAGCAGCATCCGCGCGGTGATCGGTGTCCGCGGCACGGCATACCGGGCGCCGGACGCGTCGTACCCGGTGAGGATCCGGACCTCTCGGAGGTGGGTGACATCGGTGATCGGGGCGTCGAGGTCGAGCAGGCCTGCGTCGACGAGGCGGAGGGCGGCGAGCGCGGTGAACGTCTTCGACAGCGAGGCGTACCACACCACCGTGTCCTCGCTCAGGGACTCCCCGCCGGGCGGGGTCGCGGAGAAGGAGTAGGTCTCTCGGCCTGCGGTGAGGGCGAGGAGCGCGGGCAGGCGTCGGGATTCCACGGCGGACCGGGCGGCGGATTCGAACCGCGCGAGTGCCTCCGTGCTGGACGCAGCGGACGACTCACGACTCTCACTCGGGGCCCCACTCATGCCCCCAGTCTCTCCGCGGCCGGGTGCCCGGGCAACATCGGGATGCGGTTCGGTAACGGAAACGCCTCGTGATCGGCCCGGTCACCGGCCGGCGCGCGGTGGGCGGGATGCGAGCACGAGCAGGATGCCGAGCCCGGTGACGACGATCATCGCGACGACGAGGGACATCCAGCCCGCCGGGGAGATCGCATCCCCGACGATGACCGCCATGATCACCATCGCGACGACCGCCCCCAGATAGCGTGCGAGCTGGAACAGCCCGGCCGCCACCCCGGCCGCGCCGACCCGGGCGGCGGTGAACATCGCCTGATTGAGCCCGAGCGGGATGAGGCCGTAGGGGACGCCGAGGAGCACGAGGGCGAGTGCGCTGAGCCACCACGCGGACCCGGTGCCGATCGGCAGGAGCACGACGACCCCGAGGAGCAGGATCGCCGACCCGAGGACGAGGAACCGCCGCAGCCCCCACCGGCCGAGGAGCCGGGTGGCCGGGGCGACCATCGACGCCGACACCACCGCGAGCGCGGCCATGCACAGTCCCACCTGCGCCACCGGCATCCCGACGACCGCCTCGAGGAACGGCGGGAACCCGAACAGCACCAGGTAGAACACGACGTTGAACAGGCCGAACTGGAGCAGCACCATGAGCAGCGCGGGGTTCGCCCGGAGCGCGCGCAGATCGAGCACCGGCACCGGGGCGCGGAGCTCCCACAGCACGAACAGCACCCCGGCGCCCACCGCGAGCACGGCCAGCGGTGCACGCATCCCGGGGACCGAGTCGAGCAGCGCGAGGATGAGCGCCGACATCGCCAGCGAGAACCCGAGCACCCCGGGGACATCGGCGGTGAAGAAGACCGCGAGCAGCCCGCGCCGTGGACCACGGCCTCCCCGGTCCGTGCCGTCCCTGGTGCCGCCGGGGGCCGAGGTGTCCGCACCGGGCGCGTCCGCGGGCGCCTCGGCGGCGGATCCCGTGCTCGCCGCGGAGTATCCACGGGCGGAGTCCCGGGGCGCGGCGAGGGCGACGATGATGCCGGCGCCGAGCGCGAGCGGGATGTTGAGCCAGAACTGCGCCGACCAGTCGAACAGCGCGAGTGCGAGACCGCCGAGCGCCGGCCCGAGCGCCATCCCGAGGAAGTTCACCACCTGGATCCCGCCGAGCGCCCGCACCGAATCGGGCCCCGGCCGCACCCACCGCCCCAGCAGGTTGACTGCGGACGGGTACGCGCATGCGGTGCCGAGGGCCAGCAGGCCGCGGGCCGCGCTGAGCCCCACGATGTCGCGCGCGAGCGAGCCCCATACCGCGGCGATGAGGACGACGAGCATCCCGGACACGAAGATCCGCTGCGGGCCGTAGCGGTCGGCGAACCGGCCGAGCACCGGCTGCGCGGTGCATGACACGAGGTAGAACACGGTGACGACCCAACTCACCTCGACGAACGTCGCCCCGAGGTCGCGGGCGATCGCGATGAGCGCGACGGTGATCATCGTCGAGTTCAGCGGATTGAGCATGGTGCCCAGCGACAACCCGGCGAGAACCAGGCGGGAGTGCGGCAGGGCGGGCATGACCCCCAGCATAGCGACGCCGGAGCGGGGCCAACCTTCGTTAGACTGATGGACGGTCGGTTCACCACGAGAGAAAGAAGGCCGATGACAGAGCACCTCGATCCGCGGGACGAGACCGCGGTCGCCGCCGCAGTGGACGCCGCGGCCGCCGCATTCGCCGCCGCCGACACCCTCGACGCGCTCAAGGCCGCCAAGATCGATCACATGGGCGACCGCTCCCCGCTGGCACTGGCCAACCGCGGCATCGGGCAGCTCGACAAGGCGGAGAAGGCCCAGGCCGGCAAGCTCGTCGGGCAGTCCCGCGGCGCGGTCAAGCGTGCCCACGACGCCCGGCTGGCCGAGCTCGAGGAGCAGCGCGAGGCCGAGGTGCTCGTCGCGGAGACCATCGACGTCACCCTCCCCACCGCCCGCCGCTCCACCGGCGCCCGCCACCCGCTGCAGCTGCTCCAGGAGCGCGTGGCCGACCACTTCATCGCCCACGGCTGGGAGGTCGCCGAGGGCCCCGAGGTCGAGGCCGAATGGCTCAACTTCGACTCCCTCAACTTCGGCCCCGACCACCCCGCCCGGCAGATGCAGGACACGTTCTTCCTCGACCCGGAGGCCGCCGCCCTCGTGCTGCGCACCCACACCTCCCCGGTGCAGTCGCGCTCGCTGCTCGAGCGCGGCGTGCCGCTCTACGTCGTGTGCCCGGGCAAGGTCTTCCGCACCGACGAGCTCGACGCCACCCACACCCCGGTGTTCCACCAGATCGAGGGCATCGCGATCGACCGCGGCCTCACCATGGCGCACCTCAAGGGCACGCTCGACGACTTCGCCCGCGCGATGTTCGGACCCGAGTCCCACACCCGGCTGCGCCCGAGCTTCTTCCCCTTCACCGAGCCGAGCGCGGAGATGGACTTCTGGTTCCCGAACAAGGTCGGCGGCCCCGGCTGGATCGAGTGGGGCGGCTGCGGCATGGTGCACCCCAACGTGCTCCGCGCCGCCGGGATCGACCCCGAGGAGTACCAGGGCTTCGCATTCGGCATGGGCATCGAGCGCACGCTCATGCTCCAGGAAGGGATCAACGACATGCACGACATGGTCGAGGGCGACCTCCGCTTCTCCGCCCGGTTCGGGGTGAACGCCTGATGCGAGTCCCACTCGAATGGCTCTCCGAGCACGTCGACCTGACCGTCGTCGACGACCCGCACCAGCTCGCCGCCGACCTCGCCGGCATCGGCCTCGAGGAGGAGGACTTCTTCGGCCCCGAGGTGTCCGGCCCGCTCGTCGTCGGCCGCGTCCTCGCGCTCGAGCCGGAGGAGCACTCCAACGGCAAGACGATCAACTGGTGCCAGGTGGACGTCGGGGAGGACGAGCCGCGCGGCATCGTGTGCGGCGCCCACAACTTCGCCGCAGGCGACCTCGTCGTCGCCGCGCTCCCCGGTGCCGTGCTGCCCGGCGACTTCCGGATCGCGGCGCGCACAACCTACGGCCACGTGTCCGACGGCATGATCTGCTCGCTGCGCGAGCTCGGTCTCGGCGAGGACCACGACGGCATCATCGTGCTCACCGCGCTCGGCCTCACCGGCGAGCCCGGCGACGACGCCGCGGCACTCCTCGGCCTCGACCGCACCACCCTCGACGTCAACGTCACCCCCGACCGCGGCTACCAGCTCTCGATCCGCGGCATCGCGCGCGAGTACGCGATGCTCAAGGGCCAGGCGTTCCGCGATCCGGCGGACCGCCCGGTCGCAGAGCCCACCGCCGACGGCTTCCCGGTCGACCTCGCCGACGACGCCCCGATCCACGGGGTGCCCGGCTGCTCGCGCTTCACCGCGCTCATCGTCCGCGACATCGACCCGGGCGCGCGCACCCCGTTCTGGATGCAGCGCCGGCTCCTCGAGGCCGGGATGCGCCCCATCAGCCTCGCTGTCGACGTGACGAACTACGTCATGCTCGAGCTCGGCCAGCCGCTCCACGCCTACGACCTCGACCTGCTCGGGGAGCGCATCGTCGTGCGGCGCGCGCGTGCCGGGGAGACGCTCACCACGCTCGACGACGTCGCCCGCACGCTCGATCCCGAGGATCTCCTCATCACCGACGAGTCCGACGGCGACTCCCGCATCATCGGGCTCGCCGGCGTCATGGGCGGCGCCGCGCTCGAGGTGTCCGCGACCACCCGGAACATCCTCCTCGAGGCCGCGCACTTCGACGAGGTCTCGATCGCCCGCACCGCCCGCCGGCACCGGCTGCCCTCGGAGGCCTCGCGCCGCTTCGAGCGCGGCGTCGACCCGGCACTCGGCCCGGTGGCCGCCCAGCGTGCCGCGGAGCTCCTCGTCGAGCTCGGCGGCGGCACCCTCGACCCGGCGACCACCGTCGCAGGCGAGGCGCCCGCCGCCCGCACCATCGCCCTGCCGCTCGATCTGGCCGCCCGGAAGGTCGGGGTCGACTACTCGCCGGCCGAGGTCACCGGGCTGCTCGAGGCGATCGGCGCGCACGTCGAGGTCAGCGGCGACACCGCGCAGGTCACCGTGCCGACATGGCGCTCCGACCTCACCGATCCGATCGACCTCGTCGAGGAGATCGCCCGGGCAGGCGGCTACGACCGCATCCCCTCGGTGCTGCCCCAGGCCCCGGGCGGCCGCGGCCTCACCGCCGCGCAGCGGGCCCGCCGGCGCCTGTCGAACCTGCTCGCCGGGCTCGGCTACACCGAGGTGCTCACCTACCCCTTCACCTCGGACAAGCGCAGCGATGAGCTGCTCCTGCCCGCCGACGACGCCCGCCGCCGGGCCGTCCGACTCGCCAACCCGATGGCCGACGACCAGCCGCTCATGCGCACCCACCTGCTCGCCACGCTCGTCGACGCCATCGCACGCAACACCGGTCGCGGCTTCAAGGACGTCGCGGTGTTCGAGGCCGGCATGGTGACCCTGCCCGAGCGCGCGCCCGAACCCGGGCTGCGGTTCGAGCCCGGCTACCACCCGAGCGCCGACGAGCTCGCGGCGATCCGCGACTCCGTCCCGCCCCAGCCCTTCCACTACGCCGGAGTCATCGCCGGCCGCGCGGAGCTGCCCGGCACCTGGGGTGCCGGACGGGCCGCCGAGGCCGCCGACGTCATCGACACAGTGCGCCGGATGGTCGCGGCGTGCGGTCTCGGTGCCGAGGTGCGCGCAGCCCGCCGGGCGCCGTTCCACCCGGGGCGGTGCGCGGAGTTCGTGCTCGCCGACGGCACCGTGCTCGGCCACGCCGGGGAGCTCCACCCCAAGGTGCTCGAGAACCTCGGCCTGCCGAAGCGCAGCGTCGCCTTCGAGATCGACCTCGACGCGCTGCTCGGCCAGGAGGACTCCCGTGATTGGGCCGGCGTCCTGTCCTCCTACCCGGTGTCCCGCCAGGACGTCGCGCTCGTCGTCGCCGCCGACACCCCGGCCGCCGAGGTCGCACGGGCCCTGCGGGACGGGGCGGGTGCGGAGCTCGAGACCCTCGAGGTGTTCGACGTCTACACCGGTGACCAGGTGCCCGAGGGACGGAAGTCCCTGGCGTTCCGGATGACCTTCCGTGCCGCGGACCGCACGCTCACCGCCGACGAGGCCTCCGCGCTGCGCGAGGCCGCCACCGCCGTCGCCGCGCAGCGGTTCGGCGCCGAGGTGAGGAGCTGAGCCGATGAATGACTCCACGCTCGTCCTCGTCACCGGTGGCAGCCGGGGGATCGGCCGCCACCTCGCGGCCGGTTTCGCCGCCGCCGGGCATCCGGTGCTCCTCACCGCCACGTCCGCCGCCGGTGCCGAGCGCGCGGCCGCGGAGATCGCGCAGCAGACCGGGGCCACGGTGCTCGGAGTGCGGCTGGACGTCGCGGACCCTGAGAGCGTCGCGGCACTGCTGGACACGGTGACCGGTCTCGAGGCCGAGCGCGGCATCCGGCTCGGCGTGCTCGTCAACAACGCCGGGGTCATCGAATCGACCGAGGGCCCGGTCTGGGAGGCCGATCCGGCCGACCTCGTCCGCGTCATCAGGACGAACACCATCGGCCCGTTCCTCGTCGTCCACCGGTTCGTCCCCCATCTCCTCGATGTCGCCGCCGCGACCGGGGAACCGGTGCGGATCATCGACCTCAACTCCGGCTCCGGCGCCACCGGCACCCCGCAGTACGCGGCCTATTCCGCGTCGAAGGCGGCCCTGTTCCGACTCGCCGACTCCGTGCACCACTTCGGCTGGGAGCGCGGGCTGCGGATCTTCGAGATGTCCCCGGGCGTCATCGAATCCGACATGACCCGCTCGATGCCGATCCACGACCGGCGCACCGGAGACGACTGGACCTCCCCGGCCGCCCTCGTCGACCTCGCGCTCGCGCTCGCCGGCGGCTGGCTCGACGCCTGGTCCGGGCGCTATGTGCGCGCCGGGGTCGACACCCCGGAGTCCCTCGCCGCGGCCGCCGACGGCCTCGCGGAGAACACCCGCCGCCTCCGCCTCGATCCCCGGGAGGGCTGATCCGGACCGGTAGGCTGGGTCCGACCCGACCCGCCCCGACACGACAGGTGGTCCTGTGAATATCCTCTGGTCGATCCTGCTCGGGCTCCTCAACGCCGTCGTCGTCGGCGTGCTCGTCCGCCGCACGATCACCGTGGGCACCGGCGCGCTGCGCAACACGATCGTCTCCCTCGTCATCGGCATGTCGCTGTGGCCGATCACCCTCCAGGCCTTCGAGATGTTCGGGATCTCCCAGGACGGAGACATCCCGTGGATCGAGATGAGCTTCCCCGCCGTCATGGTGTTCCTCCTCGTGTTCGCCTGGCTCATCGTCGTCCAGATGGCGATCCTCCTCGCGATCGAGCTCGTCCTCCCCAGCGGCTCTTTCACCCACCTCCTCCGCTCCGCCACGCGCGTCCCGGTCTGGTACCGCCGGGTGAGCCGGCTCTCCCAGATCCAGCGGATCCTCCTCCGGCACGGGCTCGCACGGTACATGCGTCCGCGGATCCCGACGCTGCGCGTGTCCACCCGCGAGATCGCGAAGACCACCGCGGAGGCGTTCGCCGCCGCCGGGGTGACCTTCGTCAAGCTCGGGCAGTTCGTCGCCACCCGCGCCGACATGGTGCCGCCGGAGTTCGTCGAGGAGTTCTCGAAGCTCCAGTCCGACGTCCCCGCCGTGCCCTTCGAGGACATCCGCGCCGAGCTCGAATCCGCGTGGGGGCGCCCCGTCCACGAGGTGTTCGCCGAGTTCGACACCGTGCCGCTCGCCGCCGCCTCGGTCGCCCAGGTTTACCGCGCGGTCGCCTTCGACGGCACCGAGGTCGTCGTCAAAGTCCAGCGCCCCAAGCTGCGCCGGCAGGTGCGAGCGGACTCCGACATCGTCATGACGCTCGCCGAACGGCTCGAGCGCACCGCCGGCTGGGCGCGCTCGATCGGGGTCACCGCGATCGCCCGCGGCTTCCTCGAGACCCTGGCCGAGGAGCTCGACTACCGCGGGGAGGTGCGGCACACGATCGCGCTCCGCGAGGCCACCGCGCACCTCGAGGACTCGGTGGTGCGGATCCCGCAGGTCTATCCCGAGCTCAGCGGTGAGCGGGTCATCGTCCTCGAACGGATCCGCGGGGTCCCGCTGGCCAAGGCCGGCCCCGTGCTCGAGGGCCTGTCGGACATCGCGCGGGCAGACATCGCCCGCGACCTCTTCCTCATGGTCGCCCGCCAGGTGCTCATCAAGGGGATCTTCCACGCCGACCTGCACGCCGGCAACATCATGATCGACACCTCCGGCCGGGCCGGGCTCATCGACTTCGGCAGCGTCGGCCGGATCGATCGCCGCGACCGGCGCGACATCACCCTGCTCCTCCTCGCCTTCGAGCACCAGAACTCCGAGGCCGCGATGAACGCCGTGCTGGACATCTTCGGCACTCCCGTGGGCATCGACCTGCGGTCGATGCAGCGCGACATCGGCCAGATCATGCTCCAGTTCGAGGGCGGCATGCCCGCCGGCTCCTCGGCGCTGTTCGGGGAGCTCCTCGAGTTCGTCATGGCGCAGGGCTTCGAGATGCCGTCCGCCGTCGCGAACGCCTTCCGCGCCATCAGCACCCTCGAGGGCAGCCTGCGGATCCTCGACCCGTCCATCGATCTCCTCGACATGGTCCGCGAGCACGCGGACGAGCTCATGCGCGAATCCCGCGACCTCGCGGAGTCGGCGGAGAACCTCACCCTCTACGTCGGGTCGACGCTGCCGGTGCTCGCCAGCCTGCCGGTCGAGCTCAGCCGGGTGGTCAAGCACCTCCAGGACGGCACGCTCGACATCGGCACGAGCGGTCTCAACATCGACCTCATCAAGAACCTCGTGCGCTCGACGGTCGACCAGTTCATCCAGGTCATCATCGCCACCGCCTTCATCCTCGGCGGCGTGATGATGATGACGGCGGACTTCGGGCCGCCGCTCGCCCCGGACCTGCGCCTGTTCACGTACTTCGGCGCGTGGGTGCTCCTCGTCGGATTCGTGCTCTCCGCGGTCGTCCTCGCCCCGGCGCTGCGCGAGCGCAGATTCAGATAGCCGTCCCCTGCGGGCCCCGGGCGGCGAGGTCCTCCGCGTAGGCCCGGGCGACCCGGCCGATCTCCCGGCGGAGGAATACGACGTGGGGCAGGGCCGACATCGTCTGGCGGACGTGGAGAGCGATCCGGCGCACGGGTGTGGGATCGAGGAGCGGGCGCACGACGAGCCCGGCGGGCAGGTCGAGCGTGGCGAGCAGCGGCAGCACGGTGACCCCCATTCCCGCCGCGACCATCGCGAGCACTCCGTGGTGGTCGTCGGCGCCGGCCGCGTAGCGGAGGTCGAGCCCGGCCGCGCGGGCCGCCTCGTCGATGACCTCGCCGGACGGACTGCCCTGCACATGGAGGTCGACGAGCGCGTGCTCGGCGAGCTCGGCCATCCGCACCTCCGGGGCCTGCGCGAGCGGGTGGTCGGCCTCGGTGACGACGACGTACGCGTCGTCGAGGAGCTCGTCGCGATCGTGGCCGCGCATCCGCACCGGATCTGCGAGACCGGACTCCGCGCGCACCTCGATGTCGGCGAAGGCGCGCTCGCCGGGCGGTGCGGGCTCGTTGGCGAGGATCTCCATGTGGAGACCGGGGAAGCGGAGCTGGGCGGCGCGGAGGACATCGGGCAGCCACACCGTCGTCGCCGAGGAGAAGCTGCCGAGGGTGAGCCGCGTCGCCGGCCCCGCCGCGAGCCGGTCGACGAACGTCTGCAGGTCGGCCGCCTCGGCGAGGAGGGCCTCGGAGCGGGCGGCGAGCGCGTGCCCCGCCTCGGTGACGGCGATGCCGCGGCCGTCCCGGCGGTAGAGGGGGGCTGCGACCTCGCGCTGGAGCGCGATGATGTGCTGGCTCACCGTCGCGGGGGAGTTCCCGAGATTGCGCGCGGCCTGCTGCACGGAGCCGCTCGCGACGACCGCGCGCCACACCCGGAGGCGGTGGAGATTCTGCATGGAACGATCATAAGTCAGAACCGAATGATCATCAGGAACAGTCGGGTGGACGCGAATGGTCGCGGCGGTGCATCCTGGACCGGGCGCCCGCCGGACCGTGCGGGCGCTCTCCCATGACGAAAGGGCCCACAGCCATGCACGCAGGACGCACGGACGCATGACCGGCGCGGAGTTCATCGCCTTCCTCGGAGCGGCGCTCATCCTCGCGGTGACGCCGGGGCCCGACACCTTTCTCACCATCCGCTACGGCGCGCAGTCGTTCCGCCGGGGGATCGTCTACGCCTCCGCGGCCGCGTGCGGCATCACCGTGTGGGCGATCCTCGCGCTGTCCGGGATCGCCGCCCTGCTCCAGAGCCATCCGACGGCGCGCACCGTCCTCGCGGTGTGCGGCGGCATCTACCTGACGTTCCTCGGCGTGCGCACCCTGTGGGGCGTCTGGACCGCGGAGCGCGCCCTCCGCTCCCGCACCGCCTCCGTCCGCGCGGTGCTCGTCGCAGCGGGCGGCGCCGGTGCCCAGGAGACCGCGGCGGCCCCGGGCGCCCCCGCTTCCGCTCCGGCCCTCGTGCCCGTGACGACGAGCGGTGAGGTCCATGCCGGGATCGCCGCTCCCGACGGCGAGGTCATCCTCGACCCCACCGACCCGTCCGTCGAGACCGCGACGAGCGGCCGCGGCGTCGACCGCCGCCGCTCGCCGTTCCCGGTCGGACTGCTCAGCAGCCTGACGAACCCGAAGACCGGGATGTTCTTCCTCGCGCTGTTCCCCGCGTTCCTCCCGAGCGAGCAGGGGATCGGTCTCATCGCCGTCCTCGTCCTCACCATCGTCGCGGTGTTCGCGCTCTACTCCCTCCTCCTCGTCGCCACCGCCGCCGGGCTCGGCCGCCGGCTCGAGGGCAGGCGCGGCGCGCTCGCCATGGACCTCGTGTCCGGCGGGGTGCTCGTCCTTCTCGGACTCTCGATCCCGTTCCTCTGACGCGCCCGCGCGCGGAACGCGGAGAGGCCGGCCGGTGCACCTGCACCGACCGGCCTCTCATCGCGTCCGCTCCCGGACCCCGGTGGATTCGGGACTGGCTCAGGGCAGGAGGACGACCTTGCCGGTGGTCCGCCGCCCCTCGAGCGCGCGGTGGGCCTCGGCGGCCTCGGCGAGCGGGAAGGTCGACCCGACCCGGAAGTCGAGCCAGCCGTTCTCCAGGCCGTCGAAGAGCATCGCCGAGCGCTCGGCGAGCTCCTCGGGGTTGGTGACGAACCACTGGAGCGACGGCCGGGACAGGAAGATCCCGCCGGAGGAGTTGAGCCGCTGGATGTCGAAGGGCGGCACGGCACCGGAGGCCGCACCGAACAGCACCATCGAGCCGCGCACTGTCAGCGAGGCGAGCGAGGCGTCGAAGGTGTCCTTCCCGACCCCGTCGTAGGCGACGTCGACGCCGGCACCGTCGGTGAGCTCGCGCACCTTCGCGGCGATGTCGACGCCCTCGCCGTAGAGGAACACCTCGTCGGCCCCGGCGCCCCGGGCGAGCTTCGCCTTCTCCTCGGTGCCCACCGTGCCGATGACCCGGCCGCCGAGCTGCTTGATGATCTGGGTGAGCAGCAGGCCCACTCCGCCGGCGGCGGCGTGGACGAGCGCGGTCTGGCCCGGTTCGATCCGGTGCGAGCCGGTCGCGAGGTACTGCGCGGTGAGCCCCTGCAGCGGGATCGCGGCTGCGGCCTCGGCGGACACGCCGTGCGGCACCCGCATGACCATGTCCGCGCGCACGGCGACCTTCTCCGCGTAGGAGCCGTGCGCATCGTGCCAGGCCACCCGGTCGCCAGGCGTGAACCCGGTGACGCCCTCGCCGACGGCCTCGACCACTCCGGCGCCCTCGACGCCGACGATGTGCGGGAAGTCCATCGGGTACATGCCCGAGCGGCGGTAGGTGTCGATGAAGTTGATGCCGGCGGCCTCGACGGCGACGAACAGCTCGCCGGGACCTGCGCTCGGGTCCGGCACCTCGACGTACTCGAGGACCTCGGGTCCGCCCTTGCGGGTGGCGTGGACAGCGTGCATGGGAGTGCCTCCTCTACTGCGGCCGTCGGCCGCGGACACCGGCATGAATAATTACCGTGTGTGATGTATCGTTATACATATGTCAGGTTTCACTGTCGCCGTCTCAGGGGCCACCGGGTACGCCGGGGGCGAGGTCCTGCGCCTCCTGAGCGGGCATCCAGACCTTCACGTTACAACCGTGTGCGGCCATTCGACCCTAGGGAGCAGGCTCGGGGAGCACCAGCCCCACCTCGTCGCCTACGCGGACATGACCGTGCAGGAGTCGACCGCCGCGGTCCTCGCCGGACACGACGTCGTCGTCCTCGCGCTGCCGCACGGCGCCTCCGGCCGGATCGCCGCCGAGCTCGCCGAGTCCTCCCCGGACACCGTCATCGTCGACCTCGCCGCCGACCACCGCCTGCAGTCCGCGCGCGCCTGGGAGGCCTTCTACGGCTCGGAGCACCCCGGCACCTGGACCTACGGCCTGCCCGAGCTCCTGCTCGCCGATGGCACCCGGCAGCGCGAAAGGCTCCGCGCCACGCGGCGCATCGCGGTCCCCGGCTGCAACGTCACCGCCGTCACGCTCGGCCTGCAGCCGCTGCTCGCCGCCGGGCTCGTCGACCCGACCCGGCTCACCGCGGTGCTCGCCAACGGCGTGTCCGGGGCCGGCAAGGCGCTCAAGCCCCACCTGCTCGCCGCCGAGGTGCTCGGCGACGCGAGCCCCTACGGCACCGCCGGCACCCACCGGCACGTCCCGGAGATCGAGCAGAACCTCGCCGGCGTGCTCGGCCGCCCCGTCGACGACCCGGGCGTGCGGATCTCCTTCACCCCGACCCTCGTGCCGATGTCCCGCGGCATCCTCGCCACGCTGTCCGCCCCGCTCACCGCGGAGGCGAGCGATGAGGACGTCCGGTCCGTGTTCGAGCGCACCTACTCCGCGGAGCGCTTCGTCCGCCTGCTGCCGGCCGGGCAGTGGCCCCACACCGCGGCGACGACGGGGGCGAACACCGCGCACCTCCAGTGCGCCGTCGACGCCCGCGCCGGCACCGTGCTCGTCTCCGTCGCCCTCGACAACCTCGTGCGCGGCACCGCCGGCCAGGCACTCCAGTCCGCCCACCTCGCCCTCGGGCTCCCGGAGTCCACCGCCCTGCCCACCGAAGGAGTCGCCCCATGAGCGTGACCTACCCCCGCGGCTTCGCCGCTGCCGCGACGACCGCGGGCCTCAAGCCCAGCGGCACCCCGGACCTCGCCCTCGTCCACAACACCGGGGAATCCGATGCCGTCGCCGCCGTCTACACCTCCAACCGGTGCAGGGCCAACCCGGTGCTGTGGTCCCAGCAGGCCTCGGCCGACGGCCGCGCCCGCGCCGTCGTCCTCAACTCCGGGGGAGCGAACTGCTACACCGGCTCCTTCGGCTTCGAGACCACCCACGCCACCGCAGAGCGCACCGCAGAGCTCCTCGACATCGACGCGCTCGACGTGCTCGTGTGCTCGACCGGGCTCATCGGCGTCGGCGGGCAGGACTTCCGCGACCGGATCCTCGCCGGCCTCCCCGCGCTCGCCGAGACCGCGCAGGCCGCACCGGCCGGCGGTGAGGCCGCCGCGCGGGCGATCATGACGACCGACACCGTGCCCAAGACGGTCGAGCGCGAGGGCACCGCCTACCGGATCGGCGGGATGGCGAAGGGAGCCGGCATGCTCGCCCCGGGGCTCGCCACGATGCTCGTCGTCCTCACCACCGATGCGGTCCTCGACGCCTCCGAGCTCGACGCCGCCCTGCGCACCGCGACCGCACGGAGCTTCGACCGGCTCGACACCGACGGCTGCATGTCGACGAACGACACGGTGATCCTCATGAGCTCCGGGGCCTCGGGCCACCGGGCCGACACCGGCGAATTCACCGCGCTGCTCACCGAGGCCTGCGATGACCTCACCCACCAGCTCCACATCGACGCCGAGGGTGCCGGCCACGACATCGTCATCACCACCCGCGGCGCCTTCTCCGAGGAGCAGGCCCTCGAGGTGTCCCGCGCGGTCGGCCGGTCCAACCTGTTCAAGGCCGCCGTGTTCGGCGAGGACCCCAACTGGGGCCGCGTCGTCGCGCAGGTGGGCATCACCTCGGCACAGTTCGAGCCCGACGCGATCGACGTGACCTTCAACGGCGTGCCGGTGTGCGTCGCCTCGAGCCCGGGGGCGGATCCCTCCGAGGTGCTCTTCGACCGCCGCGTCGTCGTCGAGATCGACCTCCACGCCGGAACCGCCGAGGGCACGATCCTCACCTCGGACCTCACCCATGACTACGTCGAAGAGAACAGCGCGTACTCGACATGACCGCACGCCAGCACCCCACCCCAGCAGAGCGCCTTGTGCGCGCCCAGGCCAAGGCCGAGACCCTGACCGAGGCGCTGCCGTGGATCAAGACCTTCGCCGGCGCCACGATCGTCATCAAGTACGGCGGCAACGCGATGGTCTCCCACGAGCTCCAGCAGGCCTTCGCCGACGACATCGCGTTCCTCCGCTTCGCCGGGCTGCGCCCGATCGTCGTCCACGGCGGCGGCCCGCAGATCTCCCGCATGCTCGAACGTCTCCAGATCCCCAGCGAGTTCCGCGGCGGCCAGCGCGTGACCTCCCCGGAGGCCGCCGAGGTCATCCGGATGGTGCTCGCCGGGCAGGTCAACCGGGAGATCGTGTCGCGCATCAACATGAACGGCGACGCCGCGATCGGGCTCTCCGGCGAGGACGCCGACCTCCTCCTCGCCGTGCCGACGACCACCGTGGTCGACGGCGAGACCGTCGACCTCGGCCGGGTCGGCGAGATCCGGCGGGTCAACACGCAGGTGCTCGAGGAGCTGCTCGACGCCGGCCGCGTGCCGGTGATCTGCTCGATCGCCGCCGAGCTCGGCGGCGCGGCCGACACCCCGCTCAACATCAACGCCGACCTCGCCGCCGCCGCGATCGCCCGGGAGATGCAGGCCGACAAGCTCATCATGCTCACCGACGTCCCCGGCCTCTACCGCGACTGGCCGGACAAGGACAGCCTGATCTCGCAGATCACCCCCGAGGAGCTGCGCGCGCTGCTGCCGCGCCTCGACTCCGGGATGATCCCCAAGATGACCGCCGCGCTCGACGCCGTCGACAGCGGGGTGCGCCAGGCGCACATCGTCGACGGCCGGATGGCGCACTCGATCCTGCTCGAGATCTTCACCACGCAGGGCATCGGCACCATGGTCCACGAGGCCGCCGACACCCCGCAGGCGACCATGCACGACGGCCACGACAGCACCGACGACCGCGGCGCCACCGGCGGCCACGGCAGCGCTGACGGCCCCGACGGCACCGAGGAGACCCCATGACGCAGTCCGCCGACTGGCGCACCCACCACTCCGGCTCGATCCTGCCCGCACTCGGCCGCCCGCAGCGCCTGCTCGTGCGCGGACAGGGTGCGCGGGTGTGGGACGAGACCGGCAAGGAGTACCTCGACCTGCTCGCCGGGATCGCGGTCAACGCCCTCGGCCATGCCCACCCTGCGCTCGTCGAGGCGGTGTCGGATCAGGTCGCCACGCTCGGCCAGGTGTCGAACTACTTCGCCTCGCAGCCGCAGATCGCGCTCGCCGAGAAGCTCCTCGAGGTCGCCGCAGCGCCGCAGGGCTCCGCCGTGTACTTCTGCAACTCCGGGGCCGAGGCGAACGAGGCCGCACTCAAGATGTCCCGCCGGGTCGCCGGCGGCGGCCGGTCGAAGGTCGTCGCCGTCGCCGGCGGCTTCCACGGCCGCACCATGGGTGCCCTGGCGATGACGAGCAAGGAGGCGTTCCGCGCCCCGTTCGCCCCCGGCGTGCCCGGGGTCGTCCACGTGCCCCACGGCGACATCGAGGCGCTGCGCCGCGAGGTCGACGACACCTGCGCGGCCGTGATCATCGAGCCGATCCAGGGCGAGGCCGGCGTGCGCCGCCACCCGGCCGGCTATCTGCGTGCCGCCCGCGAGGCGACCCGCTCCGCCGGCGCCCTGCTCATCCTCGACGAGGTGCAGACCGGGATCGGTCGCTGCGGGTCCTGGTTCGCATTCCAGGACCCGGACCTCGGCGAGGGGATCGTGCCGGACATCGTCACCTGTGCCAAGGGCCTCGGCGGCGGGCTGCCGCTCGGAGCCACCTTGACCTTCGGGGACGCGGTCACCGGGCTGCTTGTCCCCGGCCAGCACGGCTCCACCTACAGCGGCAACCCGGTGACCACCGCCGCGGGGCTCGCGGTGCTCACCACGATCGAGCGCGCGGGCCTGCTGCCGGCGGTGCGCGGTCTCGGACAGGAGTTCGCCGGCCGGCTGCGGCTCATCGACGGTGTGGCCGCGGTGTCCGGGGCCGGGCTGCTCATCGCACTCGAGCTCACCGCCGGCAACGCCAAGGCCGTCGCCGAGGCCGCGCTCGACGCCGGTTTCATCGTCAACCCGGTGACCGACACCCGGCTGCGCATCGCGCCGCCGCTCACCATCACGGAAGGGGAGCTCGGGGAATTCCTCGACGCCCTGCCCGCCATCCTCGACACCGCAGGAGGGACCGCCGCATGACCCGCCATTTCCTCAAGGACACCGACCTCGCCCCCGCAGAGCTCACCGAGGTCCTCGACCTCGCCGCGGAGCTCAAGGCCGCACCGTACTCCGCCCGGCCGCTCGCTGGACCGCAGACGGTCGCGGTGATCTTCGACAAGACCTCCACTCGCACCCGGGTGTCCTTCGCCACCGGCATCGCCGCGCTCGGCGGCAGCCCGCTCATCATCAACCCGGGGGAGTCCCAGCTCGGGCACAAGGAGTCGGTCGCCGACACCGCGCGCGTCCTCGAGCGCATGGTCGCGGCGATCGTGTGGCGGACCTTCGCCCAGTCCGGGCTCGAGGAGATGGCCGCCCACTCCTCGGCCCCGGTGATCAACGCACTGTCCGACGACTACCACCCGTGCCAGCTCCTCGCCGACCTCCTCACGATCCGCGAGCACCGGCACACCGGGACGGGCAACGGACTGTCCGGGCTCACGCTCGCGTACTTCGGGGACGGGGCGAACAACATGGCCCACTCCTACGCGCTCGCCGGCGTCAACGCCGGGATGCACGTGCGGATCGCCGCTCCGGCCGGCTCCCACCCGGACCCGGGAGTGCTCGCCGAGGCGCAGGAGCTCGCCGCGGTCACCGGCGGCTCTGTGCTCGTCACCGAGGACCCGCGGGAGGCCGCGACCGGTGCCGACGTCCTCGTCACCGACACCTGGGTGTCGATGGGCCAGGACGACGAGGGCCGCTCCGGGGAGGAGTCGCCGTTCGCCGCCTACCGCCTCGACGCGGCGCTCCACGCGCTGTCGAACGAGGCGCTCGTCATGCACTGCCTGCCGGCCTACCGCGGGCAGGAGATCACTGCCGAGCTCATCGACGGACCCCACTCGGTGGTGTTCGACGAGGCGGAGAACCGGCTGCACGCGCAGAAGGCGCTGTTGACCTGGCTGCTGGAGCACTGAGATGGCCGCCGCCGCACAGTTCGACGAGGGCCACGCCGTGTCCCCGGCGACGAAGACCGCCCGCCAGCAGCTCATCGTCGACATCATCCGCCGCGAGTCGATCACCTCGCAGACCCAGCTCATGCAGCTGCTCGCCGCGCGCGGGGTGAGCGTCACGCAGGCGACGCTGTCGCGGGACATGGCCGAGCTCGGCGCGGTCAAGGTCCGTACGAGCACCGGATCGGCCTACGCGGTGCCCGGCGAGGGCGGCGACCGCAGCCTGCAGCGCGCAGGCGAGGGCGAGGTGCTCGATGCGAAGCTCCAGCGCCTCCTCGAGGAGCTGCTCGTCACCGTCACCAGCTCGGAGAACCTCGTCGTGCTGCGCACCCCTCCCGGCGCGGCGCAGTACCTCGCCTCCGCGCTCGACCGCTCCGTGATCCCCGGCGTCCTCGGTACCATCGCAGGAGACGACACGGTGCTCGTCATCGCCGGCGACGGCCGCCGGGGGGAGCAGCTCGCCGAGCTCCTCCTCACGCTCGCCGCCGACGGCCCCTGATCCGGCCGCCGGACCGGCTCCGGCGGTCCGGCCCACGGCACGGGCGCCGACACCCAGACATCAGACCCACCACGAACGAACAAGGAGAACCCCATGACAGAACGCATCGTGCTCGCCTACTCCGGCGGACTCGACACCTCGGTCGCGATCGGCTGGATCCAGGAGGCCACCGGCGCCGAGGTCGTGGCGATGGCCGTCGACGTCGGTCAGGGCGGCGAGGACCTCGAGACGATCCGCCAGCGCGCAATCGACTGCGGGGCCGTCGAGGCCTATGTCGCCGACGCCCGCGACGAGTTCGCCGAGGAGTACTGCATGCCCGGCCTCAAGGCCAACACGCTGTACATGGACGCCTACCCCAACGTCTCCGCGCTGTCCCGCCCGGTGATCGTCAAGCACCTCGTCACCGCCGCCCGGAAGTTCGGCGCCACCACCGTGGCCCACGGCTGCACCGGCAAGGGCAACGACCAGGTGCGCTTCGAGGTCGGCATCACCTCGCTCGCCCCGGACATGACCTGCATCGCCCCCGTCCGCGACCTCGCGCTCACCCGTGAGAAGGCCATCGAGTACGCCGAGCGGAACAACCTGCCGATCGTCACGACGAAGAACAACCCGTTCTCCATCGACCAGAACGTGTGGGGTCGCGCGGTGGAGACCGGCTTCCTCGAGGACATCTGGAACGGCCCGACGAAGGACGTCTACGACTACACCGACGACCCGGCCTTCCCGCCGCCGGTCGACGAGGTCACCATCACCTTCGAGAAGGGCATCCCGGTGAAGATCGACGGCCAGGTCGTCACCCCGCTCGAGGCGATCGAGCAGCTCAACCAGCGCGCCGGCGCCCAGGGGATCGGCCGGATCGACATCGTCGAGGACCGGCTCGTGGGCATCAAGAGCCGCGAGGTCTACGAGGCGCCGGGCGCGATGACGCTCATCGCCGCGCACCGCGAGCTCGAGAACATCACCCTCGAGCGCGAGCAGGCCCGGTTCAAGAAGCTCGTCGACCAGCGCTGGACCGAGGTCGTCTACGACGGCCAGTGGTTCTCGCCGCTCAAGGGCTCCCTCGACGCGTTCATCGACCAGACGCAGGAGTATGTGTCCGGCGACATCCGGATGGAGCTCCACGGCGGGCGCGCCACCGTGACCGGTCGCCGCTCGGAGACCTCGCTCTACGACTTCAACCTCGCGACCTACGACGAGGGCGACAGCTTCGACCAGTCCTCGGCCCGCGGCTTCATCGACATCTACGGGCTGTCCTCGAAGCAGGCCGCTGCACGCGACCACCGCTTCGACAAGGGCGTCCGCCTCTGACCCGAAGTGCGATTTCCGAAGGTTCCTGAGAGCGGAACCGCCGGAAATCGCACTCTCGCCCGCAGGGCGCGGCACCGCACCACCGGCCGCGCCCTGCGGGGCACCGCCCGTACCCTGGAACCTGCCCGCACTCCGACCATCCGCCCGCACTCCGACAGCAAGGGAACCTCGTGTCCGAACGCATCAGCCTGTGGGGCGGCCGTTTCGCCGACGGCCCCGCCGAGGCGCTCGCCGCCCTGAGCAAGTCCACCGACTTCGACTGGCGCCTCGCCGCCTACGACATCGCCGGATCGCGCGCCCATGCCCGCGTGCTCCACCGGGCCGGCCTGCTCGACGACGCCGAGCTCGACGGCATGATCGCCGCCCTCGACACCCTCGAGGAGAAGGTCCTCGCCCACGAGTTCACCGCCGCCGAATCGGACGAGGACGTCCACTCCGCGCTCGAGCGGGGCCTCCTCGAGATCGCCGGGCCCGACCTCGGCGGCAAGCTCCGCGCCGGGCGCTCCCGCAACGACCAGATCGCCACCCTCGGGCGGATGTACCTGCGCGACAACGCCCGGCTCATCTCCGGCGCGGTCCTCGACACCGTCGACGCCCTCGTCGCGCAGGCCGAGGCCCACCGCGAGGTGCCCATGCCCGGGCGCACCCACCTCCAGCACGCCCAGCCGGTGCTGCTCGCCCACCACCTGCTCGCCCACGCCTGGCCGCTCCTGCGCGACGTCGAGCGGTTCGTCGACTTCGACCGTCGCGCCGCGGTCTCCCCGTACGGCTCCGGCGCGCTCGCCGGGTCCTCGCTCGGCCTCGACCCGCAGGCCGTCGCCGCGGAGCTCGGCTTCGCCGACTCGGTGGAGAACTCGATCGACGGCACCGCCTCGCGCGACGTGTTCGCCGAGTTCGCCTTCGTCTCCGCGATGATCGGCATCGACCTGTCGCGCCTGAGCGAGGAGATCATCCTGTGGGCGACGAAGGAGTTCTCCTTCGTCACCCTCGACGACGCGTTCTCCACCGGCTCGTCGATCATGCCGCAGAAGAAGAACCCCGACGTCGCCGAGCTCACCCGCGGCAAGTCCGGCCGCCTCATCGGCGACCTCACCGGGCTGCTCGCGACCCTCAAGGCGATGCCGCTCGCCTACAACCGGGATCTGCAGGAGGACAAGGAGCCGGTGTTCGATGCCGCCGACACCCTCAACCTCCTCCTGCCGGCTTTCACCGGGATGGTCGCCACGCTGACCTTCAACACGGAGAAGATGGAGCACCTGGCGCCGCGCGGCTTCGCGCTCGCCACCGACATCGCCGAGTGGCTCGTCCGCCAGGGGGTGCCGTTCCGGGTCGCCCACGAGCTCTCCGGTGCCGCGGTCAAGCTCGCCGAGTCCCGCGACGTCGAGCTCTGGGACCTCAGCGACGAGGACTACGCCGGCATCTCCGAGCACCTCACGCCGGCCATGCGCGAGGTTCTCACCACCCACGGCTCGATCGACTCCCGCAGCTCCAAGGGCGGCACCGCCCGCAGCGCGGTCGCCGAACAGCTCGAGCGCGCGCAGGCGGAATCGGCACGGCTGCGCGCTTTCGCCGACTCCACGACCCGCTGACCCGGGCCCTGCAGGAACGGCGCGTCGACCCCGTGGTCGGCGCGCCGTTCTCATGCCGTGCCGAGGCCATGCCGTGCCCGAGGCCATGCGGTGCCGCCATGCGGTGCCCGAGGCGCCCGCCCCTAGCGACCCGCGACGAACCGGTGCGCCACTGGGGTCGCCGGGTCCCGTGCGATGTCCTCCCAGGTGCCCGTCTGCACCACCCGGCCCGCGTCGAGGACGACGGCCCGGTCGGTCAGCGCGTGCGCCTCGACCGGGTCATGGGTGATGAGGAGCGCGGTGCGCCCGATGAGCAGCTGTGCGCACAGCCCGCTGATCTCCGCCGCGGATCCGCCGTCCAGCTGGGCGAACGGCTCGTCGAGGAGGAGCAGCGCGGGATCGGTGACGAGGGCGCGGGCGATCGCGACCCGCTGCGCCTGCCCGCCGGACAGCCGGCCCGGCCGCCGCTCGGCGAGCTCTCCGGCTCCCACCCGCGCGAGCATGTCCCGGGCCGCAGCCCGGGACGCAGCCGCCGGGGTGCCCGCCGCCTGCAGGCCGAAGGCCGCGTTGTCGGCCACGGACATCGTCGGGAAGAGCAGAGGGTGCTGCATGAGCTGGACGACCCCGCGCGCGTGCGGCGCACGCCAGCGCCGGGCGGCGGAATCGCTGAGCGTCGTGTCGCCGAGCACCACGCGCGAGCGTGCCGGGCGGAGCAGCCCGGACAGCACGGCGAAGGTGCTCGACTTGCCGGCGCCGTTGCCGCCGATGAGTGCCGTAGTCGACCCGGCCGGCACCGTGAACGCGATGTCGAGCCCGCGCTCGGGCACCGAGAACGCGAGCTCGAGCGCGGGAGCCGCCGCCCGGCGCTCCGCCCGCGTCATGCCTGCCGCCCCGGCCGGTACAGCAGCCCGACGACGACGGCGGCGACGAGCACGAGGACGAGGGAGAGCGCGACCGCACCGTCCGGATCCGTCTCCCGCAGCAGGTACACCTCGAGCGGCACGGTGCGCGTGCTGCCCTGGAGGGAGCCGGCGAAGGTGATCGTCGCCCCGAACTCGCCGAGCGCCCGGGCCCAGCACAGGACCGTGCCGGACACGAGCGCCGGGGTCAGCAGCGGCAGCGTCACCCGGCGCAGCGTGTACCCCGGCGAGGCACCGAGCCCGGCGGCGACCTCCTCGTACCGGGAGTCGTGCGAGCGCAGCGCGCCCTCGAGCGTGAGCACCATGAACGGCAGCGACACGAAGGTCTGTGCGAGCACGACCGCGACCCAGGTGTAGGCGATCCGCATGCCTCCGGCCTCGAGCGCGGCGCCGAGCAGCCCCATCCGCCCGAACGTCGAGAGCAGCGCGATGCCGCCGACCACCGGCGGGAGGACGATCGGCAGGAGGACGACGGTGCGCACGATCCGCCGCCCGGGGAACGCGGCACGGGCGAGGACGAGTGCGAGCGGCACCCCGAGGAGCACGCACAGCACGGTCGCAGCGAGCGAGGTCAGCAGCGACAGCCGCAGCGCCTCGCGGGAGGCGGGGGAGCCGAGGAGCGCGGCGAGGCCGCCGAGGTCGACGCAGGAGAGGAGACCGATGAGCGGCAGCCCGACGAGCCCGGCGCCGAGCACCGCCGGGACGGCGAGCCAGGCCGGCAGCCGGATCCCGCTGCGCGTCACCGGGGTCATGGGGCGCCGAACCCCGCTGCGGTGAGCACCGCGCTGCCGGCCGGGGAGGTCACGTGCTCGACGAAGGCGCGGGCCGCCTCGGACCCGGCCGACCCAGCGGTGACGGCGATCGGGTACCGGTTGACGGCCTCGGTGCTCTCCGGGAACGCGACGGCCTCGACCTCGCCGGCGGCGCTCAGCGCATCGGTGACGTAGACGAGGCCGGCATCGGCCTGGCCCGTCCGCACGGCGGTGAGCACACCGGTCACCGCGGTCTCCTCGCTCACCGGGGACACGGAGGCGCCGGCGGCATCGAGCACGGTCCGCGTCGCGGCGCCGCACGGCACCTGGGGTGCGCAGACGACGAGGGCGAGCTCCTCGCGGGCGAGGTCGGACAGGCCGGAGATGCCGTGCGGGTTGCCCGGGGCGGTGACGATCGTCAGCGTGTTCCTCGCGAAGATCTCCGGATCCGCAGCGAGCAGCTCCTCGGCGACCAGCCGGTCCATCGTCGGCTCGTCGGCGGTCGCGACGACATCGGCGGGTGCGCCCTGGCCCAGCTGCGCGACGATGTCGGCCGAACCGGCGAAGCTCAGCTCGACCGCGGACCCCGGGCGATCGGCCTCGAAGTCCTCGGCGATCCGGGTGAAGGGTTCGGTGAGCGAGGCGGCGGCGACCACGGTGAGCGGGCCGGCGGACCCTGCGGATCCGGACGGTGCGCCGGTGGCGCACCCGGCGAGCAGGAGGAGAGCGAGGAGTGCGCCCGCTGCATGTCGCGCCATGTCCTCAGCTCCCCGGGTCCGTGCCGCGGTTCCGGCGCCGCGGCCATGACCGCATCATACGGGGAAGATCATCATCTGCGGATCGAATCGAGCAAGAAGTCGGCATCTGCGGATCCGTTCAGGCGCGAGTCTCTGCTCAGCGGGGCACCTCGACGACGACCTGCGTGGCCTTGACGCTGGCGGTGGCGACGTCCCCGGGCTCGAGGCCGAGCTCCTCGACGGATTCGCGCGACATGAGCGAGACCACGCGGTGCGGGCCGGCCTGGATGTCGACCTGGGCCATGACGCCGTCGACGACGACCCGGGTGACGAGGCCGACGAATCGGTTCCGGGCCGAGGAGCCGTAGGACTCGGGCTGCGGCGGGAGCACCGCCTCGGCGCGGGCGAGCTCGGCGAGCTCGGTGCCGGACACGACGGCCCGTCCGGTCTCGTCGGTCCGTGCGGTGAGCCGGCCGGCCGTGATCCAGCGGCGCACCGTGTCGTCGCTCACGCCGAGGAACGTCGCCGCCTGGGAGACGCGCAGCAGTGCCACCGCATCCACCTGCTCTCTGTTCGGGTCGCTGTGCCCGTGCCGCTGTGCCCGGGGCTCTGCTCCCGGAGCCGCCGACCGGACGGCCGGGGCACCTCCCAGGGTAGCCGCGAGCTGCTGCCTGCGGATCGGATCTCCCGCTGCTCCCGCTCCTGCTCCCGCAGTCGAACCCGGCACTGCACCCGCTCGTGCACCCGAACCTGCTCACACACCCGAACCCGGACCCGCACCCGAGCGGCGGGATACAGTGGATCGACCCGCCGCCGCACCGCCGGCGGCCGTCCCCGAGGAGCGAGGAGGCACGATGCGCCCCGACCCCACCCGGCCCCACAGCACCGAGCCGGACTGCCCCGGCCAGGGGCCCCGATGCCGCCGCCGGTCAGGGTCCCGGGCGGCCACACCGACGCCCGCACCGCCGGCCGGCTCACCCATGTCCGCGCCGACGGCTCGGCGCACATGGTCGACGTCGGGGACAAGGCGGTGACCAAGCGGGAGGCCACCGCGGAGGCGATCCTCCTCACCCGGCCCGAGGTCGTCGCCCAGATCGTCGAGGGCGGGCTGCCCAAGGGAGACGCGCTCGCCGTCGCCCGGGTCGCCGGCATCATGGCTGCGAAGCGCACTCCCGAGCTCGTCCCGCTGTGCCATCCGCTGCCGATCAGCGGTGTCACCGTCGACTTCGAGCCGCTGCCGGGGTCCGCCGCGGACGCCGCCGGGAAGCACGCCGCCTGCGAACCCGGCGCAGAGGCGCACACCGCGGGCGTCCGGATCACCGCGAGCGTCCGCACCACCGGGGTCACCGGGGTGGAGATGGAGGCGCTCACCGCGGCCTCGGTCGCCGCTCTCACCGTCTACGACATGATCAAGGCGCTCGACCGCGCCGCGGAGATCACCAGGGTCCGCGTGCTCGCGAAATCCGGCGGCGCCTCGGGGGAGTGGGTGCGCCGATGAGCGCGCGGGTGACCGTGCGCACCCGGGTGCACCGCTTCGACGCCACCGGCGAGGTGTCCGCCCGGGCGGACAGGCTCGCCGGCGAGGAGCCCCTCGAGATCCGCCTCGACGGCGAGGAGTTCACCGTCGCCATGCGCACCCCCGGGCACGACGTCGAGCTCGTCCACGGGCTCCTGCTCGCCGAGGCGATCATCACCCGGCGCGCCGACGTCCGCGAGATCGACTTCGCCTCCGGGCTCGGCCCCGACGGCAGCCGGAACTACAACGTCGCCCGGGTCCGGCTCGACCCCGGGGTGCACGAACGGCGCCCGCCCACCCGCCGCCAGGTCT
This sequence comes from Brevibacterium sp. CS2, assembly GCF_005280295.1. Classification (GTDB taxonomy): domain Bacteria; phylum Actinomycetota; class Actinomycetes; order Actinomycetales; family Brevibacteriaceae; genus Brevibacterium; species Brevibacterium pityocampae. The sequence goes on along the minus strand of NZ_CP040020.1, from coordinate 2,933,012 downwards.
ACACCTCCTCGGCGTGCGGGATCTGCGGCACCGCCTCGATCGAAGCGGTGGAGAAGCAGTCCGCCCACCCCGTCGAACCGCCTGCGCCCGGCCGTCCGCTCATCGACCCGGCCGCGCTCCTGCGCCTGCCCGAGCGGCTCGGGGCCGAGCAGTCGGTGTTCGACGCCACCGGCGGCGTCCACGCCGCCGCCCTGTTCCGGGTGCCGGGGGACGGCCGTCCAGCGGAGGACCCCGCTGCTGGGAGGACCACCGCGGCGGGCACCTGCCCGGCGGGCCCGGCCGAGCCCGAGCTCCTCGTCGTGCGCGAGGACGTCGGCCGCCACAACGCGGTGGACAAGGTCATCGGCTGGGCGCTCGCCGCCGACCTGCTGCCGCTGCACCGGACCATCCTCCAGGTGTCCGGCCGCGCCTCCTTCGAGCTCGTGCAGAAGGCCGCGATGGCAGGGATCCCCGTGCTGTCCGCAGTGAGCGCGCCCTCGGCGCTCGCCGTCGACCTCGCCCGCGACACCGGTCTCACGGTCGTCGGCTTCAACCGGGGCCGGACGTTCAACGCCTACAGCTGCACCGAGCGGATCGGCCCGGCGGCGCCACCTCGGTGATCATCTGGCCCACCGGGTGAGCAGCCGGCTCACCCGGTGAACAGCTGCACCGCGCGGGTGAGCGTCTGGAACAGACCGTAGGCCAGGCCGAGGACGACGACGTCGGCGAGCGCGAGCGCCACCACCCGGTGGACCGGACCGGAGCCGTGACCCGACCCCGCCCGCGCGCTCGACCGGGCGGCACCGGAGCCGGTGAGCCGCTCGACCTCCTCGGGACTCGCATGGTGCTTCTCCGCCACCGGGCGGACGAACAGGTTGGCGAGGAAGCCGAGGCCGAGCACGCCGACCATGATGAACAGCGACACGGTGTAGAGCCCCGGGCCCTCCTGCCCGGCTGCGGCCTGCGATTCGATGACGGTGTTGACGATGAGCGGGCCGGCGATCCCGGCGGCCGCCCACGCGGTGAGGAGCCGACCGTGGATCGCCCCGACCTGCATGACCCCGAACAGGTCGCGCAGATACGCCGGGATCGTCGCGAAGCCGCCGCCGTAGAACGACAGGATGACGAGCGTGGCGAGGACGAACACGACGATCGACCCGCCGGCGAGCGCGATGAGCAGGTAGAGGAGCAGGCCCAGGCCGAGGTAGAGCGTGTAGATGTTCTTCCGGCCCACGTAGTCCGACACGCTCGACCACACGAACCGTCCGGCCATGTTCGTCAGCGACAGCATGCCGACGAAGCCGGCGGCCGCAGCCGCGGTGATCTCGGGGAAGTAGTCCTGGATCATCGGCGCGGCGTTCTCGAGGATGCCGATCCCGGCGGTGACGTTGGTGAACAGGACGATCCACAGGAGCCAGAACTGCGGTGTGCGCATCGCCCGACCGACCGCGACGTGCTGGTCGGTCTGCATCGGCCTCGCAGTCGACTCGGCCGGATCCCAGCCGCGCGGGCGCCAGTCCGTGTGCGGGACGCGCACGACGAACGCGCCGGCGGTGATGAGCACGGCGTAGATCACCGCGAGGGTGACGAAGGTCGGGACCAGGCCGGCGACGAGGTCCTCCGGCTCGGAGCCGCCCCCCGTAGAAGGACATGAGGGCGTTCGACAGCGGGCTCGCGATGAGCGCACCACCGCCGAACCCCATGATCGCCAGCCCGGTGGCCAGGCCCGGCCGGTCGGGGAACCACTTCATCAGCGTCGACACCGGGGAGATGTACCCGATGCCCAGGCCGATGCCGCCGATCAGTCCGTAGCCGACGTAGACGAGCCACAGCTGCCCGGCGCTGATCCCGAGCACCGAGACGAAGAACCCGAGCACCCAGCAGGCGCCGGCGAGCAGCATCGAGGCGCGCGGCCCGGACTTCTCCACCCAGGTGCCGCCGAAGGCCGCGGACAGGCCGAGGACGGCGATCGCCAGCGAGAAGATCCAGCCGACGGCCACCTCGCCGACCTCGTAGTGCGCCATGAGCGGGAGCTTGAAGACGCTGAAGGCGTAGACCTGGCCGTTGCACAGGTGGATCGCGAGCGCCGCCGCCGGGACGAGCCAGCGGTTGAACTCCGGGGACGCGACGATCGCGTCCTTGCCGAAGCGGGAGCGGTGTGCGGGTGCGGTGGACGTGCGCGATGAGTCCACGGGAGTGTCCTTCCCCGAGATCGCCGTCGATCTCGTATCCGGGTCGAGGCCGGGTCCCCGCGTCGTCGGGGGACGCCCGGGAAATGTGACCCATGTTACAGTAGCCGCATGTCGCGCTCGAGCTTCCTGGGGTGGCCGGTCATCCGGCAGTTCCGGTCCGGCGACGTCACCGGCCGGGGCCGGTCCGTGACGTCCGAGCGCACCCGGGCGATCACCTCGCGCACGGAGGAGGCGGACACCGTCGCGCAGAGCGTGTGCCCGTATTGCGCAGTGGGCTGCGGTCAGCTCGTCTACGCCAAGGACAACAGGGTCATCCAGATCGAGGGTGACCCCGATTCGCCCGTGTCCCGCGGCCGCCTGTGCCCCAAGGGCGCGGCGAGCGAGCAGCTCGTCAACCAGTCCGGCCGCCTCACCCGCGTCCTCTACCGCGCCCCGAAGGGCACCGAGTGGCAGTCCCTCGACCTCGAGACCGCGATGGACATGATCGCCGAGCGCTTCCTCGAATCGCGCCGTCGGCACTGGGAGGACCGTGACGCCGACGGCCGCCCGCTGCGCCGCACCATGGGCATCGCCTCGCTCGGCGGGGCGACGCTCGACAACGAGGAGAACTACCTCATCAAGAAGCTCTTCACCGCGGCGGGAGCGATCCAGATCGAGAACCAGGCCCGCATTTGACACTCCGCCACGGTTCCCAGTCTGGGAGCCTCGTTCGGACGAGGGGGCGCCACGCAGTCCCTGCAGGACATGGCCAACGCCGACTGCATCGTCATCCAGGGCTCGAACATGGCCGAATGCCATCCCGTCGGGTTCCAGTGGGTCGCTGAGGCCAAGGCGCGCGGCGCGAAGGTCATCCACGTCGACCCCCGCTTCACCCGCACCACCGCGGTCGCGGACAAGCACGTCCCGATCCGGGCGGGCTCGGACATCGTGCTGCTCGGCGCGCTCATCAACCACGTGCTGAGCAAGGGCCTCCACTTCGAGGAGTACATCCGGGCCTTCACCAATGCCGGGACGATCATCAACGACGAGTACGGCGAGCCCGAGGACCTCGGAGGACTGTTCTCCGGCTTCGACCCGGAGACCGGCGCCTACGACCTCGCCTCCTGGTCGTACGCCTCCGCCGACGGCTCCGGTCGCCCGGTGCCGCCCGGCGCCCCGGCCGCCGTCGACCCGACGCTCACGCACCCGCGGTGCGTGTTCCAGATCCTCAAGCGCCACTTCCAGCGCTACACCCCGGAGCTCGTCGCCGACGCCTGCGGCATCTCCGGCGAGGACTTCGCCTACCTCGCGAACGCGATCACCGAGAACTCCGGGCGCGAGCGCACCACGTGCTTCGCCTACGCGGTCGGCTGGACCCAGCACACCCAGGGCGCCCAGTACATCCGCACCGCCGCGATCCTCCAGCTCCTGCTCGGCAACGTCGGCCGCCCCGGCAGCGGCATCATGGCACTGCGCGGGCACGCCACGATCCAGGGCTCGACCGACATCCCGACCCTGTTCAACCTGCTGCCCGGGTACCTGCCGATGCCCAAGGCCGGCACCCACGACACCCTCACCGACTACCTCGACGCGGTGGGCACCAAGGAGCAGAAGAGCTTCTGGGCGAACACCGACGCCTACCTCGTCAGCCTGCTCAAGGCCTGGTGGGGCGACGCGGCGACGGCGGAGAACGACTACGCCTACGACTACCTGCCCCGGCTCACCGGCCCGCACGGCACGTACCAGACGCTGATGAGCATGCTCGAGGACCAGGTCGAGGGCTACTTCATCCTCGGGCAGAACCCGGCGGTCGGCTCGGCCAACGGCCGCCTGCAGCGCCTCGGGATGTCCCACCTCAAGTGGCTCGTCGTCCGCGACTTCTCCCTCATCGAGTCCGCCACCTGGTGGAAGGACGGGCCCGAGATCGAATCCGGGGAGCTGCGGACCGAGGACATCGACACCGAGGTGTTCGTGCTGCCGGCGGCCAACCACACGGAGAAGTCCGGCAGCTTCACCCAGACCCAGCGCATGGTGCAGTGGCGCCACCAGGCGGTCACCCCGCCCGGCGACTGCCGGAGCGAGCTCCAGTTCTTCCACGAGCTCGGCCGCCGCCTCCGTGCCCGGCTCGCCGGCTCCACCGACCCGCGGGACCGGCCGCTGCTCGACCTCACCTGGGACTACCCGACCGACGAGCACGGCGAGCCCGACGCCGAATCCGTCCTCGCGGAGATCAACGGCTCCCACCTGAGCGGGGAGCAGGCCGGGCAGCCGCTGAGCGCCTTCACCGAGATGCGCGCCGACGGGACCACCTCCGGCGGCTGCTGGATCTACACCGGGGTCTACGCCGGCGGGGAGAACATGGCCGCCCGCCGGGTGCCCGGACAGGACCAGGACGAGATCGCCTCGGAATGGGCGTGGGCGTGGCCGGCGAACCGCCGCATCCTCTACAACCGGGCGTCGGCCGACGCCGAGGGCCGCCCCTGGTCCGAGCGCAAGAAGCTCATGTGGTGGGACGCCGAGGCCGGCCGCTGGCAGGGCCCGGACGTCGCCGATTTCTCCGTCGACCGGGACCCGCGCGCGGAGTCCGCTGCGGGAGCCTCCGGCCCGGCCGCGCTCGGCGGCACGGACGCATTCATCATGCAGCCCGACGGGCGGGCATGGCTGTTCGCCCCCACCGGCATGATCGACGGTCCGCTGCCCACCCACTACGAGGCGCAGGAGTCGCCGGTCGCCAACCCGGTCTACCCGCAGCAGCAGAGCCCCGCACGGATCATGTTCCCGCGCGCGGGCAACATGTTCGCCCCGAGCGCCGGGGCGCCCGGGGCCGAGGTGTACCCCTGCGTGTTCACCACCTACCGCCTCACCGAGCACCACACCGCCGGCGGCATGAGCCGCTGGCTGCCGTACCTGTCCGAGCTCCAGCCGGAGATGTTCTGCGAGGTCTCGCCCGAGCTCGCCGCCGAGCGCGGGCTGACCCCCTACGGCTGGGCGACGGTGATCTCCCCGCGCGCGGCGATCGAGGTGCGCGTGCTCGTCACCCGCCGGATGACCCCGCTCACCATCGGCGGGCGCACCGTCCACCAGATCGGCCTGCCCTACCACTGGGGCGTCGGCGGCGACGCCGTGGTCTCCGGGGACTCCGCCAACGACCTCATCGGCATCACCCTCGACCCGAACGTGCAGATCCAGGACTCGAAGACCGGCTCCTGCGACATCATCCCGGGCCGCCGTCCGCGCGGCACGCAGCGCGAGGCCCTCGTCCAGGAGTACCTCGCGCGCGCCGGGGTGACGACGGCCACCGACAGCACCGTCATCACCGCCCCGGACGTCACCGCCGGCACCGAGACCCCGGTGGACGCCGGCGCCCCGCAGAAGGGCGACCCGGCGGAGAGCGGCGAATCGCACGCACTCCGCGCCGAGGAGGACGCCGGGGAGCACGAGCCCGGCGGCACCGCCTCCGTCGACCGCTTCCCCGCCGGCGGGAGCGAGCCGGGTGAGCCGGGACCGGAGGCGGCCGCAGGCAAAACGATCGATGCCGACACCCCCGAGGCCGGAGGCCCGGACCACGACGGCCCCGGCCCCGCGGGTGCGGGCGCAGGCCCCGAGGAGGACCGATGACCACCCGACCGGTATGGACCGATCCCGCCGCCGAGGTGCACTGGCCGCCGGAGCACGCGCGCAAGGGCTTCTTCACCGACACCTCGATCTGCATCGGCTGCAAGGCCTGCGAGGTCGCGTGCAAGGAGTGGAACCGCAACCCGACCGACGGCGACTTCGAGATCCTCGGCTCCTCCTACGACAACACCGGCGGGCTCGGCGCGAACACCTGGCGCCACGTCGCCTTCATCGAGCAGGACCGGGAGCGGATCGAGCAGGCCCGCGAATCCGGCCGCCGGCTCGTGTCCCTCGGGATGCCGCAGGTGGGTCCGCCCGAGGCGCGCACCGGCCCGGGTGCCGCGCCGGGTGCCGATGCCGGGCCGGGAGCTGCCGCCGCCTCGGCCCCGGTCGACGTGCTCGGTGGGCTCGCCGACGGCACGGTGTCGACCGCCGATCCGACCGGGCCGGGCGCCGGGATGGGAGTCCCTGGGACCGGAGTCCCCGGAGCCGCCGGGGTCGACACCGCCCCGCCGGACACCCCCGAGTTCCGCTGGCTCATGTCCTCCGATGTGTGCAAGCACTGCACGCACGCCGGCTGCCTCGACGTGTGCCCGACCGGCGCCCTGTTCCGCACCGAGTTCGGCACGGTCGTCGTCCAGGCCGACATCTGCAACGGCTGCGGCACCTGCGTGGCCGGCTGCCCGTTCGGGGTGATCGAGCGCCGCGACGACGGCACCGTGAGCCCGAAGACCGACCGCGACGGCCGCGCCCGCCGCGAGCAGGACGTGCCGCATGCCGGCACGGCGAACAAGTGCACGCTGTGCTACGACCGGCTCGTCGACGGCCTCACCCCGGCGTGCGCCAAGACCTGCCCGACGACCTCGATCAAGTTCGGCGACCACTCGGACATGGTCGACTCCGCCGAGGACCGGGTGCGCAACCTCCACGCGCAGGGCATGACCGAGGCGCGCCTCTACGGCGCGAACCCGGCCGACGGGGTGGGCGGCACCGGCTCGGTGTTCCTCCTCCTCGACGAGCCCGAGGTCTACGGCCTGCCGCCGGACCCGCGCGTGCCGACGAAGGACCTGCCGCAGATGTTCGCGACCGCCGGCATCGCCGCGGCCGGGATGATCGCCGCCACCGCCCTCGCCTTCCTGTCAGGACGCTCATGACGCTCTCCGAGTTCGACAGCTACCGCCCGCCGGAGACCCGCCGGCGGCGCCGCTCCGTGCTCCGCGCCCCCCAGGACGGGTTCGCCCGCAGACGCCGCCGCCCGGGAGCGGGGACGAACGACGGCTCGCGGGAGATGCCGATCGTCGAGGACGTCGAGTTCACCTCCTACTACGGCCGGCCGATCGTCAAGCCGCCGCCCTGGGGGCACGAGATCGCCGCCTACCTGTTCCTCGGCGGGCTCGCCGGCGGCTCCGCGCTGCTCGGGCTCGGCGCGCAGCTCACCGGCCGCGGCGCCCTGCGTCGGAGCACCCGGCTCACCGCGCTCGGTGCGGCGGGAGCCGGCGCGGTGTTCCTCATCTCCGACCTCGGCCGGCCCGAGCGCTTCCTCCACATGATGCGCACCGTGAAGATCACCTCGCCGATGAGCCTCGGCTCCTGGCTGCTCGGCGCCTTCAGCTCCGCCGCCGGCGTCGCGGCCGCCGCCGAGGTCGACCGCCTGCTCGGGTCCCGCCTGCCGCTCGGCCCGCTGCGCGGCCTGCTCCGCGGGGCCGCCGGTCCCGCCGGGGCCTGCGCCGGGCTGCTCGGCGCACCGCTCGCCGTCTACACCGCCGTGCTCCTGTCCGACACCGCGAACCCGACGTGGAACGCCGCGCGCCGGGAGCTGCCCTTCGTGTTCGTGAGCTCGGCGAGCCTCGCCTCCGGCGGGATGGCGATGCTCACCACAGCCCCCTCCCAGACCGTGCCGGCCCGGGTCCTCGCGGTGCTCGGCGTCGGCGGGGACCTCGCGGCGATGGCGCTCATGCAGCGGCGCATGCACCCGGCCGAGGCCGAACCGTTGCACACGGGTGCTGCGGGCACGAAGCTCCGCTGGGCCGAGCGGCTGGCGATCGCCGGGGGCATCGGCACGATCGTCGGCGGCGGGAACCGGATGGCAGCGGGTGCGGCGGGTCTGGCCCTGCTCACCGCCTCCGCGCTCACCCGGTTCGGGGTGCTCGAGGCGGGCATCGAGTCGACCAGGGACCCCCGCCACGTCATCGAGCCGCAGAAGGCCCGCCTCGCCGCGCGTCGCGCCGCGGGCATCACCCACGACTCGATCACGACGACCGGGTGAGCCGTGCCGGCGGGCACGGCGGGTCCGGGGCGGCTCGGTGCCGACCGGACACCGCCTCGGCGCCGGCGGTCGCTCAGCGGATGCTGATCCCCGGCCCTGCCGTCGTCTCACCGATCACCGGGTAGCCCGGCACCTCACCGACGACGAGCAGCCCACCGGAGGTCTGCGCGTCGGCAAGGAGCAGGAGCGCGTCCTCACCGATCCCGGGCCCGGGATCGAGGTGGTCGCGTACCCAGTCGAGGTTGCGGCGGGTGCCGCCGGACACGAACCCGTCGGCCAGCGATTCCCGCGCCCCGTCGAGCACCGGCACCGCGGCGGCATCGATGACCGCACCCACTGCGGAGGCGCGGACCATCTTGAACAGGTGGCCGAGCAGGCCGAAGCCGGTGACATCGGTCGCTGCCCGGGCGCCGGAACCGAGCGCGGTCTGCGCGGCGTCGCGGTTGAGTGCGGTCATCGTCGCGATCGCCTGGTCGAACACCTCGCCGGTGGCCTTGTGGCGGTTGTTGAGGATGCCGAGGCCGATCGGCTTGGTCAGCGTGAGCGGGAGCCCCGGGGCCGCGGCGTCGTTGCGGAGCAGGCGCGCCGGATCGGCCGTCCCGGTCACCGCCATCCCGTACTTGGGCTCCGGATCGCCCACCGAGTGCCCGCCGATCACCGGCACGCCGGCCTCCTGACCGACCGCCAGACCGCCGGCGAGCACCTGGCTCAGCAGCTCCATCGGCAGCACGTCGCGCGGCCAGCCGACGAGGTTGATCGCGACGACCGGGGTACCGCCCATCGCGTAGATGTCCGAGAGCGCATTCGCCGCGGCGATCCGCCCCCAGTCGTAGGCGTCGTCGACGACGGGGGTGAAGAAGTCCGCGGTGGAGAGCACCGCGAGGTCCTCGCGCACCCGCACGGCGGCTGCGTCGTCGCCGTCGTCGAGGCCGACGATGACGTTCTCGGAGCGCTGGCCGGCGAGTGCGGCGATCGCGTCCTCGAGCTCGCCCGGCGGGATCTTGCACGCGCAGCCGCCGCCGTGGGCCATGCCGGTGAGCCGGATGCCGGGTGCGACCGCGGGGGCGGGCGCCGGGACGTCCCCGGCGGCCTGCGCGTCCGTCGAGGTCCCGATGCTCCGATCGCCGGGGGATGATGATGTCTGCGTCATGGTGCCAGTCTCGCCCGGCACCTCGGCGGCGTCCACCCCCTGCGGCAGGAACCGGCCGCCCGCAGGGTGGCCGCGCGTTCGGGCCCGCTGCACCCGGCTCGGGCCCGCTGCACCCGCTCGGCGGTTCCGCTGCACCCGCTCGGCGGTTCCGCAACCGCGATCCGCGCCGGTGATAGGTTGCACACGGAGGCGTCCGGGTCCTGGTGGGCCCCCCGGTCTTCAAAACCGGTGAGACCGAGCATCTCGGTCTGGCGGGTTCGATTCCCGTCCGCCTCCGCCACGATCCGCGCGCGGCCCGCCGCGCACATCCGCCGGAGGAGGGGGGAGCGATGGAGGACCCGCGCCGTCGGATCCCGCGCACCGACCACCTGCTCGCGCTGCCCGCCGTCCGCGCCGCCGCAGAATCGCTGAGCCTGCCCGTGGTGCGCGGGCTCGTGCGCGGGATCCAGGACCGGGCCCGCCGCGGGGAGATCGCGCCGGCCGCAGTCGAATCCGAGGTCATCGCCGCCGTCTCCGCGCGCCGCGCCTCCTCCCTCAGCCCCGTGCTCAACGCCACCGGGGTCGTCGTCCACACGAACCTCGGCCGCGCACCCCTGTCCGATGCCGCCCGGCAGGCGCTCGCACAGGCCGCCGGCTACGTCGACGTCGAGCTCGACCTCGCCACCGGCACGCGCTCGGGCCGGGGTGCGGCCGCGCGCGCCGCCCTGCTCGCCGCCTGCCCGGCGGCCGAGGATGCGCTCGTCGTCAACAACGGTGCCGCCGCCCTCGTCCTCGCCACCACCGCGCTCGCCGCCGGCGCCGAGGTCGTCGTCGGCCGCGGGGAACTCATCGAGATCGGAGCGGGTTTCCGACTGCCGGACCTCATCGCCTCGACCGGCGCCCGCCTCCACGAGGTCGGCACCACCAACCGCACCTACCCGGCCGACTACGCCGCCGCGCTCGGCGCGGTCACCGGCTGCGTCCTCAAGGTCCACCCGAGCAACTTCCGCGTCTCCGGGTTCACCGCCGAGGCCACGATCACCGAGCTCAGCGGCCTGTGCCGGGAGCACGGAGTGCCGCTCGTCGCCGACCTCGGCAGCGGACTCCTCGCCCCCGACCCCGTGCTGCCGGAGGAGCCCGACGCCGCCGGTGCGCTCGCCGCCGGCGCCGACCTCGTCATCGCGAGCGGCGACAAGCTGCTCGGCGGCCCCCAGGCCGGGCTCCTCCTCGGCCGGGCCGAGCTCATCGCCCGCCTCGCCCGCCACCCGCTCGCCCGCGCGGTCCGCGCCGACAAGCTCACCCTCGCCGCGCTCGAGGCCACCCTCACCGGTGGCGAACCCCCCGTCGCCCGCGCCCTCCACGCCGACCCTGCCGAACTGCGTCGCCGCGCCGAGGCGCTCGCCGCGGCCCTGCGCGAGACCCTCCCCGACGGCCCCGCCGGGAACCGACCCGGTGAGATCGGGTCCTCCGCGATCGAGGTCGTCGCCCACGACGGCCGGGTGGGCGGAGGCGGCGGTGCCGGGGTGCCGCTGCCCGGGTGGGCGGTCGCGCTGCCGGTGGCCGCTGCCGGCCCGCTGCGCACCGGGACCCCGGCCGTGCTGCCCCGGGTCCACGAGGGGCGCTGCCTGCTCGACCTCCGTTGCATCCCCGATTCCGACGACGCCCGGGTCCTCGCCGCGGCCCTCTCCGCGCTCGCGGGTCTCGGGGCTCCCGGGACGAACGGTGCTCCCGGAACGGATGGTGCGGGGGAGCCGGCATGAGCTCCTTCGTCGTTGCCACCGCGGGCCACGTCGACCACGGCAAGTCCGCGCTCGTGCGCGCCCTCACCGGGATCGAGCCCGACCGCTGGGACGAGGAGAAGCGCCGCGGCCTCACCATCGACCTCGGCTTCGCCTGGACGACCCTCCCCTCCGGCCGCGAGGTCTCCTTCGTCGACGTGCCCGGTCACGAGCGCTTCCTCGGGAACATGCTCGCCGGCCTCGGCCCCGCTCCGATCGTGTGCTTCGTCGTCGCCGCCGACGAGGGCTGGATGCCCCAGTCGAGCGACCACCGCGATGCGCTCGCCGCCCTCGGGATCGAGCGCGGGCTCATTCTCGTCACTCGCGCCGACCTCGCCCCGGACCGGGTGCCCGCCGTCATCGCGCAGGCCCGCCGCGCGCTCGCCGGAACCGGACTCGCCTCCGCACCGGCGCTCGGGGTCTCCGCGCTCACCGGCGCCGGTCTCGACGAGCTGCGCACCGCCCTCGACGCCGTGCTCGCCGAGGCCCCGCAGGGATCGCCCGAGGACCGGGTCCGGCTGTGGATCGACCGCGCATTCACCATCGGCGGGGCCGGCACCGTGGTGACCGGGACGCTCACCGCCGGCTCCGTGGCCGCCGGGGATCGCCTCGCGCTGTGCGGGAGGGACCTGTCCGGGACGGTCGACGTGCGCGGGGTCCACAGCCGCAGCACCCCGATCGAGCGGGCCGAGCCGACCGCCCGCGTCGCGGTCAACCTCCGCGGTGCCCAGGCGGGGTCGGTGCACCGGGGCGACGCTCTCCTCACCCCGGACGCATGGTGGGAGACCGACGTCGTCGATGTCCGCGGCACTTCGACCGGCAGCGGTGCCGGGACCGGCCCCGGGACGGTCGACCTCACCGGGCTCGCCGAGCACCTCACCGTCCACCTCGGCACGGCCGCCGTGCGGGCGCGCCTGCGGCCCTTCGACGCCCGCCACGGCCGGCTCCACCTCGAGCACGCCCTGCCGCTGGCGGTCGGGGACCGGGCGGTGCTCCGCAACCCGGGATCGGAGGCGCCGCTGGCCGGAGCGGAGCTCCTCGACGTCGATCCGCCGCAGCTCGGACGGCGCGGCGCCGGCGCCCGGCGGGCCTCCGCCCTGGCCCGAATGACCGCGGACGGGGACCTCCTCACCGAGGTCCGCCGCAGGGACGCGATGGCCGACGCGCACGTCCGGCGCCTCGGCATCACCGTGCCGGACCCCCTGCCGTCCGAGGTGCGGGAGGTCGGTGACCTGTTCGTCGCCGACGAGGCGCTCGCGCGGTGGGCCGCCGAGCTCGGGCGTGCCGTCGCCGCCGATTCCGCCCGGGACCCGCTGTCGGCGGGACTGCCGCTCGGCGCCGCGCAGGACCTCCTCGCTCTGCCCGACCCGCGGCTGCTCGCCGTCGTCGCCGACCGCGCCGGGCTGACCCGGGACGTCGGGCGGCTGCGCGCCCCCGGACAGGCGGACGGCCTCGGCCCGGCGGAGGCCGGCATCGCCGCGCTCGAGCGGCGGCTGCGCCGGGACCCCTTCGCGGCACCGGAGGCCGACGACCTCACCGGCTGGCGCCTCGGTGCCCGGGAGCTCGCCGCCGCAGCGCGCCTCGGCCGGGTGCTGCGGCTGCCCGACGGGGTGGTGCTCCTGCCCGACGCCCCGGCACGGGCCATGCGCGTGCTCGCCGGCCTCGACCAGCCCTTCACCGCGAGCACGGCCCGGCAGGCGCTCGGCACCACCCGCCGCGTCGCGATCCCGCTGCTCGAGCACCTCGACTCCCGGGGCTGGACGCGGCGCGTCGACTCCGGCCGGCGCGAGGTCGTGCGCTGAGGAGCGCGTCCGCTGAGCCCGCGCAGGCGGGGCGAGGGTAGGATGACCTCGGCATCCGAGAACCGAGAAAGGCGAGTCGTGACCGATATCCTCAGTGAGTTGAAGGCCCGCGATCTGGTGGCGCTGTCCACCGACGAGGAGGCGCTGTCCCAGGCGCTCGACGCCGGGCCGCTCAACTTCTACATCGGCTTCGACCCGACCGCGCCGAGCCTCCACATGGGCAACCTCGTCCAGCTGCTCTTCGCCCGCCGCCTCCAGCAGGCCGGGCACAACCCCTTCGCCCTCGTCGGCGGTGCCACCGGCCTCATCGGCGACCCGCGGATGTCGGGGGAGCGCACCCTCAACGAGCGCGAGGTCGTCGAGGGCTGGGTGGAGCGCATCCGCAGCCAGATCGAGCGGTTCCTCGACTTCGACGGGCCGCACGCCGCGCAGGTCGTCAACAACCTCGACTGGACCGGCGATCTCAGCGCGATCGACTTCCTCCGCGACATCGGCAAGCACTTCTCCGTCAACCGGATGCTCGCCAAGGAGACCGTGTCCGCGCGCCTCAACAGCGAGCACGGGATCTCCTTCACCGAGTTCTCCTACCAGATCCTCCAGGCGCACGACTTCCTCCAGCTGCACCGCCGCCACGGCGTCGTCCTCCAGCACGGCGGATCCGACCAGTGGGGCAACCTCACCGCCGGCACCGACCTCGTGCGCCGGGTCGAGCGGGTCTCCGCCCATGCGGTCGCCACGCCGCTCATGACCAAGGCCGACGGCACGAAGTTCGGCAAGACCGAGTCCGGCACCGTGTGGCTCGATCCGGAGCTCACCAGCCCCTACGCCTTCTCCCAGTTCTGGCTCAACGCCGACGACCGCGACGTCGTCAAGTACCTCAAGGTGTTCTCCCTGCGACCGCTGGCAGAGATCGAGCAGATCGCGGCGGACTTCGCCGAGGCACCCCACAAGCGGCTCGCTCAGCGGGTGCTCGCGGAGGACGCGACCACGCTCGTCCACGGCGAGCAGCAGACCCGGCAGGCCTTCGCCGCCGCCGAGGCGCTGTTCGGCTCGGGCACGCTGGCCGAGCTCCAACCGGCCACCCTCGACGCCGCGACCCGCGAGCTGCCGACGGCGGAGGTCCCCGCGTCCGAGGTGTCCGCCGGGTTCCCCGTGGTCGACGCCTTCGCCGCCGCCGGGATCGTCAAGTCGAAGAGCGAGGCGCGGCGCGCGGCCAAGGACGGCGGCGCCTACGTCAACAACGTCAAGGTCGCAGGCGAGGACCAGGTGCTCACCACCGCCGACGTCCTCGACGCCGGGGAGGCCGGGGTCGTCCTGCTGCGCCGGGGCAAGAAGACGCTCGGCGCGGTCCGCGTCACCGGGTGAGGACGGTGCGGGTGGCGAGTGCGGTGAGCCGGAGCGGCCGGCGATGACGGTGCCGCAGCACGATGATCCGCGTGCTCCGCTGTCCCCTGCCGGCAGTCCGCCGGCACCGCGCTCGGGTCCTCCCGCCGGGGTGACGAGCCGTTCGCCGGTCCCGGTTCGCGCGGCACCGCCGGCGGAGTCCGGATCGCCGCGCGGGGTCGCGGTGTTCGCCGTCATCGCACTCGCCCTGCCCTGGCTGCTGTGCCTGCCGCTGTGGATCACTGCAGTGGATCTGGCTCCCGGAACCACGCTGGGTGCCGCGGCCGCCGCGCCGAGCGGCCCTGGCGACACCGATCCCGGAGCCGTGCTCGCGATGCTCCTGCCCCAGATGCTCGTCGGCCTCATGATGTTCGCTCCGAGCATCGCCGTCCTCGTCGCCGGGCGCTGGGTCGACGGGATGCCGTGGCGCCGTCTCCTCGTCGCAGTCGGGCTCGGCCCCGTCCGCACCCAGCCCGGCTTCCCGCCGGCACGACGTGGTGCGGCGCGCCTCATCGGCGTCCTCGCCCTCGCCCTGCTCGGCACCTGGGCGATCGCCGGTGCCGCGCTCGTCACGGCGTTCCTCGTGTCCGACGCCCGGCCGCAGCTCGCGGGTTCGGTCTTCGAAGCGCTCACCCGGGGTGAACCCCTCACCGTTGTCGTCGTGGCACAGCTCGTCGGGGTGGTACTCGGATCGTTCGTCAACACGGTGCCCGCCGCGGGCGAGGAGATCGGCTGGCGCGGGTATCTGCAGCCCGCCCTCACCGCGCGCCTCGGCCTCGTGCCGGGGCTGGTGCTCGGGGGAGTGCTGTGGGGAGCGTGGCACGCACCGGTCCTCCTGCTCGGCTACAACTTCGGGCTCTACGACCTCCGGGGCGTCGGGCTCATGTGCATCGCCTGCGTGCTCCTCGGGGTGTGGCTCGGCTGGCTGCGTGGGGTCTCCGGTTCGGTGTGGCCGGCCGCGCTCGCCCACGGTGCCTTCAACGCCGCGGCCGGGCTGCCGCTCCTCTTCCTGCCGGCGGCCGGGGAGTTCGATGTCATCCGCGCCGGGCCACTCGGGCTCGCCGGGTGGATCGTGATGGCGCCGCTCGCCCTCGGGCTGGTCGTCGTGACGCGCCGGGCCGTGCGGAGAGCGCAGCGCCAGGCGGCGGATGCCGCGCTCCTGGGCGGAATCACGCGCGCCGACGAACACGGGTGAACCCCGGTTGAACAGTGCGTGACGGAGGTCACGGGATCTCGAGTTGCGCGGGGCGCGGGGAGTCAGTAGGTTAGTACCTGTTGCTCGACGGAAACACCGAAGCGAGCGGGCCGGATCGGTCGGATACGAACCGATCACAGAGCCCCGCTTCCACTGGAACGACAGAAGAGCAGCACCCGATGAAGTCTCTCGGCGGACATCCGCCGGCTGATGGAATGTGGCTCAGGTCACAGCAGATACGACTTGCGCAGCAGGTCGGCTCGGGTCTAGAGTAGGAACTCGGCCGCGCTGCGGAGAGCACAACGGAAACGTTGGGTGAACTGCGGACAGCGTCTGTTCTTTGAGAACTCAATAGCGTGTTTGTTTGTTTTTGTGATGCCAGTTTTTTTGTTGTAACTGGTTGATTGAAAATTTGGTGGAGAAATCATTTTCTCTGTCTTTTTCTTTTGGCTGGGATTGTATTTTTCTTATGGAGAGTTTGATCCTGGCTCAGGACGAACGCTGGCGGCGTGCTTAACACATGCAAGTCGAACGCTGAAGCCTGCAGCTTGCTGTGGGTGGATGAGTGGCGAACGGGTGAGTAACACGTGAGTAACCTGCCCCTGACTCTGGGATAAGCCCGGGAAACTGGGTCTAATACCGGATATGACCATTCTCCGCATGGAGTGGTGGTGGAAAGTTTTTCGGTTGGGGATGGGCTCGCGGCCTATCAGCTTGTTGGTGGGGTGATGGCCTACCAAGGCGACGACGGGTAGCCGGCCTGAGAGGGCGACCGGCCACACTGGGACTGAGACACGGCCCAGACTCCTACGGGAGGCAGCAGTGGGGAATATTGCACAATGGGGGAAACCCTGATGCAGCGACGCCGCGTGGGGGATGACGGCCTTCGGGTTGTAAACCTCTTTCAGTAGGGAAGAAGCCTTCGGGTGACGGTACCTGCAGAAGAAGTACCGGCTAACTACGTGCCAGCAGCCGCGGTAATACGTAGGGTACAAGCGTTGTCCGGAATTATTGGGCGTAAAGAGCTCGTAGGTGGTCTGTCACGTCTGCTGTGGAAACGCAAGGCTCAACCTTGCGCGTGCAGTGGGTACGGGCGGACTAGAGTGCAGTAGGGGAGTCTGGAATTCCTGGTGTAGCGGTGAAATGCGCAGATATCAGGAGGAACACCGGTGGCGAAGGCGGGACTCTGGGCTGTAACTGACGCTGAGGAGCGAAAGCATGGGGAGCGAACAGGATTAGATACCCTGGTAGTCCATGCCGTAAACGTTGGGCACTAGGTGTGGGGTCCATTCCACGGATTCCGCGCCGTAGCTAACGCATTAAGTGCCCCGCCTGGGGAGTACGGCCGCAAGGCTAAAAACTCAAAGGAATTGACGGGGGCCCGCACAAGCGGCGGAGCATGCGGATTAATTCGATGCAACGCGAAGAACCTTACCAAGGCTTGACATACACCGGAATGTGCCAGAGATGGTTCAGCCCTTTGGGCTGGTGTACAGGTGGTGCATGGTTGTCGTCAGCTCGTGTCGTGAGATGTTGGGTTAAGTCCCGCAACGAGCGCAACCCTCGTTCTATGTTGCCAGCACGTGATGGTGGGAACTCATAGGAGACTGCCGGGGTCAACTCGGAGGAAGGTGGGGATGACGTCAAATCATCATGCCCTTTATGTCTTGGGCTTCACGCATGCTACAATGGTCGGTACAGAGGGTTGCGAAGCCGTGAGGCGGAGCGAATCCCAGAAAGCCGGTCTCAGTTCGGATCGTAGTCTGCAACTCGACTACGTGAAGTCGGAGTCGCTAGTAATCGCAGATCAGCAACGCTGCGGTGAATACGTTCCCGGGCCTTGTACACACCGCCCGTCAAGTCACGAAAGTCGGTAACACCCGAAGCCGGTGGCCTAACCCTTGTGGGGGGGGGAGCCGTCGAAGGTGGGACTGGTGATTGGGACTAAGTCGTAACAAGGTAGCCGTACCGGAAGGTGCGGCTGGATCACCTCCTTTCTAAGGAGCTAACACATTACGTGTTGCCACGCTCGGGCCGTTCGTGTCCGTGGTGGTTGCTCATGGGTGGAACATCACAAGAACTGCTCTCACTGGGGTCTTCGGATCCGGGTGGGGTGCTTGCCGGCGGGTCGCACAGGGTGCGGTCCGGTTGGTGGGGGATGGGCACGCTGTTGGGTCCTGGGAGAACAGGCCCCCACGTTTGTGGGTGGGTGTTTTTCTGTGGATGGCGGTCCTGCTGCCGGCATCAACCGTTCGGGTTGGTGTGTGGGGTGGGGTCTGCTGGTTGTTTGAGAATCGTATAGTGGACGCGAGCATCTGGACATCGCATACATGCCGTGGGTGTGTGTGGGGTGTTCTGTGTGATTTTGTTGTTGTGTTTCTTGTGTTATCCGACTCGGATGCTCCTGGTCATGCTGCGTGTCAGTGTGTGGGGGTGTGTGAGTGTTCAAGAGCGCATGGTGGATGCCTTGGCATCAGGAGCCGATGAAGGACGTTGTAACCTGCGATAAGCCTCGGGGAGTTGGTAAACGAACGGTGATCCGAGGGTGTCCGAATGGGGGAACCCCGCGACATGTCATGTGTCGTGACCCGCATCTGAATATATAGGGTGTGTGGGGGGAACGTGGGGAAGTGAAACATCTCAGTACCCACAGGAAGAGAAAAATAAGAATGATTCCGTGAGTAGTGGCGAGCGAAAGCGGAAGAGCCTAAACCGTGTGTGTGTCAAGCGTGCAGGTGTTGCATGTGCGGTGTTGTGGGGCTATCCGTCTGAGGGCTGCATTCCTTGGGCATGGCTGTTGTGTGCGTAGTCGAACAGGTTGGGAAGCCTGACCGGAGTGGGTGAGAGTCCCGTAGACGAAACGTGTGCTGGTTGTGTGTGATGGTTCCCGAGTAGGACGGGACTCGTGTAATCCCGTGTGAATCTGCCAGGACCACCTGGTAAGGCTAAATACTCCCTGATGACCGATAGCGGATAGTACCGTGAGGGAATGGTGAAAAGTACCCCGGGAGGGGAGTGAAATAGTACCTGAAACCATGTGCTTACAAGCCGTCAGAGCCTTTCGGGGTGATGGCGTGCCTTTTGAAGAATGAGCCTGCGAGTTAGCGGTGCGTGGCGAGGTTAACCCTGGTGGGGTAGCCGTAGCGAAAGCGAGTCCGAAGAGGGCGTCCCAGTCGCGTGTCCTAGACCCGAAGCGGAGTGATCTAGCCATGGGCAGGGTGAAGCACGTGTAAGAGCGTGTGGAGGCCCGCACCCACTTCAGTTGAAAATGGAGGGGATGACCTGTGGTTAGGGGTGAAAGGCCAATCAAACTCTGTGATAGCTGGTTCTCCCCGAAATGCATTTAGGTGCAGCGTTGCGTGTTGCTTGCCGGAGGTAGAGCTACTGGATGGCTGATGGGCCCCACCGGGTTACTGACGTCAACCAAACTCCGAATGCCGGTAAGTGTAAGCGTGGCAGTGAGACTGCGGGGGATAAGCTTCGTAGTCGAGAGGGAAACAGCCCAGACCACCAACTAAGGCCCCTAAGCGTGTGCTCAGTGGGAAAGGATGTGGAGTTGCGAAGACAACCAGGAGGTTGGCTTAGAAGCAGCCACCCTTGAAAGAGTGCGTAATAGCTCACTGGTCAAGTGATTCCGCGCCGATAATGTAGCGGGGCTTAAGTACACCGCCGAAGTTGTGGCAATACCACGTGTGATGAGCCGCCGGCATGTCCGGTTGGTTGAGTTGTGGTATTGGGTAGGGGAGCGTCGTATGGCCGGTGAAGCTGCGGAGTGATCCAGTGGTGGAGGCTATACGAGTGAGAATGCAGGCATGAGTAGCGAAAGACGGGTGAGAAACCCGTCCGCCGGATGACCAAGGGTTCCAGGGCTAGGCTAATCCGCCCTGGGTAAGTCGGGACCTAAGGCGAGGCCGACAGGCGTAGTCGATGGACAACGGGTTGATATTCCCGTACCGGCGAAGAACCGCCAATACCGAGGCATGTGATACTAACCAGCCGAGACTGTCTCCTGTCCTTCGGGACGGGTGTGCGGTCGAGGGTGGGACCTGAGTGTGTAGTAGGTAAGCGTATTAACAGGTGTGACGCAGGAAGGTAGCCGGGCCGCGCGATGGTTGTCGTGGTCTAAGGTCGTAGGACGACAGGTAGGTAAATCCGTCTGTCGTGTGTCTGAGAGCTGATGGGCACCCACATCTGGTGGGTGATCCGGTGATCCTATGCTGCCGAGAAAAGCATCGACGTGAGGTTCTAGCCGCCCGTACCCTATTACCGACTCAGGTGGTCAGGTAGAGAATACTAAGGCGATCGAGATAATCGTGGTTAAGGAACTCGGCAAAATGCCCCCGTAACTTCGGGAGAAGGGGGGCCATCCTGGTGAGGAAGATTTTCTCTTCTGAGCTGGTGGTGGCCGCAGAGACCAGGGAGAAGCGACTGTTTACTAAAAACACAGGTCCGTGCGAAGTTGTAAGACGATGTATACGGACTGACGCCTGCCCGGTGCTGGAAGGTTAAGAGGACCTGTTAGAACTTCGGTTCGAAGCGGAGAATTTAAGCCCCAGTAAACGGCGGTGGTAACTATAACCATCCTAAGGTAGCGAAATTCCTTGTCGGGTAAGTTCCGACCTGCACGAATGGCGTAACGACTTCTCCACTGTCTCAACCACGAACTCGGCGAAATTGCACTACGAGTAAAGATGCTCGTTACGCGCAGCAGGACGGAAAGACCCCGAGACCTTCACTACAGTTTGGTATTGGTGTTCGGTGTGGCTTGTGTAGGATAGGTGGGAGACTGTGAAGCATGCACGCCAGTGTGTGTGGAGTCATCGTTGAAATACCACTCTGGCCATAGTGGATTCCTTAACTTCGGACCCTGATCGGGTTCAGGGACAGTGCCTGATGGGTAGTTTAACTGGGGCGGTTGCCTCCCAAAGAGTAACGGAGGCGCCCAAAGGTTCCCTCAGCCTGGTTGGCAATCAGGTGTCGAGTGTAAGTGCACAAGGGAGCTTGACTGTGAGACGGACGTGTCGAGCAGGAGCGAAAGCTGGGACTAGTGACCCGGCCGTGGATTGTGGAATCGCGGTCGCTCAACGGATAAAAGGTACCTCGGGGATAACAGGCTGATCTTGCCCAAGAGTCCATATCGACGGCATGGTTTGGCACCTCGATGTCGGCTCGTCGCATCCTGGGGCTGTAGTCGGTCCCAAGGGTTGGGCTGTTCGCCCATTAAAGCGGTACGCGAGCTGGGTTTAGAACGTCGTGAGACAGTTCGGTCCCTATCCGCTGCGTGCGTAGGAAATTTGAGAAGGGCTGTCCTTAGTACGAGAGGACCGGGACGGACGAACCTCTGGTGTGCCAGTTGTACCGCCAGGTGCATGGCTGGTTGGCTACGTTCGGAAAGGATAACCGCTGAAAGCATCTAAGCGGGAAGCCTGCTTCAAGATGAGATTTCCATTGAGGCGCCCTACAGACTATGGGGTTGATAGGCCAGATGTGGAAGCGCAGCAATGCGTGGAGCTGACTGGTACTAATACGCCGATCACTCACCCACCACCCTTTTCCGGGTGTGTTCGGGTCGGGTAACACAAGCACACACAACACCGTGTTTGAATCCTTTTATGAGAGCACACTCCAACCGTCGGGTTGGTGAGTATGCTTCGCGTCCACTAGAACAATGACCATCCCGGCCGGCAGCGGTCCTGGGTGGTTCCGCAGAAACCGGACACGTGCGAGCGTGTTCGTCCCATGGTTTTGCGGTGGTCATAGCGGCAGGGAAACGCCCGGTCCCATTCCGAACCCGGAAGCTAAGCCTGCCAGCGCTGATGGTACTGCACTCGACAGGGTGTGGGAGAGTAAGTCACCGCCGCAATATTCTTCAACGAATGGCACACCCCGAACGGGGTGTGCCTTTCGTCATTCACCCACGAAGCACCGCCCACCGATAAGAGACCCCGAGCTCGGGGGCCTTGCCTCAGGCACACCCACGCCCGGGTGTGCCTTCTCTCATTCAATGGGGCCCTCGGGCTTCGCCCGCATCCTGCGCTGCACGCCTGGGCAGCGACCCTGGACTCGGGCGACAATGGAGACATGAGCACTCAACCGTTGATCACGTTCCTCACCGGCGCCGGGATCAGCACCGGAGCCGGCATTCCCGACTTCCGCGGGCCCCAGGGGGTGTGGACCAGGGACTCCGAGGCCGAGAAGACCTCCACTCTCTCCTGGTACCTGCGCGACCCGGAGATCCGGAAGCGCGCCTGGCAGCTGCGTGCCGCCTCGGCCGTCTGGGACGTCGAACCCACCCCGGCACACCGTGCGATCGCCGAGCTCGAGGGTTCCGGGCAGATCTCCGGCATCATCACGCAGAACATCGACGGCCTCCATCAGGCCGCCGGCTCGAGCCCCGAACTCGTCCACGAGGTCCACGGCAACGTGCGCCGGTGGCGCTGTGAGTACTGCCGGGCGGCCGGTCCGATGGCAGAGATGATCGATCGGGTCCGTGCGGGGGAGGAGGATCCGCCGTGCCCGATGTGCGGCGGCATCATCCGCGCCACGACGATCCTGTTCGAGGAGATGCTCGACGCAGACGTCATCGACGCCGCCACCTCCGCCGCGGAATCCTGCGACATCATGATCGCCGTCGGCACCAGCCTGTTCGTGCAACCGGTCGCTTCCCTGTTCCCGCTCGCACTCGAGTTCGGCGCCGCCGGAGTCATCGTCAACGCGGAGCCGACCCCGTTCGACTCCGCCGCCGACGAAGTCATCCGCGGCGACATCCAGGACGCACTCCCCGCCTACCTCGAAGGACTCCGCTCATGACATTCCGCCTCACCGACCTCACCCACCCGATCATCCAGGCGCCGATGGCCGGCGGACCCTCGACCCCGGCGCTCGTCGCCGCGGTGAGCCGCGCCGGCGGACTCGGTTCGCTCGCCGCCGGCTACCGCACCGCAGCGGACATGGTCGACGAGATCGCCGCGGTCCGCCGTCTCACTGACCGCCCCTTCGCGATGAACGTCTTCGTGCCGGAGGTGCACCCGTCTGCCCCGGGCGACCTCGACGCCTACGCCCGCGCGCTCCGCCCTTTCGCCGCAGAGCTCGGAGTCCCGGCCCCCGAGGTCCGACCCGCCGGCGACGACGAGTACGGCGCGAAGCTCGAGGAGCTCCTCGCCGACCCCGTCCCCGTCGTGTCCTTCACCTTCGGACTCCCCACCGCGGAGCACGTCCACGCGCTGCAGGAGGCCGGGAGTGCGGTCGTGCTCAACGCGACGACCGTCGCCGAGGCTCAGGCGGCCCTCGCGCTCGACCCCGACGCTCTCGTGCTCCAGGGACCGCTGGCCGGTGGGCACCGCGCCCAGCACGACCAGCGGGCCGAACCCTCCGAGCTGCCACTCGAGGCACTCTTCGATGCCGTGCGCGGTCTCACGTCCGTGCCGCTCATCGCCGCCGGAGGACTCGCGACGCGCGCTGACGTGGCTCGCGTGCTCGAGGCCGGCGCGCATGCGGCGCAGGCGGGCACCGCGTTCCTCCTCGCCGCGGAGGCCGGCACCAGACCGCTCCACCGGCAGGCGCTCGAAGCTGGGCGCTCCACCGAGACCGTCGTCACCCGGGTGTTCTCCGGCCGCCCGGCCCGCGGACTGCGCAACGCCTTCATCGAGCGGATGACCCGGCACTCCGTTATCGGTTACCCCGAGGTCCACTTCCTCACCAGCCCACTTCGGGCGGCGGCAACCGACCCCGACGGCATCAACGCCTGGGCGGGGACGGGATACGCGCACTGCAGGCGCGCCTCGGCCGCGGAGATCCTCGCCGACCTCGCTCCCTGAACCCGCGCGCCGCCCCCTCTTCCCATCCGATCGGGGAGGCAATGCTCCGCTCGGGCGGGCCGCGACCGTGCGGAGAACGGCGGATCCAGTGTCGGAAACCTGCTGGAATCGAGTGCTCACAGGTATTGCTAACAGTGTTAGCCGCACGCTAAGGTAACAGTGTTAGCTGCATTCGCATCCAGCCCAGGGGGCATCATGAATCCCGGACAGATCATTACCGTCATCGTCGCCACCATCGTCTGCATCGTCGCCGGGTCGTTCGTTCACGGGGCCCTGCGCCCCGTACGCGTCACCGCGACCACGGACCTCGCGGCATCTCCGGCAGAGGTGTGGGCCGTGCTCGCCGACACCTCTGCCTACCACGAGTGGAACCCTTCGATCATCGAGAGCAGCGGCACCGTCGCGGAGGGGGAGCGCCTCGACAACACCGTGGTGTTCGGTGACGGCACCATGCGCTTCACGCCGCGCGTCCTCGTCGCCGATCCCGGCCGCGAGCTCACGTGGCGCGGCAGCACGGCGGTCCCCGGGCTCGCCGACGGCACCCACTCCTTCGTCCTCTCACCGCTCCCCGACGGCGGCACCCGTCTGACGCAGGAGGAGACCTTCGTCGGCGCCCTCGTGCCGTGGACCACCGGCATGCTCAGGGCGATGGAGCCGGAGTTCGTCGCGGTCAACACCGCGATCGGCGAACGTGCCGCGCAGCTGCAGCAGTCCCGGCCGTGACCATGGATCCAGAGGAGGCCACCACGTCGGACGCTCCGGCCCCGTCCTCCGATCCGCCGGTCATTCCGGAGCGGACCGCGCGCGTCGATGCGATCGTCGCCCGCGCCCGGGTCCTCGTCGAGGACGCCGGGTGGGAGGCGCTGTCGACGCGCATCCTCGCCGACGACCTCGGGATCCGCGCGCCCTCGCTCTACAAGCATCTCTCCGGCAAGGAGGAGCTGCGCACCCTCCTCCTCACCGACGCCTTCATCGAGATCGGCACGCGCTGCTGGGAGGCGGTGCGCAGCGCCGCCGTGGAAGGCGAGGAGTCGGCGGTCGGTGCCCTGCTCACCGAGTACCGGAGCAGTGCGAGCGGCTCCGCCGAGCTCTACCGACTCGCCACCACCGGTCCGCTCGACCGCTCAGCACTCCCGCCCGGGCTCGAGGAGTGGGCGGGCACACCATTCTTCGAGGCCACGGGGGACCCGGTGCGGGCGCAGGCGCTGTGGGCGGCGGCCCACGGGCTCGCGATCCTCGAGGTCGACGGCCGGTTCCCGCCCGGCAGCGACCTCGACGCCGCCTGGCAAGCCCTCGCCCACGCCTTCGACGCCGGCTGACTGCAGGACCACACCCGACTGCGCGGTATCCCGAACCGAGCGCACAATTGCGCGCTCGGTTTCGGATACCGCGCAGTTCGCTGGAGGCGGTGCGCTCCTCGCCCCGTGCCCCGCTCTCAGGAACCTTCGGAAATCGAGGTCTGGGTCAGGAACGGGCGCGGCGGGTGAGCCAGACGGCTGCGGCGCCGATGGCTGCGAGGAGAGCGCCGATCCCGGCGAGGATCGCCGCGTCCGTGCCGGTGCGCGGCAGCGGTCCGCCGCCTGCCCGATCGTCGGAGTCGTCATCGGAACCGCCGTCGGGACCCGGAGCCGGGGCCTGCGTGCTCGTCGGCGTCGCAGTCGGCTCCGCGCCGTCCGTCGGGGAACCGGTCGGAGCCGGGTCGTCCGTCGGAGTAGGTCCGGTGCTCGGCTGCTCGGTCCCGGGGGCGCTCGGGTCGTCGCCGGGCCGATCCTCGGCGAGGTCGCTCTTCACGTGGTAGAAGGTCGTCGTGCCCGTCACCTCGTTGCCGATGACGAGCATGCCGGCCACGCCCTCGGCGGGGGTCTCCATCTGGGCGGCCGGGACGAAGACGATGCTCTCCGGCCCGGAATCGCCGGCCGCGTCGAGGTCGGCACCGAGGTCCTCAACCCCGAAGTTCCGGTTGTTGAAGTAGGTGACGAACTCCGCATCGTCGGGCCGGGTGATGTCGTAGACCATGACCCCGCCCACCCGCTCGAGACCGATGAAGGCGAAGGTCTTCTCACCGATGGACCCGACCTCGATCGCCTCGGGCTCGGGGCCCTTGTCGTCGGAGCGGTCGTCGAAGCTCGATTCGGTGTTGTCGGAGTTGAAGAAGTCCGGAACGGCCTCCGCGGTGATCTTCTCGAACTCGTCCCGGGAGTCGAACACCACGGCACCGTCGGTGTCGAGGATCGAGAACGAGCGGCCGCCGAAGCCGTGGATCTGCTCGTAGCACGAGCCGTCGGCGCTGAGCCCGTTCGCCGCGGTCGCCTTGAGCCGTCCGAGGTCCTCGTCCCGCTGGAGCTCCTCGATGCTCATCCCGGCCTCCGCCGCGACGGACTCGCACAGCGGGGCGACGCCGTCCGTGCCGAAATCCTTGACCCGGATCTCCTCGGAGTAGCCGTCCCAGTCGCGGGAATCGCCCTCGTTCGCGGTGAGCAGGTAGTCGCTGCCGCCGATCGACACCGACTTGAGCGTGTCGGGCATCATGAATGTCTGCACCGGCCAGGTGTCGAACCCGATCCCGCCGTCCCGATCGGAGACATCGGTGTCGACCGCGGAGAGGTCCTGGGTGCCGAGCGGGAGGAGACGCTCGACCGAGGCCGAGGCGAGGTCGACGACCGCGAGTGCGTTCGCCTCCTGCAGGGAGACGTAGGCGCGCTCACCGATCACCGTCGCGTACTCGGGCTCGAGGTTCTCCGCCACCGGGAACTCCGGGGTGCCGGTGCCGGCGTCCTCGCGACCGCCGAAGATCCGCACGCCCTCGGGCAGGGCATCGCCCTCGAACGCGCGGAACCCGGCGAGCCGCACATCGTCCTGCTCCGGGGCCGCGACGGAATCCGGCAGGGCGATGACGCCGACCGAGCCCTCCGGGTCGACGGAGTAATCCTCCGCCGGCTCGCCCTCGTTCGCCACCACGGCGAAGTCCCCGGCGGGGGAGAAGGTGATCGAATCGGGCAGGGCGCCGGTGCGCACCGCGCCGAGCGCCGCCGGCTTCGCACCGGAGAGGTCGAAGAAGGAGATCCACCCGGCCTCGGTCTTCGTCGGGTGCTCGACGGCGATCGCCGCGAGGCCGTCCTCGCGGACCGCAACCGAGTTCGCCACGCCGCCGGCCGGCACCGTCGAACCGTCGGCGGCGGCGATGCCGGCCGAATCGAGCTCGAACAGCTGCTGGGGATCGGCCGGGTCGCTCGAATCGAGGACGTTCACGGTGCCGGCCGCGGCGTTGACGACGAGAGTCTGCTGCTGGGCGGCGTAGTGGACGACGATCTCCGCGGCGCTCTCCTCGAACAGTCCGGTGCGGTGCACGCCGACCGGATCGAGGGTGAGTGCGGGATCCGCCGCCGAGTGCTCGATCGCGCCGGCGGCCCGAGCGGTTGCGGCATGGGCCGTCACGGCCGGGGCGAGGGCGGTGATGCCGACGAGAGCGGTGGTGAGCAGTCCGGAGACGAGAGCGCGGGGCATGGAGGCCTTTCGGTGGGTCGGTGCGGCCGGCGGCGGTGCGCGGGCCCGCCTCCGTGCCGGAGGCGACTCGTCCGAGATTAGGAAGGAGAGGCGGGTGTGAGGCGAGCGTCACGTGGACGGCTGGTGAATTCTCCGGCTGTCCGAGCACGGGTCTAGAATGGGGGTCGACAATCCCACCCCATATCCGCATAGGGAGAACCGTGCCGCATCCTGACGACAGCTCATACCGTTCCGAGCGCCGAGGCGCCGACGGGGACAAGGGAGGTCGCGGGGATCATCGAGGACGCGACTTCCGGCGGGACGAGCGAGGCGGGCAGCGCGGCGACGACCGGGGCGAGCAGCGCCCGCGCGGCGGTGACCGCGGGCGGGACTTCCGCGGCGACGGCCGCATGCAGCGCGGTGACGACCGTCGCCCCCGCCGCGATGGTGAGGGCCGGGACTTCCGGAAGGACGACCGGGGCGATTCCCGCGGCGGGTACCGCGGCGACGACCGCCGCCCCCGCCGTGACGGCGAGGGCAGGGACTTCCGTCGCGAAGACCGCGGTCGTGATTTCCGCCGCGACGACCGGGGTGACCGACGTCCCCGCCGTGACGGGGACGCGCGCGACTTCCGCGGCGGCGAGCGCCGCGACTTCCGGCGCGATGACCGCCGAGGCGACCGCCGGGACGGGCAGGGCCGCGACTTCCGACAGGACGACCGGGGTCCCCGCCGTGACGCCGGAGCCCGTGATCACCGGCGCGACGATCGCCGTGATGTCCGGAGGGACGACCGCCGAGGCGAGCGCCGGGACGCGCAGGGCCGGGACTTCCGCCGCGACGACCGCCGGGACGCGCAGGGCCGGGACTTCCGCCGCGACGACCGCCGGGACGGCCGCTCGGGCGGCTCCCGCCGCGATGACCGCTCCGGCGGCTACCGCGGCGGCGACCGCGACGACCGGCGTCCCCGCCGTGACGGCGACTCCCGCGACTTCCGCCGCGACGATCGCCGCGATGACCATCGTGACGACCGCCGGGGTGACCGGCGCGACGGGCCCCGCCGGAACGATCGCCGCGATGACCGCGGCCGCGACTTCCGGCGCGATGACCAGCGCGGCGGACCCCGGCACGGCGGACCGCGCCGCGATGACCGGCGTGATGATCGCCGTGACGACCGGCGTCCCCGCCGGGACGCCGAGCGTGACTTCCCGCGCCGCGAACGCATCCCGGAGCCCGCGCTGCCCGAGAACATCACCGGCCGCGAGCTCGCCGGCCCCGTCAGGTCCCAGCTGCGACCGCTCGAGAAGGACAACGCCGAGTCGGTGTCGAAGCACCTCGTCGCCGCCGGTCGGCTCCTCGACGTGGACCCCGAGGCCGCCTACCAGCACGCGAAGTTCGCGCTCAACCGAGCCGGCCGGATCGGTGCGGTCCGCGAGGCGATGGGACTCGTCGCCTACCAGCTCGAGAAGTACGACGAAGCCGTGCGCGAGCTGCGCACCCACCGCCGGATCACCGGCTCGACGGACAACCTCGCGCTCCTCGCCGACGCCGAGCGCGGCCGCGGCAAGCCGGACAAGGCCCTCGAGCTCATCGACGAGGTGGACCCGACCACGGTGGCGCCGGAGCTCTACACCGAGCTCATGATTGTCGCCGCGGGGGCCCACACCGACAAGGGACACGTCCGGGCGGCCCGTGCGCTGCTCGAGAAGCAGAGCTTCACCGGTAACGCCTCCGGAGCGACGGTCCGGCTCATGTCCGCCTACGCCGACATCCTGCGCATCGACGGCGACCCCGAGACCGCCGACAAGTACGAGGAGCTCGCCCGCCGCACCGCGAAGGCGACGAACACGTTCTTCGGCGACGAGGAGCCCGACCCGAACGCCGACGTCGAGATCTTCACCATCGAGGAGATCGAGGACGAGCCCGTGGTCCCCGACACCGCCGAGAGCACGGTCGCCGCTGAGAGCACGGACACCGCTGTGGACTCCGGGACCGCTGCGGATTCCGACACCGGCGCTGGTGCCGGCACCGCACAGATCACGGACCCGGACACCGAACCCGGCGCTGCCGCGGACACAGCCGAGTCCGCCACCGCGGCGACCGGGGACATCCCGGCGACCGGTGCCGTGCCATCGGTCGAGCCGACTGCGGAGGCCGTCGATCCCGAGCTCCCGAGCGGTGAGTTCGACCCGGACTCCGCACCGCGCAGCTTCCAGGAGGAGATCGAGGCCGAGATCGACGAGATCCTCGCCGAGGCCGGATTCGACGACGACGCAGCACCCGCCGGGACGGAGCCGATTCCCGCCGACAGCGAGGCCGAGGCACTCGCCGAGGACTCCGCACCGCACGAGACCGCGCCCGAGGCGCCTGCCGAGGTCGCTGTCGAAACCGCCGCGGGTTCCACCGACACCGGCACCGACACCGACACCGGCGCCTCCGCCTCCGCCGACGCTGTCAGCGAGAAGGACACTGACACCGTCACCCCCGCCGACACCGACAGCGAGAAGGACACCGACGGTGAGACAGACACCGACGAGGACCGTCGCCGCCGCACCGACGACGATGAAGAAATGACCGCGCCGCTGTTCGATCTCTGATGCCGATGGACCCCCGCGCCCTGTCCTTCGACTCCGTGCTCCTCGACCTCGACGGCGTCGTGTACGCCGGACCCCACGCGGTCCCCGGCGCGGTCGAGGCGCTCGCGGAGCTCGAATCCCGCGGCATCCCGTTCGGCTACGTTACGAACAACGCCTCCCGGGCCGCCGCGGAGATCGCCGATCACCTCCTCGAGCTCGGCCTGCCGGCCCGGCCCGAGGTCGTCACCACCTCCGCCGGGGTCGCCGCCCGGGCGATGGCGGACGAGCTCGGCGCCGGGTCCCGGGTGCTCGTCATCGGCAGCACCGCGCTCACCGAGCTCGTCCGCGAAGCCGGCTTCACCGTGGTCGAGTCCGCCGACGACGAGCCCGACGCCCTCGTCCAGGGCTTCTTCCGCGACATCACCTGGCACGACATCGCCGAGGCCTGCGTCGCCGTGGCCGCCGGCGTCGACTGGTGGGCGACGAACCGCGACCTCACGATGCCGACCGAGCGCGGACTGCTGCCCGGCAACGGCGCCTTCGTCCGCATCGTCGCCGACACCACCGGGCGCGAACCCCGCGTCACCGGCAAGCCGGCTGCGCTCATGCTGCAGACGGCCGCCGCGACGATCGGCGGCACCCACCCGATCATGGTCGGCGACCGGCTCGACACCGACATCGCCGGCGGGCGGGCGGCCGGGTACACCTCCGCACTCGTCCTCACCGGGATCCACGACATCCACGACGCGCTCACCGCACCCGCCGAGCACCGCCCCGACCGCATCATCGCCACCCTCGGTGATCTCCTCGCGCCCGCCCCCGCAGCGACGGTCGAGGCGCACACCGCACGCTGCGGGGACGCCGTCGTCACCCTGTCTGGCGGAGTGTTGAGCTCGACCGGCCCGGCGCTCGACGCGGCGGCCGCCGCCCTCGCACTGCTCGCCGAGCAGCCGGCGGACACCGCATGGGAGATCGACCCCGCATTCCCGCGGAGGGCCGATGGCTGACGATCCCCGCCCCGCTGGGTCGGATTCCCCCGCCCCGCTGGGTCGGATTCCCCCGCCCCGCTGGGTCGGATTCCCCCGCCCCACGGTGTCGGATTCCCCCGCCCCACCCCGGCGAGCGTCGCCGGTCGGCGTGACACCGCGGCCTGGGAAGCCGAGCTCACCCGCCTCCGCGCGCTCGACCCGGCCGAGTCCCTCGCCGCAGCCGAGGCACTGCTCAGCGACCTCGACGAGGGGCTGCGTTCCCAGTGAGCAGCCGCCCGCCCGGCGCGGATCCCGGCCCGCCCCGGCCGGATCCCGGCCAGTCGGATGCGGAAACCGGCAGGCCGACCCGCCTCGACCGCGCGCTCGTCGCCCGCGGCCTCGTCCGCTCCCGCACCCGCGCCGCCCGGGAGATCGCCGCCGGCCGCGTGTTCGTCGACGACCGGGCGGTGACCCGAGCATCCCACCCCACGCACCCGGGCTCCCGCCTCGAGGTCCGGGCCGCGGACCCCTGGGTCGCCCGGAGCGCCCACAAGCTCCTCGGCGCACTGACCGACCTCGACTGCGAGGACGCCCCGCGCGCGGCGGTGTGCCTCGACGCCGGGGCCTCGACCGGCGGTTTCACCCAGGTGCTGCTCGACCGCGGGGCCCGGCGCGTCCATGCCGTCGACGTCGGCCACGCGCAGCTCGACCCCGCACTCCGCTCCGACCCCCGCGTGCACTCCCTCGAGGGCCACAACCTCCGTGAGCTCGAGCCGTCCTGGCTCGCCCCCGACACCGCCGTCGACCTCGTCGTCGCCGACGTGTCCTTCATCTCCCTCACCCTCCTCCTCGACCGACTGCTCGCCGTCACCCGCCCCGGCGGGCTGCTCCTCCTCATGGTCAAGCCCCAGTTCGAGCTCAGCCGCGCCGCCCTCGACAAGCACGGGGTCGCCCACCGCGCGGACGACCGTGCAGCCGCCGTCGTCCGGGTCGTCGACGCGGCGACCCGCCTGGGCGGCGCGGTGCTCGGCTGGGCGCCCTCCCGCCTGCCCGGCCCCACCGGCAACCGGGAGTACTTCGTGTGTGTTCGCGCGCCCCGGTCGGTAGGATCGTCCTCAGTGCCGCCGGAGCCCCAGGTCACGGCGGCCGACATCAGCCGCCGGATCAGCGAGGAGGACACATGAGCCGCACCATCGTCGTCGTCCTCCACCCGCACCGCGGCGACGCCCGGTCCGCCGCCCTCGAGGTGTGCCGGACGCTCGACAGCGACGGCATCCGCCCGGTCATGCTCGAGACCGAGTACCGCGCGCTCGTCGCCTACACCGGGGTGCCCGACACGGAGATCCAGGTCGTCCCCGACGCCGAGCTCGACTGCCTCGCCGAAGGCTGCGAGCTCGTCATGGTGCTCGGCGGCGACGGCACCATCCTCAAGGCCGCCGAACGCTTCCACCGCTCCGGCGTGCCGATCATGGGGGTCAACCTCGGCCACGTCGGGTTCCTCGCCGAGAGCGAGCGGGAGGACCTCGCCGAGGCCGTCCACCGCGCCTCGGCCCGCGACTACATCGTCGAGGAGCGGATGGCCCTCGACATCACCGTCTACGACCGCGACGCCGTCATCCACCGCACCTGGGCGCTCAACGAGGCCACGATCGAGAAGAGCGAGGACTGCCGGATGATCGACCTCGTCCTCGGGGTCGACTCGCGCCCGGTGTCGAGCTTCGGCTGCGACGGCGTCATCCTCGCCACCCCCACCGGCTCCACCGCCTACGGCTTCTCCGCCGGTGGCCCCATCGTGTGGCCCGACGTCGAGGCCCTCCTCATGGTGCCGATCAGCGCCCACGCGCTCTTCGCCAAGCCGCTCGTCGTCTCACCGGCGGCGCGCCTCGGCGTCGAGTTCCTGCCCTCGGCCCCCGGGGTGGGCGCCGTGCTGTGGTGCGACGGTCGACGTGAGATCGACGTCCCGCCCGGCGCCCGCATCGAAGCCGCCCGCGCCCGCACCCCGGTCGCGCTCGCCCGTCTCAACACGAGTCCCTTCACCGACCGCCTGGTGGCGAAGTTCCACCTGCCCGTCACCGGCTGGAGGGGACCGGCGAGGAACCCGCAGTGATCGTCGCGCTCCAGCTGGAGAACCTCGGCGTCATCCCCGCCGCCCGCCTCGAGCTGTCCCCGGGGCTCACCGTCGTCTCCGGTGAGACCGGGGCCGGCAAGACGATGTTCGTCACCGCGCTCGACCTGCTCACCGGCGCCCGCGCGGAGTCCCACGTGGTGCGCGCCGGGGCCGAGCGCGCAGTCGTCGAGGGCGTGTTCGACCTCAACGGCGCCGACCCGTCGGTCGCCGAGCGGATCGTCGAGGCCGGGGGAGAGGCCGAGGACGAGGCGATCATCGCCCGCATCATCCCGCGTGCCGGCCGGGCCCGGGCCACCGCCGGTGGGCGCACCGTGCCGCTCGGCGTCCTCAAGGACGCCGGCCACGGACTGGTGAGCATGCACGGCCAGTCCGAGCAGATGACCCTGCGGCAGGCCGCCACCCAGCGCGAGCTCCTCGACACTGCCGGGGGAGAGCCGGTGGCCCGGGCGCTCGCGGACTACCGGGAGGTCTACACCCGCTGGCGCACGCTCTCCGCCGAGCACGAGCGCCTCCACGCCACCGCGGCCGAGCGCGCCGAGAGGATCGGCTACCTCACCGCGAGCCTCGAGACGATCGATCGGATCCGCCCGCAGGCCGGGGAGGACGTCGAGCTCACCGCGCTCGCCGCCCGCCTGGGCGCGGCGGAGGACCTCAAGTCCGCGGTGTCCGGCGCCCACGACCTGCTCGTCGGCAGCGACTGGGAGGAGACCGCGAACGCCGCCGACCTCATCAACCGCGCTGCCGCCGAGGTGTCCCGCGCCGCCGCGACGGACGACACCCTGAGCCCGCTCGCCGCCGCCGTCACCGACGCCGCCCTCCGCCTCGCCGACACCGCCGCCGAGCTCTCCGGCTACCTCCAGGAGTTCGACGACCTCGGTGCGATGTCGCTCGAGGACGCCGAGGCCCGCCGCGCCGAGCTCGGCTCGCTCGCCGCGTTCGGCCCCGACGTCGAGTCCGTCCTGGCGTTCGAGCAGCGCGCCGGGGCCGAGCTCCTCGAGCTGCAGAACTCCGAGAGCTCGCTCGGCGACATGGATGCCCGCGTCGAGGCCGCCGCCGCGGCGGTCGAGGCCGCCGGGGACACGCTGCGCACCGCGCGCGAGCACGCCGCCGCGGAGTTCGCCGCCGCCGTCG
The DNA here is from genome assembly GCF_005280295.1 of Brevibacterium sp. CS2. GTDB lineage: Bacteria > Actinomycetota > Actinomycetes > Actinomycetales > Brevibacteriaceae > Brevibacterium > Brevibacterium pityocampae. Next base: position 2,899,594 of record NZ_CP040020.1, on the reverse strand, counting down.
GCGCCGAGCTCGCCGCCCTGTCGATGCCGCGCGCCCGGCTGAGCTTCGAGATCGCCCCGGCCGCCCCGCACGCGCTCGGCGCCGACACCGTGCGGATGCTCTTCACCGCCCACGATGCCGTAGCCCCCGGCGACATCGGCAAGCTCGCCTCCGGCGGCGAGCTGTCCCGGGTGATGCTCGCGATCGAGGTCGTCAAGGCCGGGCACAGCGCATTCCCCACCTTCGTGTTCGACGAGGTCGACGCCGGGGTGGGCGGCCGCGCCGCGATCGAGATCGGCCGCCGCCTGGCGATCCTCGCCCAGCACTCGCAGGTCATCGTCGTCACCCACCTCGCGCAGGTCGCCGCCTGGGCCGACCAGCACCTGACGATCGTCAAGGACGACGCCGCCGACGGCGCGGTGTCCGGGGTCCGCTCGCTCGATCGTGAGGGACGCCTCACTGAGCTCGCCCGCATGCTCGGGGGGATGGCCGATTCCGAGAACGCCCTCGCCCACGCCGCCGAGCTGCTCGACACCTCGACCGCGGAGAAAGCCGGGTTCGCCGAGGACGGCGTGACAGAATGAGGGCACCATGAGACTGCGCAAGGGCCGAGAGACCATTCCCACCGACACCCTCGTCGGACCGGCCGTCGTGCGCGCAGACCCGCGCACCAAGGACCTCACCAAGCGCCTCCAGGCCGGGGAGATCGCCGTCATCGGCCACGCCGACATCGACCGGGTGTCCGCCGAGGCGCTCGTCGCCTGCCGGCCCGCCGCCGTCGTCAACGCCGCCCGCTCGATCTCCGGGCGGTACCCGAACATCGGGCCCCGGATCATCGTCGAGGCTGGCATCCCGCTCGTCGACGGGGTCGGCGAGGAGGTGCTCGCCGCGGTCGCCGAGGGCGAGGAGCTCACCCTCCACGACGGCGAGCTGCTCCGCGGTGAGGAGGTCGTCGCCGCCGGCCAGGTGCAGACGCTCAGCCGCATCGAGACCTCCATGCGGGAGGCCGAGGCGGGGATGAACACCGTGCTCGTCGACTTCGTCGAGAACACCATCGAATACATCCGCAAAGACTCGGACCTGCTCGACGAGGAGATCGTCGTCCCGCACGTCCGCACCGACTTCACCGACCGGCAGGCCCTCATCGTGGTGCGCGGCTACCACTACAAGGAGGATCTCGCGATGCTCCGGCCCTACATCCGCGAGTACCGCCCGGTGCTCATCGGGGTGGACGGCGGGGCCGACGCGATCCTCGAGGCCGGTCATACCCCGGACATGATCGTCGGCGACATGGACTCGGTGTCCGACGCCGCCCTGACCTCCGGCGCGGAGCTCGTCGTCCACGCCTACCGCGACGGCCGCGCGCCGGGCGTCGAACGGCTCCAGGAGCTCGATCTCGAGTGCGTGCTCTTCCCGGCCTCCGGCACGAGCGAGGACATTGCGATGCTCCTCGCCGACGACAAGGGCGCCCCGCTCATCGTCGCCGTCGGCACCCACGACACCGTCATCGAGTTCCTCGACAAGGGCCGCCGCGGCATGGCCTCGACGTTCCTCACCCGCCTCCGCGTGGGCTCGAAGCTCGTCGACGCGAAGGGCGTGTCGCTGCTCTACCGGCAGCGGATCTCCAACACCCAGCTGTGGGTGCTCGCCCTCGCCGGCCTGCTCGCGGTGTTCGTCGCGCTCTCCGCGACCGCCGCGGGGCAGACGGTGTTCGGGCTCATCGCCGCCCAGTTCGACGGCATCGCACGCTGGTTCCAGAGCCTGTTCGGACTGGGCTCGGCGACCGCGGACGTCGCGGCCGCCGGCCTCGCCCCCCTCATCCCAGGAAGACTCCCGCTGTGATCGATTTCCGCTACCACCTCGTCTCGCTGATCTCGATGTTCCTCGCGCTCGCGGTGGGCATCGTGCTCGGTGCCGGGCCCCTCAAGGAGCCGATCGGCGATTCCCTGCAGAGCCAGGTGGACGCACTGCGCACCGACCGGGACAACCTCCGCTCCGAGCTCGACGCGGAGCGTGCCTCCGCCGAGGAGCTCGACCAGTTCGTCGTCGCCTCCGCCCCGGAGCTGCTTGCCGACTCCCTCACCGACGCCGAGGTCGCGCTCGTCGGCTCCCCGGGGGCGGATGCCGACGCGCTCACCGCGCTCGACGAGCGGCTCACCGAGGCCGGCGCCGAGGTCGTCATGCAGGTGTCGCTCGCCGAGACCGCGCTCGACCCCGAGGGGGCCGGGGACCTCATCGAGACGCTGCGCGGCATCGACCCGAGCCTGCCGGACGGCGCGGCCGAGGCGCTCACCACCGCCCTGGCCCGTGCGCTCACCGCCGGTGCCGGGACGGCGGGCGGCAACGGCGAGGAACCCGCGGACGCGGCGCAGCCCGGATCCGGCACCGCGCCGCGCGGCGCGGAGCCCACCGCGGCGCCCGAGGACGCCGGGCCCACCGTCTACACCGCCGACCAGGCCGCCCAGGTCGTCACCGCGTTCTCCGACGACGGTCGGCTCACCGGCTCGGACTACGCCGCCGCGACCGCCGTGATGTTCGTCGCCCCGCCGGCCGCGGAGACCTCCGCGGAGGCCGAGGCGGCCGAGTCGACCGCCCCACCGCAGTCCGAACCGGATTCCACCGGCGCGACATTCGCCACCGCGCTCGCCTCCGGTGCACCCACCGTGGTCACCGGCACCCGTGCGTCGGCCGAGCGCGGCCTGCTCTCCGCACTGCGCTCCGACGACTCCGGCATCACCACCGCCGACGGCCTCGAGGTCACGGCCGGCCCCGTCATCGCCGCGCTCGCCCTCGAACAGGCGATCGCCGGCAACCCGGGCGCCTTCGGCTTCGCCGACAACGCGCAGTCCGTCGTGCCGGGGGCCGAGCAGTGATCCGCAGCCTCGTCCTCGCCGGAGTCGGCGCGGCCGCCGGGCTCGGCGTCGCCCGTGCGCTCACCGCCGCCCGCCCGCTGCTCGACCGAGCCGGTCGCCTCGACCGCCCCAACCACTCCGGGGCGAGCGTGTCCCTCATCGAGGGGCCTGCCGTCGCCGCCGGGCTCGCCGTCGCAGCGCTCGCCCTGCCGCGACCCGCCCACCGGTTCGCCGCCGTCACCGCGACCGCCGCGGCCGGCGTGCTCGGCGGGATCGACGACCTCATGGAGACCGGGTCCGCGAAGGGCCTGCGCGGCCACCTCAGCGCGCTCGCCCGCGGCGAGGTCACCACCGGCGGGCTCAAGGTCCTCGGCATCCCCGCCGCATCCCTGCTGGCCGCCGCGGTCGTCCGGGAGCCCCGCCCGCTCGCGGGTTCGGCGGTGTTCGGCCGCTGCGTGGACACCGTGCTCGCCGGCGGCGTCATCGCCGGCAGCGCGAACCTCGTCAACCTCCTCGACCTGCGACCCGGCCGCGCCCTCAAGGCTGCGGGACTCGTCACCGTCCTGGGGCCGCTGCACGGGCCGGCCGCGGTGCTCTCCGGCGGCGTGCTCGGCACCGCGGCGGCAGTGTGGGGCGAGGACCTCGCCGGACGCACGATGCTCGGCGACACCGGCGCCAACGCGCTCGGTGCCGCACTCGGCACCCGCACCGCCCTGCAGGGCTCCCGCGGGGAGCTCCTCGGCGTCCTCTCCCTGCTCGTCGCGCTCACCCTCGCGAGCGAGAAGGTCTCGTTCACCCGCGTCATCGAGGCCACCCCGGTCCTGCGCGAGCTCGATGCCTGGGGCCGGACGCCGGCCGCCCCCGCCGCTCCGTGACCTCCCGCTGGGTCCGGCTCCTCGCCAACGCCGCGCTCGCGGTCTCCGTCATCACCCTGCTCTCGCGCTTCGTCGGGTTCGCCCGCTGGCTCGTGTTCTCCCCGACGGTCGGCGCCGGCGCGGTGGGCACCGCCTACCAGACCGCCAACCAGGTGCCGAACATCCTCTACGAGGTCGTCGCCGGCGGCGCACTCGCCGGCGCGGTCGTGCCGCTGCTCGCCGCGCCGCTCGCCCGGGCGGACCCGCGCGCCGTGTCCCGCATCGCCTCGGCGCTGCTGACCTGGGCGATCACGCTCACCCTGCCGCTGGCCGTGCTCGTCGCGGTGTTCCACCGGCAGCTCGCCGGCGTGTTCGTCGAGGCGGAGTCCGACACCGGCCGGTTCGCCGGCCACTTCCTCCTCATGTTCGCCCCGCAGCTCGTGCTCTACGCGATCGGCGCGGTCCTCACCGGGGTGCTCCAGGCCCACCGGCGCTTCCTCTGGCCGGCCTTCATGCCGCTGCTCTCCAGCCTCGTCGTCATCGCCACCTACCTGGCCTACGGCGCGGTCGCCGGCGGGCCGGAGACCGCGGAGCCGAGTGCGCTCGCGCTGCTCGGCTGGGGCACCACCGCCGGGGTCGCGATGCTCGCCCTGCCGCTCGCCCTGCCGACCGCCCGCACCGGGGTGCGGCTGCGCCCCAGCTGGAGGTTCCCCGCCGGTGTCGCGAGCCGTGCGGCACGCCTCGCGACGGCGGGGATGACCGCCCTGCTCGCCCAGCAGGTGTCCGTGCTCATCACCCTCGTCGTGTCGAACACCGTCGGCGGCACCGGCGTGTTCGTCGTCTTCAGCTACATCCAGGCGGTGTACCTGCTGCCCTATGCGGTGCTCGCCGTGCCGATCGCCACCGTCGTGTTCCCCACCCTCAGCCGGCAGGTGGCCGAAGCCTCCGCGGAGGTCGCCGCGACGGTGGCGACGACCACCGGGATGATCATCCGCGTCGGCTTCGCCGGCTCGGTCGTCCTCGTCGCCGCCGCCGCACCGCTCGCCGCGTTCTTCTCCTCCTTCGACGCCGCCGCCCGCAACCCGGACGTGCCCTTCGGCACGATGGCCGCCGGGATCACGCTCATCGCGCTCGCCGTGCCCGGCTGGTGCATGGTCGCCTGGGCCTCGCGCGTGTTCTACTCCCTCGAGCACTCCCGGTACGCCGCGATCGGCACCACCACCGGCTGGCTCCTCGTCGCGGGCACCGTGGCGTTCGGCGGGCTGGTCCTGCCCGGGCTCGTCGCCGACGGGATCACGCTGCCGGGCCTCGCCGGCTCCCGTGCCGCGGCCGGCCCGGCCGGTGCCGGGGGAGCGCTGAGCGTGAGCGAGGCGACCCTCCTCCTCGTCTGCGCGGGCCACGCGCTCGGCATGATCGTCGCCGGTGTGCTCCTCGTCGTCCTGCTGCGCCGGGCGGCCGGGCCGGAAGCGGTGCGCGGCACCGTGGGCGGCACGCTGCGCACGCTCGTCCTCGCCGCGTTCGCCGCGGTCGGCGCCGCGTGGACCTCCCACCTCCTGCTCGCCGCGTTCGCCGGTCTGCCGCCCACCGTGGGAGCCGTGCTCGCCGGGGTCCTCGCCGCACTCGTCGGGCTCGCCGTCATGGGCGCCGGCCTGCTCGCGGTCGACCGCGGGCTGCTGCGTGCCGGGCTGCGTCTGGCGGCCGGCCGGGGCGAAGACCGGCCCGGCGGTGCGGCGGGCTCCGCGCGCCCGCACCCCGCCGATGCGGACCGTCCCGGGTCGGACCCGGCCGGGTCGGATTCCGCTCCCCGGATCGAATAGGCTGGAGACCGACGTCGACGAGGGGAGCGGTGGTGGCACGACACGGTGAGGCCCGCGCGCACAGCGCTGCCGGTGCAGCGGATGGAGGACCCCTGCGGATCCTGCTCGTGCTGGCCACCTCGACCGGCGGCGTCGGCACCCACGTCGCCGCCCTCGCCCGCGAGTACGCCGCGGCCGGGCACGCCGTCGGCGTCATCGGCCCCGCCGCCACCGAATCCCACTTCGGATTCACCGACCATCCCGGCGTCCGCTTCGCTCCGCTCGAGCTCGGCACCTCGGTGGGTCCGCGCGACACCGCCGCGCTCGGCCGCCTGTCCCGCCTCGTCACCGCCTTCCGCGCCGACATCGTCCACGCCCACGGCTTCCGCGCCGGCCTCGTCACGCTCGCCGCGCTCGGCCGGATCCGCCGCCGCGAGCGCCCCGTGTCGGTCGTCACCTGGCACAACCAGGCCGCCGGCACCGGCGCCCGGGGCCTGGCGGAGAAGGCCGTGGAGCGCTACGTCGCCCGCCGCGCCGACCTCACCGTCGGGGCGAGCGAGGACCTCGTGCTGCGCGCCCGCGCCTGCGGGGCGCAGACGGCCGTGTTCGCTCCCGTCGCCGCCCCGGACGCCGCCTTCACCGAGGACGTCAACATCGCGCTCCTGCGCTCGCAGAAGATCCGTGAGCTCGGCCTGCCGCGCGGCTCCGTGCTCGTGCTCGCCGTCGGCCGCATCGCCCCGCAGAAGAACTACCGACTGCTCCTCGACGCGTTCTCCCGGATCACCGCCGAGCACCCGGAGGCGCACCTGCTCATCGCCGGCAGCGCCGACGCCCACGAGCTCGCCGCCCTCGAGCAGACGGTCGCCGAGCAGCGGCTGCCGGTGCGCTTCCTCGGGCAGCGCTCCGACATCGCCGCCCTCAACCAGGCCGCCGACGTCTTCGTCCTCACGAGCGGCTGGGAGGCGCGCGCCCTCGTCATCCAGGAGGCGATGATGGCCGGCCGCGCGATCGTCGCCACCGCCGTCGGCGGCGTGCCCGGGCTGCTCGGCGACGCCGGCCTCCTCGTCCCGCCCGGGGACCCCGAGGCGCTCGCCGCCGCCCTCGGCACCCTGCTCGCCGATCCCGCGGAGCGGTCCCGGCTGGGCCGGCGCGCCGCGCTCGCCGCCGTCGACCTGCCGCGCGAGCCCGAGGTCGCCACCACCCTCCTCCACCACTACCGCGCCGTCCTCGGACGGTAGGCTGAACCGCAGACCCGACGACCGTGAGGATGACGATGAGCCCGACCGCGATGACCTCTGCCGACACGACCCCGGTAACCCCGGAGGAGTCGGCCGACCCCGCAGGCGTCCCCGCGCTGCCCGCCGACCTCCGCATCCTCCACGTGCTCACCGGCACCGACGGCGTCGTCGAGGAGGTCGCCGCACTCGCCGTGGCCCGGCACCTGCAGGCCGGCTACAAGGTCGCCGTCGCCTCCGACCGGCGCACCTTCTCAGCCCTCGACCTGCCCGTCGACGACCCGCGGCTCGTCCATCTCGACATCGACGTCAAGACCGGCCCCCGCCCCGGCGATCCGGGCCGCGCCTATGCGCTCCACCGCTACTACCGGCACATCGACGTCGTCCACGTCCACGGCCTCCATGCCTCCGCGATCGCCGGCCTCGCGATGACCGGCCTGCCGGAGTCCCTGCGCCCGGCCCTCGTCGCGACCGTCGGCCGCTTCCAGCCGCGCAGCCCCTTCGCCGCCGCCGATGCCCGGGTCGTGGCACGCACCGCCGCCGTCGTGCTCGGCACCACCGAGCCCGTCGTCGAGCACTTCGCCGAGGACGTGCCCGTGGTGTCCCGCGCCCGGCTGCTGAACCCGGACGTCCGCACCGTCTACGAGCCCGTCCGCAGCCGTGCGCAGATCCGTGAGGCGCTCGGCGTGCGCGCCGGCACCTTCCTCGTCGCCGTGCCGCTCGAGCTCGTCGACCACCCGGCACTCACCACCGCGCTCGAGGCGGCCGTCCGGCTGAGCGAGCACCGCCCCGACCGCCGCTGGGCGACCGTCTTCACCGGCGCCGGCCGGCTCCGCAGCGTCATCGCGAGCGAGTTCGTGCCCCGCCGCGAGGACATCATCCTCGCCGACGTCGTCGCCACCGTCGACGTCGTGGCCGGCTCCGACATCGTCGTCGCCGGCGACCGGATGTCCGCGATCGGTCCCGAGGGCGTCATGCAGCTCGCCCGCCCGGCCATCCACCTCGGTGCCCCGCGGGGTGCTCGCGCCTGGGGCGACTCCGCCGTGCACGTCGACACCGACGACACCGACGGCCTGCTCGCCGCGATCGCCCACCTGTCCGACAGCCCGGCCGCCCGCGGCGCCTCCGCGATCGCCGCCAAGCGGCGGGTCATCGATATCAGCGGCCACGGCTACCTCGCTGAGCGAGCTGCTCGACGTCTACGCCGCCGACGCGCTCCCGAACCGGCGCTGACCCCCACCCGCCCCTCCCAGCTGATAGGATCGAGTTCCGTGGTGAATCGATTGAGCACAAGCGGACAGCACGGTACCCGTCACATCTTCGTGACCGGCGGTGTCGCCTCATCTCTCGGCAAGGGGCTCACGGCCTCCTCCCTCGGGCATCTTCTCGCACAGCGCGGCCTCGCGGTCGCCATGCAGAAGCTCGACCCCTACCTCAACGTCGACCCGGGGACCATGAACCCGTTCCAGCACGGTGAGGTGTTCGTCACCGAGGACGGCGCGGAGACCGACCTCGACATCGGCCACTACGAGCGCTTCCTCGACACCGAGCTCGACGCGAGTGCGAACGTCACCACCGGCCAGGTGTACTCCAACGTCATCGCCAAGGAGCGCCGCGGCGCCTACCTCGGCGACACCGTGCAGGTCATCCCGCACATCACCGACGAGATCAAGACCCGGATGCGGGCGCAGGCCGAGCGCACCGACGGCGAGGCCCCCGACGTCATCATCACCGAGATCGGCGGCACGGTCGGCGACATCGAGTCCCAGCCGTTCCTCGAGGCCGCCCGCCAGATCCGCCACGACATCGGCCGCGAGAACGTGTTCTTCATCCACGTCTCGCTCGTGCCCTACCTGGGCCCCTCCGGCGAGCTCAAGACGAAGCCCACCCAGCACTCCGTGGCCGCGCTGCGCTCGATCGGCATCCAGCCCGACGCGATCGTGCTGCGCTCCGACCGCCCGCTGCCGGACTCGATCCGCAACAAGATCGCCTCCTCCTGCGACGTCGACTTCGAGGCCGTCGTGTCCTGCGTCGACGCCCCGAGCATCTACGACATCCCGCGCGTCCTCCACGACGGCGGGCTCGACGTCTACGTCATCCGCCGCCTCGACCTCGGCTTCCGCGACGTCGACTGGGACACCTGGGACCGGCTCCTCGAGCGCGTCCACCGGCCCAAGCACACCGTGGAGATCGGCCTCGTCGGCAAGTACATCGACCTGCCCGACGCCTACCTGTCGGTGACCGAGGCCTTGCGCCACGGCGGGTTCGCCAACGACGCGAAGGTCAACATCCACTGGATCGCCTCCGACGACTGCGAGACCCCCGCCGGGGCGGCCGAGCACCTCGGCGGCCTCGACGCGATCTGCGTGCCCGGCGGGTTCGGGATCCGCGGCATCGAGGGCAAGCTCGGCGCCCTGACCTACGCCCGCACCGAGGGGATCCCCCTGCTCGGCCTGTGCCTGGGCCTGCAGTGCATGGTCATCGAGTACGCGCGCAGCGTCACCGGCATCGCCGAGGCATCCTCGAGCGAATTCGACCCGGGCACCCCGGAGCCCGTCGTCGCGACGATGGCCGAGCAGCTCGACTTCGTCGAGGGCGAGGGCGACCTCGGCGGCACCATGCGCCTGGGCACCTATCACGCCAAGCTCCTGCCCGGCAGCGTCGTCGCCGAGACCTACGGCGCCGAGGAGATCTCCGAGCGCCACCGGCACCGCTACGAGGTCAACAACGCGTATCGGGAGCAGCTCGAGGCGAGCGGGCTCGTGGTGTCCGGCACCTCGCCCAACGGCCAGCTTGTCGAGTTCGTCGAGCTCCCCGCCGACGTCCACCCGTTCTACGTCTCCACGCAGGCGCACCCGGAGTTCAAGTCGCGGCCCACCGACCCGCACCCGCTGTTCGCCGGGCTCGTGCGCGCCGCGCTCGACCGCCAGCGGGACCTCTGAGCCGATGGCAGACGCCGAGCTCCGCGACGCATTCGGCGCTCCGGAGATCCTCAGCAGCGAGGTCGCGTACTCCGGCCTCGTGTGGGACGTCGTCCGCGAGACCTTCCGGCTCCCGGAGTCCGAGGAGCCGCTGACCCGCGACTTCGTCGCCCACCCCGGAGCCGTCGCGGTCGTCGCGCTCGACGCCGACGACCGGATCATGCTCATCCAGCAGTACCGCCACCCGATCCGCGCCCGCGACTGGGAGATCCCCGCCGGCCTGCTCGACGTGTCCGGCGAACCGCCGCACCTCACCGCCGCCCGCGAGCTCGCCGAGGAGGTCGACCTCGCGGCCACCGACTGGCACCTGCTCGCCGACCAGCTGTCCTCCCCGGGCGGCATCAGCGAGACGCTGCGGATCTACCTCGCCCGCGGCCTGTCCGCGACGGCCGAGGAGTTCGACCGCTCCGGCGAGGAGAGCGGGATCGTGCCCCGCTGGGTGCCGCTGAGCGAGGCGAAGGCCGCCGTCGTCGAGGGCCGCATCACCAACGCGACGGCCGTCATCGGGATCCTCCAGGCCGATCTCGCCCGGGAGTGCGGCTTCACCGGGCTCCGGCCCGCCGATTCCCCGTGGCCGGCGCGCGCCGTGCACTCCCGGGAGCCGTCCTGAGCGGACCCGGGGACCGCTGATGGCGCGCCGCGGGGCGGAGCTCCTGCCCGAGGCCGTCCCCGGCCTGCGCGGACCGGCCGCCGATTACCTCGCCCACCTCGAGCTCGAGCGCGGGCTCAGCCGCAACACGCTCGACGCCTACGCCCGCGACCTCGGCCGCTACCTCACCTGGCTCACCGCGCAGGACGCGCGCGACTACACCGCGGTCACCCCGGAGGACCTGCGGACCTTCGTCGCCGGGCTCGCCGACACCGGGCTCGCGGTGCGCAGCCGCTCCCGCATCACCGTCGCGGTGCGCCGCCTCCACGCCTTCCTCCACGCCGAGGGCCTCACCGGCACCGACCCCGGCGTCGACGTCCGCCCGCCTTCGGCCACCGAGCGGCTCCCCAAGGCGCTGAGCATCGCCGAGGTCGAATCCCTCCTCGCCACCGTCGTCGGGGACTCCGCCGCGGAGCTGCGCTCGCGTGCCCTGCTCGAGCTCCTCTACGCCACCGGGGCCCGGATCAGCGAGACCGTGGGCCTCGACATCGACGACCTCGACCTCGAGCACCGGATCGTGCGGCTCTACGGCAAGGGGAGCAAGGAGCGGCTGGTGCCGCTCGGCGCGCACGCCGCGCGGGCGCTGGACGCCTGGCTGGTGCGCGGTCGGCCGCAGATGAGCGCCGCCCGGGCCGCCGGCTCCGAGGGCGCGGCCCGGGGGAGGAGCGGGGACCCCGAGCGGCGGCAGCGCGCCGGTGCGGTGTTCCTCAACCAGCGCGGCGGCCGGCTGTCCCGGCAGTCGGCATGGCAGACCATCCGCACCGCCGCCGAGCGGGCCGGGCTCGCCGCCCACGCCTCCCCGCACACCTTCCGCCACTCCTTCGCGACCCACCTCCTCGAGGGCGGCGCGGACATCCGCGTCGTGCAGGAGCTCCTCGGCCACTCCTCGGTGACGACGACGCAGATCTACACCCGCGTGACCTCGGAGACCCTGCGCGAGGTGTATGCCACCTCCCACCCGCGGGCGCGATAGGGTGGACAGCAGCCGATCACGAGAAAGGTGACCATCCGCGTGGCCGATTCGCAGCAGAGACTCGACATCCCCGGGGCCGAGGACCGCCTCGGTCCCACCGGTCGTCCGACCCGGGAGTTCCCCGAACCCGCACCGCTGAGCGCGCACGGGCCGGCACGGATCGTCGCGATGGTCAACCAGAAGGGCGGGGTCGGCAAGACCACCTCCTCGATCAACCTCGGGGCGGCGCTCGCCGCCTACGGCCGCCGCGTGCTGCTCGTCGACTTCGACCCGCAGGGCGCCCTGTCGGTGGGCCTCGGCGTCAACCCCTACGACCTCGAGCTCAGCATCTACAACGTGCTCATGAGCTCCCGGGTCGACCCGCACGACGTCATCGTGGGCTCCAACGTCGAGGGCATCGACATCCTCCCGGCGAACATCGACCTGTCCGCCGCGGAGGTGCAGCTCGTCAACGAGGTCGCCCGCGAGCAGGTGCTCGCCCGGGCGCTCGCGAAGGTCGCCGGCGAGTACGACGTCATCCTCATCGACTGCCAGCCCTCGCTCGGCCTCCTCACCGTCAACGCGCTGACCGCCGCGCACGGCGTCATCATCCCGCTCGAGACCCAGTTCTTCGCGCTGCGCGGCGTCGCGCTGCTCGTCGAGACCATCGAGAAGGTGCAGGACCGGCTCAACCCGGGCCTCGAGATCGACGGCATCCTCGCCACGATGTTCGACGGCCGCACGCTGCATGCGCAGGAGGTCATCGCCCGCGTCGTCGAGGCGTTCGGCGACAAGGTGTTCGACACCGTGATCAACCGGACCGTGAAGTTCCCCGACGCCTCCGTCGCCGCCGAGCCGATCACCTCCTTCGCCCCCTCGCACACCGGGGCGGAGGCCTACCGCCGCCTGGCGCGCGAGCTCATCGCCCGCGGAGGCGCCCCCTGAGCACCGGCGGATTCGTCGTCGAGCTGGACAACTTCTCCGGCCCGTTCGACCTCCTGCTCGGCCTCATCGGCAAGCGCAAGCTCGACATCACCGAGGTCGCCCTGTCCGAGGTGACCGACGAGTTCCTCGCCTACGTCTCCGAGCTCAAGGGCCGGACCGGGCTCGAGGAGCTCTCGAGCTTCCTCCTCGTCGCCGCCACCCTGCTCGACCTCAAGACCGCCCGTCTGCTGCCGAGCGGGGAGGTCGAGGACGAGCTCGACCTCGAGCTCCTCGAGGCCCGCGACCTCCTCTTCGCCCGGCTCCTCCAGTACCGCGCATTCAAGGGCGTGTCCGCGGAGTTCGCGGTGCAGATGGCGACCGCCGCGACCCGCACGGCCCGCTCGGTGCCGCTCGAGCCGGAGTTCGCGAACATCCTGCCGCCGCTGCAGAGGACCGCCACCCCGCGCGTGCTCGCCGCGCTCTTCGCCACCGTCCTCCAGCGCGACCGCACGCCCCCGACGGTGTCGATCGACCACCTCCATCTGCCGCAGGTCAGCGTGCCGGAGCAGCGCTCGCTCATCCTCGCCCGCCTGCAGCCCGGCGTCACGCTCGACTTCGCGGAGCTCGTCGCCGATGCCGGGGACACCCTCGTCATCGTCGCCCGCTTCCTCGCGCTCCTCGAACTGTTCAAGGCCGGGCTGTGCGCCTTCGACCAGCCCGAACCGCTCGGCGCCCTGCGGATCAGCGGGGTGGAGCCGGAGGCGGGAGTCGCGGACGCCGGGGGAGGCACCGCGGGCGGGGCCGGGACGGCCGCACTCACCGACACCGACGAATGGGAGACCGCCGATGACTGACACCGGATCCGAGGCCGACCGCACGGGCGAGGGGACTGCGGTCGAGGGTGCCGGGACGGCGCCCGGAGCGGGGACACCGGCCGGGGAGGCCGAGGTCGATGAGGCCCTGCTCACCGCGCTCGAAGCCGTCCTCATGGTCGTCGACGAGCCGCTCGAACCGGTGCAGACCGCCGAGGCGCTCGGCACCAGCCCGGACGAGGCGCTCGCCGCGCTCACCGAGCTCGCCGCCGACTACGACGGCCACCGCGGCTCACGCCGCCGCGGCTTCGAGCTGCGCCGCGCCGCCGGCGGCTGGCGCATCTACTCCCGGGCGGACCACCACGGCACGGTCGCGGACTTCATCACCGCAGGCCAGTCCGCGAAGCTCTCCCAGGCCGCCCTCGAGACCCTCGCCGTCATCGCCTACCGGCAGCCGGTCACCCGCGCGCGGATCTCCGCGATCCGCGGCGTCAACGTCGACGGCGTCGTGCGCACCCTGCTCATGCGCGGACTCATCGTCGAATCCGGGGCGGATTCCACCTCGGGCGCGGTGCAGTTCGTCACCTCCCGGGTGTTCCTCGAGTCGATGGGCCTCGAGAGCCTCGACGAGCTGCCCGACATCGCCCCCTACCTGCCCGCCGGGGACGACGTCCCGACGGTCGACTGACGGGCCGACTGCGCGTCAGGGCTCGATCGAGTGCGGATCTCGGCCCGAAACCGCACTCGTTCGACACCTCAGCGCGCGATCGGGGCCTCGGTAGCGGGAGGCGAGGCGCGGGGGCGCGGGCGTGGTCGGCGGGAGGCGTGCGAGTTTGAGACAATGGACCCCATGAATGCCTCAGATCCCCGGTCGCCCGGTCACCGTTCCAAGCGCCCCAGCCGCAAGGAGCGCGGACGGCAGACCCCCGCTCCCGTCGTCGACGCCCACCGGCCCGACGGCGTGCGCCTGCAGAAGATCCTCGCCGAGGCCGGCCTCGGCTCCCGCCGCGCCTGCGAGCAGCTCATCACCGAGGGCCGTGTGACGGTCGACGGTCAGACGGTGCGCGAGCTCGGCACCCGGATCGACCCCGCCACCCAGACGGTGAGCGTCGACACCATGCCGATCACCGCCCACACCGACAAGGTGTACCTCGCGTTCAACAAGCCCGCCGGGGTGGTGACCGCGATGAGCGACCCCGAGGGCCGCCGCTGCCTCGCCGACTACCTGCGCGACCGCCCCGAGCGCCTGTTCCACGTCGGCCGCCTCGACTACGAGACCGAGGGCCTGCTCCTCATCACCAACGACGGCGAGCTCTCCAACCGGCTCACCCACCCCTCCTACGAGATCTCGAAGACCTACCTCGCCGAGGTCCGCGGTCCCGTCCCCAAGGACGCCGGCGCCCGCCTGCGCGAGGGGATCGAGCTCGAGGACGGGATCTCCCGCGTCGACTCCTTCAAGCTCGTCGACTCCACCCCCGGCTACGCGCTCGTCGAGGTCGTCCTCCACTCCGGGCGCAACCGGATCGTGCGCCGCCTGTTCGACGCCGTCGGCACCCCCGTGCAGCGCCTCGTGCGCACCCAGTTCGGGCCGATCCCGCTCGCCGAGCAGCGCCAGGGCAAGGTCCGCGACCTGCGCCCCGACGAGGTCGGCGCGCTCATGGAAACCGTCCGCCTGTGACCCTGCCCCACGTCCACATCATCGGCACCGGCCTGCTCGGCACCTCGCTCGGCCTCGCGCTGCGCCGGGCCGAGTACCCGGTGACGCTGTCCGACCAGTCTCCGACCGCGGTGCGGCTCGCCGCCGACATGGGCGCCGGCACCGCCGCGGAGCCCTCGACCGCGGACATCGTCGTCGTCGCCACCCCGCCGGACGTCGCCGCCCGCACCATCGTCGCCGCACTCGACACCTGGCCGGAAGCCACTGTCACCGACGTCGCGAGCGTGAAGACCGCGGTCCTCGCCGAGGCCCGCGCGCTCGCCGGGGACCCGGTGCTCGCCCGCTACATCGGCTGCCACCCGATGGCCGGCCGGGAGCGGTCCGGGGCGATCGCCGCCCGCGACGACCTCTTCCTCGCCCGCCCCTGGGTGGTGTGCTCCGACGAGGACACCCCGGCCGACCGCCTCGCCGCCGTCGTCGCGCTCGCCGAGGCCACCGGGGCCGCCGTCGTCCACCTCGACCCCGAGTTCCACGACTCCGCCGTGGCCCGCGTGTCCCATGCCCCGCAGGTGCTCGCCTCGCTCATGGCCGGCCGGCTCAAGGACATGCCCGCCGACGGGGTGGCGCTCGCCGGGCAGGGGCTGCGCGACGTCACCCGGATCGCCGCCTCGGATCCGGGGCTGTGGACGCAGATCCTCGCCGGCAACGCCGCCGAGGTGCGCACGGTGCTCGCCGATGTCCGCGCCGACCTCGATGCGCTCATCGGCGCCCTCGACCTGGAGCCGGGTGCGCTCGCCACGATCGCCGGGCTGTTCGCCGCCGGCAACGAGGGCCACGACCGGATCCCCGGCAAGCACGGGCAGGCCCCGGCCCGGTACTCCTCCGTCACGGTGTTCATCGACGACACCCCCGGCGCGCTCGCCCGCCTGTTCACCGACGTCGGCGAGCTCGGCGTCAACGTCGAGGACATCCGCATCGACCACGCCACCGGCATTAAGCTGGGCAGTGTGGATATCTCCGTCATCCCGTCCGCCCAGGTCACCCTCACCGAAGGACTGGCCGCGCGCGGCTGGTGGGTGCCGGAGGCGGCAATCGACACCGAAGGAAGAGAATGACAGTCATCGCCATCGACGGGCCCAGCGGCGTCGGCAAATCGAGCGTGTCCCGCGAGGTCGCCCGGCGCAGCGGCTACGGCTACCTCGACACCGGTGCGATGTACCGCGCCGTCGTGTGGCTGTGCCTCAACCGCGGGATCACCGACCCCGGCGACGTCGTCGAGCTCGTCCGCGGCGCCGACCTCGAGATCTCCACCGACCCCGACATCGCCGAGGTGACGATCGACGGCATCGACGTCACCACCGAGATCCGCGAACCCGAGGTGTCGGCGAACGCGCAGATCGTGTCCGCCGTGCCCGAGGCGCGCACCGAGCTCATCGAGCTCCAGCGGCGGATCATCGCCGCCGCCGCTGACGGGATCGTCGTCGAGGGCCGCGACATCACCACCGTCGTCGCCCCCGAGGCGGAGGTCCGGATCCTCATGACCGCCGACGAGTCCGTGCGCATCGCCCGCCGCTCGAAGGAGCTCCACGGCAGCGCCGACGCCGCGGCCGTGCAGGCCACCCGCTCCCAGATCGTCGACCGCGACGCGAAGGACGCACAGACCACGAGCTTCCTCACCGCCGCCGACGGCGTCCACGCCCTCGACACCACCGACATCGATTTCGAGCAGTCCGTGGCAGCCGTCATGGGTCTGGTCGAGAAGGCCGAACATGACTGAATCAGACCCCACCGGCGGCTCCGCCGGCACCTCTTCCGGCACCTCCTCCGCGGCCGAGGACTTCCTCGCCCGCCCCGACGAGGACCTCGCCGACCGCGTCGCCGGGATCGCCGACGACGAGGCCGAGCAGCGCGCCTCCTCGCTGCGCGCCGGCCTCGAATCCTATGAGCTCGAGGACGAGGATCGGGCGCTGCTGAGCGCCTACGAAGACGGCGACACCGGCCTCGAGGTCACCGGGCCCGCTCCCGTGCTCGCCGTCGTCGGCCGTCCCAACGTCGGCAAGTCCACCCTGATCAACCGCATCCTCGGCCGCCGCGAGGCCGTCGTCGAGGACGTCCCGGGCGTCACCCGCGACCGCGTGAGCTACTCCGCGGAGTGGAACGGACGCCCGCTCACCCTCGTCGACACCGGCGGCTGGGACATCGATGCCAAGGGCATGGCGTCCCGGATCGCCGAGCAGGCCGAGGTCGCCGTCGAGATGGCCGACGCCGTCGTGTTCGTCGTCGACGCCACCACCGGCCCGACCGCCACCGACGAGCACGTCGTGCGGATGCTGCGCCGGGCCGGGAAGCCCGTGGTGCTCGCGGCGAACAAGGTCGACGACGAGCGCGGCGAGCTCGCCGCAGCCGAGCTCTGGTCGCTCGGCCTCGGCGAGCCGCACCCGGTCTCCGCGATGCACGGGCGCGGGGTCGCCGACCTCCTCGACGTCCTCGTCGACGTGCTGCCAGAGGTGTCCGGCATCGACGCCCTCTCCGAGGTCGGGGGACCGCGCCGCGTCGCCCTCGTCGGCCGGCCCAACGTCGGCAAGTCCTCTCTGCTCAACCGGCTCGTCGGGAGCGAGCGGGTGCTCGTCGACAACGTCGCCGGCACCACCCGCGATCCGGTCGACGAGCTCGTCGAGCTCGGCGGGCGGCAGTGGCGCTTCGTCGACACCGCCGGCATCCGCAAGCGCGCCCGGCAGGCGAGCGGTGCCGACTTCTACGCCGCGCTGCGCACGCAGACCGCGCTCGAGCGCGCCGAGGTCGCCGTCGTCCTCCTCGAGGCCGACCAGACGCTGAGCGAGCAGGACGTCCGCATCATCAAGACGGTGACGGAGACCGGCCGCGCGCTCGTCCTCGCCTTCAACAAGTGGGATCTCATGGACGAGGACCGCCGGCACTTCCTCGAGCGCGAGATCGAGCAGGACCTCCAGCACGTCGAATGGGCGCCGCGGGTGAACATCTCCGCCAAGACCGGACGGCACGCCGACCGGCTCGTGCCGGCGATGGAGCGCGCGCTCGACAGCTGGGACACCCGGATCCCGACCGGCCGGCTCAACGCCTTCCTCGGTGAGCTCGTCGCGGCCAACCCGCACCCGGTGCGCGGCGGCAAGCAGCCGCGCATCCTGTTCGGCACGCAGGCCTCGAACCGGCCGCCCAAGTTCGTCCTCTTCACCACCGGGTTCCTCGAGCCCGGCTACCGCCGCTACATCACCCGGCGCCTGCGCGAGACCTTCGGCTTCGAGGGCACCCCGCTCGAGATCGGCATGCGCATCCGCGAGAAGCGGAAGCGGCGGTGAGCACCGCGTCCGGCAACCCGGCAGGGCACCTCGGGCCCGGCGGGGAGCCGCTCACCGCTCCGGCGAGCAGCGCGGAGGCAGCCGCGGGCGCGCTCTGGCCGCGCTACCTCGTCGTCGTGCTCGGGGTGGCCGGGCTCGCCTACGGCGTGCACTTCTTCCAGTCGCTGCAGTCGATCGTCGCCCCGGTGTTCCTCGCGATGAACCTCGTCATCGTCGCCTACCCGCTGCAGCGCTGGCTCGTGCGGGTCCGGGTGCCGCGGTTCCTCGCCGCGATGGTCACCGTCGTCGTCGTGCTCGTCGTGCTCCTCGGGTTCTTCGGCCTCACCGCCTGGTCGATCGCCGAGCTCGTCATGGTCATCCCCGAGTACACCGAGGAGATCACCGCGACCTACGGCGAGGCGCTCGCCTGGCTGTCGACGCTCGGGGTGACGAGCGGGTTCGTCGAGCAGCAGCTCGCCGCCTTCGACGTATCCACCCTGTTCTCCACCGTCGGCTCGCTGCTGTCGAACGTCAGCCTCGTCCTCACCGCGCTCATCACCGTGATCATGGCGGTGTTCTTCGTCGCGATGGACTCGATGTCCTTCCCGCGGCGCCTGCAGGTGACCTCGGCGATCCGTCCGCGGTTCGGCCGTGCGATGCAGATCTTCGCCGCCGGAGTGCGCCGGTACTGGGTCGTCGCGACGATCTTCGGCCTCATCGTCGCCGTGCTCGACCTCGTGGCGCTGTGGATCATCGGCGTGCCGCTCGCGCTCGTGTGGGGCGTGCTCGCGTTCCTCACCAACTACATCCCCAACATCGGCTTCGTCATCGGCCTCGTCCCGCCCGCGCTCATGGCGCTGGTGAGCGGCGGCTGGTGGGACGCGCTGTGGGTGGTCATCGCCTACTCGGTGCTCAACTTCGTCATCCAGTCGATCATCCAGCCCAAATTCACCGGCGAATCGGTGGGTGTCACCCCGTTCATGTCGTTCCTCTCCCTGCTGTTCTGGTACTGGGTGCTCGGCTGGATGGGCGCACTGCTCGCGCTGCCGGCGACCCTGCTCCTCAAGGCGCTCCTCGTTGATGCGGACCCGCGCGCCCGCTGGGTCAACAACCTCATCGCATCCGACCTGTCCACCGGGTCGAGCCTGCCGGTGCGCCCGATCCGCGCCGCCCAGGGGATCACCGGGCGCTCCGTCGTGGTGCCGGGCGATCCCGGCGAGTTCGACCGGATGCGGGCGGCCGCCGGTGCGAGTGCTGCGGGCGCCTCGGGCGCGGGGGCGGCGGCACCGGACAGCCAACCGGCGGAGCCCGCGCATGGGAACGTGGCCGACCGCGGCGCTGCGGGAAGCTCCGCGGAGAGCTCCGCGGTGGACGGTGCCGCGGCCACGGGGACGGGCGCCTCGGGCGCGTGGCCCGATGTCGAGGAGCCGGCGCCGGAGGAGCTCGTCATGCGCGCCCCCTTCCTCCGTCCGCCCGAACAGGTCGCCGACGAGTCCGTCGACCCCAACGATCCGGAGGGCGTGGAGAGCGCGGGATCCGGGGACGGAACCGGATCCACCCGGGGCGACCGGCGCGAGGGGTCCGACGGCGGAGACGGCCCGGCCGGGGGAGACCCGCGGACCCCCTGACGCGGGCGGCATCTGCGGTTACCATGACGTATGGCTGAAATACTCGAGATCCACCCCGACAACCCGCAGCCCCGCCTGATCCGCAAGGTCGCCGAGGTCATCGCCTCCGGAGGGCTCGTCGCCTATCCCACCGACTCGTGCTACGCGCTCGGCTGCGCGCTGGAGAACAAGCAGGGGATCGAGCGGATCACGCGGATCCGCAAGCTCGATTCGAAGCACCACTTCACGCTCATGTGCGACGACTTCGCCCAGCTCGGGCAGTTCGTCATCGTCGACAACTCCGCGTTCCGCACGATCAAGTCGCTCACTCCCGGGCCGTACACCTTCATCATGAAGGCCACGAAGGAGGTGCCGCGGCGGATGATGCACCCGAAGAAGCACTCGGTGGGCGCACGCATCCCGGAGAACCGCACCGCACTCGCGCTCGTCGGGGACGTCGGCGAACCGATCCTGTCCTCGACCCTGCTGCTGCCCGGAGCGGAGGACCCGCTCACCCACGCCGCGGACGTGCAGGACGAGATCGGCAACGAGGTCGACATCATCATCGACTCCGGCGTGCCCGGGGTCGTCCCGACGACCGTCGTCGACTTCACCGAGGGCGCCCCGGTGGTCCGCCGGGTCGGGGCCGGGAACGTCGACCGCTTCGACATCGACGAGACCTGACCACTCGATTTCAGGCGGTTCCTGTGAACGGATCCGCACGATTCTGCGATCTCGATCGGGTCGGTTGAGATTGCGGAGAACGGCGGAAATGCTCTCAGGAACCTCTTGAAATTGCGGTCTCAGGGGGTGATGTCGCGCTTGCGGATCTTCCCCGTGGGGCCCTTCGGCAGGGCGTCGACGAACCGGATGATCCGCGGGATCTTGTAGGCCGCGAGCTGCTCGCGGCAGAAGGCCTCGACCTCGGCCTCCGTCAGCGTCTGCCCGGGCATCGGGGTGATCACCGCGGTCACCGTCTGCCCGTAGTGCTCGTCGGGGCTCCCGATCACGGCGGCCTCGAGGACCTTCGGATGCTCGTAGAGCACCTCCTCGACCTCGCGCGGGTAGACGTTGTAGCCGCCGTGGATGATGAGGTCCTTGATCCGGTCGACGATGGAGAGGTAGCCGTCGGCATCGAGCCGGCCGAGGTCCCCGGTACGGAAGAAGCCGTGCTCGTCGAAGGCCGCCGCGGTCGCTTCGGGATTGTTCCAGTACCCGGCCATGACCATCGTGCCGCGCAGGTACACCTCGCCGACCTCGTCGACGGCGCAGTCCGCGCCGTCCGGGCCGACGACCCGCACCTCGAGCTGCGGCACCGGGATCCCGACCGAGCCGGGGACGATCCGCCCGTTCCACGGGTTGAAGGTGCCGAAGGCGCTCGTCTCGGTGAGCCCGTACCCTTCCGCGATCTGCGCCCCGAACCGGGTCTCGAACTGCCGCATGAGCTCCACGGCGATCGAGGCGCCGCCGGACAGGGCGAGCCGCAGCGTCGTGGGCACCCGGTCCGACTCGACGCGGAGGATCGCGTTCCACATCGTCGGCACCCCGGCGACCACGGTGAGCCGGTCGTCGATGATCGTGTCGTAGAGCTCGCGGGCGTCGAACCGCGGCAGCAGGGTGAGCGGCACGCCGCTGGTCAGCGACACCGTCGCGACCGAGGCGAGCCCGAACACGTGGAACAGCGGCAGCGCGGTGCCCGAGCGGTCCTCGGGCCCCATGCCGGAGATCTGCCGGCCGACCTCGGCGACGGCGAGCAGGTTGCCGACGGTGATCATCGCACCCTTGGGCCTGCCCGTGGTGCCCGAGGTGTAGAGCAGTGCGGCGAGATCGCCGGGGTCGCGCGGCAGCGGTGCGAAGTCCGCCGGATCGCTGACCGGCTCGGGGTCGCCGGCGAGCAGCTCGATGGTCTCGAAGCGGGTCCCCGTGGTCGAGGCGGATGCCCGTCCGGCCTCGGCGACGGCCGGGTGGGCGAGGACGAGCCGGGCGCCGGAGTCGGTGATGAAGAAGTCGAGCTCGCGCTGGGTGGACAGCGGGTTCACCGCGACGACGGCGATCCCGAGCGCCTGCGCGCCGAAGAACTCCGCGAGGAACTCCGGGCAGGTCGGGGCGATGAGGACGATCCGGTCCCCGGCGGCGAGACCGGCGGCGGAGAACCGCTCGGCGGCCCGGGCGATCGCGGTGACGAGGCCGGCGCGGGTGAGCTCCACCCGGTCGGCCCGCCGCGGCCCGCGCACCGCGACGGCGCTCGGGTCCGCTGCGGCATTGGCGATGAAGGCGTCGACGGGGTTCCGCGGCGCTGCGGAGGCGGTCGAGGGGGCGGGTGCGGTCATGAGACTCCTGTCGGGACGGTGATGTCTGTGGGACGGGTGTCGGCAGGTGCCGACGAGTCGGTGGGGCGGGTTCCGGTGGTGCAGATGCGGGCGTCGGCGTCCGGCTCGGCGCTGAGCCCGAGCG
This sequence comes from Brevibacterium sp. CS2, assembly GCF_005280295.1. GTDB lineage: Bacteria > Actinomycetota > Actinomycetes > Actinomycetales > Brevibacteriaceae > Brevibacterium > Brevibacterium pityocampae. Next base: position 2,877,528 of record NZ_CP040020.1, on the reverse strand, counting down.
CGTTGACCCACAGCGTGGTGAGCGTGTCGACGAGCTCATCGATCCCCTGCGAGGTGCGGAAGCGGGGGTTCTCGCGATCATCGACGAAGATGTGGAAGCACATCCGGCTCACCATCGAGGACAGCGCCTGGGACACGAGCAGCGGGTCGAGGTGCGGGTCGACCGCCCCCGTCTCCTGGAGCTTCGCGATGCCCTGGGCGTTGCGTTCGACGAAGGCCCGCGCCCGGCGCAGCCGCACCTCGCGGATGCCGGCATCGACGTGCGCCACCTGGTCCATGAGCCCCATGAGGTCGGCGTTCTCCCGGTAGGACTCGATGTATTCGCGGTTGGCCCGCCGGATCCGCGACACCCGGTCGAGGACGACCTCACCGGAGTGGTCGGGGGAGAGGACCGGGGTGTAGGCGCTCTCGATGATCGCAGCGAGGATGTCCTCGCGGTTGCGGAAATACGTGTAGAGGGTGCCGGTCGAGCAGCCGGCGCGGTCGGTGATGTCGGAGAGCTTGGTGTCGAAGTACCCCTGTTCGGCGAAGACGGCGCGCGCGGCCTGCACGAGGTTCGCTCGGGTGCGCTCGGCTTTGGCGCCCATCCGGCCCTCCATTGGATCGGTGTCGATGAATTCGTGACGAACGAATGTTTGGTCAGGCTTGAAATTGAGGCCTGCCTCAACTATAGATAGATGGTGAGGTCGGTCACAAGGACGTCACCGTTTTCAATCGGAGAGGAACCACATGGATGTGAACTCGAAGACCGCAGTCGTCACGGGCGGCGCCGGCGGGATCGGGCGAGCCCTCGCGGAGGAGCTCATCCGCCGCGGCGCGCGCGTGCTCATCGCGGACATCGCCCCCACCGTCGGCCAGGTCGCCGAGGAGATCGGCGCCGCCTCCTGGCAGGGCGACGTCGCTGCCGCCGACGGGGTCACCGAGCTCCTCGCCGCCGCCGAGGCCGCCCACGGGCCCGTCGATCTCTACTTCGCCAACGCCGGCATCGTCGGCCCCACCGGGATCGGCGAGGACGAGGACGAGTGGGATCGCGTGTTCGACATCAACGTCCGCGCCCACATCCGTGCGGCCAAGGCCCTCATCCCCGGCTGGCAGGCCCGCGGCGAGGGCTACTTCGTGTCCACGTCATCGGCTGCGGGACTCCTCACCCAGATCGGCCAGGCCGGCTACTCGACCACCAAGCACGCGGCCGTCGGCTTCGCCGAGTGGCTCAACATCACCTACGGCGACGACGGCATCCGCGTCTCCTGCCTGTGCCCGATGGGCGTCAACACCCCGCTGCTCACCGGCGGGGAGCGCGCCGCGGACGCGGCGGACCGGACGGCGAACAGGGCCGTGACGTCTGCCGGGCGGGTGCTCGAGCCCGCCGAGGTCGCCGAGGTCGTGCTCGCCGCGGTCGAATCCGAGACCTTCCTCATCCTCCCGCACCCCGAGGTGCTCGACATGTACCGCATGAAGGGCTCCGACTACGACCGCTGGCTGCGCGGCATGCGCCGCTACCGCCGCACGCTCGCCGGCGGATCCACGAGCTGAGCAGCCCGCCGACGGGCGCCGTCCACCACGCACCCGACACCCATCACCCCAGCCGCTGACGCACCCGACACCCCACACAGGAGTGACCATGTTCGAAGAGACCGCACGCGCCAAGAAGTACCGCGAGGACCTGCTCGCCTTCATGGACGAGCACGTCTACCCGGCCGAATCCGTCTACGAGGAGCAGATGGCGGCCGCCGACAGTCCGCACACCCAGCCGCAGATCCTCGAGGACCTCAAGGTCGAGGCCCGCAAGCGCGGTCTGTGGAACCTGTTCCACCCGCACGAGGAGTGGGGCCCAGGCCTGACGAACCTCGAGTACGCCCCGCTCGCCGAGATCATGGGCCGCTCGATCCACCTCGCCCCGGAGGCGACGAACTGCAACGCCCCGGACACCGGCAACATGGAGGTGTTCACGCTCTTCGGCACCGAGGAGCACAAGGAGAAGTACCTGCGTCCGCTGCTCGACGGGAAGATCGCCTCCGGCTTCGCGATGACCGAGCCCGCCGTCGCGAGCGCGGACGCCACGAACATCGAGATGACGATGGAGAAGGACGGCGACGAGTACGTCCTCAACGGCCGCAAGTGGTTCACCTCGAACGGCTGCCACCCGTTCATCAAGGTCCTCATCGTCATGGGCAAGACCGACCCGAGCGCGGAGACCCACCGCCAGCAGTCGATGATGGTCGTGCCGATCGACGCCCCCGGCGTCACCGTCAAGCGCAACCTCACCGTGTTCGGCTACGACGACCGCGAGGGCCACGCCGAGGTGCTCTTCGAGAACGTCCGCGTGCCGTCCAAGGACGTCCTCAAGGGCGAGGGCGAGGGATTCGCGATCAGCCAGGCCCGCCTCGGCCCGGGCCGCATCCACCACTGCATGCGGGCCATCGGCATGGCCGAGCGCGCCCTCGAGTTCATGTGCCGCCGGGCGGAGTCCCGCGTGCTGTTCGGCACCAAGCTGTCGGAGAAGGCGAACATCCAGGACTGGATCGCCGAATCCCGGGTCGAGATCGACCAGGCCCGCCTGCTCACCCTCCACGCCGCGGACATGATGGACAAGGTCGGCAACAAGGAGGCGCGCACCCTGATCTCGGAGATCAAGGTCGCCGCCCCCAAGGCCGCCCTCAACGTCATCGACCGGGCCATCCAGGTGCACGGCGGCGGTGGTGTGACCGGGGACTTCCCGCTCGCGGAGATGTACGCCCACGCCCGCACCCTGCGGATCGTCGACGGACCCGATGAGGTCCACAAGATGACGATCGCCCGCAAGGAGCTCAAGAAGTACCGCTCCTGAGCACCGCCGCAGCCGCGGTCCCGGCCATCGTCGGGGCCGCGGCACCACCGACTTCCACCAGCATTCGAAGGAGAAACCCATGACCCAGCGCACAGCGATCGTCACCGGCGGAGCCCGCGGCATCGGTGCCGCCGTGAGCGAACGGCTCGCCGCGGACGGCATGAAGGTCGCCGTCCTCGACCTCAATGAGGCGGACGCCCAGCAGGTCGTCGACCGGATCGTCGCCGCCGGCGGCGAGGCGACGGCGATCGGCGCCGACATCACCGACGAGGCCGCCGTCGAGCAGGCCGTCGCCTCCGTCGCCTCGACCCTCGGCCCGCCGACCGTGCTCGTCAACAACGCCGGCATCATCAAGGACAACATGCTGTTCAAGATGACCCCGCAGGAGTTCCAGGTGGTGCTCGGCGTCCACCTCACCGGCAACTTCCTCATCACGAAGGCGTGCCAGAAGCACATGGTCGAGGAGAAGTTCGGGCGCATCATCTCGATGTCGTCGACCTCGGCGCTCGGCAACCGCGGTCAGGCGAACTACTCCGCGGCCAAGGCCGGCATCCAGGGCCTGACGAAGACCTACGCGATCGAGCTCGGCAAGTTCGGCGTGACCGCGAACGCGATCGCCCCCGGCTTCATCGAGACCGACATGACGAAGACCACCGCCGAGCGGGTCGGGATCTCCTTCGAGGACTTCACCGCGGGTGCGGCGAAGCAGATCCCGGTCGCCCGTACCGGCAAGCCCGAGGACATCGCCCACACCGCCTCCTTCCTCGCCAGCGAGGGCGCCGGCTTCGTGTCCGGCCAGGTCATCTACGTCGCAGGAGGGCCGAAGAATTGAGCACCGAACCCCTGAGCGCCCAGCAGCGGCGCATCGACGAGGCGGTCGCGGCGGCACAGGCCGCCACGACGGACGGGATGAGCGCCGGTGAGCGCTACGGAGTCCTCTACGACCACGGCCTGGCCTGGGTGAACTTCCCGGCCGGCGACGGGGGCCTCGGGGTGTCGACCAGCCTGCGCGAGTACGCCGCGCAGCAGGTCGCCGCCGCCGGGCTCGAGACGCCGCCGAGGGGCAGCAACACGATCGGCTTCGGCATGGCCGGCCCGACGATCGTCGCCTACGGCACGGCCGAGCAGAAGAAGATCCTGCGCGACATCTACACCCTCGACACGATCTTCTGCCAGCTCTTCAGCGAGCCCGGCGCGGGCTCCGACCTCGCCGCCGTCGCGACCCGTGCGGTCGCCGAGGGCGACGTCTACAAGGTCAGCGGCCAGAAGGTGTGGACCTCGGGCGCGCAGAACGCCGACATGGCGATCCTCGTCGCCCGCACCGACACCTCCGTGCCCAAGCACCAGGGCCTGAGCTACTTCCTCATCGACATGCACGCCCCCGGCGTGGAGGTCCGCGGGCTGCGCCAGATCACCGGCGAGGCCGAGTTCAACGAGGTGTTCCTCACCGACGTCGAGGTCCCTGCGGCGAACATGCTCGGCGAACCCGGGCAGGGCTGGAAGGTCGCCAACACCACGCTCAACAACGAGCGCGTGGCGATCGGCGGCGGGTCCCCGCGCGAGGGCGGGATGATCGGCGTCGTCGCCCAGGCGTGGCGCGATCACCCGGAGTACCGCGATCCGCTGCTCCAGGACCGCCTGCTCGAGCTGTGGGTCGAGGTCGAGGTCGCCCGCATGATGGGGGAGCGGCTGAGCCAGAAGCTCGCCGCCGGTCAGCCCGGACCGGAGGGCTCGGGCGCCAAGCTCTCCTTCGCCCTGAACAACCAGGAGCTGTCGAGCCTCGACATCACCTTGCGCGGCGTCGACGGCCTGCGCTACGACACCTACGAGATGCGCCGCCCGAGCGAGTACTCGATGACCGGCCGGATCCCCGGCTACCGGTACCTGCGTGCCAAGGGCAACTCGATCGAGGGCGGCACGAGCGAGATCATCCGCAACATCATCTCCGAACGAGTCCTCGGTCTGCCCGGTGAGCACCGGGTCGACAAGGACGTGGCATTCAAGGACCTTCCGAAATGACCGATATCGATCTCCTGCCCAGCGAAGTCGAAGAGGATCTGCGGTCCAGCGTCCGCAAGCTCTTCACCGACCGCAGCGACGCCGAGTCCGTCGCGAAGCTCTACGACGACCCGCACACCGACACCTCCGGACTCGACCGGGCCTGGGCCCAGGAGCTCGGCCTCGCGGCCCTGCTCGTGCCCGAGGACCTCGGGGGAGCGGGAGCGAGCGCGGCCGAGGCTGCAGTCGTCGCCGAGGAGATCGGCCGGGCCGTCGCGCCCGTGCGGTTCCTCAGCTCCGGCGTGCTCGCGACCACCCTGGCCGTCGGCGTCCGCGCCGGCGACCTCGCCGGTCGGCTCGCCGCCGGCGAATCGTTCGCCGCGATCGCATTCACGGCGTCCTCCCCGCAGATCCGTGCCGAGCTCACCGTGGACGGCGACGGGGACTCCGCCACCGTGTCCGGGACCGTCGCCGGGGTGATGGACGGTGCGGGTGCCGACGAGTACCTCGTCGTCGCCGGCACCGGTTCCGACACCGTCGTCGCGCTCGTCGCGGCCGAGCACGTGCGCACCGAGGCGTTCCTCAGCTTCGACCAGACCCGCCGCCTCGCCGACGTGACCTTCGAGTCCGCACCGGCCACGGTGCTCGGACGCGGCGAGCAGGCCGCGCAGGCCGTGAGGACCGCCGAGATCCTCGGTCGCATCATCCTCGCCGCCGAGCAGTACGGTGTGGCCCAGCGGGCCTTCGACCTCACGCTCGAGTACATCAAGGGACGCCGCCAGTTCGGCCGTGCGATCGGCTCCTACCAGGCGATCAAGCACCGGATGGCCGATCTCTGGCTCGAGGTCTCGCAGACCGGGGCGGCCACGATCTACGCCGCCCGCGTCGCCGCCGCCTGGCAGGCCGGGGAACAGACGGAGGACGAGGTCGAGCTGTGCTCGCTCGTCGCCGGCTCCTACGCCTCGACCTCCGCGGTCCACGCCGCGGAGGAGGCCGTCCAGCTCCACGGCGGCAACGGCATGACCTGGGAGTACCCGCTGCACCTCTACCTCAAGCGGGCCAAGGCCGACGAGCTCATCCTCGGACACGCCGCCGCCCAGCGGCGCGCGCTCGCTCCGCTCATCGATCTGACAGCATGACCCATAGGCGGCTCCGGCCGCCGCCGGCCGGCGGGCGCTCCGCCGGTCCGACCAACGAGAGGACCTCTCATGACTGATGCAGTCATCGTCTCCACCGCCCGCACGCCGATCGGCAAGGCCTACCGCGGCGCATTCAACAACACCCAGTCCCAGGAGCTCGCCGGCCACGCGATCAAGCACGCCGTGCAGCGCGCCGGGCTCGAGGGCGGCGAGGTCGAGGACGTCATCCTCGGCGCCGCTCTCCAGCAGGGCGCGCAGGGCGGCAACGTCGCCCGCCAGGCGCTCCTGCGCGCGGGCCTGCCCGTGACCGTCTCCGGCATGACGCTCGACCGCCAGTGCTCCTCCGGCCTCATGGCGATCGCCACCGCGGCCAAGCAGATCGTCCACGACGGCATGGACATCGCCGTCGGCGGCGGCGTCGAGTCGATCTCGCTCGTCCAGAACGACAAGCAGAATACCTTCCGCGCCAAGGACCCGTGGCTCGTGGAGAACCTGCCGGAGATCTACCTCCCCATGCTCAACACCGCGGAGATCGTCGCCGAGCGCTACGGCGTGTCGCGCGAGGCGCAGGACGAGTACGCCCTGTCCTCCCAGCAGCGCACCGCCGCCGCGCAGGAGGCCGGCCGCTTCGACGCCGAGATCGTCCCGCTCGAGTCGACGCAGATCGTCGTCGACAAGGAGACGAAGGAGACCTCGGAGAAGCAGGTCACCCTGAGCAAGGACGAGGGCAACCGCCCGCAGACCGACCTCGCCAGCCTCGCCAAGCTCCAGCCGGTGCTCGCCCCGGGCGTGGCCTCGCAGAACCCGACCGTCACCGCCGGCAACGCCTCGCAGCTGTCCGACGGCGCGTCGGCCTCCGTGCTCATGTCCGACGCCGAGGCCTCCCGCCGCGGCCTCGAGCCGCTCGGCATCTACCGCGGCATCGCGGTCGCCGGCTGCGGCCCGGACGAGATGGGCATCGGCCCGGTGTTCGCGATCCCGAAGCTGCTCGAGCGCCACGGCCTCACCGTCGACGACATCGGCCTGTGGGAGCTCAACGAGGCCTTCGCCGTGCAGGCGCTGTACTGCCGCGACAAGCTCGGGATCGACCCGGAGAAGTACAACGTCGACGGCGGCGGCATCTCCGTGGGCCACCCCTACGGCATGACCGGAGCACGGCTCGTCGGCCACGCCCTCATCGAGGGCAAGCGCCGCGGCGTCAAGTACGTCGTCGTGACGATGTGCATCGGCGGCGGCATGGGAGCCGCCGGCCTGTTCGAGGTCGCCTGATCCACCCTCACCGGGGCGGGTGCGTCGACGCACCCGCCCCGGGCCTCCCTCGGCCCCTGCCCACTGCACCACCACGATCCCCATCGCTGCGTCCCAGGCGCGCGCCGGTCGATCCCGGTCGTCCGCCCTCCCCGCCCCAACCGCTGATCCGATCACATCGACGTGAAGGAATGACCACCATGAGCTTCTTCGAAACCCGCCCCTGGCTGAAGACCGTCGCCGACGACGAGCGGCTGAACAAGCAGATCGAGGAGACGACCACCCTCGCGCTCTTCGACCGCGCGGTGGAGAGCTTCCCCGACCGACCCGCGATCAAGTACTACGGCTACGAGCCCACCTGGGCCGAGCTCGACCGGATGGTCGATGCCTTCGCCGCCTACCTCGTCGACCAGGGCTTCGAGCCCGGCGACCGGCTGGGCGTCTACCTCCAGAACGTCCCCCACTACTACGTCGCGGTGTACGGCGCGTGGAAGGCCGGCGGCGTCGTCGTGCCGCTCAACCCGATGTACCGCGACGAGCTCGCCCACGTGTTCTCCGACGCCGGGGTCAAGGCGCTCGTCGTGTCCGCCGCGGCCTACCTCGACCGCGTCAAGCCCTACGCCGAGGGCATGCCGATCGTCGTCACCTGCAACGAGAAGGACTACCAGCGCACGGACGACGAGCGGATCTTCGGGATGTTCGCCGACTCCTACGACACCGGGAAGCCCGATTTCGCCACCGTCGTCGCAGAGCACGACGGGAAGTCCGTGCCGGACCCCGTGCTCACCCCCGACTCGGTCGGCATCATCGGCTACACCTCGGGCACCTCGGGCCGTTCGAAGGGCGCGGCGGTCACCCACCGCGGCCTGTCCGTCAACGCCCAGATGCTGCGCGACTACCAGGGCTTCGACGAGACCGCGACGATCTTCACCCTCGCCCCCGTCTTCCACATCACCGGGTTCGTGTGCCAGTTCCTCGCCGCCGCGGCCTGCGGTGCTGCCCTGTCGATGAACTACCGCTTCGACCCCGCGGCCGCGCTCCAGACGTTCCGCACCGACAAGCCGCAGTACATGGCCGGCCCGGCGACGGCCTACATGGCGCTGCTCGCGCACCCGGACTTCACCTCCGACGCCTTCGACTCCTTCACCGCGATCATGTCCGGCGGCGCCCCGCTGCCCGAGGCGATCGTCAAGAAGTTCGAGGACCGCACCGGGCACTACATCGGGCAGGGCTACGGACTCACCGAGACCACCGCCCAGTGCGTCGTCGTGCCCCGCCACCTGCGTGCCCCCGTCGACCCCGAATCGGGCAACCTGTCCTGCGGCCTGCCGTTGGCGAGCGTGATGCTGCGGATCCTCGACGAGAACGGCCAGGAGGTCGGCCCGAACGAGGTCGGCGAGATCTGCGTGCGCGGCCCCATGGTGTCCCTGGAGTACATCAACAACCCGGAGGCCACCGCGGAGAACATCCCCGACGGGGAGCTGCGCACCGGCGACGTCGGCTTCATGGACCCCGACGGCTGGGTGTTCATCGTCGACCGCAAGAAGGACATGATCAACGCCTCGGGCTTCAAGGTGTGGCCGCGCGAGGTCGAGGACGTCCTCTACACCCACCCGGCGATCCTCGAGGCCGCTGTCGTCGGCGTCCCCGACGAGTACCGCGGTGAGAACGTCGTCGCGTTCATCAGCCTGCAGCCGGGCGCGGAGATCACCGAGGACGAGATCGTCGCGTTCTGCCGCGAGCACCTCGCCTCCTACAAGGCACCGCGCCAGATCAACTTCATCGACGCGCTGCCCAAGACCGCATCGGGCAAGATCCTGCGCCGCGAGATGCGCAAGGTCGGTGCCGAGCAGGCGGAGAACGGCTGAGATGACCCGGACACCGATGCATGAGCAGTGGGAGGCGGCGGCCGAGGAGCTCGCCGGGATGCGCGACCTGTGGCCGGCCGAGGTCCCCCGGGAGTACAGCGAGCCGCTGCCCGGTGCGGTGCTCGCCGACTACACGCAGAAGTGGGCGGTGGAGCGGCCGGACACCGTCGCCATCCACTTCTACGGGCGCGATGTGTCCTATGCGGAGCTCGAGCGCTCGGCCGCCGCGTTCGCCGGGTGGCTCAGGTCCCAGGGCGTGCGCGCCGGCGACCGGGTGGGGGCGTACCTCGTCAACTGCCCGCAGCTGACGATCGCGTTCCTCGGGATCCTCCGCCTCGGCGCCGTGTACGTGCCGATCAACCCGCTGTTCAAGGCCGGCGAGCTCGCCTACGAGCTCGCCGACGCCGGGGTCGGCGTGGTGCTCGCGCACCCGGAGTTCGCCCCGCTCCTCGACGCGGTGCGCGGTGCGGACGGGGTCGATCCCGACCTCACCGTCGCCTACACCCGGATGGCGGACATGATCGACGGCGAACCGGTGCCGCGCGCCCCGTTCGGTGCGATCGACCCGGAGCAGCCCTCGGACTGGCAGGCGATCATCGACAGCCCGCCGGCCGACCCGGTGCCGGCGGACCGGGACGCGCTCGCCGCGCTCAACTACACCGGCGGCACCACCGGCATGCCCAAGGGTTGCGAGCACACGCAGGGCCACATGGTCTACACCGCGGTGAGCGCGCTCCTGGGCCAGGGGCGCACCCCCGGGGCCGGTGGAGACGTGGCACTCGGCTTCCTCCCGATGTTCTGGATCGCCGGGGAGGACATGTGCATGCTCAACCCGCTCGTCGACGGGTCCACCGTCGTGCTCATGACCCGCTGGCACCCCGAGGTCGCGCTCGAGCTCATCGCCTCCCAGCAGGTCACCTCGATCGTGGCGCCGGCGGACAACTACGTCGAGCTCATGGAGCTGCCCGGGTTCGCCGGCGCCGACACGTCCTCGCTGCGCAACTGCACTGCGGTGAGCTTCGTGCGCAAACTCGACCCGGAGCTGCGCGGACAGTGGCGGGAGGCGACCGGCGTGCTGCTGCGCGAGGCGTCCTACGGGATGACGGAGACGCACACCGCCGACACCTTCACCCTCGGCCTCGATGCGGATGACCAGGACCTGCGTGCCGAGCCGATCTACTGCGGCTACCCGGTGCCCGGCACCCGGATCGTCGTCGTCGATGCCGACCTCGCGCCGGTGCCGGTCGGGGAGACCGGGCAGATCCTCGTGCACTCGCCTTCCGTCCTCACCCGCTACTACCACCGGCCCGAGGCGAGCCGCGACACGCTCGTCGACGGCTGGCTGCTCACCGGGGACACCGGCCGGTTCGACGCGCACGGGGCGCTGACGTACCTCGCCCGGACCAAGGAGATGATCAAGGTCAAGGGGATGAGCGTGTTCCCCGCCGAGGTCGAATCCTTCCTCAAGGGCCACCCCGACGTCGTGCGGGTCGCCGTCGCCCCGCGCGAGGACCCGGAGACCGGGCAGCGGCCCGTCGCCTTCGTCGAGCTCACGGAGGGCTCCGCGGCGACGCCGGAGAGCATCCGGGACTGGGCGCGGGAGCAGATGGCGTCGTACAAGGTGCCCGAGGTCGTCGTCGTCGACACGATGCCGATGACCGCGACCGGCAAGATCCGCAAGGTCGACCTGCTCAAGGAGCTGCCCACCGCATGATCACGCTGCTCGTCGCGAACCGGGGCGAGATCGCCGCCCGCATCATCCGCACCGCGCAGGACCAGGGGCTGCGCACGCTCGCCGTCCACCCCGCCGACGACGCCGACAGCCTCCACGTCCGGCTCGCCGATTCGGCCCGGCAGCTCGAGGGGATCGGTCCGCGCGCCTATCTCGACATCGCGCAGCTCATCCGGATCGCCGTCGACGAGGGGGCCGAGCTCGTCCACCCCGGCTACGGGTTCCTCGCCGAATCCGCCGCGTTCGCCCACGCCTGCCACGAGGCGGGACTGACCTTCCTCGGCCCGTCCGCCGACGTCCTCGAGATCGCCGGGACGAAGACCTCGACGAAGGACCGGGCGGCCGCCCTCGACATCCCCGTCGCCGAGGCGACCGGGGTCCTCGAGACCGCGGCGCCGGCCCTCGAGCTCCTCGAGCGGCACCCGGCGGGCATCGCGATCAAGGCGCTCGCCGGCGGGGGCGGGCGCGGCATCGCCGTCGTCACCTCCCCGGAGGACGTCGAACCGGCGATCGCGCGCTGTGCGGCGGAGGCCGAGCACGGGTTCGGGGACGCGCGCGTGTTCGCCGAGACCTGGTTCCCCGCAGCCCGCCACATCGAGGTCCAGTGCATCGGCACCCCCGACGGCGTGTACGCGCTCGGCGACCGCGACTGCTCGCTGCAGCGCCGCCGGCAGAAGCTCGTCGAGCTCGCCCCGGCCCCCGGACTGTCCGCAGACCTGCGTGCGGACCTCCACCGGGCGGCGGAGAAGCTCCTCGACTCGCTCCACTACCTGTCGCTCGCCACCGTCGAGTTCCTCGTCGCCGACGACGACTGGGTGCTCCTCGAGGTCAACCCGCGGATCCAGGTCGAGCACACCGTCACCGAGGCGGTGACCGGGCTCGACCTCGTCGCCTGCCAGATCGCGCTCGGTCTGGGTGAGGACCTCGCCGTCCACGGCGTGGCCGAGGACATGACGTGGGAGCCTGCCGGCAGCGCGATCGAGGTGCGGGTGGCCGCGGAGACCCTCGCCGCCGAGGGCACCGTGCACCCGGCGACCGGCACGATCGAGCGCTTCGACCTGCCGAGCGGGCCCGGGATCCGCGTCGACACCTGGGTGCGCGGCGGCACCCGTGTGGGCGCCCTCTACGACACCGTCATCGCCAAGGTCATCGCCCACGGGCCGGGTCTCGAGGCCGCCGAGCGCCGGACCGCCGGCGCGCTCGCCGAGCTCGGCTGCACCGGGCTGGACACGAACACCGCGTTCCTCCGCGCCGTCCTCGAGCGCGCGCCGCTCGGCCAGGCGCACACGACGTGGATCGACGAGCACATGGGAGCGCTCGTCGCCCGGGCCGCGGAGCTCGCGGCGGAGGACGGTGGTGCGGGCGGCGCCGGCACCGGTTCCGGTGGTGCGCCGGGAGGTGCGGGCGCCTCGTCGGCCGAGGGCGCCTCGGGAACGGCTCGCACCGCGCCCGCACCCGGGCCGGGGGAGGAGCTCGTCGCCGCCCCGCTCAGCGGCACGATCGTGTCCCTCGAGGCGCGGCCCGGTGAGCTCGGGCTCATCGAGGCGATGAAGATGCACCACCCGATCCCGGCACCGGCCCATGCGGAGGCGCGCGCTCTCGTCGCAGTCGGGGACACCGTCGCAGCCGGTGACCCGGTGTTCCTCGTGCGGACCTCCGACGACCCCGCCGCCCAGGCGGAGGCCGCCGGTGACGAGGCGCACCCGCTCGTCGACGAGGTCGTGCAGAGGCATGCCGACGTGCTCGACGAGGCGAAGCCGGAAGCGGTGGAGAAGATCCACGCCCGGCAGCGGCGGACGGCCAGGGAGAACCTCGACGACCTGCTCGTGCCCGGCTCGTTCGTCGAGTACGGGCCGCTCGTCATCGCCGCCCAGATGGCCAGGCGCTCGCTGGAGGACCTCATCGCGCGCACGAGCGGCGACGGACTGATCGGCGGGATCGGACTCGTCGACACGCCCAGCGGGCCGCTCGAGGCCGTCGTCATGAGCTACGACTACATGGTGCTCGCCGGCACCCAGGGCTCGCGCAACCACGCGAAGACCGACCGGCTCATCCAGGTCGCGGCGTCCAAGTGGCTGCCGGTGGTGCTGTTCGCCGAGGGCGGCGGCGGGAGGCCCGGCGACACCGACCGGGCCCCGGGCGCCCACCTCAACGTCCACACCTTCGCCGCCCTCGCCGGGCTCAAGGGCCGGGTGCCGCTCGTCGCGATCGTGTCCGGGCGGTGCTTCGCCGGCAACGCTGCGCTCGCCGGGGTGTGCGACGTCATCATCGCCACCGAGGACGCGAACCTCGGGATGGGCGGACCCGCGATGGTCGAGGGCGGCGGCCTGGGACGCTACCGGCCGGAAGACATCGGACCCGTCGGCGTGCACACCGTGAGCGGTGTCATCGACGTGCTCGTCGCCGGCGACGCGGAGGCGGTCGCCGCCACCCAGCAGTACCTCCGCTACTTCGTGCCGGCGGGGGACGGCGGTGCCGGGCCGGGTGCCGTGTCCCCGGATACCCAGGAGGGCGCCTCGGCCGCGGACTCCGGTGCCCCGGATCCCGAGCGCGCGCGGGCCGTGGTCCCCGGGGACCGGCTGCGCGCCTACGAGATGCGCGAGGTGATCCGCAGCGTCGTCGATGCGGACACGTTCCTCGAGCTGCGCCCGGATCATGCACCGGGCGCGATCACCGGTTTCGCGCTCGTCGCCGGCCGGCCGATCGCAATCATCGCCAACGACAACCACCACCTCGGCGGGGCGGTCGACGTCGATGCCGCGAACTCCTTCGTGCGGCTGCTCGAGACCGCGCAGGCGCACGGGATCCCTGTCGTGTCCTTCGTCGACACCCCCGGGTTCATGGTCGGCCCGGAGGCCGAGCACGAGCCGGGCGTCACCGCGTTCGGTCGGTTCTTCACCACGGGGGCGGGGCTGAGCGTGCCGTTCGGGGCGGTCGTCGTGCGCAAGGGCTACGGGCTCGGCGCGATGGCGATGGCCGCCGGCTCCTTCCACGCCACCCGCTTCACCGTGGCCTGGCCGAGCGGGGAGATGGGGCCGATGGGCCTGGAGGGCGCGGTGCGCCTGGGCTATTCGAAGGAGCTCGCCGCGGTCGAGGACCCGGCCGAGCGCGAGGCGCTCTACGAGAAGCTCGTCGCGGAGTCCTACGAGCAGGGCCGGGCGATGACCGCGGCGATGTTCTTCGACGTCGACGACGTCATCGATCCCGCCGACACCCGCCGCTGGATCAGCACCCTGTTCTGAGCGCTGGCCCGCCTGCCGACCGGACTGTAGGGCTTTCGACGGAGGGTGGTGGCATCAACGCCACCACCCTCCGCCGGAAGTCCTACACTCCTCGTGCGCCCGGTCTCAGCGGATCGCCTCGGCGATCGGGGTGGACCCGTCGAAGAAGTTGACGGTCTCCCGGACTCCGGCACCGTCACGCAGGACGTGGGTGATGACGGCTGCGACGTTGTCGCGGGAGGTGACCTTCTCCTCGTCGGTGAGCGTGCGGCCCTCGGCCTCGCCGTGGGAGTCGACGACCTGGATCTGCTCGCTCGCCGGGTCGAGGGTGAGGCGGCCGGGGCCGAGGATCGTGTAGTCGAGCTCGGTCTCGCGCAGGTGGGCGTCGGCGTCGTGCTTGGCCTTGGCGTAGGGGAAGAAGGAGTTGTCCTCCTCGAGCCGGTCGACGTCGATCCCCGCGGTGACGTAGGAGACGATGACGAACCGCTGCACGCCGGCCTGCTGCGCGGTCTTCATCGCGCGCACGGCCGCTTCGTAGTCGACCGCGTGCGTGCGCTGCGGGTCGGCCCCGCCGGCGCCGGCGGAGAACACCACGGCCTTCGCCCCCGTGAACTGCTTGGCGAGGTCCTCCTCGGTCGCGGTCTCGATGTCGAGGACGACGGGATTCGCGCCGGCCTCCCTGACGTCATCGCGCTGGTCCTCCTTGCGGATGACGGAGTCGACGGTGAACCCGGCCGCGGTGAGCCTGGGGGCGGCGAGCAGGGCGATCTTGCCGTGTCCGCCGAGGATGACGATGCGATCAGTGTCGGTCATGGGGTTCTCCTTCCGCGCCGGACCCGGCGCCGAGATGTCCCGCAGCGGACCGGTCCGTCACCCGTGATCTGGCCGGGGCTCCGCGGACCATGAGGCTGCGGCTTCCACTGGGCACAACACCGCGCGGAGCGAGATATTCCGAACGGCCCCCTCCGGGCGGGCCGGCTCACACGAGGGAGCCGAACGCCGCGAACCACCCGCGCCGGCGGTGGAGGAGCAGCGGGATGACGACGAGGAGGGCCGCCGAGGTGCCCGCGACGAGGTCGACCATCGTGTCCGTGTTGTTCCGTTGCGCGTTCGTCCCGACGACGATGTCCGCGGTGAACTCGGACATCTCCCACAGGAGCGCGACGAGGCCGCTCACGGCGATGACGACGACGGCCTCGAACCATGGTGGGGTGATGAGATCGGTCCGCCGGTAGGCGATGCCGAGCGCGTAGACCGTGCCGAGCGCGATGAGGATGCCGGAGTAGAAGTGGACCACGGTGTCCCACAGTCCCCACACCGCATAGAAGTGGAGGTGGCTGCCGAGGAACGGGCCGGAGAGCAGCAGCGCCGCGTAGAGCCCCTGGAGCCACGCGGGGATCGGGGTGCGCGCCCAGTGCTCGAGGAGGAGCGGCACCAGACCGGCGGGAATCAGCAGCGCCGGGATGATGATGTCGGACCACTGCCGGGTGAGCACGGAGACCACGACCGCGGCGAGGCAGATGACCTCGGTGGCGAGGAGGGGCAGGTGCCGCTGGAAGGCACCGGCCCGGGTGTCGGTGGTGCGTGCGTTGTCGACCGTTCTCACGGGGGCGACCCTACCAGCCCGGCCTGACGTGCCCGTCCAGGCATCCCGGTCCTACGATGGTGGTCATGCGTGCACTCGACCGGGACATCCTCAGGCTCGCCGTCCCGGCACTCGGGGCGCTCGCCGCCGAACCCCTGTTCCTCCTCGCCGACACCGCGATGGTCGGGCACCTGGGGCCCGAGGCGCTCGGCTCGCTCGCGATCGCGAGCACGATCCTCCAGACCGTCCTCGGCCTCATGATCTTCCTCGCCTACGCGACGACCCCGCGCGTGGCCCGCCGGCTCGGCGCCGGTGACAACCCGGGCGCGATCGGCGCCGGCTTCGACGGGATCTGGCTCGCGCTCATCACCTCGGGCGTCCTGCTCGTCATCGGGCTGCCGCTCATCGACACGGCGATCGGCTGGTTCGATCCCACGCCCGAGGTGGCCGCCGGCGCCTCGGCGTACCTCACGATCTCCTGGTGGGGGCTGCCCTTCATGCTCACCGTCGTCGCCGCGACCGGGCTGCTGCGCGGGCTGCAGGACACGCGCACCCCGCTCTACGTCGCCGCCGGCGGCTTCCTCTCCAACATCGGGCTCAACGCGCTCTTCATCTACGGTCTCGACATGGGCGTGGCCGGGTCCGCGCTCGGCACGCTCATCGCCCACCTCGGGATGTGCGCGATCTACCTCGTCATCGCCGTCCGCGCCGCCCGCCGCACCGGGGCCTCGCTGCGCCCGGACTGGGCGGGCGTCATCCGGGCGGCCCGCACCTCGGGCTGGCTGCTCGTGCGCAACGGTTCGCTGCGCGCTGCGATGATCCTCCTCATCGTGCTCGCCACCGGTCTGGGCACCGTGCAGCTCGCCGCGATCCAGGTCATCCAGACGCTGTTCAACGCGCTCGCCCTCGTCCTCGACTCGCTCGCGATCGCCGGGCAGGCGCTCATCGGCCTCGAGCTCGGGCACCGCCGGCGGGAGCGGGTGGCGGCGATCAACCGGCGGCTCATCCAGTGGGGGATCGGCTTCGGGGTGGTCGTCGGCGTGCTGCTCGCCGCCGCCTCCCCGGTCCTCGGTGCGGTGTTCACCGGCGATCCCGAGGTCGCCGCCCTCATCGGCACGCTCGCTCTCATCCTCGCCGCCGGGATGCCGATCGCCGGGTACGTCTTCACCCTCGACGGTGTGCTCATGGGAGCCGAGGACGCCCGATACCTGGCGCTCGCCCAGTTCGGGGCGCTGCTCGGGTACGCAGTCCTGCTCCTCCTCGTGTTCACGCAGTGGCCGACGGTCCACGTGCTGTGGGCGTGCTTCGGGATCGGCTTCGTCGCGTTCCGCGCGGTCAGCCTGGGCTGGCGGGTCCGCGACGACGGCTGGATCCGTCGCGCCGAAGCCCGCAGCTGAGAGCGAGCGCGGCCCGCTCGCACGGACCTCGGTCCCGGGCGCGGATACGATGATGGGCGTACTCGCACCCAGTCCCGAGGAGTCCCCGCATGCGCATCGTTCCGGTCCCGTCCGACGGCGAGCACATCCTCCTGCCGTTCCTCGAGCTCTGCTGCAGCTGGTCGATGGACCGCCCGCCCGTCGACGCCGAGGCGATCCGCGCCGACGATCACCTCAACCGCTACATCGAGGGCTGGGGTAGGGTCGGTGACCTCGGCGTCATGGCGCTGGCGGCAGAGCCCGGGGCAGGAGCCGACGGCGACCACGCGCCCGCACCCGGAGCGGAGCCGCGGGCGCTCGGAGCGATCTGGATCCGCACGATGGGGGAGAAGCCCGGCTTCGGCTGGGTCGCTGACGACATCCCCGAGCTCTCGATCGCGGTCCTGCCCGAGGCGCAGGGCGAGGGGCTCGGCCGCCGCCTCCTGCAGACGCTCATCCAGATGGCCGGGCTCACCGGTGTCCGGGCGATCAGCCTCGCCGTCGAGGACGGCAACGGGTCCCGCCACCTGTACGAGGAGCTCGGCTTCGCGGTCATCGGCCGCAACGGGAGCTCCGACGTCATGCTGCTCGACCTCGCGGCGCGCGAGGGCTGAGACCGTGCGGGTCCGCAACCGGCAATCCCGCGACCTCGACCGGCCCGCCGCCGAGGTCGCGGCGCTGCTGTCGACGCTCGGAACCCGGGACGACGGGCTGTGGCCTGTGCACCTGTGGTTCCCCATGCGCCTCGACGGCCCGCCCCTCGTCGGTGCGGCGGGCGGGCACGGCCCGGTGCGCTACCACTGCACGGAGCGTTCACCGGATGCGGTGACCTTCGCCTTCGACTCGATCCTCGGCTCGCGGCACTGGCGCGGCTTCCACCGGTTCGTCGTCGTCCCCTCCGCCCGCGGCAGCCGCCTCGTGCACGACCTCGAGCTCCGCATCGGCCCGTGGCGGCGTCTGCAATGGGCGGTGCTCGTCGGTCCGCTGCACGACGCCGTGCTCGAGGACCTCCTCGATCGCGCAGCTGGGGTCACCGGCCCGCCCCGCTGGTCGCCGTGGGTCCGGCTCCTCCGCCGGGTGTACCCGCGGATCCGGGCGCGCGGGTCCGCCGCGTAGGCGGAGATCCTCCGGCGCGTGCGGCACGGGGGCGCGCGGGGCCGGTCGGTGTGCGAACGATCAGTGTCCGAACGCACGCCGATAGGCGGCGGGGGTGACGCCCATCGCCCGGCGGAGCCGCCGGCATCGCGAACGCACGGGGACGGCGATCCGGTCCGGGTGGGGAGGCCCGCTGCGACGTCCCCGTGGGGACGTCTCAGCGGGGACGTCTCGGCTCACGGCGGACGGTCAGCTCGGCAGGGTCCCGAGCCATCGCCGGAGGTCGAGAGCGAGTTCGGTCGGCGCCTCGAGCTGCACGAGGTGGCCGGTCCCCTGGAAGGTCGTGACGCCGGGCTGCCCGGGGAACCGGCCGGCGAGCTCGGCCGCCTGGGCGACGGGGATCCAGGAATCGTCCGCGCCCCAGCCGATGTGCACCGGGCATCGGGTCTCAGCGAGTCGGGCGACTATGGGCGCGGTGTGGTCCGGAGTGAGTGCGGCGATCTGCCGGTAGAAGGCGACCTGTCCGCGCGGCGAGCACCACGGTCGGGCGAGCTCCTCGACTCGCGCGGGGGTGAGGGTGTCGCCGCCGGCGCCGGAGATGTACTCCCGGACGAGGGCGGCGTGCAGATTCTCCGGAAGTGCGGCGAGCACCTCGTGGTGCTCGGAGACGAGTCGGAAGAACGGCGAGCCCCACGGGTCGAGTGCGACGACATCGAGGAGATAGAGCGAGGCGAAGGCGGCGCCGTCGAGCAGATGGGATCCGAGAGCGACCGCACCGCCGATGTCGTGCGCGACGACGTGGGGTCGATCGAGATCCCAGTGATCGATGAGCGCAGTGAGACGGTGGCGCTGATGGACGAGGTCGACCGGCGGATCGGATCCGCGGATCGACCTCCCGTACCCCGGCATGTCCCACAGGAAGACCCGGAACGACCGTGCGAGCGCTCGGGCCACCGGCAGCCAGGTCTCCGCCGACCACGGTGTCCCGTGGCAGAGCACGACGTCACCGGCGGGGTTGCCGGTCTCGGGCTCGAGCACGGAGGTCGCGATCTCGGTGCCGAGGATCGGGATGCGCTCGGGCGGGGCGGGGAGGTCGGTCATGCGCGCTACGCTAGACCTTCATGTCGACATGAAGGCAAGAGGTGCGGGAACGTGAGGAGCACGGTGTCATGAGGATCGGGGAGGCCGCAGGGCGCCTCGGCGTCGCGACCCACGTCCTGCGTCATTGGGAGGACGCGTGCGGCATCACGCCGGACCGGACCCCTGCAGGGTATCGCGACTATACCGAGGAGCATGTGCGCCGACTGCAGGTCGTCCGATCCTGCCGGTCCGTCGGGCTGGGTCTCGAGGAGATCCGCCTCATCCTGCACCGCGACGAGCAGGGGCGCGACGGCGTCATCGCCGCTCGTCTCGAGGCGATCCGCAGGCAGCGGGCGGAGCTCGACGCCGCGGAAGCGTTCCTCGAGCACGTCCGAGAGTGCCGGCACAACTTCATCACACGGTGCGAGAGCTGTTCCGCCTATGCACTGGCGGACCCCTCTCGTCCCGCGGAACCGACGTCCCCGCTGTGACGTCCGACGCCGTTCGGCAATGGACCAGGACGTCACAGAGGCGACGCCTCAGCTCACGGTGGGCCGGCCGGTCTCAGCCGACCGGCCGCACGCGACCCATCCGCTCGACGGCCTCGGTGAGGATCGCCGGTGAGGTGGCGAAGTTCAGCCGGACGTGTTGGGCACCGCCCGTGCCGAACACGTGACCGGAGCTCAGCGCCACCCGGGCCTCGTCGAGGAACAGCTGCGCCGGTCCCGCGAGATCGGACACGACGGCGAGTCCGTCCCGCGCGGCGGGTGCCCCGGCGCCGAGGTAGCTGCAGTCGAGCCATGCGAGGTAGGTGCCCTCGGGCACGCGGAAGCCGGCCTCGGGCAGGTGCTCGGCGACGAGCCGGCGCAGCAGCGTCCGGTTCGCGTCGAGACCCCGCAGCAGCGCGCCGAGCCACTCCTGTCCCTCCCGGAGCGCGACGGTGTGGGCGATGAGGCCGAGGTGGCTCGGGCCGTGGCTGACCTCCTCGGGCATGCGGGCGAGATCCGCGGCGGCCTCCTCCCCGGCGATCGCGAGCGCGGCCTTGAGACCGGCGAGGTTCCAGGCCTTCGACGCCGACATCAGCGCGAAGGCGTCCTCCGACCCCGGCACGCTGAGATAGGGGGTGAAGCGGGCCCCGGGCAGGACGAGCGGGGCGTGGATCTCATCGGCGACCACCCGGACCCCGTGGGTGCGGGCGAGCTCCGCGATCCGCGCGAGCTCCTCCGGGGTGTGCACCGTTCCGGTGGGGTTGTGCGGGTTGCAGAGCAGGTAGGCGGCCCCACGCCCGCCCTGCCTGATCCGGCGGAACGTGTCCTCGAGGACGCCGAGGTCCACCCGGCCGTCCGCACCGAGGGGCGCCTCGACGATCTGCCGGCCGTCATGGGTGACGAAGGCGTAGAACGGCGCGTAGACGGGGGAGTTGACGACGACGGCGTCACCGAGCTCCGTCACCAGCCGGAGCACCTCGACGACTCCCATCATGACGTCGGGGACGATCGCGGTCCGCTCCACGGCCAGGTCGTTCCACGCCCAGTTCTCCGCTGCGAACGCGGAGAACGCCTCGGCGTACGCGGTGCCGACGGGATACCCGGTGTCCCCGGCATCGATGGTGCGGTGGAGGGCCTCGGCGATGGGCGGGGCGAGTCGGACATCCATCTCCGCGACCCACAGCGGCAGCACGTCAGCGGGGTGAGCGCGCCACTTCATGCTCGTCCGCTGCCGGAGCTCATCGAGCCCGAGCTCCTCGAGCGGGTTGGCGACCTGCTGCGCGCGCGACGGATCCATCATTCGAACTGCCACCTCGTTCATCGGAACCGAGCCGCGCGGCTCGCGTGCTCGGACGGAGTCTTCAGCATCGCACTGCCCGCGGGCCGAATCCACTCCGCCGAGTGCAGCGCTCAGTGCGTGATCGTCGTCTGCTGGTAGAAGGTGAGTCGCACCTCGTCGTCGACCAGCCGGTAGTGGCTCGCCATGAGGGCCTCGAACGGGGCAGGGTCCGCGGCGCGCCGTGCGCTCGCCCGGTACACGAGTGCCGCGGAGTCCTCACCGGTCGGCACCACGCGGGCGTCGGTGAGGGTGTAGGAGTCCCAGGCGGGGGAGTCGTCGAGACCGGCGACGATCGTCTCACGGTCGAGCACCATCCCGTTGACGAGGACCATGACCGCCTCCGGCGTCATGAGAGCGCCGTAGAACGCGCCGCCCCGGTGGCTGGACAGGGCGTCCCACCCGCGGTGCTCGAGGGCGAGCAGGGATTCGAGCGCGAGGGGGTCAAAGTGAGTCGGGTCGGTCATGCTCTCATGGTAACGGTCGCACCGCCTCACCGCTGCACGACGCGTCCCCCGGGGACGGCACAGCAGGTGGCGGTTGCGCGTTCGCAGAAGCTGCTCTCGGTTCCTTGCGCTGGAAACTTCGATCGGTCGTTGACAGCACCAGCTTCACTTTCGACGCGATATCTTATTGCGATGACTCTTACCATCTGGGTGAGCGTCTTCTTGCTGAGTTGCATTGGGTGCATAGTGGTGCGTAAGACGGGAGCTGTACGAGACGTGCCAGGGCGGTTGGCGAGCCAACGGCGATCGGGAGCAGCCTCACTGGATTGGAAACTGTACCTGTTTGAAGCGGGGCCAGGTATTTGCAGGTTCGCAATTCTGATAACGCCCTAACCGAAGCCCTAGTTCTGCCCATAGCACCGGTCCGAGGCTTATTACATGTGTCCGTCAACTGCCTCGAATCTAAGCGTCCGTTGAGTGACGCTTGCCGATCTCTAGTATCGTTGGACTTATGAGTTTGACTGTGGTTCTAGGCGCTGGTTTCTCTATCGCTGCATCGGATGGCGTGTTTCCAGCGACCGATGACCTTGGGGTTCGGGTGATGCGCAGGATCCGCGAATCTGGTCGATCCGAGGACGCGGTAAGACCGTTCAGAGGACGCCGTTTCGAATCTTGGTTGTCGCGCTTGGCAGAGCAACAGCCGGATCTGTCGGAATCGGAGAATCTTCGCAATCGAGAGATGTTCTCACTTGTCACATCCGCGATTAGAGAAGTGATTCGTGAATGTCAGGATGAAGTGCTCAAGGGGCAACCATCGTGGTGGCTGCAGCGTCTCATCGGAATTTTGCATTTTCGACAGGCGAATGTCGTTACCTTCAACTACGACGTGATTCCGGAGTTGGTGCTTAAGTATTGCCGACTCTACGACGATCTCGAGCACGAAGCTCAAGCCGAGGATGCGTTGAAGAACATGCCTCTTCCGCCTGAAACGCCGAATCGAGGTCTGGTATTCGGGTTGCCGGCAGCTAAGACGTTTCGATTGATCAAGTTGCATGGGTCGATTGATAACTATTGGGTGCCCGGAGATCTAACGGGGACTACTATTCGGCGGTGGAATGATAATGGACGATTCGGCGCTCCGGGAGTGCCACGTGTGGTGGATCGGAATCAGCTTCTACCTGGACGTGAGCCATTTATAGTACCTCCGGCCGCTGCAAAGTCTTCCTACTACCGGAATCCTCTAACTCGTCAGTTGTGGAAGGACGCGTCGGATGCCATTGGTTCGGCGGCTAATGTGGCGCTGGTCGGCTACAGCATTCCGGCGACGGACCTGGTTTCATCTGGAATGTTTGAAGAGCGACTGTCAAATACTGGTTCCATAGTGACAATTGTGAATCCGGATATCGACGGCCCTAAATTTGCTGTGCAAGAACTGGGGGTTTCGGAGGATCGAATAGTCTCCTACAGGTCCTGTGAGGAATATGTCAATGCTCTGGAATCAGAGATTCGATTGACGCCGGATGATCTAGCAAAAGCCTCTACCGATGAATCGTTGGACCACTCATTGGTCGTGGGTCGTTGGACGTATCCGGAATACGTCGTTGTAGATGGAGTGCCTAATGGAAATCTGAGCGAGGTGCTGCTAAAGCTTGTTCCTCAGAATCAAAGTATCGAGGGCAATGCGCGTGATTGCATTACCGTAGCGAACCTCTTGTCAAGATTTCCGAACTTTGAGCATCTGCGAGTTGAGTTTCCGGACGGTAAGTCGGCGCTTGTCGCGACTGCCGGGATCTGCAATTCGAATGCCGGCGATCAACGATCAATTCTCCTGAAAACGACAGCGATGCCATCCTTGCTCCGGTAGCGGTCGCACCGCCTCACCGCTGCACGACGCGTCCCCGTGGGGACGTCACAGCGGGGACGTCCCGGCAGGCACCGTTCACGCTCACCACTGCACGGGGAGCGGTGGGAGCGGCTTAGCGTAGAGCCAGTCGTGGATGAGCGGCTCGACCGGGCGGCCGCACACCTGTTCCGCAAGCGCGAGGAACGCCTCGGTGGTGACGTTCGCGCCCCGGTACTGCCCGGTCCAGCGGTGGAGGATCCGGAAGAAGTCTTCGTCCCCGATGTGGAGGCGCAGCGTGTGCAGCGTGAGCGCCCCGCGCTTGTACACCCGGTCGTCGAACATGTCGGCGGCTCCCGGGTCGGCGAGCACGAGGTTCTGCGGCAGGTCCGCCAGCCGCACGTGCTGCTCGCGGGCGCGCTGCTGGGCTGACTTCTGGCCCGACTCCTCGGACCAGATCCACTCCGCGTAGCAGGCGAAGCCCTCGTTGAGCCAGATGTCGGACCAGGACTTCGGCGTCACCGAGTTCCCGAACCACTGGTGAGCCATCTCGTGGGCGATGAGCCGTTCGGCGTTCCACGTCTGCGCCAGGTGGTTGCGCCCGAGGATCGACAGGGGCTGCGATTCGAGCGGGATCTCGAGCACGTCGTCGGTGACGACGATCCCGTAGTGCCCGAACGGGTACTCGCCGAACCGGCGCTCGAACACCGTCATCATCGCGTGCTGCTTGGCGAGGATCCGCTGCGCCTGCTGCCACAGGCCCGCACTGCACGCGAGCGCCATCGGCACCCGCGAGGGCACGTGCGAGCCGCTGTCGACGCTCCCGCGGCGGTACTGACCGATCTGCATCGTCGCGAGGTAGGTGGCGAGCGGTTCGGCGGACTCCCAGGTCCATGCGGTGCGCCCGGCCCGCCGGCGGGTGTCGACGAGCTCGCCGTTGGAGACCGCCGTGTACTCCGAGTCGACGAGGATCGTCACCCGGAACGTCGCCTTGCTGCTCGGGTGGTCGTTGCAGGGGAACCACGTCGCCGCGCCCGTGGGCTGGCCGGCCACGAGCACGCCGTCGGTGAGCTCCTCCCAGCCGACGTCGCCCCATGTGCCCATCGCCGGGCCGGGGGTGCCGGAGTACTGGATCTCGAGCTCGAGCTCCTCGTCGGCGAGGAACTTCTCCTGCGCTCGGATGACGAGCTTGTTCCGCGTCTGCTTGTAGCGGTGCCGACGGCCGTTGACGAGCACCCGACCGGCCGCGAGGCCGACGAGGTCGAGCTCGATCGTCCGGGCATCTGCGAGCATCGAGCCGCGCAGGGTCGCCTGCCCGGCGAGCCGGTTGGGCAGGATCTTGTAGTCGAGGTGCAGATCGTAGTGCACGATCCGCACCGCGGCCGTCCCCGAGTGCGGGGTGCAGCGGTCGAGCACCGTCACGTCGGACTCCCTTCAGCGGTGGTGGCCGGGGCGGGCGCCTCGGCGGCGAACGAGGACTCCGGCAGCGCGGGCGCATCGACCCACGGCACCACCGGGTTGCCCGTGAAGTAGGCGTCGGCGGGGACGAACTCTCCGCGCATGACGAGCGAGGTCGGGCCGACCGTCGACGACCGCCCGAGGGTCGCCGCCGGCAGGATCACGCTGTTGGGTCCCAGCGTCGCTCCGGCCTCGAGCTCCACGGTATCGAGTGCCATCACCCGGTCGTGGAACAGATGGGTCTGCACGACGCAGCCGCGGTTGACCGTCGAATTGTCAGCGAGGTCGACGAGGTCGGCCTCGGGCAGCCAGTAGGTCTCGCACCACACGCCGTGTCCGATCCGCGCCCCGAGCGCCCGCAGGTACCACACGAGCGCCGGCGTGCCGACGGCCGAGCGCGCGAACCACGGGGCGGCGACGAGCTCGACGAAGCAGTCGGCGACCTCGTTGCGCCAGATGAACGACGACCACAGCGGGTGCTCCCCGGCGCTGACCCGCCCGACGAACAGCCACTTGGTGACGACGGCGATCCCGGCGGTGACCGCACCGGCGAGCATCATCACGACACCGGACAGGGCGGTCATGACGATCGCCGGCCACACCCCGGCAGTCACCGGTCCCGTGCCCGAGGCGCCCGCTGCCGGGCCGGCGCCCGTCACCTCGGCAGCGGCGGTGAGCAGACCGGTGAGGGCGAGGAACACTCCGGCGACGACGACCCCGGCGGTGAGCACCGCGAGGATCCGCAGCGTCTCCCAGGTGCCGCGCAGCGCCTTGAGCCGCAGCGGCGGATCGTAGGTCAGGGATTCGTCGGCGGCGACCTCCGCGCGGCGGAGCTCGACGGGCGGAGAGCCGATCCACGAGCTGCCCTTCTTCGCCTTCTGCGGGGCGGCCGACAGCACCGCGACGAGCGAATTCGCGCGCACCCGGCGCCCGGCGGCGGCCATCCCGGAGTTGCCGAGGAAGGCGCGCTTGCCGACCTTGGCCCGGCCGATCCGCATCCACCCGTGGCCGAGCTCGTAGGAGGCGACCATGGTGTCGTCGGCGAGGAACGCCCCGGAGGCGATCTGCGTCATGCTCGGCACGAGCAGCACCGTCGAGGCCTCGACCCCGCGGCCCACGCGGGCGCCGAGGATCCGCAGCCACACGGGGGTCAGCAGGCTCGCGTAGAGGGGGAACAGGAGGTCGCGGGCCATGTCCATGATCCGCTCGGTGGCCCACACCCGGAAGCCCATCGCCGAGCGCACCGGGTAGGTGCCCTCGCGCAGGCCGAGCGCCAGTCCGCGCACGGCGAGGACGATGAGGACCGCGGTGCACACGAACCACACGGCGGCGAGCACCGGCGCCCAGGCGAGCAGCGCGAGCGGAGCCGCGAACACCTCGACCCCGGAGACGGCGACCATGAGCGCGAGCCCGGGCACGGCCGCGGCGTAGGGGATCGCGGCGTGGAAGATCGAGCCGACGGCGTAGAACCAGAACGGGGTGTGGCGGCGGCGCGAGGGCGGGTCCGGGAACGTGTTCTTCGCCTTGCCCACGCGCGCGGCGGGGGAGCCGGAGTACACCTGGTTCTTCCGCACCTTGCCGGTGACTGCGGAGCCCGGTTCGACGTGGGCGCCTGCCCCCACCCGGGCACCGGGCATGAGCGTGGAGCGGGCGCCGACGGTGGCGTTCGCGCCGACGTGGATCGGGCCGATCCGCAACAGGTCCCCATCGACCCACCAGCCCTTGAGGTCGACCTCGGGTTCGATCGCCGCGCCGTCCTCGAGCGTGAGCAGGCCGGTGATCGGCGGGACCGAGTGGAGGTCGGCGTCGCGGCCGATCCGGTTGCCGAGCAGGGTGGCGTAGCGGGTGACCCACGGCGCGGAGGCGACGGACACGGCCGCGGCCTGCTCGGCGATGTGCTCGGCGAGCCACAGCCGCAGGTGCACCCCACCGGAGCGGGGGTAGACGCCCGGGCCGACCCCGCGCAGGAGCAGGCGCGCGGCCGCCGCGGAGATGAGCATGCGGCCCCACGCGGTGACGAACACGAGGTAGAGCGCGATGACGAACCACCACGGGGTGGTGACGAGCGGCGCACCGAGGGCCCCGGCGACGTTGCACACGACGAGCGTGAGGACGACCCAGCGCATGCCGGAGAGGATCTGCACCGGGATCCCGAGGAGCGTCTGCAGGAGCTGCATCGTGCGGGCGGTGCGGCGCACCCGGCGCGGCCGGCGGTGGACGTTCTCCGGGGCGTCGGCGCCGGTGCACAGCTCGACGAGCGCCCCGAAGCGCGGGTGAGCGTAGATGTCGCCGACGGTGACCTGCGCGTGCTCGGTGCGCAGCCGGGACACGAGCTGGGCGGCGGCGAGCGAGCCGCCGCCGGCGTCGAAGAAGTCGGTGTCCATGCCGGGCGTGCCGCCCAGCACCGCCGCCCACTGCTGCCCGATCCACTCCGCGTGCGCGGGCAGGGGGCCGGCCGCCTCGTCCTCGGCGACCGCGGCGAGCGGCCACGGCAGCGCATTGCGGTCGACCTTGCCCGAGGTCTTCGTCGGCAGCTCGTCGACGATCGTCAGGCGGGGGACGAGCGCCGGCGGGAGCACCTGGCGGAGCTGCTCGGCGTAGGCGGCGAGCAGCGCGGGCTCGTCCGCGGCGGCCGGGCGCTGCGAGGGAGCGAGGTAGCCGATGAGCAGCTGGGTGCCGCTGGGCGTCGTCTTCACCGCGGCCGCACCGCCGGCGATCCCGGGCAGCGCCTGGAGAGCCGAGTCGACCTCGCCGAGCTCGATCCGCCGTCCGCCGAGCTTGACCTGTTCGTCGGCGCGGCCGACGAACAGCAGGCCGGCCGGGTCGTTGACGACGAGGTCGCCGGAGCGGTAGGCGCGGTCCCAGCCGAGGGTCGGCATCGGCGCGTACTTCTCCGCGTCCTTGACCGGGTCGAGGTAGCGGGCGAGGCCCACCCCGCCGATGATGAGCTCACCCGTCGCCCCCTCGGGCACGGGGACGCCCTGGGCGTCGACGACGGCGAGGTCCCAGCCGTCGAGCGGCAGCCCGATCCGCACCGGACCGGTGGCGCCGAGCGGGGCGGCGCACGCGACGACGGTCGCCTCGGTCGGGCCGTAGGTGTTCCACACCTCGCGGGTGCCGTCGGACAGGCGGGCGGCGAGCTCCGGCGGGCAGGCCTCGCCGCCGAAGATCAGCAGCCGCACGTTGTCGAGCGTCTCCGCCGGCCACAGCGCGGCGAGCGTGGGCACCGTGGAGACGACGGTGATGCGGCGGCTCGACAGCCACGGGCCGAGGTCCATGCCGGACTTGACGAGGGCGCGCGGGGCGGGCACCAGGCAGGCGCCGTGCCCCCAGGCGAGCCACATCTCCTCGCAGCTCGCGTCGAAGGCCACCGACAGGCCGGCGAGCACCCGGTCGCCGGGGCCCAGCGGTTCCGCGGTGCAGAAGATCCGGGCCTCGGCGTCGACGAACGCGGCGGCCGAGCGGTGGGTCACGGCCACGCCCTTGGGGGTGCCGGTGGACCCGGAGGTGAAGATCACCCAGCAGTCGTCTCCCGGCTCCGGGGCGCGCAGGGCAGGGGTGTCGGCGAGCGGCCGGTCCGTGGTGCGGGTGATCGTCGGGCGGATCTCCTCGCTCGGCGCCGCGGGGTCGGTGACGACCGCGGCGACACCGGCCTCGGAGAACACGGTGCGGGCGCGCTCGTCGGGATCGTCGACGTCGACGGGGACGTAGGCGGCGCCGATCATGAGCACGGAGAGGATCGAGACGTAGAGGTCGAGGGTGCCGCTGGAGACGCGGACGCCGACCTTGTCGCCGGGTCCCACGCCGGCCTCGTGGAGCGCGAAGCCCAGAGCGCGCATCTCGGACACGAGCTCCGTGTAGCTCAGGCTGCGGCGGCCGTCGTCGAGCGCGGGCGCCTCGGGATGGGTCGCGGCGACGGAGAGGATGATGTCGATGAGGGTGCGCGGCAGCGGGGTGCGGTGCGTGCCGGGGAACTGCGGGGGGTGGATGCTCACAGGCCTCGTTCTCGATCTCGTGCGAACGGCGATGTCTCACCCGGAGTCTACGTCGGGCAGGTGACGGGGCCCGGAACCCGCGCCGAGGCGTCGGCCACAGCGAGGAGGGGAGGGCGCCGGGTCGGCGATACTGGACCCGACCGCGCGGAGTCGGACCCCAGGGGCGCGCGGGTGGGAAGGAGGATGTCGTGGAGTGGACCATCGAGCAGGCGCCCGACGGCGTCGACCCCGCGCACGCCCTCCTCACCGGTCTCGTCGCCCGCGTGCACTCGGTGCCGGCCGAGGCGGTGCGCATCGAAGCGACCGTCCGCGGCCGGCGGGCCCGGGCCGGCGCCGCCCCGGTGGCAGTGTCGCTGTCCCGGACGGCCGGCTGGGTCGCCGCGGCGTGCAGCGGGCCGGGAGAGCCCGGCAGCGTGGGCATCGACGCCGAGGCGTGGGCCCCGTTCCGCGATTCCGGCACCCGCGCCGGCTCCTTCGCCGATGTCGCGCTCGCCGCGGAGGAGCGGATCTGGTTCCGCGCCGCCGCGGGTGGCAGCGAAGCCGACCGCCTCGCCGCACTGCTGCGCACCTGGGTGCGGAAGGAGGCGGTGCTCAAGGCGCTCGGCACCGGCTTCGACACCGCCCGCGGCGGTCTCGACCCCGCTGCGATCGTCCTCGGCCCGCCCTGGGACCCGCCGACCTGCACGAGTCATCCGGAGGTCGAACTCGCCGACCACCTCGCCGGCGGTGACGATCCGGTGCTCGTGAGCACCGCGCACCGTGCGAGCGGGCAGGCGAGCAGGCAGGCGGACTGACGGACCCGCGGGCCCGACGGCCACCCCTTCCCTCCCGACGTCCCGGCACCTAGCGTGTGAGGCGAGGGCCGGGACCGGGCCGGCCGGGAGAGGAGTTCCGCCATGACCTACGACGTCGCCGCCCTGCGCCACGCGTTCCCCGCGCAGTCGAGCAGGATCGCCCACTTCGACGGCCCCGGGGAACCCAGACCCCGCGGTCTCCTGCACACGGTCGGCGGCGACCCACGCGGCGACGGTGTCCGGCGGCAGAACGGGGGAGAGCGGAGCGGGATCAGGCGCCGCGTTCGCGGATCCCGTGGCGGGGCCGGGCTCGGTGGTGCGGCTGGTCGGATCGGTCATGGCGGTCCCTCTCTCCGGTATGCGGCCACGGTAGTCCACGGCCCGCCCCGCGTCACCCGCCCGGCGCGAGGTGCGGTGCACCGGGACCGAGGGGTGCTGTGCGACGGGACGGCGCGTCCCATTCCGGGACACCGGCGAGCAGGCGCACCGGAGTCGGGGCGTAGCATGGACGACAGAGCCGATCCGGACGGGGAAACCGCTGGTCACCACCTCGTGAGCGGTAAGGAACCCTGTCGCCGGGGGCGCCGGGTCGGATGCCGTCCGACCGGTCCCCGAACCGCCCGGTCGGACCCGTACCCGACGCATACCCGGAACCGGCCGGCAGGCCGACCGGGGCAGGAGACCTGATGACCGCAAGCCCGCAGCTGTTCTCCGCCGACCGCCCGCCGCACGCGCTGCCCGAGCAGGACGTGCTCTCCGCTCTCGACACCGACGACTCCGGACTCGATTCGACGCGCGCCGCCGAGATCCTCGCCGCGACCGGCCCGAACGCGCTGCCGCCGAGCGAGCAGGAGACGACGCTGCAGCGGCTGCTGCGCCAGTTCCACGACCCGATGATCTACGTGCTGCTCGCCGCCGCGGTCTTCACCGGCATCCTCGGCGAGGTCATCGACACGATCGTCATCCTCGCCGTCGTCCTCATCAACGCGCTCGTCGCTTTCTTCCAGGAGGGCAAGGCCGCCGATGCGCTCGAGAGCATCCGCTCGATGCTGTCCCTCGACAGCGAGGTGCTGCGCGACGGCGACTGGACCGAGGTCGACGCGGAGGAGCTCGTGCCCGGTGACATCGTGCGGCTGCGCGCCGGCGACAAGGTCCCTGCCGACCTCCGGCTGCTCCGCTCCGTGAACCTCCGCATCGAGGAGTCCGCGCTCACCGGGGAATCGGTGCCGGCGGAGAAGGCCGTCGACCCGGTCGCCGCGGACGCCGTGCTCGGGGACCGCTCGTCGATGGCCTACTCCGGCACCGTCGTCGCCGCGGGCTCCGGCACCGGCGTCGTCACCGCCACCGCCACCGGCACGGAGATCGGGCGCATCACCACGATGCTCAGCGAGGTCGAGTCGATGGACACCCCGCTCACCCGCTCGATGACCCGCTTCTCCTCGCTGCTCGCGATCGTCGCCGTGGTGCTCGCCGTCGGCATGGTGCTCCTGTCCTGGCTCCTCTACGACCACCCGTGGCCGCGCCTGCTCATGTCCGCGATCGGCTTCGCCGTCGCCGCAATCCCCGAGGGCCTGCCCGCCGTGCTCGCGATCACCCTGGCCCTCGGCGTGCAGGCGATGGCCTCGCGCAACGCGATCACCCGCCGCATGAACTCGGTGGAGACGCTCGGCTCGGTGACGACGATCTGCTCGGACAAGACCGGCACGCTCACCCGCAACGAGATGACCGTGCGCGAGGTCGTCACCACCGCCGGCCGGTTCGAGGTCACCGGCACCGGGTACGCGCCCGACGGCGAGATCCGCGCCGCGGATCCTGACACCGCGGGCGCCCCGGGTGCCGGCACCGAGGACGCCGCCGCAGGCGGGACGATCGAGCTCGCAGCGCACCCCGGGCTCGCCGCCATCGCCGAGGTGGCCGCGCTCGCCAACGACTCCCGTGTCGTCGAGCGCGACGGGGAATGGGTCCTCAACGGGGAGCCGACCGACGGCGGCATCCGCACCTTCGCCCTCAAGTCCGGCGCCCACCCGCAGGCCGAGCGGCTCGCCGAGGTGCCCTTCGACTCCGAGTACAAGTACATGGCCACCCTCGATGCCGGGGCGGACGGCACCCGGCTGGTCCACCTCAAGGGCGCACCCGACCGGCTCCTCGACCGCTGCGACCGGCAGGGGGACGGCCCCGATGCGGGCACCCCGCTCGACCGGGCCCACTGGGAGGCGGAGATCGACCGGCTCGGCGCCTCGGGCCTGCGCGTGCTGGCCGCCGCCAAACGGCGCGCCGACCCGGGCACCGATGAGCTCACCACGGACGACGTCGATGCGGGCGGCTTCGTGCTCCTCGGCCTGTTCGGGATCATCGATCCGCCGCGCGAGGAGGCGATCGAGGCGATCCGCACCGTGCAGCGCGCCGGCGTCCGGGTGCGGATGATCACCGGTGACCACGCCGGCACCGCGACCGCGATCGCCCGGGAGATGGGGATCGGTGATCGCGCGATCACCGGGGCGGAGCTCGAGGCGAGCACCGACGAGGAACTGCGGGAGATCGTCCGCGAGCACGACGTCTATGCGCGCACGAGCCCGGAGCACAAGCTGCGGCTCGTGCAGGCGCTCCAGGCCGACGGCGAGGTCGTGTCGATGACCGGCGACGGCGTCAACGACGCCCCCTCGCTCAAGCGCGCCGACGTCGGCGTGGCGATGGGCATCAAGGGCACGGAGGCGACCAAGGAGGCCGCCGACATCGTCCTCACCGACGACAACTTCGCCTCGATCGCGGCCGCCGTGGAGATGGGCCGGACGATCTACGACAACCTCCGCAAGGCGATCATCTTCATGCTCCCGACGAACGGCGCGCAGGGTCTCGTCATCCTCGTCGCGATGGTCGCCGGCATGACCCTGCCGATCACCCCGCTCCAGGTGCTGTGGGTCAACCTCATCACCGCGGTGACGCTGTCGCTCGCGCTGTCCTTCGAGCCCTCGGAGCCCGGCATCATGGAGCGGCCGCCCCGGGATCCGCGGGCCTCCCTGCTCGACTCCGAGGCGGTCGTGCGGATCGCCTACGTGTCCCTGCTGCTCGGCGGGGCGACGATCGGGGCGTTCCTGCTCGCGCAGTCCGGTGGGCTCGACCTCGAGACCTCGCGGACGATCGCGGTGCACACGCTCGTCGTCGGGCAGATCTTCTACCTGTTCGCCAGCCGGTTCACCACCGCGTCCAGCATGCGCCGTGAGCTGTTCACGACGAACGGCATCTCGTGGCTGTGCGTCGCGCTGTTGATCGGGTTGCAGCTCGCCTTCGGGTACCTTCCGTTCATGCAGGTCGCGTTCGCCACCACCGCCGTGCCGCTCAGCGGCTGGCTGCTTCCGGTGATCGTCGGGGTCGTCGTGTTCCTCACCGTCGAGGTCGACAAGGCCCTGCGGCGGCGCGCCCGGAAGGCCACGGTCGGGGTGAGCACAGCCTGACCCGCGGTTCCCGCCTCGGGACCGGCTCCGGATCGCAAGTCGGGGGCGGATCGGCCCGAGCCGGGACAGGTTCAGACGACACAGGCGGGGCACCCGGAATCCGGGTGCCCCGCCTGTATCGTGCTCAGGGTGCGCTCGTGAACTCGGGCCCGTCGTGCGGCCGCGCTCAGCGCTGCCGTGTCACGGCCGGAGGAGGCGCGTCACTTGCGGCCGAAGATCAGCGCGATCGCGATCGCGGCGAGCCAGGCGTCCTTGGCCAGCGCGGTGCCGTCCTGGCTGGGACGCACACCGTCCTCCTCGGTCATCGCCGGGTTGCGGAAGTACATCGCGAGCATCCCTGCGGCGAAGGTGCCCAGCGCGGCTCCGGCGATGCGCTTGGGGACCATGGGGGCGAGCAGCGCCGCGCCGACCGCGATCTCCCCGTAGCTCACGAACTTCGCGAACTGTTCCGGGGTGAGCTCGCCGAGCTTCGGCACGCCGGAGGCGGCCATGCCCTGGAGACCCTCGGCCATCTCGCGCGGCATGCCGAGCTTGCCGACGCCGGAGTTGAGGATGAAGGCGCCGGGGATGGCGCGGAGCGCGGTGGTGGCGATGCTGAAGCCCATGGGGGTCCCTTCGTCGAATGCGGTCGGTGTCCGTCGAGGCTGCAGAGGCCTTGGTGCGGCCGTGTCCATCAACCCCAACAGCACGCCCCGGCGGGGTATTCCGGGGTTCGAGCCCGCGTGGTCGCTGGGTGCTGGGGGAGTGCGATGGAAACCGCACCGGCGGGCGCAGCCTGCACAGTCTCCGCCCGCCGGTGCAGTTCCTGCTGCAGTCCGTGTTCCGGGTGCAGGCCTCGTCAGAAGAGCGTCGGTGTGAGCGCGGGGGCGGCGGCCGGAACTGCCTGCCGATCCCGGGAGCGTCCTCGCGCGTAGTCGTCGTCCGCCCGCGAACTGAGCCCGTACCGGTCGAGGAGCGGGCCGATCCGCCGGGACAGCTGGGCGCGGTAGGAACGCGGCGCGTGGGAGGAGTGCGCATAGAGGGCGCGGTAGCGGCGGCTCAGGTGCGGGTGCTCACGGTCGATCCAGGCGAGGAACCACTCGCGCGCACCCGGTCGCAGATGGAGGGCGCCGTGGACGACCCGGGTCGCACCGGATGCGGCGATGGCACGCACCGCGGTCTCGAGCTGTGCGGGGGAGTCGGTGAGGTAGGGGAGGACCGGCATGAGGAACACCGTGACCCGGAACCCGAGGTCTGCCGCGGCGCGCACGGTGGCGAGCCGGGCGGCCGTCGTCGGGGTACCGGGTTCCACCATCTGCTGGAGTGCGTCGTCGAACACCGCGATCGACATCGCGAGGTCGACCGGGACGTCCTCGGCGACACGGGCGAGCAGCGGCAGGTCGCGGCGCAGCAGGGTGCCCTTGGTGAGGATCGAGAACGGGGTGCCGTGCGCGGCGAGCGCGTCGATGATCCCGGGCATGAGCGCGTAGCGGCCCTCCGCCCGCTGATAGGGATCGGTGTTCGTGCCGAGCGCCACGTGCTCACCCACCCAGCGGGGCCGCGCGAGCTCGGCGGCGAGCACCTGAGCGATATTGACCTTGACGACGACCTGCGAATCGAAGTCCTCACCCGCGTCGAGGTCGAGGTAGCGGTGGGTATTGCGCGCGAAGCAGTAGACGCAGGCATGCGAGCAGCCGCGGTAGGGGTTGACCGTCCAGGGGAACGGCATGGCGCTGGCCGGCGGGACCTTGTTGAGCGCGGTCTTGGCGAGGACCTCGTGGAAGGTCATCCCGGCGAACTCCGGCGTGCTCACCGTGCGGAGCAGGCCGCGGACGTTGACCATCGCCATCGGATCGAGGACGCTCTGCTGGTTCCACCTCATGGTCGTCCTCCGTCCACCTGCCGCCGCCCTCCTGCTGCCGGGCGCTGTGCGCACCACCGGCGCCTGCATCGTCGGAGCGCGGGGCGCGCTCTGCGCCCGATACAACGATTCGAACACATGTTCTAACGCCGGTCAAGGGGTGAGGAAGGGGCGAGGAAGGAGGGGGCTGCGGTGACGCGGAGGGCGTCAGGTGCACTGAATGACGGAGGTCCGGAATCCCTGTGGATTCCGGACCTACGGTTCCGACACTGTGTCGGAAAAATCTGTCGGGCTAGCGGTGTTGAGTCTCAGTACATCGTCAACACCTGTCTCAATACATAGGGACTGCTGAGGGTTTAGTTGACTTCACGACTGGATAAGTTCCAGGAAGGATGGAAGTCATGCCAAAGATCTACACCGATGAGTTCAAGCAATCAGCTCTCGAGCTCCTGGGCGAGGGGATGACCCAGAAGCAGGTCTGCGCCGACCTCGGCATCTCGAAGTCAGCTCTCCAGGCCTGGGTGCGTGACTCACGCCTGCGTGAGCACGGACTCGAGCCCTCTCGTGATGTCGAGGAGTCTCGCGCCCAGGCAGCAGCACTGAAGCGGATCAGGGAACTCGAGCGGGAGAACAAGATCCTCCGCGAGGCTGCAGCGTATCTCTCGCAAGCGAACTTGAAGCTCGGTGGTCATCACCCAAAATGATGTACCCGCTGGTCCTCGACCTTGCTGCCGCCGGGGTGCCGGTGGCAGTGGCCTGCCGGGTACTCGGCTTTTACCAAGCAGGGTTTCTACAAGTGGTGCGCGAAACCTGTCTCTGACCGGGAACTCGAGGAGGCGCACTTGATCAATGCCGCCTACGACGTTCATACGGACGATCCTGAGTTCGGGCACCGGTTCATCGCTGATGAGCTCCAGGCGTGCGGATACAGCGCCTCTGAACGTCGTGTGTGGCGGCTGTGCTCGCAGCAGGAGCTGTTCTCCCACACGATCAAACGAGCCCGGAAGCACGGTAAGAAGCCCGGCCCGCCAGTGTGTGATGACCTCGTCGAACGCGACTTCACAGCAAAGGCAGTCAACGAGTTGTGGCTGACCGATATCACCGAGCATCACACCAGTGAGGGCAAGCTGTATATGTGCGCGGTCAAGGATGTGTTCAGCAACAGAATCGTCGGTTATGCCATCGATTCGAGGATGAAATCTCGTCTGGCTGTGGCGGCGATTGATGACGCTGTGGCTCGTCGTGGCGGACCGCGAGCCGTGGCAGGGTGTGTCGTTCACTCGGATCGCGGGTCGCAATTTCGCTCTCGTAAGTTCCAGCAGGTTCTACGGCGTTACGGGCTAGTCGGATCGATGGGTCGGGTCGGCGCTGCTGGTGATAATGCGGCGATGGAATCGTTCTTCGCTGTGTTGCAGAAGAACGTCCTCGACCGGGGCCGTTGGGACACGCGAGCGAGGTTGCGGACATCGATCGTCCACTGGGTCGAGCGGACCTACCACCGGAAGCGTCGGCAACGGCGTTTGGGTAAACTGACTCCGGTTGAATACGAGCTTGTTCACCACAAGGCCGTCGCTCTGGCGGCATAAACCCCGGAGTCAACTAAACCGTCAGCAGTCCCCCTCGATCCCCTCCCTGAACCCCTCGCTCTGAGCATCCAGCCAGGTCTTGAACACCTGCTTGGAACGACCCGGGACCATGTCCAGCAGCCGGGCAGGGCCGCGGCGTTCCTTCACCGGGGTCAGATCGATGACCACGGTGACATAGTGGGAGCCGCGCCCGGTGTGGCGCCAGCAATGCTCATCAACACCTATGACCTTCACCCCGTCGAACCGGTGAGGGTCCTCAATGAGCAGGTCCCGGCCGGCGGCCAACACGGCGTCGTTGACGGTATGCCAAGAGCAGGCCAGTGCGGCGGCGACCCTTGCGATGCTCATCCTGTCGATCACCACCGACTTCAGGGCCCACAGCACCGCATGCCTGCTCAACTTCGCCCGCGGTGCCGCCGCTGTGGTGGTGTCCTGGCGCCAGACGATGCCACAGTCAGCACATCGGTATCGGCGAACCCGAACCCACAGCACCGTGGGTCGCCACCCCAACGGTAGGTGCGCCAGCTTCCGGACTACCGTGCCCCGCGGCAGCCCCTCTGCGCCACAGTTACGGCACCATGGATCGTCTTCGATGACTCTGCATTCCAGGATGGCCCGGTCGCGGCGGATCTGTTGGCCGGTGACCATCAGGCCGAGGGAGTCGAGGAGGCAGAAGCTGTTGAGGTCAGGGGTGGTGAAAGTAGGCTGGGGCATCGTCGAGGTCTTCTGGATGGATTGGTGTAAGAACCTCCATCTTCGGAAGGCCTCGACCTCTATCCACCTATCGCCACGCCGACCCTGATCCTCATCCCCGCCTCTACACCCTCAAACGCGAAGAGCCATCAAATTTCGACTCACTGTGGGTGATCGAGGAGATGGGCATGGATCCGATCTCCTATGCCACGGTGAAGCGGTGGCTGTCGATCTACGCCACCGAGAAGTTCCGCCGCCGGCTGGCCGCAGCCCTAGAAGCTCAGCACCATCCACGACACCATCCAGGGTGCACACTAACCTGATAAAAGTCGGGTCCGGGGCAAGGTGTTCATGCTCCAGACTGAGGTCACCGGTGAACCGCTGGTGGTCCTGAAAGCCTCACCAGAGGATGCGAGCTTCCTGCGCGAGCACCACAGCCACATCACCCCCGGGTATCACATGAAAAAGAAGCACTGGATCACCCTGCATGCCGACGGCGACGTCGACAAACAGATGGTGGACGATCTGGTCACTGAGTCCTACCTTTTGGTTGTGGAGAAGAACCTCCCCCGGCGGGAGTGGCCCGTGAACCCGGAGACCTTCGGCAGCTGACAGGGTGGTGGTCACCCTTAGGCGGCGGGCTCTGTAGAAAGCTCTCTGCGAACGATTTCCGCCCCGGCGCTCAAGGCGCCCAGCTTGGCCCGGGCCACACTACGTGACAGAGGAGCCATCCCACAGTTGGTGGAGGCCCAGAGCTTATCGGCGTCGACAAACTGCAGTGCATTGCGCAGGGTCGCGGCAACCTCTTCAGGTGTCTCCACAGCGGTATTGGCCACATCGATCGCGCCGACCATCAGCTTCTTACCGCGGACCAGCTCGAGAAGGTCAGTGGGCACATGGGAGTTATGGCATTCCAGCGAGACGATATCGAGGCTCGACTTCTGGATCTGAGGGAAGGTCTCCTCGTATTGGCGCCACTCGGAGCCCAGGGTCTTCTTCCAGTTGGTATTGGCCTCAATCCCGTAGCCGTAGCAGATATGCACGGCCGTTTCGCAGCTGAGCCCCTCGGCGGCTCGCTCCAGAGCAGCGATACCCCATTCGTTGACCTCATCGAAGAAGACGTTGAAGGCCGGCTCATCGAATTGGACGATATCTACACCAGCGGCTGCTAGTTCCTTAGCCTCCTGGTTGAGGATCTCGGCGAACTTCCAGGCCAGTTCTGCACGGCTGCCGTAGCGAGCATCGTAGAGGGTGTCGACCATAGTCATCGGCCCGGGCAGAGCCCATTTGATGGGCGCGTCAGTATGTGCTCGTAGGGTCTCAGCATCGGCGACAAAGACCGGACCTTTGCGGGTGACATCATCGACCACCACGGGCACCGAGGCGTCATAGCGGTCTCGGATTCGCACCACCTTGCGGTTCTCGAAGTCCACCCCATTGAGGTTCTCGATGAAGGTTGTGACGAAATGCTGGCGGGTCTGTTCGCCATCGCTGACGATGTCGATTCCCTCGGCCCGCTGGTCTGCCAGGGCCAGGAGCAGGGCGTCCCGTTTGCCCTCGGTAAGGGCTTCGCCCTCGAGTTTCCAAGGTGACCAGAGTGTCTCTGGCTGGGCCAGCCAGGAGGGCTTGGGGAGGCTTCCGGCGGATGTGGTGGGCAGAAGTTTGTTCATGATGTCATTCCCTGAAGTTGGTGGTGGTAGTCCGAGTAGCGAGCAGACCACTGCTCAAGAGTTTTCCCATGCGGGATGATGAGGTTCTCCTGGACGAACCTGCCCTGCTCCGCACCAAGACGAGCACGCTCGTCTCTGTCGTAGACGATCCCGGTTGCCGAGAAGTCCGAGTGCTTCAAGCTGGGCTGATAAGCATCGCCAGCCGGGGTGTTGGCGTTGTAGATCTCAGGCCGGTAGATCTTCTGGAAGGTCTCCATAGTGCTGATCGTGGCGATCAGTTCCAGATTGGTGTAGTCCTCGAGGAGATCACCGAGGAAGTAGAAAGCCAACGGTGCGGCACTCTTGGGCGGCATGAAGTAGCGGACCCGCATGCCCATCTTCCCGAAGTACTGATCAGTCAAGGAGAACTCATCCTGCTGATACTCGACGCCAAGAACGGGGTGCTCATATCCCGTGCGGTGGTAGGTTCTGCTGGTGGAGACGCTGATGCAGATCACCGGCAGCTTGCTGAAGTGTGTGGCGTAGGTGTCTGAGGCGAGGAGGCCCTTGAAGAGATTGCCGTGGAGCTCCCCGAAGTCCTCCGGCAGTGCTGATCCGTTCCTGCTGCATTCGGGAAGCCGGATACTGAAGTCGTAGTCACGCACATAGGAGGAGAAGTTATTGCCCACAATCCCTTCAAAGCGTTCACCTTGTTGAGTGTCCACCACGGTGGTTTGCAGCATTTCGATCACCGGGAATGAGGCGGCACCTTCTTCTGCCTGAAGTTCGATGTTCACCGAGACAATATCGAGCTCAACCCGGTATCGGTCCCCACCTGCGTCCTCCTGCGAGGCCAGCTCATTGCAACGATCATCAATCATCGCCAGGGCCTTGCGCAGGTTCTGCTGCCGGTTCTCACCACGGGCAAGATTGGCGAAATTGGTCGTCAGGCGGGTGCCTTCCAGAGGCTGGTAGGTCACGTCGAAACGAGTCTTCTCAATGGAGAATGCCACCTCTGTCATCGCAGCAACACCGCCGGGGTCAGAGCAGCCTCGCGCTCAATGTGATGTGAAGAAGAGATCAGACGCATGATGCTTCGCCCGAAGCCAGGCGCTGGGCGCGAAGCTCCGGGCTGCTGTCCTTTCATAGGTCACGCCCCTAGGGAGTCCTCGCATCTGCGAAGACGCACTAGGAGCACACGGCTGTGTACAGGTGTTCGCAGCGGTGCCCGGCCGATTCCTGGCCAGACGCGAGGCTTCGCATACGCGCTGCAGATAAGGGCTTCACCGGCGCTGGAGCACCGTTTATGTTCAGCCCATCGCAGTCATACTAACAATATTGTTCAGTCTCGCGGGAAATGTACTAGCCTGTCGCAATCATGTGGATCCTGCCCGTGCCGCGGCCAAGGGGCACGAGGTAAAGGGAACACAGAGTTTGTCTCGCCGAATCCGCTGCCTGGCTAGAACAGCGGAGAGGCGTACGTGGTGAGGAAGACTGCGTGCATAGGAGGGCGAAGAGCAGGAACGTGGCTCCCATAGCGGACCCACCAGCTGGCTTGTCGGCCATCTCTCTGCGCAACCGCGGACGGGACGGGACGGTGAGGTTCATCGCTGAGAACAGCACCAGGAACCGACCCGACCGGATCCCTGGCTCCACCGAGAACGGAGCCACCACAGGCGGAGAGACTTCGGCCTGCCATAGCATCCGCAACCATCACCAGGGCTTCAGCCCGCTGTGACCAGCAAGCACAGCTAGAGTTTGGCCGCCGGAGGCGGCCCGGGGTTTTCGTGGAGAACGTGATCTTTCTCGGCGAAGGAGCTGTGCGAATGTCCTATCTGAACATTCTTTCCTCGGTGCCTCGGGTATGGATCGGGTGTTTGGCCTGTTACAACGAAGGCCGCCTCACCGGTGATTGATTCGAGGCAGCCACCGCCGATGAAGTCACCCTCGAACGGGTGCATGGTCGGCCCACCTCCCATGAGGAGCTCTGGGTCTTTGACCATGAGGGCCTGCCGGTCACCTCCGAGCTGAGCCCCCAGCATGCAGCTAGGCTCATCGGGCGGATCAACGAGGTCGACCTGACTTTTATCAGGGGGTCTGATTCTGGGGGTCGGCAGCTTGCTGACCTGGGGTTTCTATTAGTGGGTGCACATGTCCCGCGTCAAGTAGTTGGCAGGATTTCCTTGGTTTTGAATGTCGGGGTGGTGGGGTCGGCCAGGCCCCGGGTGCACCTCCTTGGGCCGGTTCCATGAGATGGCCTCGTGGGGCCGGAGCTCGTTGTACTCGATCCGGTAGTCCTCGGCCCGCTCGGCGAGCACGATCGCGTCGTCAATCTCGTCCAGGTAGAGCCGTTCGTACTTCAGCGTGCCGAAGCCGCGTTCACGGGACCCGTTCTGCCCCGTGGTCTTCACTCGGGTGCGCACGTGGTGTAGCTCGGGGTGGGCGGCGATGAAGGACTCGAAGCGGAAGGACCGGAACGGCC
Organism: Brevibacterium sp. CS2; assembly: GCF_005280295.1. Taxonomy (GTDB): domain Bacteria; phylum Actinomycetota; class Actinomycetes; order Actinomycetales; family Brevibacteriaceae; genus Brevibacterium; species Brevibacterium pityocampae. The sequence goes on along the minus strand of NZ_CP040020.1, from coordinate 2,836,262 downwards.
CGCCGTTGTCCGTCACGATGGTCACCACGGGCAACAGCTCACCGGTCTCGGGATCGACCGGGCAGGCCTCGACCAGCGGGTGACCGAACATGGCCTCGTAGTCGGCCAGGGCCAACTCGATCGCGTCGATCGCGTCGTGCTGGTTCCCGGTGGGCGAAACGTGGAAGGGGTGCTCGTACTTGGACCAGTAGTCCCGGCACCCGGCCAGCCGCCAGGTCCCTCCGGTGGTGGTCTCGAACTCGCTGAAGTCCAGCTGCCAGACTTGGTTCGGGCCTGAGGGCTCGGTGGCGAACGCGGCCTTGCGCCGCTCGGCCAGCTTCCGTCGCTCCCGTTGGTACTGCGCGGGCAGAATCAGCCCCTCGTCGCGCAGGATTCGCAGCACGGTCGCCTCGGAAACAACATGCCCGTCGTGGCGGACCATCGCCCAGATCTTCCGATGCCCCCACGCCGGATGGGCCAGCGCGTGCTTGACCACCAGTTCCCTGGCGGCCTGCCGTGCCGGTTACGGCCACGGTCCCTTCACCGCCGTCCCGGTGCGGGCCTTGGCCTGCCAGCGGCGCCAGGTCCGCTCGGGCATGTCGAAGAGCTGGCAGAACCTCGCGGTCGACATGCCCGCTTCCACGCGGATCACCTCGAGGTCCTCGAAGGGCCCAGCCGGCCCTCCGCGGACTTCTTCCACACCCTGGCTTCCAGGTGTGCCTCGCCCAAGGCCTGGGTCAGCTCGGCGACCTCGGCCTCCAGCTGTTCCTCTCGGGAGGATGGTCCGGACCTGCCGGCCACCAGGGCGGTCTTGCCGGCTTCCAGGAACTCGGCCTTCCACCGTCCGATGGACTGCTCACTGACTTTCTCCTTGCGTGCCGCTTCGGCGATGGACATCTCGCCGGCCAGCACGCTCAGCACTATCCGGGTCTTCTTCTCCGCCGGAATCGAGGGTGGTCTACCCATGTCTGACTCTCCTTCAGGACCTACATAACGGCCCTGCCACTAAGTCTGACGCGCGACACTGCGTGAGCTCAGGCGACGCAACCGGCTGCTGGCAATCAGACTTCACCCACGTCCGACTCGCCGACGACACCGACGTCGAAGTCATCACCTGGCTCGATGACTACTCCCGCTACGCGCTGCACATCTCCGCCCACCCGCGCATCACCGTCAACACCGTGGTATCCACATTCACCCGCACCACCAGCAGCCACGGCCTCCCGGCAGCCACCCTGACCGACAACGGACTCGTCTACACCGCCCGCTACCGCGGCGACATCAACCGCTTCGAGAAACACCTGCGCGCCCACGACATCGAACAGCGCAACGGCACCGGCAACCACCCCCAGACCCAAGGGAAAGTCGAACGCTTCCAACAGACGATGAAGAAATGGCTCGCCGCCACCGAACCGGCCACCACGATCGCAGAGCTCAACACCCGACTCAACGCGTTCGCCACCATCTACAACACCCAGCGCGTTCAGAGCGCGAAGAAGACCACCCCCTACGCCGCCTACATCAGCAAACCCAAGGACACGCCCTCACCACTGCCGGCCGACACTACCCGCTACCGCCACGACCGGATCGACAGAACCGGGAAAGTCAGCCTCCGCTACGACTCCCGCATGTACTCCATCGGCGTCGGCCGAACCCACGCCCGAACCCGCGTCGTCCTCATCATCAAAGACCGCCACATCACGATCGTGGACAAGACCACCGGAGAAGTCATCCGCGACCTCACCCTGGACCCCACACGCCGTTACCAGAAGCAATGAAAAACACCCCGAACCATGGGTTCGGGGTGTTTCCGATGTACTGAGACATCACACTGTCGGGCTAGCGGGATTCGAACCCACGACCTCTTGACCCCCAGTCAAGCGCGCTACCAAGCTGCGCCATAGCCCGATTGGTCCGCCCTGCGGCGAAACGATCCTGGACAACCTTATACCCCGCCCGCCGTGCGGGCAAAAACGGCCGGCACCCCGCGGGCCGGTGACGCGTAGACTGGCCCGATGTTCGTCATCTTCGGTTTCGGCAAGCGGCAGAGACCCCAGGGCCCCGGCGCGCTGCGCGACTGCCCGCGCTGCCACAACACCACCCGGTGGAACCGGATGCGCTAGTTCTCCCAGTTCACCCTCTTTCTTCATCCCCATCGCGCGCTGAGGCCGCCGCGAGTTCGAGACCTGCGGCATCTGCACCGCCTTGATCGAGGTGTGACCCACCCGCAGCGTGATCCGCACGGACCCCGCCGGTCCGCGCTCCTGGACTGAGTGCGACACCGGCCCGGATATGCCACGATGGGGGATCGACGCGGCATCGGGACGGACGAGACGAGGAGGGGCGCGTGGCGGACGAGCACTCCGAGGACCCCCGAGCACGCGCAGAAGGCTGCGACCGGGAGCCGCCGATCTCCGAGAGGCGCGCCGCCCTCGCCGCCTCCGACACCCGCCGCTCCCACAGCCGCCGCTCCGACCCGGCGCGCGCCCGCCGCTTCGCCGAGCGCCGCATCTCCTCGCGCGAATCCGACCGGCCCCGCACCTCGTTCTCCGAATCCCTGCTCGAATCCCTGTGGAACCGCACTCCGGAGCCCGACTACGAGATCGCGGCGAGCAAGAAGGTGCCCCGCACCACCGGATCGCGGATGATGTTCGGCGCTGTCGCCGTCGTGCTCGGGCTGACCTTCACCGTCGCGGTCGTCCAGCTCACCCGCACCGAGGACGGGGAGCGGGGCACCGCCGATTTCCTCGCCGGGCAGATCGAGTCCCGGCAGCAGGACAACGAGCGGCTCGCCTCCGACATCGAGGAGCGCACGGCTGCGCTCGCCTCCGCTCAGCGCTCGGCGCTGACCGAGGAGCAGAGCCGCGAGCTCGACGCGCTCGCCCGCACTGCCGGCGCCGAGGAGCTCACCGGCCCCGGCACGATCATCACCCTGCGTGACCAGGACCGGGCCGAGGCCGAGGACGACCCCCGGCAGACCACCGCCGCGGAGAACCGGGTGCAGGACATCGACCTGCAGATCGTCGTCAACGGGTTGAACGCCGTCGGTGCGCAGGGCATCGCGATCAACGGCCACCGGCTCACCTCGGCCTCGGCCATCCGCTCGGCCGGCAGCGCGATCCTCGTGAATTTCGATCCGCTCGAACCGCCCTACGAGGTCGTCGCGATCGGCGACGAGGAGCTCGGCGACCGGTTCCTCGCCGCACCCGCAGCCGACTACCTCACGACGATCCGGACCGAATACGGGATCGGCTCGCAGATCTCCCGCGAGGAGCGCACCCTGCCCGCGGCCGAGGTCTCCGCCCCGCGCTTCGCCGAACGCACCGACCCCGGACCGGAGGCCATTCTGTGATCGCCATCATCGGACTCGTCATCGGGATCGGGCTCGGGATCATCCTCGACCCGGCCGTCCCCGCCGTCATCCAGCCCTACCTCCCGATCGCCGTGGTCGCCGCGCTCGACGCGCTCGCCGGTGGCCTGCGGGCAGTGCTCAGCGGGAACTTCGACGACCGCGTCTTCGTCATCTCCTTCTTCTCCAACTCCCTCGTCGCCGCGCTCATCGTGTTTATCGGCGACAAGCTCGGAGTCGGCTCGCAGCTATCCACCGGCGTCGTCGTGGTCCTCGGCATCCGCATCTTCACCAACGCCGCGGCCATCCGCAGACAGCTGTTCAAGGCATGAGCACCGGCGACCTCGATCCGCGGGAGCGACCGGAGTCCGGTCCGCCCGGGCCCAACCCGGAGCCGGAGCACGCCGGCACCCGGGAGCAGGCCTGGGAGAGGCTGCGCTCCGCCTTCGGTCTCTCCTCCTGGCGCTCCCAGGCGCTCGCCGGAGTGCTCTGCGCGCTGCTCGGTTTCGCATTCGTCGCCCAGATCCAGCAGACCGAAGAATCCGGCCTCAGTCAGCTCTCGGAGACCGAGCTCGTCCGGGTGCTCGACGACATCGACGACCGCAACGCCCGGCTCGAGTCGGAGGCCTCCCAGCTGAGCCGGGACGAGCAGGAGCTCGAATCCGGTTCCAATCAGCGCGAGGCCGCCCGGCAGCAGGCGCGCGACCGGGTCGAGGCACTGTCGATCCTCGCCGGCACCGTCGCCGTCACCGGGCCGGGCATCGTCGCCACGATCGACGGCTCCGCAGGCGTCGTCACCGCGGCGAACCTCGTCACCTTCGTCCAGGAGCTGCGCGATGCCGGGGCCGAGGCGATCGACATCAACGGCACCCGGGTGGTCGTCGACACCTACTTCACCGAGTCCGAGGACGGCAGGCTGCGCGTCGCCGGCGCGGATCTCAGCCGACCGATCACCATCACCGCGATCGGCGAGCCGGACACCATGGCCACGGCGATGCGGATCCCCGGCGGCGTTGCCGATACGATCGAGCAGCGCGGGGGCACGTTCACCGTGGAGACGCATGATGCGGTGGACATCGACAGCGTGGTCGCCCCGGCCGAGGGTGAGGACGGCGACGATGGCGGCCAGGGCGGCGGCTGAACAGGGGCGGTGCGCGGAGCGATCCGAACCCGGAGGTGCGTGAACCGACGCCCGCATCATGGCTGGTCAGGTGCGCAGCCGGGACCGGCGGGCGAGCGGCCTCCGAGCGGTCTCCGAGCAGGGGTGCGGCGCCCCGCTCGACCGCGGAACAGCACCCGGATAAGGTGTGTGACGAACTCGTCGCCCGAATGTTACCTGAGGTGGGCGAACGGCTATGCTGGTGGCACCACCACACGACGCAGGAGATGACATGGCTCAGTTGGACTTCCCGGCCGACCTCAAGTACTCGCGCGATCACGAATGGGTCGCCGGTACGGGGCAGGACGCCGTCGTCCGAGTCGGGATCAGCGATTTCGCCCAGGACTCCCTGGGAGACGTCGTGTTCGTCGACCTGCCTGCCGTCGGTGACACCATCACCGCAGATGAGACCTGCGGGGAGATCGAGAGCACGAAGAGTGTGTCCAACGTCGTCGCCCCTGTCAGCGGAGAGGTCGTCACGGTCAACGACGAGGTCGTCGAGACCCCGGAGACCGTCAACTCCGATCCCTACGGCGCCGGCTGGCTCTTCGAGGTGAGGATGAGCAGCCCCGCCGAGGCGGACGCGCTCATGGATGCAGACACGTACAGCCAGGAAGTGGAAAGCGAGGGAGCCTGATGTCCCAGCAGCACGACCCCCGGAACGACTCCGGAGTCCCGCAGGCCCCCTGGTACGGCGGCACCGACGAGGAGCGGGCTCCGAAGACCTTCCCGTTCGGGGACCAGGGCGAGCAGCCCGGTCCGCAGGGTGAGGCCGACGGCGGCGCGCAGCCGCCGACGCAGAACCACGCCCCTGTCGCGCCCGATCCGCACGCCCAGGCCGGTTCCGCGCCGCAGCACGGTCAGTGGCAGCAGCCGCAGGACCAGGGACAGTACGGCTCGCAGGGACAGCCCTACGGCCGGCAGCAGGCCCCCGTGCACCAGGAGCAGTGGCAGCAGCCGCAGAACGGCTCCCAGGGCCACGCCTACGGCACCCAGCAGGCGCAGCCGTCCGGCGACCAGGGTCAGTGGCAGCAGCCCCAGGACCAGGGACAGTACGGCGCACAGCAGCCGTACGGCTCCCAGGGGCAGCCCTACGGTCAGCCCATCGGTGCACCGGCGCCGCAGCACGGCCAGTGGCAGCAGCAGGATCAGGGCCAGTACGGTTCGCAGGGCCAGCCCTACGGCGACCAGGGCCAGTGGCAGCAGCCGCAGGACCAGGGTCAGTACGGCTCCCAGGGCCAGCCCTACGGCGCCGCCGGGGGGCCGCAGGACCACCAGACCGACTCCGGCCGGGCCGCGCCCGCGGACTCGCAGCAGTTCCAGGGGTTCCTCGACCCGCACACCGGTGAGATCCACCCGGTCCCGGATCTCGCGCACCTGCAGGATTCCGATGCGCTGCTCGTCGTGGTCTCCGGCCCGGACGCCGGTGCCCAGATCCTCCTCGACACCGATGTCGTCACCGTCGGGCGCAGCCCGAACGCCGACATCTTCCTCGACGACGTCACCGTGTCGCGCAAGCACGCGGAGTTCGTCCGCACCCCTGCCGGATTCACCCTGCGCGACACCGGTTCGCTCAACGGCACCTACGTGGGCCGGCAGCTCATCGACTCCGTGGAGCTGCAGAACGGTGCCGACGTGCAGATCGGCAAGTTCCGGATGATCTTCCAGCAGCGACCGCGGACCGCCTGAGGCGGGGCTGTCCATGGCCGCTGTCGAAGTCGAGGTCGTCGGGGTGCGCATCGAGCTCCCCGCCAACCAGCCCATCCTCCTGCTCAAGGCGGTGAACCTGCCCCGGTTCCTGCCGATCTGGATCGGCGCCGCAGAGGCGAACGCGATCGGGATCGTGCAGCGCGGGCTGACACCGCCGCGGCCGCTGAGCCACCACCTCATGCTCGACATCCTCGAAGCGCACGGCGACAGCCTGAGCCGAGTCGTGATCACCGGTCGGGAGAACCACACCTTCCTCGCCGAGCTCCGCACCGAGGCCGGCAAGACGATCTCGGCGCGCCCCTCGGACGCGATCGCGATGGCGCTCATCGCCGACAGCCCGGTCTATGCGGCCGAGGAGGTCGTCGCGGAGAACGGCATCGACGCCCCGGCGCCCGACGAGGAGGAGGTCGCGCAGTTCCGCGAGTTCCTCGACCACGTGTCGCCCGAGGACTTCGAGGGCCGGTCCTGAGCCGCCGTACGTCCCGCACCCGCCCGCCCCATCACAACGATCGAACCAGGTGAGACATCCGTGAGCTTGAATACCAGCCGACTGTACGAAGCCGCCGGACAGGCCGAGGCCAGCGAGGAGACCATCGCCGGTCTCGACGCCTGGCGTTCTCTCGAGCCGCTGCAGCAGCCGACGTATCAGGACGCCGAGGAGCTCGCAGGGGTCCTCGACCGCCTGCGCGAGGTGCCGCCCCTGATCTTCGCCGGCGAGGCCGACCGGCTGCGCGACCACATCGCGCAGGCGTCCCGCGGTGAGGCCTTCGTGCTCGCCGGGGGAGACTGCGCGGAGTCCTTCGCCAGCGCCTCCGCCGACGCCATCCGGCGCCGTGTGCAGACGGTGCTCCAGATGGCCGTCGTCCTCACCTACGGCGGATCCCTGCCGGTCGTCAAGATCGGCCGGATGGCCGGGCAGTTCGCCAAACCGCGGTCCTCGGACATGGAGACCCGCGACGGTGTGACGCTGCCGTCCTACCGCGGCGACATCGTCAACGACCACGAGTTCACCCCCGAGGCGCGCCGTCACGACCCGAACCGGCTGCTCGACGCCTACCACGTGTCCTCGTCGACGCTCAATCTCATCCGCGCCTTCACCACCGGCGGCTTCGCGGACCTGCGCCTCGTCCACGAGTGGAACCGCGGCTTCCTCGGCTCGAACCCGAACTACCACCGCTACGAGCAGCTCGCCCGCGAGATCGATCGCGCGCTCAAGTTCATGGACGCGTGCGGAGCCGATTTCGACGCGATCGGCTCCGTCCAGTTCTTCTCCGCCCACGAGGCGCTCCTGCTCGAGTACGAGCGCGCTCTCACCCGGATCGACTCCCGCACCGGCGACCCCTACGACGTGTCGGGCCACTTCCTGTGGATCGGCGAGCGGACCCGACAGCTCGACTCCGCCCACGTCGACTTCCTGTCGCGGGTGAAGAACCCGATCGGCGTCAAGCTCGGACCCACCGCCACCGCGGACGACGCGCTCGCGCTGGCCTACAAGCTCGACCCCGAGGGCGAGCCCGGCCGCCTGACCTTCATCACCCGGATGGGCGCCGAGGTCATCCGCGAGCGCCTCCCGAAGCTCCTCGGGGATATCGGCGATCGCCTGCCCCAGGTCACCTGGGTGTGCGATCCCATGCACGGCAACACCATCACCTCGAACACCGGCTACAAGACCCGTCGCTTCGAGGACGTCATGGGCGAGGTCGCCGGCTTCTTCGACGCCCACTACGACGCCGGCACGATCCCCGGCGGCCTCCACATCGAGCTCACCGGCGACGACGTCACCGAGGTGCTCGGCGGGGCCTCCGAGATCGACGAGGAAGGCCTGCGGCGGCGCTACGAGACGCTCGTCGACCCGCGCCTCAACCACGACCAGTCCCTCGAGATGGCCTTCCAGGTCGCGGAGTACCTCACCGACCGCCAGAAGACCCAGCACTGACGAGGCCGGGACCGGAGCACCGCACCGGCGGGGAACCCCCGCGACCGCGACGCCCCGCACCCACGGCATCCGCACACACCCCGGGAGGGCCCCGATGATCGATCTGCGCTCCGACACCGTCACCCGCCCCACGCCGGACATGCGCCGCGCGATGGCCGAGGCCGAGGTGGGCGACGACGTCTACGGCGAGGACCCGACGATCAATGCCCTCGAGGAGCAGGTGGCGGGGCTGCTGTCCCATGAGGCGGGCCTGTTCTGCCCCTCGGGGTCGATGACGAACATGCTCGGCATCGCCGCGCAGGTGCCCCGCGGCTGGGAGGTGCTCGCCGACCACCGCGCGCACATCCTGCGCGCCGAGTGCGGCGGTCATGCTGCGCTGGCCGGCGTCACCTCCCGCACCTGGGTGTCGGCCGACGGCACCTTCGATGCCGCGCAGGCGCTGTCCATGGTGAGCCGCCCGCGCGGCTACAACCAGGTGGGTACCGCGGTGATCTCGGTGGAGAACAGCCACAACTTCGGCGGGGGTCGGGTCGCCGACATCGAGCAGCTGCGCACCCTGCACGCGCGCACCCGCGAGCTCGGGGTCGCAGTCCACGTCGACGGCGCGCGGATCGCGAACGCCGCCGCGGCCACCGGGGTCGGACTGGGGGAGTACGGTGCGCTCGCCGACTCGGTCTCCCTGTGCCTGTCCAAGGGGCTCGGGGCGCCGGTGGGCAGCGTGCTCGTCGGCTCCGCCGAGCTCATCGCCGAGGCGCGCGTGCTCCGCAAGCGCTACGGCGGGGGCATGCGACAGGCGGGGATCCTCGCCGCGGCCGGCCTGTGGGCGCTCGAGCACAACCTCGAGCGACTGGCCGAGGACAACGCGGCCGCGGCCCGGATCGCCCGGGCCATCGCCGAGGTCGACCCGGCCGTCGTCGACCCGGACACCGTGGACACGAACATCGTCTTCATCGATCTCGGCCCCACCGGACTCGACGCGCAGGCCTACGCCGCGGCGACCGAGGCCGCCGGGGTGCGGGTGTCGGTCATGGACGAGGATTCGGTGCGGATCGTCACGCACCTCGACGTGTCCGCCGAGGATGCCCGGCGCGCCGGGGAGATCCTCGCCCGCAGCCTCGCCGAGAACGCCTGACCCGGAGTCAGTCCGTCTTCTCCTCGGACTCCGCCTCGTCCTTCTTCTCGCCGTCGGCGGGCTCCTTGCCCTTCGACACGGTGAGGATGACGAGCTCGCCCGGGCCCACCTCCTTCTCTCCGCGCGGCCACTGCGAGATCACGCGTCCCTTCTCGACGGAGTCGTCGTACTTCTCCTCCTTCGCCACGAGGAAGCCCAGGCGGGTGAGCTTGCCGAACGCGGTGTCGTACTCGAGCCCGGTGACGATCGGCACGGTGACCGGGGCGACGCCCTTCGACACGACGAGGTCGACCGCGGTGCCCGGCGGCACCTGTGCGCCGGCCTCCACCGACTGGGACATGACTTCGCCGTCGGGCACGCTCGACGAGTGCTCGCGCGACACCGTGCCGACGGTGAGGCCGGCCTCCTCGAGCGCGGTGCGCGCCTCCTCCTCGGTGCCGCCGGCGGTGTCCGGGGTGCCGAACAGCTCCTCGCCCTTCGACACGAGCACGGTGACGACGGAGTCCGGGGCGAGCTCGGTGCCCGGCCCCGGTTCGGTGCCGACGACCTTGCCCGCCGGCACCGCGGTGTTGAAGACCTCGTGGGTGCGGACCTCGAGCCCGGCATCGGTGATGGTGCGGGAGGCGTCGCGCTGATCCTGGCCGGCGACCGCGGCGGGCACCGCTGCCATCGGCTCCTCCGTGGGCGTCACGCCCCAGGCCACGAGGCCGAGCGCGACAGCGGCGGCGAGCACTCCGGCGACCCGCTTGCGCGGCCCGCGGCGACCGCCCGGACGGGTGCCCGCGCCGCCGTGGGGCCCGCCGCCGGACCCGGCGAGCATCCGGGTGCGCTTCGTGCGACCGGGACCGGTGGAACCCGCCGCCCCGTGCGCACCGGCGGAAGCACCGGCAGCGGCGACCCGGGAGTCCTGTGCGGCTCCGGTGTCGACGTCCCGCTCCGCGTCGTCGTCCTCCTCGTCGGCGAGGTAGGGGATCTCGTCGGTGCGCGCCCGCGGCTCCTTGGGCTCGGGCTGCTCTGGATCCTCGTCGATGACCATCGTCGCGGTGAGCACGGGGGAGTGGGCGGTGGGGTCGCCGTCGCAGGTGGCGAGGTCGAGCTCGGCCTCGGAGAGCGACATCCGCGCCTCGGTGAGCGCGGTGCGCAGGGCGCTCGCGCCGCCCGGCCGGTCGTCGGGCTCGCGGGAGGTCGCCCACAGCACGATCGCGTCGAGCAGGGGGCTGATCCCGGCGCGCGATTCCGAGGGGGCGGGCACCGAATCGTGGACGTGACGGTAGGCGACCTGGATCGGCACCTCGTCGGTGTACGGCTGGGAGCCGGTGAGCATCTCGTAGAACATGATGCCGAGCGTGTAGAGGTCGGTGCGCGCGTCGGCTCCCGTGCGGGTGACGAGCTCCGGGGCGACGTAGCCGACCGTGCCGATCAGCGTCTTCGTCGTCGTCGCGCTCGTCACCGCCCGGGCGAGGCCGAAATCGGCGAGCTTGATCTGGCCGTCGGTGCCGAGCAGCACATTGTCCGGCTTGAGGTCGCGGTGGATGATGCCGGCGGCGTGGACAGCCTCGAGCGCTGCGAGGATCGAGTCCATGACGACGATCGCCTGGCGCGGGCTGAGCCGGCCGCGGTGCCCCAGCTCCTTGCGCAGCGTCACCGACTCGAGGTACTCCATGACGAGGTAGACGACGTCGCCGTCGCGACCCTGGTCGTGGACGGCGACGAGGTTGGGGTGGCTGAGGCGCGCGGCGTTGATCGCCTCGCGCTTGAAGCGCTCGACGAAGGTGTCGTCGCTGAGCAGGTGGGCGTGCATGACCTTGATCGCGACCTCGCGGTCGAGCCGCAGGTCGGTGCCGCGGTACACCATGGCCATGCCGCCGCGGGCGACGACCGCCTCGATGCGGTACCGCTCGTCGAGCACGATGCCGAGCAGCGGGTCCTGGAGGGCCATCATGATTTCTGCTCCTGTGTCCTGAATCGGTCCTTCTGGACCTGCACTGCGCGCACGTAGCGCCGGGTGTCCGCGTAGGGTCCGTTCTCCTGCACCGAGCTCAGCCCCTGGTAGTAGCCCGCGAGTGCCTGCGACTCGGAGTCCGCGGTGCGGGTGAGCCAGCGCAGGATCGCCGTGCCGGCGGTGATGTTGTCCGCGGCGTCGAGGATGTCGAGATCGCGGCCGGCGAGCTGTCCCGCCCAGGCCCCGGCGGCCGGCGAGACCTGCATGACGCCGATCGCGTTCGCCGGGGACACGACGCGCTGATTGAACCCGGACTCCTGCTGGGCGACGGCGAGCGCGAGGCTCGGGTCGACGCCGAGCTGCCGGGCGATCGAGGCGACGAGCGCGGTGATCTCCGTCCGGTGCGGGGCCGGGCGGGCGGCGAGGGTCTGTTTGTTGATCCGAGCGGCGGTGTGGACCGCGGCGGGGTAGGCGCGGCCCTCGAAGGCGCGCGGCAGATGGGGGAGGTCGATGACGGCGGGCGGCGAGGGCCGCTGGCTCGATGCGCCGGTGCCGGAGAGCGCGAGGAGCTCCCCGGTGCGCAGGACCGTCGAGGTGCCCATCGCGTTCGCCCGCTGGAGCGCCGGGACGGTGGTGCCGTGCCGGTGCGCGATCGCGGCGAGCGTATCACCGGGGCGCACACGGTGCCCGGCCGGCGCCGGGACCGAGGCCTGCTCGGGCAGGGAGAGGACCTGGCCGGGGCGGACGCCCGCCTTCCCGCGCAGGCGGTTGAGCTCGAGCAGGGCGGGGGCGGACACCCCGTGCTTCGCGGCGATGGAGATCACCGTGTCCCCGGTCCGCACCTGGTAGGTGCGCCCGCCGTGGGACACCGGGACCGCGGCGGTCGTGGTGCCCGAGGTGAAGCCGGGTCCGTCGACGACGAAGGGAAGCTGGGGAGCCTCGGTGACGGGTGCCGCGGCCGCCTCGAGCGGTGCAGTGGGACCGGGAGCCGGGGCAGGACGGGAATCCGGCTGCAGCGGGGAGCCGGGGGCATCGGGGTGCGCGGCCTGAGCGGGGGCGGTGCCCGCGAGCAGGGCGGCGACCATGAGGGGCGCGGACGCGGCGGCAGTGCTGTACGCCCGTCGGGCCCGCGGTGAGGCGGGACGCGTCGCTGGAGTGCTCATGCGATGACCTGCAGTTCATAGGGGGAAGACAAGCTGCGGATGGAGTCATGACCAGCCTAGCGAGGAGACGGCGCAGAATCGGGTGAGCGTGCGCGCCCGGCGTGTCGGGCAGTACCCTGGACGGGTGAGCTCAGCAGAGACCCTCGTAGAGGAATGGACGACCCTGCCCGATATCGCCGAGGACACCGGCGTCGGCATCTCGAAGGTGCGGCGCTGGGTCGAGGACCGGGCGATCGCCGGATTCAAGCACGGAGACCCGATGGTGTTCCGGGTGCCGACCCTCTTCATCGACGGCGAGGCACCCGTCCCGGCGCTCAAGGGCACCCTCATCCTCCTCGAGGATGCAGGCTACGACGCCGAGGCGGCGATCGCCTGGCTCTTCAACCCCGACGACACGCTGCCCGGGCGGCCGATCGACCTGCTCCGGGCGAACAACAAGGGCGAGGTGCGCCGCCGCGCCCAGGCCCTGGCCTTCTGATCCGGCTCCCGGCCAGCTGATCCACCCGGCTGACTCGACCCCCGGACTGCTGAGCTGCGCCGCGCTCACCGAGCCGTCGCGATCGGCGTCGCGGAGCCGGCGTCAGGCGGCGCGGCGGGTGAGCCGGAGGATGTACGCCTCGAGCAGCGCGCGGTCCGTCGCGGCGAGCGGGAGCTCGGCGAGCGCGGACTCCGAGCGGGTGGTCTCCGCATCGATCTGCTCCTCGAACGCGGCGAGCGCGCCGGTCGAGATCAGCAGCTCCTCCATCCGGCCGATCTCCGCGTCGGTGAGGTCCGCGGCGCCGAGGCGCTCGGCGAACCAGGCGGCGGTGTCCGGATCGAGGCGGGTGAGGGCGGAGCCGACGAGCACGGTCTTCTTGCCCTGGCGCAGGTCGTCCCCGGCGGGTTTGCCGGTGACCTGCGGGTCCCCGAACACGCCGAGCTCGTCGTCGCGGAGCTGGAAGGCGCGCCCGAGCGGCAGCCCGAACTCTGCGAGCGCGGCGAGCTGGTCCTCGTCCGCGCCGCCGAGCGCGGCACCGAGCAGGAGCGGGTGCTCGACGGAGTACTTCGCGGACTTGTAGGTGAGCACCTCGCGGGCGCGATCGATGAGGTCCGCGGGCTCCACCGGTGCGGCCTGGAGCCGGATGTCGAGGAACTGGCCGACCATGACCTCGCGGCGGAAGTCGTCGTGCCGGCGGACGGCCTCGGGCTCCGCGAGCCGGGAGAGCCCGGCGGAGCTGTAGATCTCCTCGCTCAGCGACAGGCACAGGTCGCCGGCGATGATCCCGGCGCCGGTGCCGTAGAGGGCGGCGTCACCGGCCCAGCCGCGCTCGGCGTGCGCGGTGCGGTGCGCGGCATGGACGGCCGGACGCCCGCGGCGGGTGTCGGAGTCGTCGATGATGTCGTCGTGGATGAGGGCTGCGGCATGGAGCAGCTCGACGGACGCGGCGACCCGGGCGATGCCGGGCTCCGCAGCCGCGTCGCCGCCGCCGAGCTCGAAGCCCCACCAGGTGATGAGCGCGCGGATCCGCTTGCCCTTCGCGGTGAACTCGCGGATCGGGTCGATGAGCTCCGCGGCGCTCGGTGAGATCGCGGCGAAGGAGTCCGCTGCGGCGCTCAGTGACTCGGCGAGCGCGGTGTCGACCCGCTCGATGACGGCGGCCGGTGGGGTGAGCCGGCTCACGGAGCGACCACGCCGCCGACGGTCACGAGGCGCTTCGCCTCGTCGTCGGGGTCGGGGCCGATCGAGACGGACACGGTCTGCGCGTCGCCCTCGGCGTGGAACGCCTGCGTGGTCACGCCGTCCTTCGACCCGGCCTCGCCGACCGCGGCGAAGCCGTGGCCCTCGAGGGACTCGGTGTAGAAGGACAGGATGTCCTCCTCGGACATGTCGGTGCGCATGACGAGCGCCGCGTTGACCTGCTCGGCCGGCGCCTCCTCGCCCTCGGGGGCCTCCTCGCCCTCGGCCGGGGCGGATGCATCTGCGGACTGTCCGGCCTCCCCGGCGTCGACGGTGCCGAGCGAGGAGGAGATGATCTCGCTGTCGGGGAGCTGCTCGATCGCGGCCGGGAAATCGGGCAGCAGGGCACCCTGGGTGGTCATCACACCGGGGGTCCGCTCCTCCTCGGTCGGCTCGGCGGACTCGGCCGCCGCGGGAGAGGACTCCTCCGTGACGGGGTCCGGAGCGGTGCAGGCGGTCAGCGCCGCAGCGGTCGCGAGTCCGGCGCCCATGAGCGCGATGCGATGTATCATGCTCTCGAGTTTACCGGGCAGGGGTGAGATGAGTCGAAAGCAGCTGTCGCGCTCCGGCGGGGACCTCGCCGCCCTCGGCACCGACGACACCGGGTGCACGATCCTCCACCTCGACATGGACGCCTTCTTCGTGTCCGTCGAGCTCCTCGAGCGCCCCGAGCTCATCGGCACCGCAGTCATCGTCGGCGGTCGCAGCGGCCGCGGGGTCGTGGTGTCGGCGAGCTACGAGGCCCGCGAGTACGGCGTCCACGCGGCGATGCCGATGTCCCGGGCGGTCGCTCTGTGCCCGCACGCCACGGTGATCCCGCCCTCCAAGGGCCGCTACGGCGCGTTCTCCCGCCAGGTGTTCGAGGTCGTGTCCACGGTCACCGAGGACTACGCGCAGGTCAGCGTCGACGAGGGCTACCTCGATGTGAGCTCCGCGCTGCGCCGGCTCGGCCGCCCCGCGCGCATCGCCGCGGACCTGCGGGCAGCGATCCGGGAGCGCACCGGACTGGCCGCGTCGATCGGTGCGGCCGACAGCATGGTGGTGGCGAAGCTCGCCTCGGCCCGGGCCAAGCCCGACGGTCTGCTCGTCGTCCCCGTCGCCGAGGTCGCCGACTTCCTCCGCCCGATGCCGGTCGAGGCGCTGCCCGGGGTGGGTGCCCGCACGCAGTCGGTGCTCGCCCGCTACGGCATCCGGCAGATCGCCCAGCTCGCCGATGCCGACCCCGCCTGGCTGCAGCGCATCCTCGGCTCCGCGGGGATCACGCTCCACGGCTACGCCCACGGCCGCGACGGGCGCACGGTCCACAGCTCCGCGCGGGACCACACGATCAGCGGCGAGCACACCTTCCCGCACGACGTCGCGGACCCCGCTGTGCTCGAGCTCGAGCTGCTCCGGCTCGCCGACACCGTGGCCTCCCGCCTGCGCGGCGAGGGCAAGGCGGCGGCGGTCGTCGGGCTCAAGTACCGGCTGGCGGACTTCACCACCTTCTCCCGCTCGGTCACGCTCGCCGCCCCGTCCGACGTCGCCGCCGAGCTTCACGAGGCGCTGCTGCCGGCCCTCCACCGGCTCCGCGAGGCGCACGCGCAGCCGGTGCGGCTGCTCGGGCTGCGGGCCGCCGACCTCGTCGACATCTCCGCCGCCGGGCGCCAGTCCACGCTCGACGAGCCCGAGCACTCCCCGCGCGAGGCCGAACTCGCCCTCGACGCCGTGCGACAGCGGTTCGGGAGCGCGGCGATCAGCCAAGCATCCTTGATGCGGAGGAAGCGCGACCGGGGAGGCTGAGTGGTTCGTCAGAGATTCGGACCAATGGCTGCGGCCGGATGTCCAACTCGGCGTCGGCGGACTATGATGGGGATACTCAGTTTTCCGCGTGTGCACTAGGGGGCCGGCATGCCGCTTTCGGACCATGAACAACAGCTGCTCGATCAGCTCGAGAAGCAGCTGCGCAGCGAGGACCCCCGCTTCGCCCAGAACATCACGCAGCCGCGCAGCGAAGCCGGCTCGCCGATCTCGGCCAAGCGGTTCGTCGGCGGTGCGCTCGCGCTCATCGCCGGGGCGGCCGTGGTCGTCGCCTCGATCTATCTCTTCGAGCTCCCCTTCAACGTCATCGGCGGGGTGATCGGCTTCGCGATCATGGTGCTCGGCGGCTATTGGGCGGTCGCCGGGAACGATGCCCCGTCCGCGGCGCCCACCGGTGCCGCCGATTCCGCCACCCGTGCGCCGGGTAGGGCGAAGAGCGCCGCCGGCGGCGCGAACGGCGGCTTCATGGATCGCCTCGAGGACCGCTGGGACAAGCGCCGCCGCGGCGAATGATCCACTGCGCCCCCTGACCCGAGCACCGTGCAGACACTGATCGGCCCCGGACACCCGTCCGGGGCCGATCCGCGTCGTGCCCTTGGTCGCCTGGCCACTCCGTCGACCTGCCGCCTGTGCTCGAGCGCGCCGAGACCCGTCGACCTGCCGCTTCTGCTCGCTCACGCCGTCGAGCTGTCGCCTCTGCTCGAGATCCGGGCCGGGAATCGAGCACGAACGGCAGTTCGACGGAGGGATCGAGCATGAATGACAGCTCGACGGGAGCGTGGACCTCGGGTCAGCGGAGGCCGAAGACGCTCGCCGGCCACAGGCGCGCGCGCACCCCGGCCGCCGTCCCGGCCTGCTTCCGCAGACCCTCGCGCAGGGTACCGAGCGTCGAGCGCACTCGGGCGCTGTCGAGCTCGGTGCGCACGGCCCCGGCGTACCGTGACTCGTCGACGGCACGGCCGATCTCCGCCAGACCGTCGCGTTCGGGACCCGGGACGAGTTCGCCGAGCCGCTCGAGGTGCTCGTGCACCGTGATCGCCGGCGACAGCGGCATCCCGTGGTCACGGGCGAGTGCCCGGACCTCCTCCCACACCCGCTCGGGGTCGAGCGGCTCGCGCAGGCGGCGGCCGGCGGCGAGCAGCCGCAGCAGCGCCGGGAGCGCGAGGAGGACGAGTGCGAGCGCACCGAGGGTCGCGATGAGCGGCCAGGACGGACCGGAGGATGCGGCGTCGCCGCCGGTCGTGTCCTCGGTGGCCTCGGCCGTCGGCTCACCGGCGTCCTCGGTGCCGGGGTCCGGCTCCTCGGTCGTCGGCTCCTCGGTGGGTTCCGGCGAGGCGGTCTCCTCGGTGTCGTCGGAGCCGCCGGCCTCGGTCCACGGCGGGGGAGTGCCGGCCGGTCCACCCGGGGTGGGCTCGAAGCGCACCCAGCCGGTGCCCTCGAACCACAGCTCGGGCCAGGCGTGGGCCTGGTTGATCCGCACCTCGTAGGCGCCCTCGCCGGTCGGGGTGCCGCCGGTGAATCCGACGCCGATCCGCGCCGGGATGCCGAGCGAGCGGGCCATCGCGGTCATCGCCCCGGAGAACTGGACGCAGTAGCCCTGCTTGTCCTCGAGGAAGTCGGCGAGCACGTCGCCGGAGGCCTCCTCGGGCGCATCGGTGGAGTAGGTGAACTCGTCGGAGCGGAAGTACTCCTGGAGCGCGACGGCCTTCTCCCACTCGTTCTCCGAGCCCGCGGTGACCTGGTCGGCGGTGTCGGCGATGATCTGCGGGGTGTCCTGCGGCAGCGCGAGCAGATCCTCGAACTCCGTCGCGGACACCGGCTGGGCCTCGCGCAGGGCCTCGGCGGTGGGTTCGACGGAGAGGTAGTCGACACCGTACTGCGCACCGGCGGTGATCTCGCCGTTGCCGACGATCGTCAAGGTCTGTGCGTCGTAGATCCAGCGCCGGGAGACGCCGTCGACGGACTGCGGAGCGTAGGGCGCCGGCAGGTGCTGCTGGTCGAGGTCGACGATGCTGATGTCGGTGCGTCGCTCGGCGGTGCGGGTGTCGGCGGACACGCCGGGTGCGCTCGGCATCCCGTCGACCGCGACGGCGAAGGGGTCGAGGTCGAACTCGGCGGGCATCCACGTGGTCCCGTCGAAATTGCTCACCGAGGTCAGCCGGATCGGCGGGGCGAGCGGGTCGTCGGTGGTGTACGTGAACGCCATCGAGTCGTCGTCGGTGCTGAGGTCCTGCTTGAGGTCGAGGAACGGGTTGATCACCGTGAGGTCGCCCTGCGCGTCGACCGG
Organism: Brevibacterium sp. CS2; assembly: GCF_005280295.1. Lineage (GTDB taxonomy): Bacteria > Actinomycetota > Actinomycetes > Actinomycetales > Brevibacteriaceae > Brevibacterium > Brevibacterium pityocampae. Next base: position 2,818,088 of record NZ_CP040020.1, on the reverse strand, counting down.
TTGATCGGGGCGCACGGCGATGTCGGGCAGGAGCACCGGAAGGCCGACGCCGAGTGCGAGCGCCAGGGCGCCGGCGGTGATCGCGGTCGCCGGGGAGCGCAGGTGCACGGACCCGACATAGCTCGAGAGCATGAGGAGGAGGAAGGCGGCGGCGATGACCGCGAAGTGCCACCACTTCAGCTCCCGCGGAGCGAGCAGCACCGGGATGATGTAGACGAGGAGCAGGAGGATGCCGGCGACCTTGGGCGCCCGGATGTCGGACACGAGGCCGTCGATGAGCATGGTGATGAGTCCGAAGCCGACGGTGAGGATCGTCCGGAAGCCCGGGGTGCTCTGCGTCGGGGCGGTGGTGCTGTAGATGTCGTCGATGCCGGTGGCGAGCTGGGCGAACAGCTGGCCGAACGAGGAGCCGCTCGGCAGCACGCCGGCGGCGAGCGTGTCCGGGACGCACAGGTAGACGGCGGCGAGCGCGGCGACGACGAACTGCGCGATCACCGTCATGCCGGTGGCGCGCAGCGCGGGGACGGCGCGGAACACGGCGCCGGTGAGCAGGACCACCGCGACCATCGCGAGGACCTGGACGAGCCACACGGTGTCGGAGAACACCGCGGTCATGCTCACCGCCGCGAGCGTCATCGCCAGCAGCACGATGAGTGCGGGCAGGAGGATCGGCGGGGTGCGCGGGGCGGTCGGGGCCGCTGCAGGTGCGGCGGTCATCGGCGGCTCCTTCGGGTGCGGCGCGTCCAGGACTCCGGCAGCGCGAGGCGGTGACTGAACAGCTCGGAGTCGAGCCCTGCGGAGACCGCGACCTCGTCTGCGGTGAGTCGGCGGACGGAGGTCTTGCGCGGCAGGTGGGCGGCGATCTCGTCGGCGCGGGCGGGGAGGGGGCGCAGACGATCGCGGCGACGACTGCGCCGAGCTCAGCCGAGCTCGCCCGGCAGCGCCCGGCCGCCGGCCGAGTAGCGGGCGGTGACGAGCCGCAGCCGGTCCTCGCCCCGACGCCCGGAGAGCACCTCGCGGCGGCCCTCGGCGTAGAGCAGGACGTCGTACCCGGCGCGCAGGTAGGCGGTCGTCAGGGAGGCGGCCCCGGAGATCAGCACCTCGGTCGGGTGGTCGCCGGCGGCGAGGTCCGCGGTGTCGAGGACGACCGCGGCGAAGGGGGTCTCCTCCTCGGCCTCCTGCCGGACCATGAGCTCGCCCACCCGGGCCGTCGAGGCCCAGTGGATGTGGCGGAGGTCGTCGCCGGGCACGTACTCGCGGGTGTGGAAGTCGCGGCTCGTGTCACCGCGCACCACCTGCGGGCTGTCGCTCATCGGCCGTGCGATCCCGGCCGAGACCGGCAGCCCGACCCGCTGGATCGGGGTCGACACGGCCACCGGGTACTCCCGGTGCACCGTCGTCGTCACGCTGCACAGGCCGAACGGCCCGTCGATGACGGACTTCACCGCCTGCAGCCCGGACATCCCGCGGCGGGCCGGGGCGAAATCGGCGTCGATGGTGATCGTGCCGCCGGGCCCCATGCCCGGGATCCGCAGACCGCGCGTCTCGCCGAACCCCTCCTGGGGCACGAACTCGACCTCGAAGGCCCCGAGCGACAGCGGGGTCCGGTTGGTCAGGGTCGCCCGCAGATCGAGCGGCGCGCCGACCTCGGCCACGGGCACGCCGTCGACCCGGCGCGTGCGCGCGTCGAGCGCCGCGGCGAGCCGGGCGCCGGAGAAGAAGGCGAGGACCACGCTGAGCAGCACGAGCCCGAGCAGCAGGATCCCCGCCGGCAGCAGACCGGGCAGGGAGAACCGGTAGGCCGCCACGCACAGCGTGATGCCGGCCAGGGTGAAGACGATCCCCGCAGTGGTCAGGCGCATCAGTGCACGGGGGTGCGCGACACGACCTGGGACACGATCTCCGCCGACGCCTGCGGGTCGTCGTCGTCCTTGGCGATCACACGGTGGGCGAGCACGTCGACGGCGAGCGACTGGACGTCGTCCGGGGTGACAAAGGAGCGGCCGCTGAGCACCGCGAGGGCCTTCGCCGCGCGGAGCAGCTGCACGCCGCCGCGGGGCGAGGCGCCGAGCGCCACCCCGGGATCCCGGCGGGTGGCCTCGAGGAGCGACACGATGTACGTCCGCAGCTCCGGCGTGGCGGTGATCCGGCGCACGGTGTCGCGCGCCTGCATGATCGACTCGAGGCTCGTCACCGCCGCGAGACCGGCGAGCGGGTCGTGGTCGACATGGTGGTCGAGCATGTCGATCTCCGCCTGGGCGCTCGGATAGCCGATCGAGATCCGGGCCATGAAGCGGTCGCGCTGCGCCTCGGGCAGGCTGTACGTGCCCTCCATGTCGATGGGGTTCTGGGTGGCGACGACCATGAACGGGTCGGGCATCCGGTAAGTCGTGCCGTCGATGCTCGCCTGCGACTCGGCCATGCACTCGAGCATCGCCGACTGCGTCTTGGGCGAGGCCCGGTTGATCTCGTCGGCGATGACGATGTTCGCGAACACCGGGCCGGGCCGGAACTCGAAGTGCCGGGACTCCTGGTTGAACAGGTTGACGCCGAGCACGTCGGAGGGCAGCAGGTCGGGAGTGAACTGGACGCGCCGCACCGAGCCGTCGACGACCCGGCCGAGCGACTTCGCCAGCAGCGTCTTGCCCACGCCGGGGACGTCCTCGAGCAGCAGGTGCCCGCCGGCCAGCAGCGTGATGAGGGCGAGCCGGACGGCGTGGTCCTTGCCCTCGAGCACGGAGTTCATCGCCTGCCGGGCCTGCCCGGCGATCTGCTGGACCTGCGACAGGGCGGGATCGGTCGACTGGGAGCCGACCCCGGTGCCCGCCATGAGGCGGGAGTCCCCGCCCGCGGCGGCCGGCTGCTGGGCGGCGACCTGGGGGTAGCCGCCCGTGCGGGCGGCGCGGCGCGAGGTGGGCTGGTCGGATTCGCTCGGATAGCTCATTCGTCCATTGTCGCGCACCCGGCCGCCGCGCTCCACCTCGGGCCGGATCCACTTCCCTCCCCACCGCTCCCGAGGTGCCCGCAGGGTGGTGATCGACACCCTTCCCGGGGCCCTCGCCCCACCCACCTCCACACCCCTCCCGAGGCGCCCGCCCCACCCCGCTCCACCGCCCTCCCCACTTCCCTCCACGGAATCCCCCACTTCACTCCCCGGCCACCCACCGCCCCGGGAATCGGGGCGGGAATCCGGGCTCGCGGGGCCCTCGAGCCCTGCCGGACTGGGCCGCCGCGCCTCGCTCCCGCAGTGTCCAACCACGTTTCCCCCACTTTCCTCCACGCGGTTGACCTGGAGAAACAGGACTTGATAAGCGCATGCAGGGAAAATTGAGGCGAATCGTGGGGGAAAGTGGAGTACAGTGGGCAGCATCGGAGCCGACGGGTTTCGAAAGGGGTGAGACGGCATGTTCTTGGGCACGCATCTGCAGCGGCTCGATGACAAGGGCCGACTCATCCTGCCCGCGAAGTTTCGAGAGGAGCTCGCGAACGGACTGGTGCTGACCCGGGGTCAGGAGCACTGCCTCACCCTGTTCTCCGCCCGGGAGTTCGAGTCCGTCCACGAGCAGATGCGAGCGGCGCCCATGACCAGCAAGGACGCCCGCGACTATCTGCGCATGTTCCTCTCCGGGGCCTCGGCCGAGCAGCCGGACAAGCAGGGGCGGATCACCATTCCGCAGATCCTGCGCCAGTACGCCTCGCTCGACCGCGACCTCGCGGTCATCGGCATGGGCAACCGTGTCGAGATCTGGGACGCCCCCACCTGGGAGCGCTACCTGGCCGAAACGGAGCAGGGATTCGCCGAGCGCACCGACGAGGTGATTCCCGGAGTGATCTGAGCACTCGGTTGAGATCCTCGTCCGCCGCAGGTTTCGGGACACTTCCCCGGTTCCGAAGCCACGGGTCCTGTCACACTTCCCCGGTGCCAGGGCGACGGGCGGGCGAGGTTCTGGATCGAGTGAGAGATCGCAGCAGTGTCCGTGCCGACGCCGAGAGGAGGCGACCGTGGTCGAGAACCGTCACACCCCCGTGCTCCTCGAGCGCTGCGTCGAGCTCCTCGGGATCGGCATCCATGCCGCCCGGGACGCCGGCCGCACCCCGGTCGTCGTCGACGCCACGCTCGGGATGGGCGGCCACAGCGAGGGCGTGCTCGCAGCCTTCGACGACGTCGTGCTCCTCGGTGTCGACCGCGACCCCGAGGCGATCGCGATCGCGAGCGCCCGGCTGGCCCCGTTCGGGGACCGCTTCGTCCCCGTCCACGGCACCGATGACATCATCCCCGCAGCACTGGCCTCCCACGGTCTCGATGCGATCTCCGCAGCCCTGTTCGACCTCGGCGTCTCCTCCCTCCAGCTCGACGAGGACGAGCGCGGCTTCTCCTACTCCCGCCCGGCCCCGCTCGACATGCGGATGGATCCGGACGACGGGCTCACCGCCGCCGACGTCCTCAACACCTACTCCGAGGCCGATCTCGCCCGGATCATCGCCGAGTACGGCGAGGAGCGCTACGCCCGCAGGATCGCCCGGGTGATCGTCGCCGACCGGGAGCACACGCCCTGGGCCACCTCGGAGCAGCTCGCCGGGATGCTCCAGCGGGTGATCCCCGAGCCCAAGGGCGCGCGGAAGCGCTCGCACCCGGCCAAGCGGACCTTCCAGGCGCTGCGCATCGAGGTCAACCGCGAGCTCGCGATCCTCGAGACCGCGCTGCCGGCGGTCCTCGATTCCCTCCACGTCGGGGGAGTGGCCGTGGTCGAGTCCTACCAGTCCCTCGAGGACATCATCGTCAAGCGGATCTTCAGGGCCGGGACGACCTCGGCGGCGCCCCCGGAGCTGCCCGTCGTGCCCGACCACCTGCAGCCCTGGCTGCGGGAGATCACTCGCGGCGCGGAGAAGGCCGACGCCGCGGAGATCGAATCCAACCCGCGTGCGGCGAGCGTGCGCCTGCGGGCCGTGAGCAAGACGAGGGAGCCGGCATCATGAGTCCACTCGCCCAGGCCGTCCACACCGCCCCCGCCCGCAGGCGCGCGGCGACCCCGCTGCGCGACGAGGAGATCTCGCGGCTGCGGCTCGTCGTGCCGCAGGTCGCCCGGCGCCGGATGCCGTTCTCCGTGATCTGCGTCGGCATCATCGTGCTCGGCATCCTCGGCGTGCTCCTCCTCAACATCACGATCTCGCACAGCACCTACCGGGTCGAGCAGCTCACCGCCGAGCAGGCCCGCCTCCACGAGGAGCGCGACCGGCTGACCGAGGACATCTCCTACCGGGAGAGCCCGCAGAACATCGCGGCGGCCGCCGAGGAACTCGGGATGACCCGCGACCTCACCCCGGAGTACATCCGGCTCTCCGACGGCGAGGTGCTCTCCCCGGGCAGTGTGCCGGGGAACACCCTGCGAAATCCCTCAACCGTGCCGGGCCCGCGTGCCGATGCCCGCGGAGACGTCCGTCCGAACCTACGATCGGATGAGACGCTGCCCGCGGTCGGAGGAGGATCGTCCGAGATCTCCGCCCCGAGCCAGCGCAGCCCCCGATGAAGCCCGAGTGACCCGAGAAGTGCGATGAGGAAAGCGAGGAAGGTGGATGCCGACGGTGACCCCGCCCCGCAGCCGCTCCTCGCAGTCCTCCTCCGGCCGGCCCGCTGGGCGGAAGGGCGCCGGTAGATCGGGCGCCGCCCGCCGGCCCGGCCTGTTCCGCCGCCGCGGGTCGAAGCCGCAGGGCCCCCCGGATCCGCGCCGGCGCATGGCCTGGCTCGTCGTCGCCTCACTCGCCGCCCTCCTCCTGCTCGCCGGCCGGCTCGTCGCGATCCAGGGCATGGACACGATGCGGCTCGCGCAGGAGGCGCTCGATTCGCGCCTCGTGTCCAAGCCGCTGCCGGCCGCCCGCGGGGTCATCACCGCTGCCGACGGCACTGTGCTCGCGGACAACGCGATGCGCTACCGCGTCGTCGTCGACCAGCAGAACATCGCCCGCTACGAGAATGCCGAGGGCGAGCTCGTGGGCGCGTGGGGGGCGGCACAGGCGATGGCCGGTCCGCTCGACACCGACCCCGGCCTGCTGCTGCCCGAGCTCGCCGGGGACAAGCTGTGGAACCCCGTCGCCGAGGGGCTGACGAGCGAGGTGTGGAACGAGATCGACGCGCTCGACATCCCCGGGGTGAGCATGGAGGAGTACTCCATCCGCACGTACCCGGCCGGCGCGGTCGGCGGCAACCTCATGGGCTTCACGGGTTCCGACGGCCAGGCGCTCGCCGGCCTCGAGCTCGAGTACGACGAGTCCCTCCAGGGCCGCGACGGCGAGCAGCAGTACGAGCGCGGCCTGGCCGGGGACATGATCCCGCTCGGCGACTCCAACCTCGTGCCCGCCCGCAACGGCACCGGGCTCCAGCTCACCATCGACCCGACCATCCAGTACTACGCGCAGCAGGCGATCGCCGACCAGGCCGCGGAGCACGACGCCGAATGGGCCTCCGTCGTCATCGAGGAGGTCGGCACCGGTCGCATCCTCGCCGCGGCCGAGGCGCCCAGCGTCGACCCCAACGACCCCGGAGCCGTCGACGCCGAGGACCGCGGGTCCCGGATCTTCACCGGGATGTTCGAACCCGGGTCGACGGCGAAGATGATCACCGTCGCCGCGCTCATCGAGGAGGGGCTCGTCACCCCGACCACCGAGTTCACCGTCCCCGATCGCTGGACGGCGCCCAACGACGAGGAGTTCCGCGACTCGAGCGAGCACCCCGATCAGCAGCTGACCTTCGCCGGGATCCTCATGAACTCCTCGAACACCGGCACCATCCTCGCCGGCGACAAGCTCTCCCTCGAGCAGCGCTACGACTACATGCACGACTTCGGCTTCGGCGAGGCCTCGGGCATCGAGTTCCCCGGCGCGACCGGCGGCATCCTCCACCCCTACGAGGAATGGGACGGGCGCACGAAGTACACCGTGATGTTCGGCCAGGGCATGTCCGGCACCGCCCTGCAGACGACCTCGGCGTTCGCGACGATCGCCAACGGGGGAGTGCGGATGCCCCTGCAGCTCGTGTCCGGCATGGTCGACGACTCCGGCACGGTCACCCCGGTCCCGCAGGGCGCCGGCACGCGGGTGGTGTCCGAGGACACCTCCGCGCAGGTGCTCAGCATGCTCGAGGCGACCGTCGTCGACGGCACCGGTGACAACGCCGCGGTGCCCGGCTACCGGGTGGGCGGCAAGACCGGCACCTCGCAGGCGCCCGCGGACTCCGGCGGCGGCTACGACGGCTACACCGCCTCGTTCGTCGGCGTCGCCCCGATCGAGGACCCGCGCATCGCCGTCTCGGTGACCTTGCAGCGGCCGCGCAAGGGCTACTACGGTGGATCGGCTGCGGCACCCGTGTTCTCCGACGTCGCCGGATTCACCCTGCGCCACCTGCGGGTCCCGCCCTCGACCACCGACCCCGAACTCCCCCCGGAGGAATGGAACTGATGCAGATCGCCGACCTCGGCCTGTCCCCGGACGTGCGCGTCCTCGGCGACCCGCAGCGCTCCGTCACCGGGGCCTCGCTCGACTCCCGCGCCGTCGCCCCCGGCGACCTCTACGCCGCGCTGCCGGGAGCGAACGTCCACGGCGCCCGCTTCGTCCCGGAGGTGCTCGCCCGCGGCGTGCGCGCCGTCCTCACCGACGAGGCCGGACTCGAGCTCATCCGCACCGCCCTCGCCGAGGCGGGGGACGAGGATGCGCTCGCCGACACCACGGTGCTCGTCGTCGAGCGGCCGCGCGCCCACCTCGGCGCGCTCGCCGCCCGCATCCACGGTACGGACCCGGCCCACCCGCAGCTGCTCGGCATCACCGGCACGAACGGCAAGACGACGACGACGTACATGCTCGACGGACTGCTCACCGCGCTCGGCCGCACCACCGGCGTCATCGGCACCGTCGCCACACTCATCGCCGGGCAGCGCCAGTCCGCCGTGCGCACCACCCCGGAGGCCCCCGACCTCCACGCCCTGTTCGCCCGCATGCGCGCAGCCGGCGTCGACACCTGCGCGATGGAGGTGTCGTCCCACGCGCTGAGCCAGCACCGGGTCGACGGCGCGCGCTTCCGGGTCGTCGGATTCACCAACCTGTCCCAGGACCACCTCGACTTCCACGGGTCGATGGAGGAGTACTTCCGGGCCAAGGCGCAGCTCTTCACCCCCGGCTTCGCCGACACCGGGGTCGTCGTCCTCGCCGACGACTGGGCGCGCCGGCTCGCGGCGGAGTCCCCGATCCCGGTCGCGACGATCAGCCGCGACCCGTCCGACGCCCCCGACTACCTCGTCGCCGAGGAGTCCGGCGGGGAGTTCACGCTGCGCGGCGACGGGGTCGAGCTGCGCGCCCGCTCCCCGCTGCCCGGCGACTTCAACGTCCTCAACACCGCGCTGGCCCTCGCGATGCTGCTCGCCGCCGGGGTGGACGCGGCCGAGCTCGCCGGCCCCGCCCGCGAGTTCGCCGCGCCCGTGCCCGGCCGGATGGAGGTCGTGCACCCCGCGGACCCGCGCGTCATCGTCGACTACTCCCACACCCCCGACGCGATCGCCCAGGTGCTCGCCGGGCTCGACGACGGCCCCGGCCGGCTCGCGATCGTGCTCGGCGCCGGCGGGGACCGCGACCGCGGCAAGCGCGCGGCGATGGGCCGGGCCGCCGCGCAGGAGGCCGATGTCGTCATCGTCACCGACGACAACCCGCGCAGCGAGGACCCCGCGGCGATCCGCGCCGCCGTGCTCGCCGGCGTCGCGGAGGCCCGGTCCGCCGGCACCGCGCGGGTCGCTGAGGATGCGGTCACGGAGATCGGACCGCGCGCGGACGCGATCGCCGCGGGCATCGAGGCCGCCGGCCCCGGCGGCACCCTGCTCATCGCGGGCAAGGGGCACGAGACGGGACAGGAGATCGCCGGGGTCGTCCACGACTTCGACGATCGTGAGCAGACACGCGCCGCACTCGCATCACGGGGCGGCGACATCGGAACCGGTAGAGTTCGGAAGTGATATGAAGCGATTCTCAGTCCATGAGGTGGCCACAGCCCTCAAAGGCGAACTCTACGGAATCTCCCCCGAGCAGGAGCTCAGCGGAGGAGTCGTCACCGACTCCCGCGAGGTCTCCCCGGGGGACATCTACGTGGCCCGGCGCGGGGAGACCGCCGACGGCCTCGACTACGCGCCTGCCGCCCTCGAGGCGGGCGCCGTGCTCATCATCGCCGAGGCGGTGCCGACCGTCGACGGCGAGCACCTGCCGACGCTCCATGTCGCCGACGCCACCGCCGCGCTCGGCCGGCTCGCCCAGCTCAACGTCGAGGCGCTGCGTGCCGCGGGCGAGCTCACCGTCATCGCGATCACCGGCTCGGCCGGGAAGACGACGGTCAAGGACCTCACCGCCGACCTGCTCGCCGGGCACGCCGAGACCGTGTGGCCGCCGAACTCGTACAACAACGAGGTCGGGGTGCCGCTCACCGCGATCCGCGCCGACGAGTCGACCCGCTTCCTCGTCCTCGAGATGGGAGCCCGGTCGGTCGGCAACCTCGAGTACCTCACCTCGCTCGTGCGCCCCGACATCGCCGTCGAGCTCAACGTCGGCACCGCCCACGGCGGTGTGTTCGGGTCGATCGAGAACACGGCCCGGGCCAAGTCCGAGCTCGTCGAATCGCTGATCTCCGGCGGCCGGGCCGTGCTCAACGCCGACGACCGGCGGGTCGCGGCGATGACCGAGGTGCTCGACCCCGGCGTCGGCGTGCTGTGGTTCAGCGCCGCCGGCAGCGCCGAGCGCACCCCGGCGGTGCGCGCCACCGACATCGAGACGCACGCCTCCGGCCGCACCTCCTTCACCCTCCACCTGCCCGAGGAGGAGCCCGCGGCCGTCGAGCTCGCGCTGCTCGGCGAGCACCACGTCAACAACGCCCTCGCCGCGGCCGCCGTCGCCCACCTGTGCGGCATTCCCGCCCGCTCGATCGTCACCACCCTGGGCACCTCGGGCGCGGCGAGCCGCTGGCGGATGGAGCTCATCGACTCCCCGAGCGGCGTCACCGTGCTCAACGACGCCTACAACGCCAACCCCGACTCCATGCGGGCGAGCCTCAAGACGCTCGCCGCGATGGGCCACGGCGACGACACCACCGGTCCGCGCCGCACCTTCGCCGTGCTCGGCGAGATGCTCGAGCTCGGGGAGGACTCCGTGGCCGAGCACGACGCCATCGGCCGGCTCGTCGTGCGCCTGAACATCCACCGCACGATCGCCGTGGGCGAGGGCGCCAAGCCGATCTACCAGGCCGCGAACCTCGAGGGCTCATGGGGCAACGAGGCGGTGTGGGTGTCGAGCCTCGCGGAGGCCCGCGAGCTCCTCAACGTCGAGCTCCAGCCCGGCGACATCGTCCTGTTCAAGTCCTCGCGCGACGCCGGGCTGCGCTATCTGGGCGACGAGATCGCCGGAGTGTCGGGCCAGCAATGATCGCCGTCATCCTCGCCGCGTGCCTGAGCCTGCTCATCACGCTCATCGGCACCCCGCTGTTCATCCGGGTCCTCGTCAAGCGCGGCTACGGCCAGTTCATCCGCGACGACGGACCGGAGACCCACGCGACCAAGCGCGGCACCCCGACGATGGGCGGCGTCGTCATCATCGGCGCCGCGCTCGTCTCCTACTTCCTCTCCCACCTGCTCACCGGTTCGATGCCGACGCCCTCGGGCGTGCTCGTGCTGTGGCTCGCCGCCGGGCTCGGCGCGGTCGGGTTCCTCGACGACTACATCAAGGTCTCCAAGCAGCGCTCGCTCGGTCTCAAGCCGGTCGGCAAGCTCGTGGGCCAGGGGTTCGTCGGCATCAGCTTCGCCGTCCTCGCCCTCCAGTTCCCCAACGAGTACGGGCAGACCCCGGCGTCGACGGCGATCTCCTTCGTCCGCGACACCGGCCTCGACCTCGCCTTCGCCGGCAGCATCGTCGGCCTCCTCCTCTTCATCCTGTGGGCGAACCTCATCGTCACCGCGGTGTCGAACGCCGTCAACCTCACCGACGGCCTCGACGGGCTCGCCGCTGGGGCCGCCAGCGTCGTGTTCACCGGCTTCGTCATGATCACCACCTGGCAGTCGACCCAGAACTGCCACCTCATGAGCGAGATCCGCGACGGCTGCTACTACATGCGCGACCCGCGCGACCTCACCATCGTGGGCGCGGCGATGGCCGCGGCGTGCATCGGATTCCTGTGGTGGAACGCCTCCCCGGCGAAGATCTTCATGGGCGACACCGGCTCGCTCGCGATCGGCGGCGCGATCGCCGGGCTCGCGATCATGTCGCGCACCGAGCTCCTCCTCATCATCATGGGAGGCCTGTTCGTCCTCATCACGCTCAGCGTCATCATCCAGGTCGCATCCTTCAAGCTCACCGGCAAGCGGGTGTTCCGGATGGCCCCGCTCCAGCACCACTTCGAGCTCATCGGCTGGGCCGAGGTGACGATCGTCGTGCGCTTCTGGATCATCGCGCTGCTCTTCGTCGTGGCCGCGATCGGCCTGTTCTACGCGGAATGGGTGTCCCACCTTGCATGAGGCCCCCACCCCGGCAGAGCTGTCGCCGATCGTCCCGCCCGGGGCGGTCGCCCTCGACTACCCGGACGCCGCGGCGATCCCGGCCGCCCTCCACGGGCCGGAGTCCTCGCTCGCCGGCCTCACCGTCGTCGTCACCGGACTCGGCGTGTCCGGCTACCCGGCGTCCGTCCACCTCGCCGAGCGCGGGGCCGAGGTCATCGTCGTCGACGCCGACACCGTGCGCGACCGCAGCGAGCAGGAGGCGATCCTCGCGGTGTTCGACGTCGACATCCGACGCGGCCCCGAGCACGTCGAGGACCTGCCGCGCCCCCGCAGCGGCCGGACCCCCGACCTCGTCGTCACCTCGCCCGGCTGGCGGCCCGATCAGCCGCTGCTCCGCGCCGCCCGGGCCGCCGGCATCCCCGTCATCGGCGAGGTCGAGCTCGCCTGGCGGGTGCGCGGTGCGAACGCCGCGCCCTGGCTCGTCGTCACCGGCACGAACGGCAAGACCACGACGACGACGATGCTCGAGGCGATGCTCCGGGCGGCCGGGATGAACGTGCGCGCCTGCGGCAACATCGGCGCCCCGCTGCTCGAAGCCGTGCTCGACCCGGAGGCGGAGGTCCTCGCGATCGAGCTGTCGAGCTTTCAGCTCCACTGGCAGTTCTCGATGTGCGCCGACGCCGCCGCGGTGCTCAACATCGCCGCCGACCACCTCGACTGGCACGGCAGCGCCGAGGCGTACGCCGCGGACAAAGGGCGCGCCTACACCAACGTCCGCACCGCCTGCGTGTACAACATCGAGGATCCCGCCACCCGCACCCTCGTCGAGGATGCCGAGGTCATCGCCGGGGCCCGCGCGATCGGCTTCACCTCCGGCATCCCCGCACCCGGCGAGCTCGGGGTGGTGGAGGACGCGCTCGTCGACCGCGCCTTCATCCCGCAGCGGTACTCCGCGGCCGCGGAGCTCGCCTCCCTCGCCGACGTCGCCCGCGCCTCGGGCCAGCCCGACCGCCCCGCCCCGCCCCACCAGATCGCGAACGCGCTCGCCGCCGCGGCGCTCGCGCGCGCCATCGGGGTGCCAGCCGGCTGCGGTGCGCGACGGCCTGCGCGCCCACGCCGTCGAGCGGTCACCGCCTCGCCCTCGTCGCCGAGTCCGGGGACGTGCGCTGGATCGACGACTCGAAGGCCACGAACCCGCATGCCGCCGATGCCGCGCTGCACGCCTTCGACCCGATCGTGTGGATCGCCGGGGGGCTGGCGAAGGGAGCGGACTACGACGCGCTCGTCGCCGCCCACGCCCACCGCCTGCGCGCCGTCGTCCTCATCGGCGCCGACCGCACGCCGCTGCGCACCGCGCTCGCCGCCCGCGCCCCCGAGGTCCCCGTGCTCGAGGTCGACCTCCCCGCCGATCCCGCCGACACCGACCCCGCCGAGCGCGGCACCGCCGTGGCCGAGCGCGCCGTCGCCCTCGCCGCCTCCGCCGCGCAGGCCGGCGACACCGTGCTCCTCGCCCCGGCGGCGGCGAGCATGGACCAGTTCCTCGACTACGCCACCCGCGGCGAGCTGTTCGCGCGCGCGGTGCGCCGCGCCGCGGGGGCCTGATGAGCAGCCCCGGCAGGACCGCCCCGCGGACCGGGTCCGCGCAGGCCCGGAGCACCCGGCCGCAGGACTTCCTGCGCGGGGACACCGGGGTGCTCGCCGTGCTCCGGCGGATCCACGACCTCCCCGTGACGAGCTACTACCTCGTGCTCGCCGCGACCCTCGCGCTCACCGGGATCGGCCTGGTCATGGTGCTCTCGGCCTCCTCGATCACCTCGTACGCCGCCGGCGAGGGGTCCTCGTTCTCCGTCGTCGGCCGCCAGGCGGCTTTCGCCGTCGTCGGCCTGCTCTGCATGCTCGGCCTGTCCTTCGTGCCGCTGCGCGGCTGGCGGATGATCGCCCCGCTCGCGATCATCGTCGGCATCGCGCTCCAGGTGCTGCCGTTCATCCCCGGGCTCGGACGGACCGTCAACGGCTCGACGAGCTGGGTGTCGATCGGCGGCATCCAGGGCCAGCCCGCCGAGTTCGTCAAGGCCGCACTCGCACTGTGGCTCGGCGTGTTCCTCGCGAACAAGGCCCACCGGCTGCGCTCGCTCAAGGAGATGCTGCCCGCGGTGCTCGTCCTCATGGCCGTCCTCGGCTTCATCCTCTACGGCCGCGACCTCGGCACCGGCCTCATCATCATGGGCCTCGCGCTCGGCGCGCTGTTCGTCGGGGGAGTGCCGTGGAGGCACTTCCTCGGTGCGCTCGCCATGATCGGCGCCGTCGTCGCCCTCATGGTCGTGACGAGTGCGAACCGGATGGCCCGCGTGCGCGCGATGCTCACCGGATCCGACTCCGCGGAGATGGATCCGCTGGGCCAGCACTGGCAGTCGAACCACGGCCTCTACGCTCTCGCCTCCGGCGGCTGGTTCGGGGTCGGACTCGGCGCCAGCCGCGAGAAGTGGTCCTGGCTGCCCGAGGCGCACAACGACTTCATCTTCGCGATCATCGGCGAGGAGCTCGGACTGCTCGGCTCCGTCGTCGTGCTCCTCCTCTTCGCCGCGCTCGGCTACGGGCTCGTCCGCATCATCATGCGCTCGCGCGACCGCTTCGTGCAGACCTCCACCGCCGCCGTTTTCATGTGGATCGTCGGCCAGGCGGTCGTCAACATCGGCGTCGTCGCCGGCGTGCTGCCGGTCATCGGCGTCCCCCTGCCGCTCGTGTCCTACGGCGGCTCGGCACTGCTCGCCACCCTCATCGCGATCGGCATGGTGCTGTCCTTCGCCCGTGCCGAGGAGGGCGCCCGCGAGGCGATGCGCGCCCAGTCGAACCGCGTCCGCAGCTCCCTGGCCGTCCTCGCCCGCCGACCTGCCCGACAGAAGTGAGAACCCCATGCCACTGACAGTCCTGTTCGCCGGCGGCGGCACCACCGGCCACATCTCGCCCATGCTCGCGATCGCCGACGACCTCGCCTTCCAGGTCCCCGACGCGCAGATCCTCATGCTCGGCACCGCGGAAGGACTCGAGACCCGGCTCGTGCCCGAGGCCGGCCACGAGCTCCTCACCATCGACAAGGTGCCCGCGCCGCGCCGGATCGACGCCGGCCTCGTCCGCTTCCCCGGCCGCCTCCTCGGCACCGTGTCCGCCGTCACCCGGATCATCCGCGAGCGCGGCGTCGACGTCGTCTGCGGCGTGGGCGGCTACGTGTCGACCCCGGCGTACCTCGCCGCGCGGCGCACCGGCACCCCGATCGTCGTCCACGAGGCCAATGCCCGCCCGGGGCTCGCCAACCGGCTCGGCGCCCGGCTCACCCCCCGGCGGCGCGTCGGCTACACCTTCGCGAGCACCCCGCTCACCGGCGAGCACGTCGGCATGCCGATGCGCTCGGCGATCGAGGCCGTCGACCGCACCGACCCGGCCGCCCGCGCCCGCGCCGCCGTCGCCCTGGGGCTCGACCCGCAGCGGCGCACCCTCGTCGTCACCGGGGGCTCGCTCGGCGCGCAGGCGATGAACGAGGCCTTCCGCGCCGCGATGCCCGAGCTCATGGCCGCCGGCCTCCAGATCCTCCACATCACCGGTGCCGGGAAGGGCGCCGATCTCGCCGCCGCCGCGGAGCGCTACCACGGCTACCACGTCGTCGACTACGTCGACGGGATGGAGAACGTCTACGCCGCCGCCGACCTCCTCATCTGCCGGGCCGGCGCGGGCACCGTCGCCGAGGCGACGACCGCGCAGGTGCCCGCGATCTACGTGCCCCTGCCGATCGGCAACGGCGAGCAGCGCCTCAACGCCGCCGACGCCGCGGCCGCCGGTGCCGCCGAGATCATCGAGAACGCCGACTTCACCGCCGAGAGCATCCGCACCCGGATCATCCCGCTGCTTACCGACGACGCTCGCCTGGAGGCGATGGAGCAGGCCGCCCGGAGCATGGTGTTCCCGCAGACCGCCGCCCGCACCATGGTCGCGATGATCCTCGACGCCGCCGGACTCGACCACCCGCACCGGCCCTACCCGCCCGAGCGGCGCACCCGCGACGAGCGGGCCCGCGGCGGCTCCGACTCCCCGACCACCGAACCACCCGACAGCGAGGGACACCCATGACCGAGGCCATTGTGCCGGCCGCCGAGCTCGGCCGCGTGCACTTCATCGGAATCGGCGGAGCCGGGATGTCCGGCATCGCCCGCATCATGCTCATGCGCGGGATGACCGTGACCGGCTCCGACGCCAAGGACTCGAGCGTCGTCACCACGCTGCGCGCCCAGGGGGCGGAGGTCGAGATCGGTCAGCGCGCGGAGAACGTCACCGGCGCGGACACCGTCGTCGTGTCCTCCGCGATCCGCGAGACCAATCCGGAGCTCGCCGCGGCGCGCGCCGCCGGCCTGCGGATCATCCACCGCTCGCAGGCGCTCGCCTCCCTCATGACCGATCGGCGGACCGTCGCGATCGCCGGCACCCACGGCAAGACGACGACGACCTCGATGACGACCGTCGTCCTCCAGGCCTGCGGGGCGGACCCCTCGTTCGTCATCGGCGGGGTGCTCACCGCGACCGGCACGAACGCCCACGACGGCACGGGCGACGTGTTCGTCGCCGAGGCCGACGAGTCCGACGGCTCCTTCCTCCTCTACGAGCCCGCCGTCGGGGTCATCACCAATGTCGAGGCCGACCACCTCGACCACTACGGCACCTGGGAGGCCGTCCGGCAGGCGTTCGTCGACTTCTGCTCCCGGGTCGCCGAGCGCGGCGGCACCGTCATCGTGTGCGCCGACGACCCCGGCTCCCGCGAGATCGGCGAGCACGCCCGCGCCGAGGGCGCCCGGGTGCTCCTCTACGGGCAGGCCGAGGACGCCGACGCCCGGATCGTCGGGATCCGCCCCGGACGCACCGGCGCGGAGTTCTCGCTCGTGCTCGACGGCACGGAGCACGGCCCGATCCGGCTCCGGCAGCCCGGCGAGTACAACGCGGCGAACGCCGCCGCCGCCCTCTGCGTGGCCGCGGAGCTCGGCTTCCCGCTGTCCGACGCGATCCTCGGCGTCGAATCCTTCGGCGGCACGCGCCGCCGGTTCGAGCTGCGCGGCACCGGGAGCGGGGTGCGGGTGTACGACGACTACGCCCACCACCCGACCGAGGTCGCAGCGGTGCTCACCGCCGCCCGCGAGGTCGTCGACCCCGGCGGGCGCGTCCACGTGATCTTCCAGCCGCACCTGTTCTCCCGCACCCAGAACTTCAAGGCGGAGTTCGGCCGTGCGCTCGGGATCGCCGACGACGTCGTCGTGCTCGACGTGTTCCCCGCCCGCGAGGACCCGATCCCCGGGGTCACCGGGGCGCTCATCGCGGCAGAGGTGCCCCACGAGGACGTCGTGTTCCTCGCCTCCTTCGCCGACGCCGTGCCCTACGTGCGCGAGCGCGTGCGGCCCGGAGACGTCGTCATCACCGCCGGCGCCGGCGACGTGACGCTCCTCGGCCCCGAGCTCGTGGCGGCCCTCGAAGCGTGAGCACCGCGAGCCTCGCCGACCGGCTCGCCGCCCGTCGGCGCGCCCGGATCCGGACCTGGGCGATCGTCGCCGGAGCGGCCCTCGCCGTGATCGGACTCGCCGCCGTCGCCTGGTTCTCACCCGTGCTCGCGCTCGAGTGCGTCGAGGTCACCGGGACCGAGCTCACCGACCCGGACGCCGTCGCGGAGTACGTCACGGACGCGCACGCCGGCACCCCGCTGCCGCAGATCCGGCGTGGCCGGCTCGAGGAGGCGATCGTCGCGGAGTTCCCCAAGGCGGACACCGTGACGGTGAGCTGGGCCGGGCCGCGGGCGCTCGCCGTCGAGGTCAGCGACCGGCAGCCGGTGCTCACCGTGCCCGCCGGGGATGCCTTCGAGCGCTATGACATCACCGGGCGCATCATCGACAGGGTGCCGGAGGCGCCCGACGGCCTGCCCGTGCTCGAGCTCGCCGAGGGCGCGGACGCACCCGCCGCGGTCGGGGCCGCCGTCGCCTTCATCGACGCGGTGCCCGCCGCGCAGCGGGAGCACATCACCTCGATGCGCGCCGGCTCCGACCAGGACCTGCGGATGCTCTACGACCACGAGGGCACCGAGGTCACCGTGCACTTCGGCTCCCCGGAGGACACCGCCCGGAAGTTCGAGGTCGCGCTCGCCCTCATGCGCACCGGGGCAACGGAGATCGACGTGTCCGTGCCGGAGGTGCCCGTCACCCGCTGAGCCGCCCGCCGGCGGGCGGGCGGACATTTCTCGATCCCCGGCGGACACACCGGGGGCAGTGGTTGCACCCGGGCGGCGATCCCCATAGCGTCGGGTCGAAGGCAAAATCGCCGGAGCGCCCGCTCGCGGGCCAGATGCGTCGAAAGAGGAACCGACTTGGCTGAATTCCCACAATCCGGAGCGGACATCAAAGTCGCCGGCACCGGCGGCGGCGGAGTCAACGCTGTCCAGCGGATGATCGACGTCGGTCTGCGCGGTGTCGAATTCATCGCGATCAACACCGACGCCCAGGCGCTCCTCCTGTCGGAGGCCGACCTCAAGCTCGAGATCGGCCGCGACCTCACCCGCGGCCTCGGCGCCGGCGCGGACCCGGAGATCGGCCGGAAGGCGGCGGAGGACTCCGAGGAGGCCATCGAGGAGGCGCTCGAGGGCGCCGACATGGTCTTCGTCACCGCCGGCGAGGGCGGCGGCACCGGCACCGGTGCGGCTCCCGTCGTGGCGCGCATCGCCCGCTCGCTCGGCGCTCTCACCATCGGCGTCGTCACCCGCCCATTCACCTTCGAGGGGCGTCGCCGCTCGGCCCAGGCCGAAGCCGGCATCGCCGCGCTCCGCGAAGAGGTCGACACCCTCATCGTCATCCCGAACGACCGGCTGCTGTCGATCTCGGACCGCAACGTCTCCGTGCTCGAAGCGTTCCAGTCCGCCGACGAGGTGCTGCGCTCCGGCGTGCAGGGCATCACCGACCTGATCTCCACCCCCGGCATGATCAACCTCGACTTCGCCGACGTGAAGTCGGTCATGCAGAACGCCGGCACCGCCCTCATGGGAATCGGCTCCGCGGTCGGCGAGGACCGTGCGGTCCAGGCCGCCGAGGCCGCGATCGCCTCGCCGCTGCTCGAAGCGAGCATCGAGGGTGCGCACGGGGTGCTGCTGAGCATCCAGGGCGGCTCCGACCTCGGCCTGTTCGAGATCAACGAGGCCGCGCGCCTCGTCCAGGAGGCCGCGCACCCGGAGGCGAACATCATCTTCGGCACCGTGATCGACGACAACCTCGGCGACGAGTGCCGGATCACCGTGATCGCCGCGGGCTTCGACTCGCAGGTCGGGGACGCCCCCGAGCCGGCCGGTCGTCCCGCCGTCGTCGAGCCCGAGCCCGAGGCCCCCGCCGCGGAATCCGCGCCCGCCGCCGAGCGCGGCCAGGACCTCCCGCAGCAGGACCGCTTCCAGCAGGACCGGCCCGCCGCAGTCCAGCAGGACTCCGAGGTCCCGTCCTCGCTCCCGGAGGAGCAGCGCCCGTCCCGGTTCGACAACTCGGATCTGGACATCCCGGACTTCCTCAAGTGACCGGGATCGTCTGAGGCCGTCCCGTGCTGCAGAGCCGCTTCGTCCTGTCGGGTGATCGCTTCACCGCGCACGCCGCCTTCACCGACAGGCGGGGCGGCTACAGCGCCGCTCCCTTCGACTCCTTCAACCTCGCCCGCCAGGTCGGCGATGCCGAGGAGCACGTCGCGGCGAACCGGAGCATGCTCGCCACCGTCCTCCAGCTCCAGGCCGACCGCCTGAGCTTCGTCTCCCAGGTCCACGGCACCGCGGTGCACCGCCTGGACCTCCCGGACCCGAGCGCCTCCGTGCCGACCGCACCCGTCGTCGCCGACGCGCAGATCACGACCAGCGCCGACCTCGGGCTCGTCGTCCAGGTCGCCGACTGCACGCCCGTCCTCCTCGCCGACGTCGATGCCGGGGTCGTCGCCGCCGTGCACGCCGGCCGCAAGGGCATGGCCGACGGGGTCGTGCCCGCGACCCTCGAGGCGATGGGGGCCGCCGGCGCCGAACGCATCACCGCCGTCATCGGCCCCTCGATCTGCCCGCGCTGCTACGAGGTGCCCGCGGAGCTGCGTGCCGAGGTCGCGGCCGCCGAACCCGTGACCGCCTCGGTGTCGGCCCACGGAACCCCGGCTCTCGACGTCGCCGCCGGCGTGGCGGAGCAGCTGCGCCGGGCCGGTGCCGCGATCCACCAGTGGGTGCCCATCTGCACCGCGGAGGACCCTGCGCTCTACTCCTACCGGCGCGAGGGCGTGACCGGCCGGTTCGCCGGCGTGGTCTGGCTCCAGGCGCACTGACCCCGGTTCGGCGGTGCACCGGGCGCACTCCCACCCTCGACACACCCGCGCACCCTCCCGCGATCCGGTCGCCGACTGCGCTAGTTTCGGATCGAGGGAGACTCAGCGCAGACGCACCTGCGACACGAACCGCGAACCACGAGGAGACGACATGTCCGCTCTCAAGAAGATCGGCACCTACCTGGGCTTCGTCGAGGACGATATCGACGAGCCGCACACCCGCCACCAGCGCAGCACCGTCGAGACCGACGACCACGCCGACGAGTACGGCGTCGAGGACTACGACGTCGTCGAGTACGAGGAGCCCGCCGCAGTGACCCCCATCCGCGCTTCCGTGCGCCCTGTCGAATCAGCGCCGGCCTCGGCCATGCAGCGCATCCAGACGATCCACCCCCGCAGCTACAACGACGCCAAGGCGATCGGCACCGCGTTCCGCGACGGCATCCCGGTGATCATGAATCTGTCCGCGATGGACGAGGCCAACTCGAAGCGCCTCGTCGACTTCTCCGCCGGCCTGATCTTCGGGCTGCGCGGCTCCATCGAGAAGGTCACGAACAGCGTCTTCCTCCTCACCCCGGAGAACATCGAGGTGTCCACGGAGAACGAGGGCGCCGGCGACATGCAGGCGAGCTTCTTCAACCAGAGCTGAACCCGCACGCCACCCGAGGGCTCGCTGGGAGAAGCGGGTCGCGGTTCCGGTTTCCTCCGACGGCGGTCTACCCTGGTGGGGTAGACCGCCGTCGTCCATCCCATACGAAAGAGGTTCGACTCGCCCGTGGGCATCATCTTCCATCTCCTGGCGACGCTCCTGAGCCTGTACGTGTACGTGCTGCTCGCCCGGGTCGTCATCGACCTCATCCAGGTGTTCTCGCGCGATTGGCGCCCCACCGGTTTCGTGCTCGTGCTGTGCGAGGTCGTCTACACGCTCACCGATCCGCCGGTCAAGCTCATGCGCCGGATCATCCCGCCCGTGCGGCTCGGACAGATCTCGCTCGACCTCGGCTTCATCGTCGTGTTCATCCTCGTCCAGGTGCTCGCCGGCGCGCTGCGGGTGGCCGGCAACTCCTTCCTCTGAGCCGGATGCAGGGCGTCCCCGCTCGGCGGTGCGTCGTAACCGTTCCGTGACCGAAACACGGGTCTTCGCCCACGGCGTTCCGATGCGGAAAGCCGCTGAACACGACAACACTGCGGGGGATGGGATACTGTTGCCCTGTTGCCTGTTGTATAACAGACTTGTAAAGAACATCATTGTCGACCGAAGGTGGCCTCATGGCGCTTACGCCTGAAGACGTAGTAAACAAGCGGTTCCAGCACGTGAAGTTCCGCGACGGGTACGACCAGGACGAGGTCGACGACTTCCTCGACGAGGTCGTCGTCGAGCTCCGCCGTCTCTACCAGGAGAACGACGAGCTCCGTCAGAAGCTGTCGGCCGCCGAGCAGCGCGTCAACGAACTGTCGCAGGGCGGATCCGCGCCGGCCTCGAACTCGAAGCCGGAGCCGGCCGTCGACCCGCAGGCCACCCAGGCGATGCCCGCAGCCGTGCCCGGCAACGAGCCCAAGGCCGAGGAGCGCCCCGAGCCCAAGTCGCAGACGCAGGCCTCGCCGCTCGTCGCGCCGCAGGGACCGGCGCCGCAGGCGTCCGCCCCGGCCCAGCAGCAGCCAGCACCCGTCGAGGAGCCCAAGCCCGCCGCTCCCGCACCGGAGCCGGATTCGTCCGCAGGTGCTGCTCGGCCCGCCGCCGCCGGTGCAGTTGCCACGTCCGGTGGATCCGAGCAGGACGCCCACGGCCTCATCGCGCTGGCGCAGCGCCTCCACGACGAGCACCTCGCCGAGGGCGAGCGCACCCGTGACCGCCTCATCGCCGACGCGGAGAAGAAGGCTCAGGAGATCGTCGGAGACGCGGAGAAGAAGCGCGACGACACCCTGCGTCACCTCGAGACCGAGAAGGCCAACCTCGAGCGCGAGATCGACGGCCTGCAGAACTTCGAGCGCCAGTACCGCACCCGCCTCAAGAGCTACCTCAGCGATCAGCTGCGCGAGCTCGAGAACTCCGGGTCCCTGGCTCCGGAGACGCTGGGCGGCAACAAGCTCGGGAACTCCCCGCAGCACTCGATCTGAGCCGCACCCCGGTTCGGTCAGCAGCGACGGCGTCGGCGAGCACGGCTCGCCGGCGCCGTCCGCTGTTCCCCGGTGCGGTCCGGCACTGTTCCCAAGCCGGGCGCGGGAGCCTAGGGTGGGACCATGGTCGACTTCCACGATTTCAGTGCCGCGGTCCTCGCTCGGTCCCGGGAGCACGATTCCCGGGTCGAAGCGCATGAGAGCCGCTACCGCAACCTCGAGCCGGCCTCGGCCCGCCTGCTCGCCGACCTGGTCTGCGGCCTGCGTGCGGAGAACGTGCTCGAGGTCGGCACCTCGAACGGGTACTCGACGATGTGGATCGCCCAGGCGCTGCCGCCCGGCGGGCGGATCCTCACCATCGACAACCACCCCGGGCGGGCCGCAGAGGCCGCCGGGCACTTCGCCGAGGTCGGCCTCGAGGCGCAGATCGAGCAGCGGGTCGGCGACGCGGGGGAGGAGCTCGCCGCGATCCACGGCTCCTTCGACCTGATCTTCCTCGATTCGGATCGCACCGCCTACCTCGACTACCTGCCGCAGATCCTGCGGCTGCTCGACGGGCTGCTCGTCGTCGACAACGTCATCTCCCACGAGCACGAGACCGCCGACTTCGCAGCCGCCCTGCGCGAGACGCCCGGGTTCGCTGTGCTCACGCTCGCCGTCGGCAAGGGTCTGCTCCTCGCCCAGCGCTCCGCCGAGTACTAGCCAGGGCGGTTCGGCCGCTAGACTGGGGAGCCGAATCGATCGCCGCCCGACCCGAGGAGACCCCACGGCCGTGAGCACCGCACCCCCCACCGGCAGGAGAGGGCTCCTCGTCGGAACGCTGTTCGCGATCGCCGCCGCCGTCATCGTGCTCGACCAGGTCACCAAGCAGATCGCGATCGCGACGCTCGAGGGCCGGCCCTCGATCCCCGTGATCGGCGAGCTCGCCGGCTTCACCTTCTACCGCAACCCGGGAGCGGCGTTCGGGATGGGCGCGAACTCGACGTGGATCTTCGCCGTCATCGCGATCATCGTGCTCGTCGGGATCCTGTTCGCCAGTCGGCGGCTGGGCTCGCGCGCCTGGAGCTGCGGCCTCGGCCTCCTCCTCGGCGGTCTCACCGGCAACCTCCTCGACCGCCTGTTCCGGCCGCCGGGATTCTTCCACGGCGCTGTCGTCGACTTCATCGACCTCTCGCTCTTCATCTGCAACATCGCAGACATCGCGATCTCGGCCGCCGCCGTCGTCATCGTGCTCACCACCCTGCGCGGCATCGGCCTCGACGGCACGCTCGACACCGCCTCCGGTCCGGCCGCCGACGACCAGACGAAGGAGCAGGTGTGACCCAGCGTTCGATGTTCGTGCCCGAGGGCCTCGAGGGGGAGCGGGTCGACACCGCCCTGAGCCGGATGCTCGGGCTGTCGCGCTCCGCCGCCGCGGCGATCGCCGCCGCCGGTGACGTCCACGTCGACGGCACGGTCGTCGGGAAGTCCGAACGGGTGAGCGCCGGGGCCCGCATCGACGTCGTCATGCCGGAGCCGGCGAAACCGCTGGAGATCGTCGCCGAAACCGTCGAGGGGATGCGCGTGATCTACGACGACGATGCCTTCGTCGTCGTCGACAAGCCCGTCGGGGTCGCCGCCCACGCCGCCGCCGGCTGGAAGGGCCCGACGGTGATCGGCGGGCTCGCGGCCGCCGGCTACGACATCGCCACCTCGGGCGCGGCCGAGCGGCAGGGGATCGTCCACCGCCTCGACGTCGGCACCTCGGGCGTCATGGTGGTCGCCAAGGGCGAGCACGCCTACTCGGTGCTCAAGCGGGCGTTCAAGGAGCGCACCGTGGCCAAGACCTACCACGCGCTCGTGCAGGGCCTGCCGGACCCGGTCGTCGGCACGATCGAGGCGCCGATCGGCCGGAACCCGCGCCGCGACGGGCTCTACGCCGTGCTCACCGACGGCAAGCACGCCGTCACCCACTACGAGGTCCTCGAGGCCTACCGCTCGGCGACTCTGCTCGAGGTCCGGCTCGAGACCGGCCGGACCCACCAGATCCGCGTCCACATGGCCGCCACCAAGCACCCCTGCGCCGGGGACCTGCCCTACGGCGCGGACCCCGTGCTCGCCGGCAAGCTCGGACTCGAGCGCCAGTGGCTGCACGCGGTGCGACTCGGCTTCACCCATCCGGAGACCGGGGAGTTCGTCGAGTTCGAGAGCAGCTATCCCGAGGATCTGCAGACCGCGCTCGACCGCCTGCGCCGCGCCCAGGGCTGACGGGGCGCCCGTGGACCCGCTGCTCGCGATCGGCCTCGTCGTCGTCATCGGCGGTCTGTTCCTCGCCGCGGTCGCCGGCCTCGCGGTCCTCGGTGTGATGCTGCGCCGGCACCGCGAGCGGCGCCTCGACCCCGCCTTCGTCGGCGCGCCGGTGGCCCACGGCACCGTGACCGAGCAGACCTTCCGGGGGCGGATCAGCAACGAGGCCTACGAGCACCTCATCGTCTACGACGTCCGGCTCCCCGACGGCCGCACGTTCCACGGCTGGGAGATCAAGCACCTCGCCCGGTGGCAGAGATCACGATTCGCCCCCGGCACCGAGCACCCGGTCGCCTGGCGCCCGGGAACGGGCGACGAGGTGCGCGCGATCGTCCGCTGAACGGACCGCGCAGGGGAGTCGGGAGCACCCCCGTGTCCGTGATCGGCGGTACCCTGGGACGAGCACAATCCGAGGCCGGGAAGAGGGATCCGTGAGCAGCGACAGCTTCGTACATCTGCACGTGCACACCGAGTACTCGATGCTCGACGGAGCGGCCCGCGTGGGCGATCTCATGGCGGCGACCAAGGAGATGGGGATGCCCGCCATCGCCACCACCGACCACGGGTACCTGTTCGGCGCGTTCGACTTCTGGAGCCAGGCGACGAGCGCCGGGGTCAAGCCGATCATCGGCGTCGAGGCCTACGTCACCCCCGGGACGTCACGCGGGGACAAGACCCGCGTCAAGTGGCGGACCGACGAGAGCCAGCGCGGCGACGACGTGTCCGGCGGCGGCGCCTACACCCACATGACGTTGCTGGCGGAGAACAACACCGGCATGCAGAACCTGTTCCGGGCGTCCTCGGTGGCCTCGCTCGACTCCGCGTTCGGCAAGTGGCCCCGCCTCGACCGGGAGCTCATCGAGAACCACGCGAGCGGCCTCATCGCCACCACCGGGTGCCCCTCGAGCGAGGTGCAGACGCGCCTGCGCCTGGGCCAGTACGACGAGGCGCTGCGCGCGGCCTCGGAGTACAAGGACATCTTCGGCGCCGGCAATTACTACTGCGAGATCATGGACCACGGGCTGTCCATCGAGCGCCGGGTCATCAAGGACCTGCTGCGGCTGGCGAAGGAGCTCGATCTCCCGCTCGTCGCGACGAACGACCTCCACTACACGCACGAATCGGATGCGAAGGCGCACGAGGCGCTGCTCGCGATCCAGTCCGGCTCCAAGCTCATCGAGCCGACCTACGACCAGGGCGGCAGCCGCTTCGCGTTCTCCGGATCCGGCTACTACCTCAAGTCGCCGGCGGAGATGCGCGCCCTGTTCAAGGAGATGCCCGAGGCCTGCGACAACACCCTCGAGATCGCCGAGCGCTGCGCGGTGTCCTTTGACACCTCGGCGAACTACATGCCGAAGTTCCCCTGCCCGCCGGGCGAGGACGAGACCTCCTGGCTCATCAAGGAGGTCGACAAGGGCCTCCACTACCGGTATCCCGGCGGGATCCCCGACGAGGTGCGCAAACAGGCGGACTACGAGCTCGAGGTCATCATCTCGATGGGCTTCCCCGGCTACTTCCTCGTCGTCGCCGACTTCATCAACTGGTCGAAGGACAACGGCATCCGGGTGGGCCCGGGCCGCGGCTCCGGCGCCGGCTCGATGGTCGCCTACGCGATGCGCATCACCGACCTCGACCCGCTCGAGCACGGCCTGATCTTCGAGCGCTTCCTCAATCCCGAGCGCGTCTCCATGCCCGACTTCGACGTCGACTTCGATGATCGTCGCCGCGGCGAGGTCATCGAGTACGTCACCCGCAAGTACGGCAGCGAGTACGTCGCGATGATCGTGACCTACGGCACGATCAAGACCAAGCAGGCGCTCAAGGACTCCGCGCGCGTGCTCGGCAAGCCGTTCTCGCTGGGGGAGCGGCTCACCAAGGCGCTGCCGCCGCCGGTCATGGCCAAGGACATCCCGCTGGCCGACATCGAGGACCCGCAGGCCAAGCGCTACGGCGAGGCCGGGGAGTTCCGCGAGTTCGTCGCCTCCGACCCGGACGCGCAGGAGACCTTCGCCACCGCCAAGGGACTCGAGGGGCTCAAGCGGCAGTGGGGCGTGCACGCCGCGGGCGTCATCATGTCCTCGGAGCCGATCATCGACGTGATCCCGATCATGCGCCGCTTCCAGGACGGCCAGGTCATCACCCAGTTCGACTACCCCACGAGCGAGGGCCTGGGGCTCATCAAGATGGACTTCCTGGGCCTGCGCAACCTCACGATCATCTCCGACGCGATCGCGAACATCGAGCTCAACCGCGACTTCCACCTCGACCTCGAGCAGCTCGCGCTCGACGACGCGGAGTCCTACAAGCTGCTGGCCCGCGGCGACACGCTCGGGGTGTTCCAGCTTGACGGCGCCGGCCTGCAGGGGCTGCTGCGCCTCATGCAGCCGGACAACTTCGAGGACATCTCCGCGACCCTCGCGCTCTACCGGCCCGGCCCGATGGGCGCCCAGTCGCACACGAACTACGCACTGCGCAAGAACGACCAGCAGCCGATCACGCCCATCCACCCCGAGCTCGAGGAGCCGCTGCGCGACATCCTCGACACGACCTACGGCCTCATCATCTACCAGGAGCAGGTGATGGCGATCGCGCAGAAGGTCGCGGGATACTCGCTCGGCCAGGCCGACATCCTGCGCCGCGCGATGGGCAAGAAGAAGAAGTCCGAGCTCGACAAGCAGCAGGTCGGCTTCTTCGAGGGGATGAAGGAGCGCGGCTTCTCCGAGGCCGCGGCGCAGGCGCTGTGGGACATCCTGCTGCCGTTCTCCGACTACGCGTTCAACAAGGCCCACTCCGCGGCCTACGGCGTGATCTCCTACTGGACCGCCTACCTCAAGGCGCACTACCCGGCAGAGTACATGGCCGCCCTGCTGACCTCGGTCGGGGACAACAAGGACAAGCTCGCGATCTACCTCGGCGAGTGCCGCCGGATGCGGATCACCGTGCTGCCGCCGGACGTCAACGAATCCGCGCAGAACTTCACCCCGGTCGGCACCGACATCCGGTTCGGGATGGGCGCGGTGCGCAACGTCGGGGCGAACGTGGTCGACGGCATCGTCGAGGCGCGCCAGGACAAGGGCGCCTTCACCTCCTTCACCGACTTCCTCGACAAGGTGCCCAGCCACGTGTGCAACAAGCGCACGATCGAATCGCTCATCAAGTCCGGCGCGTTCGACTCGCTCGGGCACACCCGCCGCTCGCTCGTCGAGGTGCACGAGGAGGCCGTCGACTCCGTCATCGGCGTCAAGCGGCAGGAGGCCGCGGGCCAGTTCGACCTGTTCGCCGGGCTCGGCGGCGACGATGCGAGCGAGACGAGCTTCTCCGTCTCGATCCCCGACCGCCCGGAGTGGGAGAAGAAGGAGAAGCTCGCGTTCGAGCGGGAGATGATCGGCCTCTACGTCTCCGACCACCCGCTCAACGGGCTCGAGGGCGTCCTGCAGAGCGAGGCGGAGGCATCGATCGCGGAGATCGTCGACCCGGAGAACACCCGGCCGGAGGGCTCCTCGGTGAAGGTGTGCGGGATGATCACGCAGGTGCAGCGCCGGGTGTCGAAGAACTCCGGCAAGCCCTACGGCATCGTCACCGTCGAGGACCTCGAGGCGAGCGTCGAGGTGATGTTCTTCGGCGACGTCTACGAGCCCGTGGCGACGCTGCTCGCGACCGACCTCGTCGTCACCGTGACGGGACGGATCCGGCGCTCCGACGACCGCCCGGCCTCCCTCATGGCGCAGTCGATGACGATCCCCGACGTCACCGACCCCGCGGACCGGCCGCTCCACATCACCATGCCGGTGCAGCGGTGCACCCCGGAGCTCGTCGAGCAGCTCGGGGAGATCCTGCGCGCGAACTCCGGGCCCACCGAGGTCCGGCTCAGCCTCACCCAGCCCGGCCGCAGCATCGTCATGAAGCTCGATGCGAGCGTGCGGGTGACCCCGGGGCCGAGCCTGTTCGGCGACCTCAAGGCGCTCCTCGGCGCCCAGTGCCTGCAGGTGTCCTCCCCGTCGATGTTCGGGTGAGCCGATCCAGCGCTGTGGGCTCGAGCGCGAACGGCGACCAGCCGGTAGCGAGTCGTAGACTGGGGTAGTGACCACTTCACCGATCAATCGCCTCGACCTCCGCGACTCCGCACTCGACCGCCGCACCCTGCGCGCCTCTGTCCCGCGCGCCCAGGTCGACCTGTCCGACGCAGTCGCCGCCGTCGGCCCGCTGCTCGCCGCCGTCCGCGAGCACGGCCGCTCCGCCGTCCTCGAGTACACCGAGCGCTTCGACCGGGTGGCGCTCGACACCGTGCGCGTGCCGGCCGCCGAGCTCACCCGCGCCGCCGCCGAGCTCGACCCGCGGATCCGCGCCGCGCTCGAGGAGACTATCCGCCGCACGCGCGCAGTCGCCGCCGCCGATGCCCGGCCCCCGGTGACGACGAGCTTCGACGGCGGCGGCACCGTGACCACCCGCTGGCTCCCGGTCGACCGGGTGGGCCTCTACGTGCCCGGCGGGCTCGCGGTGTACCCGTCCACCGTGGTGATGAACGTCGTGCCGGCGCAGGTCGCCGGTGTCGCCTCGCTCGCGATCGCTTCGCCGCCGCAGTCCACCGGGCTGCCGCACCCCACCGTCATGGCCGCGGCCGCGATGCTCGGGGTCGAGGAGGTGTGGGCGATGGGCGGCGCACAGGCCGTCGCCGCGTTCGCCCACGGGTTCGACGACGGCGAGGTGCTCGAACCGGTCGACCTCATCACCGGCCCGGGCAACGCCTTCGTCGCCGCCGCCAAGGCCAGCGTCCGCTCGGTGGTCGGGATCGACTCGGTGGCCGGTCCGACGGAGATCATCGTCCTCGCCGACGACACCGCCGACCCGCGCTTCGTCGCCGCCGACCTCATCAGCCAGGCCGAGCACGACCCGCAGGCGGCCTCCGTGCTCGTCACCGCCTCGGAGGCGCTGGCCGACGCGGTCGCCGCCGAGCTCGCCGCACAGGTGCCCGCCGCCGCCCACCGGGAGCGGATCGCCGAAGCGCTCGCCGGGCCGCAGTCAGGGATCGTGCTCGTGCGGGACCTCGATGCCGGCATCGCCGTGCTCAACGCCTACGCCGGGGAGCACGTGCAGCTCATGGTCGCCGAGCCCCGCGCCGTCGCGGAGCGTGTGACGAACGGGGGAGCGGTGTTCCTCGGCGACCACTCGCCGGTGGCGCTCGGCGACTACTGCGCCGGCTCCAACCACGTGCTGCCGACGATGGGGAACGCGGCCCACGCCTCCGCGCTCGGCATCCAGTCCTTCCTCAAGGGCAGCCAGGTCATCGACTACCCGGCCCCGGCGCTCGCCGCCGTCGCCGACCACATCGTCGCGCTCGCCGCGGACGAGGACCTGCCCGCCCACGGCGCCGCGGTGAGCCTGCGCTTTGCCGCGGATGAGGAGAACTGATGCACTGCCCGTTCTGCCGCCACCCCGATTCCCGCGTCGTCGACTCCCGCACCTCGGAGGACGGCTCGTCGATCCGACGGCGCCGCCAGTGCCCCAACTGCATGCGGCGCTTCACCACGATGGAGCACACGAGCCTCGCGGTGATCAAGCGCTCCGGGGTCTCCGAGGAGTTCTCCCGGCAGAAGGTCATCTCCGGTGTGCGCAAGGCCTGCCAGGGCCGCCCGGTGGGGGAGGACGACCTCGCGAAGCTCGCCCAGCGGGTCGAGGAAAAGATCCGCAGCCGCGGGATCGCGGAGATCGACGCCGACGAGGTGGGGCTGGCGATCCTCGAGCCGCTGCGCGAGCTCGACCAGGTGGCGTTCCTCCGCTTCGCGAGCGTGTACCAGGGCTTCGAGTCGCTCGAGGATTTCGAGGCCGCGATCGCCTCGCTGCGCGCCGAGCGCGATGCCGAACCCGCCGGGGCCGCTGCGGGGACCGCTCCCTCCGAGGTTCCTGAGCAGAACTCGTGAGATCGAGCTGTCGAATCCGAGTGTTCTCGGTATAGGATGAGTTCTGCGCGCTCAGGCGCGCCCGCCGCCGGCGGCATCGGAGGGGAAGCCGACGCCGTCGGCGGCCTCTATTCACCCACCCCCCAAACCTCAATTTCCGAAGGTTCCTGAGAGCGGATCCGCAATTTCGTGCAATCTCACGCTGCGGACGGGACAGCGATCCGGGTGACCGGGCAGGCCACGTACCCGCTCAGGTGACCCGGCAGGCCCCGTCCGCGGTCAGCGGGTGAGGTACGGGCTGAGCACGGACGGCTCCGCCCCGACGACGCGCAGCCGCGAGGTCGACCGGGTGAGGGCCACGTAGAGCTCGCCGATCCCCGTGGGATCACCGGCAGGGGCTATCGAGGCGGGCTCGACGATGATGACGCTGTCGAACTCGAGCCCCTTCGCCTCGTACGGGGTGAGCACCGCGACGGTGTGGTCGATGCCGGCGGGACCGAGTCCGAAGTCCACCCCGCCGTCCTGGGTCAGCGCGTGCTCGATGAGCTCCCCGTGCCCGGCCGTCGCGATCACCGCGACCCGCCCGCCGCCGAGCAGTGCGAGCTCCTCCCGGATCATGCCCGGCAGTCCCGCGCACACCGCGGCGACATCGCCGAGCACCTCGATCTGCGGCTCCCAGGTGCCCTCGCGGGCAGGCGAGGGCACGGCGAGATCCGGGAAGTAGTCGCGCAGCAGCCGGTTGGCGAGCACCATGATGCGCCCCGGCGTCCGGTACGACACGGTGAGTTGCTCGAGTGCGAAGCGGTCGCCGACGTGCGGCTGGAGCATCGAGGCCCAGGTGCGATCGGGATCGACTGAGCTCGCCTGCGCGAGGTCGCCCACCAGTGTCGCCGACTTGCTCGGCACCCGGCGGAACAGCAGTCGCAGCTGCATCGGGCTGAGTTCCTGCGCCTCGTCGACGACGAGGTGCCCGTAGGTCCATTCGCGGTCCTCGACGGCGCGCTCGGCGACGGTGAGATGCGGGTCGCGGGAGTCGTAGCGCTCGGCCAGATCCGCGGCGGAGACCATGCCCTGGGTGCCGGTCATCTCGATCACCGCCTCGGCGTACTCGGTGTCGGCCCGCGGGGCCGACGCGGACTCCGCCCAGCCGCCGATGAGCTCGGCGATCTCGTCGAGCAGCGGCACGTCGTCGACCGTCGGCGAGGCGCCCTTGAACCGGCGCAGCAGCGCCATCTGCTCGTAGTCGAGCAGGCCGTGGGCGGCCGCGACGAGCTTGTGGGGCTTGGACAGCAGAGCGTCGAGGACGCCGAGCGGGGTGAGCGGCAGCCAGCACAGGTTGATCGCCACCCGCACATCCGCGGCGCCGCGCAGCTCTTCGAGGAGCTCGGGCATGCGCTCCTCGTCGGCGGAGATCCCCATGGAGTCGGCGAGCGCCGGAGCGAGCTGCCGGAGCACCTGGGAGACGAAGGTCGTGCGCGCCCGGTTGTGCGGGTACCCGGTGCGCCGTGCCCGTTCGCGGGCGGTGCGCACCATCTCCGGGGTCAGGGTGAGGGTGTGGCGCCCCACCTGCAATCGGCGCGGCTCCTGCGGGACCCGCTGATAGTTCTTCACCGCCCGGGCGATGACCTGCACCATCCGCAGATCGCCCTTGACGGCGGCCGCGGCGGGACGATCGCGGGCAGTGAGGTCGAATCCGGGCATGAGCTGGCCCGGGGTCTGCAGCACCGCGCCGGTCTCCCCGAGGGACGGCAGCACCTGCTCGATGTACTTGAGGAACACCGGCGAGGGGCCGATGAGGAGGACGCCGGACTTCGCGATCCGCTCCCGGTGCTGGTAGAGGAGGTAGGCGGCGCGGTGCAGGGCGACCGCCGTCTTACCGGTGCCCGGCCCGCCCTGCACCACGACGACACCGGACAGCGGCTTGCGGATGATGGAGTCCTGCTCGGACTGGATGGTCGCGACGATGTCGCTCATCCGGCCCGTGCGATGGGCATCGAGGGCGGCGATGAGCGCGCCCTCGCCGTGGAGCGAGCGGATCTCGGCGTCGTCGAGCGCGTCGAGGTCGAGCACGTCGTCCTCGACGCCGATCACCGTGCGGCGGCGCGTGGCGATGTGCCGGCGGCGCACGATCGAGCCGGGCTCGGCCGCAGTGGCGCGGTAGAACGGCTCGCTCGCGGGGGCGCGCCAGTCCATGAGGAGCTGGCGGCGGTCGCTGTCGGAGATGCCGATCCGGCCGATGTAGGTCGTCTCCCCGGCCGCGGAGTCGATCCGACCGAAGCACAGACCCTCCTCGGCGTTGGTGAGCCGGATGAGCTGGTCCTCGTAGAGCGTGGCGAAGGCGTCGCGCTCCGAGCGGTTCTGGTGGTGCCCGCCCACATGGGAGCGGCGCACCGAGCCGAGCTTCCCCTGCGCCTCGGCCCGCAGCTCGTCGAGGCGCGCATATACCACGTCGAGGTTCTGCTGCTCGTGGTCGATCTCTGTCTGTTCGCTCACCGTCCACCTTTCCAATCGGCAATCAATTATGCCGGGTCGCCGGGGGTCGACGGTGTCGACGCGCTCGCATCGTGAGAAGAGTTCCTCGCCCGGACACCCCGTTGTCATGTCGCGTTCCAGGTGGGAGCCGGTGCCCGCGGGTTTCAGCCGGCCCGCGATCCATGGTCGATGAATGCGTCGAGCGCGTCCCCGCAGCGCACGGACGCCACGGCGGGGCCGCGGCGCATGGCCTTCGCGAGGCCCACGGCGTCGATCGGCTCCTGCGTCCCGGCGACGACGACGTTGCCGTAGCGCCGGCCCCGGAGCTGCCCGGGGTCGGCGACGAGCGCGAGGTGGGTGAAATGGCTGCGCATCTCGCCGAGCTCCGCGCGGAGCGCGGCGTGCGGGGGCCGGTCGGCGATGTTGGCGAGGTAGAGTCCGCCGGGGCCGAGGACCCGGGCGACCTCGGCGAAGAACTCCGGAGCGGCGAGTGCCGCCGGGGTGGTGTCGCCGGCGAAGGCATCGCGCACGACGAGGCCCACCGCGGAGTCGCGGAAGGTGGCGATCTCCTCGGCGCCGTCGCCGCACCGCAGTGCGAGCGCGGGGGAGCGGGGCAGGTCGAACCACTCCCGCACCTGCCGCACGAGCTCGGCGTCGATGTCGATCGCGGTCTGGCGCGAGCCGGGCCGGGAGGCATCGAGCCATCGCGGCAGGGCGCACCCCGCGGCGCCGATGTGCACGGCGCGCAGCGTCGTCCTCGGTGCGAAGACGGTGTCGACAACCCGGGACATCCAGTCGAGGTATTCGAAATCGAGGCGCAACGGGTCGCCGACGGTGATCGAGGAGCTCGGGACCCCGTTGACGAACAGCACCCACGAATCCGGCTCCCCGGGCACCGGCTCGAGACGCGCGATCCCGGTGGAGATCGGCACTTCGCGGGCCGCGGCGGCGTGTGCGGCGCGTTTCCTCCCCATGTCCTCCACCCTACGCGTCGCCCGATGTCACAGGGACGGGCCTCGTCAGGTCACAGGTGAGCGCGTCCGCAGGTCACAGACACGCGCGTCCGCAGGTCACAACCGGCCTGGCACGGCGGCGGATATCCACAGGCGGACACGCGGCATGGTGCCGCCGGCCCGCGCGGAGTGGACTGCACCCATGAGTGCATACACCGTCACCCGGCCCACCGACCTCGTCGGCATCGTCCCCCACATCCTG
Organism: Brevibacterium sp. CS2; assembly: GCF_005280295.1. GTDB lineage: Bacteria > Actinomycetota > Actinomycetes > Actinomycetales > Brevibacteriaceae > Brevibacterium > Brevibacterium pityocampae. The sequence goes on along the minus strand of NZ_CP040020.1, from coordinate 2,784,232 downwards.
GGCTACACGCCCACGGACTCCCTCGTCCTCGTCACCGGCAGCCGCAGCGGCGACCGCGGCGAGGTCGGCCTCACCGTCCGCTTCGACTTCGGGTTCTCCGAGGCCGCGCACCTCGACGCCGAGGACCTCGCCGCCATCGTCTCCACGCTCGAGCACGCCGAGGGCGCCGCGGCGGTCTTCCCGATCCTGTTCAGCACCGAGGTGCCCACCGCGCTCGGCCTTCTCGGCGAACCGGAGAGCGAACTCCTCGTCGACCATTTCCGACTCCCCGTGTTCCTCATCTGCGCCGCGCTCGCCGAGGCCGGGTACGAGGTCGCCGACCCGCTGTGGGCAGGCGGCGGCTTCTGCGGCAGCCTCGACGACCCCGAGGTGCTCTACGGCCGGGCGGAGACCACCGACACCGAGGTCGCGGTGCGCCTCATCGCCGACGGGCGCAGCCATGCCGAGGACTTCGCCGCGGCGACCGCCCACCCGGTCCCGCCGCCCGAGCTGCTCACCGGCGCCGCGCGGATCCGGGCGTCCGCCCCATCGGCGGCCGCCCGCTACGACGCTGCGCTCGCGGACCTCCGTGCGCTGCTCGACCTCGCCGAGGATCCGCGTGCGACGGTCGCCCAGGTGCCCGGGGTGCTGAGCCCGGGAGGGGTCGTCGGCATGGAACTCATGTGCGCCGAGCTGTGGAGCAGGGACTGCATCGAGATGATCCTCGGCTTCGACCACCCCGATTTCTCACCCGCCCGCATCGCGGCGCTGGAGCCGGGCACCTTCGCGGCCTGGGCGCGGCCGATCGCACGCTCGGCCGCAGCGGCGGAGTCGATGATCGGACTGTCCCCGGAGCGCCCGGACTTCGCTCGGACCGCGTACTCGGTCGCCTACCTCGACTGTCTGGTCCCGGCTGTGGACGAGGCGAGCCGTCCGGCCGTCCTCGCGATGCTCGCCTGGTTGGAATGGGGCCGAGCGCGCAACTCCTTCGCCGACCACTACGCCTGCCGGTCCCTCGCGCTCGACCCCGACTATACGCTCGCCGGGCTCGTCCACGGCGCGGTGACGCGAGGACTGCCGCCGCGCTGGATGGCCGCTTCGGGCCGCTGAGCGGACACGGGGGTCCGGAGCGGATCCGGGGATCGGCGTGTCCGCCGGCCCGGCGAGCCGCCGGCGAGGATTCGCCCGAGCCGGAATATCGTGCGAGAATGGGGTGTTGACCCAGTCGTACGACTGTGCAGGGCCTGTTCTGCGCCGACGTGCTTGACATGGGTCTTACTGATGCCTCCACGGCATCGGTGGTCCGCCGCCAGACTCCCCGAAAGGTGAACTCGTGCCGACAGACGAGAAGGATTCGAGCACAGCAGCCGAAACCAGCGCACAGACTGCTCCTGCTAAGAAGTCCACTCGGTCGAGTTCCACGACCAAGCGTACTGCGTCCACCACAGCGAATAAGACCGCGGCAGCGAAATCGTCGACCGCCGCGAAGACGGCCACGGCGAAGAAGACGGCCGCAGAGTCCGGCGCGGGGGAGAAGACCACCGCGAAGTCCACGACGGCGAAGAAGCCCTCTGCGAAGACCACCGCTGCGAAGACGACGGCGGCGAAGAAGCCTGCTGCCAGGTCGACTGCGAAGAAGCCCGCTGCGGCAGCGACGGGAGACGAGAAGCCCACTGCTGCGAAGTCGACCCCGGCCAGGAAGTCGACGGCGGCGAAGAAGGCGACGACCGCGAAGTCGACCCCGGCCGAGCACACCGCCGCTGAAGCCACCGAGGCACCGGCCAAGAAGACCACGGCCCGTCGGGCACCTGCGAAGACGACGACGGCTGCGAAGAGCACGACCGCTAAGTCCACCGGCGCGAAGGGCACGACCGCGAAGTCCGCCGCGCAGTCGGAGGCGGACGAGCCGGCCGCAGCCGAGTCGCCCGCCAAGACCACGGCGAAGAAGACGACCGCGAAGAAGACGACCGCGCGCAAGCCTGCGGCGAAGAAGACCACCGCGAAGGCGACCGGTGCCGCAGCGAAGGCGACCGAGGAAGCCGTGCCCGAACCCGGTGCCGCCGAAGAGGTCGAGGCGGTCGTCGCCAAGGAGGAGACGGAGACCAAGAACTCCCAGGAGGAGAAGAAGAACGAGGCCGTCAAGGAGGCCGGAGGATTCGTCGTCTCCGACGCCGACGACGATGCCCCGGCCCAGCAGGTCGTCTCCGCCGGCGCCACCGCCGACCCCGTCAAGGACTACCTCAAGCAGATCGGCAAGGTCGCGCTGCTCAACGCCGCCGAGGAGGTCGACCTCGCCAAGCGGATCGAAGCCGGCATGTACGCCGAGCACCTCCTCGCCGAGGGCACCGTGACCGAGGCCCGCGACACCCGTGACTACAAGTGGATCATCCACGACGGGCGGATCGCCAAGAACCACCTCCTCGAGGCCAACCTGCGCCTCGTCGTATCGCTGGCCAAGCGCTACACGGGCCGCGGCATGCTGTTCCTCGACCTCATCCAGGAGGGCAACCTCGGCCTCATCCGCGCCGTGGAGAAGTTCGACTACACCAAGGGCTTCAAGTTCTCGACCTACGCCACCTGGTGGATCCGCCAGGCGATCACCCGTGCGATGGCCGACCAGGCGCGCACCATCCGCATCCCGGTGCACATGGTCGAGGTCATCAACAAGCTCGCCCGTGTGCAGCGCCAGATGCTCCAGGACCTCGGGCGCGAACCCACCCCGGACGAGCTCGCCAAGGAGCTCGACATGACGCCCGAGCGCGTCGTCGAGGTGCAGAAGTACGGCCGCGAACCGATCTCCCTGCACACCCCGCTCGGCGAGGACGGCGACTCCGAGTTCGGTGACCTCATCGAGGACTCTGAGGCCGTCGTGCCGGCGGACTCCGTGAGCTTCACCCTGCTCCAGGAGCAGCTCCACTCCGTGCTCGACACCCTCTCGGAGCGCGAAGCCGGAGTGGTCTCGATGCGGTTCGGGCTCAACGACGGGCAGCCGAAGACGCTCGACGAGATCGGCAAGGTCTACGGCGTCACGCGCGAGCGGATCCGGCAGATCGAGTCGAAGACGATGGCGAAGCTCCGCCACCCGTCCCGCTCCCAGGTGCTGCGCGACTACCTCGACTGATCCGGGCCGGCGCACGGGCAGGTCAGCCGACCCGTCGACCGCGCTCCCCGAAAGTGCAACGCGAACTGCTGCGGCGGCCGGAGACTGCGAATTCTCCGGCCGCCGCAGCAGTTTCCGTTGTCACCCCAAAGCCGTTGTCATCCCACTGCCATCGCCATCTCACCGGCACGGCTCCGCTCGTCGGCCGAACAGGGGCGACTAGCGCGGCTGGATGACGGTGAACGCGGCGTTCTGCGAGTCGATGAACCGGCCCACCCGGCCGTGGGTGGAATCGTGCGGGGCGGCGAGCCAGTCACCGCCGAGCTCACGCACCCGGCCGGCCACCGCATCGGCGTCCTCGACCTGGATGTAGGACTCCCAGTGCGCGGGGATCCCGACGTTCGAGGTGTCGAGGATCCCGCCGCGCGGGGTCCCCGTGTCGGGCAGTGCGAACGTCGAGTAGCGGAACTCGTCGGTGTCGCTCACCGGGCTGATCTCCCAGTCGAACACCGCGCCGTAGAACTCGTGCACCGCGGGATCCTTCGTGTGGAGCTCGAACCAGCAGGCGGCACCCGTGACGTCGACGCCGGTGAGGCCGCGGTCGTCCTCGTACTCGAGGACGCCGAACGCGGTACCCGCGGGGTCCGCGACGAGAGCGACGCCGGCGGTCCCGTCGAACTCCGGGATCGCCATCATCGCCTGCCCGCCTCCCGTGTCGACGCGGGCGAGGAAATCGGTGAGCTCGGCCACCCGGAAGTACACCGACCAGAACGCCGGCTGTCCGGCGGGGGCCTCGGCCGGCTGCGGGCTGATCCCCGCGACGACCCGGCCGTCGCGGACCGCCTTGACCCCGAAGCCCATCGGACCCGGCTCGGTGAACTCCCATCCGAACAGCGAACCGTAGAAGGTCCGTGCGCTCTCGACGTCGGGGGAGCTGAGCTCGACCCAGCAGGGATGATTCGGGGCGATCGTGGTGTCGGTCATGCCTCCAGTCTTCTGGCCCCGCCGGTGATCACCAAATCCCCGCCTTTGCTACGGCGCAGTGAGGAGGTCGGTCGGCCCCCGGAGAGCACACGGAACGGAGAGGGACGATCATGCATTTCGACGCAGTATTCACCGGCGGGCGGTTCCGGACGATGGACCCCGAACGCCCCGAGGCGCACTCGATCGGCGTCATCGACGGCCGCATCCGTGCGCTCGACGACGACGTCACCCGGCTCCCGGCGCACCGGACCTACGACCTCGGCGGCGCCCCGGCGGTGCCCGCCTTCAATGACGTCCACCACCACCTCTCCATGCGCGGGCAGCGCCTCAACGGCGTCGACCTGCGGGCGAGCACGGTGTCCTCGATGGAGGATCTCTACGACGCGGTCGCCGCCGCGGCCCGCGACGCGCAGCCGGGGGAGTGGATCTACGGCTCCGGCTACGACCAGAACAAGCTCGACGACGCGCATCCCCTGGCCGCCGAGCTCGACCGCCGGGCCCCGGACAACCCGGTGTGGCTCGAGCACGTGTCCGGGCACATGGGGGTGGCGAACTCCCGCGCCTTCGAGGTCGCCGGATTCGCCGAGCTCTCCGAGGTCCCCGACGTCGACGGCGGGCACGTCGCGCGCACGGAGGACGGCCGCACCGCTGCCGGGCTCGTCCAGGAGCGAGCGATGGACCTCATCACCGGGGTGTACAAGCCCCTGCCGGTCGACGACATCGTCCGCCATCTCCGCACCGCCTCCGAGCAGGCGCTGCGTGAGGGGATCGGTTCGATCACCGAGCCGAGCATCGGGAACTCGCCGGTCGACCTCCACGCCTACCTCACGGCGTAGGAGACCGGAGCACTCGGCGTGCGCGCCACGGTCATGCCGTACCTCACGGCCCTGCACCACATCATCGGCCGCGACGACGCCTCCGGTGAGGGCCTCGACCTCGGCCTGCGCACCGGGATGGGCGACGAATGGCTGCGGATCGGCCCGGTCAAGGTGCTCACCGACGGCTCTCTCATCGGCCGCTCCGCGGCGATGACGTGCTGCTACCACGGCGAGGAGTCGAGCGGCTACATGGCCTGGGACGTCGAGGAGCTCACCGAGCTCCTCCGCGGCGCCTACCGTCTGGGTTTCCGGCTCGCCACCCACGCGATCGGCGACGCCGCCGTCGACCACGCCCTCGACATCATCGAGGGCGCCCAGCGGGACTACCCGCGGACCGACCCGCGCAACCGGATCGAGCACTTCGGCGTGGCCTCCGACGAGCAGATCGCCCGTGCCGCACGGCTCGGCGTCATCGGCGTGCCGCAGCCGCGCTCATCACCGAGCTCGGCGACGGCATGGCCCGTGCCCTCGGCCCCGAGCGCACCCAGCTGTGCTACCGCGTCCGCTCCCTCATCGACGCCGGCATCCGCGTCCCCGGCTCCTCCGACGCCCCGATGGTCGACGGCAGCCCGATCCTCGGCATCCACGACTTCGTCAACCGGCGCACCGCGGGCGGCGCGGAGTTCGGTCCGGCGGAGACGATCACCGCTGAGCAGGCGCTGCGGGCCTACACCGTCGACTCCGCCTACGCCTCGCACGAGGACACGCTCAAGGGCGACCTGTCGATCGGCAAGCTCGCGGACTTCACCGTGCTCAGCGACGACCTCCTGCAGGTCCCGGCCGAGGAGCTCAAGGACGTGCAGGTCGGCGCGACGGTGGTCGGCGGCGAGATCCGCTACGACGACGGCGCGATCCGCAGCTGACACGCATCCTTCCGGCTCAGTCCTCGAGGAACTCCTGCACCCCGGCGACGATCGCCGCGGCATAGCGCTCGCGGCCCGCGGCGCTCTCCATGAGCGCCGCCTCGTCCGGGTTGCGCATCTCCCCGCACTCGACGAGCACCGCGGGCACCTTCGCGTGGTTGAGCCCGGCGATGTCCGTCCGGGCGACGATCCCGTCGTCGCCGTAGGCGGGGTTGGGGGCGAGGTCGGCCGCGCCGAAGGCCTCGACCATGTCCTCGGCGAGCGTGCGGGAGGGCTCGGCGACGCCCGCGTGCGGCGAGTCCTCGACGACGATCATGTGGAACCCGGCCGCCGAGGTGTCCTCGGTCCCGTTCGCGTGGATGCTCACGAGCACATCCGCGCCCGCGTCCCCGGCGAACTGCCCGCGCTCGTCGACGCACGGACCCACGCCCTCGTCGTCCTCCCGGGAGAGCACCACCTCGGCGCCGAGGTCCTCGAGGCGCTCGCGCACCGCTGCGGCCACCTCCCAGTTGAATGCGTGCTCGGGATAGTCGGTGGCCGAGGCCGTCCCCGTCGTATTGCACGCCTTGATGCCGCCGCGCCCGTCCGGCACCGGCGCGGTGACCTCCGCCGGGTGCGCGGCGTTGCCGCCGTTGTGACCCGGATCGACGGCGACGACGAACCCGGTGAGGGGCTCCTCGACAGGGGGTCGGCGTCGGGGTCTCGGTGGGCACCGGGGTGGCCGCCGCCGAGGTGCCCTCCGCCGGGCTCCCCACCGTGCCGGTGGACGGATTCTCCGCCGGCCCCGCTCCCGAGCAGCCGGCGAGCAGCATCGTGCTCGCGAGGAGGCCGGTGATCCAGAGGCTGCGTGACATGTGCCCCAGTATCCCACCCGGCACCTCCCCGGCATCCGGGCGCCCTCGCCCGGAGGCCCCCACCCGGCACGCACCCGAAACGTCGCCGGGGCAGCGGCATGGCAACCGGGTGCGGGCGGTGCGGACTCGTAGACTGGGGGCCGTCGATCGAGCGGAAGGAACCTGCGTGGCAGCCAGAGGAGCGAAGACCGAGGACTACGGTGCACGACAGCTGTCCGTCCTGTCCGGACTGGACGCCGTCCGCAAGCGGCCGGGCATGTACATCGGCACCACCGACTCCCGCGGCCTCATGCACTGCCTGTGGGAGATCATCGACAACTCCGTCGACGAGGCGCTCGCCGGCCACGGCGATCACATCGAGATCACGCTGCACGCCGACGGCTCCGTCACCGTCTCCGACACCGGGCGCGGCATCCCCGTCGACATCGAACCCAAGACCGGTCTCACCGGCGTCGAGGTCGTGATGACGAAGCTCCATGCCGGCGGCAAGTTCGGCGGCGGCTCCTACGCCGCGGTCGGCGGTCTCCACGGCGTCGGAGCCTCCGTCGTCAATGCGCTCTCCGCCCGGCTCGACGTCGAGGTCACCCGCGGCTCCAAGGTCCACCGGATGTCCTTCAAGCGCGGTGCCCCCGGCCGCTTCGACGACTCCGGCGGCGTGCTGTCCCCGGACAACCCCTTCACCCTCTTCGAATCCGCTTCCGAGCTCGAGATCATCGGCAAGGCCAAGCGCGGGGTCACCGGCACCCGGATCCGCTACTGGTCGGATCCGCAGATCTTCCTCAAGGACGCCCACTTCACCTACGACACCCTCGTCGACCGCGCCCGCCAGACGGCCTTCCTCGTGCCCGGCCTCGGCATCACCATCCACGACGAGCGCGGGGTCGAACGCGACGAGACCGGGGAGATCATCACCTCGCGGACCGAGGAGTTCCGGTACTCCGGCGGGATCTCGGAGTTCGTCGAGCACCTCGCCCACGACGATGCCGTGACCGACGTGTGGCGGCTGGCCGGCTCCGGCACCTTCACCGAGACGGTGCCGGTGCTCGACGAGGACGGCCACATGGTGTCCACCGCGGTCCCGCGCGAAGTCGGCGTCGACATCGCGGTGCGCTGGGGCAAGGGCTACGACACCCGGGTGAAGAGCTTCGTCAACATCATCGCCACCCCCAAGGGCGGCACGCACATGACCGGCTTCGAGCAGTCCCTGCTCAAGACCGTGCGCAGGTCCGTCGACCAGAACGCCCGCCGCCTCAAGGTCGGCAAGGACAAGCTCGAGAAGGACGACGTGCTCGCCGGCCTCACCGCCGTCGTCACCGTGCGACTCGCCGAACCGCAGTTCGAGGGCCAGACGAAGGAGGTGCTCGGCACCTCCGCGGTCCGCCAGATCGTTGCCCGCACCGTCGAGCAGGAGCTCGGTGCGCTGCTGAACTCCTCGAAGCGGCAGGAGAAGCAGCAGGTCAACCTCCTGCTCGAGAAGGTCGTGGCGGAGATGAAGTCGCGGATCTCGGCGCGCACCCACAAGGAGAACCAGCGGCGCAAGACCGCGCTCGAATCCTCGTCGCTGCCCGCCAAGCTCTACGATTGCCGCAAGACCGATCTCGACCGCTCCGAGCTGTTCATCGTCGAGGGCGATTCCGCGATGGGCACCGCGAAGGCCGCCCGTGACTCCGAGCACCAGGCGCTGTTCCCGATCCGCGGCAAGATCCTCAACGTGCAGAAGGCATCGGTGGGCGACATGCTCGCCAACGCCGAGTGCTCCGCGCTGATCCAGGTCATCGGCGCCGGCGCCGGGCGCAGCTTCGATCTCGAGTCCGCACGCTACGGCAAGGTCATCATCATGACCGACGCCGACGTCGACGGCGCCCACATCCGCACCCTGCTGCTCACGCTGTTCTTCCGGTACATGCGTCCGCTCGTCGAGGCCGGCCGGGTGTTCGCGGCGGTGCCGCCGCTGCACCGGGTGGAGATCGTCCACCGCGGCAAGGCCAACGAGGTCGTCTACACCTACTCCGAAGCGGAGCTCTACACCCTCCTCAAGCGGCTCGACCGCACGAAGAAGGCCTACAAGGAGCCCATCCAGCGCTACAAGGGGCTCGGCGAGATGGATGCCGACCAGCTCGCGGAGACGACGATGGAACCGGGCATGCGCTCGCTGCGCCGGGTGACCATGGGCGACGCCGAGGCCGCTGAGCGCACCTTCGGACTCCTCATGGGGTCCGAGGTCGCACCGCGCAAGCAATTCATCGTGTCCGGTGCAGCGATGCTCGACGCCGAGCGCATCGACGCCTGAGCCGTCACGCTCCTGGCCGGGGCCGCTGCGGCCCGTCCGCTCCGGAGCCGCCTCGCGTCGACCCGGATCAGGCCAGCGTGGGTGCGGCGAGGATGAGCGTCGGGACGAGCACGAGGCACGCGGCCGCGACGAGCTTGACCGTCCGCACGCGGGTGCGCGCCGCGGGGAGCTCACGGTCGAGGCGGGCGAGCCGTGCCCGGGTGAGATCCGTGCTGTGCGCCCCGGGATGGACGCGTGCTCCGGTCTCGACGGCCTCCGCCAGCGGTGCGGCGCCCAGGCTCGCACGCGCCCGGTCGTCGGCCATGAACTCGATGAGCGCGGACACCGCGGCGAGCGCGGTCGAGGTCGCCGGGACGAACGGCAGCGCCCGGTTCCATGCCGCGAACGGCAGCACGAGCAGATCGTGGTGGAGGTCGAGGTGCGCCTGCTCGTGCGCGACGACGGCCCTCCGCTGCTCATCGGTGAGCACCGCGAGCAGACCGGTCGTCACCACCGTCGTGCCCGAGCCGCGGCCCGGCAGGCAGTAGGCGACCGGGCTGTCGCTGGTGAGCACCCGTGTGTTCGGCAGCTCGGCCGAAGGCTCGGTGAGGAGGTCGACGAGCGCGGAGTGCCTGCGCCGGTGCCTGAGGACGAGCACGGACTGCACGAGGAGCGAGCCGATGAGGCGGACGGTGAGGAGCACCGCGACGAGGAGCAGCAGCCACTGCCACCACGCGAGCACGGACAGCGCCTGCAGGTCGGCGAGGCCGATCAGTCCGTCACCGAGTGAGCCGGCCATCGGAGCGGTCGCGAACACGACGGCGGTGCCGATGAGCGAGAGTCCGCCGGCGAGGCCCACCGCCTGCCACAGCACGAGCCGGGAGAGCGGGTCGATGAGCGGGGAGCGGCGCGCGAGCGCGACCGGCACCGGCCACGCGAGCACGAGGGCCAGCACGGCGAGGAGGGTTCCGGTGATGAGCATCGCGGGCCGCCCGGTCGGGCGTCGGTCCTCAGCGCTGGACGAGCGGGCGCTGGAGCAGCGAGGACAGGAAGGCCGTGTCGGAATCCGACACGGAGCCGAGGAAGCGGGCGAGCACGGCGTGGCGGTCCGGGGCCTGGTCGAGGACCTCGGTCATGAGTTCGGCCACGTGGTCCTCGCGGCTCGACACGGTGAGGTAGCGGTGGGGGCGCTCGGCGCGGACCCGGGTCACCAGGCCCTTCTTCTCGAGCCGGGTGAGCACGGTGTGGACCGTCGTGAGTGCGGGATCGCGGTCGCTGAGCGCATCGCGGAGGCCGGCCGCGGTGAGGCCGGCGGGGTGATTCCACAAGGCGTTCATCACGCTGCGCTCCAGTTCACCCAGTGTTCCCACGCTCGTCGCCCCGATCAGTCAGAATGCTTGCAGTCGCGGTCTGCGGATGGCCGCGCCCACCACGCAGTGTAGTCCGGTCCACCGCCGACGCGCCACCATACGAGACGGTTGAGTGTCATTTCCGAGAACATTCGTGGTTGCCGTGGAGTCGGAGTATTCTACGGACAGTAGAAACCGCAGCAGAATCACGAGACGTCGCCGGGCCCCGGTGCGCCCCGATACGACGGAGAACAGGGAGGCGTTCGTGGATCTCGATCCAGTCCTCATCGGCCGGTGGCAGTTCGGCATCACCACGGTCTACCACTTCTGGATGGTGCCGCTGACGCTCGGGCTCGGCCTGCTCGTCGCCATCCTGCAGACGATGTACCACCGCACCGGCAACGAGATGTGGCTGCGGGCCACGAAGTTCTGGGGCAAGCTCTACCTCATCAACTTCATCATGGGCGTCGCCACCGGCATCGTCCAGGAGTTCCAGTTCGGGATGGCGTGGTCGGAGTACTCCCGCTTCGTCGGCGACGTGTTCGGCGCCCCGCTCGCCATGGAGGCGCTCATCGCCTTCTTCCTCGAATCGGTGTTCCTCGGCCTGTGGATCTTCGGCTGGGGTCGACTGAGCCGAAAGCTCCACCTCGGCGTCCTGTGGGCGGCCGTCATCGGATCCTGGCTGTCGGCCTACTTCATCATCGTCGCGAACTCGTGGATGCAGCACCCGGTGGGCGTCGAGCTCATCGACGGGCGCCCGGTCATGACCGATGTGTTCGCGGTGATGACGAACAGCACCGCGCTCGCCGCCTACACCCACACGCTCGCCGGTGCCACCGCGGTCGGCGGCGCGTTCCTCCTCGGCATCGCCTGGTACCACCTGTGGCGTCGCCGCAAGGACGGCATCGACACCGTCGGCCCCGACGGCCGCGTGGTCGTCGGCTCCGCCCCCGAGGTGCCCGGCCGCGACGAGACCGACTACTCCGTGTGGTGGCGCTCGCTGCGGATCGGCGGCTGGACGGCCGTCATCGCCTTCGTGCTCGTCGCGATCACCGGCGACATCCAGGCCAAGCTCATGTACGAGCAGCAGCCGATGAAGATGGCCTCGGCCGAGGCGTCCTGCCACGACGGCACCGAATTCTCCGTGCTCACCATCGGCGACCTCAGCTCGAACAGCTGCGACGACGTCGTGCCGGTCATCGAGATCCCGGGCATCCTGTCCTTCCTCGCCAACGGCGACTTCAGCACCGAGGTGCCCGGCGTCTCCACCCTCATCCCGGAGTACGAGGAGGCCTACGGCACCCATATGCCCTCCGACGACATGTACGGGGACTACTCCGGACAGGAGATCGACTACCAGCCCTCGATGTTCATCACCTACTGGGGCTTCCGTCTGATGATCGGCTTCGGCGTGCTCGCCGCCGCCGCCGGCGCCCTCGCGCTCTGGGTCACCCGCAAGGGCACCGTGCCGTCGTCGACATTCCTCACCCACCTGGCGCTGTGGGGCATCACCGCCCCGTTCATCGCGAACTCCGCCGGCTGGATCTTCACCGAGATGGGCCGCCAGCCCTTCGTCGTCGCGCCCAATCCGGACCCCTCGGGGATCGACGGGGTGTTCCTCTACACCGCCGCCGCGATCTCCCCGTCCGTGACGCCCGGCGAGCTGCTGTTCTCCCTCGTGTCGCTCACCCTCGTCTACGGCGTGCTCATGGTGTTCGAGCTCGGCCTCATCATCAAGTACGTGCGCGGCGGGGTGGTGTCCGCGATGCCGGAGATCGATACGACCAACTACAAGCCGGTGGTCGACCGGAGCGACGACGACGTCCTGTCGTTCGCGTACTGAGGAAGGGGATCGAACGATGGAACTCATGCCGACGATCTGGTTCGTGCTCATCGCCGTCCTGTGGCTGGGCTATCTCTTCCTCGAGGGCTTCGACCTCGGCGTCGGGATGCTCCTCAAGGGCTTCGCCAAGGACGAGCGGGAGCGCCGCCTCCTGCTCAACACCATCGGCCCCGTGTGGGACGGCAACGAGGTGTGGCTCATCACCGCGGGCGGGGCGACCTTCGCCGCGTTCCCCATGTGGTACGCCTCGCTGTTCTCCGCGCTCTACCTGCCGCTCACGCTCGCGCTGCTCGCCCTGATCTTCCGGGCGGTGGCGATCGAGTACCGCGGCAAGGGCTACTCGGACCGGTGGCGCAGCGGCTGGACCTGGTGCCTGTCCGCCGGATCCCTCGTCGCCGCGTTCTGCGTCGGCGCGATGCTCGCGCTCACCACCACCGGCATGCCGCTCAACGCCAACGGCGACAACACCGGCGGGCCCTTCGCCTGGCTCAGCCTGCCGGCGATCGTCGGCGGCCTCGGAGTGGTCGGGTTCTGCCTCCTCCACGGCCTGCTCTACCTCTCCCTCAAGACCGACGGCCCGGTGCGCGAGCGCGCCCGCCGGACAGCCGCGCTCGGCGCCCCGTTCCTCCTGCTGCCGATCGTCGTGTGGGTGATCTGGGTGCAGCTGCTCAACGCGAAGCTCCTCGGCTGGGTGCTCATCGTCCTCGCCGCCGCCTGCGCGGTCGCGATGTGGGTGCTCATCCGACGCGGTGCGGAGAAGCCCGCGTTCATCGCCCAGGCGCTGTTCCTCGTCCTCGGCGTGGCCTCGATCTTCTCGAACGTCTACCCGAACGTCATGCCCTCGACGCTCGATCCCGCGTTCTCGCTCACCGTCGCGAACGCCTCGTCCTCGACGTACACGCTCACCGTCATGCTCGTCGTCGCCGCGATCTTCGTGCCGATCGTGCTCGTCTACCAGATCTGGGTCTACCGGATCTTCGCGAGCCGCCTGCGGGTCGAGCACATCCCGCCCGCCCATCAGGTCCCGGTGGCGATCCGCAGCCACCACCAGTGAGCGACCGGCAGTCCCCGGCGTCCATCGCGCTCGCCTCCCGCCAGGGGAGGCGAGCGCTGTGGCAGCTGGGACTCATCGCCTGCATCAAGGCGCTCGGCCTCGTCCTCGTCGCCGAGGGGATCGCCCGCGGGGTCGTGGGACTCATCGAGGGCCGGCCGGTCACCGCCGCGGTGCTCACCGGCGTGCTCGGAGCAGTCCTGCGCGCCGCGGCGGTGTGGGCCTCGCGGACCGCCGGGGCACGTGCGGCGATCGGGGTCAAGACCGACCTGCGCGCCGCACTCGTGCACCGCACCTTCGCCGGCTCGACCCGCGACGTGCCCGTGTCCGACGGGGCGCTGACGCTCGCCGCCACCCGTGCCCTCGACGATCTCGACGACTACTTCACCGCGGTGCTCCCCGCACTCACCGGCTCCGCGGCGATCCCGCTGCTCATCGTCGCCCGGATCGCGTTCTCCGACTGGGTCAGCGCCCTCATCATCGTGCTCACCCTGCCGCTCGTCCCCGTCTTCATGGTGCTCATCGGTCGCTACTCCGCGGACCGGATCGCGGATGCGACGACTGCCCTCGACCGTCTGTCCACCGCGCTCGTCGAGCTCGCCCGGGGCCTGCCGGTGCTCGTCGGGCTCGGGCGCGTGCTCGCCCAGACCCGCGCCCTGCGGGACACGAGCGAGACCTATCGGGACACGACGATGCAGACCCTGCGGGTGGCGTTCCTCTCCGCGCTCGCGCTCGAATTCATCTCCACGATCTCCGTCGCACTCGTCGCGGTGTTCATCGGCGTGCGGCTCGTGTACGGGACGATGGAGCTCTCCGACGGCCTCTTCGCGCTCATCCTCGCGCCCGAGTGCTACCTGCCGCTGCGTCAGCTCGGCGCCGCCTTCCACTCGACGGAGAATGGGATGGCCGCGTTCGCCCGCGTCCGTGCGCTCATCGGCCGCCCCGTCGCCGCCCCAGTGGCCGCCCGGACGGATGACGCAGGTGAGGGCATCGACATCCGCGGCCTGAGCGTCCACTACGCGGGGCGCTCCCGGGCCGCGCTGCGCGCCCTCGATGCGCACATCCCGGATCCCGGTCTCACCGTCCTCCACGGGCCCTCGGGTGCGGGGAAGTCGACCCTGCTCGGCGTGCTCGCCGGACTCGTCCGGGAGGATGCGGGATGCCGCATCGGCGGCACGGTGAGGGGGGTGCCGGAGCGCCTCGCCCACGCGGGGCAGAGCCCCCGCACGAGCGCCCCCACCGTCGCCGAGGAGCTCGCCCTCCACGCCTCGGCCGGCGGGCCGCGGCTCGATGACGCCGTGCTCGCCCGCTGTCTGGCGATGGCGGCGCTCGCGGTCGACCCGCAGACCCCGTGCGCCGCGCTCAGCCCCGGTGAGCTGCGCCGCCTCGCGCTCGCCCGCGCCTTCGCCCGGGTGGAGGCCGGAGCCCGGCTGCTGCTCGTCGACGAGCCCACCGCGCACCTCGACGCGGACTCCGCCTCCACGGTGCGCAGCAGTCTCACCGCCGTCTCCCGGGCGGTCCCGGTGATCGCCGCGACCCACGACCTCGACCTGCTCGCCGCGGGGGGCACCCGGATCGAGGTCCGCCCGGGCCTCGACCCCGCGGACCCGGCCGTTGTGCGCGCCGGAACAGCACCGCACACGGGTGCGGCGGAGCCCGCGGGTTTCGACACGGCTCGACCGCCCGCCGTCGGCCCGGCAGACGCGACCGACGCCGCCGGCGCGCCGCGCGCACCGGAGACCGGCCCCCGCCCGGACGTCGCTCCCGCCGCACCGTCCGATGACTACCCCACCGCACCCGAGGTGCCCGCGCTGCCGGCCGCGACGATCCGCCGCAGGCTCTCCCGAGCCGTCGACATGCGCTCGCCGCGCTTCCTCCTCGCCGTCCTCTGCGGGGTGGGCGCCGTCGCCGCCGGCGCCGCACTCACCGGGGTCTCCGCGTGGCTCATCGTCCATGCCTCGTTCCAGCCGCCGATCATGTACCTGCTCGTCGCGATCGTCGGCGTCCGGTTCTTCGGGCTCGCCCGCACCGTGCTCAAGTACGCCGAGCGGCTCGTCCTCCACCGCGCGATCCTCGATTCGCTCACCCGGCTGCGGGAGCGGATCTGGCTGTCCTTCGCCGCGACCGGCACCGCCAACCGGACGCTGCTGCGCGGCGAGGTCGCCCTCAGCCGGCTCATCGCCGATGTCGACGACGTGCGCGATCTCGCCCCGCGGGTCGTGCTGCCGCCGGTGGTCGCGGTCGTCGTGGCGCTCGCCGCCGTCGTGACCCTCGCACTCATCCATCCCGCGGCCGGCCTCGTCATGGGTCTCGGCGCGCTGCTGAGCCTGGGCTTGGCACCGCTGCTCACCCGGCTCGCCGACCGGCGGGCGACGAGCGCAGCGCGCCGCACGCGCACCACCGTGCTCACCGCGCTCGCCGGGCTCCTCTGGGCGCGCGAGGACCTCCAGGTCAACGGAGCTGCTCCACAGGTCGTCGAGCGCTTCCTCGCCACCGATGCGCGGGCCGGGGCGCACGAGGCCCGCGCTGTCCGCGCCACCGGGATCGGCGAGGCCGTGATCACCGTCGTCGGCGTGCTCACCGGCGTGCTCATGCTCCCCGTCCTCGCCGGCGCCGTGACCTCCGGAACGCTGAGCGGGGAGCTGCTCGCCGTGGCCGTGCTCCTGCCGCTCGCCCTCATCGACTGCTTCACCGATGCGCTCGCCTCCGTCCAGCAGTGGCCCGCGCTCGTGGCCGTCCTCGGCCGGGTCGACGCCCTCGACGACGCGGATCCCGCAGCCCGGCTGGGCTCCGGCGACGGGCCCGAGGTGATCACGGACATCGAGCTCGACGATCTCGCCGCGACCTGGCCGGGTACCGACTCCCCGGTGTTCTCCGGCGTCAGCGCCCGGATCGATGCCCGGGAGTGGACCACGGTCACCGGGCCTTCGGGATCGGGCAAGACGACGCTCGTGAGCATCCTCCTGCTCTTCCTCGACCCGAGCGCGGGGGAGTACCGGATCAACGGACGACCGACGCGGGGACTGGGCCCGATGGACCTCGCCGGCCAGGTGTCGTGGTGCCCGCAGGAGGCGCACGTGTTCGACTCGAGCCTGCGGGCGAACCTGCTCATCGGGCGGCCGAAGGACGATGCGCCGACCGATGCGGAGCTGCGCGCCGTGCTCACCCGGGTCGGATTGCGCGATCTCGCCGCCGACGCCGGCCTCGATGCGCGGATCGGCGCCTCGGGGGCTTTCCTGTCCGGCGGACAGCGGCAGCGTCTGGCCGTGGCGCGCACCCTGCTCGCGCATTCCGAGGTCATCGTCCTCGACGAGCCCACCGCCCACCTCGACGCCCAGATGAGCGCGGACCTCATGGGGGACCTGCGGGCCGGGCTCGACGGGGTGGCTGTCGTCCTCGTGAGCCACGATCCGGGACTCGTGGGCGCCCACGACGAGCGGATCGTCCTCGTCTGAGGAGCCGTACGGCTCCGCCCGGATCAGTCGTCTCCTGGATCAGCCGCCTCCCGGATCAGCGATCGTCCGGACAGGTCGCTGCCCGGACCGGTGACTTGTCCGGGTGTGCGTCAGTCGCGCTTGGAGCCGAACATGATCTCGTCCCAGCGGGGGACGGAGGACCGGCCCTTCTTCCGCGGGGCCTCGGCTTCGCCGGGCCGCGGGATCGGCTGGGTTTCGTGATGATGGTCCGACACGCCCGGTTCGTCGAGTAGCGAGGGATGGTCCTCGGCCGGTGATCCGGGGCCCGGCTCCTCCCGGTGCGGGTCGGCGGAGACGTCGTCCTGCGGCGCCCCGGAGTGCCCTGCGGGCTCATCGGCCGGGAGCGGGAAGATCCCGGCGTCGTCGGCCTCCTCGGGGGCGCTGAGCGCCGTGTGGGCGCCGTCGGGGTGACGGGCGGGCTCGTCGGAGACGGCGCGAAGGGACCGGCGCGAGCCCGGCGGCGGGGTGTCGCGCGGTGCGCGGGCGAGGTCGCCGAGGCCGTCGGGCTCCGCGGCGGCGGCCGACTGGCGGCCGCGACGGCGTCGCAGGCTCTCGAGGATCCGTCCGGTCTCGGCCATGTGGCTGCCGCGCGGGGAATCCTCATGGATCCGGGTGCTGCCGTCCTCGGCCTCGATGTTGAAGACCCGCTCGGAGCCGCTGCCGAAGTTCGGGATCGGGCCGGAATCGCTCGGACCGGCGTCGGAGAGCCAGCGGGCCTCGTCGTCGAGCGGCGAGATCGAGCCGCGGGCGTACTCCCAGCCGGCCGAGCGCTCCTTGTCCGCTGCGACGAAGCTCAGCTCGACGTACCAGGTGCCCGAGGTCTGCTTCCAGGCGTCCCAGCGCATCGACCCGAGGTCGACATCACGCATCTGCAGCCGCTCGCGGCACAGTGCGAGGAGCCGCTTCGGGGTGCCGTCGGGGTTGTTCTCGGGGTAGACGAGGCACTGCCCGGCACGGTCGGCGATGTGTCGCCGCTCGGCGAGCACGGGGCCCTCGTACACGCGGACGTGGTCCGCGGTCGCGCCGGTCGCCTCGACGACCTCCTCGGTCGTCATGCCCGACCGGATCATCGCCTGGATCTCGCGGGGCCGCACGGGCTCGCCGGCGGCGCGGATCCGGGCCAGACGATTGCGGTCGCGGCGCACGGCGGCGTACAGGCTCTCGTCGATCGGGAGCAGGTAGTGGTGGCCGGCACCGTCCGACAGCACGAGGTGCTCCTCGTCGTCGTGCACTCCGCGCAGCGTCAGCTCCGTCATATGCGTCAACCTCCAGTCATGACTGTGTGCCGATCGTTTCACGAAGTCCGCACCCGGTGCGGGAAGCGCTCGGGCGAGTCGCGAGAAGGGACGTCGGCGTGCGCGCCTGCCCATCCTCCGAGACCGGGACTCTCAGCAGGGTGATCGGCGAGGAGTGGGAGCGGGGGAACGTTAGACTGGGGCGCGTGACTACTTCCAGCCTCGCGCCCTTCGATGCCCTTGTCCTCATGTCCTTCGGCGGACCCGAGTCCGAGGAGGAGGTGCTCCCGTTCCTCCAGAACGTCACCCGCGGCCGCGGGATCCCGGACGAGCGGCTCGTCGAGGTCGGTGAGCACTACTACGGGTTCGGCGGGAAGTCGCCGATCAACGACCAGAACCGGGCCCTCCTCGCCGCACTGCAGGCGGAGCTCGCCACCCGCGGGATCGACACCCCGGTGGTGTGGGGCAACCGGAACTGGGACCCCTACCTCACCGATGTGGTGCGTGATCAGCATCGGGAGCACGGCTTCACCCGCTTCCTCGCGATCGACACCTCCGCCTACTCGAGCTACTCCTCCTGCCGGCAGTACCGGGAGGACTTCGCGCAGACGACGACGGCGCTCGCAGAGGAGGGCATCGCCGTCGAGTTCGACAAGATCCGGCAGTACTACAACCACCCCGGGTTCGCCGCGGCCGAGCTCGCGTGCGTGCGCCGCGGGATCGCCGACCTCACCGCGCAGGTGGGGGAGCTCGACCCGGCCCGACACCGGGTCCTCTATGTCACCCACTCGATCCCCGACACCATGCAGGACGCCTCGGCGGTGATGACGCGCGGTTACCGGGCCCAGCACGAGGAGCTCATCGAGTGGATCGCCGGTGAGCTCGGCGCGGAGCTGCCGCTCGCGTCCGAGCTCGTCTACTGCTCCCGGTCGGGGGCTCCTCACATCCCGTGGCTCGAGCCCGACGTCAACGACCGGATGGCCGAGCTCAAGGAGGAGGGCATCGAGGGCGTCATCGCGGTGCCGATCGGATTCGTGTCCGATCACATGGAGGTCAAGTACGACCTCGACACCGAGGCCGCGGAGACCGCCGCCGAGCTCGGGCTCGCCTACGTGCGGGCCGCGACGGTGGGTCTCAAGGAGGAGTTCGTGTCCGGGCTCGTCGACCTCGCGCTCGAGCGCGCCGCACAGCGTCGTGGGGAGGACGTCGAGACGCCGGCTGTGACTCCGCAGGGAGCGCTCGGGCCCGGCAGCGGCGCCTGCTCGATCGAATGCTGCCGTGGGAAGCTCGACAAGCCGGTGCTGCCGCAGTGGGAGCCCGTGGGCTGATCCCGCGCTCTGATCCGGCCGGTGCGGCACCTGCCCCCGGCCGGACCTCGCCGCGGTGTCGGCTCAGCTCGGTTCGTCGGCCGGCGCGACGATCGGGATGGCGCCGGTCTCCGCGGCCAGCACCTGCTGCAGCTGCGCGGTGTCGACGTCGTTGCGCTCGGCCAGGCCGATGAGCCCTTCGAGCTCCCCGACGAGCGAATCGACGGCGAGGTCGTTGCCCTCGGTGCGGGCACTCGCGATGAGCTTCCGCAATGCGGACACGTGTCGGTGGAGCTCGGCCTCGAATTCGCTCATGGATCATCCTTCCGCAGCGTGCGGTCCGTGGCGGCTGGGTCCCGCGGACAGCAGGTCGATTCACCGCCATTCTTCCAGATCAGGAGAGTCCCTGTCAGGCCGCGGCGAGCGGCGGCTCACCGCCGGGGAGTGAGACTGCACACTTCGGGGCAAACCTGCCTTGCCAAATCGCAGGTCACAGTGCAAAATGCTTGAGACATCGCACCCCGGCGGCACGCGAGACGCGCTTCCACCCATCACCCATTCGCGGAGAGTGATCAGTCCACATGGCGACAGACTACGACGCCCCTCGTAAGCAGGACGAGGACCTCAGCAACGATTCCATCGAGGAGCTCAAGGCCCAGCGGACGCAGCAGCAGGCGAGCCAGGTCGATGAGGATGAGGCTGTCGCGGCGGAAGGGTTCGAACTCCCCGGCGCCGATCTGTCGAACGAAGAGCTCTCCGTGCGCGTGCTGCCCAAGCAGAACGACGAATTCACCTGCATGGAGTGCTTCCTCGTCCGCCACCGCTCGCAGATGGCGAGCGAGGACGGCGGCATGCCGATCTGCACCGACTGCGCCGGCTGAGCCTCCGCTCCCACCGCACCTGCATGAAGGCCGTCTCCCTGTCGGGAGGCGGCCTCATCCGTGCTGCGGCGGTCGGCGGCGCGACGGCGGACCCGGGGCAGGGGACCGTCCGCTCCCGCCTGCGGCGGCCGGCGGCGCTCAGCCCCGGTTGAGGGCGGCGGCGAGCTTGTGCGGGTGCTTGGTCGAGACCAGCCAGTACGGCGTCGGGTCCGCCGGGTCGTCGAGGGCGACCCGCACCACGGTCTTCACCCACGGGCGGGTCATGAGGAAGGCGCGTGCATCGAGGTGCACCCCGCGGGCGGCGAACGAGCCGCGCTCGTCGAAAGGGGTCGCCTCGGCGATGAATCGCCGCTCGATGTGCGCCGGGCCGGCCCGGAACCCCGCGTCGCTGACGACGATCGGAGCCGACAGCGAACGCAGCCACAGGGCGGCGAGCACGAGGACCACCACGGGCACGATGAACGCGCCGAGTTCCCACACCGGGTACACCATCAATGAGGTCATCGCCGACAGCAGCACGGTCACCACCCACCACGTGACCGGCGGCCACAGGCGCTCGGAATAGTGCACGACGGTGTCCGATCCGGAGGAGATGCTCATGCCCCCGATTCTCCCACACCGGGCTTGGGCGAGCACCCGTCGCACCGATAGAGTGCGGCACTGTGACCATCGAACAGCAGACCATCGCACTGCGGCGCCTCGACCCCGCGCTCCCGGTGCCCGCCTACGAGCACCCCTCCGACGCCGGCGCGGACCTCTGCGCCCGGGAGGACGTCACGCTCGCCCCCTTCGAGCGGGCACTCGTGCCCACCGGCATCGCCATCGCCCTGCCCGAGGGATTCGCCGCGTTCGTCCACCCGCGCTCCGGTCTGGCAGTCCGCACCGGCCTGTCGATCGTCAACGCGCCGGGCACCATCGACGCCGGCTACCGCGGGGAGATCAAGGTCCCCCTCATCAATCTCGACCCCCGCACGCCGATCGAGCTCTCCCGCGGGGACCGGATCGCCCAGCTCGTCGTGCAGCGCGTCGTGCACGCGGACTTCGTTCCCACCGACACCCTCGAGGGCTCCGCCCGCGGGGAAGGCGGTTTCGGCTCCACCGGCGGCTTCGCGGCATCCGTCGGCCCCGCGCCCACCGGCCCGCAGGCGAACCCCGCCTGACCCGCACGCACCGCACTATCATGTGAAGTTCACAGCCCGAAGGAAGGACAGCATGGGACTCTTCGACCGCTTCCGCAAGTCCGCACCGGCGACCGACGAGGTCGAGGAGCGCGACGACCTCGACGCCGAGCGCGACGAGGACACCGGGCTCGACGCCTCGGACGACGCCGGGGCCGACGACGACGCGCGCGAGCCGTCCGACCTCACCGACGAGGATGCCGACGACGGCTCCCTCGACGACCCCGCCGAGGAGGACGAGGAGGACCTCGCGAAGGCCGCCCCGCTCGACCGGGTCGACAACGGCCCCTGGGACTCCGAGGAGGAGTTCGGGGAGGAGAACAGGATCGACCTCGGCGCCCTGCAGATCCCGGTGCGCGACGGCATGCAGGTCCGGCTCGACGCCGAGGAGGGCACCAACCGCATCCTCGCCGTCACCCTCGTCCACCAGGGCGGGGCCGTGCAGCTCCAGGCCTTCGCAGCCCCCCGTTCGGAGGGGCTGTGGAAGTCCGTGCGCACCCAGATCCGCGACAACGTCGTGCAGAAGGGCGGTGCGGTCGACGAGCTCTACACCGCGCTCGGCACCGAGCTGCTCACCCGCATCCCCGTCCGCACCAAGGACGGGAAGGCCGCCGCCCGGGTCGCCCGCTTCGCCGGCGTCGACGGCCCCCGCTGGTTCGTGCGCGCAGTGTTCACCGGCAAGGCCATCACCGACGAGGACGTCCGTGCCGAGCTCGTGAAGATCTTCCGCGGCACCGTGGTGCACCGCGGCACCGAGGCGATGCCGCCGCGCGACCTGCTCGTGCTGTCCCAGCCGACCGCGGTCAAGGCGCCCGCCGCACCCGAATCCGCGGTCAGGGACGACATCGATCCCTTCGAGCGCGGCCCGGAGATCACCGAGGTCCGCTGACCTGGTGCCCGCACTCATGGACGGAGACACCCACTGAACGCGCTGACCCGCCTGCTCGAACGCTGGGGGACGAGCGCGGACAAGGACGCCGAGGCGGACGCGGACATCCACGCCGCCAGCGCGGTGCCCGGCGCGACCCCGCTGTGCGAGCTCGAGCTGCGCGCCGAGACCCGGGTGGCCGGCGTCATCGTCGCGGTGACCCGTTCGCTGCCCCACGAGGCGCCGCGCCTCGACATCGTCATCAGCGACGGCACGGGGTCGGCCGCAGCCCGGTTCCTCGGCCGTCGGGAGATCCCCGGGGTGGCCGCCGGTCGGGCGATCGTGCTCGACGGGCGGTTCTGCCGGCAGCAGGGCGAGGTGCGCACCGTCAACCCCGGCTACCGGCTCATCGCCTCAGCCGCCGACTGACGGACCCGGATCTGCCGGCGGTGCGACGCCGGACTCCGCAGGCGATCCGGCATCCCGCTGTCCGGACACGGGTGTGCGCGCGGCGGCGCCGAGGAGCTCCCTCAGCCCCTCGACTCGGTCGGGTGCGACGATGAAGAACATCTCGTCGCCGGCCTCGATGACGTCGTCGGCGCTCGGTGCGATGACCTTGGCGTTGCGGAGGATCGCGGCGAGCACCGTGTCGGCGGGCCACGACACCGAACCGACCCGCCTGCCGCTCACCTCGGCCTTCTCGCCGACGGTGAACTCCATGAGCGAGGCCTGCCCGCGCCCCAGGTCGAGCAGGTGGATGAGCCCGCCGACCTCGACGGCCTCCTCGACGAGCGAGGTCATGAGCCGCGGCGTCGACACCGCGACGTCCACGCCCCAGTTGTCGTCGAACAGCCATTCGTTGCGCGCGTTGTTCACCCGTGCCACGGTGCGCGGCACGCTGAACTCCGTCTTGGCGAGCAGGCTGAGCACGAGGTTGGTCTTGTCGTCACCGGTGGCGGCGACGACGACATCGGCGCGCCCGAGCCCGGCCTCGTTCAGGCCGCCGAGCTCGCAGGCGTCGGCGAGCACCCAGCTCGCGCCGGGCACGCGGTCGCGGCGGACCGCCGCGGAGCTGCGGTCGATGAGGACGACCTCGTGATCGCGGCCGAGCAGCTCGCGGGCGACCGAGCGGCCCACGGAGCCGGCTCCGGCGATGACGACCTTCATTCCACGTCCTCCTGGGTCAGCGGCTGGTCGAGCGTGCGGATGATCGCATCGAGGTCGTCCCGGGCACACATGAGGTGCGCGAGGTCGCCGTCCTGGACGAGCATGGACGGTGGGGCGAGGACACCCTCGCCGTTGCGGGTGATGTAGGCGACCCGGGCCGGGACCGCGGCCTCGATGTCCGACACCGGCCGGGCGATCCAATCGGGGTGGAGGTGCACCTCGGCGAGCACGAGCCGACCGGAGGCCTCCCGGTACTCAGTGACCGCTCCCTGCGGGATCAGCCGGCGCATCATCTGGTCGGCGGTCCACCGCACCGTCGCCACCGTCGGGATGCCCAGCCGCTCGAAGATCTGCGCGCGCCGGGGGTCGTAGATCCGGGCGGCGACGTTCGTCACGCCGAAGGTCTCGCGGGCGACCCGGGCGGCGAGGATGTTCGAGTTGTCGCCCGAGGACACCGCGGCGAACGCATAGGCCTCCCCGGTGCGGGCCCGGGCGAGGGCGTCGCGGTCGAACCCGATGCCGGTGACGGTGTCCCCGGAGAAGTCGGGGCCGAGCGCGCGGAACGCCTCGGGGTCCTGGTCGACGACCGCGACGGTGTGCCCGGCCGCGTCGAGCGCGGTGGCGAGGGAGGCCCCGACCCGCCCGCAGCCCATGATGACGAAGTGCATCCGCCGGTCCCCTTCCTTCGTGCCCTACCATTGGTGCTCGTGGCACGCAGTTTCTCCGATGCCGTCAAAAGACTACTCGTCGGACGGCCCTTCCGCAGTGATCACTTCCGCCGGGAAGCGCTGCCGAGGCGACTCGCCATGCCGGTGTTCGCCTCCGACATGATCTCCTCGGTGGCCTATGCCCCGGACGAGATCCTCCTCGCGCTGTCCCTCTCGGGACTCGTCGCCCTCACCGTGTCGCCGTGGATCGGCCTCGCCGTCGGGATCGTCATCCTCGTCATCGTGGCGTGCTACCGGCTCAACCTCCAGGCCTACCCGTCCGGCGGCGGGGACTACGCGGTGGCGAGGACCAACCTCGGCACCCGGGCGGGCCTCGTCGTCGCCGCCTCACTGCTCGTCGACTTCGTCCTCACGCTCGCAGTGTCGATGACGGTGTTCGCCGGGTACATCGGTGCGATGATCCCCGAGGTCAAGCCGTACAAGGTGGCGATCGCCGTCGCGGGCATCCTCGTCGTCACCCTCGCCGGGCTGCGCGGCAGCGCGAGCATCCGCCGCATGCTCGCCGTCCCCACCTACCTGTTCGTCCTCGCGGTGCTCACCACCGTCGCCGTCGGCACCTACCGGGTGGCCACCGGCGACACCCCGGTCGCCGCGACGAGCGGATACGCGGTGCTGCCGGTCGACGAGGAGGACACCGCCCTCATGGGGCTCACGGCGGTGTTCATCGTGCTGCGGGCGTTCTCCTCGGGCTCGGTCGCGCTCGCCGGTGTGCAGACCGTCGCGACCGCGGTGCCCGGATTCCGGTCCCCGCGCGGGCGCAACGCCGGGATCACCCTGCTCATCACCGGTGCGCTCTCGGCCTGCATGCTCATCGGGCTGACCTGGCTGTCGGCGAGGATCGGCATCAAGTACGTCGC
The DNA here is from genome assembly GCF_005280295.1 of Brevibacterium sp. CS2. Classification (GTDB taxonomy): domain Bacteria; phylum Actinomycetota; class Actinomycetes; order Actinomycetales; family Brevibacteriaceae; genus Brevibacterium; species Brevibacterium pityocampae. Next base: position 2,759,365 of record NZ_CP040020.1, on the reverse strand, counting down.
CGCCCCGACGGAGCAGCTCGTCGCCGAGGCCGGCCGGCCGATCGCCGCTGACTTCGAGCAGGATCCCGTCCTCGGCCAGCTCGCACAGGCGGTGTTCTCCGGCTTCCCCTTCATGTTCTACGTCGTCGCCGGGGTCGCCGCACTCGTCCTCCTCGTCGCCGCGAACACCTCGACCGAGGGCTTCCCAGGCCTGTCCTCCCGGCTCGCCCGCGACGGCTTCCTGCCGCGCCAGCTCGCCACCCGCGGCGACCGGCTGACGTTCTCCAACGGCATCCTCCTGCTCGCCGGAGCGGCGACCGTCCTCGTCATCGTGTTCGGCGCCTCGGTCCCGGATCTCATCGAGCTCTACCTCGTCGGCGTGTTCACGGCGTTCGTGCTCGGACAGCTCGGAATGATCCGGCACTGGACGCTGCGGATCCGGCGCATGGTGTCCTCCCCGGTGCGCCGTCGCATGCAGCTCAACCGCGTCGTCAACGGGATCGGGCTCGTCCTCACCGCCGGCGTCCTCACCGTCGTGCTCGTGACGAAGTTCACCGGCGGGGCGTGGATCGCGATCGCCGCGATCGCCGTGCTCTACGTCCTCATGGGTCTCATCCACCGCCACTACCGGCGGGTGGACTCCGAGCTCGCCCCCGACGAGGACGACGTCTCCGCCCGCACGCTGCCGTCGAACACCCGTGCGGTCGTCGTCGTCACCGACATCCACAAGCCGATGCTCCGGGCGCTGGCGTACGCCCGAGCGAGCCGGCCGACGTTCCTCGACGCGATCACCGTCGCCGTCGACGAGGAGGCCGCCGAGGCGCTCCAGGACCGCTGGGACCGGATGGACCTGCCCGTCCCGCTCACCATCCTCGACTCGCCCTACCGCGAGCTCGTCCGCCCGGTGATGAACCACGTCGCCGAGCTCCGTCGGCGCTCGCCGCGGGACCTCATCATTGTCTACCTCCCGCAGTACATCGTGGGACGCTGGTGGGAGAACGTGCTCCACAACCAGACCTCGCTGCGGCTCAAGTCGCGACTGCTGTTCGTGCCGAACGTCGTCGTCGCGACGGTGCCGTGGCGGCTCAGGTCCTTCACCCGGGCCCGGGAGCAGCTCCTGCGCCGGGCCGGGGACGTCGACGCCGAATCATTCAGGGAGCTGCATTGATGACCGACACCGGGGCCGAGGTGCCCGCCGAGCTCGTCCTCGAGATCACCGGGCAGGCCGCCGGCGGGGAGTCGATCGCCCGGCACGACGGTCGCGTCGTGTTCGTCACCGGGGGGATCCCCGGGGAGACGGTGCGCGTGCGCATCACCGAGGAGCGCACGCGGCTGCTGCGGGCCGAGGTCACGGCCGTGCTCGAGGCCTCCCCGCACCGGGTGGCCGACCGCCGGGCGGCGCTCGGTGCGGCCGGGGTGGGCGGCATCGAGTTCGCCCACGTCGCGCTCGCGCACTCGCGCGCGCTCAAGCAGCAGGCGGCCGCGGACCAGTTCACGCGCCTCGGGCGCCTCGACCGGGTGCCGGAGATCGCCGCGGCGCCCCGGGAGGCCGCCGGCGGGACCGGGCTCGACTGGCGCACCCGGGTGCAGCTCGCCGTCGACGAGCGCGGCCGGCCGGGGATGCTCGCCGCGCGCTCGCGCCGCGTCGTCCCGGTGGACACGCTGCCGCTCGCGGTGCCGGAGCTCGATGCGCTCGACCTGCACCGGCTGACGCTGCCCGGGATCTCCCGGCTCGAGCTCGCCGCCGGCAGCGGCGGGGGAGCGGTGGTCGCCCACGGACGACCGACCGGGGAGGCCGAGGACGCGCTGCAGGGCGCGCTCGCCGGCGCTGCGGGGGAGTGGAGCCTCCTCGTCCGCAGCCGGGGCGCCCGGCGGAACCGGGGCGGCCGCGCCCGGACGGAGCTGCGCCAGCTGACCGGCGACGGCCGGGTGCGGCACCGGGTCGCCGGGATCGACCGCGGGTTCGAGATCGCCGCGGACGGCTTCTGGCAGGTGCACGTCGACGCCGCGGCGGTGCTCGCGGAGCGGGTCGTCGCGGAGACCGCGGGCGCGCGCCGGGTGCTCGACCTCTACTGCGGGGCCGGTCTGTTCTCCGTCGCCGTCGCCGAGACCCACGGGATCCCCGTGACCGGGATCGAGGGGTCGGCGACGGCGATCGCGAGCGCCCGGGACGCCGCGGCGGGTCTGCCGGTGGAGTTCGGGGTCGCCCGCGTCGAGGAGCTGTCCGCGCTGCCGGAGGCCGACACCGTGGTGCTCGACCCGCCGCGCGCCGGTGTGGGGCCGGAGGTCGTGCGGCTGCTCCTCGACTCCTCGGCCCAGCGGATCGTCTACGTGTCGTGCGACGGGGCGACCTTCGCCCGGGACGCCCGCGCGCTCGTCGAGGGCGGATTCCGGCTCGTGCGCACCCGGGGCTTCGATCTGTTCCCGCTCACCGCCCACGCGGAGTTCCTCAGCGTGCTCGAGCGGTAGCGCTGCGCGGCCCGCGAGGGGCAGTGCTGCGCGGCGGGACACGACGGCACCCCGCCCGAGAGGCTCGGATGGGGCGCTGTGCTCGCGGCCCCGGCGGCAGGGCCCGGCCGGGCGGCGCGGCCTCAGCTGTAGGAGACGGCGGACCCGCGCTCGGGGGCCTTGGAGTCGAGCACCGCGACGACGATGAGGGCGACCCAGGTGAAAAGGAAGCCCCAGATGCCCCACCAGAAGGTCGAGCGGTTCTTGCCGCGGGCCACCTTGCGGCAGATCCACGCGAAGAGCAGGCCGAGCAGAAGCGCGCCGAACCCGAAGCCGGCGCCGAGAGTGATGGGATCCATGGGTTCCTCCTGTGGTCGGTCATGGGCGCGGGGTGCGCCGGCCGGCCCGGTCGGGGACGGCGTGTTCACTGCGTACAACGATTCTCGCCCCCCGGAAGATTCCGCCCCGGGGGTTTTCCCACCGATCGCACAGGGCCAGGCGGTCCCGCCGGACGAGGGGGAACCCGCTTCCGGACACCCCCGGGGCGGTGGATACCGAGGACCGAATGCGATACGATTTATCTTGACGTCAAGATATCTTCGGAAACATTTGTGTCACCTAATTCGGCGCAAAGGCCCCATCGGCCAGGTTTCCGAGCGAAACGGGTATCGCGTGCCAATGAACTTAAGGAGTCACGATGAGCAACGTCGACAGTTTCAGCTCGAAGGGCACCCTGGAGGTCGGCAGCAAGTCCTATGAGATCTACCGTCTCTCGGCGGTCGAAGGATCGGAGAAGCTGCCGTTCAGCCTCAAGGTGCTGCTGGAGAACCTGCTGCGCACCGAGGACGGTGCCAACATCACCGCAGACCACATCACCGCGCTGGCCCAGTGGGATCCCGAGGCGGAGCCCGACACCGAGATCCAGTTCACCCCCGCCCGCGTCGTCATGCAGGACTTCACCGGCGTGCCGTGCATCGTCGACCTCGCCACGATGCGCGAGGCCGTCAAGGACCTCGGCGGCGACCCGGCGAAGATCAACCCGCTGGCTCCGGCCGAGCTCGTCATCGACCACTCGGTGCAGATCGACGCCTTCGGGTCCGAGGACGCCATCGAGCGCAACATGGACATCGAGTACCAGCGCAACGGTGAGCGCTACCAGTTCCTCCGCTGGGGCCAGACCGCGTTCGACGACTTCAAGGTCGTGCCCCCGGGCATGGGCATCGTCCACCAGGTCAACATCGAGTACCTCGCCCGCGTCGTCATGGCCCGCGAGGTCGGCGGCGTCACGCGCGCCTACCCGGACACCCTCGTCGGCACCGACTCGCACACGACGATGGTCAACGGCCTCGGCGTGCTCGGCTGGGGCGTCGGCGGCATCGAGGCCGAGGCCGCGATGCTCGGTCAGCCGGTCTCGATGCTCATCCCGCGCGTCGTCGGCTTCAAGCTCACCGGTGAGATCCCCTCGGGCGTGACCGCGACCGACGTCGTGCTCACGATCACCGACATGCTCCGCCAGCACGGCGTGGTGGGCAAGTTCGTCGAGTTCTACGGCCAGGGCGTGGGCTCCGTGCCGCTCGCCAACCGTGCGACGATCGGCAACATGAGCCCCGAGTTCGGCTCGACCGCCGCGATGTTCCCGATCGACGACGTCACCGTCGAGTACCTCAAGCTCACCGGCCGCTCCGAGGAGCAGATCGCGCTCGTCGAGGCCTACGCCAAGGAGCAGGGCCTGTGGCACGATCCGAACGCCGAGATCGCGTACTCGGAGTACCTCGAGCTCGACCTGTCCACCGTGGTGCCCTCCATCTCCGGGCCCAAGCGTCCGCAGGACCGCATCGAGCTCACCGACGCCAAGTCGCAGTTCGCCAAGGACATCCACAACTACGTGGGTCCCGGCGACGAGGCCAAGTCGGCCGCGGTGTCGATGCCCGACGGCCGCAGCTTCGACCTGGCCAACGGTGCGGTGGCGATCGCCTCGATCACCTCGTGCACGAACACCTCGAACCCCTCGGTGATGATGGCCGCCGGTCTGCTCGCGCGCAACGCGCGGGAGAAGGGCCTCAACTCGAAGCCGTGGGTCAAGACCTCGATCGCCCCGGGCTCGAAGGTCGTCACCGACTACTACACGAAGGCCGGCCTCATCGACGACCTCGAGGCGCTGAACTTCTTCGTCGTCGGCTACGGCTGCACCACGTGCATCGGCAACTCCGGCCCGCTCGAGAACGAGATCTCCGAAGCGATCCAGGACAACGACCTCTCCGTCACCGCGGTGCTCTCCGGCAACCGCAACTTCGAGGGTCGCATCAGCCCGGACGTCAAGATGAACTACCTGGCCTCGCCGCCGCTCGTCATCGCCTACGCGCTGGCCGGCACCATGGACTTCGACTTCGAGAACCAGCCGCTGGGCCAGGACTCCGAGGGCGCGGACGTCTACCTCAAGGACATCTGGCCGAGCCCGGAGGAGATCCAGTCGGTCATCGACTCCTCGATCGACACCGAGATGTTCGACACCGAGTACGGCACGATCTTCGAGGGCGACGCCCGCTGGCAGCAGCTCGACACGCCCGAGGGCAACACCTTCGAGTGGGACCCGAACTCGACGTACGTGCGCAAGCCCACGTACTTCGACGGGATGACCAAGGAGACCTCGCCGGTCGAGGACATCTCCGGGGCGCGCGTGCTCGCGCTGCTCGGGGACTCGGTCACCACCGACCACATCTCCCCGGCGGGCTCCTTCAAGGCCGACACCCCGGCCGGCAAGTACCTGGTGGAGCACGGTGTGGAGCGCAAGGACTTCAACTCCTACGGCTCGCGCCGCGGCAACCACGAGGTCATGATCCGCGGCACCTTCGCCAACATCCGTCTGCAGAACCGGCTGCTCGACGGTGTGCAGGGCGGGTTCACCCGTGACTTCACGCAGGAGGGCGGTCCGCAGACCACGATTTACGACGCCTCGGTGAACTACCAGGAGCAGGGCATCCCGCTCGTCGTGCTCGGCGGCAAGGAGTACGGCACCGGCTCCTCGCGCGACTGGGCGGCGAAGGGCACCAAGCTGCTCGGCGTCTCCGCGGTCATCGCGCAGAGCTTCGAGCGGATCCACCGCTCGAACCTCATCGGCATGGGCGTGCTGCCGCTGCAGTTCCCCGCCGGCGAGTCCGCCGAGACCCTGGGCCTCGAGGGCACCGAGACCTTCGACATCTCCGGGGTCACGGCGCTCAACGAGGGCTCCACCCCGAAGACGGTCAAGGTCACCGCGAAGAAGGGCGGCGGCGACACCGTCGAGTTCGACGCGGTGGTCCGGATCGACACCCCGGGTGAGGCCGACTACTACCGCAACGGCGGCATCCTGCAGTACGTGCTGCGCTCGCTCGTCGAGAACTGATCGCCTGCGCTGAGGCGCAGATGGCCGCGGGCCGGGGATCCTTCGGGATCCCCGGCCCGCGGTCTATTCACGGGTGGGCGGGGGAGGTGAAAGCGAGCCCCTGCCGAAACCGTACCGGTAACGGTGCACTATTGACATTGCGAGGGGGTGTGTCCATGAGCTACCGACATGATCTGTGGGAAATCGCCGCAGAGCGGCACGGCATCGTCACCGTGGTCGAGGCCGAGGCCGAGGACGCGGGCGTGCCTGCGGTCGAGGTGCGCAAGCTCGCGCATCGCGGCGCGCTGCGGCCCTACGGCAAGGGCGTGTACGCGCACCGAGACATTCCGATCACCGTGTTCACCGAACCGGCGGCAGCAGTCGCGCTGGCCGGCCGGGGCGCGTTCCTCCACCGCGAAGCCGTGCTCGACCTCGTGGGGTTGGGACACTTCAACCCGCGCCGTATCCGGGTGGGCACCCGCCGTCGGGTGCGCCGGTCGCTGCCGGACTGGATGGAGCTCGAGGCGCGCACGGAGATCCCAGACGACGATCTCACAGAGCACGAGGGCATCCCGGGCACCACTGTCCGGCGCGCACTGGAGGACATGCGGTACCGGATGCCGCCGGACCGCTGGACGGCGCTCGTCGCCGAGGCCCGTCGTCGCGAGCTCATCGCGGAACGGGACTTCACCGACCCGTCGAGCAGGAGCGTCGGCGCATGAGAGCCGTGACCCCGCCGCTGAACATCGCACAGCTCAACCGCCGACTCGCGGACATCGCGCGCGAGCAGCGAGTTACCATCGCCCGCGTCCGCCTTATGCTCTGCACTCTCGTCGTGTCGCAGATGTTGCCCGACGCCGTGGCGATCAAAGGAGGAATGGGGATCAAACTGAGGATGGGAGAGCGCGGCACTCGGGCCACCGCCGATCTGGATGTCTCCACCCGGGACCGGGGTGCGAGCTTCGAGGAGGAGTTCCGTGCGCGGCTGGCCCACGGCTGGGGCGCGGTGCCCGCCTCGACGAGAGCTCTGCGCGCGAACCCCGAAGCGCCGGACCGCGTGGCGTTCACCGGCGCGCTGCGGCTCGGACGGGTGCACGATCCCGGGCTCGCCCGACCTCAGTACGTCATGCATCCCCACCGGGTCACACTGTCGTTCCTCGGCCGGGAATGGGCCGGACTGGACGTCGAGGTGTCCGACCCAGAGATCGAACCCCGTGCTCACTCCCGACGGAGTATCGACGGCGAGCTGCGGCCGGTCGAACTCATCGACCTGGAGCACCAGATCGCACAGAAGATCCACGCAGTGACGGACCCCGACTTCGTCCGAGCGCACGACCTGGAGTTCCGTCGCGCACAGCAGTGGCCGCCGCTTCCGCTGCGGCCGATGGACGACTGGGGAGTCGCCTACGACGAAGCGCGTCAGGAGACGGAGGTCGACGGCAGCACACCGGTACTGGTCGACATCGCCGCTGCGCGGGAGTGGCTCGAGCGGGTGATCACGGAGATCGAGTCCCGCGCTTCGACGTGAACGCCACCCGATTGCAGGCGGACGAGCAGGCCACCATGCGCCGCCGCGACCGCCGCGATTCCGGGTCCGCCCTCACCCGATCCGGTAGGAGCGGTAGGGCATGATGCCGTCGAGGAGCCGGGATTCGAGGAGCGTGAGCCTGCCGGGGGCGCAGTCGGCGGGGAACAGGCGCCGGCCGCGCCCCTGCGCCCAGGGGTACTCGTAGAACCGGATCTCATCGACCAGCCCGGCGCGCAGCAGCGCGTGGCACACGGAGATGCTCCCGGTGATGACGATCTCGCCGCCGTCGCGCTCCCGCAGCTCGCGGACCGCGGTGAGCGGGTCGCGCACGACCGTCGTGTTCTGCCACCCGGGCTCGGTGAGCGTGCGGGAGACGACGACCTTGTCGACGGACTCGAGGTAGTCCGAGATCCCCGCCGCATCGTCGGCGCCCGGCCAATACCCGCGGAAGTCCTCGAAGGTGCACCGGCCGAGCAGCACGAGGTCGCAGGCGCCGTCCTGCTCCTGGTTGAGCTCGAACAGCTCCCCGGTCTCCGGCATCCCGGACGGGTCGAACCAGTCGTCGAGCATCTCGATCGAGCCGTCCGCGGTGATGTTCTGGGTGATGACGACCGAGCGCATGGGGTCCTCCAGTGGTCGGGGTGCGTCGCTGCTCCTCCCAGTGTGCGCCTCGGCCGCGGTCCGCCGTGATCCGATCCTGCGCACATCGCGCATCGCACACCCCGCCATGCCCCGCGGCCTGGGCGTCCACCCAGGAAGCGGGCAGTAGGATTGCTACGCTTGGACGAACATTTCGACAGTCGTGCCCCTACCCGGCGCACCCGAAGGAGCGAACCCGCGAATGACTTTCCTGGAGACCATCACCTCCCCGGCAGACCTCAAGGCGCTGTCGGACGCCGAGTGCCAGGTGCTCACCAAGGAGATCCGCGACACGCTCATCACCACGGTTGCCGGCACCGGCGGGCACCTGGGGCCGAACCTCGGGGTCGTCGAGCTCACCACCGCGATCCACCGCGTCTTCGACTCACCGTGCGACACGATCCTCTTCGACGTCGGCCACCAGACCTACGTCCACAAGCTCCTCACCGGTCGCTACGCGCAGTTCGACACGCTGCGCCAGCGCGACGGGCTCTCCGGCTACCCCTCGCGGGCCGAGAGCGAGCACGACATCATCGAGAACTCCCACGCCTCGGCGGCCCTGTCCTGGGGCGACGGCATCGCCAAGGCCCACCAGCTCAAGGGCGAGTCCGAGCGCAGCGTCGTCGTCGTCATCGGCGACGGGGCGCTGACCGGCGGCATGGCCTGGGAGGCGCTCAACAACATCGCCGCCGACAGCTCCCAGCCGCCGCGCCGCCTCATCATCGTCGTCAACGACAACGGGCGCTCCTACGCACCCACCGTCGGCGGGTTCGCCGCGCACCTCGACTCGCTGCGCGCGAGCTCGAACTACGAGAAGCTGCTGAGCTGGGGGCGCGACCGCCTGCAGCAGTCCGGTCCTCCCGGGCGCGCCGCCTACACTGCGATGCACGGGATGAAGAAGGGCCTCAAGGACATGGTCGCGGCACCGGCGACCGGGATGTTCGACGAGCTCGGGATCAAGTACCTCGGCCCCGTCGACGGTCACGACCTCGAGAGCATGGAGAAGACGCTCACCCGGGCGAAGAACTTCGACCAGGGCCCGATCATCGTCCACGCGATCACCCAGAAGGGCCACGGCTACGCCCCGGCGATCGAGGACGAGGCCGACCAGTTCCACGCCGTCGGCGTCATCGACCCGCTGACCGGCCGCTCCCAGCCCTCGACGGGCACCTCGTGGACCTCGGTGTTCGGCTCCGAGATCGTCGAGATCGCCCGCACCCGCACCGACCTCGTCGCGATCACCGCCGCCATGCTCATGCCCGTGGGCCTGGAGAAGTTCGCCGCCGAGTTCCCCGACCGGGTGTTCGACGTCGGCATCGCCGAGCAGCACGCCGTGGCCTCGGCCGCCGGTCTGTCCTACGGCGGGCTCCACCCCGTCGTGTGCCTCTACGCGACCTTCCTCAACCGGGCGTTCGACCAGCTCCTCATGGATGTCGCCCTCCACCGGCAGGGGGTGACCTTCGTCCTCGACCGGGCCGGGGTCACCGGTCCCGACGGCGCGAGCCACCACGGCATCTGGGACATGGCGATGCTCCAGATCGTCCCCGGGCTCCGGCTCGCCGCCCCGCGCGACGCGACCCGCCTGGCCGAGGAGTTCCGCGAGGCCGTCGAGGTGTCCGACGCCCCGACCGTCGTGCGGTTCTCCCGCGGCACCGTCGGCACCGAGATCGCTGCCCTGCGCCGCACCGCCGACGGGGTCGACGTGCTCGCCGAGACGCCCGCGAGCCTGCCCGCCGACGTCCTCATCGTGTCCGTCGGCGCGCTCGCCGATCGCGCGCTCGCCGTGTCGGAGGCACTCCGCGCCCAGGGCATCGGCACCACCGTGGTCGACCCCCGCTGGGTGCTGCCCGTGCCGGAGTCGGTGCTCGACATGGGCAAGGAGCACGCGCTCGTCGCCGTCATCGAGGACGGGGTGAAGATCGGGGGCATCGGCTCGCAGATCCGCCAGGACCTGCGCGACGACGACTCGCGCACCGGGGTGCTCGAGCTCGGGGTGCCCGACGAGTTCCTGCCCCACGGCACCCGGGACGAGATCCTCGAGTACGCCGGCCTCGCGGTGCCGGACATGGTCGACAAGATCCTGAGGATCCTCCCGGCCGACATCGTCGACCGCGTCGAGCGCACCGCGACCCGCACCGGCTGACCCGCCGGAGACGTCGACCCGATCAGTCCCGGTCGGCCTCGGCGGCGGCCCGGGCGAGCACTCCGGCCGTCGCCTCGATCTGCCAGGGCCGGGCGCCGCGCTCGGCGAGGAACGCTGCGACGGCCTGTTCGTCCCCGATGGTGCGCCGGCCGGCGAGAGTCTTGACGTGGCGCGGGGTGAGGACGACCTCGTGCGGCATCTGCAGGTCCCGCGCGACCTCCTGGACGGCGGGCTTCATGAGATCGAGGCGCGCCTTGACGCGGTTCCGGTCGACCTCGGCGGGTGCCTCGGCGTCCGCGGAGCGGTGATCGGGGAGCTCGGCCTCGGGCAGGGCGTCGGCATCGCTCAGGGCCTTGTGCCAGCGCAGGCGCGCCGAGCGGTCCATCCCGGGTACGCCCGGGACGCGCCGCAGGTCGTCGGGAGTGCGGGCATCGATGCCGACGAGTGCGATGAGGTGGCGGTCGCGCAGGATCTGGCTCGGTGCGAGGTCCTGCGCGGCGGCGACCCGGTCCCGGGCTGTCCACAGGGACCGGACGCGCGCCAGGCCGCGGCGGGATTTCACCGAGCCCAGGCCCTGCACGCGGCGCCACGGCTCCGCGTAGACGTTGGGGGTGAAGTCGAGGAGGTGGTCGAACTCCTGCTGTGCGAACTCGGCCTTGCCGGTCTCTTGGAGCTGCGCCTGGAGGATGTCGCTGACCTCGATGAGGAGCTCGACGTCGAGCGCGGCGTAGGTCAGCCAGTCGCGCGGCAGCGGACGGCCCGACCAGTCGACGTTCGAGTGCTCCTTCGCCAGGCGGACGCCGAGCGTCTCGCCGACGACCGCGGCGAGTCCGAAGCGTTCGAAGTCGAGCATGCGCGCGGCGAGCTCGGTGTCGAACAGGGCGTCGGGGCGCATCCCGCGCTCGGCGAGGCAGGGGAGGTCCTGGGTCGAGGCGTGGAGCACCCATTCGGCGCCGCGCAGGGCGTCGTCGACCGTGGACAGGTCCGGCAGCGCCTCGGGGTCGATGAGGATCGTCCCGGCGCCCGCGCGGCGCAGCTGGATGAGGAAGGCGCGCCCGCCGTAGCGGATGCCCGAGGCGCGCTCGGCGTCGACGGCCACCGCACCGGTGCCGGCGGCCAGGTCGCGGACCGCCGCGGCGAGGGCGTCCGGGGTGTCGACGATGTCGGGCACCCCGTCCGCGGGGGCGGACAGCAGCGGCAGGGATTCGTCGGTGTGGTGGGAGCTCACCGGCGGCGCCCCGGTAGGGGAGTGACGCCCTCGGGCAGCGGTGGGAGGCCGGCGACGGTGCACAGGAGGTCGATCCACGCGGTCAGGTGGTCGGCGATCTCCTCCGGCTCCTCCATCACCGGGGTCCACGAGCCCCGGAACTCGAGGTCGATCGTCGAGGGCCGCCCGGCGAGCGTGCCGAAGCTCTCCGAGAGCACGCGGGTGGTGGTGCCGCCGATGCTGCGCACCTCGCAGCCGTTCGTCTCGAGGGCCTCGGTGAGCCAGGACCAGGCGACGGAGCCGAGCATGGCCTCGTGGCCGAGCTCGTGCTCGAGCTCCGCGCGGATGTAGCTCACCACTCGGAACTCCCCGTCCCACTCGCTCGGACGGTCGGGGTCGTAGAGGACGACGACGCGTCCGGTGGCGAGCTCGTCGACGTCGTCGTCGGCGGGCACGACCGGGTGGTCCTCGGCGCGGACCTCGGCCCCGAGGGCGAGGGCGTAGGGGGCGAGCTTGCCCGGGGCCGGGATCTCGGAGATCGACACGTGGGGGCGGCCGGTCACCTCGCGGAGCACGGTCGAGGCGCGCGCGAACGGTTCGGGCGTGCGATTGAGCGGAGACGGGATGACCACGAGTCCAGAGTAGGCAACGACGCGGACATGTCCTAGCATCCACGCCGAGGCGCCGGGCGGCGGGAATGCCGGACCCGGTGCGCGGCGTTGGGGGAGCGAGGGCACCCCTCGAACCATCCGTCCAGCCGCTGCGAAGGAGACCGCACCCGTGAACCAGCTCGACCCCGAGGCGTTCAAGCACGCGTTCCGTCATCACCCCGCCGGGGTGGCGGTGATCAGCGCGGCCTCACCGGACGGGCCGGTCGGTCTCACGGTGTCGAGCGTGGCCAGCGTGTCCGCGGCGCCCCCGGCGCTGCTGTTCTCCGTGACCTCGCGGCGCGGCTCGGCCTCCCGCGTGCTCGCGGCTCCGTCCTTCGTCGTCAACCTGCTCAGCGCCGACCAGGTCGAGATCGCCCGGTCCTTCGCCGTGCCCGGTGCTCCGCGCTTCACCCCCGAGCAGGGCTGGCGCACCCTGCCGGGCGGCGAGCCGGTGCTGCCCGGGGTGCACGCCGCCCTCCTGTGCGAGCACCTCGAGCACGTCGAGGTGGGGGAGTCGATCGTGGTCGTCGCCGCGGTCCGCGAGATCCTCGCCGACGCGCCGCGTCCTCCGCTCGTCTATGTCGACCGCACCTTCCACGCCCTCACCGCCGACACCCCGTTGCCCTGAGCGGCGCCTCGGCGCCCGATCCCGGAACCGGCGGTGCGGGCGGCTCCGCTCTGAGACGGGCGGTCCTGCGGTACGACACGGTTTCTTCCGGCCGCGCGCAGATGAGACCATGGAGCAATGGCTTCGACTCTCGTACGCGCTGCCCTCTCGCAGCCGGTTGATCACACCCCCGTCTGGTTCATGCGGCAGGCCGGTCGCTCCCTCCCCGAGTACCGGGAGCTCCGGAAGGGCAACGCGATGCTCGAGGCGTGCCGCACCCCGGACCTCGTCACCGAGATCACCCTGCAGCCGGTCCGTCGGCACGGCGTGGACGCCGCGATCTTCTTCTCCGACATCGTCGTCCCGCTCCAGGCCGCCGGTGTCGACGTCGTCATCGAGCCCGGGGTCGGACCCGTCATCAGCACCCCCGTGCGCACCCGCGCCGACCTCGACCGGCTGCCCGAGCTCGACGCCGAGGCGCTGTCCGACATCACCGAATCCGTCACCCGGATCGTCGCGGAGCTCGGCGACACCCCGCTCATCGGGTTCGCCGGCGCGCCGTTCACGGTGGCGAGCTACCTCATCGAGGGCGGGCCGAGCCGCAACCACGAGAAGACCAAGGCGATGATGCTCGGGGATCCGGAGCTGTTCTCCGCGATCCTCGCCAAGCTCGGCCGGATGTCGGCGACCTTCATCGACGTGCAGCTGTCCGCCGGCGCCCGCGCCTTCCAGCTCTTCGATTCCTGGGCCGGTTACCTCGGCCCGCAGGACTACCGCGCCGCCGTGCTCCCGCACTCGCAGGAGGTGTTCGCAGCGCTGAGCCGCCACGACGTCCCGAGCTTCCACTTCGGTGTGCAGACCGGGGAGCTGCTGGCCCCGATGTCCGAGGCCGGCTCCACCGTCATGGGTGTGGACTTCCGCGTCGACCTCGCCGCCGCCTCGGCCCGGGTGCAGCCCGGCCAGGCGCTCCAGGGCAACCTCGACCCGGCGATGCTGTTCGCCCCGTGGGAGGTGCTGCGGCCGCGCGTGGAGCAGATCGTGCGCGCCGGTCTCGACCATCCGGGCGGCCACGTCTTCAACCTCGGCCACGGGGTGCTGCCGGCCACCGACCCCGCCGTCCCCGGCCTCGTCGTCGAGGAGGTCCACCGGGTGTCCCGTGAGGTCCTCGCCGAGCGCCGGGACGCCTCGGGAGCCGGGGACAGCATGGACCCGGTCGACCCGGCCGCGGAGGCGGGCGACCGCCGGTGAGCACCGCCGCTGTCGTCGGGGGCGGGATCTCCGGCCTCGTCGCCGCCCACCGGCTCATCAGCACCCGGCCCGGCACCGCGGTCACCGTGTACGAGGCCTCGGACCGGCTGGGCGGGTGCCTGCGCGGCTCCGACCTGAACGGCCATGCGCCCGCCGGTGCCGACGTCGGTGCCGAGGCGAGCCTGTACGTCCGCCCGGAGACCGTGGGCCTGTGCCGCGAGCTCGGCCTCGAACTCGAGTTCCCGTCCCGCGCGCACTCCTCCCGCATCCACGCCCACGGCGCCATGCACGCGATCCCGGCCGGCACCCTCATGGGCGTGCCCGCCGACCCGCAGGCACTCGCAGGCCTGCTCACCGAGTCCGAGATCGTCCGGGTGAGCGAGGAGCAGCTCACCGCGCCGGCCGCCGGCGACGTGTCGGTGGGCGGTTTCCTCGCAGCCCGGCTCGGCGACGCGCTCGTCGACACCGTGGTCGACCCGCTGCTCGGCGGCGTGTACGCCGGACGCTGCCGCGACCTCTCCCTCGCCGCGACGATCCCCGCGCTCCTGCCCGCGGCCCGGGCCGGCACCCCGGTCCTCGACGCCGTCGCCGAGGTGCTCCGCGCGCGGGCCGCCGGGCGCGCGGCGACGCCGGGGGCGAACGTCCCCGGCTCCCAGCCCGCCGAGGCGCCGCCCGTGTTCATGTCGCTGCGCGGTGGGATGAACCGCCTCGTCACCGCGCTCGCCGAGCACCTCGCGCAGTCCGGGGTCGAGTTCCGGCTCGGGGCTCCGGTGCGCGCCGTGCGACAGGCCGGCGGCGGCACCTGGGCCGTCGAGAGCGTGAGCGGCGGAGTCGAGGAGTTCGACGCTCTCGTCCTCGCCGTGCCCGCGCACGCCGCGACCGGTCTGCTCGCCGGGGTCGACGCGGAGATCGCGGGGATCATCGGGGGAGTGGACCATGCGAGCTCCGCCGTGGTCACCGCCGTCATCGACGTCGCCGAGGCCCCGCTCGAGGGCTCCGGCTTCCTCGTCCCTCCCACGGAGACCGCGTTCATCAAGGCCTCGACCTACGCCTCGAACAAGTGGCCGTGGCTCGCGGCGCTGCTGCCCGCGGACACCGCCGTGGTGCGGATGAGCGTCGGCCGGTTCGGCGACGACCCGGACGCGTGGGAGCCGCTGCCCGACGAGGAGCTCGCCGCCCGGGCGATCGCGGACTGGCGGCGCATCACCGGCCGGGCCGCGCCCGTCCTCCACTCCGAGGTGCAGCGGTGGACCGCGGCGCTGCCCCAGTACACGCCCGGCCACCTCGAGCGCACCGCACGCATCGACGCGGTGCTCGCCGGCATCCCGGGCCTCGCGCTCGTCGGTTCCGCCTACGACGGGGTCGGGATCCCCGCCTGCATCGCGCGGGCGGAGAAGGAGATCGCCCGGCTCACCGGCGGCCCGCCGCCGTGATCGTGCCGAGCCGGCTGCGCCCGCCGGCACTGCGCTCACCCGCACTGCGCTCACCCGCACGGAGCTCACCGGCACTGAGCGTGTGCACACTGCGCACGTGCCGGCTGAGCACGGAGACACCGCCCCCGCACCATCAGCAGACCTGAGCGACGGACACCACCACGAGGAAGAAGGAACCATGTCGAACTACCGCCAGCCCACCCCGGAAGAGATCGAGAAGTTCAACCAGGAGATCCGCTACGCCGGTTACAGCGTGTTCTCCGTCGCCGGGGAGATCGGTGAGGAGGACCGCGCCGCGCTCGCCGAGGAGGTCAACTCCCGGCTCGCCGCGCTCAGCGACCAGGGCCTCGTGGTGCGCGGCGTCTACGACGTGTCCGCGTTCCGTCCCGATGCCGACGTCATGTTCTGGTGGCACGCCCCCACCACCGAGGTGATCCAGGCCGCCTACGCCGCCGTGCGCCACTCGGTCCTCGGCTCGATCCTCGAGCCCGTGTGGTCGGTCATCGGCATGCACCGCCCGGCTGAGTTCAACAAGTCCCACCTGCCGGCGTTCCTCACCGACAGCACGCCCGGCGACTACATCTGCGTGTACCCGTTCGTGCGGTCCTACGAATGGTACGTGCTGCCGGCAGAGGAGCGCTCGCAGATGCTGCGCGAGCACGGCATGGCGGCTGCGGACTACAAGGACATCAAGGCGAACACGATCTCCGCGTTCGCGCTCGGCGACTACGAGTGGCTGCTGTCCTTCGAGGCCTCGCGGGTCGACCGGATCGTCGACCTCATGCGCGAGCTGCGCGCCACCCAGGCGCGCCTCCACGTGCGTGAGGAGCTCCCGTTCTTCACCGGCCCGCGCCGCGAGCTCGTCGACATCATCGCCGCCTGGCGCTGAACCGTCGCCTGGTGCCGAGGCGCGCGCCACCGGGCGGTCGAACCGCCGCCGGACGTCGAACCGGCACCGCGCGGCTCCGGGGGGCACCCCGGAGCCGCGCGGCGTCGGATCGGTGCTGCAGCGACTGCTCCCGTCAGTTCTCCGGAGCCTCGCAGTCGGGGCTCGAAGGGTCGTCGAGGCAGTCCTCGTCGACGAGGAACCGGTGGTAGCGGTACACCTCGAGCTCGAGCGGGTCGCTCGGCACCGCTGCCTGGCCCGGGATCGTCAGCCAGGGGCCGCCGGCCACGGAGTACATTCCCGCGTAGTACGTGGTCAGGGTGACCGAGACGGTGCCGGGCGCCGAGTACGTGTGGTGGATCTGCGCGTTCTGGACGGACCGCGGGCGGCTGCCCGGGGAGGTCGTGCGGTCCGTGGTGCCGTCGCCAAAGTCCCAGACATAGGCCACGGGCGTGGCCCGCACCTGCACCGGGATGTCGAAGAGGACGAGGTCGATATAGCGGACCGCGGAGTCGGCCCAGAACGCCGTCCGCCGATTCGTCACCGCCCAGGCATCGGGCCAGGAGTGGAGCGTCGAGGGCGGGATCTCGAAGGACTGGAAGTCCTCCTCCGTGACCACCGGGGTCGGTGCGGCCTCCCCGCCGCCACCCCCGGCGCCGCCGCCCCCGCCCCCGGGATCGAGCTCCGCACAGACCTCGACGGTCTCACCCGCGGACGGGAGGTTCACCCGCTCGCAGCCGCCGGGCGGACCGGCCGGACCGCCTCCGCCGCCACCGCCGGAACCGCCCGATCCACCTCCGCGCCCACCGCGGTCGGAGCCGCCGCCGCCCGGGTTCGATCCACCGCGATCCGAGCCTCCACCGCCTGGGCGATCGGGGCCCGGTTGTGTCACACGACAATCATTGTTCTTTGCGGATCGAATCTTGCAGTTTGGGTTGAATGCAACTGCGGGATCTGCAGCAGTGAAAGTTATCGCAAATAACGCGATCAAGATTCCGATTGTTATATGTCGCATTCTTCTGCCCAAAGGTATTGTTCTGAGACGAACCATTCCCCATCGTAATCAGCGACTATCACTTCAAAGGTATTGAGTTCGGGGTTGCCTGTTTCAGTTGACATGGGTGATTGGTCGGTATACGAGTACCGATCTACCGGAACGCATGCGTGGAAATTGACCAGCGGGATAGCGGTTGAGTCTGACTTATCTAAATCGACTTCGAAAACTTGGACCTGGTCGAATCCGAATTCGCCGACCATTTGCACTTTGTCGTCTCGCAGGCCTTTTGCTTCTTCTTTTAAGCTAAGTAAGATGCTATCTTTAGCTACTTCGTCAAACTTCTCTGCGCCTGCGCCCCCTGCGGTGAATACCTCGGTAGAAACTTCTGCGTAGCGATTGAGAACTTTCAGTGCTTCCTCAACCGCCTTCTTCTCCTCTTCGCTGAGCTGCAGATCGGTGGTGTATTCCGGGCCGGCACCTTCGGTCTCCGTGGGCGTCGCCGCTGTCGGTGTGGCGAGCGTGTGCTCCTCGGGTTCGGAGGTGCAGCCGGAGAGGACGAGCGCCGCGACTCCCGCGAGGGCGCCGATCCGTGCGGCCGGGCGCACGGAGTGCGGCAGGCGGGAGGAACTCGAGGCCGGGCGGCCGTCGCGCGCTCGGGAACGGTGGGGCGGGGGAGAGAACACGAGGGGCATCGGGTGTCCTTGGGGGAGGAGTGCTGCGGGTGCTGTCTACGGTAATGCAGCCCACCCCGGAGCGCACGGAATTGTTCGAACCTGTGGATAAGTGCTCGGAGCCGCACTGTTCCCGCGCACGGCTGTTCGGCTGCGCAGCTCCCCGGCCGCTCTGGTCTCGGACTGCTCGATCGCCCGGGCCGCGCTCACTGCCGACCGATGAACTCCTCGCGCGTCCCGGCGGTCGCCTCCCCGTCACCGGCCCCATCCGCCTGCGCACGGCGCCGCGCGAACCGGCCGGGCCGGAACAGCTTGAGACCCGGATCCGGGGTGCCGGTGACCTCGGCGGCGGCGACCTCCCCGAGGTGCGGGGCCAGGGTCATTCCGCTGTGCGTGACGAGGGCGTAGACGCGCTGCTGCTCGTCGAGGAAGCCGGCGATGGTGAGCTCGTCGTCGGGCAGGCTGCGCCCGCTCAGCGTCACCGATTCGAGCCGCGCGCGGTCTCCGAAGAACTCCGCGAGCACCGCGTCCATCTCCGCGCGCACCTCGGCGAGCTGCTCTGCGGTGGACTGCTCGGCGGTCCGGTGCTCGACGGAGGGCACCTGCACGAGCAGCCGGCCGTCGTGCTGCGGGCGCACATTCATCCGGTCGGACACGATGACCCGGTGCAGCTCGATGTCGAGTGGGGGAGTGTCGACCGGTTCGGTGATGCCGAGGAAGCTGTGCGTCCGTGCGCTGCGTTCCCGCAGGTCCGCTACGGACACCAGCGCGCCGGACCGTGCGGCGATCTCCCTTGATGCGGCCCCGGCGGCGAGCACCGCACGATCGACCGAGAGCACCTCGCCCCCGGCCAGGTGGAGGTCGAGGCCGTCGCCTGCGGCCTGCCAGGACTCGACGGTGATGATGCGCGGTGCGATCCCGCGATCCGCCAGCGCGGAGAGCAGCGTGTCTCTGAAGAACGCGGCATCTGCGTAGCCCTCGGCCTCGAAGAGCAGACCGCCGTCCGCGCTGTCCGGCCAGTCGACCGCCGGCTCGAGCGCTTCGAGCTCCGCCCGGTCGATCTCCCGGCACGGGTAGCCGTAGGCCCGCGCCTCGGCGCTGCGCTCCTCATAGGTGCGGATCCGGTCCGGCCCCGTGTCGACGAGGATCCCGCCGCTCGGATGGAACCAGCGGCCGTGCGCGGCCAGCCGCTCCTGCAGCCGGTGGTGGGCCGCGATGCCCGCGGCGTTGAGGTCGTAGTAGGCGCGCGGCTCCTTGTGATTCGCATTGATCCACGCGAACGACCGCCCGCTGGCCCCTGCGAAGGGGTGCGCCGCCTCGAGGAGCACGACGTCCTCCCCGCGCTCGGCGAGGTGGAGGGCGGTGCACAGACCGAGCACCCCGGCGCCGATGACTGCGATGTGCACGGGACTCTCCTCCGGGTCGGTCGTCGGAACGGTGCGGGCCGGGATGCGGGACTCGGGAGCGGCCCCGCCGGGGAACGGCTCAGCCGCGGGCCGGGCGGGCCGCCCGGCGCATCGGGATGTGGACGATCCCGTCCTCGAGAAAGTCCTCCCCGCTGCGCTCGAAGCCGAACCCCGCGTAGAAGCGCTCGAGGTAGGACTGGGCGTTGAGGGTGAGCAGGCTACCTGCGAAGTCCTCGACGAGCCGGCCGACGACCGCACGCCCGGCGCCGGTGGAGCGCGCCGCGGGATCGGTGACGACCCGGCCGATGCTCCGGCCGTCCGGGTGCCCGGCCGGTCCGTCGACGAGACCGTGGGGGAGCAGCCGGGCGTAGGCGGCGGGCATGACGGACAGGCCGGTCTGCTCGCCGTGGGAGTCGCGGAACGGGGTGGGTGCACCGGCATGCGGGATGAATGCGTGGAGCGTGTCCGGGTAGAGGTCGACCCCGTCGAGGTCGAGGAACACGCAGTCCTGCTCGACGACGAACACCTCGCTGCGCAGCTGCAGGATCCCGTAGAGCTCCTCGCTCGTCAGCTCGGAGAAGTGCTTGACCACCGCGTCCGCCGGAGCGGCCCGCCGGACCGCGGATTCGGCGACCGGCTCAGGCATCGGTCGACTCCCGGGCGGCTCCGTCCCCGGCGTCGTTCCCCGCGGTGTCCGCACCGTCCTCGGCGAGGACGAGGCTGATCGAGTTGATGCAGTAGCGCTGATCGGTGGGGGTGTCGTAGCCCTCGCCCTCGAACACGTGCCCCAGGTGGGAGTCGCAGGCCGCGCAGCGCACCTCGATGCGCTGCATGCCGAGCGAGTCGTCGCGGATGTAGCGCACCCGGTCCTCGGCGAGCGGGGCGTAGAAGCTCGGCCAGCCGCAGTGGGAGCCGAACTTCGTCTCGCTGCGGAACAGCTCGGCGCCGCAGGCCCGGCACCGGTAGGAGCCGGCGGTCGTGGTGTCGGTGTACTCCCCGGTGAACGGGCGCTCGGTGCCGGCCTGCCGGAGCACCGCGTACTCCTCCGGGCTGAGGATCTCACGCCATTCGGCGTCGGTCCGCTGCACGGTGGGTGCTGCGTTCTGTTCGCTGCTCATGAGCCTTCTCCTCCGCTGTCGGTTCGCTGCGCCCCATGCTACTCCGGTGACCCGGACAGTAGACTGTCCGCATGACACCCCTGGTGATGAGGAGGTTCCCGTGACGTCGTCCCCTGATCCTGTCGCGCACCCCAAGCGGCGCGCCGTGCGCATCGCCGCCGCCGGCCTCGGCGTCGGGGCCGGGATCGGCCTGCTCGCCTCCGTCGCGACCTCCGGTCTCGCGGCCTATTTCGCCCGCCGGGTCGTGATCCCCGAGCAGGCGCCGGAGGAGCTCGAGATCCTCCACGTCGACGGCTTCGACGACGACATGCACGTCCACCTCGCCGCCGACGACGAGACGCTCGTCAACGGCCGGTACGGCCTGCACTTCGATTCGGGGGCCGGGCACGCGCAGATCGGCGACATCGTCGAGTACGACCCGGTGTCGCGCACCGTGTCCCGCGAGGTGCTCGCCGTGACCGCGGGAGACCTCCGCACCGCCCGCCGCGGCCGCTGGACGGGCGTGTTCTACCCTCACCCGGACGCCACCGGCCTGCCGTACGAGGACGTCACCCTCGAATCCGACGTCGGCGACCTGCCGGCCTGGTTCTTCCCGACCACCGCCGACACCCCGCTCGACACCTGGGCGATCCTCGTCCACGGTCGCGGCGGCTCCCGGGCCGAGGGCCTCAAGGCGGCCCCGGTGCTCAACGACCTGCGGATCCCCGCGCTCGCGATCTCCTACCGCAACGACCCCGAGGTGCCGGTCGGCTCGACGGCCCGCTACGGTCTCGGCGACACCGAGTGGATCGACGTCGACGTCGCGATCGACCACGCGCTCGCCCAGGGGGCGAAGAAGGTGGTGGTGTTCGGCTGGTCGATGGGTGCCGCGATCGCCTTCCAGGCCGCCTCCCGCGGCCGCAATCGGGAGCACATCGCGGCACTCGTCCTCGACGGCCCGGTCGTCGACTGGTACGACGTGCTCGACCATCAGGCGCGCATCAACTTCCTGCCCACCCCGGTCGCCCGGCTCGCGCTCGACATGCTCACCCGCCCGTGGGCGCGGCGCATCACCGGCCTGGAGACCCCGCTCGACCTCAACCGGATGGACTGGGTGCGCCGGGCCGCCGAGCTCGACACGCGCGTCCTCCTCATCCATTCCGACGACGACGACTTCGTGCCCTCGGGTCCCTCGCACGCGCTCGCCAACGTGCGCCGCGACCTCGTGACGATGCCGCACTACGAGAAGGCGCGCCACACCAAGGAGTGGAACGTCGACCCCGACCGCTGGAACGACGACGTCGCGAACTTCATCGAGACGCACGTCCTCGACCTCGCCGAGATCACCCGCTGAGACCGATCACCCGCTGATCGGAGCGGGCCGGCGCCCGGTGTCAGGCCGGTTCAGAGCAGTCCGAGCGCGCGGGTGGCCTCGCGCTCCTCGGCGAGCTCCCGGACCGAGGCGTCGATCCGCGCACGGGAGAACGCGTCGATCTCGAGTCCCTCGACGATCCGGTGCTCCCCGCCGTCCACCGTGCACGGGAACGAGCTGATGAGGCCCTCGGGCACGCCGTACTCGCCGTTCGAGGGCACCGCCATCGACACCCACTGCCCGCTGGTGCCGTGCACCCAGTCGCGCAGGTGCTCGATCGTCGCGTTCGCCGCCGAGGCCGCCGAGGACGATCCGCGGGCGGCGATGATCGCCGCCCCGCGCTGCGCGACCGTCGGGATGAAGTCCTCGCGCACCCACGCCTCGTCGTCGATGATGTCGAGGACGCGGCGGCCGTCCGCAGTGGCGCGGGTGGCATCCGGGTACTGGCTGGCGGAGTGGTTGCCCCAGATCGCCAGGTGCTCGATGGTGCTCACCGGCACCTGCGCGCGGGCCGCGAGCTGCGCGAGCGCCCGGTTGTGGTCGAGCCGGGTGAGCGCGGTGAACCGCGCGGCGGGGATGTCCGGGGCGTGCGTGGAGGCGATGAGGGCGTTCGTGTTCGCCGGGTTGCCGGTGACGACGACCCGGATGTCGGAGCCTGCGACCTCGCCCAGCGCCTTCCCCTGGGCGGAGAAGATCGCGCCGTTGGCCTCGAGGAGGTCCGCACGCTCCATGCCCTTCGCCCGCGGGCGGGCGCCGACGAGCAGCGCCGCGTCCGCACCGTCGAAGGCGGTACGCGGGTCGTCGGTGATGTCGACTGCGGCGAGCGTGTTGAAGGCGCAGTCGTCGAGCTCCATGACCACACCCTCGAGCGCCGGCAGCGCCGGCGGGATCTCGAGCAGGCGCAGCCGCACGGGCTCGTCACCGTACACCGCGCCGGCGGCGAGCCGGAACAGCAGCGCATAGCCGATCTGTCCGGCGGCTCCGGTGACTGCGATCGTCTTCGTCATGGGGATTCTCCTTCTGCGGCCGCAGCGGCCGCGGGTCCGGCCGGCAGGGCCAGGCGGTGGATGTACGTCGATGAATCGGTGAGCAGGCTGAGCGGGGTCGCGGGCACCGGCGCGGGCAGGCGCACCGTCCCGAGCAGACCGGGATGATCCTCGGTACCGCTGCCGGCGAGCAGCGGGGAGACGGTGAGGCACAGCTCGTCGACGAGCCCGGCCGACACCCAGCTGCCGAGCAGCGTCGGCCCGCCCTCGCACAGCACCCGGCGCGCGCCCCGGACGGCGAGGTCGGCGAGCACCGCCTGCGGGGTGATGTCCCCGTGGACGACGACGTTGTCGGTGCCGCAGAACCCACGGAGCCCGGCGAGCGTCTCCGGGTCGTCCGTCGCGGTGTGGACCACGATCGGGGAGGTGCCCTGCTCGGCGAGTCGGGCGGTGTCGATGCTGCCCGTCCCGGATACGATGACGAGGAGCGGGACGGGCTCCTGGCCGCGGGCCGCCCGCTGTGCCCGGTAGGCGGTCTTCTCCGTGAGCCGGGTGTAGCGCTCGATGCGGGTGGTCTGCGCCCCGACGACGACGGCGTCGGCGAGCGAGCGGAGCACGGAGAACACCCGCATGTCCGCAGGGGTCGAGATCGTCGACGAGCGGCCGTCGGCACCGGCGATCGCCCCGTCCACGGTGGTCACCATGTTCGCCTGCACGCGCATCCCGGGGGTGTGCCCGGACAGCGGGCCGGAGTCGTAGAGCTCGACGAGCCGCGGTTCGGGCCCGGCGGGGTCGGCGCTCGATTCCGCGGTGGCCCGCCGCGGCGGCAGCACCTCGGGGGAGGGGAGGAGGACGCGGAGCTCAGCGGGCCCGGCCGCCGCCGCGGACGCGTCAGCGGGCGAGGTCATCGGCGGGTCCCATGATGATGTGCGGATGCGCGGCGGGGTCGAGGGTCCGCAGCAGGTGCACCATGTCCTCGGCGTCGACGGTGATGCGGCCCCGGGTGGGGGAGTCGTGGTCGACGTGGAGCCAGATCTTGCCGCCGGCGTCCCAGCCGAGCGGGCGGGTGTCGTCGTTCGGCGGGGTGCCCGGCTGCCGGTTGTAGTCGATGGCGATGACGCGGTCGAACACCGCCGCGTAGTCCTCGCCGTAGGCGGCCGCCGCACCGGTGCGCAGCGCCGGCTCGTGCGTGTAGGGCAGGAGCGAGCCCGGGTCCGGGAGGGAGCCGCCGGCATCGCTGAGCGAGAACACCCCGATCGGCGAGGTGCGGTCGCCCTCGCGCCGGTCGCGCTTCCAGCCCGCGCCCCCGTTGTGGCCGGCGTACTCGCCGGTGCGCTCCCAGCCGTCGCCGGCGCGCTCGAACAGCACCGTCGTCGCGGTCGTGTCCGCGGGCCCCGGGGTCGAGGAGATGAGCACCTGGCGGGTGTCGGCCGGGACCTCGGCGAGCGTCTCCGGCCCGATGCCGGGCAGCGGGGGCAGCGAGGGACCGGCGGGCGCCTCGGCCCCGGCGGGTGTGCGCAGGGCGGGGCGGGGAGGTCGCGCGGTGCGCTCTGGGCCGGTGCACGGAGACCCGATGCGGCGGCGGCCACGGCGTCGCCACCGGCAGGACGCGCACAGCCGGTGGCGAGCAGCGCCACGAGCAGGAGCGGTGCGGCGGACCGGACGGCGGGATGGACCATGCGTCCATCGTGCCATGGGCGCTCCCCGCCGGGCCCGACGACACGGCCCGGGTCCGGCCGACGCCACGGCCCAGGACCGGCCGGGGCCGCCTGACCGACGGCTGACCGCGCGCTCCGGGGCGGGTGTCTACACTGGATTCCCATGAGCATTCCTCCTCCGCCCGACCGTCGTCCGCCGCGCCGGCGGCCGACCCCCGGGACGCCGCCGGAAGACTCCCTGACCACGCAGCTGTTCGTGGGCCAGGCGAAGCCCGCCGCCCCGACGGACGACACCCAGGCACTCAGCGCCGAGGAGGTCGCGCAGCTCCGTGCCGCGGATGCCGCGCCGGAGGGCGAATCGACCCGCGTGCTCAGCCTCGAGGAGCTCCAGCAGATCGCGGCGGAGACCCATGACGACCGCCTCGACGGCCCGCGTGAACGGCCCGAGGCGCACGACGGCCCCAGGGCGACCGCCGCCCACTCCGCATGGGCCGAGCGCCAGGCCCCGCCGAGCCGCTGGCCCGGCCGCGATCCGGCCCCCGTCGCCGCCCCGACCGTGGGCGGTGCCCCGGTCCCGCCCCGCCTCCCGTGCCCCCCCGATGGTCGGAGGCGGCGCGGGTGCGTCGCAGCCGCCGCACGGTGCCCAGCACTACGGTGCCGGGCGGCCGGCGCAGCGGAAGCGGGGCATGCCGGGAGCGGCGATCGCCGTCATCGTCATCGCCGTGCTGCTCGTCCTCGGCATCATCGGCTACATCCTGTTCGACATGTTCAGCGGGCAGGACCGGGGCGACGACGCCGCGATGCCCGCCCCGCCGCCGCCCGCTGGGGCACCGGAATCGCCCGGGGAGGAGGACTCGGAGGCACCGAGCACCCCGGCCTCCGAGGTCCGCTCCTTCGCTGCCCCCTCGGGCAACATCAGCTGCACGATCGACGCCGAGCGCGCCCGCTGCACGATCGCGAGCTTCGACTACGAGCCGCCGGAGAAGCCGGCCGACTGCGAGATCGACAACTGGGGCGGGATCGTCGTCGCCAACGACGACGGCTCCGGGTTCTCCTGCGCCCCGGCCCCGGAGGCCCCGGAGGCCGAGCCGCTCGACTACGGCGAGTCGATCGAGGCGCACGGGATGACGTGCACCTCCGCCCGCGACGGCATGTCGTGCACCTCGGACGCCACCGGCAAGGGCTTCACCGTCGCCCGCGCCGGCGTGGACTTCGTCAACTGAGACCACGGCATCGTCGTCCCACATGGTGGGCGCGCCGGGTGACCTCGACGGCGGTTGCGCATACAGTGAGGAGCATGAATAGGCAGGCGCTCCTTCTTCTTCTTCAGTGCCGCGGCGAGGCCTGACTCAGGCCGCATCCTCGCTGCGGAGTCGATGCTGTCGGTCGAAACCCGTCGAGATCAAGGACCCTGAAGTGACCCACCTGCAGAAGCCCAGCCCCATGCCGTTCGCCAAGTACAAGTCGTTCTTCGACCGCATCCGGATCGACATGCACGACCGGACCTGGCCCGACCAACGCATCACCCGCGCTCCCCGCTGGCTCAGCACCGACCTGCGCGACGGCAACCAGGCGCTCATCGACCCGATGACCCCGGGTCGCAAGCGCCGCATGTTCGATCTCCTCGTCAAGCTCGGCTTCAAGGAGATCGAGGTCGGCTTCCCGGCGGCCAGCCAGCCCGACTTCGACTTCGTCCGGCAGATCATCGAAGAGGACGCGATCCCCGACGACGTGCGGATCTCCGTCCTCACCCAGGCCCGCGAGGACCTCATCGAGCGCACCGTGGAGAGTCTCGTCGGCGCGAAGATGCCGACCGTCCACCTCTACAACGCGACCGCACCGGTGTTCCGCAAGGTCGTGTTCGGCTTCGACGGCGACGGCTTCGACGAGACCCGCGACATCGCGATGCGCGGCACCCAGGCCGTGATGAAGCACGCCGAGAGCCTGCTCGGCGACGCCGACTTCGGCTACGAGTACTCCCCGGAGATCTTCGTCGACACCGAACCGGAGTTCGCGCTCGACGTCGTCGGCAACGTCCTCGACATGTGGCAGCCGGCCGCCGGCCGGGAGACCGTCGTCAACCTGCCGGCCACGGTGGAGCGCGGCACCCCGAACACCTATGCCGACCAGATCGAGTGGTTCTGCCGCCACATGCCCTACCGCGAGGACGTCGCCGTCTCCCTCCACCCGCACAACGACCGCGGCACCGGCGTGGCCGCCGCGGAGCTGGGCATCATGGCCGGCGCGGACCGCATCGAGGGCTGCCTGTTCGGCAACGGCGAGCGGACCGGCAACCTCGACCTCGTCACCGTCGCCCTCAACCTGTACTCGCAGGGCATCGACCCGGAGCTCGACTTCTCCGACATCGACGAGGTCATCCGCACCGTCACCCACTGCAACCAGATCGGCGTGCACGAGCGCCATCCCTACGGCGGCGACCTCGTCTTCACCTCCTTCTCCGGCTCCCACCAGGACGCGATCAACAAGGCGTTCGTCGACCGGGAGAAGCGGGCGCAGGCCGCCGGCGTACCCATCGAGCAGATGGAATGGGACATGCCCTACCTGCCGGTCGACCCCAAGGACCTGGGCCGCTCCTACGAGGCGGTCATCCGCGTGAACTCGCAGTCCGGCAAGGGCGGAGTGTCCTACCTGCTCAAGACCGAGCACGGACTCGACCTGCCGCGCCGCCTCCAGGTCGAGTTCTCGCAGGTCGTGCAGGGCCGCTCGGAGTCCGGCGGCGAGGTCTCCGCACCGGAGATCTGGCGGATCTTCAACGACGAGTACCTGCCGTCGGACGGCGACGCCGAGGCCTGGGGCCGGTTCAAGATCATGGGCCTGCGCACCGCGTCGGCGAACATCGCCGACGAGCCGACGACGAAGAACTCCGAGACCATCGAGGTCGACCTCCTCGTCGACGGCCAGGAGCGCACCTACGAGAGCCGCGGCAACGGCCCGATCAACGCCCTCGTCAACCTCCTCACCGAGCAGTTCGACCTCGACATCCGGCTGCAGGACTACACCGAGCACGCAGTGGGCACCGGTGCGGACACCGTCGCGGCGTCCTACGTCGAGCTCGCCGTCGGCGACCGGGTGCTGTGGGGTGCGGGTCTCCACCCGAACATCACCAAGTCCTCGCTCAAGGCCGTGATCAGCGCCGTCAACCGCGCCGTGCGCCAGGGCTGAGCCGCCGGCCCGAGCTCCCGCCCCGCCGTCAGGTGGTCGCAGATCCACGATTCCCCCGCCGGGATCATGGTTCTGCGACCACCTGCGGTGCTTCCGGCGGTGCGTCCCCGGCGTGTGCGTCAGCCGCCTCCCAGGCCGGGCGACGATAATGGAGGGATGAAGCAGTACCGGGACGAGGGGATCGTGGTCGGCGGCCACAAGCTCGGCGAGGCCGACCGCATCGTCCTCATCCTCACCCGCAACCACGGGCTCGTCCGGGCGGTGGCCAAGGGGATCCGACGCACGAAGTCCCGGTTCGGCTCCCGGCTCGAGCCATTCATGCTCGTCGACGTCCAGTGCCACGTGGGACGCAGCCTCGACGTCGTCACCCAGGTCGAGCTCATCGAGCCCTTCGCCCGCGCGATCGGCGCCGACTACAGCACGTACTCCGCGGCGAACGTCATGGCCGAGACCTGCACCCGGCTCACCGAGGCCGAACCCCGCTCCCGCGCCCAGTACCTCCTCCTCGTGTCCGCGATCCGCTCCCTGTGCAGGGGCGAGCACCCACCCCGGCTCGCACTCGATGCCTACCTGCTGCGCGCGATGGCCGTCGCCGGCTGGGCGCCGAGCCTGTGGAACTGCGCCCAGTGCGGCGAACCCGGCCCGCACCGGGCGTTCTCCCCGGCGCTCGGCGGGGCCGTGTGCTCGGCCTGCCGCCAGCACGGCACCGCGCTGCCGACCACGGAGACCGTCCTCCACCTCGCCGCCCTGCTGTCCGGGGACTGGGCCCGGGCCGAGGCGACCGCACCCCACCATGCCGCCGAGGCCTCCCGCCTCGTCACGCTGTACGTCCAGTGGCACCTCGAGCGCCACGTCAAGTCCTTCACGGTCCTGGAGAACGCATGAGCCCCCGTCGCCCCGATCCCGCTCCGACCGCCGGCGGGCACCCCGCAGTGCCGCCGCCGCACCCGTCCGGAGCGCGCCCGCCGGAGATCCCGCGGAAGTTCGTGCCCAGGCACGTCGCGGTCGTCATGGACGGCAACGGGCGCTGGGCGAACGACCGGGGCCTGCCGCGCACCGAGGGGCACAAGGCCGGGGAGTTCGCGCTCCTCGAGGTCATCCACGGGGCGATCGAGGCCGGCGTCGACCACCTCTCCGCCTACGCCTTCTCCACCGAGAACTGGAAGCGCTCCCCGGAGGAGGTCCGGTTCCTCATGGGCTTCAACCGCGATGTCATCCGCCGCCGCCGCGACGAGCTCCACGCCCTCGGGGTGCGGATCGTGTGGGCCGGTCGGCGCGGTCGCCTGTGGCGCTCCGTCATCGCCGAGCTCGAGGCGGCCGAGGAGATGACGCGGCACAACACCGGGCTCGTCCTCCAGTTCTGCGTGAACTACGGGGGGCGCGCGGAGATCCTCGATGCGGTCAACGCGATCACCGAAGAGGTCGCCGCCGGCCGGCTGACCCCGGGGAAGGTGACGGAGAAGGCGCTCGCCTCCCGCTTCTACGCTCCCGGGGTGCCCGATGTCGACCTGTTCCTCCGGTCCTCGGGTGAGCTGCGCACCTCGAACTTCCTCCTCTGGCAGTCGGCCTACGCCGAGCTCGTGTTCCAGGACGTGCTGTGGCCCGACGTCGACCGCCGCACCCTGTGGGCAGCGATCGAGGAGTACGCGCGCCGCGACCGGCGCTTCGGCGGAGCGGTCGACACCGCAGCCGGGCGCTGAGGCGGTCCGGCCCGGCTCCGCACCGCGGAACGGAGCCCTCGCCGTGCCCGAGGTGGGTGCGGCTCACTCGTCGAGGGTGAGCTCGACATCCCCGACCGGGACTGCCGAGCACGTGATGACCTCGTCGTCGTCGAAGGCCGCCGCCGGCTCCACCGGATAGGCGACCTGGCCGGACACGAGGCGCAGCGCGCAGGTGCCGCACGAGCCGCCCCGGCACGAGCTCGCCACGTCGATCCCGCGGGCCTCGAGCGCATCGAGGAGGAATCCCGCGGCCGGGGTCCAGGCGACCTCGGGACCTGTCGATCCGTCGGCGGTCAGCGTGCGCACCGTCGCCGGCTCCCACGCGGTGAGGTCGACCGTGCCGCCGGCGTCGATCGGTGCCGGCGAGGAGAAGATCTCGCGGTGGACGTGTGCGGCCGGGACCCCGACGCGGTGGGCGGCCTCGGCGGCCGCGGCGAGGAAGCCGGGCGGGCCGCACAGCACGACATCGACAGCAGCGCCGCCACGGTCCGCTGAACTCGGGGCGGCCGGTTCCCCGGGACCCGTGCGCACTGCGTCCGCACACGCATCCTGGTCCCGGCCGAGCATCTCGGTGAGCACTGCGCTGAGCGCATCAGCATCCGGCCGGCCGCGCTCCTGCGTCGACCAGCGCCGCACGCACGCCGCGGGGAGTGCGCCGGCGGTGTCGACGAGTGCGTGGAAGAAGCCGCTCGGGGTCCGCCCGCGTTCGACGTGGAGGACATCGACCGACCGATCGCCCAGGCCGGGCAGCAGCCCGAGCGCCGGGGTGATACCGATCCCGGCGGTGAGCACGAGGGTGCGCGGGGCGCGCAGCGTGTCCGCGGTGACCCGTCCGAACGGGCCGGAGACGAGCACCTGCGCCCCCGGCGGCAGTGCGGTGAGGGTGCGGGAGCCGACGCCGTCGACCCCGACGCCGAGCTCGAACGTGCTCCCGGTGGCGGCGGTGACGGTGTACGTGCGCCACAGCGGCCCCGCCTCGGTGAGGAGGTGGACGCGCGCATGCATGCCGGGTCGGTGGAGGGCGGCGAACCAGCCGAGCTCGTCGCGCAGGCGCACTCGGACGCGCCCCGGGTCGATCTCCGCGGAGTCGAGGACCGTGGCCGGGCGCGGGGTGGTGAGCGGGGACTTCACCCGCGGGTCGAGGGCCGCGGGCGCTCCGGCGTCGTGGTGGTGCTCTTCGGTTCCGGGCCCGTGCTCAGCGCACGATCCGCCCTCGATGAGGAGCGCGTCGCCCACGCCCACCGTGCCGGGCTCGAGCACGATCCCGTAGACGCCCAGATGGAGATGCCCGAACACCCCGGCGAGCAGCCGGGGCACGTTGACGTCGTCCTCCGCGGTCCGGGGATTCACCCGGGTGGCGGGGCAGCGTTCGATCGAGGCGCGGATGAGCAGACGCGCCGAGCCAACGCGCACCACCCGCCCGATGAGTCCGAACTCCTCCCACGGAGCCAGGCCGCTGAGGTGGACGTTGCCGCGGAAGCGGAGCGGGTCGAGGTCGACGCCCGCGGCCTCCCCGAGCATCTCGACCGTTGCCGGGTTGATGAGCGACACGCCCGAGGCGCGGGAGTCGAACATCCCCTGGCCTGCGACGACGAGGCGGCGCGGGTGCTCGCCCTGGGGGCGCAGGCGCGCGGCGAGGAACGTCGAGGCGGCCGCGAGGGAGTCGGCGTCATCGGTGCGGAACCCGGTGCGCTCACCGTCCGGGGCGCGCAGCGTGATCGCCCGGGCCGGGGCGCCGGGGGAGCCGCCGACCATCCCGGGGTCGCCGCCCGATGCGGACCCGGCGGGCGCCTCGGCGGCGGTCGAGCTCACCTGCCAGGCCTCGAGGCTCATGTCGGTCTTGAGGACGGCGAAGCCGCGGTAGGGACTCCACGAGTCCGCCGGCACGGGCAGGCGCCCGCTGCTGAAGGCCGCCGCCCGGTCGCCGTCGAAGCCCGTGCCGGCGCGCACCGTGCCGGAGTCGAGCGGCTCGGCCGGGAAGCCCTTGACCGGGTAGCGGAAGAGCGCGGAGACGCGAACGGACATGCCGCCCATCCTATGACGGGCGGCATGTCCGGTACCGGGCGGCGCGGCGGTCGGCCGGGACAGCCCGGCGGGTGTGCTCAGCCGCGCGGCGGCCGTGTGCGGGTGGGGCTCAGCGGCCCTTGCCCCCACGGTAGAAGCCCTTCTTGCCGTCGCGCTCCTGGCGGAACTTGCGGCCCTCGCCCGGACCCTTGTCGAAGTTCTTCTTGGGGAACGAGCGGCCCGGGCGGCCGGTGTCCGGGCGCAGATCGATCCGCTTGCCCTGGACACGGGTGCCGGACAGGCGGTCGAACACCGACTGCGGCAGGTCGTCGGGCAGGTCGACGAGCGAGTGGTTCGAGCGGATGTCGATGTGGCCGATCTGACCCGAGGTCAGGCCGCCCTCGTTCGCGAGCGCCCCGACGATGCCGCCGGGCTGGACGCGCTCGTTGCGGCCCACGGCCAGCCGGTAGGTGCGCATGCCCTCACGCGACCGCGGACCGCGCGGCCCGCGCTCGCCGCGCTCGCCCCGGTCCTCGCGCTGCTTGCGCTTGGGCTCGGGGAGCGGCTGCGCGGTGAGCGACTCGCCGTCGAGGAGCAGCACCGCGAGTGCGGCGGCGATCTCCTTGGCGGGCACGTCGTGGACCTGCTCGTACTGCTCGATGACAGGGCGCACCTCGGACAGGTCGAGCCCGGAGAGCGCCTCGGTGATGCGGTTCTGGAAGCGCTCGATGCGGGTCGAGGTCAGCTGCTCGACGGTCGGCAGGGTGAGCTGCTCGACGCGCTGGCGGGTGGCCTTCTCGATCTGGCGCAGCAGGTGGTTCTCGCGCGGGGTGACGAACAGGATCGCCTCGCCGGAGCGGCCGGCACGGCCGGTCCGGCCGATCCGGTGGACGTAGGACTCGGTGTCGTGCGGGATGTCGTAGTTGACGACGAGCGAGATCCGCTCGACGTCGAGGCCGCGGGCGGCGACATCGGTGGCGACGAGGATGTCGATCGCGCCGCTGCGGAGCTGCTCGACCGTCCGCTCGCGCGCCTGCTGCGGGATGTCGCCGTTGATCGCCGCGGCGGACAGCCCGCGGGCGCGCAGCTTGTCGGCGAGCTCCTCGGTGGCCTGCTTGGTGCGGACGAACATGATGATGCCGTCGTACTCCTCGACCTCGAGGATGCGGGTGAGCGCGTCGAGCTTGTGGGAGTGCATGACGGTGAGGAACCGCTGGCGGATGTTCGCGCCCGTCGTGGTCTTCGACTTGACCCGCACCTCGGCCGGGTCGTTGAGGTACTGGCCGGTGATCCGGTGGATCGACTTCGGCATGGTCGCGGAGAACAGCGCCACCTGGCGGGCGGTGCCGGCCTGCGCGAAGATCTCCTCGATGTCCTCCTGGAAGCCCATCTTGAGCATCTCGTCGGCCTCGTCGAGCACGAGGTGGCGGAGGTCGCCGAGCTTGAGGGAGCCGCGCTTGAGATGGTCGATGACGCGCCCGGGGGTGCCGACGACCACCTGCGCGCCGCGGCGCAGGCCGCCGAGCTGCGGGCCGTAGGACTGGCCGCCGTAGATCGGCAGCACGGAGAAGTCCGGGAGGTGGGCGGCGAAGCTTGTGAAGGCCTCGGCCACCTGGAGCGCGAGCTCGCGGGTGGGGGTGAGGACGAGGGCGAACGGGCCCTCGGAGGCGCGGCCGGCGTGCGCGAGGTGGCTGAGCACGGGCAGGGCGAACGCGGCGGTCTTGCCGGT
Source organism: Brevibacterium sp. CS2 (assembly GCF_005280295.1). Lineage (GTDB taxonomy): Bacteria > Actinomycetota > Actinomycetes > Actinomycetales > Brevibacteriaceae > Brevibacterium > Brevibacterium pityocampae. The sequence continues at coordinate 2,726,412 of NZ_CP040020.1, read as the reverse complement.
GCCGGTCTGCGCCAGGCCGATGACGTCGCGGCCGGAGGTCAGCAGCGGGATCGTCTGCGCCTGGATCTGGGACGGGGTCTCGTAGCCGAGGTCCTTGACCGCGGCGAGCACGGCGGGATCGAGGTCGAAGGCGTCGAACGGCGGCAGCTCGTCGGCGGGCGCTGCCGGAGCGGCGGCGGACCCGGCCTCGGCCGGTGCGGCCTGGGCGGGAGCGGTGCTCTCGGGGGTCTTCTCGGTGGAGACGGGGGCAGGGGTGGTCATATCCTCAGCGGACATCAAAGGCTCTCTTCGCGGATCGGCACACACTTGATCGCAGTGGACGGGTTTGGCGATCGACCCATGCGCAGCCGCACTGCAACGGTGGTGAGCAGATCGGCCGGTGCCGTCGAATCGAGGACGCGTGACGCGCAACGAACGCAATGTGCCGGGCGGCACGCGGTGCGTCGAGCAGTGCTCGCTGCCCGGGGCAGTCGAACTCCTGGCACCATGACGGCGGTGAAAGGTTTGGGTGTCCGGCCAGTCTACATGCCGCGGTGCCCGAGCCGGGCGGTTCGGCGCCGAGGGTGAGGGAAGACACAGCCGCGCCCTGGGCGGCTGCGCGGCCGCGCACCGGGACGCGGGTCCGAACCGGGCGCGCATTCGATACGCTGGATCCGCATGCGGACGACAGCCAGCCGTTCGCCCCCGAACCGAGGAGACATCTGTGGCATCGACATTGGATTCCGTCATCACCCTGGCCAAGCGGCGCGGCTTCGTGTTCCAGGCGGGTGAGATCTACGGCGGATCCCGTTCGGCCTGGGACTACGGTCCGCTGGGCGTCGAGCTCAAGGAGAACATCAAGGCCCTGTGGTGGCAGAACTTCGTGCGCGGCCGCGAGGACATGGTCGGGCTCGATTCCTCGATCATCCTGCCGCGCGCGGTGTGGGAGGCCTCCGGGCACGTCGAGACCTTCGTCGACCCGCTCGTCGAATCCCTCCACACCCACAAGCGCTACCGCGCCGACCACCTCATCGAGGCCTACGTCGCCAAGCACGGGCGCGAGCCGGAGAACGGGCTCGCCGACATCCGCGATCCGGAGACCGGGCAGGAGGGCGCGTGGACCGAGCCCCAGCAGTTCTCCGGCCTCATGAAGACCTACCTCGGCGCCGTCGACAACGAGGAGGGCCTCCACTACCTCCGCCCGGAGACCGCGCAGGGCATCTTCGTCAACTTCGCCAACGTCGTCACCGCCAACCGGAAGAAGCCCCCGTTCGGCATCGGCCAGATCGGCAAGGCGTTCCGCAACGAGATCACCCCCGGCAACTTCATCTTCCGCACCCGCGAGTTCGAGCAGATGGAGATCGAGTACTTCACCCACCCCGACGACGCGGAGAAGTACTACCACGAGTGGGTCGAGGCCTGCTGGGACTGGTTCGTCGACCTCGGCATCGACCCGGACAACATGCGCCGCTTCGACGTGCCCGACGGCGAGCGCGCCCACTACTCGGCGGCGACCGTCGACATCGAGTACAAGTTCGGGTTCCAGGGCAGCACCTGGGGCGAGCTCATGGGCATCGCCAACCGCACCGATTTCGACCTCGGCAATCACACCGAGCACTCCGGACACAAGATGCAGTACTTCGACCAGGCGGCGAACACCCGCTACACGCCCTACGTCATCGAGCCGTCCTTCGGACTCACCCGCTCGATGATGGCGTTCCTCGTCGATGCCTACACCGAGGACGAGGCACCCAACACCAAGGGCGGCGTCGACAAGCGGATCGTGCTCAAGCTCGACCCGCGGCTCGCCCCGGTCAAGGCCGCGGTGCTGCCGCTGAGCCGCAACGAGAAGCTCTCGCCCAAGGCCAAGGAGCTCGCCGCGGACCTGCGGAAGCGCTGGAACGTCGACTTCGACGACGCCGGGGCGATCGGCCGCCGCTACCGCCGCCAGGACGAGATCGGCACCCCGTTCTGCATCACCGTCGACTTCGACACGCTCGACGACGACGCGGTGACCATCCGGCGTCGCGACGACATGTCGCAGGAGCGGATCCCGCTCGACGAGGTCGTCGCGTACCTCGCGACCGACCTCGCCGGCTGACCCGCCGCGCATGCACCTCATCGCCGGGAGCCGGGCTCCGCGGGCGTCGAGGCGCGCCTGGACCGTCATGCTGGGACTCCTCGTCCCGCTGGCGGTCCTCGCCGTCTCCGGGCTCGTGCTCCTGTGGCCGGCCGCGGGCGAGGACGGCGGCTGGGATCCGACGGCGCTCGGGGAGGGGACGACGTACGTGTCCGGGACGGTGACGATGGTCGACCTCCGGGCGTGTCCGGATGCGGAGTCCTCCGGGTGCGCGGCGATCGCGGTCGAGGTCGACGGCGCCGAGGGCTCGCTGTTCGTCCCGCCCGAGGCGATGCGCGCCGGCCTCGCGCCGGGAGACCGGGTCAAGGCGATCGGGATGGACGCCGAGGCGGCCTCCGATCCCGCCGCCGAGGCGATCACCGGCGGGCCAGGCGAGGCCCCGCCCGGCGGGGCGGCCCCGGACCCGGGGGATCCGGGAGCGGCGGACTACGTGTTCGTCGACTTCGACCGGAACGTGTCCCTCACCGTGCTCGCCGCCGTCTACGGGCTGCTCGTCGTCCTCGTCGCGGGGCTGCGCGGGCTGCGTGCGCTCCTCGGGCTCGTGTTCGCCTTCGGCGTCATGCTCGTGTTCATGCTGCCGGCGCTGCTCGCCGGCTCCCCGGCGGTGCTCGTCGGGGTCGTGGCGGCGGCGGTGATCATGCTCGTCGTGCTCTACCTCGCGCACGGGTTCTCCGCCCGCACCACCACCGCCCTGCTCGGCACGCTCGCTGGGATCGCCGTGACCGGGGTGCTCGGCGCGCTGTGGACGCGCTGGGCCAAGCTCGCCGGGATCTACTCCGAGGAGACCTACCTGCTGTCGTGGTCGGCGGAGCTGTCGACCGGGGACCTCGTGGTGTGCGGCATCCTAATCGCCGGCCTCGGCGTCCTCAACGACGTGACGATCACCCAGGCGGCGGCGGTGTGGGAGCTCGCCCTCGCCCGCCCGCACGCCCGGGCCCGGGAGCTGTTCGCCTCGGCGATGCGGATCGGCCGGGACCACATCGCCTCGACCGTCTACACCATCGCCTTCGCGTTCGCCGGCGGCGGCCTCACCGTGCTGCTCCTCGTCGCATCGTCCTCCCGGTCCTTCCTCGAATCGCTCACCCTCGGCGACCTCGCGATCGAGGTGGTGAGCCTGCTCGTGTGCTCGATCGGACTCGTGCTCGCGATCCCCGCGACCACCGCCATCGCCGCACTCGTCGTCCGCTCGGGTGAGGGCGTGCGCCCGCGGGAGCGGGACCGCGGGGCGGCCGTTCCCGGCCGGAACGGCTAGAGCAGCGCAGCGAGGACGGCGAGCGGCACGGTCGCGGCGAGCACGCAGAGGACGGTGGCCCGCTGCACCCGGACGACGGCGCGCTCGAGCTCGGCCCGCTGCGCCGCCGGGTCGGTCCGGCATCCGTCTGCCGTGTCCTCCCCGCCGCCGGCCGGCGCCTCGTCCCCGGCGCCGACCTGCACCGCGAGCGCGACCCGGGGCGGGGTCGCGATGTTCGCGAACGCCGCGGCGGCGTTGCCGACCGCCACGAGTCCGAGCACCGAAGCGCCCGTCGACTCCGCCATCGAGGCCACCGTGCCTGCGAACATCGCGTTCGCCCCCGTGTTCGAACCGGCGACGATGCCGCCGAGCGCAAGCAGCAGCGGACCCGGCGCGTTGCCGAGCACCGCGAGCGCGGCCCCGATCGCCGCGCTCATCCCGGTCGCCGTCATGAGCCAGCCGAGCATCATGAACAGACCCGTCGCCACGCCCACCGGCACCCAGGCGCGCGCCGCCCGGGCCACCACCGCGGGCCCGTCGACGGGCCCCGGAGCGGCGGGCACCGCGACGAGGCACGCGGCGAGCAGCCACACCGGGGGAGACGCGAGGACGTCGAGCCAGACGGCGTCGAGGAGACCGGCGAGGGCCTGGGCGGCGAGCAGGCCGCAGGTGAGGACGAGGTAGGGCACCGCGGCGAGCACGGTGCGCCGGGTGCCGCGCAGCCGGGCACCGCGCAGGCGTGCGCTCAGCAGGAGCACCAGGATGACCGAGAGCGAACCGAGCACACCGGCCGGGGGCGTGCCGACGAGGATGTTCGCACCGAGCACACCCGCCCACAGGACCGCGCCGGCGGCGAATACGGGGACGGCCGCCCGGGGATCCCGGCGCGCCCCGCACAGCACCGCCACGGCGACCACCGCGACCGCGACCGGGAGCGCGTTGACCCACGCGGTGGCGACGCCGAGCTCGTCGAGCCCGAGCCCCGTGAGCGAGGCGGCCACCGCGGTGCCGGGTCCGAGCGCGCCCCAGGGGACCGCGGTGAGCCCGAGCAGCCCGAGCAGCGCTGCCGGTGCCGGACGGTGGCCCAGGCGCCGCAGGATCGGGATGCCGACGGTGATCCCGATCCCGAACCCGGTGACGGACTCCGCGAAGGGCACCACCCCGAACACGACGAGCGCGGTGCCGGCCGGGACGGAGGTCGAGGCGTCCTGCAGCCAGCGGGAGAGCAGCGCCATCGCGCCGGTCGCCTCGAGGAGCCGGGCGAGGATCATCCCGAAGAGGAGGATGAGCAGCACCTCGGCGAGGAGCGGCGCGTAGTCCGCACCGCTCGCGGCCAGCACTCCGGCCGGGGTGCGGAAGGCGAGGAGGGCGGCAGCTGCCGCGGTGACGAGGGCGGCTGCGGCCGCCCAGGTCGCGGGCCTGCCGAACACGAGCACGAGGACGGCGACGAGGATCGGCGTCGCAGCGAGCAGTGCGATCATGGTCCTCCTCGTGTGCACGGCGGTGCGGGCGATCCCGCATCCCGGTGCCAGGCTACGCCGCGGCGTGACAGACTGGGACGGACGAGATCCACCGCGTGTCGCGCGGCCCCGCGGGACACGGCGATCGCCGACGAAGGAGCACGCCATGGCCCACGGAACCGAGCGCACCATCGCCCAGAGCACCGCTGCAGAGCGCACCCGGGAACTCCGCACCCGGGCCGACCTCCTCGGCCTCGAGTCGCTGTTCAGCGCCGAGGAGCTCGCATTCCGCGACGAGGTGCGCGGCTTCGTCGACGAGGCGATCCGCCCGCATGTCGCCGATTGGTTCGAGCGCGCGGAGTTCCCCTGCGAGCTCGTGCGCGAGATGGGGGAACGGGGTTACCTCGGCATCCACCTCGACTCGCCGGGCTGCCCGGGACGCAGCGCCGTCGAGTACGGGCTCGCCTCCCTCGAGTTCGAGTCCGCCGACGCCGGCATCCGCACCTTCGTGTCCGTGCAGGGTTCGCTCGCGATGGGCGCGATCCACCACTGGGGGTCCGAGGAGCAGAAGGCCGAGCACCTGCCGGCGATGGCGCGCGGCGAGGTCATCGGCTGCTTCGGGCTCACGGAGCCGAACGCCGGCTCCGATCCCTCCTCGATGGAGACCGTGGCCCGCCGCGATGGCGGCGACTGGGTCATCAGCGGGCGCAAGCGGTGGATCGGGCTCGCCTCGATCGCGCAGCTCGCGGTGATCTGGGCCCGGACCGAGGACGGGGTGCGCGGCTTCGTCGTCCCCACCGACACCCCCGGCTTCACGGCGACGGTGATCGAGCCGAAGTTCGCGATGCGCGCCTCGATCCAGTGCGAGATCGAGCTCGCCGAGGTGCGGGTGCCCGACTCCGCCCGGCTGCCGGGCGCGGAGGGCCTGTCTGGTCCGTTCACCTGCCTCAACGACGCCCGCTACGGGATCATGTGGGGTGTGCTCGGCGCGGCCCGCGACTCGTACGAGACCGCGTGCTCCTACGCCCTGGACCGCGAGCAGTTCGGCGCGCCGATCGCGTCCTTCCAGCTCACCCAGCGCAAGCTCGTCGACATGGCGCTCGACATCCAGCGCGGGCTGCTCGTCGCCGAGCGCACCGGGCGCCTCAAGGACGCAGGAGAGCTCGACCCGGTGCAGATCTCCGTGGGCAAGCTGGCGAACACCCGGGACGCGATCGCGATCTGCCGTGAGGCGCGCACGATCCTCGGCGGCAACGGGGTGTCGGCGGAGTACTCGCCGCAGCGCCACGCGAACAACCTCGAGGCCGTCCGCACCTACGAGGGCACCGACGAGGTCCACACGCTCATCCTCGGCGCCCACCTCACCGGGATCCCCGCCTTCAACCCGCCGCGGGAGGGGTGAGTCCGGGCTCGCACCGGCGTGCGCGTCCCCGGTGCCGGGAGCTGTGGACACCGCACCCCGGTTTGACTCGTGGTGGGACAATGGTGCGGTGACTGCTGCATCCCTCCTCCACGCCCCTGCGCCCACCGCGAAGGAAGCCGCCCGGCCCGCCCTGCGGATCGGGCCGATCGAGCTGTCCTCGCCCGTCGTGCTCGCGCCGATGGCCGGGATCACGAACACCGCCTTCCGGCGGCTGTGCCGCGAGTACGGGGCCGGTCTCTACGTCACCGAGATGGTCACCAGCCGCGCTCTCGTCGAGCGCAGCCCCAAGAGCATGCGGATCATCCACCACGAGCCCTACGAGACCCCGCGCTCCGTGCAGCTCTACGGCGTCGACCCGGTGACGATCGGGCAGGCGGTGCGGATGCTCGTCGAGGAGGACCGCGCCGACCACATCGACCTCAACTTCGGCTGCCCGGTCCCCAAGGTCACCCGCAAGGGCGGGGGCTCCGCGCTGCCGTGGAAGACCGACCTGTTCACCGCGATCGTCACCACCGCGGTGCGCGGGGCCTCCCGCGGGGGCATCCCGCTGACCATCAAGATGCGCAAGGGCATCGACGCCGACCACCTCACCTACCTCGAGGCCGGCCGGATCGCCCGCGACGCCGGGGTCGCCGCGATCACCCTGCACGGCCGCACCACCGCGGACCTCTACTCCGGGCAGGCGGACTGGGACGCGATCGCCCGCCTCAAGGACCACCTCGGCGACACCGTCCCGGTGCTCGGCAACGGCGACATCTTCGCCGCCGAGGACGCCCTGGAGATGATGCGCACCACCGGCTGCGACGGGGTCGTGATCGGCCGCGGCTGCCAGGGTCGCCCGTGGCTGTTCGGGGACCTCGCGTACGCCTTCGCCGGCAGCGAGGAGCGGATCCGCCCGGATCTCGGCGCGGTGGCTGATGCCGTCCACACCCACGGGGTGTACCTCGCGGAGTACTACGGCGATGAGTTCTACGGCGTCCGCGACCTCCGCAAGCACATCGCCTGGTACTTCAAGGGCTATCCGGTCGGCGGCGAGGCGCGCCGCGCGCTCGCCATGGTGTCCTCGCTCGCCGAGCTCCGCGAGCACCTCGACGGGCTCGACCGCAGCGCGCCCTACCCCGGCCGCGACGCCGAGGGCTCCCGCGGGCGCACCACCCGGCCCAAGCGGCCCCACCTGCCCGAGGGCTGGCTCGACTCCCGCGTCATGGAGGAATCCCGGCGCGCCGACCTCGCGCTCGCTGAGCTCGACGTCTCGGGGGGGTGAGGATGACGGGGATCCCGGGCGGCCTCGCCGAGTACTCCGCCCACGACCAGGAGCGGTGGGTGCCCGAGGCCGCGAAGAACCCGCGCCGCTCGGCCTTCCAGCGCGACCGCGCCCGCGTGCTCCACTCCTCGGGCCTGCGCCGGCTCGGGGCGAAGACCCAGGTCGTGTCCCCGGGCAGCGACGACTTCGTGCGCACCCGGCTCACCCACTCCCTCGAGGTCGCCCAGGTGGGTCGTGAGCTCGCCCGCTACCTCGGCTGCGACCCCGACATCGTCGACACCGCGTGCCTGAGCCACGACCTCGGCCACCCGCCGTTCGGGCACAACGGGGAGACCGTGCTCGACGAGCTGTGCCGGGACATCGGCGGCTTCGAGGGCAATGCGCAGACACTGCGGATCCTCACCCGGCTCGAGCCCAAGGTCCTCACCGAGGACGGCGCCTCGGCCGGCCTCAACCTCACCCGCGCGACCCTCGACGCGTGCACGAAGTACCCCTGGTCGCGCGACGAGGCGCCGGTGAAGCCCACCACCGGGGCGCCGCTGCGGAAGTTCGGCGCCTACGCCGACGACCTGCCGGTGTTCGCGTTCTTCCGCGACGGGCGCACCGACACGCGCCGCTGCATCGAGGCGCAGCTCATGGACCTCGCCGACGACATCTCCTACTCCGTGCACGACGTCGAGGACGCGGTGTTCGCCGGCCACCTCGACCTCTTCGCCTACCACCACGACCACGCGCTCGGCGGGCTCATCGACATCACCCGCTCCTGGTACCTGCCGGAGGCGCGCGACGAGCAGATCATCTCCGCCCTCGACCGGCTCCAGTCGGCGGCCTACTGGCCGCGCGAGCGCTACGACGGCTCCCGTCGCTCGCAGGCCGGGCTCAAGCACATGACGAGCCAGCTCATCGGCCGCTTCGCCGGGGCCGCGGAGGCCGCGACGCGCGAGGAGTTCGGCTGGGAGCCGCTCGGCCGCTACGACGGCGACCTCGTCGTGCCGGAGGCCACCCGCCACGAGATCGCCGTCCTCAAAGGGCTGGCGACCGTCACCGTCATGGTCGCCGAGGACCGCCTGCGCCTGCAGCGCATCCAGGCCCGGGTGCTCACCACGCTCGGCGGGTACTTCAGCGAACGGCCCGAGGCGATGGACACGATGTTCCTCCTCGACCACCGCGCGGCGGACTCCGACGCCGAACGGCTGCGCGTCGTCGTCGACCAGGTCGCCTCGCTCACCGACCACTCCGCCTGGGCGGCCTACCACCGGATGCAGGCCGACGAAGCGAGCCTGCTCTAGTGGCCGGCCTGATCCGCCGCGAGGACATCGACGAGGTCCGGTCACGCGCCCGGATCGACGAGGTGGTGGGCGAGTACGTCACCCTCAAGAGCGCCGGCGTCGGCTCGAAGAAGGGCCTGTGCCCCTTCCACGACGAGCGCACCCCGTCCTTCCACGTCCGACCCCAGGTGGGGATGTACCACTGCTTCGGGTGCGGGGAGAGCGGGGACGTGTTCGCGTTCCTCCAGAAGATCGACGGGATGACCTTCGTCGAGGCCGTCGAGCGGCTCGCGGAGAAGACCGGGGTCGCACTCCAGTACGAGGAGGGCCGCGGGCCGGATCGGGAGGCCGCAGGCACCCGGCAGCGCCTCGTCGAGATGCACCAGGTCGCCGCGGACTTCTACCGCGAGCAGCTGCGCTCCCCGGCCGCGGAGATCGGGCGGACCTACCTCGCCGAGCGCGGCTTCGGCGAGGACGCGCAGCAGACCTTCGGGGTCGGCTTCGCCCCGCAGTCCTGGGACGCGCTGCTCGGCCACCTGCGCGGCCGCGGCTACGTCACCGAGGACATCATCGCCTCCGGGCTCGTCAGCCAGGGCCGGCGCGGCATCTACGACCGGTTCCGCGGGCGCCTCGTCTGGCCGATCCGCGACGTCACCGGCCGCACGATCGGGTTCGGCGCCCGGCGCCTGTTCGACGACGACCAGGGGCCCAAGTACCTCAACACCCCGGAGACCGTGCTCTACCGGAAGAACCAGGTGCTCTACGGCCTCGACCTCGCCAAGCGCGCGATCGCCCGCACCAAGCGGATCGTCATCGTCGAGGGGTACACCGACGTCATGGCCGCCCACCTCGCCGGGGTCGAGCAGGCGGTCGCGACCTGCGGCACCGCGTTCGGCGCAGAGCACATCAAGATCGCCCGCCGGCTGCTCGGCGACGACCAGACGCACGGCGGCGAGGTCGTCTTCACCTTCGACGGGGACGAGGCCGGTCGCAAGGCCGCGCTCAAGGCCTTCGAGGAGGACCAGCGCTTCGTCGCCCAGACCTACGTCGCCGTCGAGCGCTCCGGCATGGACCCCTGCGACCTGCGGCAGGCCCACGGGGACGCCGCGGTGCGCGAGCTCATCGACTCGCGCCGCCCGCTCTTCGAGTTCGCGCTGACCTCGAGCGTCGACCGCTTCGACCTCAGCACCGTCGAGGGCCGGGTGGGGGCGGTGCGCGCCGCCGCACCGGTCATCGCCCAGATCCGGGACGCCGCGATGCGTCCCGGCTACGAACGGTTCGTCGCCGGACATATCGGCATCGATCCCGCCGAGGTGGCCCAGGCCGTGCGTGCCGCGCAGCGCCGCGGCGACGGACGTCGCAATCCCGCTGCCGGGCGCAATCCGGCGGCCGGGCGCGGCCCGGGCGGTCCCGGACCGGCGGGACCGGGCGGACGGGATCAGCGCGGCGGACTGCCTGCACCCACCGAATCCCCGGCGGAGACCGCTGCGGCCGTCGACGCCTACGCCCAGGAGCTCGGCGGGGGACCGGTCGACGTCACCGGGCTGCGCGTCGAGCGCGGCGCGCTCCAGGTCGCCCTCCAGCAGCCGACCTTCGTCAACGCGACCCTGTTCGACGGGCTCAACGGCAAGGTGTTCACCGATCCCGCCCACCGCGGGGTCCATGACGCGATGCGCGCCGCCGGCGGCATCCGGGCCGGGCTCGCCGACCCGGAGAGCTGGCCGGAGAAGGTGCTCGAGGCCGCGCCGGAGCAGCTGCGCGGGCTCGTCGGGCGCCTCGCCGTCGAACCGCTCCCGGCCCAGGACGCCGCGGGTGTCGAGCGCTATGCGCGCGGGATCATCGCGCGTCTCTTCGACAAGGACATGGTGCGGATCGCCGACGAGCTCCACTCGCGGCTCCAGCGCGCCGATCCCGCCGACGCGGCGACGAGCGGCCGCCTGCTCGAGCAGCTGCAGATCCTCGAGCGGCAGCGCGCCCGCCTCCGCTCCCTCATGTGAGAGCGCAGGCGGGCGCGGGATCGCAATTCTCGGCGGAATCGCTCACAGATTCCTCCTGAAATTGCCGTTTCGGCTCAGCCGATGACGTGCTGCGGGGTCTCGCCCTCGGCGAGCGTGAGGACGTTCGCGAGCGCCTTGGTGAATACCCGCTTGACGGTGTCGCGCGTCTGCGCACCGGCGTGCGGGGTCGCGACGACGTTGGGCGCGTCGAGGAGCGGGTTGCCGGCGATGTCGGGCTCTCCGGAGAACACGTCGAAGCCGGCGCCGGCGATCGTGCCGGCCCGCAGCGCCTCGGCGAGCGCGGACTCGTCGACGATCCCCGGCCGGGACATGTTGAGCACGATCGCGGTGTCGCTCATGAGCGCGAGCTGCTCGGCCCCGATCATCCCGCGCGTGTCCGCGGTGAGCGGGACGTGGATCGAGAGCACGTCGGCACCGGGCAGGAGCTCGGCGAGCTCCGTGTACTCGATCCCGATCTCGCGCTCGACCTCCTCCGGCTGCCGGAACACGTCGTAGTAGGCGAGCGTCATGTCGAAGGCCTTCATCCGCCGGGCAAGCAGCTGCCCGATGTGGCCGAGCCCGATGATCGCGGCCTTCCGGCCGGCGAGCTCATAGCTCTGGTCGAGCCACTCGTTGGGGGTCCACTCGCCGCGGCGGGTGTTCGCGTCGAGGCCCGGCAGGTGCCGGGCGCAGGCGAGCAGCGAGGCCATCGCGAGCTCGGCGACGGCGACGGAATTGGCGCCCGGGAGGTTCGCAACGAGGACGTCCCGGGCGGCCGCGGCTGCGAAGTCGATGCCGTCGGTGCCGGCGCCCACGCGCTGGATGATGCGCAGCTTCGGGGCGCGGTCCATGAGCTCGGCGGAGATCGTGCCGGCGCCGTTGAGGATCGCCTCGGCCTCGGCGAGCTCGGTATCGGTGGGGGAGTCCCCGGCCGGGATCACGAGGGTGGCGCGCGGCTCCGCGGCGAACGCCTCGTCGAGGATGTCGAGGACCTGCCGGTCCTTCTCGCCGATCCAGATGACTGTGCTCACTGCGTCCTCCTGGGATGCTCCGCGGGTGCGGTCGCGCGATCGGCGACCCACCTCGATTATGCACTGCGCCACGCAGCCCGCGGACGCGGCGGTCCGCTGCGGCACAGGTGGGACAGATCACTGCACGACGTGCAAAGATGCACTTGAAGAAAACTTGCACACGGTGCAAACTTGTCGGGTGACCATCTCTCATGACACCGCCGCGCCCACCGCACCGGCGGAGGAATCGCTCCGCGACCGCAAGGCCCGCCTCACCCGGCGGGCCATCCACGTCGCCACCGTCAATCAGGTGCATGCGCACGGACTCGATCAGGCCACGATCGCTCAGATCGCGGCCGAGGCCGGGGTCTCGACGCGCACCTTCTTCAACTACTTCGCCTCGAAGGAGGACGCGATCGTCGGGATCGCCGACCGGCTGCTCGACGACGAGCAGATCGGCGACTTCCTCGTCGGGCCCGTCGACGGCGCGGGCCTCGCCTCCGAGGTCGCCCGGCTCCTCCACACCGCGTTCCTCCTCACCTTCAACGACGACGAGGTGGCGAGCGCGCGGCGGCGCATCTTCGCCCAGCATCCCGAGCTGCTCGGGCGCCAGTTCGAGAAGAACCGGCAGCTCGAATCGCAGGTCGCCGAGGTCGTCGCCACCCGCATCCGGCAGCACGACATCGAGTTCGACACCGCCGAGTCCCCGGAGGCGATCGCCGACATGATCGTCCTCGTGTGCAGCGCCCCGCTGCGCGCCGCGGCGCGCAGACTCGCCGAGCGCGACGACTCCGGCGCCGACACCGGCGATGACCCCGAACTCTTCGACCGCTCCGTCCAGCTGTTCCTCGACGTCATGAAGGGCCCGACCGCATGAAGCGCATCACCCGCGCCGGCCGCGCCGGCGCCGCACCCGGATCACCGACCGCATTCCGCCCCGCCGCGCAGCCCGCGGCTGGCGAGCAGATGTCGACCGCCGCGATCCTCCTGCTCTTCATCGGTCTCATGGTCGCGATGTTCATGTTCTCCCTCAACCAGACGATCCTCGCCACCGCGCTGCCGACGATCGTCGGCGAGCTCGACGGCGTCGACCTCATGCTCTGGGTGTCGACGGCGTTCATGCTCGCCTCCACCGTGATGATGCCGATCTACGGCAAGATCGGCGACCTGTTCGGCCGCAAGCCGCTCTTCGTCTTCGCGATCATCATGTTCATGGTCGGCTCGCTGCTCGCGATGATCGCCCAGGACATGACCCTGCTCATCCTCGGCCGCGTGTTACAGGGGATCGGCGGCGGCGGCATGATGATCCTCGCGCAGTCGATCATCGCCGCCGTGGTCCCTGCCCGCCAGCGCGGCAAGTACATGGGCTTCATGGGGTCGGTGTTCGCCGTGTCCTCCGTGGCCGGCCCGCTCATCGGCGGGTGGCTCACCGAAGGGCCCGGCTGGCGCTGGGCGTTCGCGATGAACTTCCCGCTCGGGATCTTCGCGATCATCTCCGCGCTCGTCTTCCTCCGCATCCCGCGCACCCACAACGCCGTCCGGCCCAAGGTCGACGGCGCAGGCATGGCGCTCGTCGCACTCTTCACCTCCGCGATCATCCTCGCCTCCGCATGGGGCGGCCACCAGTACGACTGGATCTCCCCGGAGATCATCGGGCTCGTCGGGATCGCCCTCGTCGCCGCGGTCGCGTTCGTGTTCGTCGAGCGCCGGGTGAGCGAACCGGTGATCCCGATGTGGCTGTTCAAGGACCGCAACTTCGTGCTCTGCACGGTCGCGGGTCTGACGATCGGCGTCGCGATGTTCGGGGTGCTGAGCTACATGCCCACCTATCTGCAGATGGTCCACGGGATCGACGCCACGGTCGCCGGTTTCATGATGGTGCCGATGATGGCGACGATGCTGGTGTTCGGCACCGCGATCGGGTTCGTCGTCGAGAAGACCGGGCGCTACAAGATCTACCCTGTCCTCGGCTTCCTCTGCGTCTTCGGCTCCCTCGTCCTCATGTCCTTCATGCAGGCCGACACGCCGGCCTACTGGTCGGTCGTCCACCTCGCGATGCTCGGCCTGGGCCTGGGACTGACCATGCAGCTCCTCGTGCTCATCGTGCAGAACTCGTTCCCGGTCACCGTCGTCGGCACCGCCACGGCCTCGAACAACTTCTTCCGCCAGATCGGGGCGACCCTCGGCATGGCCGTCATCGGCTCGATGTTCACCGAACGCCTCATAACCCAGCTCGCCACCTCGCTGCCGAGCACGGGCGCAGGCTCGGGGACCACGGCCAACCGGCTCACCCCGGAGGCCGTCTCCGGGCTGCCGGGACCGGTCCACGAGCTCGTCGTCACCGCCTACAACGACGCCCTCATGCCGCTCTTCCTGTGGGTCAGCCCGCTCGTCCTCATCGGCTTCGTCGCGGTGCTGTTCATCCAGGAGCGGCCGCTGGCGACGAAGATCGAGCGCGGCGACGACCGCAGCGTGGTCCCGCTCACCGAGCAGGCCGACGGCGCCGAACAGATCGACGGCACCGAGCAGACCGAGGCCGCGGACCCGGAGCGCGCTACCGTGGAGGGAGCTGACGACCCCCAGGAGGCCGACGATGACCGTGCTGACGATCCTCACCGCAGCCCACAGGCCGCGCCCGCCGGCGCTCGATCGCCTGAGTGACACCGCCGAGGTGCGCTGGACCGAGGCGTCCGGCCTCGCCGAGGCGCTGCCGGGCGCCGATGTCCTCCTCATGTGGGACTTCTTCTCCCCGGCACTCGTCGACGCCTTCACTGCCGCCGACCGGCTGCAGTGGATCCACGCCGCCTCCGCCGGGGTCGACTCCCTGATGTTCCCCGCACTGCGGGAATCCGGGGTGCGGGTGACGAACGCGCGCGGCGTGTTCGATCGGCCGATCGCGGAGTTCGTGCTCACGTTCATGCTCGGCTTCGCCAAGGACCTCCCCGGCTCGCTCGAGCTCCAGGCCGAGCGCACCTGGCAGTGGCGGGAGACGGAGAACCTCGCCGGCTCCCGCGCGCTCGTCGTGGGCACCGGCTCGATCGGCCGGGAGACCGCCCGGCTCCTCACCGCGCTCGGCGTCGAGGTGCGCGGAGCCGGCTCGCACGCCCGGTCCGGGGACCCGGACTTCGGCGAGGTGCTCGACTCCGCGGAGCTCCCGCGGCTCGTGGGCGACATCGACTGGCTCATCGACATCGCCCCGCTCACCCCGGCGACCACCGGGCTCATCGATGCCGAGGTGCTCGCCGCCCTGCCGCCGCACGCCCGGCTCATCAACGTGGGCCGGGGCGCGACCGTGGTGACCGACGACCTCGCCGCCGCGCTGCACAGCGGGGAGATCGCCGGAGCCGGGATCGATGTCGTCGACACCGAGCCGCTGCCGCCTGAGCACCCGCTGTGGTCGTGCCCGAACCTCATGATCACCGCGCACATGAGCGGTGACACGCACGGCTGGACCGACCGGCTGGCCGAGCAGTTCATGGCGAACTGGGACCGCTGGCTCGCAGGGGAGCCGCTGCTGAGCCCCGTCGATGTCGAGAAGGGCTACGCGGCCGGCTGAGGAGTCACTCGACCCAGCCGAGCGAGCGCTGCACCGCCTGGTCCCAGCGTGCGAGAACACGGGTGCGCTCGTCCGCGGTGATCTGCGGCGTCCACGACTCGCGGTGCACGGCGAATGCCGCGACCTCCGCGGTGCCCGAGTGCACCCCGGCGCCGATCCCGGCGGCGAAGGCGGCCCCGAGCGCGGTGGACTCGACGAGCTCGGGGCGGACGACCTCGCAGTCGGCGACATCGGCCTGGAACTGCATGAGGGCGTCGTTGACGCTCATCCCGCCGTCGGCGGCGATCCGGCGGATCGCGAACCCGGAGTCCTCCCGCATCGCGGTGAGCACCTCGGCGGTCTGGAAGGCGGTGGACTCGAGCGCAGCCCGGGCGATGTGCGCCTTCGTGGAGAAACGGGTGAGGCCGACGAGCGTGCCGCGGGCATCGGAGCGCCAGCGCGGGGAGAACAGGCCGGAGAACGCCGGCACGAAGTACACGTCCCCGCAGTCCTCGACGCTCGCCGCGAGCTCCTCGACCTCCTGCGAGGTGCGGATGATGCCGAGGGAGTCGCGCAGCCACTGGACGAGCGAGCCGGCGACGGCGATCGACCCCTCGAGCGCGTACACGGGGTCCTCACCGGCGATCTCGTAGGCGACGGTGCTCACGAGCCCGTGCTCGGACCGTCGGATGTCCCCGCCGGTGTTCGTCAGCAGGAAACAGCCGGTGCCGTAGGTGTTCTTCGTGTCGCCGGGGGAGAAGGCGCACTGCCCGAACGCGGCGGCCTGCTGGTCGCCGAGCACCCCGGTGATCGGCACCCCGCCGAGCAGCTGCCGGCCCGCGACCCGCCCGAACGCGCCCACCGAGGGCCGGATCTCCGGGAGCAGCGCCGCCGGGATCCCGGTGAGCTCGAGCATCCGGTCCGACCAGGTGCGGGTGCGCAGGTCCATGAGCATGGTGCGCGAGGCGTTCGTCGGGTCGGTGACGTGGATCCCGCCGTCGGTGCCCCCGGTGAGGTTCCAAATCAGCCAGGTGTCGACGGTGCCGAAGAGGAGCTCCCCGGCCTCGGCGCGCTCGCGGATCCCGGGGTCGGAGTCGAGCAGCCAGAGCAGCTTGATCGCGGAGAAGTACGTGTTCACCGGCAGCCCGGTGATCTGCTGGATCTCCTCGGCGTGCTCGGCGAGTGCGGCGACGTGCTCACCGCCGCGGGTGTCCTGCCAGACGAGCGCCCGGTGGACCGGGCGGCCGGTGCTCCGGTCCCACAGGATCGTCGTCTCGCGCTGGTTGGTGATGCCGAGCGCGGTGATATCGCCCTGCGTGAGCTGGGCGGACCCCATGACGCGGCCGATCACCTCACGGCTCGTGCGCCAGATCTCCGTGGCATCGTGCTCGACGTGCCCGGTGGCCGGGAAGTGCTGGGTGAACTCCTCGGTGTGAGACGCCGCCGTGCGGCCATCCTCGGAGAAGATGACCGCACGGGTGGACGTCGTGCCCTCGTCCAGCGCCAGGACGAAACCCATGGCTCAGGCGCGCGCGGGGTAGGACGGGGTGTCGACCCCGGCCATGTCGGCGATGCAGCGGACGACCTGGCAGGAGTACCCGAACTCGTTGTCGTACCAGACGTAGACGACGACCCGGTCGCCGTCGACGATCGTCGCCAGCCCGTCGACCACACCGGCGCGCTTGGAACCGACGAAGTCGCTCGACACGACCTCGGGGGAGGCGATGTAGTCGACCTGGTTGCGCAGCGGGGAGTGGAGCGAGGTCTCGCGCAGGAAGGTGTTGAGCTCCTCGACCGTGGTCTCGCGCGCGAGGTTGAGGTTGAGGATCGCCATCGACACGTTCGGGGTGGGGACGCGGATCGCGTTGCCCGACAGCTTCCCGGCGAGCTCCGGCAGCGCCTTCGCGACGGCCTTCGCCGCGCCGGTCTCGGTGAGCACCATGTTGAGGCCGGCGGCCCGGCCGCGACGCTCACCCTTGTGGAAGTTGTCGATGAGGTTCTGGTCGTTGGTGAAGGAGTGGACGGTCTCGACGTGGCCGTTGCGCACGCCGAACTCGTCGTTGAGCGCCTTGAGCACCGGGGTGATCGCGTTCGTCGTGCACGAGGCCGCGGACACGACGGTGTCCTCGGGCAGGATGTCGGCGTTGTTGACGCCGTAGACGATGTTCTTCACGTCGCCCTTGCCCGGTGCGGTGAGCAGCACCTTGGAGGCGCCCGGGCACGCGAGGTGCTTGCGGAGGCCGGCCTCGTCGCGCCACTTGCCGGTGTTGTCGACGATGATCGCGTCGGTGATGCCGTACTGCGTGTAGTCGACGGAGGAGGGGTCGTCGGAGTAGATCACCTGGATGAGCACGCCGTTGGCGAGGATGGTGTTCTTCTCCTGGTCGACGACGATGGTGCCGTCGAACTTGCCGTGCACCGAGTCGCGGCGGAGCAGGGAGGCGCGCTTGACGATGTCGTTGTCGCCGCCGCGGCGCACCACCACCGCGCGCAGGCGCATCCCGGTGCCGCCGGCGCGGTCGATGAGGATCCGGGCGAGCAGGCGGCCGATCCGGCCGAAGCCGTAGAGCACGACGTCGCGGGGAGCGGGCTCGTCCTCGGCCGCCCCGCCGATCGCATCCCCGAGCTGCTCACGGAGGAACGCGGTGAGGTCGGTGTCGCCGGCCTCGCGGTGGGCGGCGGCGAGCCGGCCGAGGTCGATCCCGCAGGAGCCGAGGTTGAGGCTCTCGAGACCCTCGATGATCGCGAGGGTCTGCTCGACGTCGAGGTCGGTGCCGTCGAAGTGGCGGGCGTAGCGGTGGGCCTTGATGATGCCGTTGACCGACTTGTTGAGCAGACTGCGGCCGTACACCGTGAGGAGCACATCGTTGTTGCGGTAGAGGCGGCCCACGACGGGGATCATCCTCTCTGCGGCGTCCTGCTTGGTCGCCCACTCCTGCATCTTCGCAGTGGTCTGGTCAGTCACCTGTCGGTCCCTTCAACGTCGAACAGAGGATACGCATCGATTTTACCCGGTGTGTCCAGGAATGCGGACCGCGCGGGTCCGCCCGGGCCCGCGGAGCGGTCGGGTGCGGCGAGCGGTCGCGCCGGAGCGGTTCAGCCGCCGATGCTCAGCGCCGGCACGAACTCGAGGAGCTGGGAGCCGGTGGCGACGGGTGCCGGCCGGTCGCCGCCGGAGTCGTGGGAGCGGGAGAAGGCCCGCGAGGCCTTCCAGCCCTCGTAGGCCTCCTCGTCGGCCCATTCGGTGAGCACGAACCACTGCTCGGAGCCGTCGGTGGGCTTGAGGAGCTGGAACCGGACGAACCCCTCAAGGTCCGGCAGCCGGCCGATCGCCGGCTCGAACCGGGCGACGATCTCGTCGCCGGTGTCCGCGGGGATGGTGAGGGCGTTGATCTTGATGACTGTCATGTCTTCCATCCTTTCATCTCAGGCGTAGCGCTCGGCGAGCCGGGCGGTGGACTCCCGGTAGCCGCCGCCGAACAGCACCGCATGGGCGGCGAGCCCGAACAGCTGGTGGAGGCCCAGGCGCTCGCGCCAATCGGCCCCGAGCTCCGCCGTGCCGTAGGCGTCCTCCCAGGCGGCGAGGATGTCCTGCAGGTGCGGGGCGCCGAACAGGGAGAGCATGGCGAGGTCGACGAGCGGGTGGCCGGCGATCGCGGCCGGGTCGATGAGCGTGCCGCCGGCCTCGGTGAAGAGGAGGTTGCCCGCCCACAGGTCGCCGTGGAGGCGGGCCGGCGGGGCATCGTCGTCGAACTGCCCGGCGGCGAGCCGGTCGATCACCGCACCGAGTGCGGGGATGCCGGGGTCCAGGAGGCGGGCGAGGGATGCGAGCCGCACGGCGCTCGCCTCGCCCATCGACTCCGAGATCGCGGTGTCGATGGGCAGCGGCTCGGACAGCGGGCCGAAGAAGTACTGCTCGACACCCGGCGGCAGGGTGCCGTGCGGCGGGCACGGCGCACGGTGGAGGGCGGCGAGCCCGGCACCGAAGGTGCGGGCGGCCTGAGGGGTGGGCGGCACCTCGGTGAGCCGTTCGAGGTCGAGCGCGTGGGCGTGGACCGCGCGCACCTCGACGACGGGCACGGTCCGGGTCTCGGCGAGCCAGCGGAGTCCGGCGGCCTCGGTGGCGAAGAACCCGTCGGGGACGTGGGAGGCGGACTTGCGGTACGTCATCGGCGGGCCTTCCTCCGGCCCGGGACGAACGCGGACACCGTGGGGTCGCCGGGGATCCGGAACCGCCAGGGGAACACCGCGGGATCGGCGCCGTCCCCGCTCACCCCCACGCGCGGGCCGGTGACATGCTCCACCGGCGCCGGCGGGGTCGCGAAGGTCCATTCGCCGCCGAACAGGTCCGCGCCATCGGTCTCCGGACCCGCCCCGAAGGCCTGGGCGACGCAGCCGGGCCCGCGCGCCAGGTCGCGGTTGCGCAGCGGGGTGCGGCGCCGCACGGAGCGGCGGGCGCGCACGAGCTCATGGCCAGCGGTGACCTCGCCGGCGCGCAGCAGCAGACCGGTCGGGGCGCCGGCGGCCTCGCACACCATGTTGAGCGAGTGGTGCATGCCGTAGATGAAGTAGCAGTAGAGGTGGCCGGGCGGGCCGAACATCGTGGCGTTGCGGCGGGTCCGACCGCGGTAGGCGTGGGAGGCGGGGTCGATCCGGCCGTCGTACGCCTCGACCTCGGTGATCCTGATCGACACCGGCTCGACACCGGGCTGCCGGCGGGTGAGGACCCCGCCGAGCACCTCCGGCGCGACCTCGAGGACCGGCCGGTCGAAGAAGGCCCGGTCGATCACGCGTCCTCGTCGTCGCTGATCCGCTTGAAGCCGAGGATGGTGAGCGCGATGAGGCCGGCGCCCGCGCCGAGCGCGAGGATCGAAGCACCGAGCTCGGATTCCTGCTTCTCCTCGTACTTCCGGGGCGCGGGCGGGATCTCGCCGAAGATCGGCTGGTCGTCGGCGGTGCCCATCCAGGCGGCGACGACGAGGATGATGCGGGCGAACACGTTCATCGACAGCATGATCGCGATGACGGGCCCGAACAGCGCGGCGGTGGGCGAGCCGGAGAACAGGTCGATGAGCAGGGTGGCGAGGTTGAGGAGAACGGTGAGGGCGACGGCGCCCATGAGGGAGCCGAGCATGCGGGTGCGCTTGGGGATCGGGGTGACCGGGATCATCGTGAACATGAACATGAAGATCAGCCACGACATCGCGAGCGTGATGAGGATCGGGGTGATGGTGAGGACCGGGGTGACCCAGCCGGGCAGGCCGAGCCAGTCGACGATCGTCGTCTGCAGGCCGGTGCCGATCACGGTGAGTCCGATGGTGATCGCGGCGCCGACGAGGACGCCGAGCAGGGTGACGATGTTGTTCACCGTGCGGACGATGAAGTTCTCCTGCGGCTTGGCACCCATCTCGCTGCGCAGCTGGGCGCGGATCGCGTCCTTGAGGTTGCCGATGAATCCCTGCGCGGTGTAGAGCGCCGACAGCACACCGACGAGGCCGACGGCCTGCCAGTTGTCGAGGAAGTTCTGGAGCATCTCGACGAGGGCGTCCTGCCCGGGTGCGGCGTCCTCGAGGAAATCGGTGATCGTGCCCACCCATTCGGGGCGCACGACGTCGAGCACGAAGCCGAGGGCGGCGAACGCGAACATCAGCGTGGGGATGAGGGCGAGGACGAGGAAGTACGTGATCGCCGCGCCGAACTGGTTGCCGAGCCGCAGGTTGAAGCGCTCGACCGTCGCCATGAGGTGGCGCACGGCAGGCTTGCGCATGAAGCCGCCGCCCGCCTTCGCGGCCGACTGCGAATTCGTCAGGAGGCGTTCGCTGGATTCCATGTCCTCAATATTCCTTGCTCGTCACTCGACATTCGGCATGCGGGGCTGCGGATCCGACTGTACTGCACCCACGATCGTACCCGGGGAGCCCCGTCGCCCTGGACGTGGCCTGGAGGGGGAGCTGTCACCGGGTCGTTAGGCTGTCGTGCATGACTGCAGACGTGACGACGATCGCGGCCGCCGGGTCCGGACAGGCGCTCACCGGCTTCACCGGCTGGGTGGTCTCGGTGATGGAGAGCCTCGGTGCCGTGGGCGTGGGCCTCATGGTGGCGCTCGAGAACATCTTCCCGCCGATCCCCAGCGAGCTCATCCTGCCGCTCGCCGGATTCACCGCCTCCCAGGGGTCGATGAACCTCGTCGCGGCGATCGTGTGGGCGACCATCGGCTCGCTCGTCGGCGCCATCGCGCTGTACTACATCGGCTACGTGTTCGGCCTCGACCGGCTGCGCCGCTGGGCCTCGAAGATCCCGCTCGTCGACATCGACGACATCGACAAGACCGTCGCGTGGTTCGAGCGCCACGGTCAGGCCGCGGTGTTCTTCGGTCGGATGGTGCCGATCTTCCGCTCCTTCATCTCCATCCCCGCCGGTGTGGAGAAGATGAACCTGTGGCTGTTCATGGCGCTGACCACCGCCGGCAGCGCGATCTGGAACACGATCTTCGTCGTCGCCGGCTACCTGCTCGGCGAGAACTGGCACGTGGTGGAGAACTACGCGGGCGTCTTCCAGAAGATCGTCATCGCGGTCATCGTCATCGCCGTCGTGTGGTGGGTGACCCGCCGCATCCGCCGCAACCGGAGGGAGAAGCACCTCACCGAGCAGATCGAGGCCGAGGGCCCCGAGGCGCGCTGAGCGGGATCGGACCACGGTCAGCGAGGATCGGGGACGGACGATGAGCACGCAGAGCTTCACAGCGATCGCGAGGTACGCCGCCCTGCTGGTCTCAGCGGTGGGCTACCTCGTGTGCAGAATCGTGCTGATCGGGTATATGGAGTCCGGAGTCGGCGTCGTGGAGACGGTACCGATTGGGATCGCTCTGGGAGTCCTCGCCGTGGCGGCGGGAGCTGTGGGAGCGTGGTTGCTCGTCCCGGAACCGCGAGTGGCGCTCGTTCTCGGATTCGTGTTCCTCCTCGTCGCGGGGCCCACTCTGCTCGGTGCGATCGTGAACCTCACCGATCTCCTGTCAGCGACCGGATACAACGCCTTCGGTGCGCTCATCATCATCATGATCGGCAACAGCGTCCTGCCGTTCGGAGCGGTCCTCGCGCTGCTGATCGCAGTGTGGTCCGCAGTCCGGCAGCTGCGTGCGCGACGCGCCGCTCGCACCCCGCCACCACCGAGCTGACGGGAACGGTACGACACACGTGGGGCCCGGCACCGGGAGTGCAGGGCCCCACGGTGAGTACGAGACCCAGGTGATGAGCGCGCGGCTCAGGTCCAGGCGGCCGCGGTGTGCGCCGGGTCCACGGTGTCGTGGGGGAGCGGCGCCTCGGGCGGGGTGCCGGTCCCGAACGGCGAGCCGCCGAACCGCTCGTCGCGGCCGTGCGGGCTGAGCCAATCGGAGAGGTCCGGGCCGATCGGCACGATCTGCGTGGGATTGATGTCGGTGTGGACGATGTAGTAGTGCTCCTTGATCTGCTCGAAGTCCACGGTGTCGCCGAAGCCCGGCGTCTGGTAGAGGTCCCGGGCGTAGCCCCAGAGGTTCTCGAAGTCGCTGAGCCGGTTGCGGTTGCACTTGAAGTGGGAGTAGTAGACCGGATCGAAGCGCACGAGCGTGGTGAACAGGCGGATGTCGACCTCGGTGATCGCATCCCCCATGAGGAAGCGCCGGTCGGCGAGCCGGTCCTCGAGCGTGTCGAGGGCGGTGAACAGTCGGTCGAAGGCCTTCTCGTAGGCCTCCTGCGAACCGGCGAAGCCGCACCGGTACACCCCGTTGTTGACCTCGGTGAAGATGAGCTTGATGAGCGGGTCCATCTCCGCACGCAGCGCCTCCGGGTAGAGGTCCGGTGCGCCCTCCCGCTGGAAGCCGCGCCACTGCGCGGAGAAGTCGAGCGTGATCTGGTTGTAGTCGTTCGTCACGACCTCGCCGCTGCGCACATCGACGATCGCCGGCACGGTGATGCCGCGCGGGTAGTCGGGGAACCGGGCGAAGTACGCCTGCTGGAGGCGTTCGATGCCGAGCACCGGGTCGCGCCCGTCCGGGTCGAGGTCGAAGGTCCACGAGCGCTTGTCGTGGGTGGGGCCGGGCATGCCGATCGAGATCGCGTCCTCGAGGCCGAGGAGTCGGCGGGCGATCATCGTGCGGTTCGCCCACGGGCAGGCGCGCGCGGCGATGAGCCGGTAGCGGCCGGCCTCGACCGGCCACTCGGCCTGCGGATCGTCGAGGATCCGGTCGGTGATGTAGTTCGTGTCCCGGTTGAACTCCTGGCCCTTGGTGACGTAGCTGCCCTTGGTGTCGTGCTCCGCGTCCACGGTGCCCTCCTGTCGCTGACTGGGGTGTTGGTGACTCCGGTGCCGCCTCGAGGGTGTCCCGGGCAGCGGTGCGCCGGTCTGCGTTCATCCTGTCATATGCACCCGGGGCCGCGGATGTGAGACGATCCGGTGCGGTGCGGGGCCGGGCTGGATGTGGCCGAGGTCGCTCGGCCGCCTCGACGTCGAGGCCGGGCTGCGCGCCGGGATCTGCGTGCTCGTGCCGCTGCTCGCCCTGCTGCTCGCCGGCGTCCCGCACCTGTCGGCCTATGTCGCCTTCGCCGCCTTCACCTCCCTCTACGGCCGCTCGGAGGCCTACCGCTCCCGCTGGGTCACGGTGAGCACCGCCGGCGCGACGTTCCTCCTCATCATCGCCGCGGCGATGCTCGTCGCGCTGCTCGGCGGCCCGCCGATCGCGACGGTGATCGGGCTCATCATCGTCTCCGGGCTCGGCGTCGTGCTGTCCTCCGTCATGGGCTGGGTGCCGTTCGGCTCGGTGTTCTTCGTCTTCGCCTTCGCGGTGATCTCCTCGATCCCGCTCACCGCGGGGGACTTCTGGCCCCGGTTCGCGCTGTCGGCGGGCACGGTGATCTTCTGCGTGCTCGTCGCGCTCCTCGGGTGGCTGCCGCGCAGAGTCCGGGGCGGGCACCGGCGGCACCTCCAGCAGCTGCGGAAGGTCACCCGCACACCGGCCGCGCTGCGCGATCCTGTCGTGTGGCTCCACGCGGGTGAGACCGTGCTCGGGGTGGTCACCGCACTCCTGCTCGCCGCGGGCCTCGGGCTCAGCCACTCCTACTGGGCTGCGGTCGCGGTCGCGGCGTGCATGCCCCGCCCGCACGCACCCCGGCAGGTCACCCGGATCGCGCACCGGGTCCTCGGCACCGCCGTCGGGGTGGTCGTCACCGGTCTGATCCTGCTCGCGGAGTCCTCGATCGCGGCCACCATCGTCGTCGCCGCGGTGTGCCAGGTGCTCGCGGAGCTCTTCGTCGGCCAGGTGTACTGGTTCGCGCTGCTGTTCATCACGCCGCTCGCGCTGCTCGTCGGGCAGCTCTCCGTCCCCGCGCCGGTGTCGCTCATCCTCAGCCACCGGGTGCTCGACACGACGATCGGCGGTGCCGTGGCCCTCGTGCTCGTCCTCGCCGGCACCGGTGCGGCGGTGACCTGGCAGGAGCCCCGACGGCGCAACGCCGACGGGGCGGCCGCGCGGATCTGAGTCCGTGCGGCCGCCCCGTGCGGGCGCAGATGGCTCCCGGCGTCAGGCGCCGGTGGTGCCGGGTCGCGTGTCGGTGGAGTAGATCGATTCGATGACCTCGGTGAAGTCGCGGTCGATGAGGTGGCGCTTGACCGACTGCTTGGCCGACAGGTAGCCGTTCTGCTCCGACAGCTCGTTCGGCACGATCCGGAACTCCTTGATCCCTTCGGCCTTGGACACCGTCTGATTGGCCCGCTCGATCGCGCGGGACACCGCCTGCTGCACGCGCTCGTGCCCGGCGGCCTCCTCGAGCGACATCGCCGGCAGGCCCTTGTTCTCGAGCCACGCCGGGAGCATCTCCGGGTCGAGGAACACCAGTGCGGAGATGAACTTCCGGTTGTCGCCGATGACCACCGGCTGAGCGATGATCGGGTGGCGGCGGAGCTGGTCCTCGAGCGGCGCCGGGGCGACGTTCTTGCCGCTCGAGGTGACGATGAGCTCCTTCTTGCGGCCGGTGATCCGGAGGTAGCCGTCGGCGTCGAGCTCGCCGATGTCACCGGTGGCGAACCAGCCGTCGACGAACGACTCCGCGGTGGCCTTCTCGTTCTTCCAGTACTCGCGGAACACGCTCACGCCCTTGGCGAGGATCTCGTTGTCCGGGGCGATCGCGATCGCGCAGCCCGGCAGCGGCACGCCGACGGTGCCGATCTTCGAGTTCGCGGTGATGTTCACGGTGATCGGCGCGGTGGTCTCGGTGAGCCCGTAGCCCTCGAGCACGGTGAGCCCGATGCCGCGGAAGAAGTGGCCGAGGTGCTCGCCGAGCGGCCCGCCCCCGGACACCGCGTGGGTGGCCTCGCCGCCCATGACCGCGCGGAGCTTCGAGTACACGAGGCGGTCGAACAGTGCGTGCTGGACCCGGATGCCGAGCGGCACGGAGCCGGTGTCGAGGGCGCGGGAGTAGGCGACGGCGACGGATTCGGCGCGGCGGAAGATCTTGCCCCTGCCGCCGGCCTCGGCCTTGGCGAGCGCGGAGTTGAAGACCTTCTCGAACACGCGCGGCACGCCGAGGATGAAGTTCGGCTTGAACGAGGCGAGCGAGTCGGTGAGCTTGGTGAGGTCCGCGCTGTGGGCGAGCACACCGCCGGTGCTGATGGTGAGCACCTGGATGAAGCGGGCGAACACGTGGGCGAGCGGGATGAAGAGCAGGCAGCGCGCACCGGGGCGGGCGACCTCGGGCAGCTGGTGGGCCGAGGCCTGCACGGTCTGCACGAAGTTGGCGTGGGTGAGGACGCAGCCCTTCGACTTGCCCGTGGTGCCCGAGGTGTAGATCAGAGTCGCGATGTCCTCGGAGGTGACGGAGGCGCGGCGCTCCTCGAGCTGCTGCTCGGACACCGAATCCCCGGCGGCGCGGAGCTCGGCGAGGCCGGCGCCGTCGTACACCCAGATCGTCGCCTCGCGGCCCTCGGTGGCCCGCACGATCCGCTGCGCGTGCTCCTGGGACTGGACGAAGCCGCAGGTGACCTCCGCGTCCTCGATCATCCACATGAGCTGGTCGTCCGACGAGGTCTCGTAGAACGGCACGGTGACGCCGCCGGCGTACCAGATCGCGTAGTCCGCCAGCGTCCACTCGTAGGCGGTCTGCCCGAACAGTCCCACCCGCTGGCCGCGCTCCACGCCCTTGGCGATGAGCCCGCGCGCGACGGACCTGACGTCGTCGAGGAACTCCTGCGCGGTGACCTCGGTCCAGCCGTCGCCGGCGGGCTTGGCGAGGAGCGGCGCCTGCGGGTCGACGGCGACCCGGGCGAGCAGGATGTCGGTGGTCGACGAGGTGGTGTCGAGGACGAATCCCTCGATCGGCGTGACCGACTGGACCATGGTGTTCGCTGTCATGTGCAAGTCTCCTTCGATTGCGACCGGTGCGGACGGCCACGGACTCGGCGTGCGGGCGTCCCCTCGATCCTAGTGCGGATCGCGGAGCCCGGTGGGAGTCCGGTGCGGAATCGTTGCCGTTTCTCCATACTTCCGCCCGGCTCGAACCGGGACCGCCGCCGAGACGCGCGGCTACTGACTGGTAGCCTACCGGCGATCGCCGCCGTGCCGTCGCCTCGCAGCCACGGGGGCCAGGGCGTACCATGGAGGGGCCCCTGATCCGCCTGTGAAAGGACACCCATGACCTCTGCCGCCGAGCAGCCCGATCCCGTCGATTTCCGCTACGACGCGGAGCTCGCCGGACGGATCGAGACGAAGTGGCAGCAGCGGTGGCAGGAGAACCGGACCTTCGCGGCGCCCAACCCCGTCGGCGATCTCACCGAGGTGCCCCGGGGCGTGCGCGCCGCCGACCTCGAGCCGGTGTACCTCATGGACATGTTCCCCTACCCCTCGGGCAAGGGGCTGCACGTCGGGCACCCGCTCGGCTACCTCGCCGTCGACGTCTATGCGCGATTCAACCGGATGCTCAGCAAGAACGTCATGCACTCGCTGGGCTACGACGCCTTCGGCCTGCCGGCGGAGCAGTACGCGGTGCAGACCGGCCAGCACCCGCGGGTCACCACCGAGGAGAACATCGCGAACATGCGCCGGCAGCTGCGGCGGCTCGGACTCGGGCACGACGACGCCCGCACCTTCGCGACGACCGACCCGGAGTTCGTCAAGTGGACGCAGTGGATCTTCCTGCAGATCTTCGACTCCTGGTACGACCCCGAGGCGCGCGACGGACAGGGCGGCGCGCGCCCGATCAGCGAGCTCGTCGCGCAGTTCGAGGCCGGCCGCGACACCGGCACCGGTTCACCCTGGTCGGAGCTCGACGCAGCGGCCCGTGAGGCCGTGCTCCAGCAGCACCGCCTCGCCTACATCTCCGAAGCCCCGGTCAACTGGTGCCCCGGCCTGGGCACCGTGCTCGCGAACGAGGAGGTCACCGCCGAGGGCCGCTCGGAGCGCGGCAACTTCCCCGTCTACACCCGCAGGCTCAAGCAGTGGAACATGCGGATCACCGCGTACGCCGACCGGCTGGCCGACGACCTCGACACCGTCGAGTGGCCGGCCGCGGTCAAGCACATGCAGCGCCACTGGATCGGCCGCTCGACCGGTGCCGTGCTCGCCTTCGACGGCCCCGGCGGCCTCCCGCTCGAGGTCTACACGACGCGCCCGGACACCCTGTTCGGCGCGACCTCGCTCGTGCTCAGCCCCGAGCACCCGCTCGTCGACGCGGTGACCGCGGAGTCCTACGCCGCGGACGTGCCGGAATCCTGGCGCGGGGGAGCGGCCACCCCGGCCGAGGCGGTCGCCGCCTACCAGCAGCGGGCCGCCCGCCTCACCCCGGTCGAGCGGCAGGAGAGCCGTGAGAAGTCCGGCGTGTTCACCGGCACCTCGGTGACCAACCCCGCGACGGGGGAGTCCATGCCGGTGTTCGTCGCCGACTACGTCCTCATGGGGTACGGCACCGGCGCGGTCATGGGCGTGCCGGCCGAGGACCAGCGCGACTGGGACTTCGCGCGCGCCTTCGGCCTGCCCTACATCCGCACCGTGCAGCCGGCCGAGGGTCACGACGAGGACTCCGCCTACACGGGCGAGGGCGCGAAGATCAACTCGCGGAACGCGGAGATCGACCTCGACGGCTCATCCGTCGACGAGGCCAAGGACCGCATGCTCGCCTGGCTCGAGGGCAAGGGCCTGGCCCGGGCGACCACGCAGTACCGCCTGCGCGACTGGCTGTTCTCCCGCCAGCGCTACTGGGGCGAGCCGTTCCCCATCGTCTACGACGAGGCCGGCACGCCGATCGCGCTGCCCGCCGACCAGCTGCCCGTCGACCTGCCCGAGGTGCCCGACTTCTCCCCGCGCACCTTCGACGCCGACGACCTCGACAGCGAGCCCGAGCCGCCGCTGGGACGCAATGCCGACTGGGTGAACGTCACGCTCGACCTCGGCGACGGCCCCAAGGTGTACCGCCGGGAGACGAACACCATGCCCAACTGGGCCGGCTCATCCTGGTACCAGCTGCGCTACGCGGACCCGCACAACGACGAGAAGCTCGTCGACCCGGCCAACGAGGCCTACTGGCTGGGACCGGACGCCCCGGGCGAGTCCGGCGGCGTCGACCTCTACGTCGGCGGCGTCGAGCATGCCGTGCTCCACCTGCTCTACGCCCGGTTCTGGCACAAGGTGCTGTTCGACCTCGGCCACGTGAGCTCCTTCGAGCCGTTCCACCGGCTCATCAACCAGGGCTACATCCAGGCCTACGCCTTCACCGACGAGCGCGGCGCCTATGTGCCCGCCGAGGAGGTCGAGGAGCGCGTCGAGGGCTCCGAGTCGACGTTCTGGTACGAGGGCAAGCAGGTCTCCCGCGAGTACGGGAAGATGGGCAAGTCGCTGAAGAACATGGTGACCCCGGACCAGATGTACGCCGAGTACGGCGCGGACACCTTCCGGGTGTACGAGATGTCGATGGGTCCGCTCGAGCAGTCCCGTGCCTGGGAGACCCGCGCGGTGAGCGGCGCGCAGCGCTTCCTGCAGCGCGTGTGGCGCCTCGTCGTCGATGAGGCGACCGGGGCCTCGCGCGTGACCGAGGAACCGGCCGACGATGCGACCCGGGCGGTCCTCCACCGCACGATCGCCGGGGTCCGCGAGGACATGGAGCACCTGCGGTTCAACACCGCGATCGCCAAGCTCATCGTGCTCACCAACCACCTGACCAAGGTGGGCGTCGCCCCGCGCGAGGTGATCGAGCCCCTCACCGTCATGCTCGCCCCGCTCGCCCCGCACCTCGGCGAGGAGATCTGGGAGCTGCTCGGCCACACCGGGACGATCACCTACGTGCCGTTCCCGGTGCACGACGAGCGCTATCTGGTGCCCGACACCGTGACCTGCGTCGTGCAGGTCAAGGGGAAGGTGCGCGAGCGGCTCGAGGTCGCCCCGGACATCGCCGCCGACGAGCTCGAGGCACTCGCGCTCGCCTCGAAGGGCGCGCAGCGCTCGCTCAACGGCGCGCGAGTCCGCAAGGTCATCGTGCGCGCCCCGAAGCTCGTCAACATCGTGCCCGACGCCTGACGCGGTAACACCGGTGTCACATCGAGTCGGTAGTCTGGGGGTATGAGCGCACTCTCCGACTCCATCCGACAGGCCCTGGGCGTCCAGCCCTCGATCGACCCCGCCGTGGAGGTCGAGCGGCGCGTGCAGTTCCTCGTCGAGTACTGCCTCACCGCCGGCGCCTCCGGGTTCGTGCTCGGGATCTCCGGCGGGCAGGACTCGACGCTCGCCGGGCGGCTCGCCCAGCTCGCCGCCGAGGAGCTGCGCCGCCGCCGGCACGAGGCCCGCTTCTGCGCCGTGCGCCTGCCCTACCGGGAGCAGCACGACGAGGCCGACGCCCGGACCGCGCTCGACTTCATCGGAGCCGACGAGGTGCTCACGGTGAACATCGCCGGCGGCACCGACGGCACGGCGGCGGATCTCGAGCAGGCGCTCGGCCACCCGATCAGCGACTTCAACAAGGGCAACGTCAAGGCCCGGATGCGCATGGTCGTGCAGTACGCGATCGGCGCGGAGAAGTCGCGGCTCGTCATCGGCACGGACCACGCCGCGGAAGCGGTCACCGGCTTCTACACCAAGCACGGGGACGGGGCGGCCGACATCGTGCCGCTGGCCGGTCTGACCAAGCGCCAGGGGAGGGCGCTGCTCGCCCACCTGGAGGCCCCGGAGAGCACCTATCTCAAGGCGCCCACCGCGGATCTCCTCGACGAGGCGCCGGGACAGACCGACGAGTCCTCGCTCGGGCTCACCTACGAGCAGATCGACGACTACCTCGAGGGCCGCGAGGTCGCAGCGGAGGTCGCTCAGCGGATCGAAGACCGCTACCGGTCGAGCGAGCACAAGCGGCAGATGCCGGTAGCCCCGAGCGACAGCTGGTGGATCCGGCACTGAGCTCGACGGCGTTGAGCGGGGTGGATCCGGCGCTGAGCTCGATGCCACCGACCAACCCGGCGTCGGGCCTGCCGGCAGCGGGGCACCTCGGCCACGTGCCCCTCACCACCCGCCGAGCGCGCACCCGGCCGCCGCGGCGGCGACGCTGAGCGCGAGGGTCGCCGCGCCGTAGAGCACCGCTGCGGCCCGGCGCCGCGCCAGGAGCAGACGGAGCACGTCGACGAAAGCGGTGGAGAAGGTCGTGAAGGCGCCGAGGAACCCTGCACCCGCGATGACCGGCACCGGCGCCGGATGCCCGGCGAGGACGCCGAGCAGACCGCTGCCGAGGACGTTGATGAGCAGGATCGACAGGGGCCGCCAGGCCTGCGGCAGGACCCGGGTGAGCACCGCATCGAGTTGCCAGCGGGTGAGCGCGCCCGCCGCTCCGGCGAGCCCCACGAGGACGATCATGGGCGCGGCCTGAGACGCCGGCCGGCCCACCAGCCCAGCCCCGCGCACAGCGTCCCGCCGACGGCGAACCCGGCGCCGGCGAGCAGCGCGGTCGCGGGATCCGTCCGGAGCAGTGCGATCCCGAGCGCGGAGCACGTGGTGAGCGAGCCGCACACGCCGGTCCCGGCGAACAGCCGCCAGCCGCTCGCGCGCGCCGAATCGATGCCGTGCAGGGCGCTGAGCAGGACGGCGAGGGCGAGGGTGCCGGCGCCGTTGACGAGGGCGAGCGCAGTGAGCTCGGAGACGGGGGACCCGGTGAGCGCGAACCGGCCGAGGGCGCCGAGGAGCCCGCCGGCGGCCACCGCGGCCGCGGCCGCACCGGGCGGCAGGCGCCGACTCATCCGAGGACGTCGTTCTCCAGGGCGGTGCGCTCGAAGGTCTGGCGGGTGGTGAGGAAGGCATCGATCCGACGCTGCCCGGCCTCGCGCGCCTCGGCGAAGCCGCGCCAGCCGCCCTCACGCACGTCACCGGGCACCATCTCGAGCTTCCCGGCGGTGTCCTGGGTCTGCGAGTCGAGCCACTCGGTGAGCGCGGTGCCGGCCCGGTAGAGGTCCATGAAGGCGAAATGCGAGGCGGGGTTCTCGAAGCTCGCGTGCGAGAACTCGTCGAGGAACTCCCGCAGCGGGGCCACGAGTGCGGTCGGCAGAGGGCTGAAGCCGGACTCCACCCGCAGCTCCTGGACGAGGCCCGAGCCCGTGGGGAAGAGCTCCCGGATGCGCTCGGCGCGCACGGTGTCGGCCGACGGCTCGTCCTCGGCGACCGGGCTCAGGCTGACCCCGCCGATCGCCGCGTGCGCCTTTGCCAGGCGGGCGTTGAGCTGGTCGATCCGGTCCTGGGTGCGCCGCCACTCGAGGAACCACAGCACGAGCACCCCGGCGAGCACGACGACGGCGAGCAGACCGATGATCCAGGCGATCGGATGGAGAGCGGGGATGAGGAAGAGGACGAGCAGCACGACCGTCGTCCCCCCGAGCTGCAGTGCGGCGGGGGAGTTGACGAGGAAATCACCGAATCGCTTCACGCCCCCAGGGTACTCAATGCGCAGCCTGCCCACGCGCATCCGACCCGCCGGCCGGTGAGCGGTGCGGCGGCGGGTCGCTCTATGCTGGGAGGCGGCGGGCCCCGCCGCCGCGACAGCGAACACAAGGACAGGTGGAACATGAGCACGATCTCGGTCATCGGATGCGGGTACCTCGGCGCGGTCCACGCCGCGGCCATGGCGTCGCTCGGACACCGCGTGGTCGGCGTCGACGTCGACGAGGCGAAGATCGAGTCCCTCTCCGCCGCGCGTGCGCCGTTCTTCGAGCCCGGCCTCGAGGAGCTGCTCGCCTCCGCGCAGAGCGACGACGCCGACGCCCCGGCCGTCCTCACCTTCACCACCGACATCGCGGCGGCCGCCGAGGCGACCGTCCACTTCGTGTGCGTGGGCACCCCGCAGCGCCGCGGCGAGTTCGCCGCCGACCTCACCTATGTCGACGCCGCCGTCGAATCGCTGCTCCCGGTCCTCAAGGCCGGGGACCTCGTCGTCGGCAAGTCGACCGTGCCGGTCGGCACCGCCGCCCGCCTCGCCGAGCTCATCCGACCCACCGGCGCCGAGCTCGCGTGGAACCCCGAGTTCCTCCGTGAGGGCCATGCGGTGGAGGACACCGTGACCCCGGACCGGCTCGTCTACGGCGTGCCCGAGGGCGCGGCCGGCGAGCAGGCGACCGCCGCGCTGGATGAGGTGTACGCGGCGACGCTCGCCGCCGGCACCCCGCGCCTCGTCGCCGACTACGCGACCGCCGAGCTCGTCAAGACCGCGGCGAACTCCTTCCTCGCCACGAAGATCTCCTTCATCAACGCGATGGCCGAGCTGTGCGAGGCCGCCGGGGCGGACGTCACGCTGCTCGCCGACGCGATCGGGATGGACGACCGGATCGGCCGCAAGTTCCTCAACGCCGGCCTCGGCTTCGGCGGCGGCTGCCTGCCCAAGGACATCCGGGCGTTCATGGCCCGGGCCGGGGAGCTCGGCGCGGACCAGGCGGTCGCGTTCCTCCGCGAGATCGACTCGATCAACATGCGCCGCCGGGTGCGCATGGTCGACCTCGCCCGCGAAGTCGTCCACGGCTCGTTCATCGGCAAGCACATCACCATCCTCGGAGCCGCCTTCAAGCCCGACTCCGACGACGTCCGGGACTCGCCGGCGCTCGCGGTCGCCGGCCTCATCAGCCTCCAGGGCGGCACCGTCACCGTCACCGACCCGCAGGCGATCGACAACGCACGCCGGATGTTCCCCGACCTCGGCTACGAGCCCGACCTCGACACGGCGCTGCGCGATGCCGACGCGGTGCTCCTCCTCACCGAATGGCCGCAGTACCGGCAGCTCGAGCCCGAGCACGCGGCGGACCTGGTGCGCGGCCGGGCGATCGTCGACGGCCGCAACGTCCTCGACCCCGTGCAGTGGCGCGCAGCCGGCTGGACGTATCGGGCGCTGGGTCGGCCATGAGCACCGCCGTCGTCGTCGACTCCACCGCCCAGCTGTCCGCCGCCCGGCGTGCGGAGCTCGAGGCGGCGCTCGGCGGTCTCTTCCGCGTCGTCGACCTCAGCGTGGAGGTGGGCGAGGAGATGCGCGCCGACGGCGGATGGTCGCCCGACGAGCTGTGCGAGCACATGCGCTCCGGCGCCCGTGTGCAGACGTCGATGCCGAGCGCGCAGGCGTTCTCCGCCGCGCTCGGCGAGCTCGCGGAGCGCGGTGCGGTCGAGGTGCTCGTCCTCACCCTGCCCGCGGTGCTCTCCGGCACGCACGGCTCGGCGGTCGCCGCTGCGGCCGAGCACCCCGAGCTCACCGTGCACCTCATCGACTCCCGCACCACCTCGGCCGGACTCGCCGGAGCGGTCGCGGTGGCCGTCGCCGGCATCGCCTCCGATCTGCCGCCGGCGGCCGTCACCGGGGAGGTCGCCGACTGGTGCGAGGCCGAGACCCGCACCTTCTTCGTCCCTGAGGATCTCGAGTACCTGCGGCGCGGCGGCCGGATCGGGCGGGCGGCCTCGCTGCTCGGGCGGGCGCTCGCGATCACCCCGGTGCTCGGGCTGCGCGAGGGCGCGGTGGTGCCGCTGGCCCGGGTGCGGACGATGGCGAAGGCCGAGGACCGGCTCGTCGCGCTCGTCGCGGAATCCTGTGCGGAGTACCGGGAGCGGGCGGCCGACGCCGCGCTCGAGGTCGTCCTCCTCCACCCCGAGTCGACCCCGGAGACCGCCGGGGCCGGGGTGCGGCGGATGCAGGAGAAGCTCGCCGCCGCGGATCTTCCCGCCGGCACGGTGGTGCGCACCGAGGTGCTCTCCACGGTGATCACCGCCCACGTGGGCCCCGGCGCGCTCGGCGTCGCCGTGCAGACGCGCCCCTGACACCGGCTGAGGGTCCGGCCCGTCCTCGGGTCACAGCCCCGGCCACGCCTGCGGTCGGTTGCGGTGGACGGCCGCGCGCTCATCCACAGGTCGTCGAGGGTCGGTGAACCGGGATGCCCGGGCACCTAGCCTCGGGCGCATGGCACCCTCACCGGACGACCGCTTCGCCCTCCTCGTCGGACGGAGCAGCACCCACGGCTGGCTGCCCGAGGACGAGGAGCCCGAGGAGGATCCCGCTCCGCGCTCCCGACCGGTGCCGGCGAAGCTCGCCGTCCTCGCCGTGCTCGGCGTCGTGCTCGCCGGGATCGTCGCCTTCGTGGTGCTGGCCCCCACGGAGGAGCCCGCGGACCTGCCGGCCGGCGAGCCGGTGGCGGCGAGCAGCACTGCCGAGTCCGGCCCGGCTGCCGCGACGAGCGCGCCGGTGGAGATCACCGTCCACGTCGTCGGCGCCGTCGCGCGCCCCGCGGTCGTGCGGCTGCCGCACGGCAGCCGGGTCGCCGACGCCCTGACCGCCGCCGGAGGCCCTACCGACGACGCCGACACGAGTGCGATCAACCTCGCCCGCGTGCTCACCGACGGCGAGCAGATCATTGTGCCCGCCCACGGCGAGAACCCACCGGGAGCCGCACCCGCGGCACCTGCTGCACCGCCTGCGGTCCCACCGACGCCCGGCGCACCGCCGGCCGGGCCGGGTCCCGGACCGCCCGGGCAGGCGCTCGTCAACATCAACACCGCCGATGCCGCCGGCCTCGACACGCTGCCCGGCGTGGGCCCGGCCACGGCGGAGGCGATCATCACCCACCGCACCGAGAACGGGCCCTTCGCCGCCGTCGACGACCTCATCGACGTGCCGGGGATCGGAGACGCGACCCTCGCACGCCTCCGTGACCTGGTGACGGTATGAGCGCCGTGAGGACCTGGCTCCTCGAACGGGCCGCGACCGCTCGGCTCGTCCTCGCCGCGACGTGCGCCTGGGTGGCTGCCGTGGTCCCCGTGCACGGCTGGGCGCCCGTCGTCGCCGCGCTCCTGTGCACCCTGGCCGCCGCGCTGCTCCTGTTGAGGCGCGCGGTCCGCGCACGCGGCCTGCTGGCCTGGGTGCTGTCGGTGGGACTGCTCGCCGCCGCGGTGAGCGCCGGGGTGTGGACCGCGCGCACCGTCGTGCCCGATGCACCGGGGGAGTACGCCGGCGAGGCGACGGTCCTCACCGATCCCGTCACCGGGCCCTCCGGTGCGCACCGGGCCCAGCTGCGCACCGCCGCCGGTCCGGTCACCGTGATCTCCCGCGAGCCGCTCCCGCCCGCCGGCTCCCGGGTGCACGTGACCGGACGGATCGAGCCCGAAGCGGCGTCCGCGGCCCTGTTCGCGAATGGGCCACTCACCGTCCTCGAGGAGCCGGGCCCGGCGTGGCGGCTGCGCGCAGAGGTGCGCGGCTTCCTCGCCCGCTGCGCGCTCGGTGAAGGGACGGACGGCGGAGCGGCGGCACTCGGTGGAGTCCGGGACCATGACGGGGCGGGGCTGCTCCCCGGGCTCGTCGTCGGCGACGTCGAGGGGCTCGCGCCCGGCCTCGAGGAGGACATGCGCACGGTGTCGCTCGCCCACCTCACCGCGGTGTCCGGCTCGAACATCTCCATCGTGGCCCTCGGCATCATGTGGACGGTGCGGCGCACCGGAGCGGGACGCGGCTGGGCGATCGGGGCCGCGGTGGTCGTCACCACCGGCTACGTGTTCGTCGTCGGACCCGAGCCGAGCGTCATCCGGGCCGCCGGGATGGGCCTCGTCGGTGCGATCGTGCTCCTGCGCGGCACCGGCACGCGGGGCCCGGCCGTCCTCGCGAGCGCCGTGATCGGGGTGATCGTGCTGCGGCCCGCTCTCGCCGGGGAACCGGGCTTCCACCTCTCCGTCGCCGCCACCGCGGCCCTCGTGCTCCTCGGCCCCGGGCTCACCGAGCTGCTGCAGGACCGGCGGGTGCCCTATCCGGTCGCCGCCGCCCTCGCGGTGCCGATCACCGCACAGATCGGGGTGACCCCGGTTCTCCTCGGCATCGGCGGCACCCTGAGCGCCTGGGCGGTCCCGGCGAACGTGCTCGCCGCCCCGCTCGTCGCACCGGCGACCCTGCTCGGGATGCTCGTCCTGGCATTCGGACTGCTCGCCGCAGCGGCCGCCGGACCCGTGCTCGCAGCCATCGAGCTGTGCGGTTCACTGCTCGCACTGCCGGCGACGGGGTGCGCGTGGTGGATCGCCCGGCTCGCCCGGGTGGGCGCAGAGCTGCCCGCCGCGGTGTGGCCGTGGCCCACCGGTGCCCTGGGGATCGTCCTGGCCGCCGGTGCCGCGCTCGGGCTCGCTCTCGCCGTCCTCCTCCGCCTCCGGGCCGGCCCCGCCATCGGCGCCGCGGTGCTCGTCCTCTGCCTGCTCGCCGGCACTCTCCTCCCGGTGGTGCACCGGCGGGTGCCGGCGGACTGGCAGGTCCTCGTCTGCGACGTCGGGCAGGGGAGCGCGACCCTCGTGCGGCTCGGAGCCGAGCAGGCCCTCCTCATCGACACCGGACCGGATTCCGCCGCCGTCGATTCCTGCCTGTCGGCGGCGGGGATCCGTGAAGTGCACCTGCTCGTCTCCCACTTCGATGCCGACCACGTCGCCGGGCACCCCGGCGTGGTGCGCGGCCGCAGCCTCACCGCGATCCAGTTCCCGGCCGGGGCCGGAGGACACCGGCGGGCCCGTGCGCTCCTCGGCGCGCACCCGGGCGTCCCCGTCACCGAGGTCGAGGCAGGAACGCAGTTCTCCGCGGGCCGGGCGAGCTGGGAGATCCTCTGGCCACCGGCGGGGTCAGCAGGCACGGGATCAGCAGGCACGGGGACGGCGCCGGACGGTAGTGCGAGAGCCGGCGGCACGGCGGACGACGACGCAGCGGAGGACACGAACGCCTCCTCCGCGGTCGTCCTCGTCACTGTGCCCGGCCTCACCGTGCTCGTCCCCGGGGACATCGGGGAGGCCGAGCAGCGCCGGCTCGCCCGCACCGTGCCGCCCGTCGACGTGCTGCTCGCCCCGCACCACGGTTCGAGCGATCTCAGCCCGGAGTTCTACGCCGCGGCCGCGCCGCGCCTGGGCGTCGTGTCGGTGGGGGAGGACAACGGCTACGGCCACCCGAGTGCCGGCAGCCTCGCGGCGTTCGGCTCCGCACCCGTGCTGCGCACCGACGAATGCGGCACGCTCGTGCTCGCCCCGGGCCCGCGGGTCGCGGCCGCCCGGGGAGGTGCGCGATGCCCGGTGTGAGGGAGTCCCGTGTCCGCGCCCACCGGTAGGGTGGAGCACGTGGCAGCCAAGAAGACCCTCGTGCCGTGGACCCGCGCCAAGCCGGCGCCCGTCGTCGTGATCTCCGGGGGTGAATCCGTGCTCGTGCGCAAGGCGCAGGACCGCATCGTCGCGGCCTGCCGCAAGCACAAGGACCTCGAGACCACGCACCTCGACGCCGTGCGCTACGAGGCCGGTGACCTCGCGATGGCCGCCGCCCCGTCGCTGTTCGCCACCCGCAAGCTCGTCATCGTCGACTCCGTCGCCCAGTGCGGCGACGACTTCCTCCAGGACGCGCTGGCCTACGTCGGCGAGGTCAACGAGGACGCCGTCGTCCTCCTCAAGCACTCCGGCGGCAACCGCGGCTCCAAGCTCCTCACCGCGATCGACAAGGCCGGCTACCCGCGCATCGACGCACAGGTGATGAAGAGCGAATCCGACCGCCAGGACTTCGCACTCGCGGAGTTCAAGCGCGCCGAGCGGACCATCGAGCCCCCGGCCCTCGCCGCGCTCATGAGCGCGCTCGGCGCGGACCTGTCCGAGCTCAACGCCGGGATCGAGCAGCTCCTCCAGGACACTACGGGGCCGATCACCGAGGCGATGGTCGATCGCTACTACGGCGGGCGGGTCGAGGCGACCGGCTTCAAGGTCGCCGACGCCGCGGTCGCCGGCCGCTCCGCGGAGGCCCTCACGCTGCTGCGTCACGCGCTCGCCACCGGCACCGACCCGGTGCCGCTCGTCGCCGCGCTCGCGCTCAAGCTGCGCACCATGGCCCGCGTCCAGGGGGTCTCCGGCAGTCCCGGCCAACTCGCCTCGGAGCTCAAGATGGCCCCCTGGCAGGTCGACCGCGCCCGCCGCGACCTCCGCTCCTGGAACGACCTCGCACTCGGCCAGGCGCT
Source organism: Brevibacterium sp. CS2 (assembly GCF_005280295.1). GTDB lineage: Bacteria > Actinomycetota > Actinomycetes > Actinomycetales > Brevibacteriaceae > Brevibacterium > Brevibacterium pityocampae. The sequence continues at coordinate 2,687,642 of NZ_CP040020.1, read as the reverse complement.
CCTCGCGGTCGCCCGCGCGGACGAGGAGGTCAAGGGCGCCGGCCGGGACCCGGTCTATGCCGTCGAACGGCTCGTCACCCGGGTGAGCGCGCAGGCCCGCCGGCACTGAGCCCAGCGTCGTGCCCGGTACCGTGCCCGACACTGAGCACAGTGCCCGCGGGCCCGGACATGACGAGAGCCGGCCCCCGCACTGCGGGAACCGGCTCTGCGCGTGGGATGCGGCTCAGAGACCGTTGACGAGCTTCGCGAGCTTCGACTTGCGGTTGGCTGCCGTGTTCTTGTGCAGCACGCCGTTCGACACGGCCTTGTCGAGCTTGCGCGAGGCCGCCTGGAGAGCGGTCTTCGCCTCATCGGCGTTGCCGGCCTCGACCTGCTCGCGCACGACGCGGGTGACGGACTTGACCTCGGTGCGCACCTGCTTGTTGCGCAGACGGGCCTTCTCGTTCGTCAGGTTCCGCTTGATCTGGGACTTGATGTTTGCCAACTTCGACACTCTTTCGTGTTCGTGTTCATGGATGGTCGTGAGGGCTGCCCGCCCACCGGTGGACGACATCGCGGGGAAACACGAGCGTCACTCAATGCTGAGCAGGTGTACGTCCACCCGACCAAGGTGAGACACACACCGTGGTGAACATACAGCACACCAGACTACACGGTTCAGGTGCCGGCGCGCACCTCGGACACGACGCGGGAGAACAGCTCCATCGGCATGATCGCCCCTTCGCGCCGCACGGCGTGGTCGTCGATCCGGATGACCCGATCGAGTCGCACCTCCGAGGGCCGGCCCTGGGAGTCCCAGTCGCCGCTCCCGATGTTGATCCAGCGCGACCGCCCGTCGGAGCGGACCTCGCCGACCCCGCCGGGCACATTGTCCTTGCTCGTGAGCATGAGGCCGAGCAGCCAGCGGCCCTCGTGGCCGATGATGAGCACCGGTCGGTCCTTGCCCTGCGTGTGGTCCTCCTCGTAGGGGACCCACCCCCACACGACCTCCCCGGGATCGGCGTCGCCGTCGAGGTCGGGGGCGTAGACGGGCCGGATCGGGCCGGTGTGGTCGCCCGGGTAGCCGCCGGCGGGACGCTGCGGGAAGCGCTGCCTGGGCCGGGAGCGGGGTGCCGGCTTGGCGCGGTCGAAGCCGTCGCGCGGTCCGGCGGGTGCGGGCGGGTTCGCTGCGGAGCCGGAGCGCTTCGTTCCGGCGCGGGCGCCGGTGGAGCGCGTGCGCCCGTCCGGTCGGTCGCGGTACTCCTCGAGGACCTGGGCGGGTTCGCGCCCGCCGAGCAGACCACCGAGTGCATTGCGGGCGGCCGGGTCCCGGAGCTTGCGGGTCGCATAGCGCACGCCGCTGCGCACCCCGGCGTTGACGGCGCGCCGAGCGAGATTCTTGAAGTTCATGCGTTCCACGATACCGGGCGGGCGCAGCTCACTCCCGGCTCAGGCGGGGACGAAGTCGGCTTCGATGGGGAAATGGTCCGAGGGGTACTGCTTCCCCCGGCCGAACAGGTTGACCGCGGTGCGCACCGGACGCAGCTCGCGGGAGTGGAGGATCCAGTCGATCCGATTCCCCTCCCGCTTCGGCCCTCGGTACGCGTGGAAGGTGTTGATGTCCGCGTCCGGCGAGGGCGCCCCGGTCACGGCGTCCGCGAGCCCGCCCTCGTCGAGCAGGCGGGCGTGGATCGCCGAATCCTGGGTCACGTTGAAGTCCCCGGTGAGGATGCACGCCCGTCCGCCGGCGCCGGCGATCGCGGCGAGCAGGGCGTCGGCGGAGTGCTCGCGGGCGCGCTCGGAGCGGTGGTCGAGGTGGGTGTTGAGGAAGCGCAGGTCGGTGCCGGTGAGCAGATCGGTGCAGTCGACGACGGTGTGGGTGCGGGGACTGCGCGCGCCCCAGGACACCGAGCCGGCGACCCGCGGCCGCTCGGACAGCCACTCGACGGAGACGTGGTCGATGCCGATCCGGCGGGAGTCGTAGATCACCGCGGTGAACTCACCGCGGTCCCCGCCCTCGCGCCCCTCGCCGAGCCATGCGTAGTGCTCCGGCAGGCCGTCGACGAGCTCGGTGAGCTGCCGGTGGACCCCCTCCTGGGAGCCGACGAGGTGCGGCGCGGACTCCCGGAGCATCGCCGCGGCGACCGGCCGGCGGCGGCGCCACGGATTCCGGTCGAGCGCCGGGTAGCGCAGGTTGTACGACATCACGGACAGCGGATCGGGTGCAGGCTCCTCGGTCGGCATGCCGCCAGTCTAGGACGGCGTCCCCGCGGCAGGCGCGGGCCCCGGTGCGAGTCGGCGCGGCGGTGCCGGTGTGGAACAATGAGTGTCCGGTCCAGAAGAAAGGGAACCCACGTCAATGGCACCTCAGGTGAGCGCGTCCGCAGTCCCCCAGATCGCGGTCGCCTCGACGCCGCCGGAGCTGATCCGCAACTTCTGCATCATCGCGCACATCGACCACGGCAAGTCGACGCTGGCCGACCGCATGCTGCAGATCACCGGCGTGGTGGAGCAGCGCGACATGCGCGCCCAGTACCTCGACCGGATGGACATCGAGCGGGAGCGCGGGATCACCATCAAGTCCCAGGCGGTGCGGATGCCCTGGGAGGTCGGCGGCACCCCGTACGCGCTCAACATGATCGACACCCCCGGCCACGTCGACTTCACCTACGAGGTGTCCCGCTCGCTCGCCGCCTGCGAGGGCGCGCTGCTGCTCGTCGACGCCGCGCAGGGGATCGAGGCGCAGACGCTGGCCAACCTCTACCTGGCGATGGAGAACGACCTCACGATCATCCCGGTGCTCAACAAGATCGACCTGCCGGCGGCGCAGCCGGAGAAATACGCCGCGGAGCTCGCGAACCTCATCGGCTGCGAGCCGGAGGAGGTCCTGCTCGTCTCCGGGAAGACCGGTGAGGGCGTCGAGGAGGTCCTCGACCGCATCATCGAGGAGATCCCGCCGCCGCAGGGCGATGCCGACGCACCTGCCCGCGCGATGATCTTCGACTCCGTCTACGACACCTACCGCGGTGTCGTCACCTACGTCCGCGTCGTCGACGGGCAGCTCTCGCCGCGGGAGAAGATCGTGATGATGTCGACGCAGGCCACCCACGAGCTCCTCGAGATCGGCGCCTCCACCCCCGAGCCCGCCCCGAGCAAGGGCCTGGGCGTCGGCGAGGTGGGCTACCTCATCACCGGCGTCAAGGACGTCCGCCAGTCGCGCGTCGGCGACACCGTGACGGCCGCCCGGAAGCCCGCCGAGGAGGCCCTCGGCGGCTACCGGGACCCCAAGCCCATGGTGTTCTCCGGACTGTTCCCGATCGACGGCTCCGACTACCCCGTGCTGCGCGACGCGCTCGACAAGCTCAAGCTCAACGACGCCGCGCTCGTCTACGAGCCGGAGACGTCGGCCGCGCTCGGCTTCGGCTTCCGCTGCGGGTACCTCGGGCTGCTCCACCTCGAGATCGTCCGCGAGCGGCTCGAGCGCGAGTTCGACCTCGACCTCATCTCCACCGCCCCGAGCGTCGTCTACCACGTCACCATGGAGGACGGCACCGAGCACGAGGTGACCAACCCCTCGGAGTACCCCGACGGCAAGGTCCGCGAGGTGCGCGAGCCGATGGTGCGCGCCACCGTCCTCCTGCCGAGCGACTACGTCGGCGCGGTGATGGAGCTGTGCCAGTCGAAGCGCGGGCAGATGCAGGGCATGGACTACCTGTCCGAGGACCGCGTCGAGCTGCGCTACCGGATGCCGCTGGCGGAGATCGTGTTCGACTTCTTCGACCAGCTCAAGTCCCGCACCAAGGGCTACGCCTCCCTCGACTACGACATGGACGGCGAGCAGGTCGCCGACCTCGTGCGCGTCGACGTGCTCCTCCACGGGGATCCCGTCGACGCCTTCTCCTCGATCGTGCACCGCGACAAGGCGTACTCCTACGGGGTGCTCATGGCCGGCAAGCTCAAGGACCTCATCCCGCGCCAGCAGTTCGAGGTGCCGATCCAGGCCGCCGTGGGTTCGCGCATCATCGCCCGCGAGACGATCCGCGCGATCCGCAAGGACGTGCTCTCCAAGTGCTACGGCGGCGACATCAGCCGCAAGCGCAAGCTGCTCGAGAAGCAGAAGGAGGGCAAGAAGCGGATGAAGATGGTCGGCCGGGTCGAGGTGCCGCAGGAGGCCTTCATCGCCGCGCTCTCCACCGACGACTCGAAGTCCGCCAAGAAGTAGCCGTCGGCCCCGCGGCCGGTCTCAGATGCGCCCGGCGAGCTGCTGGGCGTAGGCCCAGCGGGAGTGGATCTCCGCGCGTGCCCGCGCCGAGGCGATCGGCACCGAGGATGTGTAACTCACCCCGGCGCCGGTCACCGTGACGTCGACATAGCCCGTCGTCCGCTCGTCCTTGGCGAGCAGGAACAGCAGGCTGAAGAACGTCACCACGAAGAATCCGCCGATCGCCAGCGCGATCGCCCAGCCCGGGGTGCTGCGAGTGGTCCACGTCCGGTCGGCGAGGAAGAAGCGCGCCTGGTCGAGGGGGATCGTGCCGGCCGGTGTGTGCACGCCGGTGCTCGTCACCTCGATCCCGGGGAAGTCGACGAACCGGATCTCGCGCTCGGGCGGATGCGTCGAGGAGACCGGAGCGGGTGCCGCCGCCGGCGGGTGCTCGGACAGGCCCGCGGTGCGCCAGGTGCGCGGGGCGGATATCCCGCGGTCGTCGGCCGGCATCGGCTCTCCGGCGGGGGAGCGGTGCGGTTCGGACGACGGCGAGCTGTACGGGGCGGACATGCATTCCCTCCGGGTAGCGACGTACCCCACATCATAGGCGGCTGACCGGCCTGTGCACATGTGCCACGATGGGTGGATGCCCGCACAGCCCGAAGGGGACACCCCGCCGCTCGACGGCGCACTCCCGCCCGCAGCCGCATCCGGTGCCCGGGAGCGCTCCCTGAGCCTCTACGTCCACGTGCCCTACTGCCGGGTCCGGTGCGGCTACTGCGACTTCAACACCTACACCGCCGAGGAGCTCGGTCCCGGCGCCTCGCGCGCGGACTTCCGCGACGGCATCCGCGCCGAGCTCGACCTCTCCCTCTCCGTGCTCGACCGGGCCGAGGTGCCGCGGCGTCCGGTGGAGACGGTGTTCTTCGGCGGGGGCACCCCGACCCTGCTGCCGGCCGCCGTGCTCGCTGGGGTGCTCGCCGACATCCGGGAGCGGTTCGAGCTCGCTCCGGGCGCGGAGATCACCACCGAGGCCAATCCGGACACACTGAGCCCGAAGTACCTCTCCGAGCTCGCCGCCGCCGGCTTCACCCGCGTCTCGCTGGGCATGCAGTCCGCGGTGCCCCACGTGCTCGCCACCCTCGACCGCACCCACGACGCCCGGCGGATCCCCGAGGTCGTCGACTGGGTGCGCGCTGCGGGCCTCGACGTCAGCCTCGACCTCATCTACGGCACGCCGGGAGAATCGCTCGCCGACTGGCGGACCTCGCTCGAGGCCGCGCTCGCCTGCACCCCCGACCACATCTCCGCCTATTCGCTCATCGTCGAACCGGGCACCCGGATGGGCATGCAGGTGCGCCGCGGGGAGCTGCCGATACCCGACGAGGACGACCTCGCCGACAAATACGAACTCGCCGACTCACTGCTCGCCGCCGCCGGCTACGACTGGTACGAGGTGAGCAACTGGGCCCGCGGCGATGAGCACCGGTGCCGTCACAACCTCGCCTACTGGCACAACGCCGATTGGTGGGGCTACGGGGCCGGGGCGCATTCGCACATCGGCGGCACCCGGTTCTGGAACGCCAAGCATCCCCGGGCCTGGGCCGATCGCCTGCGCGCCGGGCAGTCCCCGGCGATCGGACGCGAGGTGCTCGATGGGCCCACGCGCGAGATCGAGCGGATCATGCTCGCCGCCCGGATCCGCGACGGGCTCCCGCCGGACTCGCTGCCGGCAGGTGCCCGGAGCGCGGTCGCGGAGTTCGAGGCGAGCGGGCTGCTCGAGCCCGGTGCAGCCGCGCGCGGGCAGTGGCGGCCCACCCTGACCGGCCGACTGCTCGCCGATCACCTCGTGCGCGTGCTCACCGACCACCTCGACTGAGGTGAGCCGGTGATCACTTGACGAGGTCGAGGGAGAACGGGATCCGGTAGCCCTCACCCTCGTTGGCCTTGATGCAGGCGATGATCTCGAACGCCAGGAGCGCGATGAGCGGCAGGAAGCCGGCGTACATGAGGAAGAGCCCGAGCCCGAATGTCACGAGCGCGAGGACGAACCCGACGACGCTGAACACCACCAGCGCGGCGACCGTCCAGATGACATAGCTGATCTGGGCGTTGAGGGAGTGGCGCGCCTGGTCGCGGATGAAGGGCGACTCGTCCTTCTTGAGGACGTAGATGATGAGCGGGGTGATGAAGCCGGTGAGCAGCCCGCCGAGGTGGGCGAACATCCCCATCTGCCGCTCGTCGGGATCGGCGTTCCAGTAGCGGGCCGAACCCGGTCCGTACGCGCCGACCGGATGCGGGCCGCGCAGCGGGACCCCGGCGCGGGCGGACCCCGGCGGCGGGCGCATGGGCTGCTGGTACGGGGGCTGCTGGGGATGCTGCTGATACGGGCCCTGCTGAGGCTGACCGTGCTGCGGGAACTGCGGCTGGGGCGGGACGTGTCCGTGCGGGGGCGGGTATGCCATGGGGATTCCTTTCGTCTGCTCCGAGACTACGCCGCCACGGTGGGCCGGTGCCATGGGTGCCGGTTGCAGGTCCGGAACATCGGGTACGGGGCGTTAGCCGGGTCCAGGACGCACGCGCGCCCCGCTCCGGTGATCCGGTGCGGGGCGCGTGCGGGGGCGCGACAGGTCACTTGACCATGTCGGCCTTCATCGGGATCTTGTAGCCCTCGCCCTTGTTCGCGGCGACGGCGGCGATGATCTCGAAGACGATGTAGATGATCGGCGGGATGAACGCGAGCCAGAACGTGATGAAGCCGATGAAAACGAGCATCAGCGGCAGGCTGATGAGCATGATGCCGTAGCACAGGATCGCGTTCATGATCTGTGCGTTGAGCGACTGGCGGGCGTGCTCGCGGACGAACGCGGACTCGTCCTTCTTCATGATGAACATGATGAGCGGCATGAGCCAGCCGATGAGCAGCGTGCCGAGGTGGGTCCACATCGCCGCCGAGCGCTCCGACTCGGTGGGCTGCCAGAAGTTCTGCGACCCGGGGCCGTAGGCCTGCGGGGGCAACGGGTGGCGCAGGCCCGGGCCCGGCGGGCGGCTCTGCTGGAGCCCGCCCATGGCCGGCTGCCCGTAGGACTGCTGCTGGCCGTAGGCCTGCTGCTGACCGTAGGACTGGGGCTGGGAGCCGTAGGCCGCTCCGCCCTGCGGCTGGGAGCCGTAGGACTGCTGCGGCTGGGAGCCATAGGCGCCGCCGCCCTGGGGCTGGGACCCGTGGGCCCCACCCTGCGGCTGGGAGCCGTACGCCGGCTGCTGCGAGCCGTACGGCTGCTGGGGCTGTGATCCGTAGGCCGCTCCGCCCTGCGGCTGCGAGCCGTAGGGCTGCTGCTGGCCGGAGGTGTAGGTGGGGGGCATGGGACGGCCGGGATCCTGGCCGTAGGGCTGCTGCGACATGCTGGGGGACTTCCTTTCCGAAGCGGCGCGCACGGATGCGATACGTCCCTACGCTATGCCACCGGGCCGCCCGGCGCATTCTCCGGGTGTTCCGATTCGGCCACACCGCGGTCCGCGCACGGGTGTGGGAGCAGCCTGCGAGAACCCCTCAGTGCGCTCCGGGCTCGACCGTGACGAAGTCGATGAGCTCCTCGACCCGACCGGAGAGCGCGGGGTCGACGTCGGCGATCGTGCTCACCGAGCGCAGGATCCGCTGCCAGGCGCGCGCGACGTCCCGCTGGTCCGAGGCCGGCCAGCCGATGCGGCGGAGCACCCCGGTCTTCCAGTCCTCCCCGCGCGGCACCTCGGGCCACGCGGCGATCCCGACGACGGCCGGGCGGACGGCCTGCCAGATGTCGACGTAGGGGTGGCCGATGAAGTGCACGACACCGGCGTAGCGCGGATCCCGGGTCACCGCCTCGGCGATCCGCATCTCCTTCGAGCCGGCCACGAGGTGGTCGGCGAGGACGCCGACCCGGTGCGCGGCATCGGGACCGAACTCGACGAGCCGGTCGGCCACGTCGTCGAGCCCGCCGAGCGGTTCGACGACGACCCCCTCGACCCGCAGGTCGTCGCCCCAGATCTTCTCCACGAGCTCCGCGTCGTGCTTGCCCTCGACCCAGATCCGCGAGCCCCGGGCCACCCGGGCGCGCGCCTCGGGCACGGCCACCGAGCCCGAGGCGGTGCGGCCGGGGAGCCCGGGTGCGCGGGACAGGGCGGACGAGGCGCACGGGGGAGCCGTCGATGAGGTAGCCCGGGCCGAGCGGGAACGGGCGCGTGCGCCCGCGCCGGTCCTCGAGGTGGACGACGTGGCCGGCGCTCGTCTTCTCGAAGCCGACGATCGCGCCCACCCAGCCGCTCTCTGCATCCTCGACGACGAGGCCCGGGGCGACGGGCACCTCGTTGGACTCCGGACGGCGCCGGGAGCGGGGGGAGGAGGCGGAGAGCACATCACGGCCGTAGGGGTCGGAATAGGTCATCAGGCCACTGTAGGTCGCCCGCACCCGGGTTTTGGGACTCACCCGCCCACAGGCGTAGGATTGGCACTCGAACATGTGGAGTGCCAGACAGTCGAGAGCCGAAGAACCGAGCAGTCGAACGGGAGCCGGACAGGGGGGGAGCGCGATGAATGACGGCCGCCGCGCCCGCGTGCTGCGGGCCATCGTCGAGGACTACGTCGCGACGAACGAGCCCGTCGGATCCAAGGCGCTCGTCGAGCGCCACGGCCTCGAGGTGTCCTCGGCGACGATCCGCAACGACATGGTCGCCCTCGAGCAGGAGGGGCTCATCGCGCAGCCGCACACCTCGGCCGGGCGCATCCCCACCGACAAGGGCTATCGGATGTTCGTCGACCGGCTCGACGAGGTCAAGCCGCTGTCCGCGGCGGAGAAGCGGGCGATCGCGCGGATCATCGAGCGCCCCGTCGACATCGACGACATGCTCGACCGCACGGTCCGCCTCCTCGCCTCGCTCACGCACCAGGTCGCCGTCGTCCAGTACCCCATGGCCACGACCTCCCAGGTGCGCCACCTCGAGCTCGTCGACATCGCCCCGCACCGCCTGCTCGTCGTCCTCATCACCGACTCCGGGCAGGTCGAGCAGCGGATCGTCGACTCCGGGATGCCGCTCGGCGAGACCGACATCGCCCTGCTGCGCGATGCGTTCAACGAGGTCCTCCACCGCACCCGGCTCGACCGGGTCGCGGCGGCCTGCGACACGGTGAGCGTGCCGCCGGGGCTGCGGGACGTCGCCGCCGCGATCAGCGAGGTCGTCACCGATCTCGCCCGCTCGACCCGGCAGGACCGGCTCGTCATGGCCGGCACCGCGAACCTCGCCCGCTCCGGGCGGGACCTCGGAGCGCACATCGGCCCCCTGCTCGAGGCCTTCGAGGAGCAGGTCGTGCTCCTCAAGCTGCTGACCTCGATGGTCGCGGAGACCGGGCGCGTGAGCGTGCGGATCGGCCGGGAGAACCCGGTCGAGTCCTTCGCGAGCACCTCGGTCGTGGCCACCGGCTACGGCACCGACGACTCCGAGGCGAAGCTCGCCGTCCTCGGCCCCACCCGCATGGACTACCCGACCACGATGGCCGCCGTGCGCGCCGTCGCCAAGTACGTCTCCGTCATCCTCTCGGAATAAGCAAAGGACTCTGAGTGAGCGATCATTACGCAACCCTGGGCGTCGACCGCGACGCCACCCCCGACGAGATCAAGAAGGCCTACCGGAGGCTCGCCCGGAAGCTCCACCCCGACGTCAACCCGGGGCACGAGGCCGAGTTCAAGGAGGTCGCCGTCGCCTACGAGATCCTCTCGGATCCGAACAAGCGGCAGACCTACGACCTCGGCGGCTCCGGCTCCGGGCAGGGATTCGGGGGCGGCGACTTCGGCGGCTTCTCCGACCTGTTCGAGACGTTCTTCGGCGGCGGCATGGGCGGGGCAGGGCGCACGCAGCCGGCCTCCCGGCAGCGGCGCGGCAAGGACGCGCTCATCGAGGTCGAGATCGACCTCGAGACGGCCGTCTTCGGCGACACCGAGACCGTCGAGATCGTCACCGCCGAGGTGTGCGGGACCTGCGACGGCGACGGTGCCCGGCCGGGCACCTCGGCGGAGACCTGCTCGCTGTGCCACGGCACCGGCAGCATTCAGCAGATGACCCGCACCCTGCTCGGCCAGATGGTCACCAATCAGACCTGCAACAACTGCGGCGGCTACGGCACCCGCATCACCGACCCGTGCACGAGCTGCGGCGGCGACGGCCGCGTCCGAGCGGAGCGCTCGCTGCCCGTGCGGATCCCCGCCGGCGTGTCCGACGGCGTGCGCATCAAGCTCGCCGGGCAGGGCGAGGTGGGTCCGGGCGGGGGACCGCCCGGTGACCTCTACCTCGAGATCCGGGTGATCGACCACCCGGTCTTCACCCGCGACGGCGACCACCTGCGGTGCATGCTCACCGTCCCGATGACCGCTGCCGCCCTGGGCTCCGCGGTCCAGCTCGAGACCTTCGACGGGGTGCAGACGATCGAGATCGAGCCCGGTCTCCAGTCCGGCACCGTCAAGCGCCTGCCCGGTCTCGGGGCCACCCGCCTGCGGCACTCCTCGCGCGGGGACATGCTCGTCACCGTCGTCGTGCAGACGCCGAACAAGCTCGACGCCCGGCAGCGGGAGCTGCTCGAGCAGCTCGCCGAGGCGCGCGACGAGGTCGAGCCCGAGGCGATCGTCGGCGAGCAGTCGAAGAGCCGCTTCAGCCGGATCCGGGAGAGGTTCGCCGGCCGGTGAGCCTCCCTGTCTACCTCGCCGACGGGCTCGCCCCGGCACCGGTGGGCGAGCGGGTGGCGTGCGGGCCCGACGTGGCCGGCCACGCAGTCCGCGTGCGCCGGATGCGCACCGGCGAACCCCTCCAGCTCGTCGACGGCCGCGGCCTGCGGATCACCGGCACGATCACGGCGGCCGCACCGGATGCGCTCACCGTCGAGGTCACCGCATGCACCCGGGACCCGGAGCCGGCACCCGGCCTTGTGCTCGTCCAGGCGCTCGCCAAGCAGGACCGCGACCTCCAGGCGATCGAGGCCGCGACCGAGGTCGGCGTCGACGCCGTCGTCCCGTGGGCGGCGCAGCGCTCGATCGCCGACTGGCCGGCGAAGAAGCAGGCGAAGATGATCCAGAGATGGGAGAACACGCTGCGCGCGGCGACCCTCCAGGCCCGCCGCAGCCGCATTCCCGAGCTCGCCGGGCTCGCCCGCGGCACCGGGCTGACCACTGCGTTCGCCCCCGGTGACCACGTCCTCGTGCTCCATGAGGAGGCCGCGGTGCATCTGCCCACCGCACTCGCCCGGCGCCCGGCGGACACCGCACGGATCGTCCTCGTCGTCGGACCGGAGGGCGGGATCGCCCCGGAGGAGATCGCGGCGTGCACCGAGGCCGGCGCGGTGCCGGTGCGCCTCGGCGACACCGTGCTGCGGACCTCCTCGGCCGGCCCCGTCGGCCTCGCCCTGTGCCAGATGCTCCTCGGGCGCTGGGCCGATGCTCATGTCGGTTCCGAGCCCGCCGTCGATTCCGAGCCCGCGGCCCCTGCCGGTCCCGGCGCGACCCGATAGACTGTCGCCGGTGGACACCGCCGCAGCGAAAGGACACCCCCTGAACCCCGCATCCCTCCCGTCGAAGGTCCGGCTCTCCGTGCCCGAGGGCATCGATCTCGTCGCGCTCTTCGGCCCCGCCGAGGCGAACCTCCGGGTGCTCGAGGAGCTCGCACCCGACGTCGACATCCACTGCCGGGAGCGCGACCTCACGCTCGAGGGCCCGACTGACGACGTCGACGCGCTCGTCACGACGATCGGCGAGCTCAAGAAGCTCGTGGCCGCCGGCCACCGGATCGACGAGGAGACCGTCGGGCGGGTGCACCGGATGGAGGTGCCCGGCGCCTCGGCCTCCGAGGTGCTCGGTGAGAACATCCTGTCCTCCCGCGGGCGCACCGTGCGGCCCAAAACCTTCGGCCAGCACCAGTACGTCAACGCGATCCGCACCCACACCATCACCTTCGGCGTGGGACCGGCCGGCACCGGCAAGACGTACCTCGCGATGGCGATGGCGGTCAACGCGCTCCAGCACAAGGACGTGTCCCGGATCATCCTCACCCGCCCGGCGGTCGAGGCCGGCGAGAAGCTCGGCTTCCTGCCCGGCACCCTCAACGAGAAGATCGACCCCTACGTGCGGCCGCTCTACGATGCGCTCCACGACATGATCGAGCCCGACCGGATCCGGCTGCTCCTCGACTCCGGGACGATCGAGGTCGCGCCGCTGGCCTACATGCGCGGGCGCACCCTCAACGATGCGTTCGTCATCCTCGACGAGGCGCAGAACACGACGCCGGAGCAGATGAAGATGTTCCTCACCCGACTCGGCTTCAACTCCCGGATGGTCGTCACCGGCGACGCCACGCAGATCGACCTGCCCGGCGGCACCCGGAGCGGCCTCAAGGTCGTCCGCGACATCCTCTCCGGGGTCGACGACATCGCCTTCTGCGAGCTCACGAGCAAGGACGTCGTGCGCCACAGCCTCGTGTCGGCGATCGTCGACGCCTACGACCTGTGGTCCGCCGCGGAGGAGTCCGCGCCCGGCCGGTCCCGGAAGGGCGGCAGGGGATGAGCGTCGAGATCGGCAACGAGACCGATTACGACATCGCGCTCCGCGAGGTCGAGGAGCTCACCGCGCACGTGCTCGAGCGGATGGGCATCCACCCCGCCGCCGAGGTGTACGTCCGGTTCGCCTCCGAGGAGGCGATGAGCGAGCTCCACGTCGAGTGGATGGACCTGCCCGGCCCCACCGACGTCATGTCCTTCCCGATGGACGAGCTGCGGCCCGGGGATACGGATGCCGAGGGCACGCTCGGCGACATCGTCATCTGCCCCGCCGTCGCCGCCGAGCAGGCGCAGCGCGCCGGGCACACCCTGCACGACGAGGTCCTCCTCCTCACCGTCCACGGCCTGCTCCACCTCATGGGCTACGACCACGGGGAGCCGGCGGAGAAGGAGGAGATGTTCGGTCTGCAGCGCAACCTCCTCCTCACCTGGTTCTCCGAGAGGGAGCCGGGCCGCACCTCGGTGCCCGAGCCGACGGAGGACTGAGCCGCCGTGATCCTGCTGTTCTTCGCCCTCGCGCTCGTCTGCCTCGCCGTGGCCGCGATGCTCGCCGCCGCGGACGCCGCACTCTGGGCGGTGTCCCATCACCAGATCGCCGACGCGGTCGAGGACGGTCGCCGCGGCGCCGCCAAGGTCGCCCGGATCCTCGCCGACCTGCCCACCCACATCAACGTCCTCACCTTCTCCCGTCAGGTGTTCGAGGCGATGGCCACGGTGTTCGTCGCGATGGCCTACAACGCGGTGTTCGATGCGAGCTGGCAGATGGTGCTGTGCACCGTGCTCACCGCCTCGATCGCGGTGTTCGTCGTCGCCGGGATCTCCCCGCGCACGATCGGCCGGCGGCGCTCGCTGTCGGTGTCGCTCGCCCTCGGCGGGCTCGTCGCCGGGCTGCGCACCGCGCTCGGCCCGTTCGCCCGCGTGCTCGTGTGGATGGGCAACATGCTCACCCCGGCCCAGGTGTACCGCGACGGCCCGTTCGTGTCCGAGGAGCAGCTGCGCGACCTCGTCGACCGCGCCGATGTCATCGAGGACGACGAGCGCGACATGATCAAGAGCGTGTTCGACCTCGGCGACACCCGCACCTACCGGGTCATGGTGCCGCGCACCGACCTCGTCACCGTGGACGCGGAGATCCCGCTCGCCAAGGCGATGAGCCTGTTCCTCCGCTCGGGCTTCTCCCGCATCCCGGTGATCGGCGAGGACGTCGACGACATCATCGGCGTGCTCTACCTCAAGGACGTCGCCCGCCGGCTGCACGCGCACCCGGAGGAGCAGGGCACGCCGGTCCGCGCGCTCGCCCGGTCCGTCGCCTTCGTGCCCGACACCAAGGCCGTCGACGACCTGCTGCGGCAGATGCAGCGCGAGAGCAACCACGTCGCCGTCGTCGTCGACGAGTACGGCGGCACCGCGGGGATCATCACCATCGAGGACATCGTCGAGGAGATCGTCGGCGAGATCGATGACGAGCACGACGTCGCCGACGCCGACATCGCCGAGATCACCCCGGGCGTCTTCCACGTGAGCACACGCACCCAGATCGAGGACTTCGCCGACCACTTCGACGTGCGGATCGAGGAGGACGACGTCACCACCGTCGGCGGGCTGCTGACCAAGGAGATCGGCCGCGTGCCGATCGAGGGCTCCGAGGCGGTCATCGCCGGCCTCAGCGTCCGCGCGCTGCCCGGTCAGGGCCGCCGCCACCGCATCACCCACGTCGTCGTCACCGAGACCCAGGAGGCGGTCACGCCATGACATCGCTCATCGATCCCGACGTCCCCGAGGGCCACCGCGCCGGCTTCGCCTGCTTCGTGGGGCGGCCGAACACCGGCAAGTCCACGCTGACGAACGCGCTCGTCGGGGCGAAGATCGCCATCACCTCGGCGAAGCCGCAGACCACCCGGCACACGATCCGCGGCATCGTCCACCGGCCGGACCACCAGCTCGTGCTCGTCGACACCCCGGGCCTGCACCGGCCGCGCACCCTGCTCGGCGCGCGCCTCAACGACCTCGTCGTGTCCACCCTGTCCGAGGTCGACGTCATCGGCTTCTGCCTGCCGGCGAACGAGAAGATCGGACCGGGCGACCGCTACATCGCCGAGCAGCTCCAGCAGGTTGCACGCCGCACCCCGGTCGTCGCGCTCGTGACGAAGACCGACCTCGTCGACCGGGAGCGGGTGGCGCAGGCGCTCATGGCGGTCGGCGAGCTCGGGGAGTTCGCCGACATCGTGCCGGTGTCCGCGCAGGACGACTTCCAGGTCGACACCGTGGACAGCGTGCTCGCCGGGCACCTCCCGCCCTCGCCCCGGCTGTACCCCGACGGGGAGCTCACCGACGAGCCGGAATCGGTCATGGTCGCCGAGCTCGTCCGCGAGGCGCTGCTCGAGGGTGTGCGCGACGAGCTCCCGCACTCGCTCGCGGTGCAGGTGGAGGAGATGGGGCCGCGCGAGGGCCGCGACGAGGACCACCCGCTGTGGGATGTGCACGTGAACATCTACGTCGAGCGGCCCAGCCAAAAGGCGATCGTCATCGGCAAGCGGGGTGCGCGGCTCAAGGAGATCGGCACCCGGGCGCGGCAGGGGATCCAGGCGCTCCTCGGCACCCCGATCTACCTCGACCTCCACGTCAAGGTCGCGAAGGACTGGCAGCGCGACCCCAAGCAGCTCGGGCGCCTCGGCTTCGACTTCTCCTGAGCCCCCGGCGGGTCCGCCAGGGGCTCAGGGGCTCTCAGTTCTCGACGCGGACGCCGCGTCCCGGCTGCCAGTAGAGGGTGCCGCCCTCGAAGGTCTGGCGCACCCCTCCGCCTGCGACGGGGGTCTCCTCACTGGTGGGGTAGCCGAGCCGGCCGTTCTCCCAGCCCTGGGAGCGCCAGTGGCGTTGGATGGCGCCGCGGGTGGCGTGGGCTCCGGTGTCGCGTGACCAGTGGATCTGGCCGCCCTCGAAGCGTTGGGAGGCGCCGCCGTTCTTGCGGAGTCGTCCTTTGTCTGCGAGGGGGAGGCCGAGCCAGCCGTCGGGTCCGCCGTGGGTGCGGTGGCGGGTGGCGATGGCGCCGCGGGTGGTGGTGACTCCGGTCTTCGCGGTCCAGTAGAGGGTGCCGCCCTGGAAGGTCTGGGTGGCTGCTCCTGCGTCGGTGCGGGTCTCCTCACTGGTGGGGTATCCGAGCCGACCGTTCTCCCAGCCCTGGGAGCGCCAGTGGCGTTGGATGGCGCCGCGGGTGGCGTGGGCTCCGGCGTCGCGTGACCAGTGGATCTGACCACCCTCGAAGCTCTGAGACGCACCGCCGTCGCGGAGCGCGCGCTCATCGGAAGTCGGCAGTCCGAGTGACCCCTCGGGCCCGTCGAGATCCTCGTACGTGCGTGCGATGGCGCCGGTGACGGCGTGGGCTCCGGTGTCCGGGGACCAGTAGACGGTGCCGTGCTCGAACTCCTGCTTGCGGGCGCTGGCCGGCCCGGCATCCTGTTCGGGGGAGACGGGGGCGCCGAGTTCGTCGGTGCTCGACCACTCGCGGCCGATCGCACCACGGGGGTACACGTCGTCGAGCGGCTTCATCCGCAGGTAGTCGACCCGGTCGACACGGGCGGGGAAGGGCTCATCGTGCTTCGGCGGCGGCACCCAGGTGACCGTGTCGGGGAAGACGTAGGAGTTGATGATGATCTGATACGGGTGGTCGTTGAGCGCGCTCCGGAACTCGTCGACCTCCATCCGGAGCGTCTCGGCAGTGGTCTCGGGTGTCTGTCCGCGGACCGACGGCACGAGCTGATCGTTGAAGTAGTAGCGCACCGCGTAGCCGTCCCAGGTCATCCGGTAGGTGTTCCACGCTCCCGCGATCTGCCCGGGCATGCTGTGCCCGTCCCGTCGGGTGCCGGTGGCGTTCTCGCGCTTCTCGCACGTCACATGGGTGGTGTTCGTCGTCTTGGCGCGCGCCGACAGCACCTCCGTGGTGTCGATCTCCGTCATCTGCGATTTCTCGACCCCGGGTGCCGTGCAGTACGGCTGATCATTGAGCAGCCACGCTGCGAAATACATGCCGTCGATCATGTCATCGGACATCCGTGCCCTGACTTCCATCTCGAACGGGGCGTCGTAGAGGAAATCGGTGTTGATCCGACCCGAGGTGTACATCGTGCGGGTACCCTCCGGGCACACCGCTCCGTCCGGGCTCTCGTTCTCCGCCGAGGCGATCTCGTCGCCGGTCAGGCAGTGCCGGGCAGTGCGGATCTCGAGGTCGCCGTCGCGGACTCGCACGGCATCTTTTGTATGGATCGTGTTGACATCGGAAGGGAGATTCGAGCGGGTCGTGTCGTAGACGGTCCAGCCGGTGCCCGGCAGCGGAGATTCGTCGTCGAACTCGTCGCCCGCGTCCAGTGGACGGTCCAGTCGCACCGGAAACTCGTGCGTCCATTCCGTGGTCCCGCCGATGACAGTCGGTGGGCCTGCCGACACCGCAGTGATGGTGATCGGCACTCCGGTCCGGATGCCATCGGCAGCGGTGTATCGGTCGGGCTTGGCCTAATCGAGGCCGTCCTTGGTGACTGCTGTCCCGTCGACGTCGATGTGATAGCGGACGCCGCGATCGGCCGGGATCCGCACCGAGGGTTCCCAGTCGTCGAAGGTCGGTCCCTGAGGGATGACCGGATCAGGGCCCGTCGTTGAACTTCGGGGGGATCGGAGTGACCGGTTCGTGCACCGTGAGGGTGTGCGTTCATTCGGTGGTGCCGGTGAGCACGGTCGGGGGTCCTGCAGAGACCGCGGTGACGGTGATCGGGACGCCGGCGCGGATCCCGTGCTCCGCGGTGAACGTGCCGGGTCGGGCGTAGGGCAGGCCGTCCTTGGTGACTTCGGTCCCGTCGACGTCGATGTGGAAGCGCACTCCGTGCTGCTCGTTGATGTAGACGGTGCCGTTCGTGTCATTGAACTTCGGGGCGATGGGTGTGACCGCGCCCGCAGCCGCGGCTGCAGGCAGCGTGCTCACCAGCATCACCACGCAGATCACAGCAGCGAGAACCGAACGGAGAAGTGTGCGGAGCGAGATCGTCATCGTCGAGGACCTATCTGGAGTGTGCACGACGGAGAGCCGTGTGCACCCGACCGAAACTTTGGAATCTGCTGAGTGATGCATGTGTCGTCACTGACCAAGTTACCCGAGAGTCGCGACCGGCTGTGGCAATCGCCCCCCGGCGGCGGGTCCGCGGGCGGGCGGCCTGAGTAGACTTGTGCCTTGTGAATGCATCGCAGACCGTCGCGCTGACGGACCGGAACCCGCGGGTCGCCCCCGACGAGCTCATCGCCGGTCTCGTCCCGCCGCCGCACTTCGAGAACGTGTCCTTCGACAGCTACCGGCCGGATCCCGCCCAGCCCTCGCAGGCCGAGGCCCGCGACACGCTGCGTGACTTCGTCACCGCGAAGCCCAAGCAGGGGATGCTCGCCAAACTGTTCGGCGGAGGCGAGAAGAAGGGTGCCACCAAGGGCGTCTACCTCGACGGCGGCTACGGCGTGGGCAAGACCCACCTCCTCGCCTCGGCCTGGCACGCCCACGACAAACCGGCGACGTTCGGCACCTTCGTCGAGTACACGAGCCTGATCGGAGCGCTCGGATTCCAGAAGGCTCGTGAGCAGCTCTCGCAGATGAAGCTCGTGTGCATCGACGAGTTCGAGCTCGACGACCCCGGCGACACGGTGATGATGTCCCGTCTCATGCGCGAGCTCACCGACGCCGGGGTGAAGATCGTCGCCACCTCGAACACCCTGCCCGGCGCGCTCGGCCAGGGACGTTTCGCCGCCCAGGACTTCCTGCGGGAGATCCAGGCGCTGGCCGATCAGTTCTCGGTGCAGCGGATCGACGGCGACGACTACCGCCACCGCGGAGCGCCCACCCCGCCCGAGGCGCTCACCTCAGCGGAGCTCGACGAGCTCGCGGGGAACGCCGAGGGCATCGTCGCCCGGGATCGGTTCGGGGAGCTCCTCGACCACCTCTCGACCGTCCACCCCTCGCGCTACGGCCGGATGCTCGGTGACGTCGACGCGGTTCTCTGGGACGATGTCGAGACGATCGAGAACGAGGGCGTCGCGCTGCGGTTCGTCGCCCTCGTCGACCGGATGTACGACCGCGGCGTCGACATCCACAACTCCGGCGCCCGTCTCGACGCGGTCTTCACCGACGACATGCTCGCCGGCGGCTACAAGAAGAAGTATCTCCGCTGCCTGTCGCGCCTCACCGCGCTGGCCGGCCGGGAGGAGAAGTGAGTGTGAAGATCCGGCCCGCCGAGGTGCCGCCGCTCGCGGCCAACGTCCCGCAGGCCGCACCGAGCGAGGTCGCCGACCTCCTCCGGTTCGCTCCCGGCAACAGCTTCGATGCCGTCGACCCCGAGGCCACACCCGGGTTCTCCGGCGGTAAGGCCGACGGGAAGATCGCGCAGTCGCTCGACAACGCGGTGCTCTCCGACCTCCAGGAGCGCCTGTTCGCCAACGCCGCCGTCAACGGCCTCCAGCACTCGGTGCTGCTCATCATCCAGGGTCGCGACAGCGCAGGGAAGGGCGGGCTCGTCAAACACGTCGTCGGCGCTTTGAGCCCGCACGGCGTCGAGGTCGCGGCGTTCGGCGTGCCCACCGCGGAGGAGGCGGCGCACTACTTCCTGTGGCGCGTCTACCGGCGGCTGCCGCGCTGGGGCAACATCGGCGTGTTCGACCGCTCCCACTACGAGGACATCCTCGCGGTGCGGATGCACGGCCTGGCCCCGCAGAAGGTGTGGGAGGAGCGCTACGACGTCATCAACGAGTTCGAGGAGGGCCTCCACGAGAGCGGCATCCGCGTGGTCAAGGTCATGCTCACGATCTCGCCCGACGAGCAGGAGGAGCGGCTGCGCGACCGTCTCGTCCGGGCCGACAAGCAGTGGAAGCACTCCGCATCCGACATCTCCGATCGTGCCGCATGGGGGAACTACACGACAGCGTTCCAGGACGTGCTCGACCGGACCTCACGCGCCGGGGCACCATGGTTCGTCGTGCCGGCGAACCGGAAGTGGTACTCGCGCTGGGCCGTCACCCGGATCCTCATCAACGAGCTCCAGCAGCTCGGTCTCGAATGGCCGCAGGGCGATTTCGACCCGGCCGCGGAGCTTGCACGACTCGAGGCGAGCAGGCCGAAGAAGTCCTAGCGCTGCGAGGCGGTACAACCTCCCTGGACATCACAGCTAGTCGAGGCCGAGCCAGCCGGGGACGAGCCAGCCGGGCACCCAGGACGGCAGGCCGATGAGGCGCAGCATCGTCCATACCACGGCGAGCACGAAGGCGCAGGTGGCGCCGGCGACGAGCAGGCGGACGCTCCAGTGGCGGCGGGTCAGCCACACCGTCCAGCGGTGGAGGAGTGCTCGGCCCCAGTGGAGGAGGTCGCGCGCCCATTCGAACTCGGAGGCGACGATCGCGACGCCGACGAAGACGATGACCCAGCCCGGGCCCGGCAGCGGTACGAGCACGAGCCCGCCGGCGATGATGAGCCCGCCGAGGGTGCCGACGCACCATTTGTAGACGAACGAGGCCTGGGGGTTGCGGTGGATCGTCGCGCGCCAGCGGAAGAAGCCCAGGCGGGCACGGCGCAACCAGGAGGGGCCGTGCTTGTGCGAACGCGACAGCCAGCCCGCCGGTCTCGTGTCCCTCGCTCCCACGCGCTCCAGTGTATTGATCGCGCGTGGGAGCTCGCTGAACCGGGTGGACCGGGGGAGGCGTCCTCGCAGGTGAGTGCGCCTCGTCCGGATCGGGTGTGAGGAGCGTCACGCGACCGGATGCCGATGGAGATTTGGCATCGGGGAGGTGACCGTATAGAGTGGTTTTTCGTTGCCGGGGAGATCCCGGAGACATGCGGACGTGGCTCAGCTGGTAGAGCATCACCTTGCCAAGGTGAGGGTCGCGGGTTCGAATCCCGTCGTCCGCTCGGAGACAGGCCTGGCCGTCTCACGGTGGAGTGGCCGAGAGGCGAGGCAGCGGCCTGCAAAGCCGTATACGGGGGTTCGAATCCCCTCTCCACCTCAGGTTCGGCCCGGTCAGACGGGCAGAGCGCGATTGGCGCAGCGGTAGCGCGCTTCCTTCACACGGAAGAGGTCACTGGTTCGATCCCAGTATCGCGCACGGCAGGCCCTCACGGGTCTCCAGTGCACAGCCCTTCGGCATCTTGTCGGAGCGGATGAGCGCGATTGGCGCAGCGGTAGCGCGCTTCCCTGACACGGAAGAGGTCACTGGTTCGATCCCAGTATCGCGCACAGCAGGACGAGTGCCGGGTGGACATCCACCCGGCACTCTCCGCATTCACCCCTCAATTTACGAAGGTTCCTGAGAGCGATTCCGCGATTCTTCGCAATGTCGATGGGTGCCGGGAGGCCTCAGAACCCTCCGAACGAACAGGTGCCGAGCTGCCGTGGCGCGGGGTCCCCGTGGCGTCCCGCATCCGCTGCCGAGGTGCTCTTCCCGTTGCTGTGACGCCCGCAGGCGAGGTGACCGCCTGTTCCGGCATCCCTCGGCTGAGGTGGCCGCTCGCTCTCGGCACCGCCATTGCCGCGGTGCCCTCTCGCCTCACCGCTGAGGTGCCCTTCTCGCCACGGCGTGCCTGTGACCGGGGCTGTCGCTGGCGCTGGGGCCCGCGATGCTCCGATCCGGCATATCGATCACGCGAGACCGCATCGTGACGGGGGCGGGTCAAGTCCCTTGGAGTGGTGTAGCGGTTGGATCCTTCGTTAGGGGTCTCAGGCGCTGAGTTCGAGTGGGATGTCGGTGTCGGTGCTCACCTCGTCTCCGGTGTTCTCGACGGCCGTGAGTCGGCAACGGGCCAGGACCTCGAGCCCGAGGTAGCGGCGCCCTTCGGCCCATTCATCGGTCTGCTCAGCCAGCACCGCCCCGACCAGCCGCACGATCGCGGACCGATTAGGGAAGATCCCCACGGCGTCGGTCCGGCGACGGATCTCACGGTTGAGCCTCTCGGCAGGGTTGTTCGACCAGATCTGGGCCCAGACATCCTTCGGGAACGTGGTAAAGGCCAGGATGTCCGCCCGCGCCACGTCGAGATGCTCGCCGACCTGCGGCAGCTTCTCAGTCACGTAGTCCAAGAGCCGATCGAACTGGGCATCCACGGCCGCGGCGTCGGGCTGGTCGTACACGCTGTGCAGCATCGCCTTCACCGCCGGCCACATGGACTTCGGGGTGATGCCCATCAGGTTCGCCGCGTAGTGAGTCCGGCAGCGCTGCCACACCGCGCCGGGCAGATTCGCAGCGATCGCGTCCTTCAACCCGGCGTGGGCGTCGGACGTGACCAGACGGACCCCAGCCAGCCCACGGGCGACGAGGTCAGCGAAGAACTCGTTCCACGCCGCCCCTGTCTCACTGGTGGCCACCCGCAGTCCGAGGACCTCTCGGTGACCATCACCGTTGACGCCAGTGGCCAGCAGGGCGACGGCGTTGACCACCCGTCCGTTCTCGCGGACCTTCATCGTCAGCGCGTCGGCGGCGACGAACGTGAACGGGCCGGACTCATCGAGGGGCCGGTGGCGGAAAGCCTCGACCTGCTCATCGAGATCCGCTGCCATCCGGGAGACCTGGGACTTCGACAACGCGTTGATGCCCAGGGTCTTGACGAGCTTGTCCATCCGTCTCGTGGAGACTCCGGCGAGGTAGCAGTCCGCGATGACCGTGATCAGAGCCGACTCTGCACGCTTGCGGCGCTCGAGCAGCCATTCCGGGAAGTACGTGCCTTGTCGCAGCTTCGGGATGGCCACGTCGAGCGTCCCGACCCGGGTGTCGAGCTCCCGGTGGCGGTAGCCGTTACGCCTGGCCGTCCGGTCCGGGGAGGACTTGCCCCACTCGGCACCAACAACGGCATCGGCGTCCGCGGACAGCAGGGTATTGATCATGGTCTGCAGCAGGGTACGCATCATGTCCGGGGAGGCTTCGGACAGGGCTTCACCCAGCAGGCCGGCAGGGTCGATAATGTGAGGAGCGGTCATCGTTGTGACTCCGTTCGAGGATTCTTGGAAGGTTGACTCGAAGGATCACACGGTGGCCGCGTCCACATCAGGAGCGATGTGCCCGGGCCTCCGTGCGTTACACCACTCTATGGGGCACTACCCGGGGGCGACAGATTTCAGGAATGCTTCGGGGTTGTGCGCGGCGTGCAATGACGTGAAGGAGAACCCGGGGTGGACGCACGAGGCGGACCCCGGCCGGCTCATCGTCACGACCCCGACCGGTGCGCGCTATGAGGCGGCCACGCCGCCGTCGATCGGAGGAGCGTACTGGCAACCAGCACACTCGCCTCCCAGCCGTGGTGCACCCCCACCACAGGGCGCACCGGCGGCTTCCGACCAGGGCGATCTGCTGCCCGATGGGGCGGGCGGCAGCGCCCGTGCCCCAGTTGTGCGGCTCATCCGACTGCGGCCGTCGGTCGCCGGACCGGGAACCGGGTACCGGCGGGGGAGTGCGCAGGAGAAATGGTTCCGTGCGTACCTCAGCGCCCACCGTGCCGGATGAACGGGCCTGAACCTCGAGGAGACGGTGTGCTTTCCGCGGGTCGGCTCGTGGCCGACGGTCGACTACGACCCGCGAGCTCGACCCGGGCCAGGGGCTCAAGGGTACCCACACCCACCGCGAGATCACCGACGAGCAGATCGTCGAAGAGCTGGAACTGATGTTCCACGACCACGATGTCCTGACCGCACAGCTGGAGCGCGCCGGTTTCGAGCTCACCGCTGTGGGTGGCGACTGGCGCCGGACGCCCTTCGACGGCACCCAGCCGATCACGGTTCTCGAGGCGCGCGCAGCAGCACCCCACGGCTGTGAGCACGGACAGCGCACAGAGTGTGGAGATGGCACGCTCCGGCGCCGACGACCGGTCACCTGCCGGTTCGGAACGGTCGCGTGCCGATTCGGAATGCATGTTGTTCTCGAATTGGAACGGACGGTGGCACGGATTCCCCGGGACTGCCGCTAACCTGGATCTGTCACGATCACGAATCATCCCTGCGAACGCAGAAAGTGCAGGCGCAACGATGTCCTCACCTCAGAACCCCTACGGCTCTGATCCGAACAATCCGTACGGCAACCAGCCCGATCCTCAGGCCGGCGGCTCCTACGGCTCCGACCAGGGCTACCAGGCTCCGCAGTACGGCTCGCAGCCCGGCGGCTACGGCGATCAGCAGGGCTACGGCTCGCAGCCCGGCGGCTACGGCGACCAGTACGGCAGCCAGCCCGAGTACCAGGCCGCCGGTGGCTACGGCGACCAGCAGGGCTACGGGCAGCAGGGATATGACCAGCAGGGCTACGGCAGCGGCCCGCAGGCCTACGGCAGCGACCAGTTCAGTCCCGCCTACGACGGCAACGACCCCTACAACTCCGGTTACGGCTACGGCGGCGGCGACCCCAAGGCACGCAACATCTGGGGCATCCTCGCCCTCATCGCCGGCATCCTCGCCCTGCTGAGCTCCTTCGGCGCACTCATCCCGATCGCGGGCATCTTCATCGGCATCTTCGCCCTCGTCGTCGGCATCGTCGCCGTGATCTTCGGCTTCGTCGGCCTCAACGCCGCCAAGAAGGGCAAGGCCACGAACAAGGGCCTGAGCATCACCGGTCTCATCCTCGGTGCATTGGCCATCGTGCTCTCCATCGTCCTCGCGATCGCGAGCACCTTCTGGTTCGTCGACCAGGTGGAGCAGTCGAGCACCGGCGCCGCCAGCACTGCGCCGGCCGACCCGAACAGCGACCCCGCGCAGGAGCCCAGCGAACCCGTCGAGGAATCGACCGCAGCGGCTCCCGAGGAGACCGAGGACGCCGCACCCCCGGCATCGGGCGAGGGCGTCACCCTCACCGACGGTGTGACGATGAGTGCTTCCGTCGGCGCGGACAAGGTCGAGGAGTTCTCCGCCCCGGCGACCGGCGGTGAGATCGCCCGCGTCGAGTTCACCATCGACAACACCTCCGGCGAGGAGTTCGACCCCGGCTTCCCGCTGATCGAATGCACCTACTCGGGCGGCACCTGCGAGGACGTCTTCAACGGCGCCGAGTACGACGGCGGGCTGTCCTTCGCCCCCGTGCCGGCCGGCGAGTCGGAGACCTTCGTCATGGGCTTCATGGTGCCGGAGGCCGACATCGACTCGATCGAGCTCTCGGTCGCGATCAGCAACTCCGACCAGGGCATCGGCAACCCGTACATCTTCACCCGCGGCTGACCACCGCTGCGCCCGCCGGGGCCGTCCACTCCCTCCGGGGAGCGGGCGGCCCCACGCCGTCCGCTCTCCCGCCGCCGATCACCCCGCAGCGGCCCCCCGACCATCGCCGCATCACTCGGAATCCCCTCGGTGAGCCGTCCGATGTCCGGGGCACGATATAGACTGCACTACGCGTTCGCACGACACACCAGAAACCGCCAGACCGAGGAGCTCCGCAGTGTCAGACACCATTCATCTCGACGGATCCGACATCCCGTTCGAGGAGGGGATGACCGGGGCCGCGGTCTACGCGGACCGCCCGGAGGTCATCGCGATCCGGTTGAATGGTGCACCCGCCGACCTCCACCGCGAGCTCACGGCCGGCGATTCGATCGCTCCCATCACGCTCGCCGACCAGGACGGCCTCGACATCCTGCGCCACTCCGCGGCGCACGTCATCGCGCAGTCGGTGCAGGAGCTCTTCCCCGGCACCCGCCTGGGCATCGGCCCCTACATCACCGACGGCTTCTACTACGACTTCCAGGTCGGCGAGCCCTTCACCCCCGAGGATCTCAAGGCCATCGAGAAGCGCGCGCAGCGCATCGTCAAGGAGGGGCAGACCTTCCACCGCGTCGCCGTCAGCGACGAGGAGGCCCGCACCCGCCTCGCCGACGAACCCTTCAAGCTCGAGCTCGTCGCGGACAAGGGCAATGCCGGCCAGGACGCCGAGGCCTCCGTCGAGGTCGGTGCCGGCGAGCTCACGATCTACGAGAACCGCAATCGCAAGGGCGAGGTCGTGTGGGAGGACCTGTGCCGCGGGCCCCACCTGCCGAGCACCAAGCTCATCGGCAACGGCTTCGCCGTGACGAAGTCCTCGGCCGCCTACTGGCGCGGCGACCAGGCCAACGACACCCTGCAGCGCGTCTACGGCACCGCCTGGGCGTCGAAGGACGACCTCAAGGCCTACCAGCATCGCATCGCCGAGGCGGAGAAGCGCGACCACCGCAAGCTCGGCACTGAGCTCGACCTCTACTCCTTCCCCGACGAGATCGGCTCCGGCCTGCCCGTGTTCCACCCCAAGGGCGGCATCGTCAAGCGCGAGATGGAGGACTACGTCCGCCGCCGGCACGTCGAGGCCGGCTTCGAGTACGTCGGCACCCCGCACATCTCCAAGGAGGAGCTCTTCCACACCTCGGGCCACCTCCCGTACTACGCGGACACGATGTTCCCGCCGATGACCGTCGACGAGGTCGTCGACGCCGACGGCACCGTCGTCAAGCCGGGCATGGAGTACTACCTCAAGGCCATGAACTGCCCGATGCACAACCTGATCTTCCGCTCCCGCGGCCGGTCCTACCGCGAGCTGCCGATGCGCCTGTTCGAGTTCGGGCACGTCTACCGCTACGAGAAGTCCGGCGTCATCCACGGCCTCACCCGCGTGCGCGGCTTCGCCCAGGACGACTCCCACTCCTACGTCACCGAGGAGCAGGCACCTGACGAGATCCGTCACCTCCTCGACTTCATCCTCGATCTGCTCCGCGACTTCGGGCTCGACGACTTCTTCCTCGAGCTCTCGACGCGTGATCCGGAGAGCGACAAGTTCATCGGCTCCGACGAGCAGTGGGCGAAGGCCACCGCGGTGCTCGAGGAGGTGTGCTCGGAGACCGGGCTCGAACTCGTCCCGGATCCCGGCGGCGCGGCCTACTACGGCCCCAAGGTGTCCGTGCAGGCGCGCGACGCGATCGGCCGCACCTGGCAGATGTCGACGATCCAGTACGACTTCAACCAGCCCGAGCGGTTCGGCCTCGAGTACCAGGCCTCCGACGGCACCCGCAAGCAGCCGGTGATGATCCACTCTGCGAAGTTCGGCTCCATCGAGCGCTTCATGGGCGTGCTCGTCGAGCACTACGCCGCTGCGTTCCCGGTCTGGCTCGCCCCCGTCCAGGTCGTCGGCGTCCCCGTCGCCGAGCCCTTCGTGCCCTACCTCGAGGACATCGCCGCGCGCCTGCGGGCCGCAGGGGTGCGGGTCGAGGTCGACGACTCCGACGACCGGATGCCGAAGAAGATCCGCACCGCGACCAAGGAGAAGGTCCCCTACATCCTCATCGCCGGCGGTGAGGACCAGGAGGCCGGCGCCGTGTCGTTCCGGTACCGCGACGGCAGCCAGGAGAACGGGGTGCCGGTGGACCGGGCGGTCGAGATGATCACCGAGGCGATCGCGACGAAGGCGCAGGTCTGACATGAGCGGCAGCAGCCCTGAGCAGCCTGCCGCGGACCCCGCGGACCGGACTGCCGCATCCCACGCATCCCCGGGGATCCCCGAGCCCGAGGCGGCCGCCGGCTTCCCCGGTGAGCCGGACGGCCTGCAGCGCCTGTGGACCCCGCACCGCATGGTCTACATCGGGGGGCAGGACAAGCCGGCCGACGCGACCGAACACGCCTGCCCCTTCTGCCTGGCCCCGGAGAAGTCCGACGAGGATGCGCTCATCGTCGCCCGCGGCACCACGGTGTATGCGATCCTCAATCTCTACCCGTACAACCCCGGCCACCTCCTCGTCTGCCCCTACCGCCACGTCGCGGACTACACCGACCTCACCCCGGAGGAAACCATCGAACTCGCAGAATTCACCCAGCAGGCGATGCGCGTCGTGCGCGCGGTGTCCGGCCCGGACGGCTTCAACATCGGGATGAATCAGGGCCAGCTCGCCGGCGCCGGGATCGCCGCGCACCTCCACCAGCACCTTGTGCCGCGCTGGATCGGCGATGCGAACTTCCTGCCGATCGTCGCGCAGACGAAGGCGCTGCCCCAGGTCCACTCCCAGGTGCAGCAGCTGTTCGCGGAGGCGTGGAACCGATGATGAAGCTCTCCGACGTCGCCCACCTCCACACCGTCACCCATCCGGTCCGCTCCCCGCACGACCCCGCGACGGTGCTCGTCGAGATCGCCCGCCCGCACCCGGACTCCGACACCACCCTGTCCCAGCTCTTCGCCGTCGATCCCGACCGGCCCGGGGCCGCCCCGGAGCGGGTCACCCACGGCTGGCACGACAGCGCACTGCGCTTCGCCGGGCGGGCCGCGGGACTCCTCCGCGCCGCCCGGGACGCGCGCCCGCAGCTCCACATCGCCACCGGGACCGGGGAGGCCCGTCCCGTCACGGACGCACCTCTGGGCGTCAGCGCGTTCGCGCTGCGCCCCGACGGCGCGGCGGCCGCCTGGGTCGCTCGCGAGCCCGAACCCGGCCGCTACGGCACCGACCCGGACATCGGACCCGAGGCCGAGGCGCCGCGCCGCATCACGCGGGCGAAGTACCTCTCGAACGGGGTCGGCTACGTGCTCGACCGCCCGGCCCGGCTGTTCCTCACCCCCCTCACCGCACCTGCCGCCGGCCCGGCGCCTGCCGCAGCGGACGACGCCACGGACACCACCGGCCTGCTCGGGGCCGAGGACGTGCCGGAGCCGCAGCGCCTGCCCGCACCCGCCGGCGACGTCCGCGACCCGCAGTACTCGCCGTCCGGCAGCGTGCTCAGCGTCATCGCCGACGTGCCCTCCGGCGACGCGGACGTCGACACCCGCTCGACCGTCTGGCTCGTGGGCGAACAGGAGGCGACCCCGCTCGACCTCGGCGACGTCGCGGTGTCGCATCACCTCTGGCTCGACGACTCCACCCTCCTCTTCACCGCGAGCTCCCGAGCCGGCGGCGCGACCGACTTCGTCGCCCGGACCCTCGGCCTCCATCGCCACGACCGTGCCACCGGGACCACCGTGCGGCTCACCGACGAGGAGAGCGTCGAGCTCGCCGACATCGCCCCCGCCCTGTCCCGGCAGGGCTCCGTCCTCGCGGTCACCGTCTCCGACGGCGCGCAGCGCATCGTGCGCATCCCGATCGACGGGACCAGCACTCCGTCGACGGCCGCGGACCTCGACCCGCTCACCCCGGCCGACCACGTGGTCGACGGCCTCGTCGAGCTGCCCGACGGCTCCCTCGTCTACACCGCCGGGACCCCGGCGAGCGCCGGGGAGGTCCACCGGCTCGGCAGCCGGGATTCGGCCCCGCAGGCGCTCACCGCGCTCAGCCGGATCGCCGACCCGGTGATCCCGACCCCGATCGCCGCCGACAGCCCGCTCGGCGAGATCCACGGCTGGGTCGCGATGCCGCGCGGCGAGGGACCCTTCCCCGTGATCCTCAACATCCACGGCGGGCCCTTCGCCCAGTACTCGCACGCCCTGTTCGACGAGACGCAGGTGCTCGTCGAGGCCGGGTACGGCGTCGTGTGGAGCAACCCCCGCGGCTCCCACGGCCGCGGGCGCGCCTGGGGTGCGGCGGTCCAGGGCGACCTCGCCGACCCCGCTGCGGCGGACGTCCTCGCCGTGCTCGAGGCCGCTCTCGTGGCCCACCCGCAGCTCGACCCGGAACGCCTGGGGATCCAGGGCGGTTCCTACGGCGGCTACCTCACCGCGATGATCATCGGGTCCGACCAGCGGTTCGCCGGTGCGATCGTCGAGCGCGGCTACCTCGTCCCGCAGAGCTTCATCGGCACCTCCGACATCGGCCGCTTCTTCTCCGAGGGGTACACCGGCACGGACCCCGAGGAGATCGCCCGGCAGTCGCCGCTCGGCCGGGTCCCCGCAGTCCGCACCCCGACCCTCGTCATGCACTCCGAGCTCGACCACCGCTGCCCGCTCGAGCAGGCCCAGCAGTACTTCGCCGCGCTCCAGCGCGCCGGGGTGCCCAGCGAGCTCCTCGTCTTCCCCGGGGAGAACCACGAGCTGTCCCGGTCCGGCCGCCCCCGGCACCGGATCCAGCGCTTCGAGGCCGTGCTCGACTGGTGGTCCCGCGTGTTCGCTCCCGGCTCGAGGGCCCCCGCTGCCGACGGGGCCCCCGGCACCGGAGAACAGGACTGAGCGGATGCTCAACAGCATCGCCCGCCGGGCGTTCACCGCGCTCTTCACCCCGGTGGCCCGGCTGCTCCTGCGGATCGGCCTGACCCCGGATGCGGTGACGGTCATCGGCACCCTCGGCGTGTGCGCCGGGGCGCTGCTCGGCTACCCCTTCGGGCACCTGTTCTGGGGCACCGTCGTCATCACCTTCTTCGTGTTCGGCGACATGCTCGACGGCATCATGGCCCGCCTCGCGGACCGCCGCTCGACCTGGGGCGCGTTCCTCGACTCGACCCTCGACCGGTTCGCCGACTCCGCGGTGTTCGTCGGCATCGCCCTGTGGTACTTCCTCGGTGCCGAGGACCCGCTCACCGCGCTGCTCGCACTCGGCGTGCTCGTCACCGGCTCGATCGTGTCCTACGTCCGAGCCAAGGCCGAAGGCCTGGGCGTGACGGCGGCCGGCGGGATCGCCGAGCGGGCCGACCGCCTCCTCGTCACCCTCGTCGTCACCGGCCTCGTCGGGCTCGGTCTCCCCGACGTCGTGCTCACCGTCGCCCTCGCCGTGCTCATGGTGCTGTGCTCGATCACCATCGGCCAGCGCATCGTCGCCGTCCACCGCCAGCTCGCCCATGAGGAGGACGACCGGTGAAGATCAGGACCGCAGCCCGCGTGGTGCTGCTCAACGCGGCCGGAGAGGTCTTCCTCCTCCACGCCCGCGACCTCCACGACGACTCCCGCCGCTGGTGGCTCACCTGCGGCGGGGGAGCGGAGATGGGGGAGACGCCCCAGCAGACCGCGGCCCGCGAGCTCGCCGAGGAGACCGGTCTCGTGTGCGAGCCCGCCGAGCTGCTCGGGCCGCTCGCCACCCGCCGGGCGGTGATAGAGTTCACCGAGCGCACCCTCCACCAGGACGAGGTGTTCTTCGGCCTCGTGAGCGAGGACGAGTTCGACCTCGCCGACGCCGTGTGGACCGAGGTCGAGAAGCGCTCGATCGTCGGCGGCCGCTGGTGGTCCCAGGACGAGCTGCGCCGGACCACGGCGACCGTCTACCCTTCGCGCCTCACCGAGCTCATGGACCTCGTGCGCTCGGGTACGGCACCGGCTGTGCCGCTCGTGCTCGACTGACCTGGCCGTCCGGCCCAGCGCATCCTGCCCGGCCACATGCGCCCGGCCCAACGCATCCGCCGCGCGTCCGACGGCCGTGTCGCGGTGCCGCGGCGCTACAATGAACCCCGGACCGGAAGCGCAGGCCGCGCACCCTGCGGCTCGCGCACATCGCTAACGATCGCAGGGAGACATCAGTGTCAGGTCACTCCAAATGGGCCACGACCAAGCACAAGAAGGCGGCCATCGATGCCAAGCGCGGGAAGCTGTTCGCCAAGCTCGTGAAGAACATCGAGGTCGCAGCCCGCAACGGCGGCCCGGACACCGACGGCAACCCGACGCTCTACGACGCGATCCAGAAGGCCAAGAAGTCCTCCGTCCCCAACGACAACATCGAGCGCGCGGTCAAGCGCGGCGGCGGGCTCGACGGCGGCGGGGTCGACTACCAGACGATCATGTACGAGGGCTACGGCGCCGGCGGCGTCGCCCTCCTCATCGAGTGCCTCACCGACAACCGCAACCGCGCGGCCTCCGACGTCCGTGTCGCGGTGACCCGCAACGGCGGGTCGATGGCCGACCCCGGCTCCGTGTCCTACAACTTCAACCGCAAGGGCGTCGTCACCGTGCCGACCGCGGGCACCGACGAGGACGCCGTCCTCGAGGCGACCCTCGACGCCGGCGCCGAGGAGGTCAAGGACCACGGCGAGACCTTCGACATCATCAGCGAGGCCACCGACCTCGTCGCGGTGCGCACCGCGCTGCAGGATGCGGGCATCGACTACGACAGCGCCGAGGCCGCGTTCGTCGCCAATGTCGAGGTGCCGCTCGACGCTGCGACGGCGCGCAAGGTGTTCTCCCTCATCGACGCCCTCGAGGACCTCGACGACGTGCAGAACGTGTACTCCAATGCGGACGTCTCCGACGAGGTCCTCGCCGAGCTCGACGCCGACTGATGCGCATCCTCGGCGTCGACCCCGGGCTCACCCGGTGCGGCCTCGGGGTCATCGACTCCCGACCCGCCCGCACCGCCGAGCTCGTCGCGGTCGACGTCGTGCGCACCCCGGCCGGCGACTCCGTGGACGTCCGGCTCGGGGCGCTCGCCGAGGCGTTCGACACCTGGCTCGACGAGCACCGGCCCGATGTCGTGAGCATCGAGCGGGTGTTCGCCCGCAACGACGTGTCGACGATCATGGGCACGGCCCAGGTGTCCGGCCTCACCATGGGGCTCGCCGCACGCCGCGGGATCCCCGTGGCGATGCACACGCCCTCCGAGGTCAAGGCCGCGATCACCGGCAACGGCCGGGCGGACAAGAAACAGATGACCCGCATGGTCACCCGCATCCTCCGCCTCGACGCCCCGCCCACCCCGGCCGACGCCGCCGACGCGCTCGCGCTGGCGATCTGCCACCTGTGGCGCGGAGCGACCGCGGCGACCTCGACCCCGGGCCCCACGAAGGACCTCCTCGCCCGGCAGGCCGCCACCCGGCAGGGCGCCGGCCTCACGCGGGCCCAGGAGCAGTGGGCGGCCGCGCTGCGCAGCTCTCGCCGCTGAGGTGAGGCGTCGCGCCCCGGCGGGAGGCCCGCGACCGGCGTGACGCGCCGAACCGAGCCCGGTTGACCGGTGCGGCGGACCCGGTGCGGATACACTCGTATTCGTACATCCGTTCCCACAGGAGTTCGAGTGATCACCTTCATCTCCGGCCGCGTGCACTCCGTCCGCGCCGACAGCCTCACCGTCGTCACCGCCGGCCTCGGACGCCGCGTCCATGTCACCCCGCAGCTCGCCGCCGACACCCGCCACGGCGCCGAGATCGATCTCCACACCGTGCTCGTCGTGCGCGAGGACTCGCTCACCCTCTACGGCTTCGCCGGTGAGGACGAGCGGGACCTGTTCGAGACCCTGCAGACGATCTCCGGGATCGGCCCCCGCCTGGCGCTCGCGGTGCTCAGCGTGCTGTCCCCGGACGAGCTGCGCGCCGCGATCGCGAGCGGCGACCAGGTGCCGCTGACCAAGGTGCCCGGGGTCGGCAAGAAGGTCGCCGCCCGGCTCATGCTCGAGCTCGCCGGGAACATCGACACGAGCGTCGCCCGGCCCGCACCGGGTCGCGCCCCGGCCGCGCCCCCGGCGGTCGCCGCCCAGGTCGTCGACGCGCTCGTCGGACTCGGCTGGCGTCAGGCCCAGGCGGAGTCCGCGGTCGAGGACACCGCCGCCGGGCTGAATGACCCGACCGTGTCGGAGCTCCTCAAGGCTGCGCTGCGCGCGCTCGGGGCCCGCACATGAGCGACCGCAGCTACGAGGTCGACTTCGGCGCCGAGGAGCCCACCGGGGCCGAGCTCGAACGGCTCACCCGGGCCGGTGCCGGGGAGGTCGAGCGCGCCGCCGAGGCCGCCCTGCGACCGAAGGGCCTCGGCGACTTCATCGGCCAGCCGCAGGTGCGCGAGCAGCTCTCCCTCGTCCTCGACGCCGCCGCCGCCCGCGGGAAGGCCCCCGACCACGTGCTCCTGTCCGGCCCGCCGGGCCTGGGCAAGACGACGCTGGCGATGATCATCGCCCACGAGATGCGCTCGCAGATCCGTATCACCTCCGGCCCGGCCGTGCAGCATGCCGGCGACCTCGCCGCGATCCTGTCCTCGCTCGAGGAGGGAGAGGTGCTCTTCATCGACGAGATCCACCGCATGGCCCGCGCCGCGGAGGAGATGCTCTACGTCGCGATGGAGGACTTCCGGGTCGACGTCATCGTCGGCAAGGGGCCCGGCGCGACCGCGATCCCGCTCGAGCTCCCGGCCTTCACCCTCGTCGGCGCCACCACCCGCTCCGGCCTGCTGCCCGCCCCGCTGCGCGACCGCTTCGGATTCACCGGCCACCTGGACTTCTACACCGTCGCGGACCTGCAGACCGTGCTCGTGCGCTCGGCCCGGATGCTCGGCATGGAGGCCTCGGAGACCGGTCTGCAGGAGATCGCCTCCCGCTCCCGCGGCACCCCGCGGATCGCCAACCGGCTGCTGCGCCGCGTCCGGGACTGGGCGCAGGTGCGCGGCACCGGGGTCGTCGACCTCCCCGCCGCACGCTCCGCGCTCGAGGTCTACGAGGTCGACGAGCGGGGCCTCGACCGGCTCGACCGCGCCGTGCTCTCCACCCTGTGCACGCGGTTCGCCGGCGGCCCGGTGGGACTGAGCACGCTGGCCGTGTCCGTCGCGGAGGAGCCGGAGACCGTCGAAGAGGTCGCCGAGCCGTTCCTCGTCCGCGAGGGCCTGATCTCGCGGACCCCGCGCGGCCGGGTCGCCACTGCGGACGGCTGGGCCCACCTCGGGCTCACCCCGCCCGATGGCACGCTCGGCTTCTGAGCCGCCGGCCGCCGACGCCCCTCGACGACGACCCTGATCAGGCGATTGGGACGGAGACACCCCGGCCACTACACTGGATCACTGGCTCCCAACAGCGGCGGCCGTGCGCGCACCGTGCGCCGGCCCCGATCTCCTCAGCGAAAGGCTGGCCCTGACGTGGACATTCTCCTTCTGGTCGGACTCGGCGCCCTGCTCATCTTCTTCATGTTCAACTCGCGGAAGAAGCAGCAGGCGCGGATGCGACAGATCTCGGACAACCTCGTCCCGGGCGTCGAGGTCATGACGACCTTCGGCGTCTACGGCACGGTCGTCGCCGTCGACGCCGAGAAGATGGAGGTCACCCTGGAGAGCGGGCCGGGCACCGTGCTGCGCGTGCACCGCCAGGCGATCGGTCAGATCCAGACCCCCGTCGAGGCCGCACCGGCCGATCCCGCGCTCGGGGAGGACACCGCGGCCCGCGAGGACGCCGGCCCGGTCGTCGATACCGCGCCTGATGCACCCGCCGGCGCGGACGCCGCCGATGCTCCCGTCGAGGACACCCCGGCCGAGACCGCCGAGGAGGCCGAGCGCCGCCGCATCACCGACGCCGAGCTCGACGCGATCAACGAGGCCCGCCGCCGCGAGCAGTCGACCCCCGGCTCGGAGACCTCCCCGGAGACCACCGTGGACGCCGACGCAGACGCCGACACCCCTCGCACCGACATCGACGGCACGACCGGCGAGCCGCGCGGCGAGCGCTGATCCCGCACCGCTGCCCACCCCTCACGAACGGAAGACCGATCTGTGTCCGCACCTGTGAATAAGCCCCGTCCGGGACTGCGCTTCACCTGGCTGGGAATCCTCACAGCTGGCCTCATCGCCCTCATCGCCGGCGGCTCCATCTGGTCCACCGCCGTCTGGAGCCCCAACCTCGCGCTCGACCTCGAGGGCGGCACCTCGATCATCCTCGAGCCGCAGGTCGAGGACGCCTCGATCACCACCGAGCAGCTCGAGCAGGCCGTATCGATCATCCGTCAGCGCGTCGACGCCACCGGCGTGTCCGAGGCGGAGATCACCACCCAGGGCGACCGCAACATCGTCGTCAACCTGCCCGGCAATCCCGACGAGGAGACACGCGACCTCGTCCGCTCCTCCGCGCAGCTCGCCTTCCGCCGCGTCGCCGTCGTCGCCGCCCCGGAGCCGCAGACCGATGAGGAGCCTGTCGAGGAGGAGGTCCCCGCCGGGCCCGAGCTCTCCGAGGAGGAGCAGCAGCGCCTCGACGAGCTCCTCGGCACCGGCGAGGAGGGCGCCGGAGAGGGTGCGCCCGAGGACGCCGAACAGCCCGAGAGCGGCGGAGCGGTCTTCGGACCGGCCGTTGCCAAGGACCCCGTTGCCGACGTCGACCCCGCTGCCGAAGACCCCGCGCAGGCCGGGGGAGCGGTGCCCGGCCCGGCCGGCTCGAACGAGCAGGCGCCCGCCGACGAGGCACCGGCCGAGGGCGGCGCCGAGGACCAGGCGGCCGAGACCTTCCCGCGCTTCGACCCGATCGGCGACACCTCGTGGATGAATGAGGAGATCCTCGCCCGGTTCGCCGAGCTCGACTGCACCGACCCGGAGAACCGCACCGGCGGCGACAGCGGCCCGGCCGAGGAGCCCATCGTCGCGTGCGCCCAGGACGGCTCCGCGAAGTTCGTGCTCGGCCCCGTCGAGCTCGACGGCTCCCACGTCACCGACGCGAGCTTCGGCTACGAGATGTCCTCGGCCGGCACGCAGACGAACAACCTCGCCGTGACCCTCGAGTTCGACGACTACGGCGCCGATGTGTTCGGTCAGATCACCGGTGCCATCACCGGCCAGCAGCCGCCGTACAACCAGTTCGCGATCGTCCTCGACGGACTCGTGCTGTCCGCCCCGGAGTCCCGCACCCCGGTCACCGACGGCCGCGCCCAGATCACCGGGAACTTCAGCCAGGAGGAGGCGGAGACGCTCGCCAACCAGCTGAAGAACGGCGCGCTGCCGATCAGCTTCCAGGTGCAGAGCGAGCAGCAGATCTCCCCGACGCTCGGTTCCGACTACCTCGCCAAGGGCGTGCTCGCCGGCGTGATCGGCCTGCTCCTCGTCGTCGTGTACTCCCTGGTCCAGTACCGCATGCTCGGCCTCGTCACGGTGTCGAGCCTCGCGGTGGCCGGAGTGCTGACCTACCTGCTCCTCCTGCTCGTGTCGTGGCGCTACGGCTACCGCCTGTCGCTCGCCGGCATGGCCGGCATCATCGTCGGCATCGGCATGACCGCGGACTCCTTCATCGTCTACTTCGAGCGCGTCCGCGACGAGATCCGCTCGGGACGCCGCCTCGTTTCCGCAGTCGAGATCGGCTGGGACCGCGCCAAGCGCACGATCTACGCCTCGAAGGCCGTGAACATGCTCGCCGCGGTCATCCTCTACATCCTCGCCGTCGGCAACGTCCGCGGCTTCGCATTCACGCTCGGCCTCACCGTCATCGTCGACGTGCTGCTCGTCGTGCTCTTCACCCACCCGATGCTCCAGGTGCTCGCCCGCACCCGGTTCTTCGGCGAGGGGCACCCGATGTCGGGCATGGACCCGCGGCAGCTCGGCGTCAAGCAGGCCGCCTACCGCGGCGCGATGGGACTCGACATGGAGAAGGCGAAGGAGAAGTCCTCCAAGCGCCGCTCCTTCGGGGAGGCGAAGCGACGGCAGGCGGCCGCCGAACGCAAGCGGGCCGGCACCGCCGGCCGGTCGCTCGCCGAACGGAAGTCCGGGCGCAGCCTGTCCGACCGCTCCGGGTCGACCGCGCTGCTCGAATCGGATGACGCGGATCCGGACACCGCAGGCTCCGCAGAGCTCTCGCTCGCCGAGCGCAAGGCGCGCACCCGCCGGGCCGCCGCCGAGGATGCCGAGGCGAGCGCGCCGACCGAGGACATCGCCGAGACCGGGACGGACCCGGAGCCCGAGGGGGATGCACGATGAAGAAGTTCTTCGCCTGGGGCAACGACCTCCACAGCGGGCGCAGGTCGATCCCGTTCGTGCCGAAGACGAAGCTGTGGCTGTCGATCGCGGCCGTCGTGCTCGTCGCCTCCGTCATCGTGCCACTCGTCAACGGCTTCAACTTCGGGATCGCCTTCACCGGCGGCAGCGAGTTCCACGTCGCGAACACCTCCGAGACCGACGAGACGATCGGCACCGAGGCGATCACCTCCGTGGTGCCCGGCGCGGAGCCGAACGTCGTGCCGACCTCGGACACCTCGCTGCGGATCACCACCGACCAGCTCACCGACGACGAGATGCAGCAGGTGCGCGAGTCGCTCGTGGCGGCCTACGAGGTCGACAACGAGGACGTCACCTCGACCTTCGTCGGGCCCACCTGGGGGCAGGACGTCACCGAGAAGATGATCCGCGCGCTCGTGATCTTCGTCGCGATCGCGATGGTCGTCATGGCCCTGTACTTCCGCACGTGGAAGATGTCGCTCGCCGCGATCGTCGGCCTGTTCGTCGTCATGATCGTCACCATGGGGATCTACGCGACGCTCGGCTTCGAGGTCACCCCCGAGGCGATGATCGGCTTCCTCACCGTGCTGAGCTTCTCCCTCTACGACACCGTGGTGGTGTTCGACAAGATCAGGGAGAACACCGATGACTACGAGTCGAACCGGCGGATGAAGTTCTCCGAGCTCGTCAACCTCGGCGTCAACCAGACCACCGTGCGCTCGATCAACACCTCGGTGATCTCGGTGCTGCCGATCGGTGCGATCCTTTTCATCGGCGTCGCGCTGCTCGGCGCCGGCACGCTCACCGACATCTCGCTCTCGCTCTTCATCGGCACGATCGTCGCGGCCGCCTCGACCCTGTTCGTCGCCTCGCCGTTCTACGCCTGGCTGCGCAGCCGGGAGGACGCCGTGCAGGAGCAGGAGCAGCTCGTCGACGAGACCCGCGAACGGCTCGGCCTGCCCGATCGTGCGCCGGTGCTGTTCGAGGACGAGGAGCTCGCGAAGGCCGAGCGCGCGGAGTCCGCACGCGCCTGAGCCGCCGGAGTACGATGGTCCGAGCAGGTTCGAGAGAAGGGGCGAGGCATGGCGCAGTCCGTCGATGACGCCGCCGGTGCGGCGAAGCGCTCCCGGGGGTTCTCGCGCCTGGCGTGGTGGACGGCGCGCAGCCAGCAGACCCCGGAGCACCCCAAGGCGCTCGCACCGCTGCTCCAGGCCGTCGCCCACAACCACCCCAAGGCCGACATCGACGTCGTGCTCCGCGCCTACCGGGTGGCGGAGAAGGCGCACGACGGGCAGATGCGCAAGAGCGGCGACCCCTACATCACCCACCCGGTGGCGGTCGCCACGATCCTCGCCGAGATCGGCCTGACCCCGACGACCCTCGCCGCTGCCCTCCTCCACGACACCGTCGAGGACACCGAGTACAGCCTCGATCGGCTGCGCGCGGACTTCGGCGAGGAGATCGCCGTGATGGTCGACGGGGTGACCAAGCTCGACAAGATCGAGTACGGCTCCGCCGCGCAGTCGGAGACGGTGCGGAAGATGATCGTCGCGATGTCGCGCGACATCCGCGTGCTCGTCATCAAGCTCGCCGACCGCCTCCACAACGCCCGCACCTGGAAGTACGTGCCCGCCGCCTCGAGCACGAAGAAGGCCACCGAGACCCTCGAGATCTTCGCCCCGCTCGCCCATCGGCTGGGCATGAACACGATCAAATGGGAGCTCGAGGACCTGTCGTTCCAGGTGCTCTACCCCAAGGTCTACTCCGAGATCGTCCGGCTCGTCGCCGAGCGCGCCCCGGAGCGGGAGAAGTACCTCGGCATCGTGTCCCGGGAGCTCGGCGCGGAGCTGAGCGAGTCGAAGATCGACTACACGATCTCCGGGCGGCCCAAGCACTACTACTCGATCTACCAGAAGATGGTGGTCCGCGGCCACGACTTCGCCGAGATCTACGACCTCGTCGGGGTGCGCGTGCTCGTCGAGACGGTGCGCGAGTGCTATGCGGTGCTCGGCCACGTCCACGCCAGCTGGTCGCCGGTGGCCGGGCGCTTCAAGGACTACATCGCGATGCCGAAGTTCAACATGTACCAGAGCCTCCACACCACGGTGATCGGGCCCTACGGCAAGCCGGTGGAGATCCAGATCCGCACCCGCGAGATGCACCGCCGTGCGGAGTTCGGCGTCGCCGCGCACTGGAAGTACAAGGACCGCCGCCGGGTCAACCCCGCCGCGTTCAGCGGCGCCGGGGACCGCACGGCGAAGGTCGGGGACTCCGGCGAGGTCGACCAGATCGCGTGGCTGCGCCAGCTGCTCGACTGGCAGCGCGAGACGAGCGACCCGGACGAGTTCCTCGACAACCTCCGCTTCGAGGTCAACTCGAAGGAGGTGTACGTCTTCACCCCCAAGGGCGACATCGTCTCCCTGCCGGCGGACTCGACCCCGGTCGACTTCGCCTACGCCGTCCACACCGAGGTCGGGCACAAGACCATGGGCGCGCGCGTCAACGGCCGCCTCATCGCCCTCGACACCGCCCTCGCGAACGGCGACGTCGTCGAGGTGTTCACCTCGAAGGACGAGAACGCCGGGCCGAGCCGCGACTGGCTCGCATTCGTCAAGAGCCCGCGGGCGCGGAACAAGATCCGGCAGTGGTTCTCCAAGGAGCGGCGCGAGGAGGCGATCGAATCCGGGCGGGACCAGCTCGCCCGGGCGATGCGCCGCCACCGGCTCAGCGCGGAGAAGCTCATGAGCCAGGAGGCCCTCGTCGTCGTCGCCAATGAGCAGCGGCTCGGCGACGTGTCCGGCCTCTACGCCGCGATCGGCAACGGCACGATGTCCGCCGCCCACGTCGTCGACCTGCTGGCCAAGGAGGTCGCCGGGGACGAGCCCGAGGACTACCCCGCGCCGACGAATCCCACCGGCAAGTCCCGCGGCCACCACTCCTCGACGTCCGGGGTGCGCGTCAAGGGCGCCGACGACATCCTCGTCAAGCTCGCCCGCTGCTGCACCCCGGTGCCTGGCGACGAGATCGTCGGCTTCGTCACCCGCGGGGCCGGGGTGTCGGTGCACCGGGCGGACTGCTCGAACGTCGCTGGTCTGCGCCGCGAGCCCGACCGGATGGTCGACGTCGAGTGGTCCGCGCACAGCTCCGGGGTGTATCTCGTGCAGATCCAGGTCGAGGCCCTCGACCGCGCCGGCCTCCTGTCCGACATCACCAAGGTCCTCACCGAGAACCACGTGAACATCCTCTCCGCCTCCGTCGCGACCTCGAAGGCGCGCGTCGCGCAATCGCGGTTCGTGTTCGAGATGGGCGATGCCAACCACCTCGACACCGTGCTCTCCGCGGCGCGCCGCGTCGACGGGGTGTTCGACGTCTACCGCATCACCGGCGGCTGATCGCTCAAGCCCCGCCGGCCCCGTCCGGGCCGAACACCTGCGCCGCGACCCGGCGCAGCGCGCGCACGTGCGGCCGCCGGTACTGGTCGTCGAGGTAGTCGAGGAACTCGGCCCGCTCCGCCGCCGGCACCTGGGCGGCCGGCCGTCGCAGCCTCGCCGCCGCCTGCTCCTCGTCGCCGGAGTCCTCCCACGCCAGCAGCACGAGGTCGTAGAGCGTGCGCGCCGGAGCGGTGACCTCGATCCCGGCGACCCGGGCGAGGTCGCCCCCCTGCACCCAGCGCTCGTAGGTGATCCACGGATCGTCCGCCCGCCGCGCCCGGCGCCGGCTGCGCGTCGTGTACTCGCGGGTCGTCGGGCCGGTGCCCACGCCCCACCACACCCAGTGCGCCGAGTGGTGGGAGAGCACGAGCCCGCGCGCCGCCGGCCGGCCGAGCGCCCGCGCCCGGAGCTCCGCATCGACGCGCGTGCCGACCGGCACCCAGCAGCTGTCGGTGAGCCGGAACACGAGCCCGTCGAGCGCGAGGTCCATGAGCTCGGTGTAGGTCAGCGGTTCGCCGATCCGCAGCACATCGTCCATGCGCTCCATGCTCCGGCGTCGGGCGGGCCGGGGCAACAGCGACCGCGCAGCTGTGGACAGACCGACGTCGGCCGCGCCTTCCGCTGTGGACGGCGCGGCCGCAGAGCTCACCCGGCGGGGGAGGAGGGCCGGCTCAGCCGAGCTCCTCGGCGGTCTTCGCGACCTGCTCGTACCAGGCGCGGCGCGCCTCGAGAGCGGTGTGCGCCTCCGCGATCCGCTTCTCGTCGCCGCTCGCCTCGGCCGCGGCGAGATCGGACTCGAGACCGGCGATCGCGGATTCGAGCTGCGCGAGCATGCCCGAGGTGCGGCTGCGGGTCTCCGGATCGGTGCGCTTCCACTCGGCCTCCTCGGCCGCGGCGAGCGCCCGCTCGACCTCGCGCAGTCCGCCCTCCATCCGGGACACGTCGGCGCGCGGCACCTTGCCGGCGTCCTCCCACGCCTCCTGGATCCGGCGCAGCTCGTCCTTCGCCTTCGCCGGGTCGGTGATCGGCAGCAGCGCCCGCGCGCGGGCGAGCAGCTCCTCCTTGACCACGAGGTTCTCCCCGTAGGCGGCGTCGATCGCCTCGTTCTCCATCTCCCGGGCGGCGAAGAACACGTCCTGCGCGGCGCGGAAGCGTGCCCACAGAGCGTCGTCGTCCTTGCGTCCGGCCCGCGGGGCGGCCTTCCAGCGGTCCATCAGCGCCCGGTACTCCTGGGCGGTGCCGCGCCAGTCGGTCGACCCGGACAGCGCCTCGGCCTCCGCGACGAGCTTCGTCTTCACCCGCTTGCCCTCGGCGTTGCGCTTGTCGAGGTCGGAGAAGAACTCCCGCCGGTGCCGGTCGAAGGTGTTGCGCGCCTTCGAGAACCGCCCCCACAGCTCCTGGTCCTGGGCGCGGGGGAGGCGCGGGGAGTTCGCCTGGATCGACTTCCACTCCTCGAACAGCCGGGCCATCCGGGCGCCGGAGGTCTTCCACTGCACGCGCGCCGGATCCGTCCCGGCGATCGACTCCGCCTCCTCGACGACCGCGGTGCGTGCGGCGAGACCCTCGGCGCGGGCCGCCTCGCGCTCCTTCGACTGGGCCGCCGCGGTCTGCGCGGCGGACTCCTGGATCGCGGTGAGCCGGGCGGCGAGCGCGGCGAGGTCGCCGACGACCGCGGCCTCGGCGAGTGCGTCGTGCTGGGTGCGGGCGGAGGCGCGGATCGAGTCCCCGGAGGCCCCGGCGGCGAGCCGCTCCTCGAGCAGGGCGGCCGCGTCGACGAGATCGAGGTACTTGTGCGCGAAGTACGTCAGCGCCTGCTCCTCGTCGGCATCCGGGTACTGGCCGACCGCGCGCTCCCCGTCGGCGGTCCGGACGTACACGGTCGTGTCCTCATCCATCCGGCCGAACCCGATCGCCTCGGCGAGCGCGGCGCTGCGGTCCTGCCGGGGGGCGGCCGCTGCGGCCCTGCGCTGCCCGGCCGCGGGCGCCCGCGCGGCGAGCGCGGCCGGGCTGGGAGCGCCCGGGCGCGGGCCGGGCTTGGGGGCGGGTGCGGTCGGGCGCGGGGCTGAGTCGTCGGTCATGCTGGACACCTTGTCTTCGCGTCGGTCGAATCACGGATGATCACTCGACGATGGGCAGAACACACCCCAGCATATCCACCGCGGGCCGTGCGGGGCCCCGCGCTAGACTGGCGGGCATGGAGATCACCGCCGTCCGCGCCGAGCTGCTCGACGTCAACTGCTATGCCGTGGCCGCCGAGCCGGGCGCCGAGGCCGGCCCGGGCGACGACCCCGCGGACCGGGAGTGCGTGCTCGTCGATGCCGGCTTCGACTGCGCCCCCGACCTCGCGCGGGTCCTCGCCGAGCTCGGCTGGACCCCGGTCGCCGTCCTCCTCACCCACGGCCACCCCGACCACATCCTCGGGCTGCCCCGTCTGCTCGAGGCCTTCCCCGGCCTCGAGGTGCTCATCGGGGAGCCCGACCTCTACCGTCTGCAGGATCCCGCCTCGACGGTGTCGGCGCAGCTCGCCCACATCGTCGCCCCGCTCGTCGGGGAGTGGACCGCGCCGCAGGCCGCCGCGGTGTCCGGCACGGAGCCCTTCACGCGCGCCGGCCTCACCATCGCCCCGGACCCCGCGCCCGGGCACACCGAGGGTTCGACGCTGTGGCGGGTGAGCGATCCGCACGGGGAGGGCGACGCCGCCGAGGTGCTCTTCACCGGCGACGTGCTGTTCGCCGGGTCGATCGGTCGCACCGACCTCGCCGGCGGCGACGGGCAGGCGATGGAGCGCACGCTCGCCCACATCGCGAGCCTGCCCGACACCCCGGTGCTGCCCGGTCACGGGCCGGCCACCCGGCTCGCGCACGAGCTGCGCACCAATCCGTTCCTCTGATCAGGAGACCTGTTACCCATGGCCCAGGCCGCACGACTCTCGGGGTTCCCCGAATGGCTGCCCGCTGACCGCATCGTCGAGGAGCGGGTCATCGACCTGCTCAAGCACACCTTCGAGCTCAACGGCTTCGCCGCCCTCCACACCCGCGCCGTCGAGCCGATCTCCGCGCTCGCCAAGGACGGGGAGATCGACAAGGAGGTGTTCGCGGTGTCCCGGCTCCACGCCGAGCCCGGGGACGCGAAGAACCCGCTCGGTCTCCACTTCGACCTCACGGTGCCCTTCGCCCGCTACGTCGTGGAGAACGCCGGCCGGCTGCCGTTCCCCTTCAAGCGCTACCAGATACAGCCGGTGTGGCGCGGCGAGCGGCCCCAGGACGGGCGCTACCGCGAGTTCATCCAGGCTGACATCGACATCGTCGCCGAGGACACGCTGGCCGAGCACTTCGAGGTCGAGGTGCCCCTCGTCATGGCCCAGGCGTTCGGCGAGCTCGCCGAGCTCGGAGTGCCCGGGGTGCGGATCCTGGCGAACAACCGCAAGCTCATCGAGGGCTTCACCCGCGGCATCGGCCTCACCGACATCACGGCGGTGCTGCGCTGCATCGACAAGCTCGACAAGATCGGGCCGGCGAAGGTCGGGGAGCTCCTCGCCGCGCAGGCCGGCGCCGACGAGTCCCAGCAGCGCCGGCTCCTCGAGTTCGCCCGGATCGAGAGCACGACGGGGGCGTTCGCCGAGGAGGTGCGTGCGCTCGGCGTGTCCGACTCGCTGCTCGACGAGGGCCTCGAATCGCTGAGCCGGCTGCTCGATGCCGCGAACCGGCAGCAGCCCGGCGTCGTCGTCGCGCAGCTCAAGATCGCCCGCGGCCTCGACTACTACACCGGCTCGGTCTACGAG
Source organism: Brevibacterium sp. CS2 (assembly GCF_005280295.1). Lineage (GTDB taxonomy): Bacteria > Actinomycetota > Actinomycetes > Actinomycetales > Brevibacteriaceae > Brevibacterium > Brevibacterium pityocampae. Next base: position 2,643,189 of record NZ_CP040020.1, on the reverse strand, counting down.
ACGCAGCTCATCGGGCACGAGGCGCTCGGCTCCGTGGCCTCCGGCGGCCGCTACGACTCGCTCGCCTCGACGGGGAAGCGGACCTTCCCCGGCGTCGGCATGTCGCTCGGCGTGTCGCGTCTGATGTCGCGGCTCGTCGGGCGCGACCGGATGGTCGAGGCGAGCCGCGGTGTGCCGACAGCGGTGCTCGTGGCCGTCACCGACGACGCCGCCCGTGACGAGGCCGTCGACGTCGCCTCCCGCCTGCGGGCCCGCGGCATCCCCGTCGACGTCGCCCCGGCGGCGAGCCGGTTCGGCAAGCAGATCAAGTTCGCCGAGCGCCGCGGCATCCCCTTCGTGTGGTTCCTCGACGGGGAGACCGGTCACGAGGTCAAGGACATCCGCTCCGGCGAGCAGGTGAGCGCCGATCCGCTGCTGTGGACCCCGCCGGCCGAGGACCTCTGGCCGACCGTGCGCACCGTCTCCCGGGACTGAGCCCCCGCGGCCGAGCGCTCCGGGCGCTCAGCTGCGCGCGCTGAGCGGTCCGGCGGCGCGCGGCTCCGGATCCGGGGCGAGGGAGCCGTCGGGGGCGATGTGGTCGAAGATCTCGCTCACCATCGTCACGACGTGCGGGTCGTCCACGAGGTAGACGATCCGGCGGCCCTCCCGGCGGGAGGACACGAGCCCGGCGAGGCGGAGCTTCGCGAGGTGCTGGGACACCGCCTGCACGCTCGCCCCGGACGCCTCGGCGAGCCCGGTGACATCGGATTCGCTGTGCACGAGGTGCCACATGATCAGCAGCCGCGTGGACGAGGACAGCATGCGGAAGGTCTCCGCGGCCACCTCGATCTGGGCGCTCGTCGGCGCCTCCCCGATTCCGTCCTCCACGGCTCCTCCTCCACGACCTGCGACTATCATGGGTGCCGGACGCACCACCGTCCCATCCTGCACCATCTCCCAACGCTTAAGGAGCAGACCCAGTGCTGAGAACCCACGAGGCGGGCACGCTGAGTGCCGCTGACGTCGATTCCACCGTCACCCTCGCCGGCTGGGTCGACCGCCGCCGCGACCATGGCGGCGTCGCCTTCATCGACCTCCGCGACGCCTCGGGCATCGTCCAGGTCGTCGTGCGCGAGCAGGACGCCGACCAGCTCCGCAACGAGACCGTGGTGAAGGCGAGGGGCACTGTGGCGGCGCGCCCCGCGGGCAACACCAACCCCGGCCTGCCGACGGGTGAGATCGAGGTCGTCGACACCGAGATCGAGGTGCTCGCGCCCGCCCGTGCGCTGCCCTTCCAGGTGTCCGACCACGCCGAGGACTCCGGCCAGGTCGGCGAGGAGACCCGGCTCAAGTACCGCTACCTCGACCTCCGCCGCTCCGGCCCGGCCGCCGCCATGCGCCTGCGCGCGCAGGCCAACCGGGCGGCCCGCGGCGTCCTCGAGGACCACCGCTTCATCGAGGTCGAGACCCCCACGCTCACCCGTTCGACCCCGGAGGGTGCACGCGACTTCCTCGTCCCGGCGCGCCTGCGCCCGGGCAGCTGGTACGCGCTCCCGCAGTCCCCGCAGCTCTTCAAGCAGCTCCTCCAGGTGGCCGGCCTCGAGCGCTACTACCAGATCGCGCGCTGCTATCGCGACGAGGACTTCCGCGCCGACCGGCAGCCGGAGTTCACGCAGCTCGACATCGAGGCCTCGTTCGTCGAGCAGGAGGACGTCATCGGGCTCGCCGAGGAGATCCTCGCCGCCCTGTGGAAGCTCATCGGCCACGAGATCAGCACCCCGATCCCGCGCATCACCTACCACGAGGCGATGGCGCGTTATGGCACCGACAAGCCCGACCTCCGCTTCGGCCTCGAGCTCACCGACCTCACCGCGTACTTCGCCGACACCCCGTTCCGCGTGTTCCAGGCGCCCTACGTCGGCGCCGTCGTCCACCCCGGCGGCGGCTCCCTGCCGCGCCGCCAGCTCGATGCCTGGCAGGAGTGGGCCAAGCAGCGCGGCGCGAAGGGCCTGGCCTACGTCCTCATCCAGGAGGACGGCTCGCTCACCGGCCCGGTCGCCAAGAACATCTCCGAACAGGAGAAGGCCGGGCTCGCCGCCGCCGTCGGCGCCGAGCCGGGCGACGCGGTGTTCTTCGCCGCCGACGCACCCGGTGCGGCACGTGCCCTGCTCGGCGCGGCGCGCCGCGAGATCGCCGCGCGCACCGGGCTCATCGACGAGGGCGCCTGGTCGTTCGTGTGGGTCGTCGACGCCCCGCTGTTCGAGCCGACCGCCGACGCCGAGGCCTCCGGCGACGTCGCGGTGGGCTCCGGGAGCTGGACCGCGGTGCACCACGCGTTCACCGCGCCCAAGCCGGAGTTCATGGACACCTTCGACACCGACCCGGGCTCGGCGCTCGCCTACGCCTACGACATCGTGTGCAACGGCAACGAGATCGGCGGCGGCTCGATCCGCATCCACCGCCCCGACGTGCAGGAGCGCGTGTTCGCCGTCATGGGCCTCGGCGAGGAGGAGGCGCGGGAGAAGTTCGGCTTCCTCCTCGACGCCTTCGGCTACGGCGCGCCGCCGCACGGCGGCATCGCGTTCGGCTGGGACCGGATCGTCAGCCTGCTCGCCGGTGCGGACTCGATCCGCGAGGTGATCGCGTTCCCCAAGTCCGGGGGCGGCTACGATCCGCTGACCGACGCGCCGGCCCCGATCACCGACGCGCAGCGCGCCGAGGCGGGGGTCGACTTCGACCCCGAGGCCGAGGACGGATGACCGATCTGTTCAGCCAGGCGGGTGTCCCGGATTCCTCCGGGGCGCCCGCCTCGTCCGTCCTCGACCCGCTCGCGGTGCGGATGCGCCCGCGCACGATCGCGGAGATCGTCGGCCAGGACCACCTGACCTTCCCCGGATCGCCGCTCCACCAGCTCGTCACCGCCCAGCCCGGGGACAAGGCCGGGGCGAGCTCTCTGTTGCTGTGGGGCCCTCCCGGCGTGGGGAAGACGACGATCGCCCACGTCGTGTCGCACGCCTCCGATCGCCGCTTCGTCGAGCTCTCCGCGATCACCGCCGGGGTCAAGGACGTGCGCCGGGTGATCGAGCAGGCACGTGCCGACCGGGAGCTCCACGGGCGCACCACCGTCCTCTTCCTCGACGAGATCCACCGCTTCTCCAAGGCTCAGCAGGACGCGCTGCTGCCCGCGGTGGAGAACCGGCTCGTCGTCCTCATCGCAGCGACCACGGAGAACCCGTCGTTCTCCGTCATCGCCCCGCTCGTCTCCCGCTCGCTCGTGCTCACCCTCCGCCCGCTGTCGGACGCGGACATCGGGGAGCTCGTCGACCGCGCACTCGCCCACGAGCGCGGCCTCGCCGGGACCTTCGCACTCGCCGCGGACGCACGGGAGGACATCATCGCGCTCGCCGCCGGCGACGGGCGGCGCTCGCTCACCATCCTCGAAGCCGCCGCCGCGATCGCCCGCGCCCACGCCGGTGCGGGGGAGAGCACCGGTGGGGGGACCGACACCGAGGACGGAACCGACACCGGGACCGACGCCGAGGGGAAGGCCGACGGCGCCGGAAAGACCGACGCCGAGGGGGAGGAGCGCGACCTCCCGCTCATCTCCGCCGCCCATGTCGCAGATGCCGCCGACCGCGCCGTCGTGCGCTACGACCGGGCCGGTGACCAGCACTACGACGTCGTCTCCGCGTTCATCAAATCGATCCGCGGCTCCGACCCCGACGCCGCGCTCCACTACCTCGCGCGGATGATCTCCGCCGGCGAGGACCCCCGTTTCATCTGCCGCCGCATGGTGATCGCCGCCGCCGAGGACATCGGCATGGCCGATCCGCAGGCGCTCGTGATCGCCGTCGCCGCACAGACTGCGGTCGAGCGCATCGGCATGCCCGAAGGGCGGATCCCGCTCGCCGAGGCCGTCGTCTACCTCGCCTGCGCCCCGAAGTCGAACGCGAGCTACCGCGGGATCGACAGGGCGCTCGCCGACATCCGGGAGGGGAGGGCCGGCGAGGTGCCGCTGCACCTCCGCGACGCGCACTATCCCGGGGCGAAGGCGCTCGGCCACGGCGAGGGCTACCGGTACTCCCACGACTATCCGCACGGCGTCGTCGCCCAGGAGTACCTGCCGGAGTCGCTGGCCGGGACCCGCTACTACGAGCCGACGGCCAACGGCGCCGAATCCCGGATGGGCGAGCGGCTCGCGGCCCTGCGAAGGATCCTCGGCCGCCCCGACTGAGCACGCCGACGGCTCTCATCCACGCCCCCGGCGACGAGTTCCGGCTCTCAGCGGTCGGTAGGGTGGAGCCATGAGCGATTCGGTCGAACCCAGCACAACCGAATCCACCGGCCTCGCCGTCGACGTCCTCGTCATCGGCTGGGGCAAGGGCGGCAAGACGCTCGCCCGCACCCTCGGCAGCTCCGGGACCCGGGTCGCGCTCGTCGAGCAGTCGGAGTCGATGATCGGCGGCACGTGCATCAACGTCGCGTGCGTGCCGACGAAGACGCTCATCCACCAGGCGGCGGTGAAGCCCGAGGCGACACCGCCGGCGGAGTGGTTCACCACCTCCGTGGAGGCGCGTGACGCGCTCATCGGCAAGCTCAACACCCGCAACCGGGAGCTCGTCGAGGAGGCCCCGGACGCCGTGATCGTCATGGGGAAGGCGGCATTCCTCGACCCGCACACCGTCGAGGTGACCCAGGGCGAGGACCGGCTGCGCATCACCGCGGACACCATCGTGATCAACACCGGCACGGTGCCCGCCGGGCCCCCGATCCCCGGCGCGGACTCTCCCCGCGTCCACGACTCGACGACGATCCAGCACGCCAGCCCCTTCCCCGAGCGCCTCGCGATCGTCGGGGGCGGCTACATCGGGCTCGAGTTCGCCGGCATGTTCGCCGGTTTCGGCTCGGAGGTCACCGTCATCGATCCGGGGGAACGGATCCTGCCCAGGGAGGACGATGACATCGCCGCCGGTGTCACCGAGCACCTCGAAGCCGCCGGCGTGACCTTCCTCATGGGGTCGGCCGTGAGCGCGATCGAGGACACCGGGGATGCGGCCCTCGTCCGCACCGAGGACGGCCACGCAGTCGAGGCCGAGGCGGTGCTGCTCGCCGTCGGGCGCAGCGCCACGACGGCCGGGCTCGGCCTCGGGCGGGCCGGCGTCGAGGTCGACGAGCGCGGATTCGTCCGTGTCGACGACACGCTGCGCACCTCCGCCGAGCACATCTTCGCCGTCGGGGACATCAACGGAGGGCCCCAGTTCACCTACGTCTCCCTCGACGACCACCGGATCGTCGCCGGCCAGCTCACCGGCGACGGGACCCGCCGCCGCAGCGACCGGGCGGCCGTGCCGAACACGATGTTCCTCACCCCGCCCCTGTCCCGGGTCGGCATCAACGAGCAGCAGGCGCGTGCCGAGGGACGCGGCGTCCTCGTCGCCGCGAAACCGGTGGCGCAGATCGCGGCGATGCCGCGGCCCAAGATCCTCGGCAACCCCACCGGCATGATCAAGTTCGTCGCCGACCCCGATACCCGGGAGCTGCTCGGAGCGACCGTGTGGTGCGTCGACTCGCAGGAGGTCATCAATCTCCTCGCGCTCGCGATGCGCGCGCACGTCACCGTCGATGCGCTGCGCGACGGGATCTGGACCCACCCCTCGAGCACCGAGGCGCTCAACGAGGTGCTCGGCGAGCTCCGCCCGCTCACCGTCTGAGTCCTCGGGTGGCCCGGTGACGCCGCCGATTGGACGGCAGCGGCGCCACCGGACTAGTATGATCGATTGCTGTGCCTGCACCCTGAAGGCGGTCGGCTCCGGAGTGCTCGCTCCGGTCGCCCTCTTTCCCAGCCCGGGAAACAGCGGCTCCGGAACCGGTCGAGCCCCCGTGCGCATCGTGTGCGCAGGACCCGCCCGGAGCACACGATGCGAACCGAAAGGTCACCCACACATGTCCGCACCCGCACGCGATCGCCGTCAGGTCCGCCTGTCGCGCGCCCTCGGCCTCCCGCTCACCCCGAAGGCCGAGAAGTACTTCGAGCGCCGCCCTTACCCGCCGGGCGAGCACGGCCGTGCCCGTCGCCGCAACGACAGCGACTACTCGGTCCGCCTCAAGGAGAAGCAGCGCCTCCGCGCGCAGTACAACATCCGCGAGGCGCAGATGCTCAAGACCTACAAGGAGGCGCGCCGCCTCCCGGGTCTGACCGGTGAGAACTTCGTCGAGCTCCTCGAGATGCGACTCGACGCCCTCGTGCTGCGCGCCGGCTTCGCCCGGACCATCGCGCAGGCCCGCCAGTTCGTCGTCCACCGCCACATCTGCGTCGACGGCCAGCGCGTCGATCGTCCGTCCTTCCGTGTCAAGGAGGGCCAGATGATCCACGTCCACGAGAAGTCCGCGCAGATGGATCCGTTCCAGGTCTCCGCCGCCGGCGCGCACCGCGACGTGCTCCCGGCCGTGCCCGGCTACCTCAAGGTCGACCTCGAGGCGCTGCAGGCCACCCTCCTGCGTCGCCCCAAGCGCGACGAGGTTCCCGTGACCTGCGACGTGCAGCTCGTCGTCGAGCACTACTCGCGCTGATCGGCACGCACCAGCACCACCGGTGAGCGCACCCGCGCCCATCATTCGCACTGCCCGGCTCCCACTGCGGAGCCGGGCAGTCGCCATTCATCCGCCCGCCTCATCCACTAGACTTGCCCAGGATGCGCACCGCCCGCCGACACCTCCGGCGGTCACCCGATGAGCCCGCCGCGCGGGACGAAAGGTCAGGAATGAAGACGGCAGAGATCAGACGACGCTGGCTGGCATACTTCGAGGCCCAGGACCACGCCGTGGTGCCCTCGGCCTCCGTCATCAGCTCGGACCCGTCGATCCTGTTCAACATCGCCGGGATGGTGCAGTTCATCCCGTACCTGTCCGGTCGCGAACCCGCTCCCTTCGCGCGCGCCACGAGCGTGCAGAAGTGCGTGCGCACCCAGGACATCGAGGAGGTCGGCCAGACCACCCGGCACGGCACCTTCTTCCAGATGAACGGCAACTTCTCCTTCGGCGACTACTTCAAGGAGGGCGCCATCCGGTTCGCGTGGGAGCTCCTCACCAGGCCGGAGGCCGACGGCGGGCTCGGCTTCGACCCGGACCGCCTGTGGGCGACCGTCCACCGCGACGACACGGAGACCATCGACCTGTGGCTGGCGAACACCTCGATCCCGGCCGAGCGGATCCAGACCCGCGGCAACGAGGACAACTTCTGGCACACCGGACAGCCCGGCCCCGGCGGGTACTGCTCCGAGATCTACTACGACCGCGGGCCCGACTACGGCGTCGAGGGCGGGCCGGTCGCCGACGAGGACCGCTACATCGAGATCTGGAACCTCGTGTTCATGGAGTTCGCGCTGTCCGCGGTGCGCTCGAAGGTCGACTTCGACATCGCCGGCGAGCTGCCGGCGAAGAACATCGACACCGGCATGGGGCTCGAGCGCGTCGCGTTCCTCAAGCAGGGCGTGGAGAACATGTACGAGATCGACGAGGTGTTCCCCGTGATCGCCGCCGCGAGCGCCCTGTCGAACCGGGAGTACGGGGCCGACCACGCCGACGACGTGCGGATGCGCGTCGTCGCCGACCACGTGCGCTCCGCCCTCATCATCATCGGCGACGGCGTGCGCCCGGGCAACGAGGGGCGCGGCTACATCCTGCGCCGCCTGCTGCGCCGCGCCGTGCGCGCCATGCACCTGCTCGGCGTGAGCGAACCCGTGCTCCCGCACCTGCTGCCGGTGTCCAAGGACGCGATGGCGGAGTCGTACCCGGAGCTCGCCACCGACTTCGACCGGATCTCACGCATCGCCTACGCGGAGGAGACCGCGTTCCGCCGCACGCTCGACTCCGGCACCCAGCTGCTCACCACGGCGGTGGAGAAGGTCGGCTCCGGCGGCACGATCGGCGGCGACGTCGCCTTCGCGCTCCACGACACCCACGGCTTCCCCATCGACATGACGCTCGAGATGGCCGCCGAGCAGGGCGTGACCGTCGACGAGGAGGGCTTCACCGCCCTCATGGCCGAGCAGCGCCGCCGCGCCAAGGAGGACGCCAAGGCGAAGAAGGGCGGACTGCAGGCCGATCTCTCCGCCTACTCCGCGCTCCTCGAGTCCGGCCCCACCGAGTTCGTCGGCTACGACACGCTCACCACCGACTCCCGGATCCGCGGCCTCGTGGCCGATGGTGAGGCCGTCGACGTCGTGACTGCGGGGCAGACCGTCGACCTCGTCCTCGATGTCAGCCCGTTCTACGCCGAGTCCGGCGGGCAGAAGGCCGACACCGGGATCATCCGCGGCGACGGCTTCACCGCCCGCGTCCTCGACGTGCAGAACACGCTCAAGGGTCTGCCCGCGCACCGGATCGAGGTGCTCGACGGGGAGATCGCAGTGGGGCGCGACGTCCATGCCGAAGTCGACGGCGGCCACCGCTTCGCCGCCGCCCAGGCGCATTCGGCCACGCACCTCGTGCACGCAGCGCTGCGCGAGATCCTCGGCTCCAACGCCGTGCAGGCCGGATCCCTCAACCAGCCCGGCTACATGCGCTTCGACTACTCGTTCCCCGAGGCGCCGAGCACGGCTGCCCGCGCGGAGATCGAGGACGCGGCGAACATCGCGGTCCGCGACAACCTCGAGGTGAGCTACGAGCACCTGCCCTTCGAGGACGCGAAGGCCTCCGGAGCGCTCGCGCTGTTCGGCGAGAAGTACCCCTCCGTGGTCCGCGTCGTCGACATCGGCGGCCCGTTCTCGCGCGAGCTGTGCGGCGGCACCCACGTGGCCCGGACCACGGAGATCGGCCCGATCTCCGTGATCTCGGAGGCCTCGGTGGGCTCCGGCACCCGCCGGATCGAAGCCTCGGTGGGGCTCTCGGCGTTCCGGGAGCTCGCCAAGGAGCGCACGATCCTCCAGTCGCTGTCCGACCTCCTCAAGGTCCCCGGCGCGGACGTCCCCGAGCGCGTCGCGAACCTGCTCGCGCGGATCAAGGACGCCGAGCGCACGATCGCCGCCCTCAACCAGGAGAAGGTGCTCGGCGCGGCACAGGCCGCGCTCGACTCCGCCCGTCGGGTGGGAGCGGTGACCTTCTCCGGGACCGTGCTCGGCGACGTGTCCGGCGCCGGCGACGTCCGCTCCTTCGTCCTCGACGTCCGCAATCGGATGGGCTCGGAGGCCGGGGTCGTCGCGGCGATCGGCGTGGCGGGCGGGAAGCCCGCCGTCGTCGTCGCCGTCAACGACGCCGCCCAGGCCACCGGGCTGCGGGCCGGCGACCTCGTCAAGGCGGCCTGTGCCGAGCTCGGCGGGGGAGGCGGCGGCAAGCCCGACCTCGCGCAGGGCGGCGGCAGCGACGCGAGCCGCGCCGAGGCGGCGATGAGCGCGGTGGCGCGCGCCCTGGAGACGAGCTGATGGCATTCCGCCGCGGCCGCCGGCTCGGGATCGACGTCGGCAGCGTGCGCGTCGGAATCGCCCAGTGCGACCCCGACGGCATCCTCGCGACCCCGCTCGACACCGTGTACCGGCGCGACGGAGACGCCGCCGCGCTGCGGCGGATCGCCGCGCTCGTCGCCGAGGTCGAGCCGATCGAGCTCGTCGCCGGGCAGCCGCGCTCCCTCGACGGCACCGCACGCGCCTCGGCGGACACCGCCCTGGCCTTCACCGAGCAGATCGCCGGTGTGACCGGACTGCCGGTGCGGCTCGTCGACGAGCGCTTCAGCACCACCGAGGCCCACACCGTGCTGCAGGCGGTGGGGCGGAGCGCCCGGAAGCGGCGCGAGATCGTCGACGCCGTCGCAGCGGTGGTCATCCTGCAGAGCGCAGTGGACCAGGAGAAGAGCACGGGCATGCCGGCCGGCACGCTCCTGCACCCGGCACCGGAGGCCCCCGCATGACCGAGATGGATGAGATCACCAGCGACGACGGCCTGAGCCGGACCGAGCGCCGGGAGAAGGCCAGGCGGCGCATGCTGCGCCGTCGACGGACCACGATCTTCGCGCTCGTCGCCGTCCTCGTCATCGGCATCGGCGGATTCGCGGCCTTCACCACCGCCGGCTCGGTCGTGAGCGAGATCTTCGGAGACTCCGGCGACTACGAGGGCGAGGGCGGCGAGGCCGTCGTCGTCACCGTGCTGCCCGGCTCCTCGGCCACGCAGGTCGCCAACCAACTCGTGCAGGAGGACGTCATCAAGTCCGCCCGCCCCTTCCTCGATGAGATCGAGCGCCGCGAGGTCACGATCCAGGCCGGCGACCTCAGCCTCCGCAAGCAGATGAGCGCCGCCGCCGCCGTCGAGGCGATCGTCAACCCGGAGGCGCTGCAGACGATCGCGGTCCCCGAGGGCTTCCGGCTCAGCCAGATCGAGGCACGGATGATCGAGTCCGGGATGAGCGAGGACGAGGTCGTCAAGGCGCTGAAGGACAAGACCCCCGGAGACTACGGGCTCGACGTCGACACCCCGAGCCTCGAGGGCTATCTCTATCCCGCCACCTACGACATCCGGCCCGGGATGACCCCGGAGGAGATGGTGCAGGAGATGGTCGATCGCACGAAGACCGAGATCGAGGAGCTCGACATCCCGCTCGAGGACGTCAACGAGGTGTTCACACTCGCCAGCCTCGTCGAGATCGAGGCGCCCGGCGACGAGGAGGTGCGTCGGCAGGTCGCCCGCGTGTTCCTCAACCGGATCAGCGACACCTCGCAGACGAACGGCCTGCTCCAGTCCGACGCCACCGTCCACTACATCTTCGGCACCCGGAACGACGCGAGCACCACCGCCGAGGAGCGGGAGAGCGACGACCCGTACAACACGTACAAGCACCCCGGCCTGCCCCCGGGCCCCATCAACTCGCCCAGCCGCAGTGCCGTCGGCGCCGCCCAGAACCCCGCCGACGGCGACTGGCAGTACTTCGTCGCGACGAACCCCGACACCGGGGAGACGGAGTTCGCCGAGACCTACTCCGAGCACCAGCGCAACGTCGAGAAGTACCGCGAATGGCTGCGCAATCGCGATGACGGCTGACGCGGCGGTCGCGCCGGGCTCGCGGCCGCGGATGCGGGCGGCCGTGCTCGGCTCGCCGATCGACCATTCGCTCTCCCCGGTGCTCCACCGGGCGGGCTACGCCGCGCTCGGCCTCAGCGGCTGCGTCTACGACCGCTGCGAGGTGGACGAGGCCGGCCTCGCCGACTTCCTCGACACCCACCCCGAGCACCGCGGGTTCTCCCTCACCATGCCGCTCAAGCACGCGCTGCTCGAGCTCGCGGCCGCACGCGGCTGGGAGATCGACTCCGTCGCCGCGCGCACCGGGGCCGGCAACACGCTCACCCGGCTCCCCGACGGCTCCGTGCGCGTGACGAACACCGACGTGGCCGGCATCGTGCGCGCACTCCGCGCGGCCGGCGTCGGCACTGCCGGCCCGCGCCCGCTGCGCGCCGCGGTGCTCGGCGGCGGGGCGACCGCCGCCTCGGCGACCGCCGCGCTGGCCGAGCTCGGCGCGGAGTCCATCGAGTTCTCCGTCCGCACCCCGGCCCGTGCCGCCGCCGTGCACGCCCTCGCCGAGGAGCTCGGCATCGAGGCATCCGTGGGCCTGCTCGCCGACTGGCGGCCCGGGGAGGCCGACATCACCGTGTCGACCCTGCCCGCCGGGGCGCTGGCCGGTGTCCGCCTCGCCTGGCCCGAGCGGTTCGCACAGCCCGCGGCGCTCCTCGACGTCGCCTATGCGCGCGCGGAACCCGACCTCCTGGCGGAGTTCACCGCACGCGGCGGGACCGCGGTGCCCGGCACCCGCATGCTCGTCCACCAGGCCGTCGAGCAGTTCCTCGGCTTCACCGCCGCCGCGGGCTGCGACCTCGACACGCCGGAGCACCGGGCACGGCTCGTCGCCGCCATGCTCGACACCCTGCCCCGTGCCGTCGGTGCCTGAGCGCCCGCCCGCCCGACCGCCCCGAACCGGAATGGAGGAAGCGTGCCCGAGCCGCTCTCACTCGTCGCCAGCCTGAGCCTCACCGTCCTCACCGCGCTCGCGGTGAGCACCTGGATCCGACTGCGCTTCGCTCGCCTCATCGACGACGAGGCCGGCCTGCGGCTGCTCCGCGGGGTGGATCGGGACTCCACGCCGAGCGGACTCGTCACCGCCGTCCTCACCTCGAGCGGCGCCGTCATCGCCTGGCTCGCGGCCTTCATCGCACCGGCCTACCTGTCCCGCACCGTCGCCGACGCCCCGATCCTGCTCGCCCTCGGCCTGTTCGCGGGCGCGACCGGCTGGCTGTTCTGGATCGACTCCTCGATCCGTCGCCTGCCCAACCGGATCGTCCTGCCGATCACCTTCGCTTCCCTCCTCCTCTACCTCGTCTCCATCGTCATCGGCGTCACCCGCGAGCCGACCGGGCTGCCGGGCACCTGGGCCGGCGCGGCGACCCCCGCGGTCGAGGGCCTCATCAGCGGGCTCGTCGTCCTCCTCTTCTTCCTCCTCCTGGCCGTGCTGGCCCTGCGGATGCGGCGGACGGGGATGGGCGGCGGCGACGTCAAGCTCGCCGTCGTCGTCGGCATGCTGCCCGGGGCGCTGAGCCCGGTCGGCCCGCTCGTCGCGCTCGTCGTGATGAACCTCTCCGCACTCGTCCACGTGCTGTGGCTCACCGGCACCCGCCGGAAGCGGTGGGGCGACGCGATCGCCTTCGGGCCGCACATGCTGATCGGCACGTGGACGGCCGTGATCCTCGGCCCGCTGCTTTTGTAGACTCGGGAGAATGTTGAGATGGCTTACAGCAGGCGAGTCCCACGGCGAGGCCCTCGTCGGCATCCTCGAGGGACTGCCCTCCCACGTCCCCGTCACCCGTGACGACATCGCCGCCGCTCTCGCGCGCCGCCGGCTCGGCTACGGCCGCGGTGCCCGGATGAAGTTCGAGGCCGACGAGGTGCGGCTGCTCGGCGGCGTGCGCCACGGTCAGTCGCTCGGCTCGCCCATCGCGATCGAGGTCGGCAACACCGAATGGCCCAAGTGGGAGACGGTGATGAGCGCGGACCCGGTGCCGCCGGAGGTGCTCGCCGAGCAGGCGCGCAACGCCCCGCTCACCCGCCCCCGGCCCGGCCACGCCGACCTCGTCGGGATGCAGAAGTACGACTGGGACGAGGCGCGGCCGATCCTCGAGCGCGCCTCCGCCCGGGAGACCGCGATGCGGGTCGCGCTCGGCGCCGTCGCCGCGAACTTCCTCCGCGAGCTCGGCATCGGGCTCGTGTCCCACACCGTCGCGATCGGCCCGGTCACCGGCACCGGCGAGGAGCCGCTGCCCACGGCCGCCGACGTCTCCGCGCTCGACGCCGACCCGCTGCGCTGCTTCGACCCGGAGCTGTCGGCCCGGATGGTCGCCGAGGTCGACGACGCGAAGAAGTCCGGGGACACCCTCGGCGGCGTCGTCGAGGTCCTCGTCGAGAACGTGCCGCCGGGCCTCGGATCCCACGTCCACTGGGACCGTCGGCTCGACGGCCGCCTCGCCGCCGCGCTCATGGGCATCCAGGCGATCAAGGGCGTCGAGGTCGGCGACGGCTTCCGGACCGCGGCCCGCCGGGGCTCCGCGGCCCACGACGAGATCGTCCGCACCGACGCCGCAGTGACCCGGGCGACGAACCGGGCCGGCGGCATCGAGGGCGGGATGTCCACCGGTGAGCCGCTGCGCGTGCGCGCGGCGATGAAGCCCATCGCCACCGTCCCGCGCGCGCTCGCGACGATCGACGTGAGCACCGGGGAGCCCGCCAAGGCCCACCACCAGCGCTCCGACGTGTGCGCGGTCCCGGCCGCCGGGGTCGTCGCCGAGGCGATGGTCGCGCTCGTCGTCGCCGAGGCCGCGATCGAGAAGTTCGGCGGCGACTCCGTGGCGGAGACGCGGCGCAATCTCCAGTCCTACCTCGAGGCGATCCCGGCGGCGCTGCGCTCCGGCCGATGACCGCCTCCGAGCAGCCGCTGCCGCGACCGGTCCCGCCCCTGCGCCCGGTCCCGGCCGCGGAGTCCCGGATCGCGCTCGTCGGACCCCCGGCGGCGGGGAAGTCGACGATCGGGCGGCTGCTCGGCGACCGCCTCGGGCTGCCGATGACGGACACCGACGCGGAGATCACCTCCCGCCACGGGCCGATCCCGGAGATCTTCGCCGAACGCGGCGAGGCGCGCTTCCGGGAGATCGAGCGCGAAGTCGTCCGCCGCTGCCTGCGCCGCCTCCTCGACCGCCCCGGGGTGGTGTCGCTCGGCGGCGGGGCGATCCTCAACCCCGGCACCCGTGCCCAGCTCCTCCACCCGGCCATCCGGGTGGTGAGCATCGAGATCGACACCGCGACCGCCGCCGCCCGCCTCCACGGCTCCCAGCGTCCGCTGCTCGCCGGCGACGAGGATCCCGTGCGACGCTGGGAGGCCCTGCTCGCCGAGCGCGCCCCGCTCTACCGCGGCGTCGCGACGCTCACCGTGTCGGCGACGAGCGGCCCCCCGTCGACCGTCGTCAACCGGATCGTCGACCTCCTCACCGGGCTCGAGCGCGCCGAGGAGTACGCCCGGTTCGCCGCCGCCCACCCCGAAGCCGACCCCCGCCCTGTGCCGGGGACGGGCCCGCGCCCCCACCGAACGAAAGCAGGAGACCATGACCCCCACCACCCGCATCGACGTGAGCGCCGGAGGGGACTACCCGGTGCTCGTGGGCTCCGGCCTGCTCGGGCACCTCCCCGAGCTCATCGGCCCGCGCGCCGCGAAAGTGCTCGTCGTCCACCCGCGCGCGCTGCGCACCACCGGTGAGGCCGTGCGCGAGGACCTCGCCGCCGCCGGCTACGAGGCGGTGTCCGCGGAGATCCCCGACGCCGAGGAGGCCAAGCACGTCCAGGTCGCCGCATTCTGCTGGCAGATCCTCGGGCGCAGCGACTTCACCCGCTCCGATGCGATCGTCGGCGTGGGCGGGGGAGCGGTCACCGATCTCGCCGGCTTCGTCGCCGCGACCTGGCTGCGCGGCATCCGCTTCGTCACCATCCCCACCACGGTGCTCGGCATGGTCGATGCCGCGATCGGCGGCAAGACCGGGATCAACACCGCCGAGGGCAAGAACCTCGTCGGCGCCTTCCACGCCCCGGCCGGCGTCCTCGTCGACACCGACACGCTCGCCACGCTGCCGGACAACGAGCTGTTCACCGGCCTCGCGGAAGCCGTCAAATGCGGATTCATCGCCGACGAGCGGATCCTCGAGCTCATCGAGGGCACCGCGCGGGAGGCGCTGGCCGACCACTCCTCCCCGGTGCTGCGGGAGATCGTCGAGCGCTCGATCCGCGTCAAGGCCGAGGTGGTGAGCGAGGATTTCGGCGAGTCCGGGCGCCGCGAGATCCTCAACTACGGGCACACCCTCGGCCACGCGATCGAGCTCACCGAGCGCTACCAGTGGCGTCACGGCGCGGCCGTCGCCGCGGGCATGATGTTCGCCGCCGAACTCTCCGCGCTGACGAAGAACCTCCCGGAGGTCGTCGTCGACCGGCACCGCTCCGTGCTCGAGCACCTCGGGCTGCCGGTGGGCTACCGCGGCGACAAGTGGCCGCAGCTGCTCGACGCGATGCGGCGGGACAAGAAGGCGCGCGGCTCGCTCATGCGGTTCATCGTGCTCGAGGCGATCGGCCGCCCCACGGTCCTCGAAGGACCCGACACGAGTCTCCTCCACACCGCCTACCAGGAGATCGGTGTCGAGGCCCCGACCCGCACCCTGCTGTGAGGCACGGGCGCGGGCGCGCGGCCGGGATCCGGCGCACGCCGGCGGCCCGGCTTGCTAGAATCTGTCCCCGGTGCGTCGGACCGGCGCTCGCACACTCCCAACGGTGAAGGAAACCACGTGGCAACGACCAACGACCTCAAGAACGGCATGGTGCTGTCCATCGACAGCCAGCTGTGGCAGGTGCTCGAGTTCCAGCACGTCAAGCCGGGCAAGGGCCCCGCGTTCGTGCGGACGAAGATGAAGAACGTGCTCAGCGGCAAGATCATCGACAAGACCTTCAACGCCGGCACCAAGGTGGAGACCGCGACCGTCGACCGCCGCGACATGGAGTACCTCTACCACGACGGCACGGACTACGTGTTCATGGACGCCAAGGACTACGACCAGGTGTCGATCGGTCCCGAGCTCGTCGGCGACGCCGCGAACTTCATGCTCGAGAACCAGAAGCTGCAGATCGCCTTCCACGAGGGCACCCCGCTCTACGTCGAGCTGCCCGCGAGCGTCGAGCTCACCATCACCCACACCGAGCCCGGACTCCAGGGCGACCGCTCGACCGGCGGCTCGAAGCCCGCGACGCTCGAGACCGGCTACGAGATCCAGGTGCCGCTGTTCCTCGAGGAGGGCGTCAAGGTCAAGGTCGACACCCGGTCCGGCGACTACCTCGGTCGCGTCAAGGAGTGAGCGCCCGCACGCGCGCCCGGCGGCGTGCCCTCGAGCTGCTCTTCGAGGCCGAGCAGCGTGCGCTGCCCGAGGCCGAGGTGGTGCGCCTGCGCTCCGGCGACCCCGAGTACCCGATGAAGCCCTACGCCGTCGAGATCGTCGACGGCGTGGTGGCGCACCGGGAGCAGATCGACGAGCTCGTGCAGACCTATGCGCGCGGCTGGTCGCTCGAGCGGATGCCTGCCGTCGACCGGGCGCTGCTGCGGATCGCGGTGTGGGAGATGCTGTTCAACGACGAGGTCGACGACCCCGTGGCGATCTCCGAGGTCGTCGACCTCGCCCGGAAGTTCTCCACCGACGAGTCGCCGAAGTTCATCAACGGCGTGCTCGACCGGATCCGCTCGGTCAAGCCGACCCTCGACTGAGCCAGCCGCGCAGCGCGGCGACGAGCGCCTCCGGCTGCTCCTGCGCCACCCAGTGCCCGGCGTCGACGATCTCCTCGGTGAGGTCGTCGCACGCCGCGCGCATGGGATCGGCCGCCGTCGTCGTGAGCGTGGCGCACACCGCGTCCCAGCGCGCGTGGACGAAGAGCGCCGGCACGGCGATCCGCCCGCCGGTCACCGCGCGGGCAGCATAGGCGTCGTTCTCCCGGTTGTTGCGGTACCAGGAGTTCGCCGCGGCGAAGCCCGTGCGCTCGAGATCGGCGACGAGGGCCGCGAAGGCCGCGTCGTCGAGCACCCGCGGGTCCGGGTCGTGGCGCGGCGGTCCGTCGGGGAACCAGCCGCCGCGGGCGCGCACGCTCGCATTCGGCGCCGGCCGCTCGAGTGCCCGCGGGCTGCCGGCGCGCATGATCGAGGCGAGCAGCCCGGGGACGTCCGCGTCGAACTCCGCAGCGAGCCGCTCGGGCATCCGGGCGTGGGCCACGAGGTAGTCCCACTGGCCCAGCGGGTAGTCCTCGACCGGGTAGAGGCGGCGGTCGACGTGATCGGCGAGCGAGGTGCCCGGCGGCGTGTGCGGCACGCACACCCCGACCACACCGGCGAGCCGGTCCGGATGGTGGGTGGCGAGGTTCCACGCCACCGGTGCCCCGTAGTCGTGGCCGACGACGGTGGCCGCCCCCGGTGCCGCGCCCAGGTGATCGAGGAGCTCGATCATGTCCGCGACCCCCTCCTCGATCGAGTAGTCGCTCGGATCCGGGTGCACCGTCGAGGCCCCGTAGCCGCGCATGTCCGGGGCGATCACCCGGTAGCCGGCCGCGGCGAGCGGCTCCATCACGCCGGCCCAGCTGCGGGCGTGCTCGGGCCAGCCGTGGACGAGCAGGAGCACCGGGTCGTCCGGGTCGCC
Organism: Brevibacterium sp. CS2; assembly: GCF_005280295.1. GTDB lineage: Bacteria > Actinomycetota > Actinomycetes > Actinomycetales > Brevibacteriaceae > Brevibacterium > Brevibacterium pityocampae. Next base: position 2,625,475 of record NZ_CP040020.1, on the reverse strand, counting down.
GGCGGCGAGGTACGCGCTCGAGTGCCGCTGCGTCGTGTGCCTGCCGGTGCTGATCCCGGGTGCGTCCATCGTGAGCTCCTTCGCCGTCGGATCCGCCCAGCCTACGTCACGTGACCTGCGTCGCACCGGGTCCGCGCGCAGTCGGCGGGGGCGAGCGAGTATGCTGGTGCGAGGACCGTACCGCTCCTTTAACCACCGTCCCGTGAGGCGGAGAAGGGGAACCTGTGAAGAACCGCACCGTCCTCGACGCAGCGGAGATCTCGCGGGCGATATCGCGCATCGCCCACGAGGTCCTCGAGAGCAACAAGGGTGCTGACGACCTCGTCGTCCTCGGCATCCCGTCCCGCGGCGTCCCGCTCGCCGTCCGGCTGGCGGAGAAGATCGCCGCGATCGAACCCGGCACCGATGCCGCCGCGATCACCGGCAGCCTCGACATCACGATGTACCGCGACGATCTGCGCACGCGCCGTCTCCGCTCGCCCGCCCCCACCCGCATCCCGGCCGCCGGGGTCGACGGCCGCACCGTCGTCCTCGTCGACGACGTGCTGTTCTCCGGGCGCACCATCCGGGCGGCGCTCGACGCGCTCGCCGACCTCGGTCGTCCGTCCGCGGTGCGGCTCGCGGTCCTCGTCGATCGCGGCCACCGGAGCCTCCCGATCCGTGCCGACCACGTCGGCAAGAACCTCCCGACCGCCGTCGACGAGCGCGTGTCGGTGAGCGTGGCGGAGATCGACGGCGAGGACGCGGTCACCATCTCCTCGGCAGAGGAGGAGTGATGCGCCACCTGCTGTCCACCGCCGACCTCGCCCACGACGACGCCGTCGACCTCCTCGACGTCGCCGAGGAGATGACGCAGGTCGCCGAGCGCGAGGTCAAGAAGATCCCCGTGCTGCGCGGCCGCACCGTCGTCAACCTCTTCTTCGAGGACTCGACCCGCACCCGGCTGTCCTTCGAGGCCGCCGCCAAGCGCCTGTCCGCCGACGTCATCAACTTCTCCGCCAAGGGTTCGAGCGTGTCGAAGGGCGAGAGCCTGCAGGACACCATCCAGACGCTGTCGGCGATGGGCGCCGATGCCGTCGTCGTGCGCCACAGCGGCTCCGGCACCCCGCAGCGGATGGCGACCTCCGGCTGGATCGACGTGCCGATCCTCAACGCGGGCGACGGCACCCACGAGCACCCCACCCAGGCGCTCCTCGACGCCTTCACCCTGCGCCGCGTACTCGCCGGGGCCCCGGCCTCCGGGCCCGCCGAGGGCGCCCGCGGACGCGACCTGTCCGGGGCCACCGTCGCGATCGTCGGCGACGTCCTCCACTCCCGCGTCGCCCGCTCAAACGTCCACCTGCTCACCGCGCTCGGCGCCCGCGTCGTGCTCGTCGGCCCGCCCACCCTCATGCCGTGGGGCGTCGACGCGTGGCCGGCCGAGGTGTTCTACGACCTCGACGAGGCGCTCGCCGCCCACAGCTTCGACGCGGTGATGATGCTCCGTGTCCAGCTCGAGCGGATGCACCAGTCCTTCTTCCCCAACCCGCGGGAGTACACGCGCCTGTGGGGGCTCACCGAGCAGCGCTGGCGCGCCCTGCCCGAGCACACCGCGATCATGCACCCGGGACCGATGAACCGGGGGTTCGAGATCAGCGCCGCCGCCGCGGACTCCCCGCGCGCCGTCATCCTCGACCAGGTCGAGAACGGCGTCGCCGTGCGCATGGCGGCCCTCTACAGACTCCTCATCGGCACCGATTCGGAAGGACGACCGTGACCTCGTATCTCATCCAGGGGGCGTCGGTGCTCGGCGCCGGCCCGCGCGACCTCGCGATCTCCGGCGGCCGCTTCGTCGACGCGCTCAGCGACCCCGACGTCGTCATCGACGCCCGCGGCCTCGTCGCGCTGCCCGGCCTCGTCGACCTCCACACCCATCTGCGCGAGCCCGGCCGGGAGGACGCCGAGACCGTGCTCACCGGCTCGCAGTCCGCGGCCCGCGGCGGCTACACCGCCGTCCACGCGATGGCGAACACCGCTCCGGTCGCCGACACCGCCGGCGTCGTCGAACAGGTGTGGAACCTCGGCCGCGAGGCCGGCTGGACGGAGGTCGTGCCGATCGGCGCCGTCACCACCGGCCAGCAGGGCACCCAGCTCGCCGAGCTCGGAGCGATGGCCCGCAGCGCGGCCGGGGTGCGGATCTTCTCCGACGACGGCCTGTGCGTCGCCGACCCGCTGCTCATGCGCCGGGCGCTCGAGTACGTCAAGACCTTCGACGGGATCATCGCCCAGCACTCGCAGGAGCCCCGGCTCACCGAGGGCGCGCAGATGAATGAGGGCACGGTGTCCGCCGAGCTCGGGCTGCCCGGCTGGCCGGCCGTCGCCGAGGAGGCGATCATCGCCCGCGACATCCTGCTGGCCGAGCACGTCGGCTCCCGCCTCCACGTGTGCCACCTGTCGACCGCCGGCAGCGTCGAGCTCGTGCGCTGGGCCAAGTCCCGCGGCGTGCGCGTCACCGCCGAGGTCACCCCGCACCACCTCATGCTCACCGACGAGCTCGTGCGCACCTATGACCCGCTCTACAAGGTCAACCCGCCGCTGCGCACGCAGGCCGACGTCGACGCCGTGCGGGCCGGGCTCGCCGACGGCACCATCGACGTCGTCGGCACCGACCACGCCCCCCATACCTCCGAGCACAAGTGCTGCGAGTGGACGGCGGCCGCGATGGGCATGGTGGGGATGGAGACCGCGCTCGCGATCGTCGTCGAGGCGATGCGCGACTTCGACTTCGACTTCGCCGACGTGGCCCGCGTGATGAGCACCCGCCCGGCGGAGATCTCCGGACTGCCCGAACAGGGCCGGATCGAGACCGGGCGCGGGGCGAACCTCGTGCTCGTCGACCCGGAGGCGGAGGTCCGCATCGACCCCGCCGAGCACGCCACGATGGGCCGCAACAACCCGTTCACCGGCTTCACCGTCTCGACCCGGATCGTCGACACCTTCCTCTACGGGCACCGAGTCGTGGCCGGCTCCGCGCTCGCCGACCCGCACCCGATCGCACGAGGTGGAACATGGATCGCCTGATCCCCGCGCTCATCGTCGTCGCCGTCGTCATCGTCCTGTTCGCCCTCGTGTGGTGGGGCTGGCGCTCCCGGCAGCGCTCCCAGTCGGCACAGTTCCCCGCCCCGTCGCGGCCGGTCGAGGGGATGCCGGTGCGCACCGAACCGGTCGCCGGGATGTACGTCGCGACCACCCTGTCCGAGCAGCCGCTCGAGCGGGTCGCCGCCCACGGCCTCGGCCTGCGCACCTCGGCGTTCCTGTCCGTCGCCGACGACGGGGTCATCATCGACCGCGACGGCGTGGACGACCTCCTCATCCCCGCCGCCGCGATCACCGGCATCACCACCGCGAGCGGGATGATCGGGAAGTTCGTCGAGAAGGACGGGCTCATCGTCATCACCTGGCGCCTCGGCGACACACCGGTGGACACCGGGTTCCGCACCCGCACCGCCGCCGACCGCACCCCCACCATCGACCACATCCGCCAGCTCATCGGGGAGAATTCGTGAACCTGCTGTCCACCACACCCGCCGTCCTCGTGCTCGAGGACGGCCGCACCCTGACCGGCCGGGCCTACGGCGCGGAGGGTGAGACGATCGGCGAGGCGGTGTTCGTCACCGGCATGACCGGGTACCAGGAGACGCTCACGGACCCGTCCTACCACCGGCAGATCGTCGTGCAGACGGCACCGCACATCGGCAACACCGGCGTCAACGATGCCGACGACGAGTCGCTGCGCTGCTGGGTCGCCGGGTACGTCGTGCGCGATGCCTCGCGGATCTCCTCGAACTGGCGTGCCACCGAGGACCTCGAGGCGCGGCTGGCCCGGCTCGGGATCGTCGGCATCTCCGGCGTCGACACCCGTGCGCTCACTCTCCACCTGCGCGAGCGCGGCGCGATGCGGATGGGCATCTTCTCCGGGGAGGCCGCCTCCCGCCCGGTGTCCGAGCTGCTCGCCGCCGTGACCGACGCCCCTCGCATGAGCGGCTCCGAGCTCGCCTCCGAGGTGTCCCGGGACGACGAGCTCGTCGTCCCGGCGGAGGGGGAGAAGCGGTTCACCGTCGTCGCCTACGACCTCGGCATCAAGTCCGAGACCCCTGCGCAGCTCGCCGCCCGCGGCATCGAGGTGCACGTCGTGCCCGCGACCACCCCGTACGAGCGGATCGCGGAGCTCGGCGCCGACGGCGTGTTCTTCTCCAACGGGCCCGGGGACCCGGCGACCGCCGACCACCAGGTCGCGGTGCTGCGCCGGCTGCTCGCCGAGCGCGTCCCGGTGTTCGGGATCTGCTTCGGCAACCAGCTGCTCGGCCGCGCGCTCGGCTTCGACACCTACAAGCTCAAGTTCGGCCACCGCGGCATGAACCAGCCGGTCCTCGACCGCGCCTCCGGCCGGGTGGAGATCACCGCCCAGAACCACGGCTTCGCCGTCGACGCCCCGCTCGACGGCCCCGTCGACGCCCCGGCGGACGCCGCCTTCGGCCGGGTCGAGGTCAGCCACGTGTGCCTCAACGACGACGTCGTCGAGGGCCTGCGCTGCCTCGACGCCCCGGCGTTCTCGGTGCAGTTCCACCCGGAGTCCGCCGCCGGCCCCCACGACTCCCGCGGCCTGTTCGACCGCTTCGTCGACCTCATGACCGAGTCCCGCGCAGCCGCGCTCTAAGGAGAACCCGAAGTGCCCATCAGAGAAGACCTGTCGTCCGTTCTCGTCATCGGCTCCGGCCCCATCGTCATCGGCCAGGCCTGCGAGTTCGACTACTCCGGCACCCAGGCCTGCCGTGTGCTCAAGCAGGAGGGCCTGCGAGTCATCCTCGTCAACTCCAACCCGGCGACGATCATGACCGACCCGGAGATCGCGGACGCCACCTACGTCGAGCCGATCGATCCCGGCGTCATCGAGACGATCATCGCCAAGGAGAAGCCGGACGCGATCCTCCCCACCCTCGGCGGGCAGACCGCGCTCAACGCCGCGATCAATCTCCACGAGGCCGGGATCCTCGAGAAGTACGACGTCGAGCTCATCGGCGCCGACGTCGCCGCGATCCAGCGCGGCGAGGACCGGCAGCAGTTCAAGGAGGTCGTCGAGCGCTGCGGCGCGGAGGTCGCGCGCTCGATCATCGCCCACTCGATGGACGACTGCCTCGCCGCCGCCGAGCAGCTCGGCTACCCGATGGTCGTGCGCCCGTCCTTCACCATGGGCGGGCTCGGCTCCGGCATGGCCTACGACGAGACCGACCTGCGCCGCATCGCCGGCGACGGGCTGAGCGACTCGCTCACCCACGAAGTGCTCCTCGAGGAGAGCATCCTCGGCTGGAAGGAGTACGAGCTCGAGCTCATGCGCGACCGCAACGACAACGTCGTGGTCATCTGCTCGATCGAGAACGTCGACCCCGTCGGCGTGCACACCGGCGACTCGATCACCGTGGCGCCGGCGATGACGCTCACCGACGTCGAGTACCAGAAGATGCGCGACATCGGCATCGACGTCATCCGCGAGGTCGGAGTCGACACCGGCGGCTGCAATATCCAGTACGCCGTCGACCCCGACACCGGACGCATCGTCGTCATCGAGATGAACCCGCGCGTGTCGCGCTCCTCCGCGCTCGCCTCGAAGGCCACCGGCTTCCCGATCGCCAAGATCGCCGCGAAGCTCGCGGTGGGCTACACGCTCGACGAGATCCCCAACGACATCACCGAGGTCACCCCGGCGTCCTTCGAGCCGGCCCTCGACTACGTCGTCGTCAAGATCCCGCGCTTCGCGTTCGAGAAGTTCCCCGCCGCGGACCCCACGCTCACCACGACGATGAAGTCCGTCGGGGAGGCGATGGCACTCGGCCGGAACTTCACCACCGCGCTGCAGAAGGCGATGCGCTCCCTCGAGCAGAAGGGCTCCGCCTTCGAGTTCGCGGAGCGGTTCGACCTCGCGGATCCGGACGTCCGCACCGAGGTCCGCGCCGCGCTCGGCCACCCCACCGCGGATCGCCTCGCGACGGTGCAGCGGGCGCTCAACTCCGGGATGAGCGTCGCCGAGGTGCACGAGGCGTGCGACATCGACCCGTGGTTCCTCGACCAGATCGCCCTCATCAACGAGGTCGCGGCCGCCGTCGCCGGTGCCCCCGAGCTCACCGCGGAGGTGCTCCGGCTCGCCAAGGACCACGGCTTCTCCGACGTGCAGATCGGCCTCCTGCGCCACCTCGACGAGCAGGTCGTCACCGGGCTGCGGCACGCGCTCGGCCTGCGCCCGGTGTTCAAGACCGTCGACACCTGCGCCGGCGAGTTCGCCGCCCGCACCCCGTACCACTACTCGAGCTACGACCGCGAGACCGAGGTGTCCTCCCGCGAGCGCGAGGCCGTGATCATCCTCGGCTCCGGGCCGAACCGGATCGGGCAGGGCATCGAGTTCGACTACTCGTGCGTCCACGCCACGATGGCGCTGTCCGAGGCCGGCTACGAGACGATCATGGTCAACTGCAACCCGGAGACCGTGTCGACCGACTACGACACCGCCGACCGCCTCTACTTCGAGCCGCTGACCTTCGAGGACGTCATGGAGGTCTACCACGCCGAGCTCGCCGCCGGGCCCGTCGCCGGCGTCGTGTGCACGCTCGGCGGGCAGACCCCGCTCGGCCTCGCCGACCGCCTCAAGGAGGCCGGGGTGCCGGTGCTCGGCACCCAGCCCGAGGCGATCGACCTCGCCGAGGACCGCGGCGAGTTCGGCCGGGTGCTCGCCGCCGCCGGGCTCACCGCGCCCAAGCACGGGACCGCGACGACGAACGAGGAGGCGCAGCGGATCGCCACGGAGATCGGCTACCCCGTGCTCGTCCGCCCCTCCTACGTGCTCGGCGGGCGCGGCATGCAGATCGTCTACGACACCGACCAGCTGTTCGACTACATGGCCACCGCGACCGAGGTGTCCGCCGACCGCCCGGTGCTCGTCGACCGCTTCCTCGAGGACGCCGTGGAGATCGACGTCGACGCGCTGTTCGACGGCGAGGAGGTCTACGTCGGCGGGATCATGGAGCACATCGAGGAGGCCGGGATCCACTCCGGTGATTCCGCCTGTGTGCTGCCCTCGATCACGCTCGGCGAGAACGTCCTCGAGCGGGTCCGTGAGGCGACCGCCGCGATCGCCCGCGGCACCGGGGTGCGCGGACTGCTCAACATCCAGTTCGCGATCGCCGCCGACGTCCTCCACGTCATCGAGGCCAACCCGCGCGCCTCGCGCACGGTGCCCTTCGTGTCGAAGGCGACGGGCCACCCGCTCGCCAAGGCGGCCGCGCTCATCGCGGTCGGCCGGAGCATCGAGAGCCTGCGCGGCGGGGTGCTCGCCGCTGCCGGCGACGGCTCACGGCTCGACCTCGATCACCCGATCGCGGTCAAGGAGGCGGTGCTCCCGTTCCGCCGCTTCCGTACCGTCGACGGCGCGATCGTCGACTCGATCCTCGGCCCCGAGATGCGCTCGACCGGCGAGGTCATGGGCATCGACCGCACCTTCCCCGTCGCCTTCGCCAAGGCGGAGCTCGCCGCCGACGCCGGCCTGCCCACCTCGGGCACGGTGTTCGTGTCCGTGGCCGACCGGGAGAAGCGCTCGATCGTGCTGCCGGTCAAGCAGTTCGTCGACCTCGGCTTCACCGTCGTGGCGACCGGCGGGACCGCCGCGGTTCTCGCCCGCTACGGCATCACCGCGACCCGGCTGCCGAAGTTCTTCGAGGCCGCAGACGGGGAGCGGACGATCCTCGATGACATCGCCGACCGGCGGATCGACCTCGTCGTCAACGTCCCCTCCGGCCGGCAGGAGCGCGCCGACGGCTACGAGATCCGCGCCGCGGCCGTATCCGCCTCGATCCCGCTCATCACGACGATCGCGGAGTTCACCGCCGCGGTCACCGCGATCGAGTCGGTGCAGCAGCAGAAGTTCGACGTCCGCTCCCTGCAGGACTGGGCATGAACGAGCGGAAGCCGGGGGAGCCGGTCACCGCGGAGCCGGGCACGCGGGACTTCGGGCGCGCGTGGCCTGCGGCCGTGCGCACCTCGGCCCTGTGCGTGGGCATCGACCCGCACGCCGGGCTGCTTGCCGACTGGGGTCTGCCGGACACCGCGGACGGCGCCCGCACCTTCTCGCTCGCCGTCATCGAGGCCGCCGCCGGTCGAGTGGGCCTCGTCAAGCCGCAGTCGGCGTTCTACGAGCGCTTCGGCTCCGCCGGTGTGGCCGTCCTCGAGGAGGTGCTCGCCGCCGCGCGCGCCGCGGACCTCCTCAGCGTGCTCGACATCAAGCGCGGGGACATCGGCTCGACGATGGCCGGCTACGCCCAGGCGTACATGGACCCGGCCTCGCCGCTGTGCGCGGACGCCGTGACGCTCTCGCCCTACCTCGGCTTCGGCTCGCTCGCCCCCGCGCTCGACGCGGCCCGGGAGTGCGGGACCGGGGTGTTCGTCCTCGCGCTCACCTCGAACCCCGACGGGCCGCAGGTCCAGCACGCTCTCACCCCGGCCGGTCGGCCGGTCGCTGCGGAGGTCATCGCCGGCGTGGAGGAGTTCAACGCCGAGGTCGGATCACCGCGGGCCGGCGTGGTCATCGGCGCCACGATCGGGGGCGCGATGCCGGCCCTTGGGATCGACCCCGCACAGCTCACCTGCCCGGTGCTCGCGCCCGGCTTCGGGGCGCAGGGCGGGACACCGGACGATCTTGCGGCGGTGTTCGGCGACTCCTTCACCGCCGGCCGGGTGCTCGTCAGCGCCTCGCGCTCGGTGCTCGCCGCCGGACCGGACCGGGCGGGCCTGTCTGGAGCGATGGACGAGATCACCCATGTGCTCCGGCAGCGGATGCGTCTAGACTGAGGAGACCTTCCCCTGCAAGGAACATTCTCTTGACGAGGAGTAGACGTGGCACTCGAACCATTGACGCCGGAGCAGCGGGCGGCCGCCCTGGACAAGGCGTTCAAGGCGCGGCAGGCGCGCGCGGAGGTCAAGACCGAGCTCAAGGCGGGGCGGACGACGCTGTCCGCCGTGCTCGACCGGGCCGGATCCGATGAGGCGCTGAGCAAGATGAAGGTCCACGACCTGCTCCGCTCGCTGCCCGGCGTCGGCGACCGGCGCGCGAGCGCCCTGATGGAGGAGATCGGCATCGCCGCCTCCCGCCGTCTCAAGGGCCTCGGGGTCCACCAGCGCGCCGCGCTGCTGGCGAAGTTCGGAGCTTCGTGAACACTCTCACCGTTCTCGCCGGGCCGACCGCGGTCGGCAAGGGCACCGTCAGCGCGTACATCCGCGAGCACTTCCCACAGGTGTGGTTCTCCGTCTCGGCGACCACCCGGCCCGCCCGTCCGGGCGAGGTCGACGGGGTGCACTACCTCTTCCGGACGGAGGAGGAGTTCGACGCGATGATCGCCGCCGGGGAGCTCCTCGAGTACGCGACCGTGCACGGCCGCTACCGCTACGGCACACCGGCCGGGCCCGTCCGGGAAGCACTCGAGAGCGGGCACGCCCCGCTGCTCGAGATCGACCTGCAGGGGGCCCGCCAGGTCAAGGAGGCGCTGCCCGAGGCGCGGTTCGTGTTCCTCGCCCCGCCGAGCTGGTCGGAGCTCGTGCGCCGGCTCATCGGCCGCGGCACCGAGACCCCGGAGGAGCAGGCGCGTCGGCTCGAGACCGCGAAGGCCGAGCTCGCCGCCGAATCGGAGTTCGACCACACGGTGGTCAACCACGATGTTCGTGCTGCCGCGCAGGACCTAGTAGGATTGATGGGGCTGTCGGTCGACAGCCCCGCCGACGGTTCCGCCGAACCGGTCGGCAGCCCCGAGTCAAATGGAGTCTGAGTGTCCGGAGAACCCGAAGGTATCACCAACCCGCCGATCGACGATCTGCTGGCGGTGACCGATTCGAAGTACGAACTCGTCATCGAGGCCTCGCGCCGCGCCCGGCAGATCAACGCGTACTACGCGCAGCTCCAGGAGGGCCTGCTCGAGAACGTCGGCCCGCTGGTGACCCCCGAGCCCAACCAGAAGCCCCTGTCGATCGCGCTGCGTGAGATCAACGAGGGCAAGATCCTCATCCGTGAGCCCCGCGAGTCCGACTTCGCCCCGCCGGTCGTCGAGGACTTCAGCATGCCGGTCGAGGAGCTCCCCGAGCAGTGAGGATCGTCCTCGGCGTCGCAGGCGGCATCGCGGCCTACAAGGCCTGCCATGTCGTGCGCGAGCTCAGGGAGCGCGGTCATACGGTGCGGGTCGTCCCCACCCGGGCCGCGCTCGAGTTCGTCGGCGCCGCCACCTGGGAGGCCCTGAGCGGGCAGCCCGTGGCGACAGACGTGTTCACCCGCGTCGACGAGGTCGAGCACGTGCGCATCGGCCAGGACGCCGAGCTCGTCGTCATCGCCCCGGCGACCGCGGACCTGCTCGCCCGGCTGCGGGCCGGGATCGCCGACGACCTCCTCACCGCCACCGTCCTCACCACCACCGCACCCGTCGTCGCGGCCCCGGCGATGCACACCGAGATGTGGCAGAACCCGGCGACCGTCGACAACGTCTCCACCCTGCGTTCCCGCGGGATGCACGTCATCGACCCCGCGAGCGGCCGCCTCACCGGCGCCGACTCCGGCCCCGGGCGCCTGCCCGAGCCCGGCGACATCGTCGCCGCTGCGCTGGCGGCCCATGCTGTGAGCGCCTCGGTCAAGGAGAGCACCGCGGTAGAGGGCGCCTCGGGCGAGGAGTCCGGCACCCCGCTCTCTGGCCGGAACGTGCTCGTCACCGCCGGCGGCACCCGGGAGCCGCTCGACCCCGTCCGCTTCCTCGGCAACCGGTCCTCGGGCAAGCAGGGCGCGGCGCTCGCCGCGGCCGCGGCCCGGTCCGGCGCCCGCGTGCGCCTCGTCGCGGCCAACGTCGCCGCCGAGGTGCTCGCCGAGCTTCCCGGAACCGTGACCGTCGAGCACGTCGAGACCACCGCGGAGCTCCAGGCCGCGGCCGAGGCCGCCCAGCCGGACTCCGACGTCGTCATCATGTGCGCCGCCGTGTCCGACTACCGGCCGGCCGAGGTCGCCGCGCACAAGATGAAGAAGGACGGCGACGCCGGCCTGCGGCTCGAGCTCGTGCAGAATCCCGACATCCTCGCCGGCCTCGTACGGACCCGCGCCCCCGGCCAGCTCATCGTCGGCTTCGCCGCGGAGACCGGGTCCCCGGACGCCGGGATCGAGCAGCTCGCCCGCGCCAAGCTGCTCCGCAAGGGCTGCGACCTGCTCGTCCTCAACGACGTGTCCGCCGGTCAGGCCTTCGGCACCGAGTCGAACTCGGTGATCCTCTACGCCCGCAGCGGCGACGCGGTCACCGAGGTGGCCCGCGCCTCGGGCACCAAGGCCGAGGTGTCGCAGAAGGTCATCTCCGGACTCGTGTCCGTCCTCGATCGCTAGGATGGGGGCGTGACTTCTTCAGCGCTGCGCCAATTCACGTCCGAATCCGTGACCGAGGGCCATCCCGACAAGATCTGCGACCAGATCAGCGATGCCGTCCTCGACTCCCTCCTGTCCCAGGACCCGCACGCCCGGGTGGCCGTCGAGACCCTCGTCACCACGGGGCTCGTCCACGTCGCCGGCGAGGTGACGACGAGCGGCTACGCCGACGTCGCGAACCTCGTGCGCGAGGTCATCACCGGGATCGGCTACGACTCCTCGGACAAGGGCTTCGACGGGCACTCGTGCGGTGTGTCGGTGTCGATCGGCTCGCAGTCGGCCGACATCAGCTCCGGCGTGACGACCTCGCTCGAGCACCGCAGCGGCACCCACGACCTCGAGGACGAGGGCTCGGCGCTCGGCGCGGGCGACCAGGGACTGATGTTCGGCTATGCCGACAACTCCACCGACGTCCTCATGCCGCTGCCCATCCACCTCGCCCACCGGCTCTCGGAGCGCCTCACCACGGTCCGGAAGTCCGGTGAGCTCGACTACCTGCGCCCCGACGGCAAGACGCAGGTGACGATCGGCTACGACGGCGACACGCCGGTGAGCATCGAGGCGATCGTCGTCTCCACCCAGCACGATGCCGCCGTGGGCGCCCACCAGCTCGAAACCGACATCCGCCGCACGGTCGTCGACCCGGTGCTCGCCGAGCGCGGTCTCGACACCTCCGGCACCGAATACTTCATCAACCCCGCCGGACCCTTCGTCGTGGGCGGGCCGATGGGCGACGCCGGTCTCACCGGACGCAAGATCATCGTCGACACCTACGGCGGCTTCTCCCGCCACGGCGGCGGCGCCTTCTCCGGCAAGGACCCCTCGAAGGTCGACCGCTCGGGCGCCTACGCGATGCGCTGGGTGGCGAAGAACGTCGTCGCGGCCGGCCTCGCCGACCGCGCCGAGGTCCAGGTCGCCTACGCGATCGGCTCCTCCCGGCCGGTGGGCCTCTACGTCGAGACCTTCGGCACGGAGACCGTGGACCCGGAGAAGATCGCCGCAGCGATCCGCAGCGTGTTCGACCTCCGTCCCGCGAAGATCATCGAGGCGCTCGACCTGCGGCGCCCGATCTACTCCGCGACCTCGACCTACGGCCACTTCGGCCGGACCGAGGACACCTTCACGTGGGAGAGGACCGACCGCGCCGAGGCGCTGCGCCGCGAGGTGAGCTGATCCCCCGATGAGCGGCGATCCGCGCGACGCGGCCCCGGGACTCTTCGAGGCGCCGACCGGCTCAGCCCTCGCACCGGTGCCCGAGGGCGACGGGCTCGGGGGAGTCCTGCGGGTGCGCGGCGGCATCACCCCGGCCGACGGCCTGCCCGTCGCCGCCGTCCTCGTCGAGACCCAGCTGCCGCACCTCGCCCGGCCCTTCGACTACGCGGTGCCCGCGAAGCTCGACGCGACCGCGCAGCCCGGCGTGCGGGTGCGGGTGCGCTTCGCCGGGCGGCTGACCTCGGGCTTCATCCTCGAACGGCGTGAGGTCACCGAGCACGTCGGCGAGCTCGCCGCGCTCGAACGCGTGACCTCCCCGCTGCCCGTCCTCACCCCGTCTCTGCTGACGCTGTGCCGGGCGATCGCGGACCGGTACGCCGGGACGCTGCCCGATGTGCTGCGGCTAGCGATCCCGCCGCGCCACGCCCGAGCGGAGAAGCGCGCGCTCGGCCGGCCCGGGCGCCTGCTCTCGGAGCCCGCGCTCGTCCAGGTGGCCGGGGAGGTCACCCCGCGCGCCGACGAGCCGCCGGCCTTCCACGACTACCTCGCCGCGCTCGAATCCTGGGCCGCGGAACCGGGTCCGGATGATCACGCGGGTGCGGATGGTGATGCGGGTGCGGATAGTGGCCCGGGTACTGATGGTGACGCGGATCCTGGTGCCGGGGATGAACGAGGTGCCGGTTCCGGGGTTGACCGAGATGACGGTGCGGGATCTGTGCGCGGGCCGCGCGCCGCCTGCGCCGTGCTGCCCGGCAACGATCCCGGCACCGGATGGATCCACCTCGGCCTGCGGGCCGCCGCTCCCGTCCTCGCCGCAGGGCGCAGCGTGCTCTGGCTCGTGCCCGACCACCGGGAGCTCGCCGCGCTCGAGGCGCGCCTCGGCGACCTCGCCCCGGTCACGGTCCGGCTCTCGGCGGACCAGGGTCAGGAGGAGCGCTGGGACGCGTGGGTGTCCGCACTCACCGGGCGCGCGCGCCTCGTCATCGGCACCCGGGCCGCGGCCTTCGCGCCGCTGCCGGACCCGGGACTCGTCATCTGCTTCGACGACGCCGACGGCTCCTACCTCGAGCATCGCGCGCCCTACCCGCACGCCCGTGAGGTGCTCCTCACCCGGGTGCAGCTCGAGGGGTCCGCGCTGCTGCTCCTCGACTACGGGCGGAGCGTGGAGACACAGCACCTCGTCGACTCCGGCTGGGTGGGGGACATCGTGGCCCCGCGCGAGCTCCGTCGGCAGGCGGCTCCGCTCGTGTTCGTGCCCGACCCCGACGGCGACCCGGGCTCCGCCGGCCGCCTCCCGCCTCGTGCCTTCGAGCTCGTCCGCGATGCGCTCGGCCGCTCGCGCCGGGCGCCGTCGGCGCCGGGTGCGGTGCTCGTCCAGGTGCCGCGTGCGGGCTATCTGCCGGTCATCGCGTGCGCCCGCTGTCGGACGGTGACCCGCTGTCCGCAGTGCGAGTCGAAGCTCACCGCCGCCTCGATCCTGGGCCCCTTCGCGTGCCGGCGATGCGGGTACCGGGCCGATTCGGTGACGTGCCGGGAGTGCTCCGCGACCGCCGTGCGCTCGGTGGTGAGCGGGCTCGACAAGGTGTACGAGGAGCTCGGAAGGGCGTTCCCGGGCGCACTCATCGTCCGGTCCGGCGGTGACCGGGTGCTCGGCGCGGTGGATCCGGAGCCGAGCATCGTCGTCGCGACGACCGGTGCGGAGCCCTATGTCGAAGGCGGGTACGCCTCGGCGCTGCTGCTCGACACGCTGTGGCCGGGGCCGGGGCTCCGTTCGACGGAGCAGGCGATCGCGCGTCGCCTGCGCGGTGCCTCGCTCGTGCGATCGCACTCCGCGGGTGGCCGGGTGCTGCTGCTCGACGAGGACGAGGCGGTGCAGCGTGTGGTGAGCCGGTTCGAGCCCATCCCGTGGGCGGCGGAGCAGTCCGCGGACCGGGCCGTGCTCGGGCTGCCGCCGGCGGCGCGGACGGTGACGATCAGCGGCGGGCGCGAGGCCGTGGGAGAGGTCATCGCGGTGCTGCGGGAGACCGCCGAGGTGCGCGAGCTCATCGCGGAGGACGAGCCGTACTCGGTCGTCGTGGGCTTCACGATCGCCGACGGCCGCGCAGTGACGACGCGCCTCGCCGCAGAGGTCGCATCGCGGTCGATGCGCGGAGCCGACATCGTCGCGGTCCGCGTCGACGACCCCGACGCGCTGTAGGCGCGGGGCAGGCGCGCTGGGTCCGAGGTGCGGCGGCTTGAGGCGCGGCGGCTCGAGTCGCCGGTTCGAGCTGCCAGTTCGAACTGCCACCTTGAGGCGCCCGCTCGAGTCGCCATCTTCGAGCGTCACCGTGAGGCGCTGTCTTGAGTCACCGGGTGGGGAGACTGACTGAATGCGCCTGCCGGTGCCTGTGCCGCTCGGCGGTCTCGGCCGGGTGACGAGTCGGGGAACCGTGAGGCCCGGGAACCATGCGCCGGACCGAGGTGTCCTCAGGTCGGGGGAGTTGTCCGGGGCTGTGTTTGGGCCGACCGGAGATATTGCCCGCAGTTGCTCGCGGTTTCGGGAAGCCGGGGAGTCGCGTACGTTCTCTGGATATCTCCAGTCATGGGGCTCGCGCGCTGGGTCGGGCTGTCGTGGTGCCGGGGGCGCCGTGAACCGGGCAGAGCTGTCCTCGTATCGGGGGAGTCGTCCGGGGCTGTGTCATGGAGCCGATCCGTGCGGTCGGATCCGGCAGGGTCCATCTGTGGCTGTCGGATTGCTCGCCTCGCAATCTGACCCTTCATTTCTAGCGGCGTCCCTGCGCAGAGTGGAATGGGTTTCCACAATCGATGATGCTGGCGAAAGAATATTCAGATTAATATCGAACACCCTGTGGATAACACGGCTTTTCGACGCTTTCAGCCCATTCTGTGTCCGTGGGTCCCGATAGCCTGGAACCACTCGCACAGCACACCCGACCAAACCCCAGTATCCACTGTTCCGTACCCGTTCCCCGATCGATTCCCGACACCCGTCCCCGAGGGAGGTGACCTCCGATGACCGCACCCACCGTCCACCCCGACAGCACCGACCCCGGCGACTCCGATCCCCGCGACCCTGCCGGTCACCCCTTCAGTGAGCGGCCTGCTCTCCTGCGGCTGCGGGACTCGGTGGCCGCCCATGATCGGGTGATGCTCGCCCGGATGCAGCTCATCGCCGAGACCATCGTCGAGGAATGCCTCGACCTCACCCCCGCCCCCGACTGCACCACCTGCGCGGGAACGGCCGGGCCCGTGGTTTCGTCTCCCGATTCTCCCGCCGCCGCGGACTCTGCAACCGGCATCGCAGAATCCGTGCCCTGTTCCGCGCCCACCGGCACTGCCAGCTCTGCCGCCGGCTGCCCGGGGTGCGGGCGGGACCGCTACGGCCTGCCTGCCGATGGGTCGCTCGCCCACTGGGTGCTCGAACGCGTCACCGGCGAACACCTCACCTGTCTCGCCGCGGTCCTCGACACCACCATCACACGCGCCTACACCGCCGCCCGCGAAGCACTCATCGCGACGTTCAGCCTGCGGGCCTGCCACGACCGCGCCACCACCGGAATCCTGCGCTACGAGCGCCTGCAGTACGCCGCCCGCCGCGCTCACCGACTCGGGCATGAGAAACTCGCAGCGCTCGATGCGGGGATCACCGCACTGCGTCCCGATCTGTCGTGGGAAGCCTATTGCCGGGCGGTCACCGAGCTCATCCGGATGCTCACCGATGACGAGGAACAGGAAGAACAGGTGCGGGAGAACCGGCGGGTCGATTTCTGGCGCAGCGATGCCCGGGAAGGACGTCTACTCCTCACCGGTCCCCTCGAGCCCCTGCACGCCCTGCACCGCCGCCTCGAGGCCACCGCCCGCGCGATCCGGGCCGCCCACGCCTCGACGTTCGGTGAGCAGCTGCCGGCCGGGGCGCAGATTGAGGACGATCGCACCATCCCGCAGCTGATGTTCGACCTCCTCACCGCCACCGCCCCGAGCACCGACATCGAGATCACCACCCCCAACACCACCACCACCGCCTCCGAGGAGGGCGGCGGCGGTGACGGCGGCAGTAGTCAGGACGCAGGCGCGTTCACTGCTGAGGGGAGTACCGCAGATCCGAATCCAGGACTCTTCCCCTCCACCGGTGATACCGATGCAGGTGAAGCAGGCCCGGACGGGCGCGTGCGGCAACATGTCACGGTGACGTGTCCGTCGAATCAGGACTGGCTGCGCAGACAGGCCACCGTCGTCATCACCGTTCCCTTCCTCACCCTCACCGGACACGCCACACTGCCCGGCACCTGGTCCGACGGCACCCCCATCCCCGCCGACCTCGCCCGCAGACTCGCCGCCGGGTCGGAGAAATTCACCCGCATCCTCACCGACCCCACCACCGGCGCCATCTGCCCCGAGATCGCACAGTCCTACACGCTGCCGGCCGGAATGCGCACCACGCTGAACCAGACCTGGGCCTGGTGCACCGCCCCGGGCTGCACGCGGCGAGCCGAGACCAGCGAAGCCGACCACATCACCCCCTTCGACCACGCCGCTCCTGCTCGTGGCGGGCGGACGGACTTCGACAACCTCCACCCCCTGTGCAAGCAGCACCACCAGATGAAGACCGAGCGGACCCTGCGCCTGCACCGCACCACCGACGGACTCATCTGCTGGCAATTCGCCCACGGCATCACCCACACCACCACACCGGCCGACAGGCCCGCCGATCGCGAGGCTGCGCGCCTCACCCGCCGCCTCCTCGGCCTGACCGACTCCGACGACCCCGACCCGCCACGGAGCACATCCCAAGAGAGGCCACCCGACGGCCCGAGCACCGGAACACCGGACGACCCCGATGACGACCCACCGGATCGTCCCGATGGCGGACCCCCGCGTGACCCTGATGACGGCCCGCCGGACCGCGAACCGGACGGCACCGCGTCGCGCAGCTCTCGTGCTTCTGTCGTCATCGATCCCTGGGAGTGCTGGGAGAAGGCGCCCCAGTCTGATATCGATGACACCGAGTCGGCCGACCCCCGGCCGGATTCCACCCGGCCGCAACCCGCCGCGTCCGTCGACAGCACAACTGCGAACAGCAGGAAGAGCGATCGCTTCGCGCACACCGGCGTTGCGACAGACTGCCAGCCCGACCGCAGGAACAGTGGCGCAGCGCACGCGGAGACCGGTTCCGGAGCGACTGTCCTGGGTGTGTCGGTCTCCGGAGGGTCAGTCACCGGACGATCGGCCAGTGCAGATCGGTCCGCTGGGGGATCGGTGATGAGAACGCCGGCGGTCGAGCGACTCGCAAACGATACCGACACCGGGAGTGCGACCGAGGCATCGACCGGTCCTCCCGCCGGTGGCAGCGACCCCTGGTGGCACGCCGACGACGACCCGCCGCCCTTCTGAGACCCGCCGATCTTATGAGAGCCACCGCCCATGTGAGGCCCGCAGCCCATCAGTGACCCGCAGCCCTTGTGAGAGCCACCGCCCCTCCAAAGACAGTGCTCTTCTGGGGACAGCGCCCTCGGATCACCGCCGCTCTTCCGGGATGGACCGGGCGACGACACTTTCCAGTGCCTGATCCCCTGGAACCGGAGCTCCGACGTGAGAGAATCGAGTGAGGGCTTGTCCCAGTGCGACTCCCGAGGCCCCGCAGACGATCGCCGCTGTGGATGCAAGCAGATCAGTCGACGAACGTGGCTCTGTCAACGCGCGTGCGCCGATTGGCTCACGTGGATCTATCGACGCATGTGGAGCGGTCGCGGCGCACGAAAGGGAGTCCTGTATGTCATCCGGCATCGATCTCGACTATCCGTTCTCCGGCCGCTGGCTCGTCCAGAACAGCCCGGCCGACAGGATTCCCAGCCATGGCACCCATCGGTTCGCCACATCGCATGCGATCGATTTCGTGCCGGTCGGGGAGGATTCGCGCACTGCTCCGATCACGTTCAGCGGGCTCGTCCGACCGGAGCCCCCGGAGCGCTTCCCGGGTTTCGGTCGGCCGATCCTCGCCCCTGCCGATGGTGCTGTGGTCGCGGTGCATGATGCGGAGCCCGACCATCGGGCTCACCGCGGCCTGCCGTCGATCGGCTATGCGCTGACCCAGCCACGTCGAGTCGCGGCGGGGTGGACGGCACTTGCGGGGAACCACGTGTTCATCGAACGCGGGGGCATCGTCGTCGCTCTCTGCCATCTGCAGCTGGGGAGTGCTGCTGTCCGGACGGGGCAGCACGTGCGCGCCGGCGAGCTCATCGGCCGGTGCGGGAACTCGGGCAACAGCACTGAACCCCATCTGCACATCCAGGCGATCGACGGCACGCACATCGAGGGCGCGAACGCGGTGCCGATGACCTTCCGGGGATCCCTGCCGCGGAACCGCGAGATCGTCGACGTCCCGCTGGCGCACGGAGTCGGATGACGCAGTCGTGACCGGGCGGACCCACCCCGGTGCACCTCGATCGCACTGCCGTACCGGCGCGCACGCCCCGCGCCGTAGACTGGATCCTCGTGAGACTGATCTTCGCCGGAACCCCCCACGTCGCCGTGCCCTCCCTCGAGGCGCTGCTCGCCTCCGAGCACGAGGTCGTCGCCGTGCTCACTCGGCCCGATGCGCCTGTCGGCCGCAAGCGCGTTCTCACCCCCAGCCCGGTCAAGGTCCGCGCGCAGGCCGCCGGGATCCCGGTCCTCGAGGCCGACCGGCTGCGCGGCGACATCCTCACCGAGATCGAATCCCTCGCCCCGGACGCCGTCGCCGTGGTCGCCTACGGCGCGATCGCCGGCCCACGCGCCCTCGCCGCGGCCGCCCACGGCTGGTTCAACCTCCACTTCTCCCTGCTCCCGGCCTGGCGGGGTGCGGCACCCGTGCAGCGCGCGATCATGGCCCGGCAGACCGGCTCCGGTGTCACCGTGTTCCGGATCGACACCGGCATGGACACCGGAGACGTCGTCGCCCAGGCCGCCTTCGAGCTCCCGGAGGCCGACGCCGGTGCTGTCCTCGACGACTACGCCGAGCGCGGTGCACCCGTGCTCGTCGCCGCGCTCGACGCCGTCGCCGCCGGCACCGCGGACTACCGGCCGCAGGCGGGGGAGTCCTCCCACGCGGACAAGATCACCCCGGACGAGGCGCGCCTCGACTTCCGCGCCTCCGCGCCCGAGGTGTCCGCCCGCGCCCGCGGAGTCACCCCGCAGCCCGGCGCCTGGGCTCTCATCGATGGGAAGCGGACCAAGCTCTTCGGCGTCCGGGTCCACCGCAGCGGCAGCTCCGATCACACCGCCCCCACGGACCCCCGGACTGCGCCTCCGACGGACCCCCAGACGGGCTCTCCGACGGACCCTCAGACCGAACCTCCGACAGATCCCCGGACGGATCCTCGGCCGGGGGCTCCGGCAGGCCCCTCGGCTGACCTCCCGCCCGGCCGGCTGACCCGGCGCGGGGACGCCGTCGTCATCGGCACCGGCGACGGCGCCGTGTCCGTCACCGGGATCCAGCCCTTCGGCAAGCCCCGCATGTCCGCGCTCGACTTCCATCGCGGCCACGGCGACATCGACTTCGACCTCGAGGAGACCCCGTGACATCGGACGAATCCAAGAACCACGACCGGCAGCACCACGACCGTCAGCCCCGCGACCGGCAGCGAGACGACCGGCAGCCCCGTGACAGGCAGGGCGATGATCGGCCGCGCCACGACCGCCGCACCTCCGGCCCTCGTGACTCAGGCCCCCACCACCACGACCGCCGGGGCTCAGGGCCCCGCGACCACGACCGTCGGGGGCCCCGTCAGCCGCGCCCGCCGCGCGCCGACCTCCCGCGGACCCTGGCCTGGGAGGTGCTGCGCGACGTCGAGCTCGAGGATGCCTACGCCAACCTCCTGCTGCCCGGCAAGCTCGCCCGCACCCGCCTCACCGGCCCCGACGCTGCCCTCGCCACCGAGCTGACCTACGGCACGCTGCGCGGCATCGGACTCTACGACGCGATCATCACCGTCGCCGCGGGCCGCCCCGCCGCCGACATCGACCCGCCCGTGCGCGCCGCGATGCGGATGGGCGCCCACCAGCTGCTGAATATGCGCGTCGCCGACCACGCCGCGGTGTCCGAGACCGTCGGCGTCGTCAAGGCCCACCACGACGCCCGGGCCGGCGGATTCGTCAACGCCGTCCTCCGGCGCATCTCCGAGCGCACCCGCGAGGAATGGCTCGACACCGTCACCGCGGACGTCGATCCCACCCGGGAGCTCGAGATCGAGACCTCCCACCCGGCCTGGATCATCCGCGCCCTGCGCCAGGCGCTCGTCGCCCACGGCCGCGACGCCGGTGAGCTGCGCGCGGTGCTCGATGCCGACAACGCCCCGGCCAAGGTCTGCCTGAGCGTCCTGCCCGGCCTCGCCGACCGCGCCGACGTCGCCGACCGGGTCGGCACCCCGACCCCGCTCTCGCCCCTCGGCGTCCACCTCGACCACGGCGCCCCGCTCGACGTGCCCGAGGTGCGCGAGGGCACCGCCCGGGTGCAGGACGAAGGCTCCCAGCTCGTCGCCCTCGCACTCACCCGGCCCGAGGCGCCCGCCGGGGCGTGGCTCGACCTGTGCGCCGGACCCGGCGGCAAGACCGCCGTGCTCGGCGCGGTCGCCGCGGGCACCGGTGATCGTGTCATCGCCGTCGACACCTCCGACCACCGGGCCGACCTCGTCGAGGACTCGACCCGGGCACTGTCCGAGGTCGTCGAGGTGTTCGCCGCCGACGGGCGCGAGTTCGGCACCGACCACGCCGAGCAGTTCACCCGCGTCCTCGTCGACGTGCCCTGCTCCGGCCTCGGTGCGCTGCGCCGCCGGCCCGAGGCCCGCTGGCGCCGCACCCCGAAGGACGTCAACACCCTCGGGCCCATCCAGCGCGAGCTCCTCGCCGCCGCGATCAGCGCCGCGATGCCCGGCGGTGTCATCGCCTACACCACCTGCTCGCCCCACCACGTCGAGACCCTGCTCGTCGTCGAAGAGCTCGCCGCCGCGGAGTCCTCCGCCGTCGAGATGCTCGACGCCGCCCAGGTGCTCGCCGAGGTCACCGGCCGCCCGGCCGAGGAGTTCGCCTCCGCACCGGTGGCCGGGGGCCGCTGCGCGCAGCTGTGGCCCGACGTCCACGGAACCGACGGCATGTTCCTCGCCCTGATGCGGAAGAAGTAGGATTCCCCCGTGACCATCCACATCAATCCGAGCATCCTGTCCTGCGACTTCGCCGACCTGCGCGGCGAGCTCGCCGCGATCGCGAACGCCGACATGGCCCACGTCGACGTCATGGACAACCACTTCGTGCCGAACCTCACCTTCGGCCCGCCGGTGGTCGAGCGGATCCGCGCCGTGTCCCCGATCCCGCTCGACGCGCACCTCATGATCACCGACGCCGACCGCCACGCACCCGTCTACGCGGAGCTCGGCTGCGCCTCGGTGACCTTCCACGCCGAGGCCGCCGCCGCCCCGGTCCGGCTGGCCCGGGAGATCCGGCGCCTCGGCGCGAAGGCGAGCCTCGCCCTCAAGCCGGCGACCCCGATCGAGCCCTACGTCGACCTCCTCGGCGAGTTCGACCAGATCCTCATCATGACCGTCGAGCCCGGGTTCGGCGGCCAGTCCTTCCTCGACGTGTGCCTGCCGAAGATCCGCCGCACCCGCGAGGCGATCAGCGCCTCCGGCCTCGACATCCTCCTCCAGGTCGACGGGGGAGTGTCCGCCGCGACCGTCGACCGCGTCGTCGACGCCGGCGCGAACGTGCTCGTCGCCGGCTCGGCCGTCTACGGCGCGGACAGCCCGGCCGCCGCCATCGACGAGCTCCGCACCCGCGCCGCCGCCCACGCGCACTGACCCGAGGGGGGATTCCATGGAGATCTTCACCTGGCTCAACACGCCGATCTTCGAGCTGCTGGGCAATCCCGTCCCGTGGTCGGACTTCCTCGGCAACATCTGTGCGCTCGCCACGGTGTTCCTCGCGCTGCGCCGGAACATCCTGTCCTGGCCGGTGCAGATCCTCGGCTCGATCCTCCTGTTCTCCGCGAGCGTCTCCGCCGGCCTCGGCGGCAACGCCTCCCGCCAGGTCGTCATCATCGTCGCCGCGATCTGGGGCTGGAGCCAGTGGAAGCGCTCGCGTGAGCAGACCGGTGAGATCCAGGTCCGCTGGGCGACGTGGAAGGAGCGGATCCTCCTCGTCCTCGCGCTGCTCGTCGGCACCGTCGCCTTCGGCGCGGTGCTCTCCGCCGGCGGCTGGTCGTGGAACCCCTACCCGGACGCCTACATCTTCGTCGGCTCGCTCGTCGCGATGTACGCCCAGGGCCGCGCGATCGTCGAGTTCTGGTTCGTCTGGCTCGCCGTCGACCTCGTCGGCATCCCGCTGGCGATCATGGGCGGGCTGGCCTTCTCCGGCATCGTCTACTTCATCTTCCTCATCATGGTGGTCGTCGGGATCATCGACTGGGCGAAGCGCTCCCGGCAGACGATCTCCTCGCCGATCGCACAGTCCCAGACGGTGACCGGCCGCCCCGATTGAGCGAGCGAGGTCACGTTCCCGAGGTGCGGACGGGCCCCGGCGCGCGCCCGCCCATGCACTAGGCTGGGACACCGTGAAGACCTTCGAAGAGCTGTTCGCCGAACTCACCGCCAAGGCCGCCGCCCGACCGGCCGGATCCGCCACCGTCGCCGAGCTCGACGCCGGGGTCCACGCGATCGGCAAGAAGGTCGTCGAGGAGGCCGCCGAGGTGTGGATGGCCGCCGAGTACCAGACCGACGAGGAGCTCGCCGAGGAGATCTCGCAGGCCCTCTACCACCTCCAGGTCATGATGATCGCCCGCGGCCTCACGCTCGACGACGTCTACCGCAAGCTCTGAATCCCGGATCCTCGAAAGGACATCATGCTCCGTGTCGCAGTGCCCAACAAGGGCGCGCTGTCGGAATCGGCCACGACGATGCTGCGGGAGGCCGGCTACTCCCTGCGGCTCAACTCCAAGCGCCTCGTCCATCGCGACATCGACAACGACATCGAGTTCTTCTACCTGCGGCCCCGTGACATCGCGACCTACATCGGCCGCGGCATCCTCGACATCGGGATCACCGGGCGCGACCTCCTGCTGGAGTCCGAGGCGGAGGCCGACGAGGTCATGCAGCTCGGCTTCGGCCGCTCCGCCTTCCACTACGCGGCGGAGGAGGGCACCTACTCCGACCCCGCCGAGCTCGCCGGGAAGACCATCGCCACGAGCTACCCCGTGCTCGTCGACCAGGACCTCGCCCGCCGCGGCATCGAGGCGACCACCGTCAAGCTCGACGGCGCCGTCGAGGTGTCGATCGAGCTCGGAGTCGCCGATGCGATCGCCGACGTCGTCGAGACCGGCACCACCCTGCGGATGGCCGGCCTCGAGACCTTCGGCGAGCCGATCCTCATGTCCGAGGGCGTGCTCATCGCCCGCGGCGAGGTCACCAAGCCGGGGGCGGACGTCTTCATCCGGCGCATGCAGTCCGTCATGGTCGCCCGCTCCTACGTGCTCATCGACTACGACATCCGCACCGAGCTGCTCGCCGATGCGATCGCGGTGACCCCGGGCTACGAGAGCCCCACGGTCTCCCAGCTCAACGACCCCGCATGGTCGGCCGTGCGTTCGATGGTCGAGAAGAAGGACTCCCACAAGATCATGGACCGGCTGTACTCGGCCGGGGCACGGGCGATCCTCGTTACCGCGATCGATGCCTGCCGGATGTGAGGTCTTCCGCCCCTACGTGCTGCGGCCCCTGACACTGGTGGCCGCGGTCGCGGTCCTCGCCGCCTTCATCGCCCTGTCCTACGGGCTGGGCACGATCGGCTGGGACGCATGGAAGCCGGTCGACCACATCTGGCTCATCGCCCTCGGCATCCTCTTCGCCGCGATCCTGTGGCGCCTCGGCTCGGTGCGCGCGATCGCGACCCCCGCATCGCTCACCGTCCGCAACATCGTGCGCACCCGGACCTTCACCTGGCCGGAGATCGTCGGCGTGAGCTACTCGACGACGAGCGGACAGCCGTGGCCGCTGCTCGACCTCGCCGACGGCACCACGTATGCGGTGATGGCGATCCAGACCGCCGACGGCGCCCGCGGATTCGCCGCCGCGGGCCGATTGCGTAGACTCGTGGACACGTACGGAACCCCCGACGGCCCCGACAACTGAGGCCGCGCGCGGACCCTCCCACCGGAAGGCAGCCATGTCCCGACCCACGCCCAATCCCCGCACCGCCGGCGCCCTGTCCGGGTACACGGTCGTCGACCTGTCCCGCGCGCTCGCCGGCCCCCACGCAGGGCAGCTGTTCGGCGACCTCGGCGCCCGCGTCATCAAGGTCGAGAACCCCGCCTCCGGCGACGACTCCCGCTCCTGGGGGCCGCCCTTCGTGGGGCCCGCCGACGACCCGCAGGCCACCTACTTCTTCTCCTGCAACCGCAACAAGGAGTCGATCGCGCTCGACCTCAAGAGCGAGGACGGGAAGGCCACCCTGCGCGCCCTCATCGCCCGCGCCGACGTCCTCGTCGAGAACTTCCGCGGCGGCGTGCTCGACCGGCTCGGCTTCTCGACCGCGACCTGCCTCGAGATCAACCCGCGCCTCGTCATCCTCTCGATCACGGGCTTCGGCCACGACGGGCCCGAGGCGCAGCGCGCCGGCTACGACCAGATCGCGCAGGGCGAGGCCGGCCTGATGTCGCTCACCGGCTCCGGACCCGACGACATGCAGAAGGTCGGCGTCCCGATCGCGGACCTGCTCGCCGGCATCTACGGCGCCTACGGCGTCCTCGCCGCCCTCCTCGAGCGCGAACGCACCGGCCGCGGCAAGGTCGTGCGCACCTCGCTCATCGCCGGCATGGTCGGCGTCCACGCCTTCCAGGGCACCCGCGCCACCGTCGCCGGCGAGGACCCGCGCCCCGGCGGCAACCACCACCCCTCGCTCTCGCCCTACGGCCTGTTCCACTGCGACGGGGGTGCTGTGCAGATCTCCGTCGGCAACGAGGGCCTGTGGCAGCGCTTCTGCGCCGCCTTCGACCTCGACCCCGCCGCCCCGGGGATGGCGACGAACTCCGAGCGGGTGACGAACCGGCCGGCCGTCACCGCCGCGATCGAGGACGTGTTCGCCGCCTACGAGTCCGCGGCGCTGCTCGAGAAGCTCGCCGCCGCCGGCATCCCCGCCGGGATCGTCCGCACCCTGCCCGAGGTCTACGACTGGGAGCAGGCGCTGTCCCAGGGCCTCAAGATCACCGTCGACCATCCCGTCGTCGGCCCGATGGACCTGCCCGGGCCCCCGGTCCGGTTCTTCGACGCCGACGCCGCCGGGGAGACGGAGACCACCGTCACCGAGCACCTCGCGCCGCCGCTGCTCGGCGAGCACGACGCCGTCATCCGCTCCTGGCTCGAGGGCTGAGGGCCATGGCACAGCGACTCGACGCCCGCGGGCTCATCGACCTCGTCGTCGACCCCGGGACCTACACGAGCTGGGACACCACCCCTGTCACCCCGGCCGCCGGGATCGACGCGGACTACGCCGCCGAGCTCGGCCGGGCGGCTCGGAAGTCCGGCGTCGACGAGGCGGTCATCACCGGTGAGGGACTCGTGCGCGGCCGCCGCGTCGCCGTCGTCGCCTGCGAGTTCCGGTTCCTCGCCGGCTCGATCGGCGTCGCCGCCGCCGAGCGGCTCGTGTCCGCGATCGAGCGGGCCACCGCCGAGGGGCTGCCGCTGCTCGCCGGGCCCGCCTCCGGCGGCACCCGGATGCAGGAGGGCACGGTCGCCTTCCTCTCCATGGTCAAGATCACCGCGGCCGTCATGGCCCACAAGCAGTCCGGCCTGCCCTTCCTCGTCTACCTCCGCCACCCCACCACCGGCGGCGTGTTCGCCTCCTGGGGCTCGCTCGGCCACTTCACCGTCGCCGAACCCGGCGCGCTCATCGGCTTCCTCGGCCCGCGCGTGTTCGAGCAGCTCTACGGCCGCGAGTTCCCCACCGGCGTGCAGACCGGGGAGAACCTCCACCGGCTCGGCATCATCGACGCCGTGATCGGTCCCGAGCGGATCGCCGACACCGTCGCGAAGGTGCTCGACGTCCTCATGGGCAGCCGCGAGGTGCCCGCCCCCGTGCCGGACCCCGAGACCGCGCCCGACCCCGCTCCGTCCGGCACCCGGGCCTGGGACATCATCGCGGCCTCCCGCAACCCCGAGCGCCCCGGCGTGCGCGAGCTGCTGCGCCACGGCGCCACCCACGTGCTGCCGCTCAACGGCACCGGCCAGGGGGAGAAGGACCCCGGCCTGCTGCTCGCGACCGCGAAGTTCGGCAGCGCGCCGTGCATCGTGCTCGGGCAGGACCGCTACCGGCAGCGCTCCCACGAGCCCATGGGCCCGGCCGCCCTGCGCGAGGCGCGCCGCGGCATGGCCCTCGCCCGCGAGCTCGGCGTGCCCCTCGTCACCGTCATCGACACCCCCGGTGCGGCGCTGTCGAAGCAGGCGGAGGAGGGCGGCCTGGCCGGCGAGATCGCCCGCTCGCTCGCCGATCTCATCACCCTCGAGGCGCCCACCGTGTCGCTGATCATGGGCGAGGGCAGCGGCGGAGGAGCGCTCGCGCTCGTCCCGGCCGACCGCGTGCTCACCGCGCAGAACGGCTGGCTGTCCCCGCTCCCGCCCGAGGGTGCCTCGGCGATCGTCCACCGCGACACCGAGCACGCCCCGGAGATGGCCCAGGCGCAGGGCGTGCAGGCCGAACGGCTGCTCGCCGACGGCGTCGCGGACAGGATCATCGTGGAGGAGCCCGACGCCGCGGCGGAGCCGGAGGCGTTCGTCGCCCGCGTGTCGGCTACCCTCGAACACGAGATCATCGCGCTCATGCGCCAGCCGGCGGACCGCCGCTGGCACCGCCGCATCGAGCGCTACCGCAACCTCGGACTGTGAGGAGCTCCATGGCAGTGTCGGTACGGGTCATCCCCTGCCTCGATGTGGACGCCGGACGCGTGGTCAAGGGGGTGAACTTCACCGGGCTGCGCGACGCCGGGGACCCGGTCGAGCTCGCCCACCGCTACGACGCCGAGGGCGCCGACGAGCTCACCTTCCTCGACGTCACCGCCTCGAGCGGCGACCGGGAGACGACCCTCGACGTCGTCGGCCGCTGCGCCGAACAGGTGTTCATCCCGCTCACCGTCGGCGGGGGAGTCCGCTCGACCGCCGACGTCGACCGCCTGCTGCGGGCCGGGGCCGACAAGGTCGGGGTCAACACCGCAGCCGTCGCCCGGCCCGAGCTCCTCGCCGAGATCGCCGACCGGTTCGGCAATCAGGTGCTCGTGCTGTCCCTCGACGCCCGCCGGGTCCCGCCCGGGGCGGATCCCACCCCCTCGGGCTTCGAGGTCACCACCCACGGCGGACGCCGGGGCACCGGGATCGACGCGATCGAGTGGACGCGGCGCGCCGCGGAGCTCGGCGCCGGGGAGATCCTCCTCAACAGCATGGACGCCGACGGCACGAAGGCCGGCTTCGACCTCGAGCTCATCTCCGCCGCCCGCGCCGTCGTCGACGTGCCGCTCATCGCCTCCGGCGGGGCCGGTGCCGTCGAGCACTTCGCGCCGGCCGTGCGCGCCGGGGCCGACGCGGTGCTCGCCGCGAGCGTGTTCCACTTCGGGCAGTTCACCGTCGGTGAGGTCAAGGACGCTCTGCGCGCCGAGGGGATCGAGGTCCGATGACACCGCCGACCATCGAGGACGCGCTGCCCGGCGTCGTCTTCAGCCCCGACGGCCTGGTGCCCGTCGTCGTGCAGGAGCACACCACCCGGGAGGTCCTCATGCTCGCCTGGATGGATGCCGAGGCGCTGCGCCGCACCGCGACCACCGGGCGGGCCACCTACTGGTCGCGCTCGCGGGGCGAGTACTGGGTCAAGGGGGAGACCTCCGGGCACGTCCAGCACGTGCGCGGGCTCGCCCTCGACTGCGACGCCGACACCGTGCTCCTCACCGTCGACCAGACCGGCCCTGCCTGCCACACGAACACCGCCACCTGCTTCACCGGGAGGGAGATCGATGTCCGTCACCCCGACGCGTGAGGAGTTCCGGGCCCTCGGCGCCGACCACCGCCTCGTGCCCCTGTACACGACCGTGCTCGCCGACTCCGAGACCCCGCTGAGCATCTACCGCCGGCTCGCCGGCGGTCGGCCCGGCGGGTTCCTCCTCGAATCGGCGACGAGCGGAGTGTGGAGCCGCTACTCCTTCATCGGCCGCCACCCGATCGCCACCCTCACCGAGGTCGACGGCGAGGTCGCCTGGCTCGGCACCCCGCCGGCCGGCGCCCCGACGAGCGGCGACCCGCTCACCGCCCTGCGCGCCACCCTCGAGCTGCTCCACATCGACGTCCCGCACCCCGACCTGCCGCCGATGATCTCGTCCCTCGTCGGCTACCTCGGCTGGGACGTCGTGCGCCGCTTCGAGCGGCTCGGCCACGGCCCGCTGCCGGAGGACGCGGTGCCCGAGCTCAGCCTGTCGATCCCCGGCGACGTCGCGATCTTCGACCACTCGACCTCCCGGGTCACCCTCGTGGCGAACGTCGTCAACGTCGACGGCCGCGACTCCGGCATCGATGCCGCCTACGACACCGGGCGCGCCCGGCTCGCGGCGATGATCGACGACCTGCTCGCCCCGGCCCCCTCGACCGTCGCCGTCCACACTCCGCTCGAGCCCGAGGTCAAGCCGCGCACCCCGCGCGAGGAGTACCTCGAGTCCGTGCTCACCGCCAAGCAGGAGATCGTCGACGGGGAGATCTTCCAGGTCGTGCTCGGGCAGCGCTTCGACTCGCCCTGCGATGCCGACCCGCTCGACGTCTACCGGATGCTGCGGACCACGAACCCGAGCCCCTACATGTACCTCCTCGACGTCCCGACCCCCGACGGGCGGCCGCTGAGCATCGTCGGGTCCTCGCCCGAGGCGCTCGTCACCGTCAAGGCCGGACACGTCGTCACCCATCCGATCGCCGGCTCCCGGCCGCGCGGGGCGACGCCGGAGGAGGACCACGAGCTCGCCCGCGACCTGCTCGCGGACGAGAAGGAGCGCGCCGAGCACCTCATGCTCGTCGACCTCGCCCGCAACGACCTCTCGAAGGTCTGCGAACCCGGCAGCGTCGACGTCGTCGAGTTCATGGAGATCGAGCGCTACAGCCACATCATGCACATCGTGTCGACCGTCACCGGCAGCCTCGATCGGCGGTGCAGCGGGGTCGATGTGCTCGCCGCGACCTTCCCCGCCGGCACCCTGTCCGGAGCGCCCAAGCCGCGCGCGCTCGAGATCATCGATCGGCTCGAGCCGACCGCGCGCGGCGTCTACGGCGGGGTCGTCGGCTACCTGTCCTTCACGGGCGACCTCGACGTCGCGATCGCGATCCGCACCGGCATCATGCGCCCCGGGGTGATCAGTGTGTCCGCCGGCGCCGGGATCGTCGCCGACTCCGTGCCCGACACCGAGTACATCGAGACGCAGAACAAGGCCGCCGCGGTGCTCCGCGCCGCCGCCGCGGCCCACACCCTGCGCACCCCCGGGACGGAACCGGAGCGGACCGCGGGGGCACCCCGGTGACGAAGGCGCGCGGCATCCTCGCCCTCCTCGTGTCCGCGGCCGCCCTGTGGATCGTCGCCGGTCGCACGTGGATCACCGCCGCCGCGGACCCCACCACCCCGGTACCCGGTGTCGCCCAGGCGACCGCCGAGGCGCCCGGGAACTCCCCGCTGCTCGTCTCCTGCGCCGCGATCATCGCCGTCATCGCGCTCCTCTTCGGCCTCCTCGAACGGGTCGGGCGCTGGGTGGTCGGCGGCGTCGCGGTGCTCGCCGCGCTCGGCTACTCCGGTGTCGCGCTCGCCACGATGCTCGCCGACCGGCCCCACACGGCGTGGCCCGGCGTCGGCCTCGTGCTCGGTCTCGCGGTCGCCGCCGTCGCGGCGTGGGTGACGCGCGCGAGCGGCCGCTGGCAGGCCTCGGCCCGCTACGAGCGCAGCAGCGCGGCCGACGACGGGGAGCCCGGCGCGGATCCCACCCGCACCTGGGACGCGCTGTCCCGCGGGGAGGACGTATGAGCGGATCCCGCATCGCGGGTCGGGGCGCGACCCGGCCCGCCCTCGTGAGACAATGACGGCACGCAGCCCCAGAGAAGGAGAACCATGACAGAGATCATCGCGCGCGACGGCACCGGAGACCTCGACCGGTCGTCCATCGACTACACCGCGGTCCAGGATCCCGGACACGGCAACACCGTCGCCGGCTGGACCGGCGTCTTCATCATCTTCGCCGGCGCGATCATCGCCACCTTCGGCAGCGTCGCCGGCAACTGGACCGTCTTCTGGGCCGGCATCATCGTCTGTGCCATCGGCCCCATCGTCGGCCTCGTGCTGCGTGCCGCGGGCAAGGGCGGGAAGCAGAAGTCGGGCCACCACCGGTGACCGTGCTCGACGCCATCGTGGCCGGGGTCCGCGAGGACCTCGGGCCGCGTGAGTCCGCAGTCCCTCTGGCCGAGATCCGCGCCCGGGCGGCGGCCGCCGCCCCGGTGCGGCCGCTGCTCCCGCGGGCGCCCGGCGATTTCGGCATCATCGCCGAGGTCAAGCGGTCCTCGCCCTCGAAGGGCGCCCTGTCCGACATCGCGGACCCGGCCGCCCTCGCCTCCGCGTACGCCGCCGGGGGCGCGGCCGCGATCAGCGTGCTCACCGA
The DNA here is from genome assembly GCF_005280295.1 of Brevibacterium sp. CS2. GTDB lineage: Bacteria > Actinomycetota > Actinomycetes > Actinomycetales > Brevibacteriaceae > Brevibacterium > Brevibacterium pityocampae. The sequence continues at coordinate 2,594,120 of NZ_CP040020.1, read as the reverse complement.
GGAGCGCCGCTTCGGCGGCAGCCTCGCCGACCTCGATGCCGTGCGCGCCGCGGTCGACGTGCCGCTCCTGCGCAAGGACTTCGTCGTCACCGAGTACCAGGTCCACGAGGCCCGCGCCCACGGCGCCGACATCGTCCTCCTCATCGTCGCCGCGCTGAGCGAGTCCCAGCTCGCCGAGCTCCACGGTCTCGCCACCGAGCTCGGTATGGCCGTGCTCGTCGAGGCGCACACCCCGGACGAGGTCGCCGCGGCGGCAGCCCTCGAGGCGCCGCTCATCGGCATCAACACGCGCAACCTCAAGGACCTCACCGTCGACCTCGCGCGGTTCGCCCCGCTCGCCGCCGACTGCCCGCCCGCGGCGGTGCTCGTCGGCGAATCCGGCGTCACCGACGCCGGGGACGTCACCGCCTTCGCCGACGCCGGGGCCGACCTCGCGCTCGTCGGCGAGGCGCTCGTCACCGGCGGCCGCCCGCAGGAGGCCGTCGCGGAGTTCACCGCCGCGGGCCGCGCCGCAGTCGCCGCCCACCGCTGAGCCCCACCCGCCGCCTCCGGCACGCCCGCGCGCCGCTCCACTCGCCGCATCCGATCCCGAAGGACCTCATGGACCACGAGCTGTTCTCATCACCGGCCTCCGAACTGCCCCAGGGCCCGTACTTCGGGACGTTCGGCGGCCGCTTCATCCCGGAAGCGCTCATCAGCGCCCTCGACGAGATCACCGACGCCTTCGCCAAGGCGACCGTCGACCCCGGGTTCGTCGCCGAGCTCCACCGCCTCCACCGCGTCTACACCGGCCGCCCGAGCCTGCTCACCGAGGCCCCGCGCTTCGCCGAGCACGCCGGTGGTGCCCGGATCCTCCTCAAGCGCGAGGACCTCAACCACACCGGCAGCCACAAGATCAACAACGTCCTCGGGCAGGCGCTGCTCGCACAGCGGATGGGCAAGACCCGTCTCATCGCGGAGACCGGGGCCGGCCAGCACGGCGTCGCGACCGCCACCGCTGCCGCCCTCATGGGACTCGAGTGCCGGATCTACATGGGCGCCCAGGACACCGAGCGGCAGGCCCTCAACGTCGCCCGGATGCGGCTCCTCGGTGCCGAGGTCATCGCCGTCGAGGCCGGATCCCGCACCCTCAAGGACGCGATCAACGCGACCTTCCGCGACTGGGTCGCGAGCGTCGACACCACCCACTACGTGTTCGGCACCGTCGCCGGCCCGCACCCCTTCCCCATGCTCGTGCGCGAGTTCCAGCGGATCATCGGGCTCGAGGCGCGCGCCCAGATCGAGGAGCTCGTCGGCCGCCTGCCCGACGCCGTCACCGCCTGTGTGGGCGGCGGGTCCAACGCGATGGGCATGTTTCACGCCTTCATCCCCGACTCCGGGGTCCGGCTCGTCGGGTGCGAGCCCGGCGGCGACGGGGGAGAGCTCCACGCCGCGTCCCTCACCCGGGGCACCGAGGGCGTGCTCCACGGCGCCCGCTCGATGATGCTCCAGGACGACGACGGACAGACGATCGAGAGCCATTCGATCTCCGCCGGCCTCGACTACCCCGGGGTCGGTCCCGAGCACGCTTGGCTCCACGACTCCGGCCGGGGCGAGTACCGGGCGATCACCGACGCCGAGGCGATGGAGGCCTTCCGGCTGCTCGCCCGCACCGAGGGCATCATCCCCGCGATCGAGAGCGCCCATGCTCTGGCCGGGGCGCTCCAGCTCGGCCGCGATCTCGGGCCCGATGCCGTCATCGCCGTGTGCCTGTCCGGCCGCGGCGACAAGGACGTCGACACGGCGGGGAAGTACTTCGGCTACTTCGACGCGAACAACGAGGAGGACTGATGAGCACCGCACCCGTGCTCCGCGCCTGCGCGGCGGAGAACCGCGCCGCCTTCATCGGCTACCTGCCGGTCGGCTATCCCGACGTGCCCGGCTCGCTCGACGCGATGCGCGCCCTCGTCGCCGGCGGCGTCGACATCGTCGAGGTCGGCATGCCCTACAGCGACCCCGGGATGGACGGCCCGGTCATCGAGGCCGCGGGCGTCACCGCGCTCGCCGGCGGGGTGCGCACCCGCGACGTCCTCACCGCGATCGAGGCCGTCCGCGAGGCCGGCGCAGCGGCGGTGACGATGACGTACTGGAACATCGTCGAGCGCTACGGGGTCGAGGCGTTCGCCCGCGACCTCGCCGCGGCCGGCGGCAGCGGCATCGTCACCCCCGACCTCGTCCCGGACGAGGCGGGGGAGTGGATCGCGGCCTCCGACGCCCACGGGCTCGATCGGATCTTCCTCGTCGCGCCGTCCTCGAGGCCCGAGCGGCTCGCCTACGTCGCCGGCAGCTCGCGCGGCTTCGTCTACGCCGCCTCGACGATGGGCGTCACCGGCACCCGCGCCGAGGTCGGCTCCGCGGCCGCCCAGCTCGTCGCCGACACCCGCTCGGCCGGCGCCGAGCACGTGTGCGTGGGACTCGGCGTGTCGACGCGCGAGCAGGCCGCCGAGGTCGCGGCCTACGCCGACGGGGTCATCGTCGGCTCCGCGCTCGTCAAGGCGCTCGACTCCGGCGGGACCGCCGCACTCGAGCGGCAGGCCGCGGAGTTCGCCGCCGGGGTGCGCGACCGTGGCTGAGCCGAGCACCGCCGGAACGGCCGTCGACGTGCTCGCAGCGATCCCCTCGCCCTCGTGGAGCGGGTTCTCGCTGGGACCGCTGACCATCCACGCCTACGCGCTGTGCATCCTGCTCGGCATCGTGCTCGCGCTGTGGGTGACGAACCGTCGCTGGCAGGCGCGCGGGGGGTCCGAGGACGACCTGTGGAACATCGCCATGTGGGCGATTCCCGCCGGCATCATCGGCGGCCGGCTCTACCACGTGTTCTCCACCCCCGACCCGTACTTCGGGCCGAACGGGAATCCGGTCGCCGCGCTCTACATCTGGAACGGCGGGCTCGGCATCTGGGGCGCGGTCGCGCTCGGCGTCCTCACCGTCTTCTTCGTCTGCCGGCACTACGGCATCCGCTTCACCGCGTTCCTCGACGCCGCGGCTCCCGGGCTCATCCTCGCCCAGGCCGTCGGCCGCTGGGGCAACTGGTTCAACCAGGAGCTGTTCGGCGCCCCGACCACCCTGCCGTGGGGGCTGGCGATCGACCGCGAGATCGACGGCGCGCCCAACCCCAACTGGCCCGACGCCGCGCTGCCGGCCGACACCCTGTTCCACCCGACCTTCCTCTACGAGTCCCTGTGGAACCTCGTCGGGTTCGTCCTCCTGATCTGGGCCGGGCGCCGGTTCGCGCTCGGCCACGGCCAGGTGTTCTTCCTCTACATCTGCTACTACACCGCCGGCCGCGTATGGATCGAGGCACTGCGCATCGACACCGCCGAGCTCATCCTCGGCGTCCGCCTCAACGTCTGGGTGTCGATCCTCGTCTTCGCCCTCGGCGCGGCGCTGTTCGTGCTCTCCCGGATCCGCCACCGGGCACCCGAGGACGGGGTCTACACCGGCCGGCGGGCGCAGCCCGGATCGGACGACGACACCGACGGCCGCGACCACGACGACCATGGCTCGGCCGGCCATGCCGGCCCCACGGCCGCCGGCACCGCCCCCGGGAACGCCGCTCCCGGGAGGGCATCCGGCCCTGCTCCGCGTGATCCCGAGGACCCCGAGGATCCGCGCGGCTCGACGATGTCGAAGCGGAGCTTCGGCTTCTTCGGTGCGGTGACCTCGGCGATCTCGATCGTCCCGCAGGTGGGGTCGCGCACACGATCCGAACGCCCGCCGCGCGCCGACTGACAGTTCGTGTACACTGCAAACCCGCGATCGGTGACCCGCGTCACCCCTCGCAGGTCCTCGGGGTCCGCCCGCTGACCGATGCAGACAGCGCCGTCCGCAGAAACCATGTCCGCAGCAGTTGAGAAGGACGGTGCCATGAGCCCATCCCGCATGTCCGCGCCCGCCCTGCCCCACAGCGCCCTCCCGGCCGCACGGGGACTCTACGATCCCGGGGCCGAGCGCGACTCGTGCGGATTGGCGATGATCGTCCGCTACCGCGGGGACGCCGACCACCTCGTCGTCCAGCAGGCCCTCACCGCGCTGCGCAACATGGAGCACCGCGGCGCCGTCGGCGGCGACGAGGGCACCGGCGACGGGGCCGGCATCACGGTCCAGGTCCCGCACCGGTTCCTGAGCGACGTCCTCGACTTCTCCCTGCCGGAGCCCGGCGACTACGCCGTCGGCACCGCGTTCCTCGACCCCGCCGACCCCGAGCGCGGCCGCGCGATCGTCGCCGGCTTCGCCGCCGAGGAGGGCCTGCGGGTGCTCGGCTGGCGCGAGGTGCCCATCGTCGCCGATATCGTCGGACGCGCCTCGCGGGCCGTCATGCCGCAGTTCAGCCAGGTGTTCCTCGCCCTCGACCCGAAGATCCCGGTGACCACCGACGACCACGGCCGTCCGCTCCAGGAGGAGCTCGAGCGGCGGTGCTTCGCGACCCGCAAGCGCAGCGAGCACGAGGGGATCTACTTCCCCTCGCTGTCCTCGAAGACGCTGACCTACAAGGGCATGCTCACGACCGCCCAGGTCGAGGCGTTCTACCCCGACCTGCACGACGAGCGGTTCGTGTCCCGGATCGCGCTCGTCCACTCCCGGTTCTCGACGAACACCTTCCCGTCCTGGCCGCTCGCGCAGCCCTTCCGGATGATCGCCCACAACGGCGAGATCAACACCGTGCGCGGCAACCGCAACTGGATGCGCGCCCGGGAGAGCGACATGTCGGCCCAGACCCTCGCCTCGCCGTGGTCCGACGGCTCGACCCGCGACCTCAGCCGGTTCTTCCCCGTCGTCACCGAGGGCGCCTCCGACTCCGCGTCGTTCGACGAGGTCCTCGAGCTCCTCGTCATGGGCGGCCGCTCGCTGCCCCACGCGGTGATGATGATGATCCCCGAGGCGTGGCAGAACGACGACTCCATGGACCCGGCGCGTCGGGCCTTCTACGAGTACCACTCGCTCCTCATGGAGCCGTGGGACGGACCCGCCTGCGTGTCCTTCACCGACGGGACTGTGGCCGGCGCCGTCCTCGACCGCAACGGCCTGCGGCCCGCCCGCTACGTCGTCACCGACGACACCGTCGTGCTCGCCAGCGAGGTCGGCGTCATCGACCTGCCCGACGAGCGGATCATCAAGCGCGGCCGCCTCAAGCCCGGCCGCATGTTCCTCGTCGACACCGCCGCCGGCCGGATCGTGCCGGATGCGGAGATCAAGGACGAGCTCGCCGCCGCGCACCCCTACGCGGAGTGGCTCGAGACGGAGAGCTCCGAGCTCGCCGACCTGCCCGACCGGGAGCACATCGTCCACCCGCAGTCCTCCGTGGATCGCCGCCAGCGCACCTTCGGCTACAACGACGAGGACCTCATGTTCCTCATCGGGCCGATGGCGGAGACCGGGGCGGAGCCGATCGGCGCGATGGGCTCCGACACCGCGATCGCCGCGTTCGCGCAGCGCCCGCGGATGCTCTTCGACTACTTCGTGCAGAGCTTCGCGCAGGTGACGAACCCGCCGCTCGATGCGATCCGCGAGGAGCTCGTCACCAGCCTCGCGACCGGGCTCGGCCGCGAGCACAACCTGCTCGCCGCCGGCCCCGAGCACGCCCGGCAGGTCCTCCTGCCCTACCCGGTGATCGACAACGACGAGCTCGCGAAGTTCGTCCACCTCACCAAGCCGCGCCGCCGCGGCGGCGCGGAGCGGCCCTCGTCCCACGTGCTCAGCGGGCTCTACGCGCCGGCCGGCGGGGGAGTGAGCATGGCCCGTCGGATCGAGGAGCTGTGCACCGAGGCGAGCGAGGCGATCGCGCGCGGGGTCCACTACCTCATCGTGTCCGACCGCGACTCCACCGCCGAGCTCGCCCCGATCCCCTCGCTGCTCCTGACCTCGGCGATCCACCACCACCTCATCCGTGAGCGCTCCCGCACCCGGGTGTCGCTCCTCGTCGAGGCCGGCGACGTCCGCGAGGTCCACCACGTCGCGACCCTCATGGCCTACGGCGCCTCCGCGGTCAACCCCTACCTCGCGATGGAGACCGCGGAGCTCCTCGTCCGCGAGGGCCGGATCCCCTCGGTGACCGAGGAGCAGGCCGTCGCGAACCTCCTCACCGCCCTCAACAAGGGCCTGCTCAAGATCATGTCGAAGATGGGCATCTCGACGGTGCAGTCCTACCAGGGCGCCCAGACCTTCGAGGCCGTCGGCCTGTCCAAGGCCTTCGTCGACCGCTACTTCACCGGCACGGTGTCCCGGCTCGAGGGCCTGAGCATCGAGGGTGTGGCCGCCGAGGTCGATGCCCGCCACACCATGGCCTACCCCGCCCAGCACCCGCCGCTGCCGCACCGCCGGCTCGAGATCGGCGGGGAGTACCAGTGGCGCCGCGAGGGCCCCACCCACCTCTTCAACCCGGAGACGGTGTTCAAGCTCCAGCACTCGACCCGCACCCGCCGCTACGACATCTTCCGGGAGTACACCCGCCTCGTCGACGACCAGGCCGAGGAGCTCATGACGCTGCGCGGGCTGTTCGACCTGCGGCCGCTCGACTCGGGCCCGATCCCGCTCGAGGAGGTCGAGCCGGTGAGCTCGATCGTGCGCCGGTTCTCGACCGGGGCGATGAGCTACGGCTCGCTGTCGCAGGAGGCGCACGAGACGCTCGCGATCGCGATGAACCGGCTCGGCGGCAAGTCGAACACCGGAGAGGGCGGCGAGGACGTCGACCGGCTCCTCGACCCGGAGCGGCGCTCGGCGATCAAGCAGGTGGCGAGCGGGCGCTTCGGCGTCACCAGCCTCTACCTCACCCACGCCGAGGACATCCAGATCAAGATGGCGCAGGGCGCGAAGCCCGGCGAGGGCGGGCAGCTCCCGCCGTCGAAGGTCTACCCCTGGGTGGCGCGCACCCGCCACGCGACCCCGGGCGTCGGCCTGATCTCCCCGCCGCCGCACCACGACATCTACTCGATCGAGGACCTCGCCCAGCTCATCCACGACCTCAAGCGGGCCAACCCGGCCGCCCGCATCCACGTCAAGCTCGTCGCGGGGATGGGCATCGGCACGGTCGCCTCGGGCGTGGCGAAGGCGAGCGCGGACGTCGTGCTCGTGTCCGGCCACGACGGCGGCACCGGTGCGAGCCCGCTCAACTCTCTCAAGCACGCCGGCGCCCCCTGGGAGCTCGGCCTCGCCGAGGCGCAGCAGACCCTGCTCCTCAACGATCTCCGCGAGCGAATCAGCGTCCAGGTCGACGGCCAGCTCAAGACCGGCCGCGACGTCGTCATCGCCGCGCTGCTCGGCGCCGAGGAGTTCGGCTTCGCGACGGCCCCGCTCGTCGTGTCCGGCTGCGTGATGATGCGCGTGTGCCACAAGGACACCTGCCCCGTCGGCGTCGCGACCCAGAACCCGGTGCTGCGCAGCCGGTTCACCGGGAAGCCGGAGTTCGTCGTCAACTTCTTCGAGTTCATCGCCGAGGAGGTCCGTGAGCTCCTCGCCGAGCTCGGCTTCCGCAGTCTCGACGAGGCGATCGGGCAGGTCGAGCGGATCGATATGCGCAAGGCGATCGGGCACTGGAAGGCGCAGGGGCTCGACCTCACGCCGATCCTCACCGTGCCGACCCTCGTCGACGGCTCGCCGGCGACGGTGCGCAAGCAGACGACGGTGCAGAACCACCGCATCGAGGAGCACTTCGACCAGCGCCTCATCAGCGCCGCCGCACCCGCCCTGCGGAACCGGGAGGCGGTGGAGATCGACGCCGAGGTGTGCAACATCGACCGCAGCGTCGGCACGCTGCTCGGCCACACCGTGACGCGCACCTTCGGCACCGACGAGCTCCCCGACGACACGATCACCGTGCGCCTCAGCGGCAACGCCGGCCAGTCGCTCGGCGCGTTCCTGCCCGCCGGGGTGAGCATCCACCTCTCCGGCGACGCGAACGACTACGTCGGCAAGGGGCTGTCCGGCGGGCGCATCGCAGTGCGCACCGCACCCGGCGTGTCCGGCCGGCCGGAGGACAACGTCATCGCCGGCAACGTCATCGGCTACGGCGCGACGAGCGGCGAGATGTACATTTCCGGTCAGGTCGGCGAGCGGTTCCTCGTCCGCAACTCCGGGGCCCGCGCGGTCGTCGAGGGGATCGGCGACCACGGCCTGGAGTACATGACCGGCGGCACCGCGGTGGTCCTCGGCGCGGTGGGCCGGAACTTCGGCGCGGGGATGTCCGGCGGCACCGCCTATCTGCTCGACTTCGACGCCGCGCGGATGAATCGGGCCGACGTGCGCGCCGGCCGGTTCCGGCTGGACGGGGTGGAGGCCGAGGACTCCGCCGAGCTCCTCGAGCTCCTCGCCTCGCACGTCCACCACACCGGCTCGCCGCTCGCATCCGAGCTGCTCGCCGCCCACGACCGCGGCGAGGACATGCTCGCCCGCTTCACCCGCATCGTCCCCGCCGACTACGCGGCGGTCCTCGAGATCCAGGCGCAGTGCGCCGAGTCGGGGCTCGACCCGGAGGGCGACGAGGCCTGGACCACGATTCTGGAGGCAACTCATGGCTGATCCGCGCGGATTCCTCAAGGTCACCGAGCGCGAGCTCCCGCCCAAGCGACCGGTCCCGGTGCGGCTCATGGACTACCGGGAGATCAACACGACGATGGACCGGCAGGCGTTCATCGAGCAGGCCGGACGCTGCATGGACTGCGGCATCCCCTTCTGCCACCAGGGGTGCCCGCTGGGGAACTACATCCCGGAGTGGAACGACGCGATGTGGCGCGACGAGCTCGAGCGCGCCGTCGGCCTCCTCCACAGCACGAACAACTTCCCGGAGTTCACCGGCCGCGCCTGCCCCGCACCGTGCGAGAACGCCTGCGTGCTCGGCATCAACCAGCCGGCGGTGACGATCAAGAACATCGAGGTCACCATCGTCGACCGCGGCTTCGAGGAGGGACTCATCACGCCCTTCGTCGCGGAGCGGATCTCCGGGCGCCGGGTCGCCGTCGTCGGGTCCGGGCCGGCCGGCCTCGCCGCCGCCCAGCAGCTCACCCGGGCAGGCCACACCGTCGTCGTGTACGAGCGCGACGACCGGGTGGGCGGGCTGCTGCGCTACGGCATCCCGGATTTCAAGCTCGAGAAGCACCACATCGACCGCCGGCTCGCACAGATGCGCGCCGAGGGCACCCGGTTCCGCACCGGGGTCGAGATCGGCGTCGACATCTCCTGGGACGACCTCCACGACCGCTTCGACGCGATCGTCGTGTGCACCGGTGCGCTCGCCCCGCGCGATCTCCCGCTGCCCGGCCGGGACCTGCCCGGCGTCGAGTTCGCGATGGACTACCTCGTGCCCGTCAACCGGCAGCAGGCCGGGGACGAGGTCGAGATCATCGACGCCGCCGGCAAGGACGTCATCATCATCGGCGGCGGCGACACCGGCTCCGACTGCCTCGGCACCGCCCTGCGCCAGCAGGCGAACTCGGTGACGACGCTCGCGATCGGCAAGCGCCCGCCCGTCGAGCGCCCCGCCGACGGCCCCTGGCCCACGACGCCGCGCGTGTTCGAGGTCTCCACCAGCCACGAGGAGGGCGGGGAGCGGACCTTCCTCGCCTCCACGGTGGAGTTCCTCGCCGACGACGCCGGTGCGCTGCGCGCGCTGTCGGTGGCGGAGACCGGGTTCGTCGACGGCCGGCGCGTCCCGCTGCCGGGCACCGAGCAGGAGATCCCCGCCGACCTCGTGCTCATCGCGCTGGGCTTCACCGGCCCGGAGACCGCGCAGCTCGCCGATTGGGGGCTCGCCGTCCAGCGCGGCAGCTTCGCCCGGGCCCGCGACTACTCGACCGATGTCCCCGGCGTCTACGTCGCCGGCGACGCCGGCCGCGGCCAGTCGCTCATCGTGTGGGCGATCGCCGAGGGCCGTGCGGCGGCCGCGGAGGTCGACGCCTACCTCATGGGCTCGACGCTGCTGCCCAAACCGGTCACGCCCACGGAGGCCGCGCTCAGCGTGTGACCCCTCCGCTCCCGGCGCACCGTGCGGCGGGTGTGAGGATGATGACGGATGCGCGAATTCCTCGTTGCGCACGCGACGCGGGGCACCCCGGATGACTAGGGTGGACGGCATGAGGCATGCAAAGATCGTCGCCACTCTCGGCCCCGCCCAAGCAACCTACGAGGACATCCGCGCGCTGATCGAGGAGGGCGTCGACGTCGCCCGCTTCAACTTCAGCCACGGCACCCGTGCCGAGCACGAGGAGCGCTACCGCTGGGTGCGCCAGGCCGCCCAGGACACCGGGCGCACCGTCGGCGCCCTCATCGATCTCCAGGGTCCGAAGATCCGCGTCGGCACCTTCGCCGACGGCGCGAAGCCGGAGCTCTCCAAGGGGGATGCCTTCACGGTCACCACGCGGGACGTCGCGGGCTCGGCGAGCGAGGTGTCGACGAGCTACGCCGGACTGCCCGGCGACGTCGAGGTCGGCGATCCGCTCCTCGTCGACGACGGCCGGATCCGGCTGCGCGCCGTCGAGGTCACCGACACCGACGTCCGCTGCGAGGTCGAGGTCGGCGGCCGCATCTCCGACCACAAGGGCATCAACCTGCCCGGCGTGGCGGTGTCCGTGCCGGCGATGTCGGACAAGGACATCGAGGACCTCCGCTGGGGCCTGCACCTCGGTGCCGACTGGGTCGCCCTGTCCTTCGTCCGCACTCCCGCGGACGCCGAGCTCGTGCGTGATGTCATGCGCGAGGAGGACATCCTCATCCCGGTCATCGCGAAGCTCGAGAAGCCGCAGGCCGTCGAGGTGCTCCCGGACATCGTGCAGGCCTTCGACGGGATCATGGTCGCCCGCGGCGACCTCGGCGTCGAGCTCCCGCTCGAGCAGGTGCCGATCGTGCAGAAGCGCACCGTCGAGCTGTGCCGGCGGCAGGCCAAGCCCGTCATCGTGGCCACCCAGATGCTCGAGTCGATGATCGAGGAGCCGCGCCCCACCCGCGCGGAGGCCTCCGACTGCGCGAACGCCGTGCTCGACGGCGCGGACGCCCTCATGCTCTCGGGGGAGACCTCGGTCGGGGCGCACTGGCTCGAGGCGGTGCGCACGATGAGCCGGATCATCACCTCGACGGAGGAGCACGGGCTCGAGCGGATCGCGGAGCTCGGCACCGAGCCGCACACCCGCGGCGGCGCGATCACCGCGGCCGCGGTGCGGGTCGCCCAGCAGCTCGACATCGACCTGCTGTGCACCTTCACCCAGTCGGGCGACTCGGTGCGCCGGATGTCGCGCCTGCGCGCCCCGCATCCGATCCTCGCCTTCACCCCGGACGTGCGCGTGCGGCACCAGCTCGCGCTGACCTGGGGCGCCCAGGTGTTCCTCGTCAAGGAGGTGCGCCACACCGACCAGATGGCGCGCCAGGTCGATGCGGTGCTGCTCGGCAACGGTCGTGCCCAGGAGGGGCAGCTGTGCGTCATCGTCGCCGGCTCCCCGCCGGGGATCGCCGGGTCGACGAACGCGCTGCGCGTGCACCGGATCGGGGATGCCTCGAAGGGGCTGGCCGCGGCCTACCGCGACGAGTCGGACAACGGGGAGAACCCGCTCGAGGGGTACGGGGAGATCCGGGAGGACGCCGCGCAGTCCTGAGCGGGGGAGCGGGAGCGCCCCGGGATCCTGCCCGGGTGCCCGCGCGGCTTCGAGTACCGGATGCGGGACTCGAACCCGCACGTCTTGCGACAGCGCATTTTGAGTGCGCCGCGTCTACCAATTCCGCCAATCCGGCATACCCGTCCATGGTAGAGCACGTGCGTGCATGCGCGCGTCGCCGGGCCCGGGGCAGGTGGCTAAGCCCGCGCCCGGGGGTCTAAGATCGGGGCGTGCCTACTTCAGACAGCGCCCCCGCCCCCGATCAGGGTCCGGTCCGCCGGATCGTCGTCGCCGAGGACGAGGCGGTCATCCGCCTCGACATCGTCGAGATGCTCCGTGAGATCGGCTACGACGTCGTCGGCGAGGCCGCCGACGGCGAATCCGCGATCCGCCTCGCCGAGGAGCTCCGCCCCGACCTCGTGGTGATGGACATCAAGATGCCGATCCTCGACGGCATCTCCGCCGCCGAGCGCATCGCCCGCGCCCGCATCGCCCCGGTCGTGCTCCTCACCGCGTTCTCGCAGAAGGAGCTCGTCGAGCGCGCTCGCGACGCCGGCGCGATGGCCTACGTCGTCAAGCCCTTCACCGCCGCCGACCTCGCCCCGGCGCTCGAGATCGCGCTGTCGCGGCACGCCGAGATCGGTGCGCTCGAGACGGAGATCGCCGACCTCACCGACCGCTTCGAGACCCGCAAGCTCGTCGACCGGGCGAAGAGCCTGCTCATGTCGAACATGGGGCTCACCGAGCCCGAGGCGTTCCGCTGGATCCAGAAGACGTCGATGGACCGGCGTCTGACGATGCGCGAGGTCGCCGAGACCGTCCTCAGCCAGATCGGCAACAAGGGCTGATCCGAACTCCGGCGGCCAGGCCCCGGGCTCAGCGCTGCGAGCGGGCTCAGCCCTGCGAGCGCTGCGCGAGGACGAAGTTCGTGATCCGCACGATCGACAGCAGCTTCCCGTCCGCGTTCGTCATCTTCACCTCGTGGCTGATGAGCGTGCGCCCGTGGTGGAGGACCTCCGCGCGGCCGTAGACCCAGCCCTCGCGGATGGGCCGCAGATGGGTGGCGTTGAGATCGACTCCGACGACGTCGTGCCCGTTCGCCAGCAGGTACGAGTGCATCGACCCCAGGGTCTCCGCGAGCACGACGTGCGCCCCGCCGTGGAACAGCCCGGCCGGCTGCAGATTGCCCTCCACCGGCATCCGGGCGGAGAACCAGTCGTAGCCCATGTCGAGGAACTCGATGCCGCACCGCTCGACGAGCGTGCCCGGCGTGCGGCCGGCGTTGTACTCCATGAGGCGGCGGTAGTCCTCGGGGGCGAGCCCCGGCTCCATGCGCGGTCGATCGTGTGCGGTCATTCCTACTCCTTGCTCCGGGCAGCCGAACGGGTGCGTCGAGGTGGGTGCGGGGCGTGCGGGGACGCGAGGCGCTAGGCTGGCAGGGTGAGTACGGATACCCGCAGACTGCTGCTGATCGACGGCCACTCCCTGGCCTACCGCGCCTTCTACGCCCTGCCGGTGGAGAACTTCTCCACCACCACGGGCCAGTCCACGAACGCCGTCTACGGCTTCGTGTCCATGCTCATCAATGTACTCGCCTCCGAGGAGCCCACCCACATCGCGGTCGCCTTCGACCTCGGCCGCGAGACCTTCCGGCTCGAGGAGTACCCGGAGTACAAGGCCGGCCGGGCGAAGACCCCGCCGGAGTTCCACGGCCAGGTCGAGCTCATCCAGGACCTGCTGCGCGCCCTCGCCGTGCCGGTGGTGACGAAGGAGGGCTTCGAGGCCGACGACGTGCTCGCCACCCTCGCCGTGCAGGGCACCGCCGCGGGGATGGAGACCGGGATCGTCACCGGGGACAAGGACTCCTTCCAGCTGGCCTCGCCGAGCGTGACGATCCTCTACCCCAAGCGCGGGGTGAGCGAGCTCGCCCGGATGACCCCGGAGGCCATCGAGGACAAGTACGGCGTGAGCCCGGAGAACTACCGGGGGCTCGCGGCGCTCGTGGGGGAGAAGGCCGACAATCTGCCCGGTGTGCCCGGCGTCGGCGACAAGACCGCGGCGAAGTGGTTGACGAAGTACGGCGACCTCCCCGCGGTCCTCGCCGCCGCGGACGACATCGGCGGGAAGGCCGGGGAGAACCTGCGCGCCCACCTGTCCGAGGTCGAGCGCAACCATCGCCTCAATCGGCTCGTCACCGACCTCGAGCTCGCCACCTCGGCGGCGGAGGCGGTGCGCGGAGAGGCCGACCGGGAGGCCGTCGAGGCGCTGCTCGACCAGCTCGAGTTCCAGGTCCTCGGGCGCCGCCTCGAACCGCTGCTCGGCGCCGCCGCGGCACCGGCGGCCGACGCGGAGATCCCCGTCCCGCGCCTCGTCGACGCCGCCGGGCTCGTCGAGTTCGTCTCCGGGCTCGACGCCGAGGCGCCGGTCGGGGTCGCCACCGACGCGCGCTTCGAGCTCGGCCTCGGCACCGTCGACGCGATCGGGATCGCGCAGGGCGATGCGGCCGTCGCCGCCGACCTCACGACACTCGACCCGGCGGCCGTCGACGCGCTGTCGGAGCTGCTCGGCTCGCATCCCGGACTCGTGCTCCACAGCGCCAAGCCGCAGCTCAAGGCGCTCGCCCAGGCCGGGTACCCGCTGCCGCACCTCGCGCTCGACACCGAGATCGCCGCGTACCTGCTCGTGCCCGACCAGCGGACCTACGAGCTCGCCGATCTCTGCACCCGCTACTGCGGGTTCAGCCCCGCCGTCGCGGAGGACGAGCCCGAGGCCGGCACGCTCGACCTCGGGCCGGCGGACGCCGCGAGCGCGCTCACCGGCATCGGCCGGAGCGCCTGGGCGGTGCTCCCCCTCGCCGCGGTGCTCCGGGAGCGGATCGAGGCCGCCGGGATGACCGGGGTGCTCACCGACATCGAGATCCCGCTCGTGACGATCCTCGCGCGGATGGAGCTCACCGGAATCGCCGTCGACCGCTCCGGGCTCACCGCGCTCGGGGCCGAGTTCGGCGCCCAGGCCCAGGCGAGCGCGGACGCCGCCTACGCCGCGATCGGCCACGAGGTCAACCTCGGCTCGCCCAAGCAGCTCCAGACGGTGCTGTTCGAGGAGCTCGAGATGCCGCGCACCAAGCGCACGAAGACCGGGTGGACCACCGACGCCGACGCGCTCACCGACCTGTTCGTCAAGACCGGGCACCCCTTCCTCGAGCACCTGCTCGGCTACCGCGACACGACGAAGCTCAAGCAGACCGTCGTCGGGCTCGAGCGGATGGTCGCCGACGACGACCGGATCCACACGACCTACCTGCAGACGGTCGCGGCGACCGGCCGCCTGTCCTCGATCGACCCGAACCTCCAGAACATCCCCGTGCGCACCGACGCCGGGCGGCGCATCCGCGAGATGTTCGTGCCCGCGGCCGGGGACGGCTTCGCCGACCTCGTCACCGCCGACTACTCGCAGATCGAGATGCGCATTATGGCCCATCTGTCGGGCGATGCGGGGCTCATCGACGCGTTCCGGGCCGGCGAGGACCTCCACTCCTTCGTCGGTGCGCGCGTGTTCGACGTGAGCACCGACGCCGTCACCCCGGCGATGCGCTCCAAGGTCAAGGCGATGTCCTACGGGCTCGTCTACGGCCTGTCCGCCTACGGTCTGTCCAAGCAGCTGCGGATCGGCGTCGAGGAGGCGCGCGGCCTCATGGACGAGTACTTCGAGCGCTTCGGCGCCGTCCAGGAGTACCTCGCCGGAGCCGTCGAGTCCGCCCGCCGAGTGGGATACACCGAGACGATGTACGGCCGTCGCCGCTACCTCCCGCAGCTGAGCAGCGACCGCCGCCAGGTCCGCGAGATGGCCGAACGCGCCGCGCTCAACGCCCCGATCCAGGGCACTGCGGCCGACATCATGAAGATCGCGATGCTCCGCGTCGACGCGGCGCTCGCCGAGGCCGGGCTGGCCAGCCGGGTGCTCCTCCAGGTGCACGACGAGATCGTGCTCGAGCTCGCCGACAGCGAGTTCGATGCGGTGGCCGAGCTGCTCGCGACGACGATGGGTGCGGCCGCGGAGCTCGAGGTGCCGCTCGAGGTCAACATCGGCCGCGGCGCGACCTGGCAGCAGGCCGCCCACTGAGGCCGGGCGCCCGCTGCGTCACGGGGCGCAACGGGGCCGGCCGCCTACTCCGGCAGGCGGGTGGAGAAGATCGCGGTGCCGGGCATGACCTGGCCGCGCAAAGGCGACCAGCCGCCCCACGCCGTCCGGTTGTGCTCGGGCCATTCCGGCTCGGTGAGCCCGGTGAGGACGAACCCGGAGTCGACGAGCAGCGAGATCCAGTCGCCCATCGTGCGGTGGTGCTCGGCGTACACCGGGTGCCCGTCCCCGTCGAGCTCGACGTAGGGCGTGCGGTCGAAGTACGAGTACTCGACGGTGAGCCCGGCCTCGCCGGGGACGTCGGGGAACATCCAGCGCACCGGGTGCGTGACGGAGAACACCCAGGTGCCTCCGGGGCGCAGCACGCGCGCGACCTCGGAGAGCACCACCTCGGCGTCCTTGACGAACGGCAGCGCGCCGTAGGACGAGAAGGCCATGTCGAAGCTGCCGGAGGGGAACGGCAGGGCGCGGGCATCGGCCTGGAGGAAGGTCGGCGGCACCGTGGACGGATTGAGCGGGTGCTCGCGCTGGAGCCGGGAGGCCTGCTCGAGCATCCCGGAGGAGAGGTCGACGCCGGTCGCGAGCGCCCCCTGCTCGGCGAGCCAGCGGGAGCACTGGCCGGCACCGCACCCGACCTCGAGGATCTGCCGGCGGGCGACGTCGCCGAGCAGTCCGACATCGGATTCGTGCACACCCTCGGGACACCACACGAACTCGCTCGCGCCGAGGAAGCTGCCGTGCTCGGCGAGATAGTCCGCGGCCGAGCCGTCCCAGTAGGTGCGGTTGGCCCGGACCGAGGCCTCCTCGTCGATCGCGAGGTACCCGCCGCTGATGATCTCGGGGGAGTATTCGCTGTCGGTCATGGCTTCTCCGTTCCTCGCCCGCGCCGCGCGGGCACTGGGCACCGGGGTGCACGCGGGTGCTGTCAGGTGCTACGATTGACACTGTATGCGCTGTGCTCAGCACGTGCGGTCGTCGTGTCCCATGGTGTCACATCCCGTGTCACTTCCGGTTCGCCTCGGGTTCACCTCTCGGTCCACCGGCAGGTCGATCGCCGGGGCCGCCCACCCGGTGCACGCTCCGGCCGACGGCGAGCGCGTGCATCACGGCACCACCGCAGCACCATCGCGCGGCGCAGCACCTGTCCATCCACACGCACCGAGACCGCCGGCCCCGGCCGACGGGCATCAGTCCATTACGGAGTCCCTACCTTTATGACCACCACCACGCCGGACACGGCGAAGAACGAGCAGATCGCAGTCAACGACATCGGATCTGCGGAAGATTTCCTCGCGGCAGTCGACGAGACCATCAAGTACTTCAACGACGGAGACATCGTCGAGGGAACGGTGGTCAAGGTCGACCGCGACGAAGTTCTGGTCGACATCGGCTACAAGACGGAAGGCGTCATCCTTTCGCGCGAGCTGTCGATCAAGCATGATGTCGATCCCGCCGAGGTGGTCGAGGTCGGAGACGACATCGAAGCCCTGGTCCTCACCAAGGAGGACAAGGACGGACGCCTGATGCTGTCGAAGAAGCGCGCGCAGTACGAGCGCGCCTGGGGCGACATCGAGAAGGTCAAGGACGAAGAGGGCGTCGTCACCGGCACCGTCATCGAGGTCGTCAAGGGCGGCCTCATCGTCGACATCGGACTCCGCGGATTCCTCCCGGCCTCGCTCGTCGAGATGCGCCGCGTGCGCGACCTCGCGCCGTACATCGGCCAGCAGGTCGAGGCGAAGATCATCGAGCTCGACAAGAACCGCAACAACGTCGTCCTCTCCCGCCGCGCCTGGCTCGAGGAGACCCAGTCGGCGGTCCGCCACGACTTCCTGCAGACCCTGCAGAAGGGCCAGGTCCGGCCCGGCGTCGTGTCCTCGATCGTCAACTTCGGCGCCTTCGTCGACCTCGGCGGCGTCGACGGGCTCGTCCACGTCTCCGAGCTCTCGTGGAAGCACATCGACCACCCGAGCGAGGTCGTCACCGTGGGCGACGAGGTCACCGTCGAGGTCCTCGACGTCGACATGGACCGCGAGCGCGTGTCCCTGTCGCTCAAGGCCACCCAGGAAGATCCGTGGCAGCACTTCGCCCGCACCCACGTCATCGGACAGATCGTGCCGGGCAAGGTCACCAAGCTCGTCCCGTTCGGTGCGTTCGTGCGCGTCGAGGACGGCATCGAGGGCCTCGTGCACATCTCCGAGCTCGCCGTGCGCCACATCGATCTGCCCGAGCAGGTCGTCAGCGTCGACGAGACCATCTACGTCAAGGTCATCGACATCGACCTCGATCGCCGCCGGATCTCGCTGTCCCTCAAGCAGGCCAACGAGGGCGTCGACCCGGAGGCCGAGGAGTTCCTCGACCCCGCGCTCTACGGCATGACCCAGGAGTACGACGAGGACGGGAACTACAAGTACCCCGAGGGCTTCGATCCGGAGACCCAGGAGTGGTTGGAAGGCTACGAGACCCAGCGCGAGGAGTGGGAGCAGCAGTACGCCGCCGCCCAGGCCCGCTGGGAGGAGCACAAGAAGCAGGTCGCGAAAGCCATCGCGGCCGACGCCGAATCCGGCTCCGAGGCTCCCGCCGAGTCCGGCTCGCAGGCCTCCTCCTCGTACAGCTCGGACGACCGCGCCGACGAGGGCACGCTGGCCAGCGACGAGGCACTCGCGGCTCTCCGCGAGAAGCTCGCGGGCAACTGAGCTCCAGCACAGCACCCCTGAAGGGCTCCCGGACGACCGTCCGGGGGCCCTTCGGCCGTCCCCGGCTCCCGCGCGGGCCGGTGCGCGCGTGGCTCCTCTACGCGCTCGTCCTCGTCCTCGCCTCGCTCACCGTGTTCGGCGAGGTCATCGCGCACCCGGGCACGCGGGTGTTCGCGGACAACGACGACACCTCGCTGTTCATCTGGTGGCTCGCCCACGCCGCCGACGTCGTCGCCGGCTGGTTCGGCCAGGGCTCGGGGGAGCGGCACCTCCTCTACTCGACCTCGATGCACCACCCGGCCGGGGTCAACGGCGGCTGGAACACCACCGTCCTCGGGCTCGCCCTGCCGCTCGTCCCGGTGACCTGGCTCGCCGGGCCCGTCGTCGCCTACAACCTCGCGATCATCGCCGCGCCGGTCGCCTCCGCGCTCGCCGCCGCCGCCCTCGTCCACCGCTTCGTGCCGCGTCTCCCGGCGTTCGTCGGCGGGTTCGCCTACGGCTTCTCCACCTACCTCGTGTCGCAGGCCTCGGGCCATCTCAACCTTGCATTCGCGGTCCTGCCGCCGCTCGTCGCGCTCGGCATCGTCGAGCTCCTGCGCACCGGTCCGCGCCGCCGCCCGGTGGTCACCGGCGTGTGGCTCGGGTGCGCGATCGGGTGGCAGTTCTACGTCTCGACCGAGCTCCTGGCCGGGACCTTCCTCGCCGCCGTGTGCCTGCTGCTCGCCATGCTCGTGTGCGCGCCGCGCATCCTCGCCCGCGCCGGCCTGCAGCTCCTCGGCGGGGGCCTGCTCGCCGCGGGCATCGCCGTGCTCATCGGCACGCCGCTGCTGCTCGCGATGTTCACCCTGCCCGGGGCGCCCGGGCAGACGATCCGTCCCCACGGCGTGTGGAACAACGACCTCCTCGACCCGCTGGTCCCCGGCGCCTACACGCTGCTCGGCGGCGGCCCCACCCCGATCCCGCGGCAGCTCGGCCTCGACCCATCCGAGATCGGCGGCTACACCGGAATCGTGTGGCTCGTCTGCACTGCCCTCACGGTGCTCGCGCTGCACCGCTCGACGCGGTACGGCACGCTCGTGCGCGTCACCGCCCTCGCCGGCCTTCTCGTCTGGCTGCTGTCCATGGGCGCGCCGTGGTACGTGTGGGGCCGCCCGGTGTGGGAGCACACGCCGTTCCGTCTCGTCGAGCTGCTCCCCGTGCTCGGCAACGTGCTGCCGATGCGGCTCGCCGTCCACTCCACGCTCGCCCTCTCCGTACTCCTCGCGCTCGGCCTGTGGCGGTGCCTGCGCAGCCCGCGCCCGGCCCTGCGCCGGCTCGGGCCGATCGCCGCGGCGCTGTCGCTGCTCCTCGTCGCCCCCGGGGCGGTGACCGCACGGCCGATCATCATCCCGGACTTCTACGCCGGCGCCTACGCCGAGGTCATCCCGGCGGGCTCGGTCGTCAAGACCCTGCCGCGGCCGGTGGCGATGGCGACCCCGCACGCCGACGAGGCGATGGTGTGGCAGGCGCTGACCGGGATGCACTACCGGGAGACCGGCGGCTACTTCATCGGCTCCACCCCGGAGAGCCCGATCATCTTCTCCGCGCCTGCGGACCCGCTCGACGCGGTGCTCGACGAGCACCGCGGCTCCCCGCTGCCCGACGGCGCCCGGCCGCGCGGTCGGGAGGCCGTCGACGCGCTGCGCGCGCGCGGCGTCGACTTCGTCGTCATCGCCGTCGACGGCGCCCACCTGCCGCACGAGGCCCTCGCGATCGCGCAGCACACCTCGCGGGCCGCCGGCGCCCCGTACCTCGAGATCGACGGCGTCTACCTCATCGATCTGCGCTGACCCATTGCACGCGGGATACGCTGGGGCCATGCTGCTCATCGGACTCACCGGCGGAATCGGCGCCGGCAAATCGACCGTCGCCCGTGTGCTCGAGCAGGCCGGGGCCGCGATCGTCGACGCCGACGCGATCGCCCGCGAGGTCGTCGCCCCCGGCGCGCCCGCGCTGCAGGAGCTCACCGCGGCGTTCGGGCCGGACATCCTCACTGACGAGGGTGCGCTCGACCGGCCCGCGCTGGCCGCCCTCGCCTTCGCCGACCCGGAGTCGACCCGGCGTCTCAACGCGATCATGCACCCCGCGATCGGGGAGCGCACCGCCGAGCGCGTCCGCGCGCACGCCGACCGGGAGCTCGTCGTCCACGACGTGCCGCTGCTCGTCGAGAACGGGATGTCCCCGCGCTACCACCTCGCGCTGCTCGTCGACGTGCCCGCCGCGGAGCGGCTCGAGCGGCTCGTCGGCTCCCGCGGGATGGACCGGGCCGACGCCGAGCGACGGATCGCCGCGCAGGCGAGCGACGCGGACCGCTATCGGGCCTGCGATGTCGTCATCGACAACGCGGGGGAGCAGGCTGCGACCGCCGCTGCCGTCGAGCGCCTCGTGGACGAGCGCCTGCTGCCCTTCTCCCGGAACCTCGCCGCCGCCCGCCCCGCGCCCCGGGAGCAGGCAGCGAGGAACGGCGCTCCGGAGGGTCCGCGCGAGCGTGCGTGGGCGGTCGAGCGCCTCACCGCCCGGATCCGTCACGCGTGTGCGGAGGCCGGCGTGGAGATCGAGTCCGTGGAGCGCACCGACGACGCGGCCGCCGGCGCGATCGCCCTCACCGCGGTGCCGGGCGCGGGGGAGTCGGAGGAGCGTTTCGGTGCCGCGCTGGGCGCGGCGGGCTTCCCGCCGGTCCCGGCGGGTGCGGCGGAGACGCCCGGACAGCAGTCCGCCCGGAGCCTGCATCGCAGTGCGGACCCCGGGCGGCCGGCCGATGTGGAGCTCAGCCGAGCGATGCGGTGAGGTGGATGTCGACGCCCTTGAGGGCCTTCGACACCGGGCAGTCCTTCTTCGCCTTCTGCGCGATCGTGTCGAAGTCCGCCGCCGACATCCCCGGCACCCGGCCGACGACGACGAGGTGGATGTCGGTGATGCCCTTCTCCGGGGAGAAGGAGACGTCGGCCCCGGTGGTGATCTCCTCCGGCGGGGTGCCGTTCTGTGCGAGCGCGTTCGACAGCGCCATCGAGTAGCAGGCGGAGTGCGCCGCCCCGATGAGCTCCTCCGGGTTCGTCACCCCGTTGATCGCGGTCTCGGCGCGGCCGGCCCAGGACAGGGTCATCGAGGCCGCGGCCGAGGAGTCGAGGGACACCGTGCCGGTGCCCTCTGCCAGGGTGCCGTGCCAGGTGGTGTGCGCCTTGGAGACGATCGCGTTCGCTGCGGGGGCCATGGGGTTCCTCGTTCCTTCGAGTCGGGATGTGCGGGGTCGGCGACCCTGAATGGAGTCTACTGGGCAGGACTCGTGGAGGCCTCCCGGCGGCCCCGGATGTAACGGGTGTGAAAATTTCCTCCGTGTCGGGCCCCGCGCGGGTCGAATGTGTGGTGATATTCATCACATCCCCTGCGGGGGCTGACATGGGCACGGCGCCCGTGATCGAAGGAGGCTGAACATGGCTGTGACACAGCGGACGAGGCGTGCAGCGCGTCTCTCGGCATCGGTGGCGATGGGCGCAGTGGTCGCTCTCGTCGCCACGGCGTGCGCGACGGGCGGGGGCTCGGAGGGATCCGGCGGCGAATCGGGCGGCGGAGGCGAGGGCGGAGCGCTGAAGATCGGCACCCTGCTGCCGCAGACCGGTGCGCTCGCGTTCCTCGGACCCCCGGAGATCGCCGGGGTCGACCTCGCGATGAAGGAGATCAACGAGGCCGGCGGCATCAACGGCGAGGACGTGGAGATCATCCACCGCGACTCCGGCGACACGACGACGAACCTCGCGACGCAGTCGACGACGGACCTCCTCAACCAGGACGTGTCGGCGGTCGTCGGACCCGCCTCGTCCGGTGTGGCGAAGACGGTGATCAACCAGATCACCGGCGCCGGTGTCATCCAGTTCTCCCCGGCGAACACCTCGCCGGACTTCACCGACTGGGACGACGACGGCTTCTACTGGCGGACCGCGCCCTCGGACGTGCTCCAGGGCCAGGTGCTCGGGAACTTCATGGTGTCCCAGGGCGCCTCGAACGTCGGCATGATCGTCCTCAACGATGCCTACGGCACCGGTCTGGCCGCGAACATCCGTGAGACCGTCGAGGCCGCCGGCGGCACCATCGCCGTCGAGTCGATGTTCAACGAGGGAGATTCGCAGTTCACCTCGCAGGTCGACGAGGTCGTCGGGGCGGACCCGGATGCGATCGCGGTGATCACCTTCGACCAGGCGAAGTCGATCGTGCCGCTGCTGACCTCGAAGGGGATCAGCGCGGACCAGCTGTACTTCGTCGACGGCAACATCGCCGACTACAGCGCGGACTTCGATCCCGGCACCCTCGAGGGCGCCTACGGCACGCAGCCCGGCTCGTTCGCGCAGGACGACTTCAAGGAGCGGCTGGCGGAGGTCGACGACGCGCTCACCGTGTGGAACTACGCGGGCGAGTCCTACGACGCCACCGTGATGCTCGCGCTCGCCGCGGCGCAGGCGGGGTCGACCGACCCGGCCGCGATCCGCGACGAGCTCCAGGCGGTGTCGCGCGACGGCGAGAAGTGCACCGAGGTCGCGCAGTGCCTCGAGCTCATCGAGGCCGGCACCGACATCGACTACGACGGCATCTCCGGACCGGTGACGATGTCGGAGAACGGCGATGTCACCGAGGCGACGATGGGCATCTACAAGTTCGACGGCGAGAACCGCCCGCAGCCGGACATGGAGGAGCAGGGCTCGCTCGAATGAGTCCGCGCCTCCTGCGGGAGCACATCTGAGCACAGCGGGAGGGGGGGCCGTCGATCCGCCGGCCGCCCCTCTCGTGTGCGCCGTGCGCGTGTGCGCTCAGTACTCGTGTGCTCAGTGCGGACCGGGCTGCGTCCCCGGCGCCGCGCCTGCCGCCGTGCCGTGGTCCGGGCCGTGGTCCTTCCCGTCGACCTTCTCGGCGAGGTCGCCGAGGTAGAGCTCGATGACCTTGGGGTCGCCCAGGAGATCCCGGCCGGTCCCGGTGTGCGAATCGCGGCCCTGGTCGAGCACGTAGCCGCGGTCGCAGATCTGCAGGCAGCGCCGCGCGTTCTGCTCGACCATGATGACGCACACCCCGGCCCGATTGATCTCGTGCACGCGGAGGAACGCCTCGTCCTGCTTGACCGGGGACAGGCCCGCCGAGGGCTCGTCGAGGAGGAGCACGGCGGGATCCATCATGAGGGCGCGCGCCATCGCGACCATCTGCCGCTCGCCGCCGGACAGCGAGCCGGCCCGCTGGGTGCGGCGCCGGCCGAGCTCGGGGAACAGCGTCGTGACGTAGTCGAAGCGCTCGTCGAACCTCTTCGCGCGCAGGTAGATCCCCATCTGCAGATTCTCCTCCACCGTCAGGGTGGTGAAGACGTTCTCCGTCTGCGGGACGAACCCGAGCCCGCGCTTGACGAGGACGTTGGCCTTGAGCCCGGTGAGATCCTCCCCGCGTACCCGCACGGTGCCGGAGTGGACCTTGACGAGCCCGAACATCGCCTTGAGGAGCGTCGACTTGCCCGCCCCATTGGGGCCGATGATGCCGATGAGCTCGCCGGGCCGGGCCTCGATGCTGCACCCGTTGAGGATGTTGACGCCGGGCAGGTAGCCGGCGACGAGGTCGGTGACGGTGACGACCGGCTCCCCGGCAGTGTCCGGGCCCGGTGTCGGAGCGATGTGCGGTGCGGCGGTCATGGGGTGTCCTTCGGGTCGGTGGGGGAGGCGGGCGGCTCGCCGGCGGAGTCCTCGCCGGCGGGGTCCTCGCCGGCGGTGCCGACGACGGATTCCTCGTCCTGTGCGAGGCTGTGCTCGAGCGCGGCCACCCCGGCGGAGTCGCCGAGGTCGACGTCGTGGTGGGCGCCGAGGTAGGCGTCGATGACGGCCGCGTCCTGCATCACGGTGTCCGGCGGGCCCTCGGCCACGATCCGGCCCTCGGCCATGACGATGACCCAGTCGGCGATGTGCCGGACCATGTGCATGTCGTGCTCGACGAAGAGGACGGTCATGCCCTCGGCCTTGAGGTTGATGATGTGGTCGAGGAGCGACTGCTTGAGCGCCGGGTTGACGCCGGCCATCGGCTCGTCGAGCATGACGAGCACCGGGTCGGTCATGAGCGCGCGCGCCATCTCGAGGAGCTTGCGCTGGCCGCCGGACATGCTCGCGGCGTAGTCCTCGCGCTTCGCGTCGAGCTTGAACCGGCGCAGCAGGTCATCGGCCCGCTCGGTGATCTCGGCCTCGCGCCTGCGCCACAGCCACGGGAGGAGAGCGGTGTGGATCCGCTCCCCGGGCTGCCGCGACCCGCCCAGGCGCATGTTCTCGATCACCGAGAGCTTCCCGAGCACCTTGGTGAGCTGGAAGGTCCGCACCATGCCGAGGCGCGCCACGCGGTGCGGGCGCATCCCGGACAGCTGGTGCCCGTCGAACGACCACGAGCCGGACTGCGGGGTGTCGAAGCCGGTGAGGAGGTTGAACAGGGTCGTCTTGCCGGCGCCGTTCGGGCCGATGAGCGCGGTGATCTTGTGGCGCGGGATCTCCACGTGGTCGACGTCGACGGCGGTGATCGCCCCGAACCGGCGGGTGATCGAGTCGCCGACGATGATCGGGTCGCGCTTCGCGCAGCCCGGCCCGGAGGCGTCCCCGGCGACGATCGGGCGCTCGTCGAGCATGTACTCGCTCGTCGTCCAGTGCGCGTACTCGTCGGGGTGCGCTCCGGTCCCGGCGTCGGGCCCGGGGCGCGGGGTGTCGGTCTGGGCGTTCACGAGAACACCAGCTCCTTCCGGTTGCCGAGGATGCCCTGCGGCCTGAAGATCATGAGCATCATGAGCGCGACGCCCACGAGGATGTAGCGGAGCTGACCGGCCTGCACGGTGGTGATGAACGTCACCGTGCCGGACTCGACGAGCCCGGTGAGGATGCCCTGGGTGAGCGAGAGCACGACCCAGAAGATCATCGCGCCGAGGATCGGGCCGAGCACGGTCGTCATGCCGCCGAGCAGCAGGCAGGTCCAGAGGAAGAACGTCAGCTCGGTGCCGAAGTTCGCCGGCTGCACCGACCCGGTGTTGAGGACGAAGATCATGCCGGCCAGGCTGCCGAGCACGCCGCCGAGCATGAGCGCCTGCATCTTGTACGAGAAGACGTTCTTGCCGAGCGAGCGGACCGCGTCCTCGTCCTCGCGGATGCCCTTGAGCACGCGGCCCCAGGGGGAGCGCATGAGGAGCCAGATGAGGACCGCGCAGACGGCGACAGCGGCCCAGGACACGATGAGCATCCACAGCGTGCGCGAGGAGATCACGGTGAAGCCGAGCGAGTAGCTGCCCGACGGGATCGGGCTGAGGTCGTAGAACCCGCCCTCGAAGGCGGCGAGTCCGTTGGCGGAGCCGGTGACGTCGGTGAGCTCGTTCGTCGTCACGACGTAGCGGATGATCTCCGCCGCCGCGATCGTGACGATCGCGAGGTAGTCGGCGCGCAGCCGCAGCGTCGGGATGCCGAGCAGCGCGGCGAGCGCGAGCGAGCACACGAGGGCGACGAGGAACGCCGCCCACAGCGGGGCGCCGAAGGTGAGGACCGCGATCGCGAAGCCGTAGGCGCCGACGGCCATGAAGCCCGCCTGGCCGAAGTTGAGCAGGCCCGCGTAGCCGAAGTGCACGGCGAGGCCGAGCGCGCCGAGCGCGTAGGCGGCGGTGATGGGGTTGAAGAACTCCCACAGGGCGTTGGTGAGGATGCTGGAGAAATCCATGATGATGACCTCGGACCGGCGTCAGCCGATCCTCTCCTTTCGTCCCAGGATCCCCTGGGGTCGGAACACCAGGACGAGGATCATGATGACCAGCGCGCCCACGTACTTGAGGTCCGCCGACAGCCAGATCGTCGAGATCTCGACGAAGATCCCCACGATGAGCGAGCCGACGAGCGCCCCGAACACCGTGCCGAGACCGCCGAGCGTGACCGCGGCGAACATCATGAGGAGGATCTGCTGGCCCATGTTGAAGGTGACGCCGGGCCGGTAGTACGCGTAGAGGATGCCGCCGAGCGCGGCGAGCGCGGCGCCGGTGATCCAGATGATCCGGATCACCCGGTCGACGTCGATGCCCGAGGCCGAGGCGAGCGCCGGGTTGTCGGCCACCGCGCGGGTCGCCTTGCCGATCTTCGACTTCATGAGGAGCAGGGAGACGATGATGACGACGGCGAGCGCGACGAGCATCGACACGAGGTTGTTCCGCGTGATCGAGAACGGGCCGAGGTCGAACACCGGGCCCTGCGCGTACGGGAGCTGGCGGGTCGAGCCGCCGAAGAAGAACTGGAGGATGTAGCGCACCGTCAGCGCGAAGCCGATCGACACGATCATCATCGGCACGAGTCCGGCGCGCCGGCGGCGCAGCGGCCGCCACAGGAGCGTGTCGTTGAGGTAGCCGTAGAGGCCGCCGCCGGCGACCGCGGCGATGATCGCCAGCCACATCGGCAGGCCGAGCGCGGCGAACGCGAAGGCGAGCACCGCGCCGAGGGTGACCGTCTCGCCGTGGGAGAAGTTGTTGAGCCCGGTGGTGCCGAGGATGAGGTTGAGGCCCACCGAGCACAGCGCGAGGATGAGGCCGAAGGTCAGGCCCGCGCGCGCGCGCGCGCCGAGCACGACGCCGAAGGCGCGGCCGCCGGTGCCGGTGTCCGTGGTGGTGCCCGGCGCCGCGGTCTCCCCGGCGGTCGGCGGGGAGGAGGGCACCGCGGTGGTGTCGTCGGCGCCCGAGGGGGCCGGGGCCGCCGCGGCACCGCCGCCGGCGCCGAACTGGAAGATCACCCCGGCGCGCGTTGTGTTGCCGAAGGACACCTCCCGCGGGTTCTCCTGGCCGTCGGCGAGGCTCACCCCGTCGGGGAGCGTCGACTCGTCGAGCTCGACGGAGTACGTGCCCTTGGCGGGCACCTCGATCTGCCAGCGGCCGTCGTCCTCGGAGGTGGTCTCGACGGTGCCGGCGTCGCCGGTCGCGGTGATCCGGACGCCGGCGAGGGGTTCGCCCTCGTTCCGCAGCGAGCCGGAGATCACCGGGGCGGTGCCGCCGGCGAGGGTGTCGGTGGCGGCGACGGCGGATGCCGCCGCGGGGCCGGCGAGGAACCCGCCGAGGATCGCCAGCAGCCCGAGGGCGAGCGCGACGAGTGCCGTCCGCTTCCACCTGGGCCGACGCACGAGATCGTGTGTCACGGTATGTGCCTTCCTGGTCCACGCGCCCCGGCTCACTTCGGTGTGATGTGAGTCACAGGACAGGTGCTGAACTGGATTATGGCACACGGAACGTTTCGCGCCGTTTTCCGGCGGATCACGACTTGGCATCGGCCCCGCGGCAGGTGCGGCCGGGGTGCGCGCGACCGGTGGGGAGCCTCGTGCGGAGCGTCGTGCAGAGCGTCGTGCCAAGGGCTGTGCCGGGGGAGTGTCCGAGCCCGGCGGTAGGGTGCTCCTATGAGCTCCGCCGACGCCCCCACGCCCCCCGACACCCGCCCGCGGACCGCGCCCGAGCGTCCGGTCCCGCGGATCGGCCACCGGCCCGAGGTCGAGCGCTCGGTGGCGCCCTTCGAGGTCGTCAGCGAGTACTCGCCGGCCGGCGACCAGCCCGCCGCGATCGCGGAGATCGCCCGCCGCCTCGACGCCGGCGAGAAGGACGTCGTGCTCCTCGGCGCCACCGGCACCGGCAAGTCGGCGACCACCGCCTGGCTCATCGAGCAGGTCCAGCGGCCCACCCTGATCATGGCGCCGAACAAGACCCTCGCCGCGCAGCTCGCCAACGAGTTCCGCCAGCTCCTGCCGCACAACGCGGTCGAGTACTTCGTGTCGTACTACGACTACTACCAGCCGGAGGCCTACGTCCCGCAGACGGACACCTTCATCGAGAAGGACTCCTCGGTCAACGACGAGGTCGAGCGGCTCCGCCACTCGGCGACGAACTCGCTGCTCACCCGCCGCGACGTCGTCGTGGTGTCCACGGTGTCCTGCATCTACGGCCTCGGCACCCCGGAGGAGTACGTCGACCGGATGGTCTCGCTGCGGGTGGGACAGGAATGGGACCGCGACGCCCTGCTCAAGCGCTTCGTGTCGATGCAGTACGCGCGCAACGACCTCGCCTTCACCCGCGGCACCTTCCGCGTGCGCGGGGACACGGTGGAGATCATCCCGCAGTACGAGGAGCTCGCGCTGCGGATCGAGTTCTTCGGCGACGAGATCGAGGCGCTCTACACCCTCCACCCGCTCACCGGGGAGATCGTGCGCGAAGAGGAGATCGTCCACATCTTCCCGGCGAGCCACTACGTCGCCGGGGAGAACCGGATGGGCCGGGCGATCTCCGACATCGAGCACGAGCTCCAGGAGCGGCTCGCCGAGCTCGAGGCGCAGAACAAGCTCCTCGAGGCGCAGCGCCTCAAGATGCGCACCTCCTACGATCTCGAGATGATGCAGTCGATGGGCTTCACCTCCGGGATCGAGAACTACTCCCGCCACATCGACGGGCGCGCTCCGGGCACCGCCCCCAACTGCCTCCTCGACTACTTCCCGGAGGACTTCCTCCTCGTCATCGACGAGAGCCACGTCACCGTGCCGCAGATCGGCGGCATGTACGAGGGCGACATGTCGCGCAAGCGCACGCTCGTCGAGCACGGCTTCCGGCTGCCGAGCGCGCTCGACAACCGGCCGCTGAAGTTCGACGAGTTCCTCGACCGGGTGGGCCAGGCGGTGTACCTGTCCGCGACGCCGGGGGACTTCGAGCTCGAGCGCGGCGACGGGGTGGTCGAGCAGATCATCCGGCCCACCGGCCTCGTCGACCCGAAGGTCGTCGTCAAGCCCACGCGCGGCCAGATCGACGACCTCCTCGCGGAGATCCGCGACCGCGTCGAGCGCGACGAGCGGGTGCTCGTCACCACCCTGACGAAGAAGATGGCCGAGGACCTCACCGATTACCTCCTCGAGCACGAGGTCAAGGTCCAGTACCTCCACTCCGACGTCGACACCCTGCGCCGGGTCGAGCTCCTCACCGAGCTCCGGGCCGGCGAGTTCGACGTGCTCGTCGGCATCAACCTCCTGCGCGAGGGCCTCGACCTGCCCGAGGTGTCGCTCGTCGCGATCCTCGACGCGGACAAGGAGGGCTTCCTCCGCTCGGGCAAGTCGCTCATCCAGACGATCGGGCGCGCGGCGCGCAACGTGCGCGGCGAGGTCCACATGTACGCCGACACGATCACCCCGTCGATGCGATTCGCGATCGACGAGACCGACCGCCGGCGCGAGATCCAGATCGCCTACAACACCGAGCACGGGATCGACCCGAAGCCGCTGCTCAAGAAGATCGCCGACATCACCGAGCGGCTCCAGCGCGAGGACGAGGACACCCGTGAGCTCCTCACCGAGTTCGACTACGGCAAGGGCCGGCGCGGCTACAACGCGACCCTGACGGACGAGCAGCGCGGCCGCGCGGCCGACGGGGGCTCGCTGCGCCCGCCCGCGGCGGACCTCGCCGAGCTCATCGCCGGGCTCACCGACCAGATGCACACCGCGGCCGCGGAGCTCCAGTTCGAGCTCGCCGCGCGGCTCCGCGACGAGCTCGCCGATCTCAAGAAGGAGCTGCGCCAGATGCAGCGGGAGGGACACGGCTGAGCCGCCGGCGCGCCGGGGGCTGAACGACGGGCCCGGCCGACTGCGCTACACTGACTCCTGCTGTTGATGAGGGAGTATCCTCAACGCTGCGTCCGTCAGCACGCTCCCGTCCGCACGGGGGCCGGACGCAGAGGCCTGACGGGTGCGCGCTGCACCGCAGGCGGAGAGACTCGTGGCGGCCGACCTCATGGCGTCCTGCGCACCGCACCCCTCCCTGCGGCCGCGCGCCGGGCGCCTCCCCGCTACGGAAAGGCACGGCTCCGGCATGGAGATCACCTGGGTGACCTGGACGGTGACGATCATCGTCATCGCCGCGCTCCTCGCATTCGACTACATCTTCCACGTGCGCAAGGCGCACACCCCGACGATCCGCGAGGCCGCGGTGTGGTCGGCGATCTACGTCGGCCTCGCCCTCGTCTTCGGACTCGTGTTCTTCGCCCTCGGCGACACCGCGCACGCGGTGGAGTACTACGCCGGCTACCTCACGGAGAAGGCGCTGAGCGTCGACAACCTCTTCGTGTTCCTCGTCATCATGGCGAGCTTCCAGGTGCCGCGCGACTACCAGCAGAAGGTCCTCCTCTTCGGCATCACCTTCGCGCTCATCACCCGCACCGTGTTCATCCTCATCGGCGCGGTCGCGATCGAGATGTGGTCCGACGTCTTCTACCTGTTCGGGCTCTTCCTCATCCTCATCGCCGGCCAGCAGCTCAAGGGCGAGCTCACCGGCGACAAGGAGGACGACGAGGCCGACAACATCATGGTGCGGATGGCGAAGAAGTTCCTTCCCGCCTCCGACACCTACGACGGGGACAAGCTGTTCACCGTGGAGAACGGCAAGAAGGTGCTCACCCCGATGTTCCTCGTCATGGTGGCGATCGGCGCGACGGACATCCTCTTCGCCTTCGACTCGATCCCCGCGATCTACGGCCTCACCCAGGAGCCCTACATCGTGTTCGCGGCGACGGCGTTCTCGCTCATGGGCCTGCGCCAGCTCTACTTCCTCATCGACGGGCTGCTCGACCGCCTCGTCTACCTCGCCTACGGCCTCGCCGCAGTGCTCGGCTTCATCGGCATCAAGCTCATCCTCCACGCGCTCCACGAGAACAACCTGCCGTTCATCAACGACGGCGAGAACGTGCCGGTCGCCGAGGTCCCCACGACGACCTCGCTGCTCGTCATCGTTGCGATCCTCGGGATCACCGTCGTCGCCTCGCTGCTGAGCCCCAAGGGCCGCGCGCTGCGCGCCCTGCAGAACGCCGAGCGCTACTCGCACCGCTACACCGTGCTGCCCGAGAGCGCGAGCGCCGAGGAGCGGTCGCAGGCGGAGCAGCTCATGGACCGGTGGACGCAGGAGGCCGAGGGTGTCGACCAGAAATGGCGCGACAAGCTCCTCGACCACAAGGACAAGTATTCGCGGATCATCCGGACCGCGCACGAGGCGCGCCTCGCTGCCGCCGCACAGCGGGGCGACGACGCCGCGGTGTCGCGCCGGATCGTCGAGCAGGACGGGCCGAGCGTCTGATCAGCCCTGCGGGGCGAAGGGCCCGAACACGGGGTTCCAGGTGCGGATGGTCGTCGCCGCGATGACGTCCTCGGCCGCGTACGGGTCCTGCGCGAGGATGTCGACGATGTTCGCCCGCTCGGCGGCGGACAGGATGAGCAGCCCTCCCGGGGTGTCGTCGTCCTCGAGCGGACCGGAGGCGAGCAGCACCCCCGATTCGAGCAGGTGCGCCTGCCAGGCGCGGTGCGCCGGCCGAGCCGCCATCCGGCGCTCGGTGTCGGGGCCGTACTCGTAGGTGACAGCGAAGATCGCCATGTGCTTCTCCAGTCCGGGAGTGGGGAATAATCGGCAGGTGGGCGCCGGTTGTACCACCCGGTGCCCGCACCGCCAGTCTAGACGCCGCCCACGGAAGGAACCCACGTGCCACGCCTGCCGGAGATCCCCGCGGAGTTCGCGGACCCGGACACCGTCCACGAAGCCTTCCTCGACCACTGCAGCGCGCTCGGCATCACCCTCTACCCGGCCCAGGAGGAGGCGGTGCTCGCCGCGGTCACCGGCGACAACACGATCGTCGCCACCCCGACGGGCTCCGGCAAGAGCATGGTCGCGCTCGCCGCGCTGTTCTCCGGGCTGAGCACCGGACGGCGCAGCTATTACACCGCTCCCATCAAGGCGCTGGTGAGCGAGAAGTTCTTCGCCCTGACCGAGGCGCTCGGACCGGAGAACGTCGGCATGGTGACCGGCGACTCCGCCGTCAACCCCGATGCGCCGATCATCTGCGCGACCGCGGAGATCCTCGCGAACCAGGCGCTGCGCGAGGGCGCGCTGCTCGACGTCGGGATGGTCGTCATGGACGAGTTCCACTACTTCGCCGACCCGCAGCGCGGCTGGGCCTGGCAGGTCCCGCTGCTCCTCATGCCGCAGGCCCAGTTCATCCTCATGTCCGCCACCCTCGGCGACGTGTCCCGGATCGCCGGCGACCTCGAGAAGCGCACCGGCCGGCCCACCACCCTCGTGACCTCGGTCGATCGCCCGATTCCGCTCGAGTTCGAGTACTCCGTCGAACCCCTCCACGAGGCGCTCCACGCCCTGGTGCGGCGCGGTCGCGCCCCCGTCTACGTCGTGTCCTTCGCCCAGGCGCAGGCCGTCGAGCTCGCCGGCTCGATCGTCAGCGCGAACCTCACCACGCGGGAGGAGCGGGCGGCGATCACCGCCGAGATCAGCGGCTTCCGGTTCGGCGCCGGATTCGGCACCGTCCTCAAGCGCCTGCTGGCGCACGGCGTCGGCGTGCACCACGCCGGCATGCTCCCGAAGTACCGCAGGCTCGTCGAGCAGCTCGCCTCCGCCGGGCTCCTCAAGGTCATCTCCGGCACCGACACCCTCGGGGTGGGCATCAACGTGCCGATCCGAACCGTGCTCTTCACCGGTCTGACGAAGTTCGACGGGCGGCGCATGCGCCGCCTCCACGTCCGCGAGTTCCAGCAGATCGCCGGGCGCGCCGGCCGGGCCGGGTACGACACCGTGGGCTACGTCGTCGTGCAGGCCCCCGAGCACGTCATCGAGAACACGAAGGCCCTCGCGAAGGCCGGGGACGACCCGAAGAAGCGCCGGAAGGTGGCGAAGAAACAGCCCCCGGCGGGCTTCGTGTCGTGGTCGGAGAAGACCTTCGAGCACCTGACGACCGGCCGGCCGGAGGAGCTCACCTCGCGGATGCGGATCACGCACGCGACGATCATCAACCTGCTGTCCCGACCGGGTGCGGGCGTGCGCACGATCGCTGATTTCATCGCCTCGACCCACGACACCCCGGAGGCGCAGCTCGACATGCGACTGCGGGCCCTCCACATCGGGCGCGCACTTCTCACCGCCGGCGTCATCTCCCGCACCGTCGACGACGACGGGCGGGTGAGCTTCCGGCCGCAGACCGACCTCGGGCCGCACTTCGCGCTCAACCAGCCGCTGTCGCCCTTCGCCCACGCCGCGCTCGAGCTCTTCGACCGCGAGTCCCCGGACTACGCGATGGACGTGCTGAGCATCATCGAGGCGACGACCACGATCCAGTACGCGATCCTGCGCGGCCAGCTCGACCGGATCAAGCGCGACGAGCTCGGTGCGCTCAAGGCCGAGGGCGTCGAGTACGAGGAGCGGATGGCCGTCCTCGACGAGCTCACCTACCCGCAGCCGAACGCCGAGGTGCTCACCGCGGCCTTCGACGCCTACGCCGAGACCGCGCCGTGGGTCCGGGAGATCGGGATCGAGCCGAAGTCGGTCGTCGGCGACATGCTCACGCAGGCGATGAACTTCAGCCAGTTCGTCGCCTACTACGGGCTCGCCCGCGTCGAGGGCGGCCTGCTGCGCTACCTCACCGACGTCTTCCGGGCGCTCGTGCAGAACGTCCCGACCGAGGCGCAGACGCCCGAGCTCGAGCAGATCACCGCGTGGCTCGGGGACCTCATCGGACGCGTCGACTCGAGCCTGCTCGAGGAGTGGGAGGCCCTGCGGAACCCGGAGGACCCGGGCCAGGAGAGCCTGCTGCCGCCGCTCGACACCCGGCTGTCGGCCGACGCCCACCGCTTCACCCGGCTCATCCGCAACACGATGTTCCACCGCGTGCTTCTCGCCGAGCGGGC
Source organism: Brevibacterium sp. CS2 (assembly GCF_005280295.1). Classification (GTDB taxonomy): domain Bacteria; phylum Actinomycetota; class Actinomycetes; order Actinomycetales; family Brevibacteriaceae; genus Brevibacterium; species Brevibacterium pityocampae. The sequence continues at coordinate 2,559,916 of NZ_CP040020.1, read as the reverse complement.
CGACTACGCCCGGCTCGGCGAGCTCGACGGCGCGAGCGGCTGGAACCAGCAGGCCTGGGAGGACGCGATCGAGGACTACTACGCCGAGTACGGCGAACTCGGCATCGACGGCGACGCCCGCAGCGCCGCGCTCGTCGACATCACCCCGGGTCCGGACCACTGGGAGGTGCGCCAGGTGCTCGCCGATCCCCGCGGGGACAGGGACTGGGCGATCACCGCCCGCGTCGACGTCGCGGCGAGCGACGAGGCGGACGAGGTCGTCGTCGAGGTGCTCGACGTGGGGCCGCTGGCCCCGGCCGGCACCTGAGCGGTCGCGACCGGCACGACGACGGCACACATGACGACGATGACGACGATGACGAGGGGGACGCGGGCGGCGCAGGACCCGTGTCCGAGGAGGGGAATAGAGTGACCGATGTGATGGCAGAGCAGACCGGTGAGCGCGCCCGGAGCGCGCGCGGCGTGTCGCACCTCGACACGCTCCGGGTCGAGGGCGCGCGCGCCCACAACCTCAAGAACGTCGACATCGCGATCCCGCGGGACTCGCTCGTCGTCTTCACCGGGCTGTCCGGCTCGGGCAAGTCCTCGCTCGCCTTCGACACGATCTTCGCCGAGGGACAGCGCCGCTACGTCGAGTCCCTGTCCTCCTACGCCCGGATGTTCCTCGGGCAGATGGACAAGCCCGACGTCGACCTCATCGAGGGCCTGTCCCCGGCGGTGTCGATCGACCAGAAGTCGACCTCGCGCAACCCGCGCTCGACCGTCGGCACGATCACCGAGGTCTACGACTTCCTCCGCCTCCTGTGGGCCCGGATCGGCGTCCCCCACTGCCCGACCTGCGGGGAGCGGATCACCCGCCAGACCCCGCAGCAGATCGTCGATCAGCTCCTCGAGCTGCCCGAGCGCACCCGATTCATCGTCCGCGCCCCGCTGGTGCGCGGCCGCAAGGGGGAGTTCGTCGACCTGTTCGCCGAGCTCCAGGCGAAGGGCTTCGCGCGCGCCGTCGTCGACGGCGAGCAGGTCCAGCTCAGCGAGCCGCCGGTGCTCGCCAAGCAGGTCAAGCACCACATCGCCGCCGTCGTCGACCGCCTCGTCATCAAGGAGGGGATGCGCCAGCGGCTCACCGACTCCGTCGAGACCGCGCTCGCACTCGCCGACGGCCGGATCGACATCGAGCTCGTCGACGACGGCACCGTGCGCACCTATTCCGAGCACATGTCCTGCCCGAACGAGCACCCGCTGACGATCGACGAGATCGAACCGCGCACCTTCTCCTTCAACTCGCCCTTCGGCGCATGCCCGACCTGCGACGGGATCGGGGTCAAGCTCCAGGTCGACGAGGTGCTCGTCGTCCCCGACGAGGACCTCAGCCTCTCCGAGGGCGCGATCGCGCCCTGGTCGGTGGGCAAGAGCACCGCGAAGTACTTCAACCGGCTCCTCGCCGGGCTCGGGGCGGACCTCGGCTTCGACATGAGCACCCCGTGGGCGGAGCTGACGAAGAAGCAGCGCACCGCGATCCTCGAGGGCAAGGACCACAAGGTCCACGTCAAGTACCGCAACCGGTTCGGTCGCGAGCGCACGTACTCGACCGGCTTCGAGGGCGTCTACCAGTACATCCTCCGCAAGCACGGGGAGACCGAATCGGACCACGCGCGGGACCGCTACGAGTCCTACATGCGCGAGGTCCCGTGCTCCGCCTGCCAGGGCACCCGGCTCAAGCCCGAGGCGCTGAGCGTGCGCGTCGCCGGCCGCTCGATCGCCGAGGTCTCCGCGATGGCGCTCGACCAGGCCGGGGAGTTCCTCGGCGGGCTCGAGCTCAGCGGCCGCGACGCGGCGGTCGCCGCGCAGGTGATGAAGGAGATCCGTGCCCGCATCGGATTCCTCCTCGACGTCGGGCTCGAGTACCTCAGCCTCGATCGCACCGCCGGAACCCTGTCCGGCGGCGAGGCGCAGCGGATCCGGCTCGCCACCCAGATCGGCTCCGGGCTCGTCGGCGTCCTCTACGTCCTCGACGAGCCGTCGATCGGCCTCCATCAGCGCGACAACCGTCGCCTCATCGAGACCCTCGTCAAGCTCCGCGATCTCGGCAACACGCTCATCGTCGTCGAGCACGACGAGGAGACCATCGAGTCCTCCGACTGGATCGTCGACATCGGCCCCGGTGCCGGCGAGCACGGCGGCGAGGTCGTGTATTCCGGGCCGGTCGCCGGGCTCACCGACGCCGCCCGCTCGATCACCGGCGACTACCTCGCCGGGCGCCGCCGCATCGAGCTGCCCGAGCGCCGCCGCCCGGTCGACGCGAAGCGCGTCGTCACCGTCGAACGCGCCCGGGAGAACAACCTCCGCGACGTCACCGTGAGCTTCCCGCTCGGGGTCCTCACCGCCGTCACCGGGGTCTCCGGCTCCGGCAAGTCGACCCTCGTCAACGACATCCTCTACACCGAGCTGGCGAACAAGCTCAACAACGCCAAGCGGGTGCCCGGCCGCCACAAGCGGGTGCGCGGGCTCGAGCACCTCGACAAGGTCATCCACGTCGATCAGGGACCGATCGGGCGCACCCCGCGCTCGAACCCGGCCACCTACACCGGCGTGTTCGACCATGTCCGCCGCCTGTTCTCGGAGACCGAGGTCGCGAAGGTCCGCGGCTACCAGCCGGGCCGGTTCTCCTTCAACGTCAAGGGCGGGCGCTGCGAGGCCTGCCACGGCGACGGCACGATCAAGATCGAGATGAACTTCCTCCCCGACGTCTACGTCCCCTGCGAGGTGTGCGAGGGCGCGCGGTACAACCGGGAGACCCTCGAGGCCCGGTTCAAGGGGAAGAACATCGCCGAGGTGCTCGACATGCCGATCGAGGAGGCCGCGGAGTTCTTCGCCGCGGTGCCCGCGATCGCCCGGCACCTCACCACCCTCGTCGAGGTCGGGCTCGGCTACGTGCGGCTCGGCCAGCCGGCGACCACGCTGTCCGGCGGCGAGGCGCAGCGCGTCAAGCTCGCCGCGGAGCTCCAGAAGCGCACCCGGGGGCGCACGGTCTACGTCCTCGACGAGCCGACCACCGGTCTCCACTTCGAGGACATCCGCAAGCTCCTCGGGGTGCTCCAGGGGCTCGTCGACAAGGGCAACAGCGTCATCGTCATCGAGCACAACCTCGACGTCATCGCCTCGGCCGACCACGTCATCGACATGGGGCCCGAGGGCGGTCGCGGCGGCGGCACGGTGATCGCCGAGGGCACCCCGGAGGAGGTCGCTCAGATCGCCGGCTCCTACACCGGCGAGTACCTGGCCGGGCTCCTCGGTCGACGGGCGGGCGGCAGTGGATCCGAGTGAGTACCGGCCGCGGCCCGGCGAGATCCCGACCTCGCCGGGCGTCTACCGGTTCCGCGACCCGGACCGCCGGGTCGTCTACGTCGGGAAGGCGAAGAACCTCCGTGCCCGCCTGAACTCGTACTTCGCCAATCCCGCCGGGCTCCACCCGCGGACCTTCGCGATGGTCCACACCGCGGCCTCCGTCGACTGGACCGTCGTCGACACCGAGGTCGAGGCGCTCCAGCTCGAATGGACGTGGATCAACGAGTTCGAACCGCGGTTCAACGTCATGTTCCGCGACGACAAGTCCTACCCGTACCTCGCGCTCACCCTGCGCGACGCGTTCCCGCGCGCCTTCATCACCCGCGGGAAGCGCAAGCCCGGCGTCAAGTACTTCGGGCCCTTCGCGCAGGTGTGGGCGATCCGCGAGACCCTCGACCTGCTCCTCCGGGCCTTCCCCGTGCGCACGTGCACGCCCGGGGTGTTCCGGCGCGCCCAGCGCACCGGGCGGCCCTGCCTGCTCGGCTACATCGACAAGTGCTCGGCCCCCTGCGTGGGCCGGGTGACGCCGGAGGAGCACCGCGGCCTCGCCCGGAGCATCGCGGAGTTCATGGGCGGGAACACCGGCCGCTTCATCTCCGCGCGCAAGGAGGAGATGGCCGCCGCCGCCTCCGAGCTCGACTACGAGCGCGCCGCCCGCCTGCGCGACGAGATCGCCGCGCTCGAGAAGGTCCTCGACAAGAGCGCCGTGGTGCTGTCGATGAACGCCGACGTCGACGTCTTCGCCCTCGTCGCCGAGGAGCTCGAGGCCTCCGTGCAGGTGTTCCACGTGCGCGGCGGCCGGATCCGCGGGCAGCGCGGCTGGATCATCGAGCGCCTCCAGGAGCTCGGCCCCGCCGAGCTCATCGCCGACTCCCTCCGGCAGGCGTACACCGATGTCGAGCCCGAGGCGATCCCGCGCGAGATCGTCGTCGACACCCTGCCCGCCGATCTCGACACCGTCACCGCGTGGCTGACGGAGATGCGCGGGTCGCAGGTGAGCATCCGGGTGCCGCAGCGCGGCGAGAAGCGCGCCGTGATGGAGACCGTGGCGAAGAACGCCGAGCAGGCTCTCCAGCTCCACAAGACCCGCCGCGCCTCCGATCTCACCACCCGCAGCGCCTCGCTCACCGAGATCCAGCAGGCGCTCGACCTCGCGGAGCCGCCGCTGCGCATCGAGTGCATCGACAACTCCCACACCGGCGGCCAGGACGTCGTCGGCTCGCTCGTCGTGTTCGAGGACGGGCTGCCGAAGAAGCGCGACTACCGTCACTTCGCCGTCACCGGGGACGCCGCCCGCGACGACACCGCCGCGATGTACGACGTCGTGTCCCGCCGCTTCTCCCGCTACCTCGAGAGCCTCGTGTCCGCCGAGCCCGACGAGCGCTTCGGCTACCGCCCCTCGCTGCTCGTCGTCGACGGCGCGCTGCCGCAGGTGCACGCCGCGGTCGCGGCGCTCGAGGACCTCGGCATCACCGACATCGCTGTCGTCGGCCTGGCGAAGCGGCTCGAGGAGGTGTGGGTGCCCGGCGACGAGTTCCCCGTCGTGCTGCCCCGCAACTCCGAGGGCCTGTTCATGCTCCAGCGGATCCGCGATGAGGCCCACCGCTTCGCGATCTCCTACCACCGCAAGCGCCGGGGGAGGAGCATGCGGGCATCCGCCCTCGACGGCATCCCCGGGCTCGGTCCGGCCAAGCGCAAGGCGCTGCTCGCGCGCTTCGGGTCGGTCCGGCGGATCCGGGCCGCGAGTCCCGAGGAGCTCGGCGGAGCACCCGGGATCGGTCCGGCGCTCGCCGAGCGCATCCACGCCGCCCTCGGCCCGCCGGGGGCCGCAGGCGGGGCCACCGGGGAGGACCCGGGATCGGATACCGTAGGAGCGGAAGCCACCGCAGCGGAAGGAAGCCCGGATGACTGAGCCGCCGGAGATCGTCGAGACCACCTCGCCCGCGACCGCGCTCGAGGTGCTCGTGCTCACCGGGATGTCCGGGGCCGGGCGCTCGACGGCGGCGAACGCGCTCGAGGACATGGACTGGTACGTCGTCGACAACCTCCCGCCGCAGATGATCGCCCCGCTCGTCGAGCTCGTCGCCCGGGCCGACGGCGCGCTGCCCAAGGTCGCCGTCGTCGCCGACGTCCGCGCCCGCTCGATGTTCTCCGAGCTCGAGCAGGTGCTCGTCGACTACGTCGACCAGGGGATCGGGATCCGCGTCCTGTTCCTCGACGCGAGCGACGAGGTGCTCGTGCGCCGCTTCGAATCGGTCCGACGGCCCCACCCCCTCCAGGGGGACGGCACGCTCATCGACGGGATCGAGGCCGAGCGCCGCGAGCTCGCCCCGCTGCGCAACCGCGCCGACATCACCATCGACACCTCGGACCTCAACGTCCACCAGCTCCGCGCCGAGGTGCGCGCCGCCTTCGGCCAGGACGGCGCCGCTGCGCTCAAGCTCACGGTGATGAGCTTCGGATTCAAGTACGGCATCCCCAAGGACGCCGACCACGTCGTCGACGTCCGCTTCCTCCCCAACCCCTACTGGATCCCGCATCTGCGCGGCCTCAACGGCCAGGATGCCCCGGTGTCGGACTACGTGCTGTCCCAGCCGGGCGCCCTGAGCTTCGTCGACCGCTATCTCGCGCTCCTCGACATCATCGTCGAGGGGTACCTCAGCGAGAATCGCTCCTTCGCCACCATCGCGATCGGCTGCACCGGCGGCAAGCACCGCTCGGTGGCGATCGGCGAGCAGCTCGCCCGGCGCCTCGCCGACCGCACCGAGGCCTCGGTGAGCGTCCGGCACCGCGACCTCGGACGGGAATGAGCATGGACCCGCATCCCGGGCTGATCCGCACCGAGGAGCTGCCCCTCTACCTCAGCCGACCCGCCAAGCAGCCCTCCGGCGGGCCCATGATCGTGTCCTTCGGCGGCGGGCACGGGCTCTACGCGGCCCTGCGCGCCTTCCGGCTGCTCACCGAGAACCTCACCGCGGTCGTCACCGTGGCCGACGACGGCGGCTCCTCGGGCCGGCTCCGCGAGGAGCTCGGCGGGCTGCCCCCGGGCGACCTGCGGATGGCGCTCGCCGCACTCTGCGACGACGGCGAGTGGGGCCGCACCTGGCGCGACGTCATCCAGCACCGCTTCCAGTCCCGCGGTCCGCTCGACGAGCACTCCGTGGGCAACCTCCTCATCTCCGCCCTGTGGCAGCTCCTCGGGGACCACGTCGAGGGACTCGACTGGATGGCCCGGCTGCTGCGCACCCACGGCCGGGTGCTGCCGATGTCCTCCGTCCCGCTCGTCATCGAGGCCGACGTCGCGCTCCGCCCCGGCGGGCCGACGAGCGTGATCCGCGGGCAGTCGCAGCTCGCCGCGACCCCCGGCCGGGTCGACCACGTGCGGCTCGACCCGCAGGCCCCGCCCGCCCGCCGGGAGACGATCGAGGCCGTGCGCGCCGCGCAGGTGCTCAACCTCGGACCCGGGTCCTGGTACACCTCCGTCATGCCGCACCTGCTCGTGCCCGAGCTCGCCGAGGCGATCGTCGCCTCGACGGCCTACAAGTGCCTCACCCTCAACCTGCCCGGGGCACAGGCCGAGACCGCGGACCTCACCCTCGTCGACCACCTCGAATCACTCCACGCGCACGCCCCGGAGCTGCGCTTCGACGCCGTGCTCGTCGACAGCGCGGCGGCCGCCGACGAACCCTCGCTCGCCCGCGCGGCGGAGCGGCGCTTCGGGGCCCGGCTGTGGTCGCGGCCGCTCGAGTCCCGCCGGCCCCGCGCCCACGACAGCCTCAAGCTCGCGGCATGCTACCGTGACATGCTCATCGACGCCGGAATCACTGTGGACGAGCAGTGGTGAGGAAGGAACTCCCATGGCATTGACCGCACAGGTCAAGGACGAGCTCGCTCGCCTCAGGATTACCCGCACCTCGGCGCGCAAGGCCGAGGTGTCGACCGTGCTGCGGTTCGCCGGGGCCCTGCACATCGTCGCCGGCTCGATCGTCGTCGAGGCCGAGCTCGACACCGGTGCCGTCGCCCGGCGCCTGCGCACCGAGATCAAGGAGCTGTTCGGCCACGTCGCCGAGGTCGTCGTCGTCGGCGCCTCCGGCATCCGCAAGGGCAACCGGTACCTCGTACGGGTGAGTCAGGACGGTCCGGCGCTCGCCCGTCAGACCGGTCTCATCGACGGTCGGGGGAGGCCCGTGCGCGGGCTGCCCTCCGCGATCGTCAACGGCTCGCTCACCGACTCCCGCGCCGCCTGGCGCGGTGCCTTCGTCGCCCACGGCTCGCTCACCGAGCCCGGTCGCTCGGCGGCCCTCGAGATCACCTGCCCGGGGCCGGAGGCCGCGCTGGCGCTCGTCGGCGCCGCCCGCCGGCTCGGGATCGGGGCGAAGGCCCGTGAGGTCCGCGGGGTCGACCGGGTGGTGATCCGCGACGGCGAGGCGATCGGCGACATGCTCACGAACATGGGTGCGGAGAGCACTCGGCTGGTGTGGGAGGAGCGGCGGATGCGCCGCGAGGTCCGCGCCACCGCCAACCGGCTCGCGAACTTCGACGACGCGAACCTGCGCCGCTCCGCCCGCGCGGCGGTGGCGGCCGGGGCGCGTGTCGAGCGTGCGCTCGAGATCCTCGCCGACGACGTGCCCGAGCACCTCCGCTACGCCGGGATGCTCCGGCTCCAGCACAAGCAGGCCTCCCTCGAGGAGCTCGGCCAGCTCGCCGAACCGCCGATGACCAAGGACGCGATCGCCGGCCGCATCCGGCGGCTGCTCGCGACCGCGGACAAGAAGGCCGAGGACCTCGGCATCCCCGGCACCGAGGCGAGCCTGACCCAGGAGATGCTCGAGGACTCGTGAGCCGCCCCGTGCGCAGATCGGTGCGGGGTGCGGGATTCATGTGATCTTCACTCGGATTCGACGCTCGGCTGGGGTTGTGTCCGCGGGTCTGACTAGGATGAAGCAGAACCGCCCCGAACCCCTTCAAGGAGGCACCGGCATGACCATTCGCGTGGGTATCAACGGATTCGGCCGCATCGGCCGCTCGTTCTTCCGTCAGGTCGACGAAGCAGAGAGCACGAACGTCGAGATCGTTGCGATCAACGACCTCACCGACAACGAGCACCTCGCACACCTGCTCAAGTACGACTCCGTGTGGCGGACCTTCCCCGGGGAGATCAGCCACGACGACGAATCGCTCACCGTCAAGGGTGAGCGGATCCGGGCCACCGCGATCAAGGACCCGAAGGACATCGACTGGGCCGGTCTCGGCGTCGACGTCGTCGTCGAGGCGACGGGCAAGTTCAAGACCGGGGAGGCCGCCGGCGCGCACCTCACCGCCGGTGCCAAGAAGGTCATCCTGTCCGCGCCCGGCAAGGACATCGACGGCTCGTTCGTCATGGGCGTCAACGACGACACGTACGATCCGGAGACGCAGCACATCATCTCCAACGCCTCGTGCACGACGAACTGCCTCGCCCCGCTCGCCAAGGTCCTCGACGAGGCCTTCGGGATCGAGTCCGGGCTGATGACCACGGTGCACGCCTACACCGGCGACCAGAACCTCGTCGACGGCCCGCACAAGGACCTGCGCCGGGCGCGCGCCGCCGCGATCAACATCGTGCCGACGACCACCGGCGCGGCGAAGGCCGTCGCGGAGGTCCTGCCGAACCTCAAGGGCAAGCTCGACGGCTTCGCGGTGCGCGTCCCCGTGCCCACCGGCTCGCTCGTCGACCTGACCTTCACCCCCTCGCGCAGCGTCACGGTGGACGAGGTCAACGCCGCGGTCAGGGCCGCGACCACCGGTGAGCTCGAGGGCATCCTCGACTACACCGAGGACCCGATCGTGTCCTCCGACATCATCATGAGCGACTACTCCTCGATCTTCGACGCCGGACTCACCCGGGTGCTCGGCTCCCAGGTCAAGGTCGTGTCGTGGTACGACAACGAGTGGGGATACTCGCAGCGTCTGCTCGACATGGTCGAGCTCGTAGGAAAGTCCCTCTGACCCGACCCGGCACCGGCCGGCAGCGGCACGACGAAAGGCAGCCATGAAGACCCTCGACACCCCCTCGCAGTACGCCGGGAAGCGCGTGCTCGTCCGGAGCGACCTCAACGTCCCGATGGACGGGACGACGATCACCGACACCGGTCGCATCGTCGCCTCCGCCCCGACGCTGAAGGCACTCGCGGAGGCCGGTGCGAAGGTCATCGTCATGGCGCACCTCGGCCGCCCCAAGGGCAAGCCCGAGGGCAAGTACTCGCTCGCCCCGGTCGTGCCGGTGCTGGCCGAGGCCGTCGGCCGTGCGGTCGAGTTCGCGTCCGACACCGTCGGCGAGGACGCGCGCGCCAAAGCCGCCGCCCTCGCCGACGGCGAGATCCTCCTCCTCGAGAACCTCCGGTTCAACCCGGGGGAGACCTCGAAGGACGAGGCGGAGCGGCGCGAGTTCGCCGAGCAGCTCGCCGCTCTCGCCGACGCCTACGTGTCCGACGGCTTCGGCGTCGTCCACCGGAAGCAGGCGAGCGTCTACGACATCGCCACCCTGCTCCCGGCCGCGGCCGGCGGGCTCGTCGCCGCCGAGGTCGAGGTGTGCGACCGCCTCCTCACCGATCCGGCGCGGCCCTACGTCGTCGTGCTCGGCGGCTCCAAGGTGTCCGACAAGCTCGGCGTCATCTCCCACCTCCTCGAGCGCGCCGACACCCTGATCATCGGCGGCGGGATGGTCTATACCTTCCTCGCCGCACAGGGGTATGCGGTGGGCAGGAGCCTCCTCGAGGAGGACCAGCTCGACACCGTGAAGTCCTACCTGTCCGACGCCGCCGAGCGCGGCGTCGAGATCGTGCTCCCCACCGACATCGTCATGGCGGAGTCCTTCGCCGCCGACGCCGAGCACTGGGTGCGCCCCGTCGACTCCCTCGAGGACACCCCGGCCGGAGCACAGGGGATGGGCCTCGACATCGGCCCGGACACCGCGCGCGCCTACGCGGAGCGGATCGCAGAGGCGAAGACCGTGTTCTGGAACGGCCCGATGGGCGTGTTCGAGTTCCCCGCCTTCGCCTCCGGCACCCAGGCCGTCGCGGAAGCCCTCACCGACGCCCACGGCGGGGTCGCCGACGGCCGCCTCACCGTGGTCGGCGGCGGCGACTCCGCCTCCGCCATCCGCAACCTCGGATTCGCCGACGAGCAGTTCGGCCACATCTCCACCGGCGGCGGCGCGAGCCTCGAGTACCTCGAGGGCAAGACGCTGCCCGGCCTGTCCGTGCTGTCCGACGAGGAGCGCTGAGATGAGCACCGACCGGACCCTGCTGCTCGCCGGCAACTGGAAGATGAACCTCGACCACCTCGAGGCGATCTCCACCGTGCAGAAGCTCGCATGGGCGCTGCGCGACGCGAAGGTCGACCTCACGGCCGTCGACGTCGTCGTGCTCCCGCCGTTCACCGACATCCGCTCCGTGCAGACGCTCATCCAGGGCGACTCGCTCGACATGGCATACGGCGGCCAGGACCTGTCCGCCCACGACGAGGGCGCCTACACCGGAGAGGTGTCCGGCCGCTTCCTGTCCCGCCTCGGCTGCAGCTACGTCGTCATCGGGCACAGCGAGCGCCGCGAGCACCACGTCGAGACCGACGCCCTGATCCGCTCGAAGGTCGAGGCCGCGCTGCGCCACGAGCTCACCCCGATCCTCTGCGTCGGGGAGCCGCTCGAGGTCCGCGAGGCCGGCGAGCACGTCGCGCACACGCTCGGCCAGCTCGCCGCCGCCCTCGACGGCCTCCCGCCGGAGGACCTGTCCGGGCTCGTCGTCGCCTACGAGCCGGTGTGGGCGATCGGCACCGGGAAGACCGCGACCGCGGACGACGCCGCGGAGATGTGCACCGCGCTGCGGGAGAAGCTGCGCGAGCTGCTCGGCGCGGACACCGCGCAGTCGGTCCGCCTCCTCTACGGCGGCAGCGTCAAGGCCGACAACGTCGCGGAGATCACCGAGCACCCCGAGGTCGACGGCGCTCTCGTCGGCGGCGCGAGCCTCGACCCGGACGGCTTCGCCGCGCTGTGCCGGGCCGCGACCGCCCGGTAGGCGCGGTGCTCCACCGCCCGGTGGACGCGCCGCCGCCCCTGTCCGCACTCCCATCCGCTCTCTGTTAGGCTTGCCGTCGTGACTGTTCTGACCTGGTCCCTCACGGGCGTCCTCATCCTCACCAGCCTCTTCCTCATCCTGCTCATCCTGCTCCACAAGGGCAAGGGCGGCGGCATGTCGGACATGTTCGGCGGCGGGATGAGCTCGAACCTCGGCTCCTCCGGGGTCGCCGAGCGCAACCTCAACCGCTTCACCACGCTCGTCGCGATCATCTGGGGGGCCTCGATCGTGCTCCTCGGACTCATCGTCCGCTTCGAGTAGGACGCCCCACCTCGTACACGACGGAACCCCGGACCCTGCGGTCCGGGGTTCCGTGCGTTCGCTTGTCGCGTCCCGTCCGCTGCTGCGGCGGGCTCAGGCCTCGAAGCCGAAGGCGGCGAGGATCTGCTCGATGCCCTGGGCCCGGTCGGTGAGGTGGAGGCGGAGCACCGGACGGCGGCGCTCCCGCAGCACCCGGGCGTCCCCGGCGGCCTGCGCGGCCTGGAGCTGGCCGAAGGTGAAGTCGCGGCCGGGGATGAGGAGGTCGGCTCGCGAGTCCGCGGTGATCTGGAGGAAGACCCCGTTCGGATGACCGCCCTTGTGGTACTGGCCGGTCGAGTGGAGGTAGCGCGGGCCGAAGCCGAAGGTCGTCTGCAGGCCCGTGCGGAGCGCGGCGGCCTGCCGGATGAGTGCGGCGCGGGTGTCGCTCGTCCGGTCGAGGTAGGCCTGGATCGCGACGTATCCGTACTCCTCGGCGCTGTCGGCGAGCGCGCGCAGCGCGTCCTCGAGGGTGTCGGCGCCGTCGAGCAGCTCGGGCGGGCCGAACACCGCGACCGCCCCGTGCGTGAACGCGGGCCGTTCGGCACCGGTGCCGAGGCCCCCGTCGAGCATCTCGCGGGCCCCGGCCTTCGCCGCCTCGACGTCGGGCTGGTCGAAGGGGTTGATCCCGATGCTGTAGCCGGTGATCGCGGTCGCGTACTCCCACAGGAGGAACTGGGCACCGAGCGGCGCGTCGACGGCGCACGCGAAGCCGGACATCGGCTGGTGCTCGCCCTCGGCGCGGCCGATGAACAGGAGCATCGCGTCCGCCCCCGCGTCGACGAAGCCCGGGGCGTCGATCCCCTCGACGACGACGGGTAGGATGCCCTCGCCGTCCTTGCCCGTCGATTCCGCGACGAGCTGCTCGAGCCACGCCCCGAACCCGACGATCGGGCTCGAGGTGGCGGCGACGACGAGCTTCTCCGTGTCGCGGGCGTGGGCGACGCCGAGGAAGGCGCCGAGCTGGATCGCGGGATTCGTCGGCTCGTCGAGCGCGAGCGCCGGTGCGATCTCCTGGGCCTCGGCGAGCAGCGCGCCGATGTCCGCCCCGGCGAGGCCGGACGGGACGAGTCCGAAGGCGCTGAGCGCGCTGTAGCGGCCGCCGACCTCCGGGTCGGCGAGGAACACGCGGCGGTATCCGAGCTCGAGAGCGAGCTCGTGGAGCGGTGAGCCGGGGTCGGTGACGACGACGATCCGGGAGGCCGGGTCGATGCCGGCGGCCTCGAACGCGGAGGAGAAGGCGCGGCGGTGCGAATCGGTCTCCACCGTCGAGCCCGATTTCGAGGACACGACGAGCACGGTGCGGGAGAGGTCGGTGCCGATCGCCTCGGCGATCTGGCCGGAATCGGTGGTGTCGACCACCTCGAGGGGGACGCCGGCGGTGGCGCAGATGACCTCGGGGGCGAGCGAGGAGCCGCCCATGCCCGCGAGCGTGACGATATCGACGCCCTCGGCGAGGAGCTCGGCGCGCAGCTCCGCGATCTCCGCGAGCAGACCGGTCGAGCTCGTCGGCAGATCGACCCAGCCGAGCCGGCGGGAGGCCTCGGGGGCCGCGGCGTCGCCCCACAGGGTGCCGTCGCCGACGCTGATCCGCGAGGCGACGTGGGCGGTGACGAGGTCACGGACCTCGTCGTCGAACTCGGCGGGGGAGGGGTAACCGAAGTCGATGGGGCTCATGCGCGGGCTCCTTCCAGCTGGGTGCGGACCGTGTCGAGCAGCTCGGCCCAGCTCGCGTCGAACTTCTGCAGGCCTTCCGCCTCGAGCTGCTCCATCACCTCGGCGTAGTCGATGCCGAGGGCGGCGAGCCGGTCGAACAGCGCGTTCGCCTGCCCGTAGCCGGAGCCGATCGTGTCCCCGCGCACCTCGCCGTGGTCGGCGAAGGCCTCGAGCGTCGCCTCGGGCATGGTGTTGACGGTGCCGGGCGCCACGAGCTCGCTGACGTAGAGGGTGTCGGGATAGTCGGGGTTCTTCGTCCCGGTCGACGCCCACAGCGGACGCTGCGTGTGCGCGCCGGCGGCCTCGAGCACCTCGAAGCGCTCGCTCGTGAACAGCTGACCGGCGATCTGGTGGGCGAGCCGGCAGTTCGCCACGCCCGCCTGCCCGCGCAGGCGCAGGGCCTCGTCGGTGCCGAGCGCGGTGAGCCGGCGGTCGACCTCGGTGTCGACGCGGGATACGAAGATCGAGGCGACGGAGTGGATGCCGGGGAGATCGATCCCCGCCTCGCGTGCCCGCTCGAGGCCGCTGATGTAGGCCTCGACGACCTTCCGGTAGCGGTCGAGCGCGAAGATCAGGGTGACGTTGACGCTGATCCCGCGGGCGACGACCGCGGTGATCGCCGGCAGCCCCTCGAGCGTGGCGGGGATCTTGATCATGACGTTGGGGCGGTTGATCGCCTCCCACAGCCGGGTGGCGTGCGCGATCGTCGCCTCGGTGTCGCGGGCCGCGTCCGGCGGCACCTCGATCGACACCCGGCCGTCGACGCCCCCGGAGGCGCGGTACACCGGCTCGAGGATGTCGGCGGCCTTCGCGACGTCGTCGCAGGTGAGCATCTCCACCGCGGTCTCGAGGTCGACGCCGTCCCGGGCGAGGGGCGTGAGCTGCGCGGCATAGGCCTCGCTGTCGGCGAGCGCGGCGGCGAAGATCGTCGGGTTCGTCGTCACCCCCACCACCTGCTTGTCGGCGACGAGCGCGGCGAGGCTGCCGGAGGTGATCCGGGAGCGGGACAGGTCATCGAGCCAGATCGAGACGCCGGCGCGGGAGAGCTCGGCCAGGGAGGTGGTCATGGTCATCCTTTCGCTGCGGCGAGCGCGTCGTCGGCCGCTGTCACGACCGCCTCCGCGGTGATGCCGAACTCGGTGTAGAGCCGCTGGTAGTCGGCCGAGGCGCCGAAGTGCTCGAGCGACACCGCGCGCCCGTGGGTGCCGAGGTAGCGGTGCCAGCTCAGCGCGGTTCCGGCCTCGATGCTCACGCGTGCGGCGACCGCGGCCGGGAGCACCGACTCGCGGTACTCGGCGGGCTGGGCGTCGAACCACTCGTGGCTCGGCATCGACACGACGCGCACCGCGGTGCCGCGCTCGCGCAGCGTCTGCGCGGCCTCGAGGGCGATCGCGACCTCGGAGCCCGAGGCCATGACGATGACCTCCGGGGTGCCGGGGGAGTCGAGGAGCACATAGCCGCCGCGGGCGGCCCCGGCGGCCGGCGCGTACTCGCCGCGGTCGAGGACCGGGACGTTCTGCCGGGTGAGGATCAGTCCGGTGGGCCCGTCGGTGCGGTCGAGGATCCGTCGCCAGGCGACCGCGGTCTCGTTCGCGTCGGCCGGGCGCACGACGTCGAGACCGGGGATCGCGCGGAGCGCGCTCAGGTGCTCGACGGGCTGATGGGTGGGGCCGTCCTCGCCGAGGCCGATCGAGTCGTGGGTCCACACGAACACCGTCGGGAGCTCCTGCAGGGCGGCGAGCCGCACCGCCGGGCGCTGGTAGTCGCTGAACACGAGGAAGGTGCCGTTGTACGGGCGGGTGGGCCCGTGGAGCGCGATGCCGTTGCACGCGAGGCCCGCGGCGAACTCGCGGATCCCGAAGTGGAGGTTGCGGCCGTAGGGGTCGCCGGCGAACATGTCGGAGCTGCGCTCGGTGGGGAGGAACGAGGCCTCGCCCTTGATGAGCGTGTTGTTCGAGCCGGCGAGGTCGGCAGAGCCGCCCCACAGCTCCGGCAGCAGCGGGGCGATCGCATTGAGCACCTCACCGGACGCGGCGCGGGTGGCGATCCCCTTCGCCGAGGCCTCGAACACCGGCAGCGCCTCGTCGAGATCGGCGGGGAGCTCACGGGCGAGGAGCCGGTCGAGGAGCGCGGCGCGCTCCGGCTGGGCCTCGCGCCAGGCGGTAAAGCGGGCGTTCCAGTCGGCGTGCGCGCGGGCCCCGCGCTCCCGGACGGCGCGGGCGTGCTCGAGGACGGCGGGATCGACGGCGAACTGCTCGGCCGGGTCGAATCCGAGCAGGGTCTTCGTCGCCGCGATCTCCTCCTCGCCGAGGGCGGCGCCGTGCGAGGCGCCGGTGCCCTGCGCCGTCGGCGCGGGCCAGGCGATGATCGTCGAGAGCCGGATGAACGAGGGGCGGGGA
The DNA here is from genome assembly GCF_005280295.1 of Brevibacterium sp. CS2. Classification (GTDB taxonomy): domain Bacteria; phylum Actinomycetota; class Actinomycetes; order Actinomycetales; family Brevibacteriaceae; genus Brevibacterium; species Brevibacterium pityocampae. The sequence continues at coordinate 2,544,045 of NZ_CP040020.1, read as the reverse complement.
TCGGCCTGGGCGGCGTCGAGGGCGGCGGCGAGGGCGTCGATGTCCTCGCGGTACTCGGTGCCGCCCTGCGTGAAGTCGACGTGCTCGACGTGCCAGCCGTAGGAGGCGTAGCGGGCCGCGGTGTCCTCGGTGAAGGCGATCGAGGTGTCGTCCTCGATGGAGATCCGGTTGTCGTCCCAGATCACGATGAGGTTCCCGAGCTCCTGCGTGCCCGCGAGCGAGGACGCCTCGGAGGACACGCCCTCCTGGAGGTCGCCGTCGGAGGCGAGGACGTAGATGCGGTGGTCGAACACCGATTCGCCGACCGGGGCGTCGGGGTCGAAGAGCCCGCGCTCCCGCCGGGCGGCCATCGCCATGCCGACGGCCGAGGCGAGCCCGGAGCCGAGCGGCCCGGTCGTGATCTCGACGCCGGCGGTGTGGCCGACCTCGGGGTGGCCGGGGGTCAGCGAGCCCCACTGGCGCAGCGCCTTGAGATCATCGAGCTCGAGGCCGTAGCCGGACAGGTAGAGCTGGACGTACTGGGTCAGGCTCGAGTGGCCGGCCGACAGGACGAAGCGGTCCCGGCCGAGCCACTGCGGGTCGGCCGGATCGTGGACCATCGTGTGCTGATAGAGGCAGTAGGCGACGGGCGCGAGGCTCATCGCGGTCCCCGGGTGACCGTTGCCGGCCTTCTGGACGGCGTCCGCGGCCAGCAGACGTGCGGTGTCGACAGCCGTGGAGTCCTTCGCGGACCAGGTCACAGGGCTCATGAGGGGGCATCTGTCCTTCTGCTCGGGGTTCGTCGACTCCGACTCTACCGGGTGGTCCGCAGTGTGCGGTACCGGTGTCCGGAACCACGGCGCGCGGACTGGCGCGGACGTCTACGAGGGGTAGAATGGTTGCATCCGGTGTCCAGAGGAAAGAGAACCCCTTTACGTGAGCAGCGACCAGCACAGCGCCGCCGAACAGGTGGAGCGTCCGCTCCGGCGGACGATCGACGAATCCCGACTCCTGGCGCGGACCGGCGGGCGCTCCCGCTTCATGGCCTTCGTCGCGCTCACCAAGCCGCGGGTCATCGAGCTCCTCCTCGTCACCACGGCACCCGTGATGTTCCTCGCCGCGCAGGGCTTGCCCAACCTCTGGCTCGTCCTCGCCACGCTCGTCGGCGGCTCCGCCGCGGCCGCCTCGGCCTCGGTGTTCAACTGCATCCTCGACCGCGACATCGACGCGAAGATGCGCCGCACCGAGAACCGCCCGCTCGTCACCGGCGAGGTGTCCCTGCGCGAAGCGATCGTGTTCGCCTTCGCGCTCGGCATCGGCTCGATCTTCTGGATGGGCGGGTTCACCAACTGGGTGGCCGCCGGTCTCACCGCCTCGGCGATCCTCCTCTACGTCGTGTTCTACACGATCATGCTCAAGCGCCACACCGCCCAGAACATCGTGTGGGGCGGCGCGGCCGGGTGCATGCCGGTGCTCATCGGCTGGTCGGCGGTCACCGGCTCGCTGTCGTGGGAGCCGCTCATCCTGTTCCTCGTCGTGTTCTTCTGGACGCCCCCGCACTACTGGCCGCTCGCCATCAAGTACAAGGCCGACTACGACGCCGCCGGTGTGCCGATGCTGCCTTCGAAGGTCCCGCCGACCTCCGTCGGCCGGCAGATCCTCGCCTACGGCTGGCTCATGGTCGCCGCGAGCCTCGCGCTCATCCCCGTCGCCCCGATGGGCCCGGTCTACATCGCCACCGCGCTGCTCTCCGGCGCCTGGTTCATGTACCTCTGCTACGGGCTCACCCGCCGGGCGAAGCAGGGCTTCCAGGGCACCCAGTTGCGCGCGATGAAGGTGTTCCACGGCTCGATCACCTACCTGTCGGTGCTCTTCCTCGCGATCGCGATCGACCCCTTCCTCAACCCCTTCATCTGAGTTCACCCGTAGGATCGGGGTATGGAGACGTCGACGAAGGACTTCTGGGAGAACCGCCTCGCCGAGGACTGGACGGAGACGGGCGTGGGCTACCGCGCGCTCGGAGCGGCGTTCAACACCTGGATGTACCGGGTCAGGCGCACGGTGTTCCTCCGCGAGATGGCCTCCGCTCCGATCGATCTCCCCACCGCCGAGGTGTTCGACATCGGCTCCGGCACCGGCTTCTACGTCGACCTCTGGCGCGAGCTCGGGGTCGCAGGGGTGACCGGCTCCGACATCACCACCGCCGCGGTGAACAATCTGCGCGGCCGCTTCCCGGACTCGGACTTCCATCCCTTCGACGCCGCATCCCCCGAGCTCCCGGTGCCCGCCGGCGCCTACGACATCGTGTCCGCGATGGACATGCTCTTCCACATCACCGACGACGCCGGTCACGCCCAGGCCCTCCGCAACGCCGCGCGCCTGCTGCGTCCCGGCGGGCTGTTCGTGTTCTCGGAGAACTTCCTCTTCGGCCCCGAGCAGCGCGGCCCGCGCCAGGTCAACCGGTCGATGCACACGATCGAGCGGGAACTCGCCGCCGCCGGCCTCGAGCCGATCCGCCACGCCCCGATGTTCGTCCTCATGAACGCTCAGGTCGACGCCCCCTGGCTGCGCCGCCGGGCGTGGGCGCTCGTCATGCGCACGGCCACCGCGGCCGGCCTCGGCGGGCTCGCGGGGCGCCTCCTCTACCCGCTCGAGATGCGCCTGCTCGCCTCCCGGCGCGAGGGACCGAGCACCGAGCTCATGATCTGCCGCAGGATCGAGCAGCAGTAGCTCAGTCCTCGATCCCGTCGAGCGAGCCGCCGGCGGCGAGCTGCGCGGCATGGAGCTCCGCATAGGCGCCGCCGCGCTCGAGCAGCTCCGCATGGCTGCCCTGCTCGACGATGTCGCCGTGGGCCATGACGAGGATCGTGTCCGCGTCCCGGATCGTGGAGAGCCGGTGGGCGATGACGAAGCTCGTCCGGCCCGCGCGCAGACTCTGCATCGCCTGCTGGAGCAGGAGCTCGGTGCGGGTGTCGACCGAGGAGGTCGCCTCGTCGAGGATGAGCACGGTGGGCCGGGTGAGGAACGCGCGGGCGATCGTGATGAGCTGGCGCTCGCCCTGGGACAGGTTGCCGCCGTCGTCGTCGATGACGGTGTCGTAGCCGTCAGGCAGGGTGCGGACGACGTGGTCGACGTAGCACGCCTCGGCCGCCGCCACGACCTCCTCCCGCGTGGCTCCGGGCTTGCCGTAGGCGATGTTCTCCTCGATCGTCCCGCCGAACAGCCAGGTGTCCTGGAGGACCATGCCCATGTGCGAGCGGAGCTCGGAGCGGCGCAGCTCCGCGATGTCGACGCCGTCGAAGGTGATCCGGCCGGAATCGACCTCGTAGAAGCGCATGAGGAGGTTGACGAGGGTCGTCTTCCCCGCGCCGGTGTGGCCGACGATCGCCGTCGTCGTGCCGGGTGCGGCGCGCAGGCCGAGGTCGGTGATGAGCGGAGAGTCCGGGGAGTAGCCGAAGGCGACGTGCTCGAAGGCGATCTCGCCGCGCGGGCGCTCGGGGAGGGTCGCGGTCCCGGTGTCCGGGGTCTCCTCCGGGTAGGACAGGAGCTCGAACACGCGCTCGGCGCACGCCGCCGCCGACTGGAGCTGCGCGGCCATCCCGCCGAGCTGCGCGAGCGGCTGCGAGAACTGGCGGGAGTACTGGATGAACGCCTGCACGGTGCCGAGCCGGAGCTGACCGGAGGCGACCTGGAGGGCGCCGACGACCGCGATGCCGACGTAGACGAGGTTCCCGATGAACTGCATCGCCGGCATCATCAGCCCGGCGAGCATCTGGGCGGAGAAGGACGCCCGGTAGACGTCGTCGTTCTCCGCGTCGAAGAGCTCCTTCGTCACACGGTCACGGCCGTAGACGGTGATGAGGTCGTGGCCGGTGATCGACTCCTCGACGCGGGTGTTGAGCACGCCGGTGGCCTTCCACTGGGCCTGGAACTGCCGCTGCGAACGGACCCCGAGGAGTCCGATGACGAGCGCGGTGAGCGGCACGGTGATGAGGGTGACGAGGGTGAGCTGCCAGGACAGCGTGAACATCATCGCGAGGACGCCGACGACGGTGAGCAGGCTCATGACGATCTGCCCGAGGGACTCGCTGAGCACCTGGTTGAGGTTGTCGAGGTCGTTCGTCAGCCGGGAGAGCACGTCGCCGCGCTTCATCCGGTCGAAATGCGACAGGGGGAGCGCGTGGACCTTCGACTCGACGTCCTCGCGCAGCCGGTACATCACCCGCTGCACGACGGAGTTGAGGATCCGGCTCGCGAGGAACATCACGAGGGATCCGAGCAGGTACACCGCGAGGGTGAGCAGCAGCGTCCGGCCGAGCGCGGCGAAGTCGATCCCGGCACCGGGCACGATCTCCATCGCTGCGACCATGTCGGCCATCGTCGTGTCGCCGGCGGCGCGGAGATCGGCGACGACCTCGGCCTGGGACCGACCGCCCTCCATCCGGCCGGACACCCAGCCCTCGTAGACGAGGTTCGTCGCCTGACCGAGGACGAGCGGGCCGAGGACGGTGAAGACGATGCCGACGGCGTTGAGCACCACGGCGCCGACGACGGCGAGGGTGAAGGGACGGAAGCGGCCGAGCAGGCGCTTCATCGTCGGCCCGAAGGCGCGGGCCTTGGAACCCGGGGCGTCCTCCATCGACATCTCAGACCCCCTCTCCGGTCGCGGCGGCGGCCTGCGAATCGATGATCTCCCGGTACACCGGGTTCGACTCCGCGAGCTCATCATGGGTGCCGAGGCCGACGATCCGGCCCTCGTCGAGGACGAGGATGGCGTCGGCGTCGCGGGCGGTCGCGATCCGCTGGGCGACGATGATCATCGTCGCGTCGACGTCCCGGGCGAGCGCGGCGCGCAGCGCCTTGTCGGTCGCGGTGTCGAGGGCGGAGAAGGAATCGTCGAAGACGAGGATCCGAGGTCGCCCGACGAGCGCGCGGGCGATCGCGATCCGCTGGCGCTGGCCGCCGGACAGGTTGGTGCCGCCCTGGGTGAGCTCGTGGTCGAGCCCCTCGGGGAGCTCGCGGACGAAGTCCGCCTGGGCGGTGTCGAGGGCCGCCCACATCTCCTCCTCGCTCGCCCCGGGGGCGGCGAAGCGCAGGGTGTCGGCGATCGTGCCGGAGAACAGGTACGCCTGCTGCGGGACGAAGCCGGTCTGCGCGTGGAGCACAGCGGGAGCGAGTGCGCGGATGTCCGTGCCGCCGATCCGCACCGTGCCGGCGTCGGCGTCGATGAGGCGCACGACGAGGGAGGCGAGGGTGGTCTTGCCCGAACCCGTGGCCCCGACGATCGCGAGGGTCGACCCGGCCGGGACCCGCACGTCGATTCCGCTGAGGACCGTCTCCTCGGCGCCGGGATAGCGGTACTCGACCCCGGACAGCTCGACCTCGCCGGGCGCCGGGGTGTCGGTCCGGGTGCCGGAGAAGTCGATCGTCACCGGGGAGTCGACGACGTCGAGGATGCGGCCGGCGGAGACCGCGGCGCGCGGGATCATCATCGCCATGAACGAGGCGATCATCACGCCCATGAGGATCATGAGGAGGTACTGGATGAAGGCCATGAGGGTGCCGACCCCGAGCATGCCCCCCTGCACCTCGAACGCACCGAACCACACGACGGCGGCCGAGGCCGCGCCGATGATGAACATCACGAGCGGGAACATCAGCGCGAACAGCCGGCCCACCCGGAGGTTGGCGTCGGTGACCGCGAGGTTGGCCTCCCCGAAGCGCTGCGCCTCGGCCGGCTCGCGGACGAAGGCGCGGATGACCCGGATCCCGGTGAGCTGCTGGCGGGTGACGGAGTTGAGGGCGTCGATGCGCTCCTGCATGACGGCGAAGGACGGGACCATGCGGGAGACGATGAACGCCATGACGACGCCGAGCACGACGACCGTGACGACGACGATCCACGACAGGCGGAAGCTCTCGGCGAGGGCCATGACGATCCCGCCGAGCGCCATGAGCGGTGCCATGACGAGCATCGTCGCGCTGAGCACGATGAACTGCTGGACCTGTCGGATGTCATTGGTGTTGCGGGTGATGAGGCCGGCGGCGGAGAAGCGGGAGACGTCCTGGTGGCCCATGTCGACGACGTGGTGGAAGACGTCGCGGCGGAGGTCGCGGGCAGCGGACATCGCGCACTTCGCGCCGCAGTAGATCGCGATCCCGTTGCACCCGAGCTGGAGGACGGCGACGACGACCATCCAGCCGCCGTAGGCCCACACCGTCGGCACGTCGCCGCGGGCGACGCCCTCGTCGATCATCCGCGCATTGAGCGTGGGGATGAGGAGCAGGCCGAAGGACTGGAGTGCCTGGAACACGACGACGCCGAGGAGGAGCCCGCGGTAGTCGAGGAGGTATCTGTTCAGGAGCGCGAGGAGAGGCACCCGGACATTCAAGCAGACCGCGCCGTCGTGCGCTCACCGGTGGCACCCAGGTAGGGCATGGGATGGCTCACGGCGGCGGTGGCGGGCCGGCTGCGGTCACACCGTCTGGTGGACCGCCTGCGGGGAGTCCGGGACGGCGGTGGCCGGCAGCGGCGCACGGCGGTAGCAGGCGTCGACGACGGCGACGGTCGCGGCGATGACGAGGCAGGCGCCCACGAGGTGGAGGGCGACGGCGGCGATCGGCAGGCCGGTGAAGTACTGGAAGTAGCCGATCGCGCCCTGCGCCGCCTCGACGAGGAGGAGCACGGTGAGCGCACGGGACAGCTCGCTCAGCCCCTGCCGTGCGGACAGGATGCGGGCGAGGACCGTCGCGCCGATGAGCATCCAGACCGGGATCGCGTGGAGGCGGGAGATCATCACCGTGTCGAGGCCGTTGCGGGCACTGATGACGTCCCCGGCATGCGGGCCGGCCCCGGTGACGAGGACGCCGAGGAGCACGACGACGACCATGAGCCCGCCGATCGCCCAGCACAGGCCGCGCAGCAGCGGGGTGCCGAGCGGCCGGGGGTCCCGGCCGGAGTCCGCGGTGCGGCGCACGAGGTAGGCCGACGCGCCGACGGCGATCGCCGAGGGGATGAAGTGGGCGGCGACGATCCACGGGTTGAGCTGGGTGCGCACGGTGAGGCCGCCGAGGAGCGCCTGGAAGGGCACCACGGCGGTGAGCCAGAACGTCAGCCAGAAGAGGTCGGGGCGGGTCCTGCGGAGGCGCCACAGGAGGACGAGGATCGCGACGCCGAGCAGTCCGAGCGCGACCCCGAGCAGCCGGTTGCCGAACTCGATGTAGCCGTGGATGCCCATCTCCGGGGTGTTGACGAGGGACTCGTCGGTGCACATCGGCCAGGTCGGACAGCCGAGCCCGGAGCCGGTGAGCCGCACGAGCGCACCGGTGACGATGATCGCCGACTGGGCGAACAGCATCGTCCACGCCGCGGCGCTCACGAGCCGGGTGACGGTGGCGGGCTGCCAGCGGGAGCCGGCGGGCGGTGCGGGGGCTGCGGGGGTCGTCATGCGGGCCATTCTACCGTCCGTCGAAGTCGAAGAAGCGGCGGGCCGCGAGCAGCCCGAGGAGCGTCCAGGCGAGCATCACCGCACAGGCGCGCAGGTCGATCGCGCCGTCGAGCACCGCGCTGCGCATGGCATCGCCGAGCGCCCCCGAGGGCGTCCACGACACGAGCCGGCCCCACAGCCCGTCGTGAGCGACGACGAGCCCGCCGACCGAGGCCATGAGCACCCACAGGAGGTTGGCGAGCGCGAGCGTCGCCTCTGCGCGCAGGGTCCCGGCGAGCACGAGCCCCCAGGTGAGCATGACCGCCGTCCCGAGCAGTCCGGCGACGACGACGGCGAGGTGGGCGACCGGGGCGGTGATGCCGAGGACGAGGGCGATGCCGCCGAGCAGCGCGAACTGGACGGCGACGACGAGGAGCACGGCGAGCAGCTTGCCCCAGATCAGGCCCGTGGTGCCGAGCGGGGTGGTGGCGAGCTGGCGGAGCACACCGTAGCGGCGGTCGAACCCCGTGGAGATCGCCTGCCCGGTGAAGGCAGTCGAGGCGATCGCGAGGCCGAGCACCCCGGAGGTCGCGACGGCGACGGGGGAGTGGCCGCCGATGCCGAGGCCGAGCACGTCGAGGATCCCGGTGAGGGACAGCCCGAGGAGCACGATGATCGGGAGCACGAGGGAGAGGAGGAGCTGCTCGCCGTTGCGGAGGATCGAACGCGCCTCGAACCCGGCCTGCGCGAGGATGCGCCGAAAGGCCGGGGAGGCCGGGGAGGAGGGTGTCGTCGCGGGCTCCGTCATCGCAGGCTCCTGCCGGTGAGCTCGAGGAACACGTCGCCGAGGGTGCGCCCGTGCAGGGAGAGGTCGTCGACCCGCACCCCACGGGCGGCGAGCTCCGCGGTGAGGCCAGCGAGCGCGGCCGGGCCGATGTCGCCGGACACGGTGAGCACGGGGCCGTGGACGGTGACGGTGCCGAACGCCTCGAGCGCGGCGGCGAGCCCGGCCGGGGCGTCGCCGGGCAGGCGCATCCGCAGGCTGTGCGCGCCGTCGGCGGCGGCGGTGAGCTCGGCCGGTGTGCCCTGGGCGATGACCCGACCGTGGTCGATGATCGTCACGGTGTCGGCGAGCGCCTGCGCATCGGCCATGTCGTGGGTGGTGAGGACGACGGCCACGCCGTCGGCGCGGAGCTCGCCGATGACCTCGTGCACGACGAGGGACGCCTGCGGGTCGAGGCCGGCGGTGGGCTCGTCGAGGAACACGAGGCGCGGACGGCCGACGAGCGCGGCGGCGAGCCCGACCCGCTGGCGCTGCCCGCCGGACAGCCGGCGGATGGTGCGGTCGGCGAAGCCGGTGATCCCGAGCCGCTCGGCGAGCGCGGTGACATCGAGCGGGTCCGCGTACATCCGGGCGAGGTGGGTGAGGACCGCGAGCGGCCGCGCGGCCATGGGCAGCCCGCCGTCCTGGAGCATGACCCCGGTGAGCCCGGCGGTGCGGGTGTGCTCGGCCACGGGGTCGGCCCCGAAGATCCGGACCGTGCCGCGCGCCGGGCGCAGGAGGCCCACCGCGCAGGCGATCGTCGTCGACTTGCCGGCGCCGTTGGGGCCGAGCACCGCGTGGACGCGCCCGGCGTCGGCGGTGAGCGAGATCGATTCGAGCGCGGGCCGGGCCCGGTAGTCGAAGCCGAGCCCGGTCAGGCTCAGGGGTGCGGTCGTCACGGTCGACCAGTGTACGCGTGGCCCCGCTCCGGGGAGCGCCCGGGCCGCGACGGGTCCGCGACCGGGGCTTAGGCTCGCCTTCGTTTACAGTGGAATAGATTACGCAACAATTGTCTTGTATAACGCAGAGCACCACCCTCGGCACCCGGAAGGAGAACCATGTCATCGCATGCCATCGCCCGGTCCGAGGACGCCCGCACCCGCCAGCGGGTGCTCGGCGCGGTGCTCGATCTCGGTCCGGTGAGCGCCTCCGGCGTGGCGAAGGTCATGGACCTCACCGCCGCGGCGATCCGCCGCCACTTCGACGCCCTCGAGGCCGACGGCCTCATCGAGGTCCGCCGGCTCGCCGGGACCCGGGCCGGCCGGGGGCGGCCCGCCCGGCAGTACGTCGTCACCGCGCAGGGCCACGAGCTGATCAGCCACACCTACGACGACCTCGCCGTCGACGTCCTCGGCTTCGTCGAGCGGCGCTCCGGCCGCGAGGCGGTCGCCGAGTTCGCCGCCGAGCACGTCGCGGAGCTCGGGCAGCGCCTGCGGGCGCGCACCGAGCGCCCCGGGCCGACCGTCGTCGGCCGGGCCCGGCAGCTCGCCGCCGCACTGTCCGCGGAGGGCTTCGCGGCCTCGGCTTCGCCGGTCGCCGTGGGCACCCCGCTCGAGGCGATCCAGCTGTGCCAGGGCCACTGCCCGATCCAGCACGTCGCGAAGGAGTACCCGGAGTTCTGCGAAGCGGAGCTCCAGCTGTTCGCCGAGCACCTCGACGTCGACGTCCGCCGCCTGTCCACCCTGGCCAACGGCGACCACGTCTGCACCACGCACATCCCGACCTCGGTCCTCAACCGCCCGTTGATCGACCAGACCGACCGCAACCAAGGAGGCTCACGGTGACCGATACCACCGAGACCAACCCGATCCTCGAAGCGAACCCCGAGCTCAAGGACATCGGCAACTACGCCTACGGCTGGCACGACTCGAACGACGCCGGCGCCGCGGCGCAGCGCGGCCTGAGCGAGGACGTGGTGCGCAACATCTCCGCCCTCAAGGAGGAGCCGGAGTGGATGCTCCAGCGCCGCCTCAAGGCCCTCAAGCTGTTCGAGAAGAAGCCGATGCCCAGCTGGGGCGCCGACCTCACCGGGATCGACTTCGACGACATCAAGTACTTCGTGCGCTCGACCGAGGGTCAGGCGCAGTCCTGGGAGGATCTCCCCGAGGACATCAAGAACACCTACGACCGGCTCGGCATCCCGGAGGCGGAGAAGCAGCGGCTCGTCGCCGGCGTGGCCGCGCAGTACGAGTCCGAGGTCGTCTACCACAAGATCAACGAGGAGCTCGAGCGCCAGGGCGTGATCTTCCTCGACACCGACACCGCGCTCAAGGAGCACCCCGAGCTGTTCGAGGAGTACTTCGGCACCGTCATCCCCTCGGGCGACAACAAGTTCTCCGCGCTCAACACCGCGGTGTGGTCCGGCGGCTCCTTCATCTACGTCCCCAAGGGCGTCCACGTGGAGATCCCGCTCCAGGCCTACTTCCGCATCAACACCGAGAACATGGGCCAGTTCGAGCGCACGCTCATCATCGCCGACGAGGGCTCCTACGTGCACTACGTCGAGGGCTGCACCGCGCCGATCTACAAGTCCGACTCGCTCCACTCGGCGGTCGTCGAGATCATCGCGAAGAAGGACGCCCGCGTGCGCTACACGACCATCCAGAACTGGTCGAACAACGTGTACAACCTCGTGACGAAGCGTGCGATCGCGGAGTCCGGCGCGACCATGGAATGGGTCGACGGCAACATCGGCTCGAAGGTCACCATGAAGTACCCGGCGATCTGGATGACCGGCGAGCACGCGCGCGGGGAGACCCTGTCCGTGGCCTTCGCCGGGACCGGCCAGCACCAGGACACCGGGGCCAAGATGGTCCACGCCGCACCGAACACCCACTCCTCGATCGTGTCGAAGTCGGTCGCCCGCAACGGGGGACGGGCCGGCTACCGCGGTCTCGTCCACGTCCACCCGGGGGCCAAGGGCGCGTCGAACACCGTGCTGTGCGACGCCCTGCTCGTCGACAACATCTCCCGCTCCGACACCTACCCCTACATCGACATCCGCGAGGACGACGTATCGCTCGGACACGAGGCGACGGTGTCGAAGGTGAGCGCCGACCAGCTGTTCTACCTCATGAGCCGCGGCCTCGAGGAGACCGAGGCGATGGCGATGATCGTGCGCGGCTTCATCGAGCCGATCGCCCGCGAGCTCCCGATGGAGTACGCCCTCGAGCTCAACCGGCTCATCGAACTGCAGATGGAAGGCGCGGTGGGCTGAGCCGGCCGTCCGCGCCCGGCCCCACCCCGTCCACGAAGGAGACAGAACACACATGACAGACACCGTGCAGAGCGCTGCCGAGGTCCAGGTACCCGTCGCCTCGCGCAGCGAGCGCACCCGGAGCTTCGACGTCGCCGATTTCCCGCAGGTCACCGGCCGCGAGGAGGAATGGCGGTTCACCCCGGTCCGCCGACTCGCGCCGCTGCTCGAGGACGCCGGCACCGGCGCCGAGCTGCGCTTCACCGAGGAGCTCCCCGCCGGTGTGTCGGTGGAGACCATCGACCTCGACACCGCCCGCGCCCAGGGCATCATGGAGCCCGAGGACCGCCCGGCCGCGATCGCCGCGGCCCGCTCCGGCGGGATCCGCCACTACGCGGTCGAGGCCGGCGCCGAGGTGCCCGAGGCCGTCGTCGTCCACGCCGACGGCGCCGGGACCGACCCGGTGCACGGCCACATCCTCCTCACCGTCGGCGACAACGCGCGCGCGACGATCGTCGTCGAGCACGAGGGCACCGCACAGTACTCCGAGCTCGTCTCGATCGTCGTCGGGGCCGGCGCGCAGCTGACCTTCGTGTCGCTGCAGCTGTGGGAGGACGGCTCGGCCCACCTCGGCCAGCACGACGCGATCGTCGGCAAGGACGCGCAGTACAAGCACATCGCGATCTCGCTCGGCGGCGACATCGTGCGGCTCAACTCCAACGTCCGCTACGACGGGCCCGGGGGAGAGGCGCAGCTCCTCGGCCTCTACTTCGCCGACGCCGGCCAGCACCTCGAGCACCGCACGTACATCGACCACAACACGCCGCAGGCGGTGTCCGACGTCATGTACAAGGGTGCACTGCAGGGCACCGATGCGCGCAGCGTGTGGATCGGCGACGTGCTGATCCGCCCCGAGGCGATCGGCATCAACACCTACGAGCTCAACCGCAACCTCGTCCTCACCGAGGGCGCCCGGGCGGACTCCGTGCCGAACCTCGAGATCGAGACCGGCGACATCGAGGGCGCAGGCCACGCGTCCTCGACCGGCCGCTTCGACGAGGAGCACCTGTTCTACCTCATGAGCCGCGGCATCGACGAGGTCGAGGCCCGTCGGCTCGTGGTCCGCGGCTTCTTCCACGAGGTCATCGGACAGATCCGCGTGCCCGCGATCGAAGAGGTCCTGTCCGCAAGGATCGAGGACGAGCTCTCCCGGAGCATGATGTGAGCGAGCTCGCCGCCTGCGCCGCGAGCGCCGTCGACCCCGGCGACGCGATCCGCGTCGTCCTCGAGGGCCGGGAGATCTGCATCGCCCGGACCGACGACGGCGCCGTGCACGCGATCGACGACCTGTGCACCCACGGCGAGGTGTCCCTCGCCGAGGGGGAGGTGTCCGGCTGCTCGATCGAGTGCTGGCTCCACGGCTCCGCCTTCGACCTCACCACCGGCAGGCCGCTCACTCCGCCGGCCTTCGAGCCGGTCGCCGTCTACCCGTGCAGCGAGCGCGACGGCATGATCTACGTCGACCCCACCAGTCCTGAACAGTAAGGAAACCCATGTCCACTCTCTCCATCCGCGACCTCCACGTCAGCGTCGAGACCGACGCCGGTGCCAAGGAGATCCTGCGCGGCGTCGACCTCGACATCAACTCCACCGAGACCCACGCGATCATGGGCCCGAACGGCTCCGGGAAGTCGACGCTGGCCTACGCGTTGGCCGGCCACCCCGGCTACACCGTGACCTCCGGCACCGCCGCGATCGACGGCGAGGACATCCTCGAGATGAGCGTCGACGAGCGCGCCAAGGCCGGCCTGTTCCTCGCCATGCAGTACCCCGTCGAGGTCCCCGGCGTCACCGTGACGAACTTCCTGCGCACCGCGAAGACCGCGATCGACGGCGAGGCGCCGAAGCTCCGCACCTGGACCAAGGACCTCTCCGAGGCGATGAAGAACCTCCGCGTCGACCCCGCGTTCGCCTCGCGCAACGTCAACGAGGGCTTCTCCGGCGGTGAGAAGAAGCGCCACGAGATCCTGCAGATGGAGCTCCTCAAGCCGCGCTTCGCGATCCTCGACGAGACCGACTCCGGCCTCGACGTCGACGCGCTGCGGATCGTGTCCGAGGGGGTCAACCGGGTCAAGGAGAAGACCGACGTCGGCGTCCTCCTCATCACCCACTACACCCGCATCCTGCGCTACATCCAGCCCGACTACGTCCACGTCATGGTCAACGGCCGGATCGCCGAGGAGGGCGGCGCCGAGCTCGCCGAGCGCCTCGAGAACGAGGGCTACGACCGCTTCCTCGGCGTGGGAGCCTGATGCTCTCGGCCGCCGAGGTGCAGCGCATCCGCAACGACTTCCCGATCCTCGCCCGCGAGGTCGGGGGGTCGCCGCTGGTGTACCTGGACTCCGGGGCCACCGCGCAGAAGCCGCAGTGCGTCATCGACGCCGAGCTCGACTTCTATGCGCACCGCAACTCCGCCGTCCACCGCGGGGCGCACAGCCTCGCGGTGGAGGCCACCGATGCGTTCGAGTCCGGGCGCACGGCGGTCGCGGACTTCGTCGGCGCCGGGATCCGCGAGATCGTGTGGACGAAGAACGCCACCGAGGCGCTCAACGTCGTCGCGCTCGGCCTCGCGCACGCCGCGGCCGGCCTCGGCGGTCCGGAGGCGCAGCGGTACCGGATCGGCCCCGGGGACTCGATCGTCGTCACCGAGATGGAGCACCACGCGAACCTCATCCCGTGGCAGCAGCTCGCCCGCCTCACCGGTGCGCGCCTGCGCCACCTGCCGCTCACCGACGACGGGCACCTCGAGCTGGGGGATCTCGAGGAGATCGTCGACACCACGACGAAGGTCCTCGCCTTCACCCACGCCTCGAACGTCCTCGGCACGATCAACCCCGTCGAGCGGCTCGTCGCCCGGGCCCGCGAGGTCGGGGCGCTCACCGTGCTCGACGCCTGCCAGTCGGTGCCCCACCTGCCCGTCGACCTCGCAGCGCTCGACGTCGACTTCGCGGCCTTCTCCGGGCACAAGATGCTCGGACCCACCGGGATCGGCGTGCTCTACGGGCGCGCCGAGCTCCTCGACACCCTGCCCCCGGTCCTCACCGGCGGCTCGATGATCACCACCGTCGACATGGAGTCCGCGGAGTTCATGCCGGCCCCGCAGCGCTTCGAGGCCGGCACCCAGCCGGTCGCGCAGGTCGCCGGGCTCGGTGCGGCCGTGGGCTACCTCTCCGAGACGGGGATGGCCGATGTCGCCGCGCACGAGGCCGAGATCGCCGGGATCCTCGTCGAGGGGATCGACCGGGTGCCCGGCGTGCGCCGGATCGGCCCGGACGCCTCGGCGGCGCGGATCGCCTCCGTCGCCTTCGACGTCGAGGGCGTCCACGCCCACGATGTCGGCCAGGTGCTCGACGACGCGGGGATCGCGGTGCGGGTGGGCCACCACTGCGCACAGCCGCTCCACCGCCGCTACGGGCTCACCGCCACCACCCGCGCGAGCGCCTCGGTCTACACCACGGCCGAGGACTGCGAGCGGTTCCTCACCGCCCTCGCCGGCGTCCGCCCCTTCTTCGGAGTGTCATGAGCGATCTCCAGCAGCTCTACCAGCAGGTCATCCTCGACCACGCCAAGCAGCGCTACGGCAACCGGCCGCTGCTCGGCGGGACCGGGATCGACCGCTCCCCGCAGTTCGGCTCCTCGCACCAGGTCAACCCGACGTGCGGGGACGAGATCACCGTGGAGGCGGAGATCGACCCCGGCACCGGCGCGCTCACCGTGCGCTGGGACGGCCAGGGCTGCTCGATCTCGATGGCCTCGGCCTCGGTCCTGACCGAGATCGCCGAGGACACCGGACCGGAGGGGTTCGCCGCCGCCGAGGCCGCCTTCCACACTCTCATGCACTCCCGCGGACAGGGGGAGGCCGACGAGGACGTCCTCGGCGATGCCGCCGCCTTCCAGGGGGTCTCGAAGTTCCCCGCCCGAATCAAATGCGCCCTGCTGTCCTGGATGGCACTCAAGGACGCACTCGCCCAGGCCCACGCCGCAGGAGGAGACCATGCCTGAAGTCATCGACCAGCCCACCAACGCCGTGCCCGAGGAGGTCCTTGAGGCACTCATGGACGTCGTCGACCCCGAGCTCGGCGTCAACATCGTCGACCTCGGCCTCGTCTACGGCACCGCCGTCGAGGAGGACGGCACCGCCGTCATCGAGATGACCCTGACGAGTGCCGCCTGCCCGCTCACCGACGTCATCGAGGACCAGGTCGCGCAGGTCCTCGAGGGGATCGTCCCGGCCTACCGCCTCAACTGGGTGTGGATGCCGCCGTGGGGCCCGGAGAAGATCACCGAGGACGGCCGCGAGCAGATGCGGGCCCTCGGCTTCAACATCTGAGCAGCACCACCGCTCTCAGCACCACCGCTCTCAGCACCACGGCTCACAGCACCGCTGCGAGCGCGCCGGGCAGCTCGGGGTGCGCGAACCGGAATCCCGCCTCGGCGAGCACCCGGCTGGTCGCATGCCGGCCGGTGAGCCCGAGCGCGGGATCCGTCGCGAGGAGCACCGCTCCGGCCCGGAGCACCGGCGCCGGGGTCGACAGTCCGAACCCGTGCGGGGCGAGCAGCGGCAGCCGTGGGGCGAGCCGCGTCCGCAGCCGGGCCATGAGCTCGGCGTTGCGGACCGGGTGCGGTGCCGCGGCGACGAGGATGCCGCCGGGCAGCTCCGGTCCGCACAGGCCGAGCGCGGCGAGCACGATCCGCAACCAGTCCTCGAGCTGGATCCACGAGAACCACTGATCACCGCGCCCCACCGTCCCGCCGAGCCCCGCCCGGGCGAGCAGCGCCAGCCGATCGAGCGCGGGGGAGTCGTGCTGGAGGACGATCGAGGTCCGCAGCACGGTGGTGCGCCGGGCATGCGCCCCGGCGGCCGCCTCCTCCCACGGGCGGGCGACCCCGGTCATCTGCGGCAGCGCGGCCGCGCCCGCAGGCAGCGGCGAGCTCTCGTCGAGCCGCGCCTCCCCGGCATCGGACCAGATCGCGGTCGTCGATCCCTGCACCCACGCCTCGACGGGCGCCTGCTCCTGCGAGGCCGCGACGAGCGCCTCGGTGGCGCGCACGCGCGAATCGCGGAGGCGCGCGATGCCCGCGGGCGTCGGCCGGGCGTCGACGAGCGCCCCGGCGAGGTTGACGATGCCGATGCGCTCCTCCGCGGTACGATCGAGCTCCTCGGCCCAGTCCCCGACGCTCCGCCCGTCCCACTGCCGGAACCGAAGGGCGGGCCCGGTGCGGCGGAGCAGCTCGGGCGAGTCGGCGGGACGCCGGGTGAGGACGACCGCCTCGGCCCCGGCGCGCTGCAGCGCACCGGTGAGGGCGGTGCCGAGCGCCCCGGTGCCGCCGGCGACGACGACGCGCATCGGGCGGGTATTTGTGTGCAGGGTGCTCATCGTCTCCTCTCCCGGCGCTGTCGGCGGCTCACACCCGGTCGACGGCGAAGGTGTTGCAGGCGCTCGGCCGGCCGTCGCGGTAGCCGCGGAGGAACCACGTCTGCCGCTGCTCGGCGGAGCCGTGGGTGAAGTTCTCCGGGATCACCCGGCCGCCGGAGGTCTCCATGATCGAGTCGTCGCCGATCGCCTCGGCCGCGGACAGCGCAGCGGAGATGTCCTCCGTGGTGAGCGGCTGCAGGTAGGGCTCGCCCGTGCTCGGATCCGGGGTCACTGCGGCGTTCGCGGCCCATACCCCGGCGTAGCAGTCGGCCTGGAGCTCGAGGCGGACCGCGTTCGACTGCGGGCCGGTCTGCCCGTCGCGGGTGCGCTGGATGTCCCCGGTGAGTGTCTGGATGTGGTGGCCCCACTCGTGGGCGACGACGTACTCTTCCGGCAGCGGCCCCTGCTCGGCGCCGAACCGGTCACGGAGCTGGGCGAAGAACGCGACG
The DNA here is from genome assembly GCF_005280295.1 of Brevibacterium sp. CS2. Classification (GTDB taxonomy): domain Bacteria; phylum Actinomycetota; class Actinomycetes; order Actinomycetales; family Brevibacteriaceae; genus Brevibacterium; species Brevibacterium pityocampae. The sequence goes on along the minus strand of NZ_CP040020.1, from coordinate 2,526,694 downwards.
TCGAAGTACGCGGTCTCGTCGCCCGGGCAGTAGAACGGGCCCATCGCGGAGCTGCCCGTGCCGCACGCCGTCTGCCACTGGCCACTGGTGAGCACCGCACCCGGCGCGCGGTAGGCGACCCCGAGGTCGTGGACCCCCTCCTGCCAGTACTGGTTGAGGCTGTTGACCGTGCCGACGACCCGGCACTCGACGTCTTCGTTGGCGTCCTCGCCGGTGCGGCACTTCGTCGCGAGGTCGTCCCCGGTGGTCTGCCGGTCGACCTGTGAGCTGTCGGTGAAGCCCTGCCCGCCGGTGATGACCTCGGGCCCGAACACGAGTGCCATGATCACCATGATGACGAGCCCGCCGAGCCCGCCGCCGATCTTGATGCCGGGGCCGCCGAGGCCCCCGCCCGAGCGACCGCCGCCGCGCTTGGACACCTGCGAGGTGTCGAGTCTGCTGCCGGGATTGAACGTCATGGCAATAGCATAGGGTGGTCCGGGTGCATTCCATCCGCATCCCACGAAAGGACACTCTGTGACGATCACGGCCGCCGTCGACGGCTCGGCGCTGGGGAACCCCGGACCGGCCGGCTGGGCCTGGTACATCGACGACGAACGGTGGGGGTCCGGGGGATGGCCGGAGGCGACGAACAACCGCGGCGAGCTGCAGGCGCTCATCGAGCTGCTCCGCGCCACCGCCGGCACCTCCGAGCAGCTCCACGTGCTCTGCGACTCGAAGTACGTCATCAACTCGGTGACGAAGTGGATGCCGGTGTGGAAGCTCAAGGGCTGGAAGAAGGCCAACGGCGGCGATGTCCTCAACCGCGACCAGATGGAGGAGCTCGACGCCGCGCTGCGCGACCGCGACATCCGGCTCGAATGGGTCAAGGGCCACAGCAGCCACCGCCTCAACGACGCCGCCGACGCCCGCGCCCGGGCGGCCGCGGAGGCCTATCGCCGGGGCACGCCGGTGGACCCGGGCCCGGGCTTCAGCGGCCCGGGAGCCCCCGCTCGTGACGCGGAGGTCCCTGCTCGGGACCCGGAGCCCGAGCGCGCGCCGGTGACGGTGTCGTGCCGGCTCGACGCCGAGCTCGCCGACCGGATCGTCGAGCGCGCGCAGGCCGCCGCCCGCAGACCTCAGGACGAGCTCGCCGAGCTCATCGCACTCGGCATGGAACGGAAGTACGGCATGGAGGACCAGCACGGCATGGAACGGAAGCACGCATGATCGCCGTCTCGGATCTCGAGGTCCTCGTGGGCTCGCGCACTCTCATGACCGATGTCTCCTTCCGCGTCGACACCGGCGACAGGGTGGGCCTCGTGGGCCGCAACGGCGCCGGCAAGACCACTCTGACGAAGGTCCTCATGGACGAGTTCGCCCCGAACGCCGGGACCGTCACCCGGTCGGGAACGGTCGGCTACCTGCCGCAGGACCCGCGCTCGGGCGACCCCACGGCCTCGGGCCGGGAGCGGATCCTGTCCGCCCGGGAGCTCGACGTGCTCGTGCGGCGGCTGCGCAGGGCCGAGGAGCAGATGTCCGACCCGGACCCCGACGTCATGTCGAAGGCGATCGACCGCTACCCGCGGATCGAATCGGAGTTCGTCGCCGCCGGCGGCTACGCGGCCGAGTCCGAGGCCTTCGCGATCGCTGCGAACCTCGGCCTCGACGAGGAGCTGCTGTCCCGAGAGCTGCAGACGCTGTCCGGCGGCCAGCGCCGCCGCGTCGAGCTCGCCCGGATCCTGTTCGCGGCCCCGGACACGATGATCCTCGACGAGCCGACGAACCACCTCGACGCGGAGTCGGTGCTGTGGCTGCGCGACTACCTCAAGACCTACGCCGGCGGGCTCGTCATCATCTCCCACGATCTCGATCTCATCGACGAGGTCGTCAACCGCGTGTTCTTCCTCGACGCCAACCGGCAGTGCATCGACATCTACGCGATGAACTACCGCCAGTACCTCAAACAGCGTGAGGCCGATGAGCGGCGCCGCCGGCGCGAGCGCTCGAACGTCGAGAAGAAGGCCGCCGCGCTGAGCGCGCAGGCGGACAAGATGCGCGCCAAGGCGACGAAGACCGTCGCGGCGCAGAACATGGCGAAGCGGGCCGAGCGGATGCTCTCCGGGCTCGAGGCGGAGCGGGCTGCGGAGAAGGTCGCCCACCTCCGGTTCCCGGCCCCTGCCGCCTGCGGCCGCGTGCCGCTCACCGCGGAGGGACTGAGCAAGTCCTACGGCTCGACCGAGGTGTTCACCGGCGTCGACCTCGCGATCGACAAGGGCACCCGGGTCGTCGTGCTCGGGTTCAACGGCGCAGGCAAGACCACCCTGCTCAAGATCCTCGCCGGGCTCGAGGCGCCGGACTCCGGGGAGGTCGTGCCCGGCCACGGCCTCAAGCTCGGCTACTACGCGCAGGAGCACGAGACGCTCGACCACGACCGGACGGTGCTCGAGAACATGCAGCGCAGCTCGCCGCACCTCGACGACACCGCCGCGCGCTCCGTGCTCGGCTCGTTCCTGTTCTCCGGCGATGACGTCCACAAGCCGGCCGGCGTGCTGTCCGGCGGCGAGAAGACCCGGCTCGCGCTCGCGACGCTCGTCGTGTCGAGCGCGAACGTGCTGCTCCTCGACGAGCCGACGAACAACCTCGATCCGGCCAGCCGCGAGGAGATCCTGTCGGCGATCCGCCGATATGAGGGCGCGATCGTCCTCGTCACCCACGACGAGGGCGCGGTCGCCGCACTCGGTCCCGACCGCGTGCTCCTCCTCCCCGACGGCGACGAGGACCTCTGGGGCGAGACCTACCTCGACCTCGTCAGCCTCGCCTGAATCAGTAGCCCTGGGAGTCGAGGAGGGCGTCCTCGAGCTCCTCCTCGGTCCGCTGCCGCTGCGGGCTCCGGGACGACTGCGGGCTCCGGGGATCCGCCCGGCCGGGCCGCGTCGTCCTGCCTCCGCCGTAGCGCCCGGCTCCTGTGCCGACGCCGGCCGAGCGCCGGCCGCCGCGGGCGAGGGCGGCCTTGTCGACGACGACGTACTCGGTCGGTGCGGCGTCCGCGGCCTGCTCACTGCGTGCGGCGTCGAGTGCGCGCTTCTCCCGGCGGGCGGCGTAGACGACGCCGGCGAGGATCATGATCCCGAACACGATCCACTGGAACGTGTAGGACAGGTGGGAGCCGGGGTCGGTGCTCGGCGGCGGCAGGGGAGTGAGGCCGTCGTCGGCGGGGGCCGGGTCCTCGGCGCTGAGCTGCCCGTAGGCCTCGGTCACGGGGGAGTCCATGCCCGGGATGGCATCGGGGTCGATGGCCCGGATCAGGCCAGGCGGATTGGAGTCGCCGCTCGCGTCCTGGCACGGGCGCAGCCACATCTCGACGTCGACCTCGCCGGCCGGCGGTGCGGGGAGCGCCTCGGGTGCAGGTGCGGATCCCTCGCTCGTCGTCGGCACCCAGCCGCGGACCACGGCGATGGTGTCCCCGGAGTCGAGCACGAGCGGGACGACGACGTAGAAGCCGGCCTGGTTCTGCAGGCTCCGGTTGCGTGCGAGCACCGTCGCCCCGGGGTCGTAGGTGCCGGTGACGGCGACCTTCGCCCACTCGGCATCGACGGGCAGAGGGGCGGTGCGGTCGGGGAGGACCTCGGGAAGCGGCCGGGCCGCGCCGTGGTAGTTCGTCTCGATCCGCTCGATCTCCGCATCCCGTGCGGCACGGCGGTGGTCCTGCCAGTTCGCGAGGAATCCGCAGGCGACCGCGGCGACGATCGCGAGCGCGATGTAGCCCAGCCAGCGTGCGGAGAGGACGAAGCGGTAGCCGCCGCGCTCGGCGGGCGGGGGAACGGGCTGGGGCGTGGGTTCGGCCATCACCCGGCGCCCTCCGGGATCTCGGCGACGGGGACGTCGTCACGGAGCAGGCTGCGGATCTGCAGGTATTCGTGGAGGTGCGTGCGGTGGTCCGGGCAGGCGAGCCAGACCTTGCGCCGCTCCGGGGTGTGGATGCGCGGGTTGTTCCACAGGAGCGCGAACTCCGCGGTCCGGGTGCACGCCTTCGCCGAGCACGTCATCGCCGTCATCCTCCGTTCCCCTCTCCTGTCCCACCGTATCGCCCGGCGTCGGGGCCCCCGTCATCAGGGGCGCTGCCGGTGTCGCCGTCGATGACCTCGCCATCGATGATCTCCCCGTCGTACACCCCGTCCGCGGCGGTCGCCGCGGTGGGCGGGGGCGCGGCGGTCGCCTCGGACCCGGCTCCGGCATCAGCGGTGCCTGACCGGGGGCCATCCACGGGCCCCGGAGCCAGCGCCTCGAGCGGAGCGGAGTCGATGACCGCGCCGCCGGATTCGGTGCCGCGGGCGCGCGCCGCATTCGCGATGAGCACCGCGACCCACGGCAGCACGATCGCGCCGGCGGCGAAGAACCACCGCCAGGGGCTCGGGGTGAGGACCGCGAGGAGGAAGCAGAGCATGCGGATCCCCATCGAGATGAGGTATCGCACGGTCCGCGTGTGGATGTCCTGCTCATGGGACACCTCGGCCTCGGTGATCCGTTGGGCGTGCGTCCTGTGGGCCATGGCCTTCCAGCACTCGGGGGGGTGAGGCACGCGCGCGCGTGCTCCTGGCTACAAAAGCATACTCCCCGATTGTCGGCGGCGTACTCATGGAGCGCGCAGGTGCGTTAGGTTGGAGACCCGCCCTCGGGCGGCCTGCAGCAGTCGGCGAACAAGGAGAGCGACAGTGTCGGATTCGCGCGTAGTACTCGTCACCGGTGGCAACCGGGGGATCGGGCGGAAGATCGCCGAGGCGTTCCTCGCCGCCGGTGAGAAGGTGGCCGTGACCTCGCGGAACGGCGACGCCCCCGACGGCGCGCTGGCGGTGTCCGCCGACGTCACCGACCCGGACTCCCTCGACGCCGCGTTCACGCGGATCGAGGGGGAGCTCGGCCCGGTCGAGGTCGTCGTCGCGAACGCCGGGATCACCCGCGACACCCTCCTCATGCGGATGTCCGACGAGGACTTCGACGCCGTGATCGACACGAACCTCGGCGGCGCCTTCCGCACCGTCAAGCGCGCGATCACCGGGATGATCCGGGCGAAGAAGGGCCGCATCGTGCTCATCTCCTCGGTGTCCGGGCTCTACGGCGTCGCCGGCCAGGCGAACTACTCGTCCTCGAAGGCCGGACTCGTCGGCCTCGCCCGCTCGATCACCCGCGAGGTCGGCGCCCGCGGAATCACCGCGAACGTCGTCGCCCCCGGGTTCGTCCGCACCGAGATGACCGATGAGCTGCCGGAGAAGCAGCAGAAGGAATACCTCGCGACGATCCCCGCCAAACGCTTCGCCGAGGCCGAGGAGGTCGCCGCCGTGGTCCGCTGGATCGCCTCGGACGAGGCCTCCTACATCTCCGGCGCCGTCATCCCGGTCGACGGCGGCCTGGGCATGGGACACTGACACCGCACACCGAGTCCACACGCACACCGCGTACTCCACGCGAGAGGAAGACAACATCATGGGAATTCTCGACGGCAAGCGCATCCTCGTCACCGGCGTGCTCACGGAGGCCTCGATCGCCTTCGCGGCCGCCCGCCTGGCCCAGGAGCAGGGGGCTGAGGTCATCCTCTCCTCGTTCGGCCGGCAGATGAAGATCACCTCGGTCATCGCCGAGCGGCTGCCGCAGCCCGCGCAGGTCATCGAGCTCGACGCGACGAACGAGGACGACCTCGCCGCGCTGCCCGAGCGGCTCGGCGGAAACATCGACGGGATCGTCCACGCGATCGCCTTCGCCCCGAAGGACGCGCTCGGCGGGGTCTTCCTCGACACCCCCTTCGAATCGGTGTCGAACGCCGTCCACGTCTCCGCGTACTCGCTCAAGGCGATCACCGTCGCAGCCCGCCCGGTGCTCAACCGCGGCGCCGGCGTCGTCGGCCTGACCTTCGACGCGACCGTCGCCTGGCCGGCCTACGACTGGATGGGCGTGGCGAAGGCCGCGCTCGAGTCGACCTCGCGCTACCTCGCGAAGTACCTCGGCGGCGACGGCATCCGCGTCAACCTCGTCTCCGCCGGCCCGCTCAAGACGACCGCCGCGAAGTCGATCCCCGGCTTCGACGCGTTCGAGGACGTGTGGGGCACCCGCGCCCCGCTCGGCTGGGAGCAGACGGACACCGAGCCGGCCGGCAAGGCGATCGTCGCCCTGCTCTCCGACTGGTTCCCGGCGACGACGGGCGAGATGGTCCACGTCGACGGCGGGCTCCACGCCACCGGGGCCTGACACCCGTGCCCCTCTTGGTGCTCGCCCGCCACGCCACCGCCGCGCCCCCCCGGTGGCCGACTTCGATCGGCCGCTCACCGCGGCGGGCTTCGCCGAGGCGGCCGCGGCGGGCGAGCACCTCACCCGGTACCCGCTCACGCACCTCGTCGCCTCCGCCGCGCTGCGCACCGTGCAGACCGGCGAGGCCGTCGCCCGCGCCCTCGCGGACGCGCCGGTGCTCCACGCCGACCGGGCGCTCTACGAGGCCGACATCGACGCCTGGCTCGAGGTCATCGACTCGATCCCGGAATCGGCGACCGGGGCGTACATCGTCGGGCACGAGCCGACGGTGAGCGCCGTCATCGGACACCTGTGCCCCGCGCTCGGGGTGCCGCGGCGCTTCCGCCCGAGCTCGATCGCGGTCTTCGACCTCCCGCGCTGGGGACTGGCCCCCGGAGACTATCCGCCGCCGGAGATCCGGAACTTCAAGGACTGACCGGCGCACCGGCCCCGGCCGTCAGCCGATCGGCTCCCCGGTCAGCGCGGCCCACACGGCATCCATCCGCCGCACGGTGAGTGCGGCGTCGGCGACCTCGGCGAGCGCCGGCTTGGCGCAGAACGCGATCCCGAAGCCGGCGGCCTCGACCATCTCCGCGTCGTTCGCCCCGTCGCCGATCGCCACGGTGCGCGCCGGATCGATGTCGAGCCGCTCGCACAGCACGCGTAGCTGGTCGGCCTTCGCCCGCCGGTCGATGATCGGACCGTCGACCTCACCGCTGAGCAGGCCGTCGCGCACCGCGAGCCGGTTCGCGAGCACCTCGGCGATCCCGAGCTCCGCCGCGACCGGCACGACGACTTCGGCGAACCCACCGGACACGAGCGCGACCACCCCGCCGGCGCCCTGCACCGCGGCGACGAGCTCCGGCACGCCCGCGGTCAGCGTGACCTGCTCGCGCACCTCGGCGAGCACGGACTCCGGGAGCCCGGCGAGCGCGGCGACCCGCGCGCGCAGGCTCGCGGCGAAGTCGAGCTCCCCGCGCATCGCCTCGTCGGTGATCCGGGCGACCTCCTCGCGGACCCCGGCGTGCTCGGCGATGAGCTCGATGACCTCCTCGTTGAGGAAGGTCGAGTCGACGTCCATGAGGACGAGCTGCGGCGGGGCCTCACTCAGCGCCTCGGGCACGACGAACACGTCCGCATCCGGGTGGGCGGCGGACTCGGCGGCGACGATGGTCTCCAGACCACCGGCATCGACGAGGCGCGAGCTCACGGTCCAGTCGGCGCCGGCGGGGTGGATGAGGCTGATCCTGTGCATGACAGCGATTCTACGGAGTCGCCGGCCGAACGGTTCCCCTGCAGTCGCGTGTCACCCGATCCCGTTGTCGCGGCTCACCGCGGTGACCACGGCGGCCGCCGCGCGGTGGAGGCGGGCGAGCATGTCGCCGAACTCCGCGGGCCCCACGGTCGCAGGCGCCAGGACGGGCGACATCGCGTGATGGATGTCGAGTGCGGCATGGAGCAGCGGGGCCTGCTCGGGCCGGGCGAGCAGAACGGTGAGCTCGGCGCGCGGGGCGGCCGCGCTCATGTCCGCCTGCCAGTCCCGCCACTGGAGGTTGCGCATCTCCGCCGGGACGCCGTCGCCGAGCGCCTCGACGAGGGCGAGACCCTCCATCACGGTCTCGCGCAGGGTGCGGGCCGCCTCGGGCACGCTGCGGACGTCGAGCGGGGCGTAGGGCACCCGGGCGCACGCGAGCACCCGGAGGTTGGCCTCCCCGTCGAGGACGAGCACCGCATCGGACACGCCGGACGATTCGGTGACGGCGACCGCGGTGGCGCGGGCGAGGGTGCGGCGCGCGGACTTCTCCACCCGCGGCACCGTGGACGGGAAGGTCGGGTGGAGCAGCGCCAGGCGCAGCCGGTCGACCCGGCGGGCGCGCAGGGCCGGGAGGAGGAGCAGCAGGCCGGTCGGCGGGTCGGAGTCGTAGACGGCGTCCTCGAGGACGAGCGGAACGGGCATCCCGGCGTCGAGCAGCACCTGCGCGCAGTCATCGGGGGAGAGCCGACCGGCGAGCGCGGCATCGACCGTGAGCGAGGTGAGGAGGGTCGCCAGTGCGGTGTCCATCCGCCACAATCTAGCGCACCGTGTGCGCTAGAGTCTGCACTATGAGCGATGTGCTGGAATTTGCAGACGTCCACGTCCGGCGGGGGACGAACTTCCTGCTCAGCGGACTGTCCCTCGAGGTCTCCGAGGGGCAGCACTGGGTGGTGCTCGGCCCCAACGGCGCCGGCAAGACGACCTTCCTCGAGCTCGCCGCCGGGCGCATGCACCCGACCTCGGGCCGGGTCGACATCCTCGGGGAGCGCCTCGGCCGGGTCGACGTGTTCGAGCTGCGCCCGCGCATCGGCTACACCTCCTCGGCGCTGGCCGCCCGGATCCCCGGCTCGGAGAAGGTCACCGACATCATCCTCACCGCCGCCTACGGCGTGCTCGGCCGGTGGCGCGAGGAGTACGACGAGCTCGATCTCGACCGGGCGCGCGATCTCCTCTCCGCCTTCGCCGTCGAACGCTTCGCCGACCGGCCCTTCGGCAGCCTGTCCGAGGGCGAGCGCAAGCGCGTTCAGATCGCCCGCTCCCTCATGACCGATCCCGAGCTCCTGCTCCTCGACGAACCGGCCTCCGGCCTCGACCTCGGCGGGCGCGAGGAGCTCCTCCAGGCGCTCGGCGAGATCCTCGACGGGAAGTACGCGCCGACGACGGTCATGGTCACCCACCACGTCGAGGAGATCCCCACCGGCGTCACCCACGCCCTCCTCCTCAAGGACGGCGCGGCGGTGGCGGCCGGCGCGATCGACTCGACGCTGACCTCGGAGAACCTCAGCACCACCTTCGGCACCGAGGTCACCCTCGGGCGCGAGGGCGGGCGCTACCACGCGCGGGCGCGCGGCTGAATGGCTGCTGCATGACCGTCCTCGAAGCGGCCCTCGTGCTGCTCGCCGGACTCGGTGCGGGCACGATCAACGCGATCGTCGGCTCGGGCACCCTCATCACCTTCCCGGCACTCGTCGCCTTCGGCGTGCCGCCGGTGACGGCGACGATGAGCAACGCCGTGGGCCTCATCCCCGGCAACATCGCCTCCTCCTTCGGCTACCGCGAGGAGCTCCGCGGCCAGGGCAGGCGGCTGCTCCAGCTCCTGCCCGCCTCCCTCGCCGGCGCGCTGCTCGGCGCCTACCTGCTGCTCACCCTGCCCGAGGACGCCTTCATCACCATCGTCCCGGTGCTCCTCGTGTTCGCGCTCCTGCTCGTCGTCGGGCAGCCGGCGCTCCAGCGCTACCTCAAGAAGCGCAAGGCGATGCGCGCCGACGCCCGCGGGGAGGCGGGGAGACGGTCGGGGAGGCCGGTGGTAGTACGGGCTGACGCCGAGGTGCCGGCAGGCTCCGATGCGGAGTCCGGTGCGGCGCCGGGCACGGTGCCGGGCCCGCCGGCGCTGTCGACCGGCCGGATGCTCGCCGTCGTCCTCGCGGTGTTCCTCACCGCGATCTACGGCGGCTACTTCGCCGCCGCGCAGGGCATCATCCTCATCGCGCTCCTCGGCCTCCTGCTGCCGGAGCCGCTGCAGCGCCTCAACGGCGCGAAGAACGTCCTCGTCCTCGCGGTGAACACGGTGGCCGCCGCGGTGTACATCATCGTCGGCTTCGACCGGATCGACTGGCTCGCCGTGCTCCTCATCGCGATCGGCTCGCTCATCGGCGGGTACTTCGGGGCGCGCATCGGGCGCCGGTTCAGCCCGGTGCTGCTCCGCGCGATCATCGTCGTGCTCGGCCTCGTCGCGCTGTGGCGCATCCTGCAGATGTGAGCGGCGGATGAACACCCCGCGCAAGCCGGCGCTCACCGACGCGCAGATCCTCGCGCTCGCGGAGTCCGCGGGCATCGCCGCCGCACGGATCCGCTTCTTCACCTCCGCCGACGACCCCGCGGTCGCCGACTACACCCGGCTCACCGACGTGCGGCTGCGCACCCTGCGCGAGCCCGAGCGGGGCCTCTTCATCGCGGAGAGCTCGAAGATCATCGAGCGCGCGATCGCCGCCGGCCACGTGCCGCGCTCCTTCCTCATGACCCGCAAGTGGTTCGCCGCGCTCACCGAGATCATCGCCGGGACGGACGCGCCGGTGCTCATCGGCGAGGACGCCGTCGTCGAGGAGCTCACCGGCTACCACCTCCACCGGGGCGCGCTCGCCGCGATGCACCGGCCGGTGCTCCCCGCGCTGCCCGAGGTGCTCGCCGGCGCCCGCCGGGTCGTCGTCGTCGAGGACGTCGTCGACCACACGAACCTCGGGGCGATCTTCCGCTCCGCGGCAGGCCTGGGCGTCGACGCGGTGCTCATCACCCCGCGCAGCGCCGACCCGCTCTACCGGCGGGCGATCCGCGTGTCGATGGGCACGGTGTTCCAGGTCCCGTGGACGCGTCTCGACTCCTGGCCGGCCGACATCGACCGGCTCCACGAGCTCGGCTTCCACACCGCCGCGCTCGCGCTCGAGGACGACTCGGTGCCGCTGCGCGAGTTCGCCGCCCGGGCACCTGCGCGCACCGCGCTCATCATGGGCACCGAGGGCGACGGCCTGCAGCGCAGGACGATCACCGCGGCGAACTCGACCGTCCTCATCCCCATGGGCCACGGCGTCGACTCCCTCAATGTCGCCGCCGCGACCGCGGTCGCCTGCTACGCCCTGCAGCCGGACGACCCCGACCTCGTGACCACCGGAGACGATCGTGACCGCTGATCCCACCGCCGACCTCACCCGCGCCCTCGAGGCCGCTCGGATCACCGGGGAGGTCGGCACGCCGCGCGAGGGCAACCTGTCCCACATCCAGCGGTTCCTCGACCAGGAGACGCACTTCCACTTCGGCGTGCCGCTCACCCGCGACTGGGACTACGACGCGGTCTTCGACCTCATGGTCGACCGGGTCGGGATCTCCGCAGATCGGGCGCACACCGCCGGTCAGGACACGATCTCGACCGCACTGTGCCTCGCGGCCTCCGCGCGCTTCGCGGCGGTGCTCGGCGAGGTCGCGCGCGGCGGCGGGCGGATCCTCTTCGGCTCCGGACACCCGGCCGGCATGGTGCCCGTCCACCAGGCCTTCGCCCGGGCCGCGGAGGCCGCCGGGGCCGAGGTCGTTCGCGCCACCGGACCGATCACCGTCGACACCGATGGGGGAGACGTCCGGCACCTCGGCGGGGTATGGGTCTGGCACCAGCACGGCGGCGTACCGCACACCCACTCGCCCGAACCGGTGGCGCATCTGCTGGCCGAGCTCAGCCGCCGCGGCGAGGCACCGCCGGACCTCGTCGTCGCCGACCACGGCTGGGCCGGGTACGCCGGCGGGCGGGGCCTGCGTGCGATCGGCTTCGCCGACTGCAACGATCCGGCCCTGTTCGTCGCCGAGGCGCAGGGCCAGGTCGAGGTCGTCGTCCCGCTCGACGACGACATCGAGCCGCAGCTCTATCTGCCGCTCATCGAGTTCATCCTGCAGCGCGCCGGCCTCCCCGCCGAGGGGATCGCGCTCTAGGTGAAGGCGGCGTGCTCTAGGCGAAGGCGGCGGCGAACTCCGGGCTCGGCTCGATGGGCTGGATGATGTCGACGAGCACCTCGTCCGGGCCGGCGACGATGAAGTGCCGCTGACCGAAGTCCTCGTCGCGCAGTGGGAGGACCGGGGTGAGCCCGTGCTCCCGTGTCAGGCGCTCGTGCACGGCGTCGACGTCGTCGACCTCGATGTTGACGATGATGCCGCGCGGGACCGCCCGGAAGGGTTCGGGAACGGTGGGGTGGTCGAAGCGGAGCACGGCGAGCTCGTGGTCGCCGAGCCGCATGCTCACGTACCAGTCCGCGGCGAACGTCGGGGTGAAGCCGAGCACCTCCCGGTAGAAGGCCGCCGTCCGGGCGACATCGGGGGTCATGAGGACTGGGTAGCAGCCGGTGACGGTCATGAGGGTCTCCTCGCGGGGATGCGGGGTCGGGTGGACCGGAGGATCCGGTGACGGATGCGCCGGTGTTACGTACACTGTGTACGTAACGTGTTCAGCATACATACACCGTGTACGTAAAGGAACTGTCGATGCCCCGTGCCTCTGTCACCGATGCGCTCCGCACCGCGAAACAGATCCGTGCCTCCGCCGAATCCCTCTTCGCGCGCGAGGGATTCGCGCAGGTCGCGCTCGAAGACGTGGCGAGTGATGCGGGGGTGACGCGCGGCGCGGTCTACCACCACTACCGGAACAGGGCAGGGCTGTTCCACGCGGTCGCCGCACACCTGCAGTCGCGGGTGGCCGAAGCGGTCGTGGAAGCGGCCGAGCAGGCCGGGGCCGACCCGTTCCGGCAGCTGAGCGCCGGCTCGCATGCCTTCCTCGACGCCATCACCTCGGTCTCCGCGGCGCGCATCCTCCTCGTCGATGCGCCGGCGGCGCTCGGCTGGGACGAGTGGCGGCGACTCGATGCCGAGCATGCGGGAGCGCACCTGTCCGATGCGCTCACTGCGGCCGGGGTGCCGGAGGGACGACGCGAGGCGATCGCGGCCGGGCTGTCCGGGGCGATGAACGAGCTCGCGCTCTGGGTGTCGCGCAGCTCCGGCGCGAGTACGGCCCGGGAGCAGGCGCACGCAGCGCTCGACCAGCTCCTGCGCGGCGTCGAGGCGGGCTGAGCGCGGCGTCCCCTGCGCCGGTCCCCGTTCCGGCGTACGTCCGGGCGGAATCTCCGGACTCAGACCTCGAGAGCGAGGTCCTCGATCACCTCGGCGCCGGGGAGGCGTGCGAGCTCGGACCCGGGGAGGATGATCTTCGAACCCCGGATGCCCGAGCCGATGATCACCTCGTCGGCGGCGACCACGCGGGCATCGACGAGCAGTCGGTAGCCCTCCGGGAGGCCGATCGGCCCGATGCCCCCGTACTCCATGCCCGATTCCTCGACCGCCCGGTCCATCGGCAGGAACGAGGCCTTGCGGACGTCGAGGAGCTTGCGGACCCGCTTGTTGACGTCGGCGCGGGTGTGGGCGAGCACGAGGCAGGCGGCGATGCGCTCGTCGCCCGCGCGGGTGCCGGCGACGAGGACGCAGTTCGCGGAGTGCTCCGGGGCCAGGCCGTAGGCCTCGGTGAGGGCTGCGGTGTCCGCGAGGTCCGGGTCGATGGGGAACACCTCGGCGGTGAGATCCGCCGGGAGCGCGGCGAGCGCCTCGGCGGTGGGAGCGGCGACGAGCTCGGGGGTGTCGCGGGCGGGCACGGCGGTCACGGTGTCGGGCAGGATGCTCCAGGTCATGGCACCCACGATAGGACAGGCCGGCGTGCAGGTGCAGGCGCGGTGTCATGATCGGTCGGCGTGTTCGGGTTCGCCCCGGTTCGACGCGTCCGGTATAGTGGATCGTCGGTCCTCCGTGGGACCGGACCGGATCCGAGCAGGATCCGAGCACACGAATTTGAGCACTGGCAGGCGGATGAGGATCCGCATCAGGGCTCACAGGAATTCAACGCGAAGGACATTCATGAAGAAGGACATCCACCCGGAGTACGACGTCGTCGTGTTCAACGACCTCTCCTCCGGCACCAAGTTCCTCACCCGCTCCACCGTGAAGAGCGACAAGACCATCGAGTGGGAGGACGGGAACACCTACCCGCTCATCGACGTCGAGATCTCCTCGGCCTCGCACCCGTTCTACACCGGCAAGCAGCGCATCCTCGACTCCGCCGGCCGCGTCGAGAAGTTCAAGGACCGCTACAAGGGCTTCGGCAAGCGCAAGTGACGCACGCCTGAGACGAGCGCAGGGCCCCGGGATCGAACCCCGGGGCCCTGCGCTATTCACCGCTGCCGACTGCGCACCGAAAGGGTGCGACGGCCGGTCAGCTGCGCGTGACGGTGATGTCCGCGTGCGGGAAGCAGCGGACGGCGGGGTGGAGGAGCGAGCGGACGCCGGTCGCGTTCTCGATCGCCGCGGCGATGCCGTGGGCGACGGTCTCCTTGGCCCGCGCGACCGCCTCGGGCACGGCGAGTCCGGTGGCCAGCCCCGCGGCGATCGCCGAGGCGAACGAGCAGCCGGCACCGTTGACGAGGTGGTCGTTGACCTTCTTCGTGGCGAACACCGTGACCGACTCGCCGTCGAACAGCACGTCGACCGCATCCTCGCCGGCGAGGCGGGCGCCGCCCTTGACGACGACGTTCTTCGCACCCATCGAGTGGATCGCCCGGGCCGCGTCGACCATGTCCTCGACGCTCGTGAGCTCGGCCGTGCCGGTCAGGGTCGCGGCCTCCTCGAGGTTCGGGGTGATCACCGTGGCGAGCGGGACGAGGTTCTCGACGAAGAGGTCCTTGAGGTCGACCATGGTGCCCGCGCCCTTGCACACGAGGACCGGGTCGAACACGTAGGGCAGGTGGTTGTCGCGCAGGCGCTCGGCGAGGACGAGCGCGGAGTCGACGGAGCCGAGCATGCCGGACTTGATGACGTCGAAGTCGTGGACGGCGAGCGCGGAGTCGAGCTGGCGGTTGACGACCTCGGGCTCGATGAACTCGATGACGTGGTTGAACCCGTCTTCGGGGTCGAAGGTGACGATGCACGTCACGGCGGCGGTGCCGAACACGCCGTACTCCTCGAACATCTTGAGGTCGGCGGCCAGGCCCGCGCCGCCGGAGACGTCCGAGCCGGCGACCGTGAGGGCACGAGCGATCATGAGGTGGATCCTTCCGTGGTGGGGCAGTGGGGTGCGATGGTGGAGGTGGGCGGTGCGACGGCGCGGAGCCGTGCGCGCGGTGCACGATGGATCCACTGTACTCCTCAGTCCGCAGTGCACACGGTGATCGGTGAGCCGTGATCCGGAGTGGGCGGTGAGCAGTGATCCGAGTGGGTGCGGACCGTTCCGAGTGGAGCGCACGTGTCGTCGATGCGCACTGGTCTCGCCGGGCGGGGTGTGCGGGCTCAGGTGCCGCCGGGGTAGCCGAGCTGGCGCCACGCCTCGTACACCGCGATCGAGGCGGAGTTCGCGAGGTTGAGCGAGCGTCGGGACGGCTGCATCGGGATGCGCACGGTGAGGTCGACATGGTCGTCGGCGAGCACCTCGGCGGGGAGTCCGACGGACTCGCGGCCGAACAGGAGCACGTCGTCGCCCGTGTACTCGACGGTGTGGAACGCGGTGTCGGACTGGGCGGTGAAGGCGATGACGCGGCGGTCCCCGAGCGTGTCCCACAGGGCGTCGAGGTCCGGGTGGACGGTGACGTGCGCGAGGTCGTGGTAGTCGAGCCCGGCGCGGCGCAGCTTGGCATCGGAGAGGTCGAAGCCGAGGGGCTCGACGAGGTGCAGGTGCGCGCCGGTGACCGCGGCCAGGCGGATCGCGTTGCCGGTGTTGCCCGGGATCTCGGGGGTGCAGAACACGATGCTGAGATTCATCACCGGCCCAGTGTATGCGCGCGGGCGCTGCGAGCCGGGATGGGAGTGCGCATCGGTCCGGACGGGTCCGGTTCGGGGCGGGAGCGGTGGCGCCGAGTGCCGAGGTGCGGCAGGCGGGGCAGATGGGGCGATGGGGGCGTCCCTGCAGGGCCGGGCGTCCCTGCTGGGACGTCGACTCATCGCGATCCCGGCCCTCCCTGGTGCAGCTCGATATCGTGCCCTCCGCTGCGGTATCAGTTCTCTGCGATGCCGGTTCGGTGCCGCGCCGGTTGGTCGTCATGCCGGTCGGGTGTCGTGGTGACTCACTATGACGTCCCCGCTGTGACGTCCATTCGGAGTGAAGCGTCCGGTTCGAGCCGCCGTTGAGCATCCCGGTCGATTCTGGCTGCTTCCAGTGTGGTGCTCGCTTCGCGACGTCACAGCGGGGACGTGAAGGCGAGGACGTCACCGCAGGGACGTGAAAGCACGTAGGGCGTCACGGTGGGGACGTCACAGCGGGGTGACGGCGAGGGCCTGTGCCGGGCGCCGATGGAATGCACGCGGCCGGTTGGACGGGGACGTCACAGCGGGAACAGTGCTGTGATTTCGGATCCGGAGAAGTGCTGCCCTCACGCGAGGGCTCCGGCGGCTCTCATGGGTGGGTGCCCCGCTGGATGAGGACGAGGTGGGCAATCACTTCGGGACCGGGTCGGTCGTCTGGGCGTGGCCGGCGGGGTATCCGGGGCGCCGGGGCGAGGCGCGTGACGATTGAGGACCGCGCGCTGATTCGATGACCTCCCGGTGGAGCCGCGAGGCACCGATGCCGTATCGAGCAGTAGAACTGTAATAGAACGGCGTAATCGAACCCGTGTCAGTGCCTGCCGATAGCGTGTTCTCATCTCGAGAAGACTGGGCTGCGTTGCCCACCCGAAGGAGGAGATCACGATGAGAGCACCGACGGCGGAAGATGCACGGCCGATGGGGAGCAGTGGGGTGCCGGGGAATGCCGCATTACTGACGCCGGCGCCTCATGGGCACGGGCTGAGCGCGCATGCGAACGGGATGGACGAGGCCGAGGATATGAGACGTGGTGGGGAGGTGCCCGATGCTGACCGGACGGCGGAGCAAGCTCGAAGTCAGGCAGCGGATCGAGCTGCAGGTGAGACGGCGGAGTGCGCCGTCGGTCCGATGTCGGAGCGGACGGGGGACGGGACAGCGGCGCCTGCGTCCGAGGCGCCCGAGGAATGGGAATCCGGCGACGACCCGGATGAACGTGCCGAACTCGTCCGTCGGATCCGCAGTGCCGCGGCGCAGATGACCCAGTCGCAGGCGCAGTTCGTCGCTCTCCTCGACCGGATCGATCAGGACGGCGCCTGGGAGGGCTGGGTCGGTATCCGGAGCTTCGGGCACTGGGTGGCGTTCGCATGCGAGATGACCCCGCACACCGCGCGGGAGTACATCCGGGTCGCCCGTGGCCTGCGCGAGTTCCCTGAGGTCACCCGACTCTTCGGGGAGGGTCGGGTGTCGTATTCGAAGGTTCGTGAGATCACCCGGCTGGCGGGTCGGATCGATGAGGCGGAGGCGGCGCGGATGTGCCGGGTCGCGACCTCGGCGCAGCTCTCCCGGATGATCTCGACCTTCCGGCGGATCGCGCCGGACGCGGCCGGGGTGGTCAAGGAGCTCCCCGGTGACGTGTTCCGCATCGAGCCGCTCCCTGCCGGGCGCGCACGGATCACGATCGAGCTGCCCGAGGCCGAGGCCGCCGAGGTCATGGCACTGGTGGACGCGGCCGTCGACCGGACGATCACCACCGCCCACCGGCGGGCGCGGGGAGAGGGAACGGACGGTGAGGCGGGCGAGGGGATGAGCGGCGAGGCCGATGGTGGCGAGAACACGGAGGAACCTGCGCCGGAGCCGATCTCCCGGGTCGACCGGTTCCTCGACCTCATCCGGATCGGATCGCGGAGCGGCGAGGAGGCCGGGGCGACGTCCCGCCGGGCCGAGGTGCACGTTCACGCATCCATCGCGACCGTCGCCGGCGCGGACCCTGCCTCCGAATCCGCTGCGGGGCGGGTCGAGGCGGAGGATGCGAACATCGGCGCGACAGCCGGGGCACACCGCGACACGGGCGATGAGCCGACCGAGGCCGTGGACAGCAGTGAGCCTCGCGCGGTGTCAGAGGCCGACGTCGCCTGCATCGAGGGGTACGGCGCGGTGACCGCCGCCACCGTCGGCCGGCTGAGCTGCGGATCGCCGCTCGTGGGCGCCCTCATCGATGCATCCGGCGACGTGCTCGCCCTCGGCCGGACGAAGCGCCTGGCCTCACATCGCCAGCGGCGGGCCCTCGCGGTGCGCGACATCGGCTGCCGATTCCCCGGCTGCTCGCGCACCCGGCTGCTCGAGGCGCACCACATCCGACCGTGGTCCGAGGGCGGCCCGACGGACCTCGACAACATGCTCCTGCTCTGCCGCTCGCACCACATCGCGATCCATGAGCACGGCGTGTCCATCGCCCGGCGCGCGGGCGAGGTTCCTGACGGCGGCGCTCATGATGACGACGCTCATGATGGCAACGCTCATAGGGGCGCAGCGCGGACCGATCGGCATCCCGGCGTCGGTTTCGTCTTCACTGCCGCGGGTGCCGAGCTCATGCCGGCGTGGAGCGAGACGGATGACGTCGGGGTGTTCGATACTGCCTGGCTGTCCTGGGACGACTACGACCGGGTCGCCAATCATCCGGAACGCATCTGCACCCTCGGCGGCGGGGAGGGGTTCGATCTCCACGAGTGCGTTCGCTGGATCTTCGACGCCGCCCGGCTCCACGGTGACGGCCTGCCGCGCGATGAGGCCGAGGTCGCCGCCTGACCCAGCGGCTGCGGATCGGGGATCGGGGTCGGGCGGCTGCCGGCTGGGGTCCGGTGCCGGGGCGTGGGTGCCGGTGTGCTGGTGCCGTGGCGGCTGGGCTGTGCTCGTGCGGCGATCATGCCGCGTTCGAACGGTGGCCTGGCCGCGTGCGAGCGAAGAGCTGAGTATGTTCGAACGGCGACCGGATGCCCTTCGAATCCCACTTGAATGATTAGAACTGACGTTCGATACTGGATGCATGTCCGCCGACCCCGTGCACGCGATCAGTGCCCTCACCGAACAGCTCACGCGCCTGCCGGGGATCCGGACGGCCTCCGAGCTGTTCGCCGGGCACCCGCCGTACGCGGTCGACGCCCCGCTGCGGCCGCTCTTCCAGCGCGGCGGGCTGCCGCGCGGCGAGATCCTCGCCATCACCGGCGAGCACTCCTTCTCCCTCGCACTGGCCGCCTGCGCCGCCGCTACGCGGGAGCAGCTGTGGTGCGCCGTCCTGGGCATGGGGGAGCCTGCCGTCGCCGGGATCGCCGACTTCGGCATCGATCTCTCCCACTTCGTCAACCTCCGCACCCCGCTCCAGGACTGGCTGCGGGTGACATCGATCCTCGTCGAGTCCTTCGACATCCTCATCGTCCGGCCCGGTTTCGCCCCGACCCCGGGAGACCGGCAGCGTCTGCTCGCCAAGGTCCGGGAACGGCGGATGACCCTCATCACCCTCGACGAGTTCCCCGGCACCGGCGAGCGGCTCGGCGTCCGCGACGTCCGCTGGGAGGGCACTGCTCGAGGCGCCGGCCGCCTCGAGCAGTGCACGGTCACCGTCCACGGTTCGCGCACCGGCACCCACACCCTCCTGCTCCCGGCCCCCTCCGGCCGGGCCGAGCACCCCGCTCCGATGCCGGGGGCCGAACACTCCGTTCCAGCGGTGGGGGTCGCGCACCCCGGCGGCCCTGTCCCGAGGATCCACAGTGTCGACTGAAGCAGCGTCTGCCGAGTCCACGGCTCCTGCCGAGCTCCCCACCGCGCCGGCCGAGGCCCCGACACCTGCCGAAGCCCCGGCTCCTGCCGAACCACCTGCCTCTGCAGCCTCCACCTCCCAGCGCGTGTCCGTCCATCGCACGGTGGTCCTCGCAGTGCCGGACTGGCCGGCGGTGGCGGCCGGGATCGCGCACGGGCTGAGCACGGCCGCGCCCGCCGCCGTGCTCCGGGCCGGGCGCATCATCTCCTGCAATGCGCCCGCGCGCGCCTCGGGCGTGGAGACCGGGCTCAACAAGCGCGCCGCCCAGCTGCGCTGTCCCGAGCTCACCGTCATCCCCTGGGACCCCGAGGTCGACCACCGGGTGTTCGCCGCCGGGATCGGCGTGCTCGAGGACCTCGTCGCCCGGTTCACCCTGCTGTCCCCGGGCGTGGTGAGCATCCCGGCCCTCTCCCTGCGCCGCACCCACGCGAGCGAGGAGTCCGCGGTCGAGGAGCTCCTCACCGGCCTCACCGACTCCACCGGCTGGGAGTTCTTCCCCGGCATCGCCGACACCGCCTTCGCCGCGCTGCTCGCCTCCCGCACCGCCACCCGCGTGCCGCCGGGCCGGACCGCCGCCTTCCTCGCCCCGCTCCCCATCTCCTCCCTCACCGCGGTCGACGCCCACGCCTACGCCGAGCTCGTCCCACTGCTCGGCCGGCTCGGGCTCACCGCGCTCGGTCGGTTCGCCCAGCTCGCGGAGGCCGACGTCCATGCGCGGTTCGGCACCCTCGGCCGGCGCGCCCACCGGCTCGCCCGCGGTCTGCCCGACCGGATCCCCGCCGACCACGTGCGCGCCCGCGAGTTCCGGGTGCACAGCCCCCTCGACCCGCCGAGCGGCCGCAGCGACGTGCTGTCCTTCCACGCCCGCACCCTCGGTGCCGAGCTGCTCGGCACCGTCCGCGCCGCCGGCCTCGTGTGCACCCAGGTGGACATCGAGCTCACCGCGACGACGGGGGAGACCTGCCGGCGCACCTGGCGCCTCGAGGACATGGACGAGTCGATGATCGCCGACCGCCTCCGCTGGCAGGCCGAGGGGTGGCTCGCCGCCGGGGGAGCCGGCACGGGTGCCGACAGCCGGGGCGGACCCCGTACCCGAGGCGCCCGCCCCGATCGCACGGCTCGCACTGCCCGCCCCGACCGCACCGCCCGGGCCGTTCCCGAGAACGGGGAGGACCCCGGCCCCGACCCGACACTCGTCAGCGGGGAGGACGGGATCTGCGCGATCGGGCTCGCCGCCGCGGAGCTCCTCAGCCCCCTGGGCACGCAGCAGAGCCTGTTCGACCAGCACCCGGGACGGATCGCGCACACCCTCGAGCGCCTCCAGGGCCTGTTCGGCCCCGACGCCGTGCTCGTCCCCGGCCTGCAGGGCGGCCGCGATCCGGCGGAGACGAACCTCTGGACACCCTGGCAGCAGCGCCCCCGGCCCGAGCGCGACCCCGAGGCCCCTGGCCGGGCGCGGTGCCGGCTCCCCGCCCCACGCTCGTCGAGCACACCCCGGTGGATCTGCTCGACGAGCGCGGCGCCACGATCGTCGCCCGCCCCGCCGGACTCGACAACGTCCCGACGCTGCTCCGGATCCCCGGCACGGGGACGGTGCGCGTGGTCGACCACTCCTCGGCCTGGCCGGTGGAGGCCGGCTGGTGGGACCGGAGCACGGCCCAGTACCGGGTGCGCCTCCAGGTCGTCGCCGAGGACGGGGCCGCCTACCTGCTGAGCAAGGAGAGCGGCCGCTGGTACCTCACCGGGAGATACGCATGAACGACTTCTTCAACCCGCGCACCCCGTGGTCCGAGCTCGAGCGGCGGCTCTCCGGCCGGCCGGACCCGCGGGCGGACCGGAAGAGCCGGGAGCCGGACCCCGATGCCGGGTCCACAGTTCCCGGGGCCACAGGTCCCGTGTCCGTGGGGCCCGGCGGCTCGGATGGACCGGCCCGGTACGCGGGCCGGGGCGCCCGCACGCGCCCGGGACAGCCCGGCGCCCCCACCGCTCGCGCCGGCGCCCGCACGCCCCCGGGACGTGCCATCCCCGCAGGCGCCGACGGCTCCGACGCCCCGGCCTTCTCCCGCCCCGACCGGTACGCGGAGGACGACCAGCACAGGAGCTCCGACCAGCAGGGGAGCTCCGACCACTCCCTCCTGCCCGCCCGCACACCCGCCCTCCTGCCCGCCCGCACCCCGTGGGCGGAGCTCCACGTGCACTCGGACTTCAGCTTCCTCGACGGCGCCTCGGAGCCGGAGGAGCTCGCCGCCACCGGCGCCCGGGCCGGGCTCACGGGGATGGCGCTCACCGACCACAACGGGCTCTACGGCGCGGTCCGCTTCGCCCAGGCCGCCGCCGAGGCCTCCCTCCCCACGGTGTTCGGCGCCGAGCTCTCCCTCGGGCTCACCGCGAAGATCCCCGGCCAGATCGACCCGCAGGCCGAGCACCTCCTCGTCCTCGCCCACGGGGTCGACGGCTACCGCACCCTGTCCGCGGCGCTCACCGCCGGCGCACTGGCCGGGGAGAAGACCCGGCCGGTGTTCGACCGCGCCGGCCTCGCCGCCGCGGCGGGCGACTGGACGATCCTCACCGGCTGCCGCAAGGGCCCCCTCCTGCCGCACCTCGACGATCCCGACGGCGGCCTCGGCGCGCTCCGCCGCCTCGTCTCGGAGTTCGGCCGCGACCGGGTGGTCGTCGAGCTCACCCGCCACGGCCTGCCCACCGACGACGCACGGATCGCCCACCTGTGCGAGCTCGCCCACCGGGCGCGGCTGCCGGTCGTCGCCACCAACGCCGTCCACTACGCGACCCGGGCCCGCTTCGCCGACGCCCAGGTGCGCGCCGCGGTGCGCTCCCGCCGCTCCCTCGAGGCGGTCGCCGGCTGGCTGCCGCCCACCGCCTCGGCGCGCATCCACACCGGCGAGGAGATGCGCGAGCGCTTCCCGGCCGCCGCCCTCGACACCGCCGTCCGGCTCGCGGCGAGCCACGCCTTCGAGCTCACCGCGGCGCGTGCCGGGCTGCCCGATGCCCCGATCCCCGCCGGGACCGACGAGGCGACCCACCTGCGTCGGCTCGTCGAGGCCGGCGGGCTCGGGCGCTACGGCACCCGCACCGCACACCCGCGCGCCTGGGAGCAGCTCGACCGGGAGCTCGCGACGATCGAGACGATGGGGTTCTGCGGCTACTTCCTCATCGTCCACGACATCGCCCGGTTCTGCCGCGAGCAGGACATCTTCTGCCAGGGCCGCGGCTCGGCGGCGAACTCCGCGGTCTGCTACGTCCTCGGCATCACCGCCGTCGACGCCGTGCGGTTCCGGCTCCTCTTCGACCGCTTCCTCGCCCCCGACCGCGCCGGCTACCCGGACATCGACATCGACATCGAGTCCGGCCGCCGCGAGGAGGTCATCCAGTACGTCTACCGGCACTACGGCCGCCACCGCGCCGCCCAGGTCGCCAACGTCATCACCTACCGCGCGAAGTCCGCCGTCCGCGACGCCGCCGCCGCCCTCGGATACGACCCCGGCCAGCAGGACGCCTTCTCCACCGGCATCAACCGCTGGTCGACCCTGCCCGATCCGGCGGACACCGCGGTGCCCGCCCCGGTGCTCGAGGTCGCCGCCGGACTCCTCGGCACCCCGCGCCACCTCGGCATCCACTCCGGCGGCATGATCCTCGCCGACCGGCCGATCGGCGAGGTCGTGCCGATCGAGCCGGCGACGATGGAGGACCGCACCGTCGTCCAATGGGACAAGGACGACTGCGCGGCGATGGACCTCGTGAAGTTCGACCTGCTCGGCCTCGGGATGCTCACCGCGCTCCACGAGATGGTCGACCTCGTGGCTCGGCACACCGGCGAGCGCATCGACCGGGCGGCGATCCCGCAGGAGGACCCGCGCGTGTACGACATGCTCTGCGCCGCGGACGCGGTGGGCGTGTTCCAGGTCGAGTCCCGCGCCCAGCTCGCGACCCTGCCCCGGCTGCGCCCGCGCACCTTCTACGACCTCGCCGTGCAGGTCGCGCTCATCCGCCCCGGCCCCATCCAGGGCGGCTCCGTCCACCCCTACATCCGCCGCCGGCAGGGCCTCGAACCCGTCGAGCACCTCCACCCGCTGCTCGAGAACGCACTCGACAAGACCCTCGGGGTGCCGCTGTTCCAGGAGCAGCTCATGCAGATGGCGATCGACGTCGCCGGCTTCACCGGCCCCGACGCCGACGAGCTCCGCCGCGCGATGGGCTCCCGCCGCTCACGCGCCCGGATGGAGCAGCTCGCCGAGCGCTTCCACACCGGGTGCGCCGCCCGCGGGGTCGCCCCGGACACCGCACAGGCGATCTTCGACAAGATCGCCGCCTTCGCCAACTACGGCTTCCCCGAGAGCCACGCCATCAGCTTCGCCAACCTCGTCTACGACTCCGCCTGGTTCAAGTGCCACCACCACGCGGCGTTCACCGCCGGCCTCCTGCGCTCCCAGCCGATGGGCTTCTACTCCCCGCAGTCGCTCATCGCCGACGCCCGCCGCCACGGGGTGACGATCCGTCCCGTCGACGTCAACGCCTCGGCCGCCCTCGCCGACCTCGAACCGGACCCGGACTCCACCGGTGGGCTCGCGATCCGGGTCGGCCTGGAATCCGTGCGCGAGGTGGGGGGCGCGGCCGCGACGATCGTCGCCGAGCGCGAGGCGGCCGGGCCCTACGCCTCGATCGCCGACCTCGCCCACCGCACCGGGGTCGAGGTGCGGGTCCTCGAGGGGCTCGCCTCCGCCGGCGCCTTCACGGGGTTCGGCGTCGACCGGCGCCAGGCGCTGTGGCTCGCCGGCTCGCTCGCCGGCGCCGGGCCCGGCGTGCTGCCGGGCACCGCACCCGTCACCGCCGCCCCCACCCTGCCGCTCATGAGCGCGTTCGACGTCACGCTCGCCGAGCTGTTCGCCACCGGCCTCACCGTCGAGGGATACCCGACCGCCCAGCTGCGCAGCGCCCTCACCGCC
Organism: Brevibacterium sp. CS2; assembly: GCF_005280295.1. GTDB lineage: Bacteria > Actinomycetota > Actinomycetes > Actinomycetales > Brevibacteriaceae > Brevibacterium > Brevibacterium pityocampae. The sequence goes on along the minus strand of NZ_CP040020.1, from coordinate 2,502,258 downwards.
CGCGGGTACGCCTCGACGGAGGACGCCCGGGCGACCGCGGACGGCTCCCGGATCACCGTGGCCGGGATCGTCACCCACCGACAGCGGCCGGCCACCGCCTCGGGCATCACCTTCATGAACATCGAGGACGAGTTCGGGATGCTCAATGTCGTGTGCACCCCGGGACTGATGAAGCGCTTCGCCCCGATCTCCACGAGCCGCAGCACCCTCGTCGTGACCGGGCAGCTGCAGCGTGCCGGTGAGGTGGTGAGCCTCTACGCGCACCGGCTCCACCCGCTCGAGGTGCAGCTGCCCTCCCGCTCCCGGGACTTCCGCTGAGGCGCACCGGAGTGCGACGCCGGGAGTCGGCGCCGGACCTGCCCACCGCTCGCACATGACGCAATGTGACGGAAGATGACAGCCAGATGACATCGGGTGCCGCCGGGACCGCGCTCCCGGGCGAGAGTGGGAGGCACACTGCGATGAGGAGGAACCCATGAGCGAGCTGTCGTTCGAGACCCGGCAGATCCACGCCGGCCAGACCCCGGATCCCACGACGGGCGCCCGGGCCCTGCCGATCTACCAGACCACGTCCTACGTCTTCGACTCCGCGCAGACCGCAGCCGACCGCTTCGCGCTCGCCGACCTCGGCCCGATCTACACCCGGATCGGCAACCCGACCGTCGCCGTCGTCGAGGACCGGATCGCGGACCTCGAGGGCGGTGTCCAGGGCCTGCTGCTCGCCTCCGGCCAGTCCGCGGAGTTCCTCGCGCTCATCAACGTCGCCGGGGCCGGCGACCACATCGTCGCGAGCCCCAGCCTCTACGGCGGCACCTACAACCTCCTCGACGTCACCCTGCGCAAGCTCGGCATCGAGACGACCTTCGTCGCCGACCCCGACGATCTCGAGGGGTGGCGGGCCGCGGTCCGCCCCAACACCAAGGCGTTCTTCGGCGAGGTCGTCTCCAACCCCCGCTCCGACGTCCTCGACATCGCCGGCGTCGCCGAGGTCGCCCACGCCGCCGGCGTGCCCCTCATCGTCGACAACACGCTCGCCACCCCCTACCTCGTGCGCCCGATCGAGCACGGCGCGGACATCGTCGTCCACTCCGCCACGAAGTACCTCGGCGGGCACGGCACCGCGATGGGCGGCATCATCGTCGATGCCGGCACCTTCGACTTCTCCCGCGACCCCGAGCGCTTCCCCGGCTTCAACACCCCGGACGCCTCGTACAACGGCGTCGTCTACGCCCGCGACCTCGGGCCGGACTCGCCGTTCGGTGCGAACGTGTCGTTCGGGATCAAGGCGCGCGTGCAGCTGCTCCGCGACCTGGGCCCGGCGCTCTCCCCGTTCAACGCCTTCCTCCTCGCTCAGGGCCTCGAGACCCTGAGCCTGCGCATCGAGCGCCACGTCGCCAACGCCGACCGCGTCGCCGCCTGGCTGGAGGACCACGCTCAGGTCGAGCGCGTCGTGTTCGCCGGCCTTCCGTCGAGCCCATGGTACGAGCGCGCACAGAAGTACCTGCCGAAGGGCGTCGGCTCGGTGCTGTCCTTCGACATCGCAGGCGGCTACGACGCCGCGGTGCGCTTCGTCGACGCGCTCGAGCTCCACTCGCACGTCGCGAACATCGGCGACGTCCGCTCGCTCGTCATCCACCCCGCCTCCACAACGCACTCCCAGCTCGACGAGGCCGCGCAGGCCGCCGCCGGGGTCAGCCCGGGTCTCGTCCGGCTCAGCGTGGGCATCGAGGGGATCGAGGACATCATCGCCGACCTCGAGAAGGGCTTCGCCGCCGCGCGCGGCTGAGCCGCATGCCGGTCACCGGACGCACGGGACTCGCCGGATTCACCGACCTCGTCCTCGAATCCGGGTACGTGTTCGAGGAGCTGCACATCGCCTACGAGACCTTCGGCACGCTCAACGCGGCATGCACGAACGCGGTCCTCATCGAGCACGCGCTCACCGGCGACGCGCACGTGACCTCCGGGGTCGCCGAGCCCGCGACGGCCGAGCACCCGAGCTCGTTCGCCCCCGGATGGTGGGAGGAGGTGATCGGCCCGGGCCGGCCGATCGACACCGACGAGTTCTTCGTCGTGTGCGCGAACGCGCTCGGCGGGTGCAACGGCAGCACCGGGCCGACGACCATCCACGCCGACGGGCTGCCCTACGGCTCGCGCTTCCCCGCGCTCACCGTCCGGGACCTCGTCACCGCCGAGCTCGCGCTCACCGACCGGCTGGGCATCGAGTCCTGGCACGCGGTGATCGGCGGTTCGATGGGCGGGGCGCGCGCGCTCGAGTTCGCGCTGCTCGCCCCGGAGCGTGTGCGCAAGGCCACGGTGCTCGCCGCGCCGGCGTACTCCGACGCCGACCAGATCGCGTGGGCGCACACCCAGATCCAGGCGATCGCCCTCGACCCGGACTACTGCGGCGGGGACTACTCCGCGCTCGGCCGGTTCCCCGCCGCGGGGCTCGGGCTGGCACGCCAGATCGCCCACCTGACCTACCGCAACGACGTCGAGCTCAACCAGCGGTTCGCGAACGCGCACCAGTTCCCGCGCCCGGCCGGGGCGCCGGACACGTACTACTCGATCCAGAGCTACCTCGACCACCAGGCGCGCAAGCTCGTCCACCGCTTCGATGCGGAGTCCTACCGGGTCCTCACGGCGGCCCTGCGGGACCACGACGTGCGCCGGGGCCGGCACTCCGACCTCGCCGAGGCGCTCGCCGGCGCTCGCAGCGAGTTCCAGGTCATCGGCATCTCCACCGACCGGCTCTACCCGCCGGCGCAGGTCGCCGAGCTCGCGGCCGCGCTGCCGGGCACCGTGACCCACCACACGATCGAATCGTGGGCGGGTCACGATGGCTTCCTCACCGAGGGGCAGAAGGTCGGTCGGCTGGTGCGCGGCTTCCTCGAGGACTGATCAGCCCTTCCGGGTCCGCTCCCGGTGGAGCACCTTCTCGTCGACCGGATGGTCGGCCTGCGCGCGGGCGCGCCGGTAGTGCTCGCGCGCCTCGGTCTGGCGCCGGGCCTCCACGCCCTCGGCGATCGTCGCGCGCCGGTGCTCGGGGCCGTAGCCGAACGCGGCCACGAGGTCCGCGGCGTTGCCGGCGAGCTTGGCGCACAGGCGGTTGATCGCCGGGCCCACCTGCCGGGCGCGGTTCATCGAGAGCCGCCCGTACATGATGTGCCAGCCGATGCTGCGCTCAATGAGCGTGAGCCCGTAGAGGTCGCGGATGCGGCGGAGCGCCTTGGCCTCGTCCGCCCGCCGGGGGTCGTCGTCGAAGGTGTGCATCGCGGTGTTGAGCGCCTGCCACTTGAGGAGCTCGACATAGGCCTTCGCCGCTTCGATGAGCTCGTGCTGGTTCTCGTTGAGGAGCGCGGCGGCCTCCTCCTTGGGGAGCTTGGAGGCCGGACGCAGATTGCTCGCGAGCTCGGCGACCATGGTGTCGACGCGCGCGGACAGGAGCAGCTCCTGGAGCCGCCCCGAGCGGATCCGGCGCTCGGTCAGCCCCGGGGTGAGCACCTCACCGATCGTGCGCCCGACGTTCGCGAGCCCCGAGCGGTAGAGGGAGTGCTCGGCGGCCTGCGTGCCGATGAAGCGCGCCACCCCGCCGACATCGATGTTCTTGAACTCCGCGGCGTAGTCGCCGAGCAGCCGCTTGCCGACGAGCTGGAGGAGGACGGTGTTGTCGCCCTCGAAGGTGACGTAGACGTCGAGGTCCGCGCGCAGCCCGGTGAGGCGGTTCTCCGTCATGAATCCCGCCCCGCCGCACGCCTCGCGGCACTCCTGGAGGACGTCGAGGGCGTCCCAGGTCGACGTCGCCTTGAAGCCGGCCGCCTGGGTCTCGAGGAGCTGGCGGGCCTCGTCGGAGTCGTCCTCGCCGGAGAACACACGCTGGAAGGAGGCCAGCAGCACCTCGTGCGCGATCGCGTTCGCGTAGGTCTCCGCGAGCAGCGGCATGAGGCGGCGCTGGTGCTGCTGGTAGTCCATGAGCACGACCTCCTCGGTGTCGTCGGCCCCGGTGAACTGCCGGCGCTCGAGGCCGTAGCGCACCGCGATGTCGAGACCGAGCTTCGCGGCCACGACCGCTGCTCCGTCGAGCGACACGCGCCCCTGGACGAGGGTGCCGAGCATGGTGAAGAACCGGCGCCCGGGGGAGTCGATGGGGGAGGAGTACGTGCCATCGGGGGCGACGGCGCCGTAGCGGTCGAGGAGGTGGGTGCGCGGCACCCGCACGTCGGCGAAGGCGAGCCGGCCGTTGTCGACCCCGAGCAGCCCGCCCTTGCGTCCGTCGTCCTCGATCGACACGCCGGGCATGGGTTCGCCGTCCTCGGTCCGGATCGGGACGAAGAAGGCGTGCACGCCGTGGTCGACCCCGGCGGTGATGAGCTGGGCGAACACGACGGCGGCCCGGCCGTGCGCGGCGGCGTTGCCGATGTACTCCTTCGTCGCGGCCCGGAACGGGGTGGTGATGACGAACTCCTCGGCCGCCGGGTCGTAGACCGCGATGGTGCCGAGCGAGGCGACGTCGGAGCCGTGCCCGATCTCGGTCATCGCGAAGCAGCCGAGCAGCTCCCCGCGCTGGGCGGGCAGGAGCCACTGCGCGTGCTGCTCGGCGTTGCCGAGGTGCTGGATCGCCCCGCCGAACAGCCCGTACTGGACGCCGGCCTTGATCTGCAGGCTCGGGGAGGCGGTCACCGATTCTTCGAACGCGGCGACGTAGCCGGCGTGGTCGTTCTCCCCGCCGAGCTCAGTGGGGAGGGAACGCAGGGTCGAGCCGGATTCCGCGAGCGCGCGGACGCCGCGCAAGGTGGCCTCGCGCATCTCGTCGAGGTCGCCGGTGATCGGCGGCACGGTGTCGGGGTGCTCGACGAGCGTGCGGCCGCGGCGGCGCTCGGAGGCCCACCGGCCATCGAGCAGGTCGCCGAGCACGGACGGGTCGATGGTGAGCGGGGTCTTCGTGCGGTTCATCGGTGTACCTCCATGAAGCTGCGGCTGGAATCCCACAGCCAGGTCGTGAGTCGGGTGGTGAAATCGTGGCGGTCGCGCGGGTCGAGGAGCCACTGCTCGGTGCACGAGCGGACGAAGCCGAGCGCGCCGGCCGCCCACTGCACCTCGGCCTCCCGGGTCAGCCCCATGCGCACGCAGAGCAGGTCGGTGACGTCGGTGAGGAAGCCGCGGGCGGGGGCGCCGCCGGAGACCGCGGAGTCGCAGAAGCGGTAGACCTCCGGGGAGCCAGCGGCGAGCGCGGTGAAGGCGTCGATCATCGCCTCGAGAGCGGCGCGGGAGTCGCCTTCGGGGGCGTGGGCGGCGGCGAGCGAGCGGCGGATGGTGTGCATCGCCCAGTCGCCCATCGCCGCCTGGAGGCCAGAGCGGTCGCCGAAGTAGCGATAGAGGACGGTCTTCGTCGTGCCCGAGCGGGCGGAGATCTGCTCCATCGAGAGGTCCGCCCCGTGCTCGGCGACGACGTGCCGGACCGTGCGCAGCAGCTCCCGGTGCCGGCGTCGGCGGTGGTCGTCCCAGCGGGCGGAGCGACCGTCGGATGTGACGGGTTTCATGCGTCAGACAGTATCAGGTACTGTCGGTAACGGTTAAACGTCCCCATGTTCCCAGGAGGAACCCATGACGCATCGCAAGGCCGCCGTGCTCGGCGGCAACCGCATCCCGTTCGCCCGCTCGAACAAGGAGTACGCGCACGCCTCGAACCAGGACATGCTCACGAGCGCCCTCGACGGCCTCGTGGCCCGCCACGGGCTGGCCGGACAGCGCCTCGGCGAGGTCGCCGGCGGCGCGGTCCTCAAGCACTCGAAGGACATCAACCTCACGCGCGAGGCGGTGCTCGGTTCCGCGCTGAGCCCCGAGACCCCTGCGTTCGACCTCGGGCAGGCCTGCGCCACCGGGCTCGAGGCGGTCGTGTCGATCGCCGGCAAGATCAAGCTCGGCCAGATCGACTCCGGGATCGCCGGCGGCGTCGACTCCGCCTCCGACGCCCCGATCGTGGTGAGCGAGGAGCTCCGCAGCATCCTCCTCGAGCTGTCCCGCGCGAAGTCCGTGCCGCAGCGGCTCAAGACGCTCTCCCGGCTGCGCCCGGCCGACCTCGCACCCCAGGCCCCGACCACCGGAGAGGCCCGCACGGGCAAGTCGATGGGCGAGCACCAGGCGCTCTCGACCGCCGACTGGGGCATCACCCGGCAGGCCCAGGACGAGCTCGCCGCCGCTTCCCACGCCAAGCTCGCCGCCGCCTGGGACCGCGGCTTCTTCGACGACCTCGTCACCCCGTTCCTCGGGGTCACCCGCGACACGAACCTGCGCCCGGACTCCACCGTGGAGAAGCTCGCCGGTCTGAAGACGGTGTTCGGCAACTCCCTGCCGGTCGAGCCGACGATGACCGCCGGGAACTCCACCCCGCTCACCGACGGCGCCTCGACCGTGCTCCTCGGCAGCGAGGAATGGGCGGCCGAGCAGGGGCTGACGCCGCTGGCCTACATCGTCGACGCCGAGGCTGCCGCAGTGGACTTCGTCGACGGCGCGGAGGGGCTCCTCATGGCCCCGGCCCACGCGGTCCCGCGCCTGCTCGCCCGCAACGGCCTGACCTTCGCCGACTTCGACGTGTTCGAGATCCACGAGGCCTTCGCCGCCACCGTGCTGTGCCACCTCGCTGCCTGGGAGAGCGAGGAGTACTGCCGGGACGTGCTCGGCCTGCCCGCCGCGCTCGGCCCCATCGACCGCGAGCGGCTCAACCCGCTCGGCTCCTCGCTCGCCGCCGGCCACCCCTTCGCCGCGACCGGCGGACGGATCATCGCGAGCGTGTCGAAGCACCTCGCGGAGACCGGGAAGCGCCGCGCCCTCGTGTCGATCTGCGCCGCCGGCGGCCAGGGCCTCACCGCGATCGTGGAAGGAGCGCGAGCATGAGCGACCGCTACATCTCCGTCGTCAACGGGCCACTCAAGGGCATCGTCAAGAGCCTCGGCCTGCCGGCACCGGTCGAGCTCCGCCGCTTCGACCCCGCGGACCCCCGCCACGGGTACCTGACGGAGCCGATCCTCGTCGTCGGGCCGGCCGCCTCGGCCGACCCGATCGCCGAGCTCCTCCTCGGCGCCGACTTCGAGGTCGTCCGCACCGCCACCCCCGGTCAGCGGTACTCCGCGATCATCGGGGTGTTCACCGGGATCGACGACCCGTCCGAGCTCGGTCCGACCGCCCTGGCGATCGGCGCCGGCATCAAGCAGCTCGCCCGGTGCGGGCGCATCGTCACCATCGCCGAGGCCGCCGGGCTCACTCCCGAGGAGGCCGCCGGCACGACGGCTGCGGCGAACGCCGCACGCAATGCCGTCACCGGGATCACGCGCTCACTGGCCCACGAGATGCGCGCCGGGGCGACGGCGAACGGGATCGTCCTCGACGGCGTCGACGTGCTGGCGCCCTCGGCCGTGTCGGCCCTGTGGTTCCTCCTGTCCGCGAAGTCGGCCTACGTGTCCGGCCAGTTCCTCACCGTCGACTCCGCGCGCGGCACCGCGGTGACCGCGCGGGAGTTCGCCGCGACCCGCACCTCGGGGGCCGAGGGAGCCGCTCCGCTCGCCGGCCGCACCGCAGTGGTCACCGGGGCGGCCCGGGGGATCGGCGCCTCGATCGCCGGGACCCTGGCCCGTGACGGCGCCCGCGTCATCGGCGTGGACGTGCCGGCCGCCGGCGATTCGCTCGCCCGGACGATGAACGGGATCGGAGGGGTGGCCCTCCAGCTCGACATCACCGCCCCGGACGCCGCGGCGACGATCGCCGCACAGGTCCGCGGACCGATCGACATCCTCGTCCACAACGCCGGGATCACCCGCGACAAGCTGCTGGCGAACATGGACGGAGCGCGGTGGGACTCGGTGATCGCGGTGAACATCGCATCCCAGCTCCGGATCAACTCAGGCCTCACCGAGCTCGGCGCCTGGGGCGAGCACCCGCACGTCGTGTCCCTCGCCTCGACCTCGGGCATCGCCGGCAACCGGGGGCAGACGAACTACGCCGCCTCGAAGGCCGGTGTGATCGGTTTGGCCGCCGGCGCGGCCGCGGAGTTCGCCGCGCTCGGCGGCACGATCAACGCCGTCGCCCCGGGCTTCATCGAGACCGAGATGACCGCGAAGATGCCCGTCCTCACCCGCGAGCTCGCACGCCGCGTCTCCAGCCTGCAGCAGGGCGGGACGCCGCAGGACGTCGCCGAGGCGATCGCGTACCTCGCCTCGGACGCCGCCGGTGGCATCAACGGCCGCGTGCTCCGCGTGTGCGGCCAGAACATGGTGGGAGCGTGACATGACGGGATCCGAGCGCACGACGCACGAGAGCTCCGGCGAGCACCAGTCCTCGATGCTGCCGATCTACGGGCGGGCGCTGCTGGGCATGCTGCCCGGCCGGCGCCGCTCCGCCCAGGTGCCCGGCGGGGAGCTCAGCAGCACCGTGGTCATCGACCCCGCCGAGGTCGCCCGGTTCAGCCGCGTCGTCGGGGCGCCGGTCGGCAACCGCGTCCCACCGGCCTACCTCCACGTCCTCGGCTTCCCGCTGAGCATGCGGCTGATGACCGATCCGCGGTTCCCCGTGCCCGCCATGGGCATGGTGCACATCCGCACCGCGTACACGCAGCTCCGCCCGGTGGAGGTGGGGGAGGAGCTCACCCTGACCGTCGGCGTCGAGGAGCCGCGGGCCCATGACCGCGGCACCGAGATCGGTTTCCGCGTGCGTGGATCCGTCGCCGGCGAGCCGGTGTTCGACGAGACCTGGGTGTGCCTGGCGAAGGGTGCCGCCCCCCCCGGCGCCGCACCGGCCGCCGAGCGGGAGCGGAAGGATTTCACCGCGCCCGTGCCGACCGCCGAGTGGCGGCTCGCACCGGCGATCGGGCCGCAGTACGCCCGGGTGTCCGGGGACTACAACCCGATCCACATGAACCCGCTGGCGGCCAAGGCGTTCGGGTTCCCGCGCTCGATCGCGCACGGGATGTACACCGCTGCCCGCGGCTTCGCCGCCGCCGACGTCCGGCTCGACGCCTTCCGCTGGGAGTTCGAGTTCGCGAAGCCGATCGTGCTGCCCGCTCGGGCGGCCTTCCGGGTCACCCGGCGGGAGGCCGACGGCAGTGTGGACTATGCGGTGTGGAACCCGAAGTCCGGCAAGCCGCACCTGCTCGCAGCGGTCGCACCCCTGCGCTGAGGCACTGCAGGGGCCTCCCGCGGGTGCCCGACCGGAACGGCCGATATGACATGCAACACATTCGGCCGTTCCGGTTTGGCCTCGCCCGAAAATGTGTGTAAAGTTCTATCTGTTGCCTGCGCGGGTGGCGGAATTGGTAGACGCGCTAGCTTGAGGTGCTAGTGCCCAACTTATCGGGCGTGGGGGTTCAAGTCCCCCCTCGCGCACAGGAACACAGGCCCCGGAGAGATCCGGGGCCTGTTGCTTTCCCCGTTCGGCTCCGGCCCTACAATCGGGATACCGGAAGGGGGCGGACGCATGGAGGAGACCACCCGTGCGCTGCTCTCCCTGCTCCTCGAGATCGGACCGCTCACCCTGCTCGCCGCGGTGAGCCCCGTCGTGTTCATCAACGCGACGACCATCGTCACGACGATGGACCGGCGTGCCGCCTCCCGCTATGTGCTCGGCAACGCCGCCGTGCTCCTGGCGATCGGGATCGTCAGCGCCGGCATCCTCGGCGCGAGCCTCACCGCCGTCATCGAGCGCGAGGTCCTCTCCGGTGTGTTCCAGGGCCTCGTCGGCGTCGCCCTGCTCGTCTACGGGTCCGTCCTCGTCAAGCGCTACTGGGCCTCCACCGGGGGCCGCCGTCGCGCGGAGCGCACCGGGTCCACCGCGGCGAAGTCGCCGGCGACCGAGGCCGTCGAGGCCGTCGGCAGCGCCCGCTCCCGGGGCACCCTCGTGTGGGGAGCGGCGACGATGGCGACGAACTACACCTCGCTGCCCCTCTACATCGCCGTCACCCAGGACATCGGCGGAGCGCCCTTCGGGGTGTGGTGGAAGGCTCCCGTCCTGCTGTTCGTCATCGCAGTCATCTCCACACCTGCGTGGCTGCCGTCCGTGCTCGCGCGCACCGCTCCGCAGCGCATGGCCCGGATCCAGCGCCGGCTGGCCTCGCGCGCGCCGCGCCGGTGGCCGATCACCCCGCTGCTGCCGATCGTCGCATGCCTCGCCGGCGGCGGCTGGCTGCTGTGGATCGCCGTGCGCGCCTGAGACGATAGGCTCGATCCGTCATGACACCGCCGTCTGCGAAGGGGACCAGGGCCGTTGACATCAGATGACCGCGCCGCACCGGACCGGGAGCGCTACTCCGCCGCAGCCCTGCGGGCCGGGATGCTGTGGCTCTATGCCGAGGCGCACGGCCTCGCCACCGCCGCGGTGCCCGGGTCGTCCGAGCCCGAGGAGGACTCCGACCTCGGCGAGGCCGCCGCGGCGATCCTCAGCGAGCAGGGCGCCTCGGCGTCCCGCATCGCCCGCTGCCGCGCCGGCATCCGGGCAGCCCTGCGGGTGCTCGCCGCCGGGACCGCCGCGGAGTTCTCCGCCGAGGCGTACGACCGGACGCGGCAGACCGTGATCGCCGGTGAGCACTCCGCCGGCCTGCCCGGTCACCGGATCTGGCCCCCGACGAGCCAGACCGTGCGCCGGACGCTGGGGGAGGGGTACTGGAACTCCGCTCTCCGGGCGGTGGGCCTCCCGGTGTCCGGCCGCGGCCGCGCCCGCGGCGCCTCCCGGTACTCCGAGGAGGACTACCGGGCCGCGGTGCGCGACTTCCTCACCGCCGCCGAGCGCGCGGGCACCCCGACGAGCTTCGTCGCGTATCAGGACTGGGCGCGCGCGGAGAGCACCACGGGCGCCCCGCGGCCGTCGGGCGCCGGCCTGCGTGCGCACTTCGGCGGCTGGCAGGCGGCGCGGGACGCCGTCGATCCTGCCTGAGGAGCGCCGGCCTGAGGAGAACCGGGCTCGGTGAGCGTCCGACTCAGCGGGCGCGGGGCATCGGGCGGCCGAGGAGCTTGATCCGCCACGCGGGCTCCACGTGGTTCGTCCAGTGGCGATCGATCGCGAGCTCGTAGAACTCGACCAGTCGCTCCGTCGCCGCCCGCCAGCTGTACTGCTCGGTGCTCGCCCGGCCCTGCGCGCCGAGGCGCTCGCGCAGCTCCTCGTCCTCGAGCAGGCGCGAGATCTGCCGGGCCATGTCCGGGGCATCGTTCGGCTCGAACAGCAGCCCGTCGACGCCGTCCTGCACGGCGAAGGGGATGCCGCCGGCGCGCGCCCCGACGACCGGCACCCCGGAGGCGAGCGACTCGAGTGCCACGAGTCCGAGCGTCTCCGTCGTCGACGGGAACACGAAGACGTCGGCCGAGGCGTACGCCGCGGCGAGCTCCTTGCCGCTCATGTAGCCGGTGAACACCGTTCGCGTGCCGGCGAACGCGCGCTGGAGCTCCGCTGCGTGCGGGCCCGAGCCGACGAGGGCGAGCCGCGTGTCCTCCGGGAGCCGGGCCATGACCGCGCGCAGCACCCCGAGGTCCTTCTCCTTCGACAGCCGCCCGACGTAGATGAGGAGCCGGTCCTCGGGATGTCCGTCGGTGAGCCGCGCACGCATGTCGGGTGAGGCATTGGCCGGCGTGTAGCCGATGGTGTCCACGGCCCGCGGCCACAGGTCGATGTTGCGGATGCCCGCCGCCCCGGCCTGTTCGACCATCTGCTGGGAGGTGCAGAGGTTGACCTCGGCGAGGTTGTGGATCCAGCGGATCCACCGCGTCGTCGTGTCGGTGATCCACTCGAGCCCGAGGCGCTGGGTGTACTCCGGCACGTCGGTGTGGAACGACGCGAGCATCGGCAGGTCGCGGCGCTTCGAGGACATCGTGCCGTAGGCGGCGAGCCACACCGGATTCACCGCGTGGACGACGTGCGGATGGAACCGCTCCATGGTGCGGGCGATGCTCGCCGTCGGCAGGCCGACCCGGAGCTCCGTGTACCACGGCTTGAAGGCGACGGATGCCACCGGGACCACCCGGAACCCGGCATAGCGGGCCGGCGGGTTCCCGGGAGCGAACACGACGACCTCGTGCCCGAGCTCGGCGAGATGGTCCAGGGTGCCCATGAGGCGGGTGACCACACCGTCGATCTTGGGGAGGAAGACCTCGGTGAAGAGCGCGATCCGCACCGGGGTCTCAGCGCCCGGCGGCGGTCGGCACGGCGGCGGGACCGGCGGCCCCCTCCTCGGTCCCGGCGAGCGAGGGCGGGACGCCCTCGTGGGTGGTCCGGTTCCACAGGGAGCGGGCCGGGATCCGCGACAGGTCCGCCCGGTCCCGGTAGCGCTTCGCCGTCTCTTCGACCTCGAGGAGCAGACCCTCGGACAGGGTCGTCGGCTGCAGGCCGAGGTCGAGGAAGGTGGCGTTGACGACGTGGAGCTCGTTCTCCGGCGACTCCTGCCGCGGGTTCGGCACGAGCTCCATCGTGGCCCCGGTGATCTCGCAGATGAGGGCCGCGAGGTCGCGCACCCGGTGGGTCTCGGTCATCTGGTTGAAGATCTTCACCCGGTCGCCGGCCTCCGGCGGGTTGGCGAGCGCGATCTCCACGCAGCGCACCATGTCCTGGATGTGGATGAAGGCACGCGTCTGGCCGCCGGTGCCGTGGACGGTGAGCGGGTAGCCGACGGCCGCCTGCATGAGGAAGCGGTTGAGCACGGTGCCGTAGTCGCCGTCGTAGTCGAAGCGGTTGACGAGGCGCTCGTCCTGCTTGGTCTCCGCGGTGTTCGTGCCCCAGATGATGCCCTGGTGGAGGTCGGTGATGCGCAGCCGGTCGTTCTTCGCGTAGAAGGCGAAGAGGTGCTGGTCGAGCACCTTCGTCATGTGGTAGATCGAGCCCGGGTTCGTCGGGTAGAGGATCTGCTGGTCGATGGGGTACGGGTCGACCGGGTTGCCCTCGGCGTCCTCCGTCGCGGTGACCTGGACATCGAGATAGCCCTCCGGGATCTTCATCCCCGCGGTGCCGTACCCGTAGACGCCCATCGTGCCGAGGTGCACGAGGTGGACGTCGAGGCCGGACTCGACGACCGCGGCGAGGAGATTGTGGGTGGCATTGACGTTGTTGTCCACGGTGTAGCGCTTGTGGCCGGCCGACTTCATCGAATACGGCGCGGCACGCTGCTCGGCGAAGTGGACCATCGAATCCGGCGCGGTGCGCGCGATGAGCGCGAGCAGGCCCCCGGGGTCCTGCGCGAGATCGAGGTCGACGAACTCGATGGTCCTCCCGCTGACCTCGTGCCACGCGGCGATCCGCTCCTCGATCGAGCTGATCGGGGTGAGCGACTCCGCCCCGAGCTCGGCGTCGATGGCCCGCCGGGACAGGTTGTCGACGATGACGACCTCGTGGCCGCGAGCCGACAGGTGCAGTGCCGTGGGCCAGCCGCAGAAGCCGTCCCCGCCGAAGACGATGGTCTTCACTCGGTTCTCCTCGTTCGTGTTCCGGTTGCGTAGTGGTGCGGGATCGTGGGTGTGCGGGTGCGGAGCATGTCCGCATCCTCCGATCACCCTAGCCCCTGCACCGGCGCCGAGGTCGCAGGCACCCCGGTCCCGCGCGGTCCGTAGACTGACCGCATGCCGGTCTTCGAGCTCGAACAGGTGCGCTTCCGCGGCGTCCTCGACATCCCCGCGCTGCGCATCGAGACCGGGGTCACCGCGGTGACCGGACCCTCCGGCGCGGGCAAGTCGACGCTCCTGAGGCTCCTCGACGACCTGCGCGAGCCGGAATCCGGCACGATCCGCCACCGCGGCACCGACATCCGGGAGATCCCCGCGATCGAGCTGCGCCGGCGGGTCCCGATGCTCTCCCAATCGCCGGTCGTCGTGCCGGGCACCGTGCTCGACAACCTCGCCCGCGCCCATCGGCTGCAGGAGCGTCCCGATCCCGCACCGGACGCCGCCGCCGAGGCGCTCGCCGCCCTCGGCCTGACACAGGACCTCGACGCCGATGCCGGGGTGCTCTCCGGCGGCGAGCGCCAGCGCCTCGCCCTCGCCCGGCTCCTGCTCCTCACGCCCGACACCGTGCTCCTCGACGAGCCGACCTCCGCGCTCGACGAGGACACCGCGCTGCGCGTCATGGGGACCCTGGTGCGGCTGCTCGCCGCGGGCGGCACCGACATCGTGCTCGTCACCCACAGCAGCGCGCTCGTCGACGCCTGCGCCGAGCACCGGGTCGTCGTCTCCGGGGGCACCGCGCGGCAGGCGGCGCGATGAGCGGCGGCCTCGTCGTGCTCGGCTGGCCGCAGGTCGGCCTCGCCTTCGTCATGGTGCTCGTCGTGCTCCTGCTCATGGTGGCGACCCGGGTGGGCCGGCGCGGGGAGATGCTGTGGGCGTGCCTGCGGATGACCGTGCAGCTCGTCCTCGTCGGACTCGTGCTCGGCTGGGTGTTCGCCCACCCCAGCTGGTGGCTCACCGGGCTGATCTTCGCGCTCATGCAGGTGTTCGCCGTCGCCACCATCCTCGGGAAGTTCCGCGGCCGGCTGTCGCTCGGGCTGCGCCGCGTCGTCGTCCTCGCCTCGACGGCCGGGACCACCGGCGCGGTCGCCTGGTTCCTGTTCGTCGTCGTCGGGCTCAGCCCCTGGTACGAGCCGCGCTACGTCATCCCGATCGCCGGGATGCTCATCGGGAACTCGATGACCGGCATCACCCTGGGCCTCAAGGCGCTCGTCGACGGGATGCGCGAGAACCGCGACGCGATCGAGGACGCGCTCGGCCTCGGCGCCGCGCCGCGTGCCGCCATCGCTCCGCTCGTCCGCTCCGCCTTCGAGAGCGCGCTCATGCCGACGATCAACAGCATGCTCGGCACCGGGATCGTGTTCCTGCCCGGCATGATGACCGGCCAGATCCTCGCCGGGGTCGACCCGATGACCGCGATCGGCTATCAGATCGCGATCCTCCTCGGTATCGTGGGAGCCGTCGGCACGACGGTGTTCCTCGCCCTCGTCCTCGGCGCGCGCACGTACTTCGACGCCCGCGACCGGCTCCGCGACGACCGCATCCGCTGACCCCGATCCGAAAGGACGCCCATGCTCGACACCCTGCCGGAGGACTTCGACTCCGTCCTCCTCGTCATGGCCCACCCGGACGACCCCGAGTACGGCTCGGCGGCAGCCGTCGCGCGCTGGCTCGCCGAGGGGAAGCGCGTGGGCTACGTGCTCGCGAGCCGCGGCGAGGCCGGCATCGCCGGGCTCCCGCCCGCGGATTCCGCGCGGATCCGGGAGGCCGAGCAGCGCGCCGCCTGCGCCGCGATCGGAGTCGAGCACCTCGTGTTCCTCGACGAGCCCGACGGCTCGATCATGTACACCCGTGAGCTGCGGACCGCGATCGCCGAGGAGATCCGGCGGTTCCGCCCCGAGGTCGTCATGGTGCTCAACTTCCACGAGACCTTCGGGGGCCGGCACCCGAACTCTGCCGACCACCGGCACGTCGGACTCGCAGCGCTCGACGCGGTGTCCGACGCCGGGAACGAGTGGATCGTCCCCGGCGAGCGCTACCAGGGTGTGAAGTACATCCTCGAGTTCGCCGGCGAGCCCACCCACGTCGTCGACGTCGACGGCCACGTCGATGCGGCCGTCACCTCGCTCATGGCCCACGAGCGCTACCTGCAGGCGCTCTCCGACGCCCCCGTCGAGGAGCAGGCGCGCGCCCAGATCGAGCGCGCCACCGCCGTCGAGGGATTCGACACCCCGCACATCGCCGTCCGCCTCTACGGCTGACACCACGGCCGAGAACCCGGCCGACACCGCCCGCCCGCACCACGCCGACCACCGACCGAGGACCCCGATGACGTCTCAGACCCCCGACCCCAGCTCCCCGCAGTCCACCGCGCAGCAGGACACCGGCGCGCAGATCCCGAGTGCGGAGTCCGAGGTGGTCGGCATCTGCCGCGAGCTCATCCGCTTCGACACCCAGAACTGGGGCGGGAACACCGCTCGGCCGGAGCGCCCCGCCGCGGAGCGGATCGCCGAGTGGTTCGCGGAGGTGGGCCTCGACTCGGAGATCTTGGAGTCCTCGCCGGGCCGGGCGAGCCTCGTCGCCCGCATCCCCGGCAGCGATCCCGGCCTCCCGGCCCTCGTGGTCCACGGCCACACCGACGTCGTGCCCGCCGACGCCGCCGAGTGGGCCGTCGACCCGTTCTCCGCCGAAGAGCGCGACGGCCTGATCTGGGGCCGCGGCGCGGTCGACATGAAGGACATGGACGCGATGATCATCGCCGTCGTGCGGAACTACCTGCGCACCGGCCTGCGCCCCCGCCGCGACCTCATCATCGCGTTCTTCGCCGACGAGGAGGCCGGCGGCACCTACGGCGCACGCTGGATGGTCGAGAACCACCCGCACCTGTTCACCGACGCGACCGAGGCCGTGTCCGAGGTCGGCGGCTACTCCGTCGACCTGCGCGGTCAGCGGGTGTACCTCGTGCAGACCGCGGAGAAGGGGATCGCCTGGCTCAAGCTCGTCGCCCGCGGCACGGCCGGCCACGGCTCGCAGATCAACGAGGACAACCCGGTGACCAAGCTCGCCGCCGCGGTCGCCCGGATCGGTGCGCACGCCTGGCCCGAGCAGCTCCCACAGGCCACCGAGGACCTGCTGCGCGGCGTGTCCGACATCACCGGTGTGCCCTTCGGCGCGGAGACCTACCCGGAGCTGCTCGCCGAGCTCGGTTCGGTCGCGAAGTTCGTCGGCGCCACCCTGCGCAACACCTCGAACCCGAGCCTGCTGTCCGCCGGCTACAAGCACAACGTCATCCCCTCGACGGCCGAGGCGCTCATCGACTGCCGCACCCTGCCCGGTGAGCACGACGCCCTCATGCGCACGGTCCGCGAGCTCGCGGGCAGCGACGTCGAGGTGCTCACCGAGATCGAGGCGCCCGCCCTCGAGGCGCCGTTCTCCGGGCGGCTCGTCGACACGATGACGACCTCCCTGCTCGCCGAGGACCCCGGGGCGCGGGTGCTGCCGTACACGCTGTCCGGCGGCACCGACAACAAGTCGCTGGCCGCGCTCGGGATCCACGGCTACGGATTCGCGCCGCTGCGCCTCACCGGGGACCTCGACTTCCCGGCGATGTTCCACGGTGTCGACGAGCGCGTGCCGGTCTCCGCGCTGACCTTCGGCACCCGGGTGCTCCACCGCTTCCTCCTCGAGGCCTGAGCGGCGTGGACCTCAGGTGCGCCGGCGCCGGGGGAGCGAGGCGATGAGCACGCCGGAGAGCACGATCGCCATCGCGAGGTAGGTCGTCCACGTCACCGGGGTCGCGGCGGCGGGGAACAGCAGGTCGATGACGAGCGAGCCCACGAGGCTGCCGAACAGCGAGGTCAGGCTGAGCAGGAGGACCCCGAGGTGCTCGACGGAGACCGTCGTGATCCCGATGAAGGCCACTCCGATGACACCGCCCATGAGCGTCCACCACTCACCGGGCAGGTCCGGCAGGCCGGTGAAGCGGACGCCGGCGGCGAGCAGGCAGAGTGCCACGGCGACGAGGAAGATCGACCCGCCGAGGAAGTTGATGAACGTCGCGGTCGCGGCCGAGGCCGAACGCAGCTTGATCCGACCGTTGGCCGCCTGCTGGAAGGCGGTCATCGACCCGGCGAGGAACGGCAGGAACGGCGCCCACCAGCTGATGCCGTGCTCGAGCACGCCGCTCGGGGACACGACGACCCCGACGAGCACCACCGCCACACCGAGCACCCGCTGGAGGCTGAGGGACTTCCGTCCGCCCGGGGGCAGGGAGGTGTTGTCGACGACGAGCGCGCCGGCGAGCTGACCGGAGACGAACGCCATGGTGAACACCGCGACGCCGAACAGCGGCACCGTGATCGACTGCGCGATGACGACGGCGGCGCCGCCGAGGCCGCCGAGCGTCATCCACCACGGGACCTCCTGGGAGCGCAGAAGCCGCACGACGAGGGCCAGCCCGCGACGGGTGCGCGGGGAGACGAGGGCGACGACGAGCATGACGAGCAGGCCACCGAGGAAAGACACCGTGGCGGCGAACAGGCCGTTGCCGGTGATCCCGGCGAGGGCGGCGTTGGCGTTGCCCTGCACGGCCATGCCGAACCCGGCGAGCGTCGTCGCGACGGCGCTGAGGAGGAGGGGGAGCCGCACGATCAGGCGGTGCGCTGCACGCGGATGATGCGGCGGCGCAGCCACACGGTGCGGGATCCGCCCATTCCGATCCGGGTCCGGGCGAGCTCCCAGCGGCCGTACTCGGCCTCCTCGGTGAGCAGGGTGCGGGCGTCGCTGCGGGTGGTGTCGCGGGCGAAGCTGATGGTGCGGAACTCGTACTCCACCGGGGTCCGGGTGCGCTTCATCGTTCCTCCGCGAAGTGAGTGCAGCAGTGTGCTGGGCCTGTCGATCGGTGATCGAGCGTCACTGTACCACCGGGCCGTGGGCTAGCCTGGGCGCATGGTCCACATCGTCCTCGTCAGGCACGGCGAGAGCTCGGCGAACGCCGCCGGGGTCCTCGCCGGCCGCACGCCCGGCGTGTCGCTCACCCCGGCCGGGGAGCAGCAGATCCGCGGCCTCGCGGAGATCTTTCCCTTCCGCGCCGTGACCGAGGTGCGCTGCTCCACGGTGCAGCGCTGCCGCGAGACCGCTGCGCTGCTCCTGACCGGGATCACCGCGCCCGGGGTGCGCGAGGCGCCCGAGTTCGCCGAGGTCGACTACGGGACGTGGTCGGGCCGCCGGCTCGCCGAGCTCAAGGAGCTCCCCGAATGGCAGCGGGTCGCGCGCTCGCCGTCGTCGATGGAGTTCCCGGGGGGCGAATCGCTGCGCGATGCCGCCGCCCGCGCCGTGACCGGGGTCGACGCCTTCGTCGCCGACCTCCGTGCCCGTCAGGTGCCCGACGCCGGAGCGGGGGATGCAGGGGGAGCGGGCGGGACGCGGGTGCCGGTGGGCGTCGTCGTGGCGCACGGCGACATCATCAAGGCGGTGCTCGCCGCCGCGCTCGACATGCCGCTCGACGCGTTCCAGCGGATCGCCGTCGCACCCGGCTCGCTCAGCGTCGTGACGTACCCGGAGACGGGCTACCCGACGGTCACCGCGATGTCGGTGACGGCCTCCGGCCGCACGGGTGAGGCGGGAGCCGTGGGCGGCGGCCGCTGAGCGCACCCGGCTCGGACCGCCGATCCCGCCGGAATCAGACCGCGGAGAGCACTCCGGTGCCGAGCAGCACGAACACGAGGAGGCCGAGCGCCACCCGGTACCAGACGAAGATCGCGAACGACTTCGTCTGGATGAACTTGAGGAACCCGACGATGACGACGTAGCCGACGACGAAGGACACGGCGGTCGCGAGGACCGTCGGACCCCAGCCGAGCACCATCGGCTCGCCCAGGCTCTTGACGAGCCCGTAGAACCCCGAGGCCATGACGGCCGGGACCGCGAGCAGGAACGAGTAGCGGGCGGCCGACTCGCGGGTGAATCCCATGAGCCGGCCGGCGATGATCGTGCCGCCGGAGCGCGACACGCCCGGGATGAGCGCCATCGCCTGGGCGAGGCCGTAGACGATGCCCTGCCCCCAGGTCATGTCCTCCAGGCCGCGCTCGCGGGAACCGACCCGGTCCGCGATGCCGAGGATGATGCCGAACACGATGAGCATCGCGCCGGTGATCCAGAGGTTGCGCAGCACGCTGTCGATCGCGTCCTGGAACGCGAGGCCGAGCACCCCGATCGGGATCGAGCCGAGGATGATGAGCCAGCCGAGGCGCGCCTGCGGGTCGCCCTTCTCCCGCCGTCCGACGAGCGAGGCGCACCAGGAGCGGATGATCCCGACGATGTCGCTCCAGAAGTAGACGAGGACCGCGGTCTCGGTGCCGATCTGCACGATCGCGGTGAAGAACGCCCCCGGGTCCTCGCCCGGCAGGAGGAACTCGCCGACGATCCGCAGGTGGGCCGACGAGGAGATCGGGAGGAACTCGGTGAGTCCCTGGACGACGCCGAGCACGGCAGCGATCAACCAGTCCATCAATGTCCTTCTTCGCAGGAGACGTCGCCACGAGGGGCGACGAGGCGGCCTCACCTGCACGGGAGGCCCAGACCAGGGTAGTCCTCCGGTCGGGTAACCTCAATGAATATGCGCATCAACCGTGTGGGAACGTCAGGTCTCGAGGTCTCCGAGCTCGGTCTGGGGACTTTCGAATGGGGGCACCGCGTGAGCGCGGAGACCGCCCAGGAGCTCGTCGACGCCTACGCGGAGGCGGGCGGGACGGTGCTCGAGCTGCCGTCCTTCGCCTCCCCGGCCGCCGAGGTCGTGGGGAGCCTGAGTCTTCCCTCCGAGATCGCTCTCATCGCTCGTGTCGGGGTCGATGTCGACACCCGCGGCGCGCGCCTGTCGCTCGGCCGCCGCACGATCCTCACCCAGGTCGAATCGCTCCTCCGGCGGACCGGCCGCGATCGCCTCGATGTGCTCGTCCTCGAGGGCTTCGACGCCCAGGTGCCGTTCGCGGAGACCGCCTCGGCGCTCGATACCGTGCTGCGCAGCGGGGCGGTGGTCCACGTCGCGGCGGCCCACCACACCGGTTGGCAGCTCGCGGTGCTGCGCGCCGCCGGGATCCCCCTCGTCGCGGCCCTGTCCGAGCTCTCGCTCCTCGACCGCCGTGCCGAGAGCGAAGTGCTGCCGGCAGCGGAGTACCTGGGGATCGGCGTCATCGCCGGTTCCGCGCTCGGCCGCGGGATCCTGCCCGGCCGATACGCCACCGGGGTGCCGCGCGACTCGCGCGCCGCCGGTGCCGGACGCGAGTGGGTGACGGAGAAGCTCACCGCGGAGTCGGAGCAGGTCATGGCCGGGGTGACGAAGGCCGCCGCCGGGCTCGGGGTGTCGCCGCTCGATGTGGCGCTCGCCTGGAACCGGGCGCTGCCGGTGGCGTGCTCGCTCGTCGGTCCGCGCTCGGTCGCGCAGCTGCGCGAGATCCTCGACAGCGAGTTCGTGCTCGAGCCGGAGATCCGCGACGCGCTCGATCAGATCTCGGACCCCTGAGGCCGGCGGTGCGGCTCGCCGTGGAGTGACGCCGCGCGCTCAGCGCACGGAGTCGTCGTCCTCGTCGTCGAAGTCATCATCATCATCGTCATCGTCATCGTCGAAGTCGTCGTCCTCGTCATCGTCCTCGAGATCGTCGTCTTCGTCATCGTCCTTGGCGTCCTCGACGTCGTCGAACAGCTCGAACGGGGTGACCTCGTCGAACGCGGTGTAGAGCGCGTCCTCGTAGAGCTCGAACGCGTCGGCGAGCGCCATGTAGCTCGCCTCCACCCGCGGGTCGGTGTCGGAGGTGCGGTGCGCGGCTGCCGCGTAGTGCTCGCGAACAGCGGAGAGGAAGTCTTCGAGTGCCACGTGCGGTTCAAGGCTCATGCCCCAAATGTACCCCCACCCGGCGCACCGGCGTAACCCTTCCGGGTCGCGGTCCGTCCGGGCGTCATCCCATGTGAAGCGGTGCGGGAGGCCGTGTCATAGGCTGGGGGCATGGCTGCGCAGGTATTCGATCATCCCGCCCCGGACAGGTTCGTCGTCGGGACCGTCGGGCTGCCCGGCGAGCGGACCTTCTTCCTCCAGGCCCGGACCGATCAGCGGGTGACCACCGTGACGCTCGAGAAGGAGCAGGTGGAGATGCTCGGGGAGCGGATGAACGAACTCCTCGACCTCGTCCGCTCGAAGTCCTCGGATCCCCAGTCGATCCCGCTCGCACCGCGCGAGGAGCTCATCGACAACGCCGGTCTCAGCGTGCCGGTCGAATCGGAGTTCCGGGTCGGCACGATGAGCCTGGGCTGGGACACCGTCGCCGAGCACATGGTCGTCGAGTGCTTCGAGTTCACCCGCACCGACGCCGAATCCGGGACGAGCGCCGAGCCCGACGACGAGTCCGAGGACCGCGACCGGCTGCGCGTGGTGCTCAGCGCGGCCCGCGCCCGCGAGTTCTCCCGCCGCGCCGACCAGGTCGTCAACGCCGGTCGGCAGGACTGCCCCTTCTGCTCGCTGCCCCTCGACCCCGAGGGCCACATCTGTCCGCGGGCCAACGGGGTCGCCCGCTGATGTCCTCGGCGCAGGCGGCGCGCGACCTCCTGCTCTCCGGTGCGATCGAGCAGCTCGGCCGCATCCCCGGTGCCTCGAACGACACCCGCCTCGTCACCGTCGCGGACGGCGATGCGGTGCTGCGTGCGGTGTACAAGCCGACAGCGGGGGAGCGACCGCTCCACGACTTCCCCCTCGGCTCGCTCGCCGGGCGCGAGGTCGCCTGCTCCGTCCTCGCCGCCCACTGCCCGTTCGTCGAGGTCCCGCCGACCGTGCTCCGGGAGGATCTCCCGTCGGGCCCCGGCTCGCTCCAGGCCTACGTCGAGTCCGCCGGCGATCCCGAGGACCTCGTCACGGTGTTCGCCCCGGACGCCGTGCCCGCCGGCTGGGCCCCGGTCCTCCGCGCCGTCACCGCCGAGGACGAGGAGGTCGTCGTCGCCCACGCGCTGACCCCGGCCCTGCGCGGGCTCGCGCTCTTCGACGTCATCACGAACAACGCCGACCGCAAGGCCTCCCACGCACTCCACGGCCACTACCGGCCCGCTCCCGGCGTGGAGCCGGAGCTGTTCGGGATCGACAACGGGCTGTCCTTCCACGTCCGGCCCAAGCTCCGCACGATCCTCTGGGGCTTCGCCGAGGAGCCGCTGACCGCGGGGGAGCGGGATGCGCTCGGCGCCCTGCTCGCAGCGCAGGACGAGCTCGCCGCCGCTCTCGCCCCGGTCATCGCCGCGGCGGAGATCGATGCGCTGTTCGAGCGGATCGCGGGCCTGCTCGTGCACGGCCGGATGCCGGGGGTGCCGCACACCCGCACCCCGATCCCGTGGCCGCCGCTCTGAGTCCGCGCGGCGCTCTGCGCGCACCCGGCTTTGCCCGGTCTCGACCGGGCTGTCTATGGTTGAGTGGTGAAAACCTGGTCAGCACCCGCAATCCCTGAGATCGGCACCGTCGGCGACGCCCCCGTGGTCTTCTGCACCTCGGCCCGCGGCCCCGTGTCCTCGCCCCGGAAGCAGGCCGAGGCCCGCCTCTACGTCTGCGGGATCACCCCGTACGATGCGACGCACCTCGGACACGCCGCGACCTACGTCGCCTTCGACGTGCTCGTGCGAGTGTGGCGCGACGCCGGGATCGCCGTGAACTACGTGCAGAACACCACCGACGTCGACGACCCGCTCCTCGAGCGCGCCACGGCGACCGGGGTGGACTGGCAGGAGCTCGCCCGCGAGCAGACCGAGCTCTACTTCGCCGACATGGAGGCACTGCGGGTGATCCCGCCGGACTCCTACATCGGAGCCGTCGAATCCGTCGACCGGATCGCCGCGGCCGTGCAGCGGCTGCTCGACTCCGGCGCGGCCTACCAGCTCGACAGCGGCGACGTCTACTACCGGATCGCGACCGCGGTCCAGCCGCCCTTCGGCACGATCTCCGGCTACGACCGCCCCACCATGCTCGAACTCTTCGCCGAGCGCGGCGGCGACCCGGACACGCCGGGCAAGGAGGATCCGCTCGATGCACTCCTGTGGCGCGCCCGGCGCGACGGCGAGCCGAGCTGGGACGGCGGCGACCTGGGACCGGGTCGACCCGGCTGGCACATCGAGTGCGCCGTCATCGCCGAGGAGTACGTCGGCCTGCCGCTCAGCGTGCAGGCCGGCGGCAGCGACCTGATCTTCCCGCACCACGAGATGGGTGCCGCCCACGCCTCGGCGCTCACCGGCACGGAGCTCGCGCGCACGTACATGCACACCGGCATGGTGGGGCTCGACGGCGAGAAGATGAGCAAGTCGAAGGGCAACCTCGTGTTCGTGTCCGCGCTGCGGGCCGAGGGCGTGGACCCGATGGCGATCCGGCTCGTGCTCCTCGCCCACCACTACCGCAGCGATTGGATGTACGAGGACGCGCACCTCGCCGGGGCCGCCCGTCGCCTCGAGGCATGGCGGGAGGCCGCCGGCCGCGCCTCCGGGATCCCCGCGGCCGAGGTCATCGCCAACCTCCGCCAGGAGCTCACCGACGACCTCGACTGCCCGGCAGCGCTGTCCGTCGTCGACGACTGGGCCGCCGCCGCGGGCAGCGGACCGGCCGACGAGGACACCGCGCGCATCCGGGACGCGATCGACGCCCTGCTCGGCGTCGTCCTCTGAGCCCCACCCGGCCCGCCGGCGCGGGTTCTGCTCAGTCCTCGCGCCGACGCCGGTCGAGGTAGCGCTCGAACTCCCGCGCGATCGCCTCGCCCGAGGCCTGGGGGAGCTCGGTGGCGTCTGTCATCCCCTCGATCCGGGCGACGTGCTCGGCAAGGTCCTCGTCGCTGTCGACGAGCGCGTCCGTGCCGGTCTCCCACGCCCGGGCCTCGTCGACGAGCTCGTGCTGGTCGACGACGAGCCCGGTGAGGTCCTCGAACGCGCCGAGCATCGCGAGGACCGCCTTGGGCGACGGGCTCGAGGCGGCGTACGCCGGCACCGCGACCCACTGCGAGACGGTCGGCAGGCCCGCTTCCGCGAGCGTCGTCGCGAGCACTCCGAGGATCCCGACGGGCCCGGTGTACTCGCTGCGCTCGATCTCCGGCTCGGCGGCCAGCTCGGGATCCTCCGCGGTCGTCGACACCGGCAGCGGCCGCGTGTGCGTGACGTCGGCGAGGAGCGAACCGAGGAGCACCACCCGGTCGCCCTCGGTCAGCCGTTCCCGGACCCGGCCGATGTACTCCTGCCAGCGATAGGACGGCTCGGTGCCGATGATCACCTCGATCTCCAGACCGGTGCCCGGCACCGTGCCGGTGTGGGTGGTGCAGCCGGGCCACTCGATGTGCGGGCCGTCGGCGTCGCGGGTGAGCACGGGGCGGATGAATGTCATGTCGAAGTAGTCGTCGCCGGAGAACAGGGTGCGCCCCTGGAGTCCCCAGACCGCGACGAGGTGGCGCGCGGTGTCGACGGCGGCCTCCCCGGCGTCGTTCCAGCCCTCGAAGGCGATGACGACGAGCCGGCCCGGGCCGGATGGCAGAAAACTCATGGATCCAGATTACGCTGGTGCGCATATGGACACCTTCGCTGCGGTCCTCTGGGACATGGACGGGACCCTCGTCGACACCGAACCGTACTGGATGAGGGCGGAGACCGACCTCATGCACGCCCACGGCCTGAACTGGGACGAGGAGAAGGGCCTCCTCATGGTCGGCAACGACCTGCTGACCTCGGCCCGGATCCTCGTCGACCACGGCCTGCCGCTGCCGCCGGAAGAGATCGTCGAGATCCTCCTCGACGCGGTGATCGAGCAGGTGGCCGAGCACGTGCCGTTCCGCCCCGGGGCCCGCGAGCTCCTCGACGCGCTCCGTGCCGCCGACATCCCGTGCGCGCTCGTCACGATGTCGTACCGGCGGCTCGCCGAGGCCGTCGTCGCGGCCTGCCCGCCGGGCAGCTTCCGCGCACTCGTCACCGGCGACGAGGTGCCCGCCGGCAAGCCCGATCCCGCCCCCTACGTGCTCGGCGCCGAGGCGCTCGGCCTGGCTCCGGAGGACTGTGTCGCGCTCGAGGACTCGATCCCCGGGCTGACGAGCGCCGAGGCCGCCGGCACGCTCGCGCTCGGCGTTCCCCACCTCGTCCCCATCCCGGAGGCTCCGGGACGGGTGCTCCTGCCCGGGCTCTCCGGGATCGGCCCGGTCGAGCTGCGGGAGATCGCCGGGAGGATGCGCTCCGGGCGCATCTGAGCCCCCGCGACCCGGATCAGCTCAGCAGGTCCGTCCCTGCGATCGCGGTGATCGGCGGGGGCTCCGGCGGGGTGTTGCCCCAGGCCGGGCACAGCGGCTTGAAGTGGCACCACCCGCACAGCGGCGACTTCCGTGCCCGCCACCGGCCCGAGCGGGCGCTGGCGGTGATGTCGTCCCAGATGCCGAGCACCTCCGCCTCGGTGCGCTCGACGTCGGCGAGCGTCGGGTGGAAGCTCTTGATCGAGCGGCTGCCGAGGTACATGAGCTGCAGGGTGTGGACGAGGACCCCGTCCATGCGATGCCGCAGGAGTGCGTAGAAGCGCATCTGGAACTCCGCCTCGCGCCCGTACTGCGGCTTGGGCTGCTTGCCGGTCTTGTAGTCGACGAGCCGCACCTGCCCGCCCGGGGCGACGTCGACCCGGTCGATGAAGCCGCGCAGCACGAGTCCGCTGTCGAGGGTGACGGAGACGAACCGCTCCCGCTCCGCCGGTTCGAGCCGGTCGGGCAGTTCGAGCCCGAAGTACGCCCGCAGCAGCTCGGTGCTCTCCCGGAACAGGACGTCGACGGCCTGCTCGTCCGGGTACATCGCGGCGACCTCCGGGTCCTTCGCCGCGAGCGTGGCGTACCGGCCGGGCAGCAGACCGGCCGCGGTGTCGAGCGTGCGCTCGGCGGCCGGTGCATCGAAGAGCTGCTCGAGGACCGCGTGGACGAGGGTGCCCTTGAACGCGGCCGGCGAAAGCGGCTCCGGCAGCCGGTCGACGGTGCGGAACCGGAACTTGAGGGGGCACTGCACGAAATCGTTCGCCCGGGACGGGGAGAGTGCTGCGAGTTCGACCATGCCTGCACTCTACCGAGGGGTGCGGACACGGCACCCGGCACCGGCCTCACGCCCGTTAGGATGGACCCCATGTCGGACACCACCTCAGCGCGTCGCGCGCCCGGAGCGTCGCGCGGCCTGCACCTCGGGCGCGTCCTCGGCGCACCGGTGCTGCTCGCCTGGTCGTGGTTCCTCGCCGCCGTCGTCATCACCGTGCTGTTCCGGCCGTGGCTCGCCTCCGTCCGCCCCGACCTCGGCTGGGGCACGTGGCTGGTCGCCTTCGCCTACGCCGTGCTCCTGTTCGGCTCGGTGTTCCTCCACGAGCTCGCCCACGCGGTGGCCGGTCGCGCATCCGGGCAGCGGGTCGCGGCGATCGAGCTCAACGTGTGGGGCGGCTTCACCCGCTTCGAGCCGCGGATCGAGGAGGACTCCGTCCGCGCGGCGACGACGAGCTTCGTCATCTCCATCGTCGGCCCCGTGGTCAACCTCGTGCTCGCCGGGATCGGCTGGGGAGCGGTGCAGTTCACCGAGGTCTGGTCGGTGCCCTGGCTGCTCCTCATGGCGCTGACCTTCGCCAACCTCGCCCTCGGCGTCATCAACCTGCTGCCCGGCATCCCGCTCGACGGCGGCTGGGCGCTCCAGGCGCTCCTCTGGCGCGCCACCCGCAGCCAGTACCGCGGCACCATCGTCGCGAGCTGGGTCGGCCGCCTCATCGCCGTGGCTTTCGTCGCCTGGTCGCTGCTCACCCCGCTGCTCGCCGGGCGCCGCCCCGACCTCGTCACCGTGCTGTGGATGAGTGCGATCGCGATCATGCTCTGGGTCTCCGCCGGGGACGCCGCCACCCACGCCAAGCGCGCCCGGCGGATGGAGACCTACGACCTCTCCCGTGTGATCCAGCCGGCGATCGCGGCGACCGGGGACGCCGACGTCGAGCAGACGCTGGCCTTCGCCGACCGTGCCCTCACCGGTTCGGGACCCGGTGCCGCGCACCCGGTCCCGCTCATCGTGGTCCTCGACGAGACCGGGCTGCCGTTCGGTCTGCTCGATCGGCACGCGGCCTCGCAGGTCATCGCCGCGCCCGGTCCGCCCGCCCAGGTCAGGGACTTCGTGAGGCCCTTCGGCGCGTGGATCGGGGTGCCCCGCGACATCACCGCGCCCCACCTCCTCGAATCGCTCACCCACCGGCCCAAGGCCGAGTTCTGCCTCGTCATGGACGGCAGCACGCTCACCGGGGTGATCGATCTCCAGGAGTTCTTCGACGAGCTCCTCGCGGACTGATCCGCCGGGGTGTCCGGTCCTCGACCCGCCCGCGCGCCCGTGCCGGGCGGACGACTAGAGTGGAGCCGATGACTTCCACCGATGACCCCAGCGGCCCCGTCCGCACCGACCCCGCGTCGACCGGCGCGGCCGCCCGCCGCGGCCCGCTGCGCATCGGCGACAAGGTGCAGCTCACCGACCCCAAGGGCCGCCTGCACACGATCGCGCTCGAGCCGGGTCGGCAGTTCCACACCCACAAGGGCTCCATCGACCACGACGAGCTCATCGGCGGCGCCGAGGGCACGATCGTCCACACCACCGGCGGCGTGCCCTACCAGGTGCTCCGCCCGCTGCTCGAGGACTTCGTCATGTCGATGCCGCGCGGTGCCGCCGTCGTCTATCCCAAGGACGCCGCCCTCATCGTCACCCTCGGCGACGTCTTCCCCGGGGCCACCGTCGTCGAGGCCGGGGTCGGCTCCGGCGCCCTCACCCTCTCCCTCCTGCGCGCCGTCGGGGACGCCGGGCGCGTCCACTCCTTCGAGCGCCGTGAGGAGTTCGCGCAGATCGCCGCGGGCAACATCGAGGACTTCTACGACGGCCCGCACCCCGCGTGGCGGCTCACCATCGGCGACCTCGCCGAGGAGCTGCCCGCGCAGTTCGCACCCGGCACCGTCGACCGCGTCGTCCTCGACATGCTCGCCCCCTGGGAGTGCCTGCCCGCGGTCACCGCCGCGCTGGCCCCCGGGGGCGTGCTCGCCTGCTACGTCGCCACCGTCCCGCAGCTCTCCCGCACCGCGGAGGCGCTCCGCGAGTCCGGGGACTGGACCGAGCCCCGCGCGATGGAATCGATGCTCCGCGACTGGCACCTCGAGGGCCTCGCGGTGCGCCCCGAGCACCGGATGATCGCCCACACCGGTTTCCTCCTGTTCGCCCGCCGCCTGTCCGCCGGCACGAGTCCGCTCGAGCGCCGCCGCCGCCCGCAGGGCAGCGAGCCGAGCGCGGAGGACCGGGCGGCCTGGGAGGACGGCGAGATCACCGCCCAGGCGATCGGCACCCGCGAGGCGACCGGCAAGAAGCTGCGCCGCGTCATGCGCGAGGCCGGCTCCCGCAGCCGCATCGCCGAGCGCACCCGGCCACCCGGGGCCGCCCCGGGCGCCGGCACCCCCAGCATCGACCGCACACCGGAGGAGGACACATGACGGAGGACCACCGGACCGCCGAGCTCAGCGCGGTGCGCAAGGACGCCGCCCAGCTGCGCCAGCAGCTGTTCAACGCCTCGAAGCGCAACGACGCCCTGTCCCGCACCCTCAAGACGGCGCGGGAGGAGCTCGTGCGGATCCGCACCGAGGCCGAGCGCCTGTCCGAGCCGCCGAACTCCTTCGGCACGGTGCTCGCCGTCGTCGACGGCCCCGCGGACACCCGCGCGCTCGACGTGCTCGTCTCCGGCCGTCGGATGCGCGTCGCGATCACCCCCGACCTCGACGTCTCCACCCTCGTCCCCGGCGCCGACGTCCGGCTGTCCGAGGGCCTCGTCGCCCTCGAAGCGGTGGGCTTCGCCGACGCCGGCACCGTCGTGCCGGTGCGCGAGGTGCTGCCCGACGGACGGATCCTCATCGGGGCGCCGGGCGACGACGAGCAGATCCACCGCCTGTCCGGACCGCTGCGCTCCGAGGGCGTGCGCCCGGGCGACGCGGTGCTCGTCGACACCCGCACCCACTTCGCACTCGAGAAGGTCGAGAAGCCCGAGGTGGCGTCGCTCCTGCTCGAGACCGTGCCGGACATCTCCTACAACGACATCGGCGGCCTCGAGGACCAGATCGACATGATCCAGGACGCCGTCGAACTGCCCTTCGAGCACCCCGACCTCTACACCGAGCACGGGCTCAAGCCGCCCAAGGGCATCCTCCTCTACGGCCCGCCCGGCTGCGGCAAGACGCTCATCGCGAAGGCTGTGGCGAACTCGCTGGCCCAGCGCCGCGCGGGGGAGGGGACCCGGTCCTACTTCCTCAACATCAAGGGCCCGGAGCTGCTCGACAAGTACGTCGGCGAGACCGAGCGTCAGCTCCGTCTGATCTTCTCCCGCGCCCGGGAGAAGGCGACCGCCGGTTCGCCCGTCGTCGTGTTCTTCGACGAGATGGAGTCGCTGTTCCGCACCCGCGGCACCGGCAAGTCCTCCGACGTGGAGACGACGATCGTGCCCCAGCTGCTGAGCGAGATCGACGGCGTCGAGCGGCTCGACAACGTCATCGTCATCGGTGCGTCGAACCGTGAGGACCTCATCGATCCGGCGATCCTGCGGCCCGGCCGGCTCGACGTCAAGATCCGGATCGAGCGGCCCGACGAGCAGGCCGCCGCCGACATCTTCTCGAAGTACCTCACCGCCGATCTGCCGCTCCACGCCAGCGTCCTCGAGTCCGCCGGGGGCTCGCGCGCCCAGGCGGTCGAGCAGCTCATCACCGCGTGCGTCGAGCGGATGTACGCGCGCACCGCGCGCAACGCCTTCGTCGAGGTCACCTACGCGACAGGCCAGAAGGAGCTGCTCCACTTCGCGGACTTCGCCTCCGGGGCGATGATCTCCAACGTCGTCGACCGTGCCAAGAAGCATGCGATCAAGTCCCTGCTCGCCGACGGGGAGCGCGGCCTGACCTGGGAGCACTTCGAGCGTGCGATCGGCGAGGAGTTCTCCGAGCACGAGGACCTGCCGAATACGACGAACCCGGACGAGTGGGCGCGGATCAGCGGGAAGAAGGGTGAGCGCATCACCCACCTGCGGATGGTCCAGCACGAGTTCTCCGGTGCGCCGCTGGGCACGACGCCGCCCGGCGGCGGAGACGTCGTCACCGTCGAGGGCGACTCCGGCCTCGTGTGAGGCCGGGCCACCGCGTCCGGAGCCCGGGCCTCAGCGCCCGGAGCGTCCGGCGACGGCGGTGGCGATGAGCCGCCAGCCGACGAGCGTGACGAGGTTGAGCGAGGCGGCGACGACGACGAACGGCCCGGCCGTGCCCTCACCGGTGAGCGCGCGCACGACGAGTCCGAGGAGCACCGTCGTCGCCCACACGCCCACCCCGGTGCGCAGCGGCGCCAGCGGCGCCGCCCACACGGCGTTGAGCAGCCAGGCGGCGAGCAGCCCGAGCACGAACGGCCAGGCGGTGCCGATGATCCCGTCGACGTCGAGGTTCTGCGCGTGCGTGTAGTAGCCGACGATGGTGAACAGCACCACGAGCACGAGGTCGACGACGAGGGCGATGAGCAGGTGTGATTTCTTCTTCGCGGCCACACGAGCAGTGTAATGGGCGCGGGGGTGCGCGCACGTCCTAGAGTGGGGAGCGGACAGGCACCGGCCGCACCCGCACGCCGGATCCGAGGAGAGGAGATGACGACATGCTCAGGGTCGAGAGGATCATGGGGGCGGAGACCGAGTTCGGGATCTCCCAGCCCGGCAACCCGCACGCCAACCCGATGCGGGACTCCGCGCGCGTCGTCGACGCCTACGCGGGACCGCGCGGGCTCAAGTCGAGCCAGAGCTTCTGGGACTTCGAGACCGAATCGCCGCTCGCCGATGCCCGCGGCTTCCTCATGAACGTCGCCGACGCCCACTCCTCGCAGCTCACCCACCTGCCGCAGGCCGAGCCCGAGGCGCAGTACCTCGCCAATGTCATCCTCCCCAACGGGGCGCGCCTCTACGTCGACCACGCCCACCCGGAGTACTCCTCCCCGGAGACCCTGACACCGCGCGACGTCGTGCGCTGGGACCGCGCCGGGGACCTCGTCGCGCTCGCGGCCGTCGAATCGCTGGCCGCCGGGCCCGAGCCGGTCAACCTCTACAAGAACAACACCGACTCCAAGGGCTCCTCCTACGGCGCCCACGAGAACTACCTCGTCGATCGCGCCGTGCCCTTCGACGACATCGTCACCGGCATCACCCCGTTCTTCGTCACCCGCCAGATCCTCTGCGGCGCGGGCCGCGTGGGGATCGGCGTGCACGGCGACGCGCCCGGCTACCAGATCTCCTCCCGGGCGGACTTCTTCGAGGCCGAGGTCGGACTCGAGACCACGCTGCGCCGCCCCATCGTCAACACCCGCGACGAGCCCCATGCCGACCCCACCCTCTACCGGCGCCTCCACGTCATCCTCGGCGACGCCACCCTCGCGGAGCCCGCGACCCTCGTGCGCTTCGGGACCACCTCGCTCGTCCTCGGCCTCATCGAGTCCGGCGCGGTGCCGCACCTCGAGCTCGCCGACCCGCTCGACTCGCTGTGGACGGTGTCCCACGACCTCACCCTGTCCACCCGCCTGCCCCTGGCCGACGGCTCGGCCCTCACCGCGCTCGAGATCCAGCGGATCTACCTCGATGCCGCGCGGACCGCCGCCGGGCCGGACCCGGATCCGGACACCGCCGAGGTCCTCGCGGAGTGGGAGCGGTTCCTCGACGCGCTCGCCCGCGACCCCTTCGAACTCTCCGACAGCATCGACTGGGTCGCGAAGCTCGCGATGCTCGAGCAGTACCGGACGCGGGAGAACCTGCCCTGGGACCACCCGAAGCTCGCCCTCATCGACGTCCAGTACCACGACGTCCGGCCGTCGAGGGGCCTGTTCCACCGGCTCGAATCGGCCGGCCGGATCACCCGCCTCACCACCGCCGAGGAGGTCGCCGCCGCCCTCGACACGCCGCCGGAGGACACCCGCGCCTGGCTCCGCGGCCGCGTGGTGGCACGCTTCACCGCCGAGCTCGTGTCCGCGAGCTGGGACTCGCTCATCCTGTCGACCGGCGGCGAGGCGCTCGTCCGCCTGCCGCTGCGCTACCCGCTCAAGGGCACGCGCGCGCTCGTCGGGGCCGCGATCGAGGAGGCGGAGTCGCCGGCGGCGCTGCTCGCCGCCCTCGGAGTCACTAGACTCGGGGGAACAGCCCACCGAGACAGCAGCGAGGTATGAGATGAGCAGCGGCCAGGAGCAGATCCGCACCACCCGCAAGGACGACGTCGAGCCGGTCGACGCACCCGTCGCCGCGCAGGCGCAGACCCAGGTGAATACCGAGGCGGTCGACTCGATCCTCGACGACATCGACAGCGTGCTGGAGTCGAACGCCGAGGAGTTCGTCCGCAACTTCGTCCAGAAGGGCGGCCAGTGACTCCCGGCTTCGACCCCGCCTACCTGAGCTCGACGACCAACTCGTTCATCGCCTTCGCCCGGGCGACCGCCCCCGAGGTGCTGCCGTTCGGCGAGAGCGGTGCGCAGCTCCCCGCCCCGCAGGTGCCCGAGGGCACGACGATCGTGTCGTTCAAGACCGCCACCGGGGTGCTCATGGCCGGCGACCGGCGCGCGACGATCGGCAACGTCATCGCCAGCCACACCATCGAGAAGGTCCACGCCGCGGATTCGACCTCCGTCATCGGCATCGCCGGCACCGCCGGGCTCGCCCTCGAGCTCATCCGGCTGTTCCAGCTCGAGCTCGAGCACTACGAGAAGATCGAGGGCACCCCGCTCTCGCTCGTCGGCAAGGCCAACCGGCTCGCCTCGATGCTGCGCGCCAACCTCGGCCTCGCGATGCAGGGCCTCGCGGTGGTGCCGCTGTTCGCCGGCGTGGAGCCCGGCGCCGACCACGGGCGGATCTTCAGCTTCGACGTCACCGGCGGGAAGTACGAAGAGGTCAACTTTCACTCGATCGGATCCGGCTCCGGGTTCGCCCGGGGGGCGCTGAAGAAGCTGTGGAGCCCCGATCTCGACTCGCCGGCGGCGATCCGGGTCGCCGTCGAGGCGCTCATCGACGCCGCCGACGACGACTCCGCCACCGGGGGACCGGACTTCATGCGCCAGGTCGCCCCCGTCGTCCACCTCGTCGACGCCGCGGGCACCCGGCAGGTGCCGCAGTCGGAGGTCCTCGACATCGCCACCGCCGTGGTGGCCACCCGCGCGGAAGGAGAGCGCGCATGAGCCAGCCGTTCTACGTCTCACCCGAGCAGCTGATGAAGGACCGGGCGGAATTCGCCCGGAAGGGGATCGCGCGCGGCCGCTCGGTCGTCGTGCTCCGCTACGACGAGGGCATCGTCCTCATCGCCGAGAACCCGTCCTCGACGCTCCACAAGATCGCCGAGATCTACGATCGGATCGGCTTCGCGGCCGTCGGCAAGTACAACGAGTTCGAGACCCTGCGGCAGGCCGGGGTGCGCTACGCCGACCTCCGCGGCTATTCCTACGACCGGGCCGATGTCACCGCGCGCGGCCTCACCAACGCCTACGCGCAGACCCTCGCCGGCGTCTTCACCACCGAGTCGAAGCCCTTCGAGGTCGAGATCGTCGTCGCCGAGCTCGGCGTCACCGCCGCCGGGGACCGCCTCTACCGGCTGTCCTACGACGGCTCCGTGGCCGACGAGAACGAGCACGTGGCGATCGGCGGCCAGGCCGACGCGATCTCCACCCAGCTCTCCGGCGTCCACACCGCCGACCGGCCGCTGCCCGCGGTGTTCGCGCTCGGCGTGCGCGCCCTGTCGCCCGCCGACGGGGCGCCGATCCCCGTCACGAGCATCGAGGCCGCCGTCCTCGACCGGACGACCGGCAGCCACCGCACCTTCCGCCGCCTCGACGACACCGCGATGGCCGAGCTGCTCGCCCTCGCCGCGGGCACCGACGCGCAGCCGGGCACCGACGCGCAGCCGGGGAGCACGCAGCCACCGGCGGAGGACGCACAGTGAAGCGGATCTTCGGCCTCGAGACCGAGTACGGCATCGCGTTCACCCAGGGCGAGGGGAGGCGCCTCGGGCCCGAGGAGATCGCCCGCTACCTGTTCCGACCGGTCGTCGAGTGGGGCCGGTCCTCCAACGTGTTCCTCCCCAACGGCGCCCGCCTCTACCTCGACGTCGGCTCCCACCCGGAGTACGCGACCGCCGAGTGCGACGTGCTGCCCGATCTCCTCGCGCAGGACGCCGCGGGGGACGCGATCATGGTCGATCTCCTCGCCCGCGCCCAGGCCGCGATGGCCGCCGACGGGGTGGACGGCACCGCCCACCTGGTGAAGAACAACACCGACTCCGCAGGGAACTCCTACGGCAGCCACGAGAACCTCCTCGTGCGCCGCTCGATGGACTTCACCCACCTCACCTCGGTGCTCCTGCCCTTCCTCGTCACCCGGCAGCTCATGGTCGGCGCCGGGGCGGTGATCCCGCGTGCGGTCGCCACCGACCTCCGGCCGGCCGACTCCAACCGCGCCGCCCCGCATAGCCCGCACACCGCTCCCACCGATCCGGGCAGGGACCTCGTCTACGGGCTGTCGGCCCGCTCCGACGTCATGTGGGAGGGCGTGTCCTCGGCCACCACCCGCTCCCGGCCGATCATCAACGCCCGCGACGAGCCCCATGCCGACGCGGAGAAGTACCGCCGTCTCCACGTCATCGTCGGCGACTCCTCGATGACGCAGACGACGACGGAGCTCAAGGTCGGCTCCGCCGCGCTCGTCCTCGACCTCATCGAGTCCGGCGCCCCGATCCGCGACCTCAGCCTCCGCAACCCGATCCGCGACATCCGGCACGTCGCCCGCGACCTCACCGGCCGACACGTCCTCGAGCTCGTGTCGGGGGAGCGCCTCACCGTGCTCGAGCTGCTCTCGATCTACCTCGAGC
This sequence comes from Brevibacterium sp. CS2, assembly GCF_005280295.1. GTDB lineage: Bacteria > Actinomycetota > Actinomycetes > Actinomycetales > Brevibacteriaceae > Brevibacterium > Brevibacterium pityocampae. Next base: position 2,466,872 of record NZ_CP040020.1, on the reverse strand, counting down.
GGGCCCGCGCGCTCGTGGCCGCCGGCGACCACAGCCTCGGCTCCGACGCGTCCGCCGCGCGGGTCATCGACCTGTGGACGCGGATCCTCGCCGCCGTGGAGAGCGGGGACTTCACCGGCGTCGACACGGAGCTCGACTGGGTCATCAAGCGCGGCCTCGTGCAGCGCTACCTGCAGCGCTCGGAGGCCGGGCTCGCCGACCCGCGGATCGCGCGCCTCGACTTCGCCTTCCACGACCTCACCCCGGGGTCCGGCATGCTCGCCCGCCTCGAGGCCGCGGGGCTCGCCGCCCGTGTGGTCCCCGAGGACACGGTGCGCGCCGCCGTCGACGCCCCGCCGGCCACGACGCGCGCGGCGATCCGCGGCCGGTTCGTGCGCGCGGCGCACGCGGCCCGCCGCGACTTCACCGTCGACTGGGTGCATCTGCGGCTCAACGACCAGCTCCAGCGCGCCGTCGTCCTCAAGGACCCGTTCGCGGCATCGAACGACTCCGCCGACGCGCTCATCGCGGGGCTGGGGGAGGCTCCGGGCGCGCACTCAGTGTGAGCCGCTAGGATCGTGGGGGCTCTTCGCCCTGCCCTGCCCCTCGTGGAAAGGACGCCTTCGTGCGCACCACTCTCATCAGTGCCCTGAGCATCGCCGTGCTGGCCCTCGCCGGCTGCGGCGACTCGGGATCGGATCCGGCCGGCGAGACCCAGGCGGTCTCCACCGCCGAGGCCAAGACCACCTCGCTCGACGGCGTCACCGTCGAGGGCGAGCCCGACGCCGAGCCGACGGTGTCCTTCGAGACCCCGCTCGTCATCGAGGAGTCCGCGCACACCGTGCTCTCCGAGGGCGACGGCGAACCGGTCGCCGAGGGACAGCAGGTCACGGCGAACATGACGATGGTGTCCGGGACGAGCGGTGAGGTCATCGAGTCGAGCTATCAGGCCGAGTCGCCGTCGGGCTTCCCGATGGACACCGCGCAGATCAACCAGGCGCTGTTCGACGCGCTCGTCGACGTGCCGGTCGGCTCCCGCGTGCTGCTGAGCCTCAACGGCAGCCCGCAGTCCGGGCAGCCTGCCGAGACCCTGATCTACGTCGTCGACGTGGTGAGCGCCGAGGAGATCCCGGAACCGCTCGAGCGCGCCTCCGGTGAGCCGCAGGAGCCCGTCGAGGGCCTGCCCGAGGTGTCCACCGACGACGCCGGCGTTCCGAGCATCACCCAGCCCGAGGGCGACGCCCCGGCCGAGCTCGTCGTCGAGCCGACGATCCTGGGGGAGGGCGCCGAGGTCTCCGAGGGCCAGACCGTGAGCGTCCACTACTCCGGCTGGCTGTGGGACGACGCCTCGCAGACCTTCGACTCGAGCTGGGACCGCGGCGAGCCCTTCGCCGTCGAGGGCGTGGGCGCGGCCCCCGTCATCGACGGCTGGAACGAGGCGCTCATCGGGCAGAAGGTCGGTTCCCAGATCCTCGTCGTGATCCCGCCGGAGAAGGGCTACGGGGCGCAGGGCTCCCCGCCGTCCATTCCCGGCGACGCCACCCTCGTGTTCGTCATCGACATCCTGTCGGCCGTCGGCTGACCGGCAGCCGCCGCACCCATCCACCATCTCCCGTCCCGGAAGGACAGCAGACATGGCCAAGAGCAAGCCCGAGATCGATTTCCCCGGCGACCAGCCGCCCACCGAGCTCGAGATCGTCGACGACGAGATCGGCACCGGTGCCGAGGCGAAGGCCGGAGACACCGTCGCCGTCCACTACGTCGGCGTCACCCACTCGACCGGTGAGGAGTTCGACTCCTCGTACAACCGCGGCGCCCCGCTCGAGTTCCGGCTCGGCGTCGGCATGGTCATCGCCGGCTGGGACCAGGGCATGCAGGGGATGAAGGTCGGCGGTCGACGCACCCTGCGGATCCCGCCGCACCTCGCCTACGGCGACCACGGCGCCGGCGGCGTCATCGCCCCCGGGGAGAGCCTGATCTTCGTGTGCGACCTCGAGAACGTGCGCTGACACCGCGCTCGCAGCGGCACTGAGCCGAGACCGCGCACGGCGCAGTCGTCCGCCCCCTCCGGGCAGGCGACGGCGCCGCTGTCATCCGGCGAGCGCGCGGGCCGCCCAGCGCCCGGCGGCCGCGGCGGAGAGGAACGAGGCGGCATCCGCGGTGAGACCGCGGCCCATCGTCGACAGCCGGACGGGGGAGCCCTCGAGCGCTTCGAACAGCCCGTCGAGCTCGACGTCGACGAGCGTGTGGGCGGCGAGTTCGGCGCGCTGGGAGGCGAGCGCCTCGGCGACGATCCGCGGGTCGGGGTCGCACGCCGCCGCCACGGAGTCCGGCAGGGTGGCGAGGTCGGGCAGCGGCACCGTGCAGCCCGGTCGAGCGCCCCGGCCGACTGCGGTGAGCGTGTGATGGGAGATCCCGAAATGGCGCCCGCGGGCATCGGCGTTCGACATCCGGGCCACCGCCACGGGCAGCCCGCCGAGCAGCGCGGCGGCGTCGAGGTGGTCGCCGACGACCATGCCGGAGAACCCGAACGGGGTCCCGGTCCCGAGGTTGCCCGGGCCCTGGCTGACGATCGTGATGTCCGCGCCGGCGACGTGGCGGGCCGCGAGCAGGGCGGAGTGGACGGTGACGGCCTCGTGGTCCCCGCCCCACGCCTGGCCGACGCTCAGCGTGTCGGCGAGCCAGCCGGCCTCCTGCAGCCCTGCGACCGCCTGGGAGAACGGCAGCGGGAGCGCCGCCCCGTCGGTCATCGCATAGGCGACCCGCAGCTCCGGGTCCTCCGCCCGGATCCCGGCGAGGATCGCGGGCAGCGCCGAGTGGAGGTCGGCGACGAGCACCGGCATCCCGTCGATGCCCGTCGCCTGCGCGAGCGTCGCATGGTGCTCGGACTCCTGGTCGTCGACCCCGAGCACCATCGTCTGGGTGGGGGAGTAGCGGTCCTTGACGAGGTGCCCCGGAGCCGGAGGCGGGTCCGCGGGGAGCGCCTCGGGCAGGACGACGACGAGCGCGAATCCGCCGGTGCCGAGCCCGCGGGCGAGGGCGGAGACGTTGAGGATCACGGTGTCGCCGGGCTCCGGGGTGCCGACGAGCCCGGTGTAGGCCACTGCGCGGACCTCTCCGGCACCGGTTGCCCCCGGGCTGCCGTCAGCGCCCGGGAGGGGTTCGGTGAGGGCCGCGCGGACCTCCCTCACCCCGGGCCGATCGCTGCTCACGGACACGACATGCGCACGACGCCAGTGGATCATATGCCCACCGTACCCGGTGCGTGCCTGTAGCGTGGTGGGCGTGAACGATGCCGACTCCCGCGTGCGCGAGCAGACCGAGCGGATCCTCAACCTGCTCATCGCGCTGCGCGCCGCCTCCGGGTGGATCGACCGCGATTCCCTCAAGGCGTGCATGGACGAGTACGCCGGCCTCAGCGACGCCGCCTTCGACCGCGCCTTCTCCCGCGACAAACGCCTGCTCCGCGACCTCGGGATCGAGATCAGCACCGCGACCTGGGACGACGAGTTCACCGGACGCAACGGCTACGGCTACCGGATCACCTCCGACGACTACGAGCTGCCCGAGATCGACCTCACCCCGCAGGAGGCCGCGGTACTCTCCGTCGCGAGCCGCTTCTGGCAGGACTCGGCGCTCGGCGAGGCGAGCGGGCGGGCGCTCCACAAGCTCCGGGGTCTCGGCATCGACCTCGCCGAGAGCACGGACCCGCTGCCTGCCCGGATGCGGTTCGGCACCGAGACCTTCGCCGCGGCGCTGTCCGCGGTGAACGCCCGGCGCGCCGTGCGCTTCTCCTACCGCAAGCCCGGCGGCGTCGCCGGGGAGCGGCGGCTCGAGCCCTATGCGCTGCTCACCCGCGGCGACCGCGTCTACCTGCTCGGCCGCGACCTCGACAAGGAGGAGATCCGGACCTTCCGGCTCTCCCGCATCTCCGGCACCCTGTCCCGAGTGCACGGCCGGAAGGACGGGGACTACACGGTGCCGGAGGACTTCCGGCCCGGCGACTGGTTCCGACCGGTCCACGCCTCCGGAGCGAGCACGACCGCGCACCTGCGGCTGCGACCCGGCAGCGGCGACCCGCTGCGCCGCGCCGGCACGCCCGCCGGCACCGACGATGCCGGCTGGGACCTCCTCGCACTCGGCTACGACGATCCGGAGGAGCTCGCCGCGACGCTGGTGGGCTTCGGGCGGGCCGTCGAGGTCGACTCGCCCGCCGACCTCGCCGACGCCCTGGAGCGGATGCGCGGGACCACGCTGGCTGCGCTGACCGCCGCACAGGACGCCCCCGTGGCACCGGACACGCCCGTGAAGGCCGACGCACCCGACACGGAGGAGCGCGCATGACGACGACCGCCTCGACGCGCCTCGCCCGCCTGCTCGGGCTCGTGCCCTACCTCATCGAGAACCCCGGCGCGGATCTCGAACGGACCGCCGCGGTGTTCGGCGTCACCGTCGCCGAGCTCGTCGACGACCTCGAGCTCCTCTTCGTCACCGGCCGGCCCGGCCGCATGCCCGACGACCTCATCGAGGCGAGCTGGGAGGACGGCCGCATCCACCTCGGCAACGCCGACGAGGTGTCCGTGCCCGTGCGTCTCACCCGCGATGAGTCGACGAGCCTCCTCGCCGCCCTCGACTACCTCGCCTCGCTCGATCCGGACCGCCAGGCCGCGATCGCCTCCACCCGGGACAAGATCCGCACCGCCGCCGGGCTCGAGGACGAGCGGCCGAGCATCGACGTGGGCGTCCCCGAGCTCGACCGGGAGCTCGCTGCGGAGATCCGCGGCGCCGCGGCCGCCGGCACCGGCCTGGACATCCGCTACTACGTGCCCTCCCGCGACGAGCTCACCGCCCGCACCGTCACCCCGCGCTCCCTGCGGCTCACCGGGCAGTGGTACATGGACGCCTACTGCCACACCTCCGGCGGGGAGCGGTCCTTCGCCGTCGACAACATCCGCAGCGCCGCCCCCGCGACAGCACCCGCCGCCCCGCCCGCGCCGACGGGCGAGGCCGATGCGGGCTCCGGAGCCGGTGCCGGCCCCGAAGAATCCGGCACCGCGGTCACCCTGGCGCTCGCCCCGGCGGCGGCCTGGCTCGCCGACGAGCTCGATCCGCTCGACCGCGCCCACGACACGCACGGCCCCGGCACCGTGACGATGACGCTCCGAGTGCTCTCCGACACCTGGCTCACGCGCCTCCTGCTCCAGCACGGGCGTCACGTGCTCGCCGTCTCCCCTCCCGAGGCCGCCGACGGTGCCATCTCAGCGATCGCCGGCACCGCTCCGGGCGCGGATGATTCCCAGGTCGGCAGGGACTAGACTGGGTCCCTGAAACCGCTTCCTGAGGAGTCCGCATGCGCCCCGAGCCGATCCACATCATCATCCTGCTCGTCGTCATCCTGCTGATCTTCGGCGCGCCCAAGCTCCCGATGATCGCGAAGAACCTGGGCAAGTCGATGAAGATCTTCAAGTCCGAGGTCAAGGATCTGCGCAACGACGACGACCGCGGCACCGCCGAGCGGCACGAGATCACCGACGCCCCCGAGCGTCCCGCAGACCCGAACCGGTCCGCCGAGCGCACCGCCGAGCCCGTCGATTCCACCCGCACCCCCGGCGACGAGCAGCGCCCCCGTCCCTGACCGGTGGTGAAGATCTCCCGTCCCGGCGGCCTGCCGGGAGGCGGCCGTGCCCGCGCGGCCAACCCCGAGAAGCGGATGCCGCTGGCGGGGCACCTCGTCGAACTCCGCAACCGCGTCCTCCTCTCCGTCATCGCCCTCGGGCTCGGCGCCGTCGTGGGCTGGTTCCTCTACGATCCGGTCCTCCAGTTCCTCCAGGCCCCGGTGATGGAGGTGTCCGCGCAGGACGGCCGCGTCGCGGAGGTCAACTTCGCCGGCGTCGCCTCCCCCTTCGACATGAAGGTCAAGGTCGCGGTCTTCATCGGCTTCTTCCTCACCTCCCCGTTCTGGCTCTACCAGGTATGGGCCTTCATCGTGCCGGGCCTGACGAAGAAGGAGAAGCGCTACTCCCTGGGCTTCCTCGCCGCCGCGATCCCGCTGTTCCTCGCCGGCGCCGCGCTCGCCTCGTTCGCCCTGCCGAACGCCGTGCGCACGCTCACCGCATTCACCCCCGAGGGTGCGACGAACATCATCCCGGCGCAGGACTACCTCAACTTCGTCATGCTCATCATCGTCGTGTTCGGCATCGCCTTCGTGCTGCCGGTCCTCATGGTGGGCCTCAACCTGCTCGGTCTGCTGTCGGCCGACACCATCCGCAAGTCGTGGCGCTGGGTCGTCGTGCTGATCTTCGCCTTCGCCGCGATCGCCACCCCGACCCCCGATGCGATCTCGATGTTCTTCCTCGTCATCCCCATGACTGCACTGTTCGTCCTCGCCTGGGTGCTGTGCTGGCTCGGCGACCGGCGGCGGAAGGCGCGGATGATCGCCGAGGGCACCTGGGAGGATCCCGCCGAGCTCGACGACTGAGCCGCGGGCGGCCCGGAGGGCGGCGGACGCGCACCTCGAGGCGGTAGAGTCGAGGGCATGGACGACCGCATCCCGCCTGCTCAGGCCTACGCCGCATCGCGGAAGCGCGCAGCGGAGGCGGCCACCCCGTTCGGACGCTTCACCGCCGCGCTGTCCTACGGACTCGACCCGTTCCAGGAGCAGGCGTGCCGGGCGCTGGCCGACGGGAGATCCGTGCTCGTCGCCGCCCCGACCGGCGCCGGCAAGACCGTCGTCGCCCAGTTCGCGGTGCTGCTCGCCACCGAGCAAGACGTGCGCGTCTTCTACACCACCCCGATCAAGGCGCTGAGCAACCAGAAGTTCGCAGAGCTCAGCCGGGAGTACGGGGCGGACCGGGTCGGACTGCTCACCGGCGACGTCTCGATCAACCGGGACGCGCAGATCGTCGTGATGACGACCGAGGTGCTGCGCAACATGATCTACTCCGGCACCGACCTCAGCTCCCTCGGCTACGTCGTGCTCGACGAGGTCCACTACCTCGGCGACCGGTTCCGGGGACCGGTGTGGGAGGAGGTCATCATCCACCTGCCCGCCCATGTCGCACTCGTCAGCCTGTCGGCCACCGTGTCCAACGCCGAGGAGTTCGGCGCCTGGCTCCGCGAGGTGCGCGGGCACACCGAGGTCATCGTCAGCGAGCACCGGCCGGTGCCGCTGTACAGCCACGTCGCCGTCGGCACCGACCTCCACCCGCTGTTCCAGGCCGGGGCGCCCGGGCAGGTCAACCGCGACCTCGAGATGGCGGTGCGGCCCTTCGTCTCCCGGGGTTCCCGGCGGGACCGTCGCCGGCCCATGCACGCACGCTTCCAGCGGCCCTCGCGCACCGCGCTCATCCGCGAGCTCGACGAGGACGACCTGCTCCCGGCGATCTTCTTCATCTTCTCCCGCAACGGCTGCGATGCCGCCGTCGAGCAGTGCCTCGCCGCCGGCCTCGACCTCACCGACACGGCGGAGAAGCGTCACATCATGGCCCGCCTCGAGGAGCTCCACGACGAGCTCGGCTCCGAGGACCTCTCCGTGCTCGGCTACCACACCTTCTCCACCGGTCTCATCCACGGCTTCGGAGCACACCACGCGGGCCTGATCCCGCAGTTCAAGGAGCTCGTCGAGGAACTGTTCGTCGACGGCTGCCTGCGCGCGGTGTTCGCCACCGAGACCCTCGCGCTCGGCGTCAACATGCCGGCGCGCACCGTCGTGCTCGAGAAGCTCACGAAGTTCAACGGCGAATCCCATGTGCAGATCACCCCGGGGGAGTACACCCAGCTGACCGGACGCGCCGGACGGCGCGGGATCGACGTCGAAGGCCACGCCGTCGTCGTCTGGCACCCGAGCACCGAGCTCGCCGACATCGGCTCGCTCGCCTCGAAGCGCACCTACGCGCTGCAGAGCCGATTCACCCCGACGTACAACATGACGGCGAACCTGCTCGCCCGGCTGACCGAGCACGACGCCGCGAAGGTGCTCGAGACCTCGTTCGCCCAGTTCCAGGCGGACAAGGGCGTCGTCGGCCTGGCCCGGCGGGTGCGCCGCAACGAGGAGGCGCTCGCAGGCTACCGGACGTCGATGGAGTGCGAGCGCGGGGACTTCGAGGAGTACGTGCAGCTGCGCCGCACCCTGTCGGAGATGGAGAAGCGGGCCAGCCGCTCACGCACGAAGATCAAGCAGCGGGAGACGATCGAGTCGCTCGGCCGGCTCAAGCACGGCGACGTCATCGTGCTGCCCTCGAAGCGGATCGACGGCACCGCCGTCGTCATCACTCCGATGAGCAGCCGGGACGGCGAGCTACGGCTGCCGACCGTGCTCACCGAGCAGGGCAAGGTGTGGCATCTGCGCATGCACGAGATCACCGAGCCCGCCGTGGTGCTCGGACGCCTCAAGATGCCCAAGCGCTTCAACCACCGGCAGGCATCGGAGCGCCGCGCGCTGCGCGATTCCCTGCTCGCCGCGATCGCCGACGGCCGTGTCGCACAGCCCAGCGAGGCCGCGCCGCCGGCGAAGGGCGCCCGGGTCCAGTCCGAGGAGATCGCGCTCGTCCGCGAACAGCTCCGCAGCCACCCATGCCATTCCTGCCCGGACCGCGAGCACCACGCCCGGTGGGCGGAGCGGGCCGCGAAGCTGCAGCGGGACACCGCCTCGCTGACGAAGCAGATCGAAGGGCGCACGACCTCGATCGCGCAGGTGTTCGACCGGGTGCGCCGCGTGCTCACGACCCTCGGGTTCCTCCCCGACGACGCCCGCATCCTGCGCCGCATCTACGGGGAGCGGGACCTCCTCACCGCGCTGAGCGTGCGCGCCGGGCTGTGGGACCCGCTGTCGGAGCCGGAGGCCGCGGCCTTCGCCTCGAGCCTCGTCTACCAGGCCCGGCGCACCGAGGGGTACTTCAACCCGCGGATCCCCTCCGCGAGCCTCGAGCACGCGCTCGTCGAGCTGCGGAGCACCTGGCAGAACCTCTACCGGCTCGAGGTCGACGCGGACCTGCCGGTGACCCCGGAGCCCGAGTTCGGCCTCGTCGAACCGATCTTCCGATGGACCGAGGGGAAGTCGCTGTCGGCGGCGCTGGCCGGATCCGACATCGCCGCCGGGGACTTCGTCCGCTGGGCCAAGCAGACCCTCGACCTGCTCGGGCAGGTCGCCGACGTCTGCGAACCCGCGACCGCGGTGGTCGTGCGCCGCGCGGCGGACGCGATCCGCCGTGGGGTCGTCGCGGACTGAGACCCCGCGGGGCGGCTGTCAGCGACCGATGCGCCGGACCACGGACTCGATGTCGGAGCCGAAGGTCGAGTCCGTCGACAGGTAGGTCCACGTCGAGGACGGCCGCTTGAGTCCGTAGGCGGGCAGGTCGATGCCCGCGTCGGTGAACTCCGCCTCCTCCACGACCTCGGTCGCGCGCTCGAGGACATCGGTCCAGAACCCGGAGAACGCGCCGATCGATTCGGAGTTGAATGCCTCGTGCGGCTTCTCCCGGGCGAGCGTGCGCAGGTGGATGCCCTCGCGCAGATCGTTGAGGAACGCGAGGTGCTCGACCCATCGGTTGTCGAGGGTGAAGAGCAGGACTTCGCGGATCGCGGCGTCGACGGTGTCCTCCCCGTGCGCCTCGTCGAGCTCCTCGACGCGGTCCGGCAGCTCCGCGCGGACCTCGGAGATCCCCGCCTCGCCCTCCCGGATCGCCTTCCGGCGCTCGAGGACGAGCTCGCGCTGCTGGGCCATGAGCTCGTTGAAGCGCCAGGTGTCGCGGTGGACCGCGGTGTTCTCGCCCTCGGCCATGCGCTGGGCGTGCTCGACGAGCTGGGCGGCGCGCTTCGAGGCGATGTGGCCGTGCTCGTCGCCCTCCTCGATGAACCGCTGGGCCTCCGGCACGCGGCTCATGAGCTCGTCCTCGAGGCTGGTGAAGAACACCGAGGAGCCCGGGTCGCCCTGGCGGCCGGCGCGGCCGCGCAGCTGGTCGTCGAGGCGGGAGGACTGGTAGCGGCCGGCGCCGATGACGAGCAGCCCGCCGGATTCGGCGACGGATTCGTCGGCGAGCCGGATGTCGGTGCCGCGCCCGGCCATCTGGGTGGACACGGTGACCGCCCCGGCCCGCCCGGCGCCGGCGATGATCTCCGCCTCTGCGGAATCGTCCTTCGCGTTGAGCACCTGCGCATCGATCCCGCGGGTGCGCAGCCGCTCGGCGAGGCTCTCGGACTCCGCCACCGAGCGGGTGCCGATGAGCACGGGGCGGTCCGCGGCGTGCTGCTCGACGACCTCGTCGACGATCGCGCGCTCCTTCGACTCCTGGAAGGTGTAGAGACGGTCCGGCTCGTCGACGCGGATGACCTCGAGGTGGGGGTCGACGGGCACGATCTCGAGTCCGTAGAACTCGCGCAGGTCGTCGCCCACGGCGACCGCGGTGCCGGTCATGCCGCACACCGTGTCATAGCCGTGGATGAGCTCCTCGACGGTCATCTGGTCGAGGATCTCTCCGCTGTCCGTCGTCGACAGCTGCTCCTTGACCTCGACGGCGGCCTGCAGCCCGTCGGGCCAGCGCTGGAGCTCGGCCACCCGGCCGCGGGAGTCGGAGATGAGCTTGATGGCGCCGTCGACCACGAGGTAGTCGACGTCGCGATGGACGAGCGCGGAGGCGTAGAGCGCGAGGTTGACCGCGGCGAGCGTCGCCGAGTCGTCCCCGAACAGGTCGACGTCGAGCTCCTCCTCGACCCGGTCGATCCCGGCGTCGGTGAGCGACACCGCCTTCCGGTCGGGGCTGATCTCGTAGTGCTCGCCGGCCACGAGTCCGGCGACGAGCGCGGCGATCTCCGCGTCCCCCGCCTCGTGGCTGGTGGACCCGGCGAGGACGAGCGGGACGCGCGCCTCGTCGATGAGCACGGAGTCGGCCTCGTCGACGATGACGACGTCCCGGCCGGGCACCCGGATCTCCGCGTCGTCGAGCACGAAGCGGTCCCGCAGCACATCGAACCCGACTTCGGTGACGGAGGCGTAGACGACCTCGGAGCGGTAGGCGGACCGGCGCTCCTCCTCGGTCTGGGTGCCGGAGATCGCGGCCGACTCGACACCGAGCAGATCGAACAGCGGCCTCATCCAGGCCGCATCGCGCACCGCGAGGTAGTCGTTGACGCTGACGAGGTGCACGCGGCGCCCCTGCAGGGCGTAGCCGGCGGCGGCCATCGCGCCGACGAGGGTCTTGCCCTCACCGGTGAGCATCTGCACGATCGAGCCCTCGAGCAGCCCGATGAGGCCGGTGATCTGCTCGTCGTAGGGGCGCTCGTCGAGAGTGCGCTCGGCGGCCTCGCGGGCCAGCGCGGCGAACTCGGTGAGCTGGGTCCGCCGCTCGCCGGTCTCGAAGATCTCCCCGGCCTTCACGGTGATCTCCGCGTCGCTGAGCTCGGCGTACTCCTCGCCGAGCCGTTCGATCTCCGGACGGCTCCTGCTGAGCCAGCCGATGCGCCTGTCGGCCTGGGCGCCGGGCCGGTTGAGCAGTCGGGCGAAGAATCCCATCGCGCATGTCCTCCACAGGGGTCGGGTGTCGGTCCCAGTGTACGCAGGGGACGAGGTGTCCCCGCGCATCCTCCGGGCGGTCGTCGGCGCGGTCAGGCGCCGAGCCGGGGAGCGGGTCCGCGGCGCGGTTCGAAGGGCCACGAGGGGTCGACGACGGCATTCGGACGGCCGCGCCCGCGCAGGTACTCCTGGAACGAGGCGGCCTGTTCGCGCTTCCACCCGATCTGCGCGGCGTGGAGCGCGGCGGGGGAGTGGGCGGCGATGTCGGGATGGGCCGCGGCGATCGCGAGGGCGATCCGGACGGCCGCCTCGGCGTCGGCGAGGGCCTCGTGCGCCTGGGAGAGCTCGACGCCCCAGTTCTGGGACACCGCGGTGAGCGTGCGCGGCCCCCTGCGGAACTGCTGGGCCCGCCTGTCGAGGACGAAGGTGTCGATGACGGGCGGGCAGACTGCGCGGGCGTCGGGTTCGGCACCGGCGCGCTCGGCCTCGTACTGGAGGATCGTGAGGTCGTAGACGACGTTGTGGCCGACGAGCATGCCGCCGGCTCCGCGGATGGCGGCGACCTTCGCGAGGATCTCCGGCACCGCCTCGGCGACCGGCCGGCCGTGCGCGCGGACGTGCTCGGGGGTGATGCCGTGGATGCGCACCGAGGCGGCCGGGATCTCCACCCCGGGATCGACGAGCCAGGTCAGCCGTTCGACCGGGGCGCCGGACTCGAACCGGACGAGCGCGGCGCTGACGATGCGCGCGGTGTGCGGATCCGTCCCCGTGGTCTCGAGGTCGAAGCCCCACAGGGGGGCCTCGGTCCAGACCTCCCCGGCGGACTGCTCCCCGGTATGGGCGGCGGCCGGGACACCTGCGGGTGGGGCGACGTCTGCCGGCGGGGCACCGAGCGCGGCGAGCAGGCGTTCGGCGCTCTGCGTCAGACCGTGGCGGGCGGCGAGCTCGCGCAGGGCGACGGGATCCGGATCACCGCCGGCGGCCTCGACGAATCCGGCCACCGGGAGATCCTCCCGGCAGCTCATCACCGTGTGGTTGGCCTCGACCGCGGCGCGGTGCTCGAGGATCGCCGCGGCGCGAAGCGGCGACAGTCCGTGGGCGCGTTCGCCGGCCTCTGCGGCGGCGGCGAAGATCCCCGGCAGGTCGCCGTAGCCGGAGAGCAGGGCGGCCGCGGTCTTCTCCCCGATGCCCGGCACCCCGGCGAGCCCGTCGGAGGGGTCGCCGCGCAGTGCGGCGAGCGCCCGGTACTGCGCGCCGTCGACGACGCCGTAGGACCCGGGCAGGTCGGCGATGCGCAGCGTGTCCCAGACGCCGGCCTTCTTGGGCCTCATGACCACGAGATCGCGGCCCGGGGCGAGGAGGGAGAGGAGATCCCGGTCGGAGGACACGATGACGACGGATTCGTGCGCTCCGGCCGCGATCGAGGCGATGACGTCGTCGGCCTCGGTGCCGGGCACCTCGGCGACGGGGATCCCGGCGGCGGTGAGGAGCGCGGCGATGAGGGGGAGCTGGACCGCGAGGTCCGGCGGGGTCTCCGTGCCGGCGGCCACGTCGGTGACCCGCTGCGCCTTGTACTCCGGGACGACGGCGGTGCGGAACGCCGGTCGCCAGTCCGCGTCCATCGTCGCGACGATGCGGGTAGAGCCGGTGAGCTCGACGAGGGAGGCGAGTGTCTGGGTCACTCCGCGGGCGGCGTTGATCGGCATCCCCGCGGGGTCGCGGAGCGAATCCGGGAGGGCGTGGAACGCCCGGTAGTACAGCGTCGGGGTGTCGAGGACGACGAGCGGTTGAGTCACGGTGTCACCCTACAACGGCCCTCGGACACGGGTCCGGGGGAGCATCGCGCCCCGCCCGCCGTGGCAGAATGACCGGGTGACTTCCAGGACAGTTCTGCATCACGGCGACGTCTACAGCAGCGCCGATCCCTTCGCCACCGCCATCGCCTTCGAGGGCGACACCGTGACCTGGGTGGGGTCCGATGAGGCCGCCGCCGAGCTCGGCGGGAACCAGGTCGACCTCACCGAGGACTTCGTCACCCCGGGGTTCGTCAGCGCCGGGGTGGACCTCCGGGACGCCGAGGTGTCGCCCGCGGAGCTCCTGGCCGCCGGCATCACCACCGCGCACGTCGTGGGGGAGAGCACGACGGTGGAGAACTTCGCCGCGGCCGCACCCCCGGGGCTCGACATCGTCGCCTACCCGCTCGGGCGCACCGACGCGACCGGCGCGGTGGGCATCGCCGAGCTCGACCCGCAGCACCTGCCGGAGCACCCACAGTTCGCGCTCGTCGACTCCCCGGAGCAGCTCCGGACCGCCCTCGAGCTGTTCCAGGATCCCGTGGTGCGCACCCACGCGCAGCGCCACGGCTACCGGCTGCTCATCGGCTGCCCCGTCCCTGCGTCAGGTGTGGAGAAGCTCGCCGGTCACGGCATCCCGGTCACCCTCGACCCGACCCGCCACGAGCAGCCGCTCGGCACCATGCTCTCCGCCGGAGTGCAGCTGAGCTTCGCCCTCGACCCCGCATCCCCATGGCGCTCGCTCAGCGCAGCGGTGTACGGCGCAGCCGACGGCATCTCCGCACGCGCCGCATTCAACTGCGCGACCCGGTTCGGGCTGCGCGCGATCGGTCGGTTCGAGGCCGGCGTGCTCGCCCCCGGCGCACTGGCGACTGCGGTGCGCTGGGAGGTCGACGGGCTCGCAGTGCAGGTCGCCGACGAGCGGGTGGCGGCGTGGAGCACCGATCCGCGCTCCGGCACCCCGGGGTTGCCCGATCTGACCGATCCGGAATCGCTGCCCCGGCTGCGCACGGTGTGGGTGCGCGGCACCGAGGTGTGACCGCTTAGCCGAGCGGCGCGGCGCGGGCATGCGCGACACGCCGGGAGTGCTGAGATTCTTCGACCTGTTTCCTGCTACCGCAACCCGCTGTTCACCTGGGCGGATAGGCATCGTCCCAGGTCAGAGCGATTTTGCGGAACCCTGCTCGGCGGGTAGGTTCGACTCTGACGCTCCCGTTGCGGGAGCGCGACCCGGTTCCCGCCGGCATTAGAAAACGTGGGCCTCTCGGCTCCACGGTCCGAAGTCGGTGGGGCCGGGTCCATCGATTCACGCCGGAGCGCCTCACCGGCCCGACCGCCGGTGTCCTCTAGGCTGGGGGAGTGCCTATGAAGACCCTCATCGTCATCCCCACGTACAACGAGCGGGATTCCCTCCCGCACACCATCGAGTCGATCCGCACCTGGGTGCCCGCGGCCGAGATCCTCGTCGTCGACGACGCCTCGCCGGACGGCACGGGGGAGTGGGCGGACGAGGCCGCGACGGCCGATCCGCGCATCTCCGTGCTCCATCGCACTGCGAAGAACGGCCTCGGTGCCGCGTATGTCGCCGGCTTCACCTGGGCCCTCGAGCGCGACTACGCGGTGATCTGCGAGATGGACGCCGACGGCTCGCACCGCGGCCGCGACCTGCCGCAGCTGCTCGCGGCGATCGAGGGCGGCGCGGACCTCGCGATCGGCTCCCGCTGGATCCCCGGGGGAGCGGTGGTCAACTGGCCGCGCAACCGCCACCTGCTGTCCCGCGGGGCGAACCTCTACGTCAACGCCGCGATGGGTCTCGGGGTCGGCGACGCGACCGCCGGCTTCCGCGCCTACCGGCGTGAGGCACTTGCGGCGATCGCGCTCGACGACATCGAGTCCCAGGGCTACTGCTTCCAGATCGACATGACGAAGCGGGTGGACGAGGCCGGCTTCCGGATCGCCGAGGTGCCGATCACCTTCGTCGAGCGCGAGCTCGGGGAGTCGAAGATGCACGGCGGAATCATCTCCGAGGCGATGACGAACGTCGCCCGCTGGGGCCTCGAGCGCCGCGGGCGCCAGGTCCGGCGCCTGCTCCGTCGCTGAGCCCAGACCCGCCGCCGGAAGCGGTCCGATGAACCCTGAATGCAGCGATCCCGCCGAGTCCTCTCGGCGGGATCGTGCGCTTTCAGGGGGTCAGCTCTGCGGCGGGGCCTCTTCACGCCGCACTGCCAGCCGCTCGTCGAGCAGCACCTGGAGCTCTTCGAAGGAGCGGCGCTCGAGGAGCATGTCCCAGTGGGTGCGGACGTGCTTCTCCGGCTCCGCCTCCGGCTCCTCGCCGCCCACCCGGGTGCCGATGCCGTGGGTGCCCGAATCCCAGGTCGCTGGCACCTCGGCCTCGACGGAGAACGGGACGGTGAAGGTGTGCCCGTCCTCGCAGGCGTACTCGACGACCTGCCGCGGCGCCGGCTCGACGCCGACGTCCGATTCGAGGCTCCGCGAGCCCAACTGGGTCCCGCGCAGGCTGCGCTCACTCATTCCTGGTCCACCTTCCGGTCGTGCACGATCGAACAATCCAGTCCAACAGTCTACCGGGCGCTTTCATTCCTCAGGAACGAGGATTCCCCGGCGACGGCGGATCACCCGCAGGCAGGTGATTCCCGAGCACGGCGAGTGCCCGGGCCGGGTGATCGGTGACGATGCCGTCGACCCCGAGCGCGGCGAGCTCGCGCATGTGCGCGGGTTCGTTGACGGTCCAGACGTGGACGAGGAGCCCGGCGGCATGAGCACGGTCGACGAAGCGGCGCGTCACGACGGTGATGCCGGACCGCCGGTGCGGTACCTGGAAGGCATCGAGGTCCGGATCGAACCGGTGGGCGGCCCGGCGGCCCGCGAGCAGGAACGCGGCGACCTCGGCGGTGCCCGCGGAGCTGCGCACGCCCGGAAGCGCGGCACGCAGCCGGGCGAGCCGGCGGGTGGAGAACGACGCGAGGCGGATCCGGTGGCCGATGTCCATCGCGTGGATCAGGCGCACGGTGGAGGCGGTGGACCGGTCGGCCTTGACGTCGATGTTGAAGGACACGCCCGGGAGCTCCTCGAGCACGTCCGCCAGGCGGGGGAGTCGACCGCCGCCGGTGAGCTCGATCCGATCGAGGGTCCGGGCGTCGAGGTCGCCGAGGCGTTCGGGGCGGCCGGCGAGGCGCGCGAGGTCGGGATCGTGGACGGCGTAGAGGACCCCGTCGCGGGAGGCGTGCACGTCCGTCTCGATCCAGTCGAGCCCGAGGTCCGCGCAGCGTCGGAAGCCCTCGATGGTGTTCTCCGCGGCGTCGTCCCACAGTCCGCCGCGGTGGGCGATCGTCTCCGGTCCGGTCATCGCACCCACAGTAGCCGAGCGTCGACCCACGGGCCCGCCGGACCTCCGGCGCCCGCCTGGGGATCGCCTGTGTGGGTGCGTCGAAGCGCTCCCTGACGTTGACCACGGCGGCCGTGACCGGGGACAATCGGCGTATGAGCGATCATCGTGAACCCGTGGAACCGACCGAAGTGTACGACTCGACCCATCGCAGCGCCTCGGATCGCATCCGGGCCGCGGCGGACCAGGTGATCTCCGGCGGCGTGCGCGCCGCCGATGCCGCACGACTGCGCGCGGAGTCCGCCCGCAGCGGCGTGCGCGACTTCGCCGACCAGCCCGTCGACCGGGTCCGCTCCTACTCCGAGCGCGCCCGCACGGAGAGCGCGCGGATCGGTGACCGCGCGAAGTCCCAGGCCCATCGCGCTGCGGCCCCCGGGGGACCGGTCGACTGGACCGAGACGAAGATCAACGGCCTCATCGCCGGAGTGAGCACCCGGATCACCGATGCGGTGCGCACCGGCAAGGTCGACCGCGTGTTCCAGTTCGCCCAGGAGGGCGTGACGAAGGGCGCGAGCCAGGCCCGCCGTCTGCTCCGCCGCTGAGATCCGCAATCCCCGGTCGCCCACCGCGACCGGGCGGACGCGCACCGACGACGAGGGGCGCCGATCG
The DNA here is from genome assembly GCF_005280295.1 of Brevibacterium sp. CS2. Lineage (GTDB taxonomy): Bacteria > Actinomycetota > Actinomycetes > Actinomycetales > Brevibacteriaceae > Brevibacterium > Brevibacterium pityocampae. Next base: position 2,449,579 of record NZ_CP040020.1, on the reverse strand, counting down.
ATTCGATCGGCGCCCTCGTCGCGTGGGTCACTCCCCGGAGTCGATGTCCGGGGTGCGGCTCCCGAGCTGGCTGTCCATGCGGAGTAGTCCGGAGCCGTCGTCGCCGACGAGGGTGAGGCGGCCGACGATCTCGCCCACCGTCGCCTCCTCCTCGAGCTGCTCGTCGACGAACCAGTTGAGCAGCGGGACGATGTCGAGATCGCCCTCGGACTGGGCCGTCCGGTAGAGCTCACGGATCGCCTCGGACACCTTCTCCTCATGGGCGAGGGCGGCCTCGAACAGCTCGACGGGCGACTTGCCCGCGAAGCTCGGGGTCTCGATGGTGCCGATCTGCGGGGCGGCGCCGCGGTCGAGCGCGTGTGAGATGAACTTCGCGGCGTGGACCTGCTCCTCCTCGGCCTGGGCACGCATCCACGAGCTCATGCCGGTGAGATCCTGGTTCTCGAGCTCGATCGCGAGCTGGAGGTAGACCATCGAGGCGGTGAGCTCGAGGGTGACCTGATCGCTGATGGCGGTGGACATCGTGTCGGACAGTCGCATGGGATTTCCTCTCGGACGGGTTCGCGGGTACGGGTGCGTTCGTGCTCTCCTGCCATGCTAGGCCGCTCGGGGGAGCGGGGCATCTGTGGTCAGGCTTGCCTCACCTCGACCGGCTCGCGCCGTCCGGTGCTGCGGACGATGAGGACGGAGAACACGGCGGCGAGGAAGCACAGGCCGCCGGCGACGATCCACGCGAGATCGTAGGCGCCGAAGGTGTCGCGGATCCACCCCGCGCCGAAGGCCGCAGTCGCCGCGCCGACCTGGTGGGAGGCGAACACCCAGCCGAACACGACCGCGCCGGCCGGACCGAAGCGCTCGACGCACAGGGACACGGTCGGCGGTACGGTGGCGACCCAGTCGAGGCCGTAGAAGATGACGAAGGCCCAGAGCGGCGGGTGGACCTCGGGGCCGAGGAGCATCGGGAGGAGCAGGAGCGAGCCGCCGCGCAGCGTGTAGTAGAGGAAGAGGAGCATCCGCGGGTCGACCTTGTCGGTGAGCCAGCCGGAGAGCACGGTGCCGGCGATGTCGAAGATCCCGACGAGGGCAAGCAGCCCGGCCGCGGTGGTCGCGGGCATGCCGTGGTCGTGCGCCGCGGGGACGAAATGCGTGCCGATGAGGCCGTTCGTGCTCGCTCCGCAGACGGCGAATCCGAGAGCGAGCATCCAGAAGGTGCGCGTGCGCGCGGAGTCACGGAGGACGGCGAGCGCCCGCCCGGCGGCCGAACCGGTGCGATCGGGCAGCGGGGCGCCGGGATTCTCCAGCGTCGCCCCGAGGGGATCGAGCCCGACCACGGCGGGATGGTCGCGGAGCAGCGTGAGAGCGATGGGGAGCGCGACGAGCGCCGCCGCCATGACGACGAGGGACGGCACACGCCACCCGTACAGCCCGACGAGGTGCGCGACGGCGGGAAGGAAGATCAGCTGGCCGGTCGCCGAGGCGGCCGTGAGGATGCCGGAGACGAGACCGCGGCGGGCGACGAACCAGCGGTTGGTGATCGTCGCGACGAAGGCCATCGACATCGCACCGGTGCCGGAGCCGATGACGACGCCCCAGAGGAGCCACAGATGCCACACCTCGGTCATGAAGACCGAGAGGCCCGAGCCCGCGGCGACCGACAGCAGCGCGACCCCGACGACGCGCCGGATCCCGAACCGGTCCATGAGCGCGGCCGCGAAGGGCGAGAGCAGCCCGAACAGGAAAAGGTTGATCGACATCGCGAGGCCGATCTGCCCGTGGGACCAGCCGAACTCGGAAGACAGCGGCTCCATGTAGACGCCCGGGACGGCCCGGAAGCCCGCGGCGCCGATGAGCGTGAGGAAGGCGGCGACGACCACCGCGAGGTACCACCAGCGGCGGCCGGCCACCCGAGCGGGACCGAGGGGGAGCGGCGGCTGCGTCGGAGTGCGGCCGCCGGGGGAACGATGCGACATGGTCATCATTCTCCGACATCGGAGACGTCGTGTCCGTATGGTGGATAGCCGGCGGGGTGAGGCACCGGTGGGGGAGGGTGAGCCTCCGCTAAGACCCGAGGATGACACCACTTGCCACGGTGGCCGACTGCGTGAGGATCCTCGACATGCGATCCGGGTATCCCTTCGCTCACAATGTCCTCGGGTTCAGCGATCCGAGCGTGGCGCTCGTCGACGGACGGTGGACGATGTTCCTCGGAGGGATGGCGCCGACGTTCCGGACCAACATCTATGAGTTCGAGCTGCCGTGCGGCGCCGATCCGACGAGCCCCGCCTGGAGCCCGAGTCGGTCGTCCGCGGCATCCGCCCGACGGGTGCGACCGATCGTGCGGCAGCCTGCCCGCGGCACGTGGAACCGCTGCACGCATTCGGTCTGCTATGTGCGCGGAATGGACTCGGGCGTCGAGGTCGAGCGCATCTACCACGCCGGTCGCGCCGTCGAGACCGTGCTTCACCGCAGAGCGCCGTACCGCATCGGATACCTCGAACGGCGCCCGGGATGCGACTGGGTGAGCGCGCAGGCGCCGATTCCGCTCCACTCGGCCGCACTGCCGAGCGTCCTCGAGCCCAAGGTCGAGTTCCACGACGGGCTGTGGCACATGCGGTTCCTCACGATCCCGGTCGGTCTGCCGAGCGACGACACCGACCATTTCCGGATCATGCACACGGTGAGCCGCACCGGGCGCGACGACTGGTCGGAGCCCGTCGAGTGGTTCGGAGCCGATGACGGCTTCTTCGACAGCGTCGTGGCCGAGGACGAGCACGGCGCAGTCATGGTCACCACCCGGGACTCCGATCTCGAGGGGCGCACCGGCGGACCCGCCCAGGGCGTCTGGCTCAGCACCGCTGCGCACGCCTCGGCACCGCGCTCGGCATGGTCCGATCCGGTGAGAGTCTTCGCGCCTGAGGAGGCCGGCATCGAATGGGTCGACAACGGGATGTGTGCGCCGAGCGCGCAGTGGATCGAAGGCCATCAGCGCCGACTGAGCGTCTTCTTCGCCGGCGCGCCGCGCGATCGGAGCTGGCCGCGTCTGACGCTGCGGGCATTGCGGGCGCGGCGCACACCGCCGGTGCCGTCCCCGGTCTACTTCACCGTCCGGCGCCTCGACATCGACATCCCCGTGGCGGGAGATCGAGGACCGGGGCTGACGGCGGACTCCTGACCGCGGGGCCTCCGCTGAGGAGCGGAGCACGTTTGGACACTCATGCCCTGCGGAGGATCCCCGGGGTGGGGTCGCACAGGGTGAGACGAGTGCCGTAGAGCTCCGGGCGGCCGAAGTCCGCGAACGACACCGTCACCCGGCGCGGGCCGGCCTCGGCGATGTCGACCCGGATCCATGTGGATCCGTGGAGCAGCTCCCACGGTTCGGCCAGGGAGCTCAGCCCGTGCGTCCGGAGATGCTCCTCGGCTTCGTCCGCCGACATGGGCCCAGCCAGGGGGAGTCCGAACACCGTGCGCGGTTCCCACCCGTCGCCGCAGGGTGCGAGATGGCCGAGGAGCTCGCCGTCACCCCGGTGGACCGGGATCGGGGCCGACGTCATCGTCGCCACGATGGACCGGAGAACCTCGAACAGGGGGAGCAGCGGGTCGAGAGCGAAGTCCACAGGATCGTCGATCCCAGTGATGACCTCACCGTGGGTCCAGGTGCGTCCACCGAGGACCGCCATCGGGGTCGCGGACCAGAGACGACTCTCGACGACATGCCGGTCCGGGCTCGGCCCGCGTACCGGCGCGGTCGGAGCAACGGGAGCGTCACCGACCACGAGGCCGATCCGAACGGCGCCGAGCATCTCGATGACGTCAGCGCTCGTCTCCGGAGGGGCGAACTCGACACGGTCGCCGGGACGGCGGCCATCGTGGAGCCAGCGCTCGGCCGACTTGATCGTCCGGTGGTTGAGCTCGGAGACCAGCAGCGTCTGCTCGTTGACGGCTGCCTGGGCATCGGGCGCGACGGCGGCTGCGGCATCGAGGACATGGGGGAGTGCGAGGCTCATGACGAAGTCACCTTCTTCCGTGCGGCGGTCGGTCGCGCCGGGACGACGGCACCGCAGCGGCTCGGTGCGCAGTGCTGCATCCACCCTCGCGGCTGACGCGCCGTCAGGGTCAAGACCATCCGTCGGTGTAATGGTATTTGCGCATCTATCCGTTAATGAGCTTCGATGGTCCCATGAAGAGCACATGGACATGGCTCGGTGATCATCTGGCCCTCGACTTCGTGAACACGGTCGTGTGTTCGGACGGGACGACGCGGCAGGAGCTGTGGGACGGACCCGAAGCGATGGAGGAGTGGCTGGAGGCGGAGCCGGAATCGCTCCCGGCACCCGCTGCGGTGAGCGCCGACGATGTCGGCGGCCTCAGACGGCTCCGCGATCACGCGCTCGAGCTCCTCGACGCGGCGGTCCGCGAGCAGGAGCTTCCGGGGGACTCCGTCGAGGCGATCAACGCGGCGGTGGTCGCGGCCGGGACCGCTCGCGTGCTGACGCACCGGGCGCGATCGTCGACGGTGGTGACCACGAGCACCGATCCGCTGCGCGAGCTGCGCGGACATCTCGCGGCGGCGGTGGTCGATCTCCTCGGGAGAGAGGATCTCGCGAACCTCGCACGGTGCGGAGCGCCGGGGTGCGGTCAGTACTATCACCGTTCCCGCCCCAATCAGCGCTGGTGCAGTCCGGGCTGCGGCAACCGCGCGCGCGTCGATCGCCACCGACACCGACGACTGAACGGAGAGCAATGATGAGCACGATCAACGTCCTCGGAGTTCCCAGCAGCGCGGGCAGCTATGCGCCCGGTCAGGAGCTGGCGCCGGCGGCGCTGCGCGAAGCGGGCCTGCTTCGGGCGCTCGCCGACGCGGGGCACGACGTCCGCGACCATGGAGACCTCACCCATCAGACATGGAAGCCCGACCGCAGCCGTCGGCGCGCCCAGAACCTGGGCGAGGTCGTCCTGTCCGTCGACGAGCTCGCCCAGGCGTGCGCCGCACATCTCGGCGGAGACGAGCGGCTCCTCGTCCTTGGCGGCAACTGCACGATCGCTCTCGGGACCTGTGCCGGACTCCGACACGCCGGAGCGGAACCCGGCCTCGTCTACGTCGACCGGCATTTCGACCTGAGCACCCCGGACAGCACCGCTGAGGGTGCGCTCGACTGGATGGGGATGGCTCACGCCCTCGATGTCGAGGGTGCCGTCCCAGCGCTGCTGAACGTGCTGGGCGCCCGTCCGCTCCTGCACCCATCGCGTCTGTCCTATCTCGGGGTCGACGTCGACGGGACAGCCGAATGGGAGCAGCGCTGCGCCTCTCGGCTCGACCTGCCCGTCGTCCCGCTCGATGCACTGGCGCAGAATCCGGCCCGGGCGGCGTCCCAGGCTCTGCAGGCGATTGCGCCCGGACCGTTCGTCGTGCACGTCGACGTCGATGTCCTCGACTTCATCGACGCACCGATCGCCGAGAACGTCAACGGCCGGAACACCGGGCCGACCATCGAACAGCTCGAAGACGCCATCGCAGTGCTCTGGGCGCATTCGAGCTGCCGAGGGCTGTCCATCGGGGAGCTCAACCCCGTGCACGCCGCCGCGGACACGGATGCCATGCCGCGGTTCGTCGCGGCAGTGGTGCGAGCATTGACTCCGTGACGAACTTCGGCGCTCCGGCTGCGTCCTCTCCCTCTGCATCCCGCGCCGATAATATACATTATGTTAACTACGGGCGGAAGAGGGGAAGAGGGCGGGAACGGCGCAGACGTACCCCCTCCCGGTTCCGCACGTCTGCGCCGGCCCCGCTCCCCGTTCAGCTGAACTGCGAGAAGTCGGGCTTGCGCTTCTCCGCGAAGGCGGTGAACGCCTCCTTGGCCTCCGGGCTCGTCAGACGTGCGGCGAACTCCTCACCCTCGACGCGCATGTGCTCGGTGATCGCCGTGGTGTCGCGCATGAGCTGCTTCGTCGCGCGGACCGCGCCGAGCGGCAGCTGTGCGATCCGGGCGGCGACGGCCTCGATCGTGGGCACGAGCTCGGCGGCGGGAACCGCTGTCGTGGCGAGTCCCCATTCCACAGCCGTGTCGCCTCTCACGGTCTCCCCCAGCGCGAGCATGCTGAATGCGCGCAGGTGGCCGATCCGGGCCGGCAGGAGCATGCTCGAGGCGGCCTCCGGGACCAGTCCCAGGCTGACGAACGGCGTCGAGAGCTTCGCGTCCTCGGCGATGGCGACGTAGTCGCAGTGGAGCAGCATCGTCGTCCCCACGCCGACCGCCCGGCCCTGGACGGCGGCGAGCAGCGGCTTGGGGAACTCCGCGATCGCGCGGACGAACCGGCGCACGTGGCGCGGTCCGCTGTCCGGCGTGCTCGCGGCGAACTCGCCGACGTCGTTGCCCGCGGTGAACATGTCCCCCTCACCCCGGATGACGACGACGCGGACCGCAGGATCGTCCTGGGCCGCCTCGAGAGCGTCCGCAAGGATTCCGTACATCTCGTTCGTCAGCGCGTTCTTCTTCTCGGCGCGGTCCATGACGAGCGTGAGGACGCCGTCGGATCGCTCCGTTCGGATGCTGCTGTGCTGCGTGCTGTCATTCATCGTTCTTCTCTCCTGGTGAGAATCGGGTGGTCACGGTTTCCAGCCAGCGCTCGACGAGGGCGAGCTCGCTCGCGTCGAAGCCCTCGCACAGCCGGTCGTTGATGGTGCGGGCGGTCCGGACCGCCTCGGCCCGGGCGGCCCGACCCTCCGCGGTGAGGACGATCGTCGCGGCGCGCCCGTCGTGCGGGTCGGGACGGCGTTCGACGAGTCCGTCCCGGCTCATCCGGTCGAGCAGACCGGACAGCGCGGAGGGGCTGAGCCGCAGCTGCGCGCGCAGCTCTTTCGTCGGTCGCCCCGAATCGTCGTCCCCGACGGCGAAGAGGATGCCGGCCCGGGCGGAGTTCTGCTTCCCCGCGTCGTCGTGGAGGGCGGCCTGGAGCGAGCGTTGCGCGAGGTTGAGCAGATAGATGAAACGGGGCTTCCGCTCAGGGGCGGGCGCGGATCCCGCGAATTCATTTCGCATACGAACAATACTAGGTCACATACGAAGCATCTTGTCGAGCGTCGGGTCCATCATTCCGTCACCGCTGTGACGCGAGCACAGTGGTGCACGGTCATGGGCGGTGAGCCCGCACCTCCCGCCGCCTGACTGCAGGCCGAGGTCGGGCCGCCTCTCCCCCAGTCCCTCGAGGACCTCGGCCTGCGGGTGGTGCACAGCGCGTGAATGACAGAGCCCGCCCGTCCGGAGAGGACGAGCGGGCACTGGAAGGTTCGGATCCGATCAGCGGTCGGTCGAGCGACGCGAGGACTTCTGGTCGGCCGTCGGCAGTACGACGATCGCGAGCAGGGGCAGCACCAGCATCCCGCCGATGATGGCCATCGAGAGCAGCACATCGATCATGTCTTTCACCTCCCACCGAGTCGTCGTGGACAATCCTAACCCGAGGTCAGGACTGCTCCGCACCCGCGTCCGGGCGCGTCGGCACCGCACATCCGTCCGGCCCGCACGCGGCGGCATCGGGCTCCCCCAGCGGCGTCAGTCCGACCTGCGGATGCACCTCCGCCCACACCTGCTCGAGTGCCTGGGTGAAGACCTCGGCCGGCTGAGCGCCGGACACCCCGTACTTCTGCTCGAAGACGAAGAACGGCACCCCGGAAACGCCGATCTGCTGGGCCGCGGCGAGGTCGGCCTGCACCGCGCGCACCACCGTGGGATCGGTGAGTCCGGCGCGCACCGCGCCGGCGTCGAGGCGCTGCGCCGCCCCGATCCGCACGAGCACGTCCGCATCCGCGATGACCTCGCCGTCGCGGAAGTGCGCGTCGAACAGCGCGTCCTCCACTGCCCCGACGTCCGCACCCGTGGCCTCCGCATATTTGAGCAGCGCGTGCGCGGCGAGCGAGGACGAGGGCACCACGGAATCGAAGTCGAAGTCGAGCCCCTCCCCCGCACCGGCCCGCGCGATCTGCTGCGTCATCGCCTCGACCTGGGCGCGCGGCATGCCCTTGCGCTCGATGAGGTATTCGACCTCGGTACCGTCGTAGCGCACCGGCAGGTCGGGATCGAGGATGAAGGCGTGCCACGCGACCTCGACCTCGTCGCGGTGCGCGAACCGCGCCAGCGCCGATTCGAAGCGGGCCTTGCCGATCCGGCACCACGGGCAGGCGATGTCGGACCAGATGTCGATGCGGATGGTCATGGCGAGGCTCCTCGGGACGGAGGGTCGATGGGCGGTGGAGGAACGGACGGCTGCGGCGGTGGCGGCCGCCCCTGTCCTGCGGGTCCCGGCGGGTCGGACCGGGTGGGCACGGCACCGGCCGGGTGGAGTCCTGCGGGATCGTCCCGCCGGTACGTCAGGCGCCGGAGCAGCGCCTCGGCCGGCCCCCGCCGGCCGCGGGATTCGAGCACTCCGGCGATGACGAGCGAGAGCACCCAGACCGCGACCGCCAGTGCGTAGGCCCCTGCGGTGCCCATCCACTCCCCCATGCCGAATCCCCAGGCCGCCAGCAGCGGAGCGAAGATCAGCGACTGGAGCAGATAGAAGCTCAGCGAGCGCTTGCCGACAGCCGCGACCGCGCGCAGCGGCGACCTGACGCGGGAGCGCAGTCGCAGCGCGAGCAGACCGAACAGCGCGGCGTAGCCGACCCCGCCGGCCATGCCGGTGAGGGTGACGAGCCCCATGGTGCCCCACCACGCTGCGTCCGCCAGCGGCAGGAGGCCGAGGTACGACAGTGCCTGGGGCACGGCGCCGAGGACTCCGATGAGGATCCCCCACAGCGCGGTGCGGCCGAGCAGACGGCGGTGGCGCTCCGAGTCCTCGAGGAAGCGGTGGCGGGCGGCGAACCACCCGAGGAGGATGCAGGCGGGCACCACGAGGCCGAGGAGCTGACCGAACAGGCCGAGGGCGAAGAACAGCACCCGGGCGCCCACCGAGACGAGGTAGTTCCCGTCCCCGCTGAGCATGCCGCGCTGGCTGCCGACGGTGAAGCCGGTATCGCCCGCGAGCTCCTCGGCGGACATGCCGGTGGCCTGCGGCAGCACCCACGAGACCATCACCGCGCCGAACAGGCTGAAGAGCGCGCTGACGGCGAGCATCGCGACGACCACCCAGACGAGGATCTTCAGGGTCCGGTCGGTGCGTCGGAAGAACAGCGCGGCGAGGATGAGGCCGGCGAGTCCGTAGGCGCCGAGGATGTCACCGGCGAACAGGAGTGCGGCGTGGACGAACCCGAAGGCGATCATCCACCAGTGGCGCCGTGCGAGCATCCGCCGGACCACCGGCTCGGGGATCCCGCGCGCCGCGCGCGAGGTCGCGAACTGCACCATCCCGTAGCCGAACAGGAAGGCGAACATCGGATAGACGCGGGCGTCGACGAAGAGGATCGCGAGTGTGGAGAGCGCCCGGTCGAGCACGGTGCCGTCGGTCGGGTGCACGACCGCGGGGTGTTCGTCGCCGCCGTAGAGGAACCACGACACATTGGCGATCGCGATGAACAGGAGCATGACCCCGCGGGCGAGGTCGGGGGCGAGAGCGCGCGGACCCGGTCCGCGGTGCGGCGTGTGCGGCGCGGGACCGGCCGCAGGAGCCGGGCCGGCCGGGCCCCGGCGGGGTTCGGGCGTGTGCATGCGATCGATGCCTTCGGGCGGGGATCGCCGAACGGGGCGGGTGCCGTCGGCGGGGCACTTCGCAGTCTAGCGGGATCCGCGGACTCAGCCGAGGAGCCGGAACCCGAGGCCGAGGACGAGCGGCAGGGTGACCATCGACAGAAGCGTCTGCACGGCGATGAGGGCGGCCATGAGCCGGGCGTTCCCGCCGAGCTGCCGGGCCATGACGTACGCGCTCGGCGCGGTCGCGATCGCCTGGAACACGAGGCCCACGCGAGCCGCCTCGCCGGTGACGCCGAAGGCGAGGAGCGCGGCGACGGTCACCGCCGGCAGGACGAGGAGCTTGACCGCGGCGGCGACGACCAGGCCGACCCCGTGCTCGCCGATCGAGATCGCACGCATCCCCGCGCCGACGCACAGCAGGCCGACCGGCAGGGCCGCGGCCGACAGCGGGTCGAGCACCTCGAGCGCGAGCCCGGGCAGTTCGACGGGGAGCAGGTTGACGACGATCCCGAGCGCGCAGCCGAGCACGAGCGGATTGAGGACCACCGTGCGCAGGAGCGAGAGCCACGAGTGCTTGTCGACGAGGAAGAGCTCGAAGGCGAGCGAGGACAGGACGTTGACGAGGGGGACGAGGATCGCGCCGATGATCGCCGCGAGCGCGAGCCCGGTGTCGGCGAACAGCGCCGCGGACAGGGACAGGCCGATGTAGGTGTTGAAGCGGATGCCGCCCTGGAACACCGAGGTGAACGCCGGGGCGTCGGCCGCGACGAGCCGGTGGACCAGGCACAGGACGCCCGCCACGCCGAGCGTCGGCAGCACGAGGCCGAGTGCGAGCGGGCCGAGGTCGAAGGCGGCGATGTCGACGGTGGCGACGTTGCGGAACAGCAGGGTCGGCAGGAGGGCGAAGTAGGCGAGCTTCTCCGCGCCCGCCCAGAAGTCCGCGGAGGAGAACAGCGGGGTGCGCCGCAATCCGAAGCCCAGGGCGATGAGAGCCGCCACCGGCACGAGCGCGGTGACGATGTCGGCGAATCCCATGGACCTCACTCTAGGAGATCGGCCGTGCTGCAGAACCTGCGGGCGCGGAGTCGGCGGTTCTCGGGAATGATCTCGGACTTGAGTGTGTTCGACTCAATGTAAGGCTTCACCGCACATCTGAAAGGACATGCACATGGCCACCAAGTTCGATCCGATCCGCGATCTCGACCGCTTCTTCTCCGAGGTCACCCGCACCCCCAACACCGCCGCGCTGCCGATGGACCTCTACCGTGAGGGCGAGGTGTTCGTCGCCCGCATCGACATGCCCGGCGTCGACCCGGCGAGCATCGATGTCGACGTGCAGGACCGCACGCTGACCGTGCGCGCCGAGCGCACCGCGAACACGAGCACCCAGGACATCAAGTGGCTCACCCGTGAGCGTCCCACCGGGACCTTCGCCCGTCAGCTCACCCTGGGCAACCGGATCGCCCTCGACCAGATCTCGGCGGACTACACCGACGGTGTGCTCCTGCTGACGATCCCGGTCGCGGAGGAGGCGCGGCCGCGCAAGATCTCGGTCGCCCACAACCAGGGCACCGACCGCAGCACCACGGTCACCACGGACCTGGGCACCTCGACCGGCACCGACTCCGGCACCTCGGGCACCGGCACCTCGGTCTGAGGATCCTCGGGGCGTCCCTCGCCCCGGTGACAGCGGAACCGGCCGGGACATCGCATCACGCGATGTCCCGGCCGGTTCTTCCATGTCCGGGCGTCGGCCGGCGCCTCACTCCATCGAGAGCACGATCTTGCCGAAGCGGAGGTTCGAGTCGAGCTGGGAGTGCGCCTCGGCGACCTCGTCGAGCGGGTAGACGGAGTCGATGACGGGATCGATGTCCCCGTCGGACACCATCTCGAGGAACCCGGCGAAGTCCCGCGGGGACCCCATCGCGGTGCCGAGGATCCGCTTGTGCTGGAGGTAGAGGGTACGGATGTCGAAGTCGGAGACGATGCCGCTGTCACCGGTCCCGCCCATCGACAGCACCGCTCCCCCGCGCCGCAGCAGCAGCACGGACTCCTGGAGCGTCGATCCCACCGAGTCGAGGACGAGGTCGGCCTCTCCGATCTCGTCGCGCAGCCGCAGCTCCCAGTCCGGGACGGTGTAGTCGACGCCGACCGCAGCGCCCATCTCCTCGGCGAGCCGGAGCTTGTCCTCGCTCGAGGACGTCACCGCGACGCGCGCGCCGGCCTTGACGGCGAGCTGGAGGGCGATGAGCGACACGCCCGACCCGGCGCCGAGGATGACGAGGGTCTGGCCGCGCCGCAGCCGCCCGACGGTGAACAGCGCCCGGTATGCGGTGAGGCCGGACAGCGACAGCGCGCCGGCCTCCGCCCAGGCGAGGTGGCGCGGTTTGGGGAACAGGCAGGCCTCGTCGACCGCGATGAGCTCCGCGTAGGTGCCGCCGTCGGGCCCGCCGCCGAGCACCGCGTAATCCGGTCCGGGGCAGGCGTCGTCGTCGCCCCAGCGCAGGGACGGCAGGATGATGACCTCCTCCCCCGTGTCACGGCGGATGCCGGCGCCGTCGGAGCCGAGGATCACCGGCAGGTGCGGTCGGTAGCCGGGGCCGATCCCGCCACGGATGAGCGCGTCGCGGCGGTTGATGCCCGCGGTCCGCAGCTCGACGAGGACCTGACCGGCCTTCGGTTCGGGGTCCGGGATCCCGGTGCATCCGAGGACCTCCGGTCCGCCGTGCTCTGTCAGCAGGACTCCGCGCATTCTCGTGTCTCCTCCTCAGTCGATTCCGTTCCTCATCCTCCCACGGATGGTTCTGCCCTCATGCGGATCCGGCGTCGGTGAGACGCTGTGCGCGATAGCTGAGACAGAGGTACGGGAGGTCGAGGCGGGTGCCGAGTGCCACGGGGTGCTCCTCGGCGAAGTAGTCGCGGAGGTTGGCCTCGACGCGCTTGCGGATGTGCCGCGGCGAGCGCAGCCAGTAGGAGCGGGTGGCGGCGAGGTCGACGATGTCGTCGACGCCCACCGGGGTGCTGAACTCGTCGAGGCGCGCCTCGACACGACCGAACCCCGGTCCGAGCTCAGGGCGCCAGTGCGGGCGGTAGACGTCGCCGGCGTGCATGATGCGGCTCAGCCGCAGCACCCAGTCGACGCGCACATCGAGCTGGTTGAGCACGATCCACAGCACTCCGCCCGGGCGGAGGACGCGGGCGATCTCCGCGGCTGAGCGCTCCGGGTCGAGCCAATGCCAGGCCTGGGCGACGGTGACGAGGTCGACGCTGCCGTCGGCCAGCGGGATCGACTCCCCAGTGCCGAGGATCCCGCGGGCCGGGTTGCGGGCGAGCGCCTGGCCGTCGGGGTCGACGGCGACGACCTCGAGGCCGCGCTCGAGCAGCGGGCGCGTGAGCTTTCCGGTGCCGGCGGCGAGGTCGAGCACCGCTCCCCCGTCCGCCGCGATCGCATCGACGAGCGCGTCCGGGTAGCCGGGACGCACCGCGTCGTAGACGTCCGCGGCCGTGCCGAAGCACCTGCCGTGCGCCTCGCGGCCGGCGGCAGGCATGCGCGGGCCGGCCAATCAGACCTGCTCCGCGAGGAGGAACTCCGCTCCGGTGTCGGCGCACACGTGCTGCAGCTGACCGACGAGGGTGTCGGCCAGCGGGATCCCGTGGGCGGATCGCTCGGCGCGGATCCTGGTCTCGGGGTCGCCGGCGACCTGCACGGGATGCGCCGGGTCGACGGGCTCGAGCCCGCGCAGGGTGTCGCGCAGCTCCTTCGCGTAGTCGGCGGCCACGCCCGGGTTGATGAGCTCGGTGTCGATCGCGAGGAAGAAGTAGCCGACGTCGTGGAACCCGGCCTTGCTGCCGGGCTGGTCGGCGCCCGGGATCGCGGCGGACAGGAGCTGGATCATCGTGGCCAGCGCGTAGCCCTTGTGGCCGCCGGACAGGGTGCCGCGCCCGCCGATCGGCACGAGGCCGTGGCGGTCGTCGTGGCTGCACAGACCGGCGTACGCGGCCCCGGCGTCGGTCTCGACCTCGCCTGCGTCGTCGACGACCCACTCCGCGGGCAGCGGCTCGCCCTTGAGCCCGTAGACCTTGACCTTGTTGAGGGGGACGACGGAGGAGGCCATGTCGATGACGATCGGCTCCTCCCCGGTGACGGGGGCGGCGAAGGCGAGCGGATTCGTGCCCATGAGCGGGTGGCGGGAGCCGGTGGGGGTCTGCAGGGCCTCCCGGGTCGAGCACAGGGCCATGCCCATGAGCCCCTCCTCGGCGGCCATCCGCGCGTAGTAGCCGGCGGCGCCGAAGTGGTTGGCGTTGCCCACCGAGCCGAGCCCGATGCCCATCTCCTTGGCCTTCGCGATCGCCTCGCGCATGCCGAGGTGCGCCGCGGTGTGGCCGAACCCCCGGTGCCCATCGATGAGGCTGAAGGCCCCGGCGCTGCGGGTCACCTCGGGCACGGCGTCCGGGTCGGTGGTGCCGGCGGCGATCTCCCGGTGGTAGATCGGCAGCATCGAGATGCCGTGGGAGTCGACCCCGGAGAGGTCGGTGGCGAACATGACGTCGGTGCACACGGTGCGGGTGGCGTCGTCGACGCCGAAGCCGGCCATGATGGCATCGATCTGGGAACGGGTCGAGTCCGGTGTGTATCGTTTCATGTGCCCATCATGGCACCCGCGCGGCGTCCACGATGTACTCGACGAGCACTCCGCGGTGGTCCGATCCCGGGATGTCGAGGATCCAGCCGCGGTGTGCGGTGAAGCGCTGCGGATCGAACAGCTGGTGGTCGATCGCGGCGCCGAGCCCGCGCGGCCACTCCCGGTCGCCGACGGTCTGCGGCCAGGTGCCCACGGCCCCCATGCCGAGTGCGGTGGCCGCATCGGTGCAATCGGTGTGTCCGGTCAGGGTCCGGTGGTCCGGGGTGGCGTTGAAGTCCCCGACGACGAGGGTGCCGGCCCCGGTCGTGCAGAGCTTCGCTGATTCCGACACCGAGCGCCACCAGTTGAACTGGCGGATACTGCGGTCGATCGGCGCATAGGTGTGGACCGCGTAGATGTCCCCCACATTCGTGCGCGCACCGACCGCGGCGAAGGGCAGCGGTCCTCCATCGATCTCCTCCGGCTCGAGCGCCGGGTTGACGAGGAGGATCGTCGCCGCGGTGTCGACCCCGGAGCGGATCGACACCGCCGCCACCTCATACTCCGCTGACAGTCCGGTGCGCTCGAGGACCGCTTCGACGATGGCCGGTGAGGTCTCCTGGAGGGCGATGACGTCGGCCTGCGCGGCGGCCGCTTCCCGGAGCAGATCCTCGTAGCCGGCGTTGCCGATGAGGACGTTCGCGGTGAGCACGGTGAGCCGGGACCCCGGGGCCGACCCAGGGGCGGCCGCCGGGGCGAACGGCTGGGTCTCCGCCGCGGGCACGCCCGGGTCGGAATATCCTCGGCCGAGCAGGATCCCGCCGCTGGCGAGCACGAGGACGGCGCCGAACCCGAGGAACCCGGTGAGGAACGGCCGCGACCGGCGGGAGAGCAGGCCGCCTGCGGCAACGAGGAGGATCCCGAGCGCGGCGAGCGTGACGAGGCCGCGCAGGGCACTGAGATGCACCGCGCCGCTGAGGGTGTGCAGCCCGAGCGCGTCGGGGAACAGGGCGACGAGGCCGAGCCCGACGGCGAGCAGCGCACCGAGCAGGACCGGGCGGAGGCGGGTCTCGGGGTCAGGGGTCACCGCACTAGGATATGAGCGGAAGGCCTCATCGACCCCGGGAAGGGCGGCTTCGCATGGCACTGGAAGATCTCTCGCAGGCGGACCTCGAGCAGGAGCTCGCGGCCGCGACCGAGGCGTACGGCGACTTCGCCGCCCGCGGGCTCGACCTCGACATCACCCGCGGCAAGCCCGGCACCGACCAGCTCGACCTGTCCGCGGGCCTGCTCACCGCGGTCGCCGGGGACGACATCCGCTCCCGCGACGGCGTCGACGTCCGCAACTACGGCGGGCTCGAGGGCCTCCCGGAGCTCCGCGAGATGTTCGGCGAGCTCTACGGCGTCCCCGCCGATCAGCTGCTCGCGCAGGGCAACTCCTCCCTCACTCTCATGCACCAGGCGCTGAGCTTCGCGCTGCTCGCCGGCACGGTCGACGGCGACGCGCCGTGGGTCGGGCAGCCGCGCCGGATCATCTGCCCCGTGCCCGGGTACGACCGCCACTTCACGCTCGCCGAGGCGCTCGGCTTCGAGCTCGTCACCGTCCCCCTCGACGACGAGGGCCCGGTGCTGTCCGCGGTCGAGGAGCTCGTCGCCACCGATCCCACGATCAAGGGCATGTGGGTCGTCCCGATGTACTCGAACCCGACCGGCATCTCGATGAGCGAGGAGCGCACCCGCGCCCTGCTCGCGATGCCGACCGCGGCCCCGGACTTCAAGCTCCTGTGGGACAACGCCTACGGCATCCACCACCTGCGCGAGCCCCACGCCCCGATGCTCGACGTGCTCGGTCTCGCCGCGGATGCCGGACACCCCGACCGGGTGTGGGTGTTCGCCTCGACCTCGAAGATCACCCATCCGGGTGCCGGGGTCGCCTTCTACGGTGGCTCGGAGGCGAACATCGGCTGGTTCACCGGCCACCTCGGCGCCGCGTCGATCGGCCCGGACAAGATCAACCAGCTGCGCCACGCCCGGTTCTTCGGCGATGCCGCCGGGGTGCGCCGGCACATGTCCGAGCACGCCGCGCTCATCGGCCCGAAGTTCGCCGCGGTCATCGAGAAGCTCGAGGCCGGCCTCGCCGGCACCGGGGCGGCGCGATGGACGGACCCGGACGGCGGCTACTTCATCACGCTCTCCGTGCTCCCCGGAACCGCCGACCGGGTGGTCAAGCTCGCCGGTGAGGCCGGTGTCAAGCTCACCCCGGCGGGTGCGACGCACCCCTACGGCCTCGACCCCGACGACGCGGTGATCCGGATCGCCCCGACGATGCCGAGCCTCGCCGATGTCACCGCCGCCACCGAGGGTCTCGCGGTGTGCGTGCGACTCGCCGCCTGCGAGAAGCTCCTCGCCCAGGACTGAGATCCCGCCGGCACGGGCGCCCACCCGCCGGCAGGAATGCGAAGGCCCCCACCGGGTTCCCGGTGGGGGCCTTCGCGTCTCCGGCCGAGGGCCGGCCGTGACGGCTCAGCGGTAGTCGTCGTAGAAGCCCTGACCGGACTTCACGCCGAGCAGGCCGGCGTCGACCATGCGGCTCAGCAGCAGCGGCGGCTTGTTCGCCGGGTCCCCGGTCTCCTCGTAGATGCTCTGTCCGACGTAGAAGCAGGTGTCCAGGCCCACCCGGTCGGCGAGCCGGATCGGGCCCATCGGGTGGGCGCAGCCGTTGATCATCCCGGTGTCGATGTCCTCCTTCGTCGCGTGCCCGGCCTCGAGCATGCGGATGGCGGAGAACAGGAACGGGATGAGCAGCGCGTTGACGATGAACCCGGGGCGGTCGTCGGAGCGGATGGTGACCTTGCCGAGCACCTCGGTGGTGAAGGCGTCGAGCTCGTCGGCCATCGCCGGGTCGGTCAGCAGCGAGGAGATGATCTCGACGAGCGGCTGCACCGGTGCGGGGTTGAAGAAGTGCATGCCGATGACGCGCTCGGGGCGGGAGGTCGCCTGGGCGAACCGCACGATCGGCATCGACGAGGTGTTCGACGCGAGGATCGCCTGCGGGTCGGTGACGATCGAGTCGAGCTCGGCGAAGATCTTCTTCTTGATCCCCTCGTTCTCGCTCGCCGCCTCGATGACGAGCTGCCGGTCGGCCATCGCCGACAGATCCGTGGTGAAGTGGAGGCGGGCGAGAGCGCCGTCGCGGTCCTCGGCGCTCATCTTGCCCCGCTCGACGCCCTTGGCGAAGGACTTCTCCACCCGGGCGCGACCGGCCTCGACGGCGGCGTCGTCGATGTCGCGGACGACGACGTCGAGGCCCTTGCGGGCGAGGATCTCGGCGATGCCGGATCCCATGAGGCCGCAGCCGATCACTCCTGCGCGTTCGATTGTCATATCAACTCCTGTAGTCATGTGCGGTGCTTGCAGTGCGGACGGGCTCGGGTGCTCCGGGCCCGATCGTGCGGGCTCAGAACCAGTCGGACTCCCGGACCGCCTTGAGGGCGGCGCGCCGGTTCTCCGGGCTCAGCCGGTCGAGGTAGACGAGTCCGTCGAGGTGGTCGACCTCGTGCTGGAGCATCTGGGCCATGAGGCCCTCGCCCCGCACGACGACCGGCTGGTTGTCCTGGTCGACGCCGCGGACCACGGCGGTCTCCCAGCGCGGGGTGGGGTACCAGAGCCCGGGCACGGAGAGGCAGCCCTCCCCGATCTCCCGCTTCTCTCCCCCGGTCTCGACGAGCTCCGGATTGACGACGTAGCCGAGCTCGCCCTCGACGTGGTAGGCGAAGACACGGCGGGTCGACCCGATCTGGGTGGCCGCCACGCCTGCCCGCCCCTCCATGCGGGTCGAGTCGAGCAGGTCGCGAACGAGCTCCCTGAGCTTCCGGTCGAACACCGTGACCGGGTCGGTCACGGTCTTGAGGACCGGATCGCCGAAGCGACGGATGGGCCTCTCAGGCATCGACCACGGCCACGAGGTCGCCGCCCTCGAGCTGCTGGACGGCGCCGATCGCGACACGGGAGACGGTGCCGACGATCGGGGCGGTGATCGCGGCCTCCATCTTCATCGCCTCGATCGTCGCGACGGTGTCGCCGGCCTTGACGCTGTCCCCGGCCGCGACCTGCATGGTCACGACACCGGCGAACGGGCAGGCCACGTGGCCCGGCACCGAGGTGTCGGCGCGCTCGGCGGTGACGACGTCGACGTCGACGGAGCGGTCGCGCACGGAGACGGGGCGCATCTGGCCGTTGAGCGTGCACATCACGGTGCGCATGCCGCGCTCGTCGGCCGGGCCGACGGCCTGGACGCCGACGAGCAGCGCCTTGCCCTTGTCGATGACGACGGCGTGCTCCTCGCCCTCCTGAAGACCGTAGAGGTAGTCGGTGGTCTCGAGGACGGACAGGTCGCCGTAGGTCTCCCGCATCCGGTTGAATTCCTTGGACGGAGCGGCGAACAGGAGCCGGTTGAGGGTCTCCTGGCGCACCCGGCCGGTCTCCCCGAGCAGGTCGGAGTCGTGGTCGGACAGGCTCTCCGCGGGGGCGGTGTACTTGCGGCCCTCGAGCGCCTTGGAGCGGAACGGCTCCGGCCAGCCGCCGGGCGGATCACCGAGGTCGCCGGACAGGAATCCGATGACGGAGTCCGGGATGTCGAAGTGGCGCGGGTTCTCGGCGAACTCCTGCGGGTCGGCGCCCACGGCGACGAGGTGCAGGGCGAGGTCACCGACGACCTTCGACGAGGGCGTGACCTTGACGAGGTGGCCGAGGATCCGGTCCGCGGCCTCGTACATCTTCTCGATCTCCTCGAATTTCTCGCCGAGGCCGAGCGCGACGGCCTGCTGGCGGAGGTTCGAGAGCTGGCCGCCGGGGATCTCGTGGCGGTAGACGCGGCCGGTGGGGCCGGGCAGACCGGATTCGAAGGGCTTGTAGACGTTGCGCACGGCCTCCCAGTACGGCTCGAGGTCGGAGACCGCGGCGAGCGAGAGGCCGGTGTCCCGGTCGGTGTGCTCGAGTGCGGCGACGAGCGCGGACAGCGCGGGCTGGCTCGTGGTGCCGGCCATCGAGGCGCTCGCGGCGTCCACCGCATCGGCTCCCGCGGCGGAGGCGGCGAGCAGCGTGGCGAGCTGACCTCCGGCGGTGTCGTGGGTGTGCACGTGGACCGGGAGGTCGAAGTTCTCCCGCAGCGCGGTCACCAGCGTGGTCGCAGCGGCCGGGCGCAGCAGGCCTGCCATGTCCTTGATCGCGAGCACGTGGGCACCGGCCTCGACGATCTTCTCCGCGAGCCGGAGGTAGTAGTCGAGGGTGTAGAGCTCCTCCGCCGGATCGGTGAGGTCCGAGGTGTAGCACAGCGCGACCTCGGCGACGGTGGTCCCGGTGGCGAGCACGGCGTCGATCGCCGGGCGCATCTGCTCGACGTCGTTGAGGGCGTCGAAGATCCGGAAGATGTCGACGCCGGTGCGCGCGGCCTCCTCGACGAAGGCATCGGTCACCGCGGTGGGGTACGGGGTGTAGCCCACGGTGTTGCGGCCGCGCAGGAGCATCTGCAGGTTGATGTTCGGCATCGCCTCGCGCAGTGCGGCCAGGCGCTCCCACGGATCCTCGGCGAGGAAGCGCAGCGCGACGTCGTAGGTCGCACCGCCCCAGCACTCGAGGCTCAGCAGCTCCGGAGTCATCCGGGCGGTGTACGGGGCGACCGCGAGCAGGTCCTTCGAGCGCACGCGGGTGGCGAGCAGCGACTGGTGGGCATCGCGGTAGGTGGTGTCCGTCACGGCGAGGGCGGACTGCTTCCGCAGGTCCGCGGCGAAGGCCGCCGGGCCGAGGTCGAGCAGCCGCTGGCGCTGACCGGCTGGGGCCTCGCCGGAGATGTCGAAGGCGGGCAGCTTGTCCTTGGGCAGCAGCGCCACCGGGGAATCGCCGTGCGGGCGGTTGACCGTGACGTCGGCGAGGAACTCGAGGAGCTTGGAGCCGCGGTCGGCACCGACCTTCGCGGCGAGCAGGTGCGGACGCTCCTCGATGAAGGTCGTGGCGACGTCGCCGCGGATGAACGCCGGGTCGTCGAGCACGGCGCGGAGGAACCCGATGTTCGTCGCCACACCGCGGATTCGGAATTCGGCCAGGGCGCGGCGGGCCCGGTTGACGGCCTGTTCGAAGGTGCGGCCGCGGGTCGTGCACTTGACGAGCATCGAGTCGAAGTGCGCGGAGATCTCGGCGCGGCGTACACCGTGCCGCCGTCCAGGCGGACTCCCGCGCCGCCGGCGGACCGGTAGGCGGTGATGGTACCGGTGTCCGGACGGAACGAGTTCGCCGGGTCCTCGGTGGTGATGCGGCACTGGAGGGCGGCGCCCTTGACGGTGATGCTGTCCTGGCTGAGCCCGAGGTCGGCGAGCGACTCCCCGGCCGCGATCCGCATCTGGGACTGCACGAGGTCGACGTCGGTGACCTCCTCGGTCACCGTGTGCTCGACCTGGATCCGGGGGTTCATCTCGATGAAGGCGTGCTGGCCGGCCCGGGGCCCTTCGGTCTCGAGGAGGAACTCCACGGTGCCGGCGTTCTGGTAGCCGAGCGCGGTGGCGAACTTGAGCGCGTCGGTGCGCAGGGCCTCGGCGACCGCCGGATCGAGGTGGGGCGCCGGAGCGATCTCGACGACCTTCTGGTGGCGCCGCTGGATCGAGCAGTCGCGCTCGAACAGGTGGATCGCGTTGGAGTCGTTGTCGGCGAGGATCTGCACCTCGATGTGGCGCG
Organism: Brevibacterium sp. CS2; assembly: GCF_005280295.1. GTDB lineage: Bacteria > Actinomycetota > Actinomycetes > Actinomycetales > Brevibacteriaceae > Brevibacterium > Brevibacterium pityocampae. The sequence continues at coordinate 2,428,611 of NZ_CP040020.1, read as the reverse complement.
GGCGCTGCACGGCCTGCTCGATGAAGACCGTGGGGTCGCCGAAGGCGCCCTCGGCCTCGCGCATCGCGGCCTTGAGGGCATCGACGAGCTCGGACTTGCTGCCGACCCGGCGCATGCCGCGCCCGCCGCCGCCTGCGACGGCCTTGACGAACAGCGGGTAGTCCATCGACTCCGCGTCCGCGAGGAGCTCGTCGAGATCCGCCGAGGGCCGCGTCGACGCCAGCGTGGGGATCCCGGCGGAGCGGGCGGCCTCGAGCGCGTGCACCTTGTTGCCGGCCATCTCGAGGACGTCGGCCTTCGGGCCGATGAAGACGATGCCGTTGTCGGCGCAGGCCCGGGCGAGGTCGGGGTTCTCGGAGAGAAAGCCGTAGCCGGGGTACACGGCGTCGGCGCCGCACTCCTTGGCCACGCGGATGACTTCCTCGACATCGAGGTACGCGCGGACCGGGTGCCCCTTCTCCCCGATCGTGTAGGCCTCATCGGCCTTGAGCCGGTGCTCCGAGTTGCGATCTTCGTACGGGAACACGGCGACGGTGGTGGCGCCCAGTTCATAGGCGGCGCGGAAAGCGCGAACCGCGATCTCTCCGCGGTTGGCTACGAGAACCTTTGAGAACATCAGTGCTGCTCGTTTCAGCTCGGTGTCGACGGCGGTCGACGCGGGGTCCTTTGACGGGCACAACTCTACAGACGCCCGCGGACACGTCACCGGCGGGGCGCGGAAACGTTCCACGTCCCACCGCGGGTCCGGGGCGCGGCCCGCCGCCGGACCCCGTGTCCGCCCCCGCCGATACCCTGGGCACATGCGTATCCTCCACACCTCCGACTGGCACCTCGGACGGTCGTTCTTCGGCGTCGACCAGCACGACGTCCACGCCCGGTTCCTCGACTTCCTCGTCGACACGGTCGAAGCCGAGCGCATCGACGTCATCCTCGTCTCCGGCGACGTCTACGACCGGGCGATCCCGCCGCAGGAATCCCTCGAGCTCTTCGACACCGCGGTGGGCCGGCTGCTCACCGCCGGCACCCGGGTCGTGGTCTCCAGCGGCAACCACGACTCCTTCATGCGGCTCGGGATGGGTCGAAGGCTCGTCGACACGGCAGGTCTCCACCTGCGGACCCGGCTGTCGGACATCACCTGGCCGGTCCCCCTCTCCCCCGCCGGCGGAGAACCGGAGGCCGTGGTGTACGCGATCCCCTACCTCGAGCCCGCGCTCGTCCATTCCCGGTTCGGCGTCGAGCGGACCCACACCGCCGTGCTCGGTGCTGCGATGGAGAGGATCCGGGAGCACGCGGGGGCCCACCATCCCGGGGTGCCGCTGCTCGTCATGGCCCACGCCTTCGTGTCCGGTGCCGTCGGCAGCGAATCGGAGCGCGATATCGGGATCGGCGGCGTCGGCGTGGTGCCCGCTGCGGTGTTCGCCGGTGCGGACTACGCCGCGCTCGGCCACCTCCACCGCCCGCAGTCGATCACCCCGACCGTGCGCTACTCCGGCTCCCCCGTGCCGCTGTCATTCACCGAGGCGCTCACCCCCAAGCAGCTCGTCCTCCTCGACATCCGCGACGCCGGGATCGAGCTCAGCGCGGTGCCGGTCCCGGCGTTCTCCCGGATCGAGACCGTGCGCGGCACCTTCGCCGACGTCCTCGCCCGCGCGGCGGAGCACGAGGATGCGCTCGTCGCCGTCGAGCTCACCGACACCGAGCGCGTCGACGGGGCGCTCGGGCGGCTGCGCGCCGTGCTGCCCGGGCTCATCAGGCTCAGCTACGTCAACGCCGCCCAGCCCACCGCACTGGAAGTGCCGGACGCCGCGACGGCGGCCGCCCGCACCGACACCGAGGTGTTCTCCGCCTTCGTCGAGGACGTCGCCGGACGCCCCGCGCGGCCCGGGGAGCGCACCCGGTTCGAGACCGCACTCGCCTCCGCGCGGAGGGAGGACGCATGAGACTGCACACGCTGACGCTCTCGGCCTTCGGACCGTTCGCGGAGACCGCGGAGGTCGACTTCGACGCCCTCGCCGGGGACGGCCTCTTCCTCATCCACGGGCCCACCGGCTCGGGGAAGACGACCGTCCTCGATGCCATCGTCTTCGCCCTCTACGGGACCGTGCCGGGGGCCCGCAACGACGCCGGACAGCTGCGCTCCCAGTTCGCCGCTCCGACCACCCCGACGACGGTCGTCCTCGACTTCAGTGCGCGCGGCCGGCGCTATCGGATCGAACGCAGCCCGGCCTACGAACGGCCCAAGCAGCGCGGCTCCGGCACGGTCACGCAGCGACCGGCGGTGTCCCTGCTCCAGTGGGACGGCACCGCGTGGGCCGGACTCGGCCGCACGATGAACGAGGTCCAGGCCCACGTCAATCGGGCACTGCGCCTCAACGCCGAGCAGTTCACCAAGATCGTCCTCCTCCCCCAGGGCGGGTTCGCCGCCTTCCTCCGCGCCGCACCGCAGGAGCGCGAACCCATCCTGCGGCGGCTCTTCGACACCGAGCACTTCACCGCCGTCGAACGGGTCCTCGCCGACTCCGCCCGGGCGGCGCGCACCCGGATGACCGAGGTGTCCGCCGGGCGCACAGCACTCGTCGACCGGGCGCTCGCCGTCCACGGCGAGGACCTCCCCCGCCCTGCGGTCGAGCACCCGGGCGTCGCCGATGTCGACGCCGTGCTCGGGCCGAGCACGGCGATCTGCGCCGAGCGCCGGAACCTCGCCGTGGCCGGCCGGGATCTCAGTCAGGCGGCCTGGGAACGGGCGGCGGAGGCGGCCGGTGCCGCCGCGGAGCGCCTCACCGCCCGCCGGGAGCTCACCGGGCTGCGGAAGCTCGAACAGGACTACGAGGGCGGGGCGGGCGACCGCGACCGGATCCGTGAGCAGCAGGCGCTCGCCCGGGCTGCCGGCGCGGTGCTGCCGCTGCACCGTGAGCTCCGCGCCGCCGAGCGCACGCGGGACACCCGCACAGAATCGGCGCGCGCTGAGCGCGGGCGCCTCGAGGCCGCGCTCGCGACCCTGCCGGAGGTCGACCCCGACACCTCTTGGGAGGAGCTCGCAGAGCTCGGGCGCGGGGTCGCGGAAGCGGCCCGGACGCTTCGCAGAGCACTCGAGCGCGGCGAATCCCTACGCGCTGCAGCTCGGGACTGCGAGGAGGCGATCACCACGCAGTCGGCACGGCTCCGGGAGCACGCCGAGCTCCAGCAGGCGGAGGCCCGCCGGCGCACCGAGACCGCGACCGCACTCGCCGCCGAACCCACCGTGCGCGCCGCACTCGAGAAGGAGCGCGCGAACCTCCGTCGGGCCGCGGAGCAGCTCGAGTCCGCCGAGCTCCGCGACCGCCTGGCCGACCGGCTGGCCGATGCGCGCACCGAGGTCGGATCCCGGCGCACCGATCGGGACCGCGCTCGCACGGATTACGAGGACATCCGTCGCCGCCGCATCACCGGGATCGCCGCGGAGCTCTCCGCCGCACTGGAAGCCGGGGCCGAATGCCCCGTCTGCGGATCGACCGAACACCCGCACCCGGCCGCAGCGGACTCGCATTCCGTCACCCGAGAGGACGAGGAGCGCGCCCATTCCACCTGGGAGTCGCGGCAGGCCGCACTGACCGCGGCTCAGGACCGGAGCACCCGGCTCGAGGAGCAGCACGCCGCTGCGCGGGCCACCGCCGGTGACGGCTCGGTCGACGATGCCTCCCGCGCCAGGGCCGCAGCCGCGCAGCAGGTCGAGGCGCTCGAAACGCAGACCGCCGATCTCGACCGGCTCCGCACGGAGGCCGATCGCCTCGCGACCCGCGCTGATGCGCTCGACGGCGAAGCACAGCGCCTGTCGACGGAGCTCACCCGCCTGCACGCGCGGTCCGAATCCCTCGCCGAGCAGATCGCTGAGCTCGACGAGTCCGAAGCCGCCTCCGCCCGCGAGGTCCTCCGACGCACCGGGCACGCGGTGCCGGAGTCATGGGCGGCCGCGGAGGAAGCCGCAGCGACCGGCACCGCACTCACCGCGGCCGCTCAGGCGGCCGGGCGAGCCAGTGCCGCCGCCGCGGACGCCGCGAGCGAGGTGGCCACGCGGCAGACGGAGTACGACACGGCGCTGCGGGCCTCGCCCTTCACCTCCGAATCGGAGCTCCTCAGCGCCCGCAACCTCGACCCGGATGTGCTCTCCTCCCAGGCGGCGCAGCACCAGGCTCTCCTCACCCGCATCACCGTGATGCGGGAGTCGGCGTGGTTCCCGGCTGCCTCGCGCGACACCGCACCGGAGGAGGAGCTGCTCTCCGCCTGCGCCCGCGCGGAGGACGCGGAGGTGCGGTTCCGGGAGCGGGCCCGCCGGGCCGTCGAATCCCTCGCAGTCGCCGAGGATCGCTGCCGCGATATCACCGGGCTCCGCACGACGTTCCTCGACGAGGCCGCGGTCGAGGAGGACGAGCTCGGCGAACTCCGGGCAGACGTGGCACTGGCCGGCCTCGTGCAGGCGACGAGCCCGGACAACCTGCGGCGGATCTCGCTGTCGTCCTACGCGCTCGTCGCTCTGTTCGCCGACGTCGCCGCGAACGCCTCGGAGCGGCTGCGGGTGATGAGCCGGGGTCGCTACTCCCTCGTCCACGACGACGTCATCCACCGGCGGGAGAAGCGTGCGGGACTCGGCCTGCAGGTCGTCGACGGCTTCACCCAGGAGCGGCGCGACCCGCGGACGCTGTCGGGCGGGGAGAGCTTCATGGCCGCCCTCGCGCTCGCCCTCGGGCTCGCCGACACCGTGAAGTCGACCGCCGGGGGGATCGAGCTCGATTCGCTGTTCATCGACGAGGGCTTCGGCACCCTCGACCCGGACACCCTCGCCGAGGTCATCGGGATCCTCGAGGAGCTGCGCGAGGGCGGTCGCACCGTCGGGGTGATCTCCCACGTCCAGGGGATGCAGCAGGCGATCCCGAACCAGATCGTGCTCGAGGCGTCCCCCACGGGTTCGCGCATCCGGGTCGAGATCCCCGGCTGAGCGAACCCGGTGCGCGCTCCTGCGTGCGTCGTCATGATCCGGGGTGGGATATCGGCTAACGTTGGACTGTGCTCGTCCTCAGTGTCTCCAGTCTCAAGGGCGGGGTCGGAAAGACCTCCGTCACCCTCGGCCTGGCCTCGGCCGCCTACAGCCGGGGCATCCCGACGTTGGTCGTCGACGTCGATCCGCAGGCCGACGCCTCCACGGGCCTCGACGTCCCGGTGACCACCGAGGTCGACATCGCCGACGTCCTCGCCGCACCGAAGTCGCGGATCCTCGACCGCGCGGTCGTGCCGAGCGGCTGGGTGGGCGACCGCCCCGGCCACATCGATGTCATCCCCGGCTCCCCGCGTGCCGCCGAGTTCGACCGGCCCTCGCTCACGGACCGGTACCTGCGCCGTCTCAAGGACGCGATCGCCAAGGTGTCGAGCGGCTACCGGCTCGTCCTCATCGACTGCCCGCCCTCCCTCAACGGACTCACCCGCGCCGCCTGGACGGCGAGCGACCGCGTCCTCATCGTCACCGAGCCGGGCCTGTTCTCCGTCGCCGCAGCCGACCGCGCGCTGCGCGCCACCGAGGAGCTCCGCCGCCGCAACGCGCAGAGCCTGCAGCCGCTCGGCATCGTCGTCAACCGGGTTCGACCGAACTCACGTGAGCACGCCTACCGCTTCACCGAGCTCAAGGAGATGTTCGGCCCGCTCGTCATCACTCCCCCGCTCCCGGAGCGCACCGTGCTCCAGCAGGCCCAGGGCTCGGCGCGGCCCATCCACTCGTGGCCGGGCCGTCCGGCAGCGGAGCTCGCCTCCGCCTTCGACCGGATCCTCGACCGCGCGCTCCGCAGCGAGAAGATGCGCCGGCCCGGCGCCCCGCAGGGCGGGGCCGGGGACGCTGCCACTGGCGACTCCGCGCAGAACGGGCCGTCGCAGGAGAGCCCCGCGAAGGACGATGCCGCGCCGGGATCCGTCGACGCCGCAGGCGTCGCGGAGCAGACGGACGATGCGGCGGCCTCGAAGCCCTCAGCATCCACGACTCCCCCGGAACCCGGGACCGAGAAGGATGGCTCCTCGGCGGCCGACGGGAAGAAGGTCTCCACAGCGACCGAGAGGGACGACGACTCCCCCGCGACCGAACAGGACGCTGCCGGCGAACCCGGGACCGCATCCGCACCGGGGTCCGCATCCGCCACCGCCGGCGAGTCCCCGGCCGGAGTCGACGCGGCGTCTCCCCCGCGCTCCGCAGCCGGTGCTCCGCAGAGCTCGGCCCGGGGTAGCGGGAGCCGGGCGGCCGGCGAGCCGAAGAAGCCCGCCGATCCCCCATCGAGCGCCGCGCGTCCGACCTCCGGCGGCACCGGTGAGCGCCAGGCCGGCGAGCACGAGGAGAGCTTCGAGTCCCGCCGCGCCCGCCGCGCGCGGGAGAAGAAGCGGTTCTGACGCTGCACCGCCGGGCATGATGAAGGGCCGTGATGATGATCATCACGGCCCTTCATCGTCAGCGGGTCCTGCTGCTGGGGCTCTCCTGCCTCAGCTGGACTTGCGTGCGGCGCGCCGGGCGGCGAGCTCGTCGACGATCTCGACCTCGTCCTCAGGACGTTCGCTCGGGAGTTCGCACAGGGTGCCCTCGACCTCGCGCCAGACCCGGCCCACGGCGATGCCGAACACGCCCTGGCCGCCCTGCACGAGGTCGATGACCTGGTCGGCGGAGGTGCATTCGAAGACGCTCGAGCCGTCGCTCATGAGCGTGATCTGCGAGAGGTCGTCGACGCCCCGCTCACGCAGGTGGCCGACGGCCACCCGGATCTGGTTGAGGGACACACCGGTGTCGAGGAGGCGCTTGACGATCTTGAGCACGAGGATGTCGCGGAAGCTGTAGAGGCGCTGCGAGCCGGAGCCGGTCGCGGTGCGGATGCTCGGGACCACCAGATCCGTCCGTGCCCAGTAGTCGAGCTGACGGTAGGTGATGTCGACGACGCGGCAGACGGTGGGACCGCGGTAGCCGGCCTCCTCGTCGAGCACAGGCAGATCGTCGTCGAACAGCAGACCCTGCGCGGCCGGCGGCACTGCTGTGGAACGGGCCTGTTCCTGACTTGAGCGGTTCACACCGACTCCTCCTTCATGTCCCTGGGGGAAGCAGGGCCTGCGAGCACCGGATCGGTTGTCTCCAGTGATTCTACCGCACCGGGCGCTCGCGGACCCAGGGAAAGTTACACCCTTGAACTTATGCGCTGGTGCGGGCGCGGACAACGAAGCACGGGATAACGATTCGGCGTGTCGCCGTTACCGGAGTAATCGAACGCCGAGCGACCGGAATCTCTCCGCGGTGACGGCCGGTGCGCCCGCACCGGGGAGCGACCAGCATCGGCGGGTCGCCGTCACCGCGGAGCAGCCGTCGCAGGCGCCCCACCGGCGGCCTCGCCGCCGACGGATCCGCTCCCGGCGGCGTTCCCGGCGGCGTTCCCGGAGGTCTCCTCGGTCCGGTTCGTCGGCTTGGTCGAGGTCAGCAGCTTCGTCTTCACCGATGAGGCATAGGTGTCGACGTACTCCTGCCCGGACAGGCGCAGGATCTCGTACATGATCTCGTCGGTCACCGAGCGCAGCAGGAACCGGTCACCCTGCATGCCGGCGTACTCGCTGAAGTCGAGCGGCTTGCCGAACACGATCCCCACCCGACGCAGGCGCGGGATGGTCCGTCCCTCGGGCTGCACCTTGTCGGTGCCGATGAGCGCGACGGGCACCACGGGCACGCCGGCCTCCATGACGAGGCGCGCGATCCCGGTCCGCCCGCGGTACAGCCGCCCGTCGGGGCTGCGGGTGCCCTCGGGGTAGATCCCCAGGAGGTCCCCGCGGCGGAGCACCCTGAGCCCGGCGTCGAGCGAGGCCTCCGAGGCCGAGCCCCCGGACCGGTCGATCGGCAACTGGTTGGTGAGCTTGAAGAACCACCGGGTCACCGTGCCCTTGATCCCGCGGCCGACGAAGTAGTCGTTCTTCGCGAGGTAGACGACCGGCCGGGGAACCGCCAGCGGCACGAAGATCGAGTCGATGAAGGACAGGTGGTTGCCCGCGATGATCGCACCGCCGGTCTCCGGGATGTTCTCCAGCCCGCGCACCCACGGCCGGAACAGGGCACGCGCGACCGGCCCGACGACGATGGTCTTGAGCAGCCAGTAGAACACGGTGTCCCTTTCCACACGGGCGGTCGAACGGTCCGAGACTACTACACGGAGGCGTCCTCGGATCCGCTGCGATCGGCACCGCGCCCACCGCACCCACCGCACACTCGCCGCCTCTGGGCTGTGCGTCACCGACGCCCTTCCAGTGAGGAAGCACGGGCTCTCTGCGGCTGCGGCGCGGTGTGGCATTCTGGAACGCATGACGGCACCTCCCGGAAGCACGATCGCAGCCGAGCGCCCGGCCTCCGCGCTGACCTTTGACGCCCCGTCCGAGGTCGGCGTGCTGCTGCTCCACGGCATCACCGGCTCCCCCGCCGCCTGGCGGCCGATCGCCGAGCAGCTCATCGCCGACGGCACCGCGGTGCGTGTTCCGCTGCTGCCGGGACACGGCACCGTCTGGCAGGATCTCAACGCTGCCACCTGGGCCGACTGGCGCACTGCGGCGGCGCGCGAGCTCGCCGACCTCCGCGGGCGCCACTCCGCAGTCGTCGTGGCGGGCCTCTCGATGGGCGGGGCACTCGCCCTCGAACTCGCCGCAGCCGCTCCGGCAGGCGACCGGGAGGGCGCGCTCGGTGAGATCTTCGGCCTCGTCCTCGTCAATCCTGCCCTGCGGGTCGATTCCCCGCTGCGGACCGCGCTCCCCCTCCTTCAGCACCTCGTGCCGAGCGTCGCGGCGATCGGCAACGACATCGAGCTGCCCGACCAGGACGAGGTCGCCTACCCGCGCACCCCGCTGCGCGCCATCGCTTCGATGCAGCGCGGCCAGCGCTCACTGCTGCAGCGCCTGTGGCGGATCACCGTGCCCACGGTCATCTGCCAGTCGGGCACCGACAACGTCGTGGGACCGTGGTCGGCGCGACAGCTGCGCGCCCGGCTCGCCGGGCCGGTGCGCACGGTCTCCCTGCGCCGCAGTCGCCACGTCGCCACACTCGACTACGACGCGTCCCTCGTCCTCACCGAGATCCGCCGCATGCGCGACGCCGCCGCGGACTCCCCGAGGTCTCGGCCATGACCGGCTCCGGCGGCCTCCCGGGATCCTCCGGTGACCCGGATCGCGAACGCCTGCCCGACGCCGAGCGCATCCCGGATGCGGACTGGGAGTCCATGGTGTCCGGGATCGAGGCGCAGTCGGGCTTCGTCCCGGAGATGTCCACCGACGAGATCCGCGAGCGGCTCGAGGAGGACGAGGACTGGGTCCCACCGGCCCCGGAGCGGATCGGCTGGCGCAGTGCGCCCCCGCTCTTCGTGCTCTCCGTCGTCGGGCTCGTCGGCGGGGTCGGCGCTCTCCTCGTCATGGCGATCTTCTTCCGGCCCGTGCCGGGCATCGCGGTGCTCGTGCTCCTCGGCATCAGCATGGCCTCGGGCCTCATGCTCTTCCTCAACCTGCCGGCCGAGCACCGCAGCGATCCCGGCGGCGGGGCGCAGGTCTGATCAGCCGACCCGGCGGATCGCCGGAGCGAAGGGCACGTAGTCGGCCTCCCGGTCGTCCTCCCCCGGCGCCACGACCTGCGGCACGAGGCCGCAGTCGCCGAGCACCGCGAGCGCCTCGACCTCGAGACGATCGAGGTGATCCGGACTCTCGAGGATCCAGTCGGGGCGCACGGCGGGCAGTCGGTCCATCGGATCCGGACCGGAGTGGACGGCGGCGACCAGGCAGTCGGGGTCCGGGCACACGACCGCGCCCGTGCGCTCGTCCGTGCCGTGGCCGGGATCGGTGCATTCGATGATCATGAGGTCCTCCTCGATCGGTGCGCCGCGGCTGCGACGCACGGTGTCAGGTGCACGTTCCAGACCCTAGACGGAGGTGCGGACACGGCCCCGCCGGCGGCCGCCCTGCCCGCATCCCCGACCCCCGTGTCCGTCCCGCGTGGCAGGATGTCAGCCATGTCCATCCACCGCGCCCCGAGGGCTTTCGACCGGGACGAGCGGCCGCGCTCCGGGCAGCTCGACCTCAGCGATCTCGGCACCCCGCTGGAAGAGGTGACCTTCGTCGTCGTCGACCTCGAGACGACCGGCTCGACCGACATCACCGAGATCGGCGCGGTCAAGCTCCGCAGCGGCGAGGTGCTCGGCGAGTTCTCCACCCTGGTCCGGCCGCGCACGAGCACGATCTCCCCGTTCGTCGAACGACTGACCGGGATCACCAACGGCATGGTCGCCGGCGCCCCGGAACTCGATTCGGTGCTCCCCGCGTTCCTCGAGTTCGCGCGGGGATCCGTCCTCGTCGCCCACAACGCAGGCTTCGACATCGGCTACCTCAAGGCCGCCTGCAGCTCGCTCGACTACGCCTGGCCGGACCCGCCCGTGCTCGACACCGTCAAGCTCGCCCGCCAGGTCGTGCCCCGCGGAGAGGTCGTCAACCACAAGCTCGGCACACTCGCCGCGCATTTCGGCACCGCGGTGGCCCCGGACCACCGGGCACTGGCGGATGCGCGGGCGACCGGGGAGATCCTCCACCGGCTGTTCGACCGCTTCGGCACCTTCGGCATCACCACCCTCGAAGACCTCCAGCGCCTCAAGCCGGCCGGATGGCAGAAGCGCCGCACCAAGGCCCACCTCGCCACGGGGGTCCCGGAAGGACCCGGTGTGTACATGTTCCTCGACGGCTCCCGGCGGGTGCTCTACATCGGGGTGAGCCGGAACATGCGGGCCCGCGTGCGCAACTACTTCACGGCCGGGGAGACCCGCGGTCGCATGGCGGAGATGATCACCGCCGCCCAGGAGGTCAGCACGGTCCCCTGCGACACGCACCTCGAGGCGGAGGTCAGGGAGGTCAGGCTCATCGGCGAGCTCGCCCCGCCCTACAACCGACGGTCCAAGCATCCGGAACGCCGCACCTGGCTCCGGCTCACCGACGAGGAGTTCCCGCGCCTCTCGGTCGTGCGGACAGCACCGGCCTCGGCGGACGACGCCGCGCGCCGGCTCGGGCCGTTCCGGACCCACCGCCGCGCCCAGGAGGCCAAGCGCGCCCTGGACCGCCTCTTCCCGCTCAAGCAGTGCACGCAGAAGCCGCACCACGCCGCCTTCGCCCCGTGCGCCTCCGGGGAGCTCGGTCGCTGCGGCGGACCGTGCGCCGGGAACTGGGACGCCGAGGCCTACCGGGCCGGCATCACCGGCGTCCACGATCTCCTCGTCGGCGACCCGGCGGAGTTCGTCCGGCGCTGCCGGGAGCGCATGGCCGCCCTCACCGCGGGCGAGCGCTTCGAGACCGCCGCCGAGGTGCGCGACGCGATGACCGGGCTGCTCTCCTCGCTCGCCGCCCAGGAGCGGCAGGCCGGGCTCGCTGCGATCGAGGAGTGCGTCGCCGCCGTGCCGACGCCGGGGGGCGGCTGGGACCTCGCCCTCGTCCGCTGGGGCCGGCTCGCCGGGAGCGCCCGCGTGCCGGGGGGCGTCAATCCCTATCCGGCGATCGAGTCGCTGCGGCTCACCGCCGAGCACGTCGAGCAGCCGTCCGTGGATGCGCCGGCGGCGCTCGCCCAGGAGACCGCGCTGATCCATCGGCGGCTGGCCGACGGGAGCACGCGGCTGGTGCGCACCACCGGCGGCTGGAGCGAGCCGCTCACCGGCTTCGGGCGCGTCCTCGGGTCATTCGGTCCGCTCGGCGGCACCCCAGCGGTGTGACGCCTCGATCAGCTCACCGAGCTTGCGGCGGGCGGCCCCGGAATCGAGCGCCTCGGCGGCGATCCCGGACTTCGCGGCGAGCCGATCGGTCAGAGCACCCTCGGCCTCCCGATCGGCTGCGACGAGCGCGGCCGCCGCATTGAGGATGACGACATCGCGCACCGGGGACCGCTCGCCCTCAAGCACCCGGGTCATCACCCAGGCGTTGAACTCCGGGTCACCGCCACGCAGATCGTCCTTGGAGACCCGCGGGAGGTCGAGGGCGGTCGCGTCGAAGGTCGAATGGACGACCGAGCCGTCACGGACCTCCCAGACGTCGTTGACCGCGGTGGTGCTGAGCTCGTCGAGGCCGTCGCCGGACCGGAACACGAGCGCCGTGTCGCCGCGTCGGGCGAGCACCCCGGCGACGAGCGGTGCCATCGCGGGATCGGCGACACCGATCGCGGTGGCACGGGTGCGGGCCGGATTGGTGAGGGGGCCCAGGATGTTGAAGGCCGAGGGCACCTTGATGGCCTTCCGCACCGGGGCGATGAATCGCATCGCCGGGTGGTAGACGTTCGCGAAGCAGAACGCCATCCCCACCTCGCGGGCGAGCCCGACGGTCTGCGCGGGCGTGAGGTCGAGGGTGAGTCCGAGCGCCTCGAGGACGTCGGCGGACCCCGAGGCCGAGGACGTGGCCCGGTTGCCGTGCTTGACGAGACGCTGCCCGGAGGCGGCGATGATGAACGAGGCGGTCGAGGAGATGTTCACCGTCTTCGCCCGGTCGCCGCCGGTGCCGACGATGTCGACGGCGTCGGAGAGCCCGTCGAGCGTCACCGCATGAGCCATCATCGCTTCGACGAGACCGCTGATCTCCTCGACCGTCTCCCCTTTCCCGTGGTGGGCCACCAGGAAAGCGGCCATGGTGACGTCGGGGACGTTGCCGGACATGATCTCGTCCATCGCCCACGCCGCGGTCCCGGCGTCGAGATCCTGCCGCGACATGAGGGCGACGAGCAGGTCGGGCCAGTTGCGCACATCCGAGACGACGGCAGACGCGTTCGCGGGTCGGGACTGTGCGCTCATTCGGGGGACCTCTCTCTGGGCTGCGGTGTTCGATGGGACTCCGGGTCTCACCCCGGGAAGGGGACGGCTCCATCATGCTACGCCGCCCGTGCCGGCGCGTCCGCGGTCCGATCGGCGGAACCGACACGCGAGGGAGCGTGTTCCCGCACGTCACACGGATCCGCGAGTTCTCGGGCTTTCCGCTACACGCCGTAGAAAATGTCCCCGGCGAACCTGAGCAAAAGGTGAATTTATTCTTGGGACTGGGTAATAATGGGGGCGTGTCCACTGCCACTGCATCTCAAACAGCGCCGGTTCATCCAGTCGTCAACAGGCCGAACACGACAACCGTAGGGTTCATCGTGTGGCTGTCGAGCGAGCTGATGTTCTTCGCCGCGCTCTTCGCCATGTACTTCACGATCCGTTCGGTCGTCCCGGAAATGTGGGCCGAGGAAACGCAGAAGCTCGCGTTCTGGTTCGCCCTCGGCAACACCTCGATCCTGGTGCTGTCGTCGGTGACCTGCCAGCTCGGCGTGTTCAAGGCCGAGCACTTCCAGCCGCGCCGCACCGGCGGTCTGCTCAACGTCGGCCGCTGGGGCCTCGTCGAGTGGTACTACGCCTCCTTCTTCCTCGGCTCGATCTTCATCGGCGGCCAGGTCTACGAGTACGCCACCCTCGTCTCCGAGGGCGTTGCGATCAACTCGAACGCCTACGGCTCGGTCTTCTACCTCACCACCGGGTTCCACGGCCTCCACGTGCTCGGCGGCCTGATCGCGTTCCTGCTGGTCATCGGCCGCACCTACGCCGCCAGGCGGTTCGGTCACCGGGAAGCCGTGTTCGCGATCTGCGTGTCGTACTACTGGCACTTCGTCGACGTCGTGTGGGTCGGCCTCTTCGCCGTGATCTACATCCTCCAGTGATCGCGGTCTGAGACCCGCCCTGCCAGACTCCAGCAAGAAAAGGACAAATCTGTGAAGCTTCTAGCCGCACGACGCCGGCACCCGATGGCCCTCGTGGTCCTGCTGCTCGTCGGTCTGTTGATGACCGGCGGCGCCTACGCAGTGTTCACCACGAACAGCACCGCGTCCGCCGAGGAGTACACGGCTCAGGACGTGGAGGAGGGCGAGAAGCTCTTCGTCACCAACTGCGCGACCTGCCACGGGATGAACGCCGAGGGCACCGAGAACGGGCCCGGCCTCGTCGGAGTCGGCGCGGCAGCCGTGGACTTCCAGGTCGGTACCGGCCGCATGCCGCTGCAGATGAGCGGCCCGCAGGCACAGGTCAAGACTCCGCAGTTCAGCGAGGAGCAGATCTCGCAGATGTCGGCGTACGTCGCCTCGCTCGGCCCCGGACCGGCAGTTCCGGAGGACGAGTACCTCGACGCCTCGCAGGGCGACCCCGCCGCAGGCGGCGGACTCTTCCGCACCAACTGCGCGATGTGCCACAACGTCGTCGGCTCGGGCGGCGCCCTGACCCGCGGCAAGTATGCCCCGAACCTCTCCGAGGTCTCCGAGAAGCACCTCTACGAGGCCATGCAGACCGGTCCGCAGAACATGCCGATCTTCAACGATGCCAACCTCACCCCCGAGCAGAAGCGCGACGTCATCGCCTACGTCCGCGAGGTCTCGGAGCAGCCGTCCGCCGGTGGAGCCAAGCTCGGTTCGCTCGGCCCGGTCGCCGAGGGCCTGTTCATCTGGTTCTTCGGTCTCGCTGCAGTCATCGGCATTACCGTATGGCTCTCGGCGCGGTCCAAGTGACCACCACGTTCTCATCCGTATCGAGTAAAGGACGAGGAAGCGAATGACCTCGAAACAGCACACTGCCGAGCACGGCAGCCAGCTCGAGCAGGTGAACGGGTTCACCAATCCTGGTATTCCCGAGCACAAGCCCCGAGTCACCGACAGCAGCCCCGCTGCTGAGCGCATGGCCGAACGGCAGATCGCGGGATGGTTCATCCTCTCGATGATCGGAACCCTGTGGTTCATCGTGTCGTACTTCCTCTTCCCGATCGAGGACGGCTCGATGGGGTCGATCCGACTGCAGAACGCGATGCTCGGGCTCGGCGCGACGCTCGCGCTGTTCTCCATCGGAGTCGGCATCGTCCTGTGGGCCAAGACCCTCATCACCGACGTCGAGGTCGTCGAGTCCCGTCACGACATCGCCGGGTCCGAGGAGGACCAGGCGATCGCGCTCGAGATCATCAACCAGGCCAAGGAGGAGTCGGGCATCGCCCGTCGCCCGCTGCTGCGCAACACCCTCATCGCAGCCGTCGCGATCGCTCCCCTGCCGGCGCTGCTCGTGTTCCGCGATCTCGGTCCGCTCCCGGGCGACTCGCTCTTCAAGACCCTCTGGGGTCCCGGCGTGCGCCTCGTCCAGGACCCGGGCATGGTGCCCCACGAGGACCGCTACATCCGTGCCGAGGACGTCACCATCGGCTCCGCGTTCCACGTGATCCCGGAGAAGATGTACGAGTCCGAGCACCCGCTCAACGAGAAGGCCAAGGCCGCCGTGCTCCTCATGCGGATCGATCCGCAGGAGCTCAACACGGATCCGGCGAAGGAGGACTGGGGTGTCGACGGCATCGTCGCCTACTCCAAGATCTGCACCCACGTCGGCTGCCCGGTCGCCCTCTACGAGCACCAGACCCACCACCTCCTGTGCCCGTGCCACCAGTCGACCTTCGACGTGACCAACCACTGCGCGGTCATCTTCGGCCCGGCCAAGCGTCCGCTTCCGCAGCTTCCCATCGCCGTCGATGACGAGGGCTACCTGGTCGCCCAGCGCGACTTCGTGGATCCCGTCGGCCCGACGTTCTGGGAGATCAACACCAGGGAGACCTCCGAGCAATGAGCACAGCACCCGCGACGACCGCTGTCGGAAAAGCGGCACAGTTCACCGAGAGCCGCGTAGGCGCCTCGAAGATGGTGAAGGAGTTCGGTCGCAAGATCTTCCCTTCCCACTGGTCCTTCATGCTCGGTGAGGTGGCCCTCTACACCTTCATCATCCTCATCCTCACGGGCACCTTCCTCACGTTCTGGTTCAAGCCGGCGATGGGCGAGCTCCACTACGAGGGTCCGTACATCCCGCTCAAGGGCGTCGAGATGTCCGAGGCTTACGCCTCGACGCTGGCGATCTCCTTCGAGATCCGCGGCGGCCTGTTCATCCGCCAGATGCACCACTGGGCGGCTCTGCTGTTCATGGCCGCGGTGAGCATCCACGCGCTGCGCATCTTCTTCACCGGTGCGTTCCGCCGCCCGCGCGAGATCAACTGGCTCATCGGCATCGCTCTCATCGCGCTCGGCATGGGTGCCGGCTTCACCGGCTACTCGCTGCCCGACGACCTGCTCTCCGGCAACGGCCTGCGGATCATCGACGGCCTGCTCAAGGGCATCCCGCTCGTCGGCACCTATGTGTCGTTCTTCCTGTTCGGCGGCGAGTTCCCCGGCATCGACATCGTGTCGCGCCTCTACTCGCTCCACATCATGATCGTCCCGGCGCTGCTCATCGCTGCCATCGGCGTCCACCTGATGTTCGTCGTCATCCACAAGCACACGCAGTGGCCGGGCGCCGGGCACACCGAGAAGAACGTCGTCGGCGAGCCGGTGCTCCCGACCTTCGCGGCCAAGGGCGGCGGGTTCTTCTTCATGATCTTCGGCCTGCTGGCGCTGATCTCCGGCTTCTTCACCATCAACCCGGTGTGGAACTACGGGCCGTACGATCCCTCCCCCGTCTCCGCCGGCACGCAGCCGGACTGGTACATCGGCTGGATGGACGGCTTCCTCCGCATCATCCCGGGCTGGACCGAGTTCTACATCTTCGGATGGCCGATCAGCTTCAACATCTTCTCCGCGCTGCTCATCGCCGCGCTGCTGTTCGGTGCGATGGCCGCCTGGCCGTTCGTCGAGGCGTGGGTCACCAAGGACCACCGCGAGCACCACATCCTCGACCGCCCGCGCAACAACCCCACGCGCACCGCCTTCGGCATGGCGGCGGTCGTCTGGTACGCCGTGATGTGGGCAGCTGCCTCCGGTGACCTCATGGCGGTGTTCTTCCACATGTCGCTCAACGACATGATCTACATCTTCCGCTTCCTGTTCTTCGCCGGCCCGATCATCGCGTACATCGTGACGAAGCGGATCTGCCTCGGACTGCAGCGGAAGGACCGCGAGATCATCCTGCACGGCTACGAGAGCGGCGAGATCATCCGCCTGCCCCACGGCGAGTACCAGGAGCGCCACAAGGTGCACACCGATCACGAGGTGTGGGCGCTGAGCTCCTTCGAGTCCCCCGAGTACGTCCCCGCCGAGCCGGACCCCGATGGGAAGATCTCGAAGTGGGAGCGTCGCCGAGCAGCGATCTCGAAGTTCTTCTACGAGGATCGCGTCGCCCCGGTGACCAAGGACGAGCTCGATGCCGCTCACCACGATCATGGTGACCACGGCGTCGACGCCGGATCGCACTCCGGTGGAGAGCTCCCGCGCGGACACTGAGCGGAGATCCGCTCGCACGAGGCCGAGGGCCGGACTGTCACCGACAGTCCGGCCCTCGGCCGTTCACCCGGTCCTGCGAACGGCTGCTCGCCGGACTGCTCGTCCGATCACATGCAGGCCCCCAGTCCCCTCCCCCGAGGCTCCGTCCGAGCGGACGAGGCGTCCGGCACGTCACGGCTGGCCTTCGCGCTCGACCGTCAATCGCAGCCCATCACTCGCCGACTCCGGCTCACTGAGTTCAGCGCTGGTTCGCCCTCGTCTCACACCCCAGAGAGATCGCAACGGAAACTGCTGCCGCAGTCGCAGACTGCGCATTCCACGAGTCCACGACCGCCACAGCAGTCTGCGTTGTTGCAGACACGTATCGAAGTCGGCCGCGGTGCTGGGTTTCTGAGCGAGAGCAGGGGGGTTCGGCGCCGCCTCGGACAGCGCCGCCGCGACTGCAGCGATCCGGGCCTCATGAGGTTCGCCGCTGCGGATAGTCGGTGGTCGTGGCGTAGCCCCCACGCCAGATCGAGCATCCGTTGGAGTCCGATGCAGTGCGGTCTCGGAGGAACGAACCGATCGTCGGGGAGTTGCTGGACACCATCGCTTCCTGGAGCGCAGTGAAGCTGTACTCCTCGGGAACGGGGCACCGGCGGTCGCAGGATCGCCGATTTCAGCTGGTCGTGCTGATACCTTCGCCGCACCCTTCACCGCTGCGCACGTGTACCGCCTGGGCCTTCTTCCTGGCCGCAGCAGTGTTCGCCTGAACCCGTCGAACTCTCCTGCACGCCCGATCACCGCAGTTCGTCGCCCGTGCGCCCAGAGGATCGAGTATCCTACCGCGGATCACGCACTCGCTCGGTTCCAATTCCCCCGGAACAAGCAATCACGGGAGGCGCCCCCGGGTCGCCTGAAGGCACACGCAGAGAAGCGGGGCCGGGACATGAGTCCCGGCCCCGCCTCAGCGTGCCTGCGCTATGCGCCTGCGCTCAGTGCGCGTGGTTGCCGCGATCGTATTCGTAGACGAGTCCGACGAGTCCGACCAGGGCGATGAGTCCTCCGAACGGAACGATCCACCATCCGACGGCCACGCCGACGAAGCAGATCCCGGCACCGGTGGCGACGGTGATCGGCCACCAGCTCCACGGGCTGTAGAAGCCGTACTCATAGGCTTCATCGGAGATCTCGCCGTCGAGGTCGTCGGCGGCGATCCGTCCGATGCTCCTGTCGTGGAGGAAGAGGTACCCGCCGATCATCAGGGACATGAGCCCGACGAGGAGGATCGCCGGGAATCCGACGAGCTCCTGGAAGTCGGTGAGGAACCCGTAGATGAAGGCGATCGGGAGGAAGAACAGGATGCCCGAGCTGAAGATGATGGCTGATGTCTTCACTTCTTCGTCCTCTCCACCACTGCGTACGCGTCACGATCGTAGCCGGCCAGCTCGAGCAGCTCCGGGTGGTTCGCGTCGAACGCAGGGCGCTCGGAGCGGATCCGGGGCAGCGAGGTGAAGTTGTGGCGCGGCGGCGGGCACGAGGTCGCCCACTCGAGGGAGGAGCCGTAGCCCCACGGGTCGTTCACCGTGACCTTCGGTGCCCTGCGGGCGGTGACCCAGACGTTCCAGAAGAACGGGATCATCGACAGACCCAGGATCAGCGAACCCACGGTGGAGATCTGGTTCATCCACGTCCAGCCGTCCTGCGGCAGGAAATCCGCGTACCGGCGCGGCATGCCATCGGCACCCATCCAGTGCTGGATGAGGAACGTCATGTGGAAGCCGATGAACAGCAGCCAGAAGTGGATCTTGCCGAGCGACTCGTTGAGCATCCGCCCCGTCCACTTCGGCCACCAGAAGTAGAACCCGGCGAACATCGCGAACACGACCGTGCCGAAGATGACGTAGTGGAAGTGGGCGACGACGAAGTACGAATCGGACACCTGCTGATCGAGGACCGGGCTGGCGAGGATGACCCCGGTCAGCCCGCCGAACACGAACGACACGAGGAACCCGAGGGACCAGAGCATCGGAGTCTCGAAGGTCAGGGAACCGCGCCACATCGTGCCGATCCAGTTGTAGATCTTCACACCCGTCGGCACCGCGATGAGCATCGTCATGAACGCGAAGAACGGGAGGAGGACCGCACCGGTGACGTACATGTGGTGGGCCCACACGGTGACGGACAGCGCGGCGATCGCGATCGTCGCGTAGACGAGGCCCTTGTATCCGAAGATCGGCTTGCGGCTGAAGGCCGGGAAGATCTCCGACACGATGCCGAAGAACGGCAGTGCGATGACGTACACCTCGGGGTGGCCGAAGAACCAGAACAGGTGCTGCCAGAGGATCGGCCCACCGTTCTCCGGGCTGAACACGTGGGCACCGAGGATGCGGTCCGCACCGAGCGCGAGCAGCGCGGCGGCCAGCGGCGGGAAGGCCATCATCACGAGGATGCCGGTGATGAGGACGTTCCAGGTGAAGATCGGCATCCGGAACATCGTCATGCCCGGCGCACGCATGGTGATGATCGTGGTGATGAAGTTCACCGAGCCGAGGATCGTGCCGAAGCCCTGGAACGCCAGGCCCATGACCCACAGGTGTCCGCCGACCCCCGGAGTGAAGGTCGTGTTCGACAGCGGGGCGTAGGCGGTCCAGCCGAACGAGGCAGAACCCTGCGGGGTGAGGAAGCCGGCGAGCGCGATGAGGCTGCCGAACAGGAAGAGCCAGAACGCGAAGGCGTTGAGACGCGGGAACGCGACGTCCGGCGCGCCGATCTGCAGCGGCATGATGACATTGGCGAACCCGGAGAACAGCGGGGTCGCGAACATCAGCAGCATGATCGTGCCGTGCATGGTGAACAGCTGGTTGTACTGCTCCTTCGTCTCGATGATCTGCATCCCGGGCTCGAACAGCTCGAGCCGGATGAGCAGCGCCATGACGCCGCCGATGCAGAAGAAGATGAAGGAGGCGATCAGGTACATGTACCCGATGGTCTTGTGGTCGGTGGAGGTGATCCAGTCGACGACGATCCGACCCTTGCTCCTGGGGAGCGGATCCCGGGTCACCGCGGTCGTGGACCGGTTCTCAGCGACGGCTGTCATTGTTCAGCCCCCTCTTCCTGCTCATAGGGATTCTGGTACCACTCGGTGCGGTCGTAATCCGGGCCGAGGATGCCGGTGTTGCCCTGCTCGCGCAGGCTGTCCGTGTATTCGATGAACTCGTTCTCCGGAACGACCTCGACGTTGAAGAGCATCTCTGCGTGGAACTCACCGCAGAGCTCGGCGCACTTGCCCACGTAGGTGCCCTCCTTGAGGGGACGAAGGTGGATCGACGACTCGCGTCCCGGGATCATGTCGCGCTTCTCGAGGAAGGCGGGGACCCAGAAGGAGTGGATGACGTCGCGCGAGCGCATGACGAGTTCGATGTCGGTGTCGGCCGGCAGGTAGAGCGTCGGTGCGTCGTAGCCCGGCTGCTCGGTGCCGTCGAGGTTGACCTGGACGCCGGCGTAGTGGACGTCCTCGGTCACATAGTTGAAGTCCCAGGCCCACTGCTTGCCGACGACCTCGATGACCTGCTCTCCCGGCGTCTCGTCGTCGATGGTCTTCTCGAGGGCGCTGACGTTGTGGAAGAAGAAGCCCACGACGAGGATGATCGGGATGACCGTGTAGAGGATCTCGATCGGCATGTTGTAGGCCAGCTGCACTGGCAGGCCCCGGTCCGACTTCTTGCGCCGGAAGGCGATGACGCACCAGAGGATGAGTCCCCAGGTGACGAGGCCGACGAGCAGGGCGGCGATCCAGCCGCCGTTCCACAGCGCGGTGTAGGCGTCCGTGTGGGAGGTCGCTCCCTTGGACTCCACCGGGAAGAACCCGACCTCCCAGACCTCGCGGGAGCACCCGGCGAGGAGGGCTGTCATGGCAACTGCGCCGACGGCCACGAGCCGTCTGGGCCAGATCCGTCGCTTGCCGCGCACTGGCTGATTCGGAGAATCCACGTGCAGCCTTTCACAACTTCCGTCGATGACCGTCCGCCCTGGTGGGCCCGCCCGCGCGCACTCCTGCGCGCCGTGCTGGCCGCCGCCGGCGGGGCGGATCACCGAATTCTGATTCTGTCTCCACATACCTTACCGCTACGCACGGTAGAAAATCACACTCAACTGCTCAATCGGTGAGAAAAGCCTGCGAATGATTCCGCTCGAGCGCGCTTCGCAGGGCGGACAGGTACTCGAAGGCGCTGATCTCCGACACGCCGAGGCGCGCGAGGTGCGGAGTCCGCCATTGCGTGTCGATGAGCCAGGGGGCGGGATCGTCTGCGCCGTCGAGGATCCCGACGAGGTGCGCGAGTGCCGCCTTCGAGGCGTCGGTGCGGGTGTGGAACATCGATTCCCCGGCGAACACTCCCCCGAGTGCGACCCCGTAGAGGCCGCCGACGAGCTCTTCGTCGGCCCGGACCTCGACCGAATGCGCATACCCCGCCCGGTGGAGCACGAGGTAGAGCTCGATGAACTCCTCGGTGATCCAGGCCCCGGGCCGGGCCGGGTCGGCGCACGCCCGTACGACCGCGGCGAAATCCGTGTCGACCGTCACGGAGAACCTTCGCATGGACCGCCGCAGGCTGGTGGAGACGTGCAGCTCACCGGGCCGCAGCACGCCACGGCGGCGCGGTGCCCACCAGCCGATCGGCCCGGAGCCGCCCTCCCCCAGCCCCATGGGGAACAGTCCGGCTCGATACGCAGAGAGGACCTGGGTGATGCTGCGCAGCTCGCCGACGGCGCGCAGATCACCCAGGTCCATGTCGTCTCCGGACTCCGGCGGAGGCGGTTCGCGGTGCGGATCGGGATCCGCCGCCGCGGCCTCAGTGGAAGGAGTCACCGCAGGCGCACGAACCGCCCGCATTCGGGTTGTCGATCGTGAAGCCCTGCTTCTCGATGGTGTCCGAGAAGTCGATGGTCGAGCCGTTCAGATACGGCACGCTCATCCGGTCGACGATGACTTCGACGCCGCCGAAGTTCCGCACGGCATCGCCGTCGAGGAACCGCTCGTCGAAGTAGAGCTGGTAGATCAGGCCCGAGCAGCCGCCCGGCTGCACCGCCACCCGGAGCCGGAGATCGTCCCGGCCCTCCTGCTGGAGGAGGCTGCGGACCTTGTCCGCGGCCGCGGTGGAGAGATCGATCTCGTGCACCGGGGCTTCGTTCGTGACTGTCATCGGGGACTCCTTCGCAGACATGTGGTTCGGACACAGGCTACATGAACGAACGCCCGTCCCGGGTGCATTATTCCGCCGACTCCGCGCCGTGTGCGAGGCGGTCGAGCAGCAGCGCCTCGGACACGATCGCGGAGGCGAAGTCGGGCAGATAGAGCGATTCGTTCGCGCTGTGCGCCCGGGCGTCGGGATCCTCCACCCCGGTGACGAGGATCGAGGCCGCCGGGAACACCGCGGTGAGATCGGCGATGAAGGGGATCGAGCCCCCGAGCCCCATGCGCACGCACTCGACACCGAAGCCATTGCTGAGCGCCTGCTGGGCGAGCGCGGTGACCGGGTCGTCCGCATCGGCCTGCCACGGGCTGCCGCTCTCCTCGGGGCCGAACTCGATCTGCGCGCCGAACGGGACCGCCTCGGCCAGGTGCTGCTTGACCGCGGCGAGTGCCGATTCCGGCGAGTCGCCCGGCGCGAGCCGGATCGAGAGCTTGGCCCGGAGCGAGGCCTGCAGGGTGTTCGAGGAGTCGTCGACGTGCGGGTTGTCGAGACCGATCACGGTGATCGACGGCTGCGCCCACAGGCGGGAGGCCAGCGAGCCGGAGCCGATGAGCGCAATGTCCGGCAGCACCCCCGAATCGCGGCGCAGCTCCCCCTCCTCATACTCGACGTCGGCGGTCTCCCGCCGCACGAGGCCGGGCACTGCGACCGCTCCGGCGTCGTCGTGGAGCGTGGCGAGCAGCCGGGTCATGGCGAGCATCGCATCCGGCACGAGGCCGCCGTACATCCCGGAGTGGACGGCGTGATCCAGGGTGCGCACGGTGAACTCGAGTGCGGCCATCCCCCGCAGGCTCGAGGTCAGCGCGGGGACGCCGGCCGCCCAGTTTCCGGAGTCGGCGACGACGATGACGTCCCCGGTGAGCCGTTCCCGGTAGCGCTCGAGGAAATCCCGGAAGCTCGGCGAGCCGGCCTCCTCCTCGCCCTCGACGAACAGCGTCACGCCCACCCCGAGCCGCTCGCCCAGGAGTTCGAGCGCGGTGAGGTGGACCATGATCCCGGCCTTGTCGTCGGCGGCGCCCCGGCCGAACAGCCGGTCCCCCACCCGGGTCGCGGTGAATGGCGGGGTGTCCCACAGCGATTCGTCACCGGTGGGCTGGACGTCGTGGTGGGCGTAGAGCACGACCGTGGGCCGACCGGGGGGCGCCGGGATCGAGGCGACGACCGCAGGGTAGCCCGGGGTGCCGTCGGGGGTATGCGCGGTGAGGATGTCGACGCGGTCGAACCCGGCGGCCCGCGCGAGATCGGCCACCGCCTCGGCACTGGCGCGAACCGGAGCGGGGTCCAGCGTCGGCCAGGCGATCGACGGGATCGCGACGAGCGAGCCGAGCGAGTCGAGCACGCGGGGCATGATCGCCTCGAGCTCGGTGCGGAGGGCGGCGGCGGTGAGGGGTGCGGTGGATGCTGGATTCGAATCGGTCATGCGTCCGATACTATTGAATGCGTGTTTGGACGGAACAAGAACCCCGAGACCCCGAGTGCGAGCGGCTCCTCCGCCGCCGACCCTGCGACGACGCCCGACGGCGGGGCCGGCTCGCCTGCACCCGGGCACCCCGAGGCACCCGCGGCGGTGAATCCGGCAGAGGCGAAGAAGAACCGTCCGACCCCCAAGCGGAGCGCGCAGCAGGCCGCCCGCAAGCAGCCGCTCGTGCCGCAGGACCGCAAGGTGGCCAACCGGCGCGCCCGCGACGAGATGCGCAAGCAGCGCGACCAGGCGCGGATCGGCGTCATGCAGGGGGACGAGAAGTACCTCACCGCGCGTGACCGCGGACCGCAGCGCCGCTACGTCCGCGATTTCGTCGACGCGCGCTGGTCGATCAGCGAGTTCTTCATCCCGCTCGCGCTCATCGTGCTCGTCGTCGGCATGTTCGGCGGCCCGGACTTCCAAGTCATCGCGAACATCATCGTCTACGGCATCCTCGCGCTCGTCATCCTCGACAGCGTGGTCCTCAACTACCGCGTCAAGGCCCGGATGGCCGACAAGTTCGGCGGCCGCGACCGGCTCGAGAAGGGCCTGACGTTCTACCTCGTCATGCGCTCGATCCAGATGCGCCCGCTGCGCATCCCGAAGCCGCAGGTCAAGCGCGGCGAGTTCCCCGCCTGATCGCGCGCAGCAGGCGGCCGGGCCAGAACGGCCCGCCGTAGATCATCCCCGAGTACACCTGCACGAGGTCGGCGCCGGCGGCGAGCCGCGCCCGCACATCGCGGGCGTCGGACACCCCGCCCACGGAGATCACCGCGAGCCGGTCGCCGACGTGCGCCTTGACGAGACGGAGCACGTCGAAGGCCCTGCCGGCGAGCGGCCGGCCCGAGATCCCGCCGGCCTCGGCGAGGGCGAATCTCCGGTCCGACCCGTCGAGCACCGTCCGGTCGATCGTCGTGTTCGTCGTGATGAGCCCGTCCACCCCGGTGCGCAGGGCGAGCTCGGCCACCGCGATGACATCGGCGTCGGCGAGATCGGGAGCGATCTTGACGAGCAGCGGCACGTGGCCCAGGCGCGAACGGGGCGCCGGCACGGCGGACGCGGCGGCCTCCTGGACGGCACGGATGATCGGCTCGAGGGCGGCGGTGGACTGGAGGTCGCGCAGCCCCGGTGTGTTCGGCGAGCTCACATTGATGACCAGGTAGTCCGCGAACGGGGCGAGGATGCGCGCGGACTCGCGGTAGTCCTCGGCCGCCCGCACGGCGTCGACGACCTTGGTCTTGCCGAGGTTGACGCCGATGATCGGCTGCCTTCCCAGGGGCATCCGCGCGACCCGGGTGCGGGCGGTGCGGAGGTTGAAGGACGCGGCGCGCGCACCGTCGTTGTTGAAACCCATCCGATTGAGGATCGCGTCGTGGTCGAGGAGCCGGAACAGACGGGGTCGCGCGTTACCCGGCTGGCTGTGCGCGGTGATCGTCCCGACCTCGATGTGCCCGAAGCCCAGCAGTGCGAGCGCACGGACGCCGGCGGCGTTCTTGTCGAACCCGGCCGCCAGCCCGACCCGATTGGGGAAGGGCAGGCCCAGCACCTCGGCGGGATCGCCGGTGCCGGCGCTGAACAGGGCGCCGAGTGCGGCGCGCACACCGGGGACCCGGTCGAGCGCCCGCAGGCCGCCGAAGCTGATCCGATGAGCGCGCTCGGCGTCCATCGGCACGAACACGGTGCGCAGTATCAATCGGTACACGCCTCCATCCTAACGGCGGGCGACCGGGCCCGGCGCGCCTCGCGCCCCGGCGCTCACCGCGATGCCAGGACGACGGACTACGATCGGTGAGCAGGACAGCAGCCCCGACGAAAGGACCTCCATGACCTCCCCCACGATCGACATCACCGCTGACGGCACCGCCCCGGCGAAGGCCCGGGCGGACGTGCTCGTCCTCGGCATGCGGTCCCAGGACGGCACCGCCGCCCTCCCGGCCGGCATCGATCTGCCCAAGGGTGCGCAGTCGGAGCTCGGCGCGGCGGCCGCCGCGGTCGGCTTCTCCGGCGCGGTCGACTCGCACGCGCGCATCCCGGCCCCCAAGGGCGTCGCCGCCCGCTCCGTGCTGCTCGTCGGCCTCGGTGAGTTCGATGAGCTCGACATCGTCGGCGAGGCAGGCGCCGACGAGGCGCATGAAGTCCTCCGCCGGGCGGCCGGCACCGCGGTGCGGGCGCTGTCGAAGGGCGAGTCCGTCGCCCTCGCCCTGCCCGCGGACACCGCTTCCGCCGCCGAGGCGATCGCCACCGGTGCCGGGCTCGGCGCCTACCAGTACACCGAGTACCGCAGCACTCCGGAGGCCAAGCGCCGCCCGACGGCGATCTCCGTGCTCACGACCGACAAGGACGGCTCGCACGGCGTAACCCGGGCCGCTGCGGTGGTCGCCGCGACGAACCGGGCCCGCGATCTCGTCAACCAGCCCCCGCTCGACCTCTATCCGGAGACCTTCGCGGACACCGTCACCGCGCAGGCGAAGGGACGCAAGGTCAAGGTCACCGTGCTCGACCCCGCGCAGCTCGCCGCGCAGGGCTACGGCGGGCTCACCGGCGTGGGCCAGGGCTCGCCGCGCGGCCCCCGCCTCGTCAAGCTCGAGTACAGCCCCCGCAAGGCCGCCCGTCATCTGGCTCTCGTCGGCAAAGGCATCACCTTCGACTCCGGCGGGCTGTCGCTCAAGCCGGCGGCCTCGATGGAGGACATGAAGTCCGACATGGCCGGTGCCGCGGCCGCGGCCCAGGCGCTGTTCGCGATCGCGGACCTCGGCCTGCCGGTGCGCGCCACCGCCTGGCTCGCGCTCGCCGAGAACATGCCCAGCGGTGAGGCCCAGCGCCCCAGTGACGTGATCCGGATCTACGGCGGGAAGACCGTGGAGGTGACGAACACCGACGCCGAGGGGCGCCTCGTCCTCGCCGATGCACTCGTCGCCGCCCAGGAGGAGGATCCCGACCTCGTCATCGACATCGCCACGCTCACCGGCGCGCAGATCGTCGCTCTCGGCACCCGGGTGTCCGGCGTCATGGGCACCAACGGCGCGCGCAACCGGGTGGTGCTCGCCGCCGGCGCGACCGGGGAGCAGATGTGGCCGATGCCCTTCCCCGAGGAGATCCGCCGCCAGTTCGATTCCACGGTCGCCGATCTCAAGAACTCCGGCAAGCGCCACGGCGGCATGCTCGCCGCCGGCATCTTCCTCGCGGAGTTCGTCGCCCCCGGTGTGCAGTGGGCGCACCTCGACATCGCCGGACCGTCTTACAACACGGAATCCCCGTGGGGCTACACCCCGGCAGGCGGCACCGGGGTCCCGGTCCGCACCCTCATCGAGGTCGCCGCGCAGCTCTCCGGACGCTGAGCACCGGCCCGGCCCCGCGCGTGCACCCGAGTCCGGCTCGCCCTCTGGCGGGCGGGCCTCCGGGCTTCGGGCGTGAGGCGGCTTACAGCAATTCCGGCACCTCTCATCACGACATTTCCGTCGATTAGTGGAAAGATGAGTGGAAACGTGCCGTCACCCTCGGCACACCCCTTCAGTACTGCGAGGAGCGATCCGTGAGCGATCCGGACAACACGTACGATCTCGTCGTCCTCGGCGGTGGCACCGGAGGATACGCCGCCGCCCTGCGCGCCGCCCAACTCGACATGAAGGTCGCGCTCATCGAGCGCGACAAGCTCGGCGGCACGTGCCTGCACCGGGGCTGCGTCCCCACGAAGGCCCTCCTCCACGCGGCCGAGGTCGCCGACTCCGCGCGCGAGGCCGGCGGCTTCGGCATCGAGGTCGAGTTCCAGGGTATCGACATGCCCAAGGTCCTCGACTTCAAGCAGGGCATCATCGACCGGAACTACAAGGGCCTGCAGGGCCTCGTCAAGGCCCGCGGCATCGACTACATCGCCGGCGAGGGCAAGCTCGTCTCCGAGGACACCGTCGAGGTCACCAACGACGAGGGGACCATGGAGGTCACCGGCACCCACATGGTGCTCGCCACCGGGTCGACCTCGAAGACCATCGGCATCGACATCCGTGATCGCGTGATGACGAGCGAGCAGGCGCTGACGTACGACGAGGTGCCGGAATCGGCCGTCGTGCTCGGCGGCGGCGTGATCGGCGTCGAGTTCGCCAGCGTCTGGGCCTCGTTCGGCTCGCAGGTGACCATCGTCGAAGGCCTGCCCCACCTCGTCGCGAACGAGGACGAGTCGATCTCCAAGGCCCTGGAGAAGGCGTTCAAGAAGCGCAAGATCGGCTTCCAGGTGGGCGTGAAGTTCGACAGCGTCGAGCAGGACGACTCCGGGGTCCACGTGAAGCTCGAGGACGGCTCCGTCATCGACGCCCAGGTGCTCCTCGTCGCCGTCGGCCGCGGTCCGGTGACCGAGGGATTCGGTTTCGAGGACCAGGGCATCACGCTCGATCGCGGATTCGTCATCGTCGATGAGCGCCAGCGCACCGGGGTCGGGAACATCTACGCCGTGGGCGACATCGTGCCCGGGTTGCAGCTGGCCCACCGCTCTTTCGCGCAGGGCATCTTCGTCGCCGAGGAGATCGCCGGGCTGTCCCCGGCCCCGATCATCGAGTCCGGGATCCCGCGGGTGACCTACAGCGAGCCGGAGATCTTCTCCGTCGGCCTGACCGAGAAGAAGGCCGCCGAGGAGTACGGCGAGGACAGCATCGAGAAGGTCGAGTACCCGCTCGGTGGCAACGCCAAGTCGGCGATCCTCAAGACCAACGGGTTCATCAAGGTCGTGCGCGAGAAGGACGGCCCGGTGCTCGGCATCCACGGCATCGGCGCGCGCCTGAGCGAGCAGGCCGGCGAGGCGCAGCTCATCGTCAACTGGGAGGCGTTCCCCGAAGAGGTCGCCCAACTCATCCACGCGCACCCCACGCAGAACGAAGCGATCGGCGAAGCGCACCTGGCGCTCGCCGGCAAACCTCTTCACTTCCACAACTGATCCCGAGGGAGACACACCATTATGTCCAACTCCGTGCAGATGCCGGCTCTCGGCGAGTCGGTCACCGAAGGCACCGTCACCCGCTGGCTCAAGGAAGTCGGTGACGAGATCGAGGTCGACGAACCCCTGCTCGAGGTGTCGACCGACAAGGTCGACACCGAGATCCCCAGCCCCTACGCGGGCGTGCTCGAGAAGATCCTCGCCGACGAGGACGACGTCGTCGAGGTCGGCGGTGACCTCGCGGTCATCGGCGACGGCTCCGACGACTCCGGCTCCGACGACGACTCCGCCGACGCGGACGAGTCCGAGGATTCCGCCGATGCCGAGGCGGATTCCGATGCTGAAGATTCCTCCGACGACGCCCCGGCCGACGACGAGTCCGCAGCCGACGAGGATGAGGACGACGCCGTTGACGAGGACGACGACTCTGCTGATGACTCAGCGGACGAGGATTCCGCCCCGAAGTCGGATTCGTCCGGCTCCGGCGAGGCCACCGAGGTCACCATGCCGGCGCTCGGCGAGTCGGTGACCGAGGGCACCGTCACCCGCTGGCTCAAGGAGGTCGGCGACGAGATCGAGGTCGACGAGCCGCTGCTCGAGGTCTCCACCGACAAGGTCGACACCGAGGTCCCCTCGCCTGTCGCCGGCGTCGTGCAGAAGCTCCTCGCCGAGGAGGACGACACCGTCGAGGTCGGCGAGCCGCTCGCGCTCATCGGCTCCGGAGCTCCCACCGAGGACAGCTCGGATGGCGAGTCCGGCGCGGACGACACCGCCGACGACTCTTCGGACGACTCCTCCGACGACGAGGTCGCCGATGCCGAGGACCAGGCCGACGCCGAACCCGAGGACAAGGCGGACGAGGCCGCGGAGACCGACGCCGAGGGCGAGAAGGCCGCGGAGAAGGTCGATGCGGAGACCGATGTGGACCCCGAGCCGGACACGGATTCCGGGCAGGAGTCCACGAAGTCCGGGCCCGCCGAGAAGTCCGCGGAATCCGCTCCTGCGGAGAAGTCCGCGGCCGGCGCCGGGCGCGACATCTCCGCCACGGTGAGCGCCGAGAACGCCGCCTACGTCACCCCGCTGGTCCGCAAGCTCGCGAAGGCCAAGGGCGTGGACCTGTCGACGGTGTCCGGCACCGGTGTGGGAGGCCGGATCCGCAAGCAGGACGTGCTCTCCGCGGCGCAGAACGCCGCGGCCTCGCAGGCGGCGGCCCCCGTCGCCGGCGGTGCGGGCGAGCAGCGCGAGGCGTACACGCACGAGATCCCGGAGGAGGCGCAGAAGCTCCGCGGCACCACCGAGAAGGCCTCGCGCATCCGCCAGACGATCGCGTCGCGCATGCACGAGTCCGTGCAGACGACCGCGCAGCTCACACAGGTCATCGAGGTCGACATGACCCGGGTGGCCAAGCTGCGGGCCGCGCACAAGGACGCCTTCGCGCAGAAGCACGGGGTGAAGCTCAGCTTCCTGCCGTTCTTCGCCAAGGCGATCGTCGAGGCTCTGCAGGTCCACCCGAAGGTCAACGCGGTGTACGACGTCGAGGCCAAGGAGATCACGTACTTCGATCACGAGAACCTCGCGGTCGCCGTCGACACCGAGCGCGGTCTGCTCGTCCCGGTGATCAAGGACGCCGGCGAGCTCAGCATCGCCGGCCTCGCGAAGGCCGTCGACGACCTCGCCGCACGGACCCGTGAGAAGAAGATCGGGCCCGATGAGCTCACCGGCGGCACCTTCACGGTGACGAACATCGGCAGCGTCGGAGCGCTCTTCGACACCCCGATCATCAACACCCCGCAGGTCGGGATCATCGGCACCGGTGTCATCACCAAGCGTCCGGTCGTCGTCAAGACGGCCGATGGGGAGGACAGCATCGCGATCCGCGACATGGTCTACCTGCCGCTGACCTACAACCACCAGCTCGTCGACGGTGCGGATGCGGGACGCTTCCTGCAGACCATCAAGGCGCGCCTGGAGGACGGCAACTTCGAGGCGGACCTCGACCTCTGATCCACGGGTCTCCTCGCTGCAGGGGCGGGATGAGCACTGTGCTCATCCCGCCCCTGCGGCGTGTCCGTCCGTGATCCGGTAGACGCGCCAGCCGTCCGCGCCGTAGCGCAGCTCCACCCGGATGCTCACCCGGCCGTGGTCCTCGGCTGTGCCGTCGGGCGCGCTGGTCGTCGTGTGCATGCGCACCGCGAGCCGTGCCGAATCCCCGTCGGCCTCGGGCTCCCCGAGCAGCTCGAGCATGATGGTCACCGTCGTACCGCTGTTCTCCTCGACGGGCGCACGGGCGTCCGCCCGGGCCGCCGGCGAACCGGGCACCGTGAGGGTGGACAGGGCTTCGGCGTCACCGGCTTCATAGGCTGCGGCCCGGGCCTCGGTGAGGACCCGGAACGCCGTGAACGGGTCGTCCCGGTCGAACAGCTCCGGAGCGGCCGTCGTCGCGGGCCCGGGCGGGGCGGAGGCCGCCGGCGGAGAGGACTCCGGCGTCGCTGCCTCCGCACCGGCGCTGCCGGACGGTCCGGATGCGGTCGGCCCGGGCACAGCGCTCGGCCCCGCGGTCGTCCGCTGCTCGGTCTGGAGAGCGGGCAGGAGAACGAGGACCCCGATGACGACGGCGAGCATCGCACCGACCGCCGCGAGCGGGCGCAGTCCGAGCCGACGCAACCGGGCCGCGACCCGCGCGAGGCGCTCCCCCGGGGCGAGGGCACCGAAGTGCCCCGGCCACCGGCGAGGCCTCCCGCTCCTCCGGTTCCCCGCCGTGCTCCGGTGCCGAGCCCTCCTCCGACGTGTGCTCCCGTCTCGCCCCGCATTCCCGTCTCGACCCGTTGCTCCGCGCCGACCGGCCGCCCGACGGAGTCGACCCACCCCGGACGGGGCCGGTGCCTGCACGGTCCCCGCACTGCCGACTCCCCCGCATCCCGCGGCGCTGCGCGCTCTCCTTGCGCTCCCGGCACCTCCGCGGGTCGGCTCCGCGGTCCCGGTGTCCTCAGCGGCTCCGGGGTCATCAGCGACGCCGCCGTCTGCGGGACCGGTGCGGCCGCGTGCGCCCCGTCCGTTCGCCGCAGCCGCGAGCCGCTCCGCGTACCCGGCATCGATCCGGATCTGAGCGGTCACCGCATCGGCGACCGGAACTGCGGCCTCCGCGGGGAGGAACGGGAACGGCTCAGCGTCGCCGGCGGCGGTGAGTCGAGCGGAGAGCGATCTCGGCAGCCCGTGGATGTCGAGGTCGAGCTCCGCGGCGGCTTCGAGCAGTTCGATGACGATGACCGCGAGCGGCTCCGCCGGCGCGTGGCGCAGCGATCGCACCGGGATCGCGGCCTCGGTCCAGGTCCGTCCGGTCAGGCACAGGTACCCGATCTCCCCGAGCTCGACCTGCGGCTCCACCGCACCGGCCGCCGCCGTGTGGCACGGGACGGTCCGGATCGCCCCCTCGGCATCGAGGGCGAACACGTGCCGGTGCAGGCGGGTCCGGCCCGGCGGCGCTGCAGGGGTCTCCGCCAGGGCGGTCAAGCACTCCTGCAGGACACCGATCGTCTGTGCGCTCGACAAGCCGCCGCAGGAGCGCAGGACATCGACGAGCAGCCCGCCGGCGAACCGCGGGACCCGGACCCCGGTGGCCTCGTCGCCGCCCGGCCCGAGGACCGTGATGTGCCGGATCCCGGTGGCGCCCCCTCGTGCTTCCTGCAGAATCGCCTCGGTTGCCGCCGGTTCGCCTGGGAGGAACCACGCGGTGTCCTCCCCCGCACGGATCCGGGCGATCCCCGGTGCCACCTCGGCCTCGACGTGCCATTGCCGGTCCACGCTCGGCTCCTTCGCTCGCGGTGATGGTGGAGCACCGATCCGGCGCCCGTCAGTATCACTCTGTTGATCTAGCTCAGTGTCGTTTGATGTCCTTTGCGGTCGTTCGCATCATTTCACCAGGTGTCGACGCGGAGCACAAGAGCGTTGTCGGCCCTGTGGACGACGGCGTCCCACGGCGCCGCGCGGGAGAGGGTAAACTTGCTGAGCGAGGAATCATCCGCCATCGATCGAGCGAGAGAATGTCAACAGACTCAGAGAAGCGCCGCGGGCTGTTCAAGCGCAGGCCCAAGGATCCCAACAAGACCGGCCGCCTGGCCCAGATGAAGCAGGTCGTGCAGCTCGCCCGACGCCACAACCCGGCGTCCGTGTGGCTCATGGCTGCGGCGATCGTCGGCTGCATCGGCCTCGGCGTCATCGCCGGGTTCGTGTTCGGTGCGATGTGGCTGTGGGTGATCTTCGGTCTGCTCCTCGGCGTGTTCCTCGCCCTGTTCATGCTCGGTCGCTTCGCGGAGACCGCCGCGTTCGAGGAGATGCGCGGCCAGCCGGGTTCGATCGGCGCGGTCCTCAACACCGCCCGGCGCGGCTGGCTCATGGACGAGCAGCCGATCGCTGTCGACCCGCGGACCCGGGACCTCGTCTACCGCTCGACCGGCAAGGGCGGAGTGATCCTGTTCAGCGAGGGCCCGAAGAACCGCTCGGCCAAGATGCTCGCCAAGGAGAAGAAGCGCCACGAGCGCGTGCTGCCCAATGTGCCGATCCATACCTTCCAGGGCGGCGAGGGCGATGAGCAGATCCCGATGAGCCGCATCGTCAAGACCGTCCACCAGGTGCCGCGGCCGCTCAACAAGGCCGAGGTGCTCGCCGTGCGCAAGCGGCTCACCGCACTCGGCTCGATGACCACGCGCCCGCCGATCCCCAAGGGCATCGACCCGATGCGGGCCCGGCCGGACCGCAAGGCGCTGCGCGGCCGCTGAGGCCGGGCCGCAGGCGCCCACCCGCGCAACGGAGGCCGGGGTACGACGGGGACGTCGGCCCCGGCCTCCGGCGTGGATGCTGCAGGTGAGGGTGAGCCGCGGGGCCACGGATCAGCACCCGGATCGATCGCACCGGCCGCCGGTGGTCGCCGGTGCCACGGCTCAGCGGCGGACGATCACCGTGCGCGCCGCGACGTCGTGGAAGCCGCGGTTGTCGACGTTGCTGATGAGTGCGGGGACGACGGGCAGCAGCAGCGCGGTCCGGATGAGACCGGCGAGCAGTCCAGGTGCGCGGCCGGCGAGATTCATCACGCGCACGCCGAACGCCCAGTGCCCCACCGTCATGCCGAGGGTGGAGACGAGGACGAGGTTCTCGACCGCGAAGATCGCGAGGATCGCCAGCGGGTGCGCGTCGAAGAGGAACGCGGCGATCGCGTAGCACATCGCCCAGTCGAGGAGGACTCCGAGGAGGCGTCGGCCGAGCGGGGCGATGGAGCCCGGGCCCGCTTCCGGCAGGCCGAGATTCTTCCCCGGCCAGTAGTCGGCGGGGGCACTGAACTGGGGGCCGTCGAGCCAGGAGCCGAGGTCGTCGCGATCGATCACACCTACCAGGGTACCGGCCCACGGCGTGTAACACGCCCGAAACACGGGCGATACCGCGGATTCACGCCGCCCACTAGACTGAGGGTATGACGTCGCGGCAATCCTGCCGCAGCGTCCTCCCAGCCCGACACCAGGAGTGAGCTTGTTCTCCACATCTTCCGAACTCGTGTCCTATCTCAAGGACAACGACGTCCAGTTCGTCGACATCCGGTTCTGCGATCTCCCCGGAGTGGTCCAGCACTTCAACCTCCCGGCCTCCGCCTACGGCGAGGACGAGATCAACGACGGCCTGCTGTTCGACGGTTCGTCGATCACCGGATTCCAGGGGATCCACGAGTCGGACATGAAGCTCCTCGCCGACGTCTCCTCGGCCTTCATCGATCCGTACCGCGATGCGAAGACCCTCGTAGTCAACCACTCCATCGTCGACCCGTTCACCGATGAGCCGTACTCGCGCGATCCGCGCCAGGTCGCCGCCAAGGCCGAGGCCTACCTCAAGAGCACCGGCATCGCCGACACCGTCAACGTCGGCGCCGAAGCGGAGTTCTACCTCTTCGACAGCATCCAGTACCAGAACGACCCGGGTCACGGCTTCTTCAAGATCGACTCCGAGGAGGCGGCCTGGAACACCGGTCGCGAGGAGCTCGGGGGCAACCTCGGCTACAAGACCCCCTACAAGGGCGGCTACTTCCCGGTGTCCCCCTCCGACCACTTCGCCGATGTGCGCGACGCCATCTCGCTCACCCTGCAGGAGCTCGGCTTCGAGGTCGAGCGCGCCCACCATGAGGTCGGCACCGCGGGCCAGCAGGAGATCAACTACAAGTTCGACTCCCTCAAGAAGGCCGGCGACCAGCTGCTCGACTTCAAGTACGTCGTGAAGAACACCGCCTGGGAGTTCGGCAAGTCGGCGACCTTCATGCCGAAGCCGCTGTTCGGCGACAACGGCTCGGGCATGCACTGCCACCAGTCGCTGTGGAAGGACGGCGAGCCGCTGTTCTACGACGAGAACGGCTACGCGGGTCTGTCCGACCTCGCCCGCTGGTACATCGGCGGTCTGATCGAGCACGCCGGTGCGGTCCTCGCGTTCACCAACCCGACGATCAACTCCTACCGCCGCCTGGTCCCCGGCTACGAGGCGCCCGTCAACCTCGTGTACTCGGCCCGCAACCGCTCGGCCGCGATCCGCATCCCGGTCACCGGCTCCTCGCCCAAGGCCAAGCGCCTCGAGTTCCGCGTGCCGGACCCGTCGTGCAACCCGTACCTCGCCTTCTCCGCCCAGCTCATGGCCGGACTCGACGGGATCAAGAACCGGATCGAGCCGCCGGAGCCGATCGACAAGGACCTCTACGAGCTGCCGCCGGAGGAGCTCGGCGACATCAAGCTCGTGCCGAACTCGCTCGACGAGGCGCTCGACGAGCTCGAGGCCGATCACGACTTCCTCACCGCCGGGGACGTCTTCACCGATGACCTCATCGAGACCTGGATCCGGATCAAGCGCGAGGAGGAGATCGAGGTCGCCCGCCTCCGTCCGACCCCGACCGAGTTCGAGCTCTACTACTCGATCTGATCGACCGCACCGAGGGGGAGCATCCGCACGGATGCTCCCCTCGGTGCGTCCTAGACTGGGGCCATGACCCACTACGACCTCCTCATCATCGGCACCGGCTCCGGGAGCTCGATCGTCGACGAGCGCTTCGACGGCCTCCGGGTGGCGATCGCAGAGGCCGGCCTGTTCGGCGGCACCTGCCTCAACGTCGGCTGCATCCCGACGAAGATGTTCGTCCACACCGCCGACCTCGCCGCGGCCGCCGCGGACTCCTCGGCCTTCGGGATCCGCACCTCCTTCGACGGTGCCGACTGGCCGGCGATCCGCGACCGCGTCTTCGGCCGGATCGACCCGATCGAGGCCGGCGGCCGGGAGTACCGGACCAACCGGCAGCCGAACGTCACCGTCTACCCCGAACACGTCCGGTTCACCGGCCCGAAGTCCTTCACCACGGCGTCCGGCACGGAGTTCACCGCCGACCGGGTGGTCCTCGCCGCCGGCTCCCGCGCCCAGATCCCGGCGCTACCGGGCATCGACGCGAAGCGCGTCGACACGCCGGGATTCCCCGTCATGACGAACGACACCGTCATGCGGATGCCCCAGCTCCCGGGATCGATGACGATCGTCGGCGGCGGGTTCATCGCCGCCGAGTTCGCCCATGTCTTCGCGGCCCTCGGGGTCGAGGTCACCGTGCTCGTGCGCGGCGAGGGTCTGCTCACCGCCGCCGACGCCACCGTCTCCGAACGCTTCACCCGCGCCTTCTCCGCTCACCACCGCGTGCACCTCGGGACCCAGATCCGGGAGGCCGAGGTCACCGCGGACGGGGTCCGCCTGCGCCTCGAGGCCTCGGGCTGGGTGGCCGGCTCCCCCGTCCCCGACGACCTCACCACGGATGTCGTGCTGCTCGCCACCGGCCGGGTGCCGAACATCGACGGCCTCGGCCTCGATGCGGCCGGCATCGACGTCGTCGCCGGACGCGTGGCCGTCGACGGGCACCAGCGCGTCCTCTCCGGCGGCACTCCCCTGCCCGGCGTGTTCGCACTCGGGGACATCAGCTCCCCGCACCTGCTCAAACACGTCGCCAACCACGAGGCGCGAATCGTGCAGGCGAACCTCCTCGCCGACCTCGCCGCCGGGGCTCCGGGCGCAGCGCCGGATTCCGCGCTGGAGACGACCAGCCACCGCGCGGTGCCCGCCGCGGTGTTCTCCCGCCCGCAGGTCGCCTCCGTGGGCGCGACCGAGGATGCCGTCCGGGCCTCGGGTGCGG
This sequence comes from Brevibacterium sp. CS2, assembly GCF_005280295.1. GTDB lineage: Bacteria > Actinomycetota > Actinomycetes > Actinomycetales > Brevibacteriaceae > Brevibacterium > Brevibacterium pityocampae. The sequence goes on along the minus strand of NZ_CP040020.1, from coordinate 2,391,507 downwards.
AGTACACGGTGAAGATCCAGGAGTACGCCGACGTCGCCTACGGCTGGGCGCTCGAGGACACCACCGGGTTCGTCAAGATCATCGCCGACCGCAGCACCCGACAGATCCTCGGCGCGCACCTCATGGGCGATGAGGCGTCGATGATCGTGCAGCCGCTCATCCAGGCGATGGCCTTCGGCCTGCCGGCGGACCGGATGGCCCGGGAGCAGTACTGGATCCACCCCGCCCTGCCGGAGGCGGTGGAGAACGCCCTGCTCGGCCTCGAGTTCACCGACTGACGGGCTCAGTCGTCGTCATCATCGTCATCGTCGTCGTCATCGTTGTCGTCCCAGTCGTCATCGTCCCAGTCGTCGTCATCGTCATCCCCTCCGCCGCCGGGCGCGCGCGGGGGCGGAGCGACCTCCTGCGGGGCGGATCCGCCTCCGCCGCCGCTGCTCGATCCCCCGCCGGAGCCGCCGCTGCCGGAACCTCCGCCCCCGGAGCTCTCGCGCTCGGGTGCGGGCTGCCTGCGCTCGACCTGGAACTCCGGCCGCTCGGCCTCGCCCGCCGGGGGTGCCGCGGATTCCGAGGGGTCGAGACCGGCCTCCCCCTCCGCGCCCTCGGCGGCCTCGGTCTCCCCTGCACCGGCGTCCTGCGAGTTGCCGACGATCGGTTCGCTCTGGGAATCCGTCGGGGACATCGAATCCGTCACCCACAGCCCGATCCCGGCCATGAGGGCGAGCATCAGGGCGCCGATGGTGATCAGGGTGCGCACGGGTTCCGCCTTCCTCCTACGAATGTCTCCATGGTCCCGGCCGGGGATGAGCCGCGGATGAGTCGCGTATGAGAAATCTCTCATCCGCCCCGGTGCGGCCCGGGGCCGGTGTCCGGGTCACGCGGGCTCCTCAGCCGACCGGCGGATCCTGAAGCATCCGGTAGCCCAGGCCGCGCACCGTCTCGATCGATTCCGCGCCGAACTTCTGGCGCAGGTACCGCACGTAGACCTCGACGACGTTCGACCGGCCGTCGGAGTCGAGCCCCCACACCCGCTCGAGGATCTGGTCGCGCGAGAGCACCGTGCCGGCATGGGTGACGAAGAGCTCCGCGAGCATGAACTCCCGGGCCGACAGGTCCACCCGTCGATCCCCGACCATTGCGGTGCGGGCGTGCGCATCGAGCTCGATCGCCCCGGCACGCAGGGGGAGCGCCTCCGTCGCCGGCGCCGCCTCCGCCCGGTGCTGCTGGTGGTCGCGCAGGCGGAGCTCCACCCGTGCGACGAGCTCGGAGACCTGGAACGGCTTCGCCAGGTAGTCGTCGGCTCCCCCGGTGAGACCGTGCACGGTGTCCTCGCTCGAGGTCCGTGCGGTGCACATGATGACCGGCGTGGTGTTCTTCGACTCCCGCAGCGCGGCGAGGATCGCGAAGCCATCGATCGTCGGCAGCCCGACGTCGAGCACGATGAGATCGTACGCCCCGTGGAGCGCGGACTGGAGGGCGAACATGCCGTCTGCGGCGACGTCGGAGGTGTGCCCGGCCTTCGTCAGGCCCTTGGCGATGAAGCGGGCGATGTTCGCCTCGTCCTCGGCGATCAGGATGTGTGCCATGGTGCCGGCTCCGTTCTCCAGGGGGTGCGGGGGACGACGATGGTGAATGCGGCGCCGTGTCCGGGCCGGGACTCGAGGTCGACCCAGCCGCCGTGCGCGTGGGCGATCGCGGCGACGATCGCGAGCCCGAGGCCGGAGCCTTCGGTGCCGCCGCTGCCGGATCCGCGGCGGAACCGGTCGAAGATGTGCGGCTGCTCCTCGTACGGGATGCCGGGGCCGTCGTCGGCCACGCGGAACAGCACCGCCGGCCCGGCCTCGGGGTGGGTGGCCGGGGACGAGGTGGCCGCAGCCGAGATCACCACGCTCGATTCCGGCGGGGTGTGGTTCACCGCGTTGCGGCACAGCTGGAGCAGGGCCTGCGCGATCCGCTGCCGGTCGATGACCATCTCCTGATCGACGGAGGTGGCGACGGTGAATCGCTGCGGGCCCAGGCTCGAGGCCTTCGCGGCGACCTCGCTGACGATCGATGCCGCGGACTCCGGGCCGATCCGGATGAAGTCGGCGTGCCCGGCTGCGGCGAGGAGCGAGAGGTCGGCGACGATGCGGCTCATCCGGTCGACCTCGTCGAGCACGAGGTCACGGGTCTCGACGACGTCGGCCGGATCGGTCTCGTCGACGACCTCGAGGTTGCCGCGGATGATCGTCAGCGGCGTCTTGAGCTCGTGCCCGGCATCGGAGAGGAAGCGGCGCTGCTCCTCCACCCCGTCCTGGACCCGGTCGAGCATGGAGTTGAAGCTCGCGCCGAGCCGGTCGATCTCGTCGCCGGTGCCGGTCACCGCGACGCGCGCGCTGAGATCGTTCGCGTCGGCCCTCCCGGCGACCTCGTTGATCTCGTGCACCGGACGCAGCATCCGCGCCATCACCCCGGCGCCGAGCACCCCGACGAGGACGAGCGTGAACAGACTGACCCCGGCGTAGATCCAGGCGCCCTGTGCGACCTCGTCGTAGAACCGTCCGAGGTCGTAGGCGATGATGAAGTAGCCCTGCGACTCGTCGCCGGGCACGGTGACCGGGACGATCGCCACCCGCATGAGCTCGGACTCGTAGGACACGTCGGTGGTGACGGTCCGGTCAGGGGTCCTGCGGCTCTCGATCTCTGCCAGCAGCGCCGGATGGGTGATGTCGACGGTGCGTTCGCCGGCCGGCACGTACACGATCTCGCCGTCGATCATCGCGGCGAAGGATTCGTGCGCGCCCGGCACGTCGGCGGTCATCGCGGCGTAGAGCAGCTCGGTGAGCGATTCGAAGGGCACGCCCTCGGCGTCGCCGGCCGCGGAGAGGGTGCGGAGGTCGGCGATCTCGTCGTCGAGCTCGTTGTTCGCCCGGTCGGAGGCGCTCTTGGCCTGGAACGCGAAGCTCAGGCCGCCGGCGATGAGCAGGCCGGCGAAGATCGTGGAGAGCACGACGAGGAGGGTGCGGCCCCGGAACGAGCTCGCCGATTCCCGCAGCCGCGCCCGCATCGTCAGCGCAGCAGGGACTCGTACACCTGCACGGTCTCACGGCCGATCTGCTCCCAGGAGAAGGTGTCGACGGCACGCTGCCGACCCCGCCTGCCCATCTCGCGGGCGCGGTCGGGGTCGGAGACCATGCGGGTGAGGCCCTCGGCGAGGTCCCGGACGAACGCCTCGGGATCCTTCGGGGTGCCGGTCCCGTCGTCGAGCTGATCGATGGGCACGATGATCCCGGTGTCGCCGTCGAGCACGACCTCGGGGATCCCTCCGGTCGCGGTGCCGACGACCGGCGCGCCGCAGGCCATCGCCTCGAGGTTGACGATGCCGAGCGGCTCGTAGACGCTCGGGCACACGAAGGTCGTCGCGTGGGTGAGGAGCTGGGTGAGCTTCTCCCGCGGCAGCACGGTGTCGATGAGGACGACGCCGGAGCGGGTCTCCTGCAGCTCGGCGACGAGCCCGGCCACCTCCTGTGCGATCTCCGGGGTGTCCGGTGCGCCTGCGCAGAGCACCACCTGGACGTCCTCGGGCAGCAGGGCGACGGCGCGCAGCAGGTAGGGCAGACCCTTCTGCCGGGTCACCCGGCCGACGAACACGACGCTCGGACGCCGCGGGTCGATGCCGTACTCGTCGAGCACCGCGGTGTCCTCGTTCGGCTGCCAGGCGCTCGAGTCGATGCCGTTGTAGACGACGCGCACCTTCCCGGGGTCGATCTGCGGGTAGACGCGCAGGATGTCGCGCTTCATGCCCTCGGACACGGCGATGACGCCGGCGGAGTGCTCGTAGGCGGTGCGCTCGGCCCACGAGGAGATCGCGTAGCCGCCGCCGAGCTGCTCGGCCTTCCACGGCCGCAGGGGCTCGAGGGAGTGCGCGGACAGCACGTGCGGGATGTCGTACATGAGGGAGGCGAGGTGGCCGGCCATGTTCGCGTACCAGGTGTGGGAGTGCACGAGGTCGGCCCCGGCGATCCCGGCGATCATCGACAGGTCGACGCCGAGCGTGCGGATCGCGGCATTCTGGTCGGCCAGCGCCGACAGCTCTGGGTAGCCGGTGGCATAAGGGATGTCGCGACGGTCGCCGAAGGCGTGGACGCGCACGTCGATGAGCTTCGCGAGGACGGCGCTGAGCTCGGCGACGTGGACGCCGGCACCGCCGTAGACCTCGGGCGGGAATTCCTTGGACACGATGTCTGTACGCACGCCCCAATCTAATCACGGACCCCCTGCGGGCGTGAGCGGCGCCGGAGCGCAGGGCGTTCGCTGTCGGGTGCGCTTGCGGGCGAACCGCAGGTCACAGGGAGTGTTGGCGTGGGTGGGGCGAGCGAATAGAGTGAGAAGTGCCCCCTCGACCTCCATCGGAGAAGGACTGCGAATGTCGGATCCCCGCGTACTGTCCATCGTCCTCGCCGGTGGCGAGGGCAAGCGACTGCAGCCGCTGACCTATGACCGCGCCAAGCCCGCAGTCCCGTTCGCCGGCAGCTACCGGCTCATCGACTTCGTCCTGTCGAACCTCGTGAACTCCGGCCTGCGCGAGGTCGTCGTGCTCACGCAGTACAAGTCGCACTCGCTCGACCGGCACATCTCCGAGACCTGGCGGTTCTCCTCCCTGCTCGGCAACTACATCGCCTCCGTGCCCGCCCAGCAGCGGGTGGGCAAGCGCTGGTTCCAGGGCAGCGCCGACGCGATCTTCCAGAGCCTCAACCTGATCTTCGACGCCAAGCCCGACATCGTCGCGGTGCTCGGCGCTGACCACGTGTACCGGATGGACTTCCGGCAGATGATCGACGCCCACCTGGAATCCGGCCTGCCCGCGACCGTCGCCGGCGTCCGGCAGCCGGTGGCCCTGTCCAAGCAGTTCGGGGTCATCGAGACCGTCGAGGACGACCCGAGCCGGATCTCCGCCTTCGTCGAGAAGCCGGCCTCGACCCCCGGCCTGCCCGACTCCCCCGGCGAGTTCCTCGCCTCGATGGGCAACTACGTGTTCGATGCGCAGGCGCTCATCGACGCGGTCGTCTCCGATTCCAAGGACGACTCCTCCTCCCACGACATGGGCGGGGACATCATCCCCTCGTTCGTGTCCCGCGGCGAGGCCGGCGTGTACGACTTCGCGAACAACGTCATCCCCGGGTCCGGGAGCAAGGATCACGGCTACTGGCGGGACGTCGGGACGATCGACTCGTTCTACGACGCCCACATGGACCTCATCGCCCCGGTCCCGTCGTTCGACCTGTACAACATGCGCTGGCCGATCTACACCCGCCACACGGTGCTGCCGCCGGCGAAGTTCGTCCACGACATCGACCACCAGCCCGGTCGCGCCGTCGATTCGATCGTCTCCCCCGGCGTCGTGATCTCCGGCGGCTACGTCGAGGGTTCGGTGATCTCCCAGGGGGTGACCGTCGACTCGCTCGCGGCGGTGTCCGCCTCGGTCGCCATGGACAATGTGCGGATCGACCGCGGCGCGCGGGTGCACCGGGCGATCCTCGACAAGAACTCGGTGGTGCCGCCCGGCGAGACCGTGGGGCTGTTCCCCGAGGTCGACCGGCGACGCGGCTTCACCGTCACCGACAGCGGGCTCACGGTCGTGCCGAAGAACCACACCGTCAACGACGACCCGTTCGACGACGCCCCGCGACTCCATCCCTGAGTGCGGCCCTTCCCCTGAGTGTGGTGCGGCCCCACCCCTGAGTGCGGCTCAGTCGAACTCGTAGAACAGCCGCTCCATGACCTTGCGCGCACGCCGGGTCGCCCCGAGGTACTCCTCCGCGAGCCGCTGCGCGCTGCCCGGCCGGTAGCCCATGAGTCGGGCGGCGGCCTCGAGCTCGGTGTGGTCGGCGGGCAGCGCAGCGGCGGTGCGGCCGCGGAACAGCATCACCGCCGACCGCAGCGCGGTCGCCATCGACCAGGCGGTCTCGAGCGTCCGCGCATCGTCCTCCCCCGCGAGCCCGGCCTCCACCGCGGCGTGGAGCGCCCCGAGCGTCGAGGTGGTCCGCAGGCCGGGATGATCCGCCGCATGGCGGAGCTGCAGGAGCTGCACCGTCCATTCGACGTCGGACAGCCCGCCGCGGCCGAGCTTGATGTGCCGCTTGGGGTCCGCCCCGCGCGGCAGCCGCTCGCTCTCCATCCGGGCCTTGAGCCGGCGCATCTGCCGCAGCGATGAGACCGGGACCTCGCCGGGATAGCGCAGGGGGTCGATGAGCGCGTCGAACGCCTCGCGCAGCTCTCCCGAACCGGCGATCGGGCGGGCGCGCAGGAGCGCCTGCGCCTCCCAGGGCTCCGACCACTTGGCATAGTAGCGGCGGTACGACTCGAGTCCGCGGACGAGCGGGCCGGACTTGCCCTCGGGCCGGAGGTCGGCGTCGATGTCGATCTCGAGGCTCGCGGATCCGGTGCCGCCGAGCGCGGAGGTCAGCGCCAGCGCCACCTTCTTCACGTGCGCCGTCAGACGCCCCGAGGCCTCGGAGTCGAGGTCGTCCACCAGCGGACGGTGGACGAACATCACGTCGGCATCGGAGAAGTAGCCGATCTCCGCCCCGCCGAGCCGGCCCATCGCGATCACCGCGAACTCGTAGTCGGGGACATCGGCCTCGGCGTCGAGCCCGGCGCGCACGGCGGACAGCGCGGCGTCGATCGTGATCTCCATGAGCTGGGAGAGGATGCCGGGGATCGCGGGGAGCTCGACGGCGTCGAGCACGTCGCCCAGCGCCGTGCGGAGCACCTCGCGGCTGTAGAGCGCACGGATCGGCTCGACCGCCTCGGCGCCGTGCCGCTCGAGGAGACCGGCGGCCTCCTGGCGCAGCGAGTCCACGCTGCGCGGCTGCAGGCGCTCCTGATCGTCGAGCCAGGCGGCGGCCGCGGGATTGTGGAGCAGGAGGCCGGTGGCGAACTCCGACAGGGAGAGCACCTGTGCCATGGACCGCGCGGCGACCCCGGAGTCGCGGAGCAGCTTGAGGTACCAGTTCGACCCGGACAGGGACTCCGAGAGCCGCCGGAACGCGAGCAGGCCGGCATCGGGGTCGACGCCCTCGGAGAACCAGTCGAGGAGCGCGGGCAGCACCTGGCGGTGCACGACGGCGGCGCGGCTCACCCCGGAGGTCAGGGCGGCGATGTGGCCCATCGCGGCCTTCGTGCCCCGGTACCCGAACGCGGCCAGGCGGGCTCGAGCGGCCTCGGCGGACATCGCGGTGAGCGCGTCCTGCCCCGCGGCGGCCTCGAGGATCGGGCGGTAGAAGATCTGTTCGTGCAGGCCGCGCACCCGCTTGCTGTGGGCGGTGCGGTCGTCGGCCAGACGCCCCTCCGAGCGGTCGCCGAGCGCGTACACGCTGCGCGCGAGCGTGCGCAGCTTCGACTCCTGGTCGGGCAGCAGGGCGGTGCGCTGCATGCGGGGGATCTGCAGCCGGTGCTCGACGACCCGCATGAAGCGGTAGGCCTCGGCGAGATCGGCGGCATCGGCGGAGGCGATGTACCCGGTCTCGCCGAGCGCGGCGAGCACCCGCAGGGTGGTGGGGACGCGGATCCGGTCGTCGGCGAGACCGTGGACGAGCTGGAGGAGCTGGGCGGAGAACTCGACATCGCGCAGCCCGCCGGGGCCGAGCTTGATCTGCCGCTCGGTCTCCTTCTTGGGGATGAGGTCGACGACCCGCACCCGCATCGCGCGGACCTGTTCGATGAACCCATCGCGGCCGGAGGCGGTCCACACGTAGGGGTTGAGGGTGTCGTACCAGGCGGCGCCGAGTGAGGCGTCGCCGGCGATCGGGCGGGCCTTGAGCAGGGCCTGGAACTCCCAGTTGTGGGCGACCTCGGCGTAGTAGTGGTCGAACTCCTCGAGCTTGCGCACGAGCGGTCCGGCCTTGCCCTCCGGGCGGAGCGCGGCATCGAGCTCCCACAGCGCGGGCTCGGCCGCGGAGCCGCTGATGATCTCGACGAGCCGCAGCGCCAGGCGGGTCGCGGCCCGGGCTGCGGTGTCGTCGGGGGCCTCGCCGCGCGCGGCGTAGCAGAACACGACGTCGACGTCGCTGACGTAGTTGAGCTCGCGCGCCCCGCACTTGCCCATCCCGATGACGGCGAGCGAGGCGGTGTCGGCGTCCTCGGTCTCCGCGCGGGCGATCGTCAGACCGGCGTCGATCACCCCGGCGGCGAGGTCGCTCAGCAGCGCCGTGACGGATTCGACGATCGATGTCGGCTCGAGGGCGGCGAGGTCGTCGACAGTGACCTGGACGAGCAGGTCGCGGTAGCGGCGGCGCAGCGCGGCCACGGCCTCCTCCCCCGTCATCGTCGCGGTCGGGAGCTCGGCATCCGGATCAGCGCCGACGGCGGTGAACAGCGTCCGCCGCAGCGCGTCCGGTGCGGCGTCCTCGGAGCCGACGATGAGGTGGGTGTCCTCGCCGTTGAGCACGAACACCGAGTCCGGCCAGCGCACGAGGTGATCGATGCTCGCCTCCGAGGCGCCGGCGAGCAGGATGAGACGGGACAGGAAGGCCGGGGACCCCGCGAGGGCGGCACGCAGCCGATCCCCCTCCCCCTCGCGGGCCACCGCCTCGACGACCCGGAGGACGCCGAGCGCGGCGGCGTCGGGATCCGCCGCCGCACTGAGCAGGCCGGCGACGGCGGGGCCGGCGAGCACCTCGGCCCCGAGGAGCTCGTCCGCCTCGCCCATGAACCGCTGGGCCCGGGCGGACGTCCCCGCCCCGCCCGAGCGCGCCGGGTCGCCGCGTCGCGTGCGCATCAGGGTGCGGTGAAGTGCCGGCCGAGCTCGTACTCGGTGACCTGCGCACGGTAGTCGTTCCACTCCTCGCGCTTGTTGCGGAGGAAGAAGTCGAACACCTCCTCGCCCAGGGTCTCGGCGACGAGTTCGCTGTCCTCCATCCGTGCCAGCGCCTCGTCGAGGCTCGCCGGCAGCGCCTCGATGCCCATGGCGCGGCGCTCGTTGTCGCTGAGCGTCCACACGTTGTCCTCCGCCTCCTCGGGGAGCTCGTAGCCCTCCTCGATCCCCTTGAGCCCGGCGGCGAGCATGACGGAGTAGGCGAGGTACGGGTTGGCGGAGGAGTCGATGCCGCGATACTCGATGCGCGCCGACGAGGACTTCCCGGACTTGTACTGCGGCACCCGGATCAGCGCAGAGCGGTTCCGGTGGCCCCAGCAGATGTAGCTCGGCGCCTCGTGGCCGGTCCAGATCCGCTTGTAGGAGTTGACGTACTGGTTGGTCACGGCACTGATCTCCGCGGCGTGGCGGAGCAGGCCGGCGACGAACCGGCGGCCGGTCTGCGAGAGCTGGTACTCCCCTGCCGGCTCGTAGAAGGCGTTGCTCTCCCCCTCGAACAGCGACATGTGCGTGTGCATGCCGTTGCCGGGCCGGTCGGCGAGCGGCTTGGGCATGAAGGATGCGTAGACGCCCTGCTGCAGCGCCACCTCCTTGACGAGGGCCCGGAAGGTCATGACGTTGTCGGCCATGGTGAGGCCGTCGGCATAGCGCAGATCGATCTCGTTCTGGCCGGGGCCGGCCTCGTGGTGGGAGAACTCGACGGAGATCCCCATCGCCTCGAGCGTCTGCACGGCGGTCCGGCGGAAGTCGTTGGCGGTCCCGCCGTTGACGTGGTCGAAGTAGCCGGCGGTGTCGACGGGCACCGGCGGGCGGCCGCCGAGCTCCCCGGATTCGAAGAGGTAGAACTCGATCTCAGGGTGGACGTAGAAGGTGAAGCCGCGCTCACCCGCCCGATCCATGGTCCGGCGCAGCACGTTGCGGGCATCGGATGCCGCGGGATGGCCGTCGGGCGAGTAGATGTCGCAGAACATGCGGCCGGTGGGCTCCGACTCCCCGCGCCACGGCAGGAGCGAGAAGGTCGAGGGGTCGGGGCGCAGGACCATGTCGGACTCGAACACCCGGGAGAAGCCCTCGACGGAGCTGCCGTCGAACCCGATGCCCTCGCCGAATGCGCCCTCGAGCTCCGCCGGGACGATGGCGACGGACTTGAGCTGGCCGAGCACGTCGGAGAACCACAGCCGGATGAACCGGACGTCGCGGTCCTCGACGGTGCGGAGCACGAACTCCTGCTGGCGGTTCATGGATCCCATCAGGACTTCCAGTCCCGGTCCTCGGACTCCCAGTCCGCGGTGTTCTCCGCGGCCCGGGACAGCGCGTTCTGCGCCTCCTCGGCGGTGTCGTAGGGGCCCATCCGGTTCTCCCACGCGCTCGCGCGCCCCTTCTCCACCTGGTTCGTCTTGGTGTTGTACCAGAACTTCTCTGCACCGGCATCGGTGTTCGCGTCCGACATCTCGGGTCTCCTTCAGCTGCGGGGGTGCGGTGGGGCGGCTGCGCCCCCGGTCCGCACGCGGTTGGCGAGTTCCGCTCCCACCTTACCGCCGTGCCGGGCCGCGTCCCCGTCCCACCGTCTAAAGGTTTGCTCGGCCGACCTTTAGGGGCGTACAGTGTGGTGACCCGATACCCCGGCGGCGTACGCCGCCACCCCCGAGGGAGAGAATCGATGAAGATCGCCGTCCCGACAGAGATCAAGAACAACGAGAACCGCGTGGCCATCACCCCCGCAGGCGTCCACACGCTCGTCGAGGGCGGCAACACCGTCGTCGTCCAGGCCGGCGCCGGCATCGGCTCCTCGATCAGCGACGAGGAGTACCGGGAGGCCGGCGCGGAGATCATCGAGGATCCCGCCGAGGTCTGGCAGGCCGGTGAGATGGTGCTCAAGGTCAAGGAGCCCATCGCCGAGGAGTACGGCCGCCTGCGCGAGGACCTCATCCTCTTCACCTACCTCCACCTCGCCGCCGACGAGCCGCTCACCACTGCTCTGCGCGAGGCCGGCACCACGGCGATCGCCTATGAGACGGTGCAGCCCGAGGGCGGCGGTCTGCCGCTGCTCGCCCCGATGTCGGAGATCGCCGGCCGGCTGTCGACCCAGGTCGGAGCCCACACGCTCCTCAAGGCCAACGGCGGTCGCGGCATCCTGCTCGCCGGCGTGCCCGGGGTCCGCCGCGGCCGCGTCACCGTGATCGGCGCCGGAGTCGCCGGCACGAACGCCGCCCGCATCGCCATGGGGATGGGCGCCGAGGTCGAGATCATCGACATCAACGCCCAGCGGCTGCGTCACCTCGACGAGATCTACGGTGCGAGCCTGCAGACCACGGTGTCGAACCCCTACGAGATCGCCCGTGCCCTCGAGACCTCCGACCTCGTCATCGGCTCCGTGCTCATCCCCGGCAAGCGCGCCCCCAAGCTCGTCACCGATGAGATGGTGCAGGGCATGCGGCGCGGTTCCGTGCTCGTCGACATCGCGATCGACCAGGGCGGCTGCTTCGAGAACTCGAAGCCCACGACCCACGACGATCCGACGTTCCCGGTGCACGACTCGGTCTACTACTGCGTGGCGAACATGCCCGGCGCGGTGCCGAACACCGCGACCAAGGCCCTGACGAACGCGGTCATGCCCTACGCCGCCCGGATCGCGAGGTCCGGCTGGCGCGAGGCGCTGGTGGCCGACCCGGCGCTCGCCCGCGGCCTCAACGTCCAGGCCGGGAAGGTGACGAACGAGAACGTCGCCGAGGCGTTCGGTCTCGAGCACATCACGCCGGCCGAGGCGATCGACGCCTGAGCACGGCCCTCTGGCTGCGCCCAGCGGCGGCCCGGAGAGCTTCGGCTCCCGGGCCGCCGGCGTGCGCGGGCGTCCCCTGTGAGCAGCCGGGAGCGGGCGGGCCGCCGGCGTGCTCGCGCGGGAGCGGGCCGTCAGCCGGCCATCATCGTCGTCGCCCGGAAGTGCTCCTCGCACAGCCGGCCGGCGGCAGGGCCGTCGCCGTCGCGGATCGCCTCGACGATCGCCGAGTGGTCGGCGCAGGCGCGGGCGAAGAGCTCCGGCGAGAACGGATCGTGGCGGAAGCCGGTGTTGATCCGCCGGTCGAGATCGGTGACGATCCGCACGATCTCCGGGTTGTGCCCGGCGAGGGCCACGGCGTGGTGGAAGCGGGCGTCGGCGAGCCGGGCCCCGGCGGCATCGGCCTGGGCGGCGTAGGCCTCGGCGAGCCCGGCGATCTCCTCGGCCTCGGCCGCGGTGCGCCGCTGCGCGGCGAGCAGCGCGGCCCGGTTCTGGACCACGGCGCGCGCATCGAGCAGGTCGATGCGGGTGCGGTGGAACTCCTGCAGGCGGTCCTCGATCCCGGCCAGTGCCCGGGAGTCCCATTCCGCGACGAAGGTGCCGCCGCCCCGCCCGCGCCGGCGCACGATGAAGCCGCCGCGCTCGAGCCGGTCGAGGGCCGCGCGGACGGAGGACCGTGACACCTGCATCGCCGCGGCGAGCTCACGCTCCGGCGGCAGCGCCGAACCCACCGGGAGGGCGCCGACGGCGATCGAGGACATGATGTGGTCGGCGATCTGCTGGGGCGCGCTCGTCATCACGACGACGTCCCCCAGACCGTCGCCCAGACCGGACAGCGGTGTGCTCATGCGACCTCCTCGGGAACCTCCATCCTAGTCCCGCACCGCGGACTGCGGACCGGGCCGGACGCCGATTAGACTGGCCGCATCATGACATCACACGCGCCGCTGGGCACCCTCACACCAGGAACCGTCTCCCCCGTCCGCAGCGTCCCCGCCGACATCCCGCGTCCGGAGTACGTGGGCCGTGCGGTGCCGGACGAGGGACGCGGCGGGGACCACTACACGCCGGAGGAGATCGAGCGCATCCGGGCGGCCGGCCGGATCGCCGGCAACGCGCTCGCCGAAGCCGGTCGCGCCATCGTCCCCGGCGTCACCACCGACGAGCTCGACCGGATCGCCCACGAGTACCTCTGCGACCACGGCGCCTACCCGTCCTGCCTCGACTACCGCGGCTTCCCCAAGTCGATCTGCACCTCGATCAACGAGGTGATCTGCCACGGCATCCCGGATTCCACCGTCCTGCAGGACGGGGACATCATCAATCTCGACATCACCGCGTACAAGGACGGGATGCACGGGGACACGAACTACACCTTCTGCGTCGGCGAGGTCGACGAGGAGTCCCGGCTGCTCGTCGAGCGCACGTACGAGGCCACGATGCGCGGGATCAAGGCGGTGAAGCCGGGACGCGAGATCAACGTCATCGGCCGCGTCATCGAGAAGTACGCCGGACGGTTCGGATACGGCGTCGTGCGCGACTACACCGGGCACGGGGTGGGCCGCGAGTTCCACTCCGGCCTCATCGTCCCCCACTACGACGCCGCGCCGGCCCACAACGAGGTCATGGAGCCGGGCATGGTGTTCACCATCGAGCCGATGCTCAATCTCGGCACCGAGAAGTGGGAGTCCTGGGACGACGACTGGACCATCGTCACCGCCGACCGGAAGCGCTCCGCACAGTTCGAGCACACCCTCGTCGTCACCGAATCCGGTGCCGACATCCTCACCCTGCCCGACGAGTCCACCGGGATCTTCCACGGCCCGGCGGCCTGACGCCGCCCCACGAGCCCGACCCGTTCCCCGAAAGGCGGATCATGACCGACTTCCTCCACTCCGACACCCCCTACGGCATCGGCATCGACATCGGCGGCACCGGGATCAAGGTCGGCCTCGTGTCCCTCGTCGACGGCACCCTGCCGTTCAAGCGCGTGCGCGTGCTCACCCCCAAGCCCGCCACCCCGGAGGCGGTCGTGGGTGCGGTGGCCGATGCCGTCGACCAGGTGGTCGACAAGGCCGTGCGCAAGAAGGTCGTGCCCGACGCCGCGGCGCTCGCCCGGCTGCCGCTCGGCGTCGCCTTCCCCGGCGTCGTCAAGGAGGGCACGGTGCTGTTCTGCCCGAACCTCGACCAGAGCTGGATCGGCGAGCACCTGCCCGAGGCGATCACCCGGGCCACCGGCCGCAGCTGCTTCGTCATGAACGACGCCGATGCCGCCGGATTGGCTGAGATGACCTTCGGCGCCGGGCGGGGCCACCGCAAGCAGACGGTGATCATGACGACGCTCGGCACGGGGATCGGCACCGCGCTGTTCCACGATGCGGTGCTCGTGCCGTTCACCGAGCTCGGTCACCTCGAGATGAACGGGGCGGATGCGGAGACGCAGGCGGCGGAATCCGTCAAGGTCCGCGAGGGGCTCGAGTACGCCGAGTGGGCGCAGCGTCTGCAGCAGTACTACTCGATGCTCGAGATGCTCTTCACCCCGGACCTGTTCATCGTCGGCGGTGGGATCTCGAAGAGCCACGAGCAGTTCCTGCCGCTGCTTCGGCTGCGCGCGGAGATCGTGCCGGCCGAGCTCCGCAACGACGCCGGCACGGTGGGTGCGGCGTATCTCGCGGCCAACGGGGGCCGGGCGAAGGTGCGCAAGCACAAGGGGTGAGGACAGGCCGCCTGTACGCCGGGTTCTGTCCACGGGCCGGTTGCCCGGACACCGTTCGACGGTCATCTGTCTAGGGCCGCCGTCACCGACGGCCTCGAGCGATCCACCCGACAGCTCGGGCGAGCAGCCCTCGGACGCTGTCTGTCTGATCTTGCTCCCAGCGGGGTTTACCCAGCGATTCCGGTCACCCGGAACCCTGGTGGTCTCTTACACCACCGTTTCACCCTTACCGGCCTGCACCAGGCAGGCAGGCGGTCTGCTCTCTGTTGCACGTGCCCGCGGGTCGCCCCGGGTGGGTGTTACCCACCGCTGTGCTCTGCGGAGCCCGGACGTTCCTCGTCAGCGTTCCCGCTGCCGCGACCGTCCGGCGACCTGTCCTCGATCACCCAGTGTAGTCGCAGGCCGCCCGAGCCCGGGCCACGCCGTCCTCGCTGAGCATAACCCCGGGTCAGGGGGCGGTTGGGCGGCCTCTAGGATGGTGGACCGTGATCATCCTCCTCCCACCCTCCGAGGGCAAGACGCCCGCCGCGACCGGACCGCGCCTCGACCTCGACGCGCTCAGCCTGCCGGAGCTCACCGGCGCCCGCGCCGAGGTGCTCGATGCACTCGCCGAGGTGTCCGCCGCCCCGGATGCGCTCGACCGGCTGGGCGTCGGGGCGGGCATCGCCGAGGACGTCGCCCGCAACACGCGGCTCACCGAGATCCCCTGCGCGCCGGCGCTCGACACCTACTCCGGAGTGCTCTACTCGGCGCTCGGCCGGCTCACCCCGACGGCGCGTGCCCGGCTCGAGCACGTCTGGGTGTCCTCGGCGCTGTTCGGGATCGTCGCCGCACTCGACCCGATCCCCGCCTACCGCCTGTCGATGAAGACCCGGCTCTCCGGCCAGGTGCTCTCCACCTGGTGGCGCACCCGCCTCACGCCGGTGTTGGATGACGAGTTCGCCGGGCAGCTCGTCCTCGACTGCCGATCGACGGAGTACCGGAAGTCGTGGCCGGGCCCGCCGGAGCGCACCGCCGTCGTCGACGTGTACACCGAGTCCCGGGGCCGGCGCACCGTGGTCTCGCACAACGCCAAGCACACGCGCGGAGAGCTCGTCGGCCGCCTGCTGCGCTCCCGGGCCACGCTGCCGGAGGACTTCCGCGGCCTCGTCACGGCGGCGAAGCGGTACCACGCGGTCGAGTTCACTCCCCCGCAGGGCCGGCAGCCGGCCCGGCTCGACATCATCCTGCCCGGCTGAGGCGCCGGAGCGGGTCCGGGTTCCAGTCGCCAGCGGGGTTCCGGGTGCAGTCCGGTGCGGATACCAGCGAGTAACCGCACTGCAGTGGCTGTTGAGTGCCAGAACCGCACTGAGGTGGCTCCGGAACCGGCGCTTCGCACCGCGGCCGTCCAGCTGGTCCGTGCCGTCAGCCCAGCGGCGTGACGAGGAGCGTCTCGCAGGAGTCGCATTCGACGACCGTGCCGGGCTCGGAACCGGAGAGCGCATCGCGGGCGACGCCGCTGAGCTCGTCGCCGCAGGCGCCGCAGGTGCCGTGAGCGAGCACTGCGGCACCGATCTGGCCCGCGGTCTCCTTCGCGCTCAGCCGCTGCCGGATGTCGGTCGGGAGCTTCTCCGCCGTGCCGGCGCGCGCGGCTTCGAGCTCCGCGGCCTCGGCGGCGAGCTCCTCGGCGCGTGCCTTGCGCTCGGTCTGGAGGTCCTTGCCGCGGGCGGCGATCGCCGCGCCCTCCTGCCGCAGGTCCCGGATCTCCGCATCCTGCTCCTCGACCGCGCCGAGGCTGGTGAGCTGGTCCTCCTCGACCTTCTCCCGCGCGGTCTTCGCGGTCTCGATGTCGCCCTGGAGCGCCACGAGGTCCCGGGAGGTCAGCCCCTCGCCGGAGGCCAGCCGGGACTCCATCCGCTCGATCGTCGCCCCGCGGGCGGCGACATCGGTCTCGAGCGCGGTGGCGCGCTCGGACTCCGCAGCACGGGTGGCCTCGAGGGCGGCGATGCGTTCGGCGTTGGCCTGGTGCTCGGCGGCGAGTCCGCGCAGCTGCTCGAGGAGCTCGGTCTGCTTGGCGGCGTGGGTGTTCTTCCGCAGCCGGGCGGAGAGGTCGATCCAGTCGAGGAGGGCGCGGTGTGCGGTGTCGGTGAGGTGCATGCTCAGTCCTCGGTCGGTGCGGACGGGTCGGTGAAGACCGGGCCGGCGGGCGCGGGTCCGGAGTGGGAGTCGAGCGGCTGGTCGATCCGCACGGTCCACGGATCGGTGCGGATCCGGGACACGGCGATGTCGATCTCATGGCCGGCGGATTCCGCGGCGGTCGCGAGCTGATCGGCTGCCCGGTCGAGCCACAGCGCCTCGGCGGCCCAGTGGGAGATGTCGATGAGATGGGGCGTGCCGTCGGTCCGGTTCGCGGTGTCGCGGGCCTCGGTCGCGGGGTGGTGGCGCAGGTCCGAGGTGATGTACACCCCGGCGCCGGAGCCGCGCACGGCATCGAACATCGAATCCCCCGCTCCGCCGAGCACGGCCACCCGGGTGACCTCGGCGTCCGGATCGCCGGCAATGCGCACACCGGTCACCGTGGCATCGAGCACCGCGGCGAGGCGGCGGGCGAGCGATTCGACGGTCTGCGGCCCGGACAGGTCGCCGACCCGGCCGATGCCCACCCCGGCGGGCGCCTCGGCGGTGGGGGCGAGCGGCGTCGTCCCGGTGAGGCCGAGCACCTCGGCGAGGACGTCGGTCACCCCGCCGCGGGCGGAGTCGGCGTTCGTGTGGGCGTTGAACTGCGCCACGCCGGCCCGGATGAGGGCGTGGACCGCTCCGCCCTTGAGGGTGCCGGCGTTGACCGAGGTGATCCCGCGCAGGAGGAGCGGGTGGTGGGTGACGAGCATGTCGTACCCGCCGTCGACCGCCTCGGCGACGACGGAGTCGACCGGGTCGAGGGCGAGGAGGAGTCTGCGCACCGGAGCCGCGGGGTCACCGACCGCGAGGCCGACGGTGTCCCAGCTCTCGGCGTAGGAGGCCGGCCACAGCTCCTCGCACAGGTCCATGATCGTCGTCACTGTCGCGGTGCTCATGGGGCCACCGTAGTACACCGCGGTCCCGCGCCCGCAGTGCTGCGCGGCCGTGCGGTTCACGGAGCGGACACGGCTGGGAGTGTGTCCCGGAGCACATTAGGGTGGACCCATGAACTCGATCCCAGCGCTGCGATCCAGCACCATCGCCGACGTCCTCCGCCGCACCGCACGGCGCTCTCCCGACCGGACCGCCATCGTCTTCGGCGACCGGACGTGGACCTACGCCGAGCTCGACGCCGGGGTCACGGCGCTCGCCCGGCACCTCGTGTCCCAGGGCCTCGACCACGGCGACCGGGTGGCCGCCTATGGGAAGAACTCCGACCTCTACGCCCTCGTGTTCCTCGCCACGGTGCGCGCGGGCCTCATCCACGTGCCGGTGAATTATCAGCTCAAGAACGACGAGCTCGAGTACATCCTCGACGACTCCGGCGCTCGCCTTGTGATCTCGGACGCCACGATGGCCGCCGACGTCGACGCCACCGAGGCCGGCCGCGCCGCGCTGCGGGTCGACTTCGAGGACCTCCTCGACACCGCCCGGGCCGCGGACATCGCCCCGGAGGCGATGGGCGAGTTCGACGTCACCGACACCGACGTCGCCCAGCTGCTCTACACCTCGGGCACGACCTCGCTGCCCAAGGGCGCGGTGATGACGCACCGCGCCCTCCTCCACCACTACCTCAGCTGCCTCGATGTCCTCGACTTCGACGAGGGCGACCGACAGGTCCACGCGCTCCCGCTCTACCACTCCGCGCAGATGCACGTGTTCCTCATCCCGGCGCTCATCAAGGGCGCGTACAACATCATCGTCCCCGTCCCGGTGCCCGGCGACCTCCTCGCCCTCATCGAGTCCGAGGGGATCAACACCTTCTTCGCCGCGCCCACCGTGTGGGTCGCGCTCGTCAACCACCCGGACTTCGCCACCCGGGACCTCACGAGCCTGCGCAAGGCGTACTACGGCGCCTCGATCATGCCCGGACCGGTGCTCCACAAGCTCGTCGCACACCTCCCCGAGCTCGGGTTCTACAACTGCTTCGGGCAGTCGGAGATGGGCCCCCTGTGCACCGTGCTCCGGCCCGAGGAGCACAAAGACCGGCTCGGCTCGGCCGGCCGCGCGTGCCTGTTCGTCGAGACCCGGGTCGTCGACCCCTCGGGCGTCGACGTCGAGCCCGGCACCCAGGGCGAGATCCTCTACCGCTCCCCGCAGCTGTGCGAGGGCTACTGGAACAAGCCCGAGGCGACCGAGGAGGCGTTCCGCGACGGCTGGTTCCACTCCGGCGACCTCGTCATCCAGGACGCCGAGGGCTACGTCGAGGTCATCGACCGGGTCAAGGACGTCATCAACACCGGCGGCGTGCTCGTCGCGAGCCGCCAGGTCGAGGACGCGATCTTCGAGCTCGACTCCGTCGCCGAGGTCGCGGTCATCGGCATGCCGGACGAGAAGTGGATCGAGGCGATCACCGCCTATGTCGTCCGCAAGGACGACAGCCTCACCGCGGAGCAGGTCATCGAGCACGTCAAGGGTCGGCTCGCCGGCTTCAAGGTGCCCAAGGCGGTCCACTTCGTCGACGAGCTGCCGAAGAACTCCTCGGGGAAGATCCTCAAGCGCACGCTGCGCTCGCGCTGAGCGGGGCTACCTCCGGTGCGCGGCACCGGACCGGGAGTCCGTAGGATACTCGGTGGCCCGTTCACCCCAACCCCGAGGACACATCGATGAGCAGCACCTCCTCCCCGCGCTCCCGCACCCCGTTCTGGACGCTCCACGGCGACGGGAGGCGGATCGAGCCCGGAGCCGTGGTGCTGCCCGGCGAACGGCTCTCCTGGCCGCGCACCGCCGGGATCGGCGCCCAGCACGTCGTCGCGATGTTCGGCGCGACGTTCCTCGTGCCGCTGCTGAGCGGGTTCCCGCCGGCGACCACCCTGTTCTTCACCGCGGTCGGCACCCTGCTCTTCCTCCTCGTCACCGCCGGGAAGATGCCGTCCTACCTCGGCTCGTCGTTCGCCCTCCTCGCCCCGCTCGCCGCGGTCACCGGATTCGACCCGGAGTCGGGCACCGCGGTCGACCCGGCGAAGATGGCCCTCGCCCAGGGCGGGATCGTCTCCGTCGGCATCCTCCTCGCGCTCATCGGCGTCGTCGTCCATTTCGCCGGCACCCGCTGGATCGAGGTCACCATGCCGCCGATCGTCACCGGGACGATCGTCGCGCTCATCGGCTTCAACCTCGCCCCCGCGGCATGGAACTGGGTGCAGATGGCGCCGCTCACCGCGGTCATCACGATCGCCGCGATCCTCCTCACCACGGTGCTCTTCAAGGGCATCATCGGCCGGCTGTCGATCCTCGTGGGCGTGCTCGTCGGGTATGCCGCCGCCGCGCTCCAGGGCCAGGTCGACTTCGCGGCCATCGGAGAGGCGGGGTGGGTCGGCCTGCCGGAGTTCCACGCGCCCGCGTTCGACCTCGCGCTCCTCGGCCTTTTCCTCCCCGTGGTCCTCGTCCTCGTCGCGGAGAACATCGGCCACGTCAAGTCGGTGTCCGCGATGACCGGGCAGAACCTCGACCCGATCACCGGCCGGGCGCTGCTCGCCGACGGCCTCGCGACGACGCTCGCGGGCTCCGGCGGCGGGTCGGGCACGACGACCTATGCCGAGAACATCGGCGTCATGGCGGCGACCCGCGTGTACTCGACGGCGGCCTATGTCCTCGCAGCCCTCATGGCGCTCGTGCTCAGCATGCTCCCGAAGTTCGGCGAGGCGATCGCGACGATCCCGCCCGGCGTCCTCGGCGGCGCGGCGACCGTGCTGTACGGGATGATCGGCCTCCTCGGCATCCGGATCTGGGTGCAGAACCGCGTCGACTTCTCCGACCCGGTCAACCTCAACACCGCCGCCGTCGCCCTCATCGTCGCGATCGCGAACTACACGATCATGGCCGGGGACCTCACCTTCGAAGGCATCGCGATCGGCAGCGCGTGCGCGATCGGCATCTACCACCTCATGCGCGGGATCTCCCGCTGGCGGGGCACGAGCCTCGAAGCGGCGAGCCCCGCCTCGGTCCCGGGCGGAACCGAGCTCGAGGACGGACGCCGGACGGACGGGTGAGTGTGCCATACTGATTCCGCTGTCACCGTCGTCCGAACCGGGACGACAGGAACGGCGGTCGGGGCCTATAGCTCAGTTGGCTAGAGCATCTCGTTTACACCGAGAGGGTCGGGGGTTCGAGTCCCTCTGGGCCCACCAGAAGGTCGTTGTTCAAACGGACGACATCACCGGTTTGAGTTCCAGATTCCGCCGTCCGTCCCTGTTGGCGGACGGCGAGGGTCTGGACGTCGCGGTCGAGGAACACGTTGAACGGGACGCCGGGTTCGCCGTGGATGGTGTCGTCATCGGTGACGATGAGCTTGTCGAAGAAGGCTTGGTTGGCGATCCGGCGTAGCGAGTCGTCGATGCTCATGTAGATGGCGTGCATGTCCCCAGCGAGGGCGAGGCAGTCGTCCAGGTGTGCTTTGGCTTGTTCGTACTCGATGTCGCCGGCGTTGATCTGGGCGTCGAGGAACGCGAGCCGACGGGCGATGCGGTCCTGCTCCGAGCCGAGCAGGTCGAGGGGCACGGCTCCGGCGTAGTGAGCTTGCATGAGCTTGGTGCGCTCGTCACGGAGCGCGTCGCGTTCGGCTTTGTACCCCTGGGCCTCGTGCTTGGCGACCTGGTGCAGGCGGTCGAACTCGCTGGTGACCAGCTCGCGCAGCGCGGTAACGACGTGTTCGGGTTGAAGCGCCCTGGGTCTGATGGAGACTCGCGCTATTTGATTCCGACCAGGTGTTCGCGGTCGGCTTGGACAGCATAGAACGCGTTCTCGAACTCGGCGGGCGGGACGTCGCCGAGGTAGCCGTGGAGGCGCTGGGGACTGCTGACGGTTTAGTTGACTCCGGGGTTTATGCCGCCAGAGTGACGGCCTTGTGGTGAACAAGCTCGTATTCAACCGGAGTCAGTTTACCCAAACGCCGTTGCCGACGCTTCCGGTGGTAGGTCCGCTCGACCCAGTGGACGATCGATGTCCGCAACCTCGCTCGCGTGTCCCAACGGCCCCGGTCGAGGACGTTCTTCTGCAACACAGCGAAGAACGATTCCATCGCCGCATTATCACCAGCAGCGCCGACCCGACCCATCGATCCGACTAGCCCGTAACGCCGTAGAACCTGCTGGAACTTACGAGAGCGAAATTGCGACCCGCGATCCGAGTGAACGACACACCCTGCCACGGCTCGCGGTCCGCCACGACGAGCCACAGCGTCATCAATCGCCGCCACAGCCAGACGAGATTTCATCCTCGAATCGATGGCATAACCGACGATTCTGTTGCTGAACACATCCTTGACCGCGCACATATACAGCTTGCCCTCACTGGTGTGATGCTCGGTGATATCGGTCAGCCACAACTCGTTGACTGCCTTTGCTGTGAAGTCGCGTTCGACGAGGTCATCACACACTGGCGGGCCGGGCTTCTTACCGTGCTTCCGGGCTCGTTTGATCGTGTGGGAGAACAGCTCCTGCTGCGAGCACAGCCGCCACACACGACGTTCAGAGGCGCTGTATCCGCACGCCTGGAGCTCATCAGCGATGAACCGGTGCCCGAACTCAGGATCGTCCGTATGAACGTCGTAGGCGGCATTGATCAAGTGCGCCTCCTCGAGTTCCCGGTCAGAGACAGGTTTCGCGCACCACTTGTAGAAACCCTGCTTGGTAAAGCCGAGTACCCGGCAGGCCACTGCCACCGGCACCCCGGCGGCAGCAAGGTCGAGGACCAGCGGGTACATCATTTTGGGTGATGACCACCGAGCTTCAAGTTCGCTTGCGAGAGATACGCTGCAGCCTCGCGGAGGATCTTGTTCTCCCGCTCGAGTTCCCTGATCCGCTTCAGTGCTGCTGCCTGGGCGCGAGACTCCTCGACATCACGAGAGGGCTCGAGTCCGTGCTCACGCAGGCGTGAGTCACGCACCCAGGCCTGGAGAGCTGACTTCGAGATGCCGAGGTCGGCGCAGACCTGCTTCTGGGTCATCCCCTCGCCCAGGAGCTCGAGAGCTGATTGCTTGAACTCATCGGTGTAGATCTTTGGCATGACTTCCATCCTTCCTGGAACTTATCCAGTCGTGAAGTCAACTAAACCCTCAGCAGTCCCCTGCGTGTTGTGCCAGTGCACCCAACCGAGGGTGGCGAGCTCGAGATTCTCGACCGTCTTCCACGGCCCGGACCGGGCCGGCCCGCGGACGAGTTCGGCCTTGTAGTACCCGTTCACCGTCTCGGCCAGGGCATTGTCATAGCTGTCACCGACGGTCCCGATCGACGGCGTCGCGCCGATCTCCGCGAGGCGTTCGCCGTAGCGAATGGACGTGAATTGAGACCCCGCGTCGCTGTGACACCGCAGGTCCGCGTGGCGGTGACCTCTGGACCAGCGGGCCATCTCGATGGCGTCGAGGATCATCACGGTGCGCATGTGCGACGCGACCCGCCACCCGACGATCATGCGGGAGAACGCGTCGATGATGAAGCACACGAACGCGACACCGGCCCAGGTCGCCACGAACGTCAGATCCGTCACCTGTGACTTCGTCCGCTAAATGGCGGGGTTCTTCAGACGTTCAGTGGCGGCCTCCGCTCCCTCGCGCGCGATGGGTAGCAGTGATGCTCCGGCGTTCCGTAAGACCATGGGCTTACGGGAAGCCAGCGTCCGGGCGCCGGCGGCTCGATAACGCTTCAAGACGCAACCCAACCGTTGCACGTGGTTCGTCAACGTGCAACTATAGGGTTGCAAGCATGTGGATCAAACGAAGGACGGTCGAAATGAGCAGTGCAGGTGAAAACATGGACCGCATCGAGCGCGAAATCCTGATCGATGCGCCCATCGAGCGGGTGTGGGCGCTGGTGAGTGAACCGGGCTGGTGGGTCGGGGACGGCGACCCCTCTCATCGATCCGTCACCCAGGAAGGTGACCTCGTCGTCGTGGATTATCCGCCGTACGGTCGGTTCCCGGTATTACCCATCTCCAGCGATGCTCCTCGCTACGTCTCCTACCGCGGCGGAGAGGACCCCGGCCAGCAGCTCGTCGAGGGCACTTCCACGCTAGTGGAGTTCTTCTTGACCGAACAGGGCGGCGGCACGCTGTTGCGGGTGGTCGAGAGCGGCTTCACCTCCCTGTATCCCTCGGCCGACGCCCGCGCCACGGCCGTGGAGGACAACGTCGGAGGCTGGGAGATGCAGCTCGACGTCGCCAAGCGGGACGCCGAGCAAATGCAGGCATGACCAACTCCGCTGACACGGGACAGCCCCTCGGTGCTAACGCCGCCGCGAGCAATGGAGGCGATCAGAGCGTCGAGGCCGTCTTAGCGGCGCTGGCCGATCCGACACGTCGGCAACTTCTGAGTGCCCTCGTCGATATAGGTCAGGCCAGCGCGACGCTCCTCGCTGGTCGCCTGCCGGTTTCCCGCCAGGCGGTCGTGAAGCATCTGCACGTCCTTGAGACGGCAGGACTGGTCGAGCGGGTTCGAGCCGGCCGAGAGGTTCTGTACTTCGCGCGCCCCGATCCCCTAGACGCTTCCGCCCGATGGCTGGCCGATCTCTCCGCCACATGGGACACGAGGCTCAAGTCGCTCAAACGCGCGGCTGAGACGACGGCCGACGATTGACTGACTCATCCCAAATGCCGACACCATTGCACCCGTCAGGAGAATCCGTGAGCTATCAACCCGTCGTCGACGTCGACATGCTGATCCGCAAGGCACCCGGTGAGGTGTACCGAACCTTCGCCGACCCTGAGCGAATCTGCCGGTTCTGGCTGGCCGAATCTTCAGGGCCCCTACGCACCGGCGCGCGGGTCACCTGGACGTTCAAGATCGCTGGCGCCGTCGCCAAGGTAGAGGTCGTCGAGGCCCTCCCCAACCGGCTGCTCGACCTTCGCTGGGACGATGGGCGGCCGCTGAGGATCGACTTCGAGGACCGCGGCGACGCCACACTGGTGCACATCCGCGAGACCGACTTCGGGGGCGACACGCCGGCAGCCAACGCCATCGAATCGATGTCCGGTTTCACTCTCGTACTCGCGTCGCTGAAGGCGTGGCTTGAGCACGGCATCGAGGGTGACCTGATGTACGACAAGTTCCCCGATGCGGAGTACTCCGACCGCTGACAAACGTCGGTCGAGGGGTTCCGTCGGACCCGACTCCGACACCAGCGTGTGGCTTCGTTCGCTTGGTGGCGGGGTTTTTGCAGCGCTCCGTGGCGGTCTTGTTGCCGCGATCACGCAGGACTGGCTGCAGGTAGGTGTCGCGGTCTGAACCGAGAGGGGTGCGCCCGGTCGGGGCCGTTTGGATCGCTGCCGCTACGTCAGAGTCCGAAGGCTCCGCCGCTGACGAGGATCACGATGCCGAGGCCGATGAGAACGATGGGGAAGAGGATGTGCTCCCAGCGTTCGAGCACTTCGGCGATCGGGGGGCGGGTGGCGACGAACTTTGCCAGGGCCACCAGGACCGCGACGAGCGCGAGGAAGACGATGCAGTAGGCGACTACTGCGAGAGGTTCCACGCTGAGGAAGACAGGGGTGTAGACGCCGATGTTGTCGCCGCCGTTGGCAAGGGTGACGCCTGCGACTGTCCACACGCCGACCTTCTTGCCGGCAACCTTGGCCTCGTCGTCATCGTCGTCATCGTCTCCGCGCCAGGCCTGCCATGCGGCCCAGAGGCCGAGGCCCAGAGGGATGAGACCGAAGTACGGGATGGCTGCCGAGGGCAGGAATGCTCCGGCACCGATGGTCACCAGGACCGCGGCACCGAGGATGCCGGCGAATCCGAGGTACTGGCCGGCCAGAATGCGGGCGGTAGTGCCGCGCTGGCCTGCCCCTCGCGCGAAGAAGAGGGAGAGCACGATGATGTCGTCGATGTTGGTCGCTGCGAACAGGCCCATCGCCTGCAAGACCGAGGTGAGGATCATGCGCCCTCCCCAGCTGCGTCGCATCCGGGAAGCGAGCAGGCGGGATCGATGCACGGGGCGTCTTCGTCCACTGCCAGGGTGGCATCGACCAGTGCCGTCAGCGCCTGCGCCAGGTGCGAATCGGCGATCTCATATCGTGTCCGACGACCCTCGGGCTCGGAGACGACGATCCCGCAATCGCGCAGGCATGCCAGGTGGTTGGACACGTTCGGGCGTGTCAGGTCCAGATCTCGGGCCAGTTCCGCCGGGTAAGCGGGATGGTCGAGCAGGGTCAAGATGATCCGGGATCGAGTGGGGTCGGCCAGTGCACGACCCAGGCGGTTCATCACGTCGAGACGCGAAGCAATAGTCAGCATGGACTGAACTATACAGCGCGCACTGAACACTCGGTCACAGGCGTCAGCCCAGATCGCATGCCCGTAAGGGGAACCTCGACCGGACACACCCACTCCCGACATGGGAGTCCGATAGCATGCCTGACGAGGTGTCCCGTAAGACCCGTCCGGTGAACTGTTCGGTGACGGGGCCTTATATGACACACTTAGAAGCATGTCCGCTTTGAAGGTCGGGTACGCCCGGGTCTCCACCGATGAACAGGACCTCACCGCCCAGCGCGATGGCCTCAGCGCTCTCGGTGTCGACGCGATGCGCATATACGTCGATCACGGACTGACCGGCCGCAATGCGGATCGCGCCGGGCTGCGGCAGGCGCTGGCGGCATGCCGGGCCGGTGACACGTTCGTGGTCACCAAGCTCGACCGGTTGGCACGTTCGGTGCGCGATGCTCACGAGATTGCCGATGACCTCGCGGCCCGCGAGGTGAAACTCAGCATCGCCGGATCGGTGTATGACCCGACGGACCCGATGGGCAAACTGCTGTTCAACGTGCTGGCGATGGTCGCCGAGTTCGAAGCCGACCTCATTCGCGCCCGCACCCGCGAGGGGATGAAGGTCGCCAAGGCCAAGGGCCGGCTGCGCGGGAAGTCTCCGAAGCTCACCCCACGCCAGGAGGCTCACCTCGTCCAACTGCATGCCGCCAAGGAGCACACCGTGGGCGAGCTGGCCGAGCTGTTCAGCGTCGGCCGCTCCACGGTCTACCGTGCCCTGGAGCGCGCGCAGCGTGGCCGCGAGAGCGTCGTGCAGTAGGTGCGCGGCGATGGACGCTGCGGCGCGGTGGCGCATTCTCCGGCTCCATGTGGAGGACGAGGTTCCGCTCGCGCGTCTGGCCCGCGAGTCCGGCGTCGGGCTGCGGACCCTGGAGCGCTGGCACGCCCGCTACCGGACCGACGGCTACGCGGGCCTGGAGACGGCCTCGCGAATGGACGCCGGCACCCACCGCTTGCCGACCGATCTCGTCCACGTGATCGAGGGTCTGGCGCTGAGCAAGCCGCGGCCGGCTATCGCCACGATCCATCGCAAGGTCACCGGCATCTGCGGCATCCACGGGTGGCCGGTCCCGTCCTATTCGGTGGTGTGGGAGATCGTGCGCGCCCTGGACCTGGGCATGGTCACCCTCGCCCTGGAAGGCGCGGCGTCCTATCGCGACAAGCACGAGCTGGTGCTGCGCCGGCAGGCGGAGTGGCCCAACGCGATGTGGCAGTCCGATCACACGTTGCTCGACATCCTGGTAGTCGGCACCGATGGCAAGCCTGCCCGGCCGTGGTTGACGACCATCCTCGATGACTGCTCCCGAGCGATCTGCGGCTATACCGTCGTCCTGGGCGCACCGTCGGCGATGAACACCGCGCTGGCGCTGCGGCAGGCGATCTGGCACAAGGCCGACCCGGCCTGGCCGATGTGCGGCCTACCGGACGTGCTCTACGTCGATCACGGCAGTGACTTCATCAGCCACCAGCTCGCCGGCACCGCCGTCGACCTCCACATCCGGCTGATCCATTCCACCGTCGCCCGCCCCCAGGGCCGGGGCAAGATCGAGCGGTTCTTCGGCACCGTCAACACCGAGTTGCTGGCCGACCTGCCCGGATACATCGGCGAAGGCCAGCCCTGGCCAACACCGACACTGTCCCTGGCCGAGCTCGATACCGCCGTCGAAAGGTTCGTGGCCACCTACAACGACCGCACGCACAGCGAGATCGGCACCTCCCCGCGCAGCGCGTGGATCGCCGAGGGCTGGCTGCCCCGCATGCCCGAGAGCCTGGAAGCTCTCGACGGACTGTTGCTGACCGTGGCCAAGACCCGCGTCGTGCGCCGCGATGGCATCCGATTCCAGGGCCTGCGCTACGTCTCCCCGACCCTGGCCGGCTACGTCGGACAGTCGGTCGTGATCCGTTACGACCCTCGCGACATCACCGAGATCCGCGTCTTCGACCACGACGAGTTCCTCTGCAAGGCCGTCAACCAGGAGCACCACGACCAGAAGGTCAGCCTCAAAGAGATCCAGGCCGCTCGCAACGCGAGACGCCGGGCACTACGGGCCGGCATCAACGAACGCATCGCTGTCGTGGCCGCACACACCACCGAGACACCACCTCCCGCGGAGGAACCAGCGGCGGCGCAGACGCCGAAACGGAAGTTGAAGGTCTACAAGGAGGACCTGAGGTGAGCCAGCGCTTCATCGTCACCAAAGAACACCGCCGCTTCACCGAGTTCGCCGACGCCGTGCGCCGCGGCCACACCATCGGCCTGTGCTTCGGGCCGGCCGGAGTGGGCAAGACGCTCTCGGCGCGCCGCTACGCGCACTGGGACAAGGCCCACGATCTGCTGACCTACTGGGGGCCGCGCTCCGACGATGACGCCAAGATCTACGCCGCCCTGAACCGGAGCCGCACCGTGCTCTACACCCCCAGCGTGCTGACCACCCCGCGGACCCTGAAGGATGAGCTCAATCAGGCCATCACCCGCACCAACATCTGCATCGAACAGCACCTCGCGCCGCACGGCGACGTCACGCCCGAGACCTGGGGATGGCGCCGCAGCAGGAACTACGTCGAGCTGATCATCGTCGACGAGGCCGAACGGCTCCGCCCCGCCGCCCTGGAACTGCTGCGCGACCGCTACGACCGAGACGACATCGCACTGATCCTGATCGGCATGCCCGGACTGGAGAAGCAGTTCAGCCACTACCCCCAGTTCTACAGCCGGGTCGGGTTCGCCCATCAATACCGACCCCTGGGTCAGGACGAACTGTTGTTCGTCCTGCAACGACACTGGCGCTCCCTCGGCAAGACCCTCGACCCCGAAGACTTCACCGACGCCCAAGCCATCGCCGCCATCGCGCGGGTCACCCGCGGCAACTTCCGGCTGCTCGAACGCCTCATCCCCCAGATCCAGCGCGTGCTGAAGATCAACGAACTCGACACCATCACCAACGACGTCATCGAAGCCGCCCAAAGCACCCTGGTCATCGGCGTCACCTGACCCCGGCCCGCCACGGAACGTCGGAAGAACCCCGCCATTTAAACGCAGAAGTCACACCGTCACCCAGAGCCGGTTCGGAGCGGTCGCGGTGAACTCCCGCTGCACCAGATCCGGGTGTCGCGCGGACGCCGGATCCGGCCTGGTCGTCTTCACCCGTTTCGAGCGCCTCGCGCCCTCGATCCCTGCCACCTTCATCAACCTCGCGGTCTGGTCGCGGCCGATCGCGATCCCCGCCCGCCGGGCCGCCTTCCAGAGCTTGCGGACCCCGTAGACCCGGTAGTTCGCCTCCCACAGCTCGACGAGCCGCGGGATCAGCTCCTCGTCCCGCTGGGCACGGGCGGACGGGGTGCGGGTCTTAGCGGCGTAGTAGCTGCTCGGAGCCACCTGCAACTGTCTGCAGATGAGCTCGACTCCGAGCCGGCGACCGTCGACGAGGTCGTCCTTGTTCGCGTCGATGAACGCGACTACTTCCGGTAGTGGCGGTCGAGCTCCGCCCCGAAGAAAGACGCAGCCCGCTTCAGCACCTCGTTGGCCCGGCGAAGCTCGCGGACTTCTTGCTCGAGCTCTTTCACCCGCTGCGCCTCCGCCGAGCTCACGCCGGAGGTGACACCCTCGTCGATGTCGGCCTGCTTCACCCACATCCGCACGGATTCGACCCCGTACCCGAGCTGCGTCGCGACTCGCTGCACGGTTCCTTGCGTGACCCCGAGCTCGGACCGCAGCGTCCTCACCATCCGCACCGCGGCGGCCTTCTCCTCGTCCGAGTAGCGACGCGTCGTCGGCTTCCCATTCGCCAGTTCCTTCGGCATAACTCCATCCTCGTTTCCAAGGTCAGGAGCCTCCAACAAACTCAGGGCGCTTCAGGTATCTGGACGTGGCGGTAGTAGTCCTCGACCGCGGCTTCGATGTCGGGCACGAACATGGACTTTCGTTCGCAATTGGTGCGGCGGGCGTGCCATCCGGTGCACATGAAGTAGGGGTAGATCACGCCGCGGCGGCTCTTGGCGTTGGTCAGCGTCAGCCGTGACCCGCACTGCCCGCAGTACAGGCTGCCTTTGAGGTAGTGATCATGGGTCTGGGTCTTCTCCCCGGAGGCGCTGTGAACCGTCCTGGGTTAGTTCCTAGACGGCAGTTAAAGTATCGACTTGTCTTGCCACGGTTTCAAAATGCTTAGCTTCGACCTCGGCCGGGGGGCCTGTCAAATGGTGTGTGTAAGGGGTGTGGCACCACCCCCTGAAGGAGACACACTGTGACGATTGACGCCATGCCGAAGATGAGCGCCGAGGAGCGCGCTGAGCGTCGTAGAAAGCAGGCCGAGCTCGCGGCCGAGCTCAAGACCACCGGAGCCCTGGATGAGGTCTTCGCCCGGATCGATGCCGGTGAACCGCTGACCGGAGACGGCGGGGTGCTGGGCGGGATGCTCAAGGCCGCCCTGGAGCGGGGCCTGGAGGCCGAGCTGAGTGAGCACGTGGGCTATGAGAAGGGCGCGGTCGACGCCGCCGACCACCCGAACTCCCGTAACGGGCACTACGCCAAGACCGTGACGAGCGAGGTCGGGGACATCGAGCTCGCGATCCCGCGCGATCGGGCCGGGACCTTCACCCCGATGCTGGTAGGCAAGGGTCAGCGCCGCCTGGACGGGGTCGACGGGATGATCATCTCGCTGTACGCCGGCGGGATGACGCTGCGCGACATCTCCCACCACCTAGCCTCCACGGTCGGGGTGGACGTGAGTCACGAGACGATCGGCAAGGTCGTGGACTCCATCGCCGAGGAGGTCCTCGCGTGGCAGCGCCGTCCGCTGGAGTCGCTGTACCCGGTGATCTACCTCGACGCGATCATGGTCAAGGTCAAGGACGGCTCTCACGTGGTCAACAAGGCCGCCCACATCGCCGTCGGCGTGGACATGGACGGCATCAAGCACGTCCTGGGGATCTGGGTCCAGACCCACGAGGGCGCGAAGTTCTGGGCCCAGGTCTGCACGGACCTCGCCAACCGCGGGGTGCGCGACGTGCTGATCGTGTGCTGCGACGGGCTGACCGGCTTCCCCGAGGCGATCGAGGCGACCTGGCCGCTGGCCACCGTGCAGACCTGCGTGGTCCACCTGATCCGCGCCGCGATGCGGTTCGTGTCCTACGGGGACCGCAAGGCCGTCGCCACGGCGCTGAAGCCGATCTACACCGCCGCCAGCGAGGACGCGGCTCTGGAGGCGCTGGAGGCATTCGAGGCCGGCCCCTGGGGCACGAAGTACCCCGCCGCGGCGCGGACGTTCCGGGCGGCCTGGGAGCGGTTCATCCCGTTCCTGGCCCTCCCGCCCGAGCTACGCCGCGTCATCTACACGACGAACGCGATTGAGTCGCTGAACTACCAGCTGCGCAAGGTCACCAAGAACCGCGGCCACTTCCTCAACGACGCCGCCGTGGTCAAGCTGCTGTGGCTGGCGATCTGCAACATCGAGGACAAGCGAGCCCGGGAGCGCGAGAAGGAACGCGGCCTACCCGCCGCTGAACGCCGAGCCCCCGGACGCCTCATCGAAGGATCGGTAACCACGAACTGGAAGGCCGCCCTCGGCCAACTCGCCCTCGTCTACCCCGAACGAATCGAACCCTACTTGTAACCCCCGTCACACCCCTTACACACAGGGATTGACAAGCCCACCGATCAGCGACTGCGGAGGGCTCTGACGAATGAGGTGACCATGGTGTCGAAGACCATCGCCCAGACCGCTGGTCCGATCCAGAACCAGTGCTGGCCGACCAGTTCGATCGCCGGCACACGACCCGGGCGGCCCAGATGCATGCTCGCCGCCGTTCGCATGCCCAGCAGGAAGACCATGCTCCACAGTCCGGCCGAAAAGGTCATCGGCAGCGTGTGGACGGCATGTCGCCAGATTCCCTCGGCGCCGATCGACATGACGCCGGTCGCCATCACCGAGGCCCAGCGTCGACGGGCTCAGCCCCCACCGTCTGTGCATTCCGGTGGGATTGCGATCGGCCGTGCTCATTCGCTTCTCATTCTCGTCGCCGTGTGTCAAGGGACATCGACGTCTTCGGTAGTGCGACCCTACCCCTGAAATCGCCTTACGGTCCCGGCCATCTAGAGGGCGCCGCGGTCCCATCGAAAGACCGCACGGACTCTGTGCAGGAAACCGATGTGCAATTCGTGACAACTGGGTCTTCTCGGGTCACTCTCCCACTATTTTCATGAGAGAATTCATTGGAGTTACCAATGGGTAATTTCGCATGGAGTCGCCCGTTGCGCACCCCCCCCCCACGTGCCGGTAGTGGCGTATTCTGCAGTCACCTGCGCGGTGCAGAATTCTTCGGCACTGACCGGAGCGACGAAGGCACAGACGATTGGGAGCGATGGCTATGGAGAGCACGATGAACACTCTCGCCGAGGACACCGACATCGACGCGCCAGCGGTCGCGGTGCGCGGTTGGTCGCTGTCCGGCAAACAGGGCGATGTGTTCACCGATATCGACCTCGAGGTGCCGACCGGTGCCATCGCTGTCGTACGTGGTCCCGCTGGCAGCGGGAAGACCTCTCTCCTCCTGTCCTTGGCAGGAAGGATGCGGGTCTCCGAGGGGGAGGGCCGCCTCGGCGATATCGATATCCGCAAGCAGGCCCGCACCGTGCGCGGGCAGGTTGCGGTCGGACATATCGGCGGGCTGACGGACCTTGAGGACGATTTCACGGTTGCACAGCACGTCGCAGAACGACAGATCATGCTCCAGCCCTGGTACAAGCCGTGGGCGTCGAAATCGACCCTGCGTGAGGTCATCGGTCTCATTCGGGACACCTTCACCACGGCCACGGAGATCATTGACGAACTCCCGCCGGGGACGTTCTCGAAGCAGGACGCCCAGCGCGCGGACTTCCTCATCGACGATGACGGAGAGGTATTCGTCTCTGAGCTGAGTGAGCTGCAGAAATTCTTCCTCGAACTCGGGCTGGCGAGTCTCAGCCGCCAACCCGTCGTCGTCATCGACAACATCGACTACCTGCGCGAATCCGCCGACCGAGCCCGTGCTTGGGCCGGGATCCTCATCTACCAGCAGCTGCGCAGATCACGGGATCCCGAGGACCTGCTCACGGTCATCGTCTCCTGCGAGGACTCGAGCGAACTCGACATCGCCACCAGGTCGCTCGACTCCCGCGCGGAGCCGTCGATTGTCGAACTCGAACTGCCGCCCCACCCTCCCGCTCATCGCGGGTCCAAACACTGAACTTCCTGCCCACGTATACGAATCCGAGGAGATTCCCGAATGTTCTCCCTGCCCTGGTTAGAACTCTCACGATTCAAACGCCACACGATCACGCGCTTGGCGATGATCGTCATCATCGTCATCCCGTCGATCTACGGTGGGCTCTACCTGGCCTCGAATTGGGACCCGGCCGGGCACCTCGACAAGCTGCAGGCAGCGATCGTCAACGAGGATACCGGCGCCGAGAAGCCCGAGTCGGACGGAGAGAAGCTCGACGCCGGTCAGGAACTCGTTGACGAGATCACGCGGAAGGGCGAAGGCGGATTCGACTGGCAGGAGACCAGCCAGAAAGAAGCCGACGAGGGGCTGGCTGAAGGGAAGTACTTCGCGGTCCTCGAGATCCCCTCGGACTTCTCCGAGATGCTCGTGTCGACCGGCGGTGACCATCCGGAGCAGGCAGGGCTGCGGCTGCGCACCGACGACGCCCACAACTTCATCGTCGGGCAGATGGCCGGGACCATCCTCTCCGAGATCAAGGACGGACTGAGTAAGACGACGACCGCCGAGTACGTCAACCAGGTGTATCTCGGATTCAACGATATCCACTCCGAGACGGAGAAGGCTGCAGACGGTGCGGCCGAACTGCACGACGGAGCAGACCAACTCCACGACGGTACCAGCGAACTCGTCGGTGGGACGACGAAGCTCGACAAGGGCATCGGAACCCTGCAGACCGGGCTCAACGACCTCGATAAGGGCGCAGGTGAACTGAAGAAAGGCAGCGGCGACCTTGCCGACGGTGCCGACACCCTGGCGAAATCCACCACAGAGGCGAAGAACGGTTCGAAGAAACTCGCCGACGGCGCAGGACAGGTCGCCGACGGCACCTCGGAGCTGCGTGATACCGCCGACGAGGCCACGAGGAAGGCCGAGGACGTCAAACGAAAGGCCGATGACGTCGTCGATGGGGCCCGCCCCAAGCTCGAGCGCGCCGAAGGGGACTTCGACGATGCTCGAACCACCGTGCGAGGGGATATGGACGACCGGATCAAGCAGCTGCAGGAGGACTATCCGGACGACCCGAACGTCAAGAAACTCGCCGAGGAGGCCGACGGCCTCGGCGAGGACCTCGATTCCGCGCACCAGCGCGCCTCCGATGCCAAGGATAAGGCCAAGAACCTCGAGGACAAGCTGACCGACGCGGTCGACGGGGTGATGGACGAGATCCGCACGGCGGATAAGAAGATCGGTCAGCTCGACGACGGAGCGCAGAAGGTCGCGACCGGTGCCGACGACCTCCACTCCGGGCTGATCAAGCTCGACGCAGGTGCGGGAAAGCTCGCCAAAGGTGTCGGGGACCTCCATGACGGTGCCGTCCAGCTCAAGGACGGCACGGCGAAGGCCAAGGACGGAGCCGGTGATCTCAAGGACGGTTCGGAACAGCTCGTTGACGGGTCGACCGAACTCGACAAGGGCGCGGGCAAACTCGATGACGGCTCCGGCGAACTCGCCGATGGTCTGCAGAAGGGACTTGAGCAGATCCCGACCTATGACAAGAAGGACCGGGAGAACCGTTCGGATGTCGTGGCTGTTCCCGTCGATGCAGACAAAGTCAAGGACAACGCGGTCGACGCCTATGGCGAGGGACTGTCCGCGTTCTTCGTCTCCTTGGCCCTGTGGATCGGCGGAATGATCACCTATATGGTCATCAACGCCATTCCATATCGGGCGCTGTTCTCATCGGCGACTTCGTCGCGCATCGCCTGGGCCGGCTACGTTCCCGGGCTGCTCTTCGGTATCGCTCAAGTCGCAGTTCTCTATGCGATCCTCGCATTCACCTTGGACTTCTCGGCCGGAGCGTGGCTGTGGACGCTGCTGTTCTCGATGCTCGCGGCGGCGTGTTTCCACTCCGTGCACCAGTTGTGTGTCGCGGCCTTGGGCGGTGTCGGCAGACTGATCGCCCTGGTCCTGCTGATGCTGCAGATCGCTTCGGCAGGCGGAACCTATCCGGTGGAGACGGCACCGAAGATCTTCCAGATCATCTCGCCGTTCCTGCCGATGACGCACGCGGTCAAGGGCCTGCGGACCCTGGTCGCCGGCGGCGACATGTTCATCGCCGCGCAGGCGGCAGTGGTGCTGCTGCTGATGACTGCAATCCCCCTGGTCGCCACAACCGTGGTCTGCAGTCGCAAGCGTATGGTCACTCTCACTCAGCTCCACCCGAGCCTGCAGCTGTAGGCCGGGCCGGGTGCGGGGTCGTGCCTTGGGGTTCGGGCTGCAGAGTTGTCGCGGGACTGAACCGTCCTGGGTTTCATTCCTAGACGGCAGTTAAAGTATCGACTTGTCTTGCCACGGTTTCAAAATGCTTAGCTTCGACCTCGGCCGGGGGGCTTGTCAAGTGAATTGTGTGCGGGGTTTTACAGGTATCGGTTGATTCGGTCGGGGTAGGCCACGGCCAGCTGGGCCAGGGCTTGTTTCCAGTTCGTCGTGACTTGGCCCTCGACGAGCCGGCCGGAAGCTCTTCGTGTGCCGGCCTTGCCGCGCTCCTTCTCGCGTTCACGGGCGCGCTTGTCCTCGATGTTGCAGATCGCCAGCCACAGCAGCTTGACCACGGAGTCGTCGGTGGGGAACTGGGAGCGGTTCTTCGTGACCTTGCGCAGCTGGTAGTTCAGCGACTCGATCGCGTTGGTCGTGTAGATCACCCGGCGCAGGTCGGGTGGGAACTGCAGGAAAGGGGTGAATCGGTCCCAGGCGTTCTCCCATACCGCCACGGCTGAGGGGTACTTCTGGCCCAATGGTGATTCGGCGAACTCCGTGAGCGCTTGCAGGGCCGTCTCCTCGTTCGCAGCGGCGTAGATCGTCTTGAGCTCCTTCGACACGGCCTTGCGGTCGCCGTAAGCGACGAACCGATTCGCTGCCCGGATCAGGTGGACGACACAGGTCTGGACCATGGAATCCGGCCAGGTCGCCTCGATCGCCTCAGCCAGGCCGGTCAGTCCGTCGCAGCACACGATGAGCACGTCGCGGACGCCGCGGTTGGCCAGCTCCGCGCACACGTGGGCCCAGAACGAGGCGCCTTCGGTGTTCTGCACCCAGATGCCGAGCACGTGCTTGATGCCGTCCATGTCGACACCGACGGCGATGTGAGCGGCCTTGGATCTGACGTGGCCGTTGTCGCGGACCTTGACCCGGATCGCGTCGAGGTAGATGACCGGGTAGAACTCCTCCAAGGGTCGATTCTGCCACTCCATCACCGCCTCCAGCACCGCATCGGTGATATTGGCGATCGTCTCGTGCGACAACTCGGTGCCGATCGTCGACAGCAGGTGGTGCTGGATATCCCGGATCGTCATCCCGCCGGCGTAGAGGCTGATGATCATGTCATCGAGTCCACCCAACCGCCGGGAGCCCTTCGGCACCAGCCTGGGGGTGAACGACCCGTCCCGGTCCCGGGGCACGGCGATCTCGATATCGCCGGCCTCCGACGCGACGGTCTTGGCATAGGAGCCGTTGCGGGAATTGGCCGTCACCTTGTCGTCGCGGTCGCCCTTGGCGTAGCCCAGGTGCGAGGTCATCTCCGCCTGCAGGCCTCGCTCGAGTGTCTCCTTGATCAGCGCCGGCACCAGACCACCGTCGCCGGTCAGCTCGACCTCACCGGAATCGATCTTGGAAAACAGCTCATCCAGAGCCCCGGACGCCTTGAGCTGCTCAATCAGCTCGGATGCCTGATTCGGGTTCGATTGTGCATCGGTCACAGTCACCATCATGTCCTCTCATGAGTGAACCGGTACACAATTCATTTGACACCCCCCGGCCGGGGTCCGATGTCCGAGTCCTTCATGCAGCCGGCCGGTGTTCCACCAGTGCACCCAGTTCATCGTCGCGAACTCCACCTCGGTCAGCCCAGCCCACGCCGGCTGCGAGTAGATCAGCTCAGTCTTGTACAGCCCGTTGACCGTCTCAGCCAGTGCATTGTCATAGCTGTCTCCTACACTCCCCACAGACGGCCGGATACTCGCGTCAGCGGGTCGCTCGGTGTAGGCCACGGCAACGTACTGCGAGCCTCTGTCAGAGTGGTGGACGAGCTGCTCAGCACCACCGCGGGCAGTTCAGCGCATGCTCCAAAGCCTCCAGCGACAGCGCCTCAGTCGTCATCGACGACCGCGTCGCCCACCCGACGATGCGGCGGCTATACGCGTCGATGACGAATGCCGTGTAGACGAATCCGCACGAGGTCCGCACGTAGGTGATGTCAGCGACCCACAGACGGTTCGGCGCCGGCGCTTTGAAGTCCCGCATCACCAAATCCGGACGCTGATCCGGCACACGGGCCAGCACCGTCGTACGCGGCTTCCGACCGCGCACGACCCCTGTCACGCCGGCCACGCGCATGAGCCTCGCTGTCTGGTCCCGGCCGATATCCCATCCGGCTCGGCGCATCGCGTGCCACATCTTCCGCACCCCGTAGACGCCGTAGTTCGCAGCATGGAGCCGCTTGACCTCCTCGACGAGAAGACCATCGCGAATGGCGCGAGCTGCGGGCGTCCGGGATTTCGCTGCCCGGTAGCCACGGGAGGTGATGAACCCGCACGCCGTCGCGCCCAGGACGCGACAGATGAACTCGACCCCGAAACGATCCCGGAACGTGTCGATGAACCGGATCATTTCGTCGTGGGACGGTCGAGTTCCGCGGCGAAAAACGCTGACGCGGTCTTGAGGATCTCGTTCGCGCGTTTGAGCTCCTTGACCTCGCGGCGCAACCGCTTGAGTTCCTCGAGGTCCGCGCTCGTAGGACCTTCTTCGACACCGGCGTCACGGCGGGCCTGCTTCGACCATCCCCGCAAAGTATGCGGCGAGACGCCCAGCTTCTCCCCGACGGCAGTCGCCGCTGTCCATTCCGAGGTCTCCTCAATGCGGCGATGGTCCTGCATCACCCGCAGCGCCCGCTCCTTGAACTGCGGGGTATACGACTTGGCCATGTTCCAATCCTCCTCGATCACGTAGATCGGAACGAAACCCAGGACGGTTCACTGCGACTGTGCCTTGCTGGCCAGAACCGACCCCAGTCTGCGCGCTTGGGGCGGGTGCAGAAAGGCTGTTTAGCAGCGTCTTTCGGTAGCGTGTGTGTGGCGAACCGGTAGCGCGGGCGGGACGGCCGGGTAGCGGCGATCCCGCCCGCGGTGGTGTTCAGTCGGCGGCGTCGAGTTTGGTGTGGCGACGCATGTTCGGGCCGGCGAGTTGGACCAGTTCGGCGTTGGACACGATCCGGTTGAGGATCGATTCCGCGATCACGGCGTCATGGAGTGATTTGTACCAGTCGGTGGGGTCGAACTGTGATGTGACGGCTGTCGAGCCTCGTCCCTCACGTGCGGCGAGAATGTTGAGGAGCTCGGCTGCGATCTCGGGGCTGATGGGCGTGGTGAGGAAGTCATCCAATACGAGCAGGTCGCACTCGTGCAGATTCTGGAGGAAGCGGAGCCGTCCTGGGTCGGAGTGGTGCTGGACGGCGAGTTGGTTGGCGAGGTCGTCAAGCCGATAGTATCTGGCTGTGTAGTCGCGTCTGCAGGCGGCGTTGACGAGGGCTTGAGCAAGATATGACTTCCCCACGCTCGAGGAACCCAAGATCACGAGGTTGGTGCAGCGATCGATCCAGCCGCACGATGCAAGCCTGGCGACGACGTCACGGTTCAGTGAGCGCCCATCGAGGTAGTGGATGTCCTCAACGCAGGCAGCCGGGTTCGGGGTGTGCGAGGCTTTCAAGAGCTTGAGCATCCGCCGTTCGCCGCGGGCCGTGCTCTCTCGTTCGAGGGCGTGTCTGATCTTCTGGGAGAAGGTCCACTCATCACAGTCGGGGTCGTTGGCGATCTCGATGACCGCTTCGCCGAAGGCGGTCATGCGTAGCTTCGTGAACAGGGGCATGTCATCAACACTCAGGTGCATGTCAAGCATCGTCAGCCTCCCGCGTGTTCTGCGCCGTGAGGGTTTCGAGGCTGAATGCAGAGATCCCTGCCAGGTGGGCCCCACTGGTGTCTCGACCTGCCGATGATGCCCGAGCAGCGGCGGTGCCAGGCGGTGCGGCCGGCAGCGTGCGAGGTCTTTCGTCCTGCTGAGCCTGCAGCGCGCTCGTGGTGTTCTTGACCGCGGTGTAGGTGATCTGGCGGTGCTCATCACTGTCGATGAGGTGTTGACATGCCTGTTCCAGCAGCACTCGGCCACGACGTTTGCCCAGGTCGAGGATGTTCATACACGAACGGAACCCCTGCGCCTCGATCTTCTTGCGATCGAGCAGGCGCTCCAGGGCTGCGACGGTGGCCGGGCCGACTTTCGCCGCCTGGCGGAGGAAGTAGGTGCGCGTCCACAGTCCCGCCGTCTCTGCCAGGTAGGCAGGTGCATGATCCGGGTCGGTGACGTAGCCGTTGCGATGCCTGCCTCGCCGGTGCCTGGCGACCACGTCCCCGCCGGCGAGGACCTCGACCTGGCTGCCGACGATGCGCACATCCACACTGACTCCCGCGAACTCGTACGGCACGGAATACTTGATCGTGTCGATCTGGATATGCCAGTCCCGATGCACCTTCGCTTTCCTCCAGACGACTGGCTCCCATCTGTGCTCGGGCAGTTCGAGCAGTTCCGGCTTCTCCGCCTCCGTGAACCAGGCGTGGCGGCTGCGTTCCTCACCGCGGAACGGGGTTCTGTGGTTGATCCACTCCACCCGTTCAGCGAGGGCTTCGTTGAGGTCATCGAGAGAGGCGAAGACCTGATCGGCGAGGTAGTGGATGGCCCAGTTCGTCACGACTTTCACACCGGCTTCGACATTGCCCTTATCCCGCGGAGCAGCTGAACGTGTGGGGACTGCAGCGCTGCGGTGATGCTCGAGGAACTGTGCGTAGGCTGCGTTGACGTCGCGTGTGCGTTCGGTCTTGCTGATCTGGTTCGACGCCGTCGAAGCATTGTCCGGGACGACCATGAGGGGCACACCGCCGATGAACTCGAATGCCCGCTGATGAACTCGAATGCCCGCTGATGACCATCACACCAGGCAGACAGTTTCTCGTCGAGGTAGCCGCGGGCGTAGACGAATCCGGAGTAGGGCAGCGTCGCGACGAACACCGATACCCGGGTGCTCTCTCGTGTGATCGGGTCGAGCAGCTGCATCGGGGACCCGGCCCAATCGACTTGCATCGTGTGCCCGGGCACATGCCGGATGGGGGCGGTGAGATCATGCACGCGCACGTGCTCGGCGACGAGCTCGCAGAACCGGTCGTACCCGTAGTGACGCACGCCCGCGGGCGCATCGGTGTTGACGTACTTCGCCCAGAGCACTTTCAGTGGAGGCTTCTTCCGGCCCACTCTGGCTTGCACGATGGAGTCGAAGTCGATCGGGGCGAATTCGCCGGCGCTGCTCTTGCGGCCGTCGGAGAACAACCGGTCAAGATCCTCGGCGCTGAGCCCCTCGACGTCAGCAACGGTGCTCAAGCGGTGCTCGTCGAGGACGCGGCGAGCTCTGGCGATCGCGCGATGCGAACAGCTGGCCATCACCTCGATCTGCCGGTAGGAACGCTGCTGGATCAGCAACATCATGATGCGTCGGTAGTCGGCCATAGTCGGGGTCCTTCCATCCAGTGCAGCCTCCGTTGGCTGCAGGTGAAAGCAATCCTGGAACACAACACCCGCAAGCGCTACCGATTCCACCCGCCAGTGCTACCGGACCGTCCCACGAACGCTACCGAACCCCGCGGCTAAACAAAGGCCTCTGGCTCGTCAATCAGAAGAACTTGATGACGGCCAGCAGCGAGATGCAGGACCAGACCCAGATAACTACGAACGCCATCTCCCTGTTCTTCCAGCCGCGGGAGCGCCTTGAGCGCAGAAATATACCCGTCCGTTGGACGGCCGTCGTCGTGCTCAAAGAGCGGACGGTCACCAAGTCTCAGGCTGATCACTGAGCCGCCATAGCGGTCGACCGTGACACCGAGCCCGAACGCCGCTCTGCTCTCCCGATCAATCTCACCCTCAATATCAGAATCTAAGTATGCGCGCTGAACCGGATGCGTAGGAATCTGCGTAGAAAAGTCCAAGCTCTGTTGTGAGTCACCAGCTGAGAGGCGCGAGGTGCCATCCGCATGGAAGATAAACAGTGAAGTTAAAAGGTTTAGGTTCTGCTGGTCCCACTGGTTCGCGATGTCCTGACTGGTAACTTCACCCCAGTTCTCGATCTGAAAGCGATTCACACCTTCGCGGTTGATCTGTGGAACATTGCGGGATGCCCACTCTCTTATGTCGCCATCGACACTCTTCTCGTAGTCGACGGACAGGATCGCGCGGCCAACATACCGGGCCTCTCGCGCCAACCCTGCGAGGTCCTTGAGGACCTGGC
Organism: Brevibacterium sp. CS2; assembly: GCF_005280295.1. Lineage (GTDB taxonomy): Bacteria > Actinomycetota > Actinomycetes > Actinomycetales > Brevibacteriaceae > Brevibacterium > Brevibacterium pityocampae. The sequence continues at coordinate 2,350,177 of NZ_CP040020.1, read as the reverse complement.
TTTTCCCGGCATTATTTGGCCCCACAAGCAGCACCATGCCCTCGGCAGGAATGCTAACGTCGCTGTCATCGCTAAATTGGGCCTTCGTGGCTCGTACTCGCACCATTTGCATCTCCTTTGCCGTGCCGCTTCTACTCCCAGATACTCGCGGCGCATGGACCGACAAGCCGTTTACTCATGCTTGCGCGGCGTTCGTCGCTGCCGACGGCCCCCCAGTCCACAGTTCGAGGAGAGTGCGCGATGGCCAACATGCTCTAACGATAGCTAGAGCCCGTCGCGACGGTGTTTGTTTCCTCGGCTGCAGGCGGCTCGCCGGGCCACGCACTCCCGCGATGCGCGCCGAGGTGGCGGTCGCGCGCCTCTCCGCAGGTGCCCAGCCCTGTGAGTGCGTCTCTGTACGTGCTCGGCCGCGAGACCGTGAGCAACCTACATCCTGAGGTGTCGACACTACGGCGACCGCCAGGACGGACCGTGCCACCGCACGCCACCACCGCCGACCGAACAGCCTCGATGCTAATTCCGAGCTGCGTCGCGACGTGAGCGAGAGTCAGGCCGTCGGCGTAGAGCCGGGCGCGTCCTGGCGGATCGTGTCCGGCAGTTCCGGCTGGCGTGCGGCCAGTCCCGCCTGCCGGGCTATCTCCCGCACCGTGCCGCGGTGCACCTTGAACTGTGCTGCCAGCTCCCGTACCGGCACACCCGACGCATACCCGGCGAGCAGTTCCGCCCGACTGGAGACGCTCAAACGGGTTTGAGACTGACGCGAACTCTCGCGCACCGGCCCCCGCTGATCGGTGATCCGACCATCCCGCGTGCGCGGATCGTGAGCACGCGATCCCCGTAGAACGCGGGAAATCAACGATCCGAGCGACTTACGGGGGTTTGAGAAGCTGCTACGGAGGTCCACCGGATCAGACGCCGTCGGCAGTTCCGTGCCGACCCGATCGCCGTCGGCAGGAGGAGGGCACCCGCCGTTGGAAGGCTACCGGCTCGGTGAGCGGATGCTCGCCTGGTACCTGTCGTCGATCACCGGCTTCATCGACGCCCTCGGGTTTCTCTACCTCGGCGGGTTCTTCCTCTCCTTCATGTCCGGCAACACCACCCGGATGACCGCCGCGGCGGTCGAGGGCGGATGGGACGTCGTCGCACGCGCCGCCGGGGTCATGGCGCTGTTCCTCCTCGGGGTGATGATCGGCTCACTCGTCAGCCGCCTCGCGCACCGCCGCCTCCCGCCCACGAGACCGCGCGAGGTGGTGCTGCTCTTCGTCTGCCTCACCGTGACGATCGCCTCGGCCCTCGTCCTCGCCGGCCACGAGCTCGCGGCCGTCCTCAGCCTGTCCTTCACCGTCGGCGCAATGAACAGCATCTTCGAGCGCGACGGCGAGGTCGCGATCTCCCTGACCTACATGACCGGAACCCTCGTCAAGATGTCCCAGCGCTTCGTTGGCGCCTTCTTCGGCGGGACGCACGCGGCGTGGTTCGGGTATTTCTTCCTCTGGCTGTCGCTGGCGATGGGCGCCGTCCTCGGCGGCCTGTCCTACCTCGCGCTCGGCATCCGCGCCGTCTGGGTCGTCGCGGCCCTCGTCCTGCTCGGCACCGCCGCCGCGCTCGTCAACCGCAGCCGCCGACGCCGACGGGGCCTCCCGGTCTGAGCACCGCCGTCGCCTCCTCGGCGGCAGTTCCCCGGCGGGCACGGAGCGGGTACCGTCGAGCACAGCACGCACCCGCAGCCCGCACCTCGCGAGAAGGAGCCACCATGAAGATCACCGGAGCCGTCCTCGAGGAGATCGGCGCCCCGCGTCCCTATGCGGACTCGCAGCCGCTGCGGACCCAGGAGCTCGAGCTCGATCCGCCGGGGCCCGACGAGGTCCTCGTGCGGATCCGCGCGGCCGGACTGTGCCACTCGGACCTCTCCGTCGTCGACGGGAACCGCGTCCGGCCGGTGCCCATGCTCCTCGGCCACGAGGCCTCCGGCATCGTCGAGGAGGTCGGGGCGGACGTCACCGACCTCTCCCCCGGCCAGCAGGTGAGCACGGTCTTCCTCCCCCGCTGCGGGGAGTGCGCGAACTGCCGCACCGACGGCAAGCTCCCCTGCACCCCCGGCACCGAGGCGAACAACGCCGGCCACCTCGTGGGCGGCCGCATCCGCCTCCACCGGGGGGACGAGGACGTCCTCCACCACCTCGGCGTCTCCGGGTTCGCCACCCATGCGGTCCTCCACCGCACCTCGGTCGTCCCGGTCGGGGACGACGTGCCGGCCGACATCGCCGCGGTCCTCGGCTGCGCGGTGCTCACCGGCGGCGGGGCGGTGATCAACGCCGGCGACCCGGGCGAGGGCGAGGACGTCATCGTCGTCGGGCTCGGCGGGGTCGGGATGGCCGCCCTCATCACCGCGGTCTCGCTCGGGAAGGGACGGGTCATCGGCGTCGATGCCAACCGGGACAAGCTCGACCGGGCGACCGAGCTCGGGGCCGATGCCGTGTACACCCCGGACGAAGCCGAGGACGCCGAGGTGCGCGCACCGGTCGTCATCGAGGCGGCCGGGCACCCGCGGGCTTTCGAGACCGCCGTGCGGCTCACCGGGGTCGGCGGCACGACGGTGACGGTCGGACTCCCCGCGCCCGATGCCCGCTCGTCGATCTCGCCGCTCACCCTCACCGCCGAGGCGCGCACGATCATCGGCTCCTACCTCGGCTCCGCCGTGCCCGCCCGGGACATCCCCGTCTACGAGAAGCTCTGGCGGGAGGGTCGCCTCCCGGTGGGCGAGCTGATCTCCGGTCACATCGCACTCGCGGACATCAACGCCGCCCTCGACACCCTCGCCGACGGCCGCGCGGTCCGGCAGGTCATCCTGTTCGACGACGCGGATTGAGCGCGGACTCCGTGCGCATCTGGTCGCTCCATCCTGCCTCTCTCGACCGGCAGGGCCTCATCGCCTGCTGGCGCGAGACCCTGCTCGCGCAGAAGGTGCTGCGCGGTGGGACGCGCGGCTATCGATCCCATCCCCAGCTCCTCCGATTCCGGGAGCAGGCGGACCCCGTGGCAGCGATCGGAGCGTACCTGACGGGACTCGCCGACGAGGCCGATGTGCGGGGATACCGGTTCGACCGCGGCCGCATCATCAGTCCGGGCGACCATGATCCGCTGCCGGTGACCGCCGGGCAGGTCGACGTCGAATGGTCGCACCTCCTGCGCAAGCTCGATGCGCGCACCCCTGAGCAGGCGGAGGTCTGCCGACGCGCGCTGGGGAGCACGGGGCGACCGCGGCTCCATGGACTGTTCCACGAGGTTCCCGGCCCGCGGGAGTCGTGGGAGCGCGTTTGAATGGAAGATTCTTCGGAAACTACTTTCCATTGTAGAAAGTAGTTGCTAGTGTGGTGATCACAGCACACCCCGATCAGGAGGAATCCCCATGAACACCCGGAACCAGAACCTCACCGCCGCCGAGGCCGAGGCCCTCCTCGCCCAGGCGTTCCTCGGCGGCACTCCCGCCGGAGTCGTCATGATCCTCGCCGGCCTCGCGTGGATGGTGCCCGGGTTCGCGATCTACGGGCCTCACGCACGGGGCTGGCAGCGCGGCTCGACGGAACGCTTCGCCACGTTCCTCGCCGTCGTGATCGTGTGCCTCGTCCTCGGCACCCTGCTCTTCGATCGCCTCGCCCTCGCCTGGATCCCGATCCTCGGTGCCGCGGTGATCTGGATCGTCACCCCGATCGCCGCGCTCCTCGAGCTGCGCGGTTCGAGCCGGTGAAGGGGGCGGACGCGATGAGCACGACACGAGACGACGCTCCGAGCCAGGACTTCGCGGAATCCCTCGACGCCCTCCATCCGGACCTCAACCACCCCACCCGACTGGCGATCCTCGCCGGCCTGCAGAACCGGGACCGGGCAGAGTTCCGACTGGTCCGTGATTCGCTGGGGATCTCCGATTCGGTGCTCTCCCGACAGATGTCCGGGCTCGAGAAATCCGGTCTCCTCACCGTCGCGAAGGGGTTCGTCGGCAAGCGTCCGCGCACGTGGCTGTCCATCACCGAGGCCGGCCGGACCGCGCTGCGATCCCACCTCGCCGCACTGAGGACCATCGCGGAGTCCCGGTTCGACGCTCCGGACGAGTGAGCACTCCCCCGACCCCCGGATGATCCCCTGAGGACAGGCCGCCCGCACCGGGCGGCCTGTCCTCGTCACGGGGCGAGGAGCGCGGTCACGGGGCGAGGAGCGCCCGCAGACCGTGGGCGAACGCCTCGTCCGCTCCGGGGTCGGGGACGCCGAGCAGCGCACGGTTCTGCTCGACGGCGACCTGCCCGAGGACGAAGCCCATGACCGCCGCGAGGTGCGGGCCGTCGAGGTCCGCGGCCAGCGCCTCGGGAACGACGGTCTCCGGTTCGAGCGCGTAGGCGAGCAGATGGATCTCCGCCCCGTCGCGGTAGTCGAGGAGAACTGCCCGGAGGGTGAGAGCGACCGTCGCGGGCGCGGGGTGGGCGGACCGCGGACACCGAGCGTCCACCTGTGCGGTGAACCTGCGGGCGATGAGGACGAAGAGCTCCTGCTTGTTCCTCACGTGCCAGTAGAGCGCCGACGGCTGCACCTCGAGCTCACGGGCGAGGCGACGCATCGAGAGGTCGCCCATCCCGAACTGCGAGAGCACCGTGAGCGCGGTGTCGGTGATCGACTCCGGGGTCAGCGCCATGGTCGCCCTCTCTTCGGCTCGGTTCCCGGTCCGCGACCGAATTGGTCGAATCCCCCGGGTGTGGTTATAGTTGTTCTTGCTTCGCGCATCGGGATATAGCGCAGCTTGGTAGCGCGCCTCGTTCGGGACGAGGAGGTCGTGGGTTCGAATCCCGCTATCCCGACCACCGGAAACCGGCTCTGATCAGCACTGACACTGATCCGGGCCGGTTTTCTCCTCCCCCGGACTGCAATTTCCGAAGGTTCCTGAGAACCGATCCGCCGGAAATTGCGATCTCACCGCCGGGTCGAGACCTCACCCGCCGCGTTGAGATTGCGAAAAAGTGCGGAATCGCTCTCAGGAACCTTCGGAAATTGAGGTCTCGGTTCAGAGGGCGGCGATGATCTTCTCGGCGTTGGCCTTGAGTACCTCGGGCTCGGCCATCGGGCCCTTGTTCGCGGGATCGAAGTCCTTGATCGCATTCGTCGGCCAGACGTGGATGTGGACGTGGGGCACCTCGTAGCCCTGGATCATCACACCGATCCGCTCGCAGCCGAACGCCGTCCTCTGCGCCACGCCGATCTTCTGCGCCACCGCGAACAGATGCGCGGCGAGGTCCTCGGGCAGGTCGATCCAGTGGTCGATCTCCTCGCGCGGGACCACGAGCACGTGCCCATCGGTCATCGGGGCGACGTCGAGGAACGCCGCACACTTCTCGTCCTCGTAGACGAAGGCGCCGGGGATCTCCCCTGCCATGATCTTCGTGAAGATGCTTGCCATGATCAGTCCTTCCGGTTGCGGATTGCGGTTCGTGGGCGGCGCAGCGTGGAGATCGACCGGGCTCAGTGCCGCAGACGGCGGCGACTGCTGCCGGCGATGCCGACTGCACCGGGTACGGGACCCGCGGCACGACGATCACCCCGGCAGGGGCGATCAGCTCGGTGGGGCCTGCCCGGCGGGCAGGAACACGGTGAAATCGCGCGCCTCGGCCACCGGGCCCGTGAGCACCTGCTCCACCGTGCCGTCCGTGCCGATGAGGAAGGTGCCGCGCGTCGCCATGCCGCGCTCCTCGTCGAACACGCCGTAGGCGCGGGCGACCTCACCGTGGGGCCAGAAGTCCGCCGCGAGGGAGAACGGGATGCCCATGTCCAGAGACCACGCCTGCAGGGCGTACTTCGAGTCGACGGACACGCCGATCACGGTGATGCCGGCGGCGGTGAAGTGTTCGTGGAGCTCCCGGAGCACATGCATCTCGCCCCCGCACACTGCGGAGAACGCGAAGGGGTAGAACACGAGGAGCACCGGCCCCTCGCGTCGCAGCGCGGCGAGCTCGAGCGGCTCGCCGTACTGCGATCGCAGCGCGAACTCCGGCGCGATCGATCCGACGGCGAGGGCGGGCACCGGCGCTCAGCTGTAGTTCTTCTTGCCCACCAGCCGGAACCCGGACCAGTCCGGTCCGGCGCTGATGGTCTTCGTCAGGTGCATGCCCGCCGTCGGCGCCGCATGGGAGATGTCGGCCGGCGGGATGTGGCCGGGACGACCGGCCTTCGGGGTGAACAGCCACACGAAGCCGCCCTGGCCGAGCATGGTCTGCGCGTCGACGATCGCGTCGGTGAGGTCCGGGTCGTCCGAGCGCCACCACATCACGACGACATCGAACACGTCGTCGACATCGTCGTCGGCCATCTCCTCGCCGGTGATCGCCTCGATGACCTCGCGGAGGTCGAAGTCGACGTCGTCGTCGTACCCGAGCTCCTGGATGTACTGCCCGGCCTTGAGGCCCAGGCTGTCCTTGAGTTCCCCGAGGTCAGCCTCGGATGTGTGCAGTGTCCTCTCGGAAGGCGTAGTGCTCATGCGCACATTGTCCACGCCCGACTGCTGTGGGGGCAAATACATCGCTCGGACACCGGTCAGAATTCACACAATCGATACTCAGGGACGCCGCCCCGGCCCGCCGCTCGCCCGCCGCGCACCGTCCACACGCCCGGTGCGTGCCCGCCGCGGGACAGAGAGGATGCTCCGCGGGAGGGAGACCGCCGCCACACGCGCACCCTTACGCACGGCGGCGAAACCGGACTAGGCTGGGAGGAGCCCCTGAGGCGGAGATGGCCGACGGCGCTCATCCAGCACCGGCGCCCACGTTCCCGCCCGTCCGCCGACGGCACCCCGTCGAACCGAGAGGACTCCACGAAGTGGTCAACAAGAGCAGCGGACCGATTCTCAACGGTCTCCCGAGCCACGTTCCCGATATCGACCCCGAAGAGACCCAGGAATGGCTCGAGTCCCTCGACTCCCTGGTCGATGACGGCGGCCGGACCCGGGCCCGCTACGTCATGCTCCGGCTGATCCAGCGCGCCCGCCAGAAGAGCCTCGGCGTGCCCAGCCTCACGGCGACCGACTACGTCAACACCATCGGGCCCGACGACGAGCCCTGGTTCCCCGGCGACGAGGACGTCGAGCGCCGCTTCCGCCGCTGGATCCGCTGGAACGCCGCTGTCATGGTCCACCGCGCCCAGCGACCCGGGATCGAGGTCGGCGGCCACATCTCGACCTACGCCTCCGCCGCCACCCTCTACGAGGTCGGCCTCAACCACTTCTTCCGCGGCAAGGACCACCCCGGCGGCGGCGACCACATCTTCTACCAGGGACACGCGTCCCCCGGCATGTACGCCCGCGCCTACCTCGAGTGCCGGCTGAGCGAGGACCAGCTCGACGGCTTCCGCCAGCAGGTCTCCCACCGCATCGGCGACAAGCCCGGCGGCATCCCGTCCTACCCGCACCCGCGGCACATGCCCGAGTTCTGGGAGCACCCCACGGTGTCGATGGGCCTGGGCCCGATGAACGCGATCGCGCAGGCGCAGTTCGACAAGTACCTCCACAACCGCGGCATCAAGGACACCTCCCAGCAGCACACCTGGGCATTCCTCGGCGACGGCGAGATGGACGAGCCGGAGAGCCGCGGCATGCTCCAGACCGCCGCCTACGAGGAGCTCGACAACCTCACCTTCGTCGTCAACTGCAACCTCCAGCGCCTCGATGGCCCGGTGCGTGGCAACGGCAAGATCATCCAGGAGCTCGAGGCGTTCTTCCGCGGTGCCGGCTGGAACGTCATCAAGGTGATCTGGGGTCGCGAATGGGACGCCCTGCTCGCCAAGGACCGCGACGGCGCGCTCGTCAACCTCATGAACGCCACCCCCGACGGCGACTACCAGACGTACAAGGGCGAGTCCGGCGGATTCGTGCGCGACAACTTCTTCGGCCGCGACCCGCGCACCAAGGCGATGGTCGAGGACTACTCCGACGAGCAGATCTGGCAGCTCAAGCGCGGCGGCCACGACTACCGCAAGGTGTTCGCCGCGTACCAGCAGGCGATGAACCACACCGGTCAGCCGACCGCGATCCTCGTCAAGACGGTCAAGGGCTATTCGCTCGGCCCGCACTTCGAGGCGCGCAACGCCACCCACCAGATGAAGAAGATGGCCCTCGAGGACCTCAAGATGGCCCGCGACCACTTCTCCATCCCGATCTCCGACAAGGACCTCGAGGAGAACCCGAAGATCCCGCCGTACTACCACCCCGGTGAGGACGCACCGGAGATCAAGTACCTGCTCGATCGCCGTCACGAGCTCGGCGGGTTCACCCCCGAGCGCCGCTCGAAGTACGTCGACCTCGCGCTGCCCGGCGACAAGGAGTTCGCCGGCGCGAAGAAGGGCTCCGGCAAGCAGGAGATCGCCACCACCATGGCGTTCGTGCGGATCCTCAAGGACCTCATGCGCCACAAGGAGTGGGGCCCGCGGATCGTCCCGATCATCCCGGACGAGGCCCGCACCTTCGGCATGGACTCGTTCTTCCCGACGGCCAAGATCTACAACCCGCACGGGCAGAACTACGTCTCCGTCGACCGCGACCTGTTCCTCGCCTACAAGGAGGCGACCGACGGCCAGCTGCTCCACATGGGCATCAACGAGGCCGGCTCGACCGCCGCGCTCACCGCGGTGGGCACCTCGTACGCCACCCACGGCGAGCCGCTGATCCCGTTCTACATCTTCTACTCGATGTTCGGGTTCCAGCGCTCCGGCGACGCCTTCTGGGCGGCCTGCGACCAGATGGCCCGCGGGTTCATCCTCGGCGCGACCGCCGGACGCACCACCCTCGTGGCCGAGGGCCTGCAGCACGGTGACGGGCACTCCCACGTGCTGTCCTCGACGTACCCGTCGATCATCTCCTACGACCCGGCCTACGCCTACGAGATCGGCCACATCGTGCGCGACGGGATCGAGCGGATGTACGGGCCCGACGACTCCCGCGACCCGAACGTCATGTACTACATCACGATGTACAACGAGCCGATGGTGCAGCCGCCGGAGCCGGAGGACCTCGACGTCGAAGGTGTGCTCAAGGGCATCTACAAGCTCGCCGACGGCCCCGAGCTCGACGGCCCGAAGGTCCAGCTGCTCGCCTCCGGCGTCGCGGTCCCGTGGATCGTCGAGGCCCAGCGCCTCCTCGCCGAGGACTGGGGCGTGAGCGCCGACGTGTGGTCGGTGACCTCGTGGCAGGAGCTGCGCCGCGACGGCCTCGCCTGCGACGACGAGCGCCTGCTCGATCCGGCCGCGGAGAAGCGGATCCCGTTCGTCACCGCGAAGCTCGCCGAGGCGCGCGGTCCGATCATCGCGACGAGCGACTACACCCGCACCGTGCCGGACATGATCCGCCAGTACGTGCCGGGGCACTTCACCTCGCTCGGCGCGGACGGCTACGCGATCTCCGACACCCGCCCGGCGGCCCGCCGCCACTTCCTCATCGACGCCCCCTCCGTGGTCGTGCAGGCGCTCATCAGCCTCGCCGACACCGGGGAGATCGACCCGTCGACCGCTGCCGAGGCGGCGAAGAAGTACCAGCTCGACGATCCGCGGGCCGGCGCCACCGGCTCGACGGAGGGCGCCAGCGCCTGACCGCACCGACCGGCACGAGCGACCGGCACCGCTGCTCGCTGCGACCGGCGGCATCACAGGACGGGCCGCGGAGGGAGACCTCCGCGGCCCGTCTTGTGGTCCGGGCACAAGAAAGTTGTCGGTCTGCGGTTACAGTGGGGATCATGCCGACAGCCGCCGATGCCCAGTCCGCTGCGATCCGCGGGCGCGCCGAGACCAGCCGCAGGCTCAAGGCCGGACAGGCCGTGCTCTCCAAGCTCACCCTCCAGCGCATCGAGGCGCAGCTCCCCTGGTACCGGGCGATGAGCTCGGCTGACCGCGGCTGGGTGGTCGTTCTCGCCAACTCCGGCATCTCCTCCTTCATCGACTGGTACCGCAAACCCCAGACGCCGCTGCGCGTGGTCGGCGACATCTTCAAGTCCGCCCCGCGCGAGCTCGTGCGCTCGGTGTCGCTCCAGCAGACCCTGCAGCTCCTCCGGGTCGTCGTGCAGGTCGTCGAGGAGCGGGTGACCGAGCTCGCCCGCCCCTCCGAGCAGTCCGCCCTCAAGGAGGCCGTGCTCATCTACTCCCGCGAGATCGCCTTCGCCGCCGCGGACGTCTACGCCCGGGCCGCCGAGGCGCGCGGCAGCTGGGACGCCCGGCTCGAGGCGATGGTCATCGACGCGCTCGTGCGCGGGGACTCCGTCGACGAGCTCGCCAGCCGCACCGCGGCGTTCGGCTGGCGCTCCGACGGCGCCGTCCACGTGCTCGTCGGCCGCGCGCCCAAGCGCAGCGCCCACCGGAGCATCGACGAGATCCGACGGGCCGCCCAGAAGTGGGCGGAGGACGCGCTCTTCGGCGTCCACGACGACCGGCTCCTCATCGTGCTCGGCGGGGTCGAGGACATCGACCGCACCGCGACCTCGCTCGCCCACTACTTCGGCCCCTCGGAGGTCATCATCGGACCCCGGGTCGACTCGCTGGCCGAGGCGGGCACCTCGGCCTCGGCCGCCGTCTGGGCGCTCCGGACGGCCGCGGCCCGGCCGGCCACCCCGCGCCCGGTCCACGCCGCCGATCTCCTGCCGGAGCGGGCGATCGCCGGGGACCGCAGCGCCGTCGCCGAACTCATCTCACGGTTCTACGAGCCGCTCGGTGCGGGCTCCGGGCAGCTCCATGACACGGTCGCGGCCTACCTCGAGTTCGGCGGTTCCCTGGAGACCACCGCGAAGGCCCTCCACGTCCACCCCAACACCGTGCGCTACCGGCTGCGGAAGATCACCGGTCTCATCGGCATCGACCCGACCGAGGCGCGCGCCGGTTTCGTCGTGCGGATCGCCTTGGTGTACGGACGACTGTCCGAGGCCGGGCAATTGTCGAACGGACACAAATCCACTGTGCCCGGCAGTCCCCTGACCTAAGTTGGACCAGAACGTCGACCGAGAGGACCCCTCACCAGTGCTCGTCATCGCCTGCCCGGGACAGGGCGCCCAGAAATCCGGATTCCTCAGCTCCTGGCTCGAGCTCCCCGGCTTCGCCGAATCCATCGATGCGCTGTCCGCGGCCTCCGGGATCGACCTCAGGCTCCACGGCACCGAATCCGACGACGCGACGATCAAGGACACCGCGCTCGCGCAGCCGCTGCTCGTCGCCTCCGCGATCGCCGCCTCCCGCGAGCTCCTGCGCGACCTGCCCGCCCCGCAGGCGGTCGCCGGCCACTCCGTCGGGGAGATCGCCGCCGCGCAGATCGCCGGCATCCTCGACGCCGAGTCCGCGATGGAGTTCGTGCGCGTGCGCGCCACCGGCATGGCCGAGGCCTCCGCGGCCGCCCCGACCGGGATGGCCGCCGTGGTCGGCGGCGACCCGGATCAGGTGCTCGCCGCGATCGAGGCCGCCGGTCTCGCACCGGCGAACATCAACGGCGGCGGGCAGACCGTGGCCGCCGGTGCACTGGAGAACATCGACGCGCTGGTGGAGAACGCCCCCGAGCGCGCCCGCGTCATCCCGCTGCCGGTGGCCGGCGCCTTCCACACCGCGTACATGGCCCCCGCGCAGGAGCCGCTGCGGGATCTCGCCGGCACCCTGACGGTGCACGACCCGCAGCTCACCGTCCTCACCAATGCCGACGGCCGCAGCGTCGCTTCCGGCACGGAATACCTGGAGCTGCTCGTCGACCAGGTGACGAGCCCCGTGCGCTGGGACCTGTGCCAGCAGCAGCTCCTCAACATGGGCGTCACCGGGCTCATCGAGCTCGTCCCCGGCGGCACCCTCACCGGGCTCGCCCGCCGCGCGATGAAGGGCGTCGAGACGCTCGCGCTCAAGTCCGCGGACGACCTCGAGGCCGCCCGCGCATTCGCGCAGACCCACGCCCAGGCGTGAACGAAGGAGGAAGAGCCATGCCCACCCTGCAGACCCCGGCACCCAATCGGTTCTCGCGGATCGCCGGCATCGGCGGCTACCGCGCCGAGCACGCGGTGCCCAACGCCGACCTCGTCGGTCCGATCGATTCCTCGGACGAGTGGATCCGGCAGCGCACCGGGATCGTCACCCGCCACCGCGCCGGCGAGGACGTCGCCGTCCTCGACATGTGCGAGGAGGCCGCGGTCGAGGCGATCGCCAACGCCGGGCTCAAGCCCGAGGACATCGGCGCGGTGCTCATCGCCACGGTGACCTTCGGCACGCCCACCCCCTCGGCGGCGTCCGCGCTCACGACCCGGCTCGGCACCGGCCCGGTCCCGGCCTGGGACATCTCCGCGGCCTGCGCCGGCTACTGCTACGCGATCGCCCAGGCCGACGGCCTCGTGCGCTCCGGCACGCTCGACAACATCCTCGTCATCGGCGTGGAGAAGCTCTCCGACTTCATCGATCCCACGGATCGCACGATCTCCTTCCTGCTCGGCGACGGCGCCGGCGCAGTGGTCGTCACCTCCTCCGACACCCCGGGCATCGCGCGCAGCGTGTGGGGTTCGAAGGGCGAGAACTGGGAGACGATCCGGATGACGAACTCCTTCCTCGACCTGCGCGACGACCGTGAGACCCCGTTCCCCACCCTGCGGCAGGACGGACCGAGCGTGTTCCGCTGGGCCGTGTGGGACATGGCCGAGGTCGCCAAGGAGGCCCTCGAGGCCGCCGGCATCGAGTCGAAGGACCTCGCGGCGTTCGTGCCCCACCAGGCGAACATGCGGATCATCGACGAGCTCGCCAAGCAGCTCAAGCTCCCCGACTCCGTCGTCGTCGCCCGCGACATCGCGGACAACGGCAACACCTCCGCGGCCTCGATCCCGCTCGCCACCGAACGACTCCTGCGCGAGAACCCGGAGCTCCACGGCGGGCTCGCCCTGCAGATCGGCTTCGGCGCCGGCCTCGTCTACGCGGCGCAGGTCATCGTCCTCCCCTGAACCGGAACGCCGCCCGCACCGGTGGGGCGGCGACGCACCTCGGCCCGGCAGGGCCGATGTCGTAGGATTCTGACGGGACACTCGTCGAATCACGTTCCACGCGAAATCCGTCCGACCCCCTCGGGCCGGCGGACCACATGAGAAAGAAGGATAGGAAAATGGCACACACCGAAGCCGAAGTCCTCTCGGGACTCGCCGAGATCGTCAACGAGGAGACCGGACTGGCTCCTGAGGCCGTCGAGCCGAGCAAGTCCTTCACCGACGACCTCGACATCGACTCGATCTCGATGATGACCATCGTCGTCAACGCCGAGAAGAAGTTCAGCGTGAAGATCCCGGACGACGACGTCAAGGACCTCGTCACCGTCCAGGACGCCGTGGACTACATCGTCAAGGCCCAGCAGGCCTGACGGTCCCCTGCTGCGGGGCGGCCCCGGACACACCGGGTCGCCCCGCGGCACCGCACTACTGATTCGACGAGGTTTCACACCATGACTTCCACTGTTGTCGTCACCGGACTCGGTGCCGTCACCCCCCTCGGCACCGGAGCGGACGCCACCTGGCGCGCCGCCCTGGCCGGAACGTCGGGTGCACGCACCCTCACCAACGACTGGTCGGAGAAGTACGGCATCCCCGTCGACTTCGCCGCACCCATCGACGCCTCGGTCGTCGAGGAGAACCTCACGCGCGTCGAGGCCAAGCGCCTCGACCCCAACAGCCGCTTCGCCCTGATCGCCGCCCGGGAGGCCTGGCAGGACGCCGGCGCCCCCGAGGTCGAGCCCGAACGGCTCGCCGTGTCCTGGGGCACCGGGATCGGCGGCGCCTGGACCCTGCTCAACGCCTGGGACACGCTGCGCGAGGAGGGCTCGCGCCGCGTCATGCCGCTCACCGTGCCCATGCTCATGCCCAACGGACCCGCTGCCGCCGTCGGCATGGAGTTCTCCGCCCGCGCAGCCGTGCAGACGATCGTGTCAGCCTGCGCGTCGTCCACGGAGAGCATCGGACACGCCTTCGACCAGCTGCGCTCCGGGAAGGCCGACGTCGTCATCGCCGGCGGCTCCGAGGCCGCGATCCTGCCCGTCACGCTGTCCGCGTTCTCCTCGATGCGCGCCCTGTCGCGCCGCACCGACTCGCCCGAGACCGCCTCGCGCCCCTACGACATCGACCGCGACGGCTTCGTCATGGGCGAGGGCGCCGGCACGCTCGTGCTCGAGCTCGAAGAGCACGCGAAGGCCCGCGGCGCGAAGATCTACGCCGAGATCGGCGGCTGGGGCATCTCGAACGACTCGTACCACATCACCGCCGGCGAGCCCGAGGGCCGCGGCTCGATCCTCGCGATGCGCCAGGCCCTCGAGACCGCCGGTCTGCAGCCGGCCGACATCCGCCACATCAACGCGCACGCGACGTCCACCCCGGTGGGCGACGTGCCCGAATCGCTGGCGATCAACGCCCTGCTCGGCCCGCACGCCTCCGATGCCATGGTCTCGGCCACGAAGTCGATGATGGGCCACCTGCTCGGCGGTGCCGGCGCGGTCGAGGCCGTGCTCACCGTGCTCGCTGTGCAGAACCGCACCGCTCCTCCGACGATCAACATCGAGCAGGTCGATCCGCAGATCGAGCTGACGATCGCCCGCGACACCCCGCAGGAGCTCCCGGCCGGTGAGATCGCCGCGCTGACGAACTCGTTCGGCTTCGGCGGCCACAACGCCGTCGTCGCCGTCAAGAGCGTCTGAGAGCACTTCCGGGCGCGCCGAACGGCCGCCTGTCCGCTGCAGGTCTGCGGGCAGGCGGCCGTTCGCATGGAGGGAGGCAGGGGCACCGGTGACAGGCATCGGGGTGCCGGGGCGCGCCGCACGCAGGGCGGCGCAGGTGGAGCGGGTTCAGCCGACCTTGGTGAGCCAGCGCACCGGGGCGCCCTCACCGGCGTGGCGGAAGGGTTCGAGCTCGTCGTCCCAGGCCTGACCGAGCGCCTTCTCCATCGCACCGGCGATGTCCTCGCCGTGCTCGGCCGCACGGACGAGCACCGAGCGGATGATGTCCTCGGGCACGACGATGTTGCCGAACGCGTCGGTGGTGGCGTGGTAGATGCCGAGCGAGGGGGTGTGGCTCCAGCGGCCGCCGTCGATCCCGGCCGAGGGCTCCTCGGTGACCTCGTAGCGCACGCCGTCCCAGCCGCGCAGGGCCGAGGCGATGCGCGCGCCGGAGCCGCCGGGCGCCTTCCAGCAGATCTCCGCCCGGAACATGCCCGGTGCGGCCGGCTGCGGCGACCAGTCGAACTTCGCCTGCGCGCCGATGGCCCCGCCCGCTGCCCACTCGATGTGAGGGCACAGCGCACGAGGTGCTGAGTGGACGAAGAGCACGCCCTGCGTCATATCCATATCTGCCTCCTGCGGTTCGGATACGTCTTCCCCTACGATCCGAATATGCGGAGGTCTGCGGTCATTGTATGGCATGGTCAGGGCCGGTGCCAGCACCCGCGCCGGGCGGGTGCCCCCGCGGTGCTCAGGCGGATGCCGGTCGACGGCCGAGGCGCGGGGCCCCGCCGCGCAGTCGGCCGGTAGCCCACACGAGGACGATAGTGACCTGTACGAGGCCGGCGACGCTCGCCGCGACGGCCGCCCACGGCGGGCCCGCGAGCATCCCGGCGACAACCCCGAGCACCCCGATCGAGCCCACGCACACCCCGAGCCACAGGATCATGCGGGTGACGAACGCCCAGGCGTAGGGGATGAAGTGGAAACCGACGAAGGTCGCGTTGATCGCTGGCTGCAGGTGCACCATCCCGGCGTCGCGGGCCGCTCCCCCGGCGAGGTTGACGCCGACGGCCATGAGCACGATGCCGCCGATCCAGATCGGCAGCGCCGACCAGTGCATGCGCTCGACGGGTCCGAGCGCCGCCGGGCGGACGAACAGCGCGAGCACGCAGGCGGCGATGAGGGCGAGGACGAGGGCCTGCACACCGATCCCCCACCCCGGACGGCCCAGTGCGTCGAGTCCGGCGGCGACGAACACCCAGCTGCCGATCACCGGAGCCAGCACCCCGAAGCGGCGGATGTCGGTGCGCATCCGCCCCGCGCGCATCCGGGAGCGCTGCGGTTCGGGCATCCTGGTGACCCAGCGGGGCTCGTTCGGATGCGCCTCGGCGTGTGCGGTGTCCGTCATCGGGACCACGTCCTCTCCCTGCCGTCCGGTGCCGCCGCCGTGGGGATGTGAGCAGCAGCGGTCTGCACGCAGCACCCGACGCCGTGCCGGTTCGGAGTGCTGTGCTCGCGTGATTCCGCGCCGGCCCGGTCGCCGGCGGCGGACGGCACGAATCCGGCCTTGATCTCGCGCTTGAGGAGCTTGCCGGCGGCATTGCGGGGCAGGTCCAGGCCCTGCACGACGATGTGGGAGGGGATCTTGAACCGGGCGATCCGCTCGCCGAGGAAGGCGCGCAGATCCTCGGCGGTGAGCGCCGTTCCCGGACCGGGCTGCACGACCGCGGCGACCTCCTCACCGAGCTCCTCGTGCGGGATGCCGATAACCGCGCAGTCGGCGACGTCGGGGTGCTGGTGGATCGCGGCCTCGACCTCGGCGGAGTAGACGTTCTCCCCGCCGCGGATGATCATGTCCTTGGCGCGGTCGACGATGTAGACGAAGCCCTCCTCGTCGATCCGGGCGAGATCGCCGGTGTGGAGCCAGCCGTCGACGATCGCCTGGGCGGTGGCCTCCGGCCGGTTCCAGTATCCGGTGACGACATTGGCTCCCCTGATCCGCAGCTCCCCGAGCTCGCCGGGAGGCAGCGGCTCCCAGGTCGCGGGGTCGATGACGTCGACATCGCAGATCGGCACCGGTCGGCCGACGCTGTCGGGCTTCTCGATGTAGTCCTGCCCGCGGTTCGCGGTGGTGAGCGAGGAGGTCTCGGTGAGGCCGTACCCGTTGCCCGGAGCCGCCTGCGGGAGGAGCTCGGTGGTCCGGCGGACGAGCGCGGGAGCGGCCGACGCTCCCCCGGAGCCGATCCCGGTCAGGCTGCTGAGGTCGCGGTCGGCGAAGTCCGGGTGCTGGTAGAGCTGGGTGAGCATCGCCGGCACGCCGGTGAAGCTCGTCACCCGTTCGCGCTCCATGAGCTCGAGAGCGACCCCGGCGTCCCACTTGTGCATGAGCACGAGGGTGGCTCCCTGGCTAACCGCGCCGAGCAGCACCGCATGGCAGCCGGTGGCATGGAAGAACGGCACCGCGACGAGGATCGCCCCCGGGGGCGCCGGGTTCGCCAGGAGCTCGCGCAGACTGCTCCCCTGCCGCAGCTGCTCCCGGGCCGCGGAGTACCGCACGCTCATGACGTTGCCGCAGATGTTGCGGTGCGTGCCGAAGGCCCCCTTGGGGGTGCCGGTGGTGCCGGAGGTGTAGAAGATCGTCGCGCCGTCGTCCGGGCCGATCTCGCAGTCCGGCAGCTCCGCGGCGCCGGGGACCTCGGCCATGTCCCGCGCGCCGGCGGGCAGCTCTCCGGCGGGACGGGCCACGAGCACGGGGAGGTCGAGGGCGGGCAGGACCTCGGCGAGGCGCTCGAGGCGCTCGTCGTCCGCGAGCAGCACGCGCGCTCCGGAATCGCGCAGCCCGAACTCGAGCTCACCGGCGGCCCACCAGGCGTTGAGCGGTACGACGACGGCGCCTGCGCAGGCTGCGGCGAAGAAGGCGATCGACCATTCCGGGTAGTTGCGCATCGCGATGGCGACCCGGTCCCCCGGGCGGATCCCGTACTCCTCGACGAGCGCGTGCGCGAGCCCGGCCACACGGCGGAAGTGCTCGGCGTAGCTCAGGCGGTCGGTGCCGAGCACGAGCATGTCCCGGTCCCCGTGCTCGCGTGAGGCCTCGATCATCGCGCGCAGGCTCGGCGGGGCGTGGCGCCAGGCGCGCACGGTGACTCCGGAGCGATCGATCTCGATGGTCTCGAACGGCGCGCCGGGAGCGGTGAGCTCCGCGTCGACCTCGGCATGCGACCTCAGTGCTGTCATGTCGTCGGCTCTCCTCGATCTCTCCCGGCACCTCGGTGTGCCGTACCGGTGCCCCCGGCGGGGCTTGAACCCGCGACCAAAGGATTATGAGTCCTCTGCTCTGACCAGCTGAGCTACAGGGGCGTGCAGCCTGCGCGCGGAGCGACGCACAGGTCACCGATGGTGTCCTGCGCCACGGCGGGCGTGCCGTCGCCAGGCTAGCAGATGGGCGCCACGCTCAGCGTTCGACGAGGATGCCGTCGGAGTCGGCCCACAGCATGCGTCCCGGGACCAGCCGCACCTCACCGATCGTCACCGGGACGTCGACCTCACCGACCCCGTCCTTCGACGACTTGCGCGGGTTCGAGCCGAGCGCTTTGACCCCGAGGTCGAGCGCAGCCAGCGCGGTGCGGTCGCGGACCGCGCCGAGGATGACGACGCCGGCCCAGCCGTTCTCCACCGCGGCCGCGGCGATGAGGTCGCCCATGAGCGCCGATTCGAGCGAGCCTCCCCCGTCGACCACGAGCACTGCGCCGTCCCCGGGCGAGTTGAGAGTCTGCTTGACGAGCCCGTTGTCGCGGTGGCACACGATCGTGCGGATCGGGCCGGAGAAGGTCGGCCGCCCGCCGAGATCGAGGAACTGGAGCGCGACGGAGTCGAGCTCCTCGCCGCGCTCGTCGTAGAGGTCTGCTGTGGAGATCATGGGGCGATCCTAGCCGAGCGGCCGGATCCTGCTGAGGACGCCGCGGGCGGCGTCGACGCAGGTGTAGCGCTCCGAGGTGACGTAGACGTCGTACTCGACGCGGCCGTCGGGCCCCGGATCGGAGCGCCGGGAAGCTGCGACCATGGCCGACCAGTCGGAGCCGACGACGATGATCGCGTACTCCCGGCGCAGCGGGTCGGAGGCGTCGACCATTCCGGAGCGCACGCCGGGGATCGGCGGCTCCTCGAACCCGCCGGACAGCGCGGCGACGAAGCCGGCCGAGCCGCTGAGCACGGAGAAGTTCTCCCGTGTCGCGGTGATGAGCTCCTGGTCCTCCCCGAACACACCGATGACCACGGACGATTCTCCGCCGCTCGCCAGCGCCCGGCGCTGCAGGGACTGCATCTGCGCGGTGAGCAGCGGCTCGTCCATGACGAGCGGATCGCGGCGCAGCGCGCGGGTCGCGGAGAAGGGCGTGCCCTGCACCGCGGCGTTCCGGGAGAAGTGGTCGGCGAGCGGATCCTCGGGCGGGTTCGTCAGCGGCTCCGGCGCGGTCGAGGGACCGCCGTAGAGCGGCCCGGTGACGAACCGCACCCCGAGCGCGCGGACCATCTCGAGGTCGTCCTCGTGGCGCACACCGGTGGCCATGATGACCCCGCCGGTGCGCTCGGTGTGGGCGTGGAGGAGGCGGATGAGCTCGGCGAGGTGGGCGGTGTCGGTGATGTCGAGGACCCCGGGATGCAGGGTGACGACGGACGGGTTGACGAGCGGCAGGAACGCCGCGGTGGGAAGGTCGACTCCGATCTCCTCCATCCCGATGCCCCAGCCCTGCGAGCGGGCGAGGCGGACCGAGCGGAGCACCGCGGCGGGGCTCGCCGCGATCCGCTCCGGGTGGAGCTGCAGGATGACCGAGCGGTCGGGCTCGTCCGTCCGGTCCTCGACGGTGACGAGGGACTCCGGCTCAGCCTGGAGGAACAGCCGGGTGTGGGTGGGCAGGCCCGCGGCCTCGGCGGCGCGCAGGCCGATCGAACGCAGCGAGGCGTCGAAGTCGCCGATGAGCTGGGAGGCGCGGATGTCGGCGCGGAGCGGGGCCGAGGCGCTGCCGGTGCTGTCCTCCGAGCCGTGCTCGAGGTGCTGGAGGGTGTAGCCGGCGGGCTCGCCGGTGAAGCGGTCGACGACAGGTGCGAAGTGGGTGTCGATGAGGCCGGAGCGGATGAGCCGCTCGAGCTCGGCTGTCGAGGTGTCGACGCTGTCGGTCTGCACGATCCAGTGGTCTCCTCACGATGGTTGCGCCCTCGGAACCCGTCCAGCCTCTCACATCGGCCGCGCCGGTTCACGGCCACCCGCCCTATATGACAGGACTGCAACAGGATCGTTCCGCTCCCGTCGCCGAGCACCCCGGTGGCCGGACCCCGCCCGGGCCCCGGCCGCACGCCCGGGGGCGGGCGCCGATCCGCCGGTGCTCAGCCGTCGAGCGCGAAGTGGAGCGTGGCGCCGCCGTCGAGGAACCGCTGCTCGTCGAACACCTGGACCTTGACGCGGGAGGTCTCGTGGGACCGCGACATGAGGACGAGCTCGTCGTGGTAGACGCGGACGTCGATGACCTGCCCCTGGAACAGCACCCGGAACCGCACGGACCCCATCGCGGCGGGCAGCCGGGGGTAGAACTCGATCCGGTCGAAGCGGATGAGGACGCCGGCGAAGGCGCGCACGATGACGTCGACGGTGCCCGACATCGCCCCGAGGTGGATGCCCTCCTGGGTGGTGCCCCACTGGGTGTCGTTGATGTCGACGACCGCGGCCTGCTTCCACGCGTCCCAGGCCTCCTCGCGCCCGATCGAGGCGAGCACGCCGGAGTTGACGACGTTGGACAGGCTGGAGCCGTTCGTCGAGCGGGCGACGTAGTAGTCGATCGTCTGCACGACCTGCTCATGGGTGAACTCGTACCCCATGCGCCGCAGCTCCTTGATGACGCCCTCCGGGCCGAGGAGGAAGAAGAGCATGGTGACGTCGGCCTGCTTGGACAGCTTGTAGTTGTTCGTGGAGTCGCCCTCGGACTCCATGATGAGGTCCATCCGGCCGATGTTGCCGTACTTCTTGCGGTAGGCCGCCCAGTCGAGCTCCTTGAGATCGTCGTATCCCTCGAACTGGCTGATCACCCCGTCGGAGTTGAACGGCACCGCGAGACGGGCGGCGAGCCGGCCCCAGTGGGTGATCTCGGCCGGCTGGATGCCCAGCCGGAAGATCAGGTCCTCGGCCTCGTGGGAGGACAGCACGCGGAAGATCTCTACCGCATGGCGGCACAGCCAGGCGGTCATGATGTTCGTGTAGGCGTTGTCGTCGAGGCCCTCGCCGGACCGGCCCGGATAGCCGTCGTGGAACTCGTCGGGCCCCATCACGCCGGTGATGTGGAAGCGGTCGTCGCTCGCGTCGTAGGACGACATCGACGCGAACAGCCGCACCACCTCGATGAGGAGCTCGCCGCCCTGCGCGGCCAGCCAGCCGGTGTCCGCCGTCGCCCGGTAGTTCTGCCAGGCGTTGTAGGCGATCGCGAGGCCGACGTGGAACTGCCGCCGCGAGTTGTCCGGCATCCAACGCTTGGACCGCGGGTTGTAGAGCTCGATCGGGGTCTCCTCACGGCCGTCGGAGCCCGACTGCCACGGGAACAGGGCACCGGCGAGCCCGGCCTCGCGCGCGTGGTGGCGGGCGGCGTCGAGCCGCCGCCAGCGGTAGAGCAGGAGCGACTTCGAGATCTCCGGCAGCCGCAGATTGAGCAGCGGCAGGATGAAGAGCTCGTCCCAGAAGATGTGCCCGCGGTACCCCTCGCCGTGGAGGCCGCGCGCCGGGGTGCCGGCGTCGAGGAAGGCGGTGTGCGGCGACAGCGACTGCAGCAGGTGGAAGGTGTGGAGGTGGATGATGAGCTGGGTCTGCGGATCGGCGTCGACCTCGACGTCGAAACGCTCCCACAGCCGCTGCACGGCCGCCGTGTGGGCCGGCAGGAGGTTGTGGAAGCCGATCGCGGGCAGCCAGTCGAGCTGGTGCACCGCGCCCCCGCGGACCGAGGTGATCGCGGAGTCGCGCGAGTTCACCGCCGCCGTCGTCGAGTCGACGCTCACCGCGTACCCGCTCTCCACCGGCACCGCGAACTCGCGGTAGATCGCCTGCGTCTCCTCGATCGTCGACACGGAGTAGGCATGGGACACCTCGGGCACCTGGGTGGTGACGGCGTGCGTGGGCTCCTGGGTCAGGGTGGTGCGCTGGGCCATCGCGATCCGCAGGTGGCTCTGCGTGGTCTCGACCTCGCAGATGAGCGTGCCGTCCTGGGCGACGGAGTTGTACCGGTTGACGAGGTGGCGCTTGGCGAGCTGGTCGTACTCCGCGACGTTGTCGTTGAGCACCGAGGTGTCGACGCCGGTGCGCACGTAGATCATCCCGGAATGGTTCACCGGGGTGATCTCGGTGAGCATCGCCGCGACGTGCTGGTGGGCCATGGAGACGAGCCGCTGCTGCTTGATCCGCAGCCGCCGGTCCCGGTCGTCGACGAGCACCGCGGTGCGGGTGAGGACACCGGTGGCCATCGACAGCGTGCGGTTCTCCTCGACGACCTCGAGCCCGCCCTCGGACCACCACCGGCCGTCGCCGACCTTGACGTCGCACAGCGCCCAGCGCGGCAGGTTGACCATCGACTCGTGCTCGATGTCGCGGTCGTTGACGTGGCTGACCAGGCGGTTGAAGATCCCCGACATGTACGAGCCCGGGTAGTGCACGCCGTCCGCGGCGCGCTCCGGAGCGGAGCCGCGCAGCGACATGTAGCCGTTGGCGAGGGTGGTGAGCGCCTCGCGCCGGCCCTCGTGCTCGGGATCGACGCCCTCGAAGGAGAGCTCCCACGGGTCGTCGCGCACGTCGCCGAGGTCGAGCTCGGTGACGTCGTTGACGACGACGTCGGCGCCGGCGGCCTCGAGCGCCTGCCGGTTGTGGTCGCGGGCGATCCCGACGACGAGCCCGAACCCGCCGGCCCGGGCCGCGCGCACGCCGGCCTCGGCATCCTCGAGCACGGCGGTGTCGACGGCGTCGACGCCGAGCCGGTTGGCGGCCTCGAGGAAGGTCGCGGGCTCCGGCTTCCCGGGCAGGCCGAGGTCCTTGGCGACCTGCCCGTCGACGATGACGTCGAACAGGTCGGTGATCTCCGCGTTCTCGAGCAGCAGCGGCGCGTTGCGGCTCGCGGTGACGAGGGCGGTGGGCATGCCGCCGCGGCGCAGGCGCTTGATGAGCCGGATGGTGCCGTCGAACACCCGCACGCCGTCCTCGGCGAGGATCGCATTGAAGCAGTCGTTCTTGCGCTTGGCGAGCCCGTGGACGGTGAGCTGGTCTGCGTCGTCGGTCTCCTCGCCCTCGGGGACCACGGCGCCGCGCGCGGCGAGGAAGGTGCGCACACCGTCCTCCCGCGGGCGCCCGTCGACGTAGCGACGGTAGTCGCCGACGACGTCGAAGGGGCTGCGGTCGACGTTGCCCTCGAGCGACTCGTCGGCCAGCGCGGTGTCGAACAGCTGCTTCCAGGCCACGGCATGGAGCGAGGCGGTATCGGTGACCACGCCGTCCATGTCGAAGACGACGGCGGACCACGGTGCGGTCGCGGCGAACGGGACCTCGTGGTCGGCTGCGGTGCTCGTGTGCATGGGGGCTCCGTGATCGTCGGTGTCCGGTGGGCGGTCCCCGGCTGACCGGGCTGACCACAGACCACCATAACGAGGTTTCGGACAGGTGAACGACGCCGCGGGCTACGCGCCGGGTCTCCTCCCGGCACGGCGGGCCTGCACCTGGTCGACGATCCCGACGACGCCGGAGGCGACGACGATGGCGATGATGACGAGGTAGGCGGCGACGAAGGCCGCCGTCCAGCCGGCCTGGCCCTGCACCGCGAAGAACACCGCGGTGATGAGGGCGAGCCCGATCGCGGTGCCGATCCGCTGCCCGGTCTGGAGCACTCCGCCGGCCGAGCCGGCGTAGCGCAGCGGGACGTCGGCGAGCGTGAGCGTCTGGTTGGGGCTGATCGTCGACCCCTGGCCGAGCCCGACGAAGGACAGGGTGAGCAGGAGCCACCAGATGCTTGTGCCGGCGCGGTCGTGGAGCACGACGACGAGGATGCTCGTCACCAGTCCGACCAGGAGGATCGCGATCCCGCCGAGCACGATCGGCCGCCCGATCCGGAACACGTGGCGCCCGGCGATACCGGAGGAGAACGCGGAGAGGATCGCAGCGGGCAGCCCGACGAGCCCGGCTTCGAGCGCGGTGCGGCCGAGCCCGGACTGGAGGAAGATCGCGCAGACCACCCACACGCTCGTCATCCCCATGAAGTAGAGGGCGATGAGCAGCGAGCCGTTGGCGAAGGAGCGGGTGGCGAACAGCTGGAGGTCGACCATGGGTGCGCGCCCGCGCCGCTTGTAGGCCGCCTCCCAGCGCACCCACGCGAGCACGAGCAGGACGCCGAGGCCGAGGATCGACCACACCCAGGGTCCGGCGGAGAACTGGAGGAAGGGGATCATCACCGCGAGCGTGCCGAGTGCGAGGAGCGCCATGCCGACCGGGTC
This sequence comes from Brevibacterium sp. CS2, assembly GCF_005280295.1. Lineage (GTDB taxonomy): Bacteria > Actinomycetota > Actinomycetes > Actinomycetales > Brevibacteriaceae > Brevibacterium > Brevibacterium pityocampae. Next base: position 2,325,948 of record NZ_CP040020.1, on the reverse strand, counting down.
GAGGTCGGGCAGCCGGCGGGCCGGGGCGCGGTCCGCGGGTGCCAGCCGGCGGGGTGCGGCGTAGCCCGGGGGCGGGTTCCTCGGTACCGGCCGGGGCGCCGGGGGTGTCAGGCGATGCGGCGTCGGCATCCGGCAGGGCGCGCCATGCGGAGGCCGGCAGGGAGCGGACGGCGAAGAGGATCGACACGACGGCGAATGGCACGTTGATGAGGAACGAGGAGCGCCATCCCCAGTCGGCGCCGAGCAGCGCGACGAGCACCCCGCCGAGCACCGGGCCGATCGCCACGGAGATCCCGACGACCGCGCCGAACATGCCGAACGCCCGGCCGCGCTGCGCTCCCTGGAAGTACTGCTGGATGAGCCCCACCGTCTGCGGATTGAGGAATCCGGAGCCGATCCCCATGGTGACGCGCGCGATGTTGAGGACGACCTCGTTCGGGGCGAATCCGGCGACGAGCGAGGACAGCCCGAACAGCGCGACGCCGACGACGAACATCGGTGCGCGCCCGAACAGGTCTCCGGCCCGGCCGGCGGCGACGAGCACGACCCCGAAGGCCAGCGTGTATCCGGTGAGCACCCATTGGAGGCCCGAGGCGCTCGCCCCGAGCCCGGTCTCGATCGACGGCAGCACGACATTGACGATCGACACGCTCAGCAGCGACATGAAGAGCGGGACGAGGGTGATCGCGAGGACCGTCCGCTGGACGTCCGTCAGCCGCGGTTCCGGGTGGGAGCTCATTCCCTCATTCGTACACCCGCTTCAGCGGCGGGGCAAAGACGGGTCCGCGCCCGCGCCGCCCGACGCTACAGTGGACGCCATGTCCGTCGCTCCGCAGGCCCCCGCCGACCCCGTCCCGGATCCGCCCCGCACGCCTGCTAAGCCGCTATGCGCCGAGCCCGAGCGGCGACCTCCACCTCGGCAACATCCGCACCGGGGTGCTCGCGTTCCTCTGTGCGCGGACCACGGGCCGGGTGTTCCGCTGGCGGGTCGAGGACCTCGACCGGGTGCAGGACGGTGCCGCCGAGCGTCAGCGCGCCGACCTCGAATCGCTCGGGGTGGACGTCGACCCGCCGGTGCTCGTCCAGTCCGCACGCACGGACCGCTACGCCGCGCACCTCGCCGCGCTCGCGGAGCGCGGTCTGACCTACGAGTGCTACTGCTCGCGGAAGGAGATCCAGGCCGCCCCCTCGGCGCCCCATACTCCCCCGGGCGCCTACCCGGGCACCTGCCGGGACCTCGGCGAGACCACGCGCCGGACCGCCCGGGCCCGGCTGCGGGAGCAGGGTCGCCGTCCCGCCGTCCGCCTGCGCACCGCTCACGAGTCGGTCACCGTCGACGACGACTTCCTCGGGCCCGTCACCGGCGCGGTCGACGATTTCGTGCTCCGGCGCGGGGACGGGGTGGTGGCCTACAACCTCGCCGTCGTCGTCGACGACGGCGAGACCGGCATCGACCAGGTCGTCCGCGCCGACGACCTCGCGAGCTCCGCGCCGCGCCAGGCGCACCTCGCCGCGCTGCTCGGCTTCGCAGTGCCCCGATACGTCCATGTGCCGCTCGTCCTCGCCCCGTCCGGCGCCCGGTTGGCCAAGCGGGACGGCGCGGTCACGCTGCGGGAGCTCGACGCGCTCGGTTTCGACGTGTGGGCGTGGCTCGGGCGGTCCTGCGGGTTCGGACCGTGGTCCGGCATGGAGCAGGCGCTGGCGGAGTTCGATCTCGGCCGCCTCGCCCCGGAGCCGGTCGTCTTCACCCCGCCGGCAGACTGAGCGGACTCATCCCGTCGGCGGAGCGGGACTGCGCAGTGCGAGGGCGCTCGGCGCGGCGGTCCTCAGCCCAGTCGGTAGTGCTCGGCGAGGTGCGCGTAGTGACGCCCCACCCGGGCCACGGGGTCGAGCGCCGGGATGTCGATGTGCCCCGCCGCGTCGCTCAGCGCCTGCGCGACGTGGGCGCGCAGCACGCGGACGACGAAGAACTCCTCCTGGCCGGGCCGCAGCCGTGTCTCCACCCGGCACTCGAGCGCCGAGTCCGCCGTGCACAGCCGCGGCGGGGCGACGAGCTCGCTCGGTTCGGTGGCGAGCCCGAGCTCGGCGATCTCGCTGTGCTCGGCCGGCAGCGGGCGCGAGCTCGCGTGCATCGCCTGCGCATCGGCCTCGGACACCGAGTGGATGACGAGCTCTCCGGTGGCGTCGAGGTTGCGCCAGGTGTCCTTGTGGACCTCGGAGGTGTGGTCCGGGGTGATCGCCAGGCCCATCATCGCCGGGCGGGTCGACACCACCGTGAAGAAGCTGAAGGGTGCGAGGTTGGTGCGCCCGTGCGCGTCCGCCGTCGTCACCCAGGCGATCGGGCGGGGAACGACGAGCCCGTACATGAGGCGGCGGGTCGCCTCGAGGTCGGCGGCCTCGAAGGTGCGCATGGGCCGGGACCCCGGACCGCGCGTGCCGGGGGTCGGGTGCTCAGGCGGCACGGGGCTCATCGATGACCTTCCGGTAGATGTCCTCGAACGCGTCGAGGGTGCGGGTGATGTCGTGCCGGGCGGCCGTGGTCTGGGAGGCCTCTCCCATCGCGGCGCGCTCGGCCGCGGGCATCCGGCACAGGCGGGTGAAGCGCTCGGCGAGGGCGTCGACGTCGCGCGGCGGGAACAGGAATCCGTTGACGCCGTCCTCGCACAGGTGGGGCAGCGCCACCGCGTCCGCGAGCACCACGGGATTTCCCGAGGACATCGCCTCGAGGGTGGCGATGCTCTGGAGTTCCGCGGTGCCGGGCAGGCAGAAGAACGTCGCCTCCTGGTAGGCGCGCACGAGCTCCCGGTCGTCGACCTTGCCGCGCAGCTCCACCCGGTCGGCGACACCGAGCTCGGCGGCGAGCGAGCGGAGTGCCGGCTCCTGGTCGCCGGTGCCGACGATCACCGCGCGCAGGCCGAGGCCGGGGTCGGTGCGGGCAAGGGCACGGACGATGTCGTCGATGTGCTTCTCCTTCGACAGCCGACCGACGAACAGCACCGTCGGGGCCGCGTCCGACCCGCCGACGCCCGGGCCCACCCCCTCCTGCGCCCGGCGGAAGCGTGACAGGTCGATCCCGCACGACACCGCCTGGATGGGCCGGTCGAAACCGTTCTCGGTGAGCAGGTCCGCAGCGAGCTGCGTGGGCACGGTGATGTGTTCGGCGGACTGGAACGTGCGCCGCAGGTCCCACCAGGCCGCGGCGGTCGCAGCGTCGACGACCGGACCGGACACCGGCAGATACGGCCGCACGTTGTCCGGCATGAAGTGGTTCGTCGCGACGACCGGGATGCCGCGGCGGTGCGCCTCGGAGAACGCGTAGCGGCCGATGACGAAGTGCGCCTGCGTGTGGACGACGTCGGGGCGGATGTCGTCGAGCAGCCGGGCGACGGCGGGCTTGGTCTCCCAGGGCATGCAGATCGTCCAGGTCGGGTGGAAGTACCAGCGATGGGACCGGATGCGGTGGACGACGACCCCGTCCTCCCGGTCGGTGCTCGGCACACCGGTGGGCGAGGGGCAGATGACGTGGACCTCATGACCGCGCGCAGCGAGTCCGGCGGCGAGGCGCTCGGTGAACTTCGCGGCTCCATTGACCTCGGGGGCATAGGTCTCGGCGGGGATGCAGATGGTCAGCGGTGGCGGGAATGCCATGTCCGGTGCGTGTCCTTCCGGGCGTGGAGGCGGGCGGGAGCCCTGCTCAGACGCGTGATCCTGTCGCGGCGAAGACGGCCCGGGAGGCGCGCCGGGCGCGCTCCCGTTCGTTGACGTCCGGGTGATATCGGGACAATACAACGACGGCGGCGCAGGCGACCACTCCGGAGGCCGACATGAGGAGCACGACGGGCGGCGGTGCGCCGGCGGCCTCCCCGAGCACGACCGAGCCGAGGACGACGGCGAAGATCGGGTCGACGACGGTGAGACCGGCGATCACCATCTCCGGCGGGCCGGCGGAGTACGCCGCCTGCACGAACCAGGTCCCGATCGCGGCGGCGACGACGAGCGCGACGAGGTTGAGCAGCGACACCGCGCCGGGGCCGGCCTGGAACAGCTGGTTGCTCACGAGGTGCGTGGTCGTGGCGACGCAGGCGAAGAGCAGACCGGCACCGAGCACGAGCAGCAGCTGCGGCGGACGCCGCCAGGCCAGGACGACGACGAGGAAGACCGCGGAGAGCGCGAAGGCGATCCAGGCGACCGGGTGGGACTCCTCCCCCACGTGCAGGCGGGTGCTCGCGATCCTCGCGGACACCGCGACGAAGGCGGCGACGCTGAGCGCGCAGACCGCGACGGCCAGCGAGATCCGACGGGTGATCCGCAGTCCGCGGTAGCTGGCGGCGAGGAGGATCGAGATGAGGAGGGAGACCGCACCGATCGGCTGGACGACCATGACGGGGGCCAGCGAGAGGGCGACGACGTTCGCGACGGTGCCCAGCCCCAGGCACAGGAGGCCGAGCAGCCACGTCCGGTTGCGGAGCAGGCGCAGGAAGGTCCCGAGCCGGAATCCTGCGGGGTGATCGTCCTCGTCGGCCACACCACGGTGCTGGTACATCGCGCCGAAGGCTAGGCCGACGGCGGCGAGCACTGCGAGGACGATGGCGAGAGGGGTCACGCCGACAGTCTAAGCAGGCGGGACGCCGGGCACCGTCCCGAAGAGCCGGAAACCGGGGGTTCACGGGCAGGTCGGCGGAAAACCCCAGGGTCGTCGGGCAGGTTCCCCCGGGCTGTGATCCACGCCATTCCGATCCGCTTGGACCTCTGGCAGGCCCGGTGCTAGAGTGGTCTCTCGCGTGCGGCACCACGCACGCTATTCCTCCGTAGCTCAGTTGGCAGAGCATTCGACTGTTAATCGAAGGGTCGCTGGTTCGAGCCCAGCCGGGGGAGCACACCGAGCAGGCGGGATCCGGATTTCTCCGGGTCCCGCCTGCTTCGCGTTCGCAGGCCGCCTTGTCCCTCGTCGAGTCGGGCTCCGGCGCCCCCGCACATTTCCACCGCGAGGTGTGGCCTCCCCCAGTGGCGCATCACATTATGTCAGTGTTGCGACATTGTGACATTACTGCGCACTTATGGTTAAGATACCGTAACGTATCTTCCACGCGTGCCGCCGGTGGCCGAGAACCCGCCCGAGGTGCACATCGCGATCCGACCGACGGAGACCACATCATGAGGATCACCGATCTCGCACGGCGCACGGCGGTCGCCGTCGCCGCACTCGCCATGACCGCCCAGCTCGGCATCGCCTCGGCCTCCGCGGCCGGCCTCGGTTCGACCGACACCGGACCGAGCGCGGAGGCGACGACCGCTCCCCCGAGCGCTCCCGAAGACGCCCCGGACGAGGGCGCTCAGCCCGAAGAGGCCCCGGACGAGGGTGCCGGATCCGATGACACAGCGGACGGGAGCGCTCCCGAGGATCCCGCATCCGAGGCGCCGGCCGGCGATGCACTGAGCTCCGGCACCAGCGCGTTCGCGGTGCGCGGTGCGATCGCCTCGACCTGGCACGACCTCGGCGGCGCCGCCGGCGACCTCGGCCGTCCGACCACCGCCGAGCGGTGCGGTCTGCGCGGCGGCGGCTGCTACCAGCGGTTCCAGAAGGGCGAGGTGCACTGGTCGCCGAAGACCGGCGCCCATGCGACCCTCGGCGCGATCGCGAACACCTGGGCCCGGACCGGGCACGAGGGCGGGAAGCTCGGCTACCCCACGTCGAACGAGCGCTGCGGCCTCAAGGGCGGCGGCTGCTACCAGTGGTTCGAGAAGGGCCAGATCCACTGGTCGAGCGGCACCGGTGCGCACCCGACCAAGGGCGGGATCCGTACCGCCTGGTCGCGGCTGGGATTCGAGAGCGGGAAGCTCGGCTACCCGGTGACCGGCGAGCGCTGCGGCCTGAACGGCGGCGGCTGCTACCAGCGGTTCCAGAAGGGCGAGGTGCACTGGTCACCGAAGACCGGTGCACGGGCGACCACCGGCGCGATCGCCCGGGCCTGGGCCTGGAACGGCCACGAGACCGGCGACCTCGGCTACCCGACCTCCGGAGAACGCTGCGGACTCAAGGGCGGGGGCTGCTATCAGAAGTTCCAGAAGGGCCAGATCCACTGGTCGCCGAAGACCGGTGCGCACGCCACCAAGGGCGGCATGCAGCGCCAGTGGGCGAAGGCCGGCTGGGAGAACGGCTCCTGGGGCTATCCCACCGGCAGTGAGCGCAAGGTCGGCAGCGGCAGGTGGGAACAGCGCTTCCAGGGCGGCCTGAAGACCTACACGACGATCGACCCGGTGTGGGACCGCCTGGCGCAGTGCGAATCGGGAGGCAACTGGAAGATCAACACCGGCAACGGGTACTACGGCGGCCTGCAGTTCTCCGCGAGCACATGGAAGGCGTTCGGCGGCCACAAGTACGCGAAGAACGCGCACCTCGCCACCCGCGAGCAGCAGATCGAGATCGCGCAGAAGGTGCAGAAGGTCCAGGGCTGGGGCGCCTGGCCGGCATGCACCCGCAAGCTCGGCATCCGCTGAGCGGCGGGGCTCAGGACTCCACGAGGTCCGCGTACTGCGGGAAGCGCTCGAGGTAGCGCTGCACGTAGGAGCACGTGGGCACGATCCGCTGCTCGCGCTCCCGGAGCTGGTCGAGGACCTTCGTCACGAGTGTGCGCGCGTACCCCTGGCGGCCGAAGGATTCGGAGATGATCGTGTGCTGGAGGTCGTAGACCCCGGGCCGCTCGAGCCGGTAGCCGAGGAAGCCGACGAAGGTGCGCTCCGGCTCGGAGGCCCAGAGCTCGAACCGATCGTGGGTGAGGTTGTCGAGGACCTCGACGGGCGTGGTGACGATCTCAGGTGTGCTCATGGGCGGCTCCCCTTCCGAGCGCAGGCGGGCTGATGGCCCCGAGTCTATCCGCACCCACCGCTGCCCCGGCGGACCCTCCGACGGGCATCACTCCCCCGGCGGCTCGATGAGGCCCGCGGTGCGCTCACCGTGGACGCTGCACGCACCGCCGCCATCGGGTCCGATATATTCGACAGTGCTTGCCGATGCCGCCGAGACGAACGAGGAGCCCCCGTGGCCGATTTCACCACCCCGACCTTCGCCCAGGTCGATGCCCTGCCCACCGTGCTCGAGGCGACCGTCCCCCAGGACTGGATCGACGAGAACGGGCACATGAACATCAGCCATTTCTTCGACATCGGCGGCGAGGCGGCGTGGAAGTTCTGCCAGGGACTCGGCCTGCAGCGACTCTATGAGGCCGAGCCGCCGACCGGCCTGTTCACCACGGAGCACCACCTCACCTACCTCAGCGAGTTGCGCCTCGGAGAGCGGCTCAGCGCGCATGTGCGCTGCGTCGACGTCGGTCCGAAGTCGGTGCACCTCATCACCCTCATCCTCGACCGGGAGCGCGAACGGGTCGCGACCGTGTTCGAGGTCGTGCTCGTCCACGTCGACATGACCGCCCGGAAGGCCGCGGCGTTCCCCGAGGAGTTCCGCGAGGCGCTCGAGGCCGCCGTCGCCGCCGACGGGGATCTCGGCTGGCCCGCCCCGGTGTGCGGGGCCATGGGCGTCCGCCGCTGACACGACCCCTGCGGCACCCCGGTCCGGCACCTCCCGCCCGGGGGCGCCGCGTCGTCGCTCGACGCCGCGTCGTCAGTCGATGGCGTTCGCCGGGCCCGAGCCCCCGGCGGTCTTCGACTGCAGGCGGCGCTCGAGCCACTGCGCGGACGCGGCGACGATCATGTTGATGGCGATGTAGAGCAGCGCGCCGACGATGAAGGTCGGGAGCAGGTTGTTGTACTGGCGGCCGATCGCGTTGACCTGGTAGAGCAGGTCCTGGTAGGTCACCATGAAGCCGAGCGCGGAATCCTTGAGCAGCACCACGACCTGGGCGATGAGCGTCGGCATCATCGCCCGCAGCGCCTGCGGCAGGAGCACGAGACCCATCGTCTGGGAGCTGCGCAGACCGATCGCCATCGCCGCCTCGCGCTGCCCCTTGGGCACGGCGAGGATGCCGGCACGGATGATCTCCGCGATGACCATGCCGTTGTAGAGCGTGAGCCCGATGACCACCGACCAGAACGGTCCGATCCGGTTGCCGAAGATCATGAACGTCGCGAAGATCAGGAGCAGCACGGGGACGCCGCGGAACACCTCGAGCACGATCGTCGAGGGCAGCGAGATCGCGCGCGTCGGGGCCAGGCGCAGCAGCGCGAAGACGAGTCCGACGGCCAGGGCGAGCAGAGTCGCGACCGCCGCGACGGACAGGGTGGCGCCCATCCCCCGCAGCAGCACCTGCTGGATGCCGGTGTAGGTGAAGGGGCTCCACCGGTTCGGCTCGAGCTGGCCGGCGTCGTAGAACTTCCAGACGATGAACGCGATGATGCCGAGCAGCACGAGCACCGACACCACGGACATGATGACGTTGTTCCGCCGCGCCCTGGGGCCCGGGGCGTCGAAGAGGACCTGGGTGGGCGCGCTCATCGGAGGATCACCAGCTTCTTCTCGAGGAGGTCGAACACCCGGCCGAGGATCAGCGCCAGCACGAGGTAGACGACGGCCGTGGCGAGCAGGATCGTGATGACGAGGTCGCCGCGCAGCTCGATCGCGTTGCGCATCGCCGACATGAGTTCGCGGTTGTTGAACGCCGACGCGATCGAGGTGTTCTTGAGCATCGCGATGATGACGCTGCCGAGCGGCGGGATGACTGTGCGCACGGCCTGCGGGAGCACCACCGTGGACAGGGTCTGGCCGAAGGTCAGACCGATCGCGCGGGCCGCCTCGGCCTGCCCCACCGGCACCGTGGCGATGCCGGAGCGCAGGGTCTCGGCGACGAAGCAGGCGGTGTAGGCGATGAGCGCGATCGTCGCCAGGATCATCGAGTTGAGTCCGGCGCTCTCGGCGAACCGGATGTCGAGGTAGGGCAGGCCGAACACGCAGAAGAACATCACCAGGGTCAGCGGCGTGTTGCGCACCACGTTGACGTAGGTGTGGGCGGTGACCCGGAGCACGGGAGTGGGTGAGACCCGCATCGCGGCGAGGATCGTGCCGAGGACCAGGCAGCCCACGAGCGTGAGGAGGAAGAGTCTCAGCGTTCCCCACGTGCCGCTGAGGAACAGCTGGGTCATATCGAGGAATGACACGGGCGATCAGCTTTCGGTTCGGTCAAGCTGGGTGAGGTCCGCCCGAGGCGCCCCGGGTGAGGGCCGTCGACCCTCACCCGGGAGCACTCGCGCGGGCACGGATCAGTAGCGGTCGACCGCAGGCTGCTCGACGCCGGAGGAGTCGCCGAGGGTGTACTCGAACGCCTCGGTCCAGGTGCCGTCCTCCCCTGCCTGCTCGAGCGCATCGTTGACCGCGTCGCGCAGGGCCTGGTCGTCCTTGGGCAGGCCGATGCCGTAGGGCTCGTCGGAGAAGGGCTCGCCGACGACCTTGAACTCGCCCTCGTACTGCGCGGCGTAGCCGCGGAGGATCGCGTCGTCGGTGGTCACCGCGTCGACGTTGCCGGTCTGCAGGTCCTCGACGCACTTGGAGTAGGCGTCGTAGGTGACGAGCTCGGCGTCGCCGTACTCGTCCTGGATCCGCTGGGCCGGGGTGGAGCCGTCGACCGAGCACACGGTGGTTCCGGCGAGGTCGTCCGGTCCGGCGATCTCGGAGTCCTCGGCCACGAGGAGATCCTGACCGGCGACGTAGTACGGTCCGGCGAAGTCGACGACCTCCTTGCGCTCGTCGTTGATCGTGTAGGTGGCGACGACGAGGTCGACGTTGCCCTGCTGGAGGAAGGGCTCGCGGTTGGCCGACACGGTCTCGACCCATTCGATCTGGTCGGGCTCGAAGCCGAGCGCGGCGGCGGTGATCTTGGCGATCTCGATGTCGAAGCCCTCGGGGGCATCGGCGGTGGCGTCCTTGTTGCCGAGTCCCGGCTGGTCGAACTTCACGCCGACCTTGAGGGTCCCGGCGTCGTTCGCCGCGGACCAGGTCGGGCTGTCGGCGAGGTCGACGTCGGATGCGACCTCGTACTGGGGCGCCTCGGCAGCGGTGTCGCCGCCGCCTTCGCCGCCTCCGCCGCCCGTCTCCGGGGTGCCGCTCTGACCGCAGGCGCTCAGCGCCAGGATGCCGGCGGCCGAGGCCGCGAGGAGAGTGTGCAGTTTCTTCATGGTGTCTCCTTAGTGGGTGAGGATCTTGGACAGGAAGTCCTTGGCCCGCTCGGACCTCGGAGCGGTGAAGAAGGTCTCCGGCTCCGCGACCTCGACGATCTCCCCGTCGGCCATGAAGGCCACCCGGTTCGCCGCCTTGCGCGCGAATCCCATCTCGTGGGTGACGACGACCATGGTCATGCCGTCCTGCGCGAGCTCGACCATGACGTCGAGGACCTCGTTGATCATCTCCGGGTCGAGCGCCGAGGTCGGTTCGTCGAACAGCATGACCTTGGGCTTCATCGCCAGTGCTCGCGCGATCGCGACGCGCTGCTGCTGGCCGCCGGACAGCTGGGCGGGGAACTTCTGCGCCTGGTGCTCGACGCCCACCCGGGTGAGCAGGTCCATCGCGAGGGCGTCGGCATCGGCCTTCCCCAGCTTGCGCACCTTGATCGGGCCGAGCGTGACGTTCTCGAGGATCGTCTTGTGGGCGAAGAGGTTGAACGACTGGAAGACCATGCCGACGTCGGAGCGCAGCTGCGCGAGCTGGGCACCCTCCTCCGGGAGGACCTTCCCGTCGATGGTGATCGTGCCGTTGTCGATCGTCTCGAGCCTGTTGATCGTGCGGCACAGCGTCGACTTCCCGGAGCCCGACGGGCCGATGACGACGACGACCTCGCCGTGGTGCACGGTGAGGGTGATGTCCTTGAGCGCGTGGAACTCGCCGAAGTGCTTGTCGACGTTCGTGATCTCCACCAGCGGCCGGCCGGGAGCAGGCTGCGGGGAGGTCTGCGCGGGGTTCGGATCAGCTGTCATGTGGATCACAATAAACACCCTGCACGTGGTGCAGGTCACTCCGACCCCGAATGGCGGTCATTGGTCCCGAATCGAGACGCATCCGTTATAGATGCTCAGCCGAGCTGCTCCCGGAAGCGCTCCGCGGCGCGGTCGGCCTCCCCGCGGTCCGCGGACTCCACGACGAGCACGAACAGCAGTCCTACGCCCGCGTGCTCCGTCTCCCCGATGCGCCATGTCGTCGCACCGGTGTCCGCGGGCCGGTTCAGGACCGGCCGCAGCGCCCGGGCCTCTGCCGCGGTGAGCGACCCGGCGGTGCCCGCGAGTCTGCGCGGCGCGCCGCCGGCCTCGGTGACGAGGGCCGGCGCAGAGGTGCCCCCGGCGAGCACCGAGGAGGCGCCGGCCGCCGCGGCGATCGGGCTGCCGGTGAGCCCGGCGCCGGCGGTCCGTGCCGACAGCGCGGGCAGACCGATGTCGAGGCCGCTCATCCCGAGGTCGGCCGCCGCCCTCGTCTGCCGGCCGGGGTCGTCCGGATCCTCGCCGCGCTGCTCGAGCAGCGCCTCGACGAGCAGGGAGTGCGGGCCGTCGGAGTAGCCGCCGCGCAGCGCCCGGTCGAATCCGCCGTCGGCGTTCGCGACCGCGCGGATCTCTCCGGTGCCGGGGTCGACGGCGATGAGCGCCGCCGGGGATCCGGTGTCCTGAAGGGCGGCCTCGGCCGCGGCCTGCACCGCGAGGTCGATCGTCGTGCGGACCGGCCGGCCGGGCACCGGGTCGACGGTGAGCAGCGGCTCGGCGGCGGGTTCTTCCGGTGCCGACTCTCCGTCCACGGGTGCCGTCGCGATGGACAGGGTGTACCCGTCGGACCCGGCGAGCTCCTCCTCGTAGTGCTCCTGGAGGCCGCCGCGGCCCACGAGTTCCCCGGGGCGCACCCGGGCGGGTGCGGCGGCGATCTCCTCGGCGGTGGCCTCGCCCACGCGGCCGAGCAGCAGCGGGCCGAGGCCCTGGCGCACCGGGATCGAGCGCTCGCTGCGGCGGAACACCGTGCCGGGGATCGGCCGGATGGCCCCGGCGACGTCGATGTAGTCGCGCTCGCGCAGGGTGATCACCGGCACGAAGGCGGTGGCCGCAGCGCTCTCCACCCGGTCCCGCAGCGGTCCGGGATCCACGTCGAGCTCCGCCTCGAGCACCCGCAGCACCTCATCGAGGTCCTCGACGCGGCCGGGTTCGATCCCGACGTCGACGACGGCCTCAGTGCTCGTGAGCACGGCATCGCCGGCCCCGCGGATCTGCCCGCGCTGCGCCGGAGCGGACTCGACGGCGAAGACGTGGCCGCCTGTGAGGTCGGGGTGGACCACCGCGGGCACGAACTCGGCCTGCCAGGACAGTCGGTGCTTGCGCACTTCGAGCACGGAGGTGTACGTCCAGTCGGGGATCCCGGTCTCCGATTCCGGGTCCGTCGTCCACCCCCAGTGGAGCACCGCCTGCGCGCTCGCCTCTCCGGTGCTGCGGACCTCGAGCACATCGACGACGGTCGGGGTGAGCAGACGGGTGGTCCGCAGCGGGGCGCGCACTTTCGCGTACTCCCGTTCCGCGGCCTGCGGGTCGGTCCAGGGCCCGTGGGCCACCGCGTCCTCCTGGAGCGATTCGGCAGCGCGCCGGGCCGCGGACTCCGGCGAGGTGCCGAGCTCGGGATCGAGGACGATGAGGAGGGACACGAGGAGCGCGAGGACCGCGAGCACGACACCGACGAGCAGCAGACCGGTGCGCCGATGCATCCGCCCTCCTCCGCCCTGTCGGTGCGCGGGCCCGCCGGGCCCGGACGGTCCTCGATGCCCGTGCACCGTCTTGCATGTCGGGAAACCGTGCGGGACGCACGCGCTTTCGATCATCATGGCAGGAACAGTGGCGCCGGTCACCCGTAGACTCGGGTCCCGGCAGGGAGTGCGCGGCAGCGTCACGACGGAGTGGAGCGAAGAGGAACCATGACAACGGTACGCGATATCGAAGGTGTCCCGAACTCGGTCTCGGCCGGGCACATGATCGTCAAGTCCTTGGCGCAGCACGGGGTCGAGCGCGTGTACGTGGTGCCGGGCGAGAGCTACCTCGACGTGCTCGACGGGCTCCACGACTCGGATATCGAGACGGTGGTCTGCCGCCACGAGGGCGGCGCCGCCTACATGGCCGAGGCCGACGGCAAGATGAACCCGGTGCCCGGCATCGCGATGGTCACCCGCGGACCCGGAGCTGCGAACGCCCACGTAGGCCTCCACACCGCCTGGCAGGATTCCACCGCGATGGTGCTGTTCGTCGGCCTCATCCCCTTCGAGCACCGTGAGAAGGAGGCCTTCCAGGAGTTCGATCCGAAGGCCTGGTTCGACAGCGGCGCCAAGCGCGTGATGATCCTCGACCACGCCGAGCGCGCCTCGGAGATCGTCGCCGAGGCGATGTTCGCCGCCGCCTCCGGCCGGCCCGGCCCCGTGGTCGTCGGCCTCCCCGAGGACATCATCAAGATGGGCAACGACGGCGTCCTCCACCCGCGGATCCCGATCGCGGAGGGCGGCATGACCGTCACCGACTGGAAGGCGCTCAAGTCCGCGCTGCTCGACGCCGAGCGCCCGCTGTTCGTGTTCGGCGGCAACGACTGGACGCACCCCGCCGCCGAGGAGTTCACCGCCTGGCTCGAGTCGCACAACCTGCCGGCCGCCGCGGAATGGCGCTGCGAGGGCACCGTGCCGTTCACCTCGCCGAGCTACGTCGGCCCGCTGGGCTACGGCCGGCCGCACCACACCCGCAGCGTGCTCGAGGACTCCGACCTCCTCGTGTTCGTCGGCACCGTGCCCGGCGACGTCATCACCGACGGCTTCACCGCGCGCCAGAACTGGGAGAAGAGCAACTTCCTCGTCACCATCGACCCCGCCCTGCGCGGACGGTCCGGCCCGGTGAGCCATCAGATCGTCGCCAAGCCCGACGTCTTCATCCGCGACCTCGTGCGCATGGACCTGCCGGTGCGCGACGCCTGGCGGCAGTGGACGAACGAGCTGCGCGAACGGCAGAACGACTTCGCCGCGCTCCCCACGGCGGAGCCCGGCGACGGGCAGGCGAAGATGGCGACGCTCATGGCGAACCTCGTCCCCCGTCTCGACGAGGACGCGATGGTGACCTTCGGCGCCGGCGAGCACACGAACTGGGCCCACCGCTACTTCCCCACCAACGGCTACGCCTCGATGATCTCCGCCCGCAACGGCTCGATGGGCTACTCGGTGCCCGCCGCGGTCGCCGCCTCGCTCAACCACCCCGGCCGCCAGATCATCTCGATCGCCGGCGACGGCGAGTTCCTCATGAACGGCCAGGAGCTCGCGACCGCCAAGCAGTACGGCGCGAATCCGCTCGTCATCGTCATGGACAACCAGGAGTACGGCACCATCCGCACCCACCAGGAGCGGGACTACCCGGACCGGGTGTCCGGCACGCAGCTGGCGAACCCCGACTTCGCCAAGCTCGCCGAGGCCTACGGCGGCGTGGGCGTGCGCGTCGAGCGCGACTCCGAGGTGCCGGCGGCCGTCGACACCGCGCTCGCCGCGATCGCCGACGGCGAGTTCGCGCTCATCCACATCATCGTCGAGCAGCGCGTCAAGGCGTACTGAGGTCTCCCGGCCCGCGGTCCCTCCCGGCACGCCCCCGGAGCCCTCCACCCTGTGCGAGGTTGCCCCGAGCGCCCATAATGGGAGCATGAGCGGGACCTTCCTCGAGATCGAGCGCAAGTACGACATCACCGGCCAGACCTCGCTGCCGCGCCTGCACGGCGCCGCTGGGGTCTCCCGCGTGGGCTACCGCCCGCCGGTGGCGCTCGAGGCGGTGTACTTCGACACCCGCGACCGGGTGCTCGCCGCCAACGGTGTGATCCTGCGCCGGAGGGCCGGCGGGGAGGACGCCGGCTGGCACGTGAAGATCCCCTCGGGCGCGCACCGGATCGAGATGCAGGTGCCGCTCGCCTCGTCCGAGCGGACCGGGGACGGACCGGCCGAGTCCGTGCCGTACCGCGTGCCGGAGGAGATCGCCGACCTCGTCGCGGTGCACGTGCGCGGGCGCGCGCTCGTGCCGGTGCTCAGCATGAATACGCTGCGCTCCGTCGTCGACCTCATGGATGCCCGGGGCCGCACCGTGGCCGAGGTGTGCGACGACCAGGTCGCGGCGATGGCGGCGGGATCGCGCACCGACTCCCGGGTGCGCCACTGGCGCGAATGGGAGGTCGAGGTCGTCAACCCGACCCTCGTGGGCGGGATGGAATCCGTCCCGGGCTTCCTCGATGCGGTGGAGTCGACGCTCCTCGATGCGGGGGCGCAGCGCTCGCATGCGGGCTCCAAGCTCGAGAAGGTCCTCGGCCGTCCGGCGGACCCGCTGAGCCCGGAGGGCGCCGGTGAGGGCACCGACCTCGCCACCGTCCTCACCCGCACGGTCCGCACCCAGGTGCGCCGTCTCAAGTCCTGGGATCCGCTCGTCAGGCGCAGCGCCGACGACGCCGTCCACCAATTCCGGGTGTCCGCCCGCACCCTGCGCTCGCTCCTCCAGATCTACCGTCCCCTGCTCGAACCGGAGGCGCGGAAGGAGGTCAACCGGGCGCTGCGCCGCCTCGGCCGGTTGCTGTCGGCCGCACGCGACGCCGAGGTGCTCCGCGACCAGGTCGGTGAGCGGATCGCCGCGCTCCCGGGCGGGGCGGAGGGCCTCACCGCCGCACTCATCCCCAAGAGGACCGTGCGCCGGCTCCGCGACTCCCAGGTCCGGGAGTACCGGCGCGCGCACCGGAGGCTCCTCGCCGCGATGCGCAGCCCCTGGTACGCCGAGCAGCTCGACATCATCGACCGCTGCGCCCGTGCGGTCCCGCTGCACCCCGACCTCGGCGCCGAGCAGCGCAGGGATGCTGCGGCCGCCCTCGCCCCGCTCGCCACGGCCCAGGTCGACAGCCTGCTCGCCCACGCGGAGACCGCCGAGCACGAAGCCGACGAGGCCACCCGCATCGAGGAGCTCCACGAGGTGCGCAAGGAGGCCAAGCGGCTGCGCTACGCCGTGTCCGCAGTCACCGATGCCGCTGCGATCGACCTCGGGGACGACCTCGCGGAGAAGATGGCGGTGGCGAAGAAGCTCCAGACCGCGCTCGGCACCCATCGCGACTCGGTGATGTTCCAGGACCATGTCCGCAGCACCGCTCGCCGGGCGGAGAAGAAGGGCGAGCCGACGTTCGGGTACGGGCTGCTCTACGGCGCTGAGATCGCGGTGCAGACGAAGGCGCTGAAGAAGACGACGAAGCTGCTGTCCCGGCTCCATTCCGCGGCGAGCACCGAGCAGGCCTGAGGTCCGGGACCGGAGCGAGCACGGGGACCGGTTGCCGACCTGCGGGGCGGCGCCCGGAGCTAGGCTGAGGCCATGGACCTCTCCCCCGCCCAGATCCAGCAGGCCGCCGCCGTCCTCGCCGAGGCGCGCCGCACGCGTACACCGCTCGAGCGCCTGCCCGGCAGCCTCACCCCGCTGTCCCGGGGCGAGGGCCACGCGATCGCCACCCGTGTCGCGACGCTCGCCGGCAGCCCGGTCCACGGCTGGAAGATCGCGGCGACGAGCGCGGCCGGGCAGGCCCACCTCGACGTCGACGCGCCGATCGCCGGCCGCATGCTCGCCGACGGGATCATCCCCGACGGCGGCACCCTGCAATTGGGCCCCCGGGTGATGCCCCTGGCCGAGGTCGAGTGCGCCTTCACCCTCGCCCGCGATCTCGTCCCCCGCGATGACCCGTACTCGCAGCCCGAGGTGCGCGCTGCCCTCGCCTCGGTCCACCCGGCCATCGAGCTTCCCGACACCCGACTGTCGCGCTTCACCGATGTCGGCATCGCCGAGCTCACCGCCGACAGCGCCTGCGCCGCGGAGTTCGTGCTCGGTCCCGCCGCGCCGCCCGCGCGGCTCGACGACGACCTCACCGAGCTCGAGGTCACGATCACCGTCACGCTGGCGGATGGCACGAGTGCGCACTCGACCGGTCGCGGCGGCAACGTCCTCGACGGCCCGCTCGGCTCGCTCACCTGGCTCGTGGGCGAGCTCTCCACCCACGGGATCACCCTGCACGCCGGGCAGGTCGTGACCACCGGGGTCCTCTCCGCGCCGATCCCGCTCGTGCCCGGGACACGGGTGCACGCCGACTTCGGATCCCTCGGCACGGTGAGCCTGAACACCGCCTGACGCGGCGTCCGCAGCGGCCGGCGGGGCCGCCGGCTGTCCACCACTCGGTCCTGCGGTTCCCGTGATCGGGCTCACATGGCACGATGAGAGAATGACCGACACGATCGACGACTTCCCCATCCGCACCCACGACAAGCTCCGGTACGCGGACACCGACAAGCAGGGCCACATCAACAACGCCGTCTATGCGACGTTCTTCGAGACCGGCCGGGTCGAGTTCATCAGCCGCGCCCACGAGGTCTCGGCCCATGACGATGCCGAGTTCGTCATCGCACAGATCACCATCAAGTACCTGCAGGAGACGCACTGGCCGGGCACCGTCGAGGTCGGCTCCCGGGTCAAGCGGATCGGCGGCAGCTCGCTCGTCGTCGAGCAGGCGCTGTTCAACGACGGTCGCCTGTGCGCCGCAGGTGAGTCCGTGATCGTGCAGATCAACACCTCGACCCGCAAGTCGCAGCCGTTCGACGACGCGATGCGCGAGTACTTCTCCGCACTGCTCGCCCCGGAGGACTGACCCCTCAGCGGCGCAGCCGCACCCCGACCCGGAGGTCACGATGACCGTCCTCACCCGCACCATCGCTGAGCTCCGTAATGCGCTCACCCGCCTCGTCGCGGAGCGCGAAGCCCACTCCGTCGGGCTCGTGCCGACGATGGGCGCCCTCCACCAGGGGCATGCCGCGCTCATGCGCGCGGCCCGGGCGGACAACCCCGTCGTCTGCGCCTCCCTGTTCGTCAACCCGCTCCAGTTCGAGTCGCCGCTCGACCTCGAGCTCTATCCGCGCGACCTCGATGCGGACATGGCGCTGTGCGAGGCCGAGGGGGTCGACCTCGTCCTCGCACCCGAGGTCGAGGAGATGTACCCGAACCACCCCGACTCCCCCATCGTGCGGGTGACGAGCGGCCACATGGGTCAGATCCTCGAGGGCGCCTCCCGGCCCGGTCACTTCGACGGGGTCGCCACGGTCGTCTCCAAGCTCTTCAACATCTTCGATCCCGAGGGCCCGGCGCGGCTCAAGGCATACTTCGGGCAGAAGGACGCCCAGCAGCTCATGATCGTCTCCCGCATGGTCGCCGACCTCGACTTCCCGGTGACGATCGTGCCGGTGCCCACGCAGCGGGAGGAATCCGGGCTCGCGCTCTCCAGCCGGAACCTCCTCCTCACCGAGGAACACCGCCGGGCCGCGACGGCCCTGTCGTCGGCCCTGTTCGAGCTCCTCGACCGGGCGGCGCACGGTGCGGACTGGGATCTGTCGGGGCTGCGCCGACAGGTGCGGGAGGCCCCCGACGTCATCCTCGACTACCTCGAAGTCGTCGATCCGGGCACCCTGCTGCCCACCGAGTCGCTGCCGGCGCTCGCACTCATCGCCGCCTACGTCGGCAGCGTCCGGCTCATCGACAACATCGAGCTCCCGGCGCACTGAGCCGCGGCGCCGGGCCGGGGATTCCTGCCACACTGGTGCCATGTCTTCTCCGGCTCGCGCCACACCCTCCCAGGATTCCCATCCGCTCCAGCGCACGCGTCGTCGGCTCGACGTGCTCACCGGGGTCGCCTGCGCCCTCGTCGTCCTCGCCGCGGTGGCCGCATTCCTCCTCGGCCGCCCCGACGCATCGATCACCGAGGTGCATATCGCCGATGACGCCGCAGTCCTCGATCCGACGCTCATCGAGGAGCAGATCTCCGACCTGGCCGTGCACCGACCCACCCGGGTCGTCGTCCTCACCCGGGACGGAGAGGTCTCCGACAACATCAACGAGCAGACCCTCGCATGGGCCCGGCTGAATCCCGATCTCGACCTTCTCTCGGACGACGGTGAGAAGTGGAAGGACGGGACCCTCCTCATCACCGCGAGCGTCGAGGCGAACGGGGAGGACGGCGGACCGGGCTCCGGGCAGGTCGGCACGTACTTCGGCGACGACCTCGCACCCGGCAGCACCGAGGCGGAGCAGGAGATCCAGTCGCACGGCTATGAGGCGTTCCAGCAGCGGGATTGGAACCGCGGGGTGACGGAGATCGCCGAGGCGGCCGCGGAGGTCATGGGCCGACCGTTCTTCGCCCGCCCCCTCGTCATCGGCATCGCCGCAGCCGTGCTCCTCGGTCTCCTCCTCGTCAATCGGTGGATCGTCGCCCATGCGGTCACCGGGTACTCCAGGAACCGCCGCCGCCTCACCGACAGCGCCGCCGAGGTCGACGGGCTCGTCGGGCAGACCGAGCTCATCCCCGACCTCGGCTTCGGCACGCGGGTGAAGGAATCCGCGCGGACCACCCTCCACACGTACACCGACCTGCTGGAGAAGCGCGACTCGATCGATGCGACATCGCTGCCGTCGCTCCATGGGCTCAATCTCCCGCTCTTCACCCGGATGAGTCGGTTCGACGAGGGACTCGACGGCCTCGAGGCGGACGGCGCGATGCTCCGCACCGCGAACGTGCTCTACGCCCGTGAACCGGGGTGGGAGTCCGTCTGGCGGTCCGAGGTCGATGATCTGCGCCAGGACATCCGCGATGCGCAGGTGTCGAAGGACATCCGCGAACGCACCGACGACCCGGAGCTGCTGCGCGAGCTCGAGGCCTTCTGCAGCCGGACACTCAACCGGCTCGACGCGATCGAGGCGGCGGGGATCGGCGGAGGGGACGAGGAGCTCGACTCCGGCCTCACCGCACTCACCGATCTGCGCGGCGAGTTCGCCGGGTACATGGACCGGGTCCGCGACTCGGCATTCGTCGGCATGGACGACGACAAGGAGTCCTACATCTCCGGGGCGATCGAGGAGCAGTCCGTCTCCCGCCGCCGCGCCGGCAGCCTCACCGGGTACTACGACTCCCCCGGCTATCTGCGGCCGATGGCCTTCGGCATCGGATACGCCACCGGACTGCGCAACCATCGTCAGGCGCAGGAGGCTGCGAAGAACAGCTCCTCGTCGAGCAGCACGGCCGGGTACGGGTCCACCGGCGGAGGATTCAGCGGCGCCGGCAGCTCCTCCCGGTTCTGAACACGCTTCGACGGCCGCGGATCAGACGGCGACGGCCGCGAGCCGCGTGCGACTGTGCACGGCGATGTCGAGCGCGAAGTCGTCCACCGTCCCGGCGACCTTCGCCGCCGTCGGCTCGCTGAGCCCGGCCGGTCCGATGTGCCCGGATTCGACGAAGCGCCCGCGCGCGATCGTCGTCGCGCCGAGCGCGGCGAGCAGCGGTTTGAGGCCCTGGTCGAGAGCGAGGACGTGGCCCACGGACCCGCCGGTGACGAACGGGAGCACCGGGGTGCCGGCGAGGCAGTTCGGCGGCAGCAGGTCGACGAAGGTCTTGAGCAGCCCGGAGTAGCTCGCCTTGTAGACCGGCGAGGCGACGACGAGGGCATCGGCGGCGACGACCTCGGCGATCCCCGCGACGATGCCCGGATCACCGAGGTCCGCGGTGACGAGGGCCGCGGCCGGCAGATCGCGGACGTTGATGAGCGAGGTGAGGTGACCGTGCCCGCGCATCCGGTGGGCGACCTCGGTGAGGAGGCGTTCGGTGGTGGACGGGTTCGAGGGGCTGCCGTTGAGCACGACGATGCTGGCCATGGGCGAGGGTCCTTTCCGTTGGGCGGTCCGCGGGCTCTGTCCGGCGCCCCGCACCGCGGGCGCACCGGGCCGGGCCCCGACGACGAAGCCCACACTAGGGACGTCACCGCTGCGCGGGCCGCCCGCCGGTCGCACGGCGTCACCGCCCGTCATCTGCCGTCGCACAGCGCGGCGAGGATGACGTTCCGCGACGCCTTGCGGGTCGGCTCAGCCGGCGGGTGTGCGCTCGGCACCGCGTCCGGTGCGCGCGCCCCGGTGCGCACGAGGCGGCTGCGCCCGAACCGGGTGCTGAGCACCGCGATCCACGCTGCGGCGATGACGAGGAGCGCGGCGGCGAACCCGATGAGGGTGAGCGGGTGCGTCGTCGCCGTCGTCCAGATGAGGCGCGAGGGGACGAATGCGGCGAAGCCGAACGCGATGAGCGTGCCGAGATAGCTGCCGATCATGTTCGCGCTGTGCCCGATCCGGTCACCCCGGACGATCCGCCAGACGCCGAGCGTCACCGTGACCGCGGTGAACACGGAGAGCCCGTGGAGGAACGTGAAGCCGTGCTCGAGTCCGAAGAGGAAGCTCGAGCCGCAGGTGATGTACATGAGGACGACCCAGGTGCGGCCGAGGTGGCGGTGGAATGCGTCCCGGCGGGGCCGGAGGATGTTCACCGGACCGAGCACGAGGACGAGGAAGGCGGCGGAGGCATGGACGAGGACTGCTGCGGGGATCGCTGTGGTATCCATGCTGGTAAGATAGTGCCGCTCTCCAATACGGCTCAACGTGGATAGTGAGCCCTGCGCGGACTATCCGATGCGATCACCCCAACCCTTTCACCGAGGACACCCGATGAAGCTCCAGGACCTCGCCCGGCGGACCGACACCTCGGCGGCGAGCATCAAGTACTACCTGCGGGTCGGGCTGCTGCCCGCGGGACGGAAGAAGAACGCGACGACCGCCGTCTACGGTGAGGAGCACGTCGAGCGCCTCGAGCTCATCGGAGCGCTGCGCCGAATCCTCGGCGCCCCAATCGTCGACATCGCCCGCCTCACCGCCCTCATCGACGACCCCGAGGTGGGGATCCTCACCGTCATGGAGACCGCCCAGGTGCTCGCGAGCGGGATGGCGGCCGGGCCCGCACCCGGTTCGGCGCGCTCCCGCACGGCCGCAGCCGAGGCGCCGACTGCCGGGTCACGGGAACCGGGCCCGCCCGCTTCCGCACGGACCGATGGCGGGGCGCCCCATGCCGAGGGATCCGGTACAGGGGCGGCGCCGTCGGCCCGGGTGGCCTCCGTCATCGCCGAGCGCTGCTGGCCGGATGCGGATTCGGCGGCCCGCACCGCACTCGAACGGGTGCTCGGTGAAATGGGTGTGCTCGGGATCGTGCCGAGCGACGCCTACCTCACCCGCGCTTCCCGGGCGCTCGACACCGTGAGCACGGGCGACTTCGACTTCCGCGGCACCCGGGACCGGATCGCCCTGACCGTCGCCGTCGGCACTCACGAGTATTCGCGCCTCGTGCTCGCCCTGCTCCAGCTCAGCCAGGCCTCGCGGAGCATCGCCGAGCTCGACCCGCGCCGGCAGGACCCCTTGGCGACATCGGACAGCGGAGCGCAACGCGACGCGGACGCCTGATCGCCCGCTGGGGCCCGACCCCGCGCGGCATGCGATGCTGAGACCATGAGCATCATCATCACGAACGTCCGCCCCTGGGGCGGCCCGGCCCAGGACATCACGATCGACGGCGACACCTTCACCGGGTTCGCCGACGCCGGCACCCACGGCACGGACGCCGATTCGCGCACCGAGAGCAGCGCCGAGGTCATCGACGGGCGCGGCCTGCTCGCGCTGCCGGGCATCGTCAACGGGCACGCCCACGTCGACAAGTCCTGGCTCGGCCTGCCCTGGCAGTCCTACGGCGGCGAGCCCGGCACGGACGGCCGGATCCGCCACGAGCGGGCCCGCCGCGACGAGCTCGGCATCCCCAGCGCCGCGCTGAGTTCCCGGGTGCTCGACGCGATGGTGGGCCACGGCACGACCGCGATCCGCTCCCACGTCGACGTCGACCTCGGGATCGGGCTGTCCGGCATCGACGCCGTGCGCGAGGCCGTCGCCGCCTACGACGGCGCGCTCACGGTGGAGATCGTCGCGTTCCCGCAGGACGGCGTGCTCCGCCGGCCCGGTGTCGTCGACCTGCTGCGGCGGGCCGCCGAATCCGGCGTCGAGCACATCGGCGGCCTCGACCCCGCCGGCATCGACCGCGATCCCGTGGGGCAGATCGATGCGCTCGTTGACATCGCCCGCGACACCGGGGTCGGCATCGACATCCACCTCCACGACCCGGCCGAGCTCGGCGTGTTCCAGATCGAGCTGCTGCTCGACCGGATGGAGCGCTGGGAGCTCTCCTCGCCGGTGAACATCGCCCACGGCTTTGCCGTCGCGCAGGTCGACGCCGCCGGGCAGCGGGACCTGCTCGCGCGGATGGGCGGGCTCGGGGTGACGATGTCGACCGTCGCCCCGCCGCGCCTCGGCGCCGCCCAGCTGCCCCTGCACGCGCTGCGCGAGCACGGGGTCCGGCTCACCCTCGGCACCGACGGCATCCGCGACCTGTGGAGCCCCTACGGGACGGGCGACACGCTCGGCATCGCCTGGCAGTTCGCGCGCGGCAGCGGCCTGGTGCGCGACGAGGACCTGCTCGACGTGGTGCGCACCGCGACGAGCGACGGTGCCTGGGCGGTCGGCCGCGCGGACCACGACCTCACGGCCGAGGCGCGCGCCGACCTCGTGCTCGTCGACGCCGAGAACCCGATGGACGCCCTCGTCCGGCTGCCCGAGCGCAGGCTCGTCGTCGGCGGCGGTCGGGTGCTGCGCAGCACGCTGGACTGACCCGCGAAAGGCCCGCGATTCCTGCAGCCGCCCGCGGAATCTGTGCAGGAATCGCGGGCATCTGCAGGCGGCGCGGGGTGCTCGCCCGGTCCCCGGTCAGCCGGCGATGTATTCCTTCAGGTGCTTCCCCGTGAGCGTCGAGGCGTCGGCGACGAGCGCGGCCGGCGTGCCCTCGAACACCACCCGGCCGCCCTCGGAGCCCGCCCCGGGCCCGAGGTCGATGATCCAGTCGGCATGCGCCATGACCGCCTGGTGGTGCTCGATGACGATGACCGACTTCCCGGCGTCGACGAGCGTGTCGAGCAGGCCGAGCAGCTGGTCGACGTCGGCGAGGTGGAGGCCGGTGGTCGGCTCGTCGAGGACGTAGATCCCGCCCTTCTCCCCCATCCGGGCGGCGAGCTTGAGCCGCTGCCGCTCACCGCCGGACAGGGTGGTGAGCGGCTGGCCGATCGTCAGATAGCCCAGGCCCACCTCGGCGAGGCGCACGAGGATCCTGTGGGCCGCCGGCAGGCGGGCCTCGCCCTCGCGGAAGAACGCCTCGGCCTCCTCGACGGACATCGCGAGGACCTCGGCGATCGACCTCCCGCCCAGGCGGTGCTCGAGCACGGAGGCCTCGAACCGCCGCCCCTCGCACACCTCGCACGTCGTCGACACCCCGGCCATGACGCCAAGGTCGGTGTAGATCACCCCGGCGCCCTTGCAGTTGGGGCACGCGCCGTCGGAGTTCGCGCTGAACAGCCCGGGTTTGACCCCGTTGGCCTTGGCGAAGGCCTTGCGGATCGGATCGAGCAGCCCGGTATAGGTCGCCGGATTGCTCCGCCGGGAGCCGCGGATGCCTGACTGATCGATGACGACGACGTCGTCGCGGTCGGCGATCTGGCCGTTGATGAGCGAGCTCTTCCCCGAGCCGGCGACTCCGGTGACGACGGTGAGCACGCCGAGCGGCACGTCGACGTCGACGTCGCGCAGGTTGTTGTCGGCCGCCCCGCGGATCTCGATCGCCTCTCTCGACTCCCGCACCGTCTCCTTGAGGCGGGCGCGGTCGTCGAGGTGGCGGGCGGTGAGCGTGCCGCTGTCGCGCAGCCCGGACAGCGGACCCGCGTAGCAGATCTCCCCGCCGGCGGCACCGGCACCGGGCCCGAGGTCGATGACGTGGTCGGCGATCTGGATCATCTCCGGCTTGTGCTCGACGACGAGGACGGTGTTGCCCTTGTCGCGCAGGCGGCGCAGCAGGCCGTTCATGCGGTCGATGTCGTGCGGGTGGAGGCCGGCGCTCGGCTCGTCGAACACGTAGGTGATGTCGGTGAGCGAGGAGCCGAGGTGGCGGATCATCTTGGTGCGCTGCGCCTCGCCGCCGGACAGCGTGCCCGCCGGCCGGTCGAGCGAGAGGTAGCCGAGCCCGATCTCGACGAAGGAGTCGAGGAGCTCGCGCAGGCCGGCGAGCAGTGGGACGACCGAGGGCTCGTCGAGCTCGGCGACCCAGGCGGCGAGGTCGGTGATCTGCATCGCGGCGGCCTGCCCGATGTGGATTCCCCTGATCGTCGAGGATCGGGCGGCCTCGCTCAGCCGGGTGCCGTCGCACTCCGGGCAGCGGGAGAAGGTGATGACGCGTTCGACGAAGGCGCGGATGTGC
Organism: Brevibacterium sp. CS2; assembly: GCF_005280295.1. Classification (GTDB taxonomy): domain Bacteria; phylum Actinomycetota; class Actinomycetes; order Actinomycetales; family Brevibacteriaceae; genus Brevibacterium; species Brevibacterium pityocampae. Next base: position 2,300,759 of record NZ_CP040020.1, on the reverse strand, counting down.
GGCTGCATCGCGTCGACGTCCTTGGACAGGAAGGACTTCTGGATCTGCGGGATGACCCCGGTGTAGGTGAGGTTGATGCCCTCGACCTTGATCTTCGTCGGCTCCTTGTAGAGGAGGTCGTCGAGCTGGCGCTTCGTGAACTTCTTGATGGGCGTGTCCGGGTCGAAGAACCCGCAGGCCCGGAAGATCCGGCCGTACCAGCCGTCCATGCTGTAGCCGGGCACGGAGAGCGCGCCCTCGTTGAGCGACCTCTCCGCGTCGTAGAGCTCGCTGAGGTCGAAGTCCTCGACCCGGCCCATCCCCTCGCAGCGCGGGCACATGCCCCCGGTGATGCTGAACGTCCGCTTCTTCTTGACGGTCCGGCCGCCCTTGTCCAGGGTCACGGCGCCGGCGCCGCTGACCGAGGCGACGTTGAAGGAGAAGGCCTGCGGGGAGCCGATGTGCGGGGTGCCGAGCCGGCTGTAGATGATCCGCAGGAGCGCGTAGGCATCCGTCGCGGTGCCCACGGTGGACCGCGAGTTCGCGCCCATCCGCTCCTGGTCGACGAGGATCGCGGTGGTGAGGCCTTCGAGCCGGTCGACGTCCGGGCGGGCGAGGCTCGGCATGAAGCCCTGGACGAATGCGCTGTAGGTCTCGTTGATGAGCCGCTGGGACTCCGCGGCGACCGTGCCGAACACCAGCGAGCTCTTGCCGGACCCGGACACCCCGGTGAACACCGTGAGCCGCCGCTTGGGGAGGTCGACGCTGATGTCCTTGAGGTTGTTCTCGCGCGCGCCGTGGACGCGGATGCGCTCGTGGGCGTCGGCCGCGGGCGCGGAGTCGCCGACGGCGGCGGTCGGGGCGGAGGGCCCGGGATCGGTCATGAGGTGTCTCCCAGCGCAGGCGGGTGCGGCCGGCGGGTGCGGCCGTCGGAAGTCTACTCCCGCCCGCCGTCCGCGAACCCGGCGCGGGCTCCTAATACCCGGTGTAGCGGCCCGGCCGGTGGTTGAGGGCGAGGATGAGGTTGAGGACGACCGCGCCGGCGGCCGACAGCAGCACCGACGGCCAGGGGCTCACCATCAGGGCGGCGACGATGATGAGGACATCGATGCCCATCTGCACGTAGCCCGCACTCCAGCCCAGGCGCTCCTGGACGAGCAGGGCGAGGATGTTGATGCCGCCCAGGCTCGAACGGTGACGGAACAGGATGAGGAGCCCGACCCCGGCGAGCAGGTTGCCGGTGAACGTGCCGTAGACGGGGTCGACGTCGACGCCGGCGAGCATGACCGGGTGGAGGAGCGTGAGGGCGGAGACGAGGAGCACGGCGATGATCGTGCGGAGCGTGAAGCTCCATCCCTTCTTCCACAGCGCGAGGGCGAAGAACGGGATGTTGACCAGCGGGAACATCACCGCGACCGGGATGTCCGAGGCGTAGCTCAACAGCAGTCCGAGGCCGGCGGTGCCGCCGGTGACGGCGAGCGCCTCACCCAGCAGGTAGAGGCCGAGCGAGGCGAGGAAGGTGCCGGTGAGCATCCCCCACACGTCCTCGATCCACGAGTGCTTCTGGAGGGCCTGGTCGACCCCGTTCATAGCACCGAGCGGCGGTGCCGAGGGCTCCGGGTCCGCTGCAGGACCCGGAGCCGAGGTGGGAGCCGGGTCCGGGGCGGGAGCCGGTCCCGTGCCCGGAGCGGCATCCCGGTGCGGGGTCGCCTCGGGCTCGCGGTGGGGTTCGGGTGCGGGGTGCGTCATGAGGTCCTTCCGATTCCGTCGTCCACGGGCCGCAGGCGGACGAGCCGCAGCACCGCGAGGGACACGATCCCGGCGATCACGGTGTCGATGCCGCGCGTTAGCGTGAGCTGCAGGGGTGATTCGTCCGGGGTCAGCGGCACCGACATGAACAGGGCGAGCAGGGTGATGAGGACGCTGCCGAGCAGGTAGTTGCGGGCGGTCCAGCGGGCCACGCACCACAGGAGGATGCACAGCACGGCGACGTAGCCGGCGCTGCCGAGGTGGAGGTCGGCGACCGGCAGGAACAGGAGCAGGCCGGCGAGCGTGCCGAGGATGCGGGACACGGCGCGCAGGGTGAGCTGCCGGGAATCGCCCGGGTAGGAGAGTACGAGGACGACGACGAGCACTCCCCAGAACGGGTGCGCATCCCCGCGCAGGGCACTGATGCCGAGCGTGGCGCTCAGCGCGATCGCGATCCGCACGAACGTGAGCCGGGTCGACCCGCGATCCGGCCCGGCACCGGCATCGTCCCGCGGAGCATCGACGTCGTCGGTCTCCTCCTCGTCCGCATCGCCGGCAGCCCTGTCCGCATTCCCGACCGTCTCCGGTCCCGGCTCCCCGGCCGGCTCCGGCTGCGCGTCCGCGGTACGCCGGTCGAGGAGTGCGTCGATGCCGCCCATGAGCAGCGCGAGGGCGGAGCCGAGCGCGAGGAACAGGAGGGTCAGCGGGATGCCGAGGCCCACCCCGCCGAGCAGGGTTCCGCCGCCGACCATGAGGACGAAGAAGTACGGGCCCGGCGGTCCGGGATCGACCCGCCGGGTGACGAGCACGGCGAGCACCGCGGACCCGAGGTAGGCGAGCCAGGTGAGGAGCGCGGACCCGGCTGCCGCCATGCCGAGAGCGACGGAGCCCAGGAGCCCGAGCGCGGCGATGATGTATGCGCGCAGCCGGCGTGCAGCGGCTGCCCCCGCCGAAGAGCACGATGTACGCCCCCAGCGCCACGAGCAGCCCCTCGAGCGGTCGGCCGAGCGCGGTGAACACGATGAACCCGAACCACACGGGGCTCACCAGGAGCAAGGTGGTCCGCAATGACATGAGCGGCGGGCGGAACGTCACGAGTGCACGGAGGAAGGAGGTCTCCTCCGTGCTCGGCCGCTGCTCGTCGTCGTGCTTCACGGGTTCCAGTATGCTCCCTCCGGTTCGGTAGAGTGCCACTCGATGGCACGTCCGGCCCCCGACTCCCCCGCCCCCGCGGGCGACGGCACCCCCGCCGCTCCGGCACCGGACCCTGCCGAGGCGCGGCCCGGGCCGCTCGCCCGGTTCCGCATCCCGATCGACATCGCTGTCGCGGTCGTCGCCGTCGTCTACACCCTGCCGCTGCTGCTGACGGGCCGCCGTGGGCCAGCCGCCGATCATGCTCCTCGTCCACGTCCTCCTCGCCGCGGCCATCGGCGCCGCGCTGCCGTTCCGGCACCGGCACCCGGTCGCCGCCCTCGCCGTGATGGTCATCGCGATGAGCGCCCACGCGCTGCTCGGCGCCCCGCTGCTCCCCATCGACGTGCTGGCCCTGCCCGCCCTGTACTCCCTCGCCGCTCGGCACCGCCCGCCGGTGTCCGTGCCGGGCGCCGCCGCGCTGCTGACCTGGCTGCTCGCCACCACCCTGCCGCGGCTCGGCGACGAGCACCTCAACCCCGGCGAGGTCGGCCTCCTCTGCGTCGTCATCGCCTGGGTGTGGACCTGGGGCACCCTCGTGCGGATCCGCCGTGCCCACCTCGACGAGCTCGGGGCACGCGCCCTGCGGCTCGAACGCGAGCAGCATGCGCTCGCGGAGGCCGCGGCGGCCGAGGAGCGCGCCCGGATCGCCCGCGAGATGCACGACATCGTCTCCCACAGCCTCAGCGTCGTCGTCGTCATGTCCGAGGGGGCGGCCGCCACCGTCGACACCGCCCCCGAGCGCGCCCGCGAGGCGATGCTGCGGGTGCGCGACACCGGGCGCAGCGCGCTCGCCGACATGCGCACCATGCTCGGCGTCCTCCGCAGCCCGGAGACCGGCCCCCACGACCCGCAGCCCGGAATCGACCGGCTGCCGGAGCTCGTCGCGGAATCCCGGGCCGCCGGCCTGCCGGTTCAGCTCACCGTCGACGGGGACCACGCAGCACTGTCCACCGGGCTCGAGGCGACCGTCTACCGGATCGTGCAGGAGGCCCTCACCAACACCCGCAGGCACGCCGGGCCCGAGGTCGGCCGTGTCGAGGTCGCGGTGCGCACCGACCCCGGGTCGGTCCGGGTCCGGATCGCCGACGACGGACAGGGCCCCGCGACGGCGCCGACGACCGCCGCACCGGCATCCGCGCCGGCGGGCACCTCGACAGCGGGCACCTCGGCGGCGGGCACCTCGGCGGCGGGCAACGGGTTCGGACTGCGTGGCATCCGGGAGCGGGTGGCGGCCTCGGGCGGGATCGTGCACGCCGGACCGCGCCCCGGCGGCGGTTTCGAGGTCGCCGCCGAGCTGCCGACCGACACCCGAACGGAAGGAGAGCGCACATGACGATCCGCGTGGTGCTCGTCGACGACCAGGAGATGATCCGCACCGGCCTGCGGATGATGCTCGAGTCCCGGCCGGAGATCACCGTCGTCGGCGAGGCCGGCGACGGCGAGGAGGCGCTCGCCCTGCTCGAGTCCGTCGCCGCCGATGTCGTGCTCATGGACATCCGGATGCCGCGCCTCGACGGGGTCGCGGCCACCCGGCGGATCCGCGAGCAGGCGGACGCCCCGCAGGTTCTCGTCCTCACCACCTTCGACGTCGACGAGTACGCCTACGACGCGCTGCGCGCCGGGGCCGGCGGCTTCCTCCTCAAGGACGCCCCGCTCGAGGAGATCGCGCAAGCGATCGGCCACGTCCACGCCGGGGAGGCGATCGTCGCCCCGAGCACCACGCGCCGCCTCCTCGACCACGTGCTCGCCCCCGGCGGCGCCGCTGACGGCGCACCGCGGCTGCCCGACCCGCGCCTCGAGCTCCTCACCCCGCGGGAGCGGGAAGTCCTGCTCGAGGTGGCCCGCGGGCACTCGAACGCGGAGATCGCCCAGCGCCTCGTCCTCGCCGAGGGGACGGTGAAGATCCACGTCGGCCGGATACTCACCAAGCTCGACCTCCGCGATCGGGTGCAGGCCGTCGTGCTCGCCTACGAATCCGGGCTCCTGCGGCCCGGCCCGGAGGACCCCGGGGACGCGCATACCACCTGAGGCATAGGCGCAGGTTATGTCCCGCGGCTGACGACGCGGCGTCCGATCCTCGCGAGGGTGGAGGCATGGACACGATCATCAGCACCCACGGACTGACCAAGACCTACGGCACCCGCCCGGTCGTCGAGGACCTCGAGCTGCGCGTCCCCACCGGATGCGTCTACGGGTTCCTCGGCCCGAACGGGGCCGGGAAGTCGACGACGATGAAGATGCTCCTCTCCCTCGTCCGCCCCACCCGCGGCGAGGTGACGATCATGGGCCGGCCGATGAACCGCAGCACCCGGCGGGAGCTCCTCGGCGGGATCGGCTCCCTCATCGAATCGCCACCGGGCTACGGGCACCTCACCGGAACGGAGAACATGCGCCTGATCCAGCGGCTGCTCGGGCTCGACGACGCGCAGATCGATGCGGCGGTGCGCACCGTGCGGCTGGAGAAGCAGCTCGACAAGAAGGTGCGCGAGTTCTCGCTCGGCATGAAGCAGCGCCTCGGGATCGCGATGGCGCTCGCCCGGCAGCCGCGGATCCTCATCCTCGACGAGCCGAGCCAGGATCTAGGAGGTATCCGTGGTTGGTGTCTCAAGCCTACCGAACTCGGGCTCGCAGCGCAGGAGTCCCAGCACGAACCGGACGAGACGCAGGTGCGTCGTACGCGGGTCTAGACAGTACAAACCGTTTCGCGATGGAGCGAGGCGAGGGGTGTATCGAACCACGATGCTAAGGCCGCACAAGACACAGACGGCACGGAGTTGTTCAGCTGAATTTATACTAAATCGACGACACCGCCCAGTCTTCGTCCTCCCTATTGAGAGGCGAGAAATCCTGCGGCGCTTCCAACTCCGATGGCCGTTCGTGCATTCCCTTTAGAGCCGGGAGATCAATCCGAGGCTGAAGAGGCCGGGGTCCGCCCAGTCGCAGATGGTCCGGTGATCTCAGTCGGTGGGTGCGTTTCCGGGTCGTGTCGATTGCTGCTGTGGGAAGTTGTGCGCGTTTCTCAGGTCAGATCCCTGGTCATGTCGGGCCGCGGTGTCCTAGTACTGAGTTCGGAATCGTCCGCGGCGGTCAGTTATTCACTCTCAGGTGAGGATGAGCTGCCAGGTACCGACCATCACCGCCACACCAATGGAGGCGGCACTGAAACAAGTGGCTGTGATAACCAGCCAGGCGTCGCGGGCGTGGAAGCGTGAGGCCCGAGACCAGGTTCGTGCTTGCGTCCCGAATCCACGTCCTTCCATCGCCATCGCCAGCCGGGCTCCGCGGCGGATCGCCTGCACTAAGAGTGCGAACGCCAAAGGCACTATCGCTGTGGCCCGAGAGAACAGCGAGTCCGCACCCGCGCCTCGAGTACGGCGGGCCAGTACGAGTGTTTTCCACTCTTCGATGAACAGGGTCACGAGTCTGGCGGCGGCCAGCGCGGAGAGAACGAAACGCTCCGAGAGCCGCAGGTGCTGGACTAACCCGTCGGCGAGGTCCGTGGGATCAGTCGTCGCCGCTACGACGATGCCCGGCAGTGCCAGGGCGAGGGAGCGCACGGTGATCGCGGCACCGGCTTCAAGCGAGCCCAAGGTGATAAGGTAGGGCCCCAACTCCACAAGCACAGTACCGGTCTTCGCCGCCATGATGGCTGTGGCCCAGCCCGCGATCACAGCGGCAACCGGGAGGACCCAGAGTCGGCGGAGCATGGCACCCACGTCGAGCCCGCTTGCGGGCAACCCGATGGCCAGTAGGAGTAGGAGCATCACGGTTGCCGAGACAAGGTCGATGCTCAGCAGTACTCCCATCATGAGGATCAGAACTGCTGCGAGCTTGGCCACGGGGTTGGCACGCGAGACCTGTGTCGGCCGTCGCAGCGGAATGAGGAAGTCCTGGGCGGGGCGCGTTTTCCTCCTCGTCATGGGTTGGACTGATCCCACCGGGAGCATACGCGACTCAGACATGCGAAGCCTCCCCGCCCTCGTCATGGACGTGGACCGAGTTGATGGCCTCAGCTGGGTTGTTCTCTTGTGCTGGGACCGCGCTGGGTCCGTTGAAGTCCAAGCGATCCGCGCTGAGGGCATGTGCGAAGGCTTCGTCGTGGGTGACGGCGACGATGGCCCGGTCCAAGGCCAGTTCCTCGGCGAACATCTTCGTCAGCTCTCGCCAGGTCAGTGCGTCTTGGCCGAAGGTCGGTTCGTCGACGATCAAGACCTGCGGTGCGGCAGTGAGCATGCAGGCCACTGACAGTCTGCGTTTCTCGCCGCCGGAGAGCGTCTGCGGATGAGCCTGAGCCAGCCGGTCAAGCTTCAATCGTTCGAGGAGCTCGTCGACGCGCGCCTGGATCTGGGTCTTCGAGTACCCGGCTTGGCGGGGTCCGAATGCTAGTTCTTCGGCGACCGTGTGGCGAAGGAACTGGTGTTCTGCTTCTTGGAAGACCATTCCGATCCGTGTCACCAGTGAGCGGGACTTCCACTGTGAGGGCTGTGCGCATTTCGGGCGGTGAGGGCCGGCGAGCAGGGACTGCGAAGCGGTCACTGTCCCCGCGTCTTCTGGTATCAGACCTGCCAGAGTGAGAGCCGTGGTGGATTTTCCGCTGCCGTTGGGGCCGGTGAGCGCGAGAGCCCGACCTGCTCGTACCTGCGCCGACACCGTGGCGACCGGCTCTGCGCCGGGACGAGCGACGGTGATGTCCTTAGCACAGAGCATCTCCTCGCCTCGCGTGGTCGGGGTGTAGGCGATTCCAGGGACAGCGCCGGGCAGCCAGAGTCCCGCGGCCTGGAGGCAGTCGCGTAGGCGCATGTCGCCGAGCACAGTGTTGGGATCGCCGTCGGCCAGCAGCCCTTCTGGACCCAACACGAGGATGCGATCAACATGGGGTGCCCAGATCTCCAAGCGGTGTTCGACGACCACCATGGTCGCCCCGGAGCGTGCTTGTGCTGCCAGGACGGCATCGCGGACCGAATGCACCGCATCGGGGTCGAGGTTGGCCGTGGGCTCGTCGAGAACGATCACTCCGGGTTTCATGGCCAAGACGCCGGCGATGGCCAGACGTTGCTTCTGCCCGCCAGACAGCGCCAGGGTCGGGTGGTCGGGCTCCACCGGCAGACCCACAGTCTCCAGTGCTGTGCGCACCCTTTCGGGGATCTTCTCGGCGGGCAGACCGAGGTTTTCCATACCGAAGGCGACGTCATCACCGACTCTGGCGAGAATCACCTGGGAGTCGGGGTCCTGCAGGACGAGGCCCGCAGCCCCGCGTGAGGCTGCCGGTGGAGCGTCACCGACGAGCAGTGACCCCGTGGCATCACCGGAGACGGCTGGCAGAACACCGGTGATGGCGTGGAGGAGCGTGGACTTTCCGACTCCGGAGGCACCGGCGAGGAGAACGCGCTGCCCAGCTTCGATGTGCAGATCGAGTCCGGAGAACGCTGGCCGGGTCCTGCCGGCATGAGTCCAGCCATAACCGCGGGCCGTAACGGAAAGGGGGGTCATACAGAAATCCTTGAATAGGAGCAGGGAGCGAATCGTGGGCGCGATTGGTGCCTCTGGGCTGGAGGCAAATGCGTCGAGCCCGTACCAGCGAGCGTCACGAGACACTGAGACACCGGTCGCGCTGAATGTTTTCGCTCCGGTGATGGTCAGATGCGTTTGGCGGCCCGGCCCGCCGCGACCGAAGAGAGGGCGCCAGTTCTCACGAGTGCGCGCGTGAGGAGCCAGGAGCCCAGGCCAGCGATCACGATGCAGCTGAGCACCGCTAGGAGGATGTAGACGGTCTGGGCCTGAGTGGTCCATGCCGCATAGGACCTCAGAATTCCGCCCACGCCCAGACCGACTCCGGCTAGTGCCCCCGAGAACAAGGCTGCACCGAGTCCGAAACGTCGGTAGCCCAGGAGCGCGAAGCCGGCCTCGGCTCCCAGGCCCTGAATGAGTCCTGAGATGATCACTGTCGCCCCGAAGTGCGAGCCCAGCACCGCCTCGGCAGTGGCGGCGATGAGCTCGCAGAACAGCGCAGCGCCTGGACGGCGGATGATGAGGCCAGCCAGGGGTCCGGCGAGTACCCAGACTCCGCCGAAGAGACCGATGAGCGGCGGATAGGCATTCGTCCACAGCTGGAAAACGGCCCAGCTGGCAGCCCAGGCCCAAAACACCAAACCGACTGCGAAACCGAGGACGGCGGTGATGACGATATCGACAACGCTCCACCTATGAGTCGATTGAGCCGACCCGGGTTGGTCACGAGTTGTGGGCGTACTGTTCTGCATGGATAGCCTCCTGAAGGGCAATGTGAGTGGCTGGAGCCCTCGACCGCTCGCGGCATCTGCCGCTGCCGACATCAAAGGGTCACGATTTCCCAAGCCCGCTGCCCAGCGCGGGCCCCGGTGGTGCTGCGGATGGTGCACGTTGACACCGGAAGCAGCGTTGCTCTCGACGGGTCAGTGCTTGGGCCTTGTCAGACCCAGGTGCTCTCGTAACGTTGTGCCCTCGTACTGAGTCCGGAATCGTCCGCGGGCCTGCAGTTCGGGGATGACGTGGTGGACGAAGTCCTCGATCCCCTGCGGCAGGGACGGTGGCATGAGGTTGAAGCCATCCGCGCCGCCGGTGTCGAGCCAGAGTTCGATCTCATCGGCGATCGTCTCCGGGGCGCCGACCATCGTGCAGTGTCCGCCACCGGCGGCAAGCCGGCCCAGTAGCTCGCGCACGCTCGGCTGCTCGGTCTCGACGATGCGCAAGATTGTGGCGTATCGCCCCTTGGGGCCGGTGAAGGCCTCCAGCGGGGGTAGGGGCGGTACCGGGGCGTCGAGGTCCCAGGCGGATGCGTCCTGTCCGATGAAGGTGCTCAACTGCCGCAGAGAGCTCTCCGTCGGCAGGAGGACGTCGAGTTCTCGTTGCCGGGCCCGTGCCTCGTCCATGGTCGATCCGACATAGGCCACCAGGCCGGGCATGACCGCCACCGTGTCCGGGTCACGGCCGGCACCTGTGATCCGGCGACGCACATCACTGCGGTACTCCCGTCCCGCCTGCACGTCATAGGCCACGGCATAGATGGCCTCGGCCCGGCGGGCGGCCAAGTCCCGTCCCTGCTCGGAGGCACCGGCCTGGAACAGCACCGGGTGTCCTTGCGGCGGGCGGGGCACATTGAGCGGACCACGCACATCGAAGTGCTCACCGGAATGATTCAGCTCCACGAGTCGGGAGCCGTCCACGTACCGGCCTGGTTGCCCATCGGGTGCCTCTGCGCGTTCGATGAGGATGGAGTCCTCTGGCCACGAGTCCCATAGCCGCAGGACGACGTCGACGAACTCCTCGGCCCGGGCGTAGCGAGTCGCGTGATCGGGCATGCGGGGCATGCTGTGGTTCTGCGCCTCGGTATCGAACATTGAGGTCACCACGTTCCAGCCGATCCGCCCGCCCGAGATGTGATCGAGGCTCGCCAGCATCCGGGCGGCATGGAAAGGTGTGTAGAACGTGGCTGAGACCGTGCTGACCAGCCCGATCCGCTCAGTGGCCTGAGCCAATGCCGCCAGGAGTGTCAGCGGCTCGAGGTGCCACCTGGGACCATCACCGGCCGTGGCCGGTTCCAGTGAGTGGCCATCGGCGAAGAACACCGCGTCCAGCAAGCCGCGCTCGGCGACTCGTGCCAGCTCCTGGTAGTAAGCCACCTCCGTGAGTCGTTCGACCGACGACTCCGGTGCCCGCCAGGCCGCACTGTGATGGCCAACACCGTGGATGAACAGATTGAAGTGGGCCTGCTTGACTTCCACGGTGCTCACCCCTTGACGAGCCCGCCGTCAACGATGAGGTTCTGCCCCGTCACACCCCTGGCCCACGGGGAGGCGAAGAACACCACCGGGTCGGCGAGCTGTTCCGGCGTCGTCACCGCCCGCAGCGGGGTACCTGCGGCGATGCCTTCGAAGACCGCCTCAGGCGTCGCAGACGAAGCGTCCGTGGTCTGCAGCAGGCCACCGGAGACCATGTTCACGGTGATGCCTTGCGGGCCGAGATCATCAGCGAAGGTCCGGGTCAGAGACAGCAGCGCGGCTTTCGCCGCGGTGTAGTCGTGGTAGGGAACGACCGGGTGCTGGAAAAGATTCGTACCAATGTTGACGATCCGGCCGAAGCCTGCCTCGACCATGCCGGGAAGCGTTGCCTGGATGACGTTGAGAGGTCCCTGCACGGAACCGGTGAACTGTGCGGTGATCTCCTCGTAGGAGATCTGGTCCGCGTGGGAGCGGGCATCGCCGTTGAAGGAGAAGTCGGCCAGGGCGTTGTTGACGACCGTGGTGAACCGCCCGCCAAGGTGATCGGCTGCCTCAGCGACGAGCGCGTCGACCTGGGCACGGTCGCGGACATCAGCCCGGATCGCGATCGCCTGTCCAGGGTGGCCGGCGGCGAGGTCCTCCGCGGCCTCCTGGGATGCGTGGTAGTTGATCACCACCCGCGCACCCTGGGCCAGGAACGCGCGAGTGATCGTAGCTCCGAGTCCGCGGGCCCCTCCGGTGACGAGGACGATCTGCTCGGTGAGGGGGAGAATAGTGTGTGCCATGTGTATGCCTCTCGATGTCGAGGCGAAGGCAACCCGTGCGCGCCAGAAGGGGGCGAAGCCCCTCTCATGGTGCGCCGACACCGCCAACGTTGTCGGCGGGTGCAAGTACGGACATTCCCTTCGCCAGTGCTAACTGGATCAGGTTCAACGGGTGTCATCTCAGCCGACCGCGTCCCATGCTCGAAAGCTGGAACGGGCGGCACCCCGTGTCGCACGACCATCACATCACGGAAGCCACCCTCTCCACAAGTCGGTCTCGGCCCCCGGTTTGTTGTCACTGGAAGCAATGTCACAGAACACCGGAAATCAATCATGGCTATCCGACAATTGGGCATTCTGGCTTCTCGTTTTGCTTGTCTTATTTTGGACGCTCTTGTTGCTCGCGCTCCAGCTCGAGCGCGGTTTCGGCAATAGCGCGGACGTCGAATGTTTGCGCCACCGGTATCGCATCCATTTCCTCGAGAGTGAACCACGCCGCCTCAAGCGCATCATCGCCCGAGACCGGTTCCCCCCGTTCCCATCGGCAGAGCACCGCGATCAGAACATAATGCAGATCGTGGTCGGCATCGATGACGTCGACAGCATCGAAGACATCACCGGGTGTGGCGTGCACTCCCGTTTCCTCGGCGAGTTCGCGCACGGTCGCGACGGTCAGGGTCTCACCGAGGTCGATCTTTCCCCCGGGGAATGCCCAGCGCCCAGCATCGGGCATATGGGCCCGACGGATGAGAAGGACTCGCCCTTCCCGGACCACTGCCGCCAGCGTCGCCGGTTTCGGATAGGAACGGCCGCATGTCATCTACCCAGCCCCGATCGTGGACTCGGAGGCCGCCGCGAAGTGGGCTGTGATCTGCATGAACGGTGGATGGTCGATGGGCGACTGCATGCCGACGTCCTCCACCGATTGTGCTCCGCGGTCGGTGACCTGGTCCACTGTGAAACCGGCCTCGTTCAGCACCGCCTCGTAGGTGCTGATGAACCAGTGCCGGTCGACAAGCTCGAGAACACCGGCGCCGGGGATCTGCAAGCTGACCCTGCGTTCGTCTCCGTCGCGGTAGCGTCTGCCGGGCTCGCCACTGCGGAAGGTCGGGAACGGTATTCCTGTGGCCGCCGGGTTGCTGTCGACGATGAAGAGCGTGCCGGTCGGCGTGAGCACTCGGGCGAGTTCACGGGCGATAGCTCTCAGTTCCTCGCGTGTGGGCACGTTGATGAACACGAAGCAGCACACGACCGCATCGAATGTGGCGTCAGGGTAGGGTACGTGGCCGCTGTCGATGGTGTGGAATCGCGCCGTCGGTTGCGGGGACTGCACCTGGGCGAGGGTGATCATGTCGGTGCTGATGTCGACACCGACGACCTGCGCTGCGGCCTCGGCGTCGAGGAGGCGTCGTGAGACTTTTCCGCTGCCGCACCCATAATCGAGCACGATCGCCTCTCGGCCGCAGGCGGTTTGGAGATCGTTGACGAGCGGGGTGTAGGCCAGTCGGGTTTCGACATAGTCGTCGTAGGCATCGAACCCTGCTGATACTGACGGAGTCGTCCATGATGTCGTCACTGCCGCACCGCCCTCACGCTCGCGTTTTCGATGCTGGGCCATCGATTCACGACCAGCTCCCGGTGGAGGGGATGAAGGTCGCCGATCATCGATGGGTCGACTGGTCGCTGACATTGGAGTTGCCGGTGGATCCAGAACAGGCGGACAATGTCGACCCACGCTTCTGGAAGGTCAACGGTCGCCAGTGCGCGGCCTGGGAGCCTGTCTGCACGGATCGACTGCTCCAAGTCCAAGACCTGGTGCACCTGGTCCAGGCTCGCTCCCGAGGGTAGCCGTGGAAGTGTGCTGGGTTCCTCCACGATCGTCTGCTCATCGCCATCGAGGAGGCTGTCCACCTTGGCGAGGTCTTTTTCGTAGATGTGGATCGAGCCGACGTTGTGGATGTACACGCCCGGAGTCAGTCCCAGCATCGAGGCGAGGAATTCTTGGACGAACGTGAAGGAGAACGTGTCGTTGAGCAATCCCATGTACGCGTCGTTGGCGCGCATGAACGCGACCATGTGCAAACGGTCGTCACGGCGCAACAGCTGGAGAGCTAGCGTGCAGGAGACATCGATGTTGCGGCGGTAGATGTCTTCGGAGTGGTCGAAGATCTGCAGGACGGCACGTTTGCTCGCAGGGTCATCGTCGTTGAGGATGTTCACGATTCGTTCGATCGCGGTCTCGCCGCCGACGTCCCTGAGCAGTTTGGGACCATACCCCGTGCCCGGCAGGCTGAGACCGTCAGGACTGCACCGGCTCATCGAGGGCGCGTAGGTGCGGATGAAGTCGAGGTCGTTCTTCCCCGAGAGGTACCACAGTGCTTCGGCGTAGTTGAAGATGATGTTCTGCCGACGCGACCGCGCCAAGCAATATCGCCGGGCGGGGTTGGTCAGGCGCGCGGTGAAGCCGATGATTTCGCGTTCGTCCTGCCCACGGGGACTGTTCTGGTATTCGAACCCGGTGTAGACCTGTCGCAGTGAATCCAGGTAGAGCGTGTGGAGGTCGGGATACTCAGGCTTCACTGACGGCTCCTCCCTGCACGCGCTCGATCGCAGCGAGGATGCGTGGCGCGGTGGGCTGCTCGGGATCGATGATGATCTTCTCAACGTCGGCGACCGCTGGGAGGCCCCGGACGAGGAACGCGTACTCAGCTCCCTCTTCGAGGAGCAAGACGATGGGCTTCTTCCAGGCTGAGGCCCACCCGATCTCGATGTGCGTGCCCGGGGACGCGGGTGCGCCGGGGAACGCGACGAAGACGTCACAGGCGGCGATCTCCGTGTAGTCGATGCTTGTGCACTCGCTGGGTTCCATGAACTCACGACCCCAGCCCTCTCTGCGGTGGGCGCAGTGCACATCCCACCCCTGGCCTTCGAAGAAGTCGATGATCGAGGTGTACTTGTCGATCTCGGCATCGCCCATCACATGGGTGTCAGCATCGACGAGAGCTTTGAACGGGCCGGCGAGAAACATCTTTCGCGTCATAGTCACGGCTCCTTTCATGAGTCGATGTGGTTGGCCCCCGATCGCGCGGAACGAGAAGGGGTTGTTCTGCATCCCTACCCGCGCGGCCAGAACTGGTGGAAATGGTGCAAAGGACCATGACCTTGGCCGACGTTGAGGCGGTCGCTGGCAACCAGAGCGTCTTGCAGGTAGGTCTTCGCCTGGTCCACACTTTCGGGCACCGAGTGGCCGGGCAACAGCGCAGTGATTGCCGACGACAAGGTGCAACCGGTGCCGTGGTCGTTGAGGGTCTCGACCCGGGGAGACGAGTAGGTGGAGACGCCGTCGGGGCCGGCAAGGTAGTCGACACTGACCGTCTCGCTCGTGAGGTGCCCGCCTTTGAGCAAAGCCCACTGACAGCTCAGTCCACGCAGCTGGGTGGCCTGGTCCTCCATCTGCCCCAGATTAGTGACATCCTCGGTATCGAGGAGCACGGCGGCTTCGGGAAGATTCGGGGTGATGACCGTGGCCAGCGGCACGAGGGTGTCCCGGATGGCAGCCACCGCATCGTCGTCTAACAGCCTGTCGCCACTCTTGGCGACCATCACCGGATCCAGGACCACGGTCTCAGCTTCGTGGTGGTGCAGGCGCTCGGCGATGACCTCGGCGATGGCGGCGTTGGCGACCATACCGATCTTCACCGCGTCGACACGCACATCGTCGAACACTGCATCGATCTGCTCACCAACGAATGACGGATCAAGGGGCACGAACGAGCGCACACCGCGCGTGTTCTGCGCCACGACCGCAGTGATCGCGGCCATGCCGTAGGCGCCCATCGCTGAGAAGGCTTTGAGATCGGCGTGGATGCCTGCCCCACCGGTGGGGTCGGTTCCCGCGATGGACAGGACGTTCTTGACCGTCATGCGCACACTTCCTTCTGCTGCCGTGTGGCGGCGTACCGAGCGACCTCGGCGACATCCTTGCTCAGGGTCAGCCGGGCTTCGTCGACTTCGTCGAGGGCGAACCAGCGTGCTTCGAGGGCATCGTCGCCAGCGTGGGGTTGCCCCGAGCGCCACCGGCAGAGCACGGCGACGAGCACGAAATGACTGACTAATGGTCTGTTCTCGTCGCGGCTGAACGCGTCAAGGCAGGTCAAGACACCGGTGGCCTCACTGATGATGCTGGTTTCTTCACTGAGTTCGCGTTCGGCGGCTTGGGCGATTGTTTCTCCGAATTCGATCTTCCCGCCCGGGAATCCCCAGAATCCTGCATCGGGAGGGTTCGCACGTCGCGCCAAGAGGACATGGTCGTCTTTGATGAGGACAGAAATGACCGCGACCCTTGGGTGCGCGTCAAATGAGGAAGTGTCAGGAACGACAACAGCATGAGACACTGTGACCTCCTAGCGTGGAGGCCAGCGAAGGAAAGAAGCCCTGCTAGACCAGTCCCTTCGCCGGCATGATCCGGATCAGGTTCTAGGGTCACCACGCTGACAACGTCCAGTGGTATCTCAGCCCCTTGACGGGACACCCCTCGGTACGACCCGAATCTACCAGAACGCCGTCACAGACACACCCTGCGCGGATAGACTGCCGCCGGATACTGGTGTTGGGATCGCCTGCGCACCCATCCAGTGACGCGACTGCGCCTGATGGAGCAAGTCCCCGCCCCACGGGTGGATCCACTGGTAGGTGTCGGTACTGGACGGTAGACCGGAAGGTGTCGGTCGAGCATGAAGGAGGACTGGTCATGGCGACGACGAAGGCCTTGTCACAGGCCGAGATCGACCGGCTCGAAGCGCAGGTCACTGCTGGCCGGCGGATGGCTGGCGGAGAGGAGTCCGACGCCGACCGCGCCCTGGATCGCAAGGTGCTGGCCGGTGAGATGCCCGGCGATGACGCCATCGCCATCGCCGTCCGGCTGGCGCAGATCGACGCGAAGTACGGCATCACCCGGTAGCACGCCGCAGGCCAGGGTCGCGGGTGGGGGTGGACGGTGATGCCGGATCATTGCACAGATCCCGGCACCGAGGTGCTCGTCAACATCCCCGGCTACACCGATCCGGCAGCGTGGAAGGAAGCCGAGACCGCCGTCACCGGCCTTCGTGCCCGCGAGCTGGCCCGCACCCCGATCATCGGCGACTTTGACCTGCCACCTTTGCAGGCTATCTGAATCGTCCTTGGTTTGATTGAGGGTAAGCCAAACATCCTGAAAGGACATCGATTCTCTGATGGCCCCGTCGAAATACCCCCAAGAACTCCGTGACCGGGCGACCCGGTTGGCCGTAGAGGCCCGTCATGATCCGGCGACCCGCTCTGGTGCGATCGCGCGGGTCGCCGAGCAGACCGGCATCGGCAAGGAGACCCTGCGCAACTGGGTCCGCAAGGCCGAGGACGCCGACCTGCCCGTGGAGCCGGTCGACACCGAAGCCCGAATCCGACAGCTCGAGGCTGAGAACCGCGAGCTGCGGCGTTCGAACGAGATCCTGCGCTCAGCGACAGCGTTTTTCGCCAAGGCGGAGTTCGACCGCCCACAGAGGTGATCGTCGCCTTCGTCGACGAGAACAAGCACCGCTGGGGGATCGAACCGATCTGCCGTGTCCTGACCCAGGACCACGGGATGAAGATCGCCCCGGGAACCTACTACGCCTTCAAGAACCGACCGCCCAGCGCCCGGTCCGTCCGGGACGCCGAGCTCAAGGAGCACATCATGGCCATCCACGCCCACCGGCGTATGCGGGTCTACGGGATCCGGAAAAATCCACGCCGAGCTCAACCGCAACGGGGTCCCTGTGGCCCGCTGCACCGTCGAGCGGCTCTGCCGTGAACTCGGGGTCCGCGGCACCGTC
Source organism: Brevibacterium sp. CS2 (assembly GCF_005280295.1). GTDB lineage: Bacteria > Actinomycetota > Actinomycetes > Actinomycetales > Brevibacteriaceae > Brevibacterium > Brevibacterium pityocampae. The sequence continues at coordinate 2,283,467 of NZ_CP040020.1, read as the reverse complement.
AGGGGCCGCTATCCGCGCACCACGAAGCCGTCGCCGGAGACGAATCGACCCGGTGACCTGGTCAGACGCGACTTCACCGCCACCGCTCCGAACAGGCTCTGGGTGGCCGATCTGACCTACGTCCGGACCGAGTCCGGGTGGGTCTACGTCGCTTTCATCCTGGACGTGTTCGCCAGGATGATCGTGGGCTGGCAGACCTCGACCCGGATGTACACCGATCTGGCCCTGGACGCACTGAACATGGGCCTCTGGACCCGTAAACGTGCAGGTCAGAACGTCTCCGGACTCAAGCACCACAGTGATCGAGGAGTACAGTACAGGGCCCTGCGGTACACCCAGGCCCTGGAGGAGGTCGATGCCGTGGCCTCCGTGGGGTCCAAGGGCGACTCGTTCGACAATGCCATGGCCGAAGCGCTGAACTCGCTCTACAAGGCAGAGTTGATCCACCTCGACGGGCCCTGGGCCGGCCGGGAGGACGTCGAGGCCGCGACCGCGGACTGGGTCCACTGGTTCAACACCGAACGGCTCCATTCCATGCTCGACTACCAGACCCCTGCCGAGATCGAGGCCACACATTTCGCCGAGAACCAGACCATCGGCAACGCAGCCTGAATACAGAACAACCGTTCAGCCTCAACTAAACCCGGGATTTGACAATCCACGCCGCCTGGTCGAGGGCTTCTACACCTGGGGCGGCCGCCTGCGGGATACGAACACCGGCCCCGGTGGGACCGGCATCGCGCACTGTCTGCCCGAGTTCATCCCCGACGAGGCCGTCCGCGTGTTCGGTGTCCTCGCGAAGATGGATCACCTTCGCGGTCGGGACCGGGCCGGGCTCTCCGAGGGCCTGGCCTGGGCGTGGGGAGAGACGACAGCGATCCGCCCCTTCCGTGACGTGAACACGAGGAGCCAGTTCACGTTGTTCAACCAGCTCGCGGTCGAGGCCGGATGGGTCCTCGACTGGAACCAGATCGACCCGCACGTCTTCGCCCACGCCCGCACCGTCGCGATCTACCGCGATCCCGACGGCCTCGACGCATTGCTCTACCCGGCGCTGGTTCCGGCCGCTTCCAGCCCTGAGCGTAAGGTCGCCGAGCGGATGGAACAAGTCGTGGCGAAGTTCGCCCGGCCCCGCCCTCCACGTAAGATGGATGCCCTGGATCACGAGCTGCACGCGGCGTTGCAGCGGCGAGCATACCGCCTCGCCCCTGACCCGCCGTTCGGTCCGCCACACCAGGGGCCGGGGCTACACGACCGAGGGGTCGGGCTATGAACACTCCACGTATCGCCACCGCCGCGCGGAATGAGACCAGCGTGCGGGCGGCCCGGTCACACTGGGTCGAGGAGAACGGGCCCGCAAAATGTGCGAACCCCTCGATGCCCTCGGAGCACCGTACGAACGGAACAAAACCGCAGGAACAGTTAAACGGTCGAAGAAGCTACACGCTCAACGCCCAGCACCACCCGAACTGGTTAGCAAACCGAGCCGTGACGGAGAGGCAGAAACATGGACGGTACGCGATCTAGAGGCCGCGTGCTGGCCGGTCTCTGCGGGGAGCACTCCGGGTGAGGTACTGCTCGTCGACGAGTTGCCGTTGGCGTTCCCCGAGTGCTGTCGCGCGGGCTTCGGTGGCGGCGCGTTTGATCTCGATGAGATCCACTGCCTGATCCCGTGGCGGGCGACGGAGCTCGGCGGCCTCAGCCCGCGCTTCCTCTGTCGACGCCCTCCACTTGGCCGCCTGCCTCCGGGGGCTGGTGCGTAAGTATCGGTCGGGGTCACGGCGGACGTTGTCCGCCCCGTGGAGCCGCGCCAGGAGTGCGAGTCGGTCGCGGCGATGACGCTCCTGCAACCCGGTACGCGCCTGCCGCGCCGCGACTACGGCCTCGTCGGCTTGCACCACTTCGGGAGCGTTCTCGGCTTGCTGGGCGGCGACACGGCCCGCCCACTCATGGAGGTCATCCGCGGGCCGCGGGAGAGTGCCCCACTCCGAGGACAGGCGACCGCGCAAGGCCTGTGTGTGCTCGTGGGCGGTGTCGTGCTCGCGTTGCGCACGCCGCTTGCCGAACCATCCCGCCGTTGCCAGTCGTCCGGCCGCCTGGGCTTCCTCGGCCAAGGCGGCGAGGTAGTCCCGGCCTTCGGCTTCGGCGCGTGTCTCCAGGGGCGCGAAGGTCTCGGCCCGCATCGTCGCGGCGTGCTCCTCCGCGGCAGTGAGGGCGGTGGTGCTCTCGTCCGTCTCCTCCCGATGCCGGGCCGATAGCGCGTCGAGCTGTTCGCCGACGTTCTCCCACCAGGTGGCCCGCTGCTTCGCCTTCTCGATCAGATCGTCGAGGCATGCCAGCTCTTCTGTGACCATCGCGACGGGACCGTCCTTGACCAACCCTTGGATGGCTTCGTGGGCGCGGGTGGTGGCGTCGGTCAGTCCGCGGTCGGCGCGGTCGCGGCCCATCGCCTCGACGAACTGCGCTCTCGCATTCGTGAGGTCCGCAGCGATGACGTGGAGCTCGTTACGGCCGCTGCCGCGGGTCAGTCCGACGTAGACGGCTGCCGCGTCGAGGGCGTCGGAGAGCACCGTGTGCGCCGTGTTCACGGTGGCACCCTGGACGCCGTAGGCGGTGGAAGCGTAGGCCAGGTGCACGTGCTCGGCCACATAGTCGGCCGGGAGCGCGACCGTGAGGTTGTGCCTCCGGTTGGTGCCGGTCTCGATGGCATGAACGGTGCCGTCCTCGCCGATGCGTTGGACGGTGAAGGTCTGCCGGTTCGCTACCCGCAGCTCGGCATCGTTCTGCCGCGCCTGCACCAGGTCACCCGCCCCGATGGGCAGACCAGCAGAGTCGGTCACGGTGCGCCCGTCATCGACTTCGCCCTGTTCGACGCGGAGGGTGCGGGTGCGCTCGTTCAACTCGGCGGCTTCGTCGTTGGTCGCCACGGTCACCGCATCCTCGGGGACCGTGTGCTCGGCGATGTGCTCACGCATGGCGTCGTCGTCGGCATGCAACCGGACCAGGCCCATTGCGTGCAACTGGTCGAAGATCGCCGCAGGGTTCTTCCCCTCCCGCATGCGCAACGTCAGCGCCGCATACTGCTCGTCGTCGAATCGGTGCAGCTCGGACATGTCCACGGTTGCCCCGCGAATGTGGGCGGCCATGTCGAGCACACCGCCGCGCCCGACCGCGGGGAGTTGGGCGCGGTCGCCGACCAGCGCCACCGAGGCCCTCGCTTCGCGGATCACGGTGAGAAGGGCGAGGGCGGTGTCCTGGTCGAGCATCCCGGCCTCGTCCACGATCACCCGCTCACCCCGCACCAACCGCGCCTCACGCGGCGGACCCGTGTAGACGCGGCCCGTGGTGGGGTCCGTGTCGCCGCGCTTGAGGCGGGTCCAGACGCCGTCGTCGTTCCACCGGAACCCGTGCGCGTACACGAGCGCGGCTACACTGTCGGCGGGAACTTTGAGGGTTTCTGCGGCGACTTGGGCGGCCTTCTTCGTCGGGGTGACCACCCGCGCCGACCGGCCCGCGTGGTCGAGGGCTTCGATGGCGGTGGCGAGCATGGTGGTCTTCCCCGACCCTGCCGCTCCCTCGACCACCACGAGCGGGTCACGGGAGGCGACCGAGGCAGCGGCGTCGGTCTGTCCGGCGTCGAGGCCGTGCTCGGCGGCGAGCGTGCTGAGGTCCGGGCGGCGAGGCTCCCGGTTCGGGGCCTGTGCTTCGAGCTGGTCCCGCAACTCGCTTTCGGCCTGCACCACCCGCAGGCTGGTGAGGTGTGCAACATACTCGGGTTGCACCGCGCCGGGCGGCAGCACGGAGAAGCAATCCTTAGCTGCGAGATCGGTGGCGAGTTGCACGAACTCGCGCAACTCGTCAGGGGTGGCTTGCACGCCGTGCTCGGTGGTGATGCGAGTGGCGTGCTCGCGCAGCGTGTGCACCGTCCATGTCGATCCACCCGCCGCGCTACGGTCGAGGGCACGGTTCGCGACCTCCTGCACGCTCAGGTCATCGACGGACACCCCTGCCGGTGCCGTGGCGCGGGTGAGGGTGTCGGGGTCGTAGCCGGCCTCGACCAGCTCGGCCCGCCAGGCGTGTTCGTCGCCGAGGTCGGCGGGCTTCTTGTTCGGCCGCTCATGCGCCCACGCCCTGTGCAGCAGCCGCGCCCGCACGACCGGGCCGGACTCCTCACCGGGATGGGCGTGCTCCCACTCGGCCTCCAACTGCTTCAGGTTGCGTTCGACCTGATGCGCACGCTTGCTCATCATCGGATTGAACTGCTCCAACTCGGCAACCTCCCCGGTGACCGGGTCGAGGGTGAGCCCGTTCGCGTCCAGGGTTGCAGCCAATTGCGGGTTCGCCGCGATGACAGCAGTGCCGAGTGCACGGATCGCGCCTTGCTGCTTGAACAGGACCGCAGTATCGAGGGCACGCCACTTGCCCGCGGCGGGCACGCGGGTGCCAATCTGGAAGTGCACGTGCCGGTGCGGATCACCGGCACGACTGGTCTTGTGCACGACGGCGACGGTCTGCAACGACTCCGCCGGGATGATCTCCTGCTGCCCGCGCGGGCCGACACGGGTGTAGGAGTGCTGTGCCAGCCACTGTCGGATCTCCGAGACCGCGTCCTGTTGGGCTTGGTCGAGGGCGTCGGAGACCTCCGGGTGCAGGGCGGCGGCGATCGACAGCGACTTCGGGGTGTTGACGACCATCTCCGCGAACCGCGGGGAGCCCTTCCGGACCTCGCCCGCCTCGCGCGGGATGCCCATCTGCTCCCCGGTCAGCGGATGGGTCCAGTCGACCCAGCCCGCGTACTGCTCCGGGTCCAGGCCGGTGTTCGCGATGACCTCACCGGCGGCGTTGGTGATGGTGAAGTCCGCCAGCGCCGTGCCGCCTTCGAGGTAGTAGTCATCCACGGTCGACCGGTCGGATTCGAGGTACCGGCGGGCGGCGGTGCCGGGTCCGCGGAACAGGGTCACGCCGCCTTTCATGCCGGTCACCGCCTTCCTCACGAGTCGCTTCGTGAGGAAGGTGCGCGGGTACTACCGCAGGTAACATGCGTCCATTCGTCTTGACAGCAGGAGAGACCGGGTCAGCGCGTCAGGGGTGCGGTTAGCGGCGTCGCTTGTGCTGGTCGCGGAGGTCGCGCCAGTCGTGGATGGGTCCGGTGATCGTGTCGAGCTGCTGGGTATCGGGATTCCAGCGGATCGCGGTTCCCGGGGCGAGGGTCTGCTCGAGGACGCGGGTGATGTGGACCAGGAGTCGCCAGTCGACATCCCCGCGGCTTTGGAGATGATGGCGCCACTCGGTCGGCTGTGTGACGATCATCGGTCGGCGTAGCCAGCGGGTCTGGATCGTCACAATCTGGATCTTCCCGGGGCGGCAGGTCGAATCGCACATATGGCAGAACCAGCCGTAGGGCGCCCGGATCGCCCACGGCAGCGGGTCGGTGCCGGTGGCGTCTCGGAGAAGCACGGCGGGGTCGTCTGGTCATGATGGGTCGGGCTCTACGCGCGCCGGTCGAACGGGTGGCGGCAGGTTAGGAAGCCACCGGTCGAGTGCGCGGATTCCGGGCCGGGGCGCATACCAGCGGCGAGCCTGCGGGTCCCAGCGGGCACCGGCGGCCTTGGCCTGGTCCTTCTCACGGTAGGCGACGTCGAGCCAGATGCGCTGCACCATCGCTGCCCCCTACTCCGCCTCGTCGCTGTGCCTGATACCTCCACCGTACGTTGAGCACGAGGTCACGACGACCCTGTCGCCACGGCCTGCTCGATGTCCGGGATGCCGTGCGTACCTATCAGGGAGACAACCGCCTCAGGCCGGACGCTCAACTGCGGGGATTGCCGGGGTTTCACTGGGGCGGGAAGGTAGAATGGAGAGTGTCGGATGAGCATGGAGGAGGCATCATGGCGACCACCCAGACGGCATCGCAGGCCTGGACTGCGCAGCAGCTCGCCGCGATTGAGGCCGGGCATCGTATGGCCGGCGAAGAGCCCACGGCTGGGGACGTGGAGGCCGCCCGCCGGGTGCTCACCGGTGAGGCCACGCCCGATCAGGTCATCGCCGAAGGGCTCGCCGAGCTGGAAGCCGAGCACGGCTTCACCCGCTGACTGCTGGTCCTGTATGCCTGGTTGCGGGGGCCGGTGATGCCGGACCATTACACGTATCCCGGCACCGACGTGCTGGTCAATCTCCCCGGCTACCACGATCCGGCGTTGTGGAAGGCCGCCGAACGGCGCGTGATCACCACGTACATGGCCGACCTCGCCCTGCACCCGGTCGACGGCGACTTCGACCTGCCGCACTTGCAGGCGATTCATGCCCGACTGGTCGAGGGCTTCTACCCCTGGGGCGGACGGTTGCGGGATACGAACACCGGACCCGGCGGCACGGGCATCGCGCACTGCGTGCCCGAGTTCATCCCCGTTGAGACTGATCGCGTGCTTGACGCTCTGGCGAGGATGGACCATCTCCGCGGCCGCGACCGTGCCGGGTTCTCCGAGGGCCTGGCCTGGACGTGGGGAGAGGTCACGGCGATTCATCCGTTCCGTGATGTGAACACGAGAAGCCAGTTCGTGTTCTTCAACCAGCTCGCGGAGTCAGCGGGCTGGCTCATCGACTGGAACCAGATCGACCCGCACGTCTTTGCCCACGCCCGCACGCGCGCCATCGACATCAGCGAGGATGGTATCGAGGCGCTTCTGCACCCGGCGCTGGTACCTGCTCGCGGGATCGACGGGCAAGAGGTCCGGGCGCGGATGCTGCGCTCGGCGACGGAGTTCACGCGTCCCAGGGTGGCGAGGGAACGTAACGTGCTCGACCGGGAGCTGCGCGCCGCGTTGCAGCGGCGGGCGAATCGCCTCGACCCCGACCCTCCGTTCAACCCTCCGCGCGACCACGGGCCAGAGGACCGGGGGCTCGGGCTATGAGACAGCGGAGAGCCGATGGAGTGCTCCGTAACGGGGCCGGGAACGGGTCCGCAAAATGTGCGGACCCGTTGAGCATCCGCGCGACGGGCAGTCAGGGGGCAGAAGCCCTGGTGGCGCGGTGCGGGAAAATTTCGCACACCGTTGACGACATCCGGTGGCAGTCTCGCGGGCCGCAGTGGGGCCGATCACGGTGGTGCCGAATCGGCACGACCGTGCCATCAGCCACGGCGGGGCAACGGGGCCGGAAAATTTCCGGGACCGTTCCGCGGCCGTCGCGGTCCCGCAAAATTTGCAGGACCATGCACCCGGCCACGGGGGTGGAAAATTTTACACCCCCGTGGGCGGTCGACGGTGGTGCCACGCTGGCACCACCGTGAAGAGCCAAGGTGAGGCGACGGTGACTGCAACGTGCAGGCACCGTGGAACCCTGACGGTCCCGGGATGGCGGTGGTGGCAATTTGCTACCACCGTGCTGCCCTGCCTGATCGGGTGATGGCGGTGGTGCAAAATTTTCACCACCGCGAGGCCTGAGGTGTGGCGGCTACGGGGGTGCCGAATCGGCACCCCCGTGCCCGACCCCGATTCCGGGGCTTCGACGGGCACGACAGCACTGACCATCCACATATAGTAGCTCGCCTCCGTTCGGATGGCTAGATGTCGACGAGACTCATATAAAGTCCCCGCGTAGCAGGGCCCGTGCCTCACAGGGTTTCCCCGCGAAATCTTCCGCCCTTCAGGTGGCACGGCGACGATGGGGTATGACTGACTGGGACGTGTCGATGACGACCCGCATCGAAGTGACCAAGAAGTACGCCACGGCGTATGTGAGGGCTTCGAAGAAGCAGAAGGGCGCGATCCTGGACACCGTTGTCGGGATCACCGGCTGGGACAGGGACCACGCCCGCCAGCAGCTGCGTCGCCGGGCCGCCCAGCCGCCCGGGCGGCCCATCGCCACGGTGGCGGTGCTGGACCGGCGCAAGTCGAAGCCCCGCAGGTACTCCTACGACGCCGTGGTGGTGCTGCAGCGGATCTGGGCGGCCTCCGGCGGGTTGTGCGGGAAGTACCTGGCCGCCTCGATGGGTGAGTGGATCGAGGCGATGGAACGCCACGGGGCCCTGCTGGACGGCGAAGACCGGTACTGCCCGTCGGTGCGGGCCGAGCTGCTGGCCATGTCGGCGGCCACCATCGACCGGTACCTGGCCCCGACCCGGGCCAAGGACCCGCTGCACGGCAAGTCCGCCACCAAGCCGGGCTCCTTGTTGCGCACCTCGATCACCATCCGCAAGGCCGGTGACGAGGTCGAGGCCGAGCCCGGATTCTTCGAGGTCGACACCGTCGCGCACTGCGGCCCGACGCTGACCGGAGAGTTCGCCCGTTCCGTGAACCTGACCGATGTGCGCATCGGCTGGGTGTTCACCCGCGCGATCCGCAACAACGCCCGCGTGCACATCCTCGCCACGCTCCAGGCCGGCCTCGAGGCGATCCCGTACCTGGTCAGCGGCCTGGACTTCGACAACGGATCCGAGTTCATCAACCACGACGTGGTCAACTGGGCCGCCGACCAGGACATCTTCTTCACCCGCAGCCGGCCCTACAAGAAGAACGACCAGGCCACCATCGAGTCCAAGAACGGACACCTGGTGCGCCGCTACGGGTTCCACTACCGCTACGACACCGGCGAAGAGCTGGCCCTGCTGAACCGGCTCTGGCCCCTGATCAACGACCGGCTGAACTTCCTCACCCCCACGAAGAAGCCCACCGGCTGGAGCACCGACGCCGTCGGCCGGCGTAAACGTCTCTACGACACCCCGCAGACCCCATACCGGCGGTTGCTGGCCTCCGGGATCCTCAGCAACGCCCAGCAGACCGAACTGAAAGCACACCACGACAGGCTGGACCCGATGGCCATCGCCACCGAGATCGACCGGATCCAGCAACAACTGATCCGCCTGGCCGCGGAGAGGACCCGGCAACTCGAACGCGAGGCCCAGGCCTCCACCGCCCCGCCCAACCCTGCCGGCATCAAACTCCACCACCACCGACGCCAGCCGGGGTTCCGCGTAATTCCGTGTTTCTAGCCCCGATGTGAGTGCAAGATCCGCGAGAATCCGGGGAACTGCTCTCGCGACGCCCCGAGTTACATAGATACACGCTTCCGTGATCGTGATTCACATGGGCGGCTATGTGTGGTAGTTGTCATAGGTGTGTACATCAGGACGGTGAAGCGGCGGACGAGGACCAGCGAGGTCTCCTACGTTCAGCTGGCCCACAACGAGTGGGATGCCGCGAAGAAGCGGTCGACGCCGAAGGTGGTGCATTCCTTCGGCCGTGCCGACGAGGTCGACGAAGCAGGACTGCGCCGGTTGGTCGCCTCGCTGCAGCGCTACCTCGGCGACACCGGCACGAACGGCGCCTCGATGCCCGAACCTGTCGACTCCCGCCCCGCCGGCGGGGCGTTCCTCCTCGACGGGGTGTGGAAACAGCTCGGGCTCGATCGGGTGATCACCGGGGCCGGGCAGAAGGCTCGGGGCCGGAAGCGGGACCTGGACGCCACCGAACGGATCCTGTTCGCGCTGGTGGCCAACCGGGCGCTGGCTCCGTCGTCGAAGCTGGCAGCGGCTGACTGGATGAACCACGATGTGGCGATCCCCGGCTTGACCGACACCGTCGGGGCCGTGGATGAGGACGCCTGCTACCGGGTCATGGACTGGCTCACCGACACCGGCGAAAGCCTGGAGCGGGCAGTCTACGAGCAGGTCGCCGACCAGTTGAACCTGGAGGTCGATCTGCTGTTCTTCGACACCACCTCCACCTACTTCGAAACCGAGGACGCCGATCAGCCCGTCTGGCGCGACGAGACCGGCCACCCGATCGCCGATACCAGCACCGGCGACGTCTCCCAGGGTGCTGGACCGGCGGGGGCGGTCCAGCAGACGCCGTTTCGGACGTATGGGAAGTCCAAGGACCACCGCGGCGATCTCCCGCAGGTCGTCATCGGCCTGGCCGTCACCCGCGACGCGATCCCGGTGCGGGTGTGGTGCTGGCCGGGCAACACCGCCGACTCCGCGCTCATCTGCCAAGTCAGGACCGATATGCGCGACTGGAGTCTCTCGCGCATCATCTACACCGCTGATCGCGGCTTCACCTCGAAGGCCAACCGGCGGGAGCTGATGCGCGGCGGGGACGGCTACATCCTCGGGGAGAAACTCCGATCCAACTCCGCCGAAGCGGCCGCGGCCCTGTCTCGTCCGGGCAAGTACCGGACCGTGAAGGACAACCTGAAGGTCAAGGAAGTCACCATCGACCGGACCAGCGGGACTGCGGACCGGTTCATCGTCTGCTTCAACCCCGAACAAGCCCACCGCGACGCCCACACCCGTCAGGCTCTCGTGGCCCGGCTCGAAGAGATGATCGCAGGATCCGATACCCTCACGGCTGGCAAGCGGGGTGAGCTGAAGGGCAAGATCTCGACCATGCCGGGCCTGAACCGGTTCCTCCGGTCGACGAAGACCGGGCTGCTGCGCATCGACAAGGACACGATCAAGCAGGAGACCAACCTCGACGGGAAGTACCTGCTGCGCACCTCCGATCCGCATATGAGCGCTGAAGACGTCGCGCTGGGCTACAAGCAGCTCCTCGAAGTCGAACGCGGATGGAAGGACATGAAGTCCACCCTCGACCTCAGGCCGGTCTATCACCGGCTCGAGTACCGCATCCGCGCCCACGTGTCTCTGTGCTGGCTGGCTCTGCTGCTCATCCGCATCATCGAGAACACCACCGACCAGACCTGGAACGACGTCCGCCGACAGGTTCAGCGGCTCCACCAGGTCACCCTCGAAGGCGATGAGGGCACGATCACCACCATCACCCGGCCCACGCAAGCCCAGACCGCACTCTTCACCCAGCAGGGCCTGCCCACCCCGAAGCAGGTCCAGGGGCTCACGCCCACGCGCATCTGATTCCTGCACCGCCAGCCATAGATACACGCCATGCACGCGCCCCGGCGTGCGTTTCCGCTGATCAAAGCCCAAATCCAAGTGTCTAGACCCAATCAATTACGCGGAACCCCGGGCCAGGCCAGCTAGATTTCCCGGGGACTTTTACCTGAGGCACGGCCCACCGTTCCCGGGGAATTGACTATGAGGCACCACGGATGTTGGGGTTGACTTTTTTGCTCCGACATGCCTTACGTACCTGTCAGGTATGAGTAGCATCCCGACACCCCAGACCCAGACCCAGACCACCGACCACGACGACGACCTCGGCCACGTCTCGCCCCGCACGCAGCCGGAGACGGAGCGCGAACGCATCCGTGCTGCCGCGCGTGAGGCCGCTGCGCAGTTCCCGCCGATGAGCGGCGAGCTGGTCACTCTGGTGCGGAACACCCTGCGTGGTCGCACCCGGTGACCAGCCCGCCACCGGCTCACCGGGTGCGGGGCTCCATGAGTACCCGGCCCGGTTCGAAGGCGTTCTGACCGCGGTTGCGCGTCTGCTGGATACGGATGTCGAATCCGGCCTTGATGATCGCTCGCTGCTCTGCCAGCGACAGCTCGCCCCAGGCCGCCCGCAGATCCGGGGCTGTGACCAGAGCCTTCACACGGGCATCGGTGATCGGCGGGATCAGCTCCCGCTCAGCTGCCGCGATCTGCGGACGCAGGGACTGCTCGACCTTCGTCAGCGTGTCCAGGTTCAACTGCCCGGCCGTGTACTGGGCGATCGCCTCGTCCAGACGGGTCTGCAACGCTGCCTGGCGTTCCTGCGCGGCATCGGCCTTCGTGATCCACTCGCCCCCGTCGTCACCGGTGAGCCGGGCGAGGTTCTCCGGCTGTTCGAACCAGGTCAGCACCGCCTCCTCGACGTAGTCGTCCAGTCCCTGCTGGGCGATGGTGATCTTGTAGCAGCCACGGAACGCGCAGTAGTACTTCACCGCATCCGCCTGATGCTTGCGCCTCAGGACGGCACGCTTCAAGGGGCGTCCGCAGTAGTGGCACTTGGCGATGTGGGTGATCAGAGTCTTCGCCTGCGTACCGCCGCCCTTGACCCTGCGGCCGGGATCGGCGAACAGGCGCTGGAGCCGTTGGAACGTCTCCCAGTCGATCAGCGGCTCCCACTGCGCATCACCGATGACCTCACCCTGATAGACCCGCTTGCCCGCAATGGTCGGGTTCTCCAGCACCTGGCGGACTGTGTTCGCCTCCCACCCACGTGGAGCCTCGGTCCAGGACTTCATCGGGGTCGGCTCCTCGGCATCCTGGAGCCGCATCGCCACCGAGTGCAGCGACTTGCCTGCCAGCACGTCCCGGGCCGCATCCCGCACGATTTGACCCTTGTGCGGGTCGGGCTCCTGCCGCAGCAGCACCCCGGTGAGCTGGTCATAGATCCGTCGGTACCCATAGGGAAGGCGCCCGTGGGGGCGTCCGCGCTCGGCGTTGAGCTTCACGGTGCGCAGTTGCCGCTCGCGCATCGTATCCGCGTCAGCTTCGGCCCGTAAGAACTCCCACCCCATCGCGAACGAATCATCCGATCGGGTGAAGTCGTACACGCGGCCGTGGGTGAGGTAGAGGACGTTCGCTCGGCGGCAGGCCTTGCGCAGCTGCACGTAGACCTCCAGGTCACGCGCGGCCCTGGAGGGCTCCCAGGTGACGAACCCGCCGTGCTTGCCTTCCTCGATCAGCGCCATCACCTCGTCGAAGCCCTCGCGGATCTTCTTCCGCCACTGGGAGGCAGACCGGTCGGAGTCACGCACGATCATGTCCGGGTACCAGCGCAAGGGCTCGCACCAGGACACGCAGTCGAGCAGCTGGTCGTTGATCGAGCGCATGAGCTTCTTGCGGTCCTGGGAAGCGCGCCCGTAGACGATGGCCGGCGTCCAGTCGTCGTCCGCGACCTCGCGCAGCCGCGCGATCGAGGCTTCCAACGAGGTTGAGAGTTCGGGGGCTTCGAGCATGGAGTCAGTAGTGGTGTTCATGGACATGAGGTACGCCTGCCTTCCCTACCCCCTACCTCCCGGCTCGACGAGCCGACGAACGGCCTCGACCCCGCCGGGATCGAGGAGATCCGCGCGCTGCTGCGCAGCCTCGCCGAATCCGGGGTCACCGTCATGGTGTCCTCCCACCTGCTCGGCGAGATCGACCGCACCGCCACCGTGCTCGGCATCCTCAGCGGCGGGCGGCTCGTGTTCCAGGGCACCCGGGAGCAGCTGTTCGCCGCCTCGACCCCGGACCTGCTGATCGACACCGCGGACCCGCAGCGCACCGCCTCCCTCATCCGGCCCGAGCTGCTCCGCGGCACGCACAGCCGCACCCTGCGCCTCACCGGCATCGACGAACCGGCGACCGCCCGGCTCGTCAGCGAGCTCGCCGGTGCGGGGATCGACATCTACGGCGTGCGGCGCGACGAACAGACGCTCGAGGACGTCTTCATGGACGTCACCGCCGGAGGTGGTCTGTGATGAGCGCACGACTCCTGCGACTCGAGTTCTCCAAGATGCGCCGGCTCCGCATGGGGCTCAGCGCCGCGGCGCTCGTCTGCGCCGTCTCCGGGCTGAGCATCATGAGCGCGGTGAGCTCCCCGGAGTTCAGCCCCGCCGCCCCCGAGGCGTGGGCCGGCCTGCTCGCCGGACTCTCGCTCGCCGTGCCGGTCGGCTCGCCGCTCACCATCGCCGTGCTCGCCAGTCGCCAGGTCGACATCGAGCACCGGGCGAACGGCTGGCTGCTCGCGCGCACCGCAGGCGTCACCACCGGCCGGCTGTGCCGAACGAAGTTCGCCGCCACCGCGATCTGGGTGGCCGGGGCGACCGTGCTCAGCAGCCTGCTCGTCGCGGGGTTCGGGCTCGCGGTGGGGATCACCGCCGTGCTGCCCGTGGCCGCATGGGCGCTCTACACTCTGCTGGCGGTCACCGTCAGCCTCGTCGTCCTCGCCCTGCACGTCGTGCTCGCCACCGTGGTGGACAATCAGCTCGTCACGCTCGGCATCGGGGTGGTCGGCACGCTCATCGCGGTGTTCGCCAGCGGTTTCCCGCCGCTGCTCGCCCACCTGTCGCCGTGGGGCTACTACGCCCTGGCGACGGGGGCCGCGTTCGTCGGCGACGCCCCCGAACTCCTCACTCCGGCCTACCCGAGCGTCGCTGCGCTCGCCGTGGTGGGCTCCCTGCTCTTCGTCCTCACCACCGGACTCCTCGACCTCAAGGAGGACTGACATGAATGCCGTCCGCGCCGAATTCCTCAAACTCTCCCGTTCCCTGAGCTGGGTCGTCGTGCTCCTGCTCCCGACCGCCATGGTCCTCTCCGGGGTCGCGAACACCCTGGCCTCGGGTCAGGCCCCGGCCGATGGCTGGCACACGATGTGGCTGCGCTCCGTCGTCGTCCATGGGATGGCGCCGCTGCCGCTCGGCATCGCGATCATCGCCTCCCTCGTGTGGCGGCCCGAGAGGCAGGGGGGCAACTGGAACGCCCTGCTCAGCGGCCCGACCTCGGCGCTGCGGATCGCGGTGGCGAAGACCGCGGTCATCGCGACAACCGCCGCGGCCATGCAGCTCGTGCTCCTCGGGGTGCTCACGGTGTTCGGGAGGTTCGTGTTCGGCCTGCCGGGGCTGCTGCCCGGTGAGTACCTGGCGATCAGCCTGCTCATCATCGCCGCGAGCATCCCGGTGGCCGCCGTGCAGTCGGGCCTGTCGATCCTGCTGCCGTCCTTCGCCGCGCCCGTGGCCTGCGCGCTCGTCGCCTCGGGGGTCTCCGTGGTGCTCCTGCTCGCCGACGTCGGTGCGCTGATCGCGGTGCTCCCCCATGCGCTCATCGCCCGCACCACCCAGCTGGGCACCGGCACCTTCGCCGACCCCGGCACGATCGGGTTCGGCGACGTCGCCGCGATCCTCGCGTGCACGGTGCTCCTCACCGCAGCGGCGATCGCCGGGAGCGCCGCACTCCTCGCCCGCCGCGAGGTGCGGGGGTGAAGGCGTTGGACGAACGCCTCGGCGGGGATCAATGCGACCCGCTGGGCGATGGACCGCGCCGACCGCAACGACGGGCACCGGAACCTCATGCTGCGCACGCTCGACCGGCTGGGGCTCGGGTTCACCTCGTGAGCCGGGCCGGGATGGCCTCGCCGGTGGGACAATGACGTCGAGACTTCGATCGATCCACCACTCCAGGAGGCGCACCATGGCCGGGCACCGCATCTTCACCACGAGCTTCGCGAGCATCTACCCGCACTACGTCACCAAGGCGGAGAAGAAGGGCCGCGGCAAGGCCGAGGTCGACACCGTCATCACCTGGCTCACGGGGTACTCCGAGGCAGACCTCGAGCGCGTCATCGAGAACGACACGGACCTCGCGACCTTCTTCGCCGAGGCGCCGGAGCTCAACCCCAACGCCGAGCTCATCACCGGCGTCGTCTGCGGGGTGCGGGTCGAGGAGATCGAGGACCCTCTCATGCAGAAGATCCGCTACATGGACAAGCTCGTCGACGAGGTGGGCCGGGGCAAGAAGATGGAGTCGATCCTGCGGGGGTGACCGGATCCCACCGCACCGCTGGCCGCGGCCACCGTTCCGACAGTTCCAGGAGGACGCACCATGAACCTCATCCTGCGCATCATCGTCAATGCCCTGGCGCTCGCCGCCGCGGTCTGGTTCCTGCCCGGGATGGAGATCGCCGGGAGCGACGCCTTCGCCGCCTCGCTCGGGGACACCGGCTCGACCGTCGTGGCGTACCTCGTCATCGGTGCTCTGTTCGGGGTGGTGAATGCACTCGTCCGGCCGCTCGTCGAACTCGTCGCACTCCCCCTGACCTGCCTGACACTCGGCCTGTTCGCCGTCGTCATCAATGCGCTCATGCTGCTCCTCACCGCATGGGCCTCGCAGTTCACCCCGATCACGCTGAGCTTCGACGGGTTCCTCACCGCACTGTTCGCCGCGATCATCGTCGCGATCGTGTCCGCGGTCCTCGGCTGGGTCATGCCCGACCGCCGGGCCGAACGCAGCCGCGAGGACTGAACCCCGGCCGCAGGTCCGTGGTGCACCACCGGGCCGGTCGGCCCCGGTTTCCGGCAGGTCACCCTGTACCCGGCGCGCCATCGGGTCTACTGTCGGAGCATGTCGAACACACGCCCGATCACCCGTGCCCCGCGCTTCGGCGCCGACCGCGCCATCCGCATGTACCAGCGGCACATCTCGCCGCGCAAGGGATTCACCTGCGCCTCCCTCGTCGCCGGCGCCGAGCGCTCCTGCTCGGCCGTGATCCGCTCGATCATCGCCGAACGCGGAGTGATCGGCGGGATCCGCCCCTCGATGTCCCAGTTCGGCCGCTGCTCCCGCGCCGCGACCTCGCTCAAGGCCGGCGGCGGCAATGTGCAGGGCGTGTGCTGCCTGGGCGGGATCCCCATCCCCTTCCGGTTCTGAGCCCCCCGCTCTCACCTGATGCGACGGAGATCCGTCAGGCGCCGCTCTGGGACTGGAGCACCGCGATCTTCTGCCACACCTTGCGCGCCATGTCGGAGGTCAGCGTCTCGATGCCCTCGACCGCGTCGAGCACCTCGCCATCGGTGGTGTCCTCGGCGAACAGCGCCGCCGCCTTGCCGACGAGGGAGAGCATCTCCGTGCAGTAGTCGAAGTAGTGGGCGAGCTGTTCACGGGTCAGATCGAGACCATCGTCCTCACGCCGGCCGCGTTCGAGCCGCTCGGGCACCTTGGTGAGCTGGTGCATGTCGATGACGTGGGCGAGCGAGCGCAGACGGTGGACGAGGCGCAGCACCCGCGCACGCTCCATGCGCTCCGGGACTGCGACGAGGAAGAAGATCGCGATGCCGGCGAACACGAGGTTGTTCACCGCGGTTTCGAGCAGCGGCAGCAGGTCGATCGGCCCCAGGGCATCGGCTCCTGCCCAGACCGCAACGCCGGCGAGCACGATCGCGCCGCCGAAGACGACGATGACGGTGATGATCGCGGCACGCGAGAGCAGCCGGGCGAGGCCGACCCGGCGGCGGCTGATCCCGCCGCCCTCGATGACCTCGTCGACGAGGCCGAGGAGCTCGCTGCACACCTCCCACAGACCCCGGTCGGGGAACCGACTCCTGATCCTCCGCTGCAGGCGAGCCGTCGAATCACGGACCGCTGCGCTGTCGAGCTTCTGGTAGCGGCTGTCGGCGGGCGGCCCGTCGTCGTGGTCGTCGGGACGGGCGGCGGATTCTGGAGGATTCGGCACGCATCGATGGTATGCGAGGGCCAGGATCCGGGCCTCACCGGCCGGCGCTGACCCCGCTCCGGCCCGTGGATTCGCCGTGCATGTGGAGCTGCCCGTCCATCAGGGGTGAGGCGCCGGCCTCGGCTGCGGCTCCCTCATCGCCACGAGCGCGGCCCCGGTCAGCAGTGCGGCCATGATGACCGCCATCGCTGGGTAGCCGCCGAGCAGCTCGGCCAGACCCGGCCCGGCAACCAGGGCGACCGCTCCGACGGCGGTCATCGGTGCGACGAAAGCGCCGTTGATCGCGCCGAAGTTCTTCGTCCCCCAGCGGTCCGACACCGCAGTCGCCTGGAGCAGTGTGTGGCACCCGCGCACTCCTCCGGCGAGGATCGCGACCGCCACGAGCAGCCAGTACGGCTGCGGGAGCAGCGCCAGCACCCAGAGTGCTGCGGCGCCGGCGATGAACACCGTGACCGTCCTCATCCGAGGTGTGGTGGCGCGGGCGAACTGCGGGTACCCGATGCGGCCGATGACCTGCCCGGCGCCGACGAGGCCGAGCGACAGGGCCGCCATCTCGTAGCTCATCCCGCGCTCGAGGAACATCGGGATGATGTTGATCGTCACCGCGAAGAGGGTGAAGGTCGCCACCGCCATGGTGATCTGCAGGATCCGGAACCGGGCGGAGCGGGTGACCTGCCGGATCTCCGCCGTCGCAGCGGTGGTGGCCCGGACAGGGGCGCCGTCGGACCACGGACCGTTGAGGAACAGCGCGTGCAGCGGGATGGTGACGAGCGCAAGGATGCCCGCCATGACGAGGTAGCTCCCGCGCCACCCGAACACCTCGACGAGGAAGGCGACGAGCGGGGCGAACACCGTCGAGGCGAAGCCGCCGACGAGCGTGAGCGTGGTGAGTGGACCGACGCGCCGGGGCCCGTACCAGCGGGTGATGACGGCGAACGCGGGCGGGTAGAGCACCGCGGCCTGAGCGAAGCCGGCGAGCAGCCAGGCGGCGAAGAACATCGGCAGGTTCGGCGACCAGGCGACGAGCAGCAGGGCGAGCACCCCGATGACGGAGCCGGTGGTCATCACCGCACGCGGCCCGCGGACGTCGAGGAGCCGGCCCACCCGGACGCCGAGCACCGCGGACACGAGGAGGCCTGCGGCGAGTGCGGCGGTGACCGTCGTGTGGCTCCACCCGGTGTCCGCGGAGACCGGGACGACGGCGACGGGCAGCGAGTAGTAGAGCAGTCCCCAACTGGTGATCTGGGCCAGGCACAGGGCCGTCATCCCACCCCGGGGTCGGTCGGTCATCGAACAGGTCCGGCAGGTCTCATCGCTGTGGTCACTCCCCCATTATGCCCATAGATTGACATCTGTCGATACGACATGCTTGGCTGTACATCGACAGCCATCGATGTGCGATGGCTGTCGATTGAGCCGCGTGCGGCGACCACCGTGCGCACCCCGAACCGAGGAGACGCCCGTGCCCGCAGCCGACCCGTCCACACTGCCCGTCGCCGTGATCGGAGCTGGCCCGGTCGGTCTCGCCGCGGCGGCGCACCTGCTGGCCCGCGGGCTCGAGCCGATCGTGTTCGAGGCGGGCCCGGAACCGGCATCCGCGGTGAACGCCTGGGGCCACATCCGCCTCTTCTCCCCATGGCGGTACGACATCGACCCCGCCGCCCGCGCACTCCTTGAATCGACCGGCTGGACGGAGCCCGACCTCGACCGCCTGCCCACCGGGGCGGAGCTCGTCGCCGACTACCTCGCGCCGCTCGCCGCGACCCCGGAGCTCAGCGGACGGATCCGCACGAGTACCCGGGTCGTCGCAGTCAGCCGCGAGGGCATGGATCGGACCCGCAGCCACGAGCGCGAGACCACCCCGTTCCTCGTCCGGGTCGCCGACGCGCAGGGCGCGGTCACCGATCACCGCGTGCGTGCGGTGATCGACGCCTCGGGCACGTGGCACACCCCGAACCCGCTCGGGCAGGCGGGACTTCCCGCCACCGGCGAGGCGGCCGCCCGCGCCGCCGGACTCGTCACCTCTCCCCTGCCGGACGTCACCGGCCGGGACCGGGCGGAGTTCGCCGGCCGCCGCGTGCTCGTCGTCGGTGCGGGCCATTCGGCTGCGAACACCCTGCTCGCCCTCGCCGAGCTCCGGGCGGAGGAGGCGGACACCCGCATCAGCTGGGCGATCCGGTCCGCACTCCCTGACGCCGTCTACGGCGGGGAGGACCAGGACGGGCTCCCGGCCCGCGGCGCGCTCGGCGCGCGCCTGCGCGCACTCGTCGAGAGCGGCGCCGTCGAGCTGCACACCGAGTTCACCATCACCGGTCTGGAATCGGGCGACGGCGTGACCGTCCATGCCGACACCCCGGCCGGCCCCGTCGCGCTCGAGGTGGACCGGGTGGTGCCGACGACCGGGTTCCGGCCGGACCTCGGCATGCTGCGCGAGGTCCGCCTCGCTCTCGATCCCGTCGTCGAGGCGCCGCGGGAGCTCGGTCCGCTCATCGACCCCGAGTTCCACAGCTGCGGGACCGTGCCCCCGCACGGTGCGAGGCTGCTCGCGCACCCGGATCCGGACTTCTACATCGTGGGGATGAAGTCCTACGGCCGGGCACCGACGTTCCTCATGGCCACCGGCTACGAGCAGGTGCGCTCGATCGCGGCCGCGCTCGCCGGCGACCGGGAGGCGGCCGAGCGCGTCGAGCTCGTGCTGCCGGAGACCGGGGTGTGCTCCGCGGGCCTCGGCTCCGTGGACGGAGACGAGGGCGGCTGCGACACCCCTGACTGCGCCGACTCCGGCGACAGCGGCACGGATGCCGACGCCGCGTGCTGCCCGCCGGTGAGCGCGTGCTGCCCACCGGCGGCCCCGGTGTCGCTCGGCATCCCCACGGGCACCGCGCACGGGCGCAGCGGACAGCGGTCGCACGCATGAGCGGCGCCTCGGGCCCGGGGGTGCGCTTCCGCGTGATGACGGAGGCGGACTGGCCGGCGGTGGAGGAGATCTACCGGGCCGGGATCGCGACCGGGCAGGCGACCTTCGATTCCGCACCCCCGGCGAGCTGGGAGGAGTTCGCGGAGCGCCGGATCCCCGCGCTGCGCCTCGTCGCCGTCGATGACGACGAGCGGGTGCGCGGCTGGGCGGCCGCCACGCCGGTGTCGGCCCGCGCGGTGTACCGGGGCGTCGTCGAGCACTCGGTGTACGTCCACCCCGAGGAGTTCGGCCGCGGCCTCGGCGCGCGGCTGCTGGCCGAGTTCATCCGTGTCGCTGATGAGCACGGCGTGTGGACGATCCAGGGCTCGCTGTTCCCGGAGAACACCGCGAGCGTCCGCCTGCACAAGCGCGCCGGGTTCCGCACGGTGGGCCGCCGGGAGCGGATCGCGCTCATGACCTACGGGCCTCAGGCCGGGCAGTGGCGTGACACGGTCATCGTCGAGCGCCGACGGCCGTGACCCCCGCACCCGGGCGGGCGCCCGGTCATTGAGCTCTTCGACCCCCGGGGTGCGCCTGTGGTAATCATTGATCATGGACACAGTCGTCTTGCAGAGAGAAGCACCCGGAAACGCGCCGGCAGGCTCCGACACCCCCACAGCCACCCTCCCCATGACCTACGACGAGGTGGTGCTCGGGCGCCGGACGATCCGCGGGTTCACCGACGAACCCGTGTCCCGGGCCGAGATCGAGGAGGTCGAAGACCATCATGAAGGGCTCCTCACCGCGGGCGTAGATCGACCAGGTGTGGAAGACGCGGTCGCCGCGGCGCAGGAACACGCTGATCGCCTGCTGCTCTTCGCCGTCGACGGTCGCCCCGAACTCGATGTTGAAGGCGTCGCCCTCGGTCGAGTACCACGGCAGGTCCCAGCCCATGCGCTCGCGGAAGGCGTGCAGGCGCTCGAGCGGGGCGCGCGAGCTGAGCACGAACGCGGTCCGCCGCGCATGGAGGTGGGAGAGCGGCCCGATGTGCTCGGCCATCATCGAGCACCCGTCGCACCCCTCCTGCCAATCGGGTCCGAACATGAAGTGCTGGACGATGAGCTGCGGGTGCCCGTCGAACAGGTCGAGCAGCGTCGCGGTGCCGTCCGGGCCGTGGAAGCGGTAGTCGGAGCGCACCTCGACCATGGGCATCCGGCGCCGGGCGGCGCTGATCGCGTCCTTCATCCGGGTGAGCGCCTTCTCCTGCTGCAGCACGGCACGCGCGTCGTCCCAGACGGCGCGGTCGACGATCGGCGGCCACTCCTCGGCGACGCTCATCGGCCGAACCTGTCGTGCGGATCGCGGCCGTGCTCCTGTGCGCTGCTGGCTCCCGTGGTGTGCATGGTGCAGTCCTACACCATCGACGATCACAGCGATAGGGCCTTCGCCGCGATGCCGAGCTCGCGGCCGTCGACCGGCTCGACCACCTCGACGGGGACCGGCGGCGGATGATCCTGCCGGCGATGTGATAGTTATGAGGGATGGACACAGTCGTCTCACCGAGAACAGCACCGAGGAGTGCGGAGCGCACCCTGCAGCCCCTCCCTATGACCTACGACGAGGTGGTGCTCGGACGCCGGACGATCCGCGGGTTCACCGACGAACCCGTGTCCCGGGCCGTGATCGAGGAGATCATCGGCCTGGCGATCCGGTCGCCGTCCTCACTCAACAGCCAGCCGTGGAACTTCTACGTCATCACCGGCGAGCCCCTCGAGCGGATCCGCGCCGGCAACGTCGAGCGCAACCTCGCCGGCATCCCGGAGTCGCGGGAGTTCCGCGGCTCCGACCCGTACCAGGGCAAGCACCGGGAGCGCCAGATCGGCGTCGCCAAGCAGCTCTTCGCCGCCATGGGCATCGCACGCGAGGACAAGCCTGCACGCCAGGACTGGGTGCTCCGCGGATTCCGGCAGTTCGACGCCCCGGCCTGCATCATCGTCACCTACGACCGCGACCTCCACGGCGGGGACGTGCCGGTGTTCGACTGCGGAGCGGTCGCCACCGCACTCGTCAACGCGGCATGGTCCCGGGGCCTCGGCTGCTGCGTCAACTCGCAGGGCATCATGCAGTCCCCCGTCGTGCGGGAGCACGCCGGCATCGCCGAGGACCAGGTCATCATGATCGCGATCGCCATCGGCCACCCGGACGAGTCCTTCCCGGCGAACAGCGTCGTGTCCGCCCGCAAGTCGGTGGACGAGGCGACGGTGTTCGTCGGCTTCGACGAACCTGCGAACTGACCCTCAGGCTGCTCCTGCCCGCCGATCGACGAGGAGGAGCGCGAGCACGGTGACGCAGACGACGGCGAGTACGACGGCGGCGATACCCACTGCCGCGCCGAGCGAGCCGGCGGTCGCGAGCACCCCGACCCCGAGCACGGCCACCGCCTGGAGGGTGTAGGCGACGAGGTAGAGCAGGGAGAGCACGGCACCGCGGTGCTCATCCGGAGCGATCCGGTTGATGACGCCGAGCCCGCCGGTGAATGCCAGCGAGTAGGCGATGCCGCCGACGATGCACCAGGCGAAGAACAGCGGCAGGGACTCGAATGCGCTCGCCGCGGCCATGAGTCCGACGCTGAGTACGGTGGCCAGCGCTCCGGCGGCGACGAGCGCGCCGGCGCGCGCACGTCCGAGGAACAGCCCGGTGAGTCCGATGCAGGCGGCCGACGCTCCCAGCAGACCGCCGACGACTGCGGTGTTGTCGGTGCTCGTGAACTGGTCGATCATCGTCGCGCCGAGCGAGAGGAAGATCGCGCCGACGCAGTACGCGAGCGCCGCGGACAGGGTCGCGATGAGGAACCCGAGGCGCATCCCCGCCGGCACATACGGGGCCTGCGGGCGCCACCTCGCCCGGGCGGCGGGCCGGTCGTCCGGGCTGAGCACGAGCGCGGTGATCGACACTGCGGCCAGGCCGAGGAGGACGATGTAGCTCCACACCAGCGGCAGTGGGACGTGCTCGGCGAGCACACCGCTGAGGACCAGGGCGCAGGCGAGACCGGTGGCGGTCGCGACGGTGGCAGTGGTGCTCGCGAAGCGCGGATTCGCAGTGGGGTTGTTCTCCGTCAGCGCCGCAGTGGCTGCGCCCACCGTGAGCCCGGTTCCCGCACCCTGGAGGACGCGCCCGGCGTAGAGGAACGCCACGTTCGGGGCGAACGCGAAGACGAGAGCCGAGAGCCCGATCAGAGTGATGCCGGCGATCATCACCCGTCGTCTGCCGTAGAGGTCGGACAGATTGCCGAACAGCGGCAGCACGACCATGAGCGAGAGCTGGTAGGTGGCGAACACCGACGTCACGACGACCGGCGCGAGGTCCCACCGGTCCGCGTAGATCGGGTAGAGGACGCTCGGCGACCCGGAGGACCACAGGCCGAGTGCGAGGACAGAGGCTGCCGCCCAGAAGTAGCCCGTCCGTCCGAGCCGGAGCGGGGCGGATCCGTCGGACGACCTGCGCATGCGTGCTCTCCTCTCCGCCCCGACCGGAGAGCCCCTCGCAGCGGAAGGTGCCTCGTCGTCGCGGCCGGTTCCGATCCTACCCACGGAGCGTCCTCCGCGCGGTTCCTACGGTCGATGCAGCACTGAGGCACAGCTCACCCTCGAGCGTCGCCCGCGGCACCGTCGAAATCCTCTCGAACGAGCCTCGCCTGCAGGCCTCGCCCTGAGTAGGATGGAATCCCATCGGAGTTCGGAGGTCGATCATGCGGACCACCCGTCAATTGAGCATCACGCTCCCCAACGACATGGCCGACGCCCTCCGCGAGCGGGTCCGCTCGGGAGAGTACGCGAGTGAGAGCGAAGTCGTCCGAGATGGGTTGCGTGCTCTGTTCGCCCGCGATTTTGCGATCGAACGGTGGTTGCAGGACGAGGTCGCCGCCGCCTACGACTCCGCGGTCGAATCACCTGCCGAAGCCGCGAGTCCGGATGAGGTTCGAGCCCGCCTTGCATCTCGGCACTCCCGCGAGACGTGAACGACTACCGCGTCGTCTTCGGCCGCGACTCGCTCAGTCAGCTCGATGACCTGTACGACTACATCGCCGATGCTGATTCACCCGACACCGCATTGCGATTCACCAATGCAATCGTCGACTTCTGCGAGGGGCTTGGAGACTTTCCCTTCCGTGGTTCCGAACGCGATGACATCAGACCGGGGCTCCGCACGATCGGCTACAGAAGACGAGTGGTGATCGCGTTCGCCGTGCTCGAAGAGGTGGTCGCAATCATCGGCATCTTCTACGGCGGGCGAGACTACGAATCGATACTCGCTGAGAACGGAGGATAGCTCGGTTCCGGTCTCCAAAACGTTTCGAGCAGACTACCCGAGCGACTGCGGTTCATCCTTCATCCCGCAGCCGGCGATCAGCCCGCCGGAAACCGAGCGCCATGGCGACGAACAGGTCCCAGACGAGCACGAGGGTGAACATCCACCCGCCGTAGAGCACGAGCGCAGCCGGGCTCGCGGTGGTCACCGCAGAGGCGAGGCTGACGTAGAACAGCGCGTTCTTGGGGTTGAGCAGACCGGAGGCGAGGCCCAGGCCGAGGTTGCGCGTCCACGTGGTCCGGGCGGCCCGGTGCACCTCGGCCGGGTCGAGTGCTGTGCGGGAGCGCAGGAACACGATCCCGATGTGCACGAGGAAGATCCCCCCTGTTGCCTGGATCACGTGGAGCACCGCATCGTTCGTGATGAGCGCCATGCCGGAGAAGGCCGCGGCGATGAAGAGGCCGTTGGCCAGGGCGACGGCGAGGAACTGCTCCACGGGACCTCCGGGGGCTCGACGATGATCTGCATCGAGCATGGCCGGAGCAGTGAGGCGCGGTCTTGTACGAAGTTGCAGGTGTGCCGGGCGCGGCGGTCAGCCGCGGTAGGCACCGGGCAGTGCGGCCACGTGGGCCCGGAACACCCGGTGGAAGTGGCTCTGGTCGACGAACCCCAGGGCGATCGCGGTTTCCACGACAGAGGTTCCGGCGCGCAGCATCTCCCGGCCGCGGATGACCCGGTCATTCTGCCGCCAGGCCAGCGGCGAGGAGCTCGGAGTGATCGTCCGGGACGAGCGCGGCGAGCCAGGCCTCATCGGCGTGGATCATCCGGTACTCCCAGCGACCGCCGTCGGGGTTGCACGCGTGGACGAAGCCCGCGGGGATGAGGATGACGTCCCCGGGCACCAGGCGGACCGGGTCACCAACCGCGCCGGAGAACAGCGTCGATCCGCTGTCGATGATCCCGACGGAGAACCGCTCGTGCGCGTGCGGTTGGTAGCAGGAACGATCCTGGGCCGGACGCCGGAACTCCAGCTGCGGCAGGCCTGGGCTGCGGAGGAACTCGGTTCCCGCCCGGGTAGTGGTCACCCGGGCAGTGCGCTCCTGGTGGGTGCTCATCGGGTGTCCCCGAGGAGCTGTGCGGCGAGTCCGCGGGCGCGGACGAGGCGCCGGTCGTCGCCGTCGACTCCGCGATGGGCGATCGCGCCCTCGAGGAGCAGGAAGAGGTGCTCGGCCAGGGATCCGCGGTCACTGAGGTCCGGGTGGTCGGCGTGGAGGAGTTCGCCGAGGCGGCGGCGCACCGCGGTCTTGTGCGCCCGGATCACCGCCTGGCCGGGGTGGTCGAGCGGGAGTTCCCCGGCGGCGTTGAGGAACGCGCAGCCGCGTACGCTCGGCAGACCGGTCGAGGCGTAGGCGTCGAAGACTGCGAGGACCCGCGGGGCGAGCGCCCGGTCGATGCGCCGCTCGAGGTCGTCCCACCACGCCTCGTGACGCGTACGGAGATATGCGGTGACGAGCGCGTCCTTGGAGCCGAACCGGTCGTAGAGCGTGCGCTTGGTGATGCCTGATCGCGCCGCGATCGTGTCCACTCCGACGGTGTGGATCCCGTGCTCGTAGAAGAGGGCGGAGGCGGTGTCGAGGATCCGGCGGGCACCTGGGCTCAGACCTTCCGCGCGATCACCCGCTGCCGCTCCGCTCGATCCCACCGGTGTCCTCCTCGTTGACTCTGCTGCCGAGTATACGTAGCCTGAGCACAGGTTCACAGGTCTGTGAACCTGGCGGGGAGGCAACGCGATGGGAGCGGGATCCGCGGTGTCGAGGGCGCCGGTTACGGGGCGGTGGAGCACCGCGCAGCTCACCGGTGCCGGGCTCGCGCTCATCGCCGCCTGCTACGGGCTGGCGCGCTTCGCCTACGGGCTCTTCGTCCCGGCATTCAGCGACGAGTTCGGACTCACCGCCGCCACCGCGGGGGCGATCGCCTCGGGGTCCTACGCCGCGTACTGACTCGCCATCGTGGCATCGACCGCGCTCACGCCTCGGTTCGGCAGCCGCACCCTGGCGATCAGCGCCGGAGCGGTCGCCACCGGCGGGGTTCTGCTCATCAGCCTCGCCCCGAATACGGCGGCGCTCGCCGTCGGGGTGATCCTCGCGGGTTCGAGCACGGGCATCGCCTCGCCCCCGCTGGCGCAGGCGATCGCCACCGCGGTGAGGGAGCCGGTGCGGGATCGCGCGCAGACCGTCGTCAACGCCGGCACGGGACTCTGCGTGCTCGTCGCCGGGCCGGTCGCGCTCCTCGCTGCGAGCCAGTGGCGCCTCGCCTCGTTCGTGTTCGCCGGTTTGTGCGCAGCGGTCACGCTCGGGGTCGCCTTCGCGGTGCCGGGCGGGAGGCCACCCCGAGCGAGCGGTGCGCTGCACCGCGCCATGGGGTCACCGCACCGCGCAGTGCAGCTGCCGCGCCTCCCCGCCGGTGCCGGCCGGCTCGAGCTCACCGCGGCTCTCATGGGTGCCGCGAGCTCGGCGGTGTGGACGTTCGGGCGGGATCTGCTCGTGGGCACGGGCGGCATGGATGGGCTGGCCTCGACGGTCGCCTGGATCCTGCTCGGCGCGTTCGGTATGGGCGGCGCCGCCGCCGGCGGGCTCGTCGCCCGCCTCGGCGTCGGGCCGAGCTGGATCGCGACCATGATCCTCAACGCGGCGGCGACAGCGCTGTTCGCCGCGTTCCCGGGTTCCGTGCCGATCGCCTGGGGTGCGGCGGCGGTGTTCTGCGCCACCTACATCGGTCTCACCGGGATCCTGCTGGTCTGGGGGACTCAGGTGTACATGCACTCCCCCGCCACCGGCGTCGGCCTCGCCTTCCTCATCCTCGCCCTCGGTCAGGCGGCAGGAGCACCGCTGGTCGGGTCGCTGTCGACAGCCATCGGTCCGCCGCTCGCTTTCGCGGCCGCCGCACTGGTCGGGGTCACGGGAGCGTTCGTCCGACCGGGCCGCCAGGAGATGTGAGGTCGCTCGCAGCAAAGGCGTGGCTCACCTGCCCACGTCGCCCCGATACGTGCGGCGGTACTCGCTCGGGCTCAGCCCCACGGCGTCCTTGAGCCGCCGGCGGAGGTTCGTCGCGGTCCCGAGCCCGGTGCGGGCAGCGATCGCGTCGATGCCCAGTCCGGTCGTCTCCAGCAGGCGGCGCGCCTCGGCGACCCTCTGCGCGGTGACCCACTGCAAGGGGGTCGACCCGACCTCGGCGGTGAAGCAGCGGGAGAAGTGCCGGGAGGATATCCCGGCCAGCCGGGCGAGTTCGGCGTTCGTCAACGGGGAGTCGAGGTGTCGCTGCACGTGGTCGATCACGCTGTGCGCCACACCCCGGGGCGCGGGCTCGGGGTGGTCGATGTACTGCGCCTGTCCGCCGGAGCGGTGCGGTGGGACGACCATGCGGCGCGCGACCCCTGCGGCCACGGTCTGGCCGAGGTCCGTGCGCACCAGGTGGATGCACAGGTCGATGCCGGCGGCCATGCCGGCGCTCGTGGCGACGTGCCCGTGATCGATGTAGAGGGCGTTCGGGTCGACGACGACGCGCGGGAACCGCGCCTGGAGCTCGGTCGCGTCCTGCCAGTGCGTCGTCGCGGTGAGTCCGTCGAGCAGTCCGGTGGCGGCCAGTATGAACGCTCCCGTGCAGATGGACACCAGGCGGGTTCCTCGACCGGCCACCTCGCAGAGCAGCTCGCGCACCGCGTCCGGCGGCGCCTCGAGCGAGGCGCATCCCGGTATGACGACCGTGTCGGCCTCGCACAGCGCTCTCAGTGGTGAGAGTCCGGACAGCGCGTAACCCTGCGAGGTGGGGAGGGAGTCCGGTGCCGGTGACGCGATCTCGAAGGTGTACTCGGGCTCGGCGGGCGAGCCGAACACCTGCGCGGCGATCGCCAGATCGAAGGGGACGACCGACGGGAGGGCGAGTGCGACGACGCGGTGGGTCAGCATCCACCCACTATGGCATGAATGGTACGGATGGTGTCATTCCTGCCGCTGGCGGTCACGTCCGCAGGAACACAGTATGGACTCATGCGATTCATCGACTCGACGTCCTTCACCGCCGATCGCGCCTGGGGCGCCCACGACCTCGCCGTCATCGACGGTGCTTCCATCCGTCTCCACTGGACGGACTCCCCGTACGTCTGGCACGTCAACGACGCGATGGAGGTGTTCGCCGTCGTCGACGGCGTGGTCGACATGCACTATCGCGTCGACGGCGAGGAGCAGGTCGAGGAACTCGTGCCCGGCCGGATCTGCGTCGCCGGCATCGGCGATGAACACGTAGCCGTGCCCCGGGGCGAGGCGAGGATCCTCGTCATTGAGCGCGCAGGTTCGATCTGACCGCACAATAAGCTGCGGCAGGGCAGTGACGACCTAGCGCTCGACGGGGATCTCGCCGTGACCCAGATCCCAGTAGAGGCCGGCCATGATCTCCATCGCCTGGCGAGACAGCGAGGCCAGTGCGTGCTCATCCGGTGCGTGCTGAGCACAGCCCGGATACGAGTGGGGCAACCAGATCGTCGGCATGCCGAGCACCTCGGCGAAGGACTCGTTGGGGATCGTCCCGGCGAGATTCGGGATCACCATCGTGTCCTGTCCGGTCGTCGCCGAAACGGAATCGCGCACCCATACCGCCCACGGGTGGCCGGGGTCCATCCGGGTGGCAGCCATGTGGCCGCGTTCGGTGACGCTGACGTCGGAGAAACCTCCGGCGTCGAGGTGACGACTGATCGCAGGAACGATCTCACTGGGGTCGATGCTGGCGACGAACCGTGCCTGCAGGTCCGCATGGGCCCGACCGGGGATCGCTCCGACCGGAGCGTCGGGGTCGCCGCAGAGGAAGTCGAGGACCTCGACTGTGTTCCAGGCGAACAGCCGTTCGGCCGGGCTCAGCCCCGGTTCGCCCCAGCACTCGCTCAGCACCGGCGCGCTGGGATCTGCTCCCACTGTCAGGCGGTCGACGGCCTCCCGGATGGATTCCGGGATCCCGGTCGGGCGCAGTTCCGGCACCTGGAGAACGCCGTGCGCATCACTGAGATGGGCGAGCGCGTGCGCAAGTCGGTGGCCTGCGTTGGCCAGCACCCCACCCCAGTTGCCGAATAGTAGGCCTGGTCCTGGAGATTGACGTCGAGCCGGATCAGGGACGTCCCGCGGGACCCGAGGACGATCGTGGGACGGTCGGCGGCGATTCTGGGACCGTCGGAGGCGATGAACACGTCGGCCGTCAGACGGTCGGCATGTGCTCGGCAGACCTCAAGAAGTCCTGGCGAGCCGGCTTCCTCACCGGACTCGATGAGAACGCCAACGGTGAAACCCAACTGCTGTCCGGAATCGATCGCCAGATAGAGCGCTTCGAGATTGATCGTGTGCTGGATCTTGTTGTCCGCCGCGCCCCTGCCGTACCAGCGGTCGCCGTCGACGGTGAGCGTCCAGGGGTCCAGCCCAGGCGAGCATTGTGCGGTCTGCGGTGGTTGGACATCGGCGTGCCCGTAGAGCAGCACGCTGCGCTGGCTGTCGGGCTCGCGCCGTTCAGCGCAGAGAAACGGGTGCCGAGGTGAGGCAGGGTTCTCCCACCGTTCGAGGATGAAACCGTGGTCGATGAGCCCGGGTCCGAGCTGCTCGTCGTGATATCGGCCGACCTCACCGGCCAGCGCAGCATCCGTGCTCACGGTCCGGACGGCCACCCGGCGGCCCACGATCTCCTCGAGCCGGCCGTCGGAGGCGAACCGACCGGCCTCGTCGATGCGCGCTCCTCGGTTCATCGGGCGATCGCCTGTGGGCGCCGTGTTCCGTGACCGGTCGCGGTTTCGAAGGCTTCGGCGATGCGAAGGAGCAGCGCATCAGCGCGGTCGGCGGTGATGATCTGAAGGCCTACCGGGAGGCCTGCGGGTGTGAATCCTCCGGGCACGGAGAGGCTCGGCAGTCCGGTCGCAGTGATGAGCGAGGATGCCCGCATCCAGTCGAGGTAGTTCGGAGTCGGCACGCCAGCGACTTCGTGGGGGAACTCCCAGTCCGCATCGAAGGGCACCACCTGGACCGCCGGGGCGATGAGCGCATCGTGGACGGTGAAGAATTCGCGCACACTGTCGAACAGTCGGGCTCTGGCCTCTGCGGCCGAGCGGAGGTCGGCGAAAGTCAACGCCAGGCCTGTGTCGACGTTCCACACCACCGCGTCCTTGACCTGTTCGCGGTGCGCGGTGACGAGATCGCCGAGGCTGAGCGCGAAGTCGTAGGCGCGGGTGGTCTGGAACACTTCATCGGCATCGCGCAGGTCGGGGCAGGCTTCGTCGACCTCGGCACCGAGTGCGGCGAAGACGCCTGGGGCCTCCCGCAGCGTCGCGAGCACCGCGGCTTCGACCGGCACCCCGATTCCGAAGTTCGACGTCCACCCGATGCGCAGTCCTGCCAGTGGGCGGGTGTCCGGGCACGGAGCCGGCACCACTGGTGCGTAGCTGTCGTCGCGGGGCAGCCAGGCCGGCGACTGCGGGTCCGGCCCGGCCACCGCATCGGTGAGGGCGCGGACATCGGCGACCGTGCGGGCGAGGAATCCCTTGCGCGACTGCCAGGCCCAGGGGTTGCGGGTCGGCACCTCGGGGATCCGCCCGAGCGAGGGACGGTAGCCGACGAGATTAGTGAACGAGGCCGGAGTGCGCAGTGAGCCCCCGGTGTCTGAGCCATCGGCTCCGGGCTGGATCCCGGCGGCGACCGCGGCAGCTGCTCCGCCACTGCTGCCTCCGGCCGAGAGACGGGTGTCGTACGGGTTGACCGTGGTGCCGAACAGCGGATTGAACGTATGCGAACCGGCGGAGAACTCCGGGACGTTCGTCTTTCCGGTCGCGATCACGCCTGCGGCGTGGAGCCGGGAGATGTGCAGGGCCGAACGGGTCGGCACGGCGTCGGCGAACAGCGGCGACCCCAGGGTGGTGCGGATTCCGGCGGTCGCCGCGTTGTCCTTGTGCGCCATGGGCACGCCGTGCAGGGGTGGGAGCACGCGGTTCTCCCGGCGGGCGGCGACGACAGCGGCATCGGCGTTGCGGGCGCGCCTGCGCGCACCATCCTCGTCGATGGTGATCACGGCGTTGATCTCCGGGTTGAGCGCATCGATCCGGACGAGGTGGGCCTCGAGCGCCTCGCTCGGCGACATCCGGCCGGCGCGGATCTCGGCGGCGAGCTCGATCACACCGAGTTCGGCGAATTCTTGAGAGCGCGGTTCCTGTGTCATGGGTTTCCTCGGGTGTCGGGTCGCGCCTCGCTTATGCCCGGTACCCGGTGGGTCGGGACGACGGCGTCGGGTGCGAGTAAACCGTCTTCGGATCCCGGTCGCCACACCGGTGCCCACTTGCGCGGACCGATCGTGCGAATCGGCCATCGACGTGGCGGATGCCCGCAACTGCGCCTCCCAGCCTTCGTTCGACTGGTTCCCAGCAGACCCCGCATCGCAAGATGTGAGACACATCACCAGCAACTATCCGAGGAGCACCTCGATGTCCGAGCACCCGGTTCCGGGATCCAGTTCGCCTTCCGAGAGGCGTCTGCCGACGCTCTCGGACAGCGCGGACGACACCACGATGACAGGTCGACTGCGGGTCTTCTTCCGCGTCCTCGAGTTCATCGAACGCATCGGCAGCCTCCTGCCCCACCCGTTCTGGCTGTTCTGGCTCCTCACAGCGATCCTCGCCTGTGTCTCCGCCGTTCTCGCCGTCGCAGGTGTCGAGGTCACCGCCCCGGGGACCGAGGACGTCACTGCGGTGCGCAGCCTGCTGTCCATCGATGCTCTCGTCATGGCGTTGAGCACGGCGTTGGAGAACTTCGCAGGTTTCGCTCCCCCTGCCGATCGTCGTCAGCGTGATCCTCGGCGTCGCCGTGGCCGAACGCTCTGGCGTGCTCGATGCGCTCCTGCGGGTGACGATCGTTCGTCTGCCCGTCCGCTGGGTGACTTTCGCCGTCGCGTTCGCCGCGATGATCTCGCACGTGATGTTCGATGCGGCGATCATCGTGCTGTTGCCCCTGCCCGCGCTCGCGTTCAAGTCAGCGCGCCGGTCTCCTGTGCTCGGGATCGCGGTGGCCTACGGTTCGTATTCGGCCGGGTACAACGCCTCACCACTCGTCACACCCTCCGATGCGATCCTCTCCTCGCTCACCACGCAGGCAGCGCAGCTCGTCGATCCCGATTACGTCGTCACGCCCCTGGCGAACTACTTCTGGGCGATTGTGTCCTCGGTGATCCTCTCCATCACGGTGACGGTCGTCGTCGAAACCGTGCTCGCACGGCGCCCCGGACTCGAGGCCGATGTCGACGCTGACGATGACCTCGATCGCGGACGCCTCGACCTGACGCGGGCGGAGAAGACGGGAATGATCGCCGCAGCGCTCACTCTGCTGGTTTACGCCGGGGTGGTCGCGGCGGCACTCCTCCCGGCCGACTCACCGTTCCGGGGGGGAGAACGGCAGCATCGTCCAGTCGCTCGTGCTGCAGAACATCGCGATCGTCGTCGGCCTGGCCTTCGTGCTCATCGGGATCGTCTACGGCCGGATCACCGGCTCGCTGCCACGCCTGCGCGAGGTGCCCGAGGCGATGGCCGATGGAATCCGGTCGCTGGCCCCGGTGCTCGTGCTCTTCTTCGCCGTCGCGCAGTTCCTGGCCTACTTCAAGTGGACCGGGATCGGCACGGTGATCGCGGTGAGCGGTGCCGACGTCCTGCGCGCTTCCGGGATGCCGCCCCTGGTGATCCTGCTCCTCATCATCGGACTCGTCAGCGTCCTCAACCTCATCGTGACAAGCGGTTCGGCGATGTGGGCGATTCTCGCCCCGGTGCTCGTCCCAATGCTCATGTATCTGTCGATCTCGCCCGAAACGACCCAGCTGGTCTACCGGATCGCTGATTCGTGCACGAATGCCATCACCCCGATGAGCGCGTACTTCGTGCTGGCGCTGGGCATGATGCAGCGATACCGAAAGGACGCCGGGATCGGCACATTCATGTCCTTCACGATCCCGCTCGCACTGACGATGCTCGCCGTCTGGGTGGCACTGTTCATCATCTGGTACGTGATCGGCCTGCCGATCGGGCCCGGGATCGCGATCCGCTGAACCGGGCCACGAGGCTGCCAATCGCACCCGGATCAGTACAGGCCACGACCGCGGCGGTCGGCTCTGCGGAGCCGACCGCTGCGCTTCTCCGCGACGAGGAGGTGATCGACCTCGATCGTGTGCGCCAGGGCACACCAGGGTGAACGGGACACGAGGTCGTGGAGGTGCTCGTTGTTACGGCAGGCGAGGTGAACAAGGAGATCGGCGTCGGATCCGAGGGCGGCGAGATAGCGGACTTCGGAGTGAGTGAGCAGAGCGGCGATGAGTTCTCCGGCGAGCCGCGGCGGGGCCGATACCCGGACGATCGCCTCGCTCGGGAAGCCGAGCGCTGCGGGTTCGACCACCACCCGCAGCCGTGAGTAGTGGTGGGTCTCGAGCCAGCCGAGGCGGCGGCGCACGGTGTTCTCCGACAAGCGGGTGCGGGCAGCGAGTTGGGCGGCCGGGGTGCGGCCGTCCTCGGCGAGCAGGCGCAGCAGCGCGCGGTCGGCATCGGTGATATCGGGTTCGACGCTCACCACCGTCGCGGCGACAGGTGATTCGGGGACGACCCGGGGCCGTTGTCCGGGAGGTCCGCCGAGCGCACTGCGCTGGTCTGCAGTGAGGACGTCGGGGATCCACTCGCGGACCGACCGGTACACGCGTGTCACTCGCGCCAGGGACATCCGCGCGACCCCGGCAACAGTGGGGAGTTCGTCGAGCACAAGTGCCGCGAGTTCGGAATCATCAACCCGGTGTTCGGCGACGATCTGCCAATCACCGGTGAGAGCGTAGGCGAAGACGCAATCGGCGCGTCCGGCGATTCCGGCGAGCACCGAGCGGGTGGAGTTCGGTGGGGTCCGGATGAAGGCGAGCGCCGTTCGTGACGGTCCGGTCACCCCGACGACCGCTGCCCGGCCGGATTCGATGAGTTCGTTGCCCCGGCGCGCGACCGACCGGTCCGGAACCCCGAGAACCTGGGCGATGGTCGACCAGGAAGCGCGCGGTCTGACCTGCAGCGCGGCGATGATCTGCCGGTCGATAGGATCAAGCGGCGCGGCGGGAGCCGGGACGGTGGACTCGGGCATGGCGTGATCCTACTCCGCGCGAAGCGGTTGCGGACGGAAGATGGCGACTGCACCAGCTGGCCACGACGGAGGGGATGCTCAGCATTCGGCCAGGCCTTGCACCCGTCACTTGGGCGGCTGGATTCCGCCAAGGAACGCCAGTGCCGCCGGTGAGGGGTTGAAGCCGCTCCAGGCGAGGTACTCGATGCGGGTGGGCCCGCCGGCGACGGTGACCGTGCTCAGCCCCGGGTCCTCGGGCACCACCGCGGGCGGAAGCAGGGTGACGACGAGGTCTTCGCGGACGAGGTCGAGGATGAGCTCGGTGCTCATCGCCTCGAACGCGACCTCGCGGCGCAGACCGGCGGCCCGGAACGCGAGGTCGGACTGGGTGCGCCCGGGCGTACCCTGCGCGAAGTCGACGAACGCCTCTCCGGCGAGGTCGGCGAGCTCGATACGCTTCCGCCCGGCGAGCCGGTGATGGGAGGACACGACGGCGACGTGACGCTGCCGTGCGAGCACCCGGGAGGCGACTCCCTGCGGCGGCCCGGTGTCAGGCAGGCCGAGCACCGCGACGTCCATCCGTCCGTCCGCGATGGCGGAGACGAACGTGTCGCTGCCGCCGCCGCGCAGCGCGATCCGCACCTCGGGGTGCGCCCGGTGGAAGGCGCCGAGCGTCGCGGCGATGTCGAGCGCGGTGACGGTGGGGATCACCCCGAGGGTCAGGGTGCCGCTGATGCGTCCGATCGCGGCGGCGGAATCGGCCACCGCGCGCTCTGCGGCCTCGAGGCTCGCCCGCGCCTGCAGGAGGAACGCTCGGCCGGCGGGCGTGGGCTCGACCCGGCGGCTCGACCGGGCGAACAGGGTGACCCCGAGCTCGTGCTCGAGCGCCTTGATCTGGTGGCTGAGCGCGGACTGCACGACGAAGCAGCGTTCGGCCGCCCGGGTGAAGCTGCGCTCCTCGGCGACAGCGACGACGTACCGCATCTGCTGGAGCTCCATCCATCCATGATGGCTGTTCATCCTTAGCATGACAACAATGTGTTGGACTCATCCTCGGGGGAGGTCCGACGATGGACGCATGACACCGACCCCGCCCCGCTCCACCGCTCCGGCAGCCGACCTGACCGGAAGCACCCGCGCGGGCTGGACGGCGCTCGCCGCACTCGCCCCGGCGGTCTGGGGAACGACGTACATCGTCACCACGCACCTGCTGCCCGAGGGCCACCCGCTGTTCGCCGCGCTCATGCGCTCGCTCCCCGCCGGCCTCCTCGCGGTGCTGCTGGTCGGGCAGCTGCCGCACGGCACGTGGTGGTGGAAGAGCCTGGTCCTCGGCACGCTCAACATGGGCGCGTTCTTCCCCCTCCTGTTCCTCTCCGCGCAGCTCCTGCCCGGCGGGGTCGCCGCCACGCTCGGTGCCACCCAGCCGCTCGTCGTCGCGTTCCTCGCCGTCGCGATCCTCCACGAACGGCTCTCCGCGTGGCGCGTGACCTGGGGAATCATCGGCGTCGTGGGCATCGGCCTCGTCGTCCTCGGGCCCACCGCCGCGCTGAGTCCGCTCGGCGTGCTCGCCGGGATGGCCGGGGCCGTGTCGATGGGCACCGGAGTCGTGCTCACCAAGCGCTGGGGCCGCCCACCCGGGGTGTCCTCGCTCGGCCTTGCCAGCTGGCAGCTCACCGCCGGCGGGCTCGTGCTGCTCGTCCCGGCACTCGTCATCGACGGGGTGCCCGCCGGCATCGATGCCCCGGCGGTCGCGGGGTACCTGTGGCTGGGGCTCGTCGGCGCGCTCCTGACGTACACCCTGTGGTTCTCCGGCATCCGGCGCCTGCCCGTCACCGCGACCGCGCTCCTCGGCCTCCTCTCCCCGCTCGTCGCCGCTGTCCTCGGCGCAGCGATCGCCGGCGAGGCCCTCGCCCCGGTCCAGCTGGCAGGATTCGCCGTCGCACTCACCGCGATGGTCGCCGGTCAGCTCCCCTCACCCACCCGTTCGAACCCGACACCCGACATCCCACAGAAGGAGACTCGACCATCATGAGAATCGCCGTATTCGGCGCCACCGGCATGGTCGGCAGCGCCACCGTCGCCGAGGCGCTCAGCCGCAGCCATTCCGTCCTCGCCCTCTCCCGCCGGCCGGGCGCGGAGCCGGACCGGCCGGGGTGCGAATCCCGTGCCGTCGACATCGCCGACCACGCGGCGGTCAAGGCAGTGCTCGCCGAGGTCGACGCCGCGGTGCTCGCCATCCGGCTGCCACCCGGGGAGGAGTCCGCCGTCGCCGGGCTCACCCGCGGGGTGCTCGATGCCGCGGAGCGGTCCGGCACCCGGGTCCTTATCGTCGGCGGCTCCGCGCCGCTGCGCTCCCCGGGAGATCCCGGGCGCCTCCTCATCGACGACCCGGAACACGTGCCCGAGGCGTGGCGGGCGGTCGCCGCGGCGAGTCTGGCGCAGTACCGCGTATGCCGGAGGCATGCCTTCACCGGGTGGACCTATCTCAGCCCGCCGGCCGTGCTCGAGCCCGGTGCGCGCACCGGCGTGTACCGGCGCGGGACCACGACGCTGCTCACCGACGCGCACGGGCGCTCGCGCATCACGGCCCCGGACCTCGCGATCGCCGTGGTCAACGAGCTCGAGCACCCCGGGGAGGACCGGCACTTCACGGTCGCGGCAGGCTGACCCCGGTAGGGCGCTCGAGGGCGGCGCACAGCTCGTCCTGGAACTGCTCGTCTTGGACCGTCGGATGCGGCTCCTCGATCCGCTGGTGGCGCCAATAGCCTCCGGAGTCGCGTGCCGCGGGGTCGTCCGTGGCCGCGAGCCACGCCTGGGTCACGTGTCCGAGCGCCAGATCGTCGGTCGCGGACGGCCCGCCCATCTTCGTCGGCACCCATCCGGGATCCACGGCGTGGGAGATGACGTCGGGCCGGCGCCGCGCGACGGCCGCCATGAGAGCGGTGACGAGCAGCTTGCTGTCGGAGTACGACACCGATTCACCTGGCTGCTCGATTCCGGTGAGCTCAGCCCGGCCGCCTCGGTGCATGCCGCTGCTGAGGTAGATCACCCGCGCGGCCGGGACGAGCGCGGTGAGCAGATAGGGTGCGATGACGTTGGCCGGCAGCACGTCCGGCCCGTCGATGATCCCGGCGTTGTGGATGACGGCGTCGATCGGCCCGAACCGGGATACGTCCTCGGCCAGTGATGCCACCTCGTCGGGGCGGGCGAGGTCGCCGACGATCGCCTCGGCCCCGAGGGAGGTCAGCTCCGCGACGACGGCGAGCCGCTGCGGGCTGCGGGCATGGACGACGACCTCGTGGCCGTCATCGAGGAGTGATGCGGCGCCGGCCCGGCCGAGGCCGTCGGTCGACCCGGTGATGAGGATGCGCATGAACTTCTCCTTCCATCTCATGCGAGCGGTGCGTCGGTCATCGTCCACCGGACTCCGTCCGGTGCCTCGGCGAATGGATCGGATCACCGCGGTAGGACAGCGGAGTGAATCCGAGCACGCGGCGGAAGTCGGTGCTCAGGTGGGCATGGTCGGCGTAGCCGAGCTCCGCGGCGACCCGCGCGATCGACAGCGTCGGGTCCTCGCGGAGTCGCTGCGCGGCCTCCTGGAGCCGGTACCGGCGGATGATGGTCAGCGGCGGCAGTCCGACGTACCGCTGCGCGATCCTCTGCACACCGCGCACGGAGATGCGCAGGCGGACTGCGACCTCGTCGACGCGGACGAGGGAGCGGTCGGCGGCGATGAGGTCCTCCATCGCGTTGGCGAGGAGACCGCCCTCGTCCGGCGGTGCGAGGTTCTCGCGGAGCCACGCGGTGAACGACTCGGCGGCACGATCACGGTCGTGCTCCTCGCCGCCGTCCTGCATCGCGGTGGTCACCGACCGGTGCAATGCGGGTGCCGCGAAGGGCACCTCGGAGTCGGCGATTGCGCGGGGATCGGGGTGAAGGGCTGCGATCCCGGCCGGCCGCAGCAGCGCCCCGAACGCCCACCCGCTGCCGCTGAGCTCGCGATGGGAGGCCCCCGTGGTGGGCCCGACGAGGGACACTCCGGTGGGATCGACGACGAGGTTCGAGGCAGGGAACGGCAGCAGGTTCTGCCGCGAGCTCTCCCCCGGCGGGAGGTCCCACACCGGGTTCCAGAGCCAGCGGATCCGATCGCTGAGGTCGACGGGAGCCGGGTACCGGTGGAAGCGCGGGAGCGCTGCCGGGTACAGGATCCCCCGCTCATCGCTCGGGTCGGTCATCGCACCGTCCCTCCGGGAAGTCGTCGTGAATCTCCAAGCGTCGACGTCAGGCTCACTCGTACGCTCATTCCATGAACACACATGACACACTCCGTTTCGGAGTCACAGGAGACCACACGACCGACGGAATCCCCCACGGCTCGACGAGCCTCACCCCGTTCCTCGCCATCGAGGGTGCAGGTGATGCACTCGAATTCTATCGCTCGGTGTTCGGCGCCCGCGTCGTCGACGCCACCGAGATGGGCGGCGTCGTCGTCCACGCCGAGCTCGACCTCGGTACCGGCAGGCTCCAGATCGGCGAGCCCAGCCCGGACTACGGCATGGTTCCGGCCCCGGGCGGCGATCGGGCCTGCTATTCGCTGGGACTGTACTGCTCGGACGTCGATGCGGTCGTACAGCGCGCCGAGGAGTCCGGGGCGGTGGTGCGTGAGCCGGTGAGCACCTTCGTCTCCGGCGACCGGTACGCCTCGATCCGGGACCCGTTCGGGGTGCGCTGGTCGATTATGTCCCGGGTGGAGGACCTCTCCGAGGAGGAGAGCAGCCGCCGGATCGCCGCCTGGGCGGCCGAACAGGAGGCGGCCGGCTGACCTTGTGCTGGGGCGGCCGGCTATGCCCTGAGGCATACGCGGAAGATCGGCCCCGAGGGAGACGATCGGGGCGCGGCATTCCGCGAGAGTGGTGGACACGACAACGCTCCAGCGAAAGGAAGCCACCATGTCCACCACGCATCTCACCCCCAGCACCGCCGGCCACCGTGAGCAGGCGGCGACGTCCCGGAACAGTGCGGCGCCTGCACCGCAGGGGTCCGCGACCGGCGGGGGCGTCCTCGCCCTCGTGCTCTCCGGGGTCGCGCTGCTCACCGCACCGGTCCTCCTGCTCCTCCCCTCCATCGGTTTCGCTCCGGCGCTCGCCGCCGCGGCCGGGATCGTCCTCGCCGCCACCGGGCTGCGCGGGGCGACCCACGGCCGAGGTGTCGCCGTCACCGGGCTCGTCGTGTCCACACTGCTGTTCGTGGTCCTGCTGGGTGCCGCGGTCGTGTGGAACCTCGGGGTCGCCGGCCCGGCGATCCGGGACTACGCCGAGCTCCACGAGGCCATCGACCGCGTCCGCTCGATCGTCCTCGGCGCCTGACGCGCGTCCTGGAATCACCGACCGCACAGGGAGAGAGGAGTCGCCATGACCGCGCAGTTCTTCGGGTCGATCCTCGTCGGCCTCATCGTCTCAGCACTGCTGTTCCTGCCGCTGCTCGTGTGGCAGTACCGCCGCTACGGCCGCTTCGATGCGCTGCGGATGCTGTGGACCACCGCCGGGTTCGTCTACGCCACCGCCATCGTCGCGTTCACCGTGTTCCCGCTGCCGGAGTTCACCGACGGCTACTGCGCAGCCCACGGCACGCGGCCGCTGCTCGACCCGCTGCGGTTCCCCCGCGAGCTCGTCGAGCTCGTCCGGTCCCAGGGGCCGCGGGCGGTCATCGGCGATGGGCTCGTGTGGGAGTTCGTGCTCAACATCGTGCTGTTCGTCCCGTTCGGGCTGATCGTGCGCCGCGTCATGGAGTGGCCGCGCGGCACCGTCCTCGCCGCGGCGCTGGGCACCTCGCTCCTCATCGAGCTCACCCAGCTCACCGGCAACTGGGGCCTGGCGCCGTGCGCGTACCGGTTCGCCGACACCACCGACCTCCTCACCAACACCACCGGCGCGGTCGCCGGGCTCGGCCTCGCGGCGATCACCCCGCGGCTCCTGTCCACCAAGGCGCACCTGTTCGCCCACCGGGAGCGGGCGCGTCCGGTGACCCGCGGCCGCCGGGGGCTCGGCATGGTCCTCGACTGCTGGTTCCTCGTACTCGCCGCGGTGCTCGGGGGAACCGCCGGGTCGACGCTCTTCACCCTCGCCCAGAGCGGTCCCGACGGTGCTCTCAGCCCGGAGCAGTACCTCGCGCTCGAGCGGACCATCGTCACCGGCGCGTGGATCGCCGCACTCGGCGTGATCGTCGTGCCGGCAGTCATCGGCACCGGTGCCTCGCTCGGTCAGCGCACCGTCTACCTCGCCCCCGTGGCGAAGAACGGATCGCGGGTGCGGCTCCTCGCCCGCGCGCTCACGGTGCACGGCGCGATGGTCACGGCCCTGTTCTGCGGGTTCCCGTCCGCGCTCCTCGTCCTGCCGCTGGGTGCAGCCGCCCTCCTCGCCGTCGCCGTCGACCCCCGCGGACTCAGCTGCCTGCTCACCGGGTGCCTGCTCCGCGATGCACGGCAGCCCGCCTCGGGCGCGGTGGCGGACGGGCCGGGCACGGGTGCGGCCCCGACGCGGGATCCGGTCGGCGCGACCCGATGAAACCGGGGCGCGACGTCACGTCGGATCCTCTCCTGCCGGCGCTCGACCCCGGCTATGCTCGCCCCATGACGCGACGTGAGACCGATGCCCTCTGGACCCTCGTCCGCGCCGAGCGCGCCGCCCTGCTCAGCGACCTCCAAGGTCTCACCGACGAGCAGTGGCGCAGTCCCAGCCTGTGCGGTGAGTGGGACGTGGAGAATGTCGTCGCCCACCTCACGGCGGCCGCCACGACGACCCGCTTCGGGTGGTTGCGGAGCATGGCGGCGGCCCGCTTCCGGCCGGCGATGCACAACGAGCGCCGGCTGGCCGAGCACCTCGGCGCCACCCCGCAGCAGACCCTCGAGGCGTTCCGGGCCGTCATCGACGCGCGGATCGCGCCGACCTCGGACATCACGGCCTTCCTCGGGGAGGTCGTCGTCCATGCGCAGGACATCCGCGAACCCCTCGGGCTGACGACGACGCCTTCGGCCGAGGCGCTCACGGCGGTCGCGGAGTTCTACGCGGCCAAGGACTTCGCCGTGCCGAGCCACGCCATGGTCGAAGGTCTGCGCCTGCGCGCGAGCGATACCCCGTTCACCCATGGCACCGGACCCGAGGTCGTGGGCCCGCTGCTGTCGCTCGTCATGGCGATGGCGGTGCGCCCGAGCCACCTCGACCGGCTCGACGGCGCGGGTGCAGCGACGCTGCGCCAGCGGGTCGAGGACGAGTAGATCGAGGAGCGGCGGTTGCGCATCTACAGTCGACCGTTCTCAGCGCCACTCATGAGGCGCTGGCGATGAATGACCAGAAGGTGGAACAGACGTGACGGACGACCAGACCTCTCCCCCGCCCGCACGACTGCGGGACCTCTTCTCCTACCTCGCCGAGCACCGCGGCGTACTCATCGTCGTCCTCGTCATCTCCCTGGTCAGTGCCGGACTCAGCCTCGCTCAGCCGGTCATGGTCAACCGGGTCATCGACGGCGTGGGCGCGGGTACGGCGATCGGCGGCACGGTCATCATCCTCGTCGCCCTCGTCGTCGCCGCAGGAATCACCGAAGCCGTGCAGCAGTACCTGCTGGGGCGGACCGCCGAGGGAGTCGTGTTCAGCGCCCGGCGGCGCCTGCTCGGCCGTCTGCTCAGGCTGCCGGTGAAGGAGTACGACACCCGCCGGACCGGAGACCTCGTCTCCCGCGTCGGCTCGGACACGACCATGGTGCGCGAGGCGCTCACCGGCGGTCTGATCGAGGCGGTGAGCGGTGCGCTCGTCTTCGTCGGCGCGCTCATCGCCATGGCTCTGCTCGACCTGACCCTGCTCGGCATCACGGCCGCCGTCGTTCTCGTTGCCGTCCTCTGCGTGACGCTGGTGAGCTCGCGTATCCAGGCACTCACCCTGGAGTCCCAGGAAGCGCTGGGCCGGGTCTCCTCCGGGGTGGAGCGGGCCATCTCCGGGGTGCGCACGATCCGCGCCTCCGGCGCCACGGCGCGGGAGGAGGCCGCTCTGGTCGCCGATGCGGGGGCCGCATATCGCCTCGGGGTCCGGATCGTGCGGATCAGCGCCCTGCTGTGGCCGGTGAGCGGCCTCGCTATCCAGGGGGCGTTCCTCGCGGTGCTCGGCGTCGGCGGCTACCGCGTCGCCTCGGGCACCCTGTCGGTGGCGGATCTCGTCACCTTCATCCTCTTCCTGTTCATGATGCTCATGCGGCTGGGCACCGCGTTCGGGGCGGTCATCACCGTGCGGACCGCGCTCGGCGCTCTCTCCCGCATCGAGGAGGTGCTCGATCTCCCTTCCGAGAGCGACGACGATGCCCCAGCGTTGCGGTCGGCGGACAGAATCGCGCAGCCAGCCTCTGTCAATCAGGTCGAGTTCGACCGCGTCTCG
Source organism: Brevibacterium sp. CS2 (assembly GCF_005280295.1). Classification (GTDB taxonomy): domain Bacteria; phylum Actinomycetota; class Actinomycetes; order Actinomycetales; family Brevibacteriaceae; genus Brevibacterium; species Brevibacterium pityocampae. Next base: position 2,240,581 of record NZ_CP040020.1, on the reverse strand, counting down.
TTCGCCTACCGGGACGGAAAGCCCGTTCTCCGAGAGGCGAGCTTCGCAGTCCCCCACGGTTCGACGACTGCCCTCGTCGGGCCGTCCGGGGCGGGGAAGTCGACGGCCCTGGCGCTCATCGAGCGCTTCTATGATCCGGCCGACGGGTCGATCTCCGTCGACGGGACGGACATCCGCGACATGCCGCGCGCAGAGCTCCGCGCCAGGATCGGCTACGTCGAGCAGGATGCGCCGGTGCTGGCCGGGACCATCCGGGACAACCTCCTCCTCGCCGCCCCGGAGGCGGACGAGGCCCGGTGCCGGCGGGTGCTCGCCGAGGTCAACCTGCTCGACCGCATCGACCAGCACCCGCAGGGTCTCGATGCGGTCGTGGGCGATGATGGGGCGGGCCTGTCCGGTGGGGAGCGCCAGCGGCTGGCGATCGCGCGTGCTCTCATCGCCGACACTCCCCTGCTCCTGCTCGACGAACCGACCGCGAGCCTCGATGCGCGGAACGAATCGGCGATGCGCAGCGCCATTCGGTCCGCATCGATCGGACGCACGGTCGTCATCATCGCGCATCGCCTCGCCACCGTTGCCGATGCGGATCAGATCGTCGTGCTCGACGACGGCCGGGTCACCGCCACCGGCACCCATGCCGAGCTCCTCGAGACGAGCGACCTCTACCGCGACCTCGCCCGCCGGCAGCTGCTCGTGCGGTAGCCGACAGCTCACCCACTACGGGAGCAGGACGAGCATCCAGCATCGATCCCGTACTCCAGAGCCGAGGGATGTACTCGCACGCCGACGCCGGGCGTCGCGGATCACTCGGCGCGAGTCCTGCCGTCCAGCTCTGCGCGCGGATACGTGAAAGACTGTTGACCACGCCGCTTCTGCAAGTTATCTTGGAAGGGTGCCGGATGAACCGCTCATCGCTCCGTCCGCACTCAAGCACGGACTGGAAGAAACCGACATTCTCCACGCCTACCGAAACCCCGTCCGAATCTGGGATCTGGGTGACGGGTTCACCATGATCGTCGGCCCCAACCGGGCGGCGATCCTTCTGGAGGTCGGCTACGTCGATAGCGAGCAGATCCACGTCATCGTCCACGCCATGGTTGCCCGCGAGAAGTTCCTGAGGTGATGAATATGCCACGCACGGTCGAGGAGATCCTGGCCCACGCCGAGGAGCTGGCCACCCGGTTCGAGGACTACGAGCCCAACCCCGCCGCCGAACTCGACGCCGACGCAGTCGCGCTGCTCCGCGCTGCCGTCGCCGAACGCTCTGAAGCCGAACGCCACATGGTCGATGCTGTCCGCACCGCCCGAGAGGCCGGCATGCCCTGGTCCACCATCGGTTCCTTCGTCGGCACTTCCGGCGAAGCCGCCCGACAGCGCTACAGCTCGAAGGTCGCCTGACGAACCTGAACGCGGCAGCTGCAACAAGCATCGCCAAGAGTTTCGTGACGAGGTCGGCGCTCGTCCACCATCGCCGCTCGATGACTGCGCCGGACTCGTCGATCGCCAGGACGGACCACTCGGGCCGGATGCGGCCCGACTCCAGCTCCCGGATGCCATATGCGCCCCCGGACTGCCCTGTGGTCGTCAGTCGGCGCGCGCCCGCTCCACCTTCCGGAACCACGCGCGCCCGGGTGCCGACGAGATCCCGTGGGCGAGGGTGCTCGCGACGACGATGAGTGTGCCGGCGGCGAGGATCTCCGGGTGGACGTTGCCGTACTCGACCTCCATCGTGAGGTAGAAGATCGCGGCCACGCCGACGGGCCCGAACCAACCGAGGAACGCCGCGCTGTGCAGCGGCATCCCCAGGGGGCGGGCCAGGCCGAGGATCAGCGGCAGGCGGCGCAGGACGAGCACCGCAACCGCGAGCGCCACGCCCGTCCACCCGAGCGCCCTCCACTCGGCCCAGGGGAGCATGGCGCCCAGGGCGACGAAGAAGGGCAGGACGGCGAACTGGTTGACAGCCTCATCGATCTGCACCTCAGTCTCGCGCTCGGCGCCGGTGCTCACCAGGTTGAACGCCAACCCGGCGCAGAAGGCCCCGAAGACGCCGTTGAGGTTTGCGAGGCCGCAGACGCCGAGGACCAGCAGCGCCAGGAGGATCGTGTAGAGCAGCATCGGGCCCTGTTCGGTGGTCTTGTGGCGCTGCGCCAGGTGCAGGGCCTTCGCCGCGGCCACGCTGCCCACCACACCCACGACGAGCGCGCCGAGCACCTGCGACCCAGATTCCAGCACGGCCTGTCCCGCGGAGAGCGGCCCCGCCACAGCGAGCGCGAGCAGGACAAGCGGCATGGCGAGGCCGTCGTTGGCGCCGGACTCGAGCGAGAGGATCTGGCGATCGCGCTCCGGGAGGTCCTCCTCGGCGCCCAGGCCGGTCACCGCGCTGGACGCGAGCACCGGGTCGGTAGGGCAGACGGCCGCGCCGAGCAGCAGGGCGAGCGCGAAGGAGGTGCCGAGCAACCACATCGCCAGCCCGGTGGAGACCAGCGCCATTGCGGGCATCACCACCCCGATGAGGAGGGCGAGCGGCCTCCAGTTCCGCCGTAGGGCTGCGAAGGGGTAGCGCAATGCCACGCCCATCACGGACACCGCCAGGAGAACCTCCGCGCCGTGCTGCAGGAGGGAGGGCTCGGCGGTGAGCTCGGGCAGCTCGAGGATCCCGGTGACGGCCGGGCCGAGCAGCACACCCGCCACGATCGCGATGAGGGGCTCCGAGACAGGCCACTGGTGGAGCCGGGCCGAGATGGCCACGATGACGACGCCGAGGGCGCCGACCACCACGAGCAACAGGTCGAGCGTGGACACGTCAGCACTCCTGTCGGGGACACACACGGGCGGGCACAGGGTCGGGGTCGCTCAGCCGCCGGGCTTCGCGTTGACCTACCGTGCATCGATCGTACTGGCCCCCGCCACCTCAGAGCGATAGTCACAGCTTCTCGCAGCGCGTCGAGGGCGGCCTCAGTGGAGTCGAACACACGGAAGTCACACCATCGGCACGACCTCTGCACCCGGCCCAGTCATCGGAACTCGTTGCTGAATCAACCCCGCACGCGACGAAGGCCCGGCCGGCATCCCGGCTGGGCCTTCATCGACGAGTCACTGTCTCACGGTTTCTCGAGTGGAGCTCAGGGGGCACGTGTCGAACTCCGCGCGTTCAGGGCTCATCTGGTGATGATGCTGCTCAGCGCGTGACTCGAGCTCGACTGCTCAAGTCGATGGCTCGACCCGAGTTCGCCACCCACGCAGCTACTGGTTCCCTCGACCAGAGGCATGCCTTCATGGTCCCTGCCGCGCGTGTGGTTCACGAACTCACCGCGCACTCGCGTAGGTGCCCGGTGGCGAGAAGGACTGCTGCGATGGCCAACGGGCCCAGGCCAGCCACGAGGAAGAGTGTGTCTGTGCCGAGCCAGCGTGTGAGCAGGCCGGTGGCGGCGATGGACAGGGGCATGAACGCGATGGAGATGAAGAAGTCGAGGCTTGCTACCCGGCCGAGCATGCCGATCGGCACGTGCTCCTGCAGGACGGTGCCCCAGATGACCATGCCTGCGCCGATCATTGCGCCGTAGACGAAGAGTCCGGCGGCGAGGATCCAGGGGTTGAGGGTGATGGCGGCCAGTGCAAAGGGTGTGCAGCCGGCACCCCAGAGCAGGACCATGGTGCGGAGGTAGAGTCTCGGGGTTGGACGTGAGCCCATCGCCAGCGAGCCGACGAGGCCGCCGATGCCGAGTGCGGCGAGGACCGCCCCGTAGACGGCAGCACCGTTGCCGTGGCCCTGCCGGAGCAGAGTGGGCAGCAGCACCTCCAACGGGCCGACCACGAGCAGGGTCATCAGCGCCGCAAAGGAGACGCTGATGGCGATCCACACGGTGCTCGCTACGTACCGCAAGCCGTCGAGCAGGTCTCGAAGGGGATGTGTCGCGGTGTCTTCAGCGCGGGCGCTCGTGCTGGGCAGGCTGAGGACGAAGCCGACGGCGAGTACGTAGGCAAGGGCGATGATGCCGCCCCCGTTCGGTGGGACGCTGGCGCCGATGACGGCACCGACGAGGGCGGGCGCGGCGGCCTGCCCGATGACCGGCCGGGTAGCTCCCTCGAGCCCATTGACAGCCATGAGCTGCTCTGACTCGACCATCGTGGGTACGAGGGCGGTGTAGGCAGGGAAGAAGAATGCCGTGGCGGCCCCGATGAGGAAGGCCGAGCTGGAGAGCTGCCAGAAGGTCGCGAGGCCAGTGAGTGCGAGCAGAGTAGTGACTGTCGCGACCGCGCTGTTGACGAGCATGACTGTCAGCAGGACCCGCTTCTTGTCGACCCGATCGGCGATGATGCCAGCGGGGAGCGAGCAGGCAAGGAGCCCGACCCCGCTCCAGGCGACGACGCCGGCGAGTTGCGCCGGGGTCGCACCGAGGTCGAGGGTCTGCATGGCGAGGTACAGCGCCCAGGCGCCCTGGCCGAAGAGGGCCAGAGTCATGGCGAGGAAGAGCCGTCGGTATCGTGGCAGAGTGAGTGGGCGTAGGACGGGGATGGTGGTCATGAGAGGTCCTCGCTGAGATCGTCGATCGAAGTTGTCGCCGGGAGATGGATGCGGGGCCAAGCTGCGAGGTCGCGAAGAAGTTGGCGGTCATGGGTCGCCACCACCACAGCGCAGCTGGTCTGCGTGATGGCTTCGGTGAGCTCGTCCACCAGTCCCGCCGAGAGGTGGTTCGTCGGCTCGTCCAGCAGGAGCAGGTCCGGTTGCTCGGCCAAGCAGAGCGCCAAGTGCAGACGACGCTGCTGCCCCTGGGACATCCGGGACGAAGGTATGCGCCAGCTGCGTGATTCCAGCAGTCCGGTGCGGGACGCCGACACGTGCGTGCTCGGGGCACGAGTCGCTCGGGAGACTATCTCGGCCAGATGCCGCTCGTAGATCTGGTGAGCGGTGAGCTCGGGTGGCCAGTCGGGCACTTCCTGGGAGAGGAAGGCGATGCGTGCGGTGGGATGCACGCGGAGGTGGCCGGTGGTTGGTGTCTGCCGTCCGGAGAGGACCGAGAGCAGCGTGGACTTGCCGGCGCCGTTGGCGCCGGTCACAACGAGCCGATCGCCCCCGTCGAGGGTCAGCGTCGTCGGGTTCGCGAGGCGTTCTTCGACCGTGACGGCCACACAGTCGAGGACAGGGCGCCCTGAAGCTGTCCCGGGGTCGGGCCAGTGGAGTCGAACCGGTGGCGTCGGGACAGAGATGACGTGGGTCTCGAGTTCCTCGCGCCGCTGATTGAAGGCCTGGACAACACTGCCGGCCCGGGTTGCTCGCTGGTGCTTGCCGTGCCCCTTCTCCGGACGCCACCGGGACTGCAGCCGGCCGCGGGCTTCCTCGGCGGCCTGAGCCAGCCGGGCGCGCTCGGCCAGCTGGTCGGCATGGTCCTGCTCCCAGCGGGCACGATCCCGCCGACGGCCCTCGACCCAGGCGTCGTAACCGCCGGCATAGAGACGGGGCCGACCGTCCTCACTGGGGTCGAGGTCCAGGAAGCTCGTGGCCACGTCTCGCAGGAGTGCCCGATCGTGAGTGACCAGAGCGAGACCGCCGCGGTGACTCTGGAGCCTCTCGGTCAGGAAGGACAGGCCGTCCGCGTCCACGTGGTTGGTCGGTTCGTCCAGCAGGAGCAGATCGGGGCTCGACCCCAGGACGCAGGCCAGCCGGACCCGGTACCGCTGTCCGACCGACAGGGTCGACAGCGGCCGGTCCCGGTCGGTGCAGGCGTGGAGGCCTGCTAGTGCGATGTCGACGCGCCGCTCGGCGTCCCAGGCGTCCAAGAAGGTCGCGACCTCGAGAGCGGCGGCGTACTCCTCGTCGGCTCCGGGACGCTCCCCGGCCAACGCTTCGGTGGCGGCCTCGAGCCGAGTCAGGGCGTCGAGGGACGCGCCGATCGCCTCGCGGACGAGGGAACCGACGGTCTCCTCGTTGCGCGACTCCAAGGCTTGTTCGACCACGGACATCGTGCCGACACGGGCGACGGTCCCGGAGTCGGGTGTCGTGGTCCCGGCGAGGACGCGCAGGAGGGTGGTCTTGCCACGTCCGTTCTCCCCCACGATTGCCAGGCGGGACCCGACGGGGACGATGACGTCAACATCGGTCAGGACCCGGCGTTCGCCCAGGGTGACGTTGATTGCGTCGGCTCGAATGTGGGCTGCGCCACCTGCGGGGAGTTCGTGGTGCGGTGCGTGATGCTTGCGATAGGTGTTCTGCATGGTGCTCTCTTCGGCTCGTCAAGGGAGCCGGGCAGCACGAGAAGGAGCCGCCCGGCGGGGGCCAGGACGGCGTGCAGAGAATAGAAAAAGGGTGGGTAGACTCCGCCGCCGTCAGCGGCGAGCCCAGAGCTTCATCGAGGCGATACCCATCATGCCAACAAGAATAGAACAACCGAGAGCTGGGGTGCAAACCAGTGGCGGCCGTCACGGCGCAGAGTCCACCCTCGCTGACTGGACGAGATGAAGCAACGGGGGGAAGTGCTGAAAGCGGAGTTCAACACTTCCCCCGGAGGTGGCGGTCGAGGACGTCCAGGTCGTTGCAACCCGGTAGAGCGGCCTGCGGCACATAGCGCGGTTCTCTTCTCAGGGCAGGACCCCCTCCGGGAAGACAGCAGGCCTGCTCGCTCGGGCAGGGCAATCGGTCAGGCCGGGTGGTCGATGGCGCTCGGTGCCGGCGCGGTGGCGCGGCTGCCTTTTCGGGGCAGGACCCCTCCGGGCAGTCAGCAGGACTGCTCGCACGGGCAGGGCAACCGGTCAGGCCGGGCCGCCACGTGCAGTGCTGTGTGAAGTTTGTGCAGTTTGCTGCACTACTTTCCCGCGCGCCCGGGAGGAAGTACAGGGGGAAACTGCACAAACTTCACAACCCCTGGTCAGAGGGCATCTTGCCTCCAGGGTCTCCTGCACACCCCAACGACCACCCCTGCTGACCGCCTCGTCTACTGAATGAGTGGGGTCCCTCCTGATGGGGAGGATCTCTCGACTGGAGAGGGCGGGCCCGCAGCGTGCCCTCGGCCGAGCGAAGCGCAGAGGCCGCCGTCGCGCGAGGCTGAAGACCTGCAAGTTAGCCCATGCCTGGGGTAGCGCAGGGTTGACAGGGGTGATAGGCTCGTTCCTATACCGCCGACGAGCCCTGAGGGGTTGCGGCGGGCCGCCTGGCGTCCGACCTGGGCGGCACCACAGTAGATCTTCTGGTCCTCCTGTCGGCGTGAGGGGACTCGGGGCCTGAGCGCCCTGACGTGGAGCTTCCGAAGGCACCACGCGTGTATTCGTCTTGATCGGGATTCGGTGAGCCCGACGGTCCCCCCGTCGCCTCCTGAAGGACTCACGATCATGTCCCTGTCACCGAATGCTGTGGATCCCGGCCACACCCTCCCCCCGGCTGCACTCGACACTGACGAAGCTGGGCGGTACATCGGCGTCGCTCCGAAGACCCTCGCTAACTGGCGTGGCCGCAGCCAGGGGCCCCGGTACGTCCGTGCGGGCGCCCGGGTCGTCTATCGTGTCGCCGATCTGGACGCCTGGCTTGCGGAAAACCTCGTTGGAGGTGGACCGCGATGAGCGAACAAGAAAGCCGCCCCACCCAGTCAGGTGGAGCGGCTCCGGAAGAGTTTGCCGACTCTGGGCCTCAGATTACCATTGCGGAGCAGCGCACGATATTGCTCGACGACGCCCGCAAGCACCGCAAGCACGTCAGGGCTGCGCATGAGTTCGCTGCCCAGTGGCTCGGCAAGTTGTTGTACGTGGTCGGCATCGGCTGGCACCACTGGGACGGCAAGCGCTGGGCCGAGGACAAGGGCGGTACGCGCGCCAAGGCTGCGGCGATGGAGACGCTCAAGGCCATGTGGGGGCTCGCCCTCGGCGACAAGGACCTGGCGTCCGACGTGATGGCGTGCAGCACGGCATCCGGGGTTCGGGGGGTACTCGAACTCGCGGGGTCCCTGGAGGGCATGTGCGCCGCTGCTGCGGACATGGACGCCGACCCCTACCTGCTCAACTGCGCGAACGGGACGCTCGACCTGCATGGTCTGGAACTGCGACCCCACGACCCCGATGATCGGATCACGAAGGTCACCCGGGCCGCTTACGTCCCTGGGGCTCGTAGCGAGCTGTGGGAAGACTTCCTGGCGCAGGTACTGCCGGATGACCACGTTCGGTCCTACCTCGCGCGGTTCTTCGGGGTGGGTCTTGTGGGGAAGGTTTTGGAGCACGTGTTCCCCATCGCGACCGGGACGGGGCGCAATGGCAAGGGTGTGGCGTACACGTCGGTTCTCCACGCTCTGGGTGATTACGGCGGGGTGGCTGACCCGGCGCTGATGGAGGTCGTCAAGTCGAATCCGAACGCGCCGTCTCCGGCGTTCTTCGACCTGCGGGGGCGTCGGATGGTGGTGCTCTCGGAGACCGACACGAAGATCCGTTTGTCGGCGTCGGTCCTCAAGAGGTTGACCGGCGGCGATCCGATCAAGGCGCGTGCGCTGCGGAAGGACCCGATCGAGTTTCTCCCGTCGCACAGCTTCCTCATGGTGACCAACCATTTGCCCGAGCTGCCGTCTAAGGTCGCGGACCCTGCGGTGTGGTCGCGGGTGCGCGCGGTGCCTTTCAATGTCGTGATCCCGCCGGACGAGCAGGACCCCCGCCTTCCGGAGAAGTTGGAGCTCGCGGCCGACGCGATTCTGACATGGATGGTGGCTGGCCTCGGTGAGTACTGGGAGCGCGGCCTCGATGAGCCGGAGGCGGTTCAGGAGAGGACGAGCGAGTACGCCGAGGGCCAGGACGATGTGCGCAGGTTCGTGGCCGAGCAGTGCGAGACGGGGGGCATCGGCGACACGACGACGGTGCTGCACGAGTCGTACAAGGACTGGTGCACAGCGGAAGGGATCTACCGCCGCGACCAGCTCGGTCGGTCGGCGTTCGCCGATGCGCTGGCTCGGCTCGATTACCCGTCGGTGAAGGAGCGCCGCGGGATGGTGCACCAGGGGTTGAACGTCCTGCGCGAGGCGCTGACCGTGTCCAAGGAGCCGATGGTAGAGCTCCCTCCCGGGCAGCGCCCTGCTGCGGTACCGCAGCAATCTCCGAAACCCCAGACGTCGGTCTGGGACGAGGTCGCGGAGGCCCCGGGGATCATGCTGCTCTGACTGACCGGCCCACCACCGGGGATGGGTTCCCGAACAACGACGCCTAAGGAGGCATCACTATGACCGACAACATGACCATGACTCGGCGCGAGCGGCGGGTTCAGCGGCTCGCCGATCTCGTCGCCGAGCGGAAGGCCTTCGAGGCCGAGCTGGCCGCGAAGAAGGCGGCCATCGAGGCCGAGGAGAGGGCCGACGTGAAGGCCGTCAAGGACGCGCTCAAGTACGCCGGTGAGGCGCGCTGTGCCGCTGTCGAGGAGTTGTACGAGCTGTTCGGCATCGAGGAGGAGGTGACCGAGAAGACGGCCAAGGACGGCACAGTGCGCCGGGTCCGCAAGGACCGCGACGAGGCCAAGCGGGCCGCACGCCTCGTCGAAGCAGTCGTCGCGCTGAAGGCGCGCGGGGCCGCGACCGAGGCGAGTCTCGAGCAGGCCGAGGAGCCCATCCTCGAGGACGGGGAGACGGTCGCCGACGGTGGCGTCCACGAGGACGACGACGAGCCCGAGGAGCGCGATGACGCGCACGAGCGGGGCTTCTCGGTCTACGGCGCGTAGTCGTCGTGGACGGTCCCCAGGACCCCGGTTCCGCGGATGCGGGCCGGGGTCCTTCGACGCACTGGGAGGGGCCCCGCCGGGTGCGCAGCAGAGATGGGGAGGGCGGTAGCCCTGTCCCCCGAGGAGGCGGAGCCGACGAGGGGCGGGCAGCAACTGGGAGGGGGTTTTGGCGGAGCCAAACACCCGTACAGTTGAACTGCTCGCCGTAATGCTGCAACCGGGTATACTGATGGAGGTGCGCAGCCCACCGGACAGCCCGGTTGCAGCATTACCGAGGGGAGGTCGACCGACGTGGTGACGATGCCGGACGAGGCGCAGCCGAGGCGGCGAGGAGGTAGGCGGGCGATCTACCCGAAGCGGGTCGAACTCAGGATGACGCAGTCATCGTTCGACCTCGCCGAGGAGTCCGCGAAGCGGGCGAGTGAGGCGACGGGCCGGGCCGTCACCGTCTCGGACATCATCCGCGAAGCGGTGGAGGACGGATGCCGATGGCTGGCCCGCGAGCAGGCCCAGGCATCGGCCCGAAGGGGCGGTGCCGATCCCGGGGTGGTGGACGGCCTGATCGACGACGTCCAGGAGCTGAGGACCGAGATGAGGAAGGTCGGTCACAACGTCAACCAGATGGCCAAGGTCGCCCACCAGACGGGTCAGGTGACCGGCGACCTCGACGACGTGAAGCGCCAGCTCGAAGCGATCGACGGCAGGCTGGTGGAGCTGGCCGGGCGCATCGCGGGAGTGGATGACTGAGGTCATGGTGAAGCCCATCGCAGCGGTCGTGATGTCCAGCCCGACTAGGAACTCGGCGCGGCTGATTGCGTATGCGCTCACTGAGAAGGACGGTCAGGCCAAGGGCGACCGGTTCGTGGCTGCGAGCGGCATCAACGGCTGCATCCCGGAGTTCGCCGAGGGGCAGTTCCGGGACAACCGGAAGCGCTGGCGCAAGGACGGGACGAGGACGGTCAAGGTGCAGTGGGGCACCGACAAGGTGACGGGCCAGCCGACCTACCGCGACGTCACCGAGGGCGCCTATGTGCAGGCGTACCACGTCATCCAGAGCTTCGCGCGGGACGGTGCGGGGGCGCTCGACCCCGACGATCCCGACGACTGGGAGGAGGGGCACCGGCTGGGCCAAGAGCTGGCCCGCTCGCTCGCCGGTGACCACCGCCGCGCGCTGGTCGTCACCCAGGTCGACGGGAAGACCGGCTGCGTCCACAACCACATCGTGATCGACTCGATCGACAAGGCCACGGGCAAGAGCTTCGCGTCGTCCAACGTGAAGCACTCGGTCCTGTCCAGGACCCACGACGCCGTGCTCGCCGCGCAGGGGTATGAGCAGCGCAACGAGCTGACGTCCACGGGCTGGGAGCTGAAGGAGAAGTCCGAGCGGCGGGGGCTGGACAAGCATCAGAAGTGGAGCGCCGGGGCGTCGCCGAGCGAGCCGGAGCCGTTCAGCTTCGCGGTGCTGAAGGACCGCATCAGGACTGCGCTCGAGGCCACGGGCTACACCGACTTCGACGGGTACGCCCAGGTGCTGGCCGAGGTCGGCGTCGTGGTCGAGAAGCGCGGCGAGAAGGGCCGCGGGCTCACCTACCAGATGAAGCGTCGCGGGGCGGACGGTGAGTACATCGAGCCGAGCACCAGCGACCGGCGACGGGCCAGCAGGCTCGGCCGGTTCGCCATGCTCGACCACGTCGAGGAGACGATCCAGCGCAACGCCGAGCTGGCTGCGCAGGCCGCGCCGAAACCGGCCATGTCGGCGGCGCAGATGCGCGCGGCGATGGCGAGCAGCCTCGACGACGCCCTGGCTGAGCGCCGCAGCGAGAGCGCCGCGGCACTGGCCGCCCAGTGGGAGCAGGAGCGCCGCGCGGAGGAGATGATGGCCGAAGCCCGGCGGGCTGGGTTCGAGGCGGCCATGGTGCCCGAGAGCGCAGACGACGGCGTCGCCGTGGCGGATGGACTCGATGCGGATGGACCGGACGCGAAGCTGGCCGACAAGGTCGTCCTCGACGCTTGGGACCTCCAGAGGCGGCTGCGCACGCCCGACCGCGGCGCGATGCTCAGGGTGGGGATGCGCTACGCGGAGGTCGACGCCGCCATCGCCGCGTGGCGCGCGCTCGACGAGCCGAAGACCGCCTGGGAGCGCGAGCGGGAGGCCGAGCAGCAGCGTGCCGTCGAGACGGTCGAGGACGTGGCCGAGGTGAGCGCGTCGGCTGCCGCCGACACGACTCCGGCCCCAGCCCCGGCTACCGCCGGGTCCGGGGCCGAGGCGTCCTCGACCTCCGAGGTGCGGGCCGCTGCGCCCTACGAGTCGCCGCTGCGGGAGAGGAGGCCGACGCGCGAGCGCGAGGTGGCTGCATGGGAGCAGATGGTCCAGATCGACGAGCGCTGGCGCGTGCAACTGGCCGCCGGGGAGCCGCTGGACGGCGCGCTGGCCAAGGGGCTCAGGAGCGCCACGCTGGAGCGCTACGAGGACGCGCTGGACGCCTCGGTGGCCTTCGAGCTGTGGCGCCGCGCGGCGAAGCTCGCCGTGGCCCGCAGGGCCGTCGAGGTGCGCCAGGACAAGGCACTGGCCGACGCGATGCGCGCCGAGGTCGCTGCGGGCGACCACGCCTGGGACGGCGAGCCCTCGACGCTGGCCGAGCTGAGGCACGAGGCCACGAGGCGAGAGCTGACCAGCAGGGAGAAGGCGCTCAAGTCGGTCCGTGAGGCCGACCTCGAGGTCAACCACGAGGACGAGCTGGAGCGCTGAGGAAAAGGTAAGGAGCCCGCTGGCGCGGGCTCCTTGTCAGGTGCAGGGTGCCGGAACGCGTGGACACCGTGGCCTAGTCGGCAACCCAGTCGCCGTTTGAGTCACGGACGAAGTCCTCGACATCGCTGTCGACGATCGTGATGGACCCGTCTTTCATGACGGTGAAGTCGATCTCGGCACCGTCGGTCATGTCCCCGTCCCGCAGGAACTTGAAGTCGAGGGCGGAGGAGTTGTCGTCGTCCATGGGGCTTGCAGCGCAGTCGTTCACCCGGACCGCATGGGAGTAGTCGTCCGCGATGAAGAAGTTGCCGGGCCCTTCGCCGTCCGGGCTCAACTCGGACAGCGGGTGGTGGTAGGCGTAGCCGAGGGCGAAGCCGTAGTTCGGTCCGTCATCGGAGCTGCTGGACGATGCGATCAACTCATCGGCTCCGGGAGCCCACTCCAGGTCGATGCGCACTGCACAGTTCTGGGCCCCATCCAGCTCGTAGGCGGTGAGTGTGGCCCGCTGGAGAAACAGGTTCTCGCCGTCTGGACCCATCGCCTCCTTGAGCCCTTCGGGTATCTCGACGACGATCTCCTCGGCCGGTCCCATCGTCGGGGAGGAGAAGTCGAAGATGCCTCCCTGGCCTGCCGCTTCGTCCTGGGCTGATGCTCCATCCTGGCCGGCTGGACCGTCCTGCCCTCCGCAGCCTGCGAGCAGGCCTGTCGCCACGATCGCCGCGATGATCGCCCTTGTGTGTATTACCCGTGTCATGGGGTTCCTTCCGTCGGGTGGGTCGAGAGTTTGGAACTCCCGATCAGCGTACTGAAAACAGGTGCGTTTGGGTTACTGTGCAACGCACGCGCCTGCGGGAAGTTGGGTGGATGCCTGCTCCCGCTCCAGACCTGCGCGCCCTCGGCGTGGAGGTGGCGCGCCTGCGCAAGGAGTCCAGGTTCTCGATCGACCGGCTCGCAGAGGCTGCCGGGGTCCACCGCAAGACGATCATCGAGGTCGAGGCCGGGCGCGTGGCCGCGAAGATCTCCACGCTCCACGGCATCGCCCACGCCCTCGGGGTGCCCTTGACCGAGCTGGTGGCCCCGGTGTGCGCTCGTCACCCCAAGCAGGTGGGCGTGCCCACCAAGCTCGTCTGAGCAGCTCACAGGTTTCGGAACACGTAGACGCCGTAGCCCTCGACCGCCGGGGCGTCGACGACGGTGAAGTCGAACGCGAGATCACGGGTCCAGCTCGCCCAGTCGAAGTACCGCACGGCCTCCTCCGGCCAGCCGGTCATCATCCCGGTGCCGTCGGCGAGCTGCTCGGCGTACTCCCGGAAGCCCTCCCAGTGCCCGCAGTAGCGCTCCTCGAAGTCGCCCAAGCTCGGGATGTCGCCGGTGCCCTCGACCACGTGCATCCCCGACCGGACCCACGCGCACACGGCTGTCCAGCGGTCGGAGCCGGCTTCCTCGTAGCACCGGCCCCACTGAGCGGCCTCCAGAGGCCCGAACTCGCCCTCGACGGGCACGAACTCGTGGTCGAGCACCCAGACCTCCTCACAGGCCGCGTACGGCCTCCCAGAGCCCGCGTGGAGGTCGGCGAGGGTGACGTCCTCGACGTCGGTGCAGTCGAGCCACCGGCCCACCAGGGCCCCGTCGTTGTAGCAGCCCAGGCACCCGAGCCATACCCGGGGAGCACCAGTGTCCGTGGGGGTCGCCGTGCTCATGCTGCACCTCCCGCGGTCAGCACGCGCACGCGGTGCGCCGTGGCGGCGAACGGCCCGACGGCGATGGCGTCGAGCAGCTCGACGACGCCTGCCTCGGCCAGGGCGCGGGCCAGCCCGCTGTGCTCGGACCAGTCCTTGACGACGGCCTCGTCGGGCAGCAGTGGGAGGTCGGGCAAGCGGGTGGTCAGAACCTCGGACTCGCCGCTGGCGGGGTCCAGGGCCAGCAGGGCGTGCTGCGCGGGGTCGTGGTGGATCTCGACCGGCTCAGCGAAGGCGGGCAGGTCGAGAACGGCGTCGGTGCGGATCGTTGTCCAGGCCATGGTGGTCCTCCTCGGTGTCAGGGAGGACCCAGCGCACCCTCGCAGCCGTGCTCGGGTGAATCGGCGCTTGTGGGCGCAGCCGGGTCCTCGCCAGGAGGCCCGGCGCCGCGTCAGCGGCGCATGCAGGGTAGGTGTCCGAAATGGCCACGAGGCACGGCTTGGTACACCTACTGATCTGGATAGGGATTATAAGACACTGGTGGAGGCTCCGGCAGGCCGAACGGCTCCGAGCTGGACAGGTGTCCGAGATCGACCGATCCTGTGACAGCGCGCCCTAACCTTGATCTGCTACTGCAGACACCACCGTGAGCGTCAGTCCAAGGCAATCTACGACCTTGGCCAGGGTCGCGGTGGAGACGTCGCCCCCCCGCTCGATCCGGGCGATTGTGGGACGTGACAGGCCTGCTTGGGTGGCCAGCTCAGTCTGGGTCCAACCCAGGTTGTCGCGGGCGGCCCGCACACGGCCAGCGATGCTTTGCATCGGGTCGAGTGGGTCGGTCATCACGCTCACTCCATCGGCTTGACGTTGTCCTCGATGAAGGCGATCTCTTCGGCGGCGAGACCGTACTTGGCGTAGAGCTGTTGGTCGATCTCGGGGATCGGCTTGGTCCAGTCGATGTCGGAGTTGGCTGAGAAGTCCTGAGCCGGCACGTACTTCCAGGTGCCTCGGGGGTTGTGCTGGGTGACCTTCAACACGCCTAGCATTGCCCGCGCAAACTTCGTTCTGAGGTAATTCAGGCACGCGTCCGCTTCCGTTTCCGAACTGAACGCGCCGATCGTCATGAACGTGAGGGTGGCGCCGACACCTGGGCCCAGTACGAACGGGTTGGTTAGCGGCAAGCCGAAGAAGTCTGTCGTCGCCCCTGTTCCGTTGGCTGCTGCAATGGCCACCTTCCACTTATCGAAGGAAGCGGGCCCAGAGACGTAGTCCCGTCGAACGTAGCGAACCACACGCTTCGTCGACTGGAGGCCGTACATTGCTGCGTAGTTCTGGCCGTCACCCGGATTGTCTTGGTGCCAGAGGAACGGCAGGTTATCGAAGCCGACGACCATGTTGCTGCTGCCCTCGGGGATGAGTTGTCTCGCGCTCGGGTGCTCCTCGAACATCTTGTCGGTATAGCGGAAGGCGCCCTTGGCCGAGACCACCTCCATAATCGACGGCGCATTTGCTTTCTCGACTTTGTGCAGGGCTCCGCTGAGCGCGGGGTGACGGGTGAAGGTGCCGATCGGACCGAGGGTGCGTTCCGAGTCGCGGTGTGTAACGACGATGCCACCCTTGATTGTGTCCGTGATCTGGGGGAAAAGCTGTCCCGAGTCCGGCTCGAAGTGTGCGACCTCTAGGTGTGCATCGGCCAGCATCTTCTCGTTCCACACTTTCGGGGTCTGACCCGCATTGGAGAGGAACCGGGCGGGGGTGATGATGACGGCCTGTCGGCCGACTTCAAACGCCGCATCCATGAAGAGGTGATACAGCGGTTCACCACGCCCACCGGGCCGAGCGGGCTCGCTGTGGTACGGAGGATTCCCGATGACGACGTCAAATTTCTTGCTCATGTCCTACTCCTTTTCGCTCAGCATGCGGTCGATGACCTGCTGCCTCTGTTCGGCGCGCATACGTGCAATATCGCCGTAGATGTAGTGCCCGGACTCTTCAATCCACTGTTTGCGCTGGGCATCGCCACCCGACACGGCCTCAATGGTGATGCGGTGCAGGATCTCGTTGTGACTCATCTCGAACAACTGCTGGGTCAGGATGTGGCGCAGGCGTTCCTGCTTGTCGGGGATCACGTCGGTCAGGCCATCGTCGAGCCGCTTGACCAGCTCCATCAAGAACAACCCCGCGGTGGAGAACAGGTCGGCGAAGGTCTTGGTTGGATCGTTGAAGATCCCGGGGGTCTGGTCCTCAACCAAGTCGACCATGAGGGTGACGACCTTGTGCGGGGTGAACACGAGGGAGGTCTTCTGCTGGGGGATGTAGGCGAAGATGTCCTCGGTCAGTGAGTCGTCGAAGTAGTCGGCCAGCTCCTTCTTCTTGTCGAGGAACTCCTGGATCGACTGGTCGAAGACGGCCTCGTCGAACAGGCCCGGGATGGTCGTGGTGGTGCCGTCGTCCTCAGTGATCACCTGGCCGTCGCGCAGGACGCGGAACTCCTCCTCGGTGATGCCGGTGACCTCCTCGAACACATCGTCGGGGGTGTACTCGTCGAAGTTGGACAGCCTGACTCCTCGTTGGCCGTAGGCCATGAGGAACATCGGGATGGTGCGGGCGAACCCTCGAAGGTGGGAGCGGGCATCCTCCATGGCTGTGTTGGCGCGGGTCTGCTCCTTCTTCGTCTCCTCCCGGGTGACGAACTCGGTGGGGACCGTGCCGGTGAGTTCCTCGATGGCGGCGAACAGCTCGGTACTGAACGCTTGCTGCTGCTCCTTGCGCTCTACCTCGATGGCGTTTGCTTCTGCCTCGGTGGCGGCCTCGGCGAGTCGAGCCTCGAGGTGCTTGTCGGCGATGCTCTGCTCGGTCATCTTGCGCTCGACGACCGCGCGTGTACGTTCGGCGATGGCCTTCTCGTCTCGTTCGGCCTGCTTGGCCGAGAGGCCGTACATTTCCTTGAGCTCGTCGCGGGTGGGCTGGAGCTTCTGCGTGACCAGATCGACGACATGCTTGACGGCCTTGCCGCGCGGGGTGTCGGGGGTGATGGCGGCTAGCTCCTGGACATCCCAGACCGGCTTGCCGAGGTGCTCGATCTTGGGGTTGATGACGGTCTCAGCGTCGACTTGGACGCTGCCGTCCGTGTCGGTGACGATGGGGGGCTCGGGGTTGGCGAACTCTTCCTTCTTGAGCTTCCCAGCCTTGGCAGTGGGCAGCTTGTCGAGGATGTCCTTCAGGTGTTCGGAGTAGCGGAAGATGCCTGCCACGTTGTCGAACAGCAGGTTGGACAGGAAGCCTCGGCGCACTACCTCACGGGCCTTGAACACCTGCGGGAAGGTCAGGACCTGGGACGCATCGAGCTCAACCATGCGCCCCTCGGAGTCCTCGCCGATGACCGGGAAGAAGTTGAGCAGCGTGCGGATGTTGTCCTGGCGCCCGGCGGTGGTGATCGAGGGGCGGGGGCTGAGGTTGTTGGCGAACTGGTCGTAGATGGTGAGGGTGCGCTCGGGGGCGAAGTCGAAGATGTAGGCATTCTGCTTCTGCAGCAGCTGGCCGTTGCGCTCGAACGCGTGGGGGTTCTGGGCCCTGAAGGCGGCCTGCATGTAGAGCGCCGGGGAAGCGATGTTGGACAGCATGATGACGGCCGTCCACTCCGGCACGGTGACGCCGGTGGTGAGCTGGCCGACCGACAGCGTGATGGTCCTCCCGCCGGTCTTCTCGGCCTCGGCGATCGCCGACCGGACCCGGTCGAGCGACTTGCCGACGAGGGCGACATCGGCGTCGGCGCTGCGGCCATCACCTGCGGCCAGCACGATCGTGTAGTCCTTGAATGCGGCGTGATTCTTGAGGATGCGCTCCAAAGCCTTGGCGGAGTCGACGCGGTTCAGCAGCCAGAACGAGTGCCGGATCTCGTCGCGCAGCTCGGGGGTGGAGAACGGGTACTTCTCGTTGGTGGTGAGGCAGTCGAGGAACTTCATGACTTCGGCCTCGTGCTCGAAGTAGCCGTTCTCCTTGGTGGCGAAGAACTCGCCCAGGTCGAAGGCGTAGTCGATGTTGGCCTCGTCCTCGGCCAGGGCCACGCCGACCTCCAACTGGTCGCTGATCATGCGTGACACCTGATAGGTGTACATGTTCAGCTTGGGCAGGGCCGCATAGGGGTTGTCCTCGGCCTCGTCGGCCCAGGCCTGCAAGGCCTCGCGCTCGTCGGCGTAGGTCCAGTTGTAGATCTCCTCGGGGGCGAACTTGCCCGAGGCCAGTGCACGGAAGGGCGTGCCCGACAGGTGCAGGGTGTGGGCACGGTGGATGTGGTCGAAGGCCACGTCGGTGCGGTCGGTGTCGATGCCCTCATGGGCCTCGTCGATGACGAGCAGGTCCCACTCCAGGTCGGCCACGTGGCGCAGTTTGTCGTACTCGCCGCCGAAGTACTGGGAGCCCTTGAGGTCCTGCAGGGACAGGAACTCGATCATGGTGGCCTCGGGCTCCTGGGCCAGCAGCGAGCGGTACTGCGCCCGGGTCATCGGGCTGCGATTGGCCAGGGCCGGTGACTCCGAGACGAACTTGAAGGTGGTCTGGTGGCCGATGAAGCGAACGAAGTCGTCGTACCAGGAGTTGGCGATGGCGGGCCGGTTGGTGACGATGAGGGCCTTGGTGACACCCAGTCGGCGCATGAGGTCGTAGGTGGTGAGCGTCTTGCCGAACCGGGGCTTGGCGTTCCACAGCACGTCGGTGGCGCCGTTGCCGAAGGCCTCCATGGCCTGCTGCACGGCATCCTCCTGCTCGGGACGCAGCTGGTACAGGTCCTGGCTCTCGACCTGCAGGTCGGTGAAGTCCTGCCCGGCGAAGTCGTTGAAGTAGTCGATGGACCGGCGCGGCATGTCGGCGAACCGGTGCCACTCGCTGCGCTTGGGCTTCAGCTCGCGTTCCACCCCCTGTTGCTTGAGGTAGCGGTGGAACTCGTGATCGGTGAACGAGCCGTCGGCGCCCTCGCTGGTGAAGAACGCCTTCCGGGTCCAGTTGATGTCCTTGGTGACGTTCATCTGGGAGGCCTGCTGGGCGATCCGGTCGGCCGCGGTCTGCTGGTCGGTGTAGCCGATCTTCTCCCAGCCGTTGTACTTGGGGACGTCGGGGGTCGACCACGAGTAGATGACCGGCTTGATCTCGCGGTAGGTGCTGAGATGGGGGGCGTTCATCGGGTCAGGCTCCCTTGTGGACGTGGTCGATGCGGCAGGGCGGGTAGGTGGGGAGCACGTCGAAGTCCAAGAGGGACTCGTCGGCGTTGCGCAGGGAGGAGAGCTTGAAGGCTTCGCGTTGGACGGTAGGGGGCGCGTTGAGGATGCGATGCCACCAGGAGAACACCAGGGGGTGCCCCGCAGCGTCGAGGCCGGTGAGGGTGTTGCCCTGTTGGATGTTGGCGGTGATGAGGTGCTGGGCAGCCTTGAACAGGTTGGTCTTGGGTGAGCACTTGACCTTGTGCTTAACGTGGAAGGCCACGAACTCCCCGAGCATGTTGGTTTGGGCGTCGGAGTGGTTGTCCGCGAGCAGCTCAACGCTGTAGATGGAGGCCAGCGCGAACAGCGATTCGGTCGGCCACATCTTCGGCGCGTAGCGCTTCTCAATGGCTGCCAGCTTGCGCCGGAAGATCGCGGTGAGGAAGTTGCCGTCGCCAGCTGCCGGCTCGAAGAAGGTCTTGTCGACGAAGCCTGGGCCAGTCTCTAGCTCAGGGCGGACCAAGTCGAGCATCTGCTCCACCATGTGCGCGGGGGTGAACACCTCGCCGTGAGCCTTGACCCGGTCGCGCGACTTCACCAGCACCTCGACCTGGTCACCCTTGACGACCACCTGGCGGCGTTGCTGGAGCACGGGGGTGGTTCCGCTGGTCATGGGCTCGCTTCAGTCGGGGGACGATGTATCAGATAGTTTACCTGATCACCCCCTGGCGGGGCGGCGAACGCTCAAGCGGCGCGCCGCGCGAACACTCACACGGTCGACGATCGGGCACGCAGGGGCACAGGTGGGTGAGGTGGTGCGGACCTCAACCACCCGGTGGCCGGTTCGCTGACCCCGCCCCGGCTCTGCCCGGATAGTTCGCACCATCAGAGTAACGACGCAACGTCCATCAGGGTCTACCCCAACTACCACGACCGGATGCGGTGTTTCCTGCGTCCAACGGCATCGGTGATGTGTATCGTTGGACAGGAGTGGAGAGGCGGTCCAGGCATGGTCGGACACAAGGGCCAGGTGGTCGGGTACGTGCGCGTGAGCGCGGCCGACCAGAACCCAGCGCGGCAGCTCGAAGGCATCGGCGAGGTCGACCGGCTGTTCGAGGAGAAGGTCTCGGGCAAGAACATGGTCGACCGGGAGCAGCTGACGGACTTGCTCGCCTACGTCCGCGAAGGCGACACAGTGAGGGTCAAGTCGCCGGACCGGCTGGCGCGCTCGACGACCGACCTGCTGGCCCTGGTGCAGCAGCTGCGCGACAAGGGGGTCGCGGTGGAGTTCGTCGACAACCCCGAGCTGAGTACCGAGACCGCGCACGGGGAGTTCATGCTCACGGTGCTGGCGGGCATCGCCCAGATGGAGCGTCGGGTCATCCGCGAGCGGCAGGCCGAGGGCATCGCCATCGCCAAGCGCAAGGGCGTCTACGACCGGGGGCCGAAGCTGACCCCTGAACAGGTCCGAGAGGCCCGTCAGCGGGTCGCTGGGGGCGTTCCGAAGGCGAAGGTGGCCCGAGACCTGGGTGTGGCCCGACAGACGCTGTACGCGGCACTCAAGGGCGAGGGACGGTACGCGGAGCAAGGCGTCGCGTCATGAGGGGCAAGCCGGAGTTCAACGACAACGACCTGGTCGTCGGCTACTACAGGTACTCCTCGTCCTCGCAGAACGAGGCCTCCATCGAGCAGCAGCGCGAGCTGGTGCATCGGTGGGCCGAGGCGCAGGGTCTCCAGGTTGTGCGTGAGTACACCGACGCGGCCAAGACCGGCACCAACACTGAACGACCCGAGTTCCAGCTGATGCTGCGCGAGCTGCCGAGCATCCGTCCTTCCTACGTGGCGGTCTGGAAGAACGACCGCCTGGGCCGCGACCGGATGGACCTGCTGAAGGTCAAGAACGCGATCCGCATGGCCGGCGCCAAGCTGCACTACATCGAAGGCTTCTCCCCCACCGATGACCCCGACTCGATCTTGGTCGAGGGGCTCAGCGATGCCTTTGCCGAGTACTACTCCAGGCAGCTCTCGGCGAACATCCGCCGCGGGGTCCACTTCAACGCCGAGAAGGCCTTGGCCAACGGCAGGAAGATCTTCGGCTTCGCCATCGGCGCTGACAAGCGCTACGAGCTGGACCCGCAGAACGCCCCGGTGGTCGAGCAGATGTTCGCCGACTATGCCGCCGGCAAGTCGATGCAGCGCATCTGCGACGAGGTGAACGCTGCCGGCGTCCGCACGACCAACGGGTTCACGTTCTCCCCCAAGACGCTGAACAAGATGCTGAAGAACCGGGCCTACATCGGCGAGTACTCCTACGCCGGGCACGTGGTCCCAGGCGGGATGCCGCAGATCGTCGGCGACGAGACGTTCGAGCAGGTCCAGAGGATGTTCGCGGTGAACAAGCGCCGTGGCGCGAGGACGAAGGCCGAGCTGGCTGCCCTGGGCGACGAGGCGCCCGACTACTGGCTGACCGGTCGGCTGTTCTGCGAACGGTGCGGCGCGTCGATGGAAGGTGTCTCGGGCACGTCGAAGACTGGCCGGAAGTATCGGTACTACTACTGCCTGAACCAGCGCAAGAAGAAGTGCACCGCCAAGTCGGTGCGCAAGGACGAGATCGAGGAGCGGGTGGCCGCTGTCGTCGAGTCCTTCCTCGACGACACCGAGATGCTGGCCTCCCTGGCAGTCGACATGGCCTCCCACTACCGGGAGACCCACGAGCGCGGCAGAGACGTCCTGGAGGGCTTGGAGGCCCGCAGGAAGGACGTGGAGGCTAAGCTGGGCAACTTCGTCAAGGCCATCGCGATGGGCATCATGAACGAGTCCACGGCCGAGGCCATGTCATCGCTGGAGCAGCAGAAGAAGGAGCTGGACGCAGCGATCCAAGCCGAGCACGTCAAGGCCACGCTGTTCGAGGACGAGGCGTCGATCGGGGCGTTCTACCAGCGCTTCGCCCACGCGACGATGGACACCCGCGAGACCAGGGAACTGCTGTTCGAGTACTTCGTCGACAAGATCTTCGTCGGCGCGACGACGCTGACCATCGCGTCGTGGTTCTTCGACCACGGCGCAGAGTTCACCCTCGCCGATCTGGACGAGATGAAGCAGACGGGGGAAGTGCTGAACGTGGAGTTCAACACTTCCCCCCGAGGTGGAGCTAAGGGGAATCGAACCCCTGACCTTTTCATTGCGAACGAAACGCTCTACCAACTGAGCTATAGCCCCGAGACCCCGTTACTGTAGCAAACCCAAGGCCCGGTTTCACAATCGGCGGATCGGCCTCGGAACTCTGCGTCACAGCGGGGACGCGTCACAGCGGGGACGTCCCCGCCGCTCCCTACCCGCGCTCGGCGAACTCGACCGGCGCGAAGTAGCGGTTGCCCTTGAACTCGACCTCCGCGGCCGGCAGCTCGTCGCCCACCTTGACGAGATCGGAGACCTTGATCTGCTTGCGGTTCTCCCCCGACTTCTCCGCAGCTCCCGTGACCTCGGCGAGCAGCCGGACGTCACGGGCGCGGATGAGGCCGCGCCGGCCGAGCTCGTCCTCGGCGATCGCATAGCCCGGACCGGTGCGCGTCACGGTGACGCGCAGCAGGTCGCCGGCCTGCGTCTCGCCCTCGCCGTCCTGCGCATCCCCGCGCGAGGTCTGCTCGATGTCCTGGGCGAGCAGGTCCGCGAGCCGGTCGACCTCGGACAGGAGGTTGGCCATCGAGGCCGCGACCTGCGTGTGGAAATCACTCGGCGACAGCGGTCCGCCGGGCTTGTAGAGGTCGTCGTGCGTGAGCTCGCCCCAGGCGTCCTGGAGCCGGGTGCGCACCTGGATCTCCACCCGCACGGGGTGCTGCGCCTTGGAGTCCTCCGCGCCGAGCACCGCATGGAAGGCGCGGTACCCGCTCGGCTTCGGGTCGAGGTGGTAGTTCTTCACCGGCTCGACGACCTCGAACCGACCGGCCCGGCCCATCTCCGCGCGGAGCACGTCGACGAAGGCCTCGAGGTCGCGGGAGGACTTGCATAGCACCTTGACCCCGGCGAGGTCGGAGATCATCTCCACGATCTCCCCGGGCTCGCTCGGCAGCGCCTGGCCCTCGGACTTCTTGAGCACCTTCTCCAGCGTCCGCATGGGCTCCTTGATCCGGTAGCCGTCGACGACGATCCGGGAGCGGTCAGCGAGCTCCATGCTCTCGGTGATCCCCTCGAGGAAGCGGATCACTCGCTGGCACGCCACCTCCCAGCGCTGGGAGTCGGCTTGGTAGAGCCGGTCGACGGCGGCGCGCACGCGGGCACGCGCGAGGTGGGGAGCGGGGTCGGTGTTCATCGTTCCCAGGATACGCGGCACCGCGCCGGGTACGCCTCAGCCGCGACGGCGCACGCGCAGCACGGCGACGGCACCGACCGACACGAGAACTGCGCCGATCCCGAGGAGCCCGAGCACCTGGGTGCCGGTGCGCGGCAGCGAACCGGGCGAGTCGCCACGACCGGGCCCGGAGGCACTGTCGTCGGTGGAATCATCCTCGCGTCCGCCCGGCGCGGTGGGAGAGTCCGTATGCGTGGGCTGGGCGTCGGGCGACGGCGACACCGACGGGGTCGAGTCCGGGGCCTCGGTCGGATCACCGCTCGGGCGATCGGTGGGCTCGGGAGCAGTCGGCTCCCCGGTCGGGCCATCACTCGACCCCTCGCTCGGCTCCTCGCTCGGAGCAGGCGTCGGCTCCGCTGAAGGCTCCTCGGTCGGAGTCGGCTCCCCCGTCGGCTCCCCGGCCGTAGGGGTGAGCACATATCCACGGGCACCGTCGGGGGTCTCCGCGGTCCCGACGATCTGGCCTGCCTCGTTGATGTCACGGGCTTCCCGCAGCATCACGCCCTCCGGGAGGTCGACCACGGAGTCGAGGGCGGTGACTCCACCGCCGTCCCACAGGAGCGCCGACCCGCCGAAGCTCGTATTGCCGGCGTAGCGGGAGGCGTACCCGACGGCCTGCCCCTGCGTGTTCACCGCCGCGGCCTTGGTGTGCGGGTACTCAGCCACTGGGGTCGTGGCGAGCGCCTCGGCCCGCCCTTCGCGCCAGACGTAGGCGGTTTCCACCCGGTCGATCCGGGCAGAGCCGACCACGACGTCCGCGCCCGCGATCCCGGCCGGGTCCGCGGAGACGTGTTCGGCCGGCTCCTCGAGCAGCGTCGGGGTATCGCCGTCCCACACGACCGCGCGGCGCACCCCGTGGGAGTGATCGCCGTGGGCCTCCTCGATCGTCGCGGTGCCGACCGCGGAACCGTCCTCGGCGAGCGCGGTCACCCGCACCCGCGTCACCTCGGACCCGGGCTCCTCGGCGGCCGGGGCGGGCAGCGGCTCGAGCGCATCGGGCCGCCCGCGGAAGGCACCCTCGGCCGTCTGCACGACGATCGTGCCCGAGTTCGCGATGTCGACCGCAAATCCCGAGCTGTCGTGCGCACGCACCGGTGCGGCCCCATCGGCCCACAGCACAGGCACCGAGGATCCTGCGTCGTCGAACGCCTCCCCTACCGCGGTGCGCGCATCACTGATGTCGAAGGGGCGGGAGAACTGCGAGGTGCCCTGGTACTGGCCCAGGGCCTCCCCCGTCGCCTCACCGGCCCGCCACAGCACGGTCTCCTGCGGCTGCGCCTTCTTCGTCGGGCGCTGGAGACCGATGACCTCGCCGGACTCGCTGATCCCCTGCGCGCTGTGCTCATCACCCCGTCGGTCGGGTCGAGGAGGGTGAGCGTGTACTCGGCAGCACCCCGGTCAGGATCCGCGGGAGCGGCCGCAGCGGCCGGCGGCGGGACTGCGGCAGAGGAGAGTGCGAGCGCGCTGAGCGCGCTGAGCGCGGGGACGGAGAACGGGGCGGAAGGACGGCTGCGGGACATGATGACCTCGAATCGGCAGAGCGGAGTTGACGGTGCACGCGCTGCGGACGAGCCCTCGGCACCCGACTCGAAGCTAGCGGACCACAGGGCACATGCACCTACCCTCATCTGCAGATACGTTGATCTGTGCCGCTACTGGCAGCCCCTGCGCTCCCCGTCCTCTTGTGCGGTCACACAGAGAAGGTGCATGATTCACTCAGCAAACCTGCGCAGTTCGATCATCTCTCGACCCAAGGAGACCGCCCATGGATGTGCGGCTGATTCTCGCCCTCGTGCTCGGCATCGCGACCATCGTCGTCCTCGTGCTGCGCACCCGCCTCGACGCGTTCGTCGCCCTGCTCATCGCCGCCCTCGTCACCGGCCTCGTCGCCGGTCAGGAGATCCTCGGCGTCATCGACTCCGTCACCACCGGCTTCGGCAGCACGCTCGCGAGCATCGGCATCGTGATCGGCCTCGGCGTGGCCGTCGGCAAGATCCTCGAGGTCTCCGGCGCCGCCGACGCGCTCGCCCGCGCCTTCCTCCGCGGCTTCGGCAAGGGCAAGGAGCCCTGGGCCATGGGCACGGTCGGCTCGCTCGTGTCGATCCCGGTGTTCTGCGACTCCGGCTTCGTCATCATGAACCCGCTCGCCCGCTCGATCGCGCGCGTCAAGCGCGGCGGCTACGTCACCCTGTGCCTCGCGCTCGGCTGCGGCATGACGCTCACCCACCACATGGTGCCCCCAACCCCCGGCCCGCTCGCCGTGTCCGGCCTGCTCGGCGCGGACCTCGGCGCCGTCATCCTCACCGGCCTGATCTTCACCGTCATCCTCCTGCCCGTCGTCGTGTTCTACGCCAAGTGGATGGGCCCCAAGCTCGAGGCCCACCTCAACGACGAGGTCGCCGCCGAAGTCTACGGCGCCGACCACGACCTCGCGCTCGCCGAATCCGGCGGCGAGGACGTCCACTCGAAGCTCGACACGATCCAGACCTACCGCGCCGAGGACTTCCTCGGCGAGACCCCGGCCGGGAAGAAGCCCCACCGCATCAACGCGTTCATCGGCTCCCTGCCGCTGCTCCTCCCGCTGCTCCTCATCGTCCTCAACACCGTGACCGCCGCGATCGACAAGAACGCCACCGGCCAGATCAACGCCGAGGAGTACGAGGCCTCCGGCTGGGTCGTGCCGTTCCTGTTCCTCGGCAACCCCGTCATCGCCCTAGTCATCGGCATCATCCTCGCCGTCTACGTGCTCCTCCCCCGCTGGACGCCGCGCACGAAGGTCCACTCCTGGCTCGCCCAGGCCGCCGAGTCCGCCGGACTCATCCTTCTCATCACCGGCGCCGGCGGCGGCTTCGGCCAGGTGCTGCGCGACTCCGGCGTGGGCGATGCGCTCGCCGAGGCCGTGTCCACCCTGCCCCTGCCGGCGTTCATCGTGCCGTTCATCATCGCCTCGCTCGTCCGCGTGGCGCAGGGCTCCGGCACCGTCGCGATGATCACCGCCGCCTCGGTCACCGCCCCGCTCGTCGGCACCCTCGGCATCTCCCCGCTCATGGCGGCGATGGCCTGCGTGTGCGGCTCGATGGTGTTCAGCTACTTCAACGACTCGTACTTCTGGGTCGTCACCCGCTTCACCGGCCTCGACGGGACCGCCGCCCTCAAGGGCTGGTCGGGCATCACCACCGCCGTGTGGGCCGGCAGCATCCCGCTGCTGTTCATCGCCAACCTCATCATCGGCTGATGCGATGACCCGCATCCTCATCGTCGCCGACGACCTCACCGGCGGGAACGGCTGCGCGGCGGGCTTCACCCGGTCGGGTCTGCGCGCGGCCACCCTGCGGGCGGACGCTTCGGCATCGGAGATCGGCACCCACCTCGACGCCTACGACGCGCTCGTCGTCACCACCGACTCCCGCCACCTCCCGGCCGAACGCGCCGCCGCGGCCGTCACCGCGGTGCTCGACGCCGGCTGGCCTGCCGACCTCGTGTGCTCGCGCGCCGACTCCACCCTGCGCGGGAACTTCGGGGCCGAGGCCGAGGCGGTCATCACCGGGGTGCGCGCCCGCGGCCGCCGCGCGGTGGGACTGTGCATGCCGGCCTTCCCCACGGCCGACCGGCAGACCGTGCACGGCCTCCAGCTGCTCGGCGGGACCCGGCTCGAGCACACCGAGCTCGCCCACGACGTCCGCTCCCCGATGACGAGCTCCTCGGTCGCCGAGGCGCTGCGGAAGGACACGCACCTGTCCACGCTCGGCATCGACCTCGCCGCCGTCACCGGCCCGCGCTCCGCGCTCGTCGACCGGATCCGCACCCTGCTCAGCGAGGATCCCGACGTCATCATCGCCGACGCCCTCACCGAGGCCCACCTGCGCGATGTCGCTAAGGCCGCCGTCGAGGCCGACCCCGAGGTCATGTGGGTGGGCATCGATCCCGGGCCGGGCTCGCTCGCGATCGCCCGGGCGATGGGCGCCCAGGGTGCCGCTGGAGCTCCCCCGCTGCTCGCGATCGCCGGCTCCGCCACCGAGCTCACCCAGGCCCAGCTCCAGCGGGTGCTCGGCGAGCGCCCGACCACCATCGTGCGGCCCGTGCCCCGGGCCGAGGACTCCGCCGTGCCCGATGTCGAGGCGACCGCGGCCGAGGTCAGCGCCGCAGTGCGCCGGGCGCGGGCCGGGGAGATCGTGCTCCTCGCCTCCGTCGTCCACCCCGAGGACGTGCGCGAGCTCAGCGACGCGGAGTCCGACGCCCTGCCCGAGGCGCTCGGCCGGATCGCCGCCCGTGTGGTCTCCGCGCACGCCGTCTCCACCCACGACGGGCCGGCCACCGACGCCGGACCCGGCCCCGCGATCGGCGGCCTCTACACCACCGGCGGCGACATCACCACGAGCGTGCTCGCGGCGCTCGGCGCCGTCGGCATGGAGATCGACGAGGAGGTCGTGCCGCTCGCCGCCGCCGGCGCGCTCGTCGGCGGACCGTGGGCCGGATTGCCGATCGTCACCAAGGGCGGGCTCGTCGGCGATGCCGGGACCGCGCTCGCCTGCCTCGACCACCTCTCCGGCATGGTGCGGATGCGCACCCGCCTCCTCCAGTCCCGCGCCGCGCAGACCACCGCTCGACGCCCAGCCCCTGACAGCCCGGCTCGAAAGGACACCCCATGACCGCTTCCGCCTCCTCCGCCGCCCCCACCCTCGCAGTCACCGTCGGCGATCCCGTCGGCATCGGCCCGGAGATCACCGCCGCCGTCCTCCACGAGTTCTCCGGCGACACGAGCCAGCACGGCATCGCCGTGGCCGACCTCGCGGTGATGGAGAAGGCCGTGCAGGTGCTCGGGCTCGACGCCGAGGTGCGCGCCGTCTCCTCCTGGGACACGCCGTCGGCCGGTGAGGGCGTCATCGACGTGTTCGACATCGGCGTGCTCGGCTCCGACCTGCCCGCATGGGGCCGGGTCGACGAGCGCGCCGGGCGCGCGGCGGTCACCGCGATCGAGGTCGCCACGCAGGCCGCGATGGCTCAGCAGGTCGCCGGCATCGTCACCGGGCCGATCAACAAGGAGGCGGTGTGGAAGACCGGCTCGGAGCACCTCGGGCACACCGAGATGCTCGGTGAGCTCACCGGCGTGACCAAGCAGGACACGATGTTCGTCGTGGAGAACACGCACGTGCCCGGTCACCGCCTCCAGGTGTTCTTCGCCACCCGCCACATGGCGCTGCGGAAGGCCCTCGACGCGATCACCGTCGACACCCAGGTCGACTCGATCCTCCGCGCCCACCGCGCGCTCGAGGTCTACGGGGTGGCGAACCCCCGGCTGGCCACCGCCGCGATCAACCCGCACGCCGGGGAGAACGGCGCGTTCGGCGACGAGGAGATCGAGATCCTCACCCCCGCCGTCGACCGGGTGCACTCCCAGGGCCTCGAGGTCGCCGGCCCGATCCCCGCGGACTCGGTGTTCCACCACGGCCTGCAGGGCCGCTACGACGGGATCCTGTCCCAGTACCACGACCAGGGGCACATCGCGACGAAGACCTTCGACTTCGACGGCACCATCAGCGTCACCGTCGGCCTGCCGATCCTCCGCACCTCGGTGGACCACGGAACCGCCTTCGACATCGCCGGCACCGGCACGGCGGATCCCGGCACCATGCGCTCGGCCTACCGGGCCGCCGTCGGCTACGCGCCCTACGTCGACGGCATCCGCGCCGAATACCTCCCCCGGTGACCGCAGGACGGCCCCGATGACCTCCCGTTCGGCCACCCGCGAGCGCCGCGACCGGCTGCTGCGCCTCGTGCGCTCCGGCACCGACCGCGTCGAGGACCTCGCCGTGCACGCCGGGGTGTCGGAGTCGACGATCCGTCGCGACCTCGCCGCGCTCGAGCGCTCCGGCCGGCTGGCCCGCACCTACGGCGGGGCGACCTCGGTGGCGCCGTTCCGGGAGCGCGGGCTCGCCGAGCGGATAGCGGCGCGCACCTCGGCGAAGGCGGCGATCGGCCGGATCGCGGCCGCGCTCGTGCCGGCCGGGGCGACGATCTTCGTCGATGCCGGCTCCACCACCGCTCAGCTCGTCGAGTCCTTGGCACGCGATCAGGAGCTCACCGTGGTCACGCGCGGGCTCGAGATCGCGCTCGCGCTCGCCGCGGAACCCCGGGTCGACGTGCAGCTCATCGGTGGGCGCCTGTCCGCCGGCAGCCACGGCACCACCGGGGCGCTCGCGCTCGAGGGCATCGACCGCTTCTCCTTCGACCTCGCGTTCCTCGGTGCCGACGCCGTCGACCCGGCCTGCGGGGTCGGCGAGCCCACCGTGGACGAGGCGTACACGAAGGAACGCGTCGCGGCCCGCTCGCGGCGCACCGTCGTCCTCGCCGACGCCGCGAAGCTCGCCCCGCGCAGCGTGCCGGCCTGGGCTCGTCTGCCCCACGGATGGACCCTCGTCACCGATGAGTGCGATCCCGCGCTCCTCGAGGAGTACCGGGAGGCCGGGGTCGAGGTGCTCCACCCGGCCACACAGACGGCGTGACGCACCTCACCTCCGCTCAGGTGCCGCTCCTCCGCTAGGCTCCACACGTGAGCGAATACGACACAGAACCCTTGCAGATGTCCGACGTCCTCGTGACCGCCCGGTCGCTCGAGGAGTACATCGCGATGTTCGACCTCGACATCGACGACCTCGCAGGGAAGTGCGTCCTCGACTGTCCGGGCGGATCCGCGAGCGCTCCGGCGGAGCTCGCGGCCCGCGGCATCGAATCCTTCGCGATCGACCCGCTCTACGGCGGAGACCGCCACCTGCTCGCGGACCGGGTGGCGCACGAGGTGGAGCGCTGGGCCGACTTCGCCCGCACCCACGGCGAGCGCCTCGACTGGCAGCAGTCCGGCACCGGCGAGGAGCTCTACCGGGCACGCGTGCACTCCGCGCAGCAGTTCCTCGACGACTTCAACGCCCGTCCGGCGCACTACATCGATGCGACGCTGCCGCACCTGCCGTTCTCCGACGACGCCTTCGACCTCGCGGTGAGCAGCCACCTGCTCTTCACCTACGCGGGGATGTTCGACGCGGACTTCCACGTCGCCTCGCTCCTCGAGCTCGCCCGTGTGGCGAAGGAGGTGCGGGCCTACCCGCTCGTGTCGATCGAGGGGGTCGAGGACACCGCATTGCTGGACACGGTGACCAGCGAGCTCACCGATGCGGGGCTGGAGGTCGAGCGGCCGGCCTCGCGCTACACGCGGCAGGTCAGGGCCACGACCTACCTGCGGATCACCCGCCGCTGAGGTGCCCCGGCCGAGGTGCGGGACCTCGGCCGGAGCACGGGAGCTGGGCCGCCGCCGAGCGGCCTCAGCCGACCGGGGAGAGCGCGCCGATGAGACCGAACAGGTCCTTCGGGTCCTCGGGCTCGGCGACGAGGTCGATGTCGTCCTGGTAGGCCGTGCCGGCGGTCGCGTCGCGCACGTAGCGCAGTGCGGAGAAGTCCGCGATCGCGAAGCCCACGGAGTCGAAGATCGTCACCTGCTGCGGCGAGGTGCGCCCTGCGGCCTGACCGGTGAGCACCTGCCACATCTCGGTGACGGGGAAGTCCGGATCCCGGAGCTGGATCTCGCCCTCGATGCGGGTCTGCTCGGGGAACTCGACGAACACCTCGCCCAGGTCGAGGATCGCGGGGTCGAGCTCGGTCTTGCCGGGGCAGTCCCCGCCCACGGAATTGATGTGCACGCCGGGCTTCACATCTGCGGCCTCGAGGACCACGCAGTGGGCCTTGTCGGCGATGCACGTGGTGATGACGTCGACGCCGGCGACCGCCTCGGAGGCGGAGGCGGCCTCGGTGATGGTGAATCCGAGGGGCTCGAGGTTCCGGCGCAGCTTCGCCATCGCTTGCGGGTCGGTGTCGAACACGGCGAGCTCGGAGATGCCGAGCGCGGCGCGCATGCCGAGTGCCTGGAACTCGGCCTGGCTGCCGCAGCCGATGAGCGCCATGCGGGTGGAGTCGGGGCGGGCGAGCGCGCGGGCGACCATCGCGGAGGTCGCGGCGGTGCGCAGGGCGGTGACGAGGGTCATCTCGCCGAGGAACACCGGGTAGCCGTTGTGGACGTCGGCGAGCACGCCGAAGGCGGTGACGGTCTGGAAGGCGGGGCCGGGTTGAAGGGGTGGCCGTTGACGTACTTGAAGGAGTAGGTGTCCCCGCGGGCCGTGTTCTCGACGCCGACGAAAGCCGTCATGGGTTCCTCCTGCTCAGACGATGATGCGTGGGATGGGGATGAGTGCGGGCCGGGGCCGGGGCCTCATGGTCCACGACCTCGGGGTGGATGACCCCGCGGTCCGTGGAGCAGTTTACGGGCGCGCCCTGCAGGGATCCGTTCCGTTTTCGCAGTACCGTCTGAGTCCAGGTTCGGGCCGAGGGCAGCAACAATGAGCAGACCCTCCGAAATCTGCGCACCGGGCGATCATTGTGCGCACCGCAGGTTTACACTCTGACCATGTACCGCATGGACGACCTCGACCGCCGCCTCATCGCGGCGCTGCGCCGGGATGGGCGCTCCCCGGTGTCGACGCTCGCCGCGGACCTCCACACCACCCGCACCACCGTGACGAGCCGGATGAAGCGGCTGACCGACGCCGGCATCATCGTCGGCTACACCGTGCGGGTCGACACGGATGCGGAGGGCGGCGGCCTCCAGGCGATGAGCCTCATCGAGGTCGAGGGCAGGACCACCGACCGCGTCATCCACGAGCTGCGCGGACTGCCGGAGATCAGCGCGCTCCACACGACGAACGGCGGCTGGGACCTGATCGCTGAGCTCGAGTGCACCGGCCTGCAGAACTTCGACGAGGTGCTCCGCCGCATCCGCGGGGTGCCGGGCATCGTCAACAGCCGCACCCACGTCCTCCTCCGCTCGGTCGTGCGCTGAGCGATGACGGACGAGTCCCGGGAGCGGCTCGAGCATCCGCGCGCCGACCTCACCCGGGTCGAGGCCGCCCTCGACGCCTGGGCCCACCGGCACCTGTCCGCGGAGTCCGGGGCCCGAGGCGCCCGCAGGGCCGGGGTCGAGTTCCTCGTCTTCATCCTCAAGCAGGCCTGGGCGTGCGTGTTCGGCGCGCTCATGCTCGCAGCCCTCGTCGCCACCGCCCTGTGGTACCCCGACGGTGCGGCGCTCAGCCGCAACGACGCGCTCGTCCTCATCGCGGTGGCGATCCAGGTGCTCATGGTCGCCCTCCGGCTGGAGAGCGGCCGCGAGCTGTGGGTGATCGTCCTGTTCCACCTCGTCGGCACGGTGATGGAGCTGTTCAAGACGGCCGCCGGATCGTGGGAGTACGGCGGAGCCGGCGTGCTCGCGATCGGCGCGGTGCCGCTCTACACCGGGTTCATGTACGCCGCGGTCGGCTCCTACATGGTGCGCGTGTTCAAGCTCTTCGACCTGCGGTTCGTGCGCTATCCCCCGCTGTGGCTCACCGCCGTGATCGGGGCGGCCATCTACGCGAACTTCTTCACCCACCACTTCCTGCCCGATGCCCGCTGGGTGCTGCTGGTCGCCGTCGTCCTCGTATGGGGGCGGTGCATCATGCTGTTCCGGAACCATCGCGAGCGGCCGGCTCGCAGCCTGCCGATCCTCCTGCCGTTCCTCGGGGTGGCGTTCTTCATCTGGATCGCGGAGAACATCGGGACGGCCGCCGGGGCCTGGATCTACCCGCACCAGGCGGGCGGCTGGGAGATGGTGTCGCTGTCGAAGATGGTGAGCTGGTTCCTCCTCATGATCATCTCCGTCGTCCTCGTCACCCTCGTCTACCGCCCCCGGCCGCCGGGAGAGCCCGCACCCACCGGTGCCGCAGAGCAGCACTGAGGCACGGTCCGCACGACAGGTCCGGCCGCGATCGCACCGGGTAGCACAGCGCGCACCTCCCGCCGCGCTCCCCGCGCCACAGTCCGTCATACGTCGTCATATGACGCGCGAATACGACGCCGTCTGACGGCGTGTGACGCCAAGCGGCGGCTGTGACGCGGGCGTGCGGCTCAATGGACGACATGACCGTCCAGACGACTGCCCCCGTGCTCTCCCCCGTCGCCAGGGCCGATGCGAACCCGGCGCAGGAGTCCGATGCCGCACGGATCGCATTCTGGGAGAAGCAGGCCACCCGGCTCGACTGGGATTCCCCCTGGCATACCGCCCACACCTTCGAGAAGCCGCGTCGAGTCGACACCCCCGCCCCGGAATCCGGCGTCACCGAACCCGGTGACCCCGAGTACACCGTGCCGCGCATCGAGTGGTTCGCCGGCGGCACGCTCAACGCGGCCGTCAACTGCCTCGACCGGCACTTCGCCGCCGGGCACGGGGACCGGGTGGCGCTCCACTTCGAGGGCGAGCCCGGCGACCGCCGCACCTACACCTATGCGGGGCTCCTCACGGAGGTGTCCCGCGCGGCGAACGCTCTCGAAGCGCTCGGCGTCGTCCCCGGTGACCGCGTGGTGATCTACCTGCCGGTGATCCCGGAGACGATCATCATCACGCTCGCCTGCGCCCGGATCGGCGCGGTCCACTCGCTCGTGTTCGGCGGGTTCTCCGCCGAGGCGCTGCGCTTCCGCATCGAGGACACCGGCGCGAAGGTGCTCGTCACGAGCGACGGACAGTTCCGGCGCGGCGCGGCCGTGCCGGTCAAGGCCGCCGCGGACGCCGCATGCGCCGGGGACAACGCGATCGAGCACGTGCTCGTCGTCTCCCGCACCGGCGACGACATCCCGTGGACCGCCGGCCGCGACCTGTGGTGGCACGAGTCGCTCGCCGCCCAGCCGGACACCCACACCCCGCGCGCCTTCGACGCCGAGCACCCGCTGTTCATCATCTACACCTCCGGCACCACCGGGAAGCCCAAGGGGCTCGTCCACACCACCGGCGGGTACCTCGTGCAGACGGCCTACACCCACGCGCTGCTCTTCGACCTCGTCGACGACGAGCTCGCCGCGGTCAACGACCCCGCCCGGGTGGACAGCACCGTCCACTGGTGCACCGCGGACCTCGCCTGGGTCACCGCCCACACGTACGAGATCTACGGCCCTCTCCTCAACGGCGTCACCCAGGTGATCTACGAGGGCACCCCGGCCAGCCCGCACCCGGGCCGCCACTTCGAGATCATCGAGCGCTACGGCGTGACGAACTACTACACCGCCCCCACCCTCGTCCGCTCGCACATGGGGAACTTCCCCGACGGCCTGCCCGACACCTGGGACCTGTCATCGCTGCGTCTGCTCGGCACGGTCGGGGAATCGATCAACCCCGAGGCATGGCGCTGGCTGCGCGGCGAGCTCGGCGGCGGCATCCTGCCGGTGATCGACACGTGGTGGCAGTCGGAGACCGGGTCGACGATCATGTCCCCGCGCCCCCACGACCCGTGCTTCGACCCCGGCTCCGGGATCGCCTCGAAGCCCGGCTGCGCCACCCGCGCCCTGCCCGGCGTGTCGACCCGGGTGGTCGACGAGACCGGTGCGGACACCCCGACCGGCGAGCAGGGGTATGTCGTCGTCGACCGGATCGGACCGTCGATGGCGCGCACCGTGTGGGGCGACCCGCAGCGCTACCTCGATTCGTACTGGAGGGCGTTCGGCGAGCGCGGCTGGTTCCTCTCCGGCGACGGCGGCCGGCGCGACGCCGACGGCGAGATCACCCTGCTCGGGCGCGTCGACGACGTCATCAACGTGTCCGGCCACCGGCTCTCGACGATCGAGCTCGAATCCGCGCTCATCGCCCATCCCGACGTCGTCGAGGCCGGCTCCGCGCCGATCGCGGATCCGCTCACCGGGCAGGCCGCGATCGCCTACGTGGTCCTCAGCGAAGCCGCACGCACGCGGCCGCCGGCCGAGGTCGAGGCGGAGCTGCGCGCCCACGTGGCCCGGGAGATCGGTCCCGTCGCCAAGCCGGCGCGGGTCATCCCCGTGCCCGAGGTGCCCAAGACCCGGTCGGGGAAGATCATGCGCCGCCTCCTCACCCAGCTCTTCGAGGGCACGGCGCTCGGCGACACCACCTCGCTACAGAACCCCGAGGCGATCGACGGGATCGCTCGGATCGTGGGACACCCGAGCACGACCGGCTCCCGCTGAACCAGACTCCCAATCACCACCGACCAACCGGAAGAGGCCCCCACCCGATGTCAGATCATCAGTTCGGCTTCCGCACCCTGGCGCTCCACGCCGGGGGCACCCCCGACGCCATGCACGGCTCCCGGGCGGTGCCGATCTACCAGTCCACCTCGTTCGTGTTCCAGAACGCCGCCGACGCCGCGAACCTCTTCGCGCTGCAGAAGTACGGCAACATCTACTCTCGGATCGGCAACCCGACGGTCGCCTCGTTCGAGGAGCGGATCGCCGCGCTCGAGGGCGGGATCGGAGCGGTCGCCACGGCCTCGGGCATGGCGGCGGAGTTCATCACCTTCGCCGCGCTCACCCAGGCCGGCGACCACATCGTGGCCTCCTCCCAGCTCTACGGCGGTACCGTCACCCAGCTCGACGTCACGCTGCGCCGGTTCGGGGTGGACACGACGTTCGTCCCCGGCACCGACCCGGCCGACTACCGCGCCGCCCTCCGCCCGGAGACCAAGGCGCTCTACTGCGAGCTCGTCGCCAACCCCTCCGGTGAGATCAGCGACCTCGAGGCGCTCGCGGAGATCGCCCACGAAGCCGGCATCCCGCTCGTCGTCGACGCCACGCTCACCCCGCCCTACCTGTGCCGGCCGTTCGACCACGGCGCGGACATCGTGATCCATTCGGCGACGAAGTTCCTCGGCGGCCACGGCACCACGCTCGGCGGCGTCGTCGTCGAGTCCGGCCGCTTCGACTGGGGCAACGGCAGCTTCCCGGCGATGACCGAGCCGGTGCCCTCGTACAACGGCCTGTCGTGGTGGGACAACTTCGGCGAGTTCGGGTTCCTCACCCGGCTGCGCTCCGAGCAGCTGCGCGACATCGGCCCGAGCCTCTCCGCGCAGTCGGCCTGGCAGCTCCTCCAGGGCGTGGAGACCCTCCCCCAGCGCCTCGACGCCCACCTGGCGAACGCGCGGGCCGTCGCCGAATGGCTCGACTCCGACCCCCGCGTGTCCTACGTCAACTACGCCGGCCTGCCCTCGCACCCGCATTACGAGCGCGCGCAGAAGTACCTGCCCAAGGGCACGAGCCCGGTGTTCTCCTTCGGCGTCACCGCGACCGCGGAGCTCAGCGGGCGCGAGGTCGGGGCCCGGTTCATCGAGGCCACGCAGCTCGCCAGCCACCTGGCCAACGTCGGCGACGCCCGCACCCTCGTGCTCCACCCGGCGTCGACCACGCACCAGCAGCTCACCGCCGAGCAGCTCGCCTCCGGCGGCGTCCACGAGGATCTCATCCGACTGTCGGTGGGCATCGAGGACGTCGAGGACATCATCTGGGACTTCGATCAGGCGCTCACCGCCGCGACCGGACTGGAACGAGAGGACGCACGATGATCGAGACCCGCACCTGGGTGGGACCCAGCGCCACCGAACGCCTGCGGATCCTCCGCGACGCGGAGTCGATCGCCATCGTGGGGGCATCGGACAAGCCCTCGCGCGCCTCGAACTTCGTGGCGACCTATCTGCTGTCCTCCTCGACGTACCGGGTGTACTTCATCAACCCGGTGCTCGACGAGATCCTCGGGCACCCCGTCTACCCCTCGCTCGCCGACCTGCCCGAGGTCCCCGACATCGTCGACGCGTTCCGCAGACACGACGACCTGCCCGGGGTGGCCCGGGAGGCCGTGGAGATCGGGGCGAAGACTCTGTGGCTCCAGCTCGGCTCCTGGAACGAGGAGGCCGCGGCGATCGCGGAGGCCGGCGGTCTGCAGGTCGTCATGGACCGGTGCACGAAGATCGAGCACGCCCGCTTCCACGGCGGCCTTCACCTCGCCGGTTTCAACACCGGCGTGATCTCCTCGAAGCGCCAGGTCACCGCCTGAACCGCACGCGACACCGGCTCCCCTCGGCCACGGGTCCGAGGGGAGCCGGCGCGTCTGCTCAGGCGGCGGTCTCCTCCCCGGCGGGCGCCGTCTCGTAGGCCGACTTCCCGTCCTCGGTCGCGGCGAGGAGATGGGTGAGCATCGCCTCGTTCGTCGCGATCTCCCGCTCGAGCTCAGCGGGCAGCTGCCGGAGGAAGTCGTACCGCTGCCTCACCACCGGCACCTGGAGGAGCTCGGCGACCTGCATCGAGGTCCGCGGGATCGCGAGCCAGTCGGCGAGCTCGTCGCCGTGGATGATCCGGATCTGCGCCTGCGTCCGCTCCACGAGCGGCCCCTCGGGGAGACCGAGGACGAGCGCGAGCTGCGCGGCGGTCGCCCCGACGAGCGCGTCGACGAGCGCCCGCGAGCCGTCGTCGGGCTTCCCGGCGACGGCGGCGACCGCCTGCACCATCGGCTCGGAGGACTCGTGGTCGTCGAGCCCGGCGAGGAGGTCGGCGGGGATCCCGAGCAGCCGCCCGACGACCTGCCACATCCCGTAGACGTCGCGGATCTGCTCCTCCGTGAGGTCGTAGCCCATGGCCGCCAGACCGCGGTACGGGATGTAGGTGAAGTCGAACCACGTGCGGATCATGTCGATCGCATTGATCGGCAGGCCCCACTCCCCCGTGTCCGGGTGCCGCTCGAGATGCTGGGCGCGCGCGTAGGCGTGCATCGCCCGGACCATCCCGGTGTGCTCGAAGCCGCCGCCGCCCGGCTCGAGCGCGCCGGCGGCATAGAGATGGTAGTTCCAGTTGCGGGTGTCGATGAGCCGACGCAGCGCCCCGTCGACGAGCCGACCGGTGCCCACGAGCACGGTGGAGATCGCCGGGCTCGAGTAAGTGTTGACGAGCGAGCCGGGGCCGAGCGCCACGGAGTGCGTGAGGACGGGGATCGAGAGGTACACCCGGCGGCCGCGCTCGATCTGCTCCCAGTCCGCATCGCTCACCGCCGCGCGCATGTCGTCGAGGAAGGCCGCGACCTGGGGCGCGTCACCAGGTGCGGCCTCCCCGGCGCGCAGCGCGCTGCGGAGCTGCCGCATGAGCGCGGCCCGGGGGACGTCGGCCGTGAACAGGGCGTCGCCGACGGGGTCCCCCTCGTGGAACGCGGTGAGGAAGCGCGCGGCGCGCTCCTCCCCGTGGGTCCGGGTGAAAGCGGCGCGGTCGCCGCGTCCGGCGGGCCAGTCGGTGCGCGTCATGGGTACTCCTTCGGAACCATGCAGTGGTGCGCTGAGCCTAGCAGAACGTTTGCTCGGAGGCCAGGGCATCACACTGCGCGCCCGAGCGGTCCGACACGGTGTCGGGAAATCGATCGATCTGACACCGTGTCAGCAAGCTGGCAGGCCTGGAGATTCTCGAGAACGTCATCCCCGTCGTGCACTTCATCGGCATCGCGGCACTGCTCGGCGGGGTGATCATGCAGTCACTCGCGATGCGGGAGGCGCGGGCCCGGATCGTCGCCCCGCTCATGCACGGCGCGTGGACGATGCTCATCACCGGCGCGCTCCTCGTCAGCCTCCAGCACCCGATCGGCAGCGAGGTCAACGACACGAAGATCACCGTCAAGCTCCTCGCGCTCGTCGCGATCGAGAGCTGGGGCCAGAAGATCGAGGACCTCGGGATCGAGGAGGCCCACCGACGCGCGCCCCTGGTACAGGGCATGATCGGGGCCGGGATGGAGCTCATCGCCCGCGGGGTCGACGAAAACACTGCCGCCGACGACGTCTACCGCATCCTCGTCGACGGCCTCGGCGCCTGAGCGGTCGAGCGGACCCCCTCTGTTCTCCCCGGCTCCGTCACGTAGACTTGCCGCAACCGAGCCGGATGACCGGGGAGGGCGAGTTCCCCGCCCTCGGCCCGCCGGCGCTCCAGTCGACAACCCCCGGGCGGTGGCGCCATGATCGAGTTCGAATCCGTCTCCAAGACCTATCCCGGTGCGCCCGCGGCCGTGACGGACTTCTCGCTGACCATCCCCTCGCACCGCACCGTCGTGCTCGTCGGTTCGTCCGGCTCCGGCAAGACCACCCTCATGCGGATGGTCAACCGGATGGTCGAGCCGACGAGCGGTCGGGTGCTCATCGACGGCACGGACGTGCAGAGCGTCGACCCGGTTCAGCTGCGCCGCTCGATCGGCTACGTGCTCCAGCACGGCGGCCTGCTCCCCCACCGCACCGTGCTCGACAACGTCGCCACCGTGCCCGTCCTCCGGGGGCAGGGGAAGAAGCAGGCCCGCGACGAGGCCGGCGAGCTGCTGCGCCGCGTCGGCCTCGACCCGGCGATCGGCATCCGCTATCCCGGCCAGCTCTCCGGCGGCCAGCAGCAGCGCGTCGGGGTCGCCCGGGCGCTCGCCGCGGATCCGAACATCCTCCTCATGGACGAGCCGTTCGGCGCCGTCGACCCGATCGTGCGCCGCGAGCTCCAGGACGAGCTGCTGCGCCTCCAGTCCGAGCTCGGCAAGACGATCCTCTTCGTCACCCACGACATCGACGAGGCGTTCCGGCTCGGCGACGAGGTCGTCGTGCTCCGCGACGGCGGTCGGATCGCCCAGCAGGGCACCCCCGCCCAGATCCTCGCCGCCCCGGCCGACGACTTCCTCCGGGGCTTCATCGGCGCCGACCGCGGCGAGCGGCAGCTGCGCACCGAGGTCGTCGACGGCCGCACCATCGCGATCGACGCCACCGGGCGGCCGGTGGGGGTCCTCGAATGACTGCGACGGAGAAGCCGGCATGAACTGGCTGGCCAACAACTGGCCCCAGGTCGTCGATCTCACCGGCGCCCACCTGGTGCTCAGCATCCCCGCGATCCTCCTCAGCGTGCTCATCGCAGTGCCGATCGGGCGCCTCGCGTTCTCCCGCCCGCGCCTGGGGTCCCCGCTGCTCGGAGCCGCCTCGCTCATGTACGCGATCCCCGCGCTGCCGCTGCTGATCATCATCCCCGCCGTGCTCGGGCTGCCCCTGCGCTCGCGAGCGACCATGATCGTCGCGCTCACCGTCTACGGCGTCGCCCTGCTCGTCCGCACCGCCGCGGACGCCTTCGCCGCCGTCGACGCCCGCACCCGCGATGCGGCGATCGCGCTCGGCCACTCGCGGTCGAGCGTGTTCTGGCGGGTCGACCTGCCCCTCGCGGTGCCCGTGCTCCTCTCCGGCGTGCGGGTGGTCACGGTGAGCACCGTGAGCCTCGTGACGATCGGTGCGCTCATCGGGGTGCCCGGCCTCGGCTCCCTGCTCACCGACGGCTTCCAGCGCGGCATCACGGCCGAGGTCGTCACCGGGGTGCTCGCCACCGTCGTCCTCGCGCTCGTGCTCGACGGCCTCCTCCTGCTCCTCGGCCAGGCGCTCACCCCGTGGGCGCGCACGAAGGCCGGCCGCGGCACCCACCGTCGGGCCGCCGGAGCGGGGAGCCGCCCATGAACCTCTTCCTCGACGCCCTCGCCTGGCTCGCCGATCCCGCGCACTGGACGGGCCCGAACGCCGTGGGCGTGCGGATCGTCGAGCACCTGTGGATCTCGTTCCTCGCCGTGCTCATCGCCGCGGTCCTCGCGGTGCCGGCCGGGATCGTCATCGGGCACACCCGCCGCGGCGCCGGGATCGTCGGGGCGCTCACCGGCGCGGCCCGCGCGATCCCCACGCTCGGCCTGCTCACCCTGTTCGGCCTCGCGCTCGGCATCGGGCTCGAGGCGCCGCTGCTCGCC
This sequence comes from Brevibacterium sp. CS2, assembly GCF_005280295.1. GTDB lineage: Bacteria > Actinomycetota > Actinomycetes > Actinomycetales > Brevibacteriaceae > Brevibacterium > Brevibacterium pityocampae. The sequence continues at coordinate 2,199,287 of NZ_CP040020.1, read as the reverse complement.
CTCGTCGTCCTCGCCGTGCCCTCGCTGCTCGCCGGCGCCTACGCCGGGGTGCAGTCGATCGACCCGGTCATCCCGGACTCCGCCCGCGCGATCGGCCTGAGCCCGACCCAGGTCATCCTCCGGGTCGAGGTGCCGCTCGCCTCGCCCGTGCTGCTCGGCGGGCTGCGAGCGGCGACCCTGCAGGTCGTCGCGACGGCGACGCTCGCCGCATACACCGCCGACTACGGGCTGGGGCGCTACCTGTTCTCCGGACTCAAATCCCGCGAGTACGATCAGATGCTCGCCGGCGCGCTCCTCGTCGCCGTCATCGCCCTCCTCCTCGAACTCCTGCTCGGCGCCGCCCAGCGCCTCGCCCGCACCCGCATCGCCCATCCCGCACCGGAGAGGACCTCCTCATGAATCGCACACCGCTCACCCTGCTCGCCGCGCTCACCGCCGCCGGCCTGCTCACCCTGTCCGCGTGCGGGGGCGACCCGCTCGCCGAGGACACCACGGGCTCCGGGGGCACCGGCGGCGGAGGCGGCGACACGATCGTCATCGGCTCGCAGGCCTACTACTCGAACGAGATCATCGCCGAGGCCTACGCCCAGGCCCTCGAGGCCGCCGGTGAATCCGTGGACCGGCAGTACCAGATCGGGCAGCGGGAGGTGTATCTGCCGGAGATCGAGGCCGGGGAGATCGATCTGTTCCCCGAGTACTCCGGCCCGCTCCTCCAGTACTGGGAGTCCGACACCCCGGCGCGCCAGGGCGAGGAGGTCTACAGCGCCCTGCAGGAGGCCATGCCCGACGGCCTGCGCGCCCTCGCCCAGGCACCGGCGACCGACCAGGACTCCTACGTCGTCACCCGCGAGTTCGCCGAGCAGCACGATCTCACCACGATCGCGGACCTCGCCGAGGTCGACGAGGACCTCACGCTGGGCGCGAACTCGGAGGCCGAGAACCGGCCGAACGGACCGCAGGGCATCAAGGAGGCCTACGGGATCGACGTCGGCTTCTCCCCGATCGAGGACAGCGGCGGTCCGCTCACCGTCAAGGCGCTCGAGGACGGCGACATCCAGCTCGCGATCGTCTACACCGCCGACCCGTCGATCACCGAGAACGACCTCGTCGTCCTCGAGGACCCGGAGGGACTGTTCCTCACCTCGCAGGTCGTGCCGATCGCCGGCGAGAACGTGTCCGAGGACGCAGCAGCCGTCGTCGACGAGGTGAGCGCGGCGCTCACCACCGAGGCGCTCCGGGATCTCAACGCACGCAGCGTCACCGACGAGCTGCCCTCGTCGACGATCGCCGGGGACTGGCTGACGGAGGAGGGATTGCTGTGACCGGCGCGGACGCAGGCATCACGCTCTCCCACCGCTTCGCCGACGAGCTGCCGGAGCTCGCGGTGCCGTGGCAGGCCGCGAAGCCGCCCGAGCCCCGACTCCTCGTCCTCAACGATCCGCTGGCCGCGCAGCTCGGCCTCAACCCGGAGGCGCTGCGCGGCCCGGACGGAGGCGGCTCGAGTGCCGGACTCGGTCTGCTCACGGGAACCGCGCCGCCGGCCGGGACGCAGCCGGTGGCCCAGGCCTACACCGGGCACCAGTTCGGGACGCTCAACCCGCGCCTCGGCGACGGGCGGGCCCTGCTGCTCGGCGAGGCGGCGGGACCCGGCGGAGAACTGCTCGACATCCATCTCAAGGGTTCCGGACGCACGCCGTTCGCTCGCGGCGGGGACGGGCTCGCCGCGGTCGGGCCGATGCTGCGGGAGCACCTCGTGAGCGAGGCGATGCACGGACTGGGGATCCCCACCACGCGGGCGCTCGCGGTGGTCGCGACGGGCGGCTGGGTGCGCCGCGAGCGGGCGCTGCCCGGTGCGGTGCTCGCCCGGGTCGCGCGCAGTCATGTGCGGGTGGGCAGCTTCCAGTTCGCCCGGCTGTCCGGCGACGACGCGCTGCTGCGCCGGCTCGCCGATCACGCGATCGACCGGCTCCACCCGGAGGCACGCGCGGCCGCCGACCCCTACCTCGGCCTGTTCGAGGCCGTCGTCGCGGCGCAGGCGGAGCTCGTGGCGCGGTGGATGCTCGTGGGATTCATCCACGGGGTGATGAACACCGACAACATGACGATCTCCGGGGAGACGATCGACTACGGTCCGTGCGCGTTCATGGACGCCTTCGACCCGACGACCGTGTACAGCTCGATCGACACCGGCGGGCGCTACGCGTATGCGAACCAGCCGCTCATCGCCGAATGGAACCTCGCCCGGTTCGCCGAGGCGCTCCTCCCCCTGCTCGGTGAGGACCAGGAGGCGGGGATCGCGGCCGCCCAGGAGGTGCTCGGCGGGTTCCGCGCCCGCTACAGCGCGGCGTGGACGGCCGGCATGCGGGAGAAGCTCGGGCTCCGGGACGCGGTGTCCGAGGAGACCGCGGGCGAGGCGATCAACGCGATCCTCCTCATGCTCCGGGACCACCGGGTCGACTACACGGGATTCTTCCGGGGTCTGGCGGACGCAGGCAAGACTGGTCCGGGAAGTGCCGGCGGCGGTGCCGGGGCGCGCGGTGATGACGCGGGTCGTGCCGGGCAGGGCAGTGCCGACGCGAGCGTCGTCACCGAGATGCTCGCCGACGTCCCCGAGTTCGTCGACTGGCTCGCGACCTGGCAGGGGCTCGATCCGGATACCGCACACATGCAGCGGGTCAACCCGGTCTACATCCCTCGCAACCACCTCGTCGAGGAGGCGCTCGTCGCCGGGGAGGCCGGGGACATGGAGCCGTTCACCCGGCTGCTCGAGGCGGTGACGGATCCGTACACCGAGCGCCCGGGGCTCGAGCGGTACGCGCTGCCGGCACCCGAGGACTTCGGACCCTACCGGACCTTCTGCGGGACGTGAGGACTGTGGGCGGCGCATGCCCGAACGCTTGACGGGTTCCATCCGCACCGATAGAAGTGATGCATGTCACTCGATGAGGAGTCGCGGCACCTGATCGCGGCATTCGCCGCCGCTGGGCGGTGATGTGCGGGAGTCCTGGGCCGAGGTGCTCGCGGACTCCCGCGACCGCCGCGTCGTCGTCAAAGCCGTCCACGGGGGTGGGCGCGGACGGGGTGTGCTGTCGGACCCGCTCCCTGCGGATCCCCCGATGGACGGCCCCTATCTGGTGGAGGACTGGATCGATCACGACAGGATCGACCGCAAGCTCTACGTCGCCGGCGGGTGGGTGAGCGGGCTGCTCAAGCCCTCGACGCTCGACCACGAGCACACCACCGGCGGTGAACCCTTCGCCGTCGACAATGCTCTCGCCGCCCTCGCCCGGCATGCGGCGGCCGGGCTCGGCATGCACCTCGCCGGCGTCGACGTGGTCAACGCCTTCCCCGGCTTCCGCGGGGTGGACGGTGCCGCGGAGGCGGTGGCGGAGCATCTGGTCGAGCACGACGGGGCAGACCGGGGCTGATCCGGACCGGGCGCCGGACCGCCCGTGTCCGAACCCGCCGGTAGGGTGAGACCGGCAAGCGAACCGGACGGGACTGCCGGATCAGCGAGCTACGGATCCGGATCGCCCTCGCGATCCTCGAGCAGGGTTTCGATGTGGTGACGCAGGTCGGCGGCGTGCACCGAGATGACCTGCCACACGATCTCGTAGTCGACCGCGTCGTACTCGTGGGCGAGCCGGTTTCGCATCCCGACGGCCCGGCGCCAGGTGGGCTGTTCGGCACGGTCGCGCAGGAAGTCCTCGGGCAGTCGGCGGACCGCTTCTCCCAGCTTGAGTACGAGGGAGTCCGCCGCGAGGTGCGGTACGCCCAGCTCAGGGTCGCTGTCGTACCACTCCCGGCCCCGGGCCGCCAGCGCCTCCGCGTGACGACACAGCCGGATGATGTCCTCGAGTCTGCGGCGGATACCGGCAGGCAACGGTGGGTTCACAATGCCACCGCAGCGCGGGCGATCTCGTGATCAGCACGGAGCGAGCGCGAGGTGATGATGTCCACGCCTCTGCCCAGCAGCTCCTCCAGCAGCTCTGCGGCATCGATGATGTCGAGCAGGTCCAGGTCGGGCTCTGCATCGACGAGCAGATCGATGTCGCTGCCAGGATGATCCTCATCGCGGGCGACGGAACCGAACACCCGGGGATTGCTCATACGGTGCTCCCTGAGCACGGTCAGGATCGCGTCATGATGATGGGCCAGAGCGGCGCGAGCGGAAGGTCGCAGTGCCGAGTCCAGGCGCTCGACGGTGGCCGCCGAGGGGCGGCGCCGGCCTCGCTCGTAGGCGGCGATGTTCGGCTGCGGCACACCGCTGCGTTCGGCGAGCTGCGCCTGGGTGAGTCCCGCCTGCACTCGACGAGATCTGAGGTCTTCCATGACCCGAGTATAGCGCGCGATATACTCGCGCGCTCCCGCTGACGATCGACCCCGTGCCGAGGGCCCGGCGGCCAACGCCGTCGGCCCGAGGAGCACTGCCGTGCCCGCGGCGCACCCCGGCCGGCCTCTTGCGTCAGACCAGCCCGCTGCTGAGGAGGAAGATCGCCAGGCCGTGGGCGATCGCCGCCGGGATGACGCCTCGGCGCAGGCGGAGGAACGCGTAGATCAGTCCTTCCCAGAGAGTGAATGCCAGCAGCGGCCATCCGACGTCGGTCACGGTGGTGGCGAGGTAGGCGCGGCACGCCGCGAAGATGACGGCGGACCGCAGCGCGGCACGCACGGCAGCCATGGCGGTCTCGAGCCGGCCCTGCAGGTGGCCCCGGAAGAACACCTCCTCGCCGAGGTTGCCGGCCAGCGCCATGAACGCCAGGGCGGGGAGGACGCCGAGAGCGACCGCGCCGCCGCGCTCCTCCAGCGGTGCTGCGGCCGACACCGCGAGGATGGGAGCCGCGGCGAGGATCCCGCCGAGGATGCACAGCCCGAGGGTGCTGGGATTCGGCGTCCCCCACTGCACGAGCGACCGCAGGCGCGGGTCACGCAGGGTGGCGAGGACCAGGAGGATGCTGCCGAGACCGAATGCCACGAGCACCACAGGGTCGTCGGTCATGCGCAGCCAGGCACGAAGTCGCCCACGAGTCCGAACTCCCACAGCCGGGTGGGAGTCATCGCGTCGCAGATGAGGACGACGATGCGCAGGCGACGCTCCTCCGGGATGACGGTACGAGCTGCGAACGGTTGGGGAATGAGAAAGACCCCGCCGTTGGCGGGGCCGTTCTCCTGTTCACTTCGGTGGAGGTAAGGGGATTCGAACCCCTGACCTTCTCCATGCCATGGAGACGCGCTACCAACTGCGCCATACCCCCGAAAGGCGCCTCCCGGAACTCCGGGCGACTCGAACCATAGTACTCAGTCCCGGACCGTTTGCAAAATCGGCGAGGCCGCCGCCCCGGAACCTTCATCGGCGACCGCCGCACGGACCGGTCAGCGCAGCTCGGCAGCCACCGAGCACCCGATCGCGCTCGCTAGGCTGGCCCCCATGAGCTGGATCGATTCCTCCCGGGTGGACCTCGACGTACCGGTGTCCGGCGGCGTCCACCCGACCGCGGCCTGGGAACACCCCGGACGCGCCTCCGCGCCGGCGGATCCGGTCGCGGCCACCCGCCCGCTGCTCCTCGTTCACGGCTTCCGCGGCGATCACCACGGCATGGACCTCATCGCCCACCATGTCCGCCACCGCCCGGTCGTCGTCCCCGACCTCCCCGGTTTCGGGGCGACCGCTCCCCTGCCCGGCGGACTCTCCCTCGACTCCTACCTCGACTTCCTCACCGGCCTCCTCGGTGTCGTCGAACAGCGGTACGGCACCCGGCCGCTCGTCGTCGGCCACTCCTTCGGCTCGATCCTCGTCGCCCACCTCGCCAGCCGGCTCGCACGGCGCGGCGACCCGCTCGACGCGCTCGCACTCATCAACCCGATCACCTCGCCTGCGCTCGAGGGGCCGTCCCGCCTCGCCTCGCACCTCGCCCGCTTCTACTACGCGCTCTCCGCCCAGCTGCCGGAGCGGGCCGGCGATGCCGTGCTCGGGCACCCGCTCATCGTGCGCGGGATGAGCGAGGTCATGGCGACCACCCGGGACCCCGGCCTGCGCCGCTACATCCACGATCAGCACCACCGGTACTTCTCCACATACTCCGACCGGGACTCCCTCGCCCAGGCCTTCGACGTGTCCGTGTCCCACACCGCCGCCGAGGCGGCCCGCGCCCTCACCATGCCCGTGCTCGTGATCTCCGGGGGCGCCGATTCGATCGCACCACCGGCGCCGACCCGCACTTTCGTCGACGCGCTGCCCGATGCCCGCTCGCATGTGTTCGACGGCGTCGGGCACCTCGTCCACTACGAACGGCCCGAGCCCACCGCCCGGCTCCTCGAGGACTTCGCGGACCGGCACCCCGGTCGCTGACCGCGCCACCGGCCCCCGCTGGCCACCGGCAGCCGGTCGTCTACACTGCGAGCATGAAGGAACCGCGCACGCTCAGCGGCGATGCGACGCTGCATCTGCCGGAGTTCGACTCCCCGCCCGCGGACCCGCTCGCCCTGCTCCGACAGTGGATCGGCGACGCAGAGGACCGCAATGTGCGCGAGCCGCACGCCGCCGCCCTCGCCACCGCTGCAGCAGATGGGCGGGTCGCCCTGCGCACGGTGCTCCTCAAGGGGATCGGCGACGACGGGCCGGAGCTGAGCTTCACCGCTCGCAGCCGCAAGGGCGCCCACCTCGCGGCGAACCCGCACGCAGCGCTCAACCTCTACTGGCGCGAGACGCTCCAGCAGATCACCGTCGAGGGAGTGGTGCGCGCGCTCCCCGACGCCGTCTCCGACGCGATCTGGGAGGACCGCCCCCGAGGCGCCCGCGCCACCTCCTCGCACTCCTACCAGAGCGCCGAGCTCACCGAGGAGTCCGCGCTCTCCACGGCCGCGCGGGAGCTCGAGGAGTCCGCGGCGCCGATCCCCCGTCCCGAGCACTGGCATGCCTTCGTCCTCGTACCCGAGCGGATCGAGTTCTGGCACGGCAGCCCCGACCGCCTCCACCGGCGGCTCGAGTACTCGCGCACGGAATCCGGCGCTGCCTGGACCACGCACCGCCTCCAGCCCTGACGCCCGGACGGCGCACGCGCAGCCGTGCGCCACCACCGGTGAATGCAGGGGTTTCTCCGGAGAGCATCTGAATCTCCGCCCAGGGAGCCCTGATCAGCGACGATTCGGTCGCCGCGGGCAGAAACTCTCGCATCGGCGGTCAGTGCGACGCCGCCAGGGCGCAACGCCGCCAGGGTGCCAGCAGGGCGCCGGGCGGGTGCCAGGAGGGTGCCCGGGCCCATAGGGCGCCTCTCAGTGCTCGGAGTCGTCGATATCGAAGTCGGCGAGGGTCGACTCGTACTCGGTGAGGCCGGCGTCCTCGTCCCCGGGCGCCTCGGACAGGCGGTTGGGCGAGGTATGACGCCACACCGGAGCACCCCCGGCGAAGGTCGAGCGCGAGAGCACGTTCGACGCGACCGAGGACACGACGATGAGCGCGAGGAAGCCGGCGACCGCCATGAAGAGGCGGGTGAGGCTGAAACCGTCGTGCCACAGCGTGTAGATGTAGGCGGCGAGCAGGATGAGCGGCATCGCCAGTCCGGTCGCCGGTGAGAACACGTTGATCCGCGACAGCGCATCGTTCGCGCGGAACATCGCGACCGCACAGAGGAGCACGATGGCGCTGCCGGTGATCCCGAAGACCCCGACGAGGGTGATGGCGAGCGTGTCCGGGATCATCAGCGGTGCCCCCTCGTCTGGATGCGGGACAGTGCCACGGTGGCGAGGATGCCGAGCATCGACGACAGGAAGATCACGTCGAGCACGATCGAGAGGTCGACGAGCATCGCGATGAAGGTGAGGATGCCGATCGCGGAGAAGTACACGAGGTCGCCGACGATCGCCCGCGATCCCATGTCCTTGGCGGTGAGCACCCGGCAGAGGCCCACCACGATCGCCAGCGCGAGCAGGCCGATGCAGATCCACAGCACGATGGTCACTGGGCACTCCTCTCCGTCGATCCGGCTTCACCGCTCGGCCTCTGGACGGCGGTCCAGCTGCTGATCGGCTCGGGCTTCCGACCGCGCGTCATGTGCAGCAGCCGGTCCTCCATCTCGTACAGTCCCTCGAGCACGTCCGCCTCGGACTCCCCGAACAGCGCATGGACGAAGAGCGTCGCACGCGACCGCTCGTCCGCCGCTGCCGAGGCGACGACGAGCGTGCCCGGAGTGATGGTGATCGAGGAGGCCATGAGGGTGATCTCGACGTCCGTCTCGCAGCGCAGCGGGAGCTCGACGATCATCGGCCGACCGTACTCACCCGCCTTGAAGATCCCCGTGAGGACATCGACGGTGCCGGTGACGATCTCCTTGCCGATCCACAGGCTGTAGCCGATCGCCCGGAACGGATTCATCATCGTGTGCGCACCGCCTCGATGTAGGGGACCGTGTGCAGGAGGTCCTCCGCGGCCCGCTCGGTCACCGCGAACAGCAGATCAGGGAACAGGAACAGACCGACGGACAGCGCGATCATCACCGTGCCCGGCAGGAGCAGCCGCGTGCGGATCCGCACGGAGTCCGGCAGCTCGGTGAGCGCGGCGCGCCCGGTGCTCAGCGAGTCCGGGTGGTAGTGCGTCATCGGCTCCCCCCAGAAGGAGTTCGCCCACAGCCGCTGGAGGGCGAGGATGCTGATGAGCGACCCGAGGATCACCGCGCCGATGAGCACGGGGCCGAGCACGGACTCGTCCGCCGCCGAGGCCCGGATGAGCCCGATCTTGCCCCACACGCCGGAGGTCGGGGGCAGGCCGATGAGGGAGAACAGGCCGACCACCATGAGCACGGTCGCCCATTTCTCGCGCCCGGCGACCCCGGAGAGCTTCTTGAACGCGCCCGTGCCGTAGGTCTGCTCGACGGCACCCATGGTCAGCAGCAGTCCCGCCATGGTGATGATGTGGTGGGTGAGGTAGAACGTGCCGGCGGACAGCGCGGCGGCACTCATGAGGACGACGCCGATGAGGATGTGGCCGACGCCGGACACCATCTGGAAGGCGAGCACATTGCGCACGCGGATCTCGCCGAACGCGGAGAGCACCGCCAGCAGGATGGTGACGACGACGATGACCGCGACGACCCACGACCAGACCGGGGGCTCGACGAACACCGAGGAGTAGACCCGGTAGATCGCATAGAGGGCGACCTTGGTGTGGAGACCGGAGAACAGCGCCATCATGCCGGCGGAGGTGTTCGGGTAGCTGCGGACGAGCCAGCCGTGCACCGGCGCGGCACCGGCCTTGACGAACAGCGCGGTGAGCACGACGCCGATCGCGAGCTGCCCGGCCGGTGGGATCTCCTCCATCTCCGCGATGAGCGCGAGGTTGACCGTGCCGAGCGAGCCGTAGACGAAGCCGACTCCGATGAGGAGGATCGTCGAGGTCAGGAGGTTGACCATGACGAACATCCGGCCCACCCCGAGCCGCCGCCAGGTGCCGGTCACCGCGATGAGCGCGTAGGACGGCAGCACCATGACCTCGACGAAGACGAAGAGGTTGAAGAGATCACCGGTGAGGATCGCGCCGTACACACCGGTGAGCATCATGAGGATGAGCGCGGGCATGAATCGGTACTGGTCCTCGCCGGTGGCGATGAGGAACCACGAGCACACGAGCGCGGCGACCGAGGTGACGGTGAGCAGCAGCGCGGCGAAGGTGTCGGACACGAACGGGATCGCCAGTCCGTCCACGAAGCCGCCCACGGAATGCGCGATCACCGGCTCCCGGGTGTGCACCGCGAGCAGGTACAGGCCCGCCGCCGTGATGAGGGCGGGGATGCCGATGAGGAGGATCCGGTCGAGGAGCCGGGAGCGGACGATCGTCGACAGCGCCGAGGCGCCGAGCGGGATCGCGATGATGAGCAGGAGGAGAGCGGAGTTCACTGTTCGCGGGCCTCCCCCGTGTTCGGCGGCGTGTGCTGGTCGTCGTCGTGGCCGAGCACGGCCATCGCGAGCATGAAGATCGTGATCGCGAGCGTGATGACGATCGCGGTGAGCACGAACGCCTGGGGCAGCGGGTCCGCGGCGATCGAGGGGTCGGTGCGCCCTTCGAGCGGCTCGCCGCGCCATGCCGTCACCCCGGAGGCGAGCAGCGCGAAGTTCGCGGCGTGGGAGATCAGCGTGAGTCCGAACACCGCGCGCACCATGGAGCGCTGCAGCAGCAGGTAGACGCCTCCGGCGACGAGGATTCCGACGGTCACTGCGAGGATCATTCGCCACGCTCCTGGTGCTGCTCGCCGGTGGACATGTGCTTCGACCGCACGCCGAGCCGGCTCCTCCGCTCGGGCTTGACGAGCGCACCGGCCTGCGGGCGCTCGCCGCGGGTCGCGTCGAGCGGGCCGTGGAGCTCGCCGTACATCATCTCGTCCGCGCGCTCGCGCGTGCCCTCGAACGGCAGCGCGTCGACGTCGCGCTGCATCTGCCCGTCGGTGAGGACGTCGTCGCCGGCCGGGGTGAACGCCGAGTCCGAGGTGCCGAGCAGGTTGAAGGACACGAGGATGAGCCCCACCACGGCCATGTACACGCCGACGTCGAACAGCAGCGAGGTGGTGAAGTGCTCGCCGAGGATGTACCCGTGGATCGGTTCGAGGAACGAGCCGGCGAAGACCAGGCCGACGAAGCCGGTGAGGACGGCGACCATGACGCCGCCGCCGATGAGGATGAGCGGGGCGCGCGGCGGACCGATCGCGCGGTCCTTCGAGGTCGACATGTAGAGCAGGCCGACGATCGCGGAGCCGACGAGCGCGGCGATGAAGCCGCCGCCGGGCTCGTTGTGGCCGCGCCAGAAGATCAGCGCGGAGGCGATCGCGAGGATCGGGCCGAGGACGCGCACCATGAGCTGCATCGGGATGACGTTGGGCCAGGCGACCATGACGGCGCGATGGGCGACCGAGCCGCGCGGTCGCAGGCTGAGCCACGGGGTGCGCGGCACCTCGGGGATGTCCGCGGCGGGCGGGTCGATGAACTTGTCGCGGACCGAGGACAGCACCGCGACGATCGCGATCCCGGCCATCCCGAGCACGGTGAGCTCGCCGAGCGTATCGAGTGCACGGAACTCCACGAGGATCGTGTTGACGATGTTCGAGCCGCCGCTGATCTCCGGGGCCTCGTGGAGGTAGTAGAGCGCGATCTCGGAGCGCTCCCGGCGACCGGTCATCACCCACACCGCGGTGCCGACGGCGACGCCGACGAACACGGCGAAGATCCCGCGCCGGGTCTGCGTGCGCTTGCGGTACCGCCAGAAGGTGCGCGGGAGCTTCTGCAGGACGAGCATGATGACGATGATCGTCATCGCCTCGACGAGCAGCTGGGTGAGTGTGACGTCGGGGGCGCCGAGCGCCATGATCTGCACGGTCGCGAGGATGCCGACGGCCGACAGCGCGACCGTCGCGGTCATCCGCGAGCGCGCGAAGCACACGGCGAGCACGGAGAAGCCGATGAGGACGAGGAGGACGAGGTCGATCGGGCGCGACAGGTTCGGCTGCACCGGCGGCAGACCGGGGCCGAGCGCGATCGCCAGGGTGCCGCCGAAGATCACGAGGGAGAGCAGTCCGAGGATCGCGCGCACGTGCGGCGCGGCGCGGACCGGGGCGACGAGTCCGCTGGCGCCGCGGCCGGCGGACTCGAGGCCGCGGGTGATGCCGCTGATGACATCGGCGCCGTCGAACGGCAGGCGGGCACGCATGAAGAACGGGAACACCGTGCGGCGGGCGAGGATGATGGCGATGCCGGCGGCGATGATGAGGATCGAGGCGATGAGCTCCGGGGAGATCCCGTGCCACAGCGCGAGGTGCGGGTGGGGGTCGGTGCCGGGCAGTGCGGCAGCGGCCGCGGGGACGACGAGGCGCTCGACCGTCGGGAGCATGAAGGCCAGCGGCACAGAGGCGAGGATCGGCAGCGCTGCGAAGGTGAGCATGACGCCGTCGGTGCGTCCGAGCCGCTCCCGGTCCGGGGCCGGACCGTCGACGAACGCGCCGAACACGACCTTGGCGCAGTAGGCGAAGGTGAGCACGGAGGCCGCGGCCGCGGCGATGAGCGTGGCCCAGCCGGTCCACGCCGCACCCGGCGCCTCGCCGAGTCCCATGAACACGGTCTCCTTCGAGGCGAAGCCGAGCAGCGGCGGGATGCCGGCCATCGAGGCGGTGCCGATGATCGTGACGACGAAGGCGAGCGGGGACACGCGGAAGAGCTGCGGAATCTTCCCGAAGTCGCGGGTGTGGCCGATGTGGTCGACGACGCCGACCATCATGAACAGGCCGGACTTGAACAGGGCATGGGCGATGACGTGGAGCACGGCGGCAGAGAGCGCGAGCTCGGTGCCGACGCCGATCGCGGCGACGATGAGGCCGAGCTGGCTCACCGTCGAGTAGGCCATGAGCTTCTTGAGGTCGACCTGGTTGAGGGCGAACCAGCCGCCGATCGCGGTGGTGATGAGTCCGGCGACGATGAGCACCGCATTCCACGCCGGGGTGGAGTGGAAGGCCGGGCTGAACCGGATGAGGAGGAAGATGCCGGCCTTGACGACCGCCGCGGCGTGGAGATAGGCGCTCACCGGGGTGGCGGCGGCCATCGCGTCGGGCAGCCAGGAGTGGAACGGGAACTGCGCGGACTTCGTCATCGCGGCGAGCGCGACGAGCAGTGCGACCGTCGTGGTGAATGCCGGATCGGCGCCCCACACCTCGTCGGTGAGCGCGGCGTGGATCGAGGTCGTGCCGGTGCGGGCGATGATGAAGCCGATCGCCACGAGCAGGCCGAGACCGCCGATGAAGGTGATGAACATCGTGCGCAGCGACGCCGGGTGGGCGGCGGCGCCGGACCGGGCGATGAGCATGAACGACGCGAGCGAGGTGACCTCCCACGCGATGAAGAGCACGAGCAGGTCGTCGGTGAGGACGAGCACGACCATCGCGAAGGTGAATGTCGCCATGAGCCAGTAGAAGCTGAGGTTCGGGCCCGGCGACAGGTAGGCCGTCGAGTAGAAGAGCACGAACGCGCCGATGACGAGGGCGATGAGGGTGAAGACCACGCCGATCCCGTCGACCCGGAAGGCCAGGGCGACGTCGAGGCTCGGGACCCATTCCCAGGCGGCTTCGACGGTGCCGCCGGCGAGGACCTCGGTGACAGCGGGCAGGAAGGCCGCGGCCGCGGCCAGATACGCGACTCCCAGCACCCACCCGGCATGGCGTCCGAGCCCGGCGGTGACGAGCGGGGTGAGGACGAGGAGGGCTGCGAGGATGCCCACGGTCACGAGGATCGTCATGTGTCGACGGCTCCCGTCCTGCCACGCGGTGCACACGAGGACATCCGGGTCCCGACCATTGACTTCATGGTTGTCGATCCTAGCGAAACTGGACGATCCTCAGCAAAATGGTGAGAGCCGACGGAGAGTCGACAAACCGGTCCGAACGCTCATCGGCTCGGCCCAAGGAGGCAGCGGCGCACTCCTCTAGGCTGATGCACCATGAAGCTGTTCTTCGATGCCCGGTTCACCCGCACCGATCGCCACGACGGGATCTCCCGCTACGGCTCGTGCCTGCTCGCCGCACTCCTCGAGGTCACCTGCGGGACCGAGGTCGAGGTCACCGCGATCATCCACGACGAGGCGCAGCTCGCGCTGCTGCCCGACACCCCGTACGTCGTCCTCAACCATCCGACGTCCCCGGCCGAGCTGACCATCGCCAAGCGGCTCGACGCCCTGGGTGCCGATGTCGTGTTCTCGACGATGCAGGTGATGGGCTCCTGGGGCCGCGACCACGCGCTCGTCCTCACCCTCCACGACCTCATCTACTACGCGCACCCGCAGCCGCCGGCGGACCTGCCGGCGGTGGTGCGCGGGGCGTGGCGGCTCTACCACCGGGCGTACTGGCCGCAGCGGCTGATGCTCGACCGCGCGGACGCCGTCGCAGTGGTGAGCCGCACGACGGCCCGGCTCGTCGCCGAGCATGCGCTCACCTCGCGGCCGGTGCACGTCGTGCCCAATGCCGTCGCTCCCCCGCCGGAGCTGCCTGCCCGCGCGCCCGGCCACGACGCCCGCTCGCTCGTCTACATGGGGGCGTTCCTCCCCTACAAGAACGTCGAGGCGCTCATCCGCGCGCTCGCGCACCTGCCGGGCTGGACGCTCCACCTGCCGAGCCGGATCACCCCGGCCCGCGAGCGGGAGCTGCGGGCGCTCGTCCCCGACCGGGCGCGCGTCGTGTTCCACCGCGGGGTGAGCGACGAGGAATACGCCGCGCTCCTCGATTCGGCGACCGCGCTCGTCACGGCCTCGCTCGATGAGGGCTTCGGGCTCCCCGTCGTCGAGGCGATGGCGCGCGGGGTGCCGGTCGCGGTGAGCGAGCTGCCGATCTTCCGGGAGCTCGCCGACGGGGTCGCGGAGTTCTTCGACCCGCACGATCCCGCCGACATCGCGCACGCCGTCTCCGCGCTGTCCGTGCCCGAGGTGTGGGCCGCCCGCGCCCAGGCGGCGCAGGTCAGGGCCGCAGAGTTCTCCTGGGAATCGTCCGCCGAGGTGCTCCTCGACCTCGCCCGCTCCCTCCACGCCGAGCGGACGCGACGCTGATCCGGCGCCGGATCAGGCGATGGCGGCGGGGTCGGAGCTCGCGCCCCAGGAGCGCAGCACCCAGGTGTCGCGGCGCGGGGTGAGCACGCCGTAGCCGCAGTTCGCCATGACGCCGAGGTACCCGGCGCCCTCGCGGCCCAGGCCGAGGAGCTCCTCAGCGGCCCCGCGGAGCACAGCGCCGTGGGCGACGACGGCGAGCGTCTCCTCCGCTCCGGCGCCGGCGACGATCTCGCGGATCGCTGCGACGACGCGGGCCGAGGACTCCCTGCGGCTCTCCCCGCCCGGGGGGCGCATGTCCACGCCGGACTGCCAGGCGGCGAGCTGGTCGGGCCAGATCTCCGCGATCTCCGACCGGGTGCGACCCTGCCATTCCCCGACGGAGATCTCGCGGAGCAGCGGGTCCGCCTCGAGCCCGGCGCCGGTCCGGGCCGCCAGGGCCTGGGCGGTCTCGTAGGCACGGGCGAGGTCGGAGGACACGATCCGGTCGATGCCGGAGCCGGCGAGCGCCTCGGCGGCCGCGCGGGCCTGGGAGCGGCCGAGCTCGTTGAGCGGGATGTCCGCTTGACCCTGGAATCGTCCTTCGGCGTTGTAGTCCGTCTGCCCGTGGCGCAGCAGGATGAGCGAGGCGACCACGGCTCAGGCCTCCGCGGTGCCGCGGGTCTCCGCGGCGTCAGCACCGGCGACGGCAGGCAGGTCGAGGTCGACGACCGGGCAGTCGCTCCACAGCCGCTCGAGGGCGTAGAACTGTCGGTCCTCCTCGGTGAACACGTGGACGACGATGTCGTCGAAGTCGATGAGCACCCAGTTCCCGTCGCCGTTCTCACGCCGCACGCGCTTGACGTCGTGCTCCTTGAGGAGCGCCTCCTCCACGCCGTCGACGATGGCCTTAACCTGGCGCTCGTTGGTCGCGGAGGCGATGACGAAGACGTCGGTGAGCGCGAGCTGGGCGCTGACGTCGAGGCCAACGATGTCGGTCCCGAGCTTGTCGGCGGCGGCTGCGGCGGCGGTGCGGGCGAGTGCGGTGGCTGCGGGAGTGGCCGTCACGCATGTCCTTTCGGGGGCATCGGGGTGCAGTGGGCGGGAGCGAGCGGGTCGGGAATCAGAAGATCAGCAGGAGCGCGATGACGACGAGGACGAGCGCGATCGCCGCAGACACCCCGAGCAGGACGTAGGGCACCTTCGAAGGACGCTCCCCGATGAGGATGTCGCCGTCCTGGCCGGTGACGTTGCGTGCGCTCAGCGGCGACGCGGGAGGGTTCTCGATCTCCTCGCCCACCTCCGCGTTGGGCAGATCCCACACCGGTCCGTCGGACTCGCCGTCCTCGTCGGCGTCGACCGAGGAGATCGGCTGGGTGGGCGGGTGCGCCGCGGCCCGACGCACCTGCTCGTCGTCCGAGGTGTGCTCGGCGGCGGGCCGGGAGACGATCGGCTCCTCGTCCGTCGACGTCGCGGGCCGTGCTCCGGCTCCGGTCTGCGTTCCGCCCGTCTTCGCGGACCCGTTCGGTGCGGTCCGGGCAGCGGGCCCGGCGGTGTCTCGACCGGAGTCGGACCCGGCGGACCCGGACTGCTCCTCGAGCTCGGCGCGGCGGGCGGCGTCCATCGCGGCCTGGGTGCGGGCGAGCGAGGTCGCGCCGGTCACCACCCGGATGCTCTGCGATGTGGGCGGATGCACCACCGGGGTGCGACGGGCGCGGGAGGCCGCCGCGCCGTTCGCCGCGGAGTCGTCCGGCCCGCCGAAGTCGAGTCCGGCCGGGTCTGCGGCAGACGCCGTAGCGGTGCTGATCTGCGGGCGTGCCGCGGCCTGGCGACGGGCGGTGAGATCATGGCCCGCGGTGTCCCGGGCCGGAGCGTCCGGGCGTACGGGGACCGGTTCTTCCGCAGAAGCGGGCGGAGGCGCCGGCGACGGCGCCGCAGGGGGTGCGGCGGGTGCGGACGCAGCGGACGAGTGCTCCGGAGCAGCACCGGGGCCGTTGCGCGGCTCACCGTCCTCCCGAGCGGGCTCGGCATCCTGCTCGCCGCTCGAGGGGCCGTCCTCCGCGTCGACCGGGGGCGGCTCGAGCCCGTGCTCGCGCAGGTAGCGCTTCCGCTCGGCACGAGTGGCGAAGTGCGGGATGTCATCGGCGCCGACGCCGGGCCGACCCGTGCCTCCCGGGAGGTTCCGGAGGTTGACGGAACTCGCTGCGTCGCGCGGAGCGGCCTCTCGCTGGGGGTGGTCCGACGCCAGCGGTCCGCGTTCGTGCCGGTCGGGCTCGAACGGTGTGTCTTCGAAGGCCGGGATCTCCGACTGCGGGGTCGGCGCCGAAGACGCAGACTCCGCGCGGGCGGCCGGAGGCGCCTGCTGGGTCGATGGCTGCTGGGTCGGGGCCTCGGTCCGAGCGGGATCTCCCTGCTGGGGAGAGGACTCCGTCTGTACGGCACCGGCAGCAGCCGCGCGCCGTTCCGCCTCCCGGCGTTCTCTGCGCGTCATGAACTGCTCAGCCATGCTCACTCCTGTACAACTCGTGTTTTGCGATGTACTGTACAACGCCGTCCGGCACGAGGTACCAGACCGGCAGATCGTCCTCCACCCGCCCCCGGCAGTCCGTCGACGAGATCGCCAGAGCCGGGATCTGCAGCAGGCTCAGGCCCTCCGTCGGCAGTCCGTCGACGACGAGCTCGTGGCCAGGTCGGGTGACGCCGACGAAATGGGCCATCGAGAACAGCTCGTCGAGGTCCTTCCACGTCATGATCTGCGCCAGGGCATCGGCTCCGGTGATGAAGAACAGCTCGGCGGTCTCCCCGTACTCCGCCCGCAGATCCCGGAGGGTGTCGATGGTGTACGTGTCCCCCGGCCGGTCGACGTCGACGCGCGACACCGTGAAGCGGGGGTTCGACGCCGTCGCGATGACGGTCATGAGGTAGCGGTGCTCAGGCGGCGTCACCTCCCGCATGCTCTTCTGGTACGGGCGTCCGGTGGGCACGAAGACGACCTCGTCGAGCGCGAACTTGGCCGCCACCTCGCTGGCGGCGACCAGGTGTCCGTGGTGGATCGGGTCGAAGGTGCCGCCCATGACACCGACCCGGCGTGAGGAGAGACTCATATCAGTGGCGGTGCGAGATGCCCTTCCACGACATGGTGATGAACATCAGCAGCATGAGCACCGCGAAGGCGATGAGCCCGAAGAAGATCGGGTGCATGGGCAGATCCACCACGGTGTGATGGGCCTCTTCGGCCTGGGCCAGCAGGATGGACGTCGTCACGGAGTGCTCCTTGTCTCACGACCGCGCGCGGTCGGGGTGATGGTCCTCAACAGTTTCTCATGCATTGTACGCAGGTGCCCCACGCAACGTGCCGTGGGACGGGGATCGTGTCAGCCGCGGACCTGCCCGCTGCCGCGCATGATCCATTTGGTGGTGGTGAGCTGGGCGAGCCCCATGGGGCCGCGCGCATGGAGCTTCTGGGTGGAGATCCCCACCTCCGCCCCGAGTCCGAACTCGCCGCCGTCGGTGAAGCGGGTCGACACGTTGATCCCGACCGCCGCGGAATCGATCGCCGCGACGAACCGCTCCGCCTTGTCGAGCTCGTTGGTGACGATGACCTCGGTGTGCCCCGAGGAGTAGGCGCGGATGTGCTCGATCGCCTCGTCGAGCCCCGCGACGATCTTCACCGCGAGCTCGAGCTGGAGGTACTCCTTGGCCCAGTCGCGGCGCGTCACCCGCTTGGTCCTCATGCCCTCGGGCGCGAACTGCGCGACGTCGGCGTCGGCGTGGACGACGACCCCGGCCTCGTCGAGCCGGGCGAGCAAGCGGGGCAGCACCCGCTTGGCGGCCTTCTCGTGGACGAGCAGGGTCTCGAGCGCGTTGCACACGCTCGGGCGCTGCGTCTTCGAGTTGATGACGAGGTCGCAGGCCATCCCGACCGGCGCGCTCGCGTCGAGGAACATGTGGACGTTGCCCACCCCGGTCTCGATGACCGGGACGATCGATTCGCGCACGACTGCGGAGATGAGCTCCGCTCCCCCGCGCGGGATGAGCAGGTCGACGTGGTCGCGCGCCTGCATGAGTACCTTGGCGCCGTCGCGGCCGTACTCGTCGATCCCCTGCACGGCGTCGGCGGGCAGCCCGGTCGAGGCGACCGCGCGGCGCAGCAGCTCGATGAGCAGGGTGTTCGAGGAGCGCGCCGCGGAGCCGCCGCGCAGCACCACCGCGTTGCCGCTCTTGAGTGCGAGCACCGCGATGTCGACGGTGACGTTGGGGCGGGCCTCGTAGATCGCGCCGACGACGCCCATCGGCACGCGCTCCTGCCGCAGCAGGATGCCGTTGGGCAGGGTCCGGCCGAGCACGACGTCGCCCACCGGGTCCGGCAGCGCCACGACCTCGCGCACCGCGGCGGCGACTTCCGCGATCCGCTCGTCGGTGAGGGTGAGCCGGTCGATCATCGCCTCCGGGGTGTCCTTCTTCCGGGCGGTCTCGATGTCCTCGGCGTTCGCGGCCCGGATGTCCTCGGTGTTGTCCTCGAGGATGCGGGCGATCGCCTCGAGCGCGGCGTCCTTCTCCGTCGTGGAGGCGGCGGCGAGCGCGAAGGAGGCGGCCTTGGCCGCGCGCACCGTGCGGGTGACTCCGCGCACGGTCTTCTGGTCGATGTCGGGGGTGGGCGTGGGGATGTCGGTCATAGTGTTGCTTTCCTAGAACACCGCATCCGTGAGGACGAGGTCGTTGCGATGGATGACCTCTTTACGGTAGTCGCCGCCGAACCTGTCGCCAAGTGCGTCGATCGACATCCCGAACATGCCCGGCAGCTCGTGGGAGGCGAAATTCACCATCCCGCGCGCGATGAGGTCCCCGGCCGGGTCGCGCACGTCGACAGGGTCCCCTGCCTCGAACTCGCCGCTCACCGCGGTCACTCCGGCGGCCAGCAGCGAGGTGCCGCGCCGCAGCAGCGCGCGCGCCGCCCCGGCGTCGACGTGGACGGAGCCGTGGGTCTCCGCGAGGTGGGCGAGCCACAGCAGGCGGGTCTGGCGCCGCCGGTGGGTGACCCCGAAGTACGTGCCGAGGTCCGCCCCGGCGAGCGCCGCACCGACCTGCGGGGCCGAGGTCAGCACGGTGGGGATGCCGGAGTCGGCGGCCATCGTCGCGGCCTGGACCTTGGTGAGCATGCCGCCGGTGCCGACCCCGGCCTCGCCGACCCCGCCGATCCCGACAGCGGCGAGGTCCTCGGGTCCGGCGACGAACGGCACGTGGGCGGCCCCGGGGGTGCCGGGCGGCGCGGTGTGGAGGGCGTCGACGTCGGACAGCAGGACGAGCGCGTCGGCGTGGGCGAGGTGGGCGACGAGCGCGGCGAGCCGGTCGTTGTCGCCGAACCGGATCTCCCGCGTGGCGACGGTGTCGTTCTCGTTGACGATCGGCATGATGCCCAGCGCCAGCAGCCGGTCCACGGCGCGCTGCGCGTTGCGGTAGTGGGAGCGGCGGATGAGGTCGTCGGCGGTGAGGAGCACCTGGCCGGGCACCACGCCGTGGGCGGCGAGCGCGTGCGTGTAGGCGGCCATGAGGAGGCTCTGCCCCACCCCGGCCGCGGCCTGCTGGGTGGCGAGGTCCTTGGGGCGCCGGCCGATCCCCATCGGCTCGAGCCCGGCGGCGATCGCGCCGGAGGACACGAGGATGACCTCGTGCCCGGCGGCGCGGTGGGCGGCGAGCGCTGCGGTGAGCGCGCGCAGGTGGGCGTGGTCGAGCCCGCCGGCCACGGAGGTGAGCGAGGAGGAGCCGATCTTGACGACGACCCGCTTGGCGGTGGACACCGCGCGGCGCGTGCCGGCGAGGTCGGTGCCGGCCCGCACCTGCTCCGTCATGCGCCGGACTCCCGGGCGCGCTTCTCCGCGAGGCGCTCGGCCTCGAGCTCGGCGCGCGCCTCGGCCTTGGCATCCATCCGCTCGTGGAAGGCGGCCTTGCGCTCCTTGCGGGAGGCGCGCCCGGTCTCCTCGAGGCGCAGGTCGGTCCCGCGCTGGCCGAGCAGCTCCGCCCCGCCGACCATCGTCGGGTCCCAGTCGAAGACGACACCGGCCCCGGGCCCGATGACCACGGTGGAGCCCGGCACGGCACCGGCCTTGAACAGCTCCTCCTCGACGCCGAGCCGCTCGAGCCGGTCGCCGAGGTAACCGACCGCCTCGTCGTTGGCGAAGTCGGTCTGCACGACCCAGCGCTCGGGCTTGTCGCCGAGGATCCGGAACACCGGCCCGTCGGCGGTCTCCTCGACCGTCACGCGGAAACCGGCATCGTCGACGGCCCGGGGCCGGATGACAGTCCGTTCGGGCACGGCGGGCTCGGCCTCGCGGCGGGCGCGCTCGGCGGCGACGAGCTCGGCCATCGCGAAGGACAGCTCGCGCAGGCCGCGGTGGGACACCGCGGACACGTCGAACACGCGGTAGCCGGCGGCCTCGAGGTCGGCGCGGACGATATCGGCGAGGTCCTGCCCGTCGGGGATGTCGATCTTGTTGAGCGCGACGAGGGTGGGGCGCTCGGTGAGCGGGAGCAGGTCGCCGCCGTCATGGGCGATGTCGACGGCGTACTGCGCGAGCTCGGCCTCGATCGTCGCGAGGTCGGACACCGGGTCGCGGCCGGGCTCCCACGTCGCCATGTCGATGACGTGGACGAGTGCGGCGCAGCGCTCGACGTGGCGGAGGAACTCGAGTCCCAGGCCGCGGCCCTCGGATGCGCCCGGGATGAGTCCCGGGACGTCGGCGACGGTGAAGCGGACGTCCCCGGCCTCGACGACGCCGAGGTTGGGGACGACCGTGGTGAACGGGTACTCCGCGATCTTGGGTCGGGCGGCGGACAGCGCGGCGATGAGGCTCGACTTCCCGGCCGACGGGAAGCCGATGAGCGCGATGTCCGCGACGGACTTGAGCTCGAGCACGAGGTCGCGGGTCTCGCCGGGCTCGCCGAGGAGGGCGAATCCCGGGGCCTTGCGCTTGGTCGAGGCGAGGGCGGCGTTGCCGAGCCCCCCGCGCCCACCGGCGGCGGCGACGAACTCCGTGCCGGGCTCGACGAGGTCGGCGATGACGTCGCCGGCGGTGCTCTTGACCACGGTGCCCACCGGCACCGGGAGCACCAGGGTCTCGCCGTCGGCGCCGTGGCGCAGATCGCCCTTGCCGATCCCGCCGTTGGGGGCGGAGCGGTGCGGGCTGCGGTGGTAGGGCAGCAGGGTGGTCGTCTGGTCGTCGACGAGGAGCACCACGTCGCCGCCGTCGCCCCCGTTCGCGCCGTCCGGGCCGCCGAGCGGCTTGAACTTCTCGCGGCGGATCGAGGCGCAGCCGTTGCCGCCGTCGCCTGCGGAGACGTGCAGGGTGACGCGATCGATGAACTCCGTGGCCATGGCCGTCCTTTGCGTTCGGAGGGTGCGGGTACGGGAATGGGGCGAGCCCAGCGGGCTCACCCCATCCACGTGCGGAACGTGCTCAGCGGGCGCGTGCCCGCGAGCCGACCGGTGCTGCCGGTCGCTCGGCGTCTCAGCCGGCGATGATGTTGACGACCTTGCGGCCGCTCTTGGCACCGAACTCCACGGTGCCCGCCGCGAGGGCGAAGAGGGTGTCGTCGCCGCCGCGGCCGACGTTCTGACCGGGGTGGAAACGGGTGCCGCGCTGCCGGACGAGGATCTCACCGGCGCTGACGACCTGGCCGCCGAAGCGCTTCACTCCGAGGCGCTTGGCGTTGGAGTCACGACCGTTGCGAGTCGAGCTCGCTCCCTTTTTAGTTGCCATGGTTATTCTCCTGCGAAAGAAAAGTCGGTGTCGGTCTTACTTGATGTCGGTGATCTTGAGGCGGGTGAGGTCCTGACGATGGCCCTGCCGCTTCTTGTACCCGGTCTTGTTCTTGTACTTCTGGATCACGATCTTCGGACCGCGGAGCTCGTCGACGACCTCGGCGGAGACCTTCACCTGGGCGAGCTTGTCCGCGTCATGGGTGACGGTGTCGCCGTCCACGTGCAGAACAGCGGCGAGCTCGACGGTGTCGCCTGCGGCCGCCTTCATACGGTTGACGGTGATGATGTCGCCGACGCTGACCTTCTCCTGATGGCCGCCGGCACGGACGATGGCGTAGACCATGTCGAACCTCTTCTCATGTGTTCTGCGCGGACAGCTCCGGGCTGCTCACGTCTGCTGTGACGGCAGCTCTCCCTTGGCCGAACGGGACCCGGGCGCCTGCCCATGATCCGCGCTGCCCATTGGAAGGAAGAACCCACCGTGGCGCTTGTGCACCGACGCACCATCGTACCGTCGTTCCGACCCCGGGGACAAATCGCACAGCGGGCGCGGCGGCGGTCTCAGCGCCCGTCGCGGTGCTCTTCGGCGATCCGCTCGTGATGGCGGATCACCTCGGCGACGATGAACGCGAGGAACTTCTCCGCGAACTCGGGGTCGAGGTTGGCCTCCGCGGCGAGCCGCCGCAGCCGCTCGACCTGCCGTGACTCCCGGGCCGGGTCGGCGGCGGGCAGGTCGTGGCGCGCCTTGAGCTCGCCCACCCGCTCGGTGAGCTTGAAGCGCTCGGCGAGGATGTGGAGGAGGGCGGCGTCGACGTTGTCGATGCTGCCGCGCAGGCGGGCGAGCTCGGCGGGGATCTCAGCGCTCATCGTCGTCCTCGGTGTCGGGTGCGGTGGTGGCGGCGTCCGACGGCCGCGTCCCGGACTCCGCGACGGCTGCGGGCTCGGGTCCGACAGGCCGCTCCTCGTCCATGGTAGCGGGGGCCACCGGCCGGTCCGCGGCGACCTCGTGGGCGGAGGCGTTCATGATCCGGGCGATGACCGGCAGCCGGTCCCCGCCGTCGAGGTCGTCGAGCACCACCGGCGCGCCGGTGCCGTCGGTGAGCGGCAGCGTCCAGTTGGGGTACTCCTCGGAGGTGCCCGGTTTGTTCTGCGCCCGCGTCTCCCCCACGACATCGGCGAGCGCGATCCCGACGAGCTGGGCCGAGGTGCGGGCGAGGTAGGCGTGGAGGCCCACCGTCACCGGCCACACGTCGTCGATCGTGCCCACCATGGTGTCGGTCGGCTCGAGGTCGCCGGCCTCCGCGATGGTCTTGAGGGCGTCCTGCCGGTTGCTGCGCTCCCCGGTGTAGACCTCGCGGGGGTCGGCATCGAGCAGCCCGAGCTCCTCGGACAGCTCGATGTCGGCGAGGTTGAGGTACCCGGCGGTCGGATGCATGTCGTGGGTGTTGAGGGTCGCCAGGCTGAGCGAGCGGTAGTCCCGGGGGTCGGTGAGTCCCGACTCGGTCTGCTCGAACCACAGCACCGAGGTGCCGAGCACCCCCAGCTCCGTGAGCCGCTCGCGCACCCCGGGGCCGACGGTGCCGAGGTCCTCGCCGATGACGAGCACGCCGGCCCGGTGCGCCTCGAGCGCAAGCACGGCGAGGATCGCCTCGGAGTCGTAGGAGACGTAGGCGCCGTCCTTGGGAGCGTTGCCGCGCGGCACCCACCACAGTCGGAACAGGCCCATGATGTGGTCGATGCGGATGCCGCCGGCACCGGTGAAGGCGGTGCGGAACAGGTCGCGCAGCGGGGCGTAGCCGGCGTCGGCGAGACGCCGAGGGTGCCACGGCGGCTGCGACCAGTCCTGGCCCTGCTGGTTGTAGAAGTCGGCGGGCGCACCGACGGTGGCATCGGTGGCGAGGAACGTGTCGAGGGTCCAGGAGTCGGCCCCGCCCGCGGACACGCCGACGGCGAGGTCGGTGACGAGACCGATCCGCATCCCGAGCTCGCGCGCGGTGCGCTGGGCCCGGCGCAGCTGCTCGGCGGCGATGAACTGCGTCCACATCCAGAACTCGATGTCCCCGGCGTGCTCGGCCTCGAACTCGCGCACCGCCTCGGCGCGCGGACCGGTCATCTCCTGCGGCCAGGCGACGCCTGTGGCGAGGATGCGCACCGTGTCCTTACCGGAGCGTGCGCTGTCCTTCTGCAGGGACTTCGCGGCGCGCTTCGCCTTGGCCCCGCCGCTGCTCGCGTGGCGGTAGATCGCGTTGAAGACCGCCCAGTCGCGCATCCCCTGCGGTGCGCGCTCGACGAAACGGCGGAACTTCGCCCGCCGGGCGGCGCCCACGGGGACCTTGTAGAGGAGCTCGAGGGCGGCGATCTTGTCCGCGATGATCCGGTCGCGGTCGATCGGATCGGCGGTGATCGCCGGCTTCCCCCAGCGCCGGGCGAGCGACTGGATGGCCAGCCGCTGGTCGGTGTCGATGTAGGCGGCCTCGGGGACGTCCTCGATCCGGATGTAGATCGGGTCGATCGCCTGGCGGCTCGACGGGAGGTACGGGGAGTTCTCCACCGGCGGCACCGGCGCCTGCGCATGGATGGGGTTGATGAGCACGAAGTCCGCGCCCTGTTCGGCACTGATCGCCATGAGGTCGCGGAGGTCGCCGAAATCGCCGGTCCCCCACGAGATGCGCGAGCGCAGCGAGTAGAGCTGCACGGTGATCCCCCAGGGGCGACGGTGGCTGTCGGATGCCGCCATCGCGGCGGCGGTGACGTCCTCGACGGTGGGGACGGTGCGCGGAGCGACGATGAACGGCATGGTGTCCGCGCGGTGACCGCTCGTCAGGGTGATCGTGTGCTCGCCGAGCGGCAGGTCGGCGGGGATCGCCACCGTGCGCACCTGTCGCAGCACCGGCGCGCCCTCGGTCATCACGGTGCGCGTCTCCGTCACCGGCCCGACCTCGGTGAGCGGGACGCGGGTGCCGGACTCGGTCATGAGCGACAGGCCGAAGCGCTCCCCCTCCGGCAGGGTGAACGGGATCCGCGCGGAGTTTCCGGCGAACTGGTGGGCGAACGCCGGCAGGGGCCGCGCGAATCGCGCGTCGTCGAGGGCACGGAGCCCGTCCTCGACCTGCGCACGCGTCTCGCAGCGCGCACCGAGCGCGGTGAGCACGGCAGCGAGCGTGCGGTCGGGGATCTGCACGGTCTCGCCCTCGGCGGAGCGGTACTCGGGCTGGACGCCGAGCGCCTGTGCGAGCCGGTGGAGGGGCCCGGTCATGTCGGTGACGAAATGGGGCGCTGCGGATGAGGAGGACTGCTCTGCCATGCTCCCAGCTTAGTCGGACGGCGGGGCGATCCGGTGCGCGCACGACGGAGGCCGGAACCCCAGGGGTTCCGGCCTCCGCAGGTGCAGCTCAGTCGCGGAAGAGCTTCCGTGGGATCACAGGTTGCCCTGCTCCTGGCGGATCTCGACGAGCTCCTGCTCGTCCTCGGCACCGAGCTCGTGCAGGGTGCCCGCCCTGCGGTCCGCGAGGTACTTCTTCATCTCGCGCTTGACGACCGGCATGAGCATGTACAGGCCGAGGATGTTGATGAAGGCGCACATGAACAGCGCGGCATCGGCGAAGTTGATGACCTGGCCGAAGGTCGCGACACAGCCGATGATGATGAACGCCATGAGGATGAGGCGGAACACGATGTCCGTGGCCTTGCGGCGGCCGAACAGGTAGTGCCAGGCCTTCTCGCCGTAGTACGCCCAGGTGATGAGGGTGGAGAAGGCGAACAGGGTGACGGCGATCGCGAGCAGGATGGGCCACCAGCCGGCGATCGTGGTGAACGCGTCGGAGACCAGCGTGACGCCGTCGGGCGACACACCCTCCGCGGCGTAGTCCTGCTGCGCCTGCGAGTAGGAGGCCTGGTCGGCGATGATGATCGTCAGCGCGGTCATGGTACACACGACGACGGTGTCGATGAAGGGCTCGAGCAGGGCGACGAAGCCCTCGGAGACCGGACGACGGGTCTTCACCGCCGAGTGGGCGATCGGAGCCGAGCCGATGCCGGCCTCGTTGGAGAAGGCCGCACGCTGGAAGCCGACGATCATGACGCCGAGGAAGCCGCCGGCGATGCCCTGCGGGCTGAAGGCGCCGGAGACGATCTCGCCGAAGGCCGCGGGGATGTGACCGAAGTTGCCGATGAGCACGATGAGGCAGGACACGACGTAAAGGATGCCCATGCCCGGGACGAGCTTGTCGGTGACCCGACCGATCGACTTGATGCCGCCGATGATGACGAGGCCGACGAGGACGGCGATGATGATGCCGACGATGAGGCCGGCCCACTGGCCGCCGAGCACCCCCTCGCTGCCGCCGGTGACGTTCTTCAGCTGCGCGAAGGTCTGGTTGGCCTGGAACATGCCGCCGCCGGCGACGCCGAAGAGGAGGATGGCGATGGCGAACACGCCGGTGAGCACGGTGGCGACCGGGGTGGAGAACTTGCGGAAGGCGACGGGCAGGTACTTGAAGGGACCGCCGTGGACGACGCCGTCGGAGTCGATGGTGCGGTACTTGACGCCGAGTGTGCACTCGACGAACTTCGTCGCCATGCCGAGCAGACCGGCGACGATCATCCAGAAGGTCGCGCCGGGGCCGCCCATGGCGATCGCGGCGCCGACGCCGGCGATGTTGCCGAGGCCGACGGTGCCGGACAGCGCCGAGGACAGGGCCTGGAAGTGGGTGACCTCACCCGGGTCGTCCTTCGAGGAGTACTTGCCGCGCACCACCTCGAGCGCGACGCCGAAGCCGCGGAACTGGATGAATCCCGTGTAGATCGTGAACACCAGGGCACCGATGATGAGCCAGGCGACGACGATCGGGAAGCTCACGCCGCCGATGGTGATCGGGAAGAAGATGATGTTCGAGAACGCGGTGACGAACGGGGACAGGACCGAGTCGACCCGCTGCTCGATCGGGGACAGTTCGGCCGCAAGGATGTCAGCCTGTATCGATGTTCTACTCATGGTTCACTAAACTCCACGAGAATGTGACCTGAATCAAGCCAGGACAGGGTGGCGCCCGGTTTGGTTACTCAACTGTTACCTCGGTCACAGCAGGTGACGCGCACCACACTCCTTTCGGCCCAGCCTCGGCCCAGGTCGGACGGACGACAACGGCGGCCGGGGACCCAAGGTCCCCGGCCGCCGCTGGCACGTCCTGTGCGCTCCGAATCCGGCTGATCTCAGCCGCGTCGCGCGCTCAGCCGTCCATGCCGATCATGAGCACCGGCAGCGCCGCCTTCGTCTCCGCAGGCTTCGTCTCCGCCGGCTTGGTGTCCGCCGGCTTCTCGACCGGCTTCGACTCCGATGCCTGCGGTGCCGGCTCCGGCTTCTCCTGCACCTGCGGCGCCTGCTGGACACGGGTCGCGCTGTCCGCGCCGATCATCAGCGGCGCCGGGCCGGTGGGCTTCGTCGGTGTGCGCTTGGCACGCGGCTTCCGGGCGGCGCGCTTCGGCTCCGCCGGCTCGGCGTCCTCGGCAGGCGCAGTTCCGGGCACGGTGCCGGTTGCCCCGGAGTCGGCAGGCTGGGAGTCCTCGGTGCCGGAGTCGGACCGTGCGGGCTCGGACTGCACCGCGGTCGCGGGTGCGTCCTCGCTCCGGGTGTCCTCGCTCCGGGAGTCGTCGCTCTGTGCGCCGCCCCGCCTGCTCCCCCGGCCACGGCCGCGGCGGCTCGAGCGGCGACCCGCGGTCTTCTCCTCGGAGCCGTCCGAGCCGGGATCGGGATCACCCGACCCGCCCGTGCGGGATCCCTCGCCGGACTCGTCCGCTGCGGGTGTCCCGGCCGCGGTCCCGTCCCCGGGCACCTCCTCGGCGTCCGCGGCCGAGGCCTCCGCCGCGTCCTCGTCCTTCTTGAGGGTGGCCTTGGCGATCGCGGCGACCGCCGAGCGCGAGGCGTCCTGCTTCTCCTCGTCGATCGGCTCGGAGTCGTTCCGGCGCTGGTCCTGGCGGGAGTCCTTGGCGGAGTCCTGCCCCTTCCGGCGGCGCGAGGAGCGGCCCTGCGACTGGCCGCGCCCGGATTGCTCCGGCTCGGTGCCCGGGAGCAGCAGGCCGCGCCCGGTGAAGTCCTCGCCCGCCTGGGCGAGCGACTCGGCCAGACCGGTTCCGATCCGCTTGCGGGTCATCTGCACGAGTCCTAGCGAGGTCACCTCGGCGACCTGGTGCTTGGTGCGGTCCCGGCCCAAGCACTCGATGAGGCGCCGGACCACGAGGTCGCGGTTCGACTCGAGGACCATGTCGATGAAGTCGACGACGATGATGCCGCCGATGTCGCGCAGCCGCAGCTGGCGGATGACCTCTTCGGCCGCCTCGAGGTTGTTCTTCGTCACCGTCTCCTCGAGGTTGCCCCCGGAACCGGTGAACTTGCCCGTGTTGACGTCGATGACCGTCATCGCCTCGGTGCGGTCGATGACGAGGGAGCCGCCCGAGGGCAGGTTGACCTTGCGATCGAGCGCCTTCTCGATCTGCTCGGCCACCCGGTAGTGCTCGAAGATGTCGCCGTCCGCCTCGTACCGGCTCACCCGGTCGAGGAGGTCGGGCGCGACGGCCTCGACGTACTCGCGGATGGTCTCCCACACCTTGTCGCCGTCGACGACGAGGGCGGAGAAGTCCTCGTTGAACACGTCGCGGATGATCCGGACGGTCATGTCGGGCTCGCTGTAGAGCAGCTGCGGGGCCTGCACCTTGGTCGACTTCGACTTCTTCTCGATCGACTCCCAGCGCTTCGACAGCCGTTCGACGTCGCGCCCGAGCTCCGACTCCGAGGCGCCCTCGGCGGCGGTGCGGACGATGACGCCGGACGAGCCGGGCACGAGCTCCTTGAGCACCTTCTTGAGCCGTTGGCGCTCGGTATCGGGCAGCTTGCGCGAGATCCCGGTCATCGAATTGCCGGGCACGTAGACGAGGAAGCGACCGGGCAGCGAGACCTGGCTGGTGAGCCGGGCGCCCTTGTGGCCGATCGGGTCCTTGGTGACCTGGACGAGCACGGGATCCCCGGGGTTGAGCGCGACCTCGATGCGGCGCGGCTTGCCCTCCATCCCGAGGACGTCCCAGTTGACCTCCCCGGCGTAGAGGACCGCGTTGCGGCCCTTGCCGATGTCGACGAACGCGGCCTCCATGCTCGGGAGCACGTTCTGCACCTTGCCGAGGTAGACGTTGCCGATGATCGAGGCGTGGGCCTTCGCCTCGCTGAGGTAGTGCTCGACGGCGATGCCGTCCTCGAGCACGACGAGCTGTGTGCGGCCCTCGGTCTCGCGCACGAGCATGGTGCGCTCGACGGATTCGCGGCGGGCGAGGAACTCCGCCTCGGTGATGACGGGCCGACGGCGACCGGCCTCGCGTCCCTCGCGCCGGCGCTGGCGCTTGGCCTCGAGCCGGGTCGAGCCCTTGAGACCGGTGACCTGGCTGTCGTCGGACCCTCCGCCCGCGGGCCTGCGGCTGCGGGTGCGGCGGCGACGGCGGCCGTTCGAGCCGTCCTCGGTGTCGTCGTCGGCGGAGTCATCGCCGCGGCCGGAATCGTCCTGGCCGCCCCTGCGATCCTGGTCCTGCTGCGAACCGCGGCCCGAACCGCGTCCGGAGCGGCGGCGGGACCGGTTCGAGCCACCGCTGCCGGAGTCCTCGGTGTCCTCCGAGTCGTCATCGGAGTCCTGCCCGTTCGACGCGTCGGAGTCGTCCTGCTGGTCGCGGTTGCGCGACCGCCGGCCGCGACCGCCGCGCCGGCGGCGGCGCGGCTGGGAGTCGGAGTCGTCCGAGTCGTCGTCGGAGTCGTCGGTGTCGCGGGCATCGTCCCGGGAGTCGTCAGCGGAATCGCCGTCGCCGGAATCCCCGTTCCCCGAGCCGTCCGAACGCCGGCGGGAGCGGCGGCCGGATCCGCGGGAGCGCGAGCGGCGGCCGTCGCGGCGGCCGCGGTCGTCGTCGCTGTCGCCCTCGTCCCCGGAGTCGTCGGAGTCCTCGGAGTCGTCACGATCGTCGGTGTCGTCGTCCGCGGAGTCGTCGTCGAACTCGTCCTCGTCGTCCTCGTCCCACTCCGGGTCGACCTGTTCGGCGAGCTCGGGCTGGGGCGGCTGGAACAGCAGTCCTCCGCCGGTGGGGATCGGGGCGGCTTCGAAGGTCACCGGCTCCTTGGGCGCGGAGAACGCCTGGTTGAAGGCGAAGGGATTGCGGAGGTCCACCTGCGCGGGGGCGGCGGCCTGTACGGAGGCGGGATCGTCATGGTCATCGGACTCGTCCGCACCGCTCACGGCGGACTCGAAGATCAGTCCGCGGTTGGCGACGGCGGAACGCGCCGAGCGCGGTGCCGACTCGTCCCGGGCGGTGCGGGGCGCCTCGGCCTCATCCGGGTTCCCGGAGTCGCGGCGCGCCGGCGGTGCGGCGGGCCCGCGGAGCGAACCGGCGGCATCGGCCAGTGAGTCGAGGCGGGCGCGGGTGTCCTCATCGACCTGACCGGATCCGTCCGTCCGGGATTCGTGCTCTGCGCGGAGGTTCTCGAGATCCGCGAGGATCCCGGCGGTGGGATCCTGCTGGTCCTCTGGGGTGTTCGTCATGGTGCACTGCTCCTAGCACCGAGCGGCGGGCGGCACACCGACTCGCCTGCGCTGCGGTTCGACCGGTGTCCGGGTGCGTACCCGGATCCAAAAACCTGTGGCGTACAGGGGCGGCTCGCGCGATAGTGTCGGCGCGGTGGCCAGGCCCATGCCGCTTCGTCTTGTTACCTGCCGGCGGGAGAGCCAGGCTCGGTGGAAGCGGGAGACCCGCTTGGTGTGAATGGCGGGTCGCCATGAACATTATGTCACAGGCACCCCGGCAGACCGGCGAACGGGCCGCGGGACGGCGGGTGCCGCATGCCCGCGCTTGTGCCTGCGCACCGAGCAGGTGCATTCTGGCGGGGTGAGCGCATCGCATTCCTCCACCACCGGCCACGAGCACGACGACGCGGAGTTCGGCGATTCCGGGTCCGACGGCACCCGGTTCGACGACGGCGAAGGACACCTCGACCCCGGGGCGCGTTCCCGGGGGCCCTGGTTCATGGACGAGGCCAAGCTCGGGGTCTTCCTCGTCGTGAGCTCGGTCATCGGCTTCCTCGCGTCCTTCGAACTCTCGATCGACAAGGTCCGGCTGCTCGAGAACCCCTCGGCGACGCTGTCGTGCGACTTCAATCCGTTCTTCTCCTGCGGCAGCGTCATGGCGTTCGAGCAGTCGCAGATCTTCGGGTTCCCCAATCAGTTCCTCGGGATCGCGGCGTTCATCTTCCCGCTCCTGCTCGGTGTCCTCCTCATCACCCGCACCCGGGTCCCCGGCTGGGTGATGGTCGGCCTGAATCTCGGCCTGCTCGCCGGCACCGTGCTCGTGATGTACCTCTACTACTCCTCGATCTTCGTCATCGGGATCGGCTGCCCGTGGTGCATCGTCGTGTGGACCGTGACGATCCCGCTGTTCTGCGTGGTCACCGGTTACAACGTCATCGCCGGGAACCTCGGCGCCGGGCTGCGCGACAACGGGGTCGTGCGGGCGATCGCCGGCACCGCGCTCATCATCGCCGTGCTCTGGCTGATCCTCGTCTATGCGTCCATCGTGTTCCGCTTCTGGGTGTTCTTCGGCTCGCTCGTCGGCTGACGGGAGAGCTCCAGGAGCTCGAGCAGCTCCGGGTGGTTCGCGTCGAACGCAGGGCGCTCGGAGCGGATCCGGGGCAGCGAGGTGAAGTTGTGGCGCGGCGGCGGGCACGAGGTCGCCCACTCGAGGGATCCCCCGCAGCCCCACGGGTCGTCGACCGTGACCTTCGGTGCCCTGCGGGCGGTGACCCAGACGTTCCAGAAGAACGGGATCATCGACAGGCCCAGGATCAGCGAACCTACGGTGGAGATCTGGTTCATCCACGTCCAGCCGTCCTGCGGCAGGAAATCCGCGTACCGGCGCGGCATGCCATCGGCACCCATCCAGTGCTGGATGAGGAACGTCATGTGGAAGCCGATGAACAGCAGCCAGAAGTGGATCTTGCCGAGCGACTCGTTGAGCATCCGCCCCGTCCACTTCGGCCACCAGAAGTAGAAGCCGGAGAACATCGCGAACACCACGGTGCCGAACACGACGTAGTGGAAGTGGGCGACGACGAAGTACGAGTCGTGGACCTGGTAGTCGAGCACCGGCGCGGCGAGGATGACCCCGGTCAGCCCGCCGAAGACGAAGGTGACGAGGAAGCCGCACGCCCACGGCATGGGGGTCTCGAAGGTCACCGAGCCGCGCCACATCGTGCCGATCCAGTTGTAGATCTTCACACCCGTCGGCACCGCGATGAGCATCGTCATGAACGCGAAGAACGGGAGGAGGACCGCACCGGTGACGTACATGTGGTGGGCCCACACGGTGACGGACAGCGCGGCGATCGCGATCGTCGCGTAGACGAGGCCCTTGTACCCGAAGATCGGCTTGCGGCTGAAGACGGGCATGACCTCGGAGATGATCCCGAAGAACGGCAGTGCGATGACGTACACCTCGGGGTGGCCGAAGAACCAGAACAGGTGCTGCCACATCACCGGCCCTTCGTTCTCGGGGCTGAAGAGGTGCGCTCCGGCGATCCGGTCCGCCGCCAGGCCCAGCAGCGCCACCGCGAGCGGCGGGAAGGCCATGAGGACGAGCATGCCGGTGAGGAGCACGTTCCAGGTGAAGATCGGCATCCGGAACATCGTCATGCCCGGAGCACGCATGGTGATGATCGTGGTGATGAAGTTCACCGAGCCGAGGATCGTGCCGAAGCCCTGGAACGCCAGGCCCATCGCCCACAGGTGTCCGCCGAGCCCGGGGGTGAAGGTCGTGTTGCTGAGCGGGGCGTAGGCGGTCCAGCCGAACGAGGCAGCGCCTTGCGGGGTGAGGAAGCCGGCGAGCGCGATGAGGCTGCCGAACAGGAAGAGCCAGAACGCGAAGGCGTTGAGGCGCGGGAACGCGACGTCCGGCGCGCCGATCTGGAGCGGCATGATGACATTGGCGAAGCCCGCGAAGAGAGGGGTGGCGAACATCAGCAGCACGATCGTGCCGTGCATGGTGAACAGCTGGTTGTACTGCTCCTTCGTCTCGATGATCTGCATCCCGGGCTCGAACAGCTCGAGCCGGATGAGCAGCGCCATGACGCCGCCGATGCAGAAGAACGTGAAGGAGGCGGTCAGGTACATGTACCCGATGGTCTTGTGGTCCGTCGAGGTGATCCACTCGACGAACGGTGCGCGCCGTCGCACGGGTGGCCGCTCGGGTGTCGGTGTGCGTCGTCCGGTGTCGGGGATCTCGGTTGCGCTCGTCATGACCGCGCCTGCTTCCATCGGCTGGAATGTGCGCGACGGGTCGGCGGTGGCCCTCTTCGCGCGGCCCGGAGATCGACCGGGGGCCATTCCGGTTCCTCGAGCTTCCCACCCGGGCACCGGCCGGTCTACGGATCGGACGCCTCGGACGCGAACTGCGCGGTATCCCGCAGAAACCGCGCAATTCCGCGCAGTTCGTGGGATACCGCGCAGTCCGGCGCGGGGCCGGCCCATGAGTGGGAGCCGGCCGGTGGGCGTCTCAGCCCTCGGGGAACCAGATCGCGATCTCGCGCGCGGCGGATTCCTCGGAGTCGGAGCCGTGGACGAGGTTCTTCTGCACGTTCAGCCCCCAGTCGCGGCCGAGGTCGCCGCGGATGGTGCCCGGGGCCGCAGTCGTCGGGTCGGTGGTCCCGGCGAGCGAGCGGAAGCCCTGGATGACCCCGTGGCCGGATGCGACGAGCGCGACGAGCGGCCCCTCCGACATGAACTCGACGAGCGGCGGGTAGAAGGGCTTGCCCTCGTGCTCGGCGTAGTGCGCGGCGAGCTGTTCGGGGGTGGCCCGGAGGAGCTCGAGGCGTTCGACGGTGTAGCCCTTGGTCTCGATGCGGGCGATGATCGCTCCGATCAGTCCGCGTTCGACGCCGTCGGGCTTGACGAGCACGAGAGTGCGTTCGGTCACGAGGGGTTCTCCTTCAGGGATCTCGGTTTCGCAGGCGGCGGCCGGTGTGCGGCGCCGCGATCAGTCTAGGACATGCAGGGCCCGGCGCACCGGGCGAGACGGCCTCGGGCCGGTGCACCGGGCGAGACGGTCCCGGTCGGGCGCACCGGGGCCGCGCCGGCGCTCAGCGGCCCCAGGCGGTGAGCTCGCGATCCATCCGCCGCCCCCAGTAGACGGCGACCGCCCACATCACCCCGAACACGGCCCCGACGAAGAACAGCGAGGTCATGACGAATCCGGCGGCGAGGATGAGGATCTGCGCGAGCCAGCCGAGCGCGATCCCCGCGCTGCGCTGTCCGCGACGCCGTGGCAGGGTCGCCACCGCAAGGATGCACAGTGCCGCGAGCGCGGTCGCACCCCCGATCACCCAGCCGAAGGGCACGGGCCGCAGCCCGAAGCCGGCGAGCGCGGCGAAGTAGATCACGAGCACCTCGGAAACGAGCACGGTCGCGCACAGCAGCGGGATCTTCGACTTCTGGGCGGCCGCGCCGGTCATGAGGCGTCCTTCCGGCCGAGCAGCGTGCGCGCCTCGGCGACGGTGGTGAGCGAGCCGGTGACGACGATGCCGACTCCCGGTTCGCCATCGGCGAGTGCGAGGTCGATCGCCTCCATGAGGGCCGCGTTCATGTCCTCGGCGCCGATGACATCATCGGGGTCCCACCATTCGCCCGCCGCCGCGGCGAGCTCCTCGCGCGGCAGTGCGCGTTCGGAGCGGGCCTCGGTGACGACCACCCGGTCGGCGAAGCGGTGGACGTGCTCGAGCACGCCGTGGAGGTCCTTGTCGCCGAACATCGCGAGCACGGCGACGACCTCGCGGAAGTCGAAGGCCTCCTCGATGGTGTCGGCGAGGACGCGGGCGCCGTCCGGGTTGTGCGCACCGTCGACGAGGATCGTCGGCTCGCTCCGGAGGATCTCCGCGCGTCCCGGCGAATCGACCTGGGAGAACCCCTGGGCGACGGTCTCCGCATCGAGCGGCTTCTCCCCGTCGGACAGGAACCGCTCGCAGATGGCGAGCGCGAGCGCGGCATTGTGCACCTGGTGCGCTCCGTGGAGCGGGAGGAACAGGTCCGGGTTGATCCCGAACGCGCCGCGGAGCGTGACGAGCTGGCCGTCGACGGCCTGCTGCCGGGAGATCACGGCGAAGTCGCTGTCCTCCCAGGCCGCGCTCACTCCGCGCTCCTCGATCTGCGCGGTGAAGGCGGCTGCGGCCTCCGGGTCC
This sequence comes from Brevibacterium sp. CS2, assembly GCF_005280295.1. Classification (GTDB taxonomy): domain Bacteria; phylum Actinomycetota; class Actinomycetes; order Actinomycetales; family Brevibacteriaceae; genus Brevibacterium; species Brevibacterium pityocampae. Next base: position 2,163,743 of record NZ_CP040020.1, on the reverse strand, counting down.
TGCCGGGCCAGCACGGCAACCGGGTCCGGGGCCGGACTCGGGTCGACGGTGCGGTCGAGGATCCCGGCCTTCGTCGTGGCGATCGCGGTGAGATCGGGGCCGAGGAACGCGGTGTGGTCGAGGCCGACGGGGGTGAACCCGCACACCTGGGCGTCGGCGACGTTCGTCGAGTCCCATTCCCCGCCCATCCCGACCTCGAGCACCATGACGTCGACGGGGGCGTCGGCGAACACGGCGAGGGCGAGGACGGTGAGGGCCTCGAAGTACGTCAGCCGGGCCCGGCCGGCCGCCTCGAGCTCGGCGTCGACGACGGCGAGCACCGGCGCGATCTCGTCGTGCACGCGCACGAACACCGGTTCGGGCACCTCGGCGGAATCCACCGCGATGCGCTCGGTGACCCGGTGGAGGTGGGGGCTGGTGAAGCGGCCCACGCGCAACCCGTGCGCGGTGAGCAGCGCATCGACCATCCGGACGGTCGAGGACTTGCCGTTCGTGCCGGTGATGGTGATGACCGGCGCCGCGGTGTGGACGTCGCCGAGCAGCTCGCAGGCCCTGCGCGTCGCGTCGAGCCGCGGTTCGACCATCGTCTCGCCGGCCCGCGCGAGCAGCTCGGCGTAGACGCGGGCGAGGTCTGCGGTGCCGCGCGCGTCGGCGGGTAGCGGGCGGTCCTCGGAGGTCCCCGTCACCGCCTCGACGGCAGGGGCGTCCGGGTCGTCGGGCAGGAGCGGGGCGAGCTCGCCGCCGGGGAGACCGTCGGGAAGCTCCTCGGGGAGGTGCTGATCCGTCATGCGCGGCTCAGCTGCAGGCGCGCATCGGGGTGGAGCTCACCGGCCGGGAACACGCCCTCCTCGGACTCCGGCAGCGGTGCGGCGGTGAGCTCGAGCCGCTCGGTGAGCGTCTCCCCCTGCACCAGCTCGGTATGGGCGCGGAGGTGGTCGAGCGCGGGCTCGGGGGCGGAGATCGTCACCCGGATGCGGTCGGAGACGTTGAGGTCGAGCTGCTTGCGGGCGTTCTGGATCGCGCGCACGGTGTCGCGCGCCGCACCCTCCGCCTCGAGCTCGGGGGTCACGGCGGTGTCGAGGGCGACGAAGCCGGAGTCCATCGCGGCGAGCGCGGCATCGGCGCCCCCGGCGTCGGCGACCTCCTCGAGCGTGTACTCGCCGTCGACGAGCTCGATGCCTCCGGCGGTCACGACCCCGTCGACCACCGACCAGTCGCCGGTCTTCGAGCCCTTGATCGCCTGCTGCACCTGCTTGCCCAGGCGCGGGCCGGCCGCGCGGGCGTTGACGGTGAGCTTCTGCTCGAGGGTGAAACCAGCGGCCGCAGCCTTCTCGAGCGGCAGCACGGTGACCTGCCGCACGTTGAGCTCGTCGGCGATGATCGCGGTGAAGTCCTCGCCGAGCGCGGTGTCGGTGGCGACGGTGAGCCCGGCCAGCGGCAGCCGCACGCGCAGGCTGTTCGCCTTCCGCAGGCTCGAACCGGTGGAGCACACGTCCCGGGTCCGGTCCATCGCGGCCACGAGCTCGGGGTCGGCGGTGAACAGGGAGGCATCCGGGTAGTCCTGCAGGTGGACGGAGCGCTCGCCGGTGAGGCCGCGGTAGATCTCCTCGATGGTGAACGGGATGAGCGGGGCGGCGGCACGGAGGAACGCTTCGAAGCACGTGTAGAACACGTCGAAGGACTCGCGCGTGTCCGGGGTGCCGTCCCAGAACCGGCGCCGCGAGCGGCGCACGTACCAGTTGGTGAACATGTCGAGGTGCTCGCGCACCATGTCGCAGGCGCCCCAGATGTCGTAGGTGTCCATCCGGGCCTCGAAGGCGCGGAGGAAGTCGTGCGTCTTCGCCAGCAGGTAGCGGTCGAGCACCCGGGTCGACTCGTAGCGGGGGCGGGCGGCGTAACCGGTCTTCTCACCCGAGTCGGAGTCCGCGGAGTTCGCGTAGGTGGCGAAGAAGTGCCAGGCGTTCCACAGCGGCAGGATGACCTGGCGCACGCCGTCGCGGATGCCCTGCTCGGTGACGACGAGGTTGCCGCCGCGCAGGATCGGGCTCGACATGAGGAACCAGCGCATGGCGTCGGAGCCGTCGCGGTCGAGGACCTCGTTGACGTCGGGGTAGTTGCGCAGGCTCTTCGACATCTTCTGGCCGTCGGAGCCGAGCACGATCCCGTGGGAGATGCAGTTGAGGAACGCCGGGCGGTCGAACACCGCGGTGGCGAGCACGTGCAGGGTGTAGAACCAGCCGCGGGTCTGGCCGATGTACTCGACGATGAAGTCGCCCGGGAAGTGGTGGTCGAACCAGTCGCGGTTCTCGAACGGGTAGTGCACCTGGGCGTAGCTCATCGACCCGGAGTCGAACCACACGTCGAGGACGTCGGTGACGCGGCGCATCGTCGACCTCCCCGTCGGGTCGTCGGGGTTGGGCCGGGTGAGCTCGTCGATGAACGGCCGGTGGAGGTCGGGCTCCCCGGCCTCGTTGCGCGGCAGCCGTCCGAAGTCGGCCTCGAGCTCGGCGAGCGAGCCGTAGACGTCGGTGCGCGGGTGCTCGGGGTCGTCGGACACCCACACCGGGATCGGCGAACCCCAGAAGCGGTTGCGGGAGATCGACCAGTCGCGGGCGTTGGACAGCCACTTGCCGAACTGACCGTGCTTGACGTTCTCCGGCACCCAGGTGATCTGCTCGTTGAGCTCGACCATCCGGTCCTTGAAGGTCGACACCGCGACGAACCAACTCGACACCGCACGGTAGATCAGCGGGGTGCGGCAGCGCCAGCAGTGCGGGTAGGAGTGTTCGTAGGTCTCGTGGCGCACGAGCAGCGCGCTGCGCCCGGCGAGCGGACCGGTGTGATGCTTGAGGTCGGCGATGATCGGCTTGCTCGCGTCGAACACCTGCTGGCCGGCGTAATCGTCGACGGGGTGCTCGAAGCAGCCGCTGTCATCGACGGGACGCGCCGCCCGGATGCCGTAGGTGTCGGTGAGGACCTTGTCCTCCTCACCGAAGGCCGGCGACTGGTGGACGATGCCGGTGCCGTCCTCGGTGGTGACGAAGTCGGCCTCGAGGATCGTGTGCATCCGCTCGCCGAACTCCTCCTGGCGTCCCTCGAAGTACGGGAAGGGCGGCTCGTAGCGGCGGCCGGCGAGCTCGGGGCCGGGCACGGTGGCGACGACCTCGGGCTCGGCGCCGAGCTCGCTGGCGTAGGCGGCGAGGCGCTCGCGGGCGAGGACGAGGACATGCCCCTGCAGCTCGGGGGCGGCGTCCTCGCCGGGGAGCACGGCGACGTACTCGACCTCGGGGTTCGCGGCGACGGCCTGGTTGCTCGGCACCGTCCATGGGGTCGTCGTCCAGATGAGGACGTACTGCTCGGCGGAGTTTACCTCGGCGCGGCCGGTGCCGAGCTCGACGGGATCGAGGAGCCGGTAGCCGATCGTCACCGAGGGGTCCTGACGCATCTTGTAGACGTCGTCGTCCATCCGGAGCTCGTGGTTGGACAGCGGGGTCTGATCGCGCCAGCAGTACGGCAGCACGCGGTAGCCCTCGTAGACGAGGCCCTTGTCCCACAGCTGCTTGAACGCCCAGATGACGCTCTCCATGTACTCGACGTTGAGCGTCTTGTAGTCGTTGTCGAAGTCGACCCAGCGACCCTGCCGGGTGACGTACTCCTGCCATTCGTCGGTGTACTTGAGGACCGAGGCGCGGCAGGCGGCGTTGAACTCGGCGATGCCCATGTCGGAGATCTGGGACTTGTCGGTGATGCCGAGCTGGCGCTCCGCCTCGAGCTCGGCGGGCAGTCCGTGGGTGTCCCAGCCGAAGCGGCGCTCGACCCGCTTGCCGCGCATGGTCTGGTAGCGCGGCACGACGTCCTTGACGTAGCCGGTGAGGAGGTGGCCGTAGTGCGGCAGGCCGTTGGCGAAGGGCGGCCCGTCGTAGAAGACGAACTCGTTCTCCCCGTTCTCACCGGCGGGCCGGTTGTCGATCGAGGCCTGGAAGGTGCCGTCCTCCTCCCAGAACCGCAGCACATCGGCTTCGATGGCGGGGAACCGCGGAGAGGCGGTGAGCCCGAAGGCGGAGGTCGACTTCTTCGGGTAGAGCGGAGCGGAATCGTGCTGTTCGGTCATGAGCGTCCCTCGGGGTTCGTCCGGTTCGATGGTGTGTCGGTTCGATCCGTGCGAGGACGACATCACTGCCGCGGTACCACCCCGCTTATCCGCGCACCCGCCGGGTCGAACCCGGACCTCCGACCTGCCCGGACCGATGTCGGGGCAGATGATCGGTCCGCGGCTCCGGTGGGGAGCGGATCGCTCATTCCTGCAGGCTGTGACGGGCCCACCCGTCCGGTTCTACTGGGCCGCGGCGCCACGCCCGAGGCGGACGCGCGCGGCTGTTCTTCCGAATGCTCCCCGGTGATGGCCGGATCAGCGCAGTTCCTTAGTCTAGCGCACGGCCGCACGGGGTCCAGTCCACCGCCGCGACCGCGCGCCCGCTGCCGAACTGCGCGGTATCCGACGACCGCCGCACAATTGCGCGCGCGGATTCGGATACCGCGCAGTTCGAGCCCGCTGGGCCGGCCGGGACCCCGCCCCGGAGTCCATGCGGGCCTCAGAGGCCCTGGTGCCTGGCGACCTTGTGCTGGGCGGCCTGGGCGATCGGGCGGATGACCATGAGGTCCACGTTGAAGTGGTGCGGCCGGGTGAGCGTGTAGACGACGGCGTCGGCGCAGTCCTCGGCGGTGAGCGGGTTCTCCACGCCCTCGTAGACCTTGTCGGCCTTCTCCTGGGATCCCAGCCGCTTGCGGGAGAACTCCTCGGTGGCGACCATGCCGGGAGCGATCTCGATGACCCGCACCGGCTGCCCAGCGAGCTCGAGGCGCAGGGTCGCGGCCGTCGAGTGCGAGCCGTGCTTCGCCGCGACGTACCCGCCGCCGCCCTCGTAGGCCTGGTGGCCGGCGGTCGAGGACATCACGACGATGTCACCGCGCCCGGACTCGACGAGCGCAGGCAGCAGCGCCTTGACGCACCGCACCACGCCGAGGACGTTGATGTCGAACATCCGCCGCCAGCCGTCGACGTCGGCCTCGGCCACGGTGTCGGTACCGAGCGCGAACCCGGCGTTCGCGACGAGCGCGTTGACGGGGCCTTCGGCGACGACCTGCTCGGCCATCCGGGCGACGTCGGCGTCGCTCGTCATGTCGGCGACGACGACCTCGGCCCCGGTCTCGGCCGCGAGCTCGGCGAGCCGGTCCTCGCGGCGGGCGACGGCGACGACGTCCCACCCCTCCCGGCGGAGGCGGCGGACGGTGGCCGCTCCGATTCCCGAGCTCGCTCCGGTGACGACTGCGCGCAGAGTGGACATGGCTCCTCCGTGTTCCTGGTGGTCGAGTTCCCGGTCACCCGCGGTCACGGGTTCGGCGGTCCTGCGGCCAGCCTACCGGGGTGCGCCGCCGGTGGGCGGAACCGTGCCCGAAGCGCCCGCGGCCCGGCAGGATCCTCGCACGCCCGAGGCGCCCGCACCTCGGCCCCGGCCCGCACGCTTCAGCACCCGTGCGTCCTGAGGTCGGAGGGCCCGACGCCGGTCGACCCGGTGCCCGGCGCACCGTCGGCGCGGGAGTCCTCGGCCGCGAGTCGGCGCATCCACCGGCGCGGCGGCCGCCCCTCCCCGAATGCGGCCCGCACGAGCGGGGTCCTCAGCGCGATCATCGTGAGGACGGTGCACACGAGGGTGTAGACGATCGGCATGACGAGGCCGTGGAGCGCGACGTCGCCGAGGCTCGACGGGCCGCCGATGAGTTCGCGCATGGGGAACAGGAGCAGCGGGTGGAGGAGGAACACGCCGAAGGAGTACGGATAGAGGCGAGTGAGGAGCCCGAACCCCGAACGCATGGAGAAGTGGAGGAGGAGGTAGGCGGCGAGCGACATCGCCACGACCATGGGCGAGAGGTACTCGTAGGAGAACTTCCACGGCTTCTCCCCCGGGCCGAACCCCGCCCACAGGAAGGTCGACAGCACACCGGAGGCGAACACGAGTGCGGCGATCACGGCCTGCCGGCGGGTGAGGATCCAGTCGCGCAGCACCCAGCCGAGCACGTAGTAGCCCATCATCGGCAGGAAGCGGGTGGCCGCGTTGGACTCCCCGACCCCGAATGCCGAGGCGAAGATCCCGTCGGCCATCCCGATCCCGAGCAGGATGAGCGCGGTCCCCCACTGGACCCGCCGCGAGCCGTGCGTGGACAGGAGCCGCATGAACGGCGTGAGGAGCGTGAGCCCGGCGAGCACGTAGAGGAAGTAGAGCTGGACGAACGGCGAGCCCGAGGCGATCGCGAGGATCGGATCCCAGTCCGACTCCCGACCGCCCATGTAGTAGAGGCGGAACAGGACATAGATCACGGTCCACACGACGAGCGGGATCCCGATCCGGAAGACCCGCTTGAGGAGGAACTCGCGTGGTCGGCCGCCCTTAGCCGGATCGAGGGCGAGCGCGCCGGCGATCATGAGGAACACCGGGACGGACCAGCGGGCGGAGGAGTCGATCGCATTGGCGAGCCACCACGCGCTCGTCCCGAGATCGGTGTACCGGGTCTCCACGGTGTCGCCGATCGCGTGGATCGCCACGACAGCGATGATCGCCAGCGACCGGGCGGGGTTCATCCAGCCGGTCGAGGTGGGCGGGGGGTTGTCCTCCCCCACGCGTCCGAGCAGTGCCATGCCACCATCGTGCCACGGCAGCGCGCCGCGACGGTGCCGCCTGTTTGGATTGCACCTGCACCGGTGCGAGAATCTGAGCACTATGACTCAACCTGCCTCGCGCACACATGACTCGGTGCATCTCCCGGACAAGCCGGCCCTCGAGGGCCTCAAGGACAAGTGGGACGCGAACTGGGGTGAGTCCGGCGTCTACGCCTTCGACCCCGACACGCAGCGCGACGCCGTCTACTCCATCGACACTCCCCCGCCCACCGCCTCGGGCTCCCTGCACGTGGGGCACGTGTTCTCCTACACCCAGACCGACATCATCGCCCGCTACCAGCGGATGACGGGGAAGAACGTGTTCTACCCGCTGGGCTGGGACGACAACGGCCTGCCCACCGAGCGGCGGGTGCAGAACTACTATGGCGTGCGGTGCGAGCCCAGCCTGCCCCACGAACCGGGCTTCACCCCGCCGGCCAAGCCGGCGAAGAACCCGCGGGACTTCGTGCCGGTGTCCCGGCAGAACTTCATCGAGCTGTGCGAGCAGCTGTCCGCCGACGACGAGAAGGTCTTCGAGGACCTCTTCCGCTCCGTGGGCCTGTCGGTCGACTGGAAGTACACCTACCGCACGATCGACGACACCTCGCGCGCGGTGAGCCAGCGGGCGTTCCTCGCCGACCTGGCGGGCGGCCACGCCTACTCCACCGATGCGCCGACGATGTGGGACGTGACCTTCGGCACCGCGGTCGCCCAGGCCGAGCTCGAGGACCGCGAGAAGGAGGGCGCCTACCACCGGGTGGCATTCCACCCGGCCGCCGCCGACGGCACCGCCGACACCTCCGCCGACCCGATCGTCATCGTCACTTCGCGCCCGGAGCTCATCCCCGCCGTGGTCGCGCTCGTCGCCCACCCCGACGACGAGCGCTACCGGCCGTACTTCGGCACCACGGTGGTGTCCCCGCTGTTCGGCGTGTCCGTCGAGGTCCGCGCCCACGAGCTGGCGAAGGCCGACAAGGGCACCGGCATCGCCATGGTCTGCACCTTCGGCGACCTCACCGACGTCACCTGGTGGCGCGAGCTCGACCTGCCCACCCGCCCCGTGATCACCCGCGAGGGGCGTCTGGCCCGCGAGGTCCCCAAGTGGATCGCGGACTCGCCCAAGGCCGATGCGGCCGAGCTCTACACGCAGCTCGCCGGCAAGACGACCTTCACCGCCCGCAAGGACATCACCGAGCTCCTCCGGGAATCCGGCGACCTGCTCGCCGACCCGGAGCCGATCACCCACCCGGTGCCCTTCTACGAGAAGGGCGACAAGCCGCTCGAGGTCGTCACCAGCCGCCAGTGGTACATCCGCAACGGCGGGCGCTCGGCCGAGCTCCGCGATGCGCTCATCGCCCGCGGCCGCGAGGTCACGTGGTACCCCGGCTTCATGCGCTCGCGCTACGAGAACTGGGTCGAGGGCCTCAACGGCGACTGGCTCGTGTCCCGGCAGCGCTACTTCGGCGTGCCGATCCCGCTGTGGTACCGGCTCGACGCCGACGGCAGCCCGGACTACTCCGCGCCGATCGTGCCCGAGGACGCCGCGCTGCCCGTCGACCCGCAGGCCCAGGCTCCCACCGGGTTCAGCGAGGATCAGCGCGATCAGCCCGGTGGCTTCACCGGCGACCCGGACGTCCTCGACACCTGGGCGACCTCCTCGCTCACCCCGCAGATCGTCGGGGGCTGGTCGCGGGACCAGGCGCTGTTCGACACGGTCTTCCCGTTCGACCTGCGGCCGCAGGGTCACGACATCATCCGCACCTGGCTGTTCTCCACGGTCGTCCGGGCGAACTCGCTCAACGACTCCGTGCCGTGGCGCAGCACCGCGCTGTCCGGCTGGATCCTCGACCCGGACCGGAAGAAGATGTCGAAGTCGAAGGGCAACGTCGTCGTGCCGAGCGACATCCTCGAGGAATCGAAGCCCGGCTTCGGTCCGGACGCGGTGCGCTACTGGGCGGCGAGCGCACGGTTCGGCGCCGACACCGCCTACGACGTCGCGCAGATGCAGATCGGCCGGCGGCTGGCGATGAAGCTCCTCAACGCCTCGAAGTTCGCGCTCGCGCAGGGCGTGCACGCAGGCCTCGTGGGCCGGGCGGACCTCGTCACCGAGCCGCTCGACCGGGCGCTGCTCACCGCGCTGCGGGCGACCGTGGCCGACTGCGGCACCCACATGGCCGCCTACGACTACTCGCACATGCTCCGCGCCGCGGAGTCGTTCTTCTGGGAGTTCACCGACGACTACGTCGAGCTCGTCAAGGACCGCTCCTACGGGGCGGACGGCGAGGCCGCGCAGCTGTCGGCCCACGCCACGCTCGCCACCGCGCTCGACGTGCTGCTGCGGCTCTTCGCACCGATCACCCCGTTCGTCACCGAAGAGGTGTGGTCGTGGTGGCAGGAGGGCTCCGTCCACCGTGCCGCATGGCCCGCGCCGGAGGCGCTGCCGGAGTTCCCCGCCGCCGAGGCGCCGGCCGGCATGCTCGCCGACGTCGCCGCGGTGCTCGGCGAGGTGCGCCGGACGAAGACCGAGGCGAAGGTCTCGCAGAAGACGGAGATCACCCGCGCCGTCGTCACCGCCGAACCGCGGATCATCGAGCTCATCGCACGCGCCGAGGCGGACCTGCGCGCCGCCGGCCGCGTGAAGGACTGGGAGCTGCGTGCCGTCGAGGGCGCGGAGCTCGCCGTGACCGAGGTCGAGTTCGCTGTGGCGGATCCGCAACGCTGAGGTCTCGTCCTCGGGGTTCCGGGGATCTAGTCTGGGGAGTGCGAGCACCTGCTCGCACTCCCCTTCTTTGTCGTCACGAGGAGCCCCTGATGCGAAGCGAACTCTTTGCCAAGCGCAATGCCGAACAGGAGAGCAACCAGCGCTGGACGATGCGGTCGTCCAAGATGCTGCGCGCGCTCGTCACCCCCGATGCCCCGATGGTCGCCACGAAGGGCGCGATGGTCGCCTACCAGGGCAACGTCGAGTTCACCCACCAGGGCTCCTCGTCCGTCGGTCAGTTCCTCAAGAAGGCGATGACGAACGAGGACACCCCGATGATGCGGGTCGAGGGCCACGGTGAGGTGTTCTTCGCCCGGCAGGCCGCGAACATCTTCATGATGCAGCTCGAGGGCCAGCAGGACGCCCTCACAGTGAACTCCTCGAGTCTGCTCGCCTTCGATGCGGACCTCGCCTGGGACATCAAGCGGATCAAGGGCGTCGGAGCGCTCGCCGCCGGCGCCGGCCTGTTCAACCTCGAGATGTCCGGGACCGGCACCGCTGCGGTGTGCTGCCAGGGCGATCCGATGATCCTCGACTGCTCGCGCACCCCGACCTTCGTCGACCCGCAAGCCGCCGTGTGCTGGTCGGCCAACCTCGCGCCGAACATCAAGTCCGCGGTGAGCGTGGGGTCGTTCTTCGGCCGCGGGTCCGGGGAGAGCTTCCAGCTCGTGTTCCACGGTCCCGGCTTCGTCGTCGTGCAGCCCTCGGAGGGCTACGGTCAGGCCGTCGCCACGCAGTAATCCGGGGAGACAGCGGATGCCCGGTGCGGACCGTGCGGTCCACGCCGGGCATCCGTTCTCCGCTGTCCGGTCAGGCGGACTTGGGCCTGCGCTGCTGGGGTTCGGAGTCCTTCTTCGGCACGATCGTCGGGGCGGCGTTGCTCTCCACCACCGCCTTGGTGACGACCACGGAGCCGACGTCGTCGCGGCTCGGGATGTCGAACATCACCGGCTGGAGCACCTCCTCCATAATCGAACGGAGGCCGCGCGCACCGGTGCCGCGCAGCAGTGCGAGGTCGGCGATCGCCTCGAGCGCCTCAGGCTCGAACTCGAGCTCCGCCCCGTCGAACTCGAACATCTTCTGGTACTGCTTGACGAGCGCGTTCTTCGGTGCGGTGAGGATCGACATGAGCGCCTCGCGGTCGAGGTTCGACACCGTGGCGAGCACCGGCAGGCGGCCGATGAACTCCGGGATCAGCCCGAACTTGAGCAGGTCCTCCGGCATGAGCTCGGAGTAGAGGTCGTCCTCGTCCTGCTTGGACTGGATGAGAGCCCCGAAGCCGATGCCGTGCTTGCCCTTGCGGGAGGCGATGATCTCCTCGAGGCCGGCGAAGGCGCCGGCGACGATGAAGAGCACGTTCGTCGTGTCGATCTGGATGAAGTCCTGGTGCGGGTGCTTGCGCCCGCCCTGCGGAGGCACCGAGGCCTGTGTGCCCTCGAGGATCTTGAGCAGCGCCTGTTGCACACCCTCGCCGGACACGTCGCGGGTGATCGACGGGTTCTCCGACTTCCGTGCGATCTTGTCGATCTCGTCGATGTAGATGATGCCGGTCTGCGCCCGCTCGACGTCGAAGTCGGCGGCCTGGATGAGCTTGAGGAGGATGTTCTCCACGTCCTCGCCGACGTAGCCGGCTTCGGTCAGCGCGGTGGCGTCCGCCACGGCGAACGGCACGTTGAGGCGCTTCGCGAGGGTCTGGGCGAGGTAGGTCTTGCCGGATCCCGTGGGGCCGACGAGGAGGATGTTCGACTTCGCGATCTCGACGCCGGAATCCGCGTCCGACCCGGAGTCGGTGAGCGCGCGGATGCGCTTGTAGTGGTTGTAGACCGCGACAGCGAGGGCCTTCTTCGCCGGCTCCTGGCCGACGACGTACTCCTGGAGGAAGTCGTAGATCTCGCGCGGGCGGGGCAGCTCCGTCTCCTCGAGCTCTGCGGTCGATTCGTTGAGCTCCTCCTCGATGATCTCGTTGCACAGGCCGATGCACTCATCGCAGATGTAGACGCCCGGCCCGGCGATGAGCTTCCGGACCTGCTTCTGGGACTTCCCGCAGAAGTTGCACTTGAGCAGGTCAGCACCCTCAGTTCCGCGAGCCACTGTCACAACCTTTCAGCGGGGCATCTGCCCCCACGACTATCCCTGTTCGGATGAACACCTCATCAGCATTCCACATCCCGCTGACACGGCGCCGGACCCGGCTCCGGAGGCGTGTCGAGGAACCGGGCCCGTGGCCGGCGACGGCCGTCTTCGCGACGGCGCCGGGTGCGCGACGGGGCGCGGACCTCTGCGGTCCGCGCCCGGGTCCCCGGCGCCGTTCGCGGCGTCGGGGAGGAGACCGATCCTCAGCGCACGGCCTTGCGCGAGGTCAGCACCTGGTCGACCAGACCGTAGTCGAGCGCCTGGTCGGCGGTGAGGAACAGGTCGCGCTCGATGTCGCTCGACACCTGCTCGGCCGTCTTGTTCGAGTGGGACGCCAGGGTCTCCTCGAGCCAGGTCCGCATGCGCAGCACCTCGGCGGCCTGGATCTCGATGTCCGAGGCCTGCCCGTGCCCCTGCCCCTGCATGGACGGCTGGTGGATGAGCACGCGGGCGTTGGGCAGCGCGAGGCGCTTGCCCTTGGTGCCCGCCGCGAGCAGCACGGCTGCCGCGGAGGCCGCCTGGCCCAGGCACACCGTCTGGATCTCCGGCTTGACGTACTGCATGGTGTCGTAGATCGCGGTGAGCGCGGTGAACGAGCCGCCCGGCGAGTTGATGTAGAGGGTGATGTCGCGGTCGGGGTCCTGCGACTCGAGGACGAGCAGCTGGGCCATGACGTCGTCGGCCGACGTGTCGTCGACCTGCACGCCGAGGAAGATCACGCGGTCCTCGAACAGCTTGGTGTACGGATCCTGCCGCTTGAAGCCGAACGGGGTGCGCTCCTCGAACTGCGGCATGACGTAGCGCGAGGTCGGCATCTGGCCGGCGGCGGCCCACGGTGAGAGATTCGTCATTCTTCTGACTCCTTGGTTCTTCAGTTGAGCGCGGACTCGCCGGACATGTCCTCCGAGCCGGTGATGACCCGGTCGATGAACCCGTACTCGCGGGCCTCCTCGGCGGTGAACCAGTGGTCGCGGTCGTTGTCCTTGAGGATCTGCTCGAGCGACTTCCCGGTCTGCTCGGCGGTGAGCTCGGCCATCTGCTTCTTCATGTGGAGGATGAGCTCGGCCTGGATCTTGATGTCCGTGGCCGTGCCGCCGATCCCGCCGAGCGGCTGGTGCATGAGGATGCGCGCGTGCGGGGTGGCGAAGCGCTTGCCCTTGGCGCCCGAGGACAGGAGGAACTGTCCCATCGAGGCGGCCATGCCCATGGCCACGGTGCCGACGTCGGGCTTGACGTGCTGCATGGTGTCGTAGATCGCCATGCCGGCCGTCACCGAGCCGCCGGGCGAGTTGATGTAGAGCCAGATGTCCTTGTCCGGGTCCTCCGCGGCGAGCAGCATCATCTGAGCACAGATCATGTTGGCGTTCTCGTCCCGCACCTCCGAGCCGAGCCAGATGATGCGCTCCTTGAGAAGGCGGTTGAAGATGTGGTCATCGAGGCCCAGTCCCCCGGTTCCGCCTGCGGAAACCGGTGAGGCGAACTCGTGTGTGCTCACGTTTCACTCCTGTTGTCTGTTGCTGTCCTGTACTGGACTCTAACCGCTGCATCCGGGGATTTAGTCCCCGACCGTCCGGTGTTCGCCCTCAGCGTGATCGGCCCCGGCGCGGCCGTGACCGGGCCGGACGCTGCACGCGCGGCAGCACGCGCCGAACCGTCCGGAAGGCGTCTGCCCCCGGGCCCGGAATGGGCCAGAGCGAGGTGACACGAGAGTGCCCGGACGACGACGGCGGGCACGGTGTGCACCGTGCCCGCCGTCGGGTGACCGGACCGCCTCGCAGCGGACCGGCGCGAACTCACTCGGAGTCGGAGTCCGCCTTCTCGTCCTTCTTCGCCGCGGCCTTCTTGGCCGCCGGCTTCTTGGCGGCGGCCTTCTTCGCCGGCGCCTTCTTCTTGGGCGCGTCCTCGGCATCGGCCTCGGCGTCGTCCTTCTTCGCGGACTTCTTCGGAGCGGCCTTCTTGGCCGGGGCCTTCTTCTCGGCCTTCTCCTCGGAGTCGGCCTTCTCGCCGGAGTCGGACCCCGCCTCGGCGTCGGTCGACTCGACAGCCGCCTCGACCTCCTCGGAGTCCTCCTCGTCCTCACCCGGGGCGGTGGTGAACGCGGTCATGTCGACGGTGCTGCCGTCGGCATCGACGACCTTCGCCCCGGCGAGCACCTCGGCCAGGGCCTTGCGGCGCGCAACCTCGGACACGATGGCCGGGACCTGGTTGTTCGAGTCGAGCGCCTGCGCGAACTCGTTGGGGTTCATGCCGTACTGCTGGGCCGCGGAGATGATGTACTCGATGAGCTCCGGCTGCGAGACGTCGACGTTCTCGGCCTCGACGACCGCGTCGAGCACGAACTGGGTGCGCAGGGTCTTCTCCGTCTCCGCGGTGACCTCGGCGCGGTGCTCGTCGTCCTCGAGCCGGTTCTCCTGCTCGAGGTGGCGGTGCACCTCGTCCTCGACGAGCTTGGCCGGGACGGGGACATCGAGCTTCTCGATGAGGAGCTCGAGGACCTTGTCGCGCGCCTGCACGCCCTGGTCGAACTCCTTCTGCTTCGCGGCCTGCTCGCGCAGGTCGGCCTTGAGCTCGTCGATCGTGTCGAACTCGCTGGCGAGCTGCGCGAAATCGTCGTCGGCCTCGGGGAGCTCGCGCTCCTTGACGGCCTTGAGGGTGATCGCGACGAGGCCGGCCCTGCCGGCGTGCTCGCCCCCGGCGAGAGTGGACTCGAAGGAGGTCTCCTCCTCGGCGGACAGCCCGTCGAGCGCCTCGTCCATGCCCTCGAGCATGGTGCCGGCACCCACCTGGTAGGAGATGTCGGAAGCCGAGTCGACCTCTTCGCCGTCGACCGTGGCGGTGAGGTCGAGGGTGACGAAGTCGTCCTTCTGCGCCGGGCGGTCGACGGTCTTGAGGGTGCCGAAGCGGCTGCGGAGGTCGGTGAGCTCCTTCTCGACGTCCTTGTCGGAGACCTCGAAGGTGTCGACCTCGACGCTCAGGGTGTCGTAGGCGGGGAGCTCGATCTCGGGGCGGACGTCGACCTCGATGGTGAAGGTGAGGTCACCCTCCTCCGTGCCGTCGAGGCCGGGGATCGCGGTGACTTCGACCTCGGGCGAGCCGAGCGGGCGGAGCTCGTGCTCGTCGATGGCTTTGCGGTAGAGGTCGTCGAGGCTGTTGTTCACGGCCTCCTGCAGGACCGCCGGGCGACCGACGCGCTGGTCGATGATCCGCGCAGGGACCTTGCCGCGGCGGAATCCGGGGATGGAGACCTGCTTGGCGATCTCCTTATACGCCGCGTCGATGCTCGGCTTGAGTTCGGCGTAGGGCGCTTCAACGCTGAGCTTGACCCGCGTGGGGTCGATGTTCTCGACGGAGCTCTTCACAGTAAACCTCTCGTTGGGACAGAAGGTAGGGGGATCCGGCTTACTCGCCGGATTGCAGACCGCCCTACAGCCTATCCCAGACCGTTCGACGGGCGAAAATCCGCCGTAGCAGGGTCCGCGGCGGCCACCCGCCCGACCACGGAGTGAACACCGGATGTCGACGATCCGAACGCACGCGCATGCGCGCATGCGTCGATCTAGGGCGGACGTGATCGCGGTTCCCGGACCCGAGGGCCCGGCGGCCGCGATCGGGTCGGCGATGTCGGCCCGCACCGGAAAGCATCCACAGGAGTGAGGCACACATGCGCGCGATCGTGTTCGAGAACTACAAGACCTTCCCCACCCTCAAGGAGATCGACCGGCCCACCCCCGGACCCGGCGAGGTGCTCCTCAAGGTCGCCGGCGCCGGTGCCTGCCACTCCGATGTCGCGATCTACGACGTGTTCGAGGAGGACACCCCGGGACGGGTGCCCCCGTCCTTCGTGCTCGGCCACGAGAACTCCGGCTGGGTCGAGGAGGTCGGGCCCGGCGTCGAGGGATTCGAGAAGGGCGATGCCCACCTCGTCTACGGGCCGGTGGGATGCGGCCGGTGCAAGGCCTGCTCGCGCGGCCAGGACACCTACTGCGAGAACCAGGCGAAGAACCCCTACATGGGCATCGGGCTGGGCCGCGACGGCGGGATGGCGGAGTACGTGTCCGTCCCCGCCCGCAACCTCGTGCCGCTCGGCGACGCCGACCCGGTGGCCGCCGCTCCCCTGTCCGATGCCGGCCTCACCCCGTACCACGCGATCAAGCTCGCGCTGCCGCACCTGGCCGGCGGCGGGAAGACCGCGCTCGTCATCGGCCTGGGCGGGCTCGGTCAGATCGGGGTGCAGATCCTCCGCGCGCTCACCGGTGCGACGATCATCGCCACCGACATGAAGCCCGAGGCGATGGCCCAGGCGGAGAAGTACGGTGCGGTGACCGTGCCGGGCGGGGACGATCAGGTCGATCGGATCCGCGAGCTCACCGGCGGTCGCGGGGTGGACGCGGTGTTCGACTTCGTCGGCGCGGCTCCGACGATCGGGGTCGCGATGGCCTCGGTCGCGGTGCAGGGCCGGGTGACGATCGTCGGGATCGACGGCGGCGCACACCCCTGGTCGTTCTTCACCGCGCCCTACGAAGCGGAGCTGACGAGCACGTACTGGGGCACGATCGAGGACCTCCACGAGGTCGTCGCGATGTACCGCGCCGGTCAGATCGTGCCGGAGGTCGAGCGCTTCTCGCTCGACGACGGGCTCGAGGCGTACCGGAGGCTCCAGGCCGGCGAGCTGTCCGCCCGCGCCGTCGTGGTCCCCCACAGCAGCTGAGGAGCCTGATCGTCGGGAGCCGGCGATGCACGAGGGCCCACGGACCGATCGGTCCGCGGGCCCTCCGCCGTCGGGGTGACAGGATTTGAACCTGCGACCCTCTGCTCCCAAAGCAGATGCGCTACCAAGCTGCGCTACACCCCGGGGTCCCCTCGAATCATAGTCAGGCGTTCTCGATTGCCCTAATCACCCGGGCCGGATCACCCGGGCCGATGGGGATGCAGGTTTTGCCAAACCGCCCGCCTCTGGTCTAGAGTCGGTCTCGCACATTCGGGGATGTAGCTCAATGGTAGAGCCTCAGTCTTCCAAACTGATGGTGCGGGTTCGATTCCCGTCATCCCCTCGCAACAGAAGCGCCGCTGGTGACAGCGGCGCTTCTGCATTCTCGGGTACCCACCTCGGGACCCGGCGGGGTCACTGCGGGCGACGGCCCGGTTCCATGGACGCAGCCGCCGAGGTGCCGGCCGCCCGGCCATCTCCACGCGCACCCGCATCCGTGCCTCCGGTCCCGCTCGCCTCGTCTCCCGCGCCGTCCGACCGCTCGGAATCGAGCACCAGGCGCGTCTCCTCGGGCGGCAGTCCGGCGAACTCGACGAGCCGCCTGCGGTCGACGAAGTGGAACACGAGGTACGTGGCGATCGACAGTGGGAACCCGAGGAACACCGGGTGGATGCCGAACGGCCCGCCCAGCAGGGTCCAGCCGATCGACACGACGAGTCCGACCCACATCGAGATGATGGCCCCGCGGCCCGAGACCCGCGTGAAGTACAGGGCGACGATGGCGGGGAACAGGAGGCCGGACACGAGCATGGCCGTTCCGGTCACCCACAGCTCGACGAGCACCGGCACCGCGAGCGCGAGGACGAGCGCGATCACCGCAGTGATGACGACCGCGATCCGGCTCCAGCGCAGGAGCGCCTTCTGCGAGGTGTCCTTGGCCAGTCGGGGTTTGATGACGTCGTTGACGATCGACGACGCGCCGCACATGAAGAACGAGTCCGCGCACGAGATCACCGTCGCCATGAGAGCGACGATGAGGATGATGACGACCTCGAAGGGGAGCAGCTCGGCGATGAGCTCGTAGTACACGAGGGTCGGGTCCTCGGATTCGAGTCCGATGCCGAACCGGGCCCAGACGCCGATCCAGATCACCATGACCATCGTTGCGGTCATGAGCGCCAGCGCGATCCAGTACCCCTTGATCACCGTCTGGAGGTCCTTGCCCGCCCAGGCGCGCTGCCACAGGTCCTGCCGGACGAGCTGGTAGGCGCCGACGGTGAGCGCGTAGACGGCCACCTCGGCGAAGCCGATCCCCATCGGATCCATGAGCTGACCGAGCCCCTGGGCCTCGGCGTTGGCCTGCACCTGGCTGAAGTCCCCGGCGACGACGAGGACGAGGACGAACAGCCCGAACACCGCGATGGTCTGCAGGGTGCCGTGGAACGCGTCCTGCCACACCACGGCCTTGAGCCCGCCGAACACCGTCTTGATCGTGAGCATGACGGCGGAGATGATGATCGCCGCGGTCATGGGGATGTTGGCGATGAGGTTGAGGATGAGGCCGATCGACACGAACTGCATGCCGGTGATCGCGCAGTAGGCGGTGAGCACGGCGATCGTCGTCGGGATGCGGGCCGCGGAGCCGAAGCGGTGCGCGGTGAAGTCGCCGATCGTCACATAGTTGTTCTTCTCCCCGAGCACCCGGATGCGCTTGATGAAGAAGACCGCCATGAGCACGCTGGCGAGGATGATGCCGGCGTTGAACCACTGCTGACCCATGCCGAGCGAATAGCCGTTGGTGATGAGGCCGAGCAGGATCGAGCCGCCGATCGCGGTGCCGACGTAGGTGAGGATGAGGGGGAACAGCGTCACGCTGCGCGAGGCGACGTTGTAGTCCTCGTAGGTCTTGATCTGCTTGAGTCCGATCCACACCGAGACCCCGATGAGGAAGAAGAAATAGGCGATGGTGATGACGGTGAGGATGACCTGCTGGTCTCCTGAATAGAGCATGAGTGCGTCCTCTCGGCGGTGTCCGGTGGGCGTCAGTTCGGTGAGACGGGCTCCCCCGCCAGGTACACCCCGGTCGGGGTGAAGTCCTTGAGCTCCTCGACGTCGACCTCGAACGGGCTGCGCTCGTAGACGCCGAAGTCCGCGTGCGCTCCGACGGCGATCGTGCCGAGCGTGTCCTCTTCGAACGTCGCATAGGCGGCGAGCGAGGTGTAGGCGGCGAGCGCCTCGGCCACGGTGATGTTCTGCACGGTGTCGAGCACCTGGCCCGAGGAGCTCTTCCGGGTCACGGCGCCGTAGATCCCCTCCCACGGATTGCCGTTGGTGACAGGGACATCGGAGTTGCCCGGTGCCACGATCCCCCGATCGATGAAGGTGCGGTGGGGGTAGACCCGCTCCATCCGCTCGGCTCCGAGGACGTCGAGGTAGCTGTCGCCGATGTGATAGACGAACCCGACGGAGGAGGCTGCGATGATGCCGTGGCGGGCGAGCGCATCGAGGTTCTCGTCGCTCGGCAGGGTGCAGTGCTCGATCCGCGCCCGCATCTCTTCGACCCGGCCCATCAGGCCGGTGCCCTCGAGCGCACGCAGCGCCTGGTCGATCGCGGCGTCCCCGATCCCGTGGATCGCCGGACGCAGGCCGTGCTCGAGCGCGCGACGCACGGCCGCCGTGATCTCCTCGTCGTCGTAGTAGAGGATCCCGGTCTCGTCGCTGTGCTCATAGGGGCATGTCAGCGCGGCGGTCTGGCCTCCGACTCCCCCGTCGAGCACGAACTTCATTCCCTGGATCCGGACCATGTCGTCGCCGAGGCCCGAGGTGATCCCGGCGCCCACCGCGGCGGACAGGAGCCCCTTCATCCCCATCTGGTCGAGCGCCCACAGCCACGGTCGGACCCGGACGCCGAGCCGGTCGGCGCGGTTGAGGGCGGTGTAGAGGCGCATCTCCGCAGAGCCCGTGGACATGTCGTTGACGGTGGTGACTCCCCATTCGGCGAACTTCGCCTGGGCGAGCGCGAATCCGCGTTCGAGCATCTCCGGGGTGTAGGCGGGAATCTGCAGGAGGTCCTGGGCGGCCTCCTGCAGGATCCCGGTGGGCTCCCCGGTGTCGGGGTCGCGCACGAGCCGTCCGCCCGCCGGGTCCGCGGTGCTCGCGTCGATCCCCGAGAGCTCGAGCGCCTTCGAGTTCGCGAGTGCGATGTGCCGGCAGCCGCGGATGAGGACGACCGGGTGATCGGGGGCGACCGCATCGAGATCCTGCCGGGTGGGGACCCTCCGGTCGTCGAGGTAGCCATCGAGCCAGCCCGCCCCGCGGATCCAGCCGTCGGCCGGAGGATCCTGTACGGCCGCGGCGACCGCGTCCTGGATCGCGGCGATCGACCCCGCGCTCTGCGGCGTCACATCGACCTCGAGAAGCGTTCGCGCGAGCATCGCAGGATGGCCGTGGCTCTCGATGAAGCCGGGCAGCAGGTACTGCCCGGCGAGGTCGACGGTCCGGGAGTCGGGGTCGGCCCGAGTCCAGTCCGGGGCGGCCTCGTCGATCGAGCGGACCCGGCCGTCGACCACCGTGACGGTCCGCGGTGGCGAGAACGAATCCCCTTCGAACACCCGGGCATTGGCGAAGATCCTGACGGTCACATGCTCTCCTTCGTCGACGTGTGACCAAGGTAACACGGGTGATCCGACCGTCGGAGCACAGTGCTGGGCCGGTGCCGAAGCCCCGGTCGCCGTGCCCGGCGGCCCGACCTGCGACACTGGGACGGTGAGCTCATCCTTCGAATCCCGTACAGCGTCCCCCGGCAGCGCCCACCCGAGCCGGCACGGTGCGTTCTCGCTCGGGTCGCTCGCGACCCTGCTGGTCTCCATCGCTGCCGTGCTGCTCTTCGGCTTCATGTCCGACTGGGGCTATCTCCCACTCGTCGCCGGGGTCGCGCTCGGGTTCGTCGCGGCGGCCTCGCTCGGCCGCGACCTGCTGCTCATCGCGCTCGCGCTCGGCCTCATCAGCCTGATCTCCGTCGAGGCGGACATCACCTGGGGCAACATCGCGCTCATGGGTGTCGTGCTGTCCGGGGCCGTCATCATCCCCTACGTCATCAGCCGGTACGGGTACAAAAACCGGGCGATCGTGTTCCCGCGCCGTCAGGGCCGCCCGTGGTCGAAGCTCGAATGGGGCTGGCTGTTCGCAGTCCTGTTCCTCGGCTGGCTCATCCTGCCGCGCTACTTCATCTCCTCCGGGGTCTATCAGAACTGGCCGGCGGTGGAGACCCTGAGCGAGATCATCCGGCTGTTCCTCGGTGTCAACGCCGTCGGCATCTGGGACGAGCTCTTCTTCATCTGCACGATCTTCGCGCTCCTCTACCGCCACTTCTCGTTCTGGACCGCGAACGTGCTCACCTCGATCATCTTCGTGTCGTTCCTGTGGGAGCTCGGCTACCAGTCGTGGGGGCCGCTGCTCACCATCCCGTTCGCACTCGTCCAGGCGGTGATCTTCACCCGCACGAAGTCCCTGCCGTACACGATCACGGTGCACCTGCTGTTCGACTTCATCGTGTTCCTCACCATCGTCCACGCCCATCACCCGGAGTGGATCCCGATCTTCTGGTACTGACCTGCTGGTGCCGAGACAGCGATATCCTGCGGTTCCGTTCTCAGGAACCGCAGGATATCGCTGTCTCGGGGTGGGGTCAGACGGTGCCGGTGTCCTCGAAGGAGCGGATGATCCCGATCCGGCGCTCGTGGCGCTCGTCGGCGGAGAACGGCTCGGCGAGGAACGCGTCGACGATCGCGAGCGCCTCGGCCTCGGGGTGCTGGCGCGCCCCCACGCTCACCACCCAGGCGTCGTTGTGCTGCCGGGCGAGCTGCGCGGTGTCGGTGTTCCAGGCGAGCGCCGCACGGGCCCCGCGCACCTTGTTCGCCGCGATCTGCTCGCCGTTGCCGGAGCCGCCGATCACCACGCCGAGCGAGTCGAGACCGGACTCGCGGTCGGCCACCACGCCCTGCGCGGCCGCGATGCAGAACGCCGGGTAGTCGTCGAGCGCGTCGTACTCGAGCGCGCCGTGGTCGACGACCTCGTGCCCGCCCTCGGCCAGGTGGCGCTTGAGCGTCTCCTTGAACTCGTAGCCGGCGTGGTCGCTGCCCAGATGAACTCTCATGTCTCCCCCATCGATCGAAGCCGTCGGTCGGGCCGCGGCTCCGCGGTCGTGCGGCCACCGGTGCCGATCAGTCGAAGATCGGGCCCTCGGTCCGGGTGCGCTTGAGCTCGTAGAAGCCGGGCGTGGAGGCCACGGCGAGCACTCCGTCGAACAGTGTACCGGCCGCCTCGCCCTTGGGCGCCGGGGTGACCACGGGGCCGAAGAACGCGGTGTCGCCGACCGCGACGACCGGGGTGCCGACGTCCTCGCCGACCTTGGAGATGCCCTCCTGGTGCGAGGCGCGCAGCTGCTCGTCGTAGTCCGTGGAATCCGCTGCGGCGGCGAGCTCGGCGGGCAGGCCGACCTCGGCGAGCGATTCGGCGATGACCGCGGCGTAGTCGGTGCTGCCGCCGGGATGGATCCGGGTGCCCATCGCGGTGTAGAGGGCAGGGACGACGTCCTCGCCGTGCTGGTCCGCGGCGGCGACGATCACGCGCACCGGGCCCCAGGCCCGATCCATCTTGGCGCGGTAGTCCTCGGGCAGGTCCCGGCCCTCGTTGAGCACCGCGAGGCTCATGACGTGGAAGCGCACCTCGACGTCGCGGACCTTCTCGACCTCGAGCGCCCAGCGGGAGCTCATCCAGGCCCAGGGGCAGGTGGGGTCGAACCAGAAGTCCAGGGTGGTCGTCGACATCGATCGGTCCTCTCTGCGGGCCCGCGGGTCCGGCTCTCCGGCCCGCTCCCGCGCGCAACGGTGACGGTGGGTCGCGGGGCCCCGCGCCTCGGCGGCGGCGTCCGCACTTCGTGGAACAATGATCCAGCAGTGATCATTCCACACCCGACCCGCCCGGGAGGCCCATCGATGCCGCAGCACAACCTCACCCGCGCCGAGGCGCAGACCCGCGCCGCGCTGCTCTCCGTCCAGTCCTACGACATCACGCTCGTGCTCGACGGGCAGGGCGAGGACTTCCGCTCGGTGACGCGGGTGACGTTCTCCGCCGAGGAGGGCGTTGCGACGTTCATCGACGCGATCACCACGCACGTCGAGTCGATCACCCTCAACGGCGAGGAGCTCGATCCGACCGCGCTCGTCACCCCGGGCCGGATCGAGCTGCCGGGGCTCGCCGCGGAGAACGTGCTCACCGTCGACGCCCGCTTCGCGTACATGAACACCGGCGAGGGCCTCCACCGATTCGTCGACCCGGTCGACGACGAGACCTACCTCTACACGCAGTTCGAGGTGCCCGACGCCCGCCGCGTGTTCCCGGTGTTCGAGCAGCCCGATCTCAAGGCGTCCTTCTCCTTCACCGTGCTCGCCCCGGACCACTGGACCGTCGTGTCGAACTCCCCCACCCCGCAGGCCGGGGACGCCGCGGAGCCGGCCGCCCGGCTCGGGATCGACGCCACCGGCCTGAGCACCTGGCAGTTCGCCCCCACGCCGCCGATCTCAAGCTACATCACCGCGATCATCGCCGGGCCCTACCGCGGCGTGTTCTCCTCCCTGCGCAGCTCCGACGGGGAGGACGTCGAGCTCGGCGTCTACTGCCGCGCCTCGCTGTTCGAGCACCTCGACGCGGACGACATCCTCGACATCACCCGCGCGGGCTTCGAGTTCTACGAGCGCATCTTCGGCACGCCGTACCCGTTCGAGAAGTACGACCAGCTCTTCGTCCCCGAATTCAATGCCGGGGCGATGGAGAACGCCGGTGCGGTGACCTTCCTCGAGAACTACGTGTTCCGCTCCCGCCCCACCCGGGCGATGGTCGAGCGCCGCGCGGTGACGATCCTCCACGAGCTCGCGCACATGTGGTTCGGCGACCTCGTGACGATGCGCTGGTGGAACGACCTGTGGCTCAACGAGTCCTTCGCGGAGTTCATGTCGACGCTCGCCACCGCGGAGGCGACCGAGTTCACCGATGCGTGGACGACCTTCGCCACCTTGGAGAAGGCCTGGGCCTACCGGCAGGACCAGCTGCCGAGCACCCACCCGATCGTCGCGCCGATCGAGGACCTCGCCGACGTCGAGGTCAACTTCGACGGCATCACCTACGCCAAGGGCGCATCGGTGCTCAAGCAGCTCGTCGCCTGGGTGGGACGCGAGGAGTTCTTCACCGGCGTGCAGCGGTACTTCGAGTCGCACGCCTGGTCGAACACCGAGCTCTCCGATCTCATGGTCGAGCTCGCCGAGGCCTCCGGTCGCGACCTCTCGGCGTGGACGGCCCTGTGGCTCGAGGAGTCCGGGGTCACCCTCATGCGGCCGCGGCTCGAGCGCGCCGCCGACGGCACCGTGTCCGCGCTGTCGATCGAGCAGACGCCGGTCGAGCTGCCGGGGCAGCCCGTGCCGAGCCTGCGCCCGCAGCGCATGGGGGTCGGCCTCTATTCCCTCGGGACCGACGGCATCTTCGCGCGTACGGAGTTCCACGAGATCGACATCGACGGCCCCACCGCGCAGGTGCCGCTCACCGGGACCGGGGGCACCGGCGCAGAGCGCGCCGGGACCGGGCACGCCGGGGTCGAGGCGGCTCCCGTCGTCGTCGTGGTCAACGACGCCGACCTCGCCTATGCGAAGGTCCGCTTCGACGAGCTCAGCCTGCGCACCGCGATGGAGCACCTCAGCGGCTTCACCGACTCGCTCACCCAGCTCATGGTGCTCTCCACGGTGTGGGACATGGTGCGCGACGGGGAGCTCTCCGCCCGCGCCTACATCGACATGCTGTGCACCCATCTGCCCGCTGTCACCCATTCGACCGGTCTGCTCGTGCAGATGCGCCAGCTCACCACCGCGCTCACCGCCTACCTGCCGCCGGCCGATCGGCCGCAGGCCCGCGCACAGGTGGCCGCCGCCCTGCAGCGGATGATGCATGCCGCGCCCGCAGGCTCGGACCAGCAGCTCCAGTTCTTCCAGGGCTTCACCGCCCACGCCTGCACCCCGGAGCAGCTCGACGAGCTCGCCGCGGTCCTCGACGGGCAGGACGAACCGCTGCCGGGGCTGAGCCTCGACACCGACCTCCGCTGGTCGGTCGTCGTCGCGCTGGCCGCCGCCGGGCGCCTCGACGCCGCCGGGGTCGAACGCTGGCTGGCCGAGGACGACACCGCCACCGGGCGGCGCAGCGCGCAGACCGCACTCGCCGCCCCGGCCACCCCGGAGGCGAAGAGCACGGCGTTCACGCGCCTGGTCGACGACCGGTCGCTGCCGAATGCGACCGCGCAGGCGATCGCCCGGGGGTTCCGCCTGGGCCTGGAGACGGAGTCGGGAGAACCGGTGGCCGCGCTCGCACCGCTCGAACCGTTCGCCGCGGAGTACTTCGACCGCGTCGCCGGCTGGTGGGAGACCCGCACCCTGGAGATCGCACAGCTCTTCACCCTCGAGCTCTACCCGCCGGCCTCGCAGTCCACGGTCATCGCGACGCGCGCGTGGCTTCAGTCGCACCCGGCCGCACCGAAGGGACTGCTGCGACTCATGCGGGAGAACCTCGATACCGCCGAGCGCACCCTGCGCTGCCAGGCGGCGGCCGGGAGCTGAGGCGGGCGGCCGACGCCCGGGGTGAGATCGCTCACGACGGACCCGCGCAGTCCGACCTGCGACCGGCCGTACGGCCTGGTCAGGACGCACGGCCGGGACCCGGACCCAGCGCGTCCTCAGACACCGCGGACCGCGTGCCGCTGATACTCAGAGACCGTCCCTAGAGTGGGTGCACGTTATGCAGACTCCAGCTGAACAGGTCCGCGACGCCGTCACGGACACCGTCGACAAGACCACCGAATTCGACTACTGGGCGTTCTTCCTCGGCACCCCGCTGCGCATCCTCGTCATCGTCGTCGTGGCGATCATCCTCAACGTCGTCGTGCGCAAGCTCATCCGCCGGTTCGCCCAGTCGATCGCCGACGGCTCGACCGCGGCGACGGAGAAGAAGCGGTTCCCCGCCGGGGAGAGGCCCGCCGAGCAGGACCCCTCGGTCCGGGCGCGGCGCGCCCAGCGCGCCAAGACCGTCGGGTCGATGCTGTCGTCGATCGCGACGATCCTCATCAGTGTGCTCGCAGTCCTCATGGTGCTCACCGAGCTCGGCTTCAACCTGGGCCCGGTGCTCGCCTCTGCCGGTATCGCCGGTGTCGCGATCGGCTTCGGCGCGCAGACCCTCGTCAAGGACTACCTGTCCGGATTCTTCATCGTCGTCGAGGACCAGTACGGGATCGGCGACTCGGTGGACCTCGGTGAGGCGATCGGCATCGTCGAGGAGGTCGGGCTGCGCACCACCCGGGTGCGCGGGGTCGACGGCACCCTGTGGCACGTGCGCAACGGCGAGATCCTGCGCGTGGGCAATCAGTCGCAGGGCTGGGCGCGCGCGGTGATGGACATCCCGCTGCCCTACAGCTCGGACCGCGCGACGATCGATGCGGTCATCGCCGACGCCGTCGCCGCCCTGCGGCGCAATCCCAAGATCGCCGAGGCGATCCTCGAGGATCCCGAGATCTGGGGTGTCGAGGCGATCAGCGGGGAGTCGATGACCATCCGGACGGTGATCAAGACCGAGCCGAACGAGCAGTGGGCCGTCGCACGCGCCTTCCGCGGGGAGATCAAGAATCAGCTCGACCGCCGCGGCCTGCGCATCCCGCTGCCGCAGCAGACGGTGCTGCGCACCCTGCCCGACCCCGCCCATGCCCACAAGGACCCCGATGCGGAGACCGAGTCCGGGGACGGCGGCACGGGGACGACGAGGAAGAGCACGACCGGCTCGGGCGTCGCCGATGGCGGCTCGACGAAGCCGATAGGCTGAGCGGACGTCCCCGCACCGAGGGACGTCGACGACCGGAAGGGCCCCGATGATCGACCACGTGTCGCTGCAGCGACCGGACAGCTTCTTCGCCATGATCGGCGGGCATGCGACCTTCACCGCACTCGTGGACACCTTCTACGCGGAGGTCGCGGCCGACGAGTACCTCATCGCGATGTACCCGGAAGGTCATGAGCTCACCGGCGCCAAGCACCGCCTGCAGACCTTCCTCGAGCAGTATTTCGGCGGGCCGACGACGTACCAGGAGGAGCGCGGCCATCCGCGGCTGCGGATGCGCCACTTCCCGTTCCCGGTGACCCCCAAGGCCCGCGACCACTGGCTGCGCCACATGCGCACCGCGATGGACACGATCGCCCTGCCGCCGATGTACGACGCGATGATGTGGGACTACTTCCAGCGCGCGGCGACCGCGATGCTCAACACGCCGGCCGAACACGACGAGCCGGCCACCGGCACCTGCCCGGCCTCGGGTCCCGGCCCTGGAGGTCCGCAGGACCGTTGAGCCGGCGACCCCGCCGACGGGCGGGCGCGCCGCGAGGGGCGGCCTCACCCGCGATGACGGGTGAGCACGTGCCCGACCGGGGTGGACAGCCGCAGCCACGTCCCGCAGCCGCGCACCTCGACCGGCGCTCCCTCGACCAGGAATCCGAGCCCGTGGAGCGCGAACGCCGCCCCGGAATCGGGGTCGACCGTGGGGCGCTCCCCGGGCACCGGTCCCGATGCCGCCGTGCCGGCCGCCTCGTGGAGCGACCGCGACCACACGCGTCGGCGCAGTGCGCTCACCGCGGGCCCACCCGCGGCCTCCGGACTGCCGGCGGCGACCTCGGCGATGCCGGCCTCGGCCGCGCGCACGACGATCCCGGCGTCGAGCGACCCGAGCGGCTCCCACGGTCCGCGCGGCGGAGCGATCCCCGCCCACGCGGCGTGCACCTCCTGCGGCGGCACCGGCACGTGGAGCAGGCCCTGTGCCCGGGCTCGGGCGAACCGGTCGGTGAGCGCGGCGAGCGGCACCACGGCATCGAGCCCGTCGAGGTCGGATGCGGGCAGGGGCACGATCCGCATCCCGAGCGTCAGGGGCGTGGTGTCGCCGAGGCCGTGCGGGTACAGCGGGGAGACCGTGAGCACGAGGCGCGCCCCGTGCACGGTGAGGCGCATCGCGCCGTCCGGATCGAGGCGCTGAGCGCGCTGCGTGAATACCTCCCAATCGCGCAGGTCGCGGGCATCGGTGAGTCGGAGATCCGGCATCTCAGCGCCTGCGCAGCGGCACGCGGTCGCCGACGACGGCGCGCAGCTGCACGGTCTCGGACTCCGTGAGCCGGCGCGCACGGCCGGTGTCGGCGTCGACCATCGCGATGACCGATTCCGCCACGGTGTAGGCGCGCGAGCCGTCGGGTTCGGCGATGACATAGCCGACATCGACGGTGGCGGGGCCGACGGCGGAGATCACCGTGTCGACCGCGATCGAGCCGGTCCGGTACGGGATCGGCTCGCGGTACTCGATGCGGTGGGAGAAGACGAGGATGTCGGTGTCGCCCGAGGCGTCGCCGAACACCGGCGGGATGCCCGGCCCCAGGATGACCCCGGAGACTCCGGGGGCGGCCGGTGCGGCGGCGTCCCGGTTCGCCGTGGGCGAGCCGAACGCGCGCACGCGGGCCTCCTCGAGGATGCGGAACTGGGCGACGTTGTTGATGTGCCCGTAGGCGTCGAGGTCTCCCCAGCGCAGCTCGATGAGCACCCGGGTGAAGGGGCCGCGCAGCAGGGGGTCGGTGAGCGTGGAGTCCATTCCCCCATTGTGCCAGCCGCGCACCGACGACACGGCCGTCACCGCACCGCTGTCCTCTCGGCACCGACTCCGGCGGGCAGCGGTGCGGTCCGGAGTCGGGACCCTCGCGCACCACGCGCCGACGGCGCGATTAGACTCGATGTGATCTGCGTTGCAGGACGGCTCCCGCGTCGTCCACACCACCCGTCATGGGCGGCCCGCACCCGCACCGCCGCGGACCGCCCCGAGCCCCCTGGAGCACAATGAATCATTCCGAGAACGTCGCCGCACTGCGAGGCGTCCTGCAGCTCTCCCCGACCGACCCGATCCACGAGAGCCGGGAGACGGAGTTCTTCGAGGGGCAGAGCCAGTTCAAGCCCGACGGCCGGGTGTTCGGCGGCCAGGTGCTCGCCCAGTGCGTCATGGCCGGCGGTCTCACTGTCGCGGACGACCGCCCGATCCATTCCCTCCACGGGTACTTCCTCCGCACCGGCGACGCCACCCGGCCGATCGTGTTCGGGGTGGAGAACCTGCGCGACGGCGGCTCGTTCTCGGCCCGCCGGGTCCACGCATACCAGGACGGGCAGCCGATCATGTCGGTGATGTCGTCCTTCCAGCTCGTGCAGGAGGGATACGACCACGGGGACGACTTCCCCGCCGGGATGCCCGATCCCGAGGACTGCCCGCAGATCAAGGACCTCGTCGGCTCGGTCGACCTCCCGCATGTGCAGGAATGGCTGGTCAAGCGACCGTTCGATGTGCGCCCGGTCGAGCCGTCCCTCTACCTCGCGCATCAGGGCGACGAGGTCTCGCACCAGCACGTGTGGATCCGCGCCTCGGCCGAGTTCCCGGCCGACCCGCTCCTCAATGCCGCCGCCCTGGCGTATGCGAGCGACTTCAATCTCCTCGAGCCCGCGATGCGACGTCACGGGCTCGCCTGGCAGGAGCCGGGCCTGCGGCTCGCGAGCCTCGACCACGCGATGTGGTGGCACCGTCCGATCCGCGTGGACGAGTGGATGCTCTATTCCCAGAACTCCCCGTCGGCCGAGGGGGGACGCGCGCTCGGTGCCGGCCGGATCTTCGCCCGCGACGGGCAGCTCCTCGCCACGGTCGCGCAGCAGGGCATGATGCGCGTCAAGCGCTGACCGTCGATCCTCGAAGGTTCCTGACCGTCGAACCGCAAGGAATCGACAGGTCACAGCACGGCAGCGCCCCCGGGATCCATAAGGCTCCCAGGGGCGCTGCAGTGCACCACCGAGGTGGTCAGTCGCGGGTCAGGCGACGGTGGGTGACGCGGTGCGGCCGGGCCGCCTCCTCGCCGAGGCGCTCGACCTTGTTCTTCTCGTAGGACTCGAAATTGCCCTCGAACCAGTACCAGCTCGACGGGTTCTCCTCCGTACCCTCCCAGGCCAGGATGTGGGTGGCGACGCGGTCGAGGAACCACCGGTCGTGGGACACGACCACGGCGCAGCCCGGGAACTCGAGGAGAGCGTTCTCGAGCGAGCCGAGGGTCTCGACGTCGAGGTCGTTGGTCGGCTCGTCGAGCAGGAGCAGGTTACCGCCCTGCTTGAGCGTGAGCGCGAGGTTGAGGCGGTTGCGCTCACCGCCGGACAGCACGCCGGCCTTCTTCTGCTGGTCCGGGCCCTTGAAGCCGAACGCGGACACGTAGGCGCGAGACGGCATCTCGACCGCACCGACCTGGATGAAGTCGAGCCCGTCGGACACGACCTCCCACAGGCTCTTGTCCGGGTCGATGCCGCCGCGGGACTGGTCGACGTAGGAGATCCTCACGGTGTCGCCGATCTTGAGGTCGCCCCCGTCGATCTCCTCGAGTCCGACGATGGTCTTGAACAGCGTGGTCTTGCCGACGCCGTTGGGGCCGATGACGCCGACGATGCCGTTGCGCGGCAGCGAGAACGACAGTCCGTCGATGAGCGTGCGGCCGTCGAAGCCCTTGACGATGTCCTCGGCCTCGATGACGATGTCGCCCAGGCGCGGACCCGGCGGGATCTGGATCTCCTCGAAGTCGAGCTTGCGGGTCTTCTCCGCCTCCGCGGCCATCTCCTCGTAGCGGGCCAGGCGCGCCTTCGACTTGGTCTGACGGGCCTTCGCGTTCGAGCGCACCCACTCGAGCTCCTCCTTGAGGCGCTTCTGGAGCTTCTGGTCCTTCTTGCCCTGGACCTTGAGGCGCTCGGCCTTCTTCTCGAGGTAGGTCGAATAGTTGCCCTCGTAGGGGTACAGGTGACCGCGGTCGACCTCGGCGATCCACTGCGCGACGTGATCGAGGAAGTACCGATCGTGGGTCACGGCGATGACGGCGCCGGGGTACGAGGCGAGGTGCTGCTCGAGCCACAGCACCGATTCCGCATCGAGGTGGTTGGTGGGCTCGTCGAGGAGGAGCAGGTCGGGCTTCTCGAGGAGCAGCTTGCACAGCGCCACCCGGCGGCGCTCACCGCCGGAGAGGACGGAGACGTCGGCATCCGGCGGAGGACAGCGCAGGGCGTCCATCGCCTGTTCGAGCTGGGAATCGAGGTCCCAGGCGTCGGCGGCGTCGATGGCCTCCTGGAGCTTGCCCATCTCCTCCATGAGCGCGTCGAAATCGGCGTCCGGGTCGGCCATGAGGGCGGAGATCTCGTTGTAGCGGTCGACCTTGCCCTTGATCTCGCCGACACCCTCCTCGACGTTGCCGAGGACGGTCTTCTCCTCGTTGAGCGGCGGCTCCTGGAGGAGGATGCCGACCGTGTACCCGGGACTCAGCCGAGCTTCGCCGTTCGAGGGCTGGTCGATCCCGGCCATGATCTTGAGGATCGTCGACTTGCCGGCGCCGTTGGGCCCGACCATGCCGATCTTCGCTCCGGGGTAGAACGACATCGACACGTCGTCGAGGATGACTTTGTCACCGTGCGCCTTGCGCGCCTTGTGCATGGTGTAAATGAATTCGGCCATAGTGACACCAGGCTATCGGCTCGGCACAGCGGCGGCGAATCAGGCGCGGCGCATGCACCCGCGGCGTCAGTTGCCGCCGAGCTCCGGAGGTCCGTCCCCGGAGCCGCCGTCGGTGCCGCTCCCGCCGCCGGAGCCCCCGGTGCCGCCGTCGGTGCCCGAGCCGCCGGAATCCTCGGTGGGCGATTCCGTGGCCTCCTCGCGCGGGCGGTTGATCTCCTCGCCCGGGATGTGCCCGGCGCCGTTGTCGGAGTCGTCCTCGCCGCGCTCCTCACCGGAGGGCGCATCGACGCCCTCGGGTCGTTCGACAGCGCCGAACAGGCAGGTGTCGACGGACTCGCTGGGCGGCATGAGCCGGGCGGTGGCCGCTCCCCCGCGGATCTCCCCGACGACGCAGCCGTCCTCGACGCGCACGCCGAACATCTTCGCCGGCACCTCGTTGCCGAGCGGCGACTCGTCGAGCGTCGTCTCGATGTCCTCGGCGTCGTATCCCGCCTCGATGAGGGTGTCGAAGAGCTCCTGCGAGTTCGGCAGCGGCTCCTCGTCACCGGTCAGCGGTTCGAGCGCGGCGATGACCTCGTCGACGACGGCGGGCTCCTCGGTCGGCTGCACCGGTCCGGGTCCGACGGGCTGCTGGAACAGGGAGCACCCGGTCAGGGCCAGGGACGAGAGCAGCAGAACTGGCACTGCCGCACGCGCGTGGAACGTCATGGATCTCCTTCGCAACCGGCACCGACTCGCCTGCACCACTGTAGCGCCTCGGCGAGCCCGCGCCGGTCCCGGGAGACTCAGAACGGCGCGTCCTCATCCGTCGAGGATCCGGGCTCCGCACCGACGAGGGCCGGTTCGGGATCCCCGGGGGCGGCTGCTCGGTCCCCCGTGCCGACCGGAGCGAGGTCTGCGGCATGCTCCGGCGGCGCCCCGTCTGCCTGGGCGTGTTCGGATTCCCACGGAACCGGGCCGGCCGGCGGGCGCTGGGACAGCCCACCCCACTCGGTGTCGGATCCGGAGTCCGAGGCCGGATCCTCACCGCCGGAGGACCGACGCCGGGAGCTGCGGCGGCTGAAGGACCCGGTGCCGAAGCGCAGATTGTGGCCGATGGCATCGGCGATGATCTCCACCGCGGTGCCCGACCTCTCCCCCGACGTCCAGTCGCGCACCCGGAGTCGTCCGACGACGATGACGGGGTCGCCCTTCGACAGGGAGCAGGCGCACGCCTGGGCGATCGCGCCGTAGGCGGCGACGTCGTACCAGCTCGTGTCGCCCGATTCGTAGGCGCCGGTCTCGGAGTTAAAATAGTCGTGGTTCACGGCCAGCCGGAAGCCGACGTAGGGCCGGCCGTCGGTGAGGGTGCCCGTGCGGGGGTCGCTGCCGATGGTGCCGATGAGATGATTCGTGGTCTTCACCGTTCTCGTCCTTTCGAGTGGAGGTGAGTCCACGCTCGCCCCGGCGTGCCTCGTGCACCAGGGACGAGTTCGGCCTGTGGAGGAGCGAGCGCTCCTCCACAGGCCGCGGTCACCGAGGACGGCGCACTGTCCTCAGTCAGCGCAGACCGTCGTAGACCGCCTTGTGCTCTCCGAGGATCGCGGTGATCGGTTCGAGGTAGGAACCCGCCGCGGCGCGCTGCACCGCCTCACGCAGGCGCTCATCGACCTCGGCACCGGCCTCGCGGGCACCCTTGGCACGGGCCGAGGCGGCGGTGACCGAGGTGACGATCGAGCCGATGATCCCGATCCCGAGCAGCGCTCCGGGGACGATCCACAGCCAAGGGGATCCGTCGACGAGGACGCCGGCGAACATGAGCACGAGCTGCGCCACGAGCCACAGCGCGCCGATCACGGTCGCGAGGAAGAACAGGATCTGGAAGAAGCCGGCGACTCCCCACCACCCCGGGGTCCGCCGCTCGATGTCGACAGCGGTGACCGCGGAGTCGAGGGTGTGGGTCAGCTCCGCCGTGCTCTGCTTCTCCGCGTGGGAGACCGCGTGGCGCCACTGCAGCGGGAGCGAGCGCACCGCCTCGGCGACGAGTTCGTGCGCGGCGAGGTTGACCCGCGCGCTCTGCGTGCGGGTGGTCTCCGGGACGGCGGCACGGATGAGGTCGTCGCGGTCCCCACCGTGCTTGGCGCCGAGTGGGTCGGCCTGCCCGCGCTGGGCGAGCGCGAGAGGCGGGTAGCCGGTCTTCCGATAGGCGCGCCGCTGGTAGTCGTCGCGCACGGTCTGCGCGACGGCTTCGACGCCGGCGGCGTCGACCATCGTGTCGACGAGGCGGTCCGCACCCGGCAGGCGCGTCGGGTCGGACAGCGGCTCGCCGAGCTCGGAGCGCATCTGGGCGGCGAGCGAACGCATATCGGCGAGCAGCCTCTCCGAGGCGGCCTCCTTCGCCGACACCGTCTGCGTCAGGGTGTCACGCAGCTGCGGGACGCCTTCTCTGGTGACGGCCGAGGCGAGCTGGATCCGGGCCCCGTCGAGACCGTCCTGGGAGAGCAGCTGCCGCAGGTGGTCATGGCAGGCCTCGCGCTCGGCCGTGGTCAGCGTGTCGATCTGGTTGAGCACGACGACCATGTTCGTCGTGTGCTCGGCGAACTGGGAGAGGTAGTGCGAGTGGAGGGAGAAATCCGCGTACTTCTGCGGGTCGACGACCCAGAACACGACATCGACGAGGCCGACGAGGCGATCGGATTCGATCCGGTGCTCGGCAGCGGTGGAGTCGTGGTCGGGCAGGTCGAGGAGGATGAGTCCGTGGAGCGATTCCTCGTCATCACCGTCGAGTGCGCTCTCGCGCCAGGTCCGGTTGTCGACGGGCACCCCGAGCCAAGACAGGAGCTCTTCGCCGCCCTCTCCCCAGACGCAGGCCGTCGGCAGCGAGGTCGTGGGCCGTCGCACGCCGACCTGCGCGATCTCGAGCCCGGCCACCGCGTTGAACAGAGAGGACTTGCCCGAGCCGGTCGAACCGGCGAACGCGACGACGGTGAAGTCCTCGCCGAGGTTCATCCGGGCGTCGGTCTTCTCCAGGAGCTCTCCGGCGCGCGCGACGGTGGTGCGATCGAGACGGCCCTCCTCGAGGTCGAGGGCGCGGCGGATGCCGGCGGCCAGCCGGCTGATGGCCTCGTGGGTCTGCTGGCTCAAAGGGTCTCCTCCAATCGGTCTCCGGCTCCACGCAGCACCCCGGCCTGCCGGGGCGGCACCTCGGTGTCGGCGAGCGCCTGATCGAAGGGAGCACGGTGCCGTTCGAGCACCGCCCTCGCCCGTTCGACGAGCTGCTCGCGAGCGGTCTGCGCGAGGTCGCGGGTCACCTGGTCGCCGAAGATCGTGTCGAGCAGCTTGCCCGCGACCACGGCGGTGCCCCCGGCGATGCCGGCCTCGGCACCGGTGAGTCCCCCGGTGCCCGCGAACACGGCGAGCATGAGGACGGCGCCGACGCCGTTGACGCCGAAGGACAGGATCCGGGCCTTGGCCCGCTTGCTCTGGCCGACCTCGCGCACGAGGTCGTTGACGCCGGAGGACCAGTCGGCGACCATCCGGCCGACCTCGGCATCGAACTGCGGGGGCAGCGTGGCCATGGCAGGACGCTCGTCGACGAGCGCGGCGCCCTCGGGGTAGGCCTGCCAGCGTTCGGCGGTCTCCGCGACGGCACGCACCGTCTGCTCCCGGATGAGGAGAGCCACGCTGCTCTCGATGGCCTGCTCGAGCGACTCGGCGGCGTCGCGCTTGCCGGTCACGGCTGCGGTGATGCGGTCGCGCACGCGCGCGACGGTGGGCTCGAGGCCGCGGAAGAACTGGCCGGTGCCGACGAAGTCCTGCCAGCGGGCCAGCACCTCGCCGCGCAGCACCCGGCCGTCGGCGAGGGACTCGGCGAGATCGGCGGCGCTGCGGCCGAACTCCTCGTCGACCACGGCGTGCAGACGCTGGTGCGCGTCCTCCTGGCCGGACACGATGTCGGCGAGCTCGCGGACCTTGGCCGGGACGGCGGCGAGCGCACCCGTGAGCGTGCGGGAGATCACCCGGTCGCGGGCGGTCGCATTCATCCCGAGATTGAGGATCCACGAGCGCACCGGGAACACCGCGGCGTCGGGCAGCAGGCCGTCGGTGAGCTCGAGCTCGGGGATGGTGAAGATCGGCGCGGAGCCGAGCCCGGAGTCGGAGAGGAGCCCGGACAGGTGGTGGCGCACCTCACGGTTGGCCTGCGGAGGGACCCGGTCGAGCACCATCGCCACCGTCGTGCCGCGCTCGACCGAGGTCTTGAGGAGCTCCCACGGCACGGCGTCGGCGTAGCGGGCGGCGGTGGTGACGAACAGCCACAGGTCCGCCGCGGCGAGCAGCTGGCGGGCGAGCGTGCGGTTGGATTCGAGCACGGAGTCGATGTCCGGGGAGTCGAGGAGCGCGAGACCGCGCGGCACGCCCTCGTGCGCGACGAGGCGCACCTGCGGCTGCTCGAGGTCGGTCTCGGCCCGCACGACGCGTCGGAGAGTGGGGAGGATGCGGTCGGAGGTGAAGTACTCGCGGTCCTCGGGATTGTGGACGAGGACCGGCCAGCGGGTCGTCGGGCGCAGCACGCCCGGGTTGGACACCTCGGAACCGATGATCGAATTCACCAAGGTCGACTTGCCGGCACCCGTGGAGCCGCCGACGACGACGAGGAGCGGCGCGTCGGTGTCCGACACCCGCGGGAGCAGGTAGTCGGTGAGCTGGTCGTCGATGTCCCGCTGCAGTGCACGACCGTCCTGCGCGTCCGCTGTCTGCAGGGGGAACCGCGACTCCCGGACCCGTCTGACCAGGTCGGAGAGCGCCGGCGCCACCCCGGGCGCGAGGGCATGGAGATTCGATCGGGTAGTCACGGCTCCACTCTGTCGGTTTTCGCCGCACGTCACCACTCACCACGCCGACCACCGCGCCGATTCGCGCGTTCTCGAGCGGATTCCGCCCGCCGCGTCACGCGCATCCGGTCGGCGCCGCGAATGTGGCGTGGGTCACAATTTCCAGCGAACTCCCAGGTGCAGAACGATCGTTCGAGCGTAGTGTTCAAGCACCACACCGAAAGGGGTTGATTCCGATGACGGGATCGCGTTTCTTCCAGGCCGCTGCGGCCATGTCCTTCCTCGCCCTCCTGCTCGTCGTGTTCGGCGGGGTCAGCGTCCTCTTCGTCGATGTCGCCTTCTTCATCCAGGCGTTCGCACTGCTCGCCGCGCTCGCCGGGATCGGCCTCGCGATGAGTGAGCGGCTCGCGTTCTGGGGCAAGCCCGCCAGCCCGTACCTCGCCTGAGAAGACACCCGGGGCCGCTTCCCGGGCTTGATGCACAGACATGGCCCGAGCCCGCGGATTCAACGGAGAATCCGCGGGCTCGGGCCATGCGCGGGACGGTTCTCGCGGCGTGTTCGAGGGCCGATGCTCGAGCGCCGCTGCTCGATCCGGGCCGACCGTGGTCGAGCGCCGTGATCCCGATGCTGCGCCCCCAGCAGGATTCGAACCTGCAACCTACGGATTAGAAGGCCGTTGCTCTATCCATTGAGCTATGGGGGCCGGGCCGCACGGAGCGGCGCCACTCAGGCTACTACACGGCCCTTCCCCGCCGGGCACGGCCTCACAGCGGCCGGGACCTCACGGCGACGACGACCTCACAGCGACCACGACTCGAGCTGCCGGAGCATGTCGCGCTTCTTGCTCGTGTGCTCGCCCATCCGCGACAGGATGTCCGACAGCGCCTCGATCGCCTCTTCGATGTAGGGGCCCTTGTTGAGCATGACGCACTCGGCGCGTTGCGCCATCGCCGCGTCGGTGATCTCAGCGCGCGACGGCAGCCCGGACTTCGCGAGGCTCTCGAGCACCTGGGTCGCCCAGATCACCGGGACGTGCGCGGCCTCGCACAGCCACAGGATCTCCTCCTGGAGCTCGGCCATCCGCTCGAACCCGGCCTCGACCGCGAGGTCGCCGCGGGCGATCATCACCCCCACGTCCTGCCAGCGCATCGCCTCGAGCAGCATCCGCGGCAGCTCCTCGAACGCCGCGACGGTCTCGATCTTGAGCGTGATGTCGACGTCCTCGGCCTGTTCCGCGGCGAGCGCGTCGATGAGCTGGGCGACGTCGGCGGCGGAGCGGACGAAGGACAGGTTGACCATGTCCGCATGCGCGGCGACGAACGGGATGTGGGAGCGGTCGGCATCCGTCAGCGCCGGGATGCCGATCGTCGTGTCCGGCAGGTTGATGCCCTTCTCCGCCTTGAGCTTCGCCCCGCGCGGACCCGCGCTCGTCACCCGCAGCTCGAGCGCGTCGGTACCCCCGGCGGTAACGACGGCGCCGATCCGGCCGTCGTCGATCCACACCTCGTCGCCGATCGCCGCGTCGTCGAACACCTCCGGCAGCGAGCAGCCGATGACGAAGGGCGGGTCGGTGACTGCGGGGCGCGGCTCCATCGAGCGGGTGAGCACGATGGTGTCGTCGAGGTGCACTCGCATACTCTGCTCGACACCGGGCAGCGGGCCGACGGTGAGGACGGCGTCGAGCGCGTGCACCTCGGTCCCGGTCATCCAGTAGATCGTCTTGTCCGCCGACAGCAGGATCCCGGCCGAGCCGCGGGCCTCGATGCGCAGCCGACGGTGCGAATCCCGGGCGTCGGTGAGACGGACCTCATCGCCCTCGTCGAGGCGGGACAGCGCCTCGGTGATCGCTCCCGCGTCCCCGGCGAGCGGCAGCGCCTCGGCGTCGAGAGCGCCCTCGATGCCGCGGGCCGCCTGGTCGTCGACCCTCCCCAACCACACGAGAGAGCGCTCGACGACCCGTCCGGAGACGTCGCGCTCCGGGCGGATCTTGAGGACGGGCGGCCCGGGCAGGAGCGGACCGGTGCGGAGCTTCGGACCGGCGAGGTCCATCGCGATGAGCGGAGGGGATGTGCGACCGGGACCGCGCTGGGCGCGGATCGCTGCGATCATCGCGGTCCACGTGTCCTCGTCGTCATGTGCGCAGTTGATCCGCGCGAGGTCCATCCCGGCGGCGGCCATCGCCGCGACGAGGTCGCCGTCGTGGGCCGACTCGGTGGGCATCGTCACCATGATGCGGGTCCGGCGATCGGCCGGTTCCGGGCCGAGGAGCCGCGCGGTGTCACGCGCCAGGATCTCCCGGCCGGCCACCGGGGTGAGCGCCTGCGGATCCGGGTCCGGAGCCTGTCCGAGCTGGGCGCGCAGCGCGGTGAGGACCACGTCGAGGTGTCCGAGCACCCCGGCCTCCATCCGGCCGAGCGAGGACACCCCGACCTCGGCGAGCCGGTCCTGGAGCCCGCGGATGTCGAGCGCCCGCAGGGCGACGTAGTGCACGAGGTTCCGCGCGGACTCCCGGTGCTGGTCGCGCACGCGGGCGATGAGCTCCGTGCTGCGCACCTCTGCGGCGAGCACAGCGGCGCGCACCTCGGCGACCTCGGTGATGAGGGATTCGACGCGCTGTGCAGCGGGGATCGTGTGGTCAGTGGTCATGCGGCAGCACCTCCAGCACGGGAGCGTAGTGCTCCGAGGTCAACGGGAGGTGAACGGCGCATGCGCGCGGACGGGGCGGAGCAGGAGACGTCCCCCTGCTCCGCCCCGTCCACAACGGCCCGGCGCGTGCACGGCGATTCGGCGCGAGCGCGCGTCGGTTCAGTCGGCGCGCTCGTCGAGCGCCTTCTCCAGCCGATCGAGCTTGCCGGTGAGCTCACCGGTGTACCCCGGCCGGATGTCGGCCTTGATGACGAGCGAGACGCGCGAGCCGAACGCCCCGACGGCCTCGGTGGCCTCCTTGACCACGGCGAACACCTCGTCCCACTCGCCCTCGATGGTGGTGAACATCGAGTCGGTGCGGTTGGGCAGACCGGACTTCCGCACGACCTCGACGGCCGCGGCGACGGCGTCGTGGACGGAGCCGGTGGGGTCGTCGCCGCCCGAGGGGGCGACGGAGAATGCGAGGAGCATGATCGATCCTTCCTTCGGAGTGCGTCGGTACGCGGGGTGCGTCGGTACGCGGGGTGCGTCAGGTCGCGGGGACCTCGAGGACGAGCGCGTCGCCCTGGCCACCGCCGCCGCACAGTGCGGCCACGCCCTTCCCACCGCCGCGCCGCTGGAGCTCGAGCGCGAGGTGGAGTGCGACACGGGCGCCCGAGGCGCCGATCGGGTGGCCGAGCGCGACGGCGCCGCCGTTGACATTGACCTTCGAGTCGTCGATCCCGAGGTCCTTCATGCTCGCCAGGCTCACCGCCGCGAACGCCTCGTTGATCTCGTAGAGATCGAAGTCCGCCGGGCTCATGCCCTCCTTCTCCGCGGCGGCCTTGATCGCCTGCGAGGGCTGGTGCTGCAGCGTCGAGTCCGGCCCGGCGGTCCAGGCGTGCGAGCGGATGACGGCGAGGATCGGCAGACCGAGCTCCTCGGCCTTCTCCCGCGAGGCCACGACGACGGCGACGGCCCCGTCCGAGATCTGGGAGGCGGAGCCGGCGGTGATCGTGCCGTCCTTGCGGAAGGCCGGCCGGAGCTTCCCCAGGGATTCGGCCGTGGTGTCCGGGCGCACGCCCTCGTCCTCGCTCACCACGGTGTCGCCCTTGCGTCCGCGGATGGTGACCGGGGTGACCTCATCGGCGAAGCGGCCCTCCTGCCACGCGGCGGCGGCGCGCTGGTGTGACTGCGCGGCGTAGGCGTCCTGCTGCTCGCGGGTGAACTCGCCGTCGCCGGTGTTCGCGGACTCGGTGAGACCGCCCATCGCCTCGTCGGTGAAGGCGTCCCACAGTCCGTCGTAGTCCATGTGGTCGCGGACGGAGATGGTGCCGTACTTGTAGCCCGCACGCGACTTCTCGAGCATGTGGGGGGCGTTCGTCATGGATTCCTGGCCGCCGGCGACGACGAGGTCGTACTCACCGGCGCGGACGAGCATCGCGGCCTGGGTGATCGCGTTGAGCCCGGACAGGCAGAGCTTGTTGACGGTGATCGCCGGCGTGGACATCGGGATGCCGGCCTGGGCGGCAGCCTGCCGCGCCGGCCCCTGCCCGCAGCCGGCCTGGAGGACCTGGCCCATGATGACGTACTCGACTGCCTCGCGTGCCACGCCCGCGCGGTCGAGGGCGCCGCCGATCGCCTCGGCGCCGAGGTCGACGGCGCTGAGCGATCCGAGTGCTCCGGACATCCGCCCCTGCGGGGTGCGCGATCCGGCGACGATGACGGCTTCGGTCATGTTCTCCTCCTTGAGCAGCCGACCGGCGGGGCGTCCCCGGCGATCGGGCGATGATGGTGGGTGCGTCCGGCACCCGGCCGGCCGCGCGGCGCACCGGCCCTTCGGCGCGCTCCCGTGCTCCGTCCAGGGTATCCGAGGACGTGATGGCCGACACAACCGCCGGCCGAGGCGGCCCGCGGACCGGCACGTGTCCGATCGGGATCAGGCCGGAACCGCACGCACCCGCCCCACCGGTGACGGCGGAACGGGTGCGTGCAGGAAGCGTGGGACGGCCGGGCGCCGCCAGGGCGGTCAGCCCTTGAGGTTGCCGGCACCGTCGTCGAGGTGCGCGCGGAGGAACCACTGGAACTGCTCGAGCTCCCGGGTCTGGGCGGTGAGGAGGTCCTCGCTCATCGGATCGATCTCCGCGGTCGCGGCGACGGCCTCGCGGTGGGCGGCGTTGACGTCGTCGTAGACGGCGTCGAGCGCGGCGATGTGCGCCTGGGTGCCGGCCCGGTCGAGCTCGTACTTCATGCCCGGGCGATCCCAGGCCACGCGGCTCGGCACACCGTTGGGGCTGCTGCCGAGAGCGGCGATCCGCTCGGCGATCTCGTCGGCGAAGCCGCGGACGAGCTCGACCTGCGGGTCGAGCATCTCGTGCACGCCGACGAAGGCGGGCCCGACGACGTTCCAGTGCGCGTGCTTGAGGATGAGGTGCAGTGCGTTCATCGCATCGAGCCGCTCCTGCAGGATGCCGGCGACCTTCTCGCCTTCGGCCTCGCTGAGTCCGGGAAGGGTGTAAGCCATGGGTGTTCTCCTCTGCTGCGTGTGACGGATGGAGGGGTGAGCACTTCCGCCGTGGCACTCGAGCGGCCGGCGGCGTCTGCGCTCTCGATCGGTTCAACACGGACCGCGGTGCCGGTATTCCGCCCGCACCGCCCGCCCCCGGGTGAGATCCCTCGCATCCGCACCGGTGACGCCCAGGCCCCGGGTGCGATCCGCCGGGTCGTGGCCGATCGGGCACATCCGCTCGGAGGTCATACCCATGAATCCTCAGTAGAGTGGACCGAGAAGCTGAAGAGCACCGGTGAGACAAGGATGGGAGTCGAGAGCGTGACGCCTCCGGAAGAGTTCCGCACTGCAATGCGCGGATACGAGAAGAATGAAGTCGATGCCCGGATCGGGCAGCTGCAGACCGAGATCGATTCGCTGCGCAAAGCGCTGGCAGATGCACGGAGCCAGGTGATCACCGCCGATCGCGCCAAGCTGCAGATCGCCGGCGAGCTGTCCGAGGCGAAGCAGCAGCTCAAGAAGGCCGCGAACGACAGCGCCGAGGCGTCCGGCCCTCCCGGCAGCCGGATCGACCACCTGCTCAAGATCGCGGAGTCCCAGGCCCGCGAGACCCTCGCGCAGGCGACCGCGGACGCGGAGACGATCCGCAACAAGGCCCGCGCCGATGCCGCGAGCCAGCGCGCCCGGATGCACACCGAGAGCAACGACGTGCTCAACAAGGCCCGCTCCGAGGCCGAGGCGATCACCGCCTCGGCGGAGCTGCGTGCCGAGGAGACGATCAAGGCCGCGGACTCCCGTGCCGAGGAGCTCAAGGCCACCGCTGCACGCGAGGCCTCCCAGCACACCGACTCCGCGCAGGCGGAGGCCGAGCAGAGCCGCGAGACCGTCAAGCGCGAGATCGCCGCGCTGCGTGCGGACGCCGAGAAGGAGGCCGCCGACATCCGCGCGAAGGCGAAGAGCGAGGCGGACTCCATCCTCGCTGCCGCCCACGCCGAGCAGGAGAAGGCGAAGAAGGCCGCGAACGACCTCGAGGTCGAACTCGCCGACAAGCGCCAGCAGGCGGAGAAGTCGGAGAAGGAGCGCTTCGACAAGGCCACGGAGGAGAACGCGAAGCTCATCTCCGAGGCCCAGGCCCGCGCCAAGAAGGCCTACGAGGAGGCCAAGGCCGCCGCAGAGCGCGCGGAGACGACCCGCAAGGAGGCCGTCGAGAAGGCCGACCGCATCATCGCCGACGGACGGAAGCGCTCGCAAGAGCTCATCGCCGAAGCCCGTGCCACCGCCGAGGCGACGATCGAGGAATCCGCCGCCGAGGCCAAGCGCAACGTGTCGAGTGCCCAGTCGCAGGTCGACCTGCTCACCAAGCAGCGCCGCACCATCACCGCCCAGCTCCAGCAGCTGCGGTCGATGTTCGCCGCTCCCGGACTCTTCGACGGCGTCGACATGACCGAGGACAAGTCGGATCAGGAGGCCGCCGCCGCGCTCCCCACCGAGAAGATCGCCTCCGGCTCCGAGCTCGACGACCTCACCGCACCTGCAGATGCGGAGGACGCCGCGGCCGGCGAGCAGGAGTCCGGCACGACCGGCGGCTCCGGCTCCTCGGGCGCTGCCGGCTCCAGCGGCGGCGGGGCGCTGAAGCCCGGGGCGCGCAAGCTCGATGAGAAGCCTGCCGGCTTGTCCGGCGCCTCGGGCTCCTCGCAGACCGGCGGCCAGCAGCCGAGCGACCGGAAGAACGACGGTGAGAAGCCTGCCCCCGCGCGGCAGTCCGAGGGCGGAACGAAGGCCGATGGCACCGCGAAGCCCGATGGCGCCGCGAAGCCCGCCTCCGGGTCGAAGGGTTCCGCGAGCGGTTCCGGCGGCTCGGGGCCGGCCGGCGCCTCGGCGGGTGGAAAGGCTCCGCAGGGCGGCCGACCCGCCCGCGACCCGAAGTCGCGCGACTTCAACCGGCTGCGCTGAGACGGGCGGACACCGACCCGACCCCCGCACCGCGGACGATCCCGCCGTTCATGTCGAACGGCGGGATCGTCGTGTCCGGGGTGTACGGGGCGGCTGTGCTCAGCGGCGCCGGCGGCGGGCGTTGAAGCAGGAGGTGTGCCAGTGGCGC
Organism: Brevibacterium sp. CS2; assembly: GCF_005280295.1. Taxonomy (GTDB): domain Bacteria; phylum Actinomycetota; class Actinomycetes; order Actinomycetales; family Brevibacteriaceae; genus Brevibacterium; species Brevibacterium pityocampae. The sequence goes on along the minus strand of NZ_CP040020.1, from coordinate 2,120,744 downwards.
CGGAACGAGACGCCGGCGGCCACCGCGAACTCGTCCTCGGAGCGCCAGGCGACGGTGTGGGCGATCGATGCCGGGAGGTCCTGCCGGCAGCCCGGGCACACGTAGGTCTTCCCCGAGCTGGTCCCGCGGACGTGCTGCACCACCCACTGTCCGTCGGGTTCGTCGTGCACGCGGCGCAGGGAGTTGAGGGACAAGCTCAGATCGCGCGGCTCGCGGGACCACTTGTTGGACCGGCGGGAGGAGGACGAACGTGGCATGGCCCGATTCTCTCACGTAGGGTTGCAGGGTGCGTGTGGTGATCGCGAAGTGCAGTGTCGACTATGCCGGAAGGCTGACGGCTCATCTGCCGACGGCTGACCGGGTCCTCATGATCAAGGCCGACGGCAGCGTCCTCGTCCATTCCGATGGCGGATCCTACAAGCCGCTCAACTGGATGACCCCGCCGTGCACCCTGAGCGTGACGGAGCCGGACGAGGACCAGCGGGCAGCCGGGTTCACCGAGATCTGGACGGTGACCCAGGCGAAGACCGACGACCGTCTGGTGATCTCGATCGCCGAGGTGATCTCCGAGACCGTGCACGACCTCGGCGTCGATCCCGGTCTCGTCAAGGACGGGGTCGAGGCGCACCTCCAGGAGCTCCTCGCCGAGCACATCGAATCGCTCGGCACCGGGTACCAGACCGTCCGCCGGGAGTACATGACCGCGATCGGGCCCGTCGACATCCTCGCGAAGGACGCGCTCGGCTCCTCGGTTGCGATCGAGATCAAGCGGCGCGGGGGGATCGACGGTGTCGAGCAGCTCACCCGCTACCTCGAGCTCCTCAACCGCGATCCCCTCCTCTCCCCCGTCAGTGGGGTCTTCGCCGCGCAGGAGATCAAGCCCCAGGCCCGTGCGCTCGCGGAGGACCGCGGCATCCGCTGCGTCGTCCTCGACTACGATGCGCTGCGCGGGATGGACGACCCCGAGACCCGGCTCTTCTGAGACCGCCGGCCGCTGCCGAAGGAGCCCGATGACGAATCCCGAGATCGACCCGGCTGAGTACGAGTGCGCACACGTCACCTGCGCCGATGCCATCGACATCATCACCGCGCGCGAGGTGCCGCTCGGCGGGCTGCGGGCGATGACCGTGCGCCGCACCCTCCCCCAGCGCAAGCGCTCGCTCATCGGCCCCTGGTGCTTCGTCGACCACTTCGGTCCCGACGATGTCGCCGCCACCGGGGGCATGCAGGTCGCCCGCCACCCGCACACCGGGCTCGCCACCGTGACCCTGCTGTTCCACGGCGAGATCGAGCACATCGACTCCACCGGCTTCTCCAACATCGTGCGGCCCGGCGAGGTCAACCTCATGATCGCCGGCTCCGGCATCTCCCACTCGGAGTTCTCCTCCGATGCCACCGAGCAGCTCCACGGCGTCCAGCTCTGGTACGCGCTGCCCGACGCGCTGCGCAACGGGATGCCGGAGTCCCAGCACTTCGTCCCCACCTGGGCCGAGGTGCCCGGCGGCCAGGTGCTCACCTACCTCGGCTCCTTCGCCGGGCAGAGCTCGCCGGTGGACACCCGTGTGCCCGCGCACGCCGCGGAGATCCTCGTCGATGCGGGGCAGACCGTTGAGGTCGACCTCGATGCCTCCTGCGAGCACGGTGTGCTGCTCGACTCCGGTGCGCTCACGCTCGGCGTGCGCGATCACGAGCAGACGGTGGCGCCGGACGAGCTCGCGTACCTCCCGTCGGGTCCGGATGCGCTGAGGCTCACCGCCGGGCCCGAGGCGCCCGCCCGGGTGATCGTCGTCGGCGGGCGGCCGTTCGGGGAGAGCATCGTCATGTGGTGGAACTTCGTCGGACGCAGCCACGACGAGATCGTCGCCTACCGTCGCGCGTGGCAGACCGAGATCGGTCGCGCCGAGGACAGCGACAGCGCCGATGGCGCCGGTGCCGCTGAGCCGCTGGGCGACGGCGAGGGCGGTGACACCATCGCCGAGCCTGTGGGCGACGGCGTCGAGGGGCCGCGGTTCGGCACCTTCCCGCCCGACCAGCCCGAGCCGATCCCGGCGCCCCCGCTCCCCCGCGTCCGCATCAAGCCCAGGAGGCAGTCATGAGCGATCCTGTCATCGAAGTCACCGACAACCCTGCCGAGCACCGCTACGACATCACCGTCGACGGCGCGCCGGCGGGGTTCTCGGCCTACCGCGACACCACGGCGCCCCGCGGCGGCGGGAGCGGATCCGGTGAGGGGGACGCCCCCGGCGGGGGTTCCTCGGACCCGGCGCAGCAGCGGATCCTCTACCACACGGTGATCGACGAGGCCTTCTCCGGCCAGGGGCTCGCCTCGCGCCACACCCGGGACGCGATCGCCGCCTCCGTGACCGAGGGCTACCGGGTCGTCCCGCTGTGCCCCTACGTCAAATCGTGGGTGGGCAAGCACGACGAGTTCGCTGACCACGTCGACCCGGTCAGCAGCGCCCACCTCGCCCTCTTCTCCTGACAATTTCCGAAGGTTCCTGAGAGCGATTCCGCGCGTCTGTGCGATCTCACGATGCAGGACCTCACGGACCCCCGACCTCATGCCCCGAATCCCCGGACCGTCGGCGAGGCGTCCAGGGCAGCGGCCGTGAGCGCGACGACCTCGGCCTCGGGCATGTCCTTCGTCACCCGGATACGTCGCCAGCCCTCCGACTCGAACGCCTGACCGCGCTCGATGTCGACCGCCCACTGGACGGGGTCGGTCCGGTGGTGCTCCCCCTCGTACTCGACGGCGAGTCGCTGCTCGACGTAGCCGACATCCGGATGGATCGTCCGACCGAACGCTCGGATGTGGACGGGAGGATGGACGACCGGCTCCGGGAGCCCGCCGTCCACAAGCACGAGTCGCAGAGAAGTCTCGCGCGGCGAATCCACCCCCGGCCGCGCGCGGTCGAGCGCGGCGCGGAAGGTCGACCTGCCGCGGTACCGGACCGGCGCCTCGGCGACGGCGCGGAGCGAATCCAGGGTGGCGCTCGCCTCTCCGTGCCACGTGCCAAGCAGGCAGTCGAGGGCGATGGTCATGTCGCGCACGCCGAGCATCCCGGCGATCTGCCGCAGCGTCTGATCACGTGCGACGATCCGCAGGTCCCACTCCTCGACGACATCGAGCAGCTCCGCCGAATGCCCTTTGACGCCTCGGCGGCGGATCGGCACGACGCCGATCATCGAGGTCACGTGGCTGTGGCGGAGCAGGTGCTGCGGGACCGCCATGCCGTGGAGGACCGCCGCCGAGGTGTGGCTCGCGGCACAGTCCGGCCGCACGTGCTGGAGGCCGAGCTGGCGCAGATGGATGGTCTTCCAATCCTCATCGGCCCAGTCGGGGATCTCGATCGTCTTCCGCCACTCCGGGTGCTCGCGCACGCCGTGATGCGGTGCACGGACATGTCCGCGCGCGGTGACGGAGTACGAGGACAGGTCGTAGGAGTCGTGATCGTCGGGGTTGAAGTACAGGGGGATCCGGTGTGCAGCCATGCCGGCACGCTAGACAGAGCGTCGCCCCGGCACCAGTGCGCGCCCCGGCCTGTGGACTGCTGCGGGCTCCGGCTCCCGCCTGTGACACCAGGACGCCGCGGCTGTGACCTCGCGACGCGGGCGATGACATCGGGGGCACCTTCGCCACCGGGGAACTCCACCGGTCGCTGCGCTGCGACCAGCACCCGGACCCGTCACGGGACACAGCCGGCGGCGCGCTGACCTTGCGAAGAATCGCGGAAAGACTCTCAGGAACCTTCGGAAATTGAGGTCTCAGGGGCGGTCGAAGTCGAGGAGATCGGGCTTCTCCACCCGCTCGACCTGCGCACCGAGCGCCTGGAGCTTCTCCACGAAGTACTCGTAGCCACGATCGATGTGATCGACACCGGAGATCTGCGTCTGCCCGGTCGCGGCGAGCCCCGCGAGCACCAGACCCGCCCCGGCCCGGATATCCGAGGCCTCGACCTCCGCCCCGGAGAGCTGCGGCACCCCGGTGATGAGCGCGTGGTTGCCGTCGATCGACACCTCCGCGCCGAGCCGGGCGAGCTCGTTGACGAACCGCCAGCGCGCCTCGAAGAGGTTCTCGGTCAGCAGCCCCACACCGTCGGCCACCGCGTTGAGCGCGATGACGAAGGGCTGGAGATCCGTGGGGAAGCCGGGGAACGGCAGGGTCGAGACACGGATGCTGCGCGGCCGCTCGGTCCCACGCACCCGGAACGCGCCGCCGGGGTTGTCGGTGTCGCAGTCCGCGACCTCCGCCCCGGCGTCGCGGAGCTTGTCGACGACGATCGGCAGCAGGTCGAGGGACGCGCCCTCGACGGTGAGGTCGCCCCCGGTGATCGCGGCGGCGAACGCCCAGGTCCCGGCGACGATCCGATCCCCCACGCAGCGGTGCTCCACCGGCTGCAGGCGGGCGACGCCGTCGACGGTCAGGGTCGAGGTGCCGATCCCGGAGATCCGTGCGCCCATCGCCACGAGCATCCGACAGATGTCGACGATCTCCGGTTCGCGCGCCGCGTTCTCGATGACGGTCCGGCCCTCGGCGAGCGTCGCGGCCATGACGAGGTTCTCCGTCGCCCCGACCGAGGGGAACGCGAGGTGGATGTCCGCCCCGCGCAGGCCGTCGGGCGCCTCGGCGATGAAATATCCGTGGTCGAGGTGGACGGTCGCCCCGAGGAGCTCGAGGCCAACTTTGTGGAGGTCGAGCCCGCGCGAGCCGATCGCGTCGCCGCCGGGCAGCGCCACGTGGGCGGCGTGCATCCGACCGGTGAGCGGGCCGAGAACGGAGATCGAGGCGCGCATCGCGCGGACGAGCTCGTAGTCCGCCTGGATCCCGGCCTCCTCAGGCACGTCGATCGCGACCGTCCCGGCCTCCGGGTCGTAGTCGATCCCGCAGCCGAGGCGTCCGAGCAGCTCGCACATGATCGACACGTCGAGGATGCGCGGCACATTGGTGATCACGGAACGGCCCGGGGCGAGCAGGGTCGCCGCCATGAGCTTGAGCACGCTGTTCTTCGCCCCGCGGACCTCGACGGAGCCGGACAGCACAGCGGGGCCGTGGACGGTCAGGACCTGCATCAGGTGAATCGTCCCATCGTGAGATTGGAGCCGGGAGGAGCCGACTCGAGCCAGGAGGAGAAGGCCGAGAGCGCCTCGGAGTCGAGGGCGAGGAGCACGTCCCGGGGATCCCCGTCATGGGTGCCGTAGCGGCACGTGATGATCTGAGCATCGGGCAGCACCGCGTACTGCTCGTCCGGATCAGGCGCATTCCGCGCGGTGATCTCGAGATCCGAGCGCGGCAGCAGGAAGGCGGGGCGCCGGCCGAGGCTGAACACGGGGTACCACGCGAGAGCGGTGACGGTGAACACCCCGACCCCGAGACGCCAACGTGGGCGACGGGTACCGTCGCCCACGCGGGTGGAGCAGTCGAATGCGCCCGACAGACGGGTGATCGAGCGGCGTCGCATCGAGAACAGTGCGACGACGAGGATCGCCAGCCCTACCAATGAGAGCAGAACAATCAGTAGGGAGGAGGGGTTCACGTCTGCCAGTGTAGCGAAGCTCAGACGAGTTCGGCCTGGTCGGCGACCACGGTCACGCGATCGTTCTCCACGGACAGGAACCCGCCATCGGCCTGAGCCGTGAGGTGCTCGCCGTCCGCGGTCACGATGCGCACCTGCCCGCCGGCCACGATGCCGAGCACCGGCTCGTGGCCGGGCAGGATGCCGATCTCGCCCTCGGTGGTCTTGGCCACGACCCGGCGGGCCTCGCCGGACCACACAGCGTGCTCGGCGGCGACCACGGTGACCTGGAGACTCATCGGATCAGCCCTTCTTCTGGAGCTCGTCGTAGTTGCGCAGCACGTCGTCGATCGCGCCGACGTTGAAGAACGCCTGCTCCGGGATGTGATCGAAGTCGCCGTTGCAGATGCCGCGGAAGCCCTCGATGGTGTCCTTGATCGACACGGTCGAGCCCTCGACACCGGTGAACTGGAGCGCGGTGTAGGTGTTCTGGGAGAGGAACTGCTCGATCCGGCGCGCGCGGTGCACGGTGAGCTTGTCCTCCTCCGAGAGCTCGTCGACGCCGAGGATCGCGATGATGTCCTGCAGCTCCTTGTTCTTCTGCAGGATCTGCTTGACCTCGGTCGCCACGTCGTAGTGCTCCTGACCCACGTAGAGCGGGTCGAGGATGCGCGAGGACGAGGCGAGCGGGTCCACGGCCGGGTAGAGGCCGCGCGAGGCGATGTCACGGCTGAGCTCAGTCGTCGCATCGAGGTGCGCGAAGGTCGTCGCCGGGGCCGGGTCGGTGTAGTCGTCGGCCGGGACGTAGATCGCCTGCATCGAGGTGATCGAGTTGCCGCGGGTCGAGGTGATGCGCTCCTGCAGGACACCCATCTCGTCGGCCAGGGTCGGCTGGTAGCCCACGGCCGAGGGCATGCGGCCCAGCAGAGTGGAGACCTCGGAGCCGGCCTGGGTGAAGCGGAAGATGTTGTCGATGAAGAGGAGCACGTCCTGGTTCTGCACATCGCGGAAGTACTCCGCCATGGTCAGACCGGTGAGCGCGACGCGCAGGCGGGTGCCCGGCGGCTCGTCCATCTGGCCGAAGACGAGCGCGGTCTTGTCGAGCACGCCCGACTCGTCCATCTCGAAGATCAGGTCGTTGCCCTCACGGGTGCGCTCGCCGACTCCGGCGAACACCGACACACCGCCGTGGTCCTGGGCCACACGCGTGATCATCTCCTGGATGAGCACGGTCTTGCCCACGCCCGCGCCGCCGAACAGGCCGATCTTGCCGCCGAGCACGTAGGGGGTGAGGAGGTCGATGACCTTGATGCCGGTCTCGAACATCTGGGTCTTCGACTCGAGCTGGTCGAAGTTCGGCGCGCTGCGGTGGATCGGCCAGCGTTCGGTGATCTCGTAGGGCTCGTCGATCATCGAGCCGTTGAGGACGTCACCGGTGACGTTGAAGACCTTGCCCTTGGTCACGTCGCCCACGGGCACGGTGATCGGGGAACCGGAGTCGACGACCTCCTGGCCGCGGACGAGGCCGTCGGTCGGCTGCAGGGAGATCGCGCGGACGATGCCGTTGCCGAGCTGCAGCTCGACCTCGAGGGTGACCTTGCGGGTCCCCTCGGACAGCGTGACCTCGGTGGTCAGCGCGTTGTAGATGGCCGGCACGGAGTCGAGCGGGAACTCGACGTCCACGACGGGGCCGATGACGCGGGAGATCCGGCCAACGGTCCCCTGTGCCTGGGGGGTTTCCGTAACTGTGGCAGTCATGGTCTTCTTTCTTCTCTGCTCTCGTAGGTGACCGGTCACTCGCCGCCGGAGGCGGCGAGGGCGTCGGCACCGCCGACGATCTCAGTGAGTTCCTGAGTGATCTCGGCCTGGCGGGCCGTGTTGGCCAACCGGGTGTAGGTCTTGATGAGTTCGTCGGCGTTGTCCACCGCAGTGTTCATCGCCTGCTGGCGAGCCGCCTGCTCCGCCGCCGAGGCGTTGAGCAGGGCGGCGAGGATCCGCGAGTCGATGTAGCGCGGGAGCAGCGAATCGAGCACTTCCTCCGCACTCGGCTCGAACTCGTAGAGCGGGAACACCTGATCCTGCTCGAAGCTCGGCGCGGTCGGCTCGGTGCGCACCTCGGGCACGCTCGAGTCGTCCTCCGCCTCGACGACCTCGAGCGGGATGAGCCGACGGTACTCCGGCTCACGGGCGATGCTCGAGATGAAGCGGGTGTAGACGAGGTAGATCTCGTCGACCCCGCCGTCCTCGACGGGAGTGTGGAACGCCTCGACGAGCTGCTCGCCGATCTCACGGGCGTGAGCGGCCTCCGGCGCCTCGGAGAACCCGGTCCACGCCCGGGCGAGCTCGCGCTCCCGGAAGGTGTAGTAGGTCTCCGCCTTGCGGCCGACGGTGTACAGCGACACCTGCTTGCCGTCCTCGCCGAGCATGCGGACGAGCTCCTCGGCCTCACGGATGACGTTCGCCGAGTAGGCGCCGGCGAATCCGCGGTCGGGGCCGATCACGACCACCGCGGCCCGCTGCGCGTTCTCGGGCTCGGTGGTGAGGGTGTGATCGACGTTCGACTGCGTGGCGACGGCGGACACCGCACGGGTGAGCGCATTCGCGTACGGGCTCGCGGCCTGCACGCGTCCGATCGCCTTCTGGATCCGGGACGCAGCGATGAGCTCCATGGCCTTGAAGATCTTCCGCAAGGACTTCGTGGAGTTGATCTTCGCCTTGAAGACCCTCTGCTGGGCTCCCATCAGATGTTCCTTTCGCTAGCGAGCGTCATGGGGTCGGTCAGGCCTTCTTGGCCGAGGACCCGCGCGACTGCTTGACGATCTTCTCCTGCTGCACCTCGTCGGCCTGGGCGGAGTCGAACTCCTCCGAGCCGGCGTGGATGCCCGCATCCGAGGACGGCTGGAAGCCGGCCTTGAAGTCGGTGATCGCCTGATCGAGCTCGCTGATGATCTCATCGGAGAGCTTGGCGGTGAGATCACGGATCGTGTCGAGCAGATTCGTCTTCCGCTCGAGGTGCTCGTGAAACTCCGCTTCGAACCGCAGCACGTCCTCGACCGGGATGTCGTCGAGGTGACCCTCGGAGCCGGCCCAGATCGACACGGTCTGCTTCTCCGCCGACATTGGGGAGAACTGGTTCTGCTTGAGCAGCTCGGTGAGGCGGGCGCCGCGGGCCAGCTGCTGCTTGGTCGCAGGATCGAGGTCCGAGGCGAACATCGCGAAGGCCTCGAGCGAGCGGTACTGCGCGAGCGAGATCTTCAGCGTGCCCGACACACCGCGCAGCGGCTTCGTCTGGGCGGAGCCGCCGACGCGCGACACCGAGATGCCGACGTCGACCGCGGGGCGCTGGTTCGAGTTGAACAGATCCGACTGGAGGAAGATCTGGCCGTCGGTGATCGAGATGACGTTCGTCGGGATGAAGGCTCCGACGTCGTTCGCCTTGGTCTCGATGATCGGCAGGCCGGTCATCGAACCGCCGCCCATCGCGTCCGACAGCTTGGCGCAGCGCTCGAGCAGGCGGGAGTGGAGGTAGAACACGTCGCCCGGGTAGGCCTCACGACCCGGCGGACGGCGCAGCAGGAGGGAGATCGCACGGTAGGCCTCGGCCTGCTTCGACAGGTCGTCGAACACGATGAGGACGTGCTTGCCCTCGTACATCCAGTGCTGGCCGATGGCGGAGCCCGCGTAGGGGGCGAGGTACTTGAAGCCGGCGGGGTCGGAGGCCGGGGAGGCGACGATCGTGGTGTACTCGAGCGCACCCGACTCCTCGAGGCTGCGGCGCACCGAGGCGATGGTCGAGCCCTTCTGGCCGCAGGCGACGTAGATGCAGCGGACCTGCTTCTTCGGGTCGCCGGACTCCCAGTTGGCCTTCTGGTTGATGATCGTGTCGAGCGCGATCGCGGTCTTGCCGGTCTTGCGGTCGCCGATGATGAGCTGGCGCTGTCCGCGGCCGATCGGGATCATCGCGTCGATGGCCTTGAGGCCGGTCTGCAGCGGCTCCTTGACCTCCTTGCGGTCCATCACGCCGGCGGCCTGGAGCTCGAGCTCGCGGCGGCCGGTGGAGGCGATCTCGCCGAGTCCGTCGATCGGGTTGCCGAGCGGGTCGACGACGCGTCCGAGGTAGCCGTCGCCGACCGGGATCGACAGGACCTCGCCGGTGCGGTAGACGTTCTGCTCTTCGGCGATGCCTTCGAAGTCACCGAGGATGACGGCACCGATCTCGCGCTCATCGAGGTTCTGGGCGAGGCCGAGGGTGCCGTCCTCGAACCGGAGGAGCTCGTTCGCCATCACGCCGGGCAGGCCCGAGACGCTGGCAATGCCGTCACCGGCGGTGATGACCTTGCCGACCTCGGTCTTGTCTCCACCCTGCGGGTTGTACGATTCGACGAACTTCCCCAGGGCGTCCCGGATCTCCTCCGGACGAATTGTCAGTTCCGCCATCTGGTTTCCCTGCTTCCTTGTTTTCGAAGAGCGTCCCCGAGGTGGTCGGGTGGACCGCTCCATACCGTGTATGTGTGCCCGAGGTGCGCGGGCGGTGGTGTGTCAGCCGGCGAGCCGGCGACGGGCGTCTGCCAGACGATCCGAGATCGTCGAGTTCATCACCTCATCGCCGACCTGCACGCGCACTCCGCCGACGACTTCGGGATCGACGTGCACGTTGAGGACCAGCTCCCTGCCATAGGAGGCGGAGAGCGCTGCGGTCAGACGGTCCTGCTGTTCGGGGCTCAACGGCTGGGCGACCGTCACCTCGGCGACGGAGCGCTGCTGGCGCGCCGCGAGCACCTCGGAGTAGGTGTCCAGCGTCTCCGAGACCCGCAGGCCGCGCGGGTGCGCTGCTGCCTGGGAGGCGAGACGGACGGTGTCGGTCGAGGCTTTCGAGCCGAGCAGGTCCGCGACGAGCGCACGCTTGGACTCCGCGGGCGCGGCGGACTCGAAGGCCCAGCCGAGCTCGTGATCGGATTCCAGCAGGCGGCTGAAGCGGAACAGCTCCTCCTCGACCTGCCCGAGCCGGCCGGCGGTCTGGGCCTCGGCCGCGACCGCCGTGACGCCGGCGACCTCGAGCGCGGTGACGTAGTCCTGCGCCCGTGCCCAGTGACGGGCGGCCGCGGCGAGGGCGATGTCGAGCGCGCGCTCGTCCACCGAATCGGCGAACAGGCTCGTGAGCACACCGCGCTTGCGCTCGGCTTCGATCGCCGAGTCCGCCATCGCCCGGCGCAGCTGGGTGTTGTCCGCCAGCACCGAGACCATGCCGAGCAGGCCGTCGGCCAGCGCGGCACCGGAACCCTGCCCGAGGGCGGTGTCCAGGTCCTGCAGCGTGAGGGCGAGTGAGCTTCTGCTCGACTGGAGCATCAGTACTCCTTCACCGGCTGAGCCGCAGGGGTCTGCGCTTCGAGGTCGGCGATGAAGCGGTCGACGACGTTCGCGGCGCGCTGGTCGTCGCGCAGGCTCTCGCCCACGATCCGCGAGGCCAGATCGGTGGCGATGCCGCCGACCTCACCGCGCAGCGAGACCATCGCGGCCTGCCGCTCGGCCTCGATCTGCGCCTTGGCCTGCGCGATGATGCGCTCGGCCTCGTCGTTGGCGTTCTGCTTCATCTCTGCCAGGATCTGCGCGCCCTCTTCCTGGGCCTCGGCCCGGAGCCGTGCGGCCTCGGCGCGACCGTCGGCGAGCTGCTTCTGGTACTCGGCGAGGGCCTCGTCGGCCTCCGCCTGCACCCGCTCAGCCTTCTCGATGCCGCCTTCGATGGCCTGTGCGCGCTCGTCCAGGATGTCCCTGAACTTCGGCAGCACGAGCTTCCAGAAGGCGAAGAAGATGATGGCGAAGCAGACCGCTGACCAGATGATGTCATAGGTCGCCGGCAGCAGGGGGTTGGCAGTCTCTCCTGCTGCAAGCACTGAAATCGGGGTCATGTGATCGCTCTGCTTCCGTTATCAGACGGCGAAGATGAAGTGTGCGGCGACGCCGAGGAACGCCAGGAGCTCGACGAACGCGATGCCGAGGAACATGGTGGTGCGCAGCTGACCGGAGACCTCCGGCTGGCGGGCCATGCCCTCGACGGTCTTGCCGACGAGAATGCCGATGCCGATACCCGGGCCGATGGCCGACAGGCCGTATCCGACGGTCGAGATGCTGCCGGAGACTTCGGCGAGAATGGTGGTGTCCACGTGGGTTCTTCCTTCCGATTACTGAAATCCGACTGGTGGGTCGGACTCGTTCCTAGCCGTTGGTTGACAGGTTCAATGGGCCGGCTCAGTGGTCCTGGGACACGCTGAGCTGGATGTAGGCGGCGGTGAGCAGCGCGAAGATGTAGGCCTGCAGGATCGCGACCAGGATCTCGAACAGCGTGAACGCGAAGCCGCCGATGAAGGTGAGTGCGCCGAAGGCCGCCCAGGCCCCGCCGAGCTCGACGATGAAGTACTGGGTGGCCGCGAAGCACAGCACCAGGAGGAGGTGTCCGACGAGCATGTTGAACGTGAGTCGGAGGGTGAGGCTGAGCGGGCGGGCGACGAAGGTCGAGACCGCCTCGATCGGGGTGACGAGGATGTACATCGCCTTGGGCACGCCGGCCGGGAAGAGCTGGCTCTTGATGTACTGGCCGCCGCCCTGGGCCTTGATGCCGGCGCCGATCATGACGACGTAGGCGACGAGCGCCATGACGAGCGGCATGCCGATGTTCGCGTTCGACGAGATGTTGAGGAACGGGATGATGCCGGTGATGTTGAGGGCGAAGACCGACAGGAAGATCACCGCGATGAGCGGGAAGAAGCGGTCGCCGTCCTTCTTGCCGAGCATGTCGTAGGCGATGCCCTTGCGGATGAAGTCGAGGACCATCTCCGCGATCGACTGGCCGCGGCCCGGGACGAGCTTGGGGTTGCGCAGTAGCCACACGAAGAGCAGCACGAGCAGCAGGCTCACGATGATCCGGATGATCATGATCCGGTTGAGCTCGAACGGAGTGCCCGCGAACAGAACTGCCGGTGGATAGAACTCCTCGAGTCCGGGGGCGTGGAAACCGCCTCCCTCGCTCGCTGCGAGAAGCATTGTCGGTGACAAGGCAGCTGGAGTGAACAGGGCTGACTCCTGACGACTCGGCGGGGCGAACCGGGCTCCCGATTGACCACCATGGACGAACACTGACCGGCGCGCGCACCTCGATCCCGGAAGGGGTGAGAGGTGAGGCTGACGCCTGCGAAATCTGCACGGTGTGCGTTCAGGCACTCCACGGCGATTCCACAGTCACTCTACCAACCGTAGAGGGCCAGACCAAACCGGATCGCCGCTCCGGGCGGGGTGCCCCCGGCCCTCCGGGCGCCTACTTCGGGTCGATGATCGGGAGCCGGGCGCGCTGCACCGTGACGACGTCGACGATGAGGGAGGCGAAGGCACCGACGGCGAGTGTGACGAAGAGCACCCAGGGATCGTAGAAGTCGAGGTTGCGCAGGCTCGCGGTGAGCGCGATGAGGCCGGCGACCTTGAGGAGGAACCCGCCGAGCACGGCCCCGGCCATGACCACCGGGGAGGAGTCCGCGGTGAGGAGCATGAGGAGGGCGGTGATGGCGAAGAACACGAAGGCGGTGGCCGCACCGATGAGCGCCCCCCACACCCCCGGCATCCCGGCGACGAGGTACCCGACGCCGGTGGCGATGACGGCGATGACGGCGGTGATGAGCAGACCGCGCACGATGATGCCGCGCATGATCGTCCGGACGGTGTCGTGGGCAGTCATATTTCCTCCTTGGCCCGCAGACGGGCGCGCAGCGGGTAGAACGTCAGGATGAGGGTCACGGCGATCGCGACGAGGAGCACGGAGATCACGGTGCCGGGCGGGAGCATGAGGAAGGACACCGTGCCGAAGGCGAAGATCGCCGTCCACAGGTAGAGCAGGAGCACCGCGCGGGCGTGGGAGTGCCCGAGCCGGAGCATGCGGTGGTGGAGGTGCTTGGCGTCGGCGGAGAACGGCGACTGGCCGGCGAGCATGCGGCGCACCACGGCGAGCATGAGGTCGAGCAGCGGCAGGAACATCACCGCGACCGGGAGGATGATCGGGAGGAAGGTCGGGAGCACGCGCTCGCGGCCGAGCAGCGCCGGGTCGACCTGGCCGGTGACGCGGATCGTCGAGGCGGCGAGCAGCAGGCCGATGAGCATCGAGCCGGAGTCGCCCATGAAGATCCGGGCCGGGTTGAAGTTGTGGGGCAGGAAGCCCAGGCAGGCGCCGACGAGCACGGAGATGATGAGCGAGGCGAGGTTGGCGTAGCTGTCCGGGCTGGTGTCCACGGCGAGCCCGTAGGAGTAGACGAAGAACGCCACTCCCCCGATCGTCACGACGCCGGCGGCGAGCCCGTCGAGGCCGTCGACGAAGTTCACCGCGTTGATCGTCACGAGCACGACGAGCACGGTGACGATGATCGACATCCGCGGCGAGCCGATGATGACCTCGTTGAACGGGATCGAGAGCATCGCGACCCCGTTGAGTGCCATGAAGCCCGCGGCGAGCGTCTGCCCGGCGAGCTTGGTGATCCAGTGGAGGTCCCAGATGTCGTCGATGACGCCGAGCAGGCACAGCATCGCCGCGGCCCCGGCGATCCCGATGATCGGCGCGGGCTGTTCGAAGAGCTCCTCGAGGAACGGGGTGCGCGAGGCGAAGAGCAGCCCGACCATGACCCCGGCGAAGATCGCGACCCCGCCGAGGCGCGGCGTCGGCACCGAGTGGACGTCGCGTTCGCGCAGGGGCGAGAAGATCAGCCCCCGCTCCGCGATGCGCCGGACCATCGGGGTCACGAGGTAGGTGGTGATCGCGGCGATCACCAGGATGAACAGGTAGGCGCGCACTCAGCCGTCCACATCCACGAGGTCCGGCACGACCTCGAGAAGCTGCCCGTGGGTGATCGGTCCGGAGCGGACGAGGCGCGGGGGTCGCGCGGTCATGTCGACGATCGTCGAGGACCTCCCGCCGAGCACCGGGCCGCCGTCGAGGTAGACGTCGACGGCATCGCCGAGCATCGATTCGGCCTGGTCCGCGGTCGAGGCGGCCGGGGATCCCGTGGTGTTCGCGCTCGACACCGCGAGCGGCCCGGTGAGGACGAGGAGCTCGCGCGTCCGGTCCTCGTCGGGCATCCGGATCGCGACCGTGCCGTGGGTGTCGCCGAGGTCCCAGTCGAGGAACGGCTGGGCGGTGCAGATGATCGTGAGCGGACCCGGCCAGAAGCGCTTCGTCAACGTGAGGATGCGTTCGTCGGCGACCTCGGCGAGCCCCATGAGCGCCTCGCGCCGGCCAACGAGGACCGGCGGCGGCATGTCCCGGCCGCGGCCCTTGGCGGCGAGGAGCTTCGCCACCCCCTCCGGGGAGAAGGCGTCGGCGGCGATGCCGTACACCGTGTCGGTGGGGAGCACGATGAGCCCCTGGGCGCGCACGACGCGGGCGCACTCCTCGAACACGAGATCACGGACATCGTCGTTGCGGACGTCGAAGGTGCGTGACATCAGCTCTCTTCCGGTAGTGCGGCGGTCGTGAAGCGGTCCCTGTCAGTGTAATCGCGGTGGGTGCGCGCACCGGTGAAGCCGCTCGCCGTGAGCAGGGTGCGCAGCGCCGCACCCTGGGTGTCGTCGTGCTCGACGACGATCGTGCCGCCGGGTCGGAGCACCCGGACGCCGGCGCGCACCACTGCTGCCGGCAGCTCCATGCCGTCGGCGCCCCCGCCGAACAGCGCGCTCGCCGGGTCGTGCTCCCCGACCTCGGGGGCGTCCGGCGTGCGTCCGGCGGGGATGTAGGGCGGGTTGGAGACGAGGACGTCGAAGGCGCCGATCTCCGGGAGTTCGCGGATGTCGGCGGCGAGCAGCGTGACCGTGCTGCCGGCGGCTGCCACGGCGTGCCGGTGGGTGTCGACATCGACATTGCGATGCGCGGCGGCGAGCGCGGCTTCTTCCTTCTCCACCGCGACGACGGTGCTGCCGGGCACCTCGGTCGCGACGGCGAGGGCGATCGCGCCGGAGCCGGTGCACAGATCGAGGATGCGCGGCCGCTCGATGCCGCGGGCGGCGGCGATCACCTGATCGACGAGGAGCTCGGTCTCGGGGCGCGGGATGAAGACCCCCGGGCCGACAGCGAGCTCGAGGTAGCGGAAGGCGGCGGAGCCGGTGATGTGCTGGAGCGGCTCGCGGGCGCAGCGGCGCTCGAGCAGGTCGGCGAGGCGGGCGCGCACGGGCTCCGGGACGGCGGTGCCGCGCAGGGAGCGCAGCCCGAGCTCACCCGGGGTGCAGTCCCAGGCGTGGGCGAGGAGCAGCCGCGCGTCGGCCGCCGCATGAGGGCACTGCGGCCTCACGCAGCCGGTCGGCCGTGACGGCGAGCACGGCGTCGGGGGTGGGAGCGGGCATCGGGGCTCAGCCGATCGCGTCGAGTCGGCGGGCGCGCTCGGCGGCCCGGGAGGACTCGATGACCGGGTCGAGCTGGCCGGACAGCACCTGGTCGAGGTTGTGGGCCTTGTACCCCGTGCGGTGGTCGGCGATCCGGTTCTCCGGGAAGTTGTACGTGCGGATCCGCTCGGAGCGGTCGACCGTGCGCACCTGGGTGCGGCGCAGGTCGTTGGCGGCGGCGGCCGCTTCCTCCGCCTGGCGGGCGAGGATCCGGGCGCGCAGGATGCGCATCGCGGCCTCGCGGTTCTGGAGCTGCGACTTCTCGTTCTGGCAGCTCGCCACGATGCCGGTGGGCAGGTGGGTGATCCGGACGGCCGAGTCGGTGGTGTTGACGGACTGTCCGCCCGGCCCGGAGGAGCGGTAGACGTCGATCCGGAGGTCGGAGTCCGCGATCTGGACCTCCTCGGGCTCGTCGACCTCGGGGAACACGAGCACGCCGGCGGCCGAGGTGTGGATCCGGCCCTGCGATTCGGTCACCGGTACGCGCTGCACGCGGTGCACGCCGCCCTCGAACCGCAGCCAGCCGTACACTCCCCCGTCCTTCGACTTCACAGCGAGGGTGACGTCCTTGCTGCCACCGAGGTCGGAGGCGGTCCGGTCGAGGATCTCCGTCGTCCAGCCGCGGGAGTCCGCCCACCGCTGGTACATGCGCAGGAGGTCGGAGGCGAACAGCGCGGATTCCTCGCCGCCCTCCCCCGCCCGGATCTCGATGAGGGCGTCGCGGGCGTCGTCGGGGTCGCGCGGCACGAGCAGCTCGCGCAGGCGGGCGAGCAGCGCGCTGCGACGCTCGGTGAGCTCCTCGACCTCAGCGGCGAAGGACGCGTCCTCCGCGGAGAGCTCGGCCGCGGCGCCGAGATCGGCGTCGACGGCGGTGAGCTCGCGCCAGCACTCGGCCACCTGGTCGAGCTCGGCGTAGCGCCGGGTCAGGCGCCTCGCCGACCCGGGGTGCTGGTGCACCTCCGGGTCGGCGAGGTCCTGCTCGACGCGCGCGTGCTCGTCGAGGAGCGAGCGCACCGTCTGGGTGAGCGATTCGATGTCCGCGCCGGCATGCCCTGCGCTCATCGATCAGTGCTCGTCGGCGGCGGACTTCGGCAGCGGAGTCGTCTTCTGCACCTGCATGAGGAACTCCGCGTTCGAGCCGGTCTCCTTGAGCTTCGACAGGAGCAGCTCGAGCGACTGCTGCTGCTCGAGACCGGACAGCACGCGACGCAGCTTCCACATAATCTTCCGCTCCTCTGGGCTCATGAGGTTCTCCTCACGACGGGTGCCCGAGGAGTTGACGTCCACGGCCGGGTAGATGCGCTTGTCCGCGAGGTGGCGGCTGAGGCGCAGCTCCATGTTGCCGGTGCCCTTGAACTCCTCGAAGATCACCTCGTCCATCTTCGACCCGGTCTCGACGAGCGCGGTGGCGAGGATGGTGAGCGAGCCGCCGCCCTCGATGTTGCGCGCGGCACCGAAGAACTTCTTCGGCGGGTAGAGCGCATTGGCGTCCACACCGCCGGACAGGATGCGTCCGGACGCCGGCTGGGCGAGGTTGTAGGCGCGCCCCAGGCGGGTGATGTTGTCGAGGAGCACGACGACGTCCTGGCCCATCTCGACGAGGCGCTTGGCGCGCTCGATGGCGAGCTCGGCGATCGTCGTGTGGTCGTCCGCCGGGCGGTCGAAGGTCGAGGCGATGACCTCGCCCTTGACCGCGCGCTCCATGTCGGTGACCTCTTCGGGGCGCTCGTCGACGAGCACGACCATGAGGTGCACCGCGGGGTTGTTCGCGGCGATCGCGTTCGCGATCTGCTGCATGATCATCGTCTTGCCGGCCTTGGGCGGCGCGACGATGAGGCCGCGCTGACCCTTGCCGATCGGGGCGACGAGGTCGATGATGCGTCCGGAGATCTGCTTCGAGGTGGTCTCCATCCGCAGGCGCTCCTGCGGGTAGAGCGGGGTGAGCTTGGAGAACTCGACGCGCCGCTTGGCGTCCTCGACGCTCAGGCCGTTGACGGAGTCGAGGCGCACGAGCGCATCGAACTTCTCGCGCTTGCCGGAGCGCTGCTCGCCCTCGCGGGACTGGCGGATCGCGCCGACGACGACGTCGCCCTTGCGCAGGCCGTTGCGCTTGACCATGTTCGCCGAGACGTAGACGTCGTTCGGCCCCGGGAGGTAGTTCGTCGTGCGCAGGAAGGCGTAGTTGTCGTGGACATCGAGGATGCCGCCGACGGGGATGAGCACGTCGTCGGGCCGGAGCTCCGGCTCGTCGAAGTCGTTGCGCCCACCGCGCCGCTTGCGGTCGCGCCCCCGGTTCCGGCCGCGCCGGTCGGAGTCGCGGTCGTGGCGGTCGTTCCCGCGGTCCCGGTTCTGGCCGCCGCGGTCGTTGCGGTCGTTCCGGTCATTGTTCCGGTCATTGCGGTCGTTGTTCCGGTCATTACGATCACGGTTGTCGCCGCGCTCGTTCCGGTCGTTGTTCCGGTCATTGCCGCGATCGTTGCGATCGTTGCCGCGCTCGTTGTTGCGATCGTTGTTGCGGTCATTGCGGTCGCGGTTGCCGTTCCGGTCGCCGCCCCGCTCGTTGCGATCGCTGTTCCGCTCGCCGCCGTGGTCGTTGTTCCGGTCGTTCCCACGATCACGGTTCCGGTCATCGCTGCGGTCGCTGCCGTGGTCGCGCTTGTCGCCGCCCTGGTCTCCCCCGCGCTCGGCGCGGGAGTCGCCCTGGTCGCGGTTCTCGTCGCGGTCGCCGCCGCGGCGTCGGCCGCGGCCGGGCTGCTCGCCGCGCTCCTCGGCGGGGGTGCCGGACTCGGCACCCTGCCCACGGGTCTCACCGGCCTGCGCGGCATCGCCGCCGCGACGGCGCGGCGAGCGGCGCGAGCGCTGCTCGCCCTCGGTCTGCTCGGCACCCTGCATGTTCCCGGTGGGGGCCTCGGGCGCGGAGGCGGGGGTCGTCGGGGCGGCGGGCGCCTCGGCAGCGGGAGCGGCGGGCGCCTCGGCGGCCTGCGAACGGCGGGCCGGGGCGGCGCTCTGCCGTCCGCCGGCGGAGTTGATGGCGTCGATGAGGTCGCTCTTGCGCAGACGCCGGTATCCCTTGATACCCAGACCTGCTGCCATCTCCTGGAGCTGCGGGAGCCGCAGTGCGGTCAGGCTTCCCGTGCGGGCGGCAGAGTCATTGTTCGTGGTCTCAGTCACGAAGGTTCCTTCTCCCTCGTTCGGCTGCGGGGAAGTCGTACATGGATTCCGCAGCGATGGACGGCGCGCATGACACTGCACGCTCTCAATGGAGTACCCTGAAGATTTCAGATGCGGTACGAAGAATGTTCCCGGCGAATCCGCTTCGATACGGTAACGATCCGAGCAGAGCCACGCTCGACGGAGTCGATCCGAACGGACCTGACAGCTCACGACTTCTCGTGAGGGAACGGCTCCAGCCTACACTTCGACACCGGTCAGCGCGAATCGGACCCGCCGTGCACCGCTCGGCTCCCCCACCCTGCTCCCCGCCGGCTGGGCGGCTGGCCTGGGAGCCCTCCGTGGAGCCCCGGGCGGTGTGCTCAAGACTCGTCGACGACCGTGGTGAGGACCCCCACCGGCGCGATCGCGGTCGCGAGGATCCGGGCGGGATCGCCGCGCAGCACGGCGGCCACGCGCTCGGCGAGGTCGTCACCGGTGCCGAGCACCGCGACGGTCGGGCCGGCGCCCGACACGACGGCCGCCAGACCGGCGGCACGCAGCGCGTCGACGCGCTCGAGAGACTCGAGCATCGCCGGCCGGCGGTAGTTCTGGTGGAGGCGGTCGACGGTCGCCTCGAGGAGCATCCCCGGGTCATGGGAGATCGCATAGGCGAACAGCCCGGCGATCGCGGAGTTCGCCGCCGCATCGGTGTGCGGGACCGTCTCCGGCAGCAGGGACCGGGCGATCGCGGTGTCGAGCCGGGTTTCGGGCACGATGAGCACCGCGCGCACGCCGTCGGCCACGGGGACCGACACCGACTGCGCGGCACCGCCGATGTCGGTGAAGCTGATCGTCACTCCCCCGAACAGCGCCGGCGCGGCATTGTCGGGATGACCCTCGAAGTGCGTCGCCCAGGCCAGCCGGCCGGCGGCGGTCTCCGGCTCGCATCCGGCGGCCTGCCCGATCGCGTCGGCGATCGCGATGCCGGCGACGACGGCGGAGGCCGAGGACCCCATGCCGCGCGACTGCGGGATGACGTTGCGGGCCTCGAGCTCGAGGCGGTCGCCGAGCTCGAGCCCGCGCGCGGCGAGCACCTCGCGGGCGACCCGGTGGATGAGGTGCGCGGTGCTCCGGGGCAGCACGTCCGCGCCCTCGCCGGAGACGGTGACACAGGCCTCGGGGTCGATGGGTGCGGGCGTGATCCGGGCGCGCACCGCATCGCGGATGTCGAGCGCCATGCCGAAGCTGTCGTAGCCGGCGCCGAGGTTCGCCGAGGTGGCGGGCACCTCGACGAGCACCTCGAGGCCGGCCGGGATCCGGTCACCGCGCACGGAGGAGTCGGCAGGCGTGCCCACCGGCATCAGCCCTCCTCGAGTCCGAGCGCACGGGCTGCCGACACGGCGTCGACCGATACCCGGGTGGGCTCGAGATCCGCGCCGTCGGCAGTGCGGATCGCCCACTGCGGGTCCTTGAGCCCGTGCCCGGTGACCGTGCACACGATCGTCGCTCCGGACGGCACCTCTCCGGCGTCGGAGCGCTTGAGCAGACCGGCGATCGAGGCCGCCGAGCCCGGCTCGACGAAGATCCCCTCGGTCGAGGACAGGAGGCGGTGCGCGGCGAGGATCTCGTCGTCGGTGACGGAGTCGATGAGGCCCTCGGACTCGTCGCGGGCGGCGATCGCCTGCTCCCACGAGGCCGGGTTGCCGATCCGGATCGCGGTCGCGACGGTCTCCGGCTCGTCGACCGGGTGACCGAGCACGAGCGGGGCGGCACCCGCGGCTTGGAAGCCCCACATCCGCGGGCGGGAGTCCGCCAGGCCGAGCTCCGCGTACTCGCGGTAGCCCTTCCAGTAGGCGGTGATGTTGCCGGCGTTGCCGACGGGCAGGACGTGGATGTCCGGGGCCTGCCCGAGCCGGTCGACGACCTCGAACGACGCGGTCTTCTGGCCCTCGATGCGGTCGGGGTTGACCGAGTTGACGAGGTGCACCGGGTAGGCCTCGGAGAGCTTGCGGCACAGGGTGAGGCAGTCGTCGAAGTTGCCGTCGATCTCGAGGAGCTCCGCGCCGTGCGCGACGGCCTGGCTCATCTTGCCCACCGAGATCTTGCCGGCCGGCACGAGCACCGCGCACGTGAGCCCGGCCTTCGTCGCGTAGGCCGCCGCCGAGGCCGAGGTGTTCCCGGTCGAGGCGCAGATCACGGCCTTGGCGCCGTACTCCACGGCCTTCGAGATCGCCATCGTCATGCCGCGGTCCTTGAAGGAGGCGGTCGGGTTCATGCCCTCGTACTTGACCCACACCTCGGCACCGGTGCGCTCGGAAAGGCCGGCGGCGTGGATGAGCGGCGTGCCGCCCTCCCCCAGGGTGACGGCGGCGGTGGTGTCAGCGATGTCGAGGAGGCCGCGGTACTCCTCGATGACTCCCTGCCACTGGTGGCGGTGCTGTGCGTTCATGGGGTTCCTTCCGGACATGTCGGGCGGGCGGGGCGCGGGCGGCTCAGTGGCCCTCGATGCGCAGCACCGAGGTCAGGGCGTTGACGACGTCGAGCGCGGCGAGCCGGTCGACGGTGCGGCGCAGCGCGGCATCGGTGCCCGAGTGCGTGGCGATGACGAGCTTGGCGCGCTGCTCGGTGCCCTCGGGCTCGTCGACGACCTGGGTCTGCTGGACGAGCTCGATCGACACCTGCTCCGAGGCGAACACCTCGGTCACCCGGGAGAGCACGCCGGGCCGGTCGAACACGTCGAGGGTGATCTGGTAGCGGGTGGTGATCGCGGAGATCGGCAGCACCGGGCGGCGCACCGCGACCGCGCGCTCGTACTGGCCGCGGCCGCCGAGCACCTTGCGGCGGCCGACCGACACGACGTCGCCGAGCACGGCCGAGGCGGTCGGCGCCCCACCGGCGCCCTGGCCGTAGAACATGAGCTCGCCGGCGGCCTCGGCCTCGACGAACACCGCGTTGAACGCGCCGCCGACGCCGGACAGCACGTGGTCGCGCGGGAGCAGCGCGGGGTACACGCGGGCGGAGACTCCCGGGCCCTCGGGCGAGTCCGCGAGCTCCTCGCAGATCGCGAGCAGCTTGATGGTGAAGCCCTGCGCACGGGCGGTCTCGATCATGTCGGCGGTGACGCCGGTGATGCCCTCGACATCGACGTCGTCGATGGTGACGGGGGTGTGGAAGGCGATCGCGGCGAGGATCGCGGCCTTCGCGGCGGCGTCGTGGCCGCCGATGTCCGCCGTCGGGTCCGCCTCGGCGAAGCCGAGCTCCTGCGCTGTGCGCAGCGCGGGGTCGAAGTCCCACCCCTCGGAGTCCATCTGGTCGAGGATGTAGTTCGTCGTGCCGTTGACGATGCCCATGACGCGGGTGATCCGGTCACCGGCGAGCGAGTCGCCGACGGGGCGGATGATCGGGATCGCCCCGGCGACCGCGGCCTCGTGCTCGAGGCGCACCTCGGCGGAGTCGGCGGCCTGCATGAGCTCGCCGTAGGACTCCGCGAGCAGCGCCTTGTTCGCCGTCACCACCGAGGCCCCCGAACGCAGCGCCGCGAGGATGAGCTCGCGGGCGGGTTCGATGCCGCCCATGAGCTCGATGACGATGTCGGCACCGGCGATCGCGGCCTGGGCGTCGGTGGTGAGGAGCTCCGCGGGGATGCCGGGGCGCTCCTTGTCCGCGTCGCGCACGGCGACGGCGGTGAGCTCGAGGCGCGCTCCGGTGCGCTGGGCGAGATCGTCCCCGTTCTCGAGGATCCGGCGGGCGACCTCGGTGCCGACGACACCGCAGCCGAGCATGGCGACGTGCAGAGATTTCATAGGGTTCTCACTCTTCGGGATCGGTCCCGGGCGCGAACCCGGGGTCGGTGGCGAACATGTCCTGATAGCTCTCGGGGCGGATCGCCCAGCGGACCTCGGCACCCTCGACGGCGAGCACCCCGGGGCGGGGCACGTGGTTGTAGTTCGAGGCGAGCGGTCGGCAGTAGGCGCCGGTGCCGGGCACCGCGATGAGGTCGCCGGCGGTGATGTCGGCCGGCAGGTACTCGTCGCGGACGACGATGTCCCCGCTCTCGCAGTGCTTGCCGACGACGCGCACGACGACGGGCGATTCTGCCGAGGCGCGGTTGGCGAGCGTGCACGAGTAGTCGGCGTCGTAGAGGGCGGTGCGGATGTTGTCGCTCATCCCGCCGTCGACGCTGACGTAGCAGCGCACTCCGCTGCCGGTGTCGACGGGTTTGACCGTGCCGGCCCGGTAGAGGGTGAACATCGCCGGGCCGGCGATCGCGCGACCGGGCTCGAAGGACACGAGCGGCATCGCGCTGCCGTGCTCGGCACACGCCTTGGCGACGACGTCGGCGAGCTGCTCGGCGATCTCGGCGAACGGGGTCGGGGTGTCCTGCGAGGTGTACTGGATGCCGAACCCGCCGCCGAGGTCGACCTCGGGCAGGGATACCCCGTGGGCCCGCTCGAGCTGGGCCCGCAGGCCGATGATCCTGCCGGCGGCGACCTCGAACCCGGCCTTGTCGAAGATCTGCGATCCGATGTGGCTGTGGAGCCCGAGGAGTTCGAGCTCGGGGGCGTCGATGATCTGCGCCGCAGCCGCGGCGGCGTCCCCGCCCTGTAGGCTGAGCCCGAACTTCTGGTCCTCGTGGGCGGTCGCGATGAAGTCGTGGGTGTGCGCCTCGACGCCGACGGTGATGCGGAGCATCACGCGTGCGGTGATGCCGCGGGCGGCAGCGGCGGCGGCGACCCGCGGGATCTCGTCGAAGGAGTCGATGACGATGCGGCCGATCCCCCAGTCGAGGGCGTAGGCGATCTCCTCGTCCGACTTGTTGTTGCCGTGGAGGCCGACGAGCGCGGGGTCGAAGCCGGCCCGCTGCGCGACCATGAGCTCGCCCAGCGTGCAGCAGTCGAGGCCGAGCCCGGCCTCGGCGATCCAGCCGGCGGCCGCGGTGCAGAGGAACGCCTTGCCGGCGTAGTAGCCGCGGGCACCCGGGCCGACGCACTCGAAGGCGCGGGAGAAGACGGTGGCGAACTCGGCGGCGCGGGCTCGGAAGTCGGCGACGTCGAGGACGTACATCGGGGTGCCGTGCGCGGCGGCGAGGTCGACGACCGAGTGCCCGGCGATGCGCAGCACCCCGTCGTCGCCCTTGGTGACGTTCGCCGACCACAGGCTCGGCATGAGCGCGTTGACGTCGTCGGGGAACGGCAGCCAGACCGGGGACGGGACGGCGTGGAGACTGCCGGCGATGTGTGCGGGCACCCCTACATCCTCTCAGGCGCGCCGACGCCCAGGAGCTCGAGTCCATTGGCCAAGACGGTCGCGGTGGCCCGGTCGAGCATGAGGCGCGAGGAGTGCACAGAGGTGATCTCCTCATCGGTGCGCGGGGTCACGCGGCAGGCGTCGTACCACTTGTGGAACAGCCCGGCGACGCTCTCGAGGTAGCGAGCGATCCGGTGCGGCTCGCGCAGCTGCGCGGCCTGCGCGACGACGCGCGGGAAGTCGGCGAGCGCGGCGAGCAGCACCGTCTCCGTCGGGTCGGTGAGTGCGGCGGGGTCGAACGCCTCGGTGGTGATCCCGGCGGTCACGGCGTTGCGCTCGATGCTGCATGCGCGGGCGTGCGCGTACTGGACGTAGTAGACGGGATTGTCGTTGCTCGCCGAGCGGAGCACCTCGGGGTCGAGGGTGAGCGGCGAGTCCGCCGGGGTGCGGGCGAGCGAGTAGCGCACTGCGTCGGCGCCGAGCCAGTCGATGAGGTCGCGCAGCTCGATGATGTTGCCGGCGCGCTTGGAGAGCTTCGCCCCGTTGATCGAGATGAGCTGGCCGATGAGGACCTCGATGTTCGTCTCCGGATCGTCGCCGGCGGCCGCCGCGATCGCCTTGAGCCGGCCGATGTAGCCGTGGTGGTCGGCACCGAGGAGGTAGATCTTCTCGGTGAAGCCGCGGTCCTTCTTGTCGAGGTAGTAGGCGGCGTCGGCGGCGAAGTACGTGGGCTGGCCGTCGGCGCGGATGAGCACCCGGTCCTTGTCGTCGCCGAAGGTCGTGGTGCGCAGCCACACCGCTCCCCCGTCCTCGTAGACGTGCCCCTGCTCGCGGAGCCGGGCGACGGCCTTCTCGATCGCTCCGGAGGCGTGCAGGGACGCCTCGGAGAACCACACGTCGAAGTGCACGCCGAAATCCTGCAGCGTGCTGCGGATGTCGGCCATCTGCAGGGCGTAGGCGCGGTCGCGGACCTCGGCGCGGACCTCGTCCTCGGGGGCCTCGACGAGCGCGGGCCGCTCGGCGCGGATCGCCTCGGCGATGTCGGCGACGTACTGCCCCGGATAGCCGCCCTCGGGGACCGCGCGACCGTGCATGCGGGCGAGGACGGAGTTCGCGAAGGTGTCCATCTGCGATCCGGCGTCGTTGATGTAGTACTCACTGGCGACCTCGGCCCCGGCGGCGCGGAGCACACGGGCGATCGCGTCGCCGAGCGCGGCCCAGCGGGTGTGGCCGAGGTGGAGCGGACCGGTGGGGTTGGCGGAGACGAACTCCATGTTGACGACGTGTCCTGAGAGTGCGTCACCGGTGCCGTAGGACTCTCCGGCGGCGACGATGTCCGCCGCGAGGCGCCCGGCGGCATCGGCGGCGAGGGTGATGTTGAGGAAGCCGGGTCCGGCGACGTCGACGGCGTCGATGCCGGAGCGGGCGCGCAGCCGCTCGGCGATCTGCTCGGCGAGGTCGCGCGGCTTGAGGCCGGCCCGCTTGGCCGTCTGCAGGGCGATGTTCGACGCCCAGTCGCCGTGGTCGCGGATCTTCGGGCGCTCGACGACGATCGTGTCCGGCTCGGTGATCGCGAGGCCGGCGGCGTTGAGTTCGGCGATGACGGCGCTGATGGCCGACTTGAGTTCTTCAGGAGTCACCGTCTCAGGGTATTACCCGCAGGGCCGCGGGTGCGAGCCGGGTGGGGAGGGTGCGCCGGCGGGCGGGTACGGATCCGGTCGGCGGCACCGACCCGGCTCAGCGGTGCAGTGCCGTCAGCCGGGTCCCCGGTCGATGTCCCGAGGGCTGCGGCGCTCAGCCGATCGCGATCTCGATCGGTTCGTCGAACAGGCCGCCGCGGAACACGAGGGTGTCGGGCTCCACGCCCTCGGGCACATCGAACAGCACGATCCCGTCGACCGTGTTGCCGGGATTGATCTCCTCGAGGAAGGAGTTGCTGTCCTCGAGGTACATCGCGGAGCCCTCGTCGGCGGCGTACGTGCGACCCTCGGCATCGGTGAGCTCCACATCGCTGGAGAAGAACATCACCGGCGAGTCGCCGACGTTCGTCACCTCCATGCTCACGACGACGAACTGTCCCTGTGCCTCTGCCCCGAACATGTCGTCACCGACCGAGGAGACCCCGGACTCGACATCGGAGACGGTCACCTCGAAGTCCCCGCTCGCGACCGGCTCGCCGATGCCCGCGGACTTCTCCTCCGGCGCCTCGGCCGCGGCCGCGTCCTCCGCGGCATCCTCGCCGCCACCCTCTTCTTCCGCCGGGGCGCGCTGCTCCACATCCTGCTCTCCGGCGGCGTCCTGACCGGCGTCGGAGGCCTGCTGCTCGCCGCCTCCTCCCGCGCAGCTGCCGACGATGACGAGGAGCACGACGACGCCCACCCAGAACCACCAGCGCTTGAAGATCGACTTCCGCTTCGGCGGCGCCGGGTGGGGCGCGCCCGGGGGCATGCCGTAACCGTTCGGGCCGGGCTGCGGGCCTGCGCCCCACGGCTGCTGGCCGGACGGCACGGGATGCCCGTACGGGGGCGGGGCGGACCCTGCGGATCGTGGGGGCCTCCGGCGTGCGGGTGGTGCCAGCCCGGGTGTCCGGGCTGCGGGGGCTGGTTCTGTGACATGGGATCTCCTCGAGGTTCGGGTGCGGGCCGGCGAGCCGACCGTGCGATGGTGCGGACGAGACCCATCGTCGGTCGCCCGCTGCTTGCCCCACATCAGCCGATCGGCTCGACCGCACCGACCGATCGGCTGATGGCCGTGTCCGGACCCCGCACTACGGTGGGGATCGTGAATAGCCTTGCCGCGCGGATCGTGCGCCTCTCCCTGCGCACCCTGTGGGACATCGTGCTGTACCTGCTGGGTGTCCTCCTCACGTTCCTCAGCATCGAGGGCGTGCCGGGCGCCACCTCCGGACCGGGGCTCCCGACCGACCTCGGGATCGTCGTCCTGCTCCTCGCCTGCCTGCTCTGGCTCACCGTGTTCCTGCGTCGACGCTTCCCCGTCGTGCCGCTCGTCGCAGGTGCCCTCCTCACGCTCGTCGGCATGGACTACTGGCTCGTTCTCATCGGCGCCTTCCACGCTCTCGCACGGCTGCGCGGATGGCCGGCGATTGCCGCGGCGGCCGGCGCGGGGGTGCTCGTCGTGTTCGCGACGGTGCGCGACCTCGTCCGCGATCCCCAGTCGACGATGATCGGCTCGCTCTTCGGGGTCGCGGGCACACCGGACACGCCCGGCAGCGGGGCGGTCGCCGCGATCGTCGTCCTCATCGTCGCGGCGATGTCGGTCGGCACCACCGGCGGGCTGGCGCTCCTCGTCCGCAGTCGGCGCGAGACCGCCACCGCACGCACCCGCGTCGAGGCCGTCGACGCTCGCAACGCCGATCTCAGCTCGGAGCTGGCCCGCACGTCCGAACGGGACCGGCTCGCCACGGAGATCCATGATGCGCTCGCCCATCGGCTGTCGGTGATCTCCCTGCAGTCGGGGGCGCTGGAGACGGCGACGCACACTTCCGACCCTGCGCTCGCTCACGCCGCGCGCGTGCTGCGGGGCCAGGCGCACGCCTCGCTCGAGGATCTGCGCGGTCTGCTCGGGGATCTGCGGACCGGCGGCCCGGCCTCCTCCACCGGTCCGACCGAGGCACCGGCCACCGCCTCCATGCGCGCACTCCCCCGCCTCGTCCGCTCGCTGCGCGAGGCCGGGACGGCGGTGGACGCCGTCGTGCTGCTCGACGGCACGGAATCGGCCCCCGCCGCGCTCGATCGCAGCATCTACCGGATCGCGCAGGAATCCCTGACCAACGCGCTCAAGCACGCGCCGGGCGCACCGATCTCGCTGTACGTCGAGGGTGCGCCGGGATCGGATATCAGGATCCGGGTGTCGAATCCGATCGGCGGACCAGTGGACCCGGTGCTGCAGGGCTCGGGTGCGGGCTCCGGGATCGCAGGCATCCGCGAGCGGGTGCGCCTGCTGTCGGGCGCGTCGTGGATCGGCGTCCATGAGGACTGCTTCGTCGTCGACGCGACGCTCCCGTGGCCCATCGAGGCCGCGCAGGCCTGGCGCGGGGTGTGACCTATATTCGAGAGGTGACCGCCGCCCCTGAACCGCCCCCGCGGCCCGCCGCTATCCGGGTCCTCGTCGTCGACGACGACCCGTATTCGCGAGCGGGCATCCGGGCGATCCTGCAGCAGGCGCCGGATCTCGAGGTCGTCGGCGAGGCGGCGGACGGTGCCGAGGCGATCGACCGTGCCTCCGCGCACTTCCCCGACGTCGTCATCATGGACATCCGGATGCCGGGGATGGACGGCATCACCGCGACCGCCGCGCTCGTCAACGCCGTGCGCCCTCCGCTCGTCGTGGCGCTCACGAGCTTCGACAGCGAGGACGCGGTGTTCCGGGCGCTCGAGGCCGGAGCGGTCGGCTTCCTCCTCAAGGACACCCCTCCGGCGGACCTCGTGGGTGCGATCCGCACCGTGATGGCCGGTGACGCGTTCCTCTCCCCGCGCGCCACTCTCCACCTCATCCGAAGGTTCGGGGTCGGTGGGCGATTCACGGTGCAGCACGATGCCCAGCGCCTGCTCGGCACCCTCACCGAGCGCGAGCGGGAGGTCGCCGAGCTCGTGGCCGAGGGCCTGACGAACCGGCTCATCGCCGACCGGCTGTTCCTGTCCGAGGCGACGGTCAAGGTGCACCTGGGACGCGTCATGCTCAAGCTCGCCGCCGATACCCGGGTGGGTGTCGCGATCGCGGTCGAACGGGCCCGCCCCGGCGGCCGGCGCCGCTGAGAACCGAGCTGCCGCGCGGGAGGCATCGATGGCCGGCGGAGGCGCCGACTCGTGGCCGAGGCGGCGGGCGGACGGCACGTCCGGACCATCGCGCGGCCCAGGCTCTGCGCCGTTCATCGCGTGCCCGTTCGCCGCTCGTTCAAGGTTCATTCATCGGGCCAGCACATCCAGAGCATGTAATGGCGGTGGATCACTCGCTCACCGTAAGGGGAATCATGAAGAAGTCTCTGGTCCTGGCACCTGCGATCGCACTCGCTCTCACCGGTCTCGGCGCGCCGGCGATCGCGGCCGCCTCCATTCCGGCGTCCGCTGCCGCAGCGGCGGCCGAACCCGTCTTCCCGAAGATCACCACCTCGGACATCACCTACACCGAAGGCGACGACGACGCCACCATCAGCATCACCGGCACCGCCACACCCAACACCCCCGTCGACATCCGCCAACTGGCGATCATGACCACCTCCGGCAACACCTACTACGTCAAATCCGCCGTCCCCGAGGTCACCACCGACGACACCGGCGCATGGACCCTCGAACTGCCGCTGTCGACCACCTTCGGCGCCCAATACCGCAACGACATCCACCGACAGCTCTCCAACACCGACGACAGCCTCGACGAAGTCGTCACCGGCGACACCCTCTCGATCATGGTCAGCGCAGCAGGCAAGAGCAGCAACACATTCATCACCCTCACCGTCGACGACGCACCCGAAGAACCCGCCGAACCCGGTCACGGGGTCCGAGTCGATGCGCCGGCGGAAGTCACGCGGAAGGACCTGAAGAAGGGTTTCGTGATCTCGGGTACGAACTCCACCGGAGAGCACATCATGGTCTCCGTCCACCCCTCGAACGATGACCGCAAGCCCACGACATTCCGTTTTCCCGGATCCAAGACGGAATGGGCGAAGACGTTCAAGAACATCAAGCACACCGCGGGCGTGGAGCCCGGCGACACGCTGACCGTCGAAGTCCGCTATGCCAAGGGCGACAGGTCCGTCATCACCACGGAGACCATCGTCGTCACCGAGTGATCGCCGCGCTGCGCTTCCGATCGCCGACCGCTCTCGTCAAGCAGTGCCCCCGCCCCGTTCAGGGGAAGCATCTCCGGCAGTGAAAATGCGAAATCCCGCGGTTCCGTTCTCAGGAACCGCGGGATTTCGCGATGTGGTGCCCGCGACAGGATTCGAACCTACGACCTTCTGCTCCGGAGGCAGACGCTCTATCCACTGAGCTACGCGGGCGGGCAACTCGACAATACTAGCACTCACCGAAGGGGTGCGTGCGCCGAGTGTGCGAATGTGACCGACATGACGCCGGGCACGCGGTGCGAACCGGGCTCAGGCGCCGCGGATCGACTGCCGGGCCGGGACGTATTCCCAGTGCCAGGGCTCGTACTTGCTCGACTTCGCCCAGTCCGGGTTCTCCCAGCCGTACTTGCCGGCATTCTTGACGAGCCATTCGTACTGCTCGCCCGAGGCGGTGGCCGCACCGCCGCCGAAGTCGAGCGCGATCCCCCAGCCGTGGAGCGAGGTGCCGGGGCGGGCGGCGAGACCGGGCTTGCGACCGGCCACGGAGACCTGCGACTCGAGCGTCCGGTAGGAATCGGTGATCGCCATGTCCTTGCCGGTGTCGGCCTTGTACGCGGCGTTCATCTCCGCGAAGGAGACGGCGGCGTCGGCGCGGAGCTTGTGCCCGCCGATACCGATCTCGCACAGCCACTCGTCGGGGATCTGCCCGTTCGATGCGTCCCCTGCGGGAGCTTCGCCGGAGCAGCCCGGCAGCACGGTGCGGGTGACGGAGCGGGACGCGGCCTCGGCCTTGCGGTCCTGGGCGCTCGGCACGCCGCCGGCGTAGGCGTCGGCCTCGCCGGCCGCCTTGTCGCCCTCCTCGGCGTCGACCTGCGGGTCGACGGACTCGGCGCCGATCGCCTCGACGGCGTCGGTGCTGATCTCCTGGGCGGCGGCGACCTGCGTGCTCGGCATGTTCGAGCTCAGCAGCACGCCGGCGATCGCGGTGCCGGCGACGGACACGGAGGCCATCGCGGTGACGGTGGTGACGCGGCGGCGCTTGAGAGCGCGGACGGCGCTGCCGTCGGAGCCGCGGGTCGCGATGGACCGGGCACCGACGGTGCCGGAGGAGCGGCGCTCCACGAGGTCCTCGGTCCGCGGCGCCGGGCTCGCAACGGCCGAGCGCAGGAACGGGAGCTTCCGTTCCGCCCGGCGGGCCGCCTCTTCCTGCTTGCGCAGATCACGACGACGCACGAGTGCCGGCGCGGTGGTTTCCTGACCCACTCCACAACTCCAAACTGACGACTGCAGGTTCTGCGATGCCGGCGCACGAGCACACGACGACATCTGCGCACGGTGTGGCGGAGGGGAAGGATCCGACCGTGCACCAGGTATGTCACAACACTATAACGAGAAAGTGACGGAATGACACATTCCCGTGACCCGGTCCGGGGCCGAGGCGCTCGGACAGTGCCGCGACCGCCCCCGATACCCGCGGAATCACGGGGATGTCACCGATTTGTCACAATTATCGCATCACTGTGATCACCGGCGTGCCGGGGTGTGTCGAGAGGCCCTCAGCGGCGTGAGCGCGGCCCGCGCTGCATCGCGTCGTGGACCTCCCCGACGAGCTCCTCGAGCACGTCCTCGAGGAACAGCACGCCGACCGCGACACCGGCGGCGTCGAGCACCCGTCCCACATGGTTGCCGGCGTCCTGCATGACGCCGAGCGAGTCCTCGATCTCGTCCCCGGCGGTGAGCGTGACGAGCGAGCGGTAGCGCTTCGCCGGGATCTCCGCCTCGTAGTCGGCCGGGGTGTCGGCGTAGAGCACATCCTTGATGTGGATGTAGCTCTCCGGCGCGCCGTCGGCGTCGAGGAGGATGTAGCGGGAGAAGCCGGTGCGGGCGACGAGCCGCTCGATGTCGGACGGGGTCGCACCGGCCTGAAGCGTGATGACGCGGTCCATCGGCACCATGACGTCCCCGATCGACTTGTCGGAGAACTCGAGCGCGCCCTTGAGCAGCCCGGTGTCGTCGCTGAGGAGCCCTTCGCGCTGGGACTCGACGACGATCGACTGCACCTCTTCGACCGTGTAGGCGGCGTTGACCTCGTCGCGCGGCTCGACTCCCATCAGGCGCAGGATCCCGTTCGCGATCGCGTTGAGCGGGCGGATGACGAAGCCGAACACCTTGGACAGGAACACGAGCGGCGGCGCGAGCAGCATCGCGGCCTGCCGCGACACAGCGAGTGCGATGTTCTTGGGGATCATCTCGCCGATGACCACATGGAGGTACGTCACCGCCGACAGCGCGATGATGAAGGCGACGACGTCGGACATCGTCGGCGGGATGCCGAGGAACTCCATCGGGCCGGCGAGCAGGTGGTGGATCGCCGGCTCCGCGACATTGCCGATGAGGAGCGAGCACACGGTGATGCCGAGCTGGCAGATCGCGAGCATGATGGAGACGTGCTCCATCGCGTAGAGCGCTGTCCGAGCCGATTTCGACCCGGCCGCGGCCCGCGGTTCGATCTGCGAGCGCTTGGCCGACACGATGCCGAACTCCGCGGCGACGAAGAAGGCGTTGGCCAGCAGCAGGACCACGAGCCAGACGAGACCCATCCAGTCGCTCATGACGCACCCCCGAATCCGCTCGCGAGGTAGTCCGGGATGAGGCGCAGCCTCTCGATCCGACGGCCGTGCATCCGCTCGACGACGAGGCGCGCCTCGGGCAGGCGGACGCTGTCGCCCTCGACCGGGATCCGGCCGAGCGTGAGCATGACGTAGCCGGCCATGGTCTCGTAGTCGGGGTCCTGGGGCACCTCGAGGCCGATCACCGAGCTCACCTCGTCGGGACGCAGCCGGCCCGGGACCACCCAGCTGCCGTCGCGCACCGGACGCACGCTCACACGCAGCCGGTCGTGCTCGTCGACGACCTCGCCGACGAGCTCCTCGACGACGTCCTCGAGCGTGACGACCCCGGCGGTACCGCCGTACTCGTCGATGACGAGCGCCATCTGGCTGCCGCGCATCCGCAGCTCCATGAGGAGCGGATCGAGCGGCATCGTCTCCGGCACCTGCGCGACCTCGCTCATGAGACCGGCGGCGAAGGCGTCGGGCCGGTTGGCCAGCGGCACCGCGACGGCCTGCTTGACGTGGACCATGCCGACGATGTCGTCGCGCGAGTCCCCGACGACCGGGAACCGCGAGAAGCCCGTCTGCCGGGCGGTCTCGACGATCTCCGCGGCCGTGGTGTCGCGGTTGACGCTGATCATCGAGGTGCGCGGAGTCATGACGTCCTCAGCGGTGCGCTCGGAGAAGCTCAGCGTGCGGGTGAGGAGGTCCGCGGTCTGCTCGGCCATCGTGCCCTCCTGCGCGGAGTGGCGCACGAGCGCGGTGAGCTCCTCCGGGGAGCGTCCGGCGGTGCCCTCCTCCTGCGGCTCGATGCCCATCGCGAGCAGGGCCTTGTTCGCGGTGCCGTTGAGCACGGCGATGACGGGCCGGAACACCACGGAGAAGATGTACTGGAGCGGGACGAAGATCTTGCCGGTGATGAGCGGGGCGGAGATCGCGAGGTTCTTCGGCACGAGCTCACCGACGATCATCGAGAGGAAGGTCGAGATGAGGAGGGCGAGGGTGAGGCTCGCGGTCGACGCCGCGGACTCCCCGAGGCCGAAGCCCTCGAACATCGGCGACAGGAGGACGCCGAGCGAGGGCTCCATGAGGTAACCGGTGAGGAGGGTGGTGAGCGTGATGCCCACCTGCGCCGACGACAGCTGGGTCGAGAGCTGGGTCATCCCCTTCTTGAGGTACGAGGACCCGCGCTCACCCCGTTCGACGGACTGGTCGACGGTGTGCTTGTCGAGGGTGAGGAGGGAGAATTCGGCGGCGACGAACACGCCGGTGCCGAGGATCAGCAGGAGCGCGAGGGCGAGGAGGAACCACTCCATCTCAGTGACGGTCCCCCTGGCTCGACGGCCGGTGCGCGGTGCGCTGCGGATGCGTGTGATCGTGCGGGGGATGGACGGGGCTGCCGGCTCGAGGCCGGCCGGGACTGTCACTGGTCATGCGCAGTATCCTAACGAACCCCGTCCACCGGCCCCGCGCCGGGAAGACGGCCGGAACCGGTTCACGGCAGACTCACAGACTGCGGTAGCGGCCGCCGGATCGCGCCCTGCGGGCTCACCAGCTCCGGTCGAGCGGGCGGCCCTCCTCGTACCCTGCCGCCGATTGGATCCCGACGAGCGCCCGGTCGGCGAACTCGGCGAGCGTGCGCGCGCCGGCGTAGGTGCACGAGGAGCGCACTCCCGAGGTGATCTCGTCGAGCAGGTCCTCGACGCCGGGGCGCTCGGGGTCGATGAACATCCGGCCGCTCGAGATCCCCTCCTCGAACAGGCCCTTGCGCGCGCGATCGAAGGCGGACTCGGTGCGGGTGCGGGCGGCGACCGCCCGGGCCGAGGCCATGCCGAAGCTCTCCTTGTACTGGCGTCCGGAGGGGTCGACGAGCAGATCGCCGGGGCTCTCGAGGGTTCCGGCGAACCACGAGCCGACCATCACCTGCGAGGCGCCGGCGGCGAGCGCCAGGGCGACGTCTCGGGGGTGCCGCACTCCCCCGTCGGCCCAGATGTGGGCACCGAGGCCGCGGGCGGCGGCGGCGCATTCGGCGACGGCGGAGAACTGGGGGCGGCCGACCGCGGTCATCATCCGGGTGGTGCACATCGCCCCGGGCCCGACCCCGACCTTGACGATGTCGGCGCCGGCCTCGACGAGATCCTCCACCCCGGCGGCGGTGACGACGTTGCCGGCCACGACCGGCACCCCGAGCTCGAGGCCGTCGATGGTGCGCAGCGCCTCGAGCATCTTCTCCTGGTGCCCGTGGGCGGTGTCGACGACGAGGACGTCGGCCCCGGCCTCGACGAGCGCCTGCGCGCGGTGGCCGACGTCGGCGTTGACGCCGATCGCCGCGGCCACCCGGAGCCGGCCCTGTGCGTCGAGCGCCGGGGTGTAGATCGAGGCGCGCAGCACCGACTGCGCGGTGAGCGCCCCGACGAGCACGCCGGAATCGACGACGGGCACGAAGTCGCGCCGCGCCTCGGTCATCCGTTCGTACACCCCGGACAGGTCGGACCGCTCCACGGAATCGAACCGGGAGGCCTCGACCGGTTCGAGCGGCGGCTCCATCACTGCGCTCACCGAGGTGAAGCGGTCGACGCCCTCGAGCGAGTCGCGCGAGATCGTGCCGAGCACGCGCTGGTCCTCGTCGACGACGACCGCGTGGCCGTGCGCGCGCTTGGGCAGGAGGTGGAGGGCGGAGAGCACGGTGTCCTGCGGGGACACCCGGACCGGGGTCTCGTAGACGGGGTGCCGGGCTTTGATCCACGCGAGGGTGTCCGCCGCGACGGACAGCGGGGTGTCCTGCGGGAGCACCGCGAGCCCCCCGCGACGGGCCATGGTCTCGGCCATCCGGCGGCCGGACACCGCGGTCATGTTCGCCGCGACGACCGGGATGGTCGTGCCGGTGCCGTCGGCGGAGGAGAGATCGACGTCGAACCGGCTCGTCACGTCCGAGCGGCTCGGCACGAGGAACGCATCGGCGTAGGTGAGCTCATGGGAGGGTGTTCCGGTGATGAAGCGCATAGACCCATTCTCCATTCTCCTGGCGATTTTGCACGGTCGAAGCGCTAGGCTGGGGAGGACGTCAATCACTTCAGATGAGGAAGAGGGCGATTCTCGCCGTGTCCGTAAACACCCCCAACCGCAGCGTCGAGGACTTCGGGTCCAACGAGTGGCTGGTCGAGGAACTCTACGAGCAGTTCAAGTCCGACAAGGATTCCGTCGACAGTTCCTGGTGGCCGT
This sequence comes from Brevibacterium sp. CS2, assembly GCF_005280295.1. GTDB lineage: Bacteria > Actinomycetota > Actinomycetes > Actinomycetales > Brevibacteriaceae > Brevibacterium > Brevibacterium pityocampae. The sequence goes on along the minus strand of NZ_CP040020.1, from coordinate 2,084,787 downwards.
TCTTCGAGCAGTACGAGGCCGAGGGCGGGCAGGGCTCCCCGGCGGCCGGGAACGGTGCTCCGACGAAGACGTCGGGGAAGTCGAACCAGAAGTCGTCCTCCGCGCAGAAGTCCTCCGCGAAGAAGTCCTCCTCGGACTCTGCGGAGCCCGGGGCCTCGAGCAGCGCCTCGAAGAGCAGCTCGTCCTCGGCCGCCGCCAAGACCGGGAACGCCGCCAAGGGTGAGAAGGGCGCGGATTCCGGGGATGCGAAGAAGCTCGACTCGCACAAGGGCGTGACGCCCTCGGTCAACGAGTCGGAGACCCCGAAGGCGGAGTCGAAGTCCGCGGCCTCGAAGAAGGAGTCGAGCGGCACGCGGGAGAAGTCCGCTCCGCAGGAGACCGTCGAGGACGTCGTGACGAAGCTCCGCGGTCCGGCCAAGCTCATCGCCGAGAACATGGACCAGTCGCTCACCGTCCCGACGGCCACCTCGGTCCGCTCGCTGCCGGCGAAGGCGCTCATCGACAACCGCATCGTCATCAACTCCCACCTCAAGCGCACCCGCGGCGGCAAGGTCTCCTTCACCCACCTCATCGGGTTCGCGGTGATCCGGGCGCTCAAGGCCTTCCCGAGCCAGAACGTGTACTACGAGGTGCAGGACGGCAAGCCCGTCATGGTCAGCCCGGGTCACGTCAACTTCGGTCTCGCGATCGACGTCCCCAAGAAGGACGGCACCCGCACCCTGCTCGTGCCCAACGTCAAGAAGGCCGAGACCCTGACCTTCAAGCAGTTCGTCGACGCCTACGACGACCTCGTCGAGCGGGCGCGGATCGGCAAGCTCGCCGCCGACGACTTCGCCGGCACCACGGTGTCCCTGACGAACCCCGGCGGCATCGGCACCGTCCACTCCGTGCCGCGCCTGACCAAGGGCCAGGGCTGCATCATCGGCGTCGGCGCACTCGAGTACCCCGCCGAGTTCCAGGGCGCCAGCCAGGAGACCATCAACCGCCTGGCGATCTCCAAGGTCGTGACCCTGACCTCGACGTACGACCACCGCGTCATCCAGGGTGCCGGCTCCGGCGAATTCCTCAAGCTCGTCCACGGCTACCTGCTCGGCGAGGACGGCTTCTACGACGACGTCTTCGAGTCGCTGCGCCTGCCCTACACGCCGGTGCGCTGGGTGCCGGACCTCGACGCCGGCGACCAGACCGACGTCAACAAGTCCGCCCGCGTCATCGAGCTCATCGACGCTTACCGCACGCGCGGTCACCTCATGGCGAACATCGACCCGCTCGTCTACCGCCAGCGCAGCCACCCGGACCTCGACATCAACTCCCACGGCCTCACCCTGTGGGACCTCGAGCGCGAGTTCCCCACCGGCGGGTTCGGCGACCGGCCGCTATTGCCGCTGCGCAAGATCCTCGGCGTCCTCCGCGACTCGTACTGCCGCACCACCGGCATCGAATACATGTACATCGCCGATCCCGAGCAGCGCCGCTGGTTCCAGCAGAAGCTCGAGGTCCCCCACGAGGAGCTCACCCGCGAGGAGCAGGGCCACGTGCTCGGCCGCCTCAACGCCGCCGAGGCGTTCGAGACCTTCCTGCAGACGAAGTACATCGGACAGAAGCGCTTCAGCCTCGAGGGCGGCGAGTCCGCGATCGTCATGCTCGACAAGATCCTCAGTCAGGCGGCCGACGCCGGCATGGACGAGGTGACGATCGGCATGGCCCACCGCGGCCGCCTCAACGTGCTCACCAACATCGCGGGCAAGAGCTACGCCCAGGTGTTCCGCGAGTTCGACGGCACCCAGGCCCCGGACAGCTTCCAGGGCTCCGGCGACGTCAAGTACCACCTCGGCCAGGAGGGCTCCTACACCTCGCCGGACGGCAACTCGACGAAGGTCTACGTCGCGGCCAACCCGAGCCACCTCGAGACCGTCGACCCTGTGCTCGAGGGCATCGCGCGCGCCAAGCAGGACGAGATCGACGCCGGCAACGCCGGATTCTCCGTGCTGCCGGTGCTCGTCCACGGCGACGCGGCCTTCGCCGGTCAGGGAGTCGTCGCGGAGACTTTGCACCTGTCCGAGCTGCGCGGCTACCGCACCGGCGGCACCGTGCACGTCATCATCAACAACCAGGTCGGCTTCACCACCCCGCCGGCCTCGGCCCGCTCCTCGTACTACTGCACCGACGTCGCGAAGACGATCAGCGCGCCGATCCTGCATGTCAACGGCGATGACCCGGAGGCCGTGTACCGGGCCGCCGAGCTCGCCTTCGAGTACCGCCAGGAGTTCAACCGCGACATCGTCATCGACCTCGTGTGCTACCGCCGCCGCGGCCACAACGAGGGCGACGATCCATCGATGACACAGCCGGTGATGTACTCGCTCATCGAGTCGAAGGGCTCGGTGCGCAAGGTCTACACCGAATCGCTCGTCGGCCGGAAGTGCATCTCCGAGGAGGAGGCGCAGGAGGCGCTCAAGGACTACCAGTCCAAGCTCGAGGCCGCCTTCGCCGAGACCAAGGAGGCGGAGAAGCAGGCCAAGGAGGCCGCGAAGCTGCCGCCGCGCCCCGAGCGCCCGGCCGACCTCGAAGCGGACAACCCCTTCGAGACCGCCGTGCCCTCGCAGGTCATCGAGCGGGTAGGCGATGCCCACCTCGAGGTCCCGGACGACTTCGCGGTCCACAAGAAGCTCAAGAGCCTGCTCCAGAAGCGGCAGGAGATGTCGCGCTCCGGCGGCATCGACTGGGGCTTCGCGGAGCTGCTCGCCTTCGGCTCGCTCCTCATGGAGGGCATCCCCGTCCGCCTCGCCGGCCAGGACTCCCGCCGCGGCACCTTCACGCAGCGCCACTCGGTCCTCATCGACCACGACAACGGCAACGAGTGGACGCCGCTGTCGAACCTCACCGAGGACCAGGCGAAATTCTACGTCTACGACTCGCTGCTCAGCGAGTACGCGGCGGTGGGCTTCGAGTACGGCTACGCGGTGGAGCGCCAGGATGCGCTCGTGCTGTGGGAGGCGCAGTTCGGCGACTTCGCGCAGGGCGCGCAGTCGATCATCGACGAGTTCATCTCCTCCTCCGAGCAGAAGTGGGCGCAGACCTCCGGTGTCGTCATGCTCCTGCCGCACGGCTACGAGGGCCAGGGCCCGGACCACTCCTCGGCCCGGATCGAACGGTTCCTCCAGCTGTGCGCGGAGAACAACATGACCGTCGCCTACCCGTCGAACGGCGCCTCGTACTTCCACCTGCTGCGCCGACACGCGCACACGGACCGCAAGCGGCCGCTCGTCGTGTTCACTCCGAAGTCGATGCTGCGGCTCAAGTCCGCGGCGACCACGGTCGAGGACTTCACCTCCGGCCGGTTCGAGCCGGTGCTCCCGGACACCACTGTGGATGCCTCGGGCGTCGATCGGGTGGTGTTCGTCTCCGGCAAGCTCTACTGGGACCTGCTGGCGCAGCGGGAGAAGCTCGAGGACACCCGCACGGCGCTCGTCCGCGTCGAGCAGCTCTACCCGCTCGACGAGGAGGGGATCGCAGCCGCGCTCGCGCCGTTCGGCGACGACGTGGAGCTCGTGTGGGCGCAGGAGGAGCCGGAGAACCAGGGCGCCTGGCCGTTCATGGCCCTCGATCTCGTACCGCTGCTCGGCGGCCGCGAGATGCGGATCGTGTCCCGCGTCGCCTCGGCGTCCCCGGCGACCGGTCTCAAGAAGGTCCACGACCTCGAGCAGGCCGACCTCGTCGAACACGTCTTCGCACGGTGACGCAGCAGCGGACGACCACGGTCGTCGTGATCGGTGACGAGCTCGTCGCCGGTCACGGCGACGCCCGCTGCCTGGGCTGGACGGGCCGTGTCGCCGCCCGCACCCTGCCGTCGCTGCCGGACTCCCGGTTCTACGCCCTCGGGGTGGCCGGTGAGGACTCGGTGGGCATGAGCCAGCGCGGGATGGCCGAGGCGCGCCTGCGGTTCGACCCGCACACGCAGAACCGCCTCGTGCTCGCACCGGGCCCGCACGACATCGATGCCGGCCTGTCGACGGCGCGCTCGCGCCTCAACCTCGCCAACGCGCTCGACTCCGCGCTCGGGTCCGAGGTCCTCACCTTCGTCGTCGGGCCTCCCCCGTCGCTCGACCGCGACCGCAACCGGCGCCTCGAGGAGCTCAACGCGGGCTTCGCCGATGTCGCGCTGCGCCGTGGGATCGCCTATGTCGACACCTTCACGCCGCTGCGGGAGCATGCCGCCTGGCAGCGCGAACTCACCGCGTCCGGCACCGGGCTGCCCGGGCAGGAGGGGTACGGGCTGCTCGCCTGGCTCGTGCTGCACCGCGGCTGGTTCGACTGGCTCGGGGTGCGCGACACCGCCGGCTGAGTCCGTGCTGTGGCGCCCCTGCGCCAGGTATGGAAGAATAATGAGGTCGAACAGAAGGAGTGACGATCATGAGCAAGCGAGGCCGCAAGCGCCGTGACCGCAAGAAGCGCGGAGCCAACCACGGCAAGCGTCCCAACGCCTGAGGCGCACGGACGGCTGCGCTGAGGCGCGGTGCACACAGCGGCGGGGCCGGGGAGCAATCTCCCGGCCCCGCCGCTGTGCTGTGCGCTGTTGCAGAATGCTGTTCGCACACCTGTAGCCGCTCTTCCGCAGCGCGCAGGCCGATGCGACGTCCCTCAGCCCATCCGACGGTGGACGGTGATCGTCGTCTGCTCCATCACGATGCGCGCACGGATCCGCTCCTTGAGCCCGTCCGGCGCGGCGTCGTTGCAGCACGAGCGGCGTACGAGCTCCTTGAGGAGCGCCTCGACGGCGTACTCCTCGCGGCAGTCGTGGCAGGTGTCGATGTGCTCGCGGATGGCGGAGATCTCCTCGCCGGAGAGCTCGCCGTCGAGGTAGTGGTAGATCCGGGTCAGGCTCTCCTGGCGTCCGGATCGGCAGCAGTCGTCGTCCCGACGGAGCTCACTCATCGTCGGCCTCCTTCCGGGTTCCGAATCCGCGTTCGGCGGCGTAGCCGGCGAGCATCTCGCGCAGCTGCCTGCGCCCGCGGTGCAGTCGTGACATCACCGTGCCGATGGGAGTGTCCATGACCTCGGCGATCTCCTTGTACGGCAGACCTTCGACGTCCGCGTAGTAGACGACCATCCGGAAGTCCTCGGGGAGCTGGCTCAGCGCATCGGTGACATCGCTGTCCGGGAGCCGGTCGAGCGCCTCGAGCTCCGCGGACCGGCCGCCGGAGGAGGTGTGCGAGGCGGCGCGGTGGATCTGCCAGTCCTCGATGTCCTCCCCGCTCGATTCGAGCGGCTGCCGCTGCTTCTTGCGGTAGTTGTTGATGAACGTGTTCGTGAGGATGCGGTAGAGCCACGCCTTGAGGTTCGTGCCGGGGGTGTACTGGTGGAAGGCGGCGTAGGCCTTCGTGTACGCCTCCTGGACGAGATCCTCCGCGTCCGCGGGGTTGCGCGTCATGCGCAGCGCCGCCGCGTACAGCTGGTTGACGTACTCCAGCGCGTCGCGTTCGAAGCGGGCGGAGCGTTCGGCGTCGGTCTCGGCTGCCACGTCGACGGTGTCGTCGACCACGGGCGATGTCGATTCAGTCATCATCGACCATGATACGCCCGTCGCCCCGGCGTCGGGGGTGCGCACCGGGGCTCCGGTGCGCACGCTGCGCTCTGCGAGCATCGTCGCCGTCATCCGCTCCACGTCCTCTCCGCCGTCGGCGCCTCCCGGGGCCCGGGAGGCAGCTGCGGCTCGTGTCGGGAGAACGCCGCCGGCGGCGATGATATTCCGCCGGCGGTTCCGTCCGGGCGCGGGCGAGCGACTATGCTCGGGAGGCAGGAGTACTGCCCACTACGGAAGGAAACACCGTGTCCCTGGTCCGGTTCATCGCCCGCCCCATGCTCGCCTCCGCGTACATCGGCAACGGCATCGCCCGGGTGCGCAATCCGCACGCCGCCGCGAAGTCCGTCGCCCCCCTCCTCTCCCTGGTGAAGAAGCAGGTCGACCTCCCGGTCGAGGCGGAGACCGTCGCCCGGATCACCGGCGCCGCCCAGGTCGCCGCGGGCTCGCTGCTCGCGATCGGCAGGTTCCCGCGCCTGTCGTCCACCGTGCTCGTCGGCACCTACCTCATCGACGTCGTGGGCCAGCAGCTCAGCAGCGAGAGCGCCTCGAAGGATTCCCTCCTCGCCAAGACCTCGCTGCTCGGCGGGGCGCTCCTCGCCAGCGTGGACACCGCGGGCAAGCCCGGCCTCGCATGGCGTGCCCAGCATGCCGCGGAGGATCTGTGGCGCAATGTCGAGCGCACCTCGGCGAAGGCGCTCGACACGGTGAGCCTGCCGAACAGGTGACGCACAGCCCTGAGCGGACGTGGCTCGCACCGTGCAGCGATGCACCGGTGCGGGCCACTGTCGCCGTCCCCGGATCCAAGTCCCTCACCAACCGCTTCCTCGTCCTCGCCGCGCTCGCCACCGAGCCCTCCCGGATCGCCGCCCCACTCATCAGCCGCGACACCGAGCTCATGATCGCCGCCCTCACCGCGCTCGGCGCCCGCATCGTCCCCGACGCCGACGGCGCGCTGCGCATCGAGCCGATCCCGGGTCCCGCGGCCGTGGCTGGCACGGACCCGGTCACCGTCGACTGCGGGCTCGCCGGCACCGTCATGCGCTTCGTGCCCCCGCTCGCCGCCGCGACCGGGCGCCGGGTCCGTTTCGACGGCGACCCGCAGGCCTATGTGCGCCCGATGTCGACGATGCTCGACGCGCTGCGCCGCCTAGGGGCCGAGGTCACCACCGACTCCGGGACGGATGCGCTGCCCTTCACTGTCGAGGCCGCCGGTGGAGTCCGCGGCGGGCACCTCGACCTCGACGCCTCCGCGACGAGCCAGTTCGTCTCCGGCCTGCTGCTCGCCGCCGGCGCCTTCGACCTCGGCCTCGAGCTCATCCACACCGGTGAGCGGCTCCCCTCCCGGCCGCACATCGACATGACGCTCGAGACCCTCGCCGACGCCGGCGTGCACGTGAGCGAGCCGGAACCGCACCGCTGGGTCGTCGAACCCGGCCGTCCGCACGGCCTGCAGGTCGCGGTCGAACCGGATCTGTCGAACGCCGCGACCTTCCTCGGCGCCGCCCTCGTCACCCGGGGCACCGTGACGATCCCCCACTGGCCGGCGCACACCACCCAGGCCGGGGAAGCGATGCGCGGCATCGCCGAGGAGTTCGGCGCCACCTCCACGCTGAGCCGCACCGGGCTCGAGGTCACCGGCCCGGCGCGGCTGCGCGGCGTCGACCTCGACCTCGGCGACGTCGGCGAGCTCACCCCCGTCGTCGCCGCGATCGCGGCCTGCGCCGAGGGCACCTCGACGCTGCGGAACATCGGCCACCTCCGCGGCCACGAGACCGATCGGCTCAGCGCTCTGGCGACCGAGCTGACGAAGACCGGGGCCCGCGTCACCGAGGGCCCCGACTCGCTCATCATCCACTCGCCGGCCACGCGGGGTGCCCGCTGGGCCACCTACCACGACCACCGGATGGTCATGGCCGCCGCGGTCCTCGGCCTGCGGGTCGAGGGGATCGAGATCGAGGACGTCGCGACGGTGGGCAAGACGATGCCGGAGTTCACCGCGCTGTGGACCGCCATGCTCGGGTGACCGATGCCGCGCCGCTACCGGGACTTCACCGAGGACGACTACCGACCGCGCCCCAACCGGCGCGGTTCGCGGCCGCGCACCAAGGAGCGGCCCGACCACAGCGACGCGCCGGTGGGCATGGTCGTCGCGGTCGACCGCGGGCGCTACCGCGCCGTCGCGGAGCACGATGAGGCCGGGGCCCCCGCCGAGGGGCCGATCATCACGTGCGTGCGCGCCTCGCGGCTGCGCCGGCAGGCGATCGTGCCCGGCGACCGGGTGCGGATGGCCGGGGACACCTCGGGCGAGGACGGCTCCCTCGCCCGCATCGTCGAGGTCCTGCCCCGGCGCACGGTGCTGCGCCGCAGCGCCGACGACACCGACCCGACCGAGCGCGTCATCGTCGCCAACGCCGACCAGCTCGTGGTCGTCACCGCCACGGCGGACCCGGAACCCTCGTGGGGGCTCATCGATCGGACGCTCACGGCGGCCTTCGACGCCGGGATCACCCCGCTGCTCGCCGTGACCAAGCTCGACCTCGCGCCCCTCGACGCGATCCGGGAGCGCTTCGAGGCCACCGGTGTGGAGATCGTCCCGTGCGGCTTCGACGACGGCGGCCGACCGCGCATCACCGCGCTCGCCGGCGTGCTCGCCGACCGGCTCAGCGTGCTCGTCGGGCACTCCGGGGTGGGCAAGTCGACGCTGATGAACGCGCTCGTGCCCGACGCCGGTCGGGCGACCGGTGCCGTCAACGAGGTCACGGGCCGCGGCCGGCACACCTCGTCCTCGGCCGTCTGCCTGCCCCTGCCCGGCGGCGGCTGGCTCATCGACACCCCGGGAGTGCGCAGCTTCGGCCTCGCCCACGTCGATGCGCACAACGTGCTCGCCGCGTTCGGCGAGCTCGTCCCCGCCACCGCCGACTGCCCCAAGGGGTGCGCGCACCTCGCCGATTCCGCCGGCTGTGCACTCGACGCCTGGGTCGCCGAGGGACGGGCCGGGGAATCCGGACCGGCACGGCTCGCCTCGCTGCGGCGGCTGCTCGGCAACCTTGCCGGCTGACCTTCCCACTCCTCGAACCCCGCACTCCCCCGGCGGGCGAGCTCGCTATTGTGGCCCCATGGACGATCTTCAGCTCGCACTCCTGCTCGCGGACCGGGCGGACGCGCTCACCCTCCCTCGCTTCCGCGCCCACGACCTCACGGTGACCACGAAGCCGGACCTCACCCCCGTGACCGACGTCGATCGCGCGGTCGAGGCGATGATCGCCGAGATCCTCGCCGAGCACCGGCCCGCCGACGCGATGCTCGGCGAGGAGTACGGCGGTCGCGGCGAGGCCGCCCGGCGCTGGATCGTCGACCCGATCGACGGGACGAAGAACTTCGTCCGCGGCGTGCCCGTCTACGCCACCCTCATCAGCCTCTACGACGGTGAGACGCCGCTCGTCGGCGTCGTCAGCGCCCCGGCGCTCGGCCGGCGCTGGTACGCCGCGGCCGGGGCCGGCGCGCACCTCGTCGTCGACGGCGGTGCCCCGGAGCGGATCTCCGTGTCCGCCGTGGATGCGCTCGCCGATGCCTCGCTGTCCTTCGCCTCGCTCACCGGCTGGCGGGAGCGCGGCACCCGGGAGCGGTTCCTGCAGCTGTGCGACACGGTGTGGCGGACCCGCGGCTACGGAGACTTCTGGTCCTACATGCTCGTCGCCGAGGGCGCGGTCGACATCGCCTGCGAGCCGGAGCTCGAGCTCTACGACATGGCCGCGCTCGTCCCCGTGGTGCTCGAGGCCGGCGGCAGGTTCACCGACCTCGGCGGGTCGGACGGTCCCTTCGGTGGGAACGCGGTCGTGACGAACGGCCGGCTCCACGACGCGGTGCTGGAGTACATGTGATGCCGGAGCTCATGCGCGCACCCCTGTGGCACCGGATGGTCGACGCCGCCGGCCTCGTCCGGCCCGACGGCACGGTGGGAGAGACGATCTTCGGGCAGATGACGCAGCTCGCCGCCGCCCACGGGGCAGTCAATCTGGGCCAGGGCGCGCCCGGCACCGACGCCCCGGAGCCGCTCGTCGCCGCTGCTGCTGACGCCATGCGCGCGGGGATGAATCAGTACGCGCCCGGCCAAGGATTCCCCGCGCTCATCGGCGCGGTCGCCGAGCAGCGTCGCCGCGAGTACGGCCAGCAGGTGAGCACCGACGAGGTGCTCGTCACCGTCGGCGCGACGGAGGCGCTCACCGCTGCGATCCTCGCGCTCGTGCCGCCCGGAGGCGAGGTCATCGTGTTCGAGCCGTTCTACGATGCGTACCCGGCGGCGATCACCGCTGCCGGGGCGACGATGGTCACGGTGCCGGTGCTGCCGGTCGACGGCGGCTTCGCCCCGGATTGGGAGGCTTTCGAGGCGGCGGTGTCGGAGTCGACGGCGGCGATCATCGTCAACACCCCGCACAACCCGACGGGTGCGCTGTTCGACCTCGAACAGCTCCGGCGGATCTTCGCCGGCGCCCAGCGTGCGGATGCCTGGGTCATCACCGACGAGGTGTACGAGTACCTCGTGTTCGACGGAGCCGAGCATCATGCGCTCGCCGCGCACGTCGACGAGCCCGAGCGGGTGGTATCGGTGTCCTCGGCGGGAAAGTCCTTCAACATCACCGGCTGGAAGGTCGGCTGGGTCGTGGCCGCTCCGGAGGTCCGCGCGGCCATCCAGGGCGTCAAGCAGTTCCTCACCTTCACCGCCGGCTCCCCCCTGCAGGTCGCCGTCGCCGAGGCGCTGCGCACCGGTTCGCCGTTCCCCTCCGAGAACCGCGACTCGCTCGCCGCGCGCCGCGGCGTGCTGCTCGCCGCACTGCGCCAGGTGCCGGGCATCGATGTCCGGACGCCGCGGGCGGGATACTTCGTGCTCGTCGACTTCGCCCCGCTCACCGACGAGGACGCCTTCGCACTCAACGAGCGGATCACCCGGGAGTACGGCTTCACCGGGATTCCGGTGGCCGCGCTGTGCCGGGCCGGATCACCGACGGCGGAGCACTACCGCGCGACGATCCGCTACTCGTTCTGCAAGAGTCCCGCCGAGGTCGAGGCCGCCACCGCGGGCATCGCCCGCCTCGCCCGGGCGATCGAGGACGGGACCTTCACCGCGCGCCCGGCGAAGTAGTCCCCGGGCTCCGCCGTCTACGGCCGGCGGCCCGACTCCGAGCACACAGCGAGGCGCCCGCACCGGTTTCCGGTGCGGGGGCCTCGTCGGTGCTCCCGGGTCCGGCGGGCGCGCGGTGCGCCCGCCGGAGCGGCGGATCAGGCCTGCTTGGCGGCCTCGATCTCGATGTTGATGACGATCTTGTCGCTGACGAGGAGCTCGCCGCCGCCCATCGCGGCGTGGAACTTCATGCCGTAGTCCTTGCGGTTGACGGTGGTGGTGGCGGAGAAGCCGGCCAGCGAGGCGTCGCCGTCGACGGCGACGCCGTTGAACTCGGCCTTGAAGGTCACGGGCAGGGTCACACCGCGCATGGTGAGGTCACCGACGAGGTCGAACTCAGCGCCGTCGAAGTTCTCGATCGCGGTCGACACGAAGGTCGCCTGCGGGTGCTCCTCGGCGAGGAAGAAGTCGCCGGACTGGAGGTGGCCGTCGCGCTGCTCGTTGCCGGTGGTGATCGAGGAGACGTTCGCCGAGGCCTCGACCCGGCTGTTCTCGAACTCGTCGGCGACGGTGATGGTGCCGGTGAAGTCGGTGAACTCGCCGCGCACCTTCGTCACGCCGGCGTGACGGGCGACGAATCCGAAGTCGGAGTGGAGGGCGTCGAAGTTCCAGGTGCCGGGGGTGAGGTTGGTGGGCAGCGCAGTCATGGTGATCTCCTTTTTGGTTAAGTTTTTAACTACAAGTGCAAATCTAGTTGACACTTCAACTAGATGCAAGCACGATCCCCGTGCAGGATGTATGAGCCTCGTCACGTCGAAGCACTGTGCGGTCATGGGGCGGCATGATCGTGCGCCTCAGGCTGTGCCGGATGCGTGAGCCCGGACCGGCGGGCGGGCGACTCCCGATGAGTCCCCGCACAGGCAGATCCGGACGAAGAGCAGCGCAAGATACGAGGGATGCCGCCGGCCCCGGCGCGGGGGCGGCGTGAATGCAGATTCCCCCGGTTCCGTCTCCGGAACCGGGGGAATCTCCCACTTGGTGGCGGGGGGAGGATTTGAACCTCCGACCTCCGGGTTATGAGCCCGGCGAGCTACCGAACTGCTCCACCCCGCGATGCGTTCTCAACTATACGTGAACGCCAGGTGACCACCAAATCGCCGGGCGGTGATCTGCCTCACCGCGTGGAGCGGTCCGGAATCGGCCCGAGTGATCAGCCCTCGCCCTCGGCGGGCGCCTCGGCGTCGGCCGGGCCCTGCTCGGCCTCGAGCGCGCGCTCGAGCGCCTGACGGAGACGCTCCTGCGCTTCGCCGTAGGCGGCGAAGTCGCCGTCCTGGAGAGCCCGGTCGGCATCCTCCATCGCCTGCTTCGCCTCGTCGAGGGCCTCCTGCACCGACTCGTCGGGGGCGGACGCTCCGGCCCCCTCCTCACCGGCACCGGTGCCCGCCTCGTCCTCGGTGGCCTGACCGGCCTTGTCGGCATCGCCGGCCTGCACACCGGAGTCGCCGCCGAACACCTGGTCGAGCGCCTCGTCGAGGGTCGGCGCGAAGCCGATCTCCTCGCCGAAGGCCACGAGCACACGCTGGAGCACCGGGTACGAGGTCTCACCCGCGGAGCGGACGTAGACCGGCTGCACATAGAGCAGACCGCCGGCCACCGGCAGCGTGAGCAGGTTGCCGTTCTGCACCTCGGACTCGCCCTGCCGCAGCAGGTTGAGGCTCGTCTGGATCTCCGGCTCGGTGTTGAAGTTGTTCTGCGCCTGGCCGGGGCCGGGGAACGTCGTGTTGCGCGGCAGCTGGAGGAGCCTGAGCTTGCCGTACTCCTCGCTCGGCGCGCCCTCCTCCGAGCCCGCATCCGCGGACGCGGCGAGGAAGCCGGTGAGGTTGTTGCGCGTCTGCCCGTTCGACTGCCGCGGGATGAACGACGAGGTCAGCGAGAACGACGGCGCCTCCTGGGTGGGCATCCGCAGCGTGAGGTAGTACGGCGGCTGCACGAGGTTGCGCTCGGCGTTGACCGTCGGGTCGAGCGGCTGGGTCCAGAAGTCCTGCCCGGTGTAGAACGAGTTCGAGTCCTCCACGTGGTACTGGGTGAGCAGGGAGCGCTGGACCTTGAAGAGATCTTCGGGGTAGCGCACGTGGCTCATGAGATCCGCGCTCATGTTCTCCACCGGCTGCACGAGGTCGGGGAAGATCTTCATCCACGTCTGCAGGACGGGGTCCTTCTCGTCCCAGGCGTAGAGGTCGACGGACCCGTCGAAGGCGTCGACGGTGACCTTGACGGAGTTGCGGATGTAGTTGACCTGCTGCGGTGGCAGCGCCTGGGTGGCGCCGGAGCGCTCGGTGTTCGAGTCCTGCGTCGCCTCCTGGAGGACCTGCGGCGTGGAGTACGGGTACTCCGGCGAGGTCGTGTAGGCGTCGACGATCCACTTGATCTTCCCGTCGATGACAGCCGGGTAGGGATCGCCGTCGACCTCGAGGAACGGCGCGACGCGCTGCACCCGCTCGCGCGGGTTCCGCTCGTAGAGGATCTGCGATTCGGGGTTGAGCGCATCGGACAGGACGATCTGCTCGTCCTGGAACTTGATCGCGTAGAGCAGGCGGTGGAAGAACGAGCCGACCGCCGGGCCGCCCTCGCCGGAGAAGGTGTTGTAGACCTGGGCGGAGCCGTCCTCGCCGTCGGCCGGGTAGTCGATCTCACGCGGGTCCGAGTCCTCCGGCGCACCGACGATCGAATAGCGCGAGGAGCGCTCGCCGAAGTAGATGCGCGGCTCGTACTCGCCGAGCTCACCGGTGGGCGGGATGTTCGCCTCGAGGAAGGCCGGCTGCCCGTCGTTGCCCTGCTGGTTGCCGTAGGCGGCGACGACGCCGAAGCCGTGGGTGTAGACGACGGCCTGGTTGAGCCACGAGGAATCCGCCTGGGAACCGGGATTGAGCTCGCGCAGCGCGATCACGGTGTCCTGCATCTGCCCGTCGATCTCGTAGCGATCGACGTCGAGCTGCTCGGGGAAGCCGTAGAAGGGACGCTGCTGCTGGAGCTGGCGGAAGGTGTCGGAAACGAGGTTCGGGTCGAGCAGGCGCACCGAGGCGGCGGTCTCCGCGTCGGCCCGCAGCGCACCGGATTCCCCTTCGACCGTGGGGCTGTAGGGGATGACCTCGACGTCGTCGATGCCGTAGGCGCTGCGAGTGGCATCGATGTTGCGCTGGATGTATTCGTTCTCGAGGCTCTGCTCCGAGGGCTGCACCTGGAACTGCTGGACACCGGCGGGCAGACCGATGATCGAGATCCCGCCGAGCACGACGAGCATGATCACCGCGACCACGGACAGCTTCCACACGTTCGCGAAGGCGTTCGCGGCGAACAGCACCGCGACCGCCACGGTCGCGAGCGACACGATGAGCATCGCCGGGAGCGTGATGTTGTCCCCGGTGTAGGTGGCACCGGTGACGATCCCCGAGGTGTTGGTGAGGTTCTCGTAGCGCAGCACGAAGAGCCGGCCGGCCTGCACGAGCAGCAGCAGCGCGGCGGTGATCGCGAGCTGCACGCGCGCGGTCCTGGTCAGGTGGAGACCGCGCTCCTCGCCGGGACGGATGCCGCCGAACAGGTAGTGGGAGACGACCGAGGCGATGAAGGCGAGCAGCGTCACCATGCCGAGGAAGTCGAGCGCCACCCGGATCACCGGGAGGACGAAGACGTAGAAGGACACGTCGTGGCCGAACTGCGGGTCCGGAGTGCCGAAGGGGGTGGCGTTGAGGACCATGAGGGCCTGGGTCCAGGCCGCCGAGAGCGCGACGCCGCCGAGCAGGCCGAGCACGGCCGGCAGCGCGATCGTCATCATCCGGCGCAGCGGCTCGACGGCCTCGCGGTACCGGTCGAGGTTCTCCTGGCGCGGGGTGACGGGCGCGTAGACCGGACGGTTCCGGTGGGCGATCCGCAGGCAGTACCACACCGGCACCGCCATGACGAGGAAGCCGATGACGAAGAGGACGACCTTGGTGATCCACTCGGTGGCGTAGACGGAGAGCACGCCGAGCTGGTCGAACCACAGCACCTCGGTGTAGACCTGCGCGAAGATCACGAAGAGCACGAGCAGCACCGCGACCGCGATGAGGGTGAGCATGAGCGGTGAGGGCTTCTTCGGCTTCATGCCGGTCGAACGGCCTCCTGGTGGGGCAGCGAAGGTCACGCGTGTCCTTTCCTAGCAGCGTCGGACATCAGTTGGCCGCGGCGTCCTGGCAGGACGGCAGGTTCCCGGTACGGTCCGCGGCGATGTACTGCACCGCGGAATGAGCTTCTGAGAGGGTGCCCACGGCGACGACGGTGAGTGCGTCGGCACCCCGGGCGCCGAGCACCTCGGCGCAGTTGTCGGTCGGGGACAGGAAGAACTCGGCGCCCGACTCCGCGGCGGCGGACACCTTCTGGCGGGCGCCTCCGATCGGGGCCACGGTGCCGTCGGGGCTGATCGCCCCGGTGCCGGCGATCGCCCGGTCCCCGGTGAGGTTGCCCGGGGTGAGCTCGTCGATGATCGCGAGGGCGAAGATCGTCCCCGCCGACGGTCCGCCGATCCCCTCGACGTTGAAGGTGACGTCGAACGGGAAGTCGAAGGCCTGCGTCATCGTCACGCCGATCATCTTCTGGCCGTGCGCCTCCACCGGGGCGACCTCGACGTCGAGCGGCTCCCCGGCGCGCTCCAGGCCGAGGACGACCGTGCCCTCGGAGGCCCGCACGGCGTCGGCCACGGTCTGCGCGGCGGCCTCGTCGCCGCCGATCTCCGCACCGTCGACGGCGGTGATGATGTCCCCCGGCTGCACCTGGCCGTCGGCCGCCGAACCGGGGACGACCTCGGCCACGGTGATGACGGAGCGGTAGTCGATGCCGAGCTCGCCGAGCGCGGCGGCCGTGGCGGTGTCCTGGGATGAAGCCATCTCGGCGGCGTTCTGCCCGGTGACGTCCTCCCGCGTGGTGGTCAGCGGATAGTACGCCTCGGTCGGCACCACGGTGTCCTCGGCGCTGACGACGGAGCGGAGCACCTGGGAGGCGTTGAGGCTGCGGCCGGGCCCGCCGGCGACGGCGACGGTGAGGAGGTCGAGCGTGCCCTCGGCCTCGTAGGTCTCGGTGCCGGTGATCGTGATGAGCTCGTCGCCCTCGACGGGTTCGAGGGTGTTGACGACAGGACCGGGCATCTGGATGAGATAGGGAACCGGGACGAGGGCCGCGACGAGCACGAGGAGATACGTGACGATCCCCGAGACGATGGTGCCGTCGGACCGCTTCCGGCGCGACCGCGCGGGCGCTTCGGGGCCGGTGACGGCAGGCTCGCTCACGCAGGGGTTCCTTTCGGTCTCGGCTCTAGGGCGTGTCTGACAATGATGTGGTTCGCTGGCTGAGAGCCTGGGAGCATGTCGAGATTCCAACTGCTCACGGATGCTCAATGGTCGCTGATTGCTGACTTGCTGCCTGCTCCGACCGGCCGCAGGGGCCGGCCCTTCGCTGATGCCCGCCAGATGGTCGAGGGCATCATCTACCGCTACCGATGCGGGATCGCCTGGCGGGACCTGCCCGAGACGTTCGGCAAGTGGCAGACGGTATGGACCTGGCATCGCCGGATGGCCGGCGACGGCACCTGGGACACCGCGCTGGCCCGCTTGACCGCTCACGCTGACGCTGCCGGCGAGCTCGACTGGTCGCTGTCGGTGGACTCCACGATCGCGCGTGCTCATCAACACTCAACGAACATCACGCGCCTAAAAAAGGGATTCGTCGAACTACACGAATCCGGACGTCGAGCCGCCTGACCACGCGCTGGGCCGGTCCCGGGGTGGGCTGTCGACAAAGACCCATCAGCTCGTCGACGGCCACGGACTGCCGTTGGTCACCGTGTGCACCGCCGGCCAGGACGGCGACTGCCCGATGCTCATCCCGCTCATGGATCAGCTGCGGGTCCAGCGCCCCGGACTCGGTAGCGCCCGCACCCGGCCGACAGCACTGCTGGGCGATAAGGCGTACTCCTCGCGGGCCAATCGTGCCTACCTGCGCAGCCGCCGGATTGAAGCAGTCATCCCCGAGCCGAAAGATCAACAGGGCCACCGCAAGCGCCGCGGCTCCAAGGGAGGCAGGCCGCCGAAGTTCGACGCCGAGAAGTACCGGGGCAGGAACGTCATCGAGCGCGGCTACAGCCGCCTGAAGCAGTGGCGGGCCCTGGCCACCCGCTACGACAAACTCGCCATCGTCTACCGCGCAGCAGTCGTACTCAACGCGGCTATTGCGTGGCTACACCATTTATCGGACACGCCCTAGTGAAGTGTAGGCCACGGCGATCGCGGTGACCCAATCGTGACCGGGCCTCGGCGCCCCACGCAGCCCGGGCGGCGATTCAGCCACGGGCGGACACCGGCGATTCGCGCCCCCGGTTCGGAAGGTTTGACCAGCTTCGCTCGTTAGGCTTCTCAGCAGGCCCGTGGATCGCACGGGATCGCGCACCGCGCACAGCACAGCACCAGCGCGCCGCCCGTGCACGGCACGCGGCACGCGCGCACCGCGAGCAGCACCGACCAGCACATCAGTGGAGCCGAGGCTCCGCGGACGACCGAGGGAATGGCATGACCGACAAGAACCGCGAAGGCGACCAGCCCGACGACAACAACGACCCGCTCGGCAACATCTTCGGGATGCTCTTCGGTCCCGGCGGCCAGATGGGCGGCGCCTTCGGGCAGTCAGGTTCGGGCGGGCAGTCAGGTTCGGCCGGACAGGCGGGCCCCGGCGGCCTCCCGTTCGATCCGGCGATGCTCGGCGGCATCATGCAGCAGCTCCAGGGCATGCTCTCCGGCGGTTCGCAGACCGGGGGCAGGCGCGCGGCCGAGCAGCACATCCCGCAGCCCGACCCGGAGGTCACCGACGAGGTCACCCGTGCCTCCCACGACGCGTTCCGCCTCGCGGAGCTCTGGCTCGAGGACGTCACGACCTCCGCCGTCGGCGTTCCGGAAGCGATCGCACTGACCCGCCGCGAGTGGGTCGAGCAGACCTTCGAGGGCTGGCAGCGGTTGGTGCGGCCGATCCAGTCGAACATGTCCTCCGCGCTCACCGCGAGCATCGCCGAGCAGGCGCCCGAGGAGCTCAAGCCGATGCTCGCCGGCGCCGGGCAGATGTTCACCTCGATGAGCGAGTCGATGTTCGGCATGCAGCTGGGCGAGGCGCTCGGCGCGCTGTCGGGCTCCGTGCTCAGCGGCACCGAGTACGGCCTGCCGCTCATCAAGGGCAGCCGGCCCGCTCTCGTCGAGGCGAACATCACCGGTGCGGCCTCCGAGATCGGCGTCGAGGCCACCGAGCTGCGCATCCACCTCGCCGTGCGCGAGCTCGCACTCCTCTGGCTGTTCAAGCGCTCCCCCTGGCTCGCCGGCCACGTGGAGACCGCGCTGAGCAAGTACGCCTCCGGGATCGAGCTCGACCTCGATCGGATCCAGGGCATGGCCGGCTCGATCGATCCCAGCCGCATGCAGGAGATGAGCGAGGAGATCCGCCGCGGCCTGTTCGACCCGAAACCCACCGAGGCTCAGCAGCAGGCGCTCACCAGCCTGCAGAACCTCCTGTCGGTGATCGCCGGCTGGGCCGATGTCGTGGCCTACCGGGCGTGCGCACAGCTCGGCTCGCGCGACACCATCCGCGAGGCGCTCCGCGAGCGCCAGGCCACCGAGGGTGCGGCGGACCGGACCTTCGCCCAGCTCGTCGGCATGGACCTGCGCCCGGCCCGGCTCCGCGATGCCGCGGCGCTGTTCTCCTACCTCGAGCAGACCGAGGGGCCCGAGGCGCGCGACGCGGTATTCAACCACCCGGACCTGCTGCCGACGACGCAGGACCTCGACGACCCGCTGGGCTACCGCGAGCGTCGCAGCCAGGAATGGTCGACGGACTCCTCGATGGACGAGGCGCTCGCCCGGCTGCTCGCCGACGAGGGCGCCGGCTCCGCTGGTGACGACGACACCGGTTCGCCGACCACCGGCCCCGCCGACGCAGCTGCCGCCCCGAGCACGGATGCATCCACCCCGGACGATGGCCATGCTTCCGCGGCCGGGGACGGCCCCGCCGACGGCGGCGACCCCGGCGACGGGGACGACGATCGTCCCAGCGGCTCCACCCCGCCGTCCCCGTGACGCCCACCGGCGGCAGCGCCCCGGGGGCCCGCACACAGCTCGCGGCGCGCGAGCTGCGCTCGTGGCCCGCGCCTGCCGACCGGATCGATGAACAGGCTGCGGCCCGGGCCTTCCTCGCCTCGGCCGGGGCCGCCGCCCTCGACCGCGACGGCGGGCCCGAGCACTTCACCGCGAGCTGCGTGGTGTTCGACCTCGATGCCCGGCGTGTGCTCCTCCACCACCACCGCAAGGCCGATGCCTGGGGGCAGTTCGGCGGACACATCGAGGCCGCGGACTCCTCGCTGCGGGCCGCGGCCCTGCGGGAGTGCCTCGAGGAGTCCGGCCTGACCCGCGTCGACTGGTTCTCCCCCGCCCCGATCGACCTCCATGTCCACGGCCTGCCCGCGGCCTTCGGCGCGTGCCGGGTGCACCGCGATGTCGTCTACGGCGCGTCGGTGGACGCAGCGGCGCCGGTGAGCGCCTCCGAGGAGTCGCTCGCCGTGGCATGGTTCGACCTCGAGGAGCTGCCGGAGAACATCCTGCCCGACCTGCCCGGCCGCCTGCCGGGACTGTTCGAGGCGGCACACTCCGCCCGCACCGTCGATGCGGGACGCTCCTGATCCGCTCCCTCGTGCCCTGGCCGATCCTGCTCACGGGTCCAGGTGCCGGTGCCGCGACTCGATCCCGGCGACCCACCTCGGTCCGGGCCCTGCGCCGTCGACCCGGCGGCGCTCCTCGGCCGCGGCGGCGCACCACGAACCCGGCAGCGCGACTCAGTCCCGGTGACGCGCAGAGGCCTCCGCCGCGGTCTCCCCGTAGGAGAAGCCGGTGAGGAAGACCTCGGCCCTGTCGGTGTCCGGGTGGCGGCGGGTGAGCGCGGTGAACGCCGCCGAGTGGTCCGGCACACGCAGGTGCGCGAGCTCGTGGACGAGCACCGATTCGAGGACCCAGCGCGGCACCTCGCGCAGCCGGTCGGAGACCCGGATCTCCCGGGTCGCCGAAGTCGCCGAGGCGAAGCGATGGCGCTGGTTCGTCACCCAGCGCACCGAGGCGGGCGCGATCCCGTCGTCGAAGCAGCGGTCGTTGAGCTCGGCTGCGAGGCGTTCGAGCTCGGCGTCGCCGCGGGGCGCGGTGCGGGCGCGCTTCTCCAGTCGCGCGATGAGCGAACCGATGTCACCGGCATGGCGGTCGACGTCGTACCGGGCGGGCACCGCGACGACGTACGAGCCGTGATCGCGGCTCACCGAGATCGTCTTGCGCCGGCGCGCCGACCGCCGGACCGTGATCGTGCCGTCCGCGAGTGCGGCGATGACCTCTCGTGCCTCCATACCACCACCCTAGAGTGCGCCGCTGACACGGGCCCGCCACGTGCACCGGGGCACCCCGGTCGGGTGCGGGGCCCCGGGCGCCGAACTTCCGGCGGAAATTCTCGCTCCCGCCCCTGTCCCCGCTCACCCAGCCCGCGACACGCCGCGCCCACCGGGGCGGATCGGGCACCCTCGGAATCTCGCGCGTTCCCGCATCCACACCGTCATCCACAGGCGCGGGCACACTCGTCAACAGCTGGCGCCGGCTTGTGCACAGGCGCCGGGACGCCCGGTGTTGACGGCACCGCGGGGGCCGCATAGTTTGAGGTGTCAGACCCCCGGAAAACCCGGGTTTCATGGGCAAGGGGAAGGCTCATGAGATCCCGAGCGCGGCTGGGGGTCGACCACCCGGGCAGGGCCGGTCAGCTCCTGCGGATCATCGGATGCGCAGTGGGCTCCGACCCTGCCCGGACCCGGTCCGGGACTCTCCCGCAGAGGTTATCCACAGGCGCGTCCGGGGACTGTTCGCGCGCACCGCCAGTCGGTAGCCTCCGGATCAGGAGGTGCATCAGCGGTGTATCAGCTCTTTCACTCGGTGCCGGTGGTCTGGCGCAGCGACCGGTGCGTACAGTTCGGGATCGACGAACCGATCCTCATCGACGGCCTCACCCCACAGGACACGGAGCTCATCTCCGTCCTCCGGATGGGGATCGGGATCGACGACTTCTTCGACCGGGCGGAGCATCTGGGCGTGTCCTCGGCCCGCGCCTCCTCCCTGCTCGCCCTCCTCGACGAGGCCGGGGTCCTCGTGCCGCTCGGCCCGGACGCGGCGCCTCGGCGCCCCACCGTCCACGTCGATCCCCTCGCCGCGAACCTCGGCGTCTCCCCCACGCAGATCGCCGCCACGCTCGCCGCCACCCCGGTGCTCGTGCTCGGCCCCTACGCCGAGGAGCTCCTCCCGGTGCTCGCGGCCGCCGGCTTCGACGCCCATCGGATCGGCCGGGCGGAGGAGTCCACCGGGTACCGCTCCCCGCTCGTCGTCCTCACCGGGGTCTGGGTCGAGGACGCGGTCTCGGCGGGATACCTCGTGGAGAACGGGATCGACCACCAGCAGGTCGTCGTCGGGCAGGCGCAGGCGACGATCTCCCACGTCATCGTGCCCGGCTCCACACCGTGCACCCGCTGCCGGGTCAATCTCCGCACCGAGGAGGACGCCGACTGGCTCCTCGCCTGGCGGACGCTGTGGAAGCAGTCTCCCCGGCCGGCGCGCACCGATCCGGTGCTCAGCACCCTGGCGGTCGCCCACACCGCGCTCGTGCTGCGCAACCATCTGCTCGGCTGCACCCCGGTCCCCGTCGACGCCGTCGTCACCCTGCCGAGCGGCGCGGTGACGGAGATCGGCGTCGACTTCCACGGCGAGTGCGACTGCCGGATCCCCGTCGCCGGACGGTTCCACGTCCCCGCCTGATCCCGCGCTCCCCCGGGCCTCACATCGAACCGGAGTGCGCCTCGACGAGCGCGATGATGTCCGCGCCGAACTGCTCGCACTTCACCGGGCCGATCCCCGGGATCCGGTCCATCTGCGCCGCCGTGCGCGGCCGCACCTCGGCGATCGCGTTGACGGTCGCGGTGGTGAGGATCATGTAGGCGGGCATCCGGAGCCGTTCCGACTGCTCCCGGCGCCAGTCGAGCAGCGCCACGAGCAGGTTCGCATCGACCTCGCCGGGGCAGTCGCCGCAGCGCTGCAGCTTCTGCTCCACCGCGGTCACGAGCGTCCTCCCGCAGCGCGTGCACCGCACCGGGGCCGTCCGCGCCCGCGGGTTCCGGGTTCCCGCACGCTGTCCGGCGGGCCGGGTGGAGGCCCCGTGCGCACTCTGCATCTCCCCGATGAAGCGCGAGGGCGAGCGCCGGGACCGGCGGCCCTCCTGACGTGCGAGCGACCAGCTCAGCGACAGCTCGGTGCGGGCCCGGGTGAGCGCGACGTAGAACAGCCGCCGCTCCTCGGCCACCGCCGCCGGCGTCGTCGCATAGCTGATCGGCACGAGCCCCTCGGACAGCCCGACGAGGTGCACGCTCTCCCACTCGAGGCCCTTGGCAGCGTGCACCGAGGCGAGCGTGACACCGTTGACGGGAGGGGCGAACTGGTGCTCCTGACGGTCGGCGAGGTCGCTGAGGAAATCCTGCAGCGGCACGGGCAGCTCCGACTTCTCCTGCATCGATGCGGCGAGCCCGACGAGGGCATCGAGCGACTCCCAGCGCTCCCGGCTCGCCCCGGTCCCGCTCGGGGGACGCGGTGCCCAGCCGATCGCGTCCAGCACCTCGCCGACGAGCTCGGGCAGCGGCCGCGGAGCCAGCCGGGCGGCCGAGGCGCGCAGCAGCGCGATCCCCTCCTTGACCTCGCGGCGGGCGAAGAACCGCTCTCCCCCGCGCAGCACGTATCCGACTCCCCGGGCTCCGAGCGCGTCCTCGAACGCGCGGCTCTGTCCGTTCGTGCGGAACAGCACCGCGATGTCCGAGGCTCGCCGACCCCGGGAGATCTCCTCGGCGATCCGGGCGGCGACCGCTTCGGCCTCCGCCTGGTCGTCGGCGTACTCGGTGAACACCGGAGCCGGGCCGCTGCGCCCGGTGCTGCGGAGCACGAGCGGGGTGCGCCCGGTGTGGGACAGGACCGCGTTGGCCGCCTGCACGATCTGCTCGGTCGACCGGTAGTTGCGCACGAGCGAGACGCTCTGCGCTCCGGGCAGGCGCGAGGGCAGCCGCAGCAGGAAGGAGTCGGTGGCGCCGGCGAAGGTGTAGATCGTCTGCGCGGGGTCGCCGACGACGCAGAGGGACTCGCGTCGCCCGAGCCAGCGCATGAGGAGGTCGTACTGGAGCGGGGAGACGTCCTGGAACTCGTCGACGACGAAGTGGCGGTACTGCTCGTGGACCTGCGCGGCGATGTCCTCCCTTGTGGCGAGGAGGCCGGTGAGCGTGAGCAGGATGTCCTCGAAGTCGAGGAGGCGCCGACGGGACTTGATCTCGCTGTAGGCGCGCATGATCTGCTCCATGCCGGCCGGGGTGATGCCCGGGGGCAGCTCGCGGTGCGCGGCCTGCGCCAGATAGTCGTCGACCGCGAGCATCGACACCGCGGCGTACTCGATCTCGGCGGCGACGTCGCGCACCACCTCCCGCTCGACCTCGAATCCGGCTTCGGCCATCGCACGGGCGAGGATCCCCGCCTTCTGGCCCAGGAGCTCGGGGAAGGGGCCCTCGGCGAACACGTCCCAGAAGTACCGCAGCTGGCGCAGCGCGGCGGAGTGGAAGGTGCGGGCCTGCACCCCGGGCACTCCGAGTGCACGCAGCCGCGCCCGCATCTCGCCGGCGGCCTTCGAGGTGAAGGTCAGCGCGAGGACGTGGCGGACGGAGAAGGCGCCGGTGGCCGCTCCGTACGCGATCCGATGCGTCATCGCGCGGGTCTTGCCCGTTCCGGCGCCGGCGAGGACGACGAGCGGGCCGCTCACGTGCTCGGCGACCCGCCGCTGCTCCGGGTCGAGATGCTCGAGCAGTGCGGCGGCGGCCGCCGGCTGCGCTGCGGTCATGCTCCCCCGGCGAGCCAGGCGGAGAGGATCTGCCCGGCGATCGAGACGTCGCCGGGCACCCACACGGTGCCGGCCGTGGTCTCCGCGGTGAGCTCCTCGCGGGTGAACCAGCGCACGCGGGTGATCTCGTCGCCGTCGGCACGGGTGTCGCGCGAGACGGCCTCGGCGGTGAAACCGAGCATGAGCGAGGAGGGGAACGGCCACGGCTGCGAGCCGACGTAGACCGGGCGCACGCAGTCCACCCCGGCCTCCTCCCAGACCTCGCGGATCACCGCTGCTTCGAGCGTCTCCCCGGGCTCGACGAACCCGGCGAGGAGCGAATAGCGGTCGGCCGGCCATTGGGCGTTGTTGCCCAGCAGAAGGCGCTCGGTGCCGTCCCCGTCGGTGTGCACGACGGCCATGATGACGGCGGGATCGGTGCGCGGGAAGTGCTCGCTGCCGGTCTCCGGGTCACGGCGCACCCAGCCTCCCACGGCCGGCCGGGTGGGGGACCCGTTGCGGGGCGAATGGGTGTGCGTGCGGTGCCAGTTGCCGACTGCGACGAGGCTGCAGGCGAGCCCGATGTCGAGGTCGTCGAGCTCGGTGGCGACATGGCGGAGGTCGAGCCAGGTGGGCTCCGTGACGTGGATGCCGGTGGTCGGTCCGTCGAGGAGGTCCTCGGCATCGCGGTCGCGCTCCGCGGCGAGCCGGGCGTCGACGGCCGAGCGGCCGGCGTCGTCGAGGTCGATGCCGATCCTGTCGGCGCCATCGGGGTCGATCCCGAGGTAGATCTGGGTGCCACCCTCCGGGACCTGGTCCGCGGTGACGGTGACGAGGTGCCCGGAGGCGATGAGCAGGTAGCCGCGATGGGCGAGGACGCCGCGCGTCCCGGGCCGGGCCCAGACCGCGGAGAGGTCGCCGTCCGTGCCGCGCGACAGGTGGTTGCGGCGCACGCTGCTGCGTGCCAGGCTGGCGGGCTCGAGGAGCGGCAGGGGTCTCATGGTGTCCACGATAGCGAACCGGACGGACACGGCCCGTCCTTCGGGTTTCCGGGTGCGGATCCGTGCGCCTCATCGCCAGGGCCGCCCTGCGGCGGTAGTTTGGAGGGGTGGAGACTCTCGACCTCAAGATCGCTGCCGCCACCGCCGGGATCCTCGACGGGTTCGAACCGCAGTCGTGGCTCGCGCTCGACGACCCGCGCGGTCACCGCGTGCTCGTGTCCGACGGCGAGCGCTCCGTCGTCGCCGTCCTCGTGCCGAGCGCAGGCGCGGAGGGAGCCGATGAGGAGGAGTACGCCGCCGCACTGCTCCGCGGGCTGCTGCCGGGCACCTCGGTGACCTTCCCGCAGATCCTGGGGCGGCTCGCGGTGCCCGCTGAGCAGTTCGACTCCCGCGGGGAGGAGATCCGGGTGTGCGCACCCCTGCCGGGCACGCCGGCCTCCACCGTCGCCTTCGCCGACTCCCCCGCCCTCGTGACGGCGCTCGCGGAGTTCCTCGCCGAGCTCCACAATGCCGACCCCGGGGACATCGCGGACTCCGGCCTCGCCGTGCTCGACAGCGCCGAGGAGCGGCAGCGCCTCCTCGATGCACTCGACGCCGGAGCCGCCACCGGCCAGGTGCCCTCCGTCCTGCTCTCGCGCTGGGAGACCGCCCTGGAGAATGTCGCGACCTGGCGCTTCTTCCCGTGTGCCGTCCACGGCGGCCTGTCGGAGGACGCACTGCGGACCGAGGGTGGCCGGATCGCCGCGGTCACCGACCTGGGGCGGCTGCACATCGGCGACCCGGCCACCGACCTCGCAGCCGTCACCGCACTCCTCCACCCGGACGCGGTCGAGGAGTTCTTCGCCGTCTACCGCGTGCACCGCGCAGGCCCTGACCCGGGCCTGCGCACACGGGTGGAGCTCCGCTCGGAGCTCACCGCCCTCGACTGGCTCCTCGAGGCCCGCCGGGGCGGCGACGACGGCGAGATCGCCGATGCCGTCGCGCTTCTCGCCTCGCTCGCCGAGCTCACCGATGCACCGGCCGAGGGGCATCCCGGCCCCTACGGCGGCACGGGCCCCGAGGATGCGCAGGGCGCTGCGCCCGCGGCACCCCCTGGCGAGCAGTCGGCAGAGGCGATCACGGAGCCGGGCGCCGCGGCCGAGCAGCCCGCAGACGCGACCGGGCCCGAACCGAAGCCCGTGCCCGGGCCCGAGCCTCTGTCCGGTACGGGCGCAGACACCGGAGCCGACCCCGCGGCCACCACTTCTCCCCCGGCCCCGCGTCGCACCGCGGTGCGCGCCGGCGACGTCTTCCGTCCCACCGCACCGGTGACGCACGACATCGACGTGGAGTCGGCCTCGGCAGTCCCGACGGAGCGGATCACCGGCCCCGAGGACCGCTGACCCCATCACCCTCCCGACCCTGCTGGCCTTCCTCGCTCTGCTGCGCGATGTGGTGCGCGCCGGATTCGAGGGCGGCGACGAGCTCCGCGGCCCCGAGCAGGCGTGGAGCGCGCACCACCCGGTCGCTGCCGAGGAAGTAGAAGGCCGCGTCGATCGGGAGTCCGGCGTACTCCGGCATCCGGGACAGCGCGAGGGCGTAGACGGACAGCTGGACCGCCATGGTCCCGAGCTGCTCCTCCCCGGGTGCACGCGCCGTCTTCCAATCGACCACCCGCAGGCCCTCCGCGGTGCGGAACACCGCGTCGATCTTGCCGGGCACGTGGACGGCGGTGCCGTCGGCCCGGTCGAGCACGAGCTCGAAGGGGAGCTCGATCTCCGCGGGCTCGAGGCGGGCGAACTCGGAGGCCGTGAACACCTCGATGAGCTCGCTCAGCCGCTGCCGGGCCGAGCCGGACAGCGCGGCGACCGTGGGGTCCACGTCGACATCGCCGAGCGCGGCCTGCCCGTAGTAGTTCTCCACCCAGGTGTGGAAGGCCGTGCCCAGGCCGGTGGCCTCGTTCGGGGCGTAGGGCATCGGGCGGCGCGTGCTCGCGGCGAACCCGGCGGGATCGTCGAGGAACGCGACGATCCCCGTCGTCGACAGGCGCGCGGGGACGGCGAAGTCTGCGCCGCCTGCGGTCCGGGCCTCGTCGAGCGCGATCACCCGAGCGGCGAGCGCCCTGACCTCCGGGTCCGCAGCGGATTCCGCGAGGGACTGCAGGTCGGGGTGCTCCGCCCGGCGCGCGTCCAGCAGGTCGAGGTGGGCGCGCTGCTTCTCGAGGCGCGCGGTGTCGACGACCGGCCACGGGATGCCGGTGGTCGCGGCGGTCGCGCGCTCGCCGGGATCCTCGGTCTCCGGTAGCTCGCTCTCGTCGTGGCCGAGCACCTCCATCGCCTCGCGGAGGAACGGGGAGAACTCATTGGGTTTCGTGCGGGTCGTGTGCAGAGCACCGCCGAGCCACAGGCGGGCCTTGGCCCGGGTCACTGCGACGTAGGCGAGCCTGCGCTCCTCGATGAGGTGGTGCTCCTCGAGCCGCGGTCGGACGTTCGTCGCGAGCCACTCCTTGAATTCCGCGGGTGAGGAGCCACCGTGGGCCAGCAGATCGAGTGGCGGCAGCTTCGCCTGGTCGCCGCGCAGGGGGTAGGGCAGCGCCCCGGGGGCGAGCCACCCCTTCGTCTCCCGCAGCCCGGTCGGCAGGTCCCCCACCACGCAGTCGGGGATCGCGACCGCGTCGAACTCGAGGCCCTTGGAGGAGTGGATCGTCATCACCGTGACCGCCGTCGGGTCCGGTTCACTCTCCGGGTTCGCGAGCGCGTCCTTCGACTCGAGCACCGTGACCCAGTCGAGGAAGGTGCGCACGGTGCCCTCCGGGTGCTGGGCGGTGTAGTCGAGGGCGAGGGAGACGAAGGCGTCGAGCGAGGCGCGGTGCGCCTGTGCCGCGGCGGCGGGCAGCGCGTCGACCTCGGTGTCGATGTCGAGCTCGCGGATGACCTCGCGGACGAGCCCGGGGATCGTCGTCGTCGACCGCCGCAGGGTGCGCAGTGCGGCGGCGAGCCGTGTGATCCTGCGCAGTGCCGCCGGGGACAGTCCGGTGGCCCGGGCATCGGCCTGCGCGCCGGTGGTGAGGAGGTCGTCGATGCCCTCGACGAGGGTGATGTCCTCGATCTCCGGCACCGGTTCCGTGTCGCCGGCGCCTCCCGGACCCGGAGCTCCGACGTCCTCGGGCCCTGCGGGCGCCAGCTTCTCCCGGAGGCGGCGGCTGCGCTGCCGGGTGAAGCGGTCGAGGGCGGCGATGTCGGACACGCCGAGCCCGCAGACGGTGCCGCTGAGGAGTCGCATGAGGTGGTCGCCGGCACCGGGGTCGACGAGAGCCTGGAGGGCGCTGTGGGCGTCGGCGACGAAGGGGTCGTCGAGCATGCCGGTGGATCCGGCGATGTGGACATCGAGCCCGGCGGCGGTGAGCGCGTGGGCGACGGGGGCGAACTGGCTGCGCTTGCGGCACAGCACCGCTCGCGTCCGGGTAGGCGCCTCCTCCCCGATCTCCACCAACCACTGCGCGAGCCCGGCCCACTGGTCGGAGCCGTACTCCGGATCGGGATCACCGGGGGTGGCGGAGATGTCGACGCGACCGGCCCCGGCGCCAGGTCGTGCGGTGAGCGCGTCGGCGGGATCCGCGTCCGGCAGCGCGGCGGCGAGCCGGTTCGCCACGGCGAGGACGTCGGCGTCGTTGCGCCAGCTCGTGCTCAGTGTGAGCGCGCGGGCGGGGGTGCCGTCCGGGGAGCGGAAGTGGAGCGGGAACTCCCCGATGTTGCGCGCGCTCGCCCCCCGCCAGCCGTAGATCGACTGCCGGGGGTCGCCCACCGCCATCACCGGCAGACCGGCGAACACGGTGCGGAGCAGCTCGAACTGGGAGTCCGAGGTGTCCTGGTACTCGTCGAGCATGACGACGCTCCAGCGCGCGCGCTCGATGCCGCGCACAGCCGGCACCTCGGTCATGATCCGGTGGGCGAAGGCCACCTGGTCGGAGAACTCCATGGCCGAGCCGGCGCGCTTGAGATGGAGATAGCGGCGGGCGAGGACCGCGATCCGGCGCTTGTGGGCGAGCGGGAGGACGGTGTCCGGGCCGAGGCCGCCCCCGGCGAGCAGATCGATGAGCTCGAGGCGCGCGGGATCCGCTGTGCGCGCCCGGCTGCGCGGACCGTCGGGGACCTCGCCGAGCCCGGCGCGGGCGGCGAGCGCAGTCGCCTCGTCGATGAGCTGTGCCTTGTCCTCCTTGGGGATCCTCTTCCGGCGGATGGCGTCGAGATGCGCGGTGAAGGCCTCCCCGGTGAGGAACGCATCGAGGCAGTCGTCGAGGTGGTCGATCACTGCTTCCGGGGTCTGCAGGTGCTCGTTGATCTGGGAGGAGAGGCCCAGGATCTGGTCGATGACCGTCGAGCGGGCGACGTTCGGGGGGATCTCCCGGTCCGTCGCGGCGTCGACGACGGTGCCGGCGAGCTCCATCGCGTCGGCGATGTCGAGCAGTCGGGACTCCGGTTCGACGCCGATCCGCACCCCGTGGTCGGACACGATCCCGGCGGCGAAGGAGTTGTACGTCGTCACGGTGGGGACGTCGAGCCCGGGCAGGTCCGTGGTGCCGCGCCGGTCGCCCTCCGCCGCCCGGAAGCGGTGGAGCAGCCGGCGGATCCTCTCGTTGAGCTCCCCCACGGCCTTCCGCGTGAAGGTGAGGCCGAGGATCGACTCCGCGTCGACGATCCCGTTGGCCACGAGGTAGACGACGCGCTGGGCGATGACGGTGGTCTTGCCCGAGCCCGCTCCGGCGATGACGACGGCGGTGTCGAGCGGGCCCTCGATGATCCGCTGCTGCTCCTCGGTGGGCGGTTCGACGCCGATGATCTCGGCGAGTCGGAGGGCGGTGTAGCGCGGTGCGGTGGGGCTCATGCGTCATCGGCTCCTGCAACTGGTGCGCCGGCGAAGGCCGGGCACGATGATCTCACCGGACAGCTGCGGCAGATGTCCGGACTCGGGGTGGCGACGAAGCGCGCCGAGCGCATGCCCTCGGCGATGCCTCCGACGAGGGTCTCCGCCCAGGCGGGGTCCGCGGCGTCGCCGAGCGCCGGCTGCTCCCGGGTGGTCGGCTTGGTGTTGCGCAGGTAGACGAGCTCCGCCCCGGCGGGCTCGCCGTCGACGCGGGTGCCGTCGGCGCGCTCGGCGCCCCCGGCCCGCAGTGCGAACTGGTAGACCCCGAGCTGCGGGTGCGTGGTGCCGTCGGCGCGGGACACGATGGTCTTCCCGGTCTTGAAGTCGACCGGGCGCACACCGTCCGGGGCACCCGCACGCCCGGGGATGATCTCGAGCCGGTCGATCCGGCCGGTGATCCGCCAGGGCGCACCCGGGGCGCCCTGTGGGGCCGCGGCGTCGACGCCCACCTCCACGGCGACCTCGAGACCCGGGCGCTGCTCGAACGACTCGCGCAGGTACCGGTCGAGGTTCTCCACCATGCGCCGCCCGGTCGCGTACTCGCGGTCGCGCTCCCATGCGGCGTCGAACGCGATCTCGGCGAACCCCTCGTCGAAGTCCGCGATCATGTCCGCGAAGCCGCCACGGGGGTGGGTTTCGGCGATCGCATGGATGAGGGTGCCGAGGCTCTGCGCCCGCGAGCTCGCGGTGCGTCCCCCGTGCCGGGTGAGGAACCAGCGCAGGGCGCAGGAGGTGAAGTCCTCCGCGGTGGAGGGGGAGATCCTGGCTTCGTCGTCCGGCCCGAGCAGCGGGGTCGACGTCGTCACCTCCTGCCAGGCCGTCCAGTTCTCCGGGGCGGCCTCCGCCACGCCGTGCGCGGCGAGCGCGTGGAGGAGGTCCGCCCACTCCTCGGTGTCCGCGCCGGAATCCGCCGCTGCCACGAAGCGGCTGCGGGCGCGGGCGGCGGCCTGGCGCGCGCTCACCGGGAGGAGGTCCGATACGGCACTGCCATCCCCGCCCACGTCCGCACCGGCATCCGGGCCGTCATCGAGAGGAGCGGCGGGAGCGGTGAGCTCCTCCACCGCGGGGTGGGCCGCCACGGTATCGAAGAACGCGCTCGGCGACGTGTCGCCGTCCTCGAGAGCCATGACGACGAGTTCGTCGGCGGCGCGGGTGATCGCGCTGAGGAACAGCCGGCCCTCGTCGACGATCGTCGCACGGCGCCGGCGGGCGTACTCCGCGCCCGGGTCCGGGTCGGGCTCTCCTCCGGTGAGGCCGAGCAGGAGGGCCTCGGTGGCGAACATCGAGCCGCGCACACGAGGGTCGGGCCACTGCCCCTCGTCGACGTCGACGACGACGACCCGGGAGAAGCTCCGGTGGGCCAGTGCCGCCGGTGAGTCGACTGCCACAGCAGCCTGCGTGCGGCGGGCGGCGAGCGAATCCTGCGCGAACTCCTGGTCGGCGACGAGGGCGGCGAAGGACCGCGCCCGCAGCGACTCCCGGTCCGCGAGGTCGTCCCCCAGCTTCTCCGCCAGGGAGATCAGGCGCAGGACCGCGTCGAGGCGGTCGTTGATCGGGTCACCGGGGCTGCTGAGCGCCCGCGCCCGCCACGCCCGGGCGACCCCGGTGGCCTGCCAGAGCCGCCACACCGCGGTGTGCGCGTCTGCGTCGGCGGAATCCGCGGCGGTGTCGAGGACCGTCGCGAGGGTCCGCAGCGTGTCGGGCAGCTGCGCCGGCGGCAGCTCCTGCAGGGCGCGCACGAGCACGGAGCGGTGCGGTGCGGAACGTTCCCCGCCATCGTCCGGAGCGCCACCCGCATGCCGTGACAGGAGGACGGCGGCCTCCCGCTCGAGTCCGCGCAGCGCGACCGGATCGACGCCGAGATACGGACCGGTGAGGAGTTCGCGCACGAGCCCGTCGAGGGCGTCCGGGTCCCCGAGATCGACGGTGAGGGCCCGGAGCAGCGGGGCGGTGGCCGGGTCGGTGCGCAGCGGGAGCTCGACGGCGCCGACCGGGATCCCGAGGTGCCCGAGCTCCTGCCGGAGTGCGGCCGCGGTGCCGGAGGTGCGTCCGATGACGGCGATGTCGGACCAATCCGTCCCGACGTCGTGGAACCACGTGCGCAGCAGTGCGGCCACGGTGCGTGACTGCTCCGCCGCGGAGCGGGAGAGCGCCACCCGCACGCGGGAGCCCCCGTCCGGTGCGTCAGCCGCCGCGCGCGGGACGTGGCCGCGCGCGAGGTCCGTGGAGATCCGCCGCGCGAAGTCCTGGGACACCGCGGCGATCGCCCCGGCGCCGCGCACGTGCCCGGCCGCGGCCTCGAGGACGATCGGCCGATGGCCCGCGGGTCCGGCGATCGCCGGGGCGCCGTGGGCGGTCACCGCGGCGACGACGGAGCCCGAACCGCCCCGGAAGCCCTGGGTGCCGGTGTCCGGGGAGGCGGCGACGGCGATCCGAGTGCCGAGGTCGCGCAGCCCGCTGAGGACCGCGACGGCGGCGTCGGGGAGGTCCTGCGCCGCGTCGACGAGCACATAGCGCGGGACGATCTCACCGGAGAAGCTCCACCGCCGACCGGCGACGGTGCCGGCGTCGCGCTCCTCCCGCAGCACCGCCGCGGCCTCGGCGAGGACGGCGGCGGTGTCGACACCGCCGAACACCGGCACCGCGAGCTGGTCCTCGTAGTCCTGCAGGACCTGGGCGACGGCGGTCCACTCGGGGCGACGGGCCGCCTGTGCCGCGGCGAGCACGTCCGCGGGCGCGAAGCCGCGCTCCATCACCCGGTTGAGCACTTCGCGGAGCTCGTCGCGGAAGCCCGCGGTGCGGCGCACCTCGGCGGTCATGTGGGCGGGCCACGCCGGGGGTGCCGCACGGCCCTCCTCGTATCCCTCGAGGAGCGCGGCGAGCAGCGCATCCTGGTCCGGCCCGGACACGAACTTCGTGCCGGCGCCGTCACGCACCGCGGCGTGGGCGGACACGATCCCGAAAGCGAGCGAGTGGATGCTCCGGGCGGCCGGGGCCGTGCGCACCCGCTCCGGGTCGAGTGCGATCCGGTCGCGCAGATCCGTGGCGTGGTCCCGGGTGGGGGTCAGCACGAGCGTGTCGTCCGGCCCCGTCCCCGGCAGCGCCGCGAGCCGGGCGTGGACGGCGAGGAGCAGCGCGGTCTTCCCGGTCCCGGGAGCGCCGACGACGCTCACCGCCTGCCCGGCGGCCAGCGCGGCGGCGAGCGCCGCGGGGTCCGCGCCGCTCCCGGCGGCCGCTCCCGGCGCGCTCGGCAATTTTTCCGGCCTTGCGTCGGCCGGTGCGCCGGCCTGCGCTTCCGAGGGTGTGCCCGACGGTGATGTTCCCCTGCTCGTTCCCATGCCGCCCATTCCATCACGCGGCACGGACACGGGTGTGATCTCCACGACTTGTACTCTCTGGTCTGGACATTTGCCTTTGGGTCAGCGATTCTGGCGATAAACTGAGAGGATGACGAAATCTCAGAGAATGCCCCAGGCCCAGCGTCGGGACCAGCTGGTCGCGGTGGCCACCGAGGTCTTCTCCCGCTCGGGATACCGCACGGCTTCGATGGATGCCGTCGCGATCGCCGCCGGGGTCTCGAAGCCGGTCCTCTACCAGCACTTCGACTCGAAGCAGTCCCTCTACCTCGCCGTGATCGATGCCGCCAACGCGGTCTTCGATTCCGTGCTCACCGGGGCGCTGCACTCGAGCGATGACAACGAGGAGCGAGTGGCCGCGGCGATCTCGGCCTACTTCTCTTTCGTCACCGATCATCGGTCGGAGTTCCTCATCATCGCCCGCGCCGATTCCTATGAGCCCGGCGCGGTCAAACGTGCGAGCAGCTCGACCGATCGGGCCGCGATGTGGATCGCCGAGCTCATCGAGCGCGAGTCCGCCGCCACGACCGCCGAGGCGAAGCTCCTCGCCGTCGCGATCACGAGCATGGCCGAGGCCGCCGCGCTCCAGCTCGCGGAGACCGCCGAGTTCGAGGCCGACGCCGCCGCCCATCTGATCTCCGGAGTGCTGTGGAACGGCGTGGGCTCGCTGTCCGACTCCGAGGAGGCCGAGGCCGGAGGGGGCTCCGCCGCTCCCGTTCCCGCGGACTAGAGTGGTCCCGGACCCACCCCCGAGCGTGGAGCCGACCGGCTGCGCCGAAATCGACGAAGGAGACCCATGGAGATCAGGATCGGCGTGCAGAACGCCCCCCGCGAACTCGTGCTCGAGAGCACCGCGACGGCCGACGAGGTCAACGAACAGGTGAAGGCGGCTCTGCAGGACGGTGGCATGCTCAGCCTCGCGGACGCCAAGGGTCGGCAGGTCTTCGTGCCCGCCGCCGCCCTCGCCTACGTGGAGACCGGCGAGGAGCAGCAGCGCCGCGTCGGGTTCGGGGTGGGCTGAGACGTCGCCCCGGGCGTGAGCTCCGGTCAGGCGACGAGGTCGAGCGCGGCCATCCTGCGCGAGTGATTCGTCATCACCCGCTGCGCGATCGCCGAGACGGCCTCGTCGTCGACCGCGAGGTCGAAGGCCGTGATGAGGTGCCGGCCGCGCACGAGCGCCTCCCCGACGAGCCGCCGCCCCCACAGCGCCAACCGGGAGGACAGCTCCGGCTGCTCGGCGATGGCGCGGGCCAGCCGGCTGCGGACGTGATCGGCCTGCCGTGTATCATCGAGTACGGCAGTGGCCACCCGTTCGCTCGTCTCATCGAGATTGACCAGGGCCGCGCGATAGAAATCTCTGTTGATCCCGTCGAAGACGTACCCCTTCATGAGGCTTTCGTACCAATCACGCGGCCGGGTGCGTTCCCGCAGCGCGGTGAACGACGGTTCGACGCCCTCCATGAGTTCCGCGATGTCCCCGCCGAGCGCCTCGACGCGAGCGGCGAGCGCCTCGTAGTGGCTCAGGGCGACGCCCGCGACGGCGATGAGATCGACCCGGTCCCGGATGCTCGGGGCCGCCTGCGCATCGGCGGCGGCGCGTTCGACGGACGTGAGCTCCCCGAAGGCGAGGATCGCCAGGGTGGTCGACCGGACGTCGGCGGGCAGGGCGGCAGCAGACATGCGGACAGCCTACCGCGACGCACCATGACAGAACGTGCTCCTGCGGGAGCACCGTGAGGAGCACAGCAATGACAGAGATCGCAGCCGAGACCATCGACGTCGAGGACGTCGAGACTCCCCCGGAGCAGACCTTCGCCGACCTCGGGGTCGCCGAGCCGATCGTGGCCGCACTGGCCGAGTCCGGCATCACCACCCCCTTCCCCATCCAGGCGCTCACCCTGCCCGTCGCGCTCACCGGCGCGGACATCATCGGGCAGGCGAAGACCGGCACCGGCAAGACCCTGGGCTTCGGCATC
This sequence comes from Brevibacterium sp. CS2, assembly GCF_005280295.1. GTDB lineage: Bacteria > Actinomycetota > Actinomycetes > Actinomycetales > Brevibacteriaceae > Brevibacterium > Brevibacterium pityocampae. The sequence goes on along the minus strand of NZ_CP040020.1, from coordinate 2,049,865 downwards.
CCGCTGCTCCAACGCGCCGTCGGCCCCGACGAAGGCGCCACCCAGATCGAGGGCCGTGCCCCGCAGGCCCTCGTCGTCGTCCCCACCCGTGAGCTCGCGCAGCAGGTCGCCGAGGACCTGCGCACCGCCTCGACGAAGCGGAACCTGTCGATCATCACGATCTACGGCGGCAAGGACTTCGACCCCCAGCTCGCCGCGCTCCGCGCCGGCGTCGACGTCGTCGTCGGCACCCCGGGCCGCCTGCTCGACCTCTACGGCCGCCGCGCGCTGCGCCTCGACCGGGTCAACACCGCGGTGTTCGACGAGGCCGACGAGATGCTCGACCTGGGATTCCTGCCCGACGTCGAACGGATCGTCGACGCGCTGCCCGCGCACCGCCAGACGATGCTGTTCTCCGCCACCATGCCCGGTCCGGTGATCTCGCTCGCCCGCCGCTACATGAACCGGCCCACCCACATCCGGGCGCAGGATCCCGACGACCACACGAAGACGGCGAAGAACACCAAGCAGTACGTCTACCGGGCGCACGCGATGGACAAGAGCGAGATGGTCGCCCGCCTGCTCCAGGCCGAGGGCCGGGAGCGCACGATCATCTTCGCGCGCACCAAGCGCACGGCCGACCGGCTGGCCGAGGAGCTCGTGGACCGCGGCTTCAACGCCCGGCCGCTCCACGGCGACCTCAACCAGCAGATGCGCGAGCGCGCCCTCAAGGCGTTCCGCGAGCACAAGGTCGACGTGCTCGTCGCCACCGATGTCGCCGCCCGCGGCATCGACATCGACGACGTCACCCACGTCATCAACTACCAGTGCCCCGACGACGAGAAGACCTACGTCCACCGGATCGGCCGCACCGGTCGCGCCGGCAACACCGGCATCGCGGTGACCTTCGTCGACTGGGACGACATGCCGCGCTGGCGCCTCATCAGCAAGGCGCTCGACCTCGGACTCGACGAGCCGGTGGAGACCTACTCGACCTCCCCGCACTTCTACGAGGACCTCAGGATCCCGGCGGGCACCAAGGGCCGACTGCGTCGCCGCAAGCCCGCCGCCGGCCAGGAGGTCGACGGGGAGACCGGGGCCGAGGTGCCCCGCCGCAGCGGCTCCCGGCGCCGTTCCTCCGAGGGCCGCGGCGATCGCTCGCGCGACGGCGGTCGAGCCGGCGCCGAGCGCTCCGGCGACTCCGCCGGCAGCGGGGACCGTCCGCGCCGCAACCGCCGGCGCACCCGCCGCGGCAAGCCGCAGGGCCGTGCTTCGCGCGCCGAGGGCGGCCGCGAGGGCTGAGCGCCCGCGCCGCTCCCCTGCGGGCGCAGCATCGTCAGCACAGCACCGCGCACCGGGCCGGTGATCCCCACGGATCACCGGCCCTCCGGCATTCAGGCGTCGATGAGCGGCACGCCCGAGGTCACCGCGACGAGCCGCTCGAGCATCTCCGGGTCCGTCGTGTGCTCGGCGAGCCGGTTGGGTTTTCCGGTGCCGTGATAGTCGCTCGAGCCGGTGACGAGCAGGCCGTGCGCCTCGGCGGTCGCCCGCAGCGCCACGCGCGCGCTCGGCGGATTGTCGCGGTGGTCGACCTCGAGCCCGTCGAGACCCGCCTCGACCATCGCGCGCACCCCGGCGTCGGGCACCGTGCGGCCGCGCAGCGACGCCCGCGGGTGGGCGAACACGGCCGCGCCCCCGGCCTCGTGGACCATCCGGATCGCCTCGATCGGGGAGATCGTCGGCAGCGACACGTAGTACTTCGAATGGGAGGACAGCAGCCCGGCGAAGGCCGCCGAGCGGTCCCCGACGATGCCGGCGGTGACGAGCGCATCGGCGATGTGGGGGCGGCCGATCGTCGCCTCGGCACCGGCCTGCTCGAGCACGGATTCCCAGGACAGCGGGAAGTCCTCGGCGAGCCGCTCGACCATCGTGCGGGTCCGGTCGAGGCGCGCCCGGCGGGCGTCGGCGACGGCCGCGGTGAGCTCGGCGGCGGCCGGGTCGTGGAGGTAGCTCAGCAGGTGGACGCTGATCCCGTCGTACCGGCAGGAGACCTCCATCCCGCGCACGAGTGCGATCCCGGCGGCCTGCGCGGCGCGCACCGCCTCGTCCCAGCCGGCGGTGGTGTCGTGGTCGGTGAGGCCGAGCACGGCGACCCCGAGCTCCGCGGCCTCCTCGACGAGCGCGGTCGGGCTCTGAGTGCCGTCGGAGAAGCGCGAATGGGTGTGGAGGTCGATCGCCATGACTCCGATTGTAGGGCTGTCCGCACGGCCCGTCGCTCCGCCCTCCCGCCTCTGACCGGCGATCTCGCCCCTGGACCCGAACGTCTCCCCCACCCCTAGACTGGAGACATGACGACCGAGGAATCCGCACCCGCCCCGTCCGACCCGCCGCTCGAGGAGCGCGTCAACACCCGCTCCCGCCGCCCGCAGTCGGCGGCCTTCCGCGACTTCATCGCCTCCGGCTGGGACCGCACGAGCGCCGGCGACCCGACGCCCCTGCCCGCATCCGCCTGGACGCCGGCGCGGCGTGCGGCGGTCTCGGCCCGTTTCCCGGGCGAGCGCCTGGTGATCCCGGCCGGCAATCTCAAGGTGCGCTCGAACGACACCGACTACGTCTTCCGCGCCCATTCCGCCTTCATCCACCTCACCGGCCTCGAGACCGACTCCGAGCCCGATTCGGTGCTCGTGTTCGAACCCACCGACGACGGCCACGAGCAGACCTTCTACTTCCGGCCCCGGGCCGGCGCGGACACCGAGGAGTTCTTCTCCGACGCCCGCTACGGCGAGTACTGGGTGGGTCCGCGCGAGGACCTGCCGACGATGGAGGCGAAGCTCGGCATCGTCTGCCGTGACATCCGCGAGGCGCCCGAGGCGATCGCCAAGGACCTCGGCTCCGTGTCGGTGCGCCTGCTGCGCGGGGCGGACACCGTGGTCGAGGCGCAGATCGAGACCGCCCGCACCCAGGTCGCCGCGGACCTCGAGGTCTCCCGCGCCGGCGACGACGAGCTCGCCCAGCACCTCTCCGAGATGCGTCTCATCAAGGACGAGTACGAGATCGGCGAGCTCCGCCGTGCCGTCGACATCACCCGCGCCGGCTTCGACTCCGTGGTCGCGAGCCTGCCGCGCGCGCTCGCCCACACCCGCGGCGAGCGGGTGATCGAGACGGCCTTCGCGCTCGCCGCGCGCGCCGACGGCAACGGGGTCGGGTACGACACCATCGCTGCGGCAGGCGATCACGCCTGCACCCTCCACTGGATCAAGAACACCGGCACGGTGGCCCCCGGAGACCTCGTGCTCGTCGATGCCGGGGCGGAGGCCGATTCGCTCTACACCGCCGACGTCACCCGCACCCTGCCGGTGTCGGGCACCTTCACCCCGGTGCAGGCCCGGATCTACGACGCGGTCCTCGAGGCCGCCGACGCCGCGTTCGCCGTCGCCGCCGAACACGTCCACCGGACGGTGCGCTTCGGCGAGGTCCACGACGCCGCGATGCGGGTCATCGCCCACCGGCTCGCGGACTTCGGCCTGCTGCCGGTGAGCCCGGAGGAGGCGCTCGCCCCGACAGGGCAGCAGCACCGCCGGTGGATGGTCCACGGCACCAGCCACCACCTCGGTCTCGACGTCCACGACTGCGCGCAGGCGCGCGCGGAGATGTACCTCGGGGCCGAGCTGCGCGAGGGCATGGTGTTCACCATCGAACCGGGTCTGTACTTCAAGGCCGCGGACATGCTCGTGCCCGAGGAGTTCCGCGGGATCGGCGTGCGGATCGAGGACGACGTCCTCGTCACCGCGGACGGGGTGGAGAACCTGTCCGCAGGGTTCCCCCGCACCCGCGCCGAGGTCGAGGCCTGGGTGCAGGGCGCGCAATGAGCTCCCCCGATCTCCCCCTGGGCACGCTGCGCCGCGGGCGCGGCGTCCTCGAGGTCGCCGGGGTCGCGCTCGGCCACACCGCGCGCACCGGGAAGGGCCGGCTCACCGGGACCACCGTGATCGTGCCCCCGCCCGGCACCCTCGCCGGGGTCGACGTGCGCGGCGGCGGACCGGCGAGCCACGAGACCGACATCCTCTCCCCCGGCACGCTCGGCTACGGCGCCGACGCCGTCGTCCTCACCGGCGGCAGCGCGTTCGGGCTCGTCGCCGCCCACGGGGTGCAGCGCGGGCTTCGTGCCGACGGCCGCGGCTTCCCCGCCCCCGGGCTGCCCGGCGTCACCGTGCCGATCGTGCCGGCCGCCGGGATCTTCGACCTCGGGCGCGGCGGCGAGCCGGCCGCTCCGCCGGTCGAGGAGGACGGCCTGGCCGCCTACGGCGACGCCCGTGCCGAGCAGCCGCACCTGCGCGGCTCCGTGGGCGCCGGCGTCGGCGCCTGGACCGGGCGCGGACTGCTGCGCGGCGGCCTCGGGCAGGCGTCGATCACGACCCCCGCCGGGCACACTGTCGCCGCGCTCGTCGTCGCGAACCCGATGGGAGGCGTCCTCGACCCCGCAGGTCGGCTCCACTGCGCCTCGGTGCTCGCCCGCTACGGCATCGGCGTGCCGCAGGCGCACGGCCTGCGCGCACGGTTCACGGAGTTCCACGGCGGGACCGGGGATCCCGGTGGCGGCGATGGGGGCGGGGATCCCGGTGGCAGCACCGGGAACGGCGGCGGGGAGAACGCCGGCGCCCGCAATACGACGATCGCGTGCATCGTCACCGATGCCCGCCTCGACGCCGCGCAGACGACACGCCTGGCGCAGTCGGCCCACGCCGGCCTGGCGCGGGCGATCCACCCCTCGCACACCTTGTTCGACGGCGACGCGGTGTTCGCGCTCGCCACGGGTGAGCGCGCGCTCGACGATCCGGAGGCCGCCGCGCTCGTCGAGCTCAACATCGCCGCCGCTGACGTCCTGTCGGCCGCGATCGTCGACGCGGTGCTCAGCGCCGAACCGGACACCGTGCCCGGCCGTGTCACCGCCGCCGGCGTGCCCGCTCCCCCGGCGCTCGTCGAGGTCGACCCGACGACCGCGGAGGCCTGGCGCGCACTCCCCTGAGGTCGCCCCCGCGTCGGACTGTGTCCCCTCGTCGAACTGCGCCCACTCATCGAACTGCGCGGTATCCGAAGGCAGGCGCGCAATTGCGCGCTCGGAATCGGATACCGCGCAGTTCGCGCACCGGTTCAGCGGCGGGAGAGGATCTCGCGGGCCTCGTTCACCCGGGCCGGCGGGCACACGATCTCGTAGGTGCCGGCGATGACCTGCGGCCGGAGCATGACGGAGGCCTTCTTGCGCCCGAGCGCCTTGACGAGGATGCCCCAGAGCATGCCGAAGCCCACGCCGATGACGATGCCGGGCAGCAGGGCCCCGGAGGTCAGCGATTCGTTCCCGCCGAACAGTGCGAGGAGGAGGCCGACGAACAGCCCCATCCAGGCGCCGGTCAGCGCTCCCCGACCGGCGGCCGCGGCCCACGTGAGCATGCCCGTCACCTGTTCCACGATCCGGACGTCGGTGCCGACGATCGACAGGGAGGCCACCGGGAAGCCGTGCTGGGCGAGGAACTGGACCGTTCCGTTCGCCTCGTCATGGGTGCGGTAGGAGCCGAGGACCTCTCCCACGGGGAGCTGCATCGATGGTTTCGCCATGGGGTCCAGTATGGCCGAAGCGACTGGCGTAGTCTTGTGGGGTGAGTGGTTCAGCTGATCGCGTCTTCGTCGCCCGCCTGGCCTCCACCGCGGTCTTCGACCCTCTCGGCGATCAGGTGGGGCGCGTGCGCGATGTCGTCATCGTCTACCGCGCCACCATGCGCCAGCAGCCCAAGGCGATCGGCCTCGTCGTCGAGGTGCCCGGTCGCCGCCGCGTGTTCGTGCCGATGGGCCGGGTCACCGGGATCGCCGCCGGCGCCGTCATCACCACCGGCCTGGTGAACATGCGCCGCTTCGAGCAGCGCCGCTCGGAGACCCTCGTGCTCGGCGAGCTCCTCGACCGGCGCCTGCGGCTGCGCTCCGACGGGACGGCCGTGCAGGTCGAGGACGTCGCGATCGAGCAGCAGCGCAACCGCGAGTGGGAGGTCACCCGCCTGTTCGTGCGCCGCGTCACCGACCGCCAGGGCACCTTCGGCTTCCGCCGCCGCGGCGAGACCCTCCAGGTCGACTGGTCCGAGGTCGACCACCCGATCGACTCCGCCGTCGACCAGGAGGCCACCCAGCTCATCGCCGCGTACCAGGGCACCAAGCCCGCCGACCTCGCCGACGTGCTCCTCGAGCTCACCCCCAAGCGTCGGCTCGAGGTGGCCCGCGAGCTCGACGACGAGCGCCTCGCCGACGTCCTCGAGGAGCTGCCGGAGGAGACGAGCGTCGATATCGTGTCGATGCTCGGGATGGACCGTGCCGCCGACGTCCTCGAGGCGATGGACCCCGACGACGCCGCCGACCTCCTCGGCGAGCTCACCGACGAGCAGGCCGAGGTGCTGCTCGCCGCGATGGAGCCCGAGGAGGCCAAGGACGTCCGCCACCTGCTGTCCTACGACGAGGACACCGCCGGCGGCCTGATGACCACCGAGCCGGTGATCCTCGCCCCGGAGACCACCGTCGCCGAGGCGCTCGCCCATGTCCGCCGAGAGGACCTCGATCCGGCGCTCGCCGCCGCCGTGTTCGTGTGCCGGCAGCCGCTCGAGCCGCCCACCGGCAAGTACCTGGGCCTCGTCCACATCCAGGCGCTGCTGCGCGAACCGCCGCACGTGGCCGTCGGCACGATCCTCGACGACGAGGTCGAACCGCTCGGGGCCGACGCCCCGCTCGGCGACATCACCCGGATCCTCGCCGCCTACAATCTCGTGTCGATCCCGATCGCGGACGAGAACGACCACCTCGTGGGCGTCGTCACCGTCGACGACGTGCTCGACCAGCTCCTCCCCGAGGACTGGCGGCAGGCGCCCGACGAGGTCCGCGCCGAGGAGATCACCGGAGACCTGGCGAAGGAGGGCAAGCAGTGAGCAAGGGCGACTACGACGCACTCGACGTCCCGCGCATCAAGAAGCGGCGGCTGCCGTCGATCGGGATGTCCCCGGAGTCGTTCGGCAAGGCATCGGAGGCATTCGCCCGGTTCATGGGCACACCCCAGTTCCTCATCGGGATGACGGTGTTCTGCTTCGTCTGGCTGGCGTGGAACACGCTCATGCCCGAACCCCTCCAGTTCGACCCGCGGGCGCTGAACTTCACCCTGCTCACCCTCATCCTGTCGCTCCAGGCCTCCTACGCCGCGCCGCTCATCCTGCTCGCGGAGAACCGCAGCGCCGACCGCGACCGGGTGGAGTTCGAGAACGACCGGCAGCGCGCCGAGCGCAACCTCGCCGACACCGAGTACCTCACCCGCGAGGTGGCGAGCCTGCGCATCGCGATGCGCGAGATGGCGACCCGCGACTTCATCCGCTCCGAGCTGCGCAACCTGCTCGAGGAGATGGAGGAGGCGCGGGAGGCCGACCGCCGGGCCGAGCACCGCGAGGACCTCGAGACCGTGAAGAAGGTTGCCGTGAAGAAGGCCGTGAAGAAGGCGCAGGCGACTGCCGAGGCCACCGCGTTCAAGGCGGCCCGCGACGCCGTGCAGACACCCCCCGAGAACAGAGAGGACGCGTAGCACACCGATGCCCGCACCCACCCTGGACCAGCTCCGCAGTGCACTCGAGACCGTGCTCGACCCGGAGATCAAGCGCAACATCGTCGAGCTCGACATGGTCGACGACGTCGTCGTCGACGACTCCGGCCACGTCACCGTCACCGTGCTCCTCACCGTGGCCGGCTGTCCGCTCAAGGACACCATCACCCGCGACACCGAGGCCGCGGTCGGGAAGGTCCCCGGCGTCACCGGGACGACGGTCAAGCTCGGCGTGATGACCCCGGAGCAGCGGCAGGCGATGCGTGAGAAGCTCCAGGGCGCCGGCGCGTCCCGTGAGATCCCGTTCAACGCGCCCGGCTCGCTCACCCGGATCTACGCGATCGCGTCCGGCAAGGGCGGGGTCGGCAAGTCCTCGGTGACGGCGAACCTCGCCGCCGCGATGGCCGCCGACGGTCTGCGCGTCGGAGTCGTCGACGCCGACATCTACGGCTTCTCGATCCCCGGCATGCTCGGGGTCACCGGCAGCCCCACGCGCGTCGACGACATGATCATCCCGCAGGTCGCGCACGACGTGAAGATCATGAGCATCGGCATGTTCGTCCCTCCCAGCCAGCCCGTCGTGTGGCGCGGCCCGATGCTCCACCGCGCGCTCCAGCAGTTCCTCACCGACGTGTTCTGGGGCGATCTCGACGTGCTGCTCCTCGATCTGCCCCCGGGTACCGGCGACATCGCGATCTCGGCGGCCCAGCTGCTGCCCGGCTCCGAGCTGCTCGTCGTCACCACCCCGCAGCAGGCGGCCGCGCAGGTCGCCGAGCGCGCCGGTTCGGTCGCCGTGCAGACCCGCCAGCGGGTGGCCGGCGTGATCGAGAACATGTCGTGGCTCGAGCTCCCCGACGGCACCCGGATGGACGTGTTCGGGTCCGGCGGCGGGGACCAGGTCGCGGAGAACCTCACCCGCACGGTCGGGGCGAAGGTGCCGCTGCTCGGTCGGATCCCGCTCGACACCGAGGTGCGCTCGGGCGCGGACGCCGGGCGCCCCGCCGTGCTCGCCGCCCCCGATGCCCCGGCCTCGGTGGCCCTGCGCTCGATCGCCTCGCAGCTGACCTCGCGCACGCGGGGGCTCGCAGGCCGCTCCCTGGGGCTGTCCCCCGTCTGATCGAGAAGCCGTGGGCCCGAGCCCGCCCCCGGGCCTCTCCGGCTCGGGGCGGTTCAGGCGCTCCGGATGGACCGGGCGAACCGGGTGGATCGAGCGCGCTGCGTCAGGCGCTCCGGATCAGGTGGCCTCGGGGTCGAAGGGCGCGGCGACGGCGACGTCGCGCAGCGCGGCCTGGGCCTGGAACCGCTCGAGCGGGCCCGCCTGGGTGCTCACCGGGGAGCCCGCACCGGCGACCTGGGCCCCGGCCACGGCCGCCGCGCCTGCCGAGACCTGACGGGCGCGGGAGTCGGCCTCCTCCTCCATGAGCGCTTCGCGCACGATCCGGCGCGGGTCGTACTGGCGCGGATCGAGCTTGCGCCAGTCGACGTCGGAGAAGTCGTCGCCGAGGTCGCGCTGGACGTCGGCCTTGGCCTCGTCGGCCTTCCGCTTGAGCGAGCGCACGAGGTCGCGCAGCTGCTGGGCGTACTCGGGCAGGCGCTTGGGCCCCACGACGAGGAGCACCACGACGACGAGAATGATCATCTCAGTGCCGTTGATGCCGAACATGGGCGCCAGTCTATCAGCGGGCCCGTGGCACAATCCCCCTATGGACGAACGCCGGACGGAGCTGGTGCTGCGCGCCGTCGAGTGCGTGCCCGCCGGCCGGATCGCCCCCTATGGGATGCTCGGTCGGGTGACCGGCACCTCGGCGCGCTTCGTCGGCCGGGTGCTCGCCACCCACGGATCCTTCGTGCCGTGGTGGAGGGTGACGAACGTGCGCGGCGTCCTGCCCGCGCCGATCCGCACCGAGGCCGCACGCCGCTGGGACACCGAGGGCATCCCCCACGCCGACGGCCGCGCCCGGATCGAGGACTGCGCCGCCGACGAGGCGCTGCTGCGGGAGTCCTGGGAGGCCGCGAGTCGCGACCTCCGCACCTCGGAGGAACCGGGATAGACTGGCGAGCGCCGTCCGAGGAGAGGAGGAGACCATGTCACGCGACCGGGCGATCGACGCTCACTACGCTGATCGGTTCAACCCCTCCGATCCGGTGATGGATGCCGCCCGCACGATCTCCGCGGAGTACTCGACCGTCCCGGTGTCGACGACCACCGCCGGGACCCTCACCCTGCTCGCCCGGATGGCACGGCCGGCGACCGCGATCGAGGTCGGCACCGGCACCGGCGTCTCCACCCTCGCCCTGCTCCGCGGCATGCCGAGTTCCGGCATCCTCACGAGCATCGACATCGACGCCGACAAGCAGGCCGTGGCGCGCGACCTCATCGGCGTCGCCCGGATCCGGGCCCACCGGGTGCGGATGATCCACGGGCGCGGCGAGGATGCGCTCGCCCGGCTCGCCGCCGGCGGCTACGACCTCGTGTTCGTCGACTCCGAGCCCCTGACCTACGACCGGCTCGTGCCGCTCGCGATCGAGCGGCTGGCCCCCGGCGGCCTGCTCGTCGTCAACCACGCGCTGCTCGGCGGGGCGGTGGCGAAACCGGCCAACCGCGCCCCGCGCACCCAGGTGGTGCGCACGATGCTCGACCGGATCGTCGAGCGCACCGACGTCGCCCGCCTCATCCTGCCCGTCGACGACGGGCTCCTCGTCCTCACCCGCGTCTGAGCAGGGCCCGGGAACGCCGGAGGAGGGGGTCCGTTCGGGACTCCCCTCCTCCGTGCACCGGTCTCAGCTCACTGTGCGAGCGCCTCGCCGAGGGTGTTCTGAAGGTTCGTGGCCTCGTCCTTGCTCACTTCGATGACCAGACGTCCGCCGCCTTCGACAGGGAGACGGACGACGTATCCGCGACCCTCCTTGGTCACTTCGAGGGGTCCGTCACCGGTGCGCGGTTTCTGAGCTGCCATGAAGAGTTCTTCCTTCCATTCCCGACTGTGTCACTGTCGATTATCCACCATTTCGCCCCGGCTGAGGAGGATCGGGCGCGAATCGGCGCCTGCCGGGTCACGGCGGCAGGTCGGCCGGCGGGGTGAAGTGCCAGAGGAAGCCGACCCACACGACCTGGAACAGCACGAGGCAGCCGAGCAGCACCGCCCGGTACATCCCTGCCCGGCACCAGGCGAGCGTGAGCGCGATCGGGAACAGCGGGAGGAGGAGGCGCAGGGTCGAGGTCTGCGGATTGAAGAACAGCAGGATGTAGATGCAGTAGGCGAGGCAGAAGTGCTGCAGCGTCCGGCCCATCTGCCGGCCGGCCGGGGAGTAGATGAGGACGAGCATGAGCGCGATCGCGGCGAACAGGAGGAGCGGCCCGAAGGGCCCCACGAGATCGTTCCCCCGGGCGAACCACTGGACGATGATGCGCGTGTGCCCGCCGCTCCAGGCGGCCTCGGTGTCGGTGTAGGCGGTGAGCTCCCCGGTGCGGAGCCAGGCGTGCACCGGGTGGACGAGCGCGGCGGCGCAGGACAGCACGCCGAGCGTCCAGGAGCGCACGACCTCACCGGCCGGGTAGGGGATCGTCCGGCGGCGCAGGAACCGGTCGATGAGGTGGATGAGCATGAAGAACGAGAACGCCACGCCGATCGGCCGCGACAGGTCCATGAGGACGACGACGGGGACCGCCATGAGATAGCGCCGGTCGATGACGAGCAGGAGGGCGAGAGCCTGGAGCAGGAGCGTGAGCGACTCCGCGTAGCCGGTGCTGAAGATCGCCGAGGCGGGGAAGACGAAGAGGACCGCGAGGCCGAACAGCGCCCGGCCGGGCGTGGTGTGCCGGCGGAACAGGTGGAGCACGACGATCGCCGCGACGGCACCGAACACCGTGGACAGGAGCGGGGAGACGACCTGGTAGTCGAGGCCGGTGAGCTGCGCGAAGTCGCGCACCATCCAGGGATGGAGGGGATAGAACGCCCACGCGTTCTCCATCACCGTGCCGTCGGCGCCGCGCGGCAGGACATCGGGGTAGCCCTCGTCGGCGATGCGCTGGTACCAGCCGCCGTCCCAGAAGTTGAGGAAGTCCCCGAGCGAGGTGTCCAACCCGGTGGTCCACGGGGTGCGGTCCTGGGTCCGGACGACCGCGGCGAAGATCCCGACGCTGATGATCCGGGAGGCGAGATAGACCGCGAGCGCCTGCAGCCACACCGGCAGGGCGAGGATCTCCCGCGCCCAGCGCCCGGCACGGGAGGCGTCGAAGACGGTCGGGGCGAAGCGGGGGGCGCGGTCGTACTCGGGCAGCGCGGAGACGTCCGGTGCGGGCCGGGTCATGCCTCGGGCGCCGGGAGGCGGCTCTCGAGGACCGCGATCCGGTCCTCCTGCAGGCGGATCCGGTGCGCCATCTCGCTGTACACCGCGTCGACCTCGTCCATCCGGTAGCCGCGGATCGCCGGTGAGAAGGCGACGGCCTCGAGATCCCCGGCGGTGAAATCGGAGGCGAGGAGACGACGCGGGCGCTCGTCACCGGCCGCGGGCATGCCCCCGTTGAAGAGGTTGAAGGCGCCTGCGACGGCGACGGCCATGAAGAAGACCGCGGCGCAGACTCCGAGAACGATCCACACTGGCATGCGCCCATGGTCTCATATCGGACTCGCGGGCACCTCGGACCCGGCGGGCGTGCGGCCGTCGCGGCTGCCCGCAGTGCTCACCAGGCGTCGTGGGCGGAGAAGTCCGGACGGTCGGCGCCGCCGGGAGCCGGGCGCCGGCCGGTCCGGTGCTCGGCGGTCAGGCCCGACACCACCTCGGCCGGCTCCTCGGGCCCGGGCTCGGCAGAGACCGGATCGCTCGTGTCGGCACCGGTGATGAACGCGACCGCCTCGGTCGGGGAGTCGGTGAGCGTGAGGAGGTCGATGTCCTCGCGGCTGATCGTACCGACGCCCACGAGCGTGTCGCGGATCCAGTCGACGAGGCCGCCCCAGAACTCGGTGCCCATGAGCACGATCGGGAATCGGGAGAGCTTGCCGGTCTGCACCATGGTCAGCGCCTCGAACAGCTCGTCGAGCGTGCCGAATCCGCCGGGCAGCACGATGAAGCCCTGCGAGTACTTGAGGAACATCGTCTTGCGGACGAAGAAGTACCGGAAGTTGATGCCGAGGTCGACGTAGGGGTTGAGCCCGGACTCGAAGGGCAGCTCGATGCCGAGACCCACCGAGGAGCCGGCGGCGTCGACGGCACCCCGGTTGCCCGCCTCCATGATCCCGGGCCCGCCGCCGGTGATGATGGCGTAGCCGGCGCGGGCGAGCTCGGCGGACACCTCGCGGGCGAGCCCGTACTCCGGGGTGCCCTCATGGAGGCGGGCGGAGCCGAACACGGACACCGCCGGGCCGATCTCCGCGAGCGAGCCGAAGCCCTCGACGAACTCCGCCTGGATGCGCAGCACCCGCCACGGGTCCTGGTGCACCCAGTCGGCGGTGCCGCCGCCCTCGAGCAGGCGCTGATCGGTGGTGGTGGCCGGCACGTGGGCGCGGCGCAGGCGCAGCGGTCCCTTGCTGTAGATCGGGGGAGTCGGGGGTCATCGGGCGGGGGCCTCCGGTGCGCTGCGGGCGGGTTCGAGGAAGCGCAGCAGGTCAGCGCTCGCCGATTCCACCTCTGCGCACGGGACGTGCTCGTCGGCCTTGTGGGCGAACAGCGGGCTGCCGGGGCCGAAATTCACCGCGGGGATGCCGAGCGCGGAGAAGCGTGCGACGTCGGTCCAGCCGAGCTTGGCCTGGGGCTCTCCCCCGATCGCGTCGATGAAGGCCCGGGCGGCGGGCTGGTCGAGACCGGGACGGGCGCCCTCGGCGGAGTCGGTGACGCGGATCGGGTGCGGGGCGAAGAACGCGGCGAGGTGCGCCTCGGCGTCCGCGGCGGACTTGTCCGGGGCGAACCGGTAGTTGACGACGACGGTGCAGGCGTCGGGGATGACATTGCCGGCCACTCCCCCGTGGATCCCGACAGCCGACAGCGATTCGCGGTATTCGAGCCCGTCGACGGTCACGGTGTCCGGGGTGTGCTCGGCGAGACGGGTGAGGATGTCGGCGGCCCGGTGGATCGCATTGACCCCGGTGAAGGCGCGTGCCGAATGGGCCCGCACGCCCTCGGTGGTGACCTCGATGCGGATCGTGCCGTTGCAGCCGCCCTCGATGCCGGCGTTGCTCGGCTCCCCGAGGATCGCGAAGTCGCCGGCGAGCCATTCGGGATGGCTGCGGGCCACCCGGCCGAGCCCGTTGAGCTCGGCCTCGACCTCCTCGTGGTCGTAGAAGATCCACGTGACGTCGCGCTCGGGGCTGCGCAGGGCGGCGGCCGTGCACAGCTGCATCGCGACTCCGGCCTTCATATCGCAGGCGCCGCGCCCCCAGATCACCTCGGCCCCGTCGAGCGTGCGACGCTCCGCGGGCACGTTGTCCTCGATCGGGACGGTGTCGAGGTGGCCGGCGATGACGATCCGTTCGCCGCGGCCGAGCCGGGTCGCGGCGACGACCGTGTCGCCGTCGCGGTGGATGTCGAGGTCCGGGCCGGGGCCGGCGGAGATGTGCACGAGGACGCCGGCGACGGCATCGGCCAGGCGCGCCTCGTCCCCGGACACCGAGGGGATGTCGCAGAGCCGGGCGGTGAGCTCGACCGGGTCGGCCAGCGCCTCGATGAGACGGGCGGCATCGGCGTCGGGGGTGGGATGTGCGCCGGGCGCGGTCTCGGCGGCGGGCGCGGGGTCGTGGGGATCACTGCTCATGGAGCCCAGCCTAGTACCGGCTGCGCGAGGGCGAGCAGTAGGCTGGGACACATGACTCAACGATTCGTATCCTCCGCCGGAGTGTCCACCGCGCACGGCGACACCGTGCTCAGCGTCTGGTACCCCACCCCTGCCCTGTTCGACGACTCCGCGCAGGCCGAGCAGCACGCCGCGTCCGGTGTCGCGACCGCCGGGCTCGACGCCCTCGTCGGCGCCGACGAGCTGCGCGGCACTCGCACCGAGGTCGTGCAGCGCACCATCGATCTCGACGCCGCGCCGGCGGACGCCGCCGACGGCTACCTGCGCCTCCACGCACTGTCCCACCGGCTCGTCGCGCCCAACGAGGTCAACCTCGACGGGCTGTTCGGGAAGCTCGCGAACGTCGTGTGGACCTCGCACGGCCCCTGTGCGGTCGAGGACTTCGAGCTCACCCGCGCCAAGCTCACGGCGCGCGGGTACGTCACCGTCCACGGGGTCGACAAGTTCCCGCGGATGACCGATTTCGTCGTGCCCGCCGGAGTGCGGATCGCCGATGCGGACCGCGTCCGACTCGGCGCGCACCTGGCGCCGGGCACCGTCGTCATGCACGAGGGCTTCGTCAACTTCAACGCCGGCACCCTCGGACAGGCGATGATCGAGGGCCGGATCTCGCAGGGCGTCGTCATCGGCGACGGCTCGGACATCGGCGGCGGCGCCTCGACCATGGGCACCCTGTCCGGCGGCAACGAGCACCGGATCTCCGTCGGCTCGGGAACGCTGCTCGGCGCGAACTCCGGGATCGGGATCTCGATCGGCGACGACTGCATCGTCGAGGCCGGTCTCTACCTCACCGCCGGCTCGCGGGTGTCGCTCGTCGACGAGGGCGGCCGCGTCGTCAAGGCGCGCGAGCTCGACGGGGCGGACAACGTACTGTTTCGCCGCAATTCGACGACCGGGTCGATCGAGGCGCTCGGACGGACCGCGAAGGGCATCGCGCTCAACCCCGACCTCCACTGACCCAGCACCCGCTGCACACCGCCCCTGACATCGCAGAATCCGAAGGTTCCCTTCTCAGGAACCTTCGGATTCTGCGATGTGGAGCGGGGATCAGCGCTCGGCGATCGGCACGTACTTCCGCTCGGGCTCGCCGGTGTAGATCTGGCGCGGGCGGCCGATCTTCGTCTCCGGGTCCTTGATCATCTCGCGCCACTGGGCGATCCAGCCCGGCAGGCGACCGACGGCGAACAGCACGGTGAACATGTTCGTCGGGAAGCCCATCGCCTTGTAGATCAGGCCGGTGTAGAAGTCGACGTTCGGATACAGGCTGCGCTCGACGAAGTAGTCGTCGGCGAGCGCGATCTCCTCGAGGCTCATCGCGAGGTCGAGCATCTCGTCCGCACCGCTCATCTGGTCGATGATCTCGTGGGCGGTCTTCTTGATGATCGCCGCGCGGGGGTCGTAGTTCTTGTAGACCCGGTGGCCGAAGCCCATGAGCCGGACGCCCTGCTCCTTGTTCTTCACCCGCTCCATGAACTTCTGCGGGCCGTCGTGGGACTCCGAGATCTCCTCGAGCATCTCGAGCACCGCGGAGTTCGCGCCGCCGTGCAGCGGCCCGGCCAGGGCGTTGACACCGGCGGAGATCGACTGGAAGAGGTTCGCCTGCGAGGACCCGACCATCCGCACCGTCGAGGTCGAGCAGTTCTGCTCGTGATCGGCGTGGAGGATGAAGAGCTGGTCCATGGCCTTCGCCATGAGCGGGTCGACCTCGTAGGGCTCGGACGGGAAGCCGAAGTTCACGCGGAGGAAGTTCTCCACGATGTTGAGCGAGTTGTCCGGGTGGACCACCGGCAGGCCGGCGACCTTGCGGTGCGCGAGCGCGGCGATGGTCGGCATCTTGGCGAGCAGGCGGATCGTCGAGAGATCGATCTGCTCGTCGTCGAACACCGAGAGGTTGTCCTGGTAGAACGTCGACATCGCCATGATCGAGGCCGACACCATGGGCATCGGGTGGGCGTCGTAGGGGAACGCCTGGAAGAAGCGGCGGAGGTCCTCGTGGACGATCGTGTGCCGGCGCAGGCGCGCGTCGAAGGAATCGAGCTGCTCCTGCGTGGGGAGCTCGCCGTAGATGAGGAGGTAGGCGACCTCGACGAAGGTCGAGTTCTCCGCGAGGTCCTCGATCGAGTAGCCGCGGTGGCGCAGGATGCCCTCGTCGCCGTCGATGTAGGTCACGGCCGAGGAGGTCGAGGCGGTGTTCGCGAACCCGGGGTCGTAGGTGACCCGGCCGGTGTCCTTGAGCAGCGATCCGATCCGCAGCCCTGCTGTGCCTTCGGTCCCCGTCACCGTGGGGAGGGAGAGATCCGTGCCGTCGACGCGCAGAACTGCATCCTCTGCCATATTCGCTCCTCTGGGGTCACCTCAAGAAGTTCCTGAGTATTCATTCACAGTCACGGTAGAGGTTACCGACTCCCCGGCCTGAGCGAAAATCGCGCCCGCCCTGCGAGCGCTCCCGCGTCCGAGGCGCGGACCGGCGCACGCGGTCCGCTCGGTGGGCACCCGGCCGGTTCCCGCACCCGAGGCGCGCTCAGCCGCACCCGGGGCGCTCAGCCCCCCGCGCGCAGGCGATCGGCGGCCTGTGCGATCCGCTCGTCGCTCGCGGTGAGCGCGATCCGCACGAAGCGGCCCGCGGCGTCCCCGTAGAACGCTCCGGGGCCGGCGAGGATACCGCGCTCGGCGAGCGCGGCCAGGGTGTCCCAGCAGTCCTCGTCGCGGGTGCACCAGAGGTAGAGTCCGGCCTCGGAGTGCTCGACCCGCAGGCCGAACTCCGTGACCGCCGGGAGCAACGTGTCGCGGCGCGCCCGGTAGGTCTCCTTCTGGGCGCGGACGTGGGCGGTGTCGCCGAGCCCGGCGATCATCGCCGTCTGCACGGGGCCCGGCACGATCATCCC
Source organism: Brevibacterium sp. CS2 (assembly GCF_005280295.1). Taxonomy (GTDB): domain Bacteria; phylum Actinomycetota; class Actinomycetes; order Actinomycetales; family Brevibacteriaceae; genus Brevibacterium; species Brevibacterium pityocampae. The sequence goes on along the minus strand of NZ_CP040020.1, from coordinate 2,032,593 downwards.
GGCGTGCTTGCGCGAGTTCGTCAGGTCGCCGACGAGCGCGGGGTCGCCGGCGGTGAAGGCCGCGCGGTAGCCGGCGAGGTTCGACTGCTTGGACATCGAGTACACCGCGAGCAGACCGGTGGGATCGCCGCCGGTGACGGCCGGGTGGAGGATCGACGGCGTCGCGTCCTCACCCTGCCAGTTGAGGAGCGCGTAGCACTCGTCGGAGGCGACGACGACCCCGGCGGCCCGCGCGCGCTCGGCGACCGCGGCGAGCACCTCGACGTCGAGCACCGTGCCGGTGGGATTGCCCGGGGTGTTGAGCCAGAGCAGCCCGATGCCCTCGAGCCCGGCGGCACCGGAGGCGATGTCCGCGGCGTCGAGGCGCACGCAGTCGACGCCGGCGAGAGTCGCCCCCATCTCGTAGGTCGGGTAGGCCGCGGACGGGCAGGCGACCGCGAGCCCGCGCTGCCGCAGGCCGAGGAGGGTCGGCAGCCAGGCGACCAGCTCCTTCGAGCCGACCGTCGGCATGACCTGGGTCCGCGGGTCGAGCGCGATCCCGTGCCACTGCTCGTACCAGCCGGCGATCGCGGCGCGCAGCTCGGGCGTGCCGGCGGTCGTCGGGTAGCCGTGGGAGTCCGATCCCGCGGCGAGAGCCTCGCGGATCACCGCGGGCGTCGGGTCGACCGGCGTGCCGATCGACAGATCGCAGATGCCGCCCGGGTGCTCGGCGGCGCGCGCCCGGTAGGGGGCGAGGGTGTCCCAGGGGTAATCGGGCAGGTCGAGTCCGTAGTTCACGCTGGCGCTCCTGGGTTCAGGCTCCGGCTCCGCTCGGTGGTGTGGCCGGCGCGGGTCACTGCTGCGGGGGCAGGGCGGAGATGATCGGGTGGTCCTTGCCGGTGTTGCCGAGCTTCGCGGCACCGCCCGGGGAGCCGATGTCGTCGAAGAACTCGACGTTGGCCTTGTAGTACTCCGCCCACTGCTCCGGCACGTCGTCCTCGTAGTAGATCGCCTCGACCGGGCAGACCGGTTCGCAGGCACCGCAGTCCACGCACTCGTCGGGGTGGATGTAGAGCGAGCGCTCGCCCTCGTAGATGCAGTCGACGGGGCACTCATCGATGCAGGCCTTGTCCTTGAGATCCACGCAGGGCTGGGCGATGACGTACGTCACGGGATTGTCTCCTCATCGAACGGGCATGGTGTGCGCCCTCCCAGGGTACTCCCTTATAGGCTGGACACCGGCCCGGTCCCCCAGTCGAAGAGGTCACACATGCTCACTCCCCGCGCCGGTATGCGCGTGGTCCTGCGGTACGCCGCCGACGGGCAGCCGACCGATGCGCTCGGCACCGTGACGGCCGCGGACGAGGCGAGCGTGACCGTGGACACCCGGCGCGGCGAGGTGACCGTGGCACGCGCCGACATCCTCCTCGTGCACGAGGTGCCGCCGGCCCCGCAGCGCCCGGGCCGGCTCCATGAGATCGTGTCCCCGCTCGACCTGCGCCGGATCTCCGCGCAGGTGTGGCTGCCCGCCGATATCGCGTGGCTCCACACGGACAATCTGCACCACGAGGCCGAGGGCGCCGGCGCCGAGGTGCCGCTCACCCAGACCGGGGTGCTGCTGCGGGCCGCCGGCGGGGTCTCCACGCGCGGCAACTCCGCGCTCCCGCTCGGCCGGACGGGGATCCCCGCGGCTGAGGCCCTCGAGCTCATCATCCGCTGGTACGAGCAGCGCGGACTGCCCCCGCAGCTCCAGATCTACTCCGCCCACGGCACCTCCGAGCTCGCCGAGCCGTGCGCGGAGCTCGGCCCGCTGCTCCGGGCCGCCGGTTTCGCGCCCTCGGGGGCGACGCTGGCGCTCACCGCCGCGACCCGGGAGGTCGCAGGCCCGGTCGGGCGCGCCGCCGATGCGGCGCTGCCCGGCCTCGAGATCGTGGAGAGCGAGGAGGCGCACGCGGTGCACTGGACCGCATGGGGCCACCCGGTCGACTCCCCGACCCATGAGGATTTCGCCCGGCTCGTCACCTCCCCGGAGCAGCACCGGTTCTACTCCGCGCTCGCGCTCCACCCCGACGGCTCCCGCACGCTCGTCGGCACGGTGCGCCTGGCGATCACCCAGAAGTGGGCGGTGGTGTCGAACCTCGTCGTCGACCCCGGTGTCCGCCGGCGCGGCGCCGGCCGGGCGCTCGTCGTCGCGGCGGCGGCCGCCGCCGCCGAGCGGGGCGTGCGCTCGCTGCTCGCGGAGGTCGAGGCGGACAACGCCGCCTCGCTCGGGCTGTTCGGTGCGCTCGGCGCCGTCGAGCATCATCGCTACTGGTACGCGCTGCGCTCGTGAGCGATCCGGCTACTCGCAGACGACCCGGTTGACCGGCCGGTAGACGGTGGTGAACTCGTCGCGCTTGACGACCGAGCCGCTGTCGTGGTCCTTGATCGTGCGCGAGATCGTGATCGACCAGCCCTCGCGCGCCGACTGCGGACGGCAGCTCGGACCGGACTCGGTGATCGTCGACGGCGAGATGAAGGCGAAGCGACCCGATGAGGAGGACTCGACGTCGACGGTCTTGACGCCGAACACGCGGGCGTGGACCTCTCCCCCGGCGAGGTACATGTCGAGCACCACCGGGGTCTCCGAATCGTTGGTGAACTTGAGGTCGATCGACTGCCAGTCGAGGGTGGTCTCCCGGCCCTCCGGGTAGCGGGAGATGTAGCGGGAGTGCGCCTGGTGCTCGTCGAGCTGGAACCCGGCGAAGTACGCGGCGTTGAACAGCGTGGTCGACACCTGGGACACGCCGCCGCCGTAGTCCTCCTTCATCTGCCCGCCGGAGATCACACCGGCCGGGCGGTAGCCGTTGGCCGCCGTGCGCTGGCCGATCGCCTCGTTGAGGCTGAACTGCTCGCCGGGCTGCACGACGGTGCCGGACACCTTCTCCGAGGCGACCCGGAGGTTGGTGTCGCGGTTCGGCTCGGAGCTGTAGGAGGTGGAGAACGCGGAGATCTCCTCGCTGACCTCGGCCTTCTCGGCCTCCTCCGTGGTGAACTCCGGCTCGGACTCCTTGAGCGCCACCTCGCCGCTGCGCTCCTCGGACGTCAGTGCGGGCAGCACCGCGTCGGCGAGCTCCTGCTCCTCCACCGAGATGCCGCTCTCGCCGGGGACGACCTCGGGCTTCCCGTCGACGATCCGGAAGCTCGCATCCTTCGCCTCGGCACCGACGTCGGGGTTGTCCTCGAGCACCGCGGTCTGGAGCTTCTCCACGTCGAGGACCGGGCGCAGCGCGCCCTCGTGGGCCTCGAACGACAGGGTGCTCGCAATGACCTCCGGGGACACGACGAGCTCGGAGGGCTCGCCCACGGGCTGCCCCTCCTCGTCTTCCTCGGCGGCGCGCAGGGTGACGTCGCCGCTGATCGCGGGCTCGGCCACCTCGGTGCGCGCGGTCTGCGCCTCCTCGGTGGTGATGTCCGGCGCGGTCTCCTCGGCGGGCACGGCGAGCGCGTCCTCGCTGCGGAGCCACTGCTCGGCGACGGCGGTGCGGATCATGTCCTCCGTCACCACCGTGCCGGCCTCGCCCTCGCTCAGCGCGATCTCCCCGTCGTCGAACGCGAGCTCCGCGTCCACGGGGTCGACGGTGAAGTCCTCGGCGACGGTGCGCGCGACAGGGGTGAAGGCGTCCTCGTCCACGACGAGCGCGGGATCGTAGACGCGGTCGCCGAACAGCTTCTCCACGACCACCCGCGGGTCGAGGGTGAAGTCGGTGATACCGGAGATCGTGGCGGCGGCGTCGAAGCCCAGACCCGCGTCGGCCGGGACGACGGTCGCCTCCATGTCCCCGGCCTGCAGCCGGAACTCCTCCGCGGCCCGCGGACCGAGTTCGCGCTCGAGGGTGGCGACGGCCTCCTCCTCGCTCTGTCCGCTGATGTCGACCCCGCCCACGGAGGCCTCGGAGGGCATCTGCCGGGAGGCGAAGAAGGCCGCGACGACGTACACGACGGCGAGCAGCACGACGATGCCCAGGAGGACGAGAGCGGTGGTGCGGGCGCGGTTCGGCGCTGCGGTGCGGGCGGCCATGGAGGTCTCACTGTCGAGGTGTGCGGGCGGACGGTTCAGCACAATCTACTACAGCAGGGTCACCTGTCCGATCTCTGTTCAGTTTCGGTCAGCTGACGACTGCGGCTCGGGAGCGGACCGCCGGCGGCGCAGCGCGGGCAGGGTGAAGGCGAGGATCGCGGCGATGATCATCGGCGCGAAGATCCAGGTGATGCTCCGCAGCGAACCGGTGACGAGGAGATCGCTGCCGGGCAGCAGTGCGGGCTGCCCGAACAGGAACCCGATGCCGGAGATCACCGCGGCGGTGAGCACGACGAGCCCGGTGGACCGGTAGAGCGTGGCGATGTGCCACAGCCCGGCGGTGACGAGGACGAGGGCGAGCACGAGCCCCCAGGGGACGACGACGTCCTGCCCGGCGAGGTCGACCGCGGTCGCGTTGAGGTGCTGGGCGGTCCCGAGCGCGCCGATGAGCACGCCGACGATGATCGCATGGATCGCAGCCCCGATACCGACCTTCCGGCGGGTTCCCGCGGCATCGGCCGAGGTGTCCGTCGTCCCGGTGGCCGCACCGGCACCCGCAGCGCCTGCCGCGGCACCGGAACCTGGGGCGCCCGGCCCGCGCTCGTCGCGCTCGACCGCCGTTGCCTCCGTCGCCGCCGGGGTAGGCGGGGCGAGCGGGACGCGCACGGTGTCGAGCACGGATCCGTAGGGGCCGTCCGGATCCGGAACGGGTCCAGGGAACGCGGCGGACGTGTAGTACTCGACGTCGCCGATGTGCTGCCCGATCCCGTTCGACAGGGCGAAGAACTCCCCGGCGACGGTGACCTGGGTGGCGTGGGCGGCCATCGCCATGGCCTTGGCCCCGGCGAAGGCGGACACGTCCTCGATGACGCTGATGGGCGCCTCGGCGGCGATCGTCGGGATCGATTCGGCCGGCGCGAAGCCCGTGAGGTCGAAGCCGGGGCGCTGCGGGTCGAAGGCCTGGGCGGCGACCTCGGCGGGGGTGTCGGCGAAGAGGAGCACCGGCGGGGTGTGGGCGGCGGGGACCGCGGCCGCCGCGGCACCCGGCTCCCCCGGTGCGGGCACGATCCCGCGCAGCGCCTCGACGGTGGCGCGGTGGACGTGTCGGTGATCGGGGTGGCCGTAGCCGCCGCCGTCGGAGTACGTGATGACGAGGTGGGGGTCGACGTCGCGGACGACCTCGCGGATGTAGGCGGCGACCTCGCCCACCGGGGTGCGGCAGAGCGCCGCGGCCGGCATCTCGGCGGGCTCCCGGGCGTGGCCGTCAGGACCCCACTCCATGCCGGAGTCCTCGAAGCGGCGGGCGGGCAGACCGCCGCGCGCGCCCCCGGCCTCACCGTCGCCGAGGAACCGGTGGTCGCTCACGCCGAGCGCGGCGACGGCGGCGGCGAGCTCGGTCTCGCGGTGGGCGGCGAGCCCCGGGCGGTCCCCGAACAGCGCGGCGTGCTCCTCCCCGATGACCTCGCCCCCCTCGCCGCGGGTGGCGGTGAGGAGGGTGACGGCCGCGCCGGCGGCGGCCAGCTGCGCCATCGTCCCGCCGGTCAGGATCGACTCGTCGTCCGGGTGGGCGTGGACGAACAGGACGCGCGCCTCGGCCGCGGACAGCGAGCGGGTGGCGGCAGCGGCGGGGCGAACGGTCATGCGTTCTGGCGACGGCGGGCGTTGAAGAGCTTCTGCCGCTCCTTCTGGTCGAGCACGACCTTGCGGATCCGCACGGTGCCCGGGGTGACCTCGACGCACTCGTCGTTGCCGGCGAACTCGAGGCTCTCCTCGAGCGTGAGCTTGCGCGGCGGGGTGAGGTTCTCGAACGAGTCGGCGGTCGCCGAGCGCATGTTCGTGAGCTTCTTCTCCTTGGTGATGTTGACGTCCATGTCATCGCTGCGCGAGTTCTCGCCGACGACCTGGCCCTCGTACACCTCGGAGGTGGGCTCGACGAAGAACGTGCCGCGCTCCTGGAGGTTGATCATCGCGAACGGGGTGACCGCACCGGGGCGGTCGGCGACGAGCGAGCCGTTGGTCCGCAGCTCGATCGCCCCGGCCCACGGGGTGAGGCCGGCGGAGATCGAGTTCGAGATGCCGGTGCCGCGGGTCTCGGTGAGGAAGCGGGTGCGGAAGCCGATGAGACCGCGGGCCGGCACCTTGAACTCCATCCGGACCCAGCCGCTGCCGTGGTTCGACATCGTCTCCATCGTGCCCTTGCGGGCGGCCATGAGCTGGGTGATGGCGCCGAGGTGCTCCTCCGGGACGTCGATCGTCACGTGCTCGAGCGGCTCGTGGACGACCCCGTCGATCTCCTGGGTGACGACCTGCGGCTTGCCGACGGTGAGCTCGAAGCCCTCGCGGCGCATCTGCTCGACGAGGATCGCGAGTGCGAGCTCGCCGCGGCCCTGGACCTCCCAGGCGTCGGGGCGCTCGGTGGGCAGGACGCGCAGGGACACGTTGCCGACGAGCTCGGCGTCGAGGCGGTCCTTGACCATCCGGGCGGTGACCTTCGTGCCCTTCTCGCGGCCGGCGAGCGGCGAGGTGTTGATGCCGATCGTCATCGAGATCGCGGGATCGTCGATGGTGATCGCGGGCATCGGGCGCGGGTCCTCGGGGTCGGTGATCGTGTCGCCGATCATGATCTCCGGGATGCCGGCGATCGCGACGATGTCTCCGGCGGAGGCGGATTCGGCCGGCACCCGGTCGAGGCCCTGGGTCTCGAGGAGCTCGGTGATCTTCGCGGTCTTCTCCGTCCCGTCGCCCTGGATCCACGCGACCTGCTGACCCTTGCGCAGGGTGCCGCCGTAGATCCGCAGGAGCGCCAGGCGGCCGAGGAACGGCGAGGCGTCGAGGTTGGTGACGTGGGCCTGGAGGACCCCGTCGTCGTTGTAGGCCGGTGCCGGGATGTGCTCGAGGATGGTCGCGAACAGCGGCTCGAGGTCCGGGGTGTCGGGCAGCTCGCCGTCGGCGGGCTGGTGCGTCGAGGCGCGCCCGGCCTTGCCGGAGGTGTAGACGACGGGCACCTCGAGGACGGCGTCGAGGTCGATGTCGGGGACCTCGTCGACGAGGTCGCCGGCGAGGCCGAGGAGCAGGTCCTGCGCCTCCTCGAGCACCTCGTCGATGCGGGCGTCGGGCCGGTCGGTCTTGTTGATCGCGAGGATCACCGGCTTCTTCGCGGCGAGCGTCTTGCGCAGCACGAACCGGGTCTGCGGCAGCGGGCCCTCCGAGGCGTCGACGAGGAGCACCACGCCGTCGACCATCGACAGGCCGCGCTCGACCTCGCCGCCGAAGTCGGCGTGGCCGGGGGTGTCGATGACGTTGATGATGATGGTCTCGCCGTCGGCCGAGGGGCCGCTGTAGCTGATCGAGGTGTTCTTCGCGAGGATCGTGATGCCCTTCTCGCGCTCGAGGTCGCCGGAGTCCATGACCCGCTCCAGCACCTCGCCGTGGTCGCCGAAGGCGCCGGCCTGGCGGAGCATGCCGTCGACCAGGGTGGTCTTGCCGTGGTCGACGTGCGCGACGATCGCGACGTTGCGGCGGTCGGCGCGGCGTGAGGTGAGTTCAGTCATCGATTCCCTTTGGAGATGCAGTCAGGTGTCCAACAGTCCAGTATAGGGTCGCCGGGCCCGGCCGGACGACGCGTGCGGTGCGGGACCCGCCGCGGCGCTCCGGCCGGGACGGCCTCACTCCGCGGTCGCCTCGAGCATCGCGTCGCGGGTCTCGCGGCGGCGGCGCTGCTCCTCGGGATCGGGCACCGGCACCGCGGCGAGCAGCCGGCGCGTGTAGGGGTGGAGCGGGGCGGAGATCACCGCCGACGACGGCCCGACCTCGACGATGTGGCCGTGGCGCATGACCGCGATCCGCGCCGCCACGCTCTCCACCACCGCGAGGTCGTGGGAGATGAACAGGCAGGCGAAGCCGTACTCGGCCTGGAGGTCGGAGAACAGCCGCAGCACCTTCGCCTGCACCGACACGTCGAGCGCGGAGGTCGGCTCGTCGGCGATGAGGAGCTTGGGCTTGAGCGCGAGCGCGCGGGCGATGCCGATCCGCTGCCGCTGACCGCCGGACAGCTCGTGCGGGTAGCGGTTGCGCATGGAGCGCGGCAGCTCGACGGAGTCGAGGAGCGCCTCCACCCGGTCGCTCAGCGGCTTGCCCTTGAGGTTCTCGTGGAGGAGCAGCGGTTCCCCGATGCTCTCCCCCACCGGCAGGCGCGGGTTGAGGGAGGAGCCGGGGTCCTGGAACACGATCCCGACGTCGCGGCGGTGCTTGCGCAGCTGGGAGTTCTTCAGCCCCGTGATGTCGGTGCCGACGACCTCGATCGAGCCCTCGACGACCGGCAGCAGGCCGAGCGCGGCGCGCCCGATCGTCGTCTTGCCGGAACCGGACTCCCCCACGAGGCCGATGACCTCGCCGGGTCCGATCCCGAGGTCGATCCGGTGGGCGGCGCGGAACGCCTTCTGCCGACCGCTCGCCGGGTACTCGATGGACGCCCCGCGCAGGCGCAGCGCCGGCACCCCCGTGTCGGAGCTCTCCCCACCCGGGTGGACGAGCATGTCGGTGGAGTCGAGGGACACCTCGAGCGGGGCGGTCTCGGCTTCCCGGTCCGCCGCGACCACCGTGTGGTCGGGGTCCTCCGACATCGCCGCGAGGTCGACCCCGCCGAGCGCCCCGCCGCGCACGTTCGCGCCGAGGTGGGGCACGGAGTCGAGGAGCTGGCGAGTGTAGGGGTGCTGGGGATCGCTGAAGATCTCCGCCGAGGTGCCGGCCTCGACGACGCGCCCGTTGCGCATGACGATGATCCGGTCGGCCATGTCGGCGACGACACCCATGTCGTGGGTGATGAGGATGATCCCGGAGTCGATCCGCTCACGGAGGTCGCGCATGAGCTTGAGGATTTCCGCCTGCACCGTGACGTCGAGCGCGGTCGTCGGCTCGTCGGCGATGAGCAGCGTGGGATCGCAGGCGAGCGCCTGGGCGATCATGATGCGCTGCCGCTGGCCGCCGGAGAGCTGGTGCGGGAAGGAGGAGAAGCGCTTCTCCGGGTCCGGGATCTCGACGAGCCGCATGAGCTCGAGCGCCCGCTCCTTGGCCGCGCTCGGCCCCATGTCGAAGTGCGTGCGCAGCGTCTCGACGATCTGGTAGCCCACGGTGTAGACCGGGTTGAGGGCGGTCATCGGCTCCTGGAAGATGATCGAGATGTCGTCGCCGCGGACCTCGCGCATCTGCGACTGCGGCATCCCGATGAGCTCGCGGCCGCGGAGCTTCGCGGACCCGGAGGCCCGCCCGTTGGCCGGGAGCAGCCCGATGAGCGACATCGACGACTGCGACTTGCCCGAACCGGACTCGCCGACGATCGCGAGGACCTCGCCGGGGTGGACGTCGTAGCTGATGTTCTCCGCGGCGGTGAACCATTCGCCGCCCACCCAGAAGCGGACCCCGAGGTCGCGCACCGAGAGCACGGGCGCGCCGGCCGCTACTGCGTCTGTGGTGTCCAACATGTCATTCCTCCGTCGGGCGCGGGCCCGGTTCGGCAGTGTTCGGATGGGTCGCGGCGTCGCCGCGGATGCCGCCGGCGGCGGGCGCCTCGGCCTCCCGCTTCGCCGCCCGGTCCATCTGGCGCTGACTGGGAATCTTCTTCTGACGGGGGTCGTTCGCATCGCGCAGGCCGTCGCCGATGAAGTTGATGCACAGCGCGATGACGATGATGAACAGGCCCGGCCACCAGAACAGCCAGGGGCGGGTGGAGAACGCGGTCTGGTACTCGTTGATGAGCGCGCCGAGCGACACCTCGGGCGAGCGGATGCCGAACCCGAGGAAGCTCAGCGCCGTCTCGAGCACGATCGCCTGGCTCATGAGCAGCGTGGTGTTGACGATGACGACGCCGAGCGCGTTGGGGAGCATGTGTTTGAACATGATCCGGAAGTCCGAGGCGCCGGCGACGCGCGCGGAGTCGACGAACTCGCGCTCGCGCAGGGCGAGGAACTCGCCGCGCACCAGGCGGGCGAGGCCGGTCCACAGGATCGCGCCGAGCGCCACGCCGAGCATGACGGCGTTCGAGTTCGACACGAGCTTGCCGAGGATCGCGCCGACGACGATCGTCGGCAGGATGATGAAGCCGTCGGTGATCCGCATGAGGGCGGCGTCGAGCCAGCCGCGGTAGAACCCGGCGAGCGCGCCGACGACGGTGCCGATGACCATGGAGATCGCGCCGATGATGAGCATGACCATGATCGAGATCTGGGTGCCCTTCATCACGCGCGCGAAGTTGTCGCGGCCGATGTCGTCCTGCCCGAACGGGTGGGGGCCGGGCTCGAACGGGTTCGCGAGCGTCCACGTGGGCGCGCCGGAGGGGTTGATCACCGGGTTGGACGCCTGGTGGCCGTGAATCCACCAGCCGGGGATCGGGCCGACGCCCTGCGAGGTGAAGGCGAGGAGCGCGACGAGCCCGAGCACGGTGAACCCGACGATCGCACCGGTGTGGCGGATGAACTTGCGCCACACGATGGCCGACTGGGACAGGCCCTCGGTCTCCTTGAGCTCGATCGAGCTGTTCTCCCCGTCGCCGTGGGCCTCGGGGGTGTCGTGGGTATTCAGTGGTGTGCTCATGCTTGCACCCGGATTCGCGGATCGAGGACGGCGTACAGGAAGTCGGCGACGAGGTTGGCGACCATCGCGAGGATGCCGGTGATGAGGATGTAGGCCATGACGGGTTCGAGCTCGTTGCGGTTCATCGCATCGATGAACATCTTGCCCATCCCGTTCCAGCCGAAGATCGTCTCGGTGATGACGGCGCCGCCGATGAGGGTGATGATGTCGACCGGGATGATCGAGGCGAGCGGCAGCAGCGCGTTGCGCAGCGCGTGCCGCATGATCACCGTGCGCTCACCGAGCCCCTTGGCCCGGGCGGTGCGGATGTAGTCCTGGTTCATCACCTCGAGCATCGACCCGCGGGTGTAGCGGGTGTAGGTGGCGAAGGAGATGAGGATGAGTGCGATCGACGGCAGCAGCAGGTGGGTGAAGGTGTCGAGGTTGAGGAACCAGAAGCTCCCCTCGATGTTCGGCGTCGAGGCGCCGATCGTGGCGACCGGCCGGCCGTTGATCGCCGGGTGCCGGTTGTAGGCGCCCCACTCCTGGAAGACCCGGTCGAAGAACACGACGACGGAGATGATCACGGCGATGATCGCGCCGGTGCGCGCCGAGGCCCACTTGTCCGGGCCGCCGAACGCCAGCCCCACCCCGAGGCCGACGAGCACGGTGACGACGGCGAGGCCGAGGACGAGGAACCAGTTCATCGGCACGTAGTAGAAGAGCCACTGGAGCGGGATGTAGAGCGCGATGCCGAGCACCGCGACGGTGAGCCCGGAGAAGAGCGAGCGGCGGTTCTTCAGGCCGGTCGACAGGAACACGACGACGATCGCCGCGGCGAGGCCGGTGACGGCGACGCCGACGATGCCGACGCTCGGGCTCTGGAACCAGCCGGTGGCGAGGATGTAGTAGATCGTCGCGAAGGTCGCGGCGGCGGCGACGAGGAAAGTGATGAGCCGCCGCTTCGCGGTTCCGCCGAGCGCGGCCATCCAGAACAGGCCGGCGAACACGGTGAGGACGATGATCGGCGTCCAGCCGACCGCCGGGTCGCCGAGGAAGTTGTTGAAGCGGATGGCCCCGTACTGCTTGAGCAGCACCGCGACCCAGAACACCGGCAGCGAGTAGAGGAGGAAGGAGACGAAGGTGATGAAGTAGTCGAAGCCGGTGTACTGGCGGATCGCGGAGATCATGCCGACGCCGATGCCGAGCACGATCGAGACGATCGTGGCAGCGGTGACGAGCTTGATCGTGTTGCCGATCGCGCCCGGGAGCATCGAGGTGACCTCCTGGCCGCTCTGCCACGCGGTTCCGAGGTCGCAGGAGCCGATGAGGCACCCGCCGACGCCGCCGAGCCACAGGAAGTAGCGGACGATGACGGGGGTGTCGAGGTTGAGGAGGCGGGTGCGGCTCTCGTAGAGCGCGGCGATGTTCGGCGAGGTCGAGGTCCGCAGGTCGTAGTAGTAGTCCATCGCCGCGTCGAGCAGCAGATAGATGACGAAGGAGACGACGAGCAGGACGAGGGCCGAGGACAGGAATCGGCGGAGCAGGAATGTGAGCATAGGGGCTTCCGGCGGGCTCTGGGCCGGTGAACCTCACCGGTGGCGCCACCCGTGGAACGGGGTGACGCCACCGGGTCCGATCACGCGGCGGACGGAGGGTACCGCGGGGCCTCACGGCCCGCGGACCGGGCGTGATCAGGAGACCTGCCACTCCCAGTAGTTCCAGAACATCGTCGGGGACACCGTGGTGGAGCTGGCGCCCTGGACGCGGTCGCGGTAGATGAGGAGCTCGGGGTGCTGGAAGATCGGCACACCGAAGCCGTCCTCGAGCAGGGCCCGCTAGACCTCGGCGATGCCCTCCTCCTGCGCGGCCTCGTCGGTCTCGCTGAGGAGATCGTCGAGCATCCCGTCGACCTCCTCGCTGCTGAAGCCGCCGTAGTTGTTCTGCGCTCCGGACCGCCAGTTGGCGTCGACGTCCGACACACCGGTGGTGGTCGACTGCCAGCCGAAGAGCGAGGCGTCGTAGGTGCCGTCGCCGAGGCGGGTGCCCCAGTTGTCGTCACCGTCCTCGATCACGGTGAAGCCGGCCTCCTCAGCGGATTCCTTGATGAGCTGGAACTGCTGGGCGCGGCGCTGGTTGGACGCACCGTAGAGGAAGCGCACCTCGGGCGCCTCGACGCCGGCCTCCTCGAGGAGCGCCTTGGCGCCCTCGATGTCGGCGGCCGCCGGGTACATGTCGCTGCCGTTGTTCTCCACCACGCCGTCGTACATCGGTGCGCCGGGCACCTGATAGAGCGAGTCGCGGACGACCGCGGCGTCGTTGAGCGGCTTGATGATCGTCTCGACGATCTGCTCGCGCGGGATCGTCATGAGGAACGCCTGGCGCACCTTCTTGGCCTTCTCCTCGTCGCCGTCGTAGGTCGCCGGGTCGAAGGGGCCGTTGTTATTGAATGTGAGATCGACGTGCTCGTAGGTCGCGCCGTCGCCGGTGTCGACGGTGACGCCCTCGATCCCCTCGGCCGCCTGGAGGACGTCCGCGGTGGCCTGCGGCTGGGTGATGTCGACCTCGCCGTTCTCGATCGCCTGAACCATCGCCATCGGGTCCTCGTTGTACCGGAAGGTGACGGTCTGCACCTGGGTCTCGGTCGGGCCCCAGTAGTTCTCGTCGGCCTCGAGGGTGAGGTACTGGCCCTCCTCGAAGGCGGTCATCTTGTAGGGACCGTTGTGGACGAGGAGATCGGGGTCGTCGGGCAGCGAGGTGAAGTCGAACGCGGTGTTCCACGTGTTCGAGATCTTAGACAGCGCCTCGGCGTCCTCGTTCTCGAGCGCGTCGAGGATCCCCTGCTTCGCCGCCGCGGCGTCCTCGGTGCCGAGGGCCTTCTTGCCGACGATGTGGGCGGGCACGCCGATGCCGTCGCCGCCGAGACCGAGCGAGGTCTCCCAGTCGGCGAAGGGCTTGGAGTACTCGAAGGTGATCTCCTTGCCGTCCTCGGAGATCTCCGGGAAGTCCTCGATGAGGCCGGGGCCGATGTTCGAGGAGTCGAAGTAGACGGTGCCCTCGGGGTTCTCCTGGACGTTGCCCTCGTCGTCGTTGTTCGACTCGACGGTGTTGAAGTTCGCCGACTGCGCGGCCCAGGTGAGCACGAGGTCGGCGGCGTCGATCGGGGTGCCGTCGGACCACGCGGCGTCGGCGTTGAGGGTGTACTTGACCTGCAGCGGATCCTCGGAGACCTGCTCGACGGTGCCGAGCGTGCCGTCCTGCAGCTCGAGGTTGTCGTCGTAGTACTTGAAGTTGTCGTTCATCATGTACGTGACGATCGAGTTGGCCACCGCGTTGCCGTTGGCGGTCATGGTGTTCGTCGAGCGGAAGGGCTCGTTCCAGCCGACGTTGATGACGGAGTCGCCGCCGCCCTCACCGCCGCCCTCTCCTCCGCCGTCGCCGCCGCTGCCGCCGCCGGGCGGGGTGCATGCGCTGAGCACCAGTGCGGCGGCCGCCAGGCCTGCTCCGCTTGCGAGAAGTCGTCTCTTCACCGTGTTCGCTCCCTCGAGGGTTCGTGGACCTGCAGGTCCGACCAGGTGTCGTGCTCCACCGTGCGCTCATCGAGCGGTCAACTACAGTGGTCGGAACACAACACGAATTGATGAGGACACTAATGCGCCGCGTGTGATTCGCGTCTCATATGCCGGAATAATCGGGCGATCGTTATCAATTCGAGACACCGTCCGAGCCGAGCCGGAGCCATGACCGCGCACACCCCTCCCCCGCCCTCGCCGCAGCCCTCGGTGCTGCGCACCGGCGGCTCCCGCCTCATCGTCTCCGCAGTGGGTCTGACCTGCGCGATCGCCCTCGTCACGGTGATGCTCCAGGCGCCTCCGGGGCGCGCCGCCGGGCTCGCGGGGATCGCCGTCGGCCCGGCCGTCCTCGCCTGGGTCCTCTACGGCCACCCGCACCTGCGGATCGCCCCGCACGGGCTGTGGATCGCCAACCCGCTGCGCAGCCACGAAGTCCCGTGGCCGGCGATCACCGGGATCGACGAGCGCCTCGGGCTCAGCGTCGAGCGCGCCGACGGCCGACCGATCGCCGCCTGGGCCCTCCCGGCGGCCGGCCGCCGGGTCGTCCGGCGGGCCGGCGCCCGGCCGACGGTCACCGCCCGCACCTCGCCGCAGATCGCCGCCGTGCACGAGGCGCGCGCCGCCTCGGCCACCGCCCCCGCCGCGGTCCCCGGGACCGGGGTCGAGTCCCGCTGGAACGTCCCCAACCTCGTCCTCCTCGCACTCGCCTCCGGCTGGTTCGCGATCGGCCTCGCGACGCTCTGAACGCCCGGAGGAATCACAAGGAAGCTTGATGCTCGAACCCTCGACACGTCGGGCGGGCACGCGGTAGGTTCGGTGCACCCGGTGGTGCTCGCCGCACCGCCGCCCAACCGAGGGGATCCCATGCGAGTCGCAGTCGTCGGCGCCACCGGAAACGTCGGAACCGCAGTGCTCACAGCACTGCACGAGCGCCCGGAGGTGACAGATGTCCTCGGCATCGCGCGCCGCCTGCCGGACGAGTCCCGTCCTCCCTACAGCGGGTGCGCGTGGACCTCGATCGACATCGGGGCCGCGACCGACCCCGACACCGCCGTCGCACAGCTGACCCGCGCGTTCGCCGGGGTCGACGCGGTCGTCCATCTCGCCTGGCTCATCCAGCCGAACTCGGACCGCGCCCTGCTGTGCCGGGTCAACGTCGCGGGCACCGCCCACGTCGCCCGCGCCGTCGCCGCCGCAGGCGTGCCCCACCTCGTCGTGGCCTCGTCGGTGGGCGCGTACTCGCCGGCCCAGGACGACCGAGCGCACGACGAGACCTGGCCGCACGGCGGCATTCCGAGCTCGCACTACAGCGTCGACAAGGCGGCCCAGGAACGGCTGCTCGACGAGTTCGCCGCCGACCACCCCGAGATCCTCCTCACCCGTCTGCGGCCCGCCCTGACCTTCCAGGCCGCGGCCGCCTCGGAGATCCAGCGGTACTTCCTCGGGGACCTGGCACCGGTGCAGGCCCTGCGCGCCGGGCGCCTGCCGGCCCTGCCGGTGCCGAAGGGGCTGCGCGTCCAGGCGGTGCACTCCGCCGACGTCGGCCGTGCCTATGCGGCGGCCGTGGCCACGCGCGCTCCCGGTGCGTTCAACATCTGCACCGATGACGTGCTCGGCGCTCAGGAGCTCGCCGACCTCGTCGATCACGGACGCTTCGTCGAGCTGCCGGTGGGGGCGGTGCGCGCCGCCCTTGCCGCCGCCCATCGGACCGGAGCCGTGCCGGCGGATCCGGGGTGGCTCGACATGGGGATGCAGGTCCCGGTGATGGACGGCTCCCGCGCCCGCAGAGAGCTCGCCTGGGAGCCGCAGCACACCGCTGCGGAGACGCTCCGCGAGCTGCTGGCCGCCCTGTCCGAGGGACAGGGCGGCGACTCCGTGCCGCTCCGGCCGCGCGACGAGCGCCGACTGCGGACTGCCGTGGGCGGCCCGGATCGGGATCGTGACGAGGGAACGCCGGCGATCGCCGCGGTCGTCGACCGGGACCTCCTGGGCCTGTACCTCTCCGATCACCTCACCGGCGCGACCGCGGGCGTGGAGCGGATCGAGCGGATGGCCGAGGCCTACGCGGACTCGCCGGTGTTCGCCCGCCTGTCCTCCCTCGCCGAGGAGATCCGCGGCGAGCGCGAGCTCCTCCGCCGGATCATCCGGCGACTCGGGCTCAAACAGCTTCCGCACCGTCAGGCGCTGTCGTGGGCCGGGGAGAGAGCCGCGCGCCTCAAGACCAACGGCACCCTGCTCTCCCGATCCCCCATGACCCTCGTGCTCGAGGCCGAGCTCATGCGCAGCGCGGTGGTCGGCAAGCGCGGCGGCTGGCAGACGCTGGAGACCAACGCCGACCTGCTCGGTCTCGATCCGCACGTCTTCGCCGAGCTCTCGGAGAAGGTCGACGGGCAGCTCACCGTGCTCGATGCCGTCCACGCCTACGCCCGCGAGCGGGCCTTCCGGACCGGTCGCGACAGCTTCACCGCGGCCGCGACCGGTCACGGGACCGATCCCGCCGACAGCACCGACCCGGACGGGCTCGCGTGACGGCACCGGAGGAGCTCGAGAGTACCGCGGCCGCCATCGCCGTGGAGGTCGCCGAGCTCGCGCGCACCCACGATTTCACCGTCGCCGCCGCCGAATCGCTCACGGGCGGGAAGATCGCCGTGCAGTTCTCTGCCGCGCCGGATTCCTCCGCGTGGTTCGCCGGTGCGGTGGTGAGCTATCAGTCCGCCGTCAAGCACCGCGCGCTCGGGGTCCCGGAGGGGCCGGTGATCAGTGAGGATGCAGCGATCGCAATGGCGTCGGGTGCCGCTCGGCTGCTCGGGGCCGATGCCGTCGTCGCGGTGACCGGGTCCGGCGGGCCCGGGGAGCAGGAGGGCAACCCGCCCGGCACCGCCTGGCTGGCGGCTGCTGTCCGCGGGCAGGTGCGCACTGCGCTCCATCATTTCGAGGGCGACCCGGTCGAGGTCCTCGCCCGGACCCAGGTCGCCGCCCTCCGGCTGCTCCACCGCACCATGCACGACACGCTCCACGACATCGATGCGAGAGGAGACCAGCGATGAGAGCAGTGACCTGGCAGGGCAAGCGGACGATGAGCGTCGAGACCGTCCCGGACCCCGTCCTGCACAGCCCCGACGACGCGATCATCGAGGTGACATCGACCGCGATCTGCGGTTCGGACCTCCATCTCTACGAGGTGCTCGGCCCGTTCATGGATCCCGGTGACATCGTCGGACACGAACCCATGGGGATCGTGGTCGAGGCCGGGAGGGACACCCGACTGGCGGTCGGCGATCGCGTGGTCGTGCCCTTCACGATCTCCTGCGGCCGGTGCTGGATGTGCGAGCGCGGGCTGTTCTCCCAGTGCGAGACCACCCAGGTGAGGAGCCACGGATCGGGCGCGGCGCTGTTCGGTTACTCGCGCCTCTACGGCTCCGTGCCGGGCGGCCAGGCCGAGTTCCTGCGCGTCCCGCACGCGGACTTCGGACCGATTCGGGTCGGCACGGAGCTGCCCGACCATCGCTACCTCTTCCTCAGCGACATCCTCCCCACGGCGTGGCAGGGGGTGAGGTACGCCGGTGTCGGGGCCGGGGACACCCTCGCCGTGCTCGGCCTCGGTCCGGTCGGCCAGTTCGCGGCGCGGATCGGCGTGCACCGGGGGGCCCGCGTGTTCGGCATCGACCCGGTGCCCGAACGGCGGGAGATGGCCGCGCGCCACGGGGTCGAGGTGTTCGACCCCGGGTCCGACACGATCGCGGCGATCCGGGAGGTGTGCGGCGGCCGCGGCCCCGACGCCGTCGTCGATGCCGTCGGCATGGAGGCGCATGGGTCCCCTCTCGGCGGCGCTGCACACGCAGCCGTCGGCCTGCTGCCCGATGCCCTGGGCCGGCGTCTCATGGAGACCGGCGGCGTCGACCGGCTGGCCGCCCTCCACGCCGCGATCGACCTCGTACGCCGCGGCGGCACCGTCTCGCTCAGCGGCGTCTACGGCGGTCAGGCGAGCCCGATGCCGATGCTCACGCTGTTCGACAAGCAGATCCAGCTGCGGATGGGCCAGTGCAACGTCAAGCGCTGGATCGACGATCTGCTGCCGCTCGTCGAGGACCCTGCCGATCCGCTCGGGATCGATGACCTCGTCACCCACCGGGTGCCGCTCGGGGCCGCACCCCAGGCGTACGCGATGTTCCAGCAGAAGTCCGACGGGTGCATCAAAGTCGTCCTCGATCCCCGGAAGGAACACCATGTCCAGCCCTGACACCGAGCGTGCGCACCGCTGACGGGGCCATCTCAGAAATCACAAGGGAACTTGTCCCATGAACCATTGTTGGCCGCGGTCTGCGCGAGTAGGATGGGAGCCGTGATCCCACCCGGTCGTCCGGACCGGGTCCACGTGCGGCCGTCCCGCTCGTCGGCCGCGGAGAGGACGAGTGCGATATGAGCACGAACGACCCCCGCAGCACCCCCGATCCGATGAACACCGAGCACACGGAGCAGAACCCGAACCTCGACCCCGACCCACGCGGGGATGCCGACCTCGAACCCGGGGGCGGCGTCCGGCCCGGCGACACTCCGCCGGAGTCGCAGTCGGCGACCTCGACCCCGCCTCACCAGCCCGAGGCCTCGTCGTCGGGCTCGAAGGGTCCCGTGATCGCGATCGTCCTCGTGGTCGCCGCACTGGTGTTCCTGTTCATCGCCTATGCCGTCGGCATCTTCGGTTCCTGAGGAGGCTCCCATGACCGACACCCAGCACACCGACCAGCTCACCTTCCAGAACCCCGTCACCCGCTTCCCGGAGATCTCACCGCCGCAGCAGGATCAGCCCGAGCCGGGCCTCGACCAGCAGCTCGCTCCGCAGACCGACCGCGGACAGCACTCGTACCGCGGGACCGGCCGCCTCGAGGGCAGGCGGGCCCTCATCACCGGCGCCGACTCCGGCATCGGCGCCGCCGTCGCGATCGCCTTCGCCCGCGAAGGCGCCGACGTCGCACTGTCGTACCTCCCGGCGGAGGAGGCCGACGCCCAGGAGATCAAGGGGTTCATCGAGGACTCCGGGCGCCGCGCGTTCCTCTTCCCCGGGGACATCTCCGACCCCGCCTTCTGCACCACGCTCGTCGAGCAGGCGGTCGAGGCGCTCGGCGGCCTCGATGCGCTCGTCAACAACGCGGGTCGGCAGATCGCCGTCGAGGAGTTCGCCGAACTCCCCGACGAGCAGTGGACGCAGACCTTCGCGACGAACATCCACGCGATCTTCCGGATCTCCCAGGCGGCGGTGGAGCACATGCCGCCGGGGTCGACGATCGTGAATTCGACCTCGGTCCAGGCCTACGAGCCCTCGGCCCATCTGCTCGACTACGCCTCGACCAAGGCGGCGATCAACAACTTCACCAAGGGTCTGGCCCAGTCGCTCGCCCCGCAGGGCATCCGCGTCAACGCGGTGGCCCCCGGGCCGATCTGGACCCCGCTCCAGGTGTCGGACGGGCAGCCGAAGGAGGCGCTGCCGGAGTTCGGGAAGAGCACACCGCTCGGCCGTGCCGGCCAGCCCACCGAGCTCGCACCCGCCTATGTGTTCCTCAGCTCACCGGAGTCGAGCTATGTGCTCGGTGAGACGCTCAACGTCAACGGGGGCATGCCGACTCCCTGAGGTCCCCGGCACACCGCGTCCCGGCGCACCCCTGGTCGACCCGCTGCGGCCGCGGTCGGCACGGATGAGACGAGAATGAGACACCCCGCATTTCGTCTCATTCTCGTCTCATCGCAAATGCATAGCCTTACGGTTATGAATGGACAGCGACGTCGATCCTCGCTGGCAGGTTCCGGGACCAGGCATACGACCCGGCGCCCTGCCTCCGGCCCGGTCGGCCCACGCGGGGCGCGTCGGCTCGGCCGGTGGGCGCCGTGGTGGTGGACGGCGCTCGCCCTCGCCCTCGTCTGCGTCGCCCTGCGGCAGCGCCGCGCCTGGACGCACCTCGTGCTCGCCGCGACCTCGTCTGGATCATCATCGACGACTCCTTCGAGCTCCACGAGAACTGGGGCGGAGCGCTGTCCGACCGGTTCGCCATCCCCCACATGCTCGGCGTCCGCGGTCACGACATCGGCGAGCTCATGGCCTGGGGTCTCATGGGGCTGCCCGTGCTCATCGCGCTGGTCTTCGCGTGGTGGTTCTCCTCCGTGCACGCCCGCCGTCAGGCCTGGGTGGTCATCGCCGGGATCGCACTCATCGCAGTGTTCGCCGCCGGAGTCGACATGCTCACCCAGGCGTCCTACTGGTGGGGGTGGACCGTCCGACAGCGGTACCTCCTCGACCTCGCCGAATCCGCGGGGGAGCTCGCTTCGATCAGTGTGATCATGCTCTCCTGCCTGTGGTTCGTGTTCATTCAGGGCCGCCCCCGCTACGGCCGGCACTCGGTCCACCACCGCCCGCCGGGAGATCCGGCCCCCGATCCATCGACACGCCCCCCCACCGGCCCGCACCTCGGGCCCGGACGACCGATAGGCTGGTCCGTCATGCAGATCTCAAATGTTCGAACAACTGTCCGCGACCTGCTCGGTCGGCGGGCGGTCTGGTGGTGGGCAGCGATCATCGCTTCGGTGATCGTCCTCGCTGTGCTCATCGGGTTCGGCATGCTCCACCGGCTCAACACGACGCGCGGGGCGTTCCCCGCCTTCGCGAATCCGCTGTTCAACGCCGACCGGGACCGCGGCTTCGGCGAGACGCTCGGCTACCTCCAGCTCCTCGTCGCCGCCGCAGCCCTGATCTACACCGCACTCCACCTGCCGCGGGCCTGGGTCCACTATGCGATCGCAGCGTCCTTCCTCGTCGTCATCGCCGACGACAGCCTCGAGCTCCACGAGAACTGGGGCGGCGCGCTCGCCGATCGCCTCGGCTTCGAGTCCGGGTTCGGCCTGCGCGGACAGGATTTCGGCGAGCTGCTCGCCTGGGGGCTCATGGGGATCCCGGTGCTCCTGGCGCTCGCGATCACCTGGTTCTTCACCGGGAAGCGCGCGCGCCGACAGGCGTGGGTCATCGTCGGCGGGCTCGCCGCCCTCGTGTTCTTCGCCGCGATCCTCGACATGCTCCACCCGGCGTCGGGTCTGTGGGGCTGGCCGGAGCGGGTGCGCTACGGAGTCACCCTGCTCGAGGTCATCGGGGAGATCGGTGCGATGATCTTCATCATGGCCGCCTCGCTGGTCTTCGCCCTGCGGCAGAGCGTGGAGAAGCACACCGCGCGCGCCGGCCGGGCCGACGCGCGCGGGGACTGATCACCAGCCCCGGTCGCGCCATTCCGGGAGCTGCGGGCGCTCCGCTCCGAGCGTCGTCGTGTCCCCGTGCCCGGGCAGCACCCGGACCTCGTCGTCGAAGCGGTCGAAGATCCGCTCCTCGAGGTCGGTGATGAGCGACTCGAAGTCCTCAGCGCTCCACGTCTTCCCCGGCCCGCCCGGGAACAGGCTGTCGCCGGAGAAGATCACGGTCGTGCCGCCGGAGTCCCGGAGCACGTACGCGATGGAGCCCGGCGTGTGGCCGCGCAGCTCGACGGCCTCGAGCCGGAACCCGGCGAACTCGAGCGTGTCCCCGTGGGCGATCCGCTCGTCGATCCGGGCGCCGGACTCCTCCTCGATCGCGTCCGCGTCGTTCTCCCCGGCCAGCGTCCGCGCGTCGTGCTCCGCGGCGGTCTCGCGCAGCGCCCGCACGTGGTCCCAGTGGCGGTGGGTGGTGAGCACCGTGGTGACGCGGGTGCTGTGCGCGGAGTCCTCGGCCCCTGCGGCGAACAGCTCCCGGATCGCGGGGACGTCGTCGGCGGCATCGATGATCACCTGCTCACCGCTCGTGCGCGCGGTGAGCAGGTAGACGTTGTTCTCCATGTCGGAGACGGACGTCGCGCGGATGACGACGTCGCTGAGTGCGAGCGGTTCCATGGTTCTCCTCCTGTGGTCGTATCGGGTTCTGCGGGTGGCCCCGGTGCTGCCGGGCACCGTGTGATCGTGCCCCGGGTTCGGTCCGGGCTCCTCACCACTTCCCGCGGGTGTACTGCGGCGGGTACGGGGCCTCGCGCCAGCCGACCCCGAGCGCATGGGCGGCGCGCTGCGGCCAGCTCGGCTCCCGCAGCGCGGCCCGGGCGAGCAGCACGACGTCGGCGTCGCCGGTGACGAGCACCCCCTCGGCCTGGGCGGGCTCGGTGATGAGTCCGACGGCGCCGGTGGTGACCCCGGCCGCGGCGATCTCCCCGGCGAGCGGGACCTGGTAGGACGGGCCGAGCGGGATGTCGGCGAGCACGTTGCCGCCGCTCGACACATCGACGAGGTCGACCCCGGCGGTCTGGAGCCGCACGGCGATCTCGGTCGCCTCCGCGACGTCGAAGCCGCCCTCGGTCCACTCCGAGGCGGAGATCCGCACGAGCACCGGCATGGTGTCCGGGACCTCCGTGCGCACCGCCTCGACGACCTCGAACAGGAACCGGGCGCGGTTCTCGAGGGAGCCGCCGTACTCGTCGCTGCGCGTGTTCGACAGGGGCGAGAGGAACTCGTGGATGAGGTAGCCGTGGGCGGCGTGGATCTCGACGGCGTCGAAGCCGGCGCGCTCGGCGCGAGCCGCCGCCGCGCCGAAGGCGGCGACCGCCTCCTCGATCTGCGCGACCGTCAGGGCGCGCGGCGCGGCGAGCCCTTCGAACGGGGCCTCCGTCGGTCCGACCGCCTGCCAGCCGCCCTCGGGCTCGGGAACCGAGCCGGTGGGCTCGCCGACGAACGGCCGGTACGTGCTCGCCTTGCGTCCGGCGTGGGCGAGCTGCACGGCGATCGCCGCCCCCTGCGAGTGGACGAACTCGACGACCCGCGACCAGGCCTGCGCCTGCTCGTCGTTCCACAGCCCGGCGTCCTGCGGCGAGATCCTGCCCTCGGGGACGACGGCCGCGGCCTCGGTGATGATGAGCCCGAACCCGCCCTGCGCCCGGGCGCCGAGATGGACGAGGTGCCAGTCGGTCGGCACGCCGTCGCGGGCCTCGCACGAGTACTGGCACATGGGCGCGAGCCAGATCCGGTTGCGCACGGTGAGGCCGCGCAGGGTGATGGGGTCGAAGAGTCGGGGCACTGGGTCTCCTGGTCGTGTTTCGGTGCGGACGGTGGGTCGGTGCAGAGGTGCTCGGCGCGGTGCGCCGGAGCGGTCAGTAGGCGATGCCGAACACCCAGGTGGCCAGGGTCATCGTCACCAGGGTGATGAGGACGACACCGACGAGGTTGAGCAGCACGCCGCCCTTGACCATCTGCGCGATCGTGACGTAGCCCGATCCGTAGGCCACCGCATTGGGCGGGGTGGCCACCGGGAGCATGAAGGCGCAGGTCGCCGCGAGGGCGACCGGGATGGTCAGCAGCAGCGGATCGATCTCCAGGCCGACGGCGACCCCGCCCACCACGGGCAGGAACGTCGCGGCCGTCGCCGTGTTCGAGGTGATCTCGGTGAGCAGCAGGATGCCTGCGGCGAGGATGAGGACGAGGACGAGGACCGGCACGCCCGCCAGGCCCTGCGCCGATTCGCCGATCCAGTCGGTGAGCCCGGAGGACGAGAACTGGGCGGACAGCGCGAGGCCGCCGCCGAACAGGAGCAGCACGCCCCACGGGAGCTCGACGGCCGATTCCCAGTCGAGCAGCCGGACCCCGCGCTCGGCGCCGGCGGGGACGATGAAGAGGAGGATGCCGACGACGATCGCGATCCCGGCGTCGGAGATCGGCGGCTCCTCGAACACGAGCGGGATGGTGATCCACGAGGCGGCGGCGAGGACGAAGATCGCGAGCACGAGCTTCTCACCGAGCGACATCGCGCCGAGCTTCTCCTTCTCCGCCGCGATGAGGTCCCTGCCTCCGGGGATCCGATCGGTCTCCGGCTTGAACAGCACCTTGACGAGGAGGAACCACGTGATCGCCATCATCACCAGCGAGAGCGGCACGCCGACGAGCATCCACTGGCCGAAGCCGATGGTGATGTCGTGGTTCTCCTGGAGGTACCCGACGAGCAGGAGGTTGGGCGGGGTGCCGATGATCGTGCCGAGCGAGCCGACGGAGGCCGCATAGGCGATGCCGAGCATGAGGGCGGTGCCGAAGTTCGAGCGCAGCACGCTCGATCTCACCGATTCCCCGCCGGGGCTGTCGACGGCGGCCTCGGAGTCCCCGTCCGCCTCATCGGCCTCGCTGACCTCGGCGAGGGATTCGGAGTCGGAGTCCTTCTCCATCGCCTCGTTGACGAGGACGAGGACGGACAGGCCGATCGGCAGCATGAGCACCGCGGTGGCGGTGTTCGACACCCACATCGAGAGGAAGCCGGTGGCGATCATGAAGCCGGCGATCATCGCCCCGGTGCTCTCCCCCATGAGGGAGAGGACGAACAGCGCGATCCGCCGGTGGAGGTTCCAGCGCTGCATCGCGAGCGCGATGAGGAACCCGCCCATGAAGAGGAAGATCGTGTCCGAGCCGTAGCTCGCCCCGACCGAGGACACCGTCGCCGGCTCCTCCTCCGTGCCGCCGAGCAGCGGGAACACGACGAGCGGCACGAGCGCGGTCGCCGGGATCGGGATCGCCTCGGTCATCCACCACACCGCCATGAGCCCGGCTGCGGCGGCGGTGACGCGCGCGGCCTGCGGCAGGTCGTCCGGCATGATCACCCAGAGCAGGACGGCGGCGAGCAGTCCGCCGACGAATCCGATCCAGCGGATCCGGGTGGTGCCGAGGGAGAAGCCCTCGGCCCGCTCACCGGGTGACTTGAACTCTCTCTCCGTATCGCCCTGCGGCAGCGGTGCGTAGCGCGCCGCGTGCTCTCCGGCGGGTCGGGTCGATGACATGGTGTCCTCTTTCGCTCTCATCGGTCGGGCAGCGGTGATCGGGCGGTCCGGGCTGTGCGCTCGGGCCGGCGGCGACGTGCTCAGTCGAGCCGGGCGCCGAAGAATCCCGAGAGGTGCTCGGCGACGAGCTCGGGGTGCTCGGCGACGGGCAGGTGCGCGGAGTCCGGGACGACGGCGAAGAACGAGCCGTCGATCTGCTCGGCCAGGGCGCGCATCGCCTCGGGCGGGTTGCTCGGGTCCTGGGCACCGGCGAGCAGCAGGAGCGGCACGGTGATCGCTCCCACGGAGCCGCTGAGGTCGAAGCCGGCGAGCGCCTCGCAGCAGTCGATGTAGCCCGCGTCGTCCGTCGCGGCGAGCATCTCGAGGACGATCGGCCCGGCCGCGATGTCCTCGTCGAGGAATCCGGCGGCGAACCAGCGGTCGGCGGTGTCCGGCACGAGGGAGCGGGTGCCGTCGGACCGGACGTCGGCGATGCGCTGCTCCCAGGTCGCGGCATCGCCGAACCGCGGCGCGCAGCACAGGGCGGCGGCGGCGCGCACCCGATCCGGAGCGCGCAGGGAGAGGGCGAGGGCGATCCCGCCGGAGATCGAGATCCCGGCGTAGAAGAAGGAGTCGGCCCCGAGCTCGTCGGCGATCTCGAGGACGAGGTCGCAGATCTGCTCGATCGTCACCCCGGGGACCCGAGGGCTGCGGCCGTGGCCGGGCAGGTCGAAGGTGACGACGCGGAAGTCGTCGGCCAGACGGTAGGCGGGACCGGCCCACAGCGACCCGGTGGTGCCGAGCGAGGGACCGAGGATGAGGACGGGGGCGGCGGGGTCGGCATCGTTGATGATCGAGTAGGCGAGCTGTGACATCGGCGCTTCACTCCCAGCGGGTCGACACTGATTCCGGCGGTTCACCCCTACTGTATCGGCAGGTCCGGACGCGGGCGGCGGTATCCGGCCCGCGCCTCGGCCCCGGCATCCCCGGTCCGCCGGCCGTCGGTGTCCCGGCCCGCCGGCACATCCGCGCCCCGGGTCAGTCCGCGTCGCGCGGGAGACCGGCGGACTCCGCGGCGTAGCAGTGCGCGCACAGCGACTCGTAGGTCACCTCCGCGCCGTCGATCGCCACCTGGTCGCCGTCGAACACGAACCGGCCCTCGACCTTGCGGCCGTTGAACAGCGCCTTGCGCCCGCAGCGGCAGATCGTCTTGAGCTCTTCGAGGGTGTGCGCGATCTCGAGGAGGCGGGCGGAGCCGGGGAACGCCCGGGTGCGGAAATCCGTGCGGATGCCGTAGGTCATCACCGGCACCTCGTGGCGGACCGCGATCCGCAGCAGGTCGTCGACCTGGCGCGGCTCGAGGAACTGCGCCTCGTCGACGAACAGGCAGGCGACCGGGGCGAGCGGCATGTCGAGGTGCGTGAGGAGGGCCGACGGGTCCTCGAGCCCGGCGGTGTCGAGGAAGCGCCGCTCGACGTCCTCCCCGGCGCGGATGAGGAAGTCGACGCGCCTGCGCACCCCGAGCCGGGACACGACCTCGTCGTCGCCCTTGGTGTCGAGGGCGGGCTTGGCGATGAGCACCCGCTGATCGCGCTCCTCGTAGTTGAACGCGGCCTGGAGCAGCGCGGTCGATTTGCCGGAATTCATCGCGCCGTAGCGGAAATAGAGCTTGGCCATGACCGTGCGCACTCCCCTCTGCCCTGTCGCGGCATCCCGAACCGACGCCCTCCAGAATGGTACCGATCCGCCCTCACAGTAGAATCGGTGCGTAAACCCCCTACACGATCTGAGGTTGTCCACCACATGGCAAAGATCATCTACACCCGCACCGACGAGGCGCCGCTGCTCGCGACCTATTCGCTCAAGCCGATCGTCGAGGCCTTCGCGACCACCGCCGGCGTCGAGGTCGAGACCCGCGACATCTCGCTGGCCGGCCGGATCATCGCCCTGTTCGGCGACCGACTCAGCGCCGACCAGGCGATGGACGATGCGCTCGCCGAGCTCGGCGAGCTCACCCAGTCGCCCGAGGCCAACATCATCAAGCTCCCCAACATCTCCGCCTCGGTGCCGCAGCTCAAGGCCGCGATCGCCGAGCTCCAGTCGCAGGGCTACGACATCCCGGACTACCCGGAGGAGCCGTCGACGGACGAGGAGAAGGACGCCCGTGCCCGCTACGACACCGTCAAGGGCTCGGCCGTCAACCCGGTGCTGCGCGAGGGCAACTCGGATCGCCGTGCGCCGAAGGCCGTGAAGAACTTCGCGAAGTCCCACCCCCACTCGATGGCCGAGTGGTCGAAGGATTCGAAGACGAACGTCGCGACGATGGCGGCCGACGACTTCCGCGCGAACGAGAAGTCGCACGTGTTCGACTCCGCCGACACCGTCACCATCCGCCTGCGCACCGCCGCCGGCACCACCGACCTCAAGACCTTCGACGTGCTCGCCGGGGAGATCGTCGACGGCACCTTCATGAAGGCCTCCGCCCTCGACGCGTTCCTCCGCGAGCAGGTCCGGGCGGCGAAGGAGCAGGACGTCCTGTTCTCCGTCCACCTCAAGGCGACGATGATGAAGGTCTCCGACCCGATCATCTTCGGCCACGTCATCGAGGCGTTCTTCCCCGAGGTCTTCGAGCAGTACGGCGAGCAGCTCGCCGCCGCCGGCCTCACCTCCGACAACGGGCTCGGCGCGATCCTCAACGGACTCGACGCGCTGCCCCAGGACGTCGCCGAGGGCGTGCGCACCGGCATCGAGCAGGGCATGAGCAGCGGCCCCGCGCTCGCCCAGGTCAACTCCGACAAGGGCATCACCAACCTCCATGTGCCCAGCGACGTCATCGTCGACGCCTCGATGCCGGCGATGATCCGGATCGGCGGCAAGATGTGGGGCCCCGACGGCGGCGAGGCGGACACCCTCGCCGTCATCCCGGACTCCTCCTACGCCGGGATCTACCAGACCGTCATCGACGACTGCCGCGCCCACGGCGCCTACGACCCGACGACCATGGGCTCCGTGCCCAACGTCGGCCTCATGGCGCAGAAGGCCGAGGAGTACGGCAGCCACGACAAGACCTTCGAGATCACCGAGGCCGGCACCGTCGAGGTCGTCGACTCCGCGGGCACGGTGCTCTTCAGCCACGAGGTCGAGCCCGGTGACATCTGGCGCGCCTGCCAGACCAAGGACGTCCCCGTCCGCGACTGGGTCAAGCTCGCCGTCACCCGCGCCCGCCTGTCCGACACCCCGGCCGTGTTCTGGCTCGACGAGACCCGGGCCCACGACCGCAACATCAAGGCCAAGGTCGAGGAGTACCTCGGGGAGCACGACACCGATGGCCTCGACATCCGGATCATGAGCCCGGTGGAGGCGACCCAGTTCTCCCTCGACCGGATCCGGAAGGGCGAGGACACGATCTCGGTCACCGGCAACGTGCTGCGCGACTACAACACCGACCTGTTCCCGATCCTCGAGCTCGGCACCTCGGCGAAGATGCTCTCCGTCGTCCCGCTCATCAACGGCGGCGGCCTGTTCGAGACCGGAGCGGGCGGCTCTGCGCCCAAGCACGTCCAGCAGCTCACGGAGGAGAACCACCTCCGCTGGGATTCGCTCGGCGAGTTCTTCGCGATCGCGGAGAGCTTCCGCCACCTGTTCACCTCGGAGGACAACGCGCGCGCCGGCGTGCTCGCCGACACCCTCGACGACGCGACGGAGACGTTCCTCAACGAGAACCGCTCGCCCTCGCGCAAGGCCGGGGAGATCGACAACCGCGGCAGCCACTTCTACCTCGCTCTCTACTGGGCCGAGGAGCTCGCGCAGCAGACGGAGGACCGGGAGCTCGCCGAGGCGTTCACCCAGATCGCCGAGCAGCTGCGGAGCAATGAGCAGACGATCGCCGAGGAGCTCCTCGCGGTGCAGGGCTCGCCGGTGGATCTGGGCGGCTACTACAACCCGGATGCGGAGAAGGTCGCCGCTGTGATGCGGCCCTCGCAGACCTTCAACGACATCATGCGCGGGCTGGAGAAGAAGGACATCTGACCGCCCGTCCCACCCTCCCGCGAGAGTGCAATATCCTGCGGTTCCTGAGAACGGAACCGCAGGATATTGCACTTTCAGGGCCGCGGTGACGTGCGACAATAGGGCAACGACACCGGTCGGCGCGCTCCTCCCGGGCTCACCGGCCGGTCGCCCCCCATCGACGAAGGACATGAGTGCAGTGACCGATCCGTACCGCTCCCCCGACCCGGCCGGCGACCGGCCCCTCGACGCGTACGACCCCGCGCCCGAGGCGCCCGCCGGCACTCACCCGCCCGCGCGCCGGGACGTCCCGCCGGAGCACGACGAGCGCCGCGACGACTCCCGGCACCGCCGCCCGGCCACCGAGCCGCGCCGCTCGGCCGGTGTGTCCGCCGGGGTGTGGATCGCGCTCATCCTCGGCGCGGTGATCCTCGTCCTGCTGCTGATCTTCATCATCCAGAACAACGTCACCGCGCAGTTCCAGTACTTCGGCTGGGAGTTCAGTCTGCCGCTCGGCGTCGCGATGCTCCTCGCCGCGATCGCCGGGATCCTCGTCGCCGGGCTCGCCGGCTCCGTGCGGATCGCGATCCTGTCCCGCCGGCTCAAGAAGGCCGACCGCTCGCTGGCCGAGGTCGAGCGCATCCTGGACCGCTGATGGGTGCCGCACCGCTGCCGCCGGAGTCCGCGCTGCCGGGCATGCTCGTCGACGTCGACTGGCTCGCCGACCACCTCGACGACCCGCAGGTGCTCGTCGTCGACGTCACGGCCTTCCTCACCCGCACCGACACCGGGGTGCGCGCAGAATCCGGGGCGGACGCCTTCCGGGCCGGACACATCCCCGGCGCGGTGTTCGCCGACCTCGTGGACACCTTCACGACCTCCGAGCCGGTCCGCTTCACCGCGCTGTCGAGCCCCGCGTTCGCCCGCGCCGCCGGCGGCCTGGGGATCGACGCGGACGTCGACGTGGTCGTCTACGACCACGGGGAGAGCGAATGGGCGACCCGCCTGTGGTGGAACCTCCGGCTCGAGGGCCACGATCAAGTCGCGCTGCTCGACGGCGGCCTGCCCGCCTGGCGGGCGGCCGGCCATCCGCTGGGCACCGGAGATGCGCAGCCGGTGCCACGCACCTTCACCGCGCGGCGCCGCCCGGAACTGCTCGCCGACGCCGCCGCCGTCGAGGCCGCGACAGCCGCGGGAGTCCCGGTGGTCAATGCGCTCGACCCCGACGCCTACTCCGGGCGCACCCGCCCCTACGGCCGCCCCGGCCACATCCCGGGCAGCACGAACGCGTTCTTCCGCGAGCTCTACGACGAGGACCGCGACCATCGCCTCGTCCCGGCCGAGCAGGCGCGCGCAGTGCTCGCCCCGACCGGGATCCTCGACTCCGCGGCCGCCCCGATCGCCTACTGCGGCGGCGGCATCGCCGCGACCCTCGTCGCCTTCAGCGCCGCCCGCCTGGGCCGCCCCGACGTCGCCGTCTACGACGGGTCGATGACGGAGTGGGTGGCCCAGGGCCGTCCCCTGGAGACGACTCCCGACCGACCCGCGCCACCCCGCACCCTCGTCCGTCCCGACACCCGGTACGATCCGCACCAGCACCGCGATCGACCGGACACCACAGGAGGAATCATGTACTTCATCGTCGTCAAGTTCCGTGTGAAGCCCGAGGCCGCCGAGGCGTGGCCGGAGATCGTGCGCGACTTCACCGAGGCCACCCGCGCCGAGCCCGGGAATCTGTGGTTCGACTGGTCACGCAGCCTCGAGGACCCGCACGAGTACGTGCTCGTCGAGGCCTTCGCCGACGACGACGCGGCCGCCGCTCACGTGGGCAGTGCGCACTTCGCGACGATGCGCGAGGAGTTCCCCCAGCGCCTGCAGTCGACTCCGCGGATCATCTCCCGCAAGATCGAGGGCGAGGGCTGGGACGCGATGGGCGAGCTCCAGGTCGACTGACCGCTCGGCCCGGGCGATGGCCTCGGCCCGGCGAGTGACCGCTCGCCCGGTCGACGACCCGGCTCAGTCGGTGACTTCGGCCCGGGACGCGATCCGCACCGCGGTCGGGTGCTCGACGGTGCGCGACACCGTGCAGTGCTTGTCGTGGGACAGGCGCACGAGGCGCTCGACCATGCCGGCCGCCGTCCGGCCGGCCTCGTCGTCGGGGAAGGTGAGATCGAAGTCGATGCCGATGTCGGTGAGCCGGGAGGCGCCGTCCTCCTCGATCTTCCGCCCGCTCGCGGTCGCCCCGAATCGCTGCGGTTCGGTGCGCCGCGTCGTCACGGTGTCGACGTCGATCGCCGAGCATCCTGCGATCGCCGCGAGCAGCAGCTCGACCGGGGTGAGGAGCCCTTCCCCGCGCCCGAACTCCACCGCAGCACCGTTCGCGCCGACGGCCCGGTAGTGGTTCTCCGCCACCCGGGTGAGCTCGACGGAGTGCGTGGGCGCAGCAGCCCGGGAGGAATCGGCGGGCGTGGGGTCCTGGGGTGCTCCGGCACCGGTGCGGGGATCATTCATGCGCCCATGATGGCACACGCCACCAGGGCGCACCCGCCACCACCTCCGCCGCCGGCACTGCAGCAGACCGCACAGTCGCAGACCGCACCACCCCATCCCGCGGCTCAGCCGCACCCGGCGATCACCGCGAAGACTTCCCGGAGCTGGACGGGCGCGGCGTTCGCATGGGCGATGACGAGTCCGTGGCGGCGCGGTGCGCCGGACCAGCCGGCGGCGAGATCGCCCACCCGGATCCCGCGGACGGCGAGCGCACGGTGAGCTTCGCGGGTGGCCTCGGCCGGCATCTCCACGACGAGTCCGCGGCCGCGGTGCACGAGTCCGGGCAGGTGCGAGAACTCGGCGACGACCGTTTCCGCGGCCCGCAGGCGTCGGCGCCCGCGAGCGATCCGCCGGCGCAGTCCCCCGGCGGCCAGGTACTCGGCGAGCGCGTGCTGTATGACGGGCGGCACCGCCGGGCCGAGGCGCTCCCGGGCCGCACGGATGCGCGTGCCCTCCGGCCCGCGCGCCACGATGTAGCCCGTGCCGACCGCGGCGGTGAGGACCGTGGAGAAGGTCCCGATGTGCACGACCCCGCCGCCGGGCGCGGAGTCGAACAGCGGCGGCACCGCAGGTCCCAGGTAGCGCGCCTCGCTGTCGTAGTCGTCCTCGATGAGGAGCATCCCGGCATCGGCGGCCCACCGGCACAGCGCGGCGCGGCGGCCGGCGGGCATCGCGGTGCCGTAGGGGAACTGGTGGTTCGGGGTGACGAGCGCGGCCTCGGGCGGGCGGCCGGGAGTCCCGCCGGCGGGCACCGCGCCGGCGAGCCCTGCCGGGGGCAGCCCTTCGGCGTCGACGGCCACCGGGACGAGCTCGACTCCGTGCAGCGCGCGGCGCAGGCCGGGGAATCCGGGGTCCTCGACCACGAGACTGTCCGCGCCGATCGCCGAGAGCACGAGTGCCACCCCGTCCCGCGAGCCGGCGGTGACGAGGATGTCCTCGGCCTCGACGACCATTCCGCGCATGACCCGCAGGTGTTCGGCGATCGCACGGCGCAGCGGTTCCTCGCCGAGCGGGTCGGGAGGGGCCGGCCTGACGTCGAGGGCCCGGCGCCAGGCCGTGCGGAACGCCGCCTCCCCCAGCGGCGACTCCCCGCCGCGGCCCGGCCGCAGATCCACCCGGACGGCGGGGACGCGGGGCACCGGGGAGCTGCGCGGCGCGCTGGGAGCGGCGAGCGCGGCGGCGGGCAGCTCGGGGTCGATGACGGTGCCGCTGCGCGGGCGCTGGACGACGTAGCCCTCGGCGGCGAGCTGGGCGTAGGCGGTGTCGACGGTGCCCCGGGAGACACCGAGCGCCTCGGCGCAGGCGCGCGCCGAGGGGAGCCGGTCGCCGGGGGCGAGCCGGCCGGCGGCGACGGCGGCGCGGATGCCGCGGATGATCTGCACCGGCAGCGCGATGCCCAAGGAGCGGTCGAGGTCGATGCGGAGGTCGTTGCGTGCCACAGGCCCAGTCCATCACATCTGGCCCAATGGAGTGAGATGATTCTGGCACTTCTCCTGGTCCACATCCGGATCTAGCGTGACGAGTGACGCGCCATCCACGCACCCGCACCCGGCGTACGCACCCACCCACCGAGGAGAACCATGACGACCGTCGCCCAGCCCCTGCTCAACACCGGACTCGCCCAGATGCTCAAGGGAGGGGTGATCATGGACGTCGTCACTCCCGAGCAGGCCCGGATCGCCGAGGCGGCCGGCGCGGTCGCGGTGATGGCGCTCGAGCGGGTGCCCGCCGATATCCGCGCGCAGGGCGGGGTGGCCCGGATGAGTGATCCCGACCTCATCGCCGGAATCATCGACGCGGTGTCGATCCCGGTCATGGCGAAGGCGCGGATCGGCCACTTCGTCGAGGCCCAGGTGCTCCAGACGCTCGGTGTCGACTACATCGACGAGTCCGAGGTGCTCTCGCCGGCGGACTTCGTCAACCACATCGACAAGTCCGGCTTCGAGGTGCCGTTCGTGTGCGGGGCGACGAACCTCGGTGAGGCGCTGCGCCGGATCACCGAGGGCGCCTCGATGATCCGCTCGAAGGGCGAGGCCGGAACCGGGGACGTGTCCGAGGCGATGCGCCACATCCGCACGATCACCGGCGAGATCCGGGCGCTCGCCGCGCGCAGCGAGGACGAGCTCTTCGTCGCGGCGAAGGAGCTGCAGGCACCCTACGAGCTCGTCGCCCGGGTGGCGCGCGAGGGCGCGCTGCCAGTGGTGATGTTCGTCGCCGGCGGTATCGCGACCCCGGCGGACGCGGCGATGATGATGCAGCTCGGGGCCGACGGCGTGTTCGTCGGCTCGGGGATCTTCAAGTCCGGGGACCCGGAGAAGCGGGCGCGGGCGATCGTCGAGGCGACCACCCACTACGACGACCCGGACACGATCGCCCGGGTCTCCCGCGGCCTCGGCGAGGCGATGGTCGGGATCACCGTCGGGGAGCTGCCCGCCCCGCACCGGCTGGCCGAGCGCGGGTGGTGATCCCGGCTCCCGTCATCGGCGTCGTCGCGCTCCAGGGCGCGGTGTCCGAGCACATGCGGACGCTCACCGGGCTCGGCGCCGAGGTCCGCCGGGTCACCAGGCCGGAGCACCTCGCCGGGCTCACCGGGCTCGTGCTGCCCGGTGGGGAGAGCACCGCGATGGTGCGCCTCGCCGCTGGGACCGGGCTGTTCCCGGCGCTCACCGACGCGGCACGCGCCGGTCTGCCGGTCCTCGGCACCTGCGCGGGCCTCATCCTGCTCGCCCGGGAGGTCGAGGACGGTGCGGCACTCGAGGGCTTCGCACGCGTCCCCGTGCTCGACCTCACGGCCCGCCGCAACGCCTACGGCGCGCAGCGCGAATCGTTCACCGCGCGGGTCGCGCTGCGCAGCCGCAGGGCCCCCGGGACGGACCCGGACGACGGGCCGGACGCCCCGGATCGGGAGATCGACGCGGTGTTCATCCGGGCACCGCAGGTCACCCGGGTGGGTCCCGGGGTTGAGGTGCTCGCCGCGCATGCCGGATGTCCGGTGCTCGTGCGGCAGGGGGCGGTCATGGCGGCGGCCTTCCACCCCGAGCTCACCGCAGACCCGGCGGTCCACCGGCTGTTCCTCACCGCCGCCGCGGCCCAGCCGGTGCACTGACGCGATTCCCGGGTCACCCCAGTGCGGTCACCGGTCTCCGCGGTCGCTCCAGTGCGGATACCGTCCGGTAAGCGCACTGGAACGACTGCGGAACCTCGCACTCCCGGGCCGCCGGGCCGACCGGGCCGACCGGGCCGACCGGGCCAGTGGCCCTCAGAACTGGAAGGAGCTGAAGAGCAGCACCGCGAGGCCGAGGCCGGCGACGAGGTTGACGAGGGTGGCGGCGGCGAACACGAGGATCGGCTTCCAGCCGGCCTCGCGCACCGAGGACACTGTGAATTCGAGTCCGATCGACACGAAGGCGAGGCTGAGCGCCCACACCTGGAGCTCCTTGGCCGCATCGAGGCGCGGTTCGAGCACCGCCGGGTCGACCGTCACACCGAGCACCGTGGCGACGATCGAGGCGAGGAGGAAGCCGAGGACGAACTTGGGGAAGCGATCCCACACCATCGCCCAGGCGCGCGGCTTGTGCCCGGACGCACTCGCGGTACCCGCACCGTCACCGGCAGCCGCACCGTCACCGGCAGCAGCAGCCACCCGGTCGACGCGCAGCGCGAAGAACAGGGTGAGGAGGACGGCGACGAAGCCGAGCAGCGCGTTCTGCGTGACCTTGACGATCGAGGCGATCTGCAGCGGCTGCTCGCCGGCGACCGCACCGGCGGCGGTGACCGCCGCGGTGGTGTCGATGTTGCCGCCGATCCACGCGCCGGTCACCGCCGGTGGCAGCCCCATGAGGGAGGCGAGCCACGGGAGCAGGAAGATCGAGGGCACGGCGAACACGATGACGAGCGTCGCGGTGTAGGCGAGCTGCTCCTTCTTCGCCCGCACCGCACCGGCGGCCGCGACCGCGGCGCTCACCCCGCAGATGGACAGGGCCGAGGCGAGCAGAGCGCGCAGGCGGTCGTCGAGTCCGAGCACCCCGGCGAACCACCAGGTGAAGGCGAAGACGATCGCGATGAGGCAGATCGCCTGCATGACCGCCGGACCGAAGGCCTTGACGAAGATCGCGAAATTGATCGTCGCGCCGAGCAGCACGAGCCCGATCTTGATGAACAGCTCCGTCCGGAACGCGGCGTTCATCCGATCGCGCACCCCGCACAGCGAGAGCACCGCGTTGCCGAGGAACCCGAGGGCGATCGCGTAGATCGGGTACTCGATCGACTGCGCGACATCGCCGAACCACGTCCCGGCGGTCGCCTCGGGGACGGTGTCGGTGAGGAGCTGCACGAGGGCGGCGAGGCCGAGCACCACGACCGCACCGGCGATCGTCCACCCGGTGCGGGCACGCGGGGATGCCGGCGCTGCGGGCGCCTCGGCGGAGGTGGTGGCGGGTGCGGGCCCTGATGCGTCGGTGCGGCTCACGGGATGAGGTCCGCGCTGATGAGGCCGAGCAGGCACGCGCCGAGGAGCAGGAGGCCGATGATCGTCGCGGTCCAGTCCTCGTTCAAGGAGAACTTCCCGTAGTCGTCCGGTGAGCTGTCGTCGTCCACGCCCGTATCCCTTCCTCGCTCGGCCCGCCCCGCCCGAGCCGGGCGGCGCCACCTCATCCTATGAGCGTCCGCGACCGCACCCTCCCAGCGGTCTGCCGGGGTCGGGCAGAATTCATCCTCCCGTCACCGGGCGCCGGATCCGCGCCGCCGCTGTCCCGCATCCCGTCCCGGCGTGTGAGCCGGTCCACATTTGCTCACCTGCGCACATCACGACTTGTGCAGGAGCGATCCGAATCGCTAGAAATTGAGGATCGCCGAGCGGACGGATCGAGGAGGGATCGAGTGGAGAACGTGCTCTTCGCCTTCGCGCTCACGCTCGCCGCCGGCGTCGCGACGAGCCTCGGCGGTCTCATCGCGATCCTCGGCGGCGGCGGTCGGTCGAAGCGCTTCCTCGCCGCCGCGCTCGGATTCTCCGGCGGGGTGATGATCTACATCTCGCTCGTCGAGATCCTGCCGAAGGCCGCGGACTCGCTCGCCGAGGAGCACTCCTCGCAGGCTGCGTCCTGGATGGCGGCCGGCGCCTTCTTCGCCGGCATCGCCGTCGTCGCGATCATCGACCGGCTCGTGCCCGACACCGTGAACCCGCACGAAGTCCCCGGCGACATCCACGAGGAGCGGCCCCGGGAGCGCGCGCTGCTGCGGATGGGCACCTTCACCGCGGTCGCGATCGCCGTCCACAACTTCCCTGAGGGCTTCGCGACCTTCGTGTCCGGCCTGCAGGACCCGCAGATCGCGGTCCCCATCGCCGTCGCGATCGCCATCCACAACGTGCCCGAGGGCATCGCGGTCGCCGCCCCGGTCCATCACGCCACCGGGTCGCGGGGCCGGGCGCTGACCCTCGCGACGCTCGCCGGGCTCGCCGAGCCGGCCGGCGCGCTCATCGGGTTCGTGCTCCTCGCACCCTTCATCACCCCCACCCTGTTCGGCCTCGTGTTCGCCGCGGTCGCCGGGATCATGGTGTTCATCTCCTTCGACGAGCTGCTCCCCACCGCGCAGCGCTCCGGACACCATCACCACGCGGTGTACGGGCTCATCGCGGGCATGGCGGTGATGGCGGCCAGCCTGCTCCTCATGATGTGAGGCGGACGATGTGAGGCGGGCGCGGCCGGTACGCTGGGACCCCACCGACCGCGCTGCCCCGGGAGGCACCATGGACACCGACGTCCTCGTCATCGGCACCGGACTCTCCGGGCTCGTCGCCGCGACCCAGGCGGCCCGTGCGGGAGCACGCGTCGTCCTCCTCGACCAGGAGGGTGAGCAGGACCTCGGCGGGCAGGCGTACTGGTCGTTCGGCGGCCTGTTCCTCATCGACTCCCCCGAGCAGCGACGGATGGGGATCCGCGACTCCTTCGAGCTCGCCCGGGCCGACTGGATGGGCTCGGCCGGCTTCGAGGAGCACGATGTGTGGCCGCGCCGATGGGCGGAGGCGTACCTCGACTTCGCGCACGGGGAGAAGCGGGCGTGGCTCCACGCGATGGGCCACCGGTTCTTCCCCGTCGTCGGCTGGGCCGAGCGCGGGGACGGCACCGCCGACGGCCACGGGAACTCCGTGCCCCGATTCCACACATCACCTGGGGCACCGGCCCCGGCGTCGTCGCGCCGTTCCTCGCCCGCACCAAGGAGCTCATCAGCGCCGGCCGGCTGCAGGTCCGCTTCCGCCACCGGGTCGACGCACTCCTCACCGGGCCCGGTTCCGTCACCGGCGTGCGCGGCTCGCTGCTCGCCCCCGATGACAGCCCGCGCGGCGTCGCCTCGAACCGGGAGGTCACCGGGGAGTTCGAGCTGCGGGCCGGCGCGACGGTCATCGCCTCGGGCGGGATCGGCGCGAACCACGCGCTCGTGCGGCAGAACTGGCCGACCGACCTCGGCACTCCCCCGCGCACCATGATCTCCGGGGTGCCGGAGTACGTCGACGGGCGGATGATCCCGATCGCCCAGGCCGCCGGCGCGCACCTGCTCAACCCCACCCGGATGTGGCACTACACCGAGGGCATCCGCAACTGGGACCCGGTGTGGGCCGGCCACGGGATCCGGATCCTACCCGGCCCCTCGTCCCTGTGGCTCGACGACCGCGGACGGCGGCTGCCCGTCCCGCTGTTCCCCGGCTCCGACACCCGGGCCACGCTCAAGCACCTGCGGGAGATCGACGCGGAGCACTCGTGGTTCGTCCTCAACCAGCGGACCATCGAGAAGGAGTTCGCACTCTCGGGCTCGGAGCAGAACCCGGATCTGACCGGGAAGTCGGTCCGGGCCACGCTCGGGCGGGCGCGCGCGGGGGCGACCGCGCCGGTGGAGGCGTTCAAGCGCCACGGCGAGGACTTCGTCGTCGCAGATTCCCTCGAGGAGCTCGTCGCGGGGATGAACGCGCTCACCGGGGCCGAGGCGGGGCGCGCGGGGGCCGGGGCTGGCGACGGGTGCCCGGCACGTGCTCGACCCGGTGGAGATCCGGCGCATCGTCGAGGCGCGCGATGCCCAGGTGGAGAACGATTTCGGCAAGGACGCCCAGCTCGCCGCGATCCGGCAGGCGCGCGGGTTCCTCGGCGACCGGCTCATCCGGGTCGCCCCGGTGCACCGGATCCTCGACCCGGAGGCCGGACCGCTCATCGCAGTGCGGCTCCACATCCTCACCCGCAAGACCCTCGGCGGCCTCCACACCGATCTGCAGGCACGCGTGCTCGATGCGACCGGGACGCCGATCGACGGCCTCTACGCCGCCGGTGAGGCCGCCGGATTCGGGGGCGGCGGCATGCACGGGTTCAACTCGCTCGAGGGGACGTTCCTCGGCGGCTGCCTGTTCTCCGGCCGGGTCGCCGGCCGCGCCGCCGCGGCAGCGGTCTGAGCCGAGGCTCCTGACCCGGTGCGCGCTCTGCTGACCCGGCGCGCACCTCGAGCGCGGGGCACCTGCCCGGACCGTGGTGGAAACGGCGGACAGTGGTGGCATCGATGCCACCATTCCAGCACGGAACCACCACGGTCCGCAGCGCGCACTCGCGGGTCAGTGCCGGCGCGCCGGTGCGCGCGGGATCGCAGTGTTCAGACTGCCACGGACAGGGCGCCCGGGAGCACGGAGATGCGCAGCCGGGCGACGTTCGGGAACGGTTCGCCGTCGAGGTGGATCGGTGCCGGTGCCGCGGGGACGATCTCCGCCCAGGCGCACCGGTGGTAGGCGAGCACAGCAGGCGCCTCGTCCTGTCCGAGCAGCCCGAAGCAGGCGATCCGCGCCCAGTCCCGCGCGCTCCGCGGCGTGCACACGAGCAGCTCGAGGTGCCCGGCGTCCGGGGCGGCGTGCGGGAACACGCGGATCAGCCCCGGCAGGCCGGCGACGTTCCCGGCGAGCACGCTCCACGCCGGGCCGCGGAACTCCCCGTCGTGCCACCGCACGTGCACCCGGGTGCCGGCATCACCGAGGTGCCGGAGTCCGGCGACCAGGTAGGCCGGCCAGCCGAGGACCCGTTTGGCCCGGTCGGTGAGCCCCATGATCGTGGCGGCGTCGCGGCCGAGGCCGACTGCGGCGAGGAACACCTCGCGCACCTCGGCGCCGGTTCGGGTACGGATGACGGCGATGCCGACATCGGCGCGTCGCACCTCGGCGGCGAACTGCCGCGAGACGCTCGCCGGGCCCGGGGTGATGCCGAGGTTCCGGGCGAAGAGATTCGCGGTGCCCGTCGGCACGAGGGCGAGCGGCGGGAGGTCCGCGCCCTCCCCCTCGACGGCCATCATGCCGCGCACCGCGGAGCGCACCGTGCCGTCGCCGCCGACGACGACGATCCGGGCAACACCCGCACAGACCGCGGCAGCGGCCTGCTCCGCCCCTTCGTGCACCGGGGTGGTGCGGTGCAGGGTCCACGCGATGCCGCGGTCGGCGAGGAGCGCGGTGAGCTCCGCGCACCGCCGGCGGCCGCTCGCGTGGATCGGGTTGAGGACGATCGCCCAGGGGCCCACGTGCTCTGCTCGGGTCAGAGGTACCGCTTGATCCCGGAGAACTGCTTGCCGCGGTCCCAGGCCCGCCAGTCGACGATCTCGACGCTCTTCGAGGCGTTGGGGGCGTGGATCATCTTCCCGTGCCCGAGGTAGATGCCGACGTGGTGGACGGCCCCGCGGCCGCCGTTGCCGGCGAAGAAGATCAGGTCGCCGACTGCGAGGTCCTTCACCTTCACCGACTTCCCCGCGCGCGACTGGGGGCCGGAGTCGCGCGGGATCTCGATGCCGTGGGCGCGGTGCACCGCATAGGTGAAGCCCGAGCAGTCGAACCCGGAGGAGGAGGTGCCGCCCCACAGGTAGCGCACCCCGAGGAAGTCCTTCGCGGTG
This sequence comes from Brevibacterium sp. CS2, assembly GCF_005280295.1. Lineage (GTDB taxonomy): Bacteria > Actinomycetota > Actinomycetes > Actinomycetales > Brevibacteriaceae > Brevibacterium > Brevibacterium pityocampae. The sequence continues at coordinate 1,992,166 of NZ_CP040020.1, read as the reverse complement.
GACACGAGCTCGGAGGGCTTGGGCTCCTCCGGCCCGCTGCCGGCCGGGTGGAGGTCGACGTCGCGGGTGGGCGCCCAGCCCTTCGCCCCGTCGGGCAGCGCCACCCGCACCCGGTCCCCGGCGCGGGCGAGCACGGGCAGCTCGGCGTTGAACGGCACGTGCTCGACCGCGCCGCCGGTGGGCCGAGCGGTGACCTCGGTGGTGCTGCTGGTGACGATCGCGGTGCTGTGGGCGTCGAGCGCCCGGTCGAAGTCGCGGTTCTCCACGAGCTGGCGGGTCGGCACCCAGCCGGGGTAGCCGTGCTCGTCCCCCGGGCTCTGCTGGCGGGCGACGGCGACCTTCGCCCAGTCGTCGGAGATCTCGAGGATCCGCACCTCGTCGCCGTAGACCGCTTGGGTCTGCGTCCGCCCGGTGAGCGCACGCCGCACCTCGGTCGTCGACAGGTTCGTGCTCCATTCCCCGGTCCGCACGGGGTTCGCGAGCGCCGGTGCATCGATGCGGCGCGGTGAGGAGGGCTTCGTCCACAGGGTGGCGACGGTGACGTCGACGAAAGCGGTGTCCCCGGCCTCGAGCCCCTTGCCCGGGGTCGCGGTGGGGCCGGCGACGGGGGTCCGGTCGATCGCGCCGGCGGACAGGCCCGGGGCGGCACCGGCCGGCACTGCGACGCCGGCGAGGAGGCCGATCCCGAGGACGGCGGCGGTGAGACCGCAGCCCACCCGGCGACGGGGAGCACTGCGGGAGGACTGAGCAGCGGAGGTCCGAGCAGCAGCGCTCTGACGGACAGCAGGCAGGGGTGCAGGCATGGGTGCGTCCTAAGGAGTGGGAAGTGGGACAGCTGCCGACAGTGTAGACATGCCGATCCGCGGCTCCCCACCGGGAATCGCACTGGTGCGGGCCATCGTCACGGAATCGTGACTCTGCCGCGCGACTCCCCTACCGGAGGAGCCCGAGTCCCCGCCGCGCGATCCGTACCCCGCGAGATCCCACGATCCGTACGCCCGCGGTGGGACAATGGGTCCATGGTCCCGGCAGGCAGCATCGCGGCGCTGAGCGCGGCCCTCGGGTGCGGCAGCGACGAGGTCTCCGTGCTCGAGGCGATGCTCGTCATGGAGGAGAATCCCGTCACCCGCTCCTGTGCGGGTGAGCTGAGCTGGGAGTTCATCAATTCCGGGGTGGACTTCGTGTTCTCCGACAGCACCCTGTCCGCGATCGGCATCCGCCTCGTCTACGACCGCAGCGGCGGCTTCAACGGCATCGCGGTCCCCTCGTGGCTCGTCGCCGATTGGCACCGCCGCCCGGGCCCGGCGGACATGCGCCGGGCGTTCGGCGAGCCCGTCGCGGCCGGGGAGACCGCTCGTGAAGAGGTGCGGCTGCCGGAATGGGAGGCGCTCGGCGAGGTCTCGCAGCGCACCCGTCCCGGCACGCTGTGGGAAGTGTTCGACCTCGCGGACGGGGTGATCCACGCCGACTACGACGACTCCCGCACCGTGCGCACCCTCACCCTCATGGCCGAACCCCGCTGAGTCCTCGCACCATCTCCCCGAGCCCGGCACCCCCTCCCCCGGGCCCGTGCCTCTCGCTAGGCTGGCTCCATGGACATCACCCTGCGCACCGGAGACATCACCACCTCGACCGCGCACGCGATCGTCAATGCGGCGAACTCCTCGCTGCTCGGCGGGGGCGGGGTGGACGGCGCGATCCACCGCGCCGCGGGCCCGGAGCTGCTCGCCGAGTGCCAGGAGCTGCGCGCCACCACGCACCCGGACGGGCTGCCGCCCGGTCGGGCCATAGCGACCGGAGCGGGCGCGCTGCCGGCCCGCTGGGTCATCCACACCGTCGGCCCGAACCGGCACACCGGCCAGACCGATGTCGCCGTCCTCGAATCGTGCTTCGCCACCGCGCTCGACGAGGCCGAGCGGATCGGGGCGCGCACGCTCGCCTTCCCCGCGATCGGCGCCGGGGTCTACGGCTGGGACGCCGCCGAGGTGGCCCGCGCCGCCCTCCGGGTGCTCACCGATGCCGGTGCGGCCGAACGCTGGCCGGGGGTCGGGTCGGTCGAGTTCGTGCTCTTCGGCGACGCGGTCGCCGACGCCTTCGCCGCCGTGTTCTGACGCGGTTCCGCGGTGCGTCCGGTGCTTCGGCCGTGTCCGCGCCCTGTGCCAGAATGACCGCATGAGCGATTCCCAGGCGGCCCTCGAGGCCATCCGCACCGGCTACACCTTCGACGTCCCCGCACTCGACCTCGGCTCCGCCATCGACGGCGACACCGTGGTCACCGACGCCCGCGTCCGCCTGCCGCTGGGCATACTCAACCGGCACGGGCTCGTCGCAGGTGCCACGGGCACCGGCAAGACGGTGACGCTCCAGGTGCTCGCCCAGGCGATCTCCGATGCCGGGGTGCCGGTGTTCGCAGCGGACATGAAGGGCGATCTGTCCGGTATGGCGACGCCCGGCGAGGGCTCCGAGAAGCTGCTGGCCCGCACCTCGGCGAACGGCCAGGACTGGACTCCCGCGGCGAGCCCGGTGGAGTTCCTCGCCCTCGGCGGGGAGGGCACCGGGGTGCCGCTGCGCGCCTCGGTCACCTCGTTCGGCCCGCTTCTCCTGTCGAAGGTCCTCGAGCTCAACGACACTCAGGAGTCCGTACTCGGCCTGCTCTTCCACTACGCGGACGCGCAGGGTCTCGCACTCCTCGATCTCAAGGACCTCAAGGCCGTGCTCACCCACCTGACCTCGGACGAGGGCAAGGCCGAGCTCAAGTCGATCGGCGGGGTGAGCAGCGCCTCGGTGGGTGTGATCCTCCGGTCGATCGCCAACCTCGAGGCGCAGGGTGCCGACGTGTTCTTCGGGGAGCCGGAGTTCGACATCGCGGACCTCCTGCGCACCGCAGAGGACGGCCGCGGCATCGTCTCGATGCTCGAGCTGCCGGCGGTGCAGAACCGCCCGGCCCTGTTCTCGACCTTCCTCATGTGGCTGCTCGCGGAGCTGTTCGAGACCCTGCCGGAGGTCGGCGATCCGGAGAAGCCGGCGCTCGTGTTCTTCTTCGACGAGGCGCACCTCCTGTTCCGCGATGCCTCGAAGGCATTCCTCGACTCGGTCGCGCAGACCGTGCGCCTCATCCGCTCGAAGGGTGTGGGCATCGTGTTCGTCACCCAGTCCCCCACGGACGTCCCCGACGAGGTGCTCGCCCAGCTCGGCTCGCGCATCCAGCACGCGCTGCGCGCCCACACCCCCAAGGACGCGAAGGCCCTCAAGGCCACGGTGGAGACCTTCCCGATCACCGATTTCGACCTCGGGACGCTCCTCACCGGGCTCGGCACCGGCGAGGCCGTCGTCACCGTCATGGATCCCGACGGCTCCCCCACCCCCGTGGCCCCGACCCGGATCTTCGCGCCCGCCTCCCGCATGGGGGCCCACCGACGCCCCGGTCATGGAGCAGATGGTCGCGGACTCGCCCCTGCAGGCGAAGTACGGGGAGGCGATCGACCGGGAGTCCGCCCACGAGATCCTCACCCGGCGCTACGCCGAGGCCGAGGCGCAGGCGGACCCGGCGGACAGCCCCGCGAACGCCCCGCGCACCCCGGACGCCTCGACCACGGACCCGGGCCCGGCGGACATGCCGCCGACGCCCACCCGGCAGGAGACCCCGAACCGCATCCCGACGCCCGGCCGCGCGCCCCGGCAGCGCGCGGAGACGCCGCCCGCCCCGCAGGAGTCGATGTTCGAGAAGGTCGTCGAATCGCAGGCCTTCAAGCAGTTCACCCGCACCGCCGCCCGGGAGATCGCCCGCGGGATCTTCGGCACCGGGCGCAGGCGCCGCCGGTGACCGACGGCCCCGACGATCACGCACCGGGCTCCGCACACCCGGACTCCGGGGAACCGGCATCCGTGCCGCAGGCGTCCCCGGTGCCGACCACCGAGCACCATGCGCCGGGCGGCCCGCTGGCCCCGAACGTCACCGACACCGCGCTGATCTTCGAAGGCGGCGGGATGCGTGCCTCGCTCACCTCCGCCGTCGTCGTCGTGCTCCTCGATGCAGGGATCCGGTTCGACTACGTCGCCGGGATCTCCGCCGGGGCGAGCAATCTCGCCAACTACCTGTCGCAGGATTCCCGGCGGGCCCGCCGCTCCTTCGTCGACTTCGCCGCGGACCCGAGGTTCGGCGACGTGCGCACGATGCTCCGCGGCGAGGGCCTGTTCAACGCGAAGTACATCTACGAGGAGACCGGCCTGCCCGACCAGGCGCTGCCCTTCGACTGGCGGACCTTCGCCGACAATCCCGCCGACTTCCGGATCGGCGCCTTCGAGGCGGAGACCGGGGACGAGGTGTTCTTCTCCCGCGCGGATGTCACGGAGATGACCGACCTCATGGTGCGGGTGCGCGCCTCCTCGACGATGCCGGTGATCATGCCGCCGGTGACGATCGACGAGCGCACCTACGTCGACGGGGCGCTCGGGGCCGACGGCGGCATCGCCCTGTCCCGCGCCCAGGCGGACGGCTACGAGAAGTTCTTCGTCGTGCTCAGCCAGGAGCGCGCGTATCGCAAGGCCCCGCAGCGCTTCCCGTGGTTCTACCGACAGTACTTCCGCCGGCACCCGGCGATCGCCGAGGCCCTCCTCACCCGCTGGCAGCGCTACAACGACACCCGGGATCGGCTGCTCGAGCTCGAGCGGGCCGGGCAGGCCTACCTGTTCGCGCCCGAGGTCATGCCGGTGGGCAACGGCGAGCGCGACCTCGCGAAGCTCGCCGCGAGCCACCGCCGCGGCCTGTCGCAGGCCCGCCGCGAGCTGCCCGCCTGGCAGGAGTTCCTCGGCCGCGCCTGAGGTGCGTGCGATCGAGCTGCGTGCGAGCTGAGGCATTCGCGTGCGGACTGAGGCGCTCGCGCGCCCGCGCTCTGAGGCATTCGCGTGCGGTGGCCGGTCCCCGCGCTGCCCTCCCCGCCCAACTGCGGAGTATCCGAAGAGCGGCGCGCAATTGCGCGTCGCCTTCCGGATACCGCGCAGTACGCAGCGCGTCAGTGCCTCAGGTCAGTGCCTCGGGCCCGTGCCTCAGTTCACTGCCGTGCTCGGTCGGTGCCTCACTCGATGGGGTCGAGGTACATCCAGCGGCCGGCGCGGCGGACGAACCGCGACTTCTCGTGCATCCGGCCCTGCGCCATGAGGTCGCGGAACCGGGCGGTGAAGGTCACCGTGCCCTCCTCGTCCTCCGGTCCGCCGCCGGTGACGTCCTCGATCTCGAGACCGAGCCACTGCGTCGTCCGATCGGCCGTCGAATCCACCGGCCGGGTGCGCGGGTGCCAGGTGCGGAACAGGTGGTCGTCGTCGCGCAGCGCGAAGGCCGTGTAGCGCGAGCGCATGAGCGCCTCGGCGGTCTCCGGCCACACCTCGCCGGCGAGCGCCGGCCCGCAGCACTCGATCAGGGAGCTGCCCGCAGGCACTCCGCCGCACGGGCACGGGATCACAGCAGACATCTGTTCTCCTTCGTCTAGCATGACCCTATGCCGAATCCGCAGCACTGCACGACCGCCCCTGCCCAGCCTTCCCGCCGCGTCGGCCGGAGCACCCGATGAGCGGCGGTCTCGTCGCCCTCCTCGACGATGTCGCCGCACTCGCACGGATCGCCGCGGCGAGCGTCGACGACGTCGCCGCCGGAGCCGCGAAGGCGAGCGCGAAGGCCGCCGGCGTGGTCATCGACGACGCCGCGGTCACCCCGCAGTACGTCACCGGCGCTGAGCCCTCGCGCGAGTTGCCGATCATCTGGCGGATCGCCAAGGGTTCGCTGCGCAACAAGCTCCTCATCATCGTCCCGGTGCTCCTCGTCCTCAGCCAGTTCGTGCCGTGGATCCTCACCCCGATCCTCATGCTCGGCGGCACCTACCTGTGCTTCGAGGGCGCGGAGAAGGTGTGGGCGAAGATCCGCGGGCACCATGCGGAGAAGGGCGAGCCCGCGGTCTCCCAGGGCAAGGACGCGGAGGACAAGGTCGTCAAGTCGGCGATCACCACCGACTTCATCCTCAGCTGCGAGATCATGGTGATCTCCCTCAACGAGATCGCCGACGAGACGCTGCTCAGCCGCGCGATCATCCTCGTCGTCGTCGCGATCGGCATCACGCTGCTCGTCTACGGCGTCGTCGGCCTCATCGTCAAGATGGACGACATCGGCCTCCATCTCGCGCAGAAGGAATCGGAGGGCTCGCAGAAGTTCGGCCGGCTCCTCGTCGCGGGCATGCCGCACGTGCTCGACTTCATCTCGCTCGTCGGCACCTTCGCGATGCTCTGGGTGGGCGGCCACATCATCCTCGTCGGGATGGACGATCTGGGCTTCCACGCGCCGTACGCCTTCGTCCACGGCATCGAGGGCCTCGTCGCAGGGGTCGCGGTGATGGGCCCGTTCCTCGCGTGGCTCATCAACACGTTCTTCTCGCTCGTCCTCGGACTGCTGTGGGGCCTCGTCGTCGTCGGCATCGTCCACCTGCTGCCGATCGGTCGCAAGCACGGCGACGTCCACAAGGGCACCGACAGCGCCCGGGGAACCGCCGCCGAGGCGCGCGCCGGCTCACCCGCGCAGGCCGGGGAGCCGTCCCCTGACGGGGACGGGCCGACCGGTTCGCACGCCCCCGGGCACCGCCCGGGCGACTCCGCCTGAGGCGGCCCGGGTTCAGCGGAAGCGCCGCCACACCTCGGTGAGGAATGCGGTGAGCGGTTCGGCGCCTCCGCGCAGGGTGCTCGGCAGGGACAGGCCGGGTCCGCCGATGAGCTTCTCCTCGGTGGCGCGCAGGGACGCCAGGATCTCCGAGTCCGACTCCGCGATGTGCTCGGCGGCGGCCGGGGTGAGGCGGATGACGGTCATCTCCGTGGTGCGTCCGCTGCCGCCGGGCACCTCGGCCGTGTCGATCCCGGTGATGCCGGACCAGGCGAGCCGCCCGAGGTTGCGCTTGGAGTTCGGCCAGCCGCGCTTGAGCTCGACCCCGTCGGTGGTGACGATGAGCCGGTCGGGGTTGACGAACTGGCTGGCGAACAGCGGGAGGCCGAGCACTCCGAAGAAGCCGACGGACAGGATCCCGATCATCCACGACCAGGACCACATGGGCGATTCGAGGATCATGAGCAGGCCGGCGGCGGTGAAGCCGAGCGCGATGCCGAACACGCAGCCGAGCCCGGCCTTGCCCGTCGTGATGACGACGCGCCCCGAGCGGTCGAGCCGGGCGCGCCAGGTGTCGGTGAGGGATGCCATGGACTCACCGTACCCAGCCGCACCGGTGTTCGGAGATCCGGAATGTTCCGATTCCGTGACACCGGAGGCCGCCGTCCCCGCGCCGTGATCGCGCCCCACCGGTCCACCGTCCCCGATAGTCTGAGCCCATGAGCAGCGACGCCGCGGATCAGCAGGCCCCGGGACCGACCGTGCACTGCGACGACGAGCCCGAGGGGGCGGAGAAGGTCGTCCTCGATCACCTCCGCGCCCAGCTGCCCGACGAGGCGGTGATCATCCACGGGCAGCGGCTCACCACCCCGGACGCCGACGTCGAGATCGACTTCCTCATCCTGTGGCCGGGCTTCGGGATCGTCGTGCTCGAGGTCAAGGGCGGTCAGGTGCAGGTGGAGGACGGCCGCTGGTCGACGAGCGGGCACCCGCTGCGCCGCTCCCCGCTCGAGCAGGCGATGGAGGGCAAGTACGCGTTCCTCGACTGGATCCGGCCCCGGATGAGCATGCGCCCCGGCCGCACCGTCCACATGGCATGCCTGCCCTACACGAACACCTCGCGGTGGGACGACCTACCCGATGCGCCGCGCAGCCATGTCGTCGGCCAGCAGGACCTCGGCGGTCTCGCCGCGGCGATGAGCATGGTGCTGCGCACGAACATGCAGCGCGAGCACCCGCCGAGCCCGGCGGCCGTCGCCCTCGTGGTCAAGCAGCTGCGGCAGACGCACGCCGCGATCGAGAACGCGCGCTCGGCCGCGATCGAGCTCGAGGACCGCGCGAACCGCTTCACACAGGAGCAGGAGAAGCTCCTCTCCGTGCTCCGCTACCAGACCCGCGCCGAGCTCAGCGGCGGTCCCGGCTCCGGCAAGACCCACCTCGCGCTCATCAAGGCCCGGCAGCTCGCCGCGGACGGGCAGCGGGTGGCACTCATGTGCTACTCCCGCGGGCTCGGACGCTACTTCGAGCTCATGACCGCGCAGTGGCCGCAAGCGGAGCGCCCGGCCTTCATCGGCCTCTTCCACGACCTGCCGCTGAGCTGGGGCGCCGAGCACGCCGGTGACGACGACCCGCAGTTCTGGGAGGTCGAGCTCCCCACCCGGATGCGCGCGCTCGCCGCCGAGCGCGACCGGGCGGAGCTGTTCGACGCGATCGTCGTCGACGAGGGCCAGGACTTCTCCAACCTCTGGTGGGAGGCGGTGCTGTCGTGCCTGCGCGACCCGGACGCCGGCGTGCTCTACGTCTTCACCGACGAGCGGCAGCGGATCTTCGACCGCGACGGCGACGCCCCGATCGAGATGAACCCCTTCCACCTGGGCGAGAACCTGAGGAACGCGCAGACCGTGGCCGAGGCGTTCGGCTGGCTGTCCGACGAGCCGCAGATCGTCCGCAATCCCGGTGGGGAGCCGGTGGAGCAGATCGACGTGCCCTTTGACGCAGCGCAGGATGCCGCCGACGACGCCGTGGAGCGGCTGCTGGAGAGCGGCGAATGGCAGCCCGAGGACATCGCGCTCCTCACCACGTACAGCCGCCACCCCGAGCAGAGGCAGATCGTCGAGACCGAGGGCTACGAGGTCTACTGGGACGGCTTCTTCTCCGCCTCCCAGGTGTTCTACGGCCACGTGCTCGGCTTCAAGGGGCTCGAGCGGGCCGTCGTCGTGTTCTGCATCAACGGCTTCCGCGACCCCGAGCGCGCCCGCGAGATGCTCTACGTCGGGATGTCGCGGGCGCGCTCGAAGCTCGTGCTCGTCGGCGACATGGCCAAGATCCAGGAGCTCACCGCGGTCGCCGAGGAGCCCTGAATCGAAGCCCTCAGCCCCGCGCCCGCACGTCCTCGACGAAGGCGCGGGCCACCGGCGCCTCGGTCCCGGTGACGAGGAGCACAACGTGCTCCGGCGGGTGGATATCGTCGCCGTGAGGCGTTCGCGCCGCTACTGGCGGATCGCGTCGATGATCGTCACCCGGGCCGCGATCGCCCCGGGGATCACCCCGGCGAGCGCGCCGACGGCGATCGACACGCCGATCCCGATGAGCGCGGCGGACACCGGGAACGGCGGCACGTCGGTGACGATCTCCCCTATGAGGTTTGTCACCAGCGGCGACTTGAGGAGGAGCACCGCGGCGACGACACCGACGACCCCGGCGACGAAGGTCGCCACCACGCTCTCCATGACGATGGAGAAGAAGATCCGCCCACCGGTGGCGCCGAAGCTGCGCCGCACCCCGATCTCCCGGATCCGCTGGCGGACGGTGACGACGGAGATGTTGACGAGGCCGAGTGCGCCGAGCAGCAGGATGAGGGCGCTCACCCCGAGCAGCCCGTTACGCAGGCCGGCGAGGATGTCCGGCTCCTCCCCGGCGAAGAAGTCCATGCGGTAGGCGGACACCTCGTAGCCGGGCAGCTCTTTCGACAGCCGCGCCTCGAGCTGCGCGGCGAGGAGCTCGGCCTCGGCGTCGGGCACCCACAGCTTGGCGCCCACCCCGGTGCCGCTGAGGTCGAGGGCGTCGATCGACTGCGCGGTGCTCGGGAGCATGAAGAGCGACTCCGTGCCGGAGAGGCGCGGGACCTCGACCACCCCGATGACGGTGGCGGTGATGTGCTCCGCTCCCGGCAGGCGCATGGTCGTCGGCAGCGCGCTCGTGTCGATGCCGCTGCGCTCGGCGAGGTTCGAGTCGATGACGATCGGCGGGGACCGGTTCTCCCCGTCGCCCTCGGCGAACCAGCGGCCGAGCGCGGGCTGCTGGCGGTGGATGACCGCGTAGTCGGGCTCGACGATCCGCACGGAGACGGATCTCTGGGAGTCCGCGCCGGTGGACAGGGAGGTGTCGACGAGGAGGCTGGTGTGCCCGATCCCGAACTCCTCGGCGACGCCGTGGACCTCCGCGGCGACCTCCCCGAGGTCGCGGGCCGCCCCGGTGCCGGGGTAGAGGTCGACCTGCAGGGTGGCGGCCCGGCCGCCCTCGCGCTCGAAGGTCTCGCGCATCCCCTGGGAGGTCATCTCGCCGAGCGCGACGACGACGGTGAGCGAGCACACGGCGACCCCGACGCCGAACAGGGAGAGCAGCACGCGCAGCTTGTGGATGCGCAGCTCCTGCCAGGCCTCGACGCAGGCGGCGAAGAAGGTCGTGATCATCGGACCGCGCTCCCCTGCGCCTCGGGCACGAGACGTCCGGCGTCGAGCCGGAACCGGTGGTCGGCACGGGCGGCGATCGCGGGGTCGTGGGTGATCGTGACGAGTGCGGTGCCGAATTCCTGGGCGGCCTGCTGCAGCAGGTCCATCACCGCCCGCCCGGTGTCGATGTCGAGGGCGCCGGTCGGCTCGTCGGCGAGGATGACGCGGGGCCGGCGCACGAGGGCGCGGGCGATCGCCACGCGCTGCTGTTCGCCCCCGGAGAGGTTCTTCGGCTGGGCGTCGATCCGGTGGCCGAGCCCGAGCCGCTCGAGGACCTCGGCGGCGAGCGCATTGCGCCGGCGGAACTCCCCGGCCGTCCCGTAGAGCAGGGGCGCGGCGACGTTCTCGCGCGCCGTGCGGTCGGGCAGGAGGTTGAACTGCTGGAACACGAAGCCGATGTCGCGCCCGCGGATCCGTGCGGCTCTGCGGGCGGAGATCCGCTCGATCGGCTCCCCGCACCAGCGCATGGTGCCGGCGGTCGGCCGGTCGAGGAGGCCGAGGATGTTGAGTAGCGTCGACTTCCCCGAACCCGAGCGGCCGACGATCCCGAGGTGGTCCCCGGCACGCACCGTGAGATCGACACGGAACAGAATGGTGAGCACGCTGTCATCGGGCAGCCGAGCGGCGCGGGCGACCCCGGCAAGCTCGATGAGCGGGGCCTCGGTCACCAGTCGCCCTCGCCGCCGAACTCCCCAGGGTCGTCCGCGGCCTGCTCGGGTGCGGTGCCGGGGACGAACTCGGCGATCGCCTCGCCCTCCTCGAGCCCGGAGACGACCTCGACCATGGTGCCGTCGCTCATCCCGAGCTCGACCGCGCGCTCCTCCTCGGTGCCGTCGGCGCCGATCGTCCACACGGTGCCCTTCTCGGTGAGGCCGCGCACCGCGGTGACGGGCACGATGAGTGCATCCTCGACGGAGCCGGCGTCGACCTCCATGGTCATCGGCAGCCGGTTGTAGACGGTGACCTCGTCGGGCACGAGACAGGTGAGTGACACCGTGTCCCCGCCGCCCGGGTCGGGTGCCGCGCCCGCGTCCTCGGCCGGGGCCGGATCCGCCTCGCCCGTGCCCTCGGAGCCGCCGGTGCTGTCGGGACCGGCAGTGTACCCGGCCCCGTCGCCACCGTCGTCGCCGCCCGTCGATCCCTGGTCGATGCGCAGTCCGGTGCAGTCGAAGGGCTCGGGCCCCTTGGTGATGGTGATCTCCGCGGAGTCGGGCAACTCAGTCAGCCGGTAGAGATCGATCGGCTCGATCACACCGACGGCGCGGAAGATCCGCTGCGCGACGGAGGTCACAGGGGTGCCCTTCGCCACCTCGTCGCCGATCTCCTGGGTGAACTCCCCGAGCGTGCCGTCGGCCGGGGCGACGACGGTGTGGTAGCGGTAGCGCGGCGCGGCGGGCGGGGCGGGCGCGGGCTCCGCCGCGTCGGGGTCGGTGCCCGGGGCGGGTTCCGGTGCTTAGCTCAGATGTCTCCTCGGCCCGGATCTGGAACAGCTGGTCGCCGGCCCGGACCTCGGCGCCGGCAGCGACGAACAGGTGGTTGATCGTCCCCGCGTGGCTCGCCTCGACGGGTTTCGCCGGGTCGATCCGGATCGTCCCCGACACCGTCATCGTGTTGGTGATGGTCCCTCGTTCGACGACGACCTCGGTGCTCAGCGGAGTGCCGCTGGGTTCCTCTCCCCCGCCGGCGGCCTGCCCGGTGGGCCGGAATGCGATCCACGCCAGGGCGATCGCGATGACGAGGAGGACGACGAGGAAGCCGGTGGGGAGGATGACGCGGCGGAACAGCTGCACGGGTGAGGCGCCCTTCTGGTGACGGACCCCGGGACGGGGAATGACCCGACGGTAACATCGGGATCCGTGCGGACTCCCGCGGCGGCGTTGCGGTTGTGCGGCGATCGCGTGACGAATCGGGCACCGCAGCGGCCCGCGACCGGATATGCCGAACGGCCGCCGGATTCCTCCGACGGCCGTTCCCGATCGACTCGTCACCGTGTCGGGCGGCGGCCCTTTACCGCGGATGTCACAGGTTGGGGAAGCTCCCGATCGACTCGCCCTCACCGGCTTCCAGGAGCGACTTGCCGCGGCCGACGATCTTCTTGTCGACCTTGCCGACGACCCGATGGTCCTTCTCCGGGTAGTCGAACTGCGAGAGCACGTAGCGCATCGCCTCGAGGCGGGCGCGCTTCTTGTCGTTCGACTTCACCACGGTCCACGGGGCGTGGGCGGAGTCGGTGTAGAAGAACATCGCCTCCTTCGCCTCGGTGTAGGCGTTCCACTTGTCGCGGCTGGCGAGGTCGGTCGGCGAGAGCTTCCACTGCTTGACCGGGTCGTTGGACCGGGCCTGGAAGCGGGCGGCCTGCTCCGCCTGGGAGACGGAGAACCAGAACTTGATGAGGTGGATGCCGGAGTCGACGAGCATCCGCTCGAACTCGGGGCAGGTCCGCATGAACTCGAGGTACTGGGCGGGGTCGCAGTAGCCCATGACGCGCTCGACGCCGGCCCGGTTGTACCAGGAGCGGTCGAAGAACACGATCTCTCCGCCGCTGGGCAGGTGCTCGACGTAGCGTTGGAAGTACCACTGGGACTGTTCGCGCTCGGTGGGAACGCTCAGTGCGACGATGCGGGCGCCGCGCGGGTTGAGGTGCTCCATGAACCGCTTAATCGACCCGCCCTTGCCGGCGGCGTCGCGGCCCTCGAAGAGGATCGCGATCTTCTGGTCGTTGGTCTTGACCCAGAGCTGGAGCTTGAGGAGCTCGACCTGGAGCTGTCGCTTCTGGCGCTCGTAGCTGCGCCGGGACAGCTTGGTCTCGTAGGGGTAGTTCTCCTGCCACGCCGGGATCCCGCCGGGACCGCTGGGAGCGGTGGCCTTGGCGTCCTTCGCCGCCTGCACCTTGACCTTGGAATGGAGTTCGACGAGCTCGTCGACCTCGTACCGGTTGTGGTCGTGCTCGATATCGAGTTCGGTCATGCGGCACCCTCGGCTCTGCGGCTCAAGCGACGCAGGATACGCCGCCGGTCAATTGTACAGGACATGGACGGTGCCCGCCGTGCCCGGGGGCTCCGGCACGGCGGGCATCGCGAGCGGATCTCAGCCCAGGGCTGCGACGGCGGCGTCGTAGTCCGGTTCGGTGGTGATCTCGGGGACGAGCTCGGTGTACGTCACGGTGCCGGACTCGTCGAGGACGAGCACGGCCCGGGCGAGCAGACCGGCCATCGGCCCGTCGGCGAGCCTGAGACCGAAGTCCTCGCCGAAGCTCGAGCGGAACGCCGAGGCGGCGGTGACGTTGTCGATGCCCTCGGCCCCGCAGAAGCGCGCCTGCGCGAACGGCAGGTCCTGGGAGACGCAGAGCACAGCGGTGTTCTCGAGGCCGGCGGCGAGCTCGTTGAACCGGCGCACCGAGGCGGCGCAGACGCCGGTGTCGATGCTCGGGAACACGTTGAGGACGAGGCGCTTGCCGGAGAACGATCCACTCGTCACCGCGCCGAGGTCAGTGCCGACGAGGTCGAACGCCGGGGCCTGGGCACCGGTGGCGGGGAGATCGCCGGAGGTGTGGACGGGTGTCGATTTGAATGCGGTTTCAGCCATGACCCCATCCTCGCCTGCCCGCGGCCCGCGATCAACCGTCTGCGGCATCCGTCCGGGTTCGCCGAGCGGCCTCCCGCTCGTCCTCCTCGGCCTCGATCTCGTGGACCGTGGGCGAGAACTTCCGCTCGAACACGACGAGGGCGGCCACCGCTGCGGCGCCGAGCAGCGCGAGCAGCACGGGGCCGAGGACGGGGTCGTACGGGCCGAGCAGCATTCCGGGCGCGCTGTCGTCGCCGCCGGCCGACGACTGCCACGGCCACAGGGCACGGAGCGAACCGATCATCAGCCCGGTCATGACGAGCAGGGTGAGGCGGCGGTGGCGGGTGAGGAGGTGCTTGAGGAGCCGCACGAACGAGGCGAGCCCGACGAGCGCGCCGAGACCGAACACCGCGATGTAGCCGAGGTCCCGGTCGTCGAGCGCGCTCATCGTCGTCGAGTACAGGCCGACGGCGAGGAGGAAGAAGGAGCCGGAGACCCCGGGCACGACGAGCGCGCAGATCGCGATCGAGGCGGCGAGGAACACGACGAGGAGCGAGGGGTCGGTCTGCGCTCCGCCGCCGGCGAATCCGATGAGCACGAAGGCGATGATCGCGGCTCCGATGACGAGCCCGGCATCGAGCAGCCGGGCGCCGGCCGAGGGCGATTCGCGGGAGGGGAGCATGAGGACCGGGACGAGGATGCTCATCGCGACGAGTCCGAAGAACAGGCCGCGCGAGGCCTCGGGGTGGTCGGCGACGAAGCGGGCCATCACTCCGGCGGCGGTGAGCACCGCGGCGGCCATCCCGATGAGCACCGGGATGATGAGCAGCCACTGCGTGCGCGCGAGCTCCGCCCGGAACCCGGCCCAGCGGTCGGGGCCGGCGACGAGCCGCTTGATCGCGGACAGCATGTGCGAGGCGGAGTCGATGAGCTGGTCGTAGACCCCGGTGACGAGTGCGACGGTGCCGCCGGACACGCCCGGGACGAGCTCGGCCATGCCGATGAGGAAGCCGCGGACGAGGTCGAGGGGCAGCACCCACAGGGGGCGTCGGACCGGGGCGCTCATTCGGCCCCCGCAGCGGTGCGCTCGCTCACCTGGCGCTGGATGCGCGCGAGCATGCCGCTCATCCCGCGCAGCCGCAGCGGGCTCACCTGCTCCTCGAGGGACAGGCGCAGCGGCAGCTCCGCCGGGACTGAGAGCACGGTGGCGGCCGGGCGGCCGTCGAGTCCCTCGTGGAGGATGCCGGCGAAGCCGCGGGTGGTGGGTGCTTCGGGCGGGGCGCTGAAGTGGAGGTGCACGGTGCGCTCGGAGTCGTCGTCGATCTCGGTGACGAGGAAGATCGGCGACTGGCACTCGGGCACCGGTTCGAGCAGCTCGGGGTGCTCGGCGAAGCGGTCGGGCAGGTCCGGCAGCTCCTGGCTGAATTCGAGGAGCAGCTGGAGCTTGTCCGCGTCCGGCATCGCGGCGAAGTCGTCGGCGATCTCCTGCAGGCCGCCGGGCAGGGGTGCGGTCTCGCTCACGACGTCCGGGCCTCCCCCGGCTCCTCGCCGCGCGCGATCGGCACGCGAACGACGTTGCCCCATTCGGTCCACGAGCCGTCGTAGTTCTTCACGCCGCGGAAGCCGAGCAGGTGCTCGAGGACGAACCACGTGTGGCTCGAGCGCTCACCGATCCGGCAGTAGGCGATGACGTCCTCGTCCGTGTCGAGCCCGAGGTCGTCGACGTAGATGCTGCGGAGCTCCGCGGCGGACTTGAAGGTGCCGTCCTCGTTCGCGGCCCGGGCCCACGGCACGGAGCGGGCGGTCGGGATGTGCCCGCCGCGCAGCGCGCCCTCTTCCGGGTAGTCGGGCATGTGGGTGCGCTTCCCGGTGTACTCGTCGGGGCTGCGGACGTCGATGAGCGGGACGCCGCCGATGCGCTCGAGCACCTCGGGGAGGAAGGCGCGGATCCGCGAGTCGTCGCGGTCGATGACAGGGTAGTCGGTCGCCGGGCGCTCGGGCTTGGCGGTGGTGAGCTCGCGGCCCTCGGCCTGCCACAAAGCGCGGCCGCCGTCCATCAGACGGACGTCGGAGTGGCCGAACAGGGTGAACACCCAGAGGGCGTAGGCCGCCCACCAGTTGGACTTGTCCCCGTAGATCACCACGGTGTGGTCCCGGCCGATGCCCTTGGCCCCCATGAGGGCGGCGAATCCGGCACCGTCGACGTAGTCGCGGGTGACGGGGTCGTTGAGCTCGGTGTGCCAGTCGATCTTCACCGCGCCGGGGATGTGCCCGGTCTCGTAGAGGAGGACGTCCTCGTCGCTCTCGACGACGACGACGCCGGGGGTGTCGAGGTGGTCGGCGACCCACTGGGTGCTCACCAGCCGCTCGGGGGCCGCGTATTCGGCGAACTTGGGGTTCGTGCTGTCGGCGGGTGCTCTCACGGTGCCTCCACGGTGTCGGGTTCGGGGTGCTCGTCCGGCGCGGCGCCGGTCGGGTCGGTAGGGGCAACGGCGGGCCGGGCCCCGGATATTCCCGCCTGCGCGTCTCCGGTCCTCCCGCCCAGGGCCAGGCAGCGGCCGGTCGCGGTGCCGGCGGCGGCGACCTCGGCCGGGGTGCCGGCCGCGATGATCCGGCCGCCGTGCTCGCCTGCTCCGGGACCGAGGTCGATGACGTGGTCGGCTCCGGCGACGACGCGCATGTCGTGCTCGACGAGGACGACGGTGCCGCCCTGGTCGACGAGGCGGGAGAGCTCGGCGAGGAGGAGGTCGACGTCGGCGGGGTGGAGCCCGGTGGTCGGTTCGTCGAGGAGGTAGACGGTGTGTCCGCGGGGTGCGCGCTGGAGCTCGGTGGCGAGCTTGATGCGCTGGGCCTCGCCGCCGGAGAGCTCCGTGGCCGCCTGGCCGAGCGTGAGGTAGCCGAGCCCCACGGCGGCGAGCGCATCGAGGGCGCGGGTGATGCGGGCGTCGGAGGCGAACACCGGGCGGGCGGCTTCGACGGTGAGGTCGAGGACCTGCGCGATGGTGAGCCCGTTCCACGTCACCTCGAGGGTGTCCGGGGCGTAGCGGGCGCCGTGGCAGTCCGGGCAGCGGGCGTAGCTGCCGGGGAGGAACACGAGCTCGACCTCGATCTGGCCCTCCCCCGCGCAGGTCGGGCAGCGACCCTCGACGACGTTGAAGGAGAAGCGGCCCACGCCCCAGCCGCGGGCCGCGGCTTCCGGGGTGTCGGCGAACAGCCGGCGCACCCGGTCGAACAGGCCGGTGTAGGTCGCCAGGCAGGAGCGCGGGCTGCGGCCGATCGGCTTCTGGGTGATGTGGACGAGTCGGTCGACCGATTCCGCCCCGGTGACGGCGCGCACGTGCACGGCATCCGCCCCGGCGCCGTCGTCCCCGTCGTCCCCGACGACGGTGGTGCGCACCCGTCCGGCGAGCACCCGGGCGAGCACATGGGTGACGAGCGTGGACTTGCCGGAGCCGGAGATCCCGGTGACCGCGGTGAGCACGCCGAGCGGGATCTCGACGTCGAGATCGTTCAGCGTGCGCGCGGTCACCCCCTCCAGGCACAGGCGGCCGGTGGGGGTGCGGACCTGAGCAGCGGTGCGCGGCGCGGGAGGCGGGGCGCCGAGGTAGCGCGCGGTGACGGAGTCCGGGACGCCCGCGAGCGCGGCGACCGGGCCGGAGTGGAGGATCCGGCCGCCTCCGGTGCCGGCGCTGGGACCGACGTCGATCACCCAGTCCGCGCCGGCGACGAGTCCCATGTCGTGCTCGACGAGGAGGACGGAGTTGCCGTCGGCGATGAACCGGTCGAACAGCTCGGTGAGCACGCCCTTCTCCGTCGGGTGGAGGCCGGCGGAGGGCTCGTCGAGGACGTAGGCGACGCCGAACAGGCCGGAGCGCAGCTGGGAGGCCAGGCGCAGGCGCTGGAGCTCGCCGGCCGACAGGGTGGCCGCCGGCCGGTCGAGGGACAGGTGGCCGAGGCCGAGCCGCACGATGGTGTCGAGCACGGGCAGGGCCGAGGGCAGGAGGATGCGTTCGGCCTCCTCCTCCGGGGTGCCCTCCCCGGCAGGCAGCGCGGCGAGCCGGTCCGCGAGCCGGGTGCGGACCTCGGCGGCGGTGCGGGCGGCGAGTGCGGGGATCGGCTCGCCGAGGTAGGTCACGCGCAGGGCGTCGGCACCGAGCCGGTGGCCCTCGCAGACGGGGCAGGTGCGGGTGTCGAAGTAGCGCAGGGCGCGCGTCCGGGTCTTCTCCGATTTCGTGTCGTGGTAGGTGTGCAGCAGATAGCGGCGCACGGAGGACCACTTGCCCTGGTAGTCGCGCTGGATGCGGCCGGCCTCGCGCTCCGGTGAGACGGTGACGACCGGCTGCTCCTCGGTGAAGAGGATCCATTCCCGCGTGTCGGCGGGCAGGGAGTCCCAGGGAGCGCGGAGGTCGATGCCGAGGGTGCGGAGGATGTCGCGGAAGTTCTTGCCGAGCCAGGCTCCGGGCCAGGCGGCGATCGCGCCCTCGGCGATCGAGAGCGACGGGTCCGGGACCATCGAGGACTCGGTGGGTTCGTGGAGGACGCCGGCGCCGTGGCAGCGCGAGCACATGCCCTCCGGGGTGTTGGGGCTGAACGCGTCCGAGGTCAGGCGCCCGCCGTGGAGCGCGGAGCCGCGGGCGAGGACGTCTGCCGGGTGGTCGCCGGCCCGGGAGTACAGCAGTCGGATCGCGTTGGACAGCGTGGTGATCGTGCCGACCGTCGAGCGGGTTCCGCCGGCGGTGTGCCGCTGCTCGAGGGCGACGGTCGGGGGCATCCCGGTGACGGATTCGACGCGCGGGTCCACGGCGGAGCCGATGAGGCGCCGGGCGAACGGGGCGATCGATTCGAGGTAGCGCCGCTGCGCCTCCCCGTGGAGGGTGCCGAAGGCGAGCGAGGACTTCCCGGAGCCGGAGACGCCGGTGAACGCGACGAGACTGCCGCGCGGGAACGACGTGGAGACGTGCTGGAGGTTGTGGAGACGGGCGTCGCGGACCCGGACGTCACCGGTGGGCACGGCGGGTGCGGCTCGATTCGCTGGCATGGCGTCCACGCTACCGGCAGGCACGGACGCGGGCGCACCGGGCGCACTCGCCGGCGCACCGGGCACAATGGTGGGCATGAGCGATCTCTACCTGTCCACGGATGCCCGCGCCGACGCCCTGCTCGCGGAGAACCCCTTCGCCCTGCTCACCGGCATGCTGCTCGACCAGCAGGTGACGATGGAGTCCGCGTTCGCCGGCCCCGCGAAGCTCGCCGAGCGCCTGGGCGGCTACTCCCCCGCCCTCGTCGCGGACATGGACCCCGAGGCGTTCCTCGCGGCGTTCCGGGAGAAGCCGGCGGTGCACCGGTTCCCCAAGTCCATGGCCGAGCGGGTGCAGAAGCTCGCCGCCGCGATCTGCAGTGATTACGACGGCGACGCCGCGGCGCTCTGGACCGCGGGTGACCCGGACGGCTCCGAGGTGCTCCGCCGTCTCAGGGCGCTGCCGGGGTTCGGGGAGCAGAAGGCGAAGATCTTCCTCGCGCTGCTCGGCAAGCAGTTCGACCTGCAGGCCGCCGGCTGGGAGGCCGCCGCCGGCGAGTACGGAGCCCCGGAGGCCCGGCTGTCGATCGCCGACGTCGTCGACGAGCACACGCTCGCCGAGGTGCGTGCGACGAAACAGGCCCGCAAGGCCGCCGCGAAGGCGCAGAAGAAGCGCTGAGCAGCGGCGGCCGGCGGCGCCGTTCGCTCACATGTCGACGGTGCGCGATTCCCCGGTCTTCGGGGTGCCCTTCGTCGCCGCCGAGGTGAGCATCGAGAGCATGGTGCGCACGCCGCCGGGCGAGTCCCAGTACTGCGCGGTGTGCGGGGTGACGCGGATGAGGCGCACGGCCGGGTCGTCGGCGCCGCCGTCGAACCAGGCGGAGGTGAAGGTGTTCCACAGCTCCTTCTGCTTCGCGACGTCGCGGACCACCGTCGCGGTGCCGGACACGGAGACCCAGCTCGACTTGCCGGAGTAGGCGACGTTGACCTGGGAATCGACGGCGAGCTCGTCGACGATGTCGGAGTCCGCGGTGGTGATGAACCAGACGTCGCCGTCCTCGACGACCTCCTGGGTGCCCATCGGCCGGGATACGAGCGTGCCGTCGGTGTCGACCGAGGTGAGCATCGCGATGCGGGTGTCGTTCATGAGCTCGCGGACCTTCTCGCGGAGCTCGGCCTCGGAGGTGCGGGTGGTGTCATTCATGGCGGGTTCCTTCCCATCGTCGTGTGCCCCCACTCTTCCAGGAACAAGGCACCTTGTCGATGGAACGGCCTCGAGGGCTCGGCGGATGCTCAGCCGGAGGCCAGCCGCTCCCGCAGTCCCCGCTCCCCGGCGGCCATGACCCGGCCGTGCGCCCAGGGTGCGAGCGGTCGCAGTGCGCGCACGAGCCGGCGGCGGCTCACCACGCACCAGGTGATGGTGAGTGCGCTGCCGGCCCCCGCCTCGGCCGCGGTGAGCCGCCCGGTGCCGCGGAGGTCGCCGGCGGCGCGGACGCGGGCGCACTCCGGCGGGCTGGCCTCGGCGAGCTCGAGGGCGAAGCGCAGGCGGTACCCGAGCGGGCTGCCGATGGTGAGGGCCACCCGCCGACCGGGCGCGCCCTCACCGGTGTCGGCGATGACCCGCGCGCTGCGGATCCCCGGCCACCACCGGGGCCAGTGCTCGACCGCGATGAGCTCCTCCCACACCCGCGCAGGCGGCACCGGGGCCGTCCACGTCGAGGTGAAGTGGAACGCCGCGGATTCCCCGGGTGCAGGTGCGGTGTGCCGGTGGGGCCCGGCCGGTGCGGGGGGCGCGGTGATCGGGGTGCCGCTCAGCCGGCGGACCAGCCGGCGTCGACCGGGATCACGGCGCCGTTGACGTCGGAGGCGGCGTCCGAGGCGAGGAAGGCGATGACCTGGGCGAGCTCCTCGGGCTTGGCGTTGCGGATCGCGCTCTGGTGGACCGGGGTGATCGCGGCGAGCCCGTGCTCGGGGTTCATCGCGGACATGTCGGTGCCGGACATGATGTTCGTCTCCACTCCGCCCGGGCAGGCCGCGTTGCAGCGGATACTCTGCTTGCCGTAGGTGTAGGCGGTGTTGAGGGTGAGGCCGATGAGCCCGTGCTTGGAGGCGGTGTAGGCGGCACCGGCGGCGCCCCCGCGCAGGGAGGCCGAGCTGCCGACGTTGACGATCGCGCCGCCGCCGCGCTCGAGCATGACCGGGATCGCGGCGCGGATGAGGTACATCGGGGCGGTGAGGTTGACCCGGAGGATCCGGTCCCACTGCGCGGTGTCGACGTGGGCGGCCCCGGCGAAGGCGTCCATGATGCCGGCGTTGTTGACCAGGCCCAGGCGGTCGCCGCGCTCGGCGGCGAGTGCGATGAGATCGGCGGCGGCCTGCTCGTCGGAGATGTCTGCGACGACGGCGGTCGCCTCGCCCCCGGCTCCGGTGACGAGCTCGACGGTCTCGTGCGCGGACTCGGCGATGTCGGCGACGACGACGTGCGCGCCGCGGGAGGCGAGGAGCTGCGTCGTGGCGCGGCCGATCCCCGATCCGGCTCCGGTGACGACGATCGTGTGTCCGGTCATGTCGGTGGTGGTCATGGATCCTCCGTGATTCGGCGGGTGCGTGCGGTCGCGCTCGGGTGTGAGACGCGCCACCTCGAGCCTGTCACAATCACCGGGCCCCCGCATCCGAACTTCTGGCGAACGCACGGCGTGATAATGGGGGGATGCACATCGTCCTCGGCCCCGCAGATCCCGGTCCCGGAGCATCCGGGCCCGCGGACCCGGGCCCGTCCCCCTGGCGGGCCCTGCTCGTCGAGGACGGCCGGACCGTCGGCGCCCGCGACGCCCCGCTGTCCGAGCTGCCGGGCCTCGTGCGCTCGCTCGCGGCGGAATCGCCCCGGCCCGAGGCGATCCGCTGGGTGTGGTCGCAGACCGCCCGGGTCTACCCGCCGCTCCTCGCCGCCGGATTCGAACCGGCCCGCTGCTGGGACCTGAGCCTGTGCCAGCGGATCCTCAGCCAGGCGGCCGGCTTCCCCGACACCGGGGTGGAGTACGCGCCGGTCGTCGCGCTCGATCCGACCCCGCCGGAGCCCGCCGAGGAGCGGGTGCTGCCGCGCGTCGATCCCGCCCAGGGATCACTGTTCGACTCCCCCGCGGCCGCCGGGCGCTCAAGCGAGCCCACGGCCGATCAGCTCGCAGCTGAGCTCGCCGCACAGCTGCGCGCCGTCGCCGGGAGCCGGTACCCGCAGCGGCTCACGCTCCTCCTGGCCGGGGAGTCGCAGGGCGGGATGATCGCGGTCGAGATGCACGCCGCCGGCCTGCCGTGGCGGCGCGACCTCCACGAGGCGCTGCTCGCCGACGCGCTCGGGCCGCGCCCGGCCGACGGCGCCCGGCCGGCCCGGATGCAGGAGCTCGCCGACCGGATCGCCGCCACCCTCCAGGTCGCCGGAGTCAACCCGGACAGCCAGCCCTCGCTGCTCAAGGCGCTCCACACCGCCGGGATCCCGGTACGGACGACGAGCAAGTGGGACCTCATGGCGTGGGCGGAGGAGGGCGGCGAGCGGGTCGAGGAACGGCGAGCGCTCATCGCCGAGCTCCTCGAGTACAAGACGCTCCAGCGGCTGTGGACCGCGAACGGCTGGCACTGGCTCGACGAATGGGTGCGCGACGGCCGCTTCCATCCGTCCTACGCGGTCGGCGGGGTGGTGACCGGCCGCTGGGCCGCTCACGGCGGCGGGGCGATGCAGGTGCCGGCGACGGTGCGCGGGGCGGTGCGGGCCGACCCGGGGTGGCTGCTCACCGTGGCCGACGCCTCCCAGGTCGAGCCGCGCATCCTCGCCGCGATGTCCGGGGACCGGGCGCTCGCGCAGGCGGGCCGCGACGGCGACATGTATCTGGCCGTCGCAGAGCTCGGCCGGCGGGCCGGGTCGGCGGTGAGCGAGCGCTCGCGGGCGAAGATCGCGCTGCTCGGCGCGATGTACGGGTCGACGACCGGGGACTCCGGGGCGCTCGTGCCGCACCTGCGCCGGCTGTTCCCGGCGGCCCTCGAGTTCGTGGAATCCGCTGCCCGGATCGGGGAGCGCGGTGGTCGCGTCGCGACGTGGCTCGGCCGCACCTCGCCGGCCCCGAGCGCGGACTGGCAGGCGCAGGTCGCCGATGTGTCGACTGCGGAGGCCGAGTCCCGGGCGCGGTCGATGACCCGCTCCCACGGGCGGTTCACCCGGAACTTCGTCATCCAGGGCACGGCGGCGGAGTGGGCGCTGTGCTGGATGGGTGCCGTGCGCCGGCGGCTGCATGCGGGAGGCGCGGACGGCGCGGGGCTGCGCACGCGGCTGGTGTTCTTCGTCCACGACGAGGTCGTGCTCCACGGCCCGGCGGAGGAGGCCGGGGAGGTCCGGACCCTTCTCGCCGAGGCGGCCGCGGAGGCCGGACGGCTGCTGTTCGGCAATGCTCCCGTCGAGTTCCCCCTCACCGTGTCCTCGGTCGAGTCCTACGCCGAGGCGAAGTGAGCCGGCGGGGTCGGTAGATCGGTCGGCAGGCAGATCCACCCCTCGGCGCGAGCCGCCTCGTCCTGCTCCGGTTCGGGCCGGACGAAGCGTCCCCGGTCGATCTCGCGCGCGAGGAGAGCTGCGACCACGGCGTCGAGCGCATCGTCGCTGTCTGCGCAGAGCGCCTCGCTCCCCTGCCAGTCCAGCCACGGGAGCGTGGCGGCCAGCTGCTGCACGAGGGCCCGCCGGCGTTCACCGCCGTCCGTGCGCTTGTATCCCCGGTGCGGAAGTCCCCATCGCTTGAGTGCGGCGGCCGGATACACCTCGCATGCGCGACCGGTTCCGTCCCGGGCGGTGTCGGCTCCGGACTGTCCAAGTCGCGCGGCGATGGCGGCCCACCGGAAGGCCGGGTGCGCGATCCTGTCGGCAGACACGCTCAGCGGCACCAGCCCGGTCCGCTCGTGGACGAGGAGATCCGTCGTCCGCATCGCCAGTCGCCTGCGCCATCCGTCGCCGGTGGGCCGCGCTGGCCACTCCCCTCCCCGCGCATGGGCCCCGACGAGTTCGACGAAGGGCTGCGGCCAGCCGAACGGCACGTCAACCCCGGCCCGAGCGGCGCGCAGCACGGCGGCGATGATCGCCTCGTCGTCCGCGCCGACTGTCACTGACTCCACCCGGACGCGATGGTCCGAGGGATCCTCGGTCAGGAAAGCCAGTCCGGTCCTCCTTGGGTCCGCCGCCAGATCGATCCCGCACCAGACGCCCCCGGCCGAACCATCCTGCCTCATCACCCGTCGAGCAGCCCCGGGTCGCGGGCGATCCTGACCAAGGCGGCGGCGAGTCCTGCGAAGTCGTCGCCGCTCACCAGCGCACCCAGGGCTTCGAGGTCCGTCGGCAGCCCGGCCGCCTCGGCGCCCTGCAGGACGAGGTCGTCGGCCAGGGGCCGGAGCGAGGGCCACACCGCCTGCACCTCGCGCAGGAAGATGTTCGCCCCGGCAGGTCCGATCCCATCGAATTCCTGCAATCCGTCCGCGATCCTGCCGGGGTCGCCCTCCGCCTCGTCGCGCAGGCGCCGCAGGTCGCCCTTCCACCGGTCGAGGAGCAGCGCCGCGGCGTCGTCGAGGCGCGTCGCGGTGCTCTCGTCGTAGCGCCGGTAGCCGCCCCGGCCGAGCGCATCGACCCGTTCCTGCCAGGTGCTCTCACGCAGGTGCTTCGGCGTGCGCCAGCCGGCGTCGAACAGCTCTCCGGCGGTGGCGACGGCGATCTCCGACCGGATCCGGGCCGACAGCAGCAGGCTGAGGACGAGCAGCTGCCACAGCGGTGCCGGAGTGTCGCGCAGGGTGATGCCCGCCTCGTCGCAGAACGTCGTGCCGAACCCCTCGAGCAGGCGGCGGGCGGTCGCCTGCTCGGTCGCTGATCGCTTCTTCGCCGTCATAGGTGTTCCATCTTCCACCCCGGCGCGGATTCCGCAAGGCCCGGCGCTCCCGGACATAGGATGTCCCCACAGGAGGCAGGTATGGACTTCGACGTGATCCCGGACGACCTCGCGACCCAGGCGGTGCTGCTCGGCTGCGCCTTCGTCCTCTCCGCGATCATCGGGATCGAGCGCGAGGTGCGCCACAAGAGCGCGGGTGCCCGCACCCACATCCTCGTCGGCCTCGGCGCGGCCCTGTTCACCCTCGTCTCCGCGTACGGCTTCGCGGGCATGGTCGACGGCGATTCCGTCCGCGACCCGGGCCGCATCGCCGCGCAGATCGTCACCGGCATCGGCTTCCTCGGTGCCGGGGTGATCTTCGTCAAGCAGAACGTCGTGTCCGGTCTCACTACCGCCGCCTCGATCTGGGTGAGCGCCTCGGTCGGCATGGCGTGCGGCGCTGGGATGCCGATCATCGGAGCGCTCGCCGTGGTGTTCTACCTGTTCACCGTGACGGTGGTGAATGCGCTCGTCGAACGGATCAAGCGCCCCGAGCTCGCTGAGCATTTCACCGTCCAGTACGAGGACGGTCGCGGGGTACTGCGCGACATCCTCGGCGAGACCTCCCGGCAGGGCTACGAGTCCTCGCTCAATCACACCCGCCGGGTCCGGGGCGAGAGCGGGAAGCTCGTCGAGGCCGACCTCCGCTTCACGCCGCGGCAGAGCGGGGTGGACCGCGGGGTGTTCGAGATCCTCCACGACATCACCGGGGTGCACTCCGTGGAGATCAACGAGCAGGTCAATGACTGACCTCCGCAGGAGCATCCCGCACGACCGCCCCGGCGTCCGCGCAGACGCGCCCACCGGCGCCGGTCGGACGTGGGCGTCGGGCCGAAGCCGGGGCGCGGTGCTCGAGGTGTTCGCCCGCGCCCACCAGCAGTTCTCCGGCCGGCCCTGAGAGCCGGAACCAGCCGGAACCGTGTCAGTTCCCGCCGATCGCGGCGGCCGTCGCGATCCCCCGATAGGCCTCGGCGAGGTCGTCGAGACTCGCGTGCGCATTGAGCCCGCTCGGATTCGGGGCGACGAACAGCGCGGTGCCCGGCCACGGCGATTCCTGCCGACCGGTGACGGCGCGGGGCGCCTCGAACGCGGTGCGGTACGCGGTGATCCCGAGCACCGCGACGACCCGCGGGGCGTGCTCGGCCACGAGCCGGTCGAGCCGCCGGGCCCCGGCGCGCAGTTCCTCCCGGGTGAGCTCGTCGGCGCGGGCGGTGGCGCGCGGGCAGATGTTGGTGATCCCGATCCCCCGCCCGGTGAGCTGCGCCCGGTCGGATTCCGTGTACCCGTCCGCGGCGTCGATGAGGGTGTCGGTGATGCCGGCGCGGTGCAGCGCAGGATGGAACCGGTTGCCGGGCCGGGCGAAGTGGGCGCCGGTCGCCGCCGTCCAGAGGCTCGGGTTGATCCCGACGAACAGCAGCCGCAGCGGCTCCGGCAGGAGGTCGGGGACGGTGGCATCGCGGAAGCGCTCGAGCTCGGCACGGCTGAAACCCATGCGCCCAGGCTACGCGGGGCGCTCCGCGCACCATGGCGGCCGGTCGGCGTTGCCCGCGCCGGGGCCGGGGACTACCGTCGGATCCGATGGGTCCGCAGCGTGCGGACCGCTCCCCGGAGGAGGAGACCCTCATGATCATGGCATCCCCTGCCCTCCGCGCTGCCATGCAGGGGCATCGACCCCAGGGAGCCTGAGTCATGAGCAGGGATCGTGAGCGACTCAGGCCGGCACAGCTCCGCCGGGTCGACGAGCTGTGGGGCCGGCTGTGGCACACGGGCTCCGTCGAGATCCCGCCGCGCACGGGGCGCCTCGTGCTTTTGCTCATCGGGGCGGTCGTGTTCACCCTGCTCATCTGCATACTGCTGTTCACCACCGCGGTCGCCGTCGGCAGCGGGGAGGAGCCGTGGTGGGTCGCGTTCAACCCGCTGACGCTGATCATGTTCGTCGGGCTGTTCTTCTTCGGCTTCCTGGGGATCCCGGCCGTCATCATCGTCATGGTCAACCGTCCCACCCTTGTGCTCAACCGGGACGGCTACGCCGAGGTCGTCGGACGCGGCAGCAGCCGGAAGGTCCGCGCGTTCCTGCCGTGGGACGACGTGGAGCGGATCGGTGCGACCTTCATCGCGGCCCACAAGTGGCCGATGCCGCCGACCCACCTCGTGACGATCGTCCTCACCCCGGAGGCGTTCGCGCGGCACACCGCGGGCAGCGGCAAGCTGGCCCGCATCCTCTCCGCGGCCGACCGCTCGATCTCTGGGCCGCGCTCGTTCGTCCTGCGCCACGGCATCCACGGTCACGGCCGGGTGCTCCAGGAGCTCTTCACCCGGGCGCAAGAGCAGTTCGCCCGGACGCGGTGACCGGGGCGACCAGGGGTGGCCGGGGTCAGTCCCTGTCGTCGAGGAGGAATCCGCGCAGCACGGCGATGAACTCCTCGGGCTTCTCCGAGTGGAGCCAGTGCCCGGAGTCCTTGATCATCATCCGCGTGGTGCGCGGGAACAGGGCGCGCATCGCCTCCCCGTATTCGGGGCGGATGTAGTCCGACTTCGCGCCGCCGACCCACAGCACCGGGTGATCGAACCGGGCATCGCCGAGTTCGGGGAAACCACCGATCACCGCCAGCGAGTCGTGGAGGAGTTCAAGGTTCGGCTCCCAGAACAATCCGTCGTCGCCGCTGCGGAGGTTCTGGAGGAGGAAACCGCGGACCGTGCGGTTGGGGATCGACTCGCTGAGCGCCTCGTCCGCAGCCGCACGGTCGGCCACGGAGCCGAAGTCGAGAGCGCGGAGACTGCTGAGCAGATGGTCGAACTCGGACCCGCCCGACCCGGCGTCACCTGCGTCATCGGAGACTGCGTCATCGGACACTGCATCACCGGATTTCGCGGCCTCGGTCCCGACCGGGGAGATGTCCTCGACGACGAGCCGGTCGACGAGCTCGGGGTGGCGCAGCGCGAGCACCATGGCGACCTTGCCGCCCATCGAATGGCCGATGACGTCGACAGGGCCGGCCGCGGCGAAGTCCGCACGCAGCGTCGCGGCGACGTGGTCGGCCATGGCGCGGTAGTCGAACTCCTCCGTCCAGTCCGAGCGGCCGTGGTTCGGGAGGTCGACGAGGAGGCTCGTGCACTCCGGCTCGAGGCCCTTGGCGATCCGGGTGAAGTTCTTGCCGCGGCCGAACAGCCCGTGGAGGAACACGACGCGGCGCTCCCCGTCGCCGACGGTCCGGGTGAAGAGGTCGATGCTGTCTGAGTCCGTCACGCGTGCAGTCTAACGGGGCGGCCGGGTCGACGTGGGCAGCCCGAGCCCCCTCCCCGGGTGGGGATCCGCTCGTTAGGGTGGAGGTCATGACGAACGCTGAGCAGACCCCGGACCAGGCGGAGGACCGAGCGGCGCGGGTCGTGGTCACCGGTGAGGTGCAGGGCGTGTCGTACCGGGAATCGTGCCGCCGCGCAGCGGAGTCCCGAGGGGTGGCCGGCTGGGTGCGCAACACCGAAACCGGGACCGTGGAGGCGCTGTTCGTAGGTCCCGGAGCCGCGGTCGACGCGATGATCGACTGGTGCCGCACCGGACCGCCCGCGGCCGAGGTGGCCGGCGTGCACGTCGAGCCGAGCGACGAGTCGGCCCCTGACGCCGGTTTCACGGTCCGCTGAGGGAGCGCGCGATGACACACGACACCGTCCTCCTCGACGTCGACGGCACCCTCATCGATTCGACGTACCACCACGCGATCGCCTGGCACCGCGCCTTCGGCGACTACGGCATCGACCTCCCGATGTGGCGCATCCACCGGGCGATCGGCATGGGCGGCGACCGGCTCATCACTGCCGTTGCCGGGGCCGAGGTCGAGGAGCGGCTCGGCGACGTGCTGCGCACGGCGCACGGGGAGAAGTACGAGGAGATCGCCGAGGATGTGGGCCCGCTGCCCGGGGCGCGCGAACTCGTGCAGTTCCTCGGTGAGCGCTTCATCGTGGCGCTCGGGTCCTCGGGCAGTCCCGAGCACACCTCCCTGGCACTGGAGAAGGTGGGGCTCGGCGAGCACGATATCGCCGCCGCGACCTCATCCGGGGACGCGGACTCCTCCAAGCCGGCGCCGGACATCCTCCGGGCCGCGCTCGAGCAGGCGGGCGGGACGAGCGCGATCGTCATCGGCGACGCCCCCTACGACATCGTCGCCGCCGCGCGGATGGGTGCCCCGTGCATCGCAGTGCGCACCGGGGGCTTCGGACCGGCCGAGCTCGAGGCGGCCGGAGCGATCCTCGTGGTCGACGGGCTGCCCGAGCTGCTCGAAGCGGACTGGGATGCACTTGCTCGCGCGACCCCGCCGGCGGGCGCCGAGGACGACCCGCCGGTGCTCTGAACAGCGTTTCGGCGAGTCCCGGTACTCGGGGTTCATCCGAACAGTGTCAGAAGCGCCGCGGCGTCAGAAGCTCCACGGGCCGCCGTTGAGCGTGCCCGCGATCATGGTGAGGGCGCCATTCACCACAACACTCACGAACGTGTAGGCGGCGACCGCTGTCGCGACCACGACGAGCAGCCTGCGAGGTCGGACGCGGGCAAGGTGGACGATCCCGAGGACGAGGGCGACCAACGAGATGATCACACTGACGATCACCCCTGTCCGACCGAAGAGGACGTAGGTGTTGAAATCGATCGGCCCGTCGATGACCACCGGGAGCAGCTGGAGCACCGCGCTGTACCCGATCTCGACGAGCCACGCCAGCGCCGCAAGGACCACAGCGCTGATGCCCAGGGAACCGCCGAACAGCGAGCGAGCGAGCGGCGGATGGTGCGGCGCAGGGCCCGAGTACGCGCCCGGATGCGGATCTGCGGGCCGGAACTCCGGAGTCGCGTCAGTCATCTCAGAACCTCCCTGCAAGGAAACCGGTCGACAAGCCGAGGACGCCGAAGAACACGGTGTCGAACACGATGAGTCCGGCGATCGTCGTGGCGATGACGGTCAGCGAGCGACGGGGCCGCACCCGCACCAGACCGATGGTCCCGCAGACGAGTGCGGCGAGAGCGGTGACGAGGATGACGATCGCGCTCACGAACGCGAACAGACCGTACAGCTCGAACGACCCCGAGAAATCGGGTGCCAGCAGTGGGAACAGGTACAGTCCCACTGACCGCGCCACAGTGAATGCCCACGCGAGACCGGCGAGGATGACAGCGACGAGACCGATCGGGCCGCCGGTTCTCGAGGAGCGCGGTGCCGGCGGCGCCGCATACTGCGATGGTTCGGTCATGGTACGAGCATAAGCAGTCGGCGGGTGTGCAGACGCCACTGGGCGAGGACGACGAGCCCGCGGCTGGAGATCAGCAGGCCGGCCGCGGCTGTGCAGCCGATGTCGGGCGCCTCAGGGCATGAAGAGAGCGGGCGACGGGAATCGAACCCGCGTATCCAGCTTGGGAAGCTGGCGCTCTACCATTGAGCTACGCCCGCGTGCAGTGAGAGTCTAACGCACATCTGGCCGGTGCGAAGAACCGGGAGGTTGAATCCACAGCCTGTGGAAAACGCCTGCACGACGATCCGAACCCGGTCACACTGTTCTCATGGGAATCAGATACCGCGCCTTTCCGCTCCGCACTGAACTCGACCTGATGTACGCCCGAGCGAACCCGTTGGAATGCGCTCACGCGCTGGACCACCGCGAACATGAATGGGAGCACACCGCTCCGGGAACTCCTCGAATCGGTGAGCTGTACCTCGATAAGGCGTGGAGGCAACTGCAGTGGTACTTCTCGGAGAGCCCGCCGATACCGGATGAGCTGCGGGGTCCCGTCGCGGCTCATTCGCTCGCGCGGCCGGGTCTGCTCCTGCTGAGCGGCGACGTTTCGTTCGTCGGAACCGACTACGGCTGGGACCCTTACCTCGGCGTCGTTCCTGCACCGTATGTGCGAATAGCCGCCGACGACTACGCCACCGTCGATGAGAACGATCTATTCGAGCGTGGAGAAGAGTATCGCGCGGGTGACGGCGAGTATTGCCGGCAGTACTTCGTCCACCTGCGCGATACGACCCGCCGGTGGTCGGATGAGGGGTTCGGAGCGCTCTACTACATCGGCTGAGCCTCGGGTGCTCTTCTGAACCATGCGAACACCGGGACAGACCGACCTCCGCCGCGCACGTCACGACAGCTGCATCCTGCAACCGGCATCACGACGCAACAGGGAACTCGACGAGCCGGGACCGCAGCAGGTGCTCGGCCATGCTGAGGATCCTGCCGGGCGGAGAGCGATCATCGCCGAGGTGCTCCCCGGCCGGACCTGCTCGTGACGGGCCTGCAGGTGACGGACCTGCAGGTGATGGACCTGCTCGTGACGGGTCCGCACGGGCTCCCGTTACCGCGGACTGCAACGGAGCGACGACATCGGCGTGGGTGATCATCACCGGCGGAGTGTCGACCGTGTACTCGTGCCCGGTCGGGGTGCGCACTGCGAGCACATCCGGTGTCGCGTCGTGGGTCCAGCCGGGGTTCTCCTTCGCGTAGTTGCATGCCGCGCACAGCCCGGAGGCGTTCGTGAAGTCCGTGACCCCGCCGTCCCGGTGCGGCTGCGCGTGATCGACGTGTCGGATCGGCGCATCGCAGAAGGGGCTGCGGCACACGTCGTCCCGGAGCATCACCATCTGTCAAATCCCGGGTTTAGTTGAGGCTGAACGGTTGTTCTGTATTCAGGCTGCGTTGCCGATGGTCTGGTTCTCGGCGAAATGTGTGGCCTCGATCTCGGCAGGGGTCTGGTAGTCGAGCATGGAATGGAGCCGTTCGGTGTTGAACCAGTGGACCCAGTCCGCGGTCGCGGCCTCGACGTCCTCCCGGCCGGCCCAGGGCCCGTCGAGGTGGATCAACTCTGCCTTGTAGAGCGAGTTCAGCGCTTCGGCCATGGCATTGATGCTCCTATAGTTGTCAAGCCGTGATTTCGCCTGTTCGTGGGTTGGTCTTGATGAGGTGGTAGACCTCGCGGATGACGTAGCGTTTCAAGCACCGGATGATGTCGCGTTTGCTCTTGCCCTCGGCTGTTCGGCGAGCGACGTAGGCGATGGTCGGCTCGTGGAACCGCATCCGCACGATCACGGTCCGGTAGATCGCGGCGTTGAGCTGCCGATGTCCGCCGTGATTGATGCGATGCTTACCGCTGCTCATTCCTGACCCGGCGGGCACGGGACTGATTCCTGCGAGTTTCGCGAACGCTGCTTCGCTGCGGATCCGTTCAGGATTGTCCCCGGCGACGATGAGGATCTCCGCGGCGGTGTCGACGCCGATGCCGAACTCGTCCAGCAGGTGCGGGGCGCGTTGGGCGACGAGTTGCTCGATCTGCGCTTCCAGGCTTTTTGATCTCCTCGTTCAAGGCAATCCAGCGCCTGGCGATCGATCGGAGTGCGTGCCGGTTCGCGTCCTCTGGCGTCTCTAATCCGCGTGGGCGGAGCGCGGCGCAGTGACGGGCGATCATCTTCTGCGTTTTCCGTGCTGTCTCACGCCGTAGCTCTTCGTCCGAGTGGACGAGCAGCGCCTTGAGCGTCACCATCGCCCCGGTGCGGTCTTTCACCGCGGTATCGTGGGCGACTTTCAGCTGCCGGATCATCTCCACCACCCCGTCAGCGGTCTTCGGGACCGCAGTCGCGAACCCGGCAAGTACTGCCCGGGCAGCGTTCTCCGCGTCGAGCGTGTCGGATTTCCCGTTCAGTCGGCGCAGCCGCCGATCGGGCCGGGAGACCTCGACGACCTTGTGTCCGTTCCGGCGGACGAACGAGGTCAGCCCGGCACCATAGGAGCCGGTGCCTTCGATTCCGAACGCGATGATCTTCCCGAATGACGACGCCCACTCGAGCAGCTGCTTGAACCCCGCAGCGTCGGTCGCGATCGTGAGAGTCGCCAGGACCCCGCCGATCGAGTCCATCACCGCGGCGACATGAATGTGCTTGTGGGTATCGACGCCGATCACGACGTGCCCGGAACGGGCGGGCTCGATCTGTTCCATGGGGTGCTGTCTCCTTCATCGGTTAGCGTGGTCACACGCTGTCGCCGGCGGGTGGACAGGACTGTCATGGGGACGCTTTGACGAGGCTCTGTCAAGCCCTGGGTTTGGTAGAGGCTTCTTTTCTTGGTTTCCTATGCGGCCACGCCTGTAGTGGT
This sequence comes from Brevibacterium sp. CS2, assembly GCF_005280295.1. GTDB lineage: Bacteria > Actinomycetota > Actinomycetes > Actinomycetales > Brevibacteriaceae > Brevibacterium > Brevibacterium pityocampae. Next base: position 1,959,145 of record NZ_CP040020.1, on the reverse strand, counting down.
CTGCTGTTTGATCCAATCAGAATGCGCCTCGATCGGCGGCCGGTAGTGCAGCGCCGAATGCAGTCGGACGTGGTTGTACCAAGCCACCCACTTCGACGTCTCGGCCATCACTTCGATCACTCCCGACCACTCCCGCCGGTCGATCAGTTCGGCCTTGTACACCGAGTTCAGCGCCTCGGCCATCGCGTTATCGAAGGAATCGCCCCGCGAACCCCCCGATGCCACGATCGCAGACTCAGCCAGCGTCTCGCCATAGCGAATCGAGCGGAACTGGACTCCGCGATCCGAGTGGTGAACGAGCCCGGATACATCGTGCCCGGCCCGGTACTTCGCCGCCAGAGCCATCGTGAGCGCGTCCCGGGCCAGGGATTCACGCATATGGTTCGTCACCTGCCAGCCGACGATCTCGCGATGGAACACATCGAGGATGAACGTCGTGTACACCCACCCCGAGCGCGTCGGCACATAGGTGATATCGGCCACCCATAAGCAGTTCGGTGCAGGCGCGGTGAACTCCCGCTCGACGAGGTCCTCCGGGCACTCCTCGGCTCTGGCCGATGCCGTCTTGGGACGTTTGCGTTTGCGCCGCACCCCATCGATGCCCAGTCGGCGCATCAAACGCTCGACCGTGCAGCGGGCCACCGGCCCGAACCGGTCGGCGTGATCACGGTTGATCGCTTTCCACATCTTGCGCACTCCATAGCAGGAGTAGTTCGCTTCGTAGATGTCCCGGATGACGACCATGAGATCGCAGTCCCGAATAGCCCGGGCCGAGGGCCGGCGCAGTTTGTACGCGTAGTACGAGCTCACAGCGATCCGTGCAGCAGTCCCGCGCAGGACCCGCACGATCGGCTCGACTCCGAACTCGTCACGATTCTCGTCGATGAAGTCGACGATCACCTTGATGGGCGGTCGAGCTCCGCCGCGAAGAAAGCCGATGCTCTGCGCAGGATCTCGTTCGCTCGCCTGGCTTCGGCCAGCTCCGCCCGCAAGCGTCGGTTCTCCGATTCCAGATCCACAGACTCCGACGGTGTGATCCTGCCGGATTCCTTGTGCTTCCGCACCCACACGCGCAAGGTCTCCTTACTCAACCCGAGCTCTTTCGCGACCCGAGTAATCGAGCCGTTGGCAGTCGCGGGATCGGCCTGAGCGTGAATGACGAGCTCTACTGCACGAGCCCTGAGCTCGTCGGTGTACTTCACTGGCATGAGAGAAACTCCTTCTTCCAATCTCCCTGCCTCCATTATCCCCGGGGCGATTCACTCCAGGCTCCTATCAGGTCACGCCCGATCCGGCGGCAGCGGTACTGCGCCCGGCCGGAGGTTCGACAGATCAACGCCAAGGCACCCTGCGGGCCAATCGTAAGCAAGGGTCAGAACACTCCGGCCAGGACTACCTCATCCTTGCGGGACGCGGCAGAAACAGACTGACAGTCGAACGAGTCGCCCTTGGACCCCACGGAGGCCACGGCATCGACCTCCTCCAGGGCCTGGGTGTACCGCAGGGCCCTGTACTGCACTCCTCGATCACTGTGGTGCTTGAGTCCGGAGACGTTCTGACCTGCACGTTTACGGGTCCAGAGGCCCATGTTCAGTGCGTCCAGGGCCAGATCGGTGTACATCCGGGTCGAGGTCTGCCAGCCCACGATCATCCTGGCGAACACGTCCAGGATGAAAGCGACGTAGACCCACCCGGACTCGGTCCGGACGTAGGTCAGATCGGCCACCCAGAGCCTGTTCGGAGCGGTGGCGGTGAAGTCGCGTCTGACCAGGTCACCGGGTCGATTCGTCTCCGGCGACGGCTTCGTGGTGCGCGGATAGCGGCCCCTGACGGTGCCGCGGACCCCGAGTTCACGGCAGAGCCGCTCGACGGTGCAGCGGGCCACAGGGACCCCGTTGCGGTTGAGCTCGGCGTGGATTTTCCGGATCCCGTAGACCCGCATACGCCGGTGGGCGTGGATGGCCATGATGTGCTCCTTGAGCTCGGCGTCCCGGACGGACCGGGCGCTGGGCGGTCGGTTCTTGAAGGCGTAGTAGGTTCCCGGGGCGATCTTCATCCCGTGGTCCTGGGTCAGGACACGGCAGATCGGTTCGATCCCCCAGCGGTGCTTGTTCTCGTCGACGAAGGCGACGATCACCTCTGTGGGCGGTCGAACTCCGCCTTGGCGAAAAACGCTGTCGCTGAGCGCAGGATCTCGTTCGAACGCCGCAGCTCGCGGTTCTCAGCCTCGAGCTGTCGGATTCGGGCTTCGGTGTCGACCGGCTCCACGGGCAGGTCGGCGTCCTCGGCCTTGCGGACCCAGTTGCGCAGGGTCTCCTTGCCGATGCCGGTCTGCTCGGCGACCCGCGCGATCGCACCAGAGCGGGTCGCCGGATCATGACGGGCCTCTACGGCCAACCGGGTCGCCCGGTCACGGAGTTCTTGGGGGTATTTCGACGGGGCCATCAGAGAATCGATGTCCTTTCAGGATGTTTGGCTTACCCTCAATCAAACCAAGGACGATTCATTGGGCGCGAAGACCGGCCAGTTGTCCGGGAACTTGAGGTAGGGCAGGTGGTCGTACCAGACGGGATCGTGCAGGCACAGCGACTTGTACCGGGACCGCCACTGGTCGCCGGGCCGCTCCCACCGGTCGACGACCAGAGCGGGCACGCCCAGCTGCCGCAGTCGCGCACCCAGTGCGATGCCGCCCTGCCCGCCGCCCACCACCAGGGTGTACGGGTGGGCCGTGTCGCCCCAGGCCGCGTCCTCCTCCGCCCGCTTCTCCGACCAGCTCTTCCGCTGGGGGTCGACGCCGTGCTTCGCACCGCTGATCCGCCTGGGCCCCCGGGGCTCCTCGTGCCCGTCCAGTTCCTGCAGGGCCGTCAGCAGAGTCCACGCCTTCGTGCCGTCCTCGTCGACGAGCCGGACCAGGCCGGTGCCCCGGCCCACCGAGGTCGCGAAGGTGAACCAGGCCTCGGTCACCCCGTCCGCGGTCGCGGCCGGTTCGCTCAGCTCGAAGTCGGTGGGCGCGACCCGTTCGAGGGTGTGGGTGAGCAGGTCGCGGACCCCGTCGCGGTCCTCGACGGTCCTGAGGTTCCACGTGAAGGACACGAGGTCCCGCCAGTAGCTGGTGGTGGCGAACAGGTCCACCGCCGCGTCGATGTCCTGCGCCCGCAGCGCCGCTTCGAAGTCCTCCAGCCACCCTGTCGCGATGTCGTCCGCGGTCCGCTGGGTCTCGTCGACCATTGTCGTCATAGCACTCCTCCTCCTTGAGACGTGTGACTTCACACTAGGAGGGCGGTCACCGGGGCGAAAGAGTTGCATGACCGTTGCATGGCCCGGTCAGATCACCCGATGACGGGGACGCCGGGACCCACGAGGAACGCGGCCGCCACCAGCAGGACCGTCACGACGACCACCGTCACGTCCAGTGCGGACACCCGCAGGTACGCCAGTCGCAGCGTCCGCCCCGCCTCGTTCTTCGCACCGTAGGTGAACCCGCGGGTCTCCAGCGCTTCGACGGTCGTGCGGACGTTCTTCGCGGTGTTGAGCATGATCGGGTAGAACGCGGTCACCGCCAGGACGCACCACTGCCACACGACCCGCAGACCCAGGAAGCCGGGCTTCTCCACCGGCGCGTGCCGCAGCCGCTGTCCCTCGAAGACCGTCACGTACTCGTCGACCAGGATCGGCAGCATGCGGTACCCGTAGCTCACGCCGAACGCCAGCAGCTCCGGCGCCCGGAACCACAGGAGTGCATCGGAGAGCTTCTCCGGATCCAGCGACACGAACGCCGCCATCGACGCCATCGACACCGCACCCAGCTTGAGGTTGAGCTCGCCCAGCGCCACGAGCGTGCCCAGGTCGCCGCCGAACAGGAACGACGCGGCGAACAGCCCCACGACGTTGCCCAGCAGCCCGATGAGGAACAGGCCCAGCACCAGCGGTCCCACCCGCGCCAGCACGACGGAGGCCGCTCCCAGCACGAACAGCACCAGGAGGACGCCCGTGCTGTGGGTGAACCACGGGGCGATCGCCATGACGAGGTACCAGGCCAGCACCATCCGCGGATCCATGCGGCTGAACAGACCGCCGCGCGTCGAGTACGCGGTCCGCAGCAGTTCCAGCCGGACCCAGTCGACGCTCAGCACGTCGTGTGTCTTCCGCGCCATCAGCGCTCCCCCGTCCCGGTCGTGTCGAACCCAGTCGCGCCGAGGCCGTCGGTTCGACTCAGATGATCAGCCCGGGCGGACTCGACGGTCCCGTCGATCGTCCGCAGCCGAGCCCGCAGGTCCTCAGCCGTCAGCGGCAGCGGGTCGAGTCCCAGCTCCAGGCCGATGCGGGCTGCCTGCGGCGGCACCAACCGCGTCTGCGTCGTGAGCTCCGGCCGGGAGAACAGCTCCTGCGGGGTGACATCCGCCAGCACCCGCCCCCGGTCCAGGACGAGGACGCGGGTCGCCCACGTCGCCACGAGCTCCATGTCGTGCGTCGCGACGACCGCGCACTGCACGGTCCCGGACAGGGACTCGAGCATCGTCGTCACGTCGTCGCGGGACCGGATGTCCAGGCTGGACGTCGGCTCGTCCAGCAGGAGCAGCCGCGGCCGCATCGCCAGTCCGATCCCCAGGGTCGCCCGCCGCTGCTGGCCGCCGGACAGGCTGCGCCCGTCGCGCTCGGCCAGCGCGGACAGTCCCGCCTCCGCGACCACCCGGTCGACGATCGCCTCCGCGTCCTCGACCCTGCGCCCGCGCGGGAAGAGGGCGATGTCCTCGCGCACGGAGTCCTTGAGGAACATCTGCTGCGGATGCTGGTAGATGTACGACACGTGATCCGCCAACCGCGCGGCTGACCGGCTGCGCGTATCGATCCCGTCGACGGTCACGGTCCCGGCGCGCGGCACGATGAGTCCGGTCAGCAGCTTCATGAGGGTCGTCTTGCCGGCGCCGTTCGTGCCCACGAGCGCGACCTTCTCCCCCGCGTGCAGGTCCAGGTCCAGCCCGTCCAGGACGGTCGAGAGACCGCCGGCGACCGTCCGGTAGCCGTGGTGCACCCCGCGCAGCGACGCGACGACCGCGGGAGGTGCCGTGTCAGCGACCGTCTCCCCGGCCTCGGGACCGGTGTCGACCATGCCCGAGGCCGGCGTCGCCGGATCGGGACCGGGCACCTGCCCGTCGTTGCCTGCTCCCGCTGCCGCAGGCACCGGTTCCGAACCGGGCACCTGCTGCTCGCGCAGGGCCGGGCGCAGGATCCGGACCGCGGAGTCCACGTCGAGGGCGACGTGGGGTGCGCCCACGGCCGCGGTGAGGGCGACGGCGTCCGGGGCGGGCACGCCGTGGCTGGACAGGTCCGCGTGCCGGTCCATCGCCTCCTGGATGGGCAGGTGCCAGACAGGCGCGCCGTCGGCCATGAGGACGACGGACTTCGCGAACTGGGCGATGAAGTCCGCGTGGTGCTCGATCGTGATGACGGTGAGGCCTTCGCGCTCGTTGAGGTCGCGCAGACGGCGGTAGATCTCGCCGGCGCGGGCGGGGTCCAGCTCGGCGACGGGCTCGTCGACGACGATGACCTCCGGCCGCAGCGCCAGCACGGCGGCGAGCGCCACCAGATGCGCCTGCCCGCCGGACAGCTGCCACACGAACTGGTCGCGCAGGTGCTCGATGCCCAGCTGGGCGAGCGCCTCGTCCGTGCGCTCGCGGTAGTCGGCGTGGCCGAAGTTGAGGGGTCCGAAGGCGACCTCGTCGCGCACCGTGGGACGGACCAACTGGTTCTGGAAGTCCTGGTAGACGTAGCCCACGCGGGCGGACAGCTCCGCGACGGACGACTCCCACGTGTCGATGCCGCCCACGTGGACGCTGCCGGCGAAGTCGCCGCTCCAGTAGTGCGGGACCAGCCCGTTGAAGGTCTTGCACAGCGTCGTCTTGGCCGACCCGTTGCCCCCGACCACCGCCACGAAGTCCCCGCGCTCGATCGTGAGATCGACGTTGCGCAGCGTGTCGCGGTCCGTGCCCGGGTAGCGGAAGGACAGGTCCTTCACCCGGATGACGGGCGCGGCGGCCTGCGCGGCGGGGGTGTCCTGCACGGCGGCCTCCTGCGGCGCTGGATCCTGCGACGCGGTATCCCGCAGAGTCGCCCGCTGCGCAGTCGCCTGCTGCGGCGCTGCCTGCTGCGCGGTGGGGTGGGTGGTCGGGGGCACGGTCGGCACGAGGGGCTCCTTCTCAGACGATCCGGTTCAGGACCGGTCCGCGGTCGACTTCGAGGTCCGCGACAGGCGGAACAGCAGGATCGCCAGGCCCAGCACCACCACGATCGCGACGATGGAGACGAGGATGAACCAGTCGCCGAACATGTCGAGGAAGTCCGGCTCGAACGCGCCCGCGGAGATGTCGAACGCCTCGAGGAACGCGAAGCCGAAGCTCACGATCGACAGGAGCACGGCGAAGCCCACGAAGACGCCCGAGGCCTGCGCCTGTCCCGGGATCGGCTCACCCGCGACACGGGGCCGCATGCCCATGAGCGGCTCGATCTTCCCGTGCAGGGCGGGGATGAGCCAGACCGCGGGGATCGCGCCCAGGAGGACGCCGGACATGACGACGTCGACGCCCAGACCCAGGGTCTCCAGCGCCAGCATGGACTGGGGCAGGCCCTCGACGAACTCGGCGTCCTCGACGCCGATCCACACCTTCGACAGGTCGACGATGGCGGAGAGGATCTTGTCGACCAGGACCAGGACGATCGAGCCCACCGCGATCTGCCCCTTCGAGCGGGGGTTGCGGATCAGGGAGCCTGCGATGAAGACGGCGAGGAACATCTGGAGGTAGCCCTCGATCTCCGCGAGGCCGGAGAAGTCGCCCATGAGGAGGTCGGTGAAGACGATCTCGCCCAGCGGCGCGCCCAGGGCGGCCCAGAACGGGGAGAAGAGTGCGGCGATCGTGAGCGGCACGAACACCATGTAGGACACGGAGATGTCGACGGGGCCGATCGAGGGGTCCGGGATGATCTCGAGGATGATGTTCGACAGTCCGAAGAGGGACATCGACAGCACGAACACCATGAGCTTCTGGGACGTAGTGAGCTCGACGCTGCGGATGCCGTCGACGGCACCGCGCAGAGTGCCGCGACGCTCGTCGGCGGGGGCGGGGGTCTGGGTGGACATGGGGTCTCCTTCAGTGAGGCAGGGCGGTGACGTCGGCGAGGTCAGGAGGGAAGGTCGGTTCGGAACGGAGGACGGGAGGGTCGGTCAGTCCGGTGCTGGTCCGGTGGCGGACGTCAGGCGGGTGAGGGCGCGAAGGCTGGGGTCAGGCCGGTAAGGGCTCGGAATCAGGTGCCAGGCGCGCGCCGAGGACGTCGATGACATCCGCGGGGCCGTCCAGGACGTGGTCGGCCCAGCCCTGGGCCAGCGCTTCGTCGAGGGCGGCGTCCGCGTCCTTGCCGCCACGCAGCAGGCAGACGGTGCCGATCCCGGCGTCGCGCCCGCCGCGGCCGTCGTTGAGCGCCTTGTCGCCCACGTAGACGACGTCCGCCGGCTCCACCTGCAGGCCGGACAGGGCCGCCGCGAACACGGCGGTCCCGGGCTTCCGCACACCCACCTCGTCCGAGTACGCACCGGGGCCCAGCAGGTCGAGGATCCCGTAGTCGGCCAGCGTGGCGCGCACACCGCGGCCGGAGATCGTGTTCGACACGATCCCCACGACGATCCCCTGCGCGTGCGCCCACCGGACCAGCTCGAGCGCACCCTCGCGCGGGCTGGGCGTGCCCTTCGTCCGGTGCAGCAGGTAGGACAGCTCCGCGGCCTCGAGCCGCATCGCCGCGCGCACCGGCTCCGGCAGGTCCGCGCCCACCAGGTCGCCCCACAGCACGGCCGGGTCGACCTCGTCGAAGCGGTGGGCGGGGTCGGTGAGGACGTCGCGGGATCGCTTCCGCGCCCGGTGCCGCTCCCAGCCGTCCCGCATCGCCGCGGACGCGGCCTCCAGCGTGATCGGATGCCCGCACCGCTGCGACAGCTCCACGAGGGCCTGCCCCATGACCGCGTCCCGGTCCGGATTGGCGACCGAGGTCGTGAGCACGCCTCCGTGGTCCAGCAGCAGGGCGACCCGCCGAGGCCCCGGCCGGCTCCCCGTCGACGTCGGGTCCGCGGACCCGACCACGGCGGACACGGGCCCGGCGGCGTCGGATCGAGCGGCCTCGGCGGCGTCGGATCGAGCGGCCTCGGCGGTGGAGTTCTCCCACGTCCCCGCGGGGACGGACCGGCGCAGTTCGTCCAGCAGGCCCGCGGGGGTGTCGAGGACGAGGTCGGGGGTGTCCGCGACCGAGAACGGCGGGTGGTCGGTGCGACGGTCACGGGTGATGATGACGCGGCCGGCACCGGCGCGGCGGCCGGCGACCACGTCGCGGTCGACGGTGTCGCCCACGTACCAGGTCTCGTGCGGAGCGGCCCCCAGCGCTTCAGCGGCCAGGCGGATCATGCCGGGGTGCGGCTTCCGGATGCCCACCTCGTCGGAGTAGACCTGGACGCCGAAGCACCCGTCGAGACCCTTCTCCCGGAGGATCTCCCGGTGCGCGCCGCCGGCGTGGGCGTTCGAGACGATGCCCAGCCCGATCCCGCGCTCGCGTGCCAGTGACAGCAGCTCCGGGATGCCGGGGCGCACGTGGTGATCGGAGACCGCCCGGCTCTTCGCCGCGAGGATGCGGGCGGCGTCCAGGGCGAGCGCGCGGCGGGCCGGACCGGGCAGATCGGACAGGAGGAAGTCCTCGACGATCTCACCGGGTGCCAGCTCGCGCGGCTCCTGGCGGCGGGAGGAGGCGTTCTTCCACAGGGACAGGGCGGAACGTCCCGTCCGCAGCGACTGCTCGACCAGGTCGCGGTCCAGGTCGAAGCCGGCGCCTGCGGCCAGGTGCAGCACGGTGTCCGCCAGTGTCTGCGCCCAGTCCTCGCGTGCGGTCGTCGAGACGACCACACCGCCGAAGTCCAGCAGCAGCGCGCGCGGCTGGACGAGCGCGGCGGGAGCGGAGGGGGCGACGACGGCCTGGGCGGCCGGCGCGGTGCCGGCGGTCGCGGTGTCCTGCGCGGTGAGCGCGGGGCCGGGAGCAGGCGCGGGAACGGTGTGGACGGAGTTCATGGCGGTCACGCTACGGAGCCGGTCCGGTCCCCGGATGAACCGGCGGTGAACCGGCGGCCACCGCACAGCCACATCTTCTGCAGATCTGCAGTACATGTCCCGTCACCGATGCCGGCGGTGCTAAGCAGGGGGCATGGGAGCACGATCGGGGCGGGCCACGCTGGCGGATGTGGCGCAGGCGGCGGGGGTGTCGGCCTCGGCGGTGTCGATGGTCATGAACGACAGGACGGGCCTCACGCAGGCGACCCGGCTCAGGATCCTCGCGGCCGCGCGGGCGGTGGGGTACCCGGTGCGGGGACGGGCCGGACGCGAGGGCCGGGTCCTGGGCGTCCTGCCCACGGACCTGGGCAACCCGTACCACACGGACGTCATCACGGGGATCGAGAAGCACGCGGAATCCGTGGGGGCGGCGGTCGTGATCGGGCACGGCCGCCGCGACAGCGCGCACCTGGAGCGGCAGCTGGACCGGATGCTGGGGTTCGGCGTCGACGGCATCGTCGCGGTGACGACGTGGTTGCGGCCGGCCGCCCTCGAGGACGCGGCGACCGTCCTGCCGGTCGCGGTGATCGGGCGGATGCAGGACCCGGCGACCGGGGTCGACATGGTCCGCGGCGACGACGCGGCCGGCGCCGCGCAGGCCGTCCGCCACCTCGTCCGGCTGGGGCACACGCGGCTCGTCCACGTGACGATGTCGACGCGGCCCGGGCCGGCGGCGCGCCGGGCGGGGTTCCTCGCGGAGGCCGCTCGGCTGGGACTCGAGGGACAGGCCCGCGTCATCGGGCCGGCGGCGGACTGGGCGGCGATGGAGGAGCAGATCGATGCATTCCTCGAGCGGATCCGCGCGGGACGGTCGACCGCGCCCACCGCGGTGTTCGCCGCGAACGACATCGCGGCGGTGCGCGTCATGCACCGGGCGGCCGCGCTGGGCGTGCGGGTGCCGCAGCAGCTGAGCGTGGTGGGGTACGACTCCTCGGCGGCGGCGCTCATGATCCGGCCCCATCTCACCAGCGTGAACCAGCCGCGTGAGGAGATGGGGCGGTTGGCGGCGGGGATGGTCCTCGAGAGGCTGGCCGGGCGCGCTTCCGACGCAGAGCTGATCGTCCGTCCGGTCCTGCGCGAGCGGGAGTCCAGCACGTGGCATCCGGACGCAGACCGGGAGACTGCGAACCAGACGGGCGATGCGGCGAACCCGACGGGCGATGCGGCGAACCCGACGGGCGACGCGGCGGACCCGCCGGGCACGGGACCGAACCGGTCAGCGGACCCGGCCGCGGCCTCGGGCTGAGTGGGGTTCTCCCCCGCCCGGAATCCGGCTGACCACCCTGTGCTCGCGTCCGCCGGTCCGTACCGTGGTGGGCATGAACTCCTTCTTCGACACCATCAGGAACATGGGCTTCCGCCGCGGTCCCCAGCGACTCCTCACCGGCATCAGCGGCGGGCTGGCCGTCTCCCTGGGCATGAACGTGTGGCTGGTGCGCGTCCTCGTGCTCCTGTCCTTCCTCCTGCCCGTCGTGGGCCTGGGCCTCTACGCGCTGGTGTGGGTGCTGACCCCCTGGCAGGACGGCTCGATTCCGCTGGAGCGGGCACTGGGCGGCACGTACCGCGCCTGAGGCAGGCGGCTCGCTGGCACTCCGCGACGATGCTCAGCGCACGCCCGTCCGGCTACCCTGCGCGGGATCCCCCGCGAGACCCCGCACCCGCGTATCGTGCGTTGCATGGATCCCGCATCGGCGCCCTTCGACCGCATCGTCGTCGTCCACGGCTTCCGCGCCTCCCCGCAGAAGCACTGGTTCCCGTGGCTGGCCCGGACGGAACCAGCCGCTCGGGTGCTGGCCCTGCCGGACTCGGCGACACCGGACGCGGACGCCTGGATCACGACGGTCGCCCGGACGATCGGCACCCTCGATGCCCGCACCGCTGTCATCGCGCACAGCCTGGGCTGCATCACGACGGTGCGCGCCGTGCAGCGACTGGCGGCAGAGCAGGGAGAGGCGGAGCCGGGGACTGAGTCGGGGGCGGCGGAGTCGCAGACGCTGCCGCGGCAGCACGCGACCGGACCCGCCTCACTGGGCGCGTTCGTCGCCGTCTCCCCGTTCGCGCAGACGCTGCCGACCACCGGTGACGAGGGGCTCGATACGTTCGCGGCCCACGGTCTTGCTCCCTTCCTGGACGGGGCCGATCTGCCGGGCACACGCCCGCGCCTGGGCCGCGTGACGGTCATCCGGTCAAACGACGATCCGCTCGTCGTCCCGGCACTCTCCGACGCGTTCGCCCGCGACCTCGGCGCGCGTGTCCAGGTGATCCCGGGCGCTCGCCACTTCCTGGAGCGCCACGGGGTGACCCAGCTGCCGGAGGTCCTGCGCGCTCTCGAGGGCTCCGCGGCTGCAGGGGCCTGACCCGTCCCCCGGCACGGGTGGGCGGCCGCATCCACGACTCGATCACCCTCCAGCACTCGCCGCTGCCCCGCGAGCTCGCCGTCGTGGGCGGCGGCTGCATCGGCATCGAGTTCGCCTCGTTGTCCGCCCAGTACGGGTCGCAGGTGACCGTGCTGGACCGCGGACCCCGCCGCCTCCCTCCTGCGCGCTGCATCCAGCGATCTGAAGGACCACCTCACGAATCGATGCGCTCACGCGTCTTCCGTGCGAGAGGATGAACGTGACCCCCTGGAAGAGGTGAGGACGATGGACGGACTGCGGCACGGACGGATCGACACGGAGCTGGGTGAACTGGTCGTGGTCGCCCGCGACGAGGCGCTGACCGGCGTCTACTTCCCCGGCCACTGGACCCTGCCGGAACCGGACGCGTTCGGGGAGCCGGCCCAGGCCTCGGCGGACCCGGTGATCTCCGTCGTCGCGGAACAGCTGGACGACTACCTCGCGGGCGAGCGCCGGGAGTTCGAGGTCCCGGTGCGCACGGACGGCGACGACTTCTCCCAGCGGGTGTGGGCGCTGCTGCGGGAGATCCCCTACGGCGAGACGACGACGTACGGTGCGCTGGCGGAGCATCTGGGCAACCGGCACCTGGCCCAGCGCGTGGGACAGGTCGTGGGCCGCAACCCGGTCAGCATCGTCATCCCGTGCCATCGTGTCGTGGGATCGGACGGGTCCCTCACCGGGTACGCCGGCGGGCTGGAGCGCAAACGGCACCTGCTGGAGCTCGAGGATCCGACCACCGCGGAGAGCAGGCTCTTCTAGATGAGGACCCCGTTCGACGAGGCCGTCACCCGCCACGGGGGCACCGTGCTGCGGGTGTGCCGCGCTGTGCTGGGCGCGGGCCCCGATGCGGACGACGCGTGGTCGGAGACCTTCCTCGCCGCGCTCCAGGCGTGGCCGGACCTGCCGGCGGACACGAACGTCGAAGCCTGGCTGGTCCGCGTCGCCGGCCGCAAGGCGATCGACATCACCCGCGCTCGTGCCCGGCACGCGATCCCCACGGACGCGCTCCCCGAACGACCCACCGCGCTGGGAGTGGCCCGCGACGACGAAGTCCATGTCTGGGCGCAGGTCGCCCGACTGCCGGAGCGCCAGCGCCTGGCGATCGCCCACCACTACCTGGGTGGACTGCCCCACACGGAGGCCGCCCGGATCATCGGCGGCACGCCGGAGTCGGTGCGCCGCGCAGCCGCGGACGGCATCCGCGCGCTCCGCCGCACCCACCACGCGGACGAGGCCGCGCAGAGCGCCCGGACCGCACACACCCGGAAGGAGCACCCCGATGCGTGAGTCCACCGCACTCGGCGACAGCACCGAGACACCCACCGACACCCGCACGGAGGCCACGGACCCTCACGATGCGGCTGACCGCTTCGACAGGACAGGGGCCGAGATCCAGCAGGTCTTCTCCCTGGAACCCGGCGCAGTCGACGACCTGCGCACCCGCCTGGCCCAGACTGCGGAGGCTCGCGACCTGGCCGACGTCGCCTACCGCACCCTCGATTCGCCCGTGGGCCCCCTGCTGCTGGCGGCCACCCCCTTGGGCCTGGTCCGCGTCGCCTTCGCCCGCGAGGACTTCGACACCGTCCTGCAGACGCTCGCGAAGAAGATCAGCCCCCGCATCCTCGAGGCCCCGGACCGCCTGGACACCGTCGCCGCCCAGCTGGCCGAGTACTTCGCCGGCACCCGCCGCGCCTTCGACGTACCCCTGGACTACGCCCTGTCCACCGGCTTCCGGCAGACCGTGCAGCACTACCTGCCGCACATCGCCTACGGTCACACCCAGACGTACAAGGAGGTGGCCGCTCACGTGGGCAACCCCGCCGCCGTCCGCGCCGTGGGCACCGCCTGCGCGACCAACCCCTTGCCCGTCGTCGTCCCCTGCCACCGGGTGCTGCGCACCGACCGCGGCCTGGGAGGCTACCTGGGCGGGCTGGAGGCGAAGACGACCCTGCTGACCCTGGAGCAGGCCGCATGAGCTTTCCGTCCCCCACCGTGAACCCCGCCGCCGAGGCCGTGAGGAGCGCCCGTTGAACACCCTGTTCGGAGACGACCTGTTGGGACCCACCGGTCCGCAGCTTCCCGCCGGCGCCCACCACGTGCCCGGCTGGCTCACGCTGGAGCAGCAGCGGTGGATCGTCGCCCGCTTCCACGAGTGGACGCAGGGGCCGGTGCCCCTGCGCTCGGCGAAGATCCGCGGTCACGAGATGAGCGTGCGCACCGTGTGCCTGGGCTGGCACTGGCGGCCGTACGCCTACTCGCGCGATGCCGTCGACGTGAATGGCAACCGGGTCCTGGACTTCCCCGACTGGATGGTGCGGCTGGGTCGGACAGGTCTCGTCGCCGCGACCGGGGATCCGCACGCGGGCGACGACTACACGCCGGACACCGCGCTGGTGAACTACTACGACGACACCGCGAAGATGGGCATGCACCAGGACAAGGACGAGGAGTCGATGGCCCCGGTCGTCTCCCTGTCGATCGGCGATGCGTGCCGGTTCCGCTTCGGCAACACGGAGACCCGGACGAAGCCCTACCAGGACATCGACCTGGGGTCCGGCGACCTGTTCGTCTTCGGCGGACCCTCGCGGCTGGCCTACCACGGCGTCACGAAGGTCCATCCGGGCACCGCGCCGGACGGCTGCGGACTGGAGTCCGGACGGATCAACATCACGATGCGGGAGACAGGACTGAACGGATGAGCACAGACACAGGCATCGTGATCGGTGAGGACGGGATGGCCCGGCCCGCGTGGGCGGCGACCGACCCGCTCATGCGCGAGTACTACGACACGGAGTGGGGCCTGCCCGTCGGGGACGAGCAGGGACTGTTCGAGCGCATCAGCCTCGAGGCGTTCAAGGCGGGCCTGTCGTGGGCGACGATCCTGCGCAAACGCCCCGCGTTCCGGGAGGCGTTCGACGACTTCGACCCGGACCGCGTGGCCCGGTACGGCGACACGGACGTCGCGCGCCTGATGGGCGATGCGGGCATCGTGCGGAACCGGGCGAAGATCCTCGCGACGATCACCAATGCGAACGCGACGATCCGGCTGCGGGAGAAGGGCGGGCTGGTCGACTTCGTCTGGTCGTTCCAGCCGGAGGAGACACCGGCGCCCCGGACCATCGCCGAGGTCCCCACGCAGTCCGCGGAATCGCTGGCCCTGTCGAAGGCGCTGCGGAAGGAGGGGTTCGCATTCGTGGGCCCCACGACGATGTTCGCGCTCATGGAGGCGATCGGCATCGTCGACACCCACCTCGTCGACTCGCACCGGCGCGGCAGCTCCGGCGTGTGGACACCGTGAGTGTGCGCGCGTCGTTCCGTGTCGACGCGAGCGGCCCGTTCGACCGGGAGGCGGCCCGCGCCTCATTGGCGGTCCACGCAGTGGAGGGTCTGCACCTGCTCGAGGGGGCCTCGGCGACGATGACGCGGTGGGTCGACGTCCACGGCGACCCGCACGCGGTCACCGTCCGCCTCGACGAGGCGGGTGCGGAGGTCGCGACGTCGACCGTGGACGCGGGCGTCAACGACGTCCTCGCCGCGCGGGTGCGGCACTGGTTCGATCTGGACGCGGATGTGAGCGGGATCGACGCGCACCTGGGTGCGGACCCGCTGTTCGCGCAGCAGGTGCGGGAGCGACCGGGTCTGCGGATCAGCCGGTTCCAATCGCCGTTCGAGGCCGTCGTCATGACCGTCATGGGGCAGCAGGTGACGCTGCGGACCTCACGGCTGTTCGACGCTCGGCTGGTCGCGGCGTTCGGTGCGGAACCACCCGCGGTGGATGGCATGCCGACCCTCGCTCCGTATCCGCACGACGGGGCGGACATGGGCGGCGACCGGCCGGCTGGATCACACACAGGCGGGTTGCGGCTCTTCCCCACCCCTGACGTGCTGGCAGCCGTGCCCCTCGAGGAGCTGCGGGCCACCGTGCGGCTGACGGGCAGCCGGGCGCGCACCGTGCACGAGGTCGCGGTCCTCTTCGCGGAGCAGGGTGATCCGGACCTCCTGCCGACGCGGGAGGACCTGCACGCGGTCCACGGGATCGGACCGTGGACGCTCGACTACCTGGCGATCCGGGCGGGCACGGACGCGGACGCGTTCCCGGCCGGCGACGCGGTGCTGCGGCGGACGCTGCGCGACCTGGATCCCGCGGCGGACGCGGACCGCGTCGCGACGTGGAGTCCGCACCGCAGCTACGCGGCCGCGCGGCTGTGGGCGCACGCGTCCTGAACCGGGAGCGGAGCCGGCCGGGTCCGCAGTCCGACCACGCCACGAGGGACTGATGCACGGATAGGTGTCACCTGATCTGGCTTACCAATGCGTGGGCCTGGAAGGATGTCACCATGCCCAAGCCCTACCCGAAAGAGTTCCGCGAGGACGTCGTCCGCGTCGCTCTTAACCGTGACGAGTCGACGACGATCGCGCAGATCGGTGCCGACTTCGGTATCCACGAAGGCACCGTAGCCAAATGGCTCCGCCAGGCTGAGATCGACGCCGGCAACAAACCCGGCACCAGCACCGACGGCTCCGCGGAGCTGCGTGAGCTCAGGCGACGCAACCGGCTGCTCGAGCAGGAGAACGAAGTCCTCCGCCGCGCGGCCGCTTATCTATCGCAGGCGAACCTGCCGTCAAAAGGCTCTACCCGCTCGTGAGAGAGCTCGCCGCCGACGGGATTCCCGTTGCGGTGTCGTGCCGGGTTCTGAAGCTCTCCCGCCAGCCGTACTATCGCTGGCTCACACGGCCGGTCCTTGATGCCGAATTAGTCGAGGCCTATCGGGCGAATGCTCTCTATGATGCCCACCGCGATGATCCGGAGTTCGGTTACAGGTTCCTCGCCGATGAAGCCTGCACATCCGGTGAGGCCATGAGCACCCGAACCGCTTGGCGGATCTGCTCGAGAAATCAGTGGTGGTCGGTGTTCGGCAAGGCTCGGGCGAAGAACGGGAAGAAGCCGGGTCCGCCCGTCCACGACGACCGGGTCGAACGGAACTTCACCGCGGCTGGTCCTAACGAGTTGTGGCTGACCGACATCACCGAGCACAAGACGGACGAGGGCAAGCTCTACCTCTGTGCGATCAAGGATGTGTACTCCGGCCGGATCGTTGGCTATTCCATTGACAGCCGGATGAAGGCCCGTCTGGCTGTGGATGCCCTGGAGATGGCCGCCGTGCGGCGCGGGGACGTGACCGGTTGCGTGGTCCACAGCGACAGGGGCTCGCAATTTCGTTCACGGAAGTATGTCACCGCTCTGACCAGGCGCGGGCTGGCCGGATCGATGGGTCGCGTGGGTGCAGCGGGCGATAATGCGGCAATGGAATCGTTCTTCGCGCTCTTGCAGAAAAACGTCCTCGACCGCCGGCGCTGGTCTACCCGCGAGAAGTTGCGGATCGCAATCGTGACCTGGATTGAGCGGACGTATCACCGTCGGCGTCGGCAAGCGCGCCTGGGCCGGTTGACGCCGGTGGAGTACGAGGCGATCATGAAACCCGCTGCGAACCTCGCAGCGTGAAACCCAAACTGACACTTAAACGTGCATCAGTCCCGATGGCGTTGAGCAGCATCGCCACGTCACTTTCTGGTAGCAGGCTTCCGTCCTCGACGTCATCGAATGCGATCCGAGACAGAATCGCGCCGACAATCAAGTAAGCCGCAGCCGCCGGATCGCGCGTTGCCTGCTCACCGCGTGCCCTCGCGCGTTCGAAGATCCACTCCAAGCGATCCCGGGTCGGATCGAAGACACTGGCGCGCACTATCGCACCGAGCTCAGGATCGTGCGCCGACTCACCGGCCAACGCCACGAGCACCGCCCCGATCCTTCCGGAGAGCACTGCCCGCTTGTGAGCGAACATCGAGCGCAGGTCATCTTCGAGGGTGCCGGAGTCGACGTCGGCGGACTCCTCCTCGGCAATCTGACCTGCTGCAGCCAACAGTAGGTCGCGCTTGGAGGGCCATCGACGGTAGAGCGTCGCCGTGGACACCCCAGCCCGCTTCGCGACTGCGGCGGTTGTCAGCTGGGCGTACCCCTGTTCGGCGAGGAGAGACAGCACCGCGTCCACAATTGCCGGCGTGAGGTCAGCATTGAGCGGACGACCCCGCGTCACTCCAGCTTCGACATCTGCCACAGCACCCCTCCAAAGTTTCGATACGAAACACCTCACTTTCGTATATTAACCGAGTCCGTCCCACACAGCAATGCAGTGCCTCCGAGTGCACGGAAAGCACTCGGCGCGGCCCTTGTACGCCTTCAATCAGGCTGGGTTGGCCGCACATTCGAAAGGCCTACTGCATACACGCCCCGATGCTCGGGCCACGTCACATCGACGCGACCTTGAGCACGACCGCTCGGCGCAGCAGACGTTAGACGGCGAAACGAAATTCCACGGCGTCGCCACGGCTAGGAACGCATGCACGCCTCACCGGGCCAGACCGGTCTCAGGGCTACGGTCCCTCACCGCGCATGGCCGACTCAGCTGCCTCTCCGCTGGTCATCCAGCACCTGTTCCATCTCATCCAAAACCTCGTCCAGGAGGACCTGGAAGCCGGGCTCCTCGAGGGGGAAGTGGCCGCAGCCAGGAAGCATCACGACCCGGATCTTGCCGTGAAGCCGACCAAGGTAGTCGAGGCTGAGCTCCGGCATAGTCCAACGATCCTCGGCCGGATGCAACAGCACGACCGGTGGTCCTTGGTATTGCTCGGGTGGAATAGCCGGACCTGCCTCGAGGAACGAGCGGTACCAGCCCACCGGCATCGCGCCACCACCGCCGCACGGGTCGGTGAGCACTGCATGACTGAGGGCAGGGTCGTTCGCAATCGCAGACATAGGGGTCAGCACCCGGACCGGGATCCGTGGATTCGCCGCTGGCCCCCGGGCGAACTGCAGCAGTGGCAATCCCAGCCGCGCTATCCACGGGGCTCGCACGATGGCGGCAGCGATGCCCGGCCGAGTCGGGTCGAGCAGGCAGGTCGCGATGACCCGCTTGGCCAGTCCGGTCACTGCAGCGGTGTCGACCGCGAGGGCACCACCCATGCTCGCCCCGACGAGGACAAGTGGCCGCTCGTCATGCTCGCGACCCACGAGATCGACGAGCAGCTGCTGCCAGTCGCCATAACTGACGCTGCGGCGTCCACGCCGCACCCGGATCGTTCGCCCGTAACCGGGCAGATCGACCACCGTAACCCGAGCGCCCAGGCGACTCAGGTGTGCAGCGTAGGGCCACATCGCCGCCGCGTTCCCTCCCGCTCCATGGACCAGCAGCATTCGGACCGAAGCCGTCGGGGCACCCACGTGCTCGATGTGCAGGTCCCACGAACCACCCCCGTCCGGCGCATCCCACCTCCACGACGAGGCCACCCGCCGCACTGGTGCAGGGACGAGGCGCACGAAAGGCTCGTACCGGCGGTCCATGGAGTCAAGTCGGCCAGTCCGTGCTGGTGGCACCTTCGCTCGGCCCTTCGAAAGCGCCCCATTCATACCCGCAATGTTACGGGAGAGCCCGGTGTCAGGGACTGATGCGCAGGTAGGTGGGTCAGAAGCCTGTATTAGACATTGAACCTGAATTCAACTGCGTTCCGACACGGAGAACCATCAGCGATGACGTTCCCTCATTACGCGCCGAGATGCGCAGCGAGCGCGTCTGCGACCTCGTCCGCAGTCCGCGCAGCCGTATCGAACTCCACGACCTCATCGGACCACGCGGCGTAATCAGCGCGACGGCGCTGCACGTCCGACCAGGTCGGCTCGCCGACGTGGGTGAGTCCGCGATCCCTGCCGCGGAGCCTTCGCTCATGCTCCCGCGCATCGGAGATCATGAGGTACACGAACTCGATGCGTGCACCTGTTCGCGAGGCCGCCGTCCGCCATGTCTGCCGAGCCTCGTCACTGTCGTTGACCGCATCAACGACGACATCGTGACCGAGCCGCAGATTCTGCTCCGCCATTGCACGCGCCGCCTCGTACGCCGCGACACCTACTTCCCACCCTGCCGGCAGACCGCATGCAAGGAGCGACTCCTCGACGGCGTCGATGGACAGGTGGACCGACCCCGTGCTCGCCGCGATGATCTCGGCCACGCTTGTCTTTCCGACGCCGGGAAGGCCGGAGATCACGATGAGATGCCCGGTCATGCGACATGCAACGGCGTGATCGCGGCAACCTTGTCGCGCAGTGCACGGCGCTCGAGCCGGAGCTCGTAGTTCGACTGCAGATTCATCCAGAGCTCCTCGGACGTTCCGAAGTAGCGCGCCAGACGGATCGCCGTATCAGCGGTGATCCCCCGCTTGCCGTGCACGATCTCGTTGATCCGGCGCGGCGGCACACCGATGGACACGGCAAGCTTGTTCTGCGTGATCCCGAAGCCCTCGATGAAGTCCTCCATCAGGATCTCCCCCGGGTGGATCGGCTCGATCAGGTCGTCCTCAGTGGTAGTCGACGAGTTCGACATTGTCCGCACCTCCATCTCTCCAGGCGAAGCAGAGACGCCATTGCGCGTTCACGCGGATGCTGTGCTGCCCGCGTCGGTCACCGACCAGACGCTCCAGGCGGTTACCTGGCGGGACCCTGAGGTCCTCGACATCCTTCGCCGCATGAATCAGCTCGAGCTTCCGCAAGGTCGCCCTCTGCACCGTCCGGTCAACGCGCTTGACGTACTGCTCATGCCAGATGCGCTCGGTGTCCTTGCTGCCGAACGATCTGATCACTCGACCACTGTATAACGGGGTGCGTCATTAACGCTAGACGTTAAACCGGAACTCCACCGCGTTCCGTAGCCGAGTAACCTTTGGAGAGCTATGTCCATAGGTCGGTGCTCGCTCACCGTCCCTCCGGCGCTCCCATGTGGGAGATCGGGACGATCACAAGCTCTCGAACGACTGCGAGCACCAGAGCTGTCACTACGGTCGCGGGAGTGCTGGAGCTCGTCCGAGTTCCGAGGTCGGTAACCTTGCCACGTCGCGCTGGGGCCA
Source organism: Brevibacterium sp. CS2 (assembly GCF_005280295.1). GTDB lineage: Bacteria > Actinomycetota > Actinomycetes > Actinomycetales > Brevibacteriaceae > Brevibacterium > Brevibacterium pityocampae. The sequence continues at coordinate 1,938,657 of NZ_CP040020.1, read as the reverse complement.
CGAGACGGGCGTTGCCGCGACGACTGGTATGACGGCCTACGATCAGGTGGCGACGAGAACCGCGGAGGAGGTCCACGTGCGCACCGTACTCGCGGCCGGGAACCGGCACTCAGTGCTGCGACGCGAGGACGGGACCGTGATTGCCACTGGCAACAATCAAGCCGGCGAGTGTGACGTCCTACCCTGGTCCGACGTCATCGCCGTAGCCGCTGGCAGCGTCCACACGGCCCGCAATACCGGCAAGTCTCACACAGTGGGGCTCCGAGCCGATGGGACTGCACTTGCTACCGGCTGGAGCGACGCCGGGCAGACCGCCGTCACGCAGTGGCGCGAGATCACGGCAATAGCCGCCGGCTGGAGGACCACCGTGGGGCTACGTGCCGACGGATCGGTCGTCGCCACCGGTCGCACCGCGGAAGGACAGTGTGACGTGCAGTTGTGGAGCGGGATCGTCGCGATCGCGTGCGGCGACTGGCACACAGTCGCAGTTCGACGCGACGGCACAGCCCTCGCAACTGGCAACAATCAGCGAGGGCAGACCGACGTCGCCCGGTGGACACACGTGTCCGGGGTCTCTGCCGGCTACCTGCACACCGTCGGCTTACACGAAGACGGCACCGTCGTCGCCGTCGGCGACGACAGCAGAGGCCAGTGCGAGGTGTCATCGTGGAGAAGCATCACCTCAGTGGCGGCCGGCTCCGTCCATACGCTCGCGCTGAGCCAGACCGGAAGGGTCTTCGGAACGGGCGACAACCAGTTCGGCCAGTGCGATGTCCAGTCATGGACCGGCATCACAGCGATCGCAGCCGGAGCGAGACACTCGCTTGGGCTGCGCGCCGACGGAACAGTCGTGGCTGCGGGCGACCACACCGAGCAGCAATGCAATGTCAACGCCTGGGCCACTCGACCACAGATGAACTGAAGTCCAGCGTGCCCGGTAGTCGGCCGTCGATCACACGTTGAACCTAAACTCCACCGCGTTCCGTAGCCGAATAACCTATAAGGCGAGACTGGCGTTCCCCTGGCCATGCCACCTCAATCATCCAACTATCAGCCGAGGCGATCGGCCGTGCGGGTGTCTGCGAAACCCGACGCGTGTTGCTATGGCGCGGCCCCCGCCCTACGCGAGACAATCGTCACTAAGCTTGTTGTTTAACCTGTTGAGTGCTTTCCGACTGGCTGTATAGGCGCTTTGCGCCGATTTCGGCGTCCCTTCGGGTGGGGTGTATCAAGGTTCTTGGACAGTTCCTCTTGATGGGAGAGGATCAAGAGCATGGCAAGTGCATCACGGCGGAAGTTCAGCCCGCAGTTCAAGGCTGAGGCGGTCCAGCTGGTCGTGCAGAACGATCGGCCGATCGTCGAGGTGGCCGGCGAGCTGCAGGTCAATCCGGGGACTTTGGGCAATTGGGTCAAGCGTTACCGGCAGGACAACCCGGAACCGGTTCAAGAGTTGAAGCCGGCCGATCACGCTCGGCTGGCTGAGTTGGAAGACGAGGTCCGGCGGCTGCGGATGGAGAACGAGTTCTTAAAAAAAGCCGCGGCCTTCTTCGCCAGGGAGCAGGACTGAATGAGAAGTCAGCCCTGATCGAGGCGGAGAAGGGAAACTATCCGATCAGCTGGATGTGTCAGAAGCTGGGCGTGGCCCGGTCGTCGTTCTACGCGTGGCGGGCTCGAGTCGGGACCCTCACGGCGACGCAGGCGCGTCGCGAGGCGCTGAAGAGCGAGATCGTACGGGTCTTCGCACAGCAGCGCGGGACTGCGGGATGCCGGCGGATCGCGGCCGAGCTCAACGACAACGAGTTCCCCTGCTCTGTGGGACTGGTGGCCGATCTGATGCGCGAACTGGGGCTGGCTGCGATCCAGAAGCGCGCCTACAAGCGCACTACCGTCGTCGATGAGCAGGCCCAGGTTTTCACCGATCGGCTGGAACGCGACTTCGACCCGGACTCTTATGCGCCGGGGCAGGCGCTGGTCGGCGACATCACCTACCTGCGCACCGGCCAAGGCTGGTTGTATCTGGCCACGGTGATCGATTTGGCTACGCGCATGGTCATCGGCTGGCAGATCGCCGAGCGCATGCGCGCCAGCCTGGTCGTCGATGCTCTTGAGATGGCGCGCACGCAAGGCGGAGCCACGGCAGGAGCGATTTTCCATTCCGACCATGGATCGCAGTACACCTCGGATGAGTTCACCCGTTATTGCAGTGAGAACGGGGTTTTCCAGTCGATGGGTCGGACAGGGGTGTGCTGGGACAACGCGGCGGCCGAATCGTTCTTCGCCACTTTGAAGAACGAGATGTACTACCAGCAAGTCTTCGAGACCCGCGGTCGAGCCCGGCTGGCGGTGGCTGAGTACATCGAGGTGTTCTACAACCGCCGTCGGCGCCACTCAGCGCTGAGCTACCGGACACCGGTACAAGCTTGGAACGATCACCACGGCGCCGCTGAAGACCTCGTCCAGGCGGCCTGAGCAGAGAAGGAAAACTCGTAGGGACTGTCCACATTCCTTGACACAGCCCATGACCAGCCGTGCGGCGCATAGTGTTCATGTTCGGAAGACTCCGAATCGAGTACCGGTTGGGTACCTTTGACAACAGTCGTAGTTTGCCGACTTGCGATTCTTGATCCGAGAATGTGTATCCTGCTGATCCTTGTCCTAGTCGGCTATTGTCTGCTGCAATAGCTATCGCTCGGCGAAGGGCAGACGAGATGGCGAAACCTGGCATTTGGGTCATGGAGGGGTACTGGTCCCGCGACGTTAATGACGTGCGAACAGTCCGACCAATGACGCAGGCCCTCGCCGACTCCAAGATCGCGAATTATGTCCACCGTCATATCAACGACGTCGACGACCTCATCAATGGGCTGACTCTGCTCGGACAACGAAAACAGGACAAGTACAATATTGCGTATTTAGCCTGCCACGGTTCGTCAGGCGTCATCGAACTCAGCGGCGATTCAATTTCGCTTGACGAGTTGGCAGGCAGACTACCAAAGGCCGGGATTCTAGAGTCGAAGCTTCTGCATCTGAGCGCGTGCTCGGTACTACACGACGAAGACGCCTGCAAAGCGCTTCTGGACACCAGCGGTGCGCAGGCGATCACCGGGTTCACCAAAGATGTCGATTGGCTCGAATCGCTGGCTTTTGAGCTTTTGATGTTCAACGCATTCGCTGGCTACCAGCGGCTCGGCAATTTTGTTCGCTCCATGAACAAGAACTACGGCGAACTCTCCGAGAGGTTAGGATTTACGGTCATTCGATGATCTTAACGTTCCGCTGGTCCTCCACCTGTTTCCGCGGTTCGTGATACGCGATAGGAATGACTGGCACGACCGACTGCAGGAGCCCTCTGAACTGTCGCTCACGTGTCGAAATCGATCTCCACGCGGAACACATCCGCCCTCAGCCAGGAGACCGTCAGCTCCACTGGCCGGTGGTCCCGTGCTGCGGCATCTGTTCGCGACCGGATCGAGATGACGGGTGGTCGGCCGGTGAGTCCTAGGTGCTCGGCGACTTCCGGCGGTGCAGGATCGATCGCGACCCCGAACCACCCGCGGACCGGCTGCAGTCCATAATGATCGGCGAGTACTCCGTAGAGCGAAGCCGCCGGATCGAGGACTTGGGTCAGGTCCGGGACAACCGCGGTATCGAAGAAGGACTCAGCGAAGCCCACCAGCTCGTTGTCGATGAACCGGTCACGCGACAGCGCGAGCACTTGGCGCCTCGGGCCGATTCTCATGCGGCGGCGCACATCGGGCGACGGCGACGCCAGCCGCCATCCCGTGGTGCGCACGTCCGGGGTTAGCCCGGCGCTGCGGACGCTCTGACTCCAGGACGGCGGGTGGTGGCGGCTGATGAGGTAGTCGACGCGGCGGGACACGAAGGTTCCGCTGCCCTGCCGCCGGCGCACCAGGTAGCGCCGCTCCAATTCGGCCAGTGCCGCCCTCGCGGTCAGACGGCTGATGCCGAGCTGTTTAGCGAGTTCCTCCTCGGACGGCAGGCGGGTTCCCACCGGCTGGTCCGCGATCTGCTCGGCGAGCGTGTCCGCGGCCGCCAGGTAGACCGGGACTCGGGAGGGCGGCTTCTTCGGCGGCGTGGGGGCGATGGGGTCGATCATAGTGCGTTCATCGTGACACGAACGTCCCTCTGAGGTTGGTTGACCGCACCGTCGGGCACTTGACCGTCGAGTGCCTGCAGAATCGCCCGGGCGGCGTGCTCCTCGATCCTGAGCCGGGCAGAGGCCACTGCCGATCCCAGGTGCGGGGTGAACAGCGTCCGGTCGCCCATGTCGATCAGCTCCTCGGGAATGGCCACTGGCCGGTCCGGGCGCGACAGGTCCTCGAACTCGAAGACGTCGGCGGCGAACCCGCCGAGGTGCCCGCTGCGTAGGAGTCCGGCCACGGCGCGCTCGTCCACCACCGAACCGCGGCCGACGTTGACCAGCAGTGCGCCCGGTCGCAGCGACTCCAGCCGGTCGCGGTCGAGCAGGTGCAGCGTGCTGTCGTCGAGCGGAGCGCAGACGATCACGGAGTCGCTGCGCTCCAGCAGCTCCGGCAGTTCGACGCGTTCCATCTGAGGCACCTCCTCGCCGGCCGGCGAAGCGGGCGCGGGATCGCAGCAGAGCAGCCGGGCGTCGAATCCCGTGAGCATCCGTGCCACGCCGCGGCCCAGCCGTCCCGCGCCCACGATGCCGATCGTCGATCCGACGAGAGTGCTGCCATAGAGGGTCGGCCGCCACCCCGGCTTGCCGGCGCGCACAGCACGGTCGCCGGCGACGATGTGCCGTGCGAGTCCGATGAGCAGGCCGACCGCGAGCTCTGCCGTGGGCTCGGTGAGGAGATCCTCGACCCGCGTGAGCCAGATTCCGCGGTCCGTGCATGCCTCGATGTCGATGTTGTCGTGGCCTTTGAGGGCCCCGGCGACCACCTGCAGCTGCGGGCACCCGTCGAGGAAGTCCGCGTTGATCCGGTCGGGCATGAACACCATCAGTCCGTCGGCCTCGGCTGCACGGCGCCGCACCTCGTCCGCGGACAGGCTGTCGTCGCTCTGGTTGGCGATCACCTTGCACCGCTCGCCCAGCACGTCGAGGATCTGCGGGTGGACCCGGTGGGTGAGGACAACCACCGGGCGATGGGCTTGGTTGATCATTGGAACCTCTTTCGCAGAGCTCCGCCGAGGGCGTCGACGACGGTGACAGTGGCAAGTATGACGAGGAGGATCGCGGCGACCTCGTCGTACTGGAGGGTGCGCAGAGCGGCGATCAGTTCGAAGCCGATGCCCCCGGCGCCGACGACACCCACCACGACCGAGGCGCGGAAGTTGAGCTCCCAGCGGTAGACGGTGACGTCGGCCAGCTGCGGCAGCACCTGCGGCAGGATGCCGTGCAGGATCACCTGTGCAGGTCCGGCCCCGGTGGCGCGGGCCGCCTCGATGGGTGCGTTGTCCGCGTGCTCGATCGCCTCGGCGAAGAACTTGCCGACCATTCCGGCGGAATGGATGCCCAGCGCCAGCGCGCCGGGCAGAGCCCCGAAGCCCACCGCCGCGACGAAGACGATGGCCATGATCAGCTCGGGCACGGAACGCAGCACGTTGAGGAAGAGGCGCGCAACCCAGTAGAGCGCCGGATGCGGTGATGTATTGCGGGCCCCGCACAGTGCGAGCGGGACGGAGAGGACCACTGCCAGCGCCGTGGCGGCGATGCTCATGGTCATCGAATCCCACAGCGGGCCCCACCAGCTGTTGATATTGGTGAAGTCCGGCACCCACATCTCGCTGAGCAGGTCGGCGATGTCGGCCAGACCGGTGATCATGCGCGTGCCGTCGAGCATTCCCACGACCCACGCACTCACCACCACGACGACGAGGATGAACCCACCGACGGCGATCGAGCGCTTCCACCCCGACCGTGCATGATCGGAGATCTGCCGGTACTCCTGCTCCCGCTGCTCTTCGAGAGTAGCGCTTCCGGGGCCGCTCACTGGTAGTCCTCGAGGTTGATGTCGAGCAGCGGCGCGAGGTCGCGCACCGCGTCGTAGTCCGCGTCAGTGACCTCTTCGAAGCCGGTGGCGTCGAAGGGTTCGAGCACGGCCGGATCCTCGAGCTCCAGGAACGCCGCGCGCAGCTTCCCCTTGACGTCCTCCGGAAGATTCGACTGCATCGTCCACGGATAGTTGGCGTAGGGCTCGGACTCCTGGACCTTCACAACCTTCTCGGAGTCGATGACGCCCTCCTCGACCATGCGCTCGTAGATGGGCAGGCTCATGCCACCGGCATCGGCGTTGGCATTCTGCACTGCGAGGGCGACTGCGTCGTGAGACCCGACGTACTGCTCCTCGTAGTCGCCCTGGTCGACGCGCAGGTCGGCCTCTTCAGCGAGCATGGCCTTGGGGATCAGGTGGCTGGACGTGCTCGCCTGGTCTCCCCAGGCCACGGTCCTGCCGGCGACGTCGGCGAGGCTCTCGATTCCCGCGTCGGCATTGGCGATGAACACCGACTGGTACGTCGGGTCCTCGCCGTCGACTTCCTGCAGGGCCGCGAAGGGCTCGATATCGGCCTTTTCCTGTGCGAGGACGTACGAGAGAGGACCGAAATAGGCCAGTTCGAGGCGGCCGCGCGACATCGCCTCGATCATCGAGGAATAGTCGGTCGTCACGACGAGCTCGACGTCCATCTCCAGCTCCTCTTCGAGGTGCTTCTTGAGCGGTTCATTGTTCTTGATGACGTCCGAGGCGTTCTCGTCGGGCAGCAGGGCAACCCGGAGCGTGTCGGGTGCGGCGCTCGCCTCTCCGGCGGCACCGCAGCCGGAGAGAAGGAGGGCGGAAGTCAGCAGGGCTGCCGCAGCAGCGGTGAAACGGGGGCGTCCGATCATGGTGATTCACTCCTGGGGTGAGTCGTGTCGCTTGGTGAGTCGGGTCGTGCAATGGGTCGTTCGATGTCGTGGTGGGTGCGACTGAGTTCGGTTGAGCGGCTCTGGTCAGGAGCGCTCGGCCGCAAGCGTGTCCTGACCGGCTCTTACAGGGGCGTCGGATCGGGAATCGTCCGGCGCGCCTTCGTAGATCAGGCGGAGGTCTGCGTCGGTGACGCCGGCAGCGGGACCGTCATAGACGATCCGCCCGCGGGCGAGGCCCACGATGCGGTCGGCGTGCTCGAGCGCGAGGTCGACCTGGTGAAGGCTGGCGATCAGGGTGATTCCGCTCTCCTGGCAGACGCGGCGCAACAGGTCCATGACGCGACGCGCCGAGGCGGGATCGAGGCTGGCGACCGGTTCGTCGGCCAGGATCAGGTCCGGCTGCTGGGCCAAAGCGCGGGCGATGCCCACGCGCTGCTGCATACCGCCGCTGAGGTTGTTGACGCGGGTTAGGGCCTTGTCCAGCAGCCCGACTCGGTCGAGCGATTCGAGGGCGATGCGTTCGTCGCTCCGGCTGAAGGGCAGAAGGCTGCGCCAGAAGCTGTAGTAACCGACCCTGCCGAGGAGCACATTCCGCAGCGCCGTGTACCGGGGGATGAGCTGGTGGTGCTGGAAGACCATTCCGGTGCGTCTGCGGTGGTGGCGCAGGTCTTTGCGTGATTCGAGTGCCGGGACGCCCTCGACCCGCACTGTTCCGGTGCTGGGGGTCACGAGCAGGTTCATGCACCGCAGCAGAGTGGATTTGCCGGCCCCCGACGGGCCGAGGAGTACGGTGACCTTTCCGCTCTCGATCGACAGGTCGGTGGTCCCGAGGGCTTGCACTCCGCCCTGGTAGGTCTTGCTGACATCCGTGAGTTCAATCATTGCGAGTCCTCTATACGACTACTCGTTACGTGATCAAACGTATAGATGAATTGAGAACGCGCGGTCGGATCTGGGATAACCGTTGGTGAACGCCGGTGGAACGGCGGTGGTGGATGGGCGTTCACGAGGCGTACACATCGCAGTCAAGAGCGGGTGACAGGCTCTGTGGATGGCATCTTTGACCTCGGACGGAACGATCTCCGACATTGTGATCGGTCACGCCGCTGCAGTGCTGCCCGACAGAGTGGTAGATGACGCCAGGGTCGTTGTCCGCGGTGGCCGCATCACCGAGGTCGGGACGCATCCTCGTGGGGCCGAGTGTGACCTTGATGCTCGTGGAGCCTTCGTGTTGCCGGGGCTCGTCGATGTGCACAGCGACCTGCTCTCGCGGGAGGTGCGTCCACGACCTGGTGCCGCGCTCGATCCATCGTTCGCCGTCGCATCTGCCGGCGCTCGGCTGCGCGCTGCGGGCATCACGACGGCCTTCCACGGGCTGGCCTTCCAAGAGAGCTCGATCGTGGGGACGCCGATCGATTCGCCTGCAGCCTCCGAGCTTTCGGAGGCACTCCGCGACACCGACGACTCTCAGGTTGATCATCAAGTGCTGCACCGACTAGACATTCGCTGCGCGCACGGGCGGGCGCTTCTCGAGAAGGATTTCGAGTCACGGGTGTCTGCGCCGCGTGTGCCAGTCGTATCTCATGAAGACCACACGCCGGGGCAAGGACAATTCTCCGACCCGGCGAAGATGCAGAAGTGGCTGGTTCATGGTGAAGGAATGTCTGACGAAGACGCTGCTGATCATGTCGAATGGTGGCGCAGCAGTCGTGACGAGCGTCTTGCCGTGCGCGACAGCACCCTGTCGTGGTTGGAAGGCCTGGCCCAGGAAGGTGCCATCCGGCTTTTCGCCCACGACCTGACGACGCCGGAGGAGGTGTCAGCGGCAGCTGCTCGCGGTTGCGCTGTCGCGGAGTTCCCAACGACCGTTTCGGCCGCGCGCGCGGCCCGGGACCTTGGAATGCTCATCATCGCGGGCACGCCCAACATTGTCCGCGGAGAATCGCACACCGGCAACGTATCCGCAGCTGAACTCGTTTCTGCGGGCCTGACCGATGCGCTCGCCAGCGACTACATCCCGACGTCAATGCTTCCGGCCATACTTCGACTGGTGCGTGACGGAGTCGCGGCGCTTCCACAGGCGGTTCGACTCGTCACCTCAGGTGCTGCCGCCTGTGTGGGTCTGGACGACCGTGGCTCTCTGGTCGAAGGGCTTCGGGCCGACCTGGTGCTCGCAGATTTCAGCAAGAGCTGGCCCTCCGCTCTCGCCTTCACAAGCAGAGCCATGGATGATGAATGACGACGGCAAGCCTTCCGGCAGGTCGTATGAAAGGAGTGCGTCCACGATGAGTGACGACGCTTTCGAAACCCTCATGGCCTCGGTCGACCAGCCCCTGATCGTGGTGACAACCGTGGCGGAGGGCGAACTGGCCGGCTGCGTGGTCGGGTTTCATACGCAGTCGGGAATCAGCCCGCAGCGGTACTGCCTATGGCTGTCGAAGGCCAACCACACCTATCGTGTGGGCCTCCGCGCTACGCACTTCGCAGTTCACTTCCTAAGCGCGGACAACCGTGCCATCGCGGAGCGGTTCGGCACCCGTTCCGGCGACGACACGGACAAGTTCGCCGGAATCGACGTCGAGCGCGATGACACTGGGGTGCCACTGCTCGGCGCGTGTCCGAACCGGATCGTGCTTGAGCGTCTCGCCATGCTCGACGACGGCGGAGACCACGTCTGCATCACGACCCGAGCTCTCTCAGCCGAATCAGTGGAGTCTTTCGTGCCCTTGCGCGTCTCCGAGGCAAGCCACTTCGACCCAGGCCACGCCAGCGAGGAACGAACGATCCAGCCCTGACCGTAGCTGCTGCCTCGGGCGCTTCGGCCGCACCCAGCGATTAAGGCAGGTCAGCACCGACCGAGACGTCGTTGATGGCGGCACCAGGCCGTCTCCCGCCCAGCACCTCTGGGGACCCGATTACGGCGAGGAAGCAAACTAGCTGCGGGTCTACATCTCCCAGCTCCGGGCCAGAAAGAACCCGAACCAGCGCGCCTCCGCTACTTCCGCACCGAACTGGGCATGGGCTACCGCTTCACACCATAACCACCAGATTGATGGATAGAACTCGTGGAAGAGTACGTTCCCGGTTCACTGAGGACCCAACCGCTGCTCCCGCATGAACAGTGAGCTCCCGGATCACTGTCGGCGGACGACAAGGGAAAGGTGGGACGCACAGCATCCAGGTGAGTGCAGGGCCAGAGGAGGACCCAACAAATGGTCTCGACCTCCACGGAGGAGGTCGAGACCACGTCAGTGAAACTCAGACTCGCGGATCGTCCGGCTTGTCGTCGTTGCCAATGGCACGGTCAGCGGCACCACGCGCCTTCTGAATCTTGTCGTCGTGGCGTCCGCCAGTCGCTTTGCTCGCTGCGTTTCCAGCCTTGTCCAAGAGCTGTTGCCCCTTTTCGCCCCGCAGGGCATCCTTGGCCCTTTTCAGGTAGTCGTTCAATCCCACGGGGGTTCTCCTCTGGTCAAGTAGTAAGGCCAATCATAGCGATGGAACGTTGACGACGGTCGTGAGTTCCCTGAGGTGAAGTAACGAATGGCCCCGCCGCCACAGAGGTCACGGGGCAGTGTCGAGATGCCTTCTTCGCCTCTACGCGGCCTATCCGCTGTGCCGAGCGCAACTATAATCAAATCGCTGGCGTTGTCGGAGCTGGCCAGGTTAATCGCGCTGCTTCAGTCCCTGCGCTGCCGGTCTTGTTCGATGCCGCCCGCGGCGGCTATAGCCGCTCGACGTTTCAGACAGGATCTCTACATGCGAGGAAAGCCGCCGACCCAGCGAGAGGGTGACAACGCAGGGGCCTATGCGCTCACCTTCAGTATCATCTCGGTGGTCTGCGCGTTCATCCCCGTGATTGGCGACTTCATCGCTGCCCCAACCGCTGCTCTCGCCATCGTGCTCGGTTTCATCGGAATCTCCCGCCACGAATCCGGTCGAGCGTCAAAGGTCATCCCGGCCGTCAGCGGAACTATTCTCGGCGCGGTCGCCCTGTTCGTCGTTGCTTTGATGCTCGCGGTGACGCACCTTCCCGGGTGAGCAGTTGTGATTCGGTGGCGTCACTCTTGACGAGATTCAGATGGGCGGGCGCGCGTCCGGGACTTTCTCCACGATCGCCGGGCAGGGATTCGCGTGGTAACGTCTGGCCTTCCGGTGGCCCAGGTTGAGGGTGGATCTTGTTGATCCAGCGATGAAGCCTCGACTTCGCGTCCAGTGCGTCGTGTCGACTTCAAGCAGCGAATTGGATGACCGTGCGGTTGAGGTATGGGAGTTCGTGGTGCAGCCGGTCGCGGACCGCGTGTGCGACCGTGTCGGCAGCGGCGAGGTTTGTGTCGGGGTCGAGGGTGAGAGTGAGTTCGCATTCGAGTCGGTGACCCAGCCAGCGGGCACGGACGCCGTCCACGGCCCTCACGCCGTTGATTGCCGCGGCGGTGTGTTCGATCGTGTCGATAGTGTCGGTCTCGGTGCCGTCCATGAGGCGGTGGACGACGGTGCGCATCGAGTTGACCAGCACTGCGATGATCACCGCTGCGATCAGCAGTCCGATGATCGCGTCGAGCTGAGGAAGACCGAACCAAGCACCGATCACGCCGGCGACCACCGCCAGCGAGGTCAGGGCGTCGGTGCGGGCGTGCTGTCCTTCGGCGACCAGGGCGGCGGATCCGATGCGTTTGCCGGCCCGGATGCGGTAGATCGCGACAGCTTCGTTACCGGCCGCCCCGACAAGGGCGGCAGCGAGTACCCAGCCCAGGTGGCTCAGGGGCCGGGGCTCGATCAGCCCGCGGATCGATTCCCAGATGATGAGTGCTGCGGAGACGGCGATGATCAGACCGATGAAGAGCCCCACCAGATCCTCGGCCCGCTTGTAGCCGTAGGAGTAGCGCCGCGTCGCCGGCCGGCGCCCCAACCGGAAGGCGATGATCAAGGGGATGGTGGTGGCCAGATGCCCCAGGTTGTGAACCGTATCGGCCAGCAGGGCGATCGAGCCGCTGAGGACGACGATGACGATCTGCAGCAGGGCGGTCGCACCCATCCCGGCCAGACTGAACCACGCCGCCCGGATCCCGTAGGCGCTGGCCTCATCGGCGGTCCGGATCACCTCGGAGTGGTCATGACTGTGCGGAACCAGAGCATGCCGGACCCTCCCCCAGAACTGGGGTGTATCAAGGTTCTTGGACAGTTCCTCTTGATGGGAGAGGATCAAGAGCATGGCAAGTGCATCACGGCGGAAGTTCAGCCCGCAGTTCAAGGCTGAGGCGGTCCAGCTGGTCGTGCAGAACGATCGGCCGATCGTCGAGGTGGCCGGCGAGCTGCAGGTCAATCCGGGGACTTTGGGCAATTGGGTCAAGCGTTACCGGCAGGACAACCCGGAACCGGTTCAAGAGTTGAAGCCGGCCGATCACGCTCGGCTGGCTGAGTTGGAAGACGAGGTCCGGCGGCTGCGGATGGAGAACGAGTTCTTAAAAAAAGCCGCGGCCTTCTTCGCCAGGGAGCAGGACTGAATGAGAAGTCAGCCCTGATCGAGGCGGAGAAGGGAAACTATCCGATCAGCTGGATGTGTCAGAAGCTGGGCGTGGCCCGGTCGTCGTTCTACGCGTGGCGGGCTCGAGTCGGGACCCTCACGGCGACGCAGGCGCGTCGCGAGGCGCTGAAGAGCGAGATCGTACGGGTCTTCGCACAGCAGCGCGGGACTGCGGGATGCCGGCGGATCGCGGCCGAGCTCAACGACAACGAGTTCCCCTGCTCTGTGGGACTGGTGGCCGATCTGATGCGCGAACTGGGGCTGGCTGCGATCCAGAAGCGCTCCTACAAGCGCACTACCGTCGTCGATGAGCAGGCCCAGGTTTTCACCGATCGGCTGGAACGCGACTTCGACCCGGACTCTTATGCGCCGGGGCAGGCGCTGGTCGGCGACATCACCTACCTGCGCACCGGCCAAGGCTGGTTGTATCTGGCCACGGTGATCGATTTGGCTACGCGCATGGTCATCGGCTGGCAGATCGCCGAGCGCATGCGCGCCAGCCTGGTCGTCGATGCTCTTGAGATGGCGCGCACGCAAGGCGGAGCCACGGCAGGAGCGATTTTCCATTCCGACCATGGATCGCAGTACACCTCGGATGAGTTCACCCGTTACTGCAGTGAGAACGGGGTTTTCCAGTCGATGGGTCGGACAGGGGTGTGCTGGGACAACGCGGCGGCCGAATCGTTCTTCGCCACTTTGAAGAACGAGATGTACTACCAGCAAGTCTTCGAGACCCGCGGTCGAGCCCGGCTGGCGGTGGCTGAGTACATCGAGGTGTTCTACAACCGCCGTCGGCGCCACTCAGCGCTGAGCTACCGGACACCGGTACAAGCTTGGAACGATCACCACGGCGCCGCTGAAGACCTCGTCCAGGCGGCCTGAGCAGAGAAGGAAAACTCGTAGGGACTGTCCACATTCCTTGACACAGCCCACCAAGAATTTCATGCTCGATGTGGGTGTGGAGGAAGGGCGCAGCGGTCTAGACGAGCGCGAGGGTTTCTTCTACCTTTTCCGGGGTGCAATGGTTGGCATACGCAATCCGAAGGCTCACGAGCTCGCCAGAGGCGACGACCCGGACGAAGCACTTGAGGTACTCGCGCTCGCTAGCCTGCTACACCGGCGCTTGGACATCGCCGAAGCGCGAATCACCCAGTAGGCACTACCTGAATCGCACCACCGGACAGGACTATTTCTTCGATCCTCGGGGAGTACGGTTCCGCCGGTTGTACTTCGCCACGGCCTCGTCCACATCTAACCCGTTGGCCAGTGCCTTCTTCGCGTACTCAAGGGCGTGGTTACTGAGCCCCTGCCAGGCGACATTTCCCCTGGTCGTGAGTTTCGCGTTAAAGTACTTCTTATCGGACTTCAGATCGAGGGCATGCGCAACCGCGAGACCTTGGTGCTGAGTTAGGCCGAGCTTCTCCCCCAGTTTGCTCAGCTTGAGCGAGTATCGGTCAAAGGTGTCGACTTCGCGGTAAGCGGCGGCGTCCTCACCCTCGTGAGCCAACCTGACCGGCAGTTCTCCCCGCTTTGGATCAATTTTGAGGCTAATCTCCTGGACTTGTTCAGAAGGGCGAGGCGAACCTACGAGTTGGAGGCCGACAACACCGGGAAAAACCGATGTCCAGTCTGCCCCCTCCTTCACTGCCCGAAGCATTCGAGCGATCTCTCCTTCGGTCGGAGGCTCGGTTTTCCCGCGCGCGGCGCGGTCGAGCGACATCAGCGGAAGCAGGCGTGCCCTCGCCTCTGCGCTTCGCCTCTTGCCTGGCCGCAACAGTTCGGCAATCTGTTCAACCTCCTTGCCGACGACGAGCCCGACTTCGGTGGGCGGACTGGCAGAGACCGGGAGGACCCTACCGGGCATCACGTCAGTGAGATCCTGGCCGGTCAGGCCGAGGAGCACCTTCCGGAAGATGGTGACAGCCGAGCGAAGATGCAGCCACAACACATCGTCGTTCATCACAAGGGACTGCTGAGGGTTTAGTTGACTTCACGACTGGATAAGTTCCAGGAAGGATGGAAGTCATGCCAAAGATCTACACCGATGAGTTCAAGCAATCAGCTCTCGAGCTCCTGGGCGAGGGGATGACCCAGAAGCAGGTCTGCGCCGACCTCGGCATCTCGAAGTCAGCTCTCCAGGCCTGGGTGCGTGACTCACGCCTGCGTGAGCACGGACTCGAGCCCTCTCGTGATGTCGAGGAGTCTCGCGCCCAGGCAGCAGCACTGAAGCGGATCAGGGAACTCGAGCGGGAGAACAAGATCCTCCGCGAGGCTGCAGCGTATCTCTCGCAAGCGAACTTGAAGCTCGGTGGTCATCACCCAAAATGATGTACCCGCTGGTCCTCGACCTTGCTGCCGCCGGGGTGCCGGTGGCAGTGGCCTGCCGGGTACTCGGCTTTACCAAGCAGGGTTTCTACAAGTGGTGCGCGAAACCTGTCTCTGACCGGGAACTCGAGGAGGCGCACTTGATCAATGCCGCCTACGACGTTCATACGGACGATCCTGAGTTCGGGCACCGGTTCATCGCTGATGAGCTCCAGGCGTGCGGATACAGCGCCTCTGAACGTCGTGTGTGGCGGCTGTGCTCGCAGCAGGAGCTGTTCTCCCACACGATCAAACGAGCCCGGAAGCACGGTAAGAAGCCCGGCCCGCCAGTGTGTGATGACCTCGTCGAACGCGACTTCACAGCAAAGGCAGTCAACGAGTTGTGGCTGACCGATATCACCGAGCATCACACCAGTGAGGGCAAGCTGTATATGTGCGCGGTCAAGGATGTGTTCAGCAACAGAATCGTCGGTTATGCCATCGATTCGAGGATGAAATCTCGTCTGGCTGTGGCGGCGATTGATGACGCTGTGGCTCGTCGTGGCGGACCGCGAGCCGTGGCAGGGTGTGTCGTTCACTCGGATCGCGGGTCGCAATTTCGCTCTCGTAAGTTCCAGCAGGTTCTACGGCGTTACGGGCTAGTCGGATCGATGGGTCGGGTCGGCGCTGCTGGTGATAATGCGGCGATGGAATCGTTCTTCGCTGTGTTGCAGAAGAACGTCCTCGACCGGGGCCGTTGGGACACGCGAGCGAGGTTGCGGACATCGATCGTCCACTGGGTCGAGCGGACCTACCACCGGAAGCGTCGGCAACGGCGTTTGGGTAAACTGACTCCGGTTGAATACGAGCTTGTTCACCACAAGGCCGTCACTCTGGCGGCATAAACCCCGGAGTCAACTAAACCGTCAGCAGTCCCTCCCGTTGCGGTGTCGTGCCGGGTTCTGAAGCTCTCCCGCCAGCCGTACTATCGCTGGCTCACACGGCCGGTCCTTGATGCCGAATTAGTCGAGGCCTATCGGGCGAATGCTCTCTATGATGCCCACCGCGATGATCCGGAGTTCGGTTACAGGTTCCTCGCCGATGAAGCCTGCACATCCGGTGAGGCCATGAGCACCCGAACCGCTTGGCGGATCTGCTCGAGAAATCAGTGGTGGTCGGTGTTCGGCAAGGCTCGGGCGAAGAACGGGAAGAAGCCGGGTCCGCCCGTCCACGACGACCGGGTCGAACGGAACTTCACCGCGGCTGGTCCTAACGAGTTGTGGCTGACCGACATCACCGAGCACAAGACGGACGAGGGCAAGCTCTACCTCTGTGCGATCAAGGATGTGTACTCCGGCCGGATCGTTGGCTATTCCATTGACAGCCGGATGAAGGCCCGTCTGGCTGTGGATGCCCTGGAGATGGCCGCCGTGCGGCGCGGGGACGTGACCGGTTGCGTGGTCCACAGCGACAGGGGCTCGCAATTTCGTTCACGGAAGTATGTCACCGCTCTGACCAGGCGCGGGCTGGCCGGATCGATGGGTCGCGTGGGTGCAGCGGGCGATAATGCGGCAATGGAATCGTTCTTCGCGCTCTTGCAGAAAAACGTCCTCGACCGCCGGCGCTGGTCTACCCGCGAGAAGTTGCGGATCGCAATCGTGACCTGGATTGAGCGGACGTATCACCGTCGGCGTCGGCAAGCGCGCCTGGGCCGGTTGACGCCGGTGGAGTACGAGGCGATCATGAAACCCGCTGCGAACCTCGCAGCGTGAAACCCAAACTGACACTTAAACGTGCATCAGTCCCAACTGACCGAGCTGCCACTTATTCTCTCGGAACCACGCCGTGTAGGCCTTCTGCAGGTCTGCTTGGTCAGCGTGTTCCGCTGCGAGCTCCGCTCCGACCGAAACGAGCAGATCCTTCGTGGCCGAGACACTGGACCTCCAAACCGGGGCCGACTCGTCTCGAGACTTCGCGTAGACGAGCACGTACTCATGTTCGATCGCGATCTGCGAGGGGTTGTTGTCCGTCGCGTTCTTCCACACGAGAGTCCCCAGCCAGTTCCCCTCGCCGAAGACCTCGTCGCACAAGAGCCTGACGTTCGCCTGCTCGTTGTCGTCGACGCTGACGAAGATGACGCCCTCGTCCGCGAGCAGCCCCTTGGCGAGTTCGAGCCGTGGGTACATGAAGGTCAGCCACGCGGAGTGGGAAGACTTGCCGTGAAGGTCCGTGACGCGCCGGGCCTCGTCCTCGTCCAGCCCGATCTTCTTGACCAGGTCGGCCGCCGAGAAACCGAAGTCGTCGTTGTAGACGAAGCCGTCCTTGCCGGTGTTGTAAGGAGGGTCGATGTAGATGGCCTTCACTCGCGAGCTGTAAGAACCGATGAGGTGCTTCAGCGCGTCGAGGTTGTCGCCGACGATGTACAGGTTCTGTGAGTCGGAGTTGGCGTCTGCCGAGTTGTGCTCCACGTCGGGCACTACGACGGTCTCTGTCTTGGTCGACGTCAGGTACTTTGCGTACGACTTGCCCAGGAACTTGAGCTCATACCCCTCCCGGGTCAGATTCACGTCGCCATCGCGTAGCGTCTCCTCAAGGCGGTCGAGCATGAAGCCGCCGTCCTTGTCGAAGAACTCTGGCAAGGCCGCGCGGAGGCGCGCCAGCTCGAAGTCTGCAGGCGTGGCGGCTGCGTTGACCTCATGAGCGTCTCTGATCACTTCCGACCCCCAGAGGTTAATCCGCTACGGAACTCCACCACGTGGCCCCGACCCGCCTCATCAGATGAGAGCATCCCAACACCCCTTCTTCCTGAGGTTCATCGGCGCATCAAACTGACCCTCAAAATGGAGCGTGAACTCTTCGGATCGATCCGAATCATGAAGGAAAGCAGCTAAAGCCGCAATTGAATTCGAGGCTTTCCTGACATCCGGATAGTCTAGGTCCGGAGAAATCTCGCCTGTGTCTTCGTCAAAAATCAGGCGACCGACCTTAACTTGCTCGCTGGCGCTATCGTGACCTAAGTAGTCATCCATCACGTTGGGCATGGGCATGGCCTGGCCCGAAATATCATGCCAAAGTGCGTCGACCACAGCTTTGGGCATGCTCCCAACTTTAGAGCGGACGTCCGTCCTCAATGCCTCGAACCGCTCCTTCTCCGCGGATGGCAGATTCGCCTCTAAAACTTCCGAAGTCGTTTTCGCCCGATTGAGGCGCTCGATTCTATCCAACAGGTCCGCCCGATCCGTCTCCGAATCATCCAGAGCCGTACGGGCGTTCTGAAGCTCCATTTCAAGCTGATTGATCTGATCGGCAGTCGGCAGGGCAGGCTTTAGGACTACATTCGGATTGTTCCTCAGGAAAGACTTCCACTTCTCTAAGCCGACGCCCCATGATCGCATGTTGATGTCCTGGCCGAGCTCTCTAATCCTGTCCGCAAGATCGTTGAGCGCACCGTCGTCATCGGCTGAGTAAATGAGAAGCCCTGGTAAGACACCTTCTAGCTCTGACCGCTTCATCCCGGGTTCCATGAGCGGGAATAGCACATTTCGCGCCCAAGCCGCGCCGAGCTCTGCTACGCATACTTGGCGTGTCTGGTAGGTGGGCGTCACTAGCGCGATGATGAGAGGCGACGTTCCAGCCTCATCACGCAGGACACCCATGAGAGTCTGGCCCGAACGAACGCCAGTGTCGGGTTCTGAAGAGTAGAAGATTTCTTTAACGTCAAGGCCCGCGCCACGGATCAGCAAGCTGGCGACAAACTCGTCAACGTATTTCTTATCTGCGTTCGCGTGCGACACGAATACGCGAGGAACGTTCCCACCTAAACTCATTTCTTACCCCCAGAGGTTAGACCGCTACGAAACTCCACCACATCACCATCGGCACCTTGCTTGAGAATGGCCAGCGGGAAGCGTTCTATTACCCTCGCCGCCAGTTCTTCAGTGCGGGCCTCTACGTCGCCAGGGGTCCACGACTCCTTCGTGGCCAGATCAGCGTTCAGTGACAGTCCATTTCGATAACCGATGCGCCTGCCCTTTGAGTCTTGGCGGTCGCGCTTCTCAGGGAACGACTTGTTGCCGAGGTTGCTGTTATACGCGGTGATGGTGAGGTTGCCGAGCCGATGCTTGTGCTCCTCCTGGACCTGAGCAGCGACCTCCTCGCCCCCGAGCATCTCCTGCCACTCAGCCGGAAGGTTCTCGCCCTGCGGGAGAATATGCTCGATCGTCCAGACGAAACGGTTCTTTTCCTGTCGCCACAGGTCGACACGCGTCTCCTTGGTCATAGCGTCCTCGGCCAGTGTCGCGAGGACGAACCGAGCAACGTCGCTGTTCTCCTCGTAGATGCGGCCCAGGAGGCGGGTGCGAAACTCCTCGTCTGACACCGAGGCCGCGCTCAGCCTCTCTCCGACGATCTCCACCACATCGAGACCTCGGGCATCACCCACAGCGTCGATGGTTGTCATAAACAGCTTCGCCAGTGCGTAAGTCTGCGGGTATCCCGTGAGGTTGCGTCGGACAAAGAAGCTCGTGAGGCGGTCCACGACAGTCTCGATGTGTGCATCTGTCAGAGCCAGATCGGACTGCTTCGATATTAGCCACATGAGGAGCACGTAGGACGGCGCGCCCTGAGCGCGCATCAGGCGCTGGAACGACCGGTCAAGGGTAGTCGGCTGATCAAGCTCAACGACGCAGTTGATCCGACCGTAGACCTTGCTCGCCGCCACCAGCGAATCGACGACGCGTTTGAGACCCTGCTCCAGGATCTTCTCATAGACCCTGATCAGGTTGGACTTCGTGGCGACCGAGGCGTTTGAGACTTCGGGCAACTCAGACTTGAACGCGTTGTAGTAGTGGCGGAGGAAGCGCTCATGGGTGGAGTAGCTGTCACCGAGGCTGGTCAGCATGTCGTTCCAGTGCTTGAACGCCTCGTCGACGTCCATGATCTTGTTCTTCTCTGACTCGGCGAGAAGGTGATTCTTGATCAGGTCCACCGGCGAGAGCGGCATCCCTCGATTGTTCAGGGACTCGAACAGCACGAACGCGTCGGCGTGGTTGGCCACCTCAATCTTCACGATCACCGCCTGCAAGGCTGCCTCATGCACCCGCAGGGCCGCCTCCGGCTGTGTGATCTCCTCAGTCTCAGCAAGCTGCTGAATCGCGGAGCGGAAGTAGCGGTAGCACTTGGCGATCCTGCGGCTAGGGAAGTACGGCTTCCGCTCTCCCTCCACCGGCAGGCCGGCTTCCTCGAGCACCTGGCGGAAGTCGGCGAGGTTGTGGCCCTGCTTCTGCGGCGTCACCCTCGGCTGCTGGTCTGCTTTCCGCACCAACTGCCGACCGAGGTTGATGACATCCGTCCGCGTGTCGTCGTCAAGATTGTCGAGGTGCTCCTTGAGCACCGAATGGACGGCGGCCAACAACAAAGTGAGTGTCGTCAGTCGCTGCTGCCCATCAATGACCTGCAGGATGTTGCCCTCGAGCGTGTCCGTAGTTTGGTCGAGCGTGATGATGGTGCCCAGGAAGTGCGCGCCGTCGGCCTCGATGAGATCTTCGAACAGGTCTTCCCAGTGGGACTTATACCAAGAGTACTCGCGCTGGTAGGGCGGGATCCTGTAGAGCACGTTACCTTCGTGACTGAACAGCGTGTGCACCGGATACTGGTTGGCAGATTTGATCATCAGGGGCCTTCCAGCTCACGTGCCCAAATGTGGCTATACTCCCCGTCGCTGTAGTCGCTGACCCTGCCGTACAGGTTGCGTGACTCTGTCACTTCCTACCCCCAGAGGTTAATCCGCTACGGAACTCGACCACGTCACCATCGACCATGACGTAGTCCTTGCCCTCCATGCGCACGCGGCCGGCGGCGCGGGCATCGGCCATGGAGCCGTGCTGATCGAGGTCGGCGAAGGACACGATCTCGGCCTTGATGAAGCCCTTCTGTAAGTCGGTGTGGATGACGCCGGCCGCCTCGGGCGCGGTCGCTCCCTGCGGGATCGTCCAGGCGCGGGATTCCTTGGGACCGGCGGTGAGGTACGTCTGCAGCCCGAGCGTGGAGAAGCCCACGCGCGCCAGCTGGTCGAGACCCACCTCGTCCTGCTCGCTCATCTCGAGCATCTCCGCGGCCTCGTCGTCGTCGAGCTCGGCGAGCTCGGACTCGAACTTCGCATCGAGGAAGATCGCCTCGACCGGCGCCACGAGTGCGCGCATCTCGTCCTTCTTGGCCTCGTCGGCGAGCACGTCGTCGTCGACGTTGAACACGTAGAGGAACGGCTTGGTCGTCATGAGCTGGAGCTCGCGCAACGGAGCGACGTCGAACTTCTCCGTATGCATCGCCTGGTACAGCGTCCGCCCCTCCTCGAGGATCGCCTGCGCGGCCTGCATCGCGGCGAGCACCTCGGGCGCGGTCTTCTTCTGCTTGACCTCCTTCTCGATGCGCGGCGTGGCCTTCTCGATCGTCTGGAGGTCGGCGAGGATGAGCTCGGTGTTGATCGTGTCGATGTCGTCGGCCGGGCTGACCTTGCCGTCGACGTGCACCACGTCGGAGTCGGAGAACCCGCGGATCACCTGGCAGATCGCGTCGGCCTCGCGGATGTTGGCGAGGAACTGGTTGCCGAGCCCCTCCCCCTCCGAGGCGCCGCGCACGATCCCGGCGATGTCGACGAAGCTCACCGTCGCCGGCAGGATCTTCGCCGAGCCGAAGATCTCGGCGAGCCGGTTCAACCGGGGATCCGGCAGTTCGACCACGCCGATGTTCGGCTCGATGGTCGCGAACGGGTAGTTCGCCGCGAGCACCTGGTTCTTGGTCAGGGCATTGAACATGGTGGACTTGCCGACGTTGGGCAGTCCGACGATTCCGATAGTAAGAGCCACGGTCACCCAGTCTAGCCGGGCCCGCTCCGTCCTTGACACCGCCCTGCGACCGGGTGGGCTCAGGGCACCACCGGTCCCCGGTGCGCACCCGGCCGGAACTGGAGCCCGCGAGGGGTGAGGCTCAGACCGGGTCGCCCTGCACCGGGCCCTGCGTGTTCGGCTCCCAGCCGAGCGCAGGCGCCACGTGCTCGGCGAACGCCTCGAGGATGCGGAGGTTGAAGTCGACCCCGAGCTGGCTGGGGATCGTGAGCATCACCGTGTCGGCCGCCTGCACCGCGGCATCGGCTCGCAGCTGCTCGACGAGGGCGTCCGGCTCGGCGGCGTAGGTCTTGCCGAAGGTCGAGCGGAAGCCGTCGATGACGCCGATCTGGTCCGCCGCCCCCTGGCCGCGCAGGCCGAAGTGCAGCCGGTCGTTCTCGTTGACGACGGGGAAGATGCTCCGGCTCACCGACACCCGCGGGGCCCCGGTATGACCGGCCTCCCGCCACGCCTCGCGGAACAGTGCGATCTGCTCGGCCTGGAGGTCGGCGAACGCATCCCCGGTCGCCTCGGTGAGCAGGGTCGAGCTCATGAGGTTGACGCCCTGGGCGCCGGCCCATGCGGCGGTCTCCCGCGATCCCGCACCCCACCAGATCCGGCTCGCCAAACCCGGGGAATGGGGTTCGACGCGGAGCCTCCCGGTGCGGCCGAACTGCTCGGGGTCTGCCTCGGCGATCCCCTCGCCGCGCACCGCACGCATGAACAGATCGAACTTCTCCCGCGCGAGGTCCGCCCCGCGCGGGTCGGTCGACCCGTTGTAGCCGAACGCCTCCCAGCCGCGCAGCGCGGGCTCCGGTGATCCGCGGCTCACGCCGAGGGCCACCCGGCCGCCGGACAGCAGGTCAAGGGCGGCCGCCTCCTCGGCGAGGTACAGCGGGTTCTCGTACGAGAACATCGCTTTGTGACACCAGATACTATGGACCGCGTTGCCCTGCATCCTCCAAGGTCGCGACGAGACCGCCCGTTCCCCTTAGCTGGACGGACGCTTACTCGGCCGGGACAAACTCGCTGCCGAGGCGGTCGGTCTCGAGACCAGCCATGAGCGACTTGGGCTTGGCCCCGAGTTCAAGCGCGACCCAGAACCGCAACACCAGGAGGTTCTCCCTAAGGGTGTTCAGCACTTCCAGCGAGTCGAGAGCCGCCCGGTCGGGATGCTTCGCGCTCATGTAGGCCGCGTCCGCACGTTCGATCCAGTCGTCCACGTCCACCAGCGGATGGATCTTCATGTCGGCCAAGATGACTCGGAGCCCGGGCTTGAAGTTCATTTGCTTACGCCGGTTGAGGCTCGCCCCGTCGTTCTTGTTGACATCGATGAGGTAGCCGAGCGCCTCCAGCGCGATACCGCTCTGGACCACGCTCGAATCACCCCATTGGCTACTCGAGCGGAGAATATTGATCATGGACTTCACGACCTGACCGTAGGCCCGGCGCAGCTTGAGCCACCGAGCCACTCCCCGCGGCCCGATCTCGTTATAGGGGAAGAGGAAACTTGGGTCCCTCTTCCAGGGCTTATGCTCCGGCAGCCGATGAGTCGCCACCGAGAGCCATCGCTCACCGAGTACACCTCCCGCGATGCTCCGCAGGGGGTCATCGGCTCGGTGCACCGTCGCATCTTCGATACCGAACGGCTTCCACCCGGCGATCGACACCAGCTCAAGGATGGCGGAGTGCACAGCCAGGTGATCGCTCCAACTCCGCGGGCGATCGACCAGCGTCTCAAGCTCGACTCCCTCGTATGCAACGAAGCCGCCCCTGGGGCGCTCGG
Organism: Brevibacterium sp. CS2; assembly: GCF_005280295.1. Classification (GTDB taxonomy): domain Bacteria; phylum Actinomycetota; class Actinomycetes; order Actinomycetales; family Brevibacteriaceae; genus Brevibacterium; species Brevibacterium pityocampae. The sequence goes on along the minus strand of NZ_CP040020.1, from coordinate 1,915,276 downwards.
TATGCCAGCTGGATCGCATGACCAGGTTCAGTGGCCGCGCAAGGGGGACCGGTTCCGCGTTGGTCAACTTCATCTGCACTGATTGGATGCGATTGTTGCGGGAAGTCGTGGTGCTGACTTCCATGCTGCTCATGCGAGTCCAAGCTGCCAGCGCTGGGATGTCTGTACGCAGCCCATTGACCTTCTCGTAACGAAGATGGCTCCCGCCGAGCACCGCAAAATTCGCCACGATGTGCCCTTGGCCGACGTGCATACGCGACGACGACCCAGCCGATCGGCACCCGACCAGCACGACCGCCCCCTGTGAGTCCTCCACCATGAGGACCCGTGGTGGCTTGTAGCTGTGCTCGGTTCGATCCGGATCGTCCCCGAAGTGAATGCCAGACGACCACCACCGGCTGTAGGGATCGTCTGTTGAGAACATCCCCTTCAACGGCAGAACAAGCTCGATGGCTGTTCCGGTGTCGCGGAGCATCACCGCCAGGTGGTCTGTGCTCGCGTCTCCGTCGACGAACCAGCCGAGCCGGGGCTCACCGAGGGTCAGCTCATTCTTCGCCACGGCCGCCCCTCACAGTGGTTCATCGCCAACCGAGCCCGGGCGCTACGTGCAAAAGAATGCTCTCGATCACGTGTGCGTTGTACTCGACTCCCAGCTGGTTGGGCACCGTCAGGAGGAGGGTGTCGGCTTCAGCAACAGCCTCATCCCTCCACAGCTCATCGATCAGTGCGTCGGGCTCAGCGGCGTAGCTGCGACCGAACACCGAGCGCGTGTTGTCGATCATGCCGACCTGGTCCGACTTCTCGCGGTTCACACCGAAGTACGCGCGGTCAGTGTCGTTGACCAACGCGAAGATGCTGCGGCTGACAGAGACCCGAGGCTCGTGCTCGTGTCCAGCTTCGGTCCACTCCTCGCGGAACGTTCGGATCTGCTTCGCCTGCTGAACGTGGAAGGGCTCGCCCGTCTCGTCGTCCTTCAGCGTCGAAGACATGAGGTTCATCCCCTGCTTCGCCGCCCAGCGAGCAGTGGCGTTCGACCCCGCACCCCACCAGATGCGCTCGCGCAATCCCTCCGAGAACGGCTCCAGACGCAACAGGCCGGGAGGATTCGGGAACATGGGCCGCGGGCTCGGCTGGGCGAACCCCTCGCCCTTCAGGAACTCGAGAGTCGTTGCCGTGTGCGCACGCGCCATGTCTGCATCGGACTCGCCTGCGGCCGGCTCGAAGCCGAAGTAGCGCCACCCGTCGATGACCTGCTCAGGTGAGCCACGCGAGATCCCGAGCTGAAGCCTGCCGCCGGAGATCAAGTCTGTTGCGCCGGCATCTTCGACGAAGGCCAGAGGATTGACGTAACGCATATCCACAACCCCGGTACCGATCTCAATCCGCTCGGTCTTGGCGCCCACGGCAGACAGCAGCGGGAACGGCGCGCCCAGCTGGTTCGCGAAATGATGGACGCGGAAGTACGCACCGTCGGCGCCCAGCTCTTCGGCTGCGACCGCAAGATCGATGCTCTGGAGCAGCGCGTCGGACGCAGTGCGCGCGGCGGAATGCGGGCTGGGTGTCCAGTGCCCGAAGGACAGGAATCCGATCTTCTTCATGCGGCCATCCTTCCACCAGCAGATGCACGGGCAGGTGAGTTGAGCATATCGCGAACCCATGGCGGCGCTGCGGTCACCGCCGGCGTTTGATTGGATCGATCACCGCGTGCACGCCGTGGACAAGGCGCGTAAATGCGATCCGCATCCAAATGTCTGCAGGTACCGGCTCAGGCTCGCAATCTCAACCGAACGCTGAACAGGTGCGGTATGACTCGCCGTCGTGGCCGAGCGGACCTTTGATCATCGCTACGAGACAAGGCTGATCAGCGTTGCAGCCAGTCCACCTAAGCCCAGAAGGAGCCCGATGTAATAGACGGGGACTTCGAACTTCTTCCAGTGACGCGTTGCTAGGGAGAGCACCAAGCCCAGGGACGTCAAGAAGAGCCCCAGCCCGGCGCCGACGTCTTGTTGCGCCTTTCCAACTGCGTACGACACCCATCCGGCGAGGCCGAGGATCACGAAGAGGAGTAAGTAGTCCAGCCACTTGGGGGTTTCACGGTCCCAGAACTTCTTCTTGGGCTGACCGTCCAAGTACTTGTCGTCCTCCCCGGCGAAAATCCAATCGGTCCAAGCACGATCCGAGAGCACCCAGTCCCCGTCGACATAGTCGAAAACTTCCCGTGTGGCTAGCTCGTCCGTGATCGCAGAAACGTGGATGCGAAGACGGTCAAAGCGAGGATGAGCCTCGGCTGTCTCGCTAATCCGTTGCCATACGGCGTTGCTCTGATCGGCGTTCCCCTTGGTCATCTGCCTCTTCCTACTTTCAGTACTCGACCGAGGAATCTCGGTAGACATTGTCCGCATCGATGGCATCCAGCACCCCAGCACGGACTTCCGGAAGCGTGAAGTCCAGGATACGCAGCATGCCGTCAATACGTGAGATCGACTCGATCCGATGGAATCTGTCGCCGTACACCTCAGCGAACCGGGCCATGCCCCGGAGCTTTGCCAGCGCATCGGGAAGCCACGCGCCGTGCGGGTCGACGATGTTCGCCTGCACACCCTCATCGCTATCGATGAAGAACAGGAAGTCCGGGCGCAATGTTCGCCAATCACCGTGGCGGTCCTGGTAGCGCATATCGATGACGCCGGTGCCCACCTCGATCGCCGAGGTGCGTGCTGCGATCGCTGCGAGCAGAGGCATCGGGGACGCCGACTGGCGGGCGAAGTGGTGGACGCGGAAGCACGCGCCGTTGACACCGATCTCATCGGCCCCGACTGCGATCTCCACGGAGTCGCGGAGCATCGCGGCGGCGTCGGGGTCGCCGGGTCCGCGACCGTGCCCGTAGTGGCCGAAGCTGAGGAATCCGAAAGCCTTCATGCCCGTCCCAACATGGTTGCGAGTTCAACTATTTCGATCCATGAGATCGCTCGGATCGGTGTTCGCCCCGCACAGCACGACGGCGACCTTCTCCCCCGCTGCCGGCCGGTACCCGCCGGGCCTGAGGATGCCGGCGAGCGCTGTGCCCGCCGCATGTTCGACGGCGAGGCGGTACTCGTCCCACAGGTGCTGCCGGGCGTCGACGATCGCCTCGTCGGTCACGAGCACCGACACCGCGCCACCGGAGCGCGCCGCCTGCAGCGCCGTGTCGGAGATGCGGCGCGCACCCAGGGAATCCGCCGCTACCGACTCCACGGCGACATCGACGGGCCGGCCTGCGGCGAGGGCAGCGGACAGCGCGCGGCAGTGCTCCGGTTCGACCGCCACCGTGCGGACGCCGAGGTGCCGCGCCGCGGTCGCCACCCCGGCGAACAGCCCGCCTCCGCCGACCGCGACGACGACGGTGTCGAGATCGGGGACCTGCTCGTGCAGCTCCGCCATGAGCGTGCCGGCGCCGGCCGCGATGAGCCGGTGATCGTAGGCGTGGGACTGCAGCGCGCCGGACCGCGTGGCGGACTCCTGGCAGGCGGCCTGCGCCTCGACGTACTCGTCTCCGATCTGCCGGACGTCCGCGCCGTATCCGCGCAGGCGCTCGACCTTCACCGCAGGTGCGGTGGCAGGGAGGAACACCGTCGCATGGACTCCCTGTTCCCGGGCCGCCCAGGCGCAGGCCAGTCCGGCGTTCCCGCCGGAGGCGATCGTCACTCCTGCTGCGGGCAGGGTCCCGGATTCGAGGTGCGCCTGGATGAAGTTCTGCGCGCCGCGGGCCTTGAATGACCCGGTGTGCTGGAGGTGCTCGAGGGCGAGGTGGAGCTCGAACGGTGCGCCGTCGGCAACTCGGTGGTCGTCCGCTCGCGTCACCGCGAGCGGACGCACGTGGGCGCCGATCCGGGCGCGCGCCGCGGTCACCTCCGCGAGGTCGAGTCCGCTCATCGTGCTGTCCCCTCTCGAACGTGCTCCCGGGTTCCATCCTGCCATCCGGCCCCGTGTCCGTGCCTCGTGGAACGCTTGCGGCATGGACATCACCGCGCTCCTCATCACCGCAGTTCTCTTCCTCCTCGCCGGTGCCGCGCTCGGCTGGCTCATCGGTGCCGCACGCACCCGCAGCGGCTACGCAGCGCAGCTCGCCGAGGCGCGCACCGCCGAACGCCTCCTCACCGACCGCACCGCCGCGCTCGAGGCGGACGCCCGGCTCGCCACCGAGCTCACCTCCGCCGTCGGTCCGCTCGCCGCCGGCGTCAAGAGCCTCCACACAGAGGTCGGCCGGCACGACCGCGAGCGGATCGAGCAGATCACCCGCCTGAGCACGCAGATCGCCGCGCTCACCGAGCAGAACCAGCGGTTGCAGGAGTCCACCGGGCGGCTGTCGACCGCCCTCCATTCGACGGCGGCCCGGGGGTCGTGGGGCGAGGTGCAGCTGCGCCGCATCGTCGAGTACTCCGGCATGCTCCCCCACGTCGACTTCGATACGCAGGTGAGCGTGAGGAGTGCCGGCGAGGGCGCACGCGGCTCCCGCCCGGACCTCGTCGTGCGCGTCCCCGGCGGCGGCACGATCGTCGTCGATGCGAAGACCCCGCTCGCCGCCCGGCTGCGGTCCGGGGAGGAGGCGCCGGCCCAGGGGGCGGGCGACGACCATGCACGTGCCCTGCTCCGCCACGTCGACCAGCTCGCCTCCAAGGAGTACTGGGCGCTGTTCGACACGGCCCCGGAGTTCGTCGTGTGCTTCGTGCCCACCGACGGTCTGCTCTCCGAGGCCGCGGCCGCCTACCCGCAGCTCATCGACCGCGCGCTGGCGAAGAACGTCGTGCTTGCCTCCCCGTCGACGCTGCTCGTCCTCCTCAAGACCGTCGCGCTCAACTGGCGCCAGCACGAGATCAGCACTTCGGCGAAGGAGGTCATGCGGCTGGGCCGCGAGCTCTACGAGCGCACCGGTCTGCTCAGCGAGCGGCTCACCCGTCTGGGAGGGAGCCTCGACAAGGCCGTCGCGGAGTACAACGGGTTCATCGGCTCCTTCGAGTCCCGCTTCCTCGTCACCGCCCGGAAGTTCCCGGCCACCGGGGTCGTGCAGGACGAGCTCGCTGCATTCGATCAGCTCGACGGGCAGACCCGCGGGATCAGCGCCGCCGAACTCGCCTCTCCCCCGGAGCTGCGCGAGGGCGGTCCCAGCCGGGGTGGAGGTGATGCCCGGCGAAGCGCGTGATCGCAGGCGGAGCTCCGGGTGCGTGCCCGAGCGTTCAGTGGGCGGGGGCCCCGAGGTGTTCGCTCAGACAGGGCCGGTGCCGGTATCTGGGCCCGTGGGCGTGCGCCGGCGCCGGCACCGCATGAGAACGAACGCACCGGCCGCGAGGCCAGCGAGCACGACGGCCACGGCTCCGATCACCGCCATGATGCTCGGGGAGATCGCGAAGCCGGCCGCTCCGTCCTGCGCACCGGGGCCGGATCCGGCGCAAAGACGGGCTCCGGCGGCTGACCTTGACGTGATCACGCTATGAACCGGCGATGAATCGCAGATGATAAGCGGATGAGAACGTTCTCATCCGGGGTCGGACGGGCCGGGACTCAGCGCAGCTCGTGGTCCCGGTCGGCGCCGTTCTTCTTGTTCGAGGTCTCCTGCCCGGCGGCCTTGAGGTCCTTGCGGAGCTCGCGCGGGAGCGAGAACATCAGGTCCTCCTCCGCGGTGCGGATCTCCTCCACGGCGGCGAAGCCGTAGTCGGAGAGCAGGCGCAGGAGGTCCTGCACGAGGGTCTCCGGGACGCTCGCCCCGCTCGTCACACCGACAGTCGCGACGTCGTGGAACCAGGACTCGTCGACCTCGCGGGCGAAGTCGACGCGGTGGGCGGCCTTCGCCCCGTGCTCGAGCGCGACCTCGACGAGGCGCACCGAGTTCGAGGAGTTCGCCGAGCCCACGACGAGCACGAGGTCGGCGTCGGGGGCGACCTTCTTCACCGCGACCTGGCGGTTCTGGGTGGCGTAGCAGATGTCGTCGCTCGGCGGGTCCTGCAGGGAAGGGAACCGCTCGCGCAGGATGTTCACCGTCTCCATGGTCTCGTCGACGCTCAGGGTGGTCTGCGAGATCCACACGAGCTTCTCCGGGTTCTCCACCGTCACGGTGCGCGCCTCGGCGGGGTTCTGCACGAGGGTGATGTGCTCCGGCGCCTCGCCCATCGTGCCCTCGACCTCCTCGTGGCCGGCATGGCCGACGAGCAGTATCGAATAGCCGTCGCGGGCGAACCGGACCGCCTCGCGGTGGACCTTGGTGACGAGCGGGCAGGTCGCGTCGATCGTCGACAGGCCGAGCGCCTCGGCCTCCCGGTGGACCTGCGGGGACACGCCGTGGGCGGAGAACACGACGCGCTCGCCGGCGGGCACCTGGTCGGTCTCGTCGACGAAGATCGCCCCGCGGGCCGACAGCGTGTCGACGACATGGCGGTTGTGGACGATCTCCTTGCGGACGTAGACCGGGGCGCCGTAGTGGTCGAGCGCGCGCGCGACGGCGATGACGGCGCGGTCCACCCCGGCGCAGTAGCCGCGCGGGGCGGCGAGCAGCACCTTCTTCTCCACTCCCTCGGGGGACCGGATCTCGGAGGGCTCCAGCCGCTTGCGCGGCATGGCGGGCACGGGAACAGTCACGGTAGAAGTCACCCGACCAGTCTAGGGAAGGAACCTGAGCACCTCCACCGAGCCGACGCCGGGGCGGGTCCTGCGCGCGACGGGGCGAGCGGGCGCCCGTGTCCGTGCCGGGCACTAGACTCGGCGCAGACACCGAACGAGAGGGCAGGGAGATGGTGCAGAGGATCTCGGGCACCCCGGGGACGCTGGGCGCGGACGTGCCCCGCGAGCGGGCGCGGACCGCCGCGGAGACGAGCCCGGACAACCCCTGGCCGCTCAGCCTGCTCAGCCGCAACATCAAGACCTACATCGACCGGATGTCCGCCGTCTGGATCGAGGGACAGGTCATCGAGCTCAACCGCCGCGGCAAGGCGAGCTATCTCACACTGCGCGACGTCGACGAGGAGATGTCCCTGCCGGTGCAGGTGTGGAACTCCGTGCTCGAGCGGATCGACGCCCCGCTGTCGGAGGGCGCACGGGTGGTCGTCAACGTCAAGGCCGACTTCTGGCTCAAGGCCGGCCGGCTCACCATGCGCGCCAACGACATCAGGCCGGTCGGCCTCGGGGAGCTGCTCGCACGCCTCGAGAAGCTCCGCCGCCAGCTCGGCGCGGAGGGCCTGTTCGCTCCCGAGCGCAAGCAGCGCCTGCCGTTCCTGCCGAACCGGATCGGGCTCATCACCGGGCGCAACTCGGATGCGGAGAAGGACGTCATGCGCAATGCCGCGCTGCGCTGGCCGGCCGTCGCGTTCGAGGTCCGCGCCGTCGCCGTGCAGGGGCCGGACGCCGTCCCGCAGGTGCGGGCGGCGCTCGCGGAGCTCGATGCCCTGCCGGAGGTCGACGTCATCGTCATCGCGCGCGGCGGCGGCAGCCTCGAGGATCTCCTCCCCTTCTCCAACGAGTCGCTCATCCGGGCGGTCGCGGAGGCTCGCACGCCGGTGGTGTCGGCGATCGGTCACGAGGCCGACCGGCCGATCCTCGACGAGGTCGCCGACCTCCGCGCCTCCACCCCGACGGACGCCGCGAAACGGATCGTGCCGGACATCCACGAGGAGCGGATGAACCTCCTCCAGGCCCGGGCAGCGCTCGACGGCGCGATCGACCGGCTGCTGCGCCGCGAGTCCGAGGCGCTCGCCGCGGTCCGCTCCCGGCCGGTGCTCGCCCACCCGGAGTCGATGATCGGCACCCGGGCCCAGGACGTCGAGGCGCTGCGCGCCCGCGCCTGGCAGTCCGGGAGTGCGGCGGTCCGTCACGCCTCGGCCCAGATCGAGCACCTGCGGACACAGGTGCGCTCCCTGTCCCCGCGCAACACGCTCGCCCGCGGCTACGCCGTCGTGCAGACCGCCGACGGTGCGGCCGTGCGGTCCTCGGCGGAGCTCGCCGCCGGGCAGGCCGTGCGCGTCCGGGTGGCCGAGGGCGGCTTCGCGGCCCAGGTCACCGAGGTCCACCCCGAACCCGATCACCACACCGCAGCCCGTTCCGGCACAGGAGGAGAACCCGCATGAGCGAGACCACGACGAATACCCCGGACGGCGCGGGCGCGGGCTCCGCGGAGCCCGACATCGCGGACCTGAGCTACGAGGAGGCGCGGGCCGAGCTCGTCGCTGCCGTCACCCGTCTCGAAGCCGGCAACCTGCCGCTCGAGGAGTCGCTGCGGCTGTGGGAGCGCGGCGAGGCGCTCGCCGACCGCTGCCAGGCCTGGCTCGACGGCGCCCGCGAGAAGCTCGAGACCGCGAAGGCGAAGCGCGCCGACACCGAGGGCTGAGGACTCCGAGGACTGAGAGCGGTCCGCGCACGCCGCCGCTCAGGCGCCCTCGACGATCTCCGTGGCGAAGCGGTCGTAGGTCTCCCAGGCGGCGGTGCCCTTGAGGACGACGGTCGTGCCGTCGACCTCGCCGACGAGCGCCTGGTCGCCGCGGGAGTTCTCATAGGCGGTGAAGGTCTGCCCGGCGATCTCGCGCGTGCCGGACTCGGACAGCTCGTCGGTCACCATCGAGCGCACCCAGTTGTCGTTGCCCTGCGACTGCCGCAGCGACATCCATTCGCGCTCCGGGCCCACCCAGGACACGTACCAGGTCTCCACGGCCGGGGTGCCCATGGGCTCGAGGTTCGCCTCGTTGCTCGTCCACCCCTCGGGGAGCGCGGGCACGGCGAGGGTGAAGTCGGCCGAGGTCTGGGCGGACTCCGCCATCCCGACGTAGTCGACCTCTCGGGTGAGCTCCATCTCCGGACGCGGCACGAAAGCGAACGCGACGAGGACCGCGGCCAGGCAGACGCCGAGCGCGATCACCATGTTCACCCAGTTGGACGACATCCGGATGCGCCGCATCTCCTCGCGCGAACCGGGCTGCACCGGGACTCTTCCTGTGTCACTCACCCGGCCATTGTCCCGTGTCGCGGGCACCGGTCCAAACCGGGGAGCCACCGAACCGATGCCGGGGCGGTGGTTGCCCGGCCCGCGCGGGTGGCACAATGAGCCTATGAGTGAGACGACGCCGTCAGAGACCCCAGCCCAGACCGAGAAGGCGCACCACGGCGGAGGCCGTGCCGAGACCCCGCCCGTCGCGGTCACCGACTCCTGGACCCAGAAGCTCCGGGACGCCGAGGGCGGGCCCGACCGCAACCTCGCCCTCGAGCTCGTCCGCGTCACCGAGGCCGCGGCGATCGCCGCCGCCCCGTGGGTGGGGCGCGGCGACAAGCTCGCCGCCGACGGCGCCGCCGTCGCCGCGATGCGCAACGTCATCTCCACCGTCCGGATGGACGGCACCGTCGTCATCGGCGAGGGTGAGAAGGACGAGGCGCCGATGCTCTTCAACGGCGAGTCCGTGGGCGATCGCCAGGGGCCCAAGTGCGACGTCGCCGTCGACCCGATCGACGGCACCACGCTCACCGCCAAGGGCATGCCCAACGCGATCTCCGTCATGGCGGTGAGCGAGGGCGGCGCGATGTACGACCCGTCCGCCGTGTTCTACATGGAGAAGCTCGTCACCGGCCCCGAGGCCGCCGACGCCATCGACCTGCGCCTGCCGGTGGCGGAGAACATCCGCCGGGTGGCCAAGGCCAAGGGCCAGCGCACCGACATGTCCTCGGTCACCGTCGTCATCCTCGACCGCCCGCGCCACGCGCAGCTCATCGACGAGGTGCGGCAGGCCGGCGCCCGCATCCGCCTCATCAGCGACGGCGACGTCGCCGGGGCGATCGCCGCGTGCCGCCCCGGTTCGGGCATCGACATGCTCATGGGTATCGGCGGCACCCCCGAGGGCATCATCACCGCGTGCGCGATCAAGGCGCTCGGCGGCGTGATCCAGGGCCGCCTGTGGCCGCAGTCGGACGAGGAGCGGGAGAACGCGGAGGCCGCCGGCCTCGAGCTCGGCGCCGTGCTCAACACTGATGACCTCGTGACCGGCGACAACACGTACTTCGTCGCCACCGGCATCACCGAGGGCGACCTCATCGAGGGTGTGCGCTACGAAGGACGGCGGGTGCTCACCCACTCGCTCGTCATGCGCTCGAAGTCCGGCACCGTGCGCAACGTCTACGCCGAGCACCAGCTCGAGAAGACCCACTCCTACGTCGAAGCCGCGGAGGAGGCCGCGCGCCGTGGCCTCGTCTGATCCGCGATCCGGCTCCCCGGAACGGGCAGCGCCCGGATCCGCGAGCGCACCGCAGCAGGCGCAGACCCCCTCGGAGGTCTACCGGCGCCTCATGGACGGCAACCAGCGGTTCGTCGACGGCACCCCGGCGCACCCCAACCAGGACGCCTCCCGCCGCGAGGCGCTGACCGCCGCACAGGCCCCCTTCGCCACCCTGTTCGGGTGCGCGGACTCCCGCGTCGCCGCGGAGATGATCTTCGACGTCGGGCTGGGCGAGATGTTCGTCGTCCGCACCGCCGGCCAGGTCGCGGACTCGGTGACGATCGGCAGCCTCGAGTACGGCGTCGAGGTGCTCGGCACCCCGCTGCTCATCGTGCTCGGACACGACAGCTGCGGGGCGATCACGGCCGCGCTGAATTCCTTCGCCACCGGTGACATGCCCGAGGGCTTCATCTCCGACGTCGTGTCCAAGCTGCTCCCCTCGGTGGTCCGCGCGACCGGCGCGGGGCGCGGCGACGTCCAGGGCACCGTCGTGCAGAACACCATCGACACCGTGCGCCGTCTCCCCCAGCGCTCGGCGATCCTGCGGCAGGCCGTCGAGGACGGCCGCCTCGTCATCGCCGGGCTGACCTACCGGCTCGCCGACGGCCGGGTCAACCTCGTCGCGAAGCTCGATGCGAGCGGCGTCACCGAGACGCCGCAGGCCGACTCCGCCCCCGAACCCGCCGCCTGATCCGACCGCCGCCCACACCCCCCGACCCCTGAGGCGCGGGCCCGCAGCCCGCATCACGACACCAGCAAGGAGCTGAGAAGAAGCATGAGCGAAGAATTCCGCATCGAGCACGACACCATGGGCGAGGTCAAGGTCCCCGCCCAGGCCCTCTACCGGGCGCAGACGCAGCGCGCCGTCGAGAACTTCCCGATCTCCGGCTCGACGCTCGAGAGCGCCCACATCGCCGCGCTGGCCCAGGTCAAGAAGGCCGCGGCGCGCGCGAACGAGGAGCTCGAGGTCCTCGATGCCGCCCGCTCGAAGGCGATCCAGGCCGCCGCGGACTCCGTCATCGCCGGCGAGCACGACGGGGAGTTCCCGATCGACGTGTTCCAGACCGGTTCCGGCACCTCCTCGAACATGAACACCAACGAGGTGCTCGCCACCCTGGCCACCCGTGCGCTCGAGGGCGAGGGCATCGAGGTCCACCCCAACGACCACGTCAACGCCTCGCAGTCCTCGAACGACGTGTTCCCGACCTCGGTCCACGTGGCCGTGACCTCGGCCCTCGTCCACGACCTCACGCCCGCGATGGAGCACCTCGCCACTTCGCTGGAGAAGAAGGCGAAGGAGTTCGAGAACGTCGTCAAGTCCGGCCGCACCCACCTCATGGACGCCACCCCGGTGACGCTCGGCCAGGAGTTCGGCGGCTACGCCGCGCAGGTCCGCTACGGCATCGAGCGGATCCGGGCCTCGCTCCCCCGCGTCGCCGAGGTCCCCCAGGGCGGCACCGCAGTAGGCACCGGCATCAACACCCCGGCCGGCTTCTCCTCCCGCGTCGTCGAGCTCCTCGCCGAGCAGACCGGCCTGCCGATCACCGAGGCGCGCAACCACTTCGAGGCGCAGGCCAACCGCGACGGCCTCGTCGAGGTGTCCGGCCAGCTCCGCACGATCGCCTACAGCTACATGAAGATCAACAACGACCTGCGCTGGATGGGATCGGGCCCGAACACCGGCCTGGGCGAGCTCCACATCCCCGACCTCCAGCCCGGCTCGTCGATCATGCCCGGCAAGGTCAACCCGGTGATCTGCGAGGCCGCGATCCAGGCCGCCGCCCAGGTCATCGGCAACGACACCACGGTCGCCCTGTCCTCGACGAACGGCGCCTTCGAGCTCAACGTGGGCATCCCGGTGATGGCGAAGAACCTCCTCGAGTCGATCCGCCTCATCGCGAACGTCTCCACCGTCATGGCCGACAAGATGATCGACGGGCTCACCGCGAACGAGGAGCGCTGCCGCTTCCTCGCCGAGGCCTCGCCCTCGATCGTCACCCCGCTCAACAAGGTCATCGGCTACGAGGCGGCGGCGAAGATCGCCAAGCACGCGGTGAACAGCAAGATGACCGTCAAGGAGGCGACGATCGACCTCGGCTTCGTCGAGGACGGCTCGATCACCGAGGCCGACCTCGACAAGGCCCTCGACGTCACCACGATGATCGGCGACTACAGGTAGAACCGACGCCCACGGCGTCACCGTCGTCGAGCGGTCGCTTCCCTCCGGCCTCCTGCCCCGGAACGCCAGGGAAGCGACCGCTCGATGCTGTTCGACAGGAGACGAGCGATGCGCGAGCTCGCTGCTCGCCTGCGCGCCGCGCATGCGGAGGCGACGATGACCGGCTGGGACTTCTCCCGCCTCGACGGTCGGCTGCGCGCCGACGACCCGCCGTGGGACTTCGAGGCCGACTGCCGCACCGCGCTGGGCGCGTCCCGAACCGCAGCGGACCTCGGGACCGGCGGCGGCGAGCGGCTCCTCGCCCTCCTCGCCGGCCTGCCGACGGGGAGGGCGCCGGCAGAGCCCGGGCAGCAGCGGCCCACCGTGACCGCGACCGAGGGGTGGGAGCCGAATCTGCCCGTCGCCGGGGCCGCCCTCGCCCCGGCCGGGGTGGAGGTACTCGCCTACGACTCCGAGGCCGGTGAGCTGCGCGAGTGGTTCGGCGGCGCGCCGCTCCATCCGGAGGTGCGCCTGCCGATCATGGTCGCGGAGCTCGCCGCCGCCGGGCTCACGGTGGACCGCGCCGAGGACTGGGCGGGCACGATGGAGTTCCGCGACGCCGAGGCGCTCGTCGAGTACCTCGGGCTCGTCCCCTGGGACGTCCCGGGCTTCGCCGTCGACGACCACCTCGAGACCCTCGTCCGGCTCGACGCCGCCCCGATCCAGGTGACGCAGAAGCGCTTCCGGGTGACGGCCCACCGGCCGCCTGCCTACCATGGGGCATGACCCTGCATCCGCACCTCGTCCCGCTCTCCGCCCTGCTCGGGGTTTGGCGCGGGCCCGGCCACGGCGAGTACCCGACGATCGACTCCTTCGACTACACCGAGGAGCTGACCTTCACCGACGTAGGGAAGCCGTTCCTCGCCTACCGACAGCGCACCTGGGCGCCCGACGGCCGGCCGCTCCACACCGAGACCGGGTTCCTCCGCTCCCCCGGTGAGGGGCGCATCGAGATCGTCCTCGCCCAGCCCACCGGGCAGACCGAGCTCGCCGAGGGCACGCTCGCCGCACACGACGACGGCTTCGAGATCCGCCTGCGCTCCCGGGTGGTCAACTCCGCGAGCGCGAAGCCCGTGAAGACGACCGAGCGGGTCTACCGGCTCTCCGGCGACGTGCTCGCCGTGGACTTAGCGATGGCCGCGGTGGGCCTGCCGCTCACCCACCACCTCGCCGCGCGGCTCGAGCGGGCCCCGGCAGAGCCCTGAGCCTCCGCTGCGCACCCGCACCGGGTCAGTGCATGTCGTACTCCTCGAGGACGCTCGTGACGAGGGCCGCGATCGCCGAGCGCTCGGAGCGGGTGAGGGTGATGTGGGCGAACAGCTGGTGCCCCTTGAGCTTCTCGATCACCGCGGCGACGCCGTCGTGGCGGCTCACCCGCAGGTTGTCGCGCTGGGCGACGTCGTGGGTGAGGACCACGCGCGAGTTCTGCCCGAGGCGCGAGAGCACCGTGAGCAGCACATTGCGCTCGAGCGACTGCGCCTCGTCGACGATGACGTAGGCGTCGTGGAGGGAGCGGCCGCGGATGTGGGTGAGCGGCAGCACCTCGAGCAGCCCGCGGTGGACGACCTCGTCGATGACGTTCTTCGACACGAGGGCTCCGAGGGTGTCGAACACCGCCTCCGCCCACGGGTTCATCTTCTCGCCCTCGGAACCGGGCAGGTAGCCGAGGTTCTGCCCGCCGACGGCATAGAGCGGCCGGAACACCATGATCTTCTCCTGCGTCCGGTCCTCGAGCACGGCCTGCAGGCCGGCCATGAGCGCGAGTGCGGACTTCCCGGTGCCCGCCCGCCCGCCGAGGGACACGATGCCGATGTCCTGATCGGTGAGGAGGTCGATCGCGATCCGCTGCTCGGCGGAGCGCCCGTGCACGCCGAACACATCCCGGTCCCCGCGCACGAGCTTGATCCGGTTCGGCCCCACGACCCGGCCCAGCCCGGAACCGCGCGGCGAGCTCAGCACGAGCCCGGTGTTGACGATCTCCCCGGCGACGGCCTCGGTCTCGAGGTACCCGGTGTCGAACAGCGTCTTCATCTCCGCCTCGTCGAGCGCCGCCTCGGACAGGCCGGTGAAGCCGGAGTCGATCGCGAGCTCGGCGAGGTACTCCTCGGCGCGCAGGCCGAGCGCGGAGGCCTTGACGCGCATCGGGATGTCCTTCGTCACGACGATGACGGCGTCGCCCTCGGCCTGGAGGTTGCGGGCGACGGCGAGGATGCGGGTGTCGTTCTCCCCGCGGTCGAACGCCACCGGCATGCCCGAGGAGTCCACGTGGTTGATCTCGACCCGCAGCGATCCGCCCTCCTCGCCGAGCGGCAGCGACTCGTCGAGACGGCCGAACTCCTGCCGGAACTCGTCGAGCATGTTGAGCGCCTTGCGGGCGGCGAAGCCGAGCTCCGGGTGGTGGCGCTTGCCCTCGAGCTCGCTGACGACGATGAGCGGGATCACCACCTCGTGCTCGGCGAAGCGGTACACCGCGTTCGGATCCGACAGCAGCACCGAAGTGTCGAGGACGTAGGTGGTGCGGGATGATGCGGTCATGTTGGGCTCCCCTGTGCATCGTCTGCCGAGGCGCCCGTTCCCTGTCCTTCCCCGACGAGATGTGCACCCCGGGTTGGTGTCGGCCAACTGCTCCTCAACCTACCCGCGGCTCCCGGTCGCGACCGGCGGCGCGCCGGACCGGCGTGTGACAGCAGGATGAACAGCGGCTGAATCGCAGCGCCGGCATCTTCCCTCGGGTGCGGCTAGCGCCCGTAGCGGCGGTTGCGCTGCCCGTAGGAGCGCACGGCGCGGAGGAAGTCGGTGCGCCGGAAGTCGGGCCAGTAGGCCTCGCAGAAGTAGAACTCGGAGTACGCGGACTGCCACATGAGGAACCCGGACAGGCGCTGCTCGCCGGAGGTGCGGATGATGAGGTCCGGGTCCGGCTGCCCCCGGGTGTAGAGGTGCTCGGAGATGCAGGCCTCGCTCAGGCTCTCGAGCGCCTCGTCGAGCGTGGCTCCGGCGGCCCGCTCCTCGGTGAGCCAGCTGCGCACCGCGTCGACGACCTCCTGCCGACCGCCGTAGCCCACCGCGACGTTGACGGTGAGGAGCTTGGCGGTGGGCTCGCCGGAGGCGGAGCGCTGCTGGGCGCCGATGAGCTGGGAGCGCAGCGGCTCGGGGATCATCCCCAGGTCACCGACGAGCTGCACCGAGGCGGTCTCCCGGTCGGCGATGTCCGAGGCCATCCGGGCGATGATGTCGGTGAGCGCCGCGACCTCCTCGGCGGGCCGGGCGAGGTTCTCCTTCGAGAGTACATAGAGCGTGACGACCTCGACGCCGATCTCCTCGCACCAGCCGAGGAACTCGAGGATCCGCCCGGCGCCCATCCGGTGGCCGTGCTCGGTGGTCGTGCCGAACTCCTTGGCCCAGCGCCGGTTGCCGTCGGTGATGATCCCGACATGGCGCGGCACCTGCTCGCCGGGGGCGATCCTGCGCACGATGCGGTGGTCGTAGAGTCGGTAGAGCGCCGACTGCAGAGTTCCTTTCACGCGCATGGTCCTCAGCGTACCCGGCCCGCGCGGGAGCGGCATGCGGCGCCCGATAGAATCGGTGGCATGGATTCCCCCGTCACCCGGCCGCCCGAACCCCCTCCGAGGCACCCGCCGGCGGCGGCAGCTTCTACGGCAGCCGGCGCGGCCGCGCGATCCGCCTCGAGCTCAGTCGGCTGGCCGGGCAGATCAGGCCCTCGTGGCGCGGCTGGGTCCACGCCGGGGCGTTCCCGCTCGCCGTGATCGGCGGGCTCGCACTCATCATCCTCTCCCCCACCATCGCCTCGCGCATGGCCGCGGCGGTGTTCACCGTCACCGGCATGATGCTGTTCGGCACCTCGGCCGTCTACCACCGCGGGCGCTGGCGGATGCGGGTGCGGCTGCTCCTGCGCCGCCTCGACCACGCGAACATCTTCCTCATCATCGCCGGCACCTACACGCCGCTCGCCGTCCTCATGCTCGATCGCGGCGCGGCCACCGTGCTGCTGAGCATCATGTGGATCGGTGCGATCCTCGGGGTGATCTTCCGGATCGTGTGGACGACCGCCCCGCGCTGGCTGTTCGTCCCCGTCTACGTCGGGATCGGGGTCACCGGGGTCGGCCACCTGCCCCAGATCTGGCAGGAGAACCCCGCGGTCGCGATCCTCGTCATCGTCGGCGGCGCGCTCTACATCGCCGGTGCGGTGATCTACGGCATCAAGCGGCCCGACCCCGCCCCGCGGGTGTTCGGGTACCACGAGATCTTCCACACCCTCACGGTGCTCGGCTTCGGCTGCCATCTCGCCGCCCTGCTCGTCGGCGCGGTGACCACGAACCCCGAGCTCTGAGCCGGGCGGTCCGGCTCAGGTGCGAGGCGGGGTGTCCCCGGCATCCGTGTCCGCGACATCCGAGTCGGGTCCGACGGCATCGCCCTGCCCGTCGTGGCCGTGGTTGAGGGGCTGGTTCTCCTCGCCCGGACGCCGCATCGGGATCGGGTAGCGGTCGACCGCGTGGTCCTTGGCGCGCACGCGGCGCACGCGCTTGAGCGCGTCGCGGATGAGGAAGATGGCCGCGACCACGATGAAGAACGTCACGAGGAAGCCGATGGTGCCCGGGGTGACGAGCACCGGGTCCGGGTACTCGATGTCCTCGGTGGGCGCCGGCGACTGGGCCAGCGCGATGAGTGCGGCGTTCATCCCTCGTCCTCTCGGGCACCCGGACCCAGGGGTCCGGTGTCGGGCACTCGCCGCCCTGAGTCGTCGATCACGCCGGCGAACAGATCCGATTCGACGAACTCCTGTGCGCCGTCGAGCGGGTCCCGTCCGGTGAAGTCGAGGGCGAGCTCGAACTCCTCCGAGGTCCAGTACTTCTTCGAGGCCTCACGGGCCCCGGTGAAGAACCCGCCCTCCGGATCGATCTGGGTGGCGTGGGCGAGCAGCGCACGGTCGCGCTGCTCGAAGTGCTCGCGGCACTCGATCCGGGTCGACAGCCAGGTGCGACGCGTGTCCGCCCGCTCCCGGTAGCGCTCGAGCATCTCGCCGAACGGCGATTCGAGCCCGTCGGCGAGCATCCGCTCGTGGATGATGAGCCATTTCGTCGGGGAGAGGTCCTGGTTGTAGTAGACCTTCTGCACCTGCCAGGGCTCGCCGAGCTCCGGGTTGTCCTCCGGGTGGGCGGCGGATTCGACTGCCGCCATCGTCACCTCGTGGGTCTTGATGTGGTCCGGGTGCGGGTAGCCCCCGAGCTCGTCGTAGGTGGTGACGACGTGCGGCCGGAAGCTGCGGATGAGGTGCACGAGCGGACGTGCGGCGACCGCGGTGGGGGTCCGGTAGAAGCAGCCGTGCGGGGTCTCGACGGCCGGGTCGCCCTCGGGCAGCCCGGAGTCGACGAAGCCGATCCAGCGGTGCTCGGCGCCGAGCTCGGCGGCCGCGCGGGCCATCTCGTCGCGGCGCAGCCCGGCGATGTCGCGGGCGGCCTGCGGACTCTGGAGCAGCGCCGGGTTGAGGATGTCCCCGGCCTCCCCGCCGGTCATCGTCGCGATCATCACCCGCGCCCCGCGCTCGGCGTAGAGGGCGGTCGTCGCCGCCCCCTTGGAGGATTCGTCGTCGGGGTGAGCGTGCACCGCCAGCAGACGCAGTCCGTGGTAGGGCAGTGACTCCGAGGACGGGTGACTCATGGGTGGCGGAACCTCTCGACACGGGCCCACCGGGTCCGCACCGCGGGGGCGGGCTATCCGGAGGGACGACAATTCGACTACTCTAGATTAGTGCGCCGCACGGACACGAGACGAATCGGGATCGACAGCATATGACCACGGCACAGGCCGCCATCGCCGAACGGTACGGGAGCGCCCGTCCACCGGCCCGCCGACCGCCGCGCCGCCGCGGCCTCGCGATCGCCGCCGCCGCGGGCATCACCGTGATGATCGCGCTCGCCGCGTGGTACTCCTTCGCCCCGCGCACCACCCCGACCGATCCCACGACGATCGGCTACGAGGTCGTCGACTCCACCCGCACCATCGCCCACGTGTCCGTCGTCCCGGACGCCGAGCGCACGATCGAGTGCATCGTGCAGGCGACGAACGAGCAGGAGGCGATCGTCGGCTTCCGCGAGGTCACCGTCGATCCGGACCCGGCGGCCGACGAATCCCGCCCCGCGCAGCTCCGCCTCGACATCGCGACCACCCAGCTCGCGGCGAGCGGGCATGTGGATTCCTGCTGGTTCCTCGACTAAACTGGAGCCTTCGAACACTGTTCACTCCCGGAAGCCGACCGGCTCCCGGGAGTTCTCATTGCAGTTCGGCCGCAGCCTGCGGCCGGGATTAGGAGTGACATGACCGAGGACATCACGGGTGAGGAGACCTGGCTCAGCCAGGAGGCCTTCGATCGCCTGACCAAGGAGCTCGAGCACCTCAAGGGGCCCGGTCGTGTCGAGATCGCCGAGCGCATCGAGGCCGCCCGCGACGAGGGCGACCTCAAGGAGAACGGCGGCTACCACGCCGCACGCGAGGAGCAGGGTAAGCAGGAGGCCCGGATCCGTCAGCTCGAGCACCTGCTCGCGCGCGCCCAGGTGGGCGAGACCGACACCGACACCACGGTGGTCTCCCCCGGCAAGGTCATCACCGTCGACGCCGGCGGCCGCGAGCTCACCTTCCTGCTCGGCTCCCGCGAGATCGTCGACGAGAACGAGACGATCAACGTCGTGTCCGAGCAGGCTCCCCTCGGCGCGGCCGTCAACGGCAAGAAGGTCGACGACACCGCCGAGTACGAGGCGCCCAGCGGCAAGACCATCGCCGTCACCGTCAAGCGCATCGAGGCCTACACCGGCTGATGCGCCGCCGGAGACCATCCGGCACGCAGCGATCGACGCAGCAGAACGGCCCGGGGCTCACCCCCCGGGCCGTTCGCGTCGGTGCGCCCGGCGGCCGGACCCCGACTCAGAGCCGGGTGTCGGGATCCCCCGAGCCGGGTCCGCGCCCCGAGGCCGGTGCATCTGTGCCGCGTGCCTGCGCGGCGTCCTTCGCCTGCGACCCGCGCGCGGATGATCCGTGCGCCTGCGGCGCCGGGTCCTGCTCCTCCTGCAGCGAGGTGCGCAGCGGGGAGTCGTCCGGGTCGTCGTCGAGCACGGGTCTCTCCTCGCCGTCCTCGACCGTCGTCTTCGCCTCCTCGTCCGGGGCGAAGACGTCCTTGCCGGAGAGGTAGAGGACGACAGTGTTGATCACCGCGATGAGCGGGACGGCGAAGAGCGCGCCGGGGATGCCGTAGAGGAACCCGCCGGCGGCCACCGCGAGGACCACCGCGAGCGGGTGGACGGAGACGGCCTTGCCCATGATGAACGGCTGCAGGACGTTGCCCTCGATCTGCTGCACGAGGAGCACGACGCCGAGCATGATGAGCGCGGAGACGAAGCCCTGCGAGACGAGCGCGACGATGACCGCGATGGCGCCGGTGGCCACCGCACCGACGATCGGGATGAAGGAGCCGAGGAAGACGAGCACGGTGAGCGGGATGACGAGCGGCAGCCCGAGGAAGAACGCGCCGATGCCGATGCCGACCGAGTCGACGCCGGCGACGATGATCTGCACCCGCACGTACTGGACGAGGGTCTGCCAGCCGCGCAGCGCCGCGCCCTCCGCCTGGGCACGGGCGGGCTTGGGCAGGAGCCCGACGAACCAGCTGAAGATGCTGCGGCCGTCGTAGAGGAAGAAGAAGGCGGTGAACAGGGTGAGGAGGAGACCGGTGAGGAAGCTGCCCACCGAGCTCGCCGCGCCGACCGCCCCGCCGAGGATCTGCGAGGAGTGGCCCTGCAGGTAGACGGTGGCCTGGTTGACGCCGTCGTCGATCGCCTGGGAGATGCGCGCGGACTCGAGGCCGAACGGATTGCCCTGGAGCCAGTCGCTGATCGAGCGGAAGCCGGCGACGACCTGGTCGGCGAGGTCGGTGAAGCCGACGACGATCTGCTGGCCGACGAGGTAGAGCAGGCCGACGACGAACACGATGAAGCCGACGAATGAGATCAACGAGGCGAGCACCTGGGGCAGCCCGATCCGGCGCAGCAGGCCGACGAGCGGGGACAGGAGCGCGGAGATGAGGAGCGCGATGAGCGCCGGCAGGACGATCATGCTGACCTTGGACAGCAGCCACAGCGCGACCCCGATCCCGGCGAGCACGACGATGGTGCGCCAGCTCCACGCCGCGGCGAGCCGCATGGGCGGGGCGACGTAGGGCTCGTAGGCCCCGCGCCCGAGCTCGTCCTCGGTCGGCTCGGCGTAGACCGCCGGCCCGGGGGCGAGGGTGCCGAAGCTGCCGCCGGGGCGCTGGACCGCTTGGTCGCGACGGAGCCTGAATTCGTCCCACACACTGCGCAGTCGCCGGGTCATCCCGGTCCGGGTCTCGTTGGCCATGGGCCCCACTGTATCGCCTAGACTCGCCACGGAACCGAAAGGACGGAGATGCGGCGAACGACGAAGTGGGGGCTCGCGCTCGGGGTCGGCATGCCGGCGCTCGGGCTCGCGCTCGGCAGCGTGCAGCTGCGCCTCCAATCCGCCCGTCTGCGGACCGCCGTCGAGCAGGACGGTCGCCGCCCGGTGCCGCAGCCCGCGCTCCGCGTCGACCGCTCCACCGGCCGCGGCATCCCGCTGGTCGAGAGCCGCGCCGACGAGGACCTGCCGGCCGTCGCCGTGCTCGGGGACTCGTGGGTCGCCGGCCTCGACGTCGGCTCCCGACGCCGCACCCAGGGGATGCTCATCGCCCGCGGCGTGGCCCGCCTCGTCGGCGAGGACGTGCGGCTGCGCGTCGTCGCCGCGCCGTCCGCCGGGGCCGACGACCTCCTCGGGCAGGTGTCGGCCGTGCTCACCGACCGCCGGATGCGCCGCTCGCGCACCGGCGGCGGCGAACCGCGCTACGCCGTCGTGTCGATGGGCACCGCCGACCTCGTCCATCCGATCAGCGGCACGATCGGGCTGCCGGTCCTGTCGACGGTGATCAACCGACTGCAGCGCGAGGGCGGGTACCGGGTCATCGTGCTCACCGTGCCCAACCTCGGTCTCCTCCCCTCGATCGGCCGACCGCTGCGCGACGTGCTCCGCCGCAGCTCGCGTGTGCTGTCGGGCTCCCAGTGGCTGACCGCGGTGAGCACCGGTGCGCTGCCCGTGTCGCTCAACCAGACGCTCACCGGCACCACCCGGATCGGGCTGGTCAGCACCGGCGGCCGCTATCCGAGCGTGCTCGGCTGCGCGCAGCTCGCCGCGGCGATCGTCCACCGGATCGCCGAAGACCTCGCCGCGCCCGTGTCGATCGCCTCCGGCACCGAGCCCACCGCGCACCCCGCCGCGGAGCACGACGCACCCCCACCCTCGGCCTCCGCAGGACCGGCCGCCGATCCCGAGGAGCTCTCCGCATGACCGCCGTCGTCCTCGCCTCCGCCTCGCCGTCGCGCCGGAGGATCCTCGCCGGGTCCGGCATCACGCCGCACGTCATCGTCTCCGGCGTCGACGAGGCTGCCGTCGAGGCCGCCCATCCGGATGCCGATGTCCGCACGCTGGCCGGGGTGCTCGCGGAGGCGAAGGGCCGGACCGTGCTCGACCGCATCCTCACCGGCACCGCAGAGATCCCCGGGGACTCCGGCACCGCGGTGCTCATCGCCTCGGACTCGATCCTCGAGCTCGGCGGCAGGCCGGTGGGCAAGCCCCACACCGCCGAGGCGACCCGCCGGGTGTGGGAGGAGATGGGCGGGACCACGGCCCTCCTGCACACCGGTCACTGCGTCGCGCGGCTCGACCGCAACGCCCCCGCCGGGAGCCCCGCCCCGGACGCAGCACCGACCGCGTCCGGGCACGCGCAGGCGGGATGGGGCCTCACCGGCATCACAGTCGAGACGGCGAGCACCGTCATCCGCACCGCCCGGCCGAGCCCGGCCGAGCTCGACGCCTACATCGCCACCGGGGAGCCCCTCGAGGTCGCCGGCGCACTGACGATCGACGGCTTCGGCGGCGCCTTCGTCACCGGGATCGAGGGCGACCACCACAATGTCATCGGCCTGAGCCTGCCGGTGCTCCGCCGGCTCGTCACCGGGCTCGGCGTGTTCTGGCCGTCCCTGTGGGACGCCCGCGACTGAGCGCGACACTCCCGCGGCGCCGGGAGAAGTTCATCCAAGTCTTTTGTCGATCGGCGACAAGTGTTTGGCGGGGGTCTCTAGGTTTGACCTGTTCCATGTCGTTCCGTCCTCAGGAGTCCCCCACATGAGTCAGCTGGCCGCGGAGTACTCCGCGAGCGTGACGCACCGGCCGGTCCGCGCGGTGTTCATCGCCAACCGCGGAGAGATCGCCCTGCGCATCATCCGCGCCTGCCACGACCTCCGGATCCGCGCGATCGCCGCCTACACCCGGCCGGACGCAGACGCCGACTTCGTCCGGCTCGCCGACGACGCCTGGCTGCTCGACGGGCTCGGACCCGCCGACACCTACCTCAGCATCACCCGACTCCTCGATCTCGCCCGGAGGTCCGGCGCCGACGCCGTGCACCCCGGCTACGGGTACCTCGCGGAGAGCCCCGACTTCGCTCAGGCCGTGCTCGACGCCGGCCTCGTGTGGGTGGGCCCGCCGCCGGCGGCGATCGCCCGGCTCGGCGACAAGGCCGGAGCCCGCGCCGTCGCCGAGGCCGTCGATGCCCCGATCACGCGCGGCTCCGGCGGCGCGGTGGAGGGCCTGGAGGAGGCCCGGCGGATCGCCGAGGAGATCGGCTACCCCGTGGCCGTCAAGGCCGTCTACGGCGGCGGCGGGCGCGGCTTCCGCACCGCGGCGGACGCCTCCGAGCTGCAGCCGGCCCTCGAGTCCGCCACCCGGGAGGCGCGCAGCGCCTTCGGCCGCGGCGAGTGCCTCCTCGAGCAGCAGATCGTCGACCCCCGGCACGTCGAGACGCAGTGCCTCGTCGATGCCGCCGGCACCGTCCACGTGGTGTCCACCCGCGACTGCACCCTGCAGCGGCGCAACCAGAAGATCGTCGAGGAGGCGCCCGCCCCGTTCCTCACCCCCGAGCAGCAGGAGACGGTGACCGAGGCCTCGCGGCGCATCCTCGCCGAGGTCGGCTACGTCGGCGCCGCGACGTGCGAGTTCCTGCTCGGCCGCGACGGGCGCCCGACATTCATGGAGGTCAACGCCCGGATCCAGGTCGAGCACACGGTGACCGAGGAGGTCGCCGGGGTCGACCTCGTCGCCTGGCAGCTGCGGATCGCCGCCGGCGAGTCCCTGCCGCCGGAGCTCCCCGCCCCGCGCGGCCATTCGATCGAGTTCCGGATCAACGCCGAGGACGCCCGCCGCGGCTTCTTCCCCGCGACCGGTCGGATCACCCGCTACATCCCGCCCGCCGGGCCGGGCATCCGGCTCGACTCCGGCGTGGGCACCGGCACCGAGGTCGGCACCGACTTCGACCCGATGCTCGCCAAGCTCATCGTCACCGGCGAGGACCGCGCGCAGGCGCTCGCGCGCGCCCGCCGCGCGCTCGACGAGTTCACCATCGAGGGTGTGCGCACCCTCATCCCGCTCCACCGCCGGCTCGTCGACGAACCGGCCTTCACCGAGGACTTCACCGTGTCGACGCACTGGCTGCAGTCGACCTACATGCCCCAGTTCGACACTCCGGAGGAACCCATGTCCGTGCACACCCAGCCCGCCGAGGACGTCATCGACATCGTCGTCGAGGTCGAGGGCCATCGGATGACCGTCAAGGTCCCCGCCGAGCTCGCCCGCCCGGCGGCTCCCGGATCGGCCACCCGGCGCGGCGGCCTGCGCCGACGGGGCTCGCGCCGCGAGGACGATTCGCCGCGCCTCACCGCTCCCATGCAGGGCACCATCGTGTCTGTCGAGGTCGCCGCCGGCGACACCGTCGAGGCCGGTCAGCGGCTCGCGGTGATCGAGGCGATGAAGATGGAGCAGCCGCTCACCGCGACGCACGCGGCGACCGTCGCGCGCGTGCTCGTCGAGCCGGGCGCCACGGTGCGCGCCGGCGAGCCGCTCGTCGAGTTCGAGGCCTGAGCCCGCCCGCCGGCTCCGGCACCCGTCTCAGCGCACGGCGTGGGCGCACCGGCCTCAGCGGGCGTGGTGGTGGAGCTTGCGCGCCGCCTCCGTCACCGAGCCGCTGAGCGAGGGGTAGACGGTGAAGCTCGAGGACAGCTGATCGACGGTGAGGCGGTTCTCGACGGCGAGCGTGATCGGCAGGATGAGCTCGCTCGCCTTGGGGCCGACGACGACGCCGCCGAGGATCGACCCCGAGCCGCGCCTGGCGAAGATCTTGACGAAGCCGTCGGTGATCTCCTGCATCTTCGCCCGCGGATTCGTCGACAGCGTCTGCGTCACCGTCTCCACCTCGTCGGAGTTCTCCAGATAGTCGGCCTGGCTGAAGCCCACCGTGGCGATCTCCGGGGCGGTGAAGACGTTCGAGGCGACATTGCGCAGCTTGAGCGGGGAGACCGCGTCGCCGAGCGCGTGCCACATCGCGATCCGACCCTGCATCGCCGCGACCGAGGCGAGCGGGAGCACCGCGGTGCAGTCCCCGGCGGCGTAGACGCCGGGCGCCGAGGTGCGCGACACCCCGTCGACGGTGATGTGGCCGGATTCCTCCGTCTGCACCCCGGCCGCCTCGAGTCCGAGGTCCTCGGTGTTCGGGATCGAGCCGACCGCCATGAGGCAGTGGGTCGCCGCCACCGTGCGGCCGTCCTCGAGGGTGACCTCGACCCCGGTCTCCGTGCGCTCGACCGATGTCGCGCGCGAGCGCGACAGCACGTTCATGCCGCGGGAGCGGAACACGTTCTCGAGCACCTCCGCGGCGTCGCTGTCCTCGCCGGGCAGCACCCGGTCGCGCGAGGACACGAGGGTGACCTGGCAGCCGAGCGCGTTGTAGGCCGAGGCGAACTCCGCGCCGGTGACGCCGGAGCCGACGACGACGAGGTGCTCCGGGAGCTCCGCGAGGCCGTAGAGCTGGGTCCACGTGAGGATCCGCTCGCCGTCGGGCTGAGCGCTCGGCAGCTCGCGCGGGTGGGCGCCGACCGCGAGCAGCACGGTATCGGCCTCGACGGAGTACGCCTCCCCGTCGGCCGGGGAGATCTCGACCTGTCTGCGGCCGGTCAGGCGCGCCTGCCCCTTGACGGCGGTGACCCCGGCGCGCACGAGGCCGTGGTGGATGTCGGTGGCCTGGGCGTTGGCGAGCTCGAGGATCCGGGTGTTGATCGCACCGAGGTCGGCGCGGATCCGGCCGCCGGTGGAGTCCGAGGCCTCCCCCGTGTCGGTGTCGTCGAGGCGGATGCCCAGCGACCCGGATTCGGCGATGTCGCCCATGAGCTCGGCGGTCGCGATGAGCGTCTTCGAGGGCACGACGTCGGTGAGGACTGCTGCACCGCCGCAGCGGTTGCGTTCGACGAGGGTGACGTCGGCGCCGAGCTGAGCGGCGACGAGGGCCGCCTCGTAGCCGCCGGGGCCGCCGCCGATGACGACGACTCGGTTCTGCGCGGGATCCAGTACGTTCTTCACCCGCTCATCATGTCAAACCCGCTCGGGGCTGACGAAATCGTCGGAATGGTCCTCCCCCGCCGCCGGGGGCACCGCGATCGGGCCGCCGCCGAGCGCGCGCAGGGCGCCGAGGATCGCGACGAGGTCGACGCCCTCCTGGAGGATCGCGCCGAGCACCGCGGGGAGGAAGCCGAAGGCGGCGACGAGCATGAGCCCCAGCGAGATCGCGATGCCGAGCCAGATGCTCTGCAGCGCGATCCGCACAGTGCGCCGGGCGATCGCCACGGCCTGCGCGACGGTGGAGATGTCGTCGGCGGTGACGACCGCGGCGGCCGCCTCACTCGCCGCCGTCGCCCCGCGTGCACCCATCGCGATCCCGACGTCGGCGGCCGCGAGCACGGGGGCGTCGTTGATGCCGTCCCCGACCATGAGCACCGGGCGGGGGCGTGCGGCGGCGACGAGGTCGACCTTGGTGGACGGGGTGCACTCGGCGTGGACGGTGTCGATGCCGACCTCCGCGGCGATCGACTCCGCGGTCGGGGCGACGTCGCCGGTGAGGATCGCGCAGCGCTCGATGCCGAGGCCGCGGAGCGCCGCCACGGTGCCCGGCGCCTCCGGACGCACCGGGTCGGCGAGCACGATGGTCCCGGCGAGCTCGTCCCCGCGGGACACGTAGACCGCGGTCTCGCCGGCCGTGAGCGGTGTGCGCCGCAGTCCCGGCACCCGCTCGGCGACGAAGGCGGGCTTGCCCACCCGCACCTCGGTGCCGTCCGCCAGCGTCGCCTACACCCCGTTCGTGGCGACCTCGGCGGCCTCGGCGACCTCGGCCGGCCGCAGCCCCCGGTGGTGGGCGGCGGCGACGATCGGGGCGGCGAACACGTGCACGGAGTACTGCTCGGCCCCGGCGGCGAGCACGAGGACCTCGTCGGCGGGCAGGGATCCGGGATGGACGGCGCGGATCTCCGGGCGCCCCCGGGTGAGCGTGCCGGTCTTGTCGAAGGCGACCGAGCGGACGCGGGACAGCGTCTCGATCGCCCCGCCGTTCTTGACGATGACGCCGATCCGAGCGGTGCGGCTCATCCCGCCCATGAATGCCACCGGAGCGGCGATGAGGAGGGGGCACGGGGTGGCGACGACGAGCACCTCGGCGAAGCGGACCGCCTCGCCGCTCACCGCCCAGCTGACCCCGGCGATGAGGAGGGAGAGCACGGTGAAGGGCACGGCGTAGCGATCCGCGAGGCGGACCATCGGCGCCTTCGAGGCGACCGCCTCGCCGACGAGCTCGACGATCGCGTGGTACTGCGACTCCTGCTCCGTCGCCGTCGCCCGCATGGTGAAGGCCTCGGTGCCGTTGACCGTGCCGGAGTGCACCTCCTCGCCAGCGGCGCGGGTGACGGGCAGCGGCTCCCCGGTGAGGGAGGACTCGTCGATCGAGGCGTGCGCGTCCTCGAGCACCCCGTCGACGGGCAGCACCTCGGCCGGGCGCACGAGGAGGCGGTCGCCGGGTGCCACCGCGCGCACGGGGATGCGCTCGATCTCCCCCGCGGCGGTCAGCCGGCTGGCGAAGGCCGGGGCGCGGCTGATGAGGGCATCGAGCTCGCGGCCGGCGCGCCCGGCGGCGTAGTCCTCGATCGCCTCGCCGCCGGTGAGCATGAGCACGATGATGAGGCCGGCGACGTACTCCCCGACGAGCACGGTGGACACCATCGCGACGACGGCGAGCACGTCGAGGCCCCAGGTGCCGGCGAGGAGGTCGCGGACCATGTCGATCGCGGTGAGGACGACGACGAGGGCGATGACGGCGGTGGCGAGGATCTGCGCCGCACCCGGGGCTCCCAGGCCGAGCAGGACGAGGGTGAGCACGAGCGCGGCGAGGGCGAGTGCGACGAGCGGATAGCTGCGGAAGAAGCCGACGATCCTCATACCCCCAGTATCGCTCTCCGCACCCGGTCCTGCTAGGAAGGACAGGGCAACCTCACCCCGCGCCGGCCCGGGGCCGGAGGAGATGGATCGGAGGAGGCGGCTCAGGAGGGCGGCCGCGCTCCCGGTGGAGCGCGGTGATCTCCTCGTAGGCCTGGGCATTGCCGTGGACGCGGGCGAGGTCGTCCTCGGTGAGCGGGCGACGCACCTTGCCGGGAACACCGGCGACGAGCGAGCCGGCGGGCACCTCGGTCCCCTCGAGCACGACGGCGCCGGCGGCCACGAGCGAGCCGCTGCCGATCCGGCACTCGTTGAGGAGCGTCGCACTCATCCCGACGAGCACGTCGTCGCCGACGATGCAGCCGTGGACGAGCGCGCAATGGCCGACGGACACCCGGTCGCCGATCACCACGGGCTTGCCCGGGTCGGCGTGCATGACGGTGCTGTCCTGGATGTTCGTGCCGGATCCGATGGTGATCGAATTGCGGTCCGCGCGCAGCACGCAGCCGTAGTAGATGCTGCTGCCCGGCCCCACCCGGACGTCGCCGATGAGCGTGACGCCGGGGGCGATGAAGGCGCCCGGATCGATCGTCGGGGCGATGCCGTCGATCGCGATGAGGCGGACGTCGGCGAGGTCCCCGAGGGGGCGGCCGGAAGGGGTGTGCGAATCGGTCATGCACCCCAGCCAAGCAGACGCCGGCGCACCGGCACAAGAGCGCCGGGCCGGTGTCTCACCCCGGTGCGCGGCGATTTGCACGCGGCCCGCCGTTGTGCTGAGAATGGAGATCTGTCAGTGATTTCACACTGCTCAACCCTTGTGCGCCCCTCCGGCGTGTGTGAGTCTTGTGGTGATCGTTCCATACGATCGCCGATCTTCCACGCCGTCACCCGTGTCTGCGCTCCCGTTCGGGAAGCCCCCGGTCCGCGGCAGCGGCGATCTCCGCTCCCAGGAAAGGACACTATGGACTGGCGCCATCGCGCGGCGTGCCTCAACGAGGACCCGGAACTCTTCTTCCCCATCGGCAACACCGGGCCCGCTCTGCTCCAGATCGAAGAGGCCAAAAGCGTCTGCCGGCGGTGCGAAGTCGTCGAGACCTGCCTGCAGTGGGCACTCGAATCCGGTCAGGACGCCGGAGTCTGGGGCGGTCTGAGCGAGGACGAGCGCCGCGCTCTCAAGCGGCGCGCCGCCCGCGCCCGCCGCGCCGGCTGAGCGCACCCGCACGCTTTCTCCCAGCGGCCGCAGGCTCGATGAGCCTGCGGCCGCTGTCGTGCTGTGCGTGGCCACCGGGGCAGGTCCCGCCCGGGGCGCTCACACCGTGTCGGAGCGCAGCGGCACGTCGATGAGCGCCTCGGTGCCGCCGCCGGCGCGCGGCCGCCACTCGATGCTGCCGGCGAGGTCGCTCGTGATGAGGGTCCGCACGATCTGCGTGCCGAGCCCCGAGCCGGGGCCGCCGCCGGGCGGCAGGCCGACGCCGTCGTCGGCGATGATGACGGTGAGCCGGTCCCCCACCCGCTCCGGGGTCACCCACACGGTGCCGCGCAGGGTGTCCTGGCCCTCCGGCTTCGCCGACAGCGGGAAGCCGTGCTCGATCGCATTCGTCACGAGCTCGGTGAGCGCGAGCGCGAGCGAGGTCGCGTCGGCCGAGGAGATCGCGCCGAAGCTCGCGGTGCGCCGCAGGGTGACCTCGAGCTCGGGCGAGGTGAGCTCGGGGGTGAGCCGCAGGCCCTTGTCGACGATCTCGTCGAAGTCGACCTCGCTCTCCACCCCCTGGCTCAGCACGTCGTGGACGACGGCGATGATCGCCACCCGGCGCATCGCCTCCTCGAGCGCGGCCCGCGACTCCAGGGACTCCATCCGCCGGGCCTGCAGCCGCAGCAGCGCCGACACCGTCTGCAGGTTGTTCTTCACCCGGTGGTGCATCTCCCGGATCATCGCGTCGCGGCTCAGCAGCTCGCGCTCGCGGCGCCGGATCTCGGACACGTCCCGGGCGAGGATGATCGCGCCGGTGCGCGTGCCGGCCCGGGTGATGGGGATCGCGCGCAGGGACACCGTGACCCGGCCGGACTCGACCTCGGTGCGCCACGGCGCGCGGCCGGTGAGCACGAGCGGCAGGGTCTCGTCGACCGGACGGAGCTGGGCGATGAGGCCGGACACGACCTCGGCGAGGTAGCGGCCCTCGATCTCCCCCTCGTGCCCGAGCCGGTGGAGCACGGACACGCCGTTCGGGGAGGCGTAGCGGACCCGGCCCTCCCGGTTGAGGACGATGAGCCCGTCGCCCACGCGGGGCTCCCCGCGATGGGCGCCGGAGGGCGCGCTGAGATCGGGGAACGCCCCCTCGGCGATCATCGACAGGAGCATCGTCGCGCTCGAGCGGTAGTAGCGCTCGAGCCGGGAGGAGCCCTGTCGACGCCCCTCCTCGGTGTGCCGGGTCAGCACGGCGATGACCCGGCCGGCGCGCACCACGGGGACCGCCTCGGCGCCGACGAGCGGGGGCTCGGCGGCCTGCGAGATGACGATCCGCTGCTGGGAGTGGGCCTCGTGGAGCAGCGCGCGCTCCTCCGCGGTGGCGAGCGTGCCGACCTCGTCGTGCGGGTAGACCGTCGAGCCGGTGGTCGGCCGGCAGTGCGCGATCACCCGGTATTCCGGAGCCTCGCCGTCCGCACCCGCCTCAGGCGTGTCCGTGCCGTCCTCGGGATCGTCCCCGGCGCCCTCGCCCCCGGCCGCCTCGGCGATGCGGGCCGGGGCCCACAGCACGAGATCGGCGAAGGAGAGGTCGGCGATGAGCTGCCAGTCGCCGACGACGAGGTGGAGCCACTCGACGTCGTCGGCGTCGACGATCCCCTCGGCGGCCAGCAGATCGCTCAGCAGACCCATGGGTCCTCCTCGTCTCAGGTGTCCTGCATGCCCCACTCGGTCGAGCGGACGACGGAGCGCATCATCCGCAGGAGCACGGACAGCGGCGCCTGGTCGACCTGCTCGAGCGCGATGACCTCGTCGATCGTCGAGAGCACCTGGCGCAGCGAGGCGTCGGTGCGGACGCGCCACTGCGCGATCCGGTCGCCGGCGCGCTCGGCCGGGGTCGCCCGCTCGCTGTCGGTCACCGTGAGGATCGCGACGACGATCGAGAGCACCGCCTGGTAGAAGTCGTCCCGCATCGCACCGCGGGCCAGCGCCGTCCACCGACTCCGGCGATCGAGATCACCGATGAGATTGAGCAGCTGCGAGCCCGCGAGCAGGTCGGTCACCGCATAGTACACCTCGGCCGCATCGCTCGCGGGGGTGTCGGTGCGGGAGGCGGCCTGCGCGACGTCGAGGAGCGCGAACTCGTCGAGCAGCGCGGCCGCCCGGAAGGCGAGCTCCTCCGGCACGCCCTCGCCGATCCAGCGGTGGGCGGCGTCCTCGAGCTCGGCCCGGTCCTGCCCGCGCAGCAGGCCCGGGACGAGGGGCCGCAGCTCCCGGATCACGGGCCGGTAGCGGTCGACCTCGGCGAGCACGTCGAGACCGTCGGGCGCCTGGTGGACGAGCCACCGGGAGGCGCGGTCGAGGAGTCGGACGTAGCCGTGGAGGAGCTGGACCTGGACCTCCGCCGGCACGCGGTTGTCGAGGGCGCAGATGTCCTCGAAGTGCGCGTCGAGGTCGAACACCCGGCTCACCACCGTGAACGCGCGGGCGATCTGCGCGACCGAGGCGCCGGTCTCCTCCTGCATCCGGAAGATGTAGGTCAGCCCGCCGCGGTCGACGATCCGGTTGACGAGGTGGGCCGTCGCGATCTCCCGGTGCAGCGGGTGGTGGACGAAGGCGTCCGCGTACCGCTGCGCGAGGCTGTCGGGGAAGTAATCGACGAGGTGCTCGCGCGTCCAGTCCTCCGCCGGCAGATCGCCGGACAGGATCTCGCCGGCGGTGTCCATCTTGACGTAGGCCAGCAGCACGGCGAGCTCCGGGGAGGTGAAGCCGCGGCCCGCCTCGGCACGCCGGTTGAGCGCCTTGTCGTCGGGGAGGAACTCGACCGCGCGGTCGAGCTCGGCGGTCTTCTCGAGGCGCTTGAGGAGGCGCCGCTGCGTGCTCGTCATCGACTGCGCCCGATCGCGCGCCTCCCCGAGCGCGACGTTCTGGCTGTAGTTGTTCGCGAGCACGAGCCCGGCGACCTCGTCCGTCATCGACAGGAGCACCGACTCCCGCTCGGCGGCGGCGAACTCGCCGCGCCTGATGAGGAGGTCGAGGAGCAGCTTGATGTTGACCTCGTGGTCGGAGCAGTCCACGCCGGCGGAGTTGTCGACGGCATCGGTGTTGAGCCTGACCCCGCCGAGCGCGGCCTCGACCCGGCCGAGCTGAGTGAAGCCGAGGTTGCCGCCCTCGCCGACGACGCGGGCGCGCAGCTCGCCGCCGTCGACGCGGATCGCGTCGTTGGCCTTGTCCCCGACATCGAGGTGGGATTCGGTCTCCGCCTTGACGTAGGTGCCGATCCCGCCGTTGTAGAGCAGGTCGACCGGGGCCCGCAGGATCGCGCGGATGACCTCGGTGGGCGGGTGCGCGCCGGGGCGCATGCCGAGACGCTCGGCGGCGCGCTCGCTCACCTCGATGGTCTTCGCCGAGCGCGGGTACACCCCGCCGCCGGCGGAGATCAGCTCCGGGTCGTAGTCCTGCCAGCTCGAGCGCGGGGTCTCAAACAGGCGCCTGCGCTCGGTGTAGGACGCCGCGGCGTCCGGGTCCGGGTCGAGGAACACGTCGCGGTGGTCGAAGGCGGCGACGAGCCGGGTGCGGTCGCTGCGGAGCATGCCGTTGCCGAACACGTCGCCGCTCATGTCGCCGATCCCGACGGCGGTGAACTCGTCCCGGGAGGTGTCGAGGCCGAGCTCCCGGAAGTGGCGCTCGACCGAGGTCCAGGCGCCGCGGGAGGTGATCCCCATGGCCTTGTGGTCGTAGCCCACGGACCCGCCCGAGGCGAACGCGTCACCGAGCCAGAAGCCGCGCTCGAGCGCGATCCGGTTGGCGACGTCGGAGAAGCGGGCGGTGCCCTTGTCGGCGGCGACGACGAGGTAGCTGTCCTCGCCGTCGTGGACGACGGTCCGCTCCGGGCGCACCGTGCGGGTGCCCTCGCCCTCGGTGACGAGGTTGTCGGCGACATCGAGGAGCGCGCCGATGAACAGCTCGTAGGCGTGCTGCCCGGCGGCCGCCCAGTCGTCGCGGTCGACCGCCGGGTCGGGCAGCTGCTTGGGGAAGAACCCGCCCTTGGCGCCGGTCGGCACGATGAGCGCGTTCTTCACCATCTGCGCCTTGACGAGTCCGAGCACCTCGGTGCGGAAGTCGTCGGCCCGGTCCGACCAGCGCAGGCCGCCGCGGGCCACCGGCCCGAAGCGCAGGTGGACGCCCTCGACCTCCGGGGAGTACACCCACATCTCGAGCGCCGGCTTGGGCTTGGGCACGAAGTCGAGCCGGGTGGGGAGGATCTTGAACACCGTCGCGGCCGGCATCCGGCCGTCCGCGGGCTGGAACACGTTCGTCCGCACAGTGGCCCGGATGAGCTCGAGGACGGCGCGCAGCACCCGGTCGGCATCGAGGCTGGCGACCTCGGCGAGCGCGGCCTCGATCTCCTCCTCCCGGGCGCGCATGAGCTCCTCGCGCGTGCCCCGGGACTCGTCGAGGTCGGGGTCGAAACGGACCCGGAACAGCTCGACGAGCGCGGTGGTGAGGGCGACGTGGGTGGTGAACACCTCGCCCATGTGGCGCTCGGTGAGGGAGAAGCCGGCCTGCCGGAGGTAATGGGTGAAGGCGCGGATGATGCTGACGTCCTGCCATTCGAGGCCGGAGGCCACGAGGCTGTCCATCCGGCCGGACTCCCGCTCACCGGTCCAGGCGGTGGTGAAGGCGCGCTCGATGCGGGCGAAGTCGTTGTCGTCGAGCGGCCGGTCGAAGGACAGCCCGAAGTCGTAGACGTAGCGGTGCTCGCCGTCGGGCAGGTCGAGCTCGTAGGGCCGCTCGTCGTGCACCTGGGCGCCGAGGCTGGCGAGGAACGGCAGGATCTCCGACAGGCCCGCCGGGGCGATGCGGTAGAACGCGAGGCGCACGTCGGCCTCGTCCTCCGCGTCGGGGCGGTAGATCCGGACGGAGGGCTCCGCATCGGAGTCGAGCTCCTCGAAGCGGTCGACGTCGTCGACCGCCTGACGCGGCGTGTGGTACTCCTGGTAGCTCGGCGGGAAGGCGCGCATCCAGCGCCGGCGCAGCTCCATGTCGGCCGCGGACACCGAGCCGCCGGCCGGGGCGATGAACTCCGCGATGTCCTCCTCCCACGAGCGCAGCGCCGCGGTGATCCGCTCGGCCACCGTCTCCCCGGCGATGTCGGGCAGCACCTCGTCGCGCGAAACCCGGGCGACGAAGTGGAGGCGGGCGAGCGCGGAGTCGCTCAGCAGCACGTCGAAGTCCACGGACTCCGCGCCGTAGTAGTCGCGGAGCACGCCCTCGACCCGCAGTCGGGCGGCGGTGTCGTAGAGGTCGCGCGGCACGTAGACGAGCACGGAGACGTAGCGCTCGTAGGGGTCGCGCCGGATGAAGACGCTCGACTCGCGCTTCTCCTGCAGGTCGAGCACCTGGGTGACGACATCGAGGATCTCCTGCGCATCGGCGTGGAGCAGGTCGTCGCGCGGGTAGCTCTCGAGGATCGCGACGAGCTCGTCGCCGGAGTGCGTGTCGCGGGCGAGGCCGGAATGGCTGAGCACGTAGCGCATCTTCGACGCGATGAGGGGGATGTCGAGCACGGAGGCCGAGTACAGCCCCGAGGTGTACAGGCCGACGAAGCGCTTCTCACCGACGATCCGCCCGGTGTCGTCGAAGGTCTTCACCCCGACGTAGTCGAGGTACCCGCGCCGGATGAGCCGGGATCGGGAGTTCGCCTTGGTGAGCACGAGGACGCGCGGCTCCTCGGCCTTGGCGGCCACCGCCCGCGACAGCGGCGAGCTCAGCGTCGCGCGGAGCGAGGAGATGCCGAGTGCGGAGTCCTCGATCGGGACCAGGATCTTCTCCCCGCCGGACTCCTCGAGCGCGTACTCGCGGTAGCCCATGAACGCGAAGCGGCCGTCGAGCCAGTCGAGGAGGTCGGCGGACTCCGCGGCCTCCTCGGCGAGCTCGGGGCGCGGGGGCCGGGTGCGCAGCGATTCGGCGATGTGCCGCGCGGTGTCGGCCATCGCGTGCCGGTCGCGCTCGACGGCGGCGACGAACTCGATGGTCTCGCGCAGCCCGGCCTCGACCTCGGGGAACCGGTCCTCGGGGATCCGGTCGACCTCGATGTGGATCCAGGACTCCTTGCGGCGCTCGGCCGGGGAGTCGCCGGGGGCGATGACCGGCAGCGCGGTGGTGTCGGTGACGGTGCGGCTGAGATCGGCGGGGGCGACGACGTGCATCCCGTCCGGACCGCGCTCGACGACGATGATCGGGTGGTGCACCTCGCGGATCGCCAGCCCGAGCCCGGTGAGCTCGGCGACGAGCGAGGACACGAGGTGGCGCATGTCGTCGGTGACGATGCTGATCGCCGTCCGGTTGCCGATCTGCTCGATCGAGTCCTCACCCGGATTGCGGATCTCGATCGTCGGCTCCCCGGCCCGGTGCCGTTCGGCGCACCGGGCGTGCTCGATCGCGGAGGCCGCGAGCTCGCGGGGGCGGTAGCGCTCCGCCGGCGTGGCCTCGGGGCGGGGATAGTACGCGGCCAGGAGATTCTCCGGCGGGGTGCTGCCGGTGAGTGCGCTCCACTGCTGTGCGATCTCGGTCGATCGGACCTCGGTCACGGTGCCACCTCGTGTTCGTCTCGGTTTCGGCTGGGACCACGACGGTGTGGCCTCCCCGTCCACTCTATGCGGGAACTCCGGTGATTCCGACTCCGCTCCGCAGGGGGTTTCCGAGGCCTCGGACGCGGCCGCGACGTGACAGACTGGAAGCCATGAAGACCATCGAGCTGCGCCGCCGGGCCGCCGGGACCCCTGCCCAGATCCTGAATCGGGCGATCGAGCCGAGCACGTGGGCGGGTGCCGACACGAGCGTGACCGTGCACCGCGGTGCGGCCGAGGGCGCGCATCTGACCACCCGCACCCCGCTGCGCGCGGCGGACCTGCCGGCGGCCGCCGCGCGGTTCCTCGGCGAGGGCGCGGAGCTCGTCCAGGAGGTGCGGGCCGATCCCGTCGACGCGCAGTCGCCCGAGGCGCATGTGGCGATCGCGGCGGAGGTCGCCGGCGCGCCGGTCGACGTCGACATCGCGATCGCGCTGCGCGAGATCTCCGGCGGCACGGACATCCATGCGATCACCCGGATCGTGTCCTCGGTGCCGCTGTTCGGCTCGATGGTGGAGTCCGCCCTCGAGCCGTACGTCGAGTCACTCCTGTCCGAGCGCCTCGACCAGCTCGTCGATCTCTGACACGTCGTACCACAGCAGCCCGCCGTCCCGGAGGGCGTCCGCGGCGGCTGCCGGGTCGTCAGGCAGCGCCGCCACGAGGGCGGGATCGTCGATGTGGGCGCTGACGACGCAGGCGGGGTCGAGCGCCGCCGGCCCGAGGGCGACGACGCCGGCGGAGACCGGTCGGGAGCGCAGATCCGCCGGGAGGTCGCAGGCGAGGACCACGCGGCCGCAGCGCTGCTCGACCGCGGTGTCGAGGACGACCTCGGCGGCGGTCGACAAGGCGATCCACTCCGCCTCCTCGAGCTCCTCGCCGCGCAGGCTCCCCGGGCGGACGTCCGGGGCGAAGCCGAGCGCCTCGGTCAGGTGCGGCCAGGCGGCCCTCAGCGATCGGTCGGTCAGGGGCACGTAGGCGCGCACGGTGTTCGCAGGACTCATGCCCCTATTCTCCTCCTCCCCCGCCGGCGGCTGCGCCGCGGCGAGGCGTCCGGCGTGTCCGGCACCGGGAGCAGGCCGGCGAGCGCCGTGACCGCGCGGGACGCCGCACTGTGCGGGGCCGACTCGGTGAGCGTGCGACCGGCGAGCAGCGCGGCGTCGGCGGCGGCCCGGTCGTCGGGCACGAGGTGCACCCCGGTGAGTCCGGCGAACCGTTCGAGCGTCGCGCGGATGCGCGCCTCCGGCCCCGGACCCACGCTCCCGGCCCGGACCCGGTTGACGACGACGGTGCAATCGTCGCGCACCGCGAGCCCGCGCTCGGTCTCGAGCAGCCGCACGAGCCGCTGCAGTCCGATCGGGTCCCCGGCGGCCACGACCACGACGTGATCGGCCCGGTCGAGCACCGCCCGCGTGGCTCCGTGGCGGTCGTAGTGCGGGTCCGCGTACGGGTCGTCGGGGTCGACCCGGTCGGAGACGTCGACAACGGTGCAGGTGTATGCGCGGGCGAGGGCGGTGAGGACTTCGGCGAGCACACCGGGTCGGACCTCCGGCCAGCGCTCCGCCCGGCTCAGACCGGTGACGACGGCGAAGTGCTCGTCGATGACGGACACGTGGCGGGCGAGCGCAGCGGTGGTCCCGCCGCTCGCCGCGGCCCGGCATAGTGCGGCGATCTGCGGTGCGTCGTCGAGCAGGCCGAGGAGCGCGGCCTGGGAAGCGGCGACGGTGTCGGCGTCGACGAGGACGGTCGGGCCGGCGGTCCGCGCGAGCGTGTGGGCGAGGGCGGCGGCCACGGTGCTGCGACCCGGCGCTCCCCCGGTGCCCCAGACGGCGATGACCGGCCCCGGGGCGCCACCACCTGCGGTTCGGGGCGGCTCGGCCGGGCGCGGCGGGGTGGGCACGGCGGCCGCCGCGGCGCGGACCGCGGCCGCGAGCTCCTCGGGTGTCGCCCAGGGCGACACGGTGGTCGGCACGCCCCAGTCGGTGAGCACGGCGGGGTCGTCGGCGAGCCCGAGCACCCGGACGGCGTGCGCGTGGAGCCGGCGCACCACCTCGGCGTCGGCGCCGAGGAAGTGCTGCCCGAGGACGACGACGTCGCCCACCCCGGCCGCACCGGCGGCGAGCAGCTCGACCTCGTCGGCGGGACGCCGGATGACCTCGATGTCGGGGATCGTGCCGAGCGCGGACACGACGCGTGCCTCGAACTCGACGTCGACGGCGACGACGACCTCGATCACCGGGCCGCCTCCGGGACCGCGACCACGGAGATCCGGTGGTCCTCGGCGAGCGCCCGCATGACGTCGCCGAGCCGACTGTTGGGGACGAAGATCTCGATCACCTGGTCGCCGGTGGCGAAGTCCCCCGTCTCGCGGTCGACGGCGATGACGTCGACGGCGGTGAGGACCTCGCGCGGATCGACGGGGTCGGCCTCCGGGTCGGTGGCCCAGACGTCGACCGCACCGCCGGGCCGCACGGCCGCCGGCAGTGCGCCGGGCACGGCCAGGGCGACCACCCGTCCGGCGAGCTGGTCCGGGGAGCCGAGCTGCGAGGCCGGGACGAGCTCGCCCGGAGCGACCGCGGCGAGCACCGTGGCACCCTCGGGGATCGCCGCGTCGGCGCTGAGGTAGACGCCGGGGTCGCCGCTCATCCGGATCTCGGTGGCGACGAGGTCGTCGGGGACGAGCACGCCACCAGGCACGAGCGGCCTGGCGGCTGCCCACACCGTGGTCGTGTCGGCCACCCGGGTGACGACGAACCACGTGCCGAGCACGGAGAGGAGGACGAGGAGGGCGCCGATGACGAGGCGCGGGTCCCGGAGGCGCGGGGCGCGCAGCCGGTCCGCGGGGCGGGCGGAGGGGTGAGGCATGAGGGGATGCTCCGGGTTCGCTGAACGGTGGGCGGGGATGGGTGCGCAAACGCACTCAAGTGCTATTATTCGTAGACAAACGCCTGCGGATCAAGAGCTGCGGCAGAATTCCCGTCCCGCGCACGGTTCGCATCCACGCGCACCCGTCCCCCGAGAGGCAGCCCCATGGTCGTCGAAGCCCGCTTCCTGCCGCTGACCGATGTCGCGGAGATCCTCAACGTGTCCGCCGCCCAGGCCCGGGCGCTCGTGCGCTCCGGCGAGCTGCGCGCGATCAAGGTCGGCGGCCGCGGCCAGTGGCGGGTCGAGAAGACCGAGCTCGAGGACTACATCCAGCGCATGTACCAGCAGACGCGCGCCGCGGTCGAATCCGGCCAGCCCGAGGTCTGAGACCCGCTCAGCGCAGCGCCCGCACCGCCGACACCGCCGACAGCGGGATGAGCTCCCAGCCCCCGCCGGCCCGGCGCAGCTGGAGATGATCACGGGCCACCGCGTCGAGACGCCCGTCGACCGTCCGGCGTCCCACCGCCACCCGGCACTCGCGGCGCTCGGCCGACCAGCGGCGCAGCGGTGAACCGATCGACAGCACCGACACCGCACCTGCCGCGGCGCGGACCCGATCACCCAGGCGCAGGCTCTGCAGTGCGGCGAGGTTGATCACGACCTCGTCCGCGCCGGCCACGAGGCACCAGCCGGATCCCACCTCGTGCATCTCCCCGGTGATCCGCTCCTCGCCGGCCCACAGCTCCACCGGCGTGCCGATCGCGGCGGCCGCCCGGGATTCGAGCGTCGCCTCGGCGATCTCCCCGGCGACGAGATCGCCGAACTCACCGGCCCGCTCGTGCATCTGCTCACCGGCATGCGCGGCGTCGATGTCCGCGAACAGCCGGTCGAAGCGCTCGTCCTCCATGGCACCCATCCTCCGCGGACCCTCCCCCGCCCGCAAGCGCCGGTTCTGCACGGGCCCGATCCGCAAGGAATGCATCCTGACCACTGCGTCCACGAACTCCGTCGATCATCATCAAACTTCATCCATTGACATCATATGGTGACGTTTGACACAGTGTGATGACCGATGAGAGGAGTCGTCATGATCCGTGTTCTCCCGTTCGCCGCCGCTGCGGCCCACGGTCTGCTCTGCTGCTGGCTCGCCGCGAGCGCGACCCGGCTGTGGGACCGGTTCTCCACCGGGGATGCCGGTGCCGGGCTGGTGCTCCTCGTCGCCGGCGCGGTCGCGCTGCTCGGCCTGCGGGCCACCCTCGCCGTGCTCCTCACCGTGGGCGCACGGGCCGCGGCTGCGCTCCATCACGGGAGCGGGCGGGCGCTCGCCGCGGCGGCGCTGCGATGCAGCCCGCGAGCGCTGCGCCTCGCCCTCGCCGGGTCGCTCACCGGTCTCGTGGTGACGGGGTCGCTGACCACCGGCGCACTCGCGGTCGCTGCGGCGACAGGCCCCGCGCCGAGAGCCGGTCAGGAGTCCGCAGTGCCGGCATCAGTGCCGGCTGCCGCGCCTTCGCCGGGGTGGCCGGTGACCGAGGAGCCGGATCCCGCTCCGGAGCACTCACCCGGCTGGCCTGTCGATCCGGGCACCGGTGCTCCGGATGATCCGGAGTCCGAGCCCCCGGCGGCTCCCGGCCCCGACGAGGATCGGACACGCAGCCCCGGACCGCCGGACGAGCCGGGCGCGGAGCCGGAGGGTCCGGGGCCGCGCACGGTCACCGTGAGCGCCGGGGACAGCCTGTGGTCGATCGCGGCGGAGATGGAAGGGACCCGGGATCCGGCGGCCGTGGCCTCCGCGGTCGCGGCGATCCACCGGGAGAACCGGGCGGTCATCGGCTCGGACCCGAATCTCATCCTGCCCGGCTCACGTCTGGAGATCCCATGAGCACCCCGCTGACCATCACCCGTCCCGTGGGCCGCTCCCGGGCCGTGCGGAGCCCGGTCCACCGCGCCCCGCAGCGCAGGCGCCCGGCGACACCGGCCGAGCAGGCGGAGTTCCTCCGCACCACGGTCCAGTCGCTCGCCGTCGCAGTCGTCGAGGTGCTCACCGGAGCACGCGCGAGCAGCTCGATCGCCCGCTGGATCGCACCGGAGCTCCAGGAGCGCATCCGCACCCATGCGGCGCTGCGCCAGGACCTCGCTCGCGCGGTCGCCCCGCGCGGGCACGTCTTCACCCCGGGCAGGCCGCGGCTGTGCATGATCGGCGACAGTGCGGTCGAGGCATGCGTCGTCGTCCGCGCCGCCCGGCGGCACCGGGCAGTCGCGATGCGGCTCGAGCACATGCACGGCCGCTGGCTCGTCACCGAGTTCGTCAGCGTGTGAGGCCGCGGTCTCCCGGCCGGCGAGCGGGACCCGCCGAACGCGCCGGGCTCAGCGCTTCTTCGAGCGGCGCTGGGCGCGGTTGCCCGCTCCGGGTTCCGCGGCGGACTCGCCGGCCGCACCGTCGGCGCGCACCTGCACTCCCCCGGAGTCCGAGGGCGCGGAGAGCTGGAGCTTGGGCTTGCGCGGCTCGAGCTCGTCGGCCTCGACCTCGACGAAGTCGTCGCTCGGGTCCTCGAGGTCCTTCCCGGGGTTGACCTTCACCTTGACCTCGAGAGTGTTCGTCAACCGGACGACGTCCTCCTTGATGCCCTCCTGCATCGTGCTGAACATCTCGTAGCCCTCACGCTGGTACTCGACGAGCGGGTCGCGCTGGGCCATCGCGCGCAGGCCGATGCCGTTCTTGAGGTAGTCCATCTCGTAGAGGTGCTCGCGCCAGCGCTTGTCGATGACGGAGAGCACGACGCGCCGCTCGAGCTCGCGCATCGCCTCCTCCCCGAGCTCCTGCTCGCGGCCGTCGTAGGCGAGATCGGCGTCGGCCCGGATCTCGCGCAGCAGCGACTCGCGGGTGAGGTGGGCCTGTCCGCCGACGTCCTCGATGAGCTCCGCGGCGGTGATCGACGGCGAGTACAGCTCGCCGAGGGCGGTGAACAGCTCGTCGAGGTCCCAGGTCTCCGCCGGGCCGCGGGTGGACCCGTCGACGTATGCGGCGAGCACGTCGTCGCGGAACAGCTGCACCTGCTCGGCGAGGTCCGCGCCCTCGAGCACGCGGCGGCGCTCGTCGTAGATCACGGTGCGCTGGCGGTTGAGCACGTCGTCGTAC
Organism: Brevibacterium sp. CS2; assembly: GCF_005280295.1. Classification (GTDB taxonomy): domain Bacteria; phylum Actinomycetota; class Actinomycetes; order Actinomycetales; family Brevibacteriaceae; genus Brevibacterium; species Brevibacterium pityocampae. The sequence continues at coordinate 1,873,605 of NZ_CP040020.1, read as the reverse complement.
TTGAGGACGTTCTTGCGCTGCTCGGCGTTGCGCTGCTCGATCTGCGTCTGCGCGGACAGGATCGCCCGGGACACCATCTTCGATTCGAGCGGGACGTCGTCGGGCACGTTCGCCGTCGCCATGATCCGCTCGGCCGCGCCGGATCCGAACAGCCGCATGAGGTCGTCGGTGAGCGAGAGGTAGAAGCGCGACTCGCCGGGATCGCCCTGGCGGCCGGAGCGGCCGCGCAGCTGGTTGTCGATGCGGCGCGACTCGTGGCGCTCGGTGCCGAGCACGTAGAGCCCGCCGAGCTCGCGGATCTCCTCGGCCTCCTCCTCGACCCGGGCCTCGGCGGCCTCGAGCACCTCGGGCCAGAGCGCCTCGTACTCCTCGGAGTTCTCGACCGGGTCGAGGCCCTTCTCCGCCATCTCGGCCACCGCGATGTGCTCGGCGTTGCCGCCGAGCATGACGTCGGTGCCGCGCCCGGCCATGTTCGTCGCCACCGTGACGGCGCCGCGCCGTCCGGCGAGCGCGACGATCGCGGCCTCGCGCGCGTGGTTCTTCGCGTTGAGCACCTCGTGGGCGACGCCCTTCCGGGAGAGCTGCTTGGAGAGGTACTCGCTCTTCTCCACGCTCGTCGTGCCGACGAGGATCGGCTGGCCCTCCTCGTGGCGCTCGACGATGTCCTCGACCACCGCGTCGAACTTCGCCTTCTCGTTCTTGTAGACGAAGTCGGACTGGTCGATGCGCTGCATCGGCTTGTTCGTGGGGATCGGGACGACGCCGAGCTGATAGGTCGACATGAACTCCGCGGCCTCGGTCTCCGCGGTACCGGTCATCCCGGAGAGCTTGTCGTAGAGGCGGAAGTAGTTCTGCAGGGTGATCGTCGCCAGGGTCTGGTTCTCGGGCTTGACCTTGACGGCCTCCTTCGCCTCGATCGCCTGGTGCAGGCCCTCGTTGTAGCGACGGCCCTTGAGGATGCGGCCGGTGTGCTCGTCGACGATGAGCACCTCGCCCTTGAGGACGACGTAGTCCTTGTCCTTCTTGAACAGCTCCTTGGCCCGGATCGCGTTGTTGAGGAAGCTGATGAGCGGGGTGTTGTCGGCGTGGTAGAGGTTCTCGATGCCGAGGTAGTTCTCGACCTTGTCGATCCCGGACTCGAGGATGCCGATCGTCCGCTTCTTCTCGTCGACCTCGTAGTCGGACTCGGCCTTGAGCCGCTTGACGACGGTCGCGAACTCGGAGTACCAGCGGTTGACGTCGCCCTCGGCGGGGCCGGAGATGATGAGCGGCGTGCGGGCCTCGTCGATGAGGATCGAGTCGACCTCGTCGACGATGGAGAAGTGGTGTCCGCGCTGCACCATCTCCTCCGCGGACCAGGCCATGTTGTCGCGCAGGTAGTCGAAGCCGAACTCGTTGTTCGTGCCGTAGGTGATGTCCGCGGCGTACTGCTGGCGGCGGATGTCGGAGCTCTGCTGGGCGAGGATGCAGCCGGTCTCCATCCCGAGGAACCGGAACACGCGTCCCATGAGCTCGGACTGGTAGCTCGCGAGGTAGTCGTTCACGGTGACGACGTGGACGCCCTTGCCGGTGAGCGCGTTGAGATAGGCCGGTGCGGTGGCGACGAGGGTCTTGCCCTCACCGGTCTTCATCTCCGCGATGTTTCCGAGGTGGAGCGCCGCCCCACCCATGAGCTGGACGTCGAAGTGCCTCATCCCCAGGGTGCGGGTCGAGGCCTCGCGCACCGCGGCGAACGCCTCCGGCAGCAGCGAATCGAGGGATTCGCCGTCGGCCCAGCGCTCCTTGAATCGGTCGGTCTCCTCCCGGATCTCCGCATCGCTCATCTCGTCGAACTCGTCGGAGAGATTGTTGATCGCCGTCGTGTAGCCGCGCAGCTTCTTGAGCGTGCGACCCTCTCCGGTCCTCAACAGCTTTTCCAGGAAGTTGGCCACGATTCTCCTTGCGTCCGGTCCGGTCGACCGGCTCGGGTGTTTCCGTCACGTCAGTGACCTAGCTTAGCGCCGATCAGCAGGCGCCCGTCATCGCACGACGAGGGTGCCGAGTCCCAGCCAGCGGCGCATGTCCTCGAGCTCCGCGGCGAGCGCCTCCGGGTGCTGGGCGTCCTCCCAGTGCACCCGGTGGGCGATGAGCGCATCCGCCTTCCGGTCCGCGGCGAGATCCACGCGCCCGACCAGCCGGTCCCCGAGCAGGAAGGGCATGACGTAGTAGCCGTGGACGCGTGCGTGCGCCGGGGTGTAGATCTCGATCCGGTAGTCGAAGTCGAAGAGCCAGCGCAGCCGCTCGCGGGTGAAGACGAGCGGGTCGAAGGGGGCGAGCAGGGCGCGCGCCTCGATCCGGCGCGGCACCCGCGCGGCATGCCAGCGCAGCGCCCGGACGCCCTCGACGTCGACCTCGACGAGCTCTCCTACGGCCACGAGCTCCGCCGCGGCGGCGCGCACCTCGGCGACGGGCTGCCGGAAGTAGTCGGCGAGGCAGGCGGGAGTGCCGATCCCGCGGGCTGCGGCGGCGATCCGCACGAGCGCGACGGCGTCGTCGCGCTCCCCGCCGATCCCGCGGGGCAGCCGGCCGGCGTCCGGGCGCAAGCCCAGGGTCGGGTCGGCGGGCGGGCCGAAGCGCAGCTCCGGCACCGGCAGGTCCGGGTGGACGTCGCCGGGCAGCGCGTAGATCCGCTCGAAGGAGCGGCTGCGGGCGGCGACGGAGACCCGGCCGGCGCGCAGCAGCGCCTCGAGCCCGGACTTCACGCGGCTCGGGTTCCACCCCCAGTGGTCGCGCTCGCGCTCGGGGATGTCGTGGCTCACCAGGCCGGCGAGCTCGCGCGCCGTGCCCGGGCCATGGGCGAGCGCCGCCTCGAGATCGAGGAGCAGGGCGCGGAAGGCGGAGCCGGTCACGGGGTCGCGCTGGCCGTAGTCGCGGCGGTACCAGTCCGCCCGGCGGCCGGCGGCGAGCGCCACGGTGGACGGCGGGGCGTAGGCCGCCTCGTGCATCCAGTACTCGACGCCCATCGGGTCGGGGGCGTGGAGGAGGGAGTCGAGGTCGGCGGTGCGATAGGGCCCGAGGCGGGAGTAGAAGGGCAGGTAGTGGCTGCGGGCGACGCGCGCCACCGAATCGATCTGCGCGAGGCCCAGCGTGTCGAACACCCGCCGCAGGTGCCGGCGGTCGGGTCGCGGCGGGCGCGGCGCGGAGAAGCCGGAGGCGGCCAGCGCACAGCGTCTGGCCGCCTCCCTGCTCAGCGAGCGCACGGGATCACTCGGTGATCTCCGGGTCGAGGGTGATCACCCCGTAGCTCCAGCCCTTGCGGCGGTAGACCACCGAGGGCTTCGCGTTCTCCTCGTCGATGTAGAGGTAGAAGTCGTGGCCCACCATCTCCATCCGGTTGAGGGCCTCCTCGATGCCGATCGGGGTCGCGGGGAAGTTCTTCTCGCGCAGCACCACCGGGGAGTCGCCCTCGGACTTGATGCGGCCGTTCGTCCGGTCGCCCGCCTGGGGCTCCTCGGCCTCCGGGGCGTCCTCCTGCGGCGGCACGTACTCTATCCGGGCCATCGCCTCGGCGGTGGACTCCGGCCGGTGCTTGCCGCGGTGGGAGATCTTCTGCCGGTCGCGGGCGCGGCGCAGGCGTTCGAGCACCTTCGCCCAGGCGAGGTCGAGCGCGGCGTACTTGTCGGAGGCGCTCGCCTCGGCCCGGAGCACGGGGCCCTTCGCGATGACGGTGATCTCGACGGTCTCGGAGGTCTCCGGCTGGCGTGCGTTCGGCTCGCTCGTGATCTGGACCTCGACGGCGAGCGCGCGCGGGGCGAGCTGCTCGACCTTGGCGACCTTGTCCTCGACATGGGCCCGGAAGCTGTCGGAGATGGTCAGATGACGACCCTTGACGACGATGTCCATTGTGCGGTCCTTTGCACCTCGGGGAACGGATCGCTCCGTTGCCGTCACGGTTCGACGGCTCCTTCCATTAAATACCATCGCCAGGGGCAGTGCGAGGTCCGCCGGGGGCGATTCCGACCACCGCGACGCCGTCGACCGGGATGCGGGATGCGGCGAGCGCACGCGTGCTCTCCGCGACCGTCGCGCCGGTCGTGCAGATGTCGTCGAGGACGATGATCCGCGCCCCGGCCGCGGCGGCCGTGCGGGTTGCCGCGAGCTGCGCCGCCGCCCGTGCGGAGGCCCGGTGGGTGCCGCGCACGTTGCGCCGCCGGGCGGTGGAGCCGAACCCCACCTGGTCGCGGTGCGCCCGCACCTCGAGCAGCGGCGCGCAGCGCACGTCGAGGCCCTCCGCCCGGAGCACGGCGGCGGCGTGCGCGCCGAGCGCGGCGACGTGGTCCGCACCGCGCCGGCGCACCGCCGCGGCGGTCGCCGGCACCGGGACGAGCAGCGCGGCGGGCGCGCCCGCCGGGAACGGAGCCGGCGGGGAGTGCTCGAGCACCGCGAGCACCGCCCGGGCGAGGAGCAGGCCGAGGAGGGCGGTGAGGTCGCGGCGGTCCTTCTCCTTGTAGGCCACGAGGCAGTCGCGCAGCACACCGGTGTACTCGCCGGCCCCGTGCACCGCGCGGGTGCCGTAGCGCGGCATCGTCGCCCGCACCGGCACCGCGAGCTCGGCCAGGCAGCGCCCGCACAGGGTCACCGTCTCCGCCCCGCAGCCGGCGCAGGCGCGCGGCACGAGGAGGTCGAGGAGCTCGCCGAGGATCCGGTGCACACCGCCATGATCCCCGCCGCCCGGGGTGCGCACCAGGCGCAGGCGGCCGCTGTGACCTGTCGACGGCCCCGGCCGTGCGCGGCCCGGCTCAGCCCGGGTAGGCGGGGTCGAAGGCGCGGACGTCGACGAGCTTCTGCCAGTTCCCGGCGCTGTAGGTGTACATCTCGCCGGCGGCGGTGCTCACGCGCAGGGAACGCGAGTCGTCGCCCGCAGTGACCCGGATCCCCCCGTCGATCGAGCCGAGCGAGTTCTGCGGGCCGGCGACCGGGGTGCTGTAGGGGGTCTCCGGCGACCCCGGGGCCGGCGCGGCGAGCATGACGAGCGTGTGGGGGCCGGCCCACGAGAAGTCGGAGATCGAGTGGAGTCCGGCGCCGACGAGCAGCGGGGCGGCCTCGACCGTGCCGGTGGGGCGGTTCTGGCCGTCGCGGGTGACGCCGATGACCTCGATCCGGGTGCGGGACTCCCCATCGCTGGACAGCACCGCGAGCTGGGTGCCGTTGCGCGACACGTGGAGCGCCTCGATCCGCCGCTCGAGGAGGAACGGGACCTCGAACACCGAGAGCTCCCCGGACCGGTCGACGGCGTGGACGCGCCCGGAGTCCGCCTCGGCCGTCCACGCCCAGCCGAACCGGTCGAAGCTCGGACCGGCGAGGTCGTCGCCGGTGAGGATCACCGCATCGTCCATGGAATCGGCGACGACCCGATGGAGCTCGCTGCGATCCCCTCCGAGGTAGGCGTACATCGAGCCGTCGAGGGACACCGCCGGGTCCGAGTCGGCGTCCGACATCTCCGGGCTGCCCTCGACCGGTTCGACCCCGGTGCCCACCACCCGGGCGAGCGCGCCGTCGGACACGGCGACGGGCGGGCCGTCGACGGCCACGCCGGGGCCGGCCGCCTCGCTCGTCGCCGGGTCGAGGAGCCCGGAGCGGACGCCGACCTCGGCCTCGGTGATCGAGCCGATCGCACGCACGGTCTCCCCGATCTGGTTGATGATCCGCGCCTGGGCGAGCTCCTCGAGACCCTCTGCGGTGTCGGACAGGCCGACCTCGGCGACGCCCTCGCTCACCGTCACCATCTGCGGGTCGAGCTGGGTGCCCTCCGGCACCGCGGACACGACGGCGCCGTCGAGGTGATCGGCGGGTCCGCGCAGGAGTTCGCCGACGGCCTCCGTCGCGGTCGCCGGGGAACGGATGAACCAGCGGGTGTCGGGCACGAGGTGCTCGTAGTCCGGGGTGTAGAAGTACACCGGGTAGGCCTGGAACAGGGTGTTGAAGTTCGACGCGGACACGACGAGGCCGGGCGGGGCCTGCGAGATCCGCCACTCCCCGTTGACCTGCCGCAGCGCGAACTCCATCTCGATCACCGTGTCGTCGCCGGGCTCGCGGTAGAGGCGGCGCTCGTCGAGGCTCGCCTGGATCGGGACGTCGAAGGACACGCTCTGCGAATCCGCGGTGATCTCGCTCGTGAGCTCGTCGAGACCGGTCCCGGTGGGCATCACCCGCACGACGGAGCGCGGGTTCCACTCGGTGGAGAAGGACTCGGTGAGGAAGGCGCGTGCGACCTCGAAGTTGTTCGAGTAGCCGGCACCGGCGGCGAGGAAGCCGCGCACGATCTCGTCCGGCCCGGCCCCGGGCACGGGACCGTCGGGGTCGATGCGCGACTGCACCCCGGACTCGCTGTCGTCGACGGGGATGCGCCCGATCCCGCCGTCGCGCGGGATCGACACGCAGCCGCTGAGCACGAGGGCGAGGCAGGCGAGCAGGGCGAGCAGGTCAGTCCGTCTCATACTCAGCCTCCGCGGGGTCGACGACGATGGGGATGGACCCGGTCTGGATCCGCACCGAGCCGTCCGAGGAGCTCGGACCGGCGACCACGGCGGCACCGGTGTGCGCGGCATCGGCCGGCGGCAGCGGCAGCGGCGAGGAGGAGATCTCCTGCCGCTGGCGCCGCGGCAGCGTGAGCCGGAAGCACGCGCCCTCGCCCTCCCGGCCCCAGGCCTGCAGCCAGCCGCCGTGGAGGTGGGTGTCCTCGAGCGAGATCGCCAGGCCCAGCCCCGAGCCGCCGAGGGTGCGGCGGCGGGACGGGTCGGCGCGCCAGAAGCGGTCGAACACGTGCTCGACGTGCTCCTCGCTCATCCCGATGCCGTGGTCGCGCACGCTCACCGCGACCGCCTCGGCGTTGGCGGCGAGGTAGATGTCGACCCGCCGGCCCTCCCCGTGCTCGATCGCGTTGACGACGAGGTTGCGCACGACGCGGGTGATCCGCACCCGGTCGACCTCGGCCATGACCGGGGAGGACGGGGCGTGGAGGAGGAGCTCGGTGCCGGCCTGGGTGGCGACGACGGAGAGGGTGTCGAGGACGCCGGTGACGATCTCGCCGATGTCGGTGGGCTTCGTCACGAGGTTCGCCGCGCCCGCGTCGTAGCGGGAGATCTCGAGCAGGTCGCCGAGCAGCAGCTCGAAGCGCTCGACCTGGGAGTTGAGGAGCTCCGCGGAGCGCGCGGTCGACTCGTCGAAGTCCTCCCGCGACTCGTAGATCATGTCCGAGGCGATGTGGATCGTGGTGAGCGGGGTGCGCAGCTCGTGGGACACGTCGGACACGAACTGCCGCTGGAGCACGGTGAGCAGCTCCATCCGGGTGATCTGGTCCTGCAGGGTGTCGGCCATCGAGTTGAAGCTCTCGGCGAGCGTGGCGATCTCGTCCTTCCCGTGCACCGGCATCCGCTGGTCGAGGTCGCCGTGGGCGAGCTGCCCGGCGACCTCGGCGGCGGTGCGCACCGGCACGACGACGAGCCGGGTGACGATCCACGCGATCGCGCCGATGAGCACGGACAGCACGATCGCGGCGACGATGAGCGCGCGGAGCACGAAGTCGAGCGTGTTCTGCTCCTCCTGGAGATCGGCGACGACGAACAGCTCGAACTGGCCGGCGGCGGGGATCGTCACCTGCTGGGCGACGACGAGCCCGGGCGAGGACTCCTCGCCGGGCAGCGTGACGGACTGGTAGAGCTGCTCGCCGAGCTCGGCGCGGTCGACGGCGGAGAGGTAGGCGTCGGGCAGCTCGGCGACCGGGATCGACTCCTCGCCGCCGACGAGCGCGACGAGCGGCGGGACCGCGGTGGAGCGCTCCTGCGGCTCGAGCGCCACCGAGCGCAGGGGTGTGGGCGAGCGCGAGAGCATCGAGCGCAGCTGGGTGTTGAGGGTCTCCGAGAGCGCCTCGTCGTCCTCCCCGGCGGACAGCGACTGGAGCTCGGCGACGTACCCGGCGGTCTGCACCGACACCGAGGACAGCTTCGACTCGAACAGTCCGCGCGAGATCTGCTGGGACATGTACGCCCCGACGCCGAGCACCGCGATGATCGTCAGGGCGATGGTGAGGACGACGATCCGGAACTGGAGCGAGTGCGTGAAGGCCCGGACGGTCCAGCGCCCGGCCGCGCCGAGCACCCGTGCGGCCGTCTCGAGGAACCCGGCGAGCGCCGGGGTGCGGCTCACGTCGCCTGGCCGGCCTTGTAGCCGACGCCGCGGACGGTGACGACGATGTCGGGCTTCTCCGGGTCCTTCTCGATCTTCGAGCGGAGACGCTGGACATGGACGTTGACGAGCCGGGTGTCGGCAGCGTGCCGGTAGCCCCAGACCTCCTCGAGGAGGGTCTCGCGGGAGAACACCTGCCAGGGCTTGCGGGCGAGCGCGACGAGCAGGTCGAACTCGAGCGGGGTGAGCGACACCGGCTCGCCGGCCTTCGTCACCGTGTGCCCGGCGACGTCGATGCTGACGTCGCCGACGGCGAGGATCTCCGGCGCCGAGGGCTCGGCCATCCGCAGCCGCGCGCGCACGCGGGCGATGAGCTCCTTGGGCTTGAACGGCTTGGGAACGTAGTCGTCGGCCCCGGACTCGAGGCCGAGCACGACGTCGACGGTGTCGGACTTCGCGGTGAGCATGATGATCGGGACGCCGGACTCCTCCCGGATCTCCCGGCACACCTCGAGGCCGTCCTTGCCGGGGAGCATGAGGTCGAGGAGGACGAGATCCGGATGGACGGCGTGGAAGGCGTCCAGCGCCCCGTCGCCGGTGGCGCAGAAGTGCGGTTCGAACCCCTCGCTCTTGAGCACGATGCCGATCATCTCCGCGAGTGCGGTGTCGTCGTCCACTACCAGAATCCGAGCGTTCATGGCGCCTATTCTTCCGCACTCGTCCCGGATTGCGGAATCCGCGTGCCCGGGCGCGTCGCGGACCGGGCCTCCCGCACCCCGGCGCCGACGGCCTCGCAGCCCGCCCTGCGGCCGGGGCCGAGCCGGGCCGGTGTTGGTATCCGCACCCCGGCTTGGGAATAATGGCGCGGGGAACCGGACCGTCGATACCGACGGGCACCGGCCGGACGCGTCCGAGGAGGTGAGCACCGTGGCCGAACCGCCGAGTGCCGCCTGGGCCGCGCGCATGGACTGGCGCAGCGGGACCCTCGTGGCCGCCGCCCCGGGAGCGCCGCGGGTCGAGTGGCGGCCGCCGCCGCGGCCCGGAGTGCTGTCCCGGCGTCCGCTGCGCTTCTTCGAGGGGCTCGACGGCGGCTTCCGGCTCATCCGCTTCGCCCCGGCGCTCACCGTCGGGCTCTCCGCGATCGTCTTCACCCTGTGGACGCTGCTCATCGGCGTCGTGATCTCCGGCCTCGCGTGGGCGGGCACCGGGTTCCTCTCCGAGGTGTTCTCCGACCCCGATGCCGCCGCCGGCTTCTCGATCGTCGCCCAGTTCGGGGCCTTCGCGCTCTCGATCTCCTCGCTCTCCCTCGTCCACCTGCTCGCCGGGGTCGGCGCCGTCGCGGCGCGGGCCGCCTTCGACTCCCGCCGCATGACCCTGCGCGCGGGCTGGCTGGCGCTGCGCGGGGTGCGCCTGCGCCTCGTGCTCGTCACCGGGCTGCTCGGCCTCGCCCATCTCCTCGCGCTCGCCGTGCTCCTCCTCCCGGCGCTCGTCGTCGCCGGGCTCGGGCAGAGCACCGCCTCGCTCGTGCTCACCGGCCTGGGGCTGCTCGGCTGGTGCGCCTTCACCCTCTACTTCGCGCTGCGCACGGCGTTCGTCGGCTGCACGGTCGCGCACGAGCGCCGCACGATCCGGCAGGCGTTCGTCCGCTCGTGGCGACTCACCGGGAGCGGGTTCTGGCGCACCCTCGGCCAGCTCCTGCTCGGCTGGTACCTCTCGAACCAGCTCGTCTCGATCATCATCACCCCGCTCGTCGTCATCGCCTACGTCCTGACGATCCTCGCCGTCATCATCGGGATCTCGAGCGGCACCGGCGGCACCGTGATGCTCCTCTCCGCGCTCGCCGTCGTCGCCGTCGTCGTCGGCGCGCTGACGATCGCGGCCACCGCGGTCCTCTTCGCCTACCTCGCCGGGCTCGTGTCCGTCGTCTTCTTCGACCGGCTCATGCGCGCCGAGGGCTACGACCTCGTGCTCCTGCGCCAGGCGGAGGCCGAGGCGTGAGCGCCTGGGCCGCGCCGCTCACCCCGGACCGCGACTCCGCACAGCGCTGGGCCGAGGAGGAGCTGTCGAAGCAGGAGTACCAGGAGGCCGACCTCACCCTCCTGCAGCGGCTGGGAGCCGCGATCTCCGACTTCTTCTCCGAGCTCACGGCACCGGTCGCCGACATCCGCTCCGTCTGGCTCATCGTGCTCGTCGTGCTCGTCGTCGCCGCCCTCGCAGTGCTCGTCGTGTGGCGGGTGCGGCGCGGCTCCGGCGGCAGCCTGAGCGACCCCTACCGGCCGCTCGCCGTGCTCGTGCCCGATGTCGACCCCGAGGAGCTGCGGGCACGCGCACGGGCCGCGGCCGCCGCCGGGGACTGGACCCCGGCGGTGCAGGACGCCACCCGCGCCCTCCTCGTGGGCCTGGGGCGGGCCGAGGTCATCGAGGTGACGACGGCGAGCACCGCCTCGGAGCTCACGACGGCCGCCGCCGCGGCCCGTCCCGCCGAGGCGGGCGCGCTCCACCGGGTCGGCCGCACCTTCGACGACATCACCTTCGGCACGGAGGCCGCCGCGGAGGCCGACTACGAGCGGGTCCGTGAGCTCGACCGCCGACTGACCGCCGGGGTGCGCGCATGAGCGCCGGCCTCGACGTCGCGGTGCGCGGCACTGCTCGCGCCGGCGGACCCGGGACCTGGCAGCGGGTGCGCAGCGGGGCCCGCTCCTCGACCGTGTGGGTGATCGCCGCCCTCGTCGTCCTCCTCGCCGCGATCGTCGGGTTCCTGTCGCAGACCGGCACGGAGGAGACCCGGCCGCTCCACTGGGAGTCGTCCGCGCCCGCGGGCGGGCGGGCCGTGATCGAGGTGCTCCGCGCCCGGGGCATCGAGGTGAGCACCACCGAGTCCTACGACGAGGCCGCGCAGCGCGCCGCGGACTCCGACGCCACGCTGCTCGTGTTCGACCCCGACTCCGCCCTCGCCGCCGAGCACCGGCAGCGTCTGCGCTCCACGGCGGTGGGTGCCGGGGCCCCGCTCGTCGTCGTCGAGCCCGGGACGGAGGTCACCGACTGGTCCCCCGGCGTCCAGCAGGCGTACCAGACCGCCGCCGGGCCCGGCGGCAGCGCTCCGCTCGCCCCCGACTGCACGTGGGAGACCGCGCAGCGCGCCGGCACCGTGAGGGACTCGCCCGAGCGGTACGCCGCGCTCGGCGCCCAGGACTCCGAGGTCACGGTGTGCTACCACCAACCATGGGACCAGGCCGGCTACGGCGCGGTGACCCGGGAGGAGCTCGACGGCACCACCGTGACCGTGCTCGGCTCCCGGGCCTGGCTGAACAACGCGCACCTCGCCGACTCGGGCAACGCCGCCCTGGCCCTCGGCGCGCTCGGCGAGCGGGACTCCCTCGTCTACTACTCCGCCGATCCGAACGACGAGGCTTTCGGCGCCGGCCCGGACGACGAGCTGCTCGGCCCGTCGTTCGACCTCGTGCCCGCCTGGTTCTGGGTCGCCCTGCTGTGGCTGATCCCGCTCGGGATCGCGGCGATGCTGTGGCGCGGCCGCCGCTTCGGACCGCTCGCCGTCGAGCGCCTGCCGGTCGTCGTGCCGCCGGTGGAGACCGTCCTCGGCCGCGCCGGCATCCTCCAGCGCGCCGGAGCGCGCGACTCCGCACTGCACACCCTGCGCACCGCCGCGCTGCTCCGCCTGGCCTCCCGCCTGTCGCTGCCGCCGCACTCCCGCACCCCGGAGATCTGCGCCGCCGTCGCCGCCCGCACCGCTCGCGACCCCACCGAGGTGAACCGGCTCCTCGCCGGACCCGCCCCGAGCAGCGACGCCGAGCTCACCGCCATCGCCACCGCCATCGCAACCCTGGAGAGCGAGGTCTCACCCCTATGAGCCACATCCCCCCGCAGCCGCCGAACCAGCCCGACGACCGGTTCCGCCCGCACCCCGACACGCATCCGGGGGGCGCACCGCACGCCGGGCCGGGGCCGCACGCCGCGTCCGGGCCGGGGCACCACCCCGCCCCGGGGCCGGGGGCGCCTCCCGCGGCGGAGCAGGGCCACGCCGCGTACGCCCCACCGACCCTGGAAGCCCGGCTCGCCGAGCAGCACCGGCTCGACGACCGCGACCACGCGCTGCGCGCCCGGCTCGAGGCGGTCCGCAGCGAGGTCGGCAAGGCCGTGGTCGGCCAGGAGCCCGCGGTCGACGGGATCCTGCTCGCGCTCCTGTGCCGGGGGCACGTGCTCCTCGAGGGAGTGCCCGGGGTGGCCAAGACGCTGCTCGTGCGCACGATCGCGCAGGCGCTCGACATGGCCTCCACCCGCGTGCAGTTCACCCCCGACCTCATGCCCGGCGACGTCACCGGCTCGATGATCTACGACACGCGCTCCGGGGACTTCGAGTTCCGGGAGGGGCCGGTGTTCACCCATCTCCTCATCGCCGACGAGATCAACCGCACCCCGCCCAAGACCCAGTCCGCCCTGCTCGAGGCGATGGAGGAGCGCCAGGTGTCCGTCGACGGCACCACCCGCACCCTGCCGAGTCCGTTCCTCGTCGCCGCGACCCAGAACCCCATCGAGTACGAGGGCACCTATCCGCTGCCCGAGGCGCAGCTCGACCGCTTCCTGTTCAAGCTCGTCCTCGAGCTGCCCGGTCGCGACACCGAGCTCGAGATCCTGCGCCGGCACGCGCACGGCTTCGACTCCCACGACCTCGCCGAGGCCGGGGTGGGCCCGGTCGCCGACATCCCGACCCTGCTCGAGGCCGCCGAGCGGGCCGGCGGGATCCACGTCGCCCCTGAGGTGCTCGAGTACCTCGTCGACATCGTGCAGGCGACCCGGATCGCGCCCTCGCTCGCGCTCGGGGTGTCCCCGCGCGGCGCCACCCAGCTGCTCGCCGCGTCGCAGGCGCGCGCCTGGCTGTCCGGGCGGGGCTACGTCACCCCCGACGATGTCAAGCTGCTCGTCCCGATGACCTTCCGCCACCGCGTCCTGCTGCGGCCCGAGGCGCAGATGGACGGGATCGGCATCGACCAGGTGCTCACCTCGATCATCGACACCACCCGAGCCCCGCGCTGATGGTCCCCACCTGGCGCTTCGTCCTCCTCGTCGCGCTCGCGGCGATCCCGGTGCTGCTCGTGCCCGGCTGGGACACCGCCGGGCTCGCGCTCGCCGCGGCCGCGTTCATCGCACTCCTCGACTGGCTCCTCACCCCGCGGCCGCGCCGGGTGTCCGCGCAGCGCACGCCCGGCCGCCGGGTGCGCCTCGGCGAGGACACGCACGCCACCCTCACGCTGCACAACGAGGGCCGGCGCACGCTCCGCCTCCGGGTCCGCGACGCGTGGACCCCGAGCGCCGGCGCCGCGGACGTCCGCTTCCGCGCCCGGCTGCGCGCCGGGGAGTCCTTCGAACGCGAGCTCACGCTCACCCCGACCCGCCGCGGGGTACTCCCGGCCGACCGCCTCACCCTGCGCTCGCTGTCCCCGCTCGGCGTCCTCGGGCGGCAGACGAGCATCGACGTGCCCGCGCGCATCCGCGTCATGCCGCCGTTCCTGTCCCGCCGCCACCTGCCCTCGAAGCTCGCCCGGCTGCGCGAGCTCGACGGGCGCACCGCGGTGATGATCCGCGGTCTCGGCACCGAGTTCGACTCGCTGCGCGAGTACGTCCGCGGCGACGACGTACGCTCGATCGACTGGCGGGCCACCGCGCGCGCCCGCGAGCTCATGGTCCGCACCTGGCGGCCCGAGCGCGACCGGCGGGTCGTCATCGTCCTCGACTCGTCGCGCCTCGCGGCGCGCCGCTGCGGCACCGGCACGGTGTTCGATGCCGCGCTCGAGGCCGGCCAGCTGCTCGCCGCGCTCGCCGCCGGCGGCGGCGACCGGGTCGACCTCCTCGTCGCCGATGCCCGGGTCCGCGCCCGGATCGGACCGATCACCGGGCGCGATCCGATGGGCCGGCTGTCGAACGAGCTCACCGACGTCGACCCCGAGCTCCTCGACGCGGACTGGGATGCGATCACCTCGGCCGTCATGCGGGCGGCATCCCCGCACTCGCTCGTCGTCCTCGTCACCGCGCTCGACCCGACGACGGTCGCCGAGGACATCCTGCCGGCGCTGCCCGTGCTGCGCGCCCGGCACTCCGTGGCGATCGCCTCGGTCGCGGACCCCGAGCTCGAGTCGATGGCCGCCCGCGTGCACACCCCGGCCCTGGCCTACCGGGCGGCGGCGGCCGAGCGGGAGCTCCTCGAGGTGCGCTCGGTCATCGGCTCGCTGCGGGAGGCGGGCATCCACTCCGTCCACGAGCCCCCGGAGGAGCTCGCCCCGGCGCTCGCCGATCTCTACATCTCCCTCAAGGCCACCGGCCGCCTCTGAGCACTCGATCTCCGAAGGTTCCTGGGAGCGGATCCGCCGTTCTCTGCACTCTCGACCGCAGCCCAGTCTCGATCGCAGCGCGGTCTGATCGCGGCGCGGCGCGCGGAATCGGCGCGGCCGTCCTCAGTCGACGGCGACGACCTCGTAGCCGGCGCGGTCGGCCGAGAGGTCACCGGAGTCGCCGGCGCGCAGCGCCGGCCGGCCGAGCACGATCGCATAGACGACGATGCCCACGGTGTAGAGCGCGCCGATCCCGATCCGGATGACGTCGGGCAGGCTCGAGGGGGTGACGAAGCCCTCGATGATGCCGGACAGGAAGAGGAGCACGACGAGTCCGAGCGCGACGGTGATGAGGGAGCGGGCGGCTCGGGCGAGCGCGGCGCGTCGGGTCCGCGGACCGGGCACGACCCAGGCGAGGAAGATCTGCAGGCCGGCCGCCGCGGCGATGAGGATGCACGTGATCTCCGGGATCCCGTGGGGCAGGATGTAGCGGAAGAACTCCGCCCCATGGCCGAACTCGAACATGATCGCCCCGGACAGCCCGACGTTGAAGGCGTTGAGGATGAGGCCGAACACGATCGGGAAGCCGAGGATCCCGAGCGCCACCCACTGCACCGCGATCCACGCGTTGTTCGCCCACACCCCGACGGTGAAGAAGCCGCTCGGGTGCTCGAAGTAGTAGTCGACGAAGTCCTCCTCCGCGAGCTGTCGACGCATCTCCGAATCGCCGAAGCCCTCGAGCACCGCCGGGTCGTTGTAGGCCCACACGGTGGTGAGGACGCTGATCCCGACGAAGAAGGCGAACACCCCGAGGAACATCCAGCGCAGGGAGTAGAGCGCGGCGGGCAGGGACACGACCCAGAACTGGACGAGCGAGCCGCGCAGGCCCAGCGGCACCCCGGTGAGCTGCATGCGCGAGCGGTGGACGATGCTCGACAGCCGGATCGACACCTCGGAGTCCGGTGCCACGGTCTGGATCCGCGACAGGTCCTTCGAGGCGGAGCGGTAGAGGGCGAGGAACTCCTCGGCCTCGCGCGCGTCGAGCGTGTTGCGGGAGGCGAGCGTCGACAGCCGGGCCCAGGCCGGTCCGTGGAGCTCGGCGAGCAGAGCCGGATCCATGGTGGACAGCATAGTCGGCACCGTCTGTGCCACGATAGTTCCCGTGAGCACACTCGTCACCGGTGAGGCGGTCGCCCTCGACGTGCGCGCGGCCTCGCTCGGGGCGCGCGCCGTGTCGTGCGCGATCGACTTCGTCGTCTACGGCATCGCCTACTCCGCGATCATGTTCAGCGCCGCCTGGGTGATCGACTGGAGCACGATCGTCGATTCGCTCCTCGGCCGGACGCTCACCCTGCTCCTCACCGTGCTCACCCTCGTCCTCATCCCGTGCACGGTCGAGGCGCTCACCCGCGGCCGCTCGCTCGGCAGGCTCATCTGCGGGCTGCGGATCGTGCGCGAGGACGGCGGGGCGATCACCTTCCGGCACGCCTTCATCCGCGCCCTGCTGTGGCAGTTCGAGGTGTTCGCCACCGGCGGAGGCCTGGCCGCGCTCGTCGGCCTGCTGTCCCCGCAGAGCAAGCGGATCGGGGACTATCTGGCGGGCACGCTGGCGGTGAACGAGCGGGCCGGGATGCCGCGCTTCGCACGGATCGCCGTCCCGCAGCACCTGGTGCCGTGGATCTCGCGCGCGGACGTCTCACCGATCCCGGCGGGGCTCCACTACCGGATGGTGCAGTTCCTCGTCACCGCCGAGCAGCGCACGCCCGCCTCCCGGCTCGACCGGGCGATCGAGCTCGCCGAGGAGGTCAACCCGTTCATCGCGCCGGCTCCTCCCCCGGGCACGCACCCCGAGGAGTTCCTCGCCGCGATCATCGGCCGCACCCGCCACGAGTACGCGCTGCGGATGCAGCGCTCGGCGCGCTCGACCGAGGCCTTCCGCGCGCGGGTGGGCGCGCTTCCCTTCGGCCAGCGCCTCTGACCGGACCGGCACACCGGTTCGGCCAGCGGCACCGTGGCGCCCGGGCGGGTCCGATCCCGCTCCGGGCGCCGCGCTCACTCCGGGCGCAGCCGCAGTCCCTGCATCCCGCCGTCGACGGCGAGCGCGACGCCCGTGGTCGAACCGGCGAGCGGGGAGGCGAGGTAGGCGATGGCCTCCCCGACCTCGGCCGGGGTGACGAGCCGCCCGTGCGGCTGCCGGGCGGCGAGCGCGGCCCGTTCCGCCGCCGGGTCCGGCGCGGAGTCGAGGAGCCGGCCCACCCAGGGGGTGTCCGCGGTGCCGGGGTTGACGCAGTTGACGCGGATCCCCTCGCGCAGGTGGTCGGCGGCCATCGCAAGCGTGAGCGAGGCCACCGCACCCTTGCTCGCGCTGTAGAGCGCCCGCTGCGGGAGCCCGGCGGTGGCCGCGATCGAGCAGGTGTTGACGACCGCGGCACGGTCCGAGGCCCGCAGGTGCCCCAGCGCGGCCCGCGTCACCCGCACGATGCCGAGGACGTTGATGTCGAGGACGCGGCGCCACTCCTCGTCCGAGTTGTCCTCGATGGTCCCCTGCGCGCCGATCCCGGCGTTGTTGACGACGACGTCGATCCCGCCGAGCCGCTCGGCGGCCTCGGCGACGGCACGGCGCACGGAGGCATCGTCGCCGACGTCGCAGGCGATGCCGGTGAAGGCGGGGTCCGCCGCCTCGGGCCGGAGGTCGAGGACGGCGACCGCGGCTCCGCGCTCGGCGAGCGCGTGGGCGGCGGCGGCACCGATGCCCGAGGCGCCGCCGGTGACGATCGCCGAGAGCCCTGTCATGGATGCGTGCATGGTGTTCTCCTGGTTCTTCGGTCCGGTGGGCGGCGGGCGCCGCGCACCGGGGGTTCGGCGGGCGGCGCTCAGGCGTCGACGAACTCGTGGCGCTGGCGGCCGAGCCCGGCGATCTCGACCTCGACGACGTCCCCGGCACGGAGGTAGTCGAAGCGTCCCGACAGGGCCACGCCCTCCGGGGTGCCGGTGAGGATGACGTCGCCGGGCTCGAGCACGAGGTACTGCGAGAGGTGGTGGACGATCTCGTCGGCGCCGAAGATCATGTCCCGCGTGTTCGAGTCCTGCCGGATCTCGCCGTTGACCCAGCTGCGGATCGTGAGGTCGGACGGGTCGAGCGCGTCCGCGCTGACGAACCACGGGCCGAGCGGGGAGAAGCCGGGCGCGCACTTGCCCTTCGACCACTGTCCGCCGGACTCGTGCATCTGGAAGTTCCGCTCGGACAGGTCGTCGGCGAGCACGTAGCCGGCGATCGCGGCGGCCGCCTCCTTCCGGTCGCCGAGGTAGGAGCACCGCTGTCCGATGACGATCCCGAGCTCGACCTCCCAGTCCGTCGTCGTCGACCGGCGCGGGATCCGGGCGGTGTCGTCCGGGCCGGCGATGGTGTTCGGGGTCTTGAAGAACAGCACCGGCTGGGCGGGCGGCTCGGCGCCGGACTCCGCGGCGTGCGCGGCGTAGTTCATCCCGATGCACAGCAGCGCCTGGGGATCGACGACGGGCGCGCCGATCCGCATGCCCGGGGTGACCTCGGCCGCGGGCAGGCTGCCGACGGCGTGCGCGGCGGCGACCCGGGCGAGGCCGTCCTCGGCGAAGAAGCGCCGGTCGTAGGTCGCGGTGACGGACGAGGCGTCGAACCAGTCGTCGCCGCCGTCGGGGCGGGCGATGCCGAGCAGCGGTGTCTCCGACCCGAGCGGGCCGACTCGCATGAGCTTCATGGGTACTCCTGACTGTGGGTGGTGATGGTCGGGGTGGGGGTCGGTGATGGGCGGTGGTCGGGGAGGCGGTGGAGGTCGGGAGGCGGTGGAGCGGGGCTCGCGCGGCTTCAGCCCAGCCGGCGGCGGGCGCGACGGCCCCGAGCACCGAGGTGGTGAACCCGAGCCCGGCCCCTGCCTGCGGCGCCGGCGGTGCCTGACATCCCGGAGCGGAAGCGCTCGAGCGCGCTGCCGAGGTGTGCTCGCATCGCGTCCGCGGCGTCGCGCGGGCGGCATTCGGCGATCGCGGTGGCGATCGCGACGTGCTCCCCGACGGTCGCGGTGCCGTCGAAGTCCTGCGGGTAGAGGCGGAACACGTGGAGGTGGGCGTGGAGGCTGCGGTAGGCGTCGAGGAGGAAGGGGTTGTCCACCGCGGCGAGCATGATCTCATGGAACCGGACGTCGTGGGCGACGAGCTCGGCGCGCGGGTTCTGCGCGTCGGCCTGCGCGGCGAGGTAGGCCTCGATCTCGTCGGCCATCCGCCGCCCCGGGTTCCCCACCCGGTCGACCGCCACGGTCGAGGCGGTCCACGGCTCGATGAGGAGGCGCACCTCGAACATGTTCGCCAGCCCCCGCTCGTCGAGCAGCGCGGTCGTCGTGTAGCCGCGGTTCTTGTCGCGGACGACGAGCCGGTCCCCCTCGAGGTGCTGGAGCGCCTCGCGCACCGGGGTCTGCGACACGCCGAGCCGGCGCGAGAGCTGGTCGATGTTCACCCGCTCCCCGGGCGCGATCGCATTGCTCACGATGAGCGTCCGGATCTGCTCGAGCACATCGATGCGGCCTGTCATGTCGCCTCCGTCGCAGAGCGCCCGGCGGAATCCGGGTCCTCCATGAATACCAGTTCGACCGCCTCGTCGCGGCCGATGACACCAACCCTACATGATTGACAATGATCCTATCGGATATGTAGGTTTCGTGTGAACATGTGATCCAGCCCATACCATTCGACGAAGAAGGAGGGCCTCCAGGTGTCAGTCATCACCGAACTCCGGGTCCACGACGTCCGGTTCCCCACCTCCCGGATGCTCGACGGCTCCGACGCGATGAATCCCGATCCCGACTACTCTGCGGCGTACGTCGAGCTGCGCACCGACGCCGCCGACGGCCTGAGCGGACACGGCTTCGCCTTCACGATCGGCCGCGGCAACGAGGTCATGACCACCGCGATCGCGACGCTGGCCGACCACGTCGTCGGGCTCGACGCCGAGGACTTCCTCGCCGACCTCGGCCGTGCCTGGCGGCTCCTCGTCCACGACTCGCAGCTGCGCTGGCTCGGCCCGGAGAAGGGCGTCATGCACATGGCCGCCGGCGCCGTGCTCAACGCGCTGTGGGACCTGCGGGCCAAGCGCGCCGGCCTGCCGCTGTGGCGCCTGCTCGCGGAGCTGACGCCGGAGGAGATCGTCGACGTCGTCGACTTCCGCTACCTCACCGACGCGCTCACCCGGGACGAGGCGCTCGACATCCTCCGCGCCGCGGAGCCCGGGCGCGCCGCCCGCATCGCCGAGCTCGAGGCCACCGGCTACCCGGCCTACACGACGACGCCGGGCTGGCTCGGCTACAGCGACGCGAAGCTCGTCGCGCTCGCCCAGCAGGCCGCGGCGGACGGCTTCACCCAGATCAAGCTCAAGGTCGGGGCCGACCTCGACGACGACCGGCGCCGCTTCGCGCTCGCCCGGCAGGCGGTCGGGGACTCCGTGGAGATCGCGATCGACGCGAACCAGCGCTGGGACGTCGCCGAGGCGATCGCCTGGGTGACGGCGATGGAGGACGAGTCGATCGCCTGGGTCGAGGAGCCGACGAGCCCCGACGACATCCTCGCCCACGCCGCGATCGCCCGGGGGATCGCCCCGATCCCCGTGGCCACCGGCGAGCACGTCCACAACCGGGTGATGTTCAAGCAGATGCTCCAGGCCGGGTCGATGGAGGTGCTGCAGCTCGACGCGACCCGGGTGGGCGGGGTGAACGAGAACATCGCGATCCTCCTCCTCGCCGCGAATTTCGGCGTCCGGGTGTGCCCGCACGCCGGCGGCGTCGGCCTGTGCGAGGCCGTCCAGCACCTGTCGATGTTCGACTTCGTCGCTGTCTCCGGCACCCGGGAGCGCCGCTCGATCGAGTTCGTCGACCACCTCCACGAGCACTTCATCGAGCCGATCGACGTCCGCGACGGCCACTACCGGGTGCCCCGCCTGCCCGGCGCGGGCACGGAGATGCACGCCGCCTCGCTCGCCCGCTACGCCTACCCCGACGGCGCCGAATGGAGCACCGGGGCGGACTCCGGAGCTGCTCCGGACGCCGGGGCTGCTCCGGACGCCGGCGCGGCGGCGGACACCGACCCCGCGGCCGACACCGGGAGGAGCGAGGCCGTCCATGCCTGAGACCATCGCCCTCCACACCGAGCTCCGGCCCGGCCGCGAGCTCGACTACGAGCGGATCCACGCGGAGATCCCCGCCGAGCTCGACGCCGCGCTGCGCGCCGCCGGGGTCCGCGGTTGGCGGATCTGGCGCGACGGCACCCACCTCTTCCACCTCGTCGAGGTCGACGACTACGCCGCGATGCGCGCCGCCCTCGCCGAGCACCCGGTGAACATCGCGTGGCAGGCGCGGATGGACGAGCTCCTCGCGGTGCCCGACGACTACTCCGGGAACGATTCCGGCCTGCCGCTCGTGTGGAGGCTCCCGTGACCGGCCCCGCCACCGTGCCCACGGACCGATCGCTCCCCGCGCCGCCGCCCTCCCCCGCGCCGCGGTGCTCCGCCGCCTCGCCGGTGCCGGACTCGGCTGCGCCGGGCTCGGCAACCTCCACCGGCCGCTCGACGACGCGGAGGCCCACGCCGTCCTCCAGGCCGCCTGGGACTCCGGGATCCGCAGCTTCGACACCGCGCCCCACTACGGCCTCGGCCTGTCCGAGCGGCGGCTCGGCCGGTTCCTCGCCGACAAGCCGCGCGAGGAGTTCATCGTCTCGACGAAGGTCGGCCGGCTCCTCGTGCCGGATCCGGATCACCGGCCCGGCACCCTCGACATGGACCACGGGTTCGCCGTCGAGGCCACCCACGTGCGCCGCTGGGACCCGAGCCCGGAGGGGATTCGCGCGAGCCTCGAGAGCTCTCTCGAGCGGCTCGGCCTCGACCACGTCGACATCCTCTACCTCCACGACCCCGACGTCTACGACCTGCAGTCGGGCATCGACCTCGGCGTGCCCGCGCTCGCCGAGCTCCGTGCCGCCGGGCGGGTCGCCGCGATCGGCGTGGGCACGAACTCCGCCGCGGCGGCCGCCGAGCTCGCCGCCACCGGCGCGCTCGACCTCGTGATGATCGCCGGCCGCTACACGCTCGCCGAGCAGCCCGCGGCCGCCGCGCTGCTCCCGGAGTGCGCGCGCACGGGCACCCTCGTCGTGCCCGTCGGCGTGATGAACTCCGGGCTGCTCGCCCGCCCCGAGGTCCCCGCCGACGCCCACTACGACTACGTCCAGGCCCCGCCGGCCGTCATCGAGCGGGCCCGGCACATCGCGCAGCGGTGCACCGCGCACAGCACCGACCTGCCGACCGCCGCGCTCCACTTCCCCACCCGCAACCCGCTCGTGCCCGGGATCATCCTCGGCGCCTCCCGGCCCGAGCAGGTGACGGAGAACCTCGCACGGCTGACCGCCGCGGTCCCCGAGGCGCTCTGGGACGACCTCGCCGCCGCCGGTCTCATCCCTACCGAACCGGCGCTGCGGATCGACGCGCACCTCCACATCTGGGACCCCGCGGAGGGGTACGCCTGGCTCGCGGGCGCGCCGGCCGCGCTGCGCCGGCACCACGACCTCGCCGAGGCCGCCGCCGCCGTGCTCGACGACGGCGCCTCCGGGATCCTCGTCCAGGCCGACGACACCCCCGGCGACACCGCCCGGATGCTCGCCGCCGCCGGCGCGGACACCCGGATCCTCGGGGTCGTCGGCTGGCTCCCGCTCGACGACCCGGAGGCCGCCGCGGCCGCTCTCACGCAGTGGCGCGCGGAGCCGCTGCTCCTCGGGGTGCGCCACCTCGTCCACGACGACCCGCGCCCGGACTTCCTCGCCCTGCCCGCCGTCCGCGACTCGCTCGCCCGCGTCGCGGCCGCCGGGTACGTGTTCGAGGTGCCCGACGCCTACCCCGGCCACCTGCCGCACGTCGCGGACCTCGCCGCCGCGCTGCCGGACCTGCCGATCGTCGTCGACCACCTCGGCAAGCCCCCGGCCGGCGGCCCCGGCACCCCGGAGTGGGAGGAGTGGTCCGCGCAGCTCGCCGCGTGCGCCGCCCACCCCTCTGTGTACGCGAAGATCTCCGGCCTGCAGGACGCGCTGCCGCACGCGCAGGCCGCGATCGGCACCGCGCTCGAGCTGTTCGGCGCCCGCCGGCTGCTGGCGGGCTCCGACTGGCCGATGACCGAGGCCGGCGGCACCACGCCGGCCGTGCGCACCACGATCGACGCGATCCTCGACGCGCTGCCGGCGGCCGCGCGCCGCCGCATCCGCTGGGCCACCGCGCTCGAGCTCTACCGTCCCGTCCGCCGCCCGTCAGGAGACGCCGCATGACCGCGCAGACCCTCACCGACACCACCGCGACCGACAGCCCGCTGCTCGAGCTGCGGGGGATCTCGAAATCCTTCCCCGGCGTCCGGGCGCTCGACGACGTCGAGCTCACCCTGCACGGCGGGGAGGTGCTCGGGCTCATCGGCGAGAACGGCGCCGGGAAGTCGACGCTCATGAAGATCCTCTCCGGGATCCACCCGCCGGACGCCGGCCGGATCGCGATCAACGGCCGCGAGGTCGAGATCCTGACCCCGAAGGCCGCGGAGACGCTCGGCGTGACGATCATCCACCAGGAGTTCAACCTGGCCTCCGACCTCAGCGTCGCGCAGAACATCTTCCTCGGCCGCGAGCCCCGCAGCCTCGGGATGTTCGTCTCCGATGCGACCCTCAACCGGCGCGCCGCGGCCCTCCTCGAGCGGGTGGGCGTCGACCTCGACCCGCGCACCCGGGTGGGCGACCTCACCGTCGCCGGGCAGCAGATGGTCGAGATCGCCAAGGCGCTGAGCGTGCAGTCGGACATCCTCATCATGGACGAGCCGACCGCCGCCCTCAACGACGCCGAGGTCGCCGCCCTCCACGACATCATCCGCGGCTTCGTGTCGCCGACCACCGGGGTCATCTACATCTCCCACCGGATGGAGGAGCTCAAGCGGATCACCGACCGGATCACCGTGCTCCGCGACGGCCAGTACGTCGGCACCGTCGACACCCCGGACACCGAGCTGCGCACGGTCATCGCGATGATGGTCGGCCGCGAGATCACCGCGGCCCAGGAGCCCGCCCCGGCGCACATCGACGCGGCCGCTCCCCCGGCCCTCGAGGTCGAGGGGCTGTCGACGAAGCGGCTGCTGCGCGAGGTGTCCTTCTCCGTGCGGCGCGGCGAGATCCTCGGCTTCGCCGGGCTCATGGGGGCCGGCCGGACCGAGGTGGCGCGCGCAGTCATCGGCGCCGACCCGCACACCTCGGGCACGATCCGGCTCGACGGCACCCCGGTGCGGATCGCCTCGCCCGCGGCGGCCGCGGCGGCCGGCATCGGCTACCTGTCCGAGGACCGCAAGCACCTCGGCCTGCTCCTCGACCGCAGTGTGGCGGACAACATCGCGCTCAGCAGCCTGCCGCGGCTGAGCACCGCCGGGTTCGTCCGCACCGGGGCGATCCGGGAGGCGGCGCACGCCGCGGTCGACACGCTGCGGATCAAGACCCCGTCGATCGGCCAGCAGGTGAAGAACCTGTCCGGCGGCAACCAGCAGAAGGTCGTCATCGGCAAATGGCTGCTCCACGACTCCGGGGTGCTGATCTTCGACGAGCCCACCCGCGGGATCGACGTCGGGGCGAAGGAGGAGATCTACGCCCTCCTCCAGTCGCTCGCCGAGCAGGGGAAGGCGATCATCGTGATCTCCTCCGAGCTGCCGGAGATCCTGCGCCTGTGCCACCGCGTCGCGGTGATGAGCGAGGGCCGGCTCGCCGGCACGCTCGACGCCGCCGAGGCGAGCCAGGAATCGATCATGGAGCTCGCCACCGCGCACACCCAGGCCATCGTCCACGACACCCCACAGCCCACCGACACCCGTGACCGAGGAGGTCCTCGCCATGAGCACCACGACCACTGAGACCCGGGCCGCGGGTCCGGCCGCACCCGGCGAGCCGCCGCAGGGCACCGGCCTGCTCGGCCGGCTCCGCAGCTCGCTCCAGCAGATGCTCGCGTTCGTCAGCCTCATCGTGCTCTTCATCTTCTTCACCGTCGCCAACCCCGACTTCGCCTCGGTGTCGAACATCTCCGGCATCCTGCTCGCCACCGCGGTCATCGGCATCCTCGCGCTCGGCACGACCTTCGTCATCATCACCGGCGGCATCGACCTGTCGATCGGCACCGGGATGACGCTGTGCTCGGTCATGGTCGGGGTGTTCCTCACCTACTGGGGGCTGCCGCTGTGGGTCGGGGTGCTCGGCGGCATCGCGTTCGGCGCGCTCATCGGGCTCGTCAACGGCTCGGTGATCTCCTTCCTCGGCATCCCGCCGTTCATCGCCACGCTCGCGATGATGATGGTCGCCCAGGGCCTCGCGCTCGTGATCTCGGGCACCAAGCCGATCTACTTCACCGAGACGCCGGGCTTCTTCAACGTCGCGATGGGACGCTCGATCCCCGGTCTCGTCATCCCGAACGCGGTGATCATCATGTTCATCGCCGCGATCATCGCCTGGGTGCTGCTGTCCCGCACGGTGTTCGGCCGCTACACCTTCTCGATCGGCTCCAACGCCGAGGCGACCGCCCTGTCGGGCATCAACGTCCGCCGCTGGCAGGTCATCGTGTACACCGTGGCCGGCTGCTTCACCGGGCTCGCCGGCGTGATCATGGCCTCCCGCCTGTCCTCGGCCCAGCCCGGCCAGGGCATGGGCTACGAGCTCGAGGCGATCGCCGCGGTGATCATCGGCGGGACCTCGCTCCAGGGCGGCAAGGGCTCGATCATCGGCACGGTGATCGGCGCGCTCATCATGTCCGTGCTCACCAACGGCCTGCAGATCATGTCGATCCCGCAGGAGTGGCAGAAGGTCGTCGTCGGCGTCGTCATCCTCATCGCCGTGTTCGTCGACATGGTGCGCCGCAAGCGGCAGGAGTCGACATGACCTGAGACGCCGCCGGGCCCCGCCCGCACCACCGCGGTCCCGCACCGCCGCAGACCACCTCATCGGCACCACCGTCCACCCCAGCACCGCCCACCCCAGCACCGTCCATGAACGAAGGAGTTCACATGAAGCGCTCACTGTGGAGCACCGTCGCCGCCGGCGCGGCGATCCTCACCCTCACCCTCACCGGCTGCGAGTCCGCGGAGTCCGGCGGGTCCGGCGGCGGGGACGGCGACCAGCCGTACATCGCCATCGTGTCCAAGGGCTTCCAGCACCAGTTCTGGCAGGCCGTCAAGCAGGGCGCGGAGGAGGCCGCCGCCGAGCACGACGTGCGCGTGACGTTCGAGGGCCCGGAGACGGAGACCGACGTCGACCAGCAGATCCAGATGCTCACCACCGCGCTCGACAAGAACCCGGACGCGATCGCGCTCGCCGCCCTCGACTCGCAGGCCGCGGCCCCGCTGCTCGAGCGCGCCCAGTCGTCCGACATCCCCGTTATCGCCTTCGACTCCGGCGTCGATTCCGACATCCCGGTGACGACCGCGGCGACGGACAACACGGCGGCTGCGGCGGAGGCCGCGAAGCACATGGCCGAGGCGATCGACGGCTCGGGCAAGATCGCGATCGTCGCCCACGACCAGACCTCGTCCTCCGGCCGCGACCGCCGCGACGGGTTCGTCGGGTACATGGAGGCCAACGAGCCCGACATCGAGATCGTCGACACCCAGTACGGCGGCGGCGACCAGCTCAAGTCGACCGACATCGCCAACGCGATGATCGAGGCCAACCCCGACCTCGCCGGGCTCTACGGGACCAACGAGGGCTCGGCGGTCGGCGTCGTCAACGCGGTCAAGGAGAAGGACGTCGTCGACTCCGTCACCATCGTCGGCTTCGACTCGAGCAAGGCCCAGCTCGACGCGATCCGCGAGGGCACGGAGTTCGGCGCCGTGACCCAGAACCCGGTGGGGATCGGTCGCGAGACCGTCGAGGCCGCGGTCAAGGCGCTCGCCGGCGAGGACCTGCCGGAGACCATCGACACCGGCTTCTACTGGTACGACAAGGACACCATCGACTCCGAGGAGATCAAGCCCAACCTCTACGAGTGACATCGGATCCGGCGGCGCGGCGGGGCCGCGCCGCCGGACCGGGCTCCTCCGCCGCGGTGCGGCACGCACCGGCCGAGACAGCGAAATCCTGCGGTTCCGTTCTCAGGAACCGCAGGATTTTGCCTTCTGGCTGTGCCGCTGTGCTGTGCTGTGCCGCGCGGGGTGGCGGGATCAGTAGCGGTAGTGCTCGGGCTTGTAGGGGCCTGCCACGTCGACGCCGATGTACTCCGCCTGCTCCTTGGTGAGCTCGGTGAGGTGCGCGCCGAGCGCCGGGAGATGGAGGCGGGCGACCTTCTCGTCGAGCACCTTCGACAGCCGGTGCACGCCCGGCCGGTAGTCGTCGTGGTTCGTGAAGAGCTCGAGCTGGGCCATGACCTGGTTGGTGAACGAGGCGCTCATGACGAACGAGGGGTGGCCCGTCGCATTGCCGAGGTTGAGCAGCCGGCCCTGCGAGAGCACGACGAACGAGGTCTCCTCCCGGTCGAGCCCGAGCTCGGCGGGCACCGGGATCGTCCACTCGTGGACCTGCGGCTTGATCTCGACGATCTCCACCCCGCTGTGCTTCTCGAGGCCGGCGAGGTCGATCTCGTCGTCGAAGTGGCCGACGTTGCCGACGATCGCGCCGGGCTTGAGGCGGGTGAGGAGATCGGTGTCGACGACCCGGGTGTTGCCGGTGGTGGTGATGACGAAGTCGGCCTGCCCGATCGCGGCCTGCGCGTCGACGACCTCGTAGCCGTCCATCGCCGCCTGGAGGGCGCAGATCGGGTCGATCTCGACGATCTGCACGCGCGCCCCCTGGCCGCGCAGCGCCTCGGCGCTGCCCTTGCCGACGTCGCCGTAGCCGATGACGAGCGCGACCTTGCCCCCGATGAGCGCATCGGTGGCGCGGTTGAGGCCGTCGGGCAGGGAGTGGCGGATGCCGTAGCGGTTGTCGAACTTCGACTTCGTCACCGAGTCGTTGACGTTGATCGCCGGGAACGGCAGGCGGCCGGCCTCGGCGAGGCGGTAGAGCCGGTTGACGCCGGTGGTCGTCTCCTCGCTCACGCCGAGCAGCCCGTCGCGGATCCGGGTCAGGCGCCCGGCGTCCTCGGCCAGCGACTCGCGCAGGCGAGCGGCGAACACGCGGGCCTCCGCGGAGGCGTTCTCACCGGGCTCCGGCACGCCGCCGGCCGCCTCGGCCTCCGCACCCTCCATGACGAGCATGGTGGCGTCGCCGCCATCGTCGAGGATGAGGTTCGCGCCCTCGGGGAAGCGGAAGATCTGGTCGGTGCACCACCAGTACTCCTCGAGCGTCTCGCCCTTCCAGGCGAACACCGGCACCCCGGCGGGCTCCTCGACGGTGCCGGAGCCGACGACGACCGCGGCGGCGGCCTCGTCCTGGGTGGAGAAGATGTTGCACGAGGCCCAGCGGACGTCGGCGCCGAGCGCCGTGAGCGTCTCGATGAGCACGGCGGTCTGCACGGTCATGTGGAGGGAGCCGGCGATCCGGGCGCCGCGCAGGGGCCGGGCGTCCCCGTACTCCTCGCGCAGGCTCATGAGACCGGGCATCTCGCGTTCGGCCAGGCGGATCTGGTGGCGGCCGGCCTCGGCGAGGGTGATGTCGGCAATGCGGTGTTCGAGCACGTGAGTCCTTACTGTCCGTCGGGTGTGCGTCCAGTCTAGGGTCGATCGTCGGCGCGGACGAGTGCGAGCACCTCGGCGGTGAGGGCTGCGGTGCGTGCGGCGTCCGGGGTCTCGCAGTTGAACCGGACGAGCGGCTCGGTGTTCGACGGACGCACGTTGGCCCAGAAGTCCGCGCCGGTGAGCGTCACCCCGTCGAGCTCGTCGAGCGTGCCCGCGCCGAACACTCCGGCACCGGCGGCGGCGCGGAACCGAGCGAGCGCGGCGGCCGGGTCCGCCACGGTGGAGTTGATCTCCCCGGAGCCGGCGTAGGGGTCGAGGTCGGCGAGCAGCGCGCTGAGCGTCCCGCCGGTGTCGGCGAGCGCGGCGATGACGTGGCAGGCGGCGAGCATGCCGCTGTCGGCGCCGGAGAAATCGCGGAAGTAGAAGTGCGCGGAGTGCTCGCAGGCGAACACCGCCCGGTGCTCGGCCATGAGCTGCTTGATCCCGGAGTGGCCCACCGGGGTGCGCACCGGCCGGCCCCCGGCCGCCGCGACGGTCTCCGGCACCGCGCGCGAGGTGATGAGGTTGTGGAGCACCACCGGGGCGTCCTCCCCGGCCGCGCGAGCGCGGGCGATCTCCCGGCGGGCGACGAGCGCCCCGATCGCCGAGGCCGAGGTCGCCCGCCCGGTCTCGTCGATGACGAAGCAGCGGTCGGCGTCGCCGTCGAAGGCGAGCCCGAGGTCGGCACCGGAGTCGACGACGGCGCGCTGCACGTCGACGAGGTTGGCGGGGTCGAGCGGGTTCGCCGGATGGTTCGGGAAGGTGCCGTCGAGCTCGGTGTACATCCCCCGCACGTCGAGGAGGACGGGAGCGGCGAGCGCGGCGGTGCCGAACACCTCGGGCAGGAGCTTGCCGGCCATCCCGTTGCCGCAGTCGGCGATCACGGTGAGCGGCCGGCGAAGGCCCGTGATGCCGGTCTGCGCGCGGATCGTCTCCGCATACCCGACGGCGAGCTCCCGGGCCGCGTCCGGGTCCGGCCGGGGTTCCGCGGCCGCCGCCGGGTCGCCGGCGGCGGGGTCCGGCGGGGCGTCGAGGGCGGAGTCGGCGATCGCGTCGAGGCCGCCGGCGCGGGAGATCCCCGCCGCGTGCGGGCCGCACACCTTGATGCCGTTCCAGCCGCTCGGGTTGTGGCTCGCGGTGACCATGAGGCCGGGCAGGCCGGAGCGCCCGGAGGCGAAGTACAGCTGGTCGGTCGAGCACAGGCCGAGCAGGGTGGGTGCACCCCCGGCGGCGGCGACCCCGCGGGCGAGCGCGCGGGCGAATCCCAGGGAGTCCGGGCGCATGTCCGCGCCGATGACGACCCCGGCGGTGCCGTGGCGGGCGCGCATCGTGCGCACCGTGCCCCAGCCGAGCGCGAACAGCAGGTCGTCGTCGAGGTCGTCGCCGACCCGGCCGCGCAGGTCGTAGGCCTTGAGCGCGCGGGACAGCCGGGAGGAGCGGTCCGTCATTCCTCGGGGTCCCCGACCACGCGCAGGTGGCCGTGGCTCCGCGCGACGGGGGCGGGCCCGGCGGCCGGCGCGGGCTTGGGCCGAGCGGCCTCGCGCACGGCGTCGGCGATCGCGAGCAGGTCGTCGCGGCTGCGTTCGGGCTGCTCCTCGCCGGCCCCGAGCCGGATGAGCTGCCAGCCCTGCGGGGCGATGAGGCGCTCGGCGTGGCGGGAGCAGAGGTCGTGGGCGCCGGGCTCGGCGCGCATCGCGAGCGGACCGATGACCACGCAGGCGTCGGCGTGGACGTACGTCAGGGTCCACGCGGCGCTGTTCGCGCAGTTCGTCTTGGAACACAGTCTCACTCCGGGCACACCACGAGAGTCTAATACAATCGGCCCCATGTCCCGCTCCCACGCCCGCGACCGGCACGGCCGCGGCCTGCGCGGGGAGATCTTCTCCGCCCCGGTGCCGAGCGCGCGCTCGCGCGCCGCGCGCTTCGACCGCCTCGCCGCGCGCATCATGGACCGGATCCGCTCCCGCGCGGACGGCGAGCTCGACGGGGTCGTGCTCGCCGTCGACCGGGTGCCCCCGCCCACCGGTGCCGTCGAGCTCGGACGCGTGTTCCCGGCCGCTCCGGGCCGGCCGGCGACGATCGTCGTCCACCGGCTGCCGATCGCCTCGCGCTGCGCGGACCGCGAGGAGCTCGTCGACCTGCTCGGCCGGATCATCGGCGAGCAGGCCGGGCTGCTGTGCGGCCGCGATGCCGCCGAGCTGTGGCCCGAGGCGCGCGGCTGACCCCCGCCCGCCGCGCCTGCCGTCCCGCGCCCTGCGCACACCGGCGCACGCTCAGTGCCCGAGGCGGATGTCGCGGTAGCCGATCCCGGTGGGCGGCGCGGGCACGACGAGCCCGCTGATCCCGGCCTCGCTCACTGCCATCGCCGCGGCATGGACGCGCACTCCGTCGGGGGTGTCGAAGCGCAGCCCGGTGACGGCCTCCCCGAACAGCGCGCTCGGCGTCACCGTGCTCGCCCGGTCCGGGGACAGGTCGACGGCGTGCGGCTCCGTGCTCGTCCCGTCCTCGCGCACCCCGGTGAGCACCACCTCTCCGTCGGCGCTGCCGAGCACGACCTCCGCCGCCGGCCCGCGCGGCAGCAGGAGGAGCTGGCCGGCGCGCAGCGGAGCCGTCGCGGGCACCTCGGCGAAGTCGCCGTCGGCGGCGAGGCGGGCCCCGGCGTGGACGGGGGCGTCGGCGGTGATCCGCACGACCCCGGCCGGGACCTCGCCGAGCGCCACCTCCACGCTGCCGTGGGCCGGGATCGCAGCGGAGCCCGCCTCGATCTCCACCGGGCCGTCGGCGCCGAGGTACTCGATGCGCGCGCTCGCCGCGGTGTCGCCGGGGTTGACGATCCGCACCGCGGCGGAGCCCGCCGCGGCGAGGGGGACCTCGGCGGTGGAGCCGGCCGGAGCGGTCGGGACCCCGTACTCGATGCCGAGCGCGGTCAGACCGTCGCGCTCGATCTGCTGGAGGGCGGCGGTCATGAGCCCGCCGGCGGCGCGCAGCTCGATCCCGAGCACCTCCTCGTCCGGAGCGAGCGCGCCGAGCTGGACGGCACGCTGCTCGCCCGGCGCCAGGCTCAGCGCGTCCTCCCCGGCTGCGGCCACGCGGCCGTGCGCACCGCGCAGCGCGATCTCCACGGTGATCGACGAGGCCGAGGGGTTGCCGATGAGGAGCCGGGAATCGGCACCGGCGGCGGTGCCGCCGGCGGTGAGCACCGCGCGGGTGGCCGGCCGGGTGCAGCTGAGCGCGGCGAGCCCGGCGAAGTCCCCGGAGTCGGCGGCGACGGTCTGCGCGGCGGACACGAGGGCGGGGTGCTCCTCCGCGGCGAGCCCGGTGATGCGGGTGGGCGCGTCGACGAGGTCGTCGCCGGTGACGAAGCCGCGGGAGGTGCCGACGGTGAAGTTCTCCGCACCGTCGAGGGACTCCGAGCGCAGACCGGCGGCCTGCGCGGTGCCGTCGGGGGCGGAGGTGAGGACGGTCGCCGACTGCACCGTCGCCGGCGGGGCGGGATCGGTGGAGAACTCCGCGTCGGTGCCGGCGGCCTCCTCCGCCGTCTGCCAGGGACCGGGGCACACGGACACGGTGTCCGAGGCGGGCAGCCGGATCTGCTCCGGGCCGCGCTGCACGGAGCCTCCCGCGAGCGGGGTGAGGAAGCCGGTGGCGGCGATGAGCACGCCGGGCACCGCGATCCCGGCGAAGGTCACGAGGGACCGCAGGTTGCGCTCGCTGATCATGTCCCGGCCCTCCTCGGCGGTGCGGTGCGGCGGACCGGGACGGCACGGCTGCCCCCGGTGCGCAGCGGTGCGTCCGACCGGCCGAAGGGCAGCGCGGTGATGACGGCGAGTCCGAGCACGACGAGGCCGGTGACGGCGAGCACGGTGTGACCGGCCCGGCGGTCCTCGAGGGTGCCGCTGCCGCCGGCGGCGGGGACGGCGTGGGCGGTGCGCCACCCGGCCTCGGCCGCGGGCAGCGGCGCGCCGTCCAGGCGCACCGAGGTGAGTCCTGCGCGCTCGGACACGACGAGGGTGCGTCCGTCCTCGCCGGCGGGGATCGTGAACGCCCCGTCGTGGACCTCGACGGGTTCGACGCTCCCGTCGGGGTGGACGAGGGAGACGGCGGAGATCGGCGCTCCGTCGGTCTCGACCTGCCACAGGCGGCCCTGCGCCGAGTCGCCGAGCCGGGTCAGCCCGGTCGACACCGACACGTCCCGGCTCAGCGAGTCCTCGGCGGTGTCGCGGACGACGACGAAGCCCACGGCGAGCTCCTGCAGCGCCGGGCGCACATCGGAACCGTCGCCGGCGGTGAGGCCGCCGATCGCGGTGGCGAGCGCGGTGTCGGCGGCGTCGAGGGGCTCCGGGCGGCGATCGAACGGCCCCCCGCCGATCCGCTGCGCCTGGTGGAGGGTCGCAGTGGTGAGCACGGTCCCGGTGCCCGGCCCGGCGAGCTCGCCGTAGAGCTGGCCGTCGCGGGTGTCGAGGACGAGGGTGCGCTGGCCGAGCGGGCCGGTGGCGCGCTCGGTGGCGAACGCCGGCAGCGGGGAGTCCGGGGTGCGGGTGAGCGCGAGCCCGCCGAGCAGTGACTGGGCGGTGAATACGCCGAGCACGAGCAGGGCGGCGCCCGGGACGAGGACGCGCAGGCTCACCGAGCGCAGCCGGGAGGCGCGGTCGAAGTCCGCCGGCCACAGGGCGCAGGCGATGAGCCCGACCGCGCCGAGCCCCATGAGGAGCAGCGAGTCGCCCGGGTAGGAGGCGATGAGCCGGTCGGCGGTGAGCCCGGCCTCGAGCGCGGACTGGACGATCCCGCCGGCGAGCCCGGCGCAGTAGAGCACGGTGGAGGCGAGCAGCAGGCCCAGCGAGTTCTTCACCCGGGTGAGCGCGAGCGCCCCGGCGAGCAGGAGCGGGAGCATGAGGGCGAGCAGGATCCACGGGGTGGCGCCGTCGGGCAGCCACTGGTCGAGGAGCGCGGACCCGGGCCGGGCGGCATAGCCGAGACCGAGCTCGTAGCTCGCCGGGGTGGCGAAGTCGAACGGTGCGCCGGGGTTGGTGAGGAACACATCGAGGTGGCGCACGGCGGAGACGAGCCAGGGGGCGAACAGGCCGAGGGTCGGCAGCAGGGTCCAGACGAGGCCGGGGCGGCGCAGCACGACGAGGAGCACGAGGAGCGCCGCGGTCACCGGCAGGACGAGGAACGGGGCGCCGGCGAGCACGACGGCGAGCGCGAGTCCGGCCCCGGCGGCCGCGGTGGCGCGGCGCAGGCGCACGGCCCGTTCGAGCGCCCAGCAGGCGACCGGCGCGAGCAGCCAGGCCACGACGGTGCCGAGGCGGCCCTCGAGCAGGGCGAGGAGGAGCGCCGGGGAGCAGGCCCAGACGAGTGCGAGCAGCCCGCGGATGCCGGCCGGCGGTGCGAGACGCGCGGCGCACAGGTACATGATGAGGGCCGCGCCCGGCAGCGCGGCGAACCACAGCACGCGCACGAGCAGGTCGAGGTCGCCGAGGAACGGCAGCGCGGCGATGAGCAGGACGGTGAGCAGCGGGTCGGCGGGCAGCGCGGAGCCGAGCCCCTGGCGGTCGACCGGGGTGAGGATCCGGTCGAGGACGGCGCCGGCGGGGACGTCGAGGCGCGGGAGCGCGCCGCCGGTGAGCGCACCGGGCCCGGCGAGCGAGTGGAGCATGAGGCCGGAGGCGATCCCGGTGGCGACGAGGACCGCGGTGAGCGGGTGGAGGAGGAGGCTGCGGCGGCCGGCGACCTCGATCGTCGAATAGCGCGCGACCTCGCCGGCGGTGTCGAGCGGACCGGCGTCGCGCTCGTTCTCCGCGGCCGGCTCCCCGTCGTCGTGCAGCTCGCGCCGGGCGATCTCGAGGGCGTGCCGGCTCGCGAAGAGGACGGATGCGGGATCGCGGCCGGAGCGGGTGCGCCGGACCCGGGCGGTGGCACGGGCGTCGGCCGGGAGCGCGAGGAGGGCGCGGAGGTTCCAGGCCGCGCGGCGCGGGTCGTTGGCCAGCAGGCAGCCGAGGGCGGCGAGGAGCGCGGCGGCTCCGAGCCGGACCATCGTCCAGGTGGTCCGGGACCGCGGGGTGAGCGCGAGCCGGTACCGGTGCTCCTCGCGCAGGGCGCGCGGGCTCGGCAGGGGGCGGGCCGAGGAGCGGTACGGCCCGGCCTCGGGCACGGCGACGACCGCACCGGGCGCGAGCTCGATGCGGTACCCGGCGGCCCGGATCCGGCGGCAGTACTCGATGCCGCGGTACGCCGGGTCGAGCGCGGGGGACGGCACGCCGATGGCGCGCACGAGCGCGGCGGGGACGAGCATCCCCGGGACGTCGACGGCGAGCACGTCCTGCCGGCGGTCGTACTGACCGGCGTCGGTCTCGCCCGGGGTCACCGGGTTGACGCGCAGGCCGTCGGGGGTCGTGGTGACCCCGGCGGACACGAGCAGCGGGGCTGTCGGACCGGCCGTCGTGACGACGGGTCCGACGGCACCGAGGGTCTCGGCGGTGTTGAGCGCCTCGATGAGGAGCGGGAGCGCGTCGGGATCCGGCTCCGCGCCGGGGGTGAGGAACCAGACGTACTGCGAGCGCTCGAGGACGGGCGCGGAGGCGGCCTCGGCGTGGGTGTGGACGCCGGCGCGCGCCGGGCCGGAGGACAGCGCGAGGAAGCCGGTGACATCGGCGTGGTCCCGGCGCAGCGCGGCGAGCCTGTCGGGTGCGATCGGCCCGTCGTCGAGGTCGACGACGACGGTCACCGCAAAGCTCACACCACCTGCTTCTTCAGCCGGCGGCGCTCCCTTTCCGACAGTCCGCCCCAGATCCCGAAGCGCTCGTCGTTCTCGAGCGCGTACTCCAGGCACTGCGTGCGCACCTCGCAGGAGGCGCACACCTTCTTCGCCTCACGCGTGGAGCCGCCCTTCTCCGGGAAGAACGCCTCCGGGTCCGTCTGCGCGCACAGGGCCTGGTCCTGCCAGGACAGCACGCCGTCCTCGAGGCCGCCGAACAGCAGCGAGAGCGGGGACACGGCGGCCTCGGCCTCGGACCGGGTCGGGATCGGCGAGAGATCCGTGGGGTCGAGCGAGAGCGGGTCCGGGACGAAGCCGGGCGCCGGGCGGGTCGGGTCGACGAACCAGTCCTCCGCGGTGCGCTCGGTCACCGACGGATAGTGCGGTGCCCGCCATTCCTCTGCGTGATGTCGCGCTTCTGGCACGATTTCCCCCTGCTCTAGTTCGGGTCCGGACGGCGCTGCCGCCGCTCCGTTCCCGGTTTTCCCCTACCGAAATTACACGCGTGTCATTACCCATAAGTCAACCCCGCGAGTGCTAGATGGACCGGCCCGCGTCTCGCTATTCGAACAGGCGTTCCCCGTCGTTCCGACGCATGTCACTACATCTTGGGCTGCGGCACTCGCCGGACCACAACCTGTGGGATCTCCGGCACCGGTGGGAAGTTTCCCATGATTGTGACTGTTAGCTCGAGTTGGCGGCTTTCTGCAGCTGGAGGTGGCGGCTTCAGGTGATGCCGATGACGAGCGTGGAGCGGGCGGCTTCGACGACGTCGTCGGTGATGGTGTTGAGATCGTTGATCTTCATGATGCGTTCCATCTGGGTGAAGAGTCGGTCGACGAGGCGGAAGTTGCCGCGGGTGATGCGAGCGATCGCCGCGAGGGCTTGGGCGTCGGTGAAGTCGTCGGGGTCGAGGGTTTGGCCGAGTTTGCGCCAGCGGCGTTCGAGGACGAAGCGGAGTTCGTCTTCGGCGAGGGGCCGGTACTCGTGGGCGAAGCCGACGCGGCTGTAGAGCTGTGCGTAGCGGCTGAATTGCTTCTCGATTCCTGGCATTCCGATCAGGATGAGCGCGGTGTTGGTGCGGTCATAGCTGTCGCGTAGGTACTCCAGAGCGGCAGGGCGAAGTCGTTCGGACTCGTCAATCATGATGAGTTCGACGTGCTTGTCCCAGTGCATAACCGGTCCTTGTCGCGTGCCGTTCTTGTTCAGGTGTTGGTCGATGCAGATCGCCACGCGAGAGGTGATGTGGGTGAGGTCTTGCATGAACTGGCGAGGGCTGGCGAGGACCTGCGGGGTGTAGAACACGGTTCGCCTTTGGGCTAAGGCGGCGTAGACCTGGTGGTCCGAGTCATCGCGGGGCCCCCATTGTTCCAGGAGTTTCTCGGCCTTGTGCCAGTTGGCATATCGCCTGGCCGACAGGGTTTTGCCGATTCCTGCCTGCCCGTAGCTGTGACTTCGTCTGCTGAATGGCGGGGTTCTTCGGTCGCTTCGTGGCGGGGTCAGGTGACACCGATGACCAGGGTGCTCTGTGCGGCTTCGATGACGTCGTTGGTGATGGTGTCGAGTTCGTTGATCTTCAGGACCCGCTGGATCTGGGGGAAGAGGCGTTCGAGGAGCCGGAAGTTGCCGCGGGTGATCCGTGCGATGGCTGCGATGGCTTGGGCGTCGGTGAAGTCGTCGGGGTCGAGGGTCTTGCCGAGGGATCGCCAGTGTCGCTCGAGGACGAACAGCAGTTCGTCTTGTCCCAGGGGCCGGTACTGGTGGGCGAAGCCGACTCGGCTGTAGAACTGGGGGTAGTGGCTGAACTGCTTCTCCAGGCCGGGCATGCCGATCAGGATCAGGGCGATGTCGTCGCGGTCGTAGCGATCGCGCAGCAGTTCCAGAGCGGCGGGACGCAGTCGTTCGGCCTCGTCGACGATGATCAGCTCCACGTAGTTCCTGCCGTGTCGCCATCCCCAGGCCTCGGGAGTGGCCGTGCCGGGAGGTACGAGGTGCTGCTCGATGCACATGTTGGTGCGGGTGATGGCTTGGGTCAGCTCGTCCTTCAGGGTCCGCGGGGTGGTCAGCACGCTGGGGGTGTAGAGCACGGTGCGGCTCCGGTTCAAGGCGGCGTAGATCTTGGCGTCGTTGTCGGAGCGCGGCCCCCAGTAGGTCAGCAGGTCATGAGCCTTCTCGTAGTGTGCGTAGCGGCGCGCGGAGAGTGTCTTTCCTACGCCGGCTGATCCGAAGCACAAACCGATGGTGTGCCCGCGGCGCACGGCGTCGGCGAACTCGGTGAAGCGGCGGTGCTCCTTGGTGACGATGAAGCGCTGGCTCACCTGAGGTCCTCCTTGTAGATCTTCAACGCCGACCTCGGCGCCGGAGCCGGTGCTTCGGTGATCCGTGGCGTCTTGGGCTGTGTCAAGGAATGTGGACAGTCCCTACGAGTTTTCCTTCTCTGCTCAGGCCGCCTGGACGAGGTCTTCAGCGGCGCCGTGGTGATCGTTCCAAGCTTGTACCGGTGTCCGGTAGCTCAGCGCTGAGTGGCGCCGACGGCGGTTGTAGAACACCTCGATGTACTCAGCCACCGCCAGCCGGGCTCGACCGCGGGTCTCGAAGACTTGCTGGTAGTACATCTCGTTCTTCAAAGTGGCGAAGAACGATTCGGCCGCCGCGTTGTCCCAGCACACCCCTGTCCGACCCATCGACTGGAAAACCCCGTTCTCACTGCAATAACGGGTGAACTCATCCGAGGTGTACTGCGATCCATGGTCGGAATGGAAAAATCGCTCCTGCCGTGGCTCCGCCTTGCGTGCGCGCCATCTCAAGAGCATCGACGACCAGGCTGGCGCGCATGCGCTCGGCGATCTGCCAGCCGATGACCATGCGCGTAGCCAAATCGATCACCGTGGCCAGATACAACCAGCCTTGGCCGGTGCGCAGGTAGGTGATGTCGCCGACCAGCGCCTGCCCCGGCGCATAAGAGTCCGGGTCGAAGTCGCGTTCCAGCCGATCGGTGAAAACCTGGGCCTGCTCATCGACGACGGTAGTGCGCTTGTAGGCGCGCTTCTGGATCGCAGCCAGCCCCAGTTCGCGCATCAGATCGGCCACCAGTCCCACAGAGCAGGGGAACTCGTTGTCGTTGAGCTCGGCCGCGATCCGCCGGCATCCCGCAGTCCCGCGCTGCTGTGCGAAGACCCGTACGATCTCGCTCTTCAGCGCCTCGCGACGCGCCTGCGTCGCCGTGAGGGTCCCGACTCGAGCCCGCCACGCGTAGAACGACGACCGGGCCACGCCCAGCTTCTGACACATCCAGCTGATCGGATAGTTTCCCTTCTCCGCCTCGATCAGGGCTGACTTCTCATTCAGTCCTGCTCCCTGGCGAAGAAGGCCGCGGCTTTTTTTAAGAACTCGTTCTCCATCCGCAGCCGCCGGACCTCGTCTTCCAACTCAGCCAGCCGAGCGTGATCGGCCGGCTTCAACTCTTGAACCGGTTCCGGGTTGTCCTGCCGGTAACGCTTGACCCAATTGCCCAAAGTCCCCGGATTGACCTGCAGCTCGCCGGCCACCTCGACGATCGGCCGATCGTTCTGCACGACCAGCTGGACCGCCTCAGCCTTGAACTGCGGGCTGAACTTCCGCCGTGATGCACTTGCCATGCTCTTGATCCTCTCCCATCAAGAGGAACTGTCCAAGAACCTTGATACACCCCATCTCGGTAGGTGCGGCCACGAGGGCGATGCGTTAGTTGATGCTGGCTCGCAGCGCTCGGCGGCGGGCGTTGCGCGCGGCCTGGATCTCCTTGAGGCTGACCTTTTGATCGTGGTGCTCTTGGTTGACGGCCTTGCAGACGAATTCGGCGTGATCGAAGACGCGGATCTCGGTGATGTCGCGGGGGTCGTAGCGGATCACGACCGAGCGTCCGACGTAGCCGGCCAGAGTTGGCGAGACGTAGCGCAGGCCCTGGAAGCGGATGCCATCGCGGCGCACGACGCGGGTCTTGGCGACGGTCAACAGCAGTCTGTCGAGGTCTTCCAGGCTGTCGGGCATTCGGGGCAGCCAGCCGTCCGCGATCCACGCGCTGCGCGGGGAGGTTCCGAGCTCGCTGTGCGTGCGGTCGTTGTAGGTGGCCACGAACGCCTCCAGGGCGCTATCGAGGTCGGCCAGGGACAGTTTCGGTGTCGGCCAGGGGTCCCCTTCGGTGATGTGTCCGGGCAGGGTGGCGAGTAGCTCGGTGTTGATGGTCCCGAAGAACCGCTCTGTCGCGCGTCAGACTTAGGGCGTGTCCGATAAATGGTGTAGCCACGCAATAGCCGCGTTGAGTACGACTGCTGCGCGGTAGACGATGGCGAGTTTGTCGTAGCGGGTGGCCAGGGCCCGCCACTGCTTCAGGCGGCTGTAGCCGCGCTCGATGACGTTCCTGCCCCGGTACTTCTCGGCGTCGAACTTCGGCGGCCTGCCTCCCTTGGAGCCGCGGCGCTTGCGGTGGCCCTGTTGATCTTTCGGCTCGGGGATGACTGCTTCAATCCGGCGGCTGCGCAGGTAGGCACGATTGGCCCGCGAGGAGTACGCCTTATCGCCCAGCAGTGCTGTCGGCCGGGTGCGGGCGCTACCGAGTCCGGGGCGCTGGACCCGCAGCTGATCCATGAGCGGGATGAGCATCGGGCAGTCGCCGTCCTGGCCGGCGGTGCACACGGTGACCAACGGCAGTCCGTGGCCGTCGACGAGCTGATGGGTCTTTGTCGACAGCCCACCCCGGGACCGGCCCAGCGCGTGGTCAGGCGGCTCGACGTCCGGATTCGTGTAGTTCGACGAATCCCTTTTTTAGGCGCGTGATGTTCGTTGAGTGTTGATGAGCACGCGCGATCGTGGAGTCCACCGACAGCGACCAGTCGAGCTCGCCGGCAGCGTCAGCGTGAGCGGTCAAGCGGGCCAGCGCGGTGTCCCAGGTGCCGTCGCCGGCCATCCGGCGATGCCAGGTCCATACCGTCTGCCACTTGCCGAACGTCTCGGGCAGGTCCCGCCAGGCGATCCCGCATCGGTAGCGGTAGATGATGCCCTCGACCATCTGGCGGGCATCAGCGAAGGGCCGGCCCCTGCGGCCGGTCGGAGCAGGCAGCAAGTCAGCAATCAGCGACCATTGAGCATCCGTGAGCAGTTGGAATCTCGACATGCTCCCAGGCTCTCAGCCAGCGAACCACATCATTGTCAGACACGCCCTAGTGGCAGGGTCGTTATGTAGGTCCTGAAGGAGAGTCAGACATGGGTAGACCACCCTCGATTCCGGCGGAGAAGAAGACCCGGATCGTGTTGAGCGTGCTGGCCGGCGAGATGTCCATCGCCGAAGCGGCACGCAAGGAGAAAGTCAGTGAGCAGTCCATCGGACGGTGGAAGGCCGAGTTCCTGGAAGCCGGCAAGACCGCCCTGGTGGCCGGCAGGTCCGGACCATCCTCCCGAGAGGAACAGCTGGAGGCCGAGGTCGCCGAGCTGACCCAGGCCTTGGGCGAGGCACACCTGGAAGCCAGGGTGTGGAAGAAGTCCGCGGAGGGCCGGCTGGGCCCTTCGAGGACCTCGAGGTGATCCGCGTGGAAGCGGGCATGTCGACCGCGAGGTTCTGCCAGCTCTTCGACATGCCCGAGCGGACCTGGCGCCGCTGGCAGGCCAAGGCCCGCACCGGGACGGCGGTGAAGGGACCGTGGCCGCAACCGGCACGGCAGGCCGCCAGCGAACTGGTGGTCACGCACGCGCTGGCCCATCCGGCGTGGGGGCATCGGAAGATCTGGGCAATGGTCCGCCACGACGGGCATGTGGTTTCCGAGGCGACCGTGCTGCGAATCCTGCGCGACGAGGGGCTGATTCTGCCCGCGCAGTACCAACGGGAGCGACGGAAGCCGGCCGAGCGGCGCAAGGCCGCGTTCGCCACCGAGCCGACCGGTCCGAACCAAGTCTGGCAGCTGGACTTCAGCGAGTTCGAGACCACCACCGGAGGGACCTGGCGGCTGGCCGGGTGCCGGGACTACTGGTCCAAGTACGAGCACCCCTTCCACGTTTTGCCCACCGGGAACCAGCACGACGCGATCGACGCGATCGAGTTGGCCCTGGCCGACTACGAGGCCATGTTCGGTCACCCGCTGGTCGAGGCCTGCCCGGTCGATCCCGAGACCGGTGAGCTGTTGCCCGTGGTGAC
Source organism: Brevibacterium sp. CS2 (assembly GCF_005280295.1). Taxonomy (GTDB): domain Bacteria; phylum Actinomycetota; class Actinomycetes; order Actinomycetales; family Brevibacteriaceae; genus Brevibacterium; species Brevibacterium pityocampae. Next base: position 1,832,463 of record NZ_CP040020.1, on the reverse strand, counting down.
CATCGTGACGGACAACGGCGGGCCGTTCCGGTCCTTCCGCTTCGAGTCCTTCATCGCCGCCCACCCCGAGCTACACCACGTGCGCACCCGAGTGAAGACCACGGGGCAGAACGGGTCCCGTGAACGCGGCTTCGGCACGCTGAAGTACGAACGGCTCTACCTGGACGAGATCGACGACGCGATCGTGCTCGCCGAGCGGGCCGAGGACTACCGGATCGAGTACAACGAGCTCCGGCCCCACGAGGCCATCTCATGGAACCGGCCCAAGGAGGTGCACCCGGGGCCTGGCCGACCCCACCACCCCGACATTCAAAACCAAGGAAATCCTGCCAACTACTTGACGCGGGACAGCTCGATCTTGCCCCGTCCCTGGGGTCGGGCGACGGTGGAGTGGATCAGTCGGATATGGAGGTCGACGGCGGTGTGGGCGAGCTGGTCACTGGTGAAGTCGCTGCCGTGGTCGACGTAGAGCACGTCGGGCAAGCCGCACATCGGCCAGGCCGGGTCGGTCTTGTGCCAGATCGCTTGGCGCAGCGCCAGGGCGGTGTTCATCGCCGACGGTGCGCCCAGGAAGACTGTGTAGCCGCAGACCGCCCGGGAGCAGTCGTCGAGGATCGTTGTCAGCCATGGCCGTGCGGGCTTGCCGTCGGTGCCCACCACCAGGATGTCGAGCATGGTGTGATCGGATTGCCACATCGCGTTGGGCAGCTCTGCTTGCCGGCGTAGCACCAGCTCGTGCTTGTCGCGGTAGGACGCTGCGCCCTCCAGGGCGAGGGTGACCATGCCGGGATCCAGGGTCCGCACGATGTCCCACACCACCGAGTAGGAGGGGACCGGCCATCTCCGGGTGGCGCAGATGCCGGTGACTTTGCGATGGATCGTGGCGATGGCCGGCCGCGGCTTGCTCAGTGCCAGGCCCTCGATCAGGTCGACGAGGTCGGGCGGAAGGCGGCGGGTCCCGGTGTCCGCCCGTGAGGCTGTCTCCAGTCCGGCGTAGCCGTCGGCGCGGTAGCGGGCGTGCCAGCGCTCCAGGGTCCGCAGCCCTACATCGGTCTCGCGAGCTAAGCGCGCGAGGGGCACCTGGTCCTCGACGTGGAGCCTGAGGATTCGCCACCGCGCTCGAGCGTCCACGACGCACCTACTGCAAGGCGTTCTCGCGCCCGCGCTCGGCGCGCTGAAGGGCGCGGTAGACCGTGGAGCGGCCCACGCTGAACAGCTCGGCCAGCTCGCCCACGGTGTGCTCGTCGGCGGCATGTAGCTGGACGAGGTGAGCTTCTTGCCGGGGGGTGAGTTTCGGTGACTTCCCGCGCAGCCGGCCCTTGGCCTTGGCGACCTTCATCCCCTCGCGGGTGCGGGCACGGATGAGGTCGGCTTCGAACTCGGCGACCATCGCCAGCACGTTGAACAACAGTTTCCCCATCGGGTCGGTCGGGTCGTACACCGATCCGGCGATGCTCAGCTTCACTTCCCGCGCCGCGAGGTCGTCGGCGATCTGGTGGGCATCACGGACTGAACGCGCCAGCCGATCGAGCTTGGTGACCACGAACGTATCGCCGTCCCGACAGGCAGCCAGCGCCTGCCGCAGGCCCTCACGGTCGGCGTTGCGGCCCGTGAGCCCGTGATCGACGTAGATGCGCTTGGGATCGACGCCGAACGCCGCGAGTCCGTCACGCTGCGCGGTCAGGTCCTGCTCGTCGGTGGAGACTCGGGCATAGCCGACCTTCAAGGGGGACATGCTCCCCAGTGTGTCATATAGCCTCCCTTCACCGGACAGTTCACCGGACGGGTCTTACGGGACAGCCCGCCAGGCGTGCCGTCGTTCCTCTCGATAAGTAGCGGTGGTGTCCGGTGAGGGTTCCCCTTACGGGCATGCGATCTGGGCTGACGCCTGTGACCGAGTGTTCAGTGCGCGCTGTATAGTTCAGTCCATGCTGACTATTGCTTCGCGTCTCGACGTGATGAACCGCCTGGGTCGTGCACTGGCCGACCCCACTCGATCCCGGATCATCTTGACCCTGCTCGACCATCCCGCTTACCCGGCGGAACTGGCCCGAGATCTGGACCTGACACGCCCGAACGTGTCCAACCACCTGGCATGCCTGCGCGATTGCGGGATCGTCGTCTCCGAGCCCGAGGGTCGTCGGACACGATATGAGATCGCCGATTCGCACCTGGCGCAGGCGCTGACGGCACTGGTCGATGCCACCCTGGCAGTGGACGAAGACGCCCCGTGCATCGATCCCGCCTGCTCGCTTCCCGGATGCGACGCAGCTGGGGAGGGCGCATGATCCTCACCTCGGTCTTGCAGGCGATGGGCCTGTTCGCAGCGACCAACATCGACGACATCATCGTGCTCTCCCTCTTCTTCGCGCGAGGGGCAGGCCAGCGCGGCACTACCGCCCGCATTCTGGCCGGCCAGTACCTCGGATTCGCCGGCATCCTCGGTGCCGCGGTCCTGGTGACCATCGGTGCCGGAGCATTCCTGCCCTCGGCAGCCATCCCGTACTTCGGTCTCATCCCTCTGGGCCTCGGCCTCTGGGCCGCATGGCAGGCCTGGCGCGGAGACGATGACGACGATGACGACGAGGCCAAGGTTGCCGGCAAGAAGGTCGGCGTGTGGACAGTCGCAGGCGTCACCCTTGCCAACGGCGGCGACAACATCGGCGTCTACACCCCTGTCTTCCTCAGCGTGGAACCTCTCGCAGTAGTCGCCTACTGCATCGTCTTCCTCGCGCTCGTCGCGGTCCTGGTGGCCCTGGCAAAGTTCGTCGCCACCCGCCCCCCGATCGCCGAAGTGCTCGAACGCTGGGAGCACATCCTCTTCCCCATCGTTCTCATCGGCCTCGGCATCGTGATCCTCGTCAGCGGCGGAGCCTTCGGACTCTGACGTAGCGGCAGCGATCCAAACGGCCCCGACCGGGCGCACCCCTCTCGGTTCAGACCGCGACACCTACCTGCAGCCAGTCCTGCGTGATCGCGGCAACAAGACCGCCACGGAGCGCTGCAAAAACCCCGCCACCAAGCGAACGAAGCCACAGATTTCTCCTGGTGCCGACGACGATGCGCCGGTGGCGCGATGTCTTGTAGCGAAAACGGTCGTTACTGCTACAGCCGCAGCCTGACCGCGTTGTCGGTGAGATAAGCAGGCCGGAGGAAGCCCCCACCTGCTGAGGGTGACGATCATGGATCGAACCGCGATCAGAGATGGATACAGCCGCAACTGTGCCGAGTTAGAGGCTGCCTGCCCTGCACCGCGCGAGCGGCTCCGAGGCGCGACGGGGCAGCAACGGCACCCGATGGACGTGTACGCCTACCCGATCCGGCATTTCGACTTTCATGCATCCCAGCTCAGCCTGCCCGGAACCCGGACGGCTTCTGCTTGAGACGAGCAGGATCGCCCTGGGTGCGGCCGACCAGAATATGGTCACTCGTGGCGAAGAGCGTCATGCATCGCGCGCAGTGCCATGGTCGCCCGCGACGGCCAGATCCTCACAGCAGCAATCCGGATACTGCTCACAGGCGCGCACGATCACGCCCCGCCTGACCGCGCATCCGCAGTCCGCGCACATCATCTCCATGCGCTGATGGTACTCACCGTGCTCGTGCAGAGATGGCCGCAGCAGTCGTGGCGGACTCAAGATCGCCGGCGATGGCGCCGACCGTGGCTTTCGCGGTGGATCCGACTCCGATGAGGGTGGCCGATCCGGGGCCGGTCCAGTCCCCGTAGCCTGCGAAGTAGAGACCCGGGATCCGGGGTGAGGCCGTTCCATTGAGCTTGATCGTCCCGTCTGACTCCCGGAGGTTGAGTTTGTGCAGATGGCGCAGCGCCGGTCGGAAGCCGGTGCACCAGATCACCGTGTCGATCCGGCGTGTGCTGCCGTCATTCCAGATCACGCTGTCGGGGGTGAAGCGTTCGAACATCGGGTGCGGGATCAGCAGCCCTGCGCCCCGCGCTTTCTTGACGGGTGGGACGGCGACGATGTCGCCCAGGTCCGCGACGCCGCCGGAGTCCGGCTCTCCGGCGGCCAGTGCGCGCACCCGCTGGCTGGCCACCCGGAAAAGTTCACGCCCGTCGACGCCGTCGGGCAGGTAGCGCGGCGCACCGCGCAGGCACCAGGTCACCGTCGCGGCGTCGACGAGATCGGCTGCGATCTGCGCAGCTGAGTTCGCTCCGCCGACGACGAGGACGGATTGGCCCTCGAACTGCTGCGGGCCGCGATAGTCGGCACTGTGGATCTGGCTCCCGCGGAAATTCCTCTGTCCGGGCATGGTTGGCCAGAAGGGCTGAGACCATGTGCCTGTCGTGTTGACGACGGCACGCGCCCGCCACTCGCCGGCATCGGTGAGCAGCTGGAATCCCTCGCTGGTTTGGACGACCTGATCGACTCGAACCGGGCGTACGACCGGGAGCGAATACCGCTCCTCGTAGTCGGCCAGATACCGGATCACGTGATCGGGGTCCGGGTTGCCACCGGCGGTCCTCGGCATCAGTCGGCCGGGCAGTGATGAGTACTCTGCCGGCGAGAACAGCCGCAGCGAGGGCCACACGTGCCTCCAGGCCCCACCGGGGTCCTCCTGGTCGTCGAGAATCACGAAGGACAATCCGGCGCGGCGCAGGTAGTAGCCGACTGCCAGGCCGGCCTGTCCGCCACCGATGACGGCAACATCGACTCGTTCTCTCACGTCCACTGCGCGGTCATCCGTCCAGGGCGAGGAACTGGCGCAGTTCGGCGAACGCTTCGTGCAGCACGGTGTAGTGCGCCCACTTCCCACGCTGTTCACGGGTCAGGAGGCCTGCCTCGACGAGTTTCTTGAGGTGGTGGCTGATCGTCGGCTGGCTGATGCCGAGTGTCTCGGTCAGGTCGCAGGCGCACACCGCGTCGCATCCCTGTGCGACCACATGCGACAGCACCCGCAGCCGAGTGGGGTCGGACAGCGCTTTGAGCTTTTTCGCCATTTGCTCGGCCTGGTCCGCGCTCAAGGGTGCGACTGCCAGCGAGCAGCAGTCGTTCGCATGGAGTGTGAGCAGTGTCACGTTTTCGAATGCAGTAGCCATCACTACATTATACATTGACGGCTATCGATGCGTCGGTTTAGTCTTCTCATAGACGTTCGTCGATACGAGGAGTTTGGATGAGTACCACTGCCACCACCCCCGCGCCTGCTGCGGCGCCGGTTCTGAAGGAGATGTCGTTCCTGGACCGGTGGCTGCCGGCGTGGATTCTGCTGGCGATGGCGGTGGGGCTATTGCTGGGTCGCTTCATCCCGGGACTGAACACCGCTTTGGAGGCGGTGAAGATCGGTGAGGTGTCGCTGCCGATCGCGATCGGCCTGCTGGTCATGATGTACCCGGTGCTGGCCAAGGTCCGCTACGACGAGACCCACCGCGTCACGGGTGACAAGCGCCTGCTCACCCTGTCGCTGGTCCTCAACTGGATCGTCGGCCCGGCGCTCATGTTCGTGCTGGCGTGGATCTTCCTGTCCGACCTGCCCGAGTACCGCACGGGACTGATCATCGTGGGCCTGGCCCGGTGCATCGCGATGGTGTTCATCTGGAACGACCTGGCCTGTGGCGACCGCGAGGCCGCCGCCGTGCTCGTCGCCATCAACTCGGTGTTCCAGGTTGTCGCCTTCGGCGCCCTCGGCTGGTTCTACCTGCAGCTCCTGCCGTCGTGGCTGGGACTGCCCACCACCTCGGCGGACTTCTCCGTCTGGGCGATCGTGGCCTCGGTCCTCGTCTTCCTCGGCATTCCGCTCCTGGCCGGCTTCCTCACCCGCGTGTTCGGGGAGAAGGCCAAGGGTCGGCAGTGGTACGAGGAGACGTTCCTGCCCAAGATCGGTCCCTGGGCGCTCTACGGACTGCTGTTCACCATCGTGCTGCTGTTCGCGCTGCAGGGGGATGCCATCACCTCCCAGCCGCTGGACGTCGCCCGGATCGCAGTGCCCCTGCTGCTGTACTTCGTGCTGATGTTCGCCATCAGCCTCTTCGCATCCAAAGCTGTGGGACTCAACTACGCGAAGTCGACCGCGGTGGCGTTCACCGCCGCGGGCAACAACTTCGAACTCGCGATTGCCGTGGCGATCGGCACCTTCGGAGTCACCTCCGGGCAGGCGCTGGCAGGAGTCGTCGGCCCCCTCATCGAAGTCCCCGTCCTCGTCGGCCTCGTCTACGTGTCACTGTGGGCCGGCCGCAGACTCTTCCCCAACGACCCGACTGTCCCCGCACGCAGAACCTCTGGAGTCCGAGCATGACCAGCACCTCTGACACGAACAAGCCCAGCGTCCTCTTCGTCTGCGTCAAGAACGGCGGCAAGTCCCAGATGGCCGCCGCGCTGATGCGCCACCATGCCGGCGACGCGGTTGAGGTGCACTCGGCCGGCACCAAGCCCGGCACCTCCCTCAACAACCTGTCCGCCGACGTGGTCGCCGAGGTGGGCGCAGACATGTCCGGAGAATCGCCCAAGCCCATCGATCCCGAGCTGCTGCGCCGGGTCGACCGGGTCATCGTCCTCGGCGAGGAAGCCCACGTCGAACCCGTCGACGGTATGACCGCCACGATCGAAACCTGGAACACCGATGAGCCCTCGAAGCGCGGCATCGAGGGCATCGAACGGATGCGGCTGGTCCGCGACGACATCGACGCCCGCGTGCAGGCTCTGCACTCTGAACTTCTCAACGACTGAATACCCACTCCCGGATTGGATGGTCCTATGACCGCTGCCCCCAACACCACCACGACCAAGCCCAGCGTGCTGTTCGTGTGCGTCCACAACGCCGGCCGCTCCCAGATGGCCGCCGGCTACCTCACCGAACTGTCGGGCGGCCGGATCGAGGTCCGGTCGGCCGGCTCGGAACCCGCCGACCAGATCAACCCGGTCGCCGTCGAGGCGATGGCCGAAGACGGCATCGACATCACCGCCGCGTCCCCGAAGATCCTCACCACCGACGCCGTCAAGGCCTCCGACGTCGTCATCACCATGGGCTGCGGGGACGCGTGCCCGATCTTCCCGGGCAAGCGCTACGAGGACTGGGACCTCGCAGACCCGGCCGGCCAGGGCATCGAGGCGGTCCGCCCGATCCGCGATGACATCAAGGCCCGCATCGAGCAGCTCGTCTCCGAGCTGCTGCCGGCATCGACCGGCGCGAAGTGAGGCGCTGACACCATGACGACCACCAGCACCCAAACGGATGAGCTGATCATCATCGGGTCCGGCCCCGCAGGTTATACCGCCGCGATCTACGCGGCACGCGCCGGGCTGTCCCCGCGCGTGATCGCCGGATCCGTCACCCACGGCGGCGCCTTGATGAACACCACCGACGTCGAGAACTTCCCCGGATTCCCCGGCGGCATCCAGGGCCCGGAACTCATGATGGGACTCAGCGAGCAGGCCGCAAACTTCGGGGCCCGCATCGAGTACGACGACGCTTCCGCCGTCGACCTGACCGGGCCCCTGAAAGAGGTCACGACCCTGTCCGGTGCCACCTACCGAGCACCGGCCGTCATCGTCGCCGCGGGTTCGGCGTACAAGGAGCTGGGACTGGCCGATGAGAAGCGGCTCACCGGGCACGGCGTGTCCTGGTGCGCCACCTGCGACGGGTTCTTCTTCCGCGACCAGCACATCATCGTCGTCGGCGGTGGGGACTCGGCCATGGAGGAGGCACTGTTCCTGACCCGGTTCACCGCGACCGTGACCGTGGTGGTCCGGCGCGACACCCTGCGCGCATCGAAGATCATGGCCCAGCGGGCACAACAGAACGAGAAGATCCGCTTCCTGTACAACAGCCAGATCACCGCCATCCACGGAGACGAAAAGGTCACGGGCGTGAGCGTGACCGACTCACTCACCGGCAACACCAGCCAGCTGGATGCCACCGGGATCTTCGTCGCCATCGGGCACCTGCCCCGCACCGAACTCGTCAAGGGCCAGCTGGAACTCGACCCGGACGGCTACATCGTCGTCGACGCCCCGACCACCGCCACCAACCTGCCCGGCGTCTTCGCCTGCGGCGACGCGGTCGACCACCGCTACCGGCAGGCCATTACCGCCGCCGGCACCGGGTGCGCCGCCGCCCTAGACGCCGAACGCTTCCTCGCCGCCACCGAACCGGCAACCGCCCCCGTCCTTCAGGAGACCAGCCATGGCTGACACCACCAACCACACCGAGAGTCTGCCGGTCGTCGTCATCGGCGCCGGCCCCGTCGGGCTGGCCACCGCCGCCCACCTGCGCGAACGCGGCCTGACCCCGCTGGTGCTGGAGGCCGGCAGCACCAGCGGCGCCGCGATCCGCGACTGGGGCCACACCCGCCTGTTCTCGCCGTGGCGGTTCAACATCGACGACGCCGCCCGCCGCCTCCTCGAGGCAGACGGCTGGCAGGCCCCGAACCCGGAAGTCCTGCCCACCGGTCACGAGCTGATCACCGACTACCTGACCCCGCTGGCAGACGCGCTGGGCGACGTCGTCCGCACCGACGCCCGCGTCATCGCGGTCTCCCGGGAAGGGATCGACAAGACCCGCAGCACCGGCAGGGAGACCACCCCGTTCCTCGTCCGCATCGCCTCCTCCGACGGATCGTCCGAGGACGTGTTGGCGCGCAGCGTCATCGACGCCTCGGGCACCTGGCACCAGCCCAACCCACTCGGCCGGTCCGGCCTGCCCGCCCCCGGAGAAGCCGAGGCGACAGCCCGCGGCCTCATCACCCAGCCCCTGCCCGCCGTCACCGGTGTCGACCGTGACCGGTTCGCCGGCCGCCACGTCCTCGTCGTCGGCGCTGGCCACTCCGCGGCCAACACGCTGCTCGACCTCGCCGAGCTCGCCGACGACAACCCCGCGACCCGGATCAGCTGGGCCGTCCGGTCAGCGGACGCCTCCCGCGCCTACGGCGGCGAAGACCGCGACGAGCTCGCCGCCCGCGGCGCCCTGGGCACCCGCCTCCGGGACCTGGTCGAATCCGGCCGAATCGATGTCCACACCTCGTTCGTGATCACCGGCTTCGAAACTCACGGCGAGCAGCTGCACGTCCAGGCCGCAGGACCCAGCGGCGCCGAGAAGCTCACCGTGGACGTCCTCGTCCCGGCCACCGGGTTCCGCCCCGACCTGTCGATGCTGACCGAGCTGCGCCTCGACCTCGACCCGACCGTCGATGCACCCCAGAAGCTCGGCCCGCTCATCGATCCGGAGTTCCTCTCCTGCGGCAGCGTGCCCCCGCACGGCGAACGCGTGCTGGCCCACCCCGAGCCCGGGTTCTACATCGTCGGCATGAAGAGCTACGGCCGCGCACCGACGTTCCTCATGGCCACCGGCTACGAACAGGTCCGCTCCATCGCCGCAGCACTGGCAGGTGACCGGGTCGCCGCCGACACCGTCCACCTCGAACTGCCCGAGACCGGCGTCTGCACCACAGACCTCGGCGGATACTGCGACGTGCCAGCCGGGCCACTCCCGGTGACCATCGGCGGCGCACCCACCTCCTCCTGCTGCTCCTGAAAGGACCAGGCCATGGCCGCCGACACCCCGCCGCTCGACACCCAAGTCCTCCAACACACAGCCGATGACCTCGCCCGCAAGTACGAGGGAATCTTCTCCCCGGAGACCATCGAGCGCTACGTCTTCGAGTCCTACACCACCCTGTCGCGGACCGCGAGAATCCGCGACCACCTGGCGATCCTCGCCGAACGGTTCGCCGCCGACCGCCTCCGCGCTCTCGCCCTGGCACAGGGCAAAATCGAGACAACCGTCCCGCAGGTGCTGTTCGTCTGCGTGCACAACGTCGGACGCTCCCAGATCGCCAGCGCCCTGCTGGCCCACTACGCCGGCGACCGGGTCGAGGTCCGCTCGGCCGGCTCGCTGCCCGGATCCGAGGTCCACCCCCTGGTGATCGACGCGCTGGCCGAACGCCACATCGACCTGTCCGGAGCCTTCCCCAAACCACTGACCGACGACGTCGTCCGCGCAGCCGACTACGTCATCACCATGGGCTGCGGCGACGCCTGCCCCATCTACCCCGGCAAACGCTACCTGGACTGGGAACTGGCCGACCCCGCCGAGGAGACACCGGAACGAATCCGCGAAATCGTCGACCAGATCGACGACCGCGTCCGCGCCCTGTGGACCGAGATCCAGAACTGACGACGGCCCACCGGGCAAGAACAGAAGCACCCGGAGCCGCCAAGCGAAACTGCGATTCCCCGCCATCTCCCGCTAACAGTCACACCCATGATTCTCCTCGCACTCTCCCCCACCGGGTGGGCGCCGTGCTGCAGTGGTGCGCGCGGGGCCGCGCTCGCGGTCGCGCGGTGGGCACGGCCGGTCGAATCCTGAGAACATGGAGTCCATGAGAATCACAGTGCTGCCGCTCACGGACACCTCGACCGACGTGCTCGCCGACGTCCTCGCCTTCACCTCCGACCGGACCGAGGACCGGGTCACCGTCATCGCCTCGACGTTCACCGACGTCACCGTGCACGGGCTGCGCTTCAGCCCGGACATCGACGCCTGCCTGCTCCCGCCGAGCACCGCGCTGCCCGGCGGTGCGGTCGAGGAGCTCGCCGCCTATCACGTCGACGCCGAGTGGTTCCCGATGACCGAGGCGAGCCTCGCCGCCGCAGTGCTGCGCACCCGCCTGCTCGCGCTCGGCTACCCGCTGTCCCAGGTCGTGCAGGCGATGGCGAGCCGCTTCTCCCCCGCCTTCAGCCTGCTGCCGGCCTCCGACGACGCCGTGGAGACCCTCGTCGTCGTGGAGCGCGACGGCCAGGAGGAGGCGTGGCCCGCCCGCCGGTTCCGCGCCGCCGACCCGCAGCGGGTGACCCGGGTGGTCCGCACCGGGATCGAGGGCGCGACCGCCGCCCCGGGGGTGCTGCGCGCGCTGCGCCAGGCCGACGCGATCATCGTCCGCGCCGACGAGTACGCCGCCCTCGACACCGTGCCGGTGCTCGAGCTCCCCGGCGTCCTCGACGCGCTCACCGGCACGCGCGCCACCGTGCTCCTCAGCGGCGGCGACTCCCTCCCCTCCGAGCTCCGCAGCCGGCTCGGAGCGACGGAGATCACCGGCGCCGTCGCCGAGGCGCTCGCCGGCGTGGAGCCCGCGGCACCGGCCGGCACCACGGTCTGGGACCGGGCGTGAGCGCCGAACCCGGCGCGTCCGCGCCCTCCCGCCTCCTCACCGCCTACGCGATCGCCGGCATCGAGCGGATCGCCCCGGGCACCGACCTCCCCGCAGTGCTGTGCACGGCGATCGACCGGAACCGGATCGAGATCAAGGACGGAGACGTGCTCGTCGTCGCCTCGAAGATCGTCGCGAAAGCCGAGGGACGGATCCGGCAGGCGGGCTCCCGCGCCGCCTTCGAATCCCTCGTCGCCGAGGCGAGCCTGAGCGAGGTCGCCGCCCGCACCTTCGACTCCGGAGCCGGGCCCGCCGTCGTCACGGTCGCGCGCACCGCCGCCGGCACCGTGCAGGCCGCCGCCGGGCTCGACCGCTCCAACGCGGACGGGCACGTCGTGCTCCACCCCGCCGACCCGGACGGCTCGGCGGCGATGCTGCGCGCCGCATTCGAGCGCTGGTTCGGCGTCCGGCTCGCCGTCGTCGTGTCCGATTCGACCTCGCGCCCGTGGCGCCGCGGCGTGTTCGACTTCGCGCTCGGCTCCGCAGGTCTCGCCGGCCTCGATTCCCAGCGCGGGCGCCCCGACGACGACGGCCGGGTGCAGACCGCGACCGAGCGCGCGGTCGCCGACGAGATCGCCGCGGCCGCCGACCTCGTCAAGGGTGCCGCCCGCGGGCTCCCGCTCGCCGTGGTGCGCGGGGTCGGCGACCTCCTCGACGAGGCGGACCCGGGGGCCCGCGCCCTCAACCGGCCCGAGGCGGAGGACTGGTTCCGCACCGGGCACGTCGAGGCGGTGCACGCGGCACTCGACTCCACCGGGCTCGCATGGCCGCCGGCCTCGGCCTCGGGCGACGACGACGTCCTCACCCGGGTGACCCGGGCGCTCGGCGCCGCCCGCGGCCGCACCGGGCGCACCCCGGGTCAGGACCGGTGGCGGCTGCGCGTCGACGGCGCAGGCGCCCGGATCCTCGTCCAGCGCAGCGGCTCGAACCCCCTCCCGGAGGCCGAGGGCCATCCGCTCGTCGAGGCGGCGATCGGTCTCGGAGCGCTCGTCGAGCGCCTCCACACCGCGCTCCACGCCGAGGGTCTGCGTGCCCGCGTGCGCTACGACTGGGCCGCCGATGCCTCGCCCAAGGGCGCCGCGCTCGCGATCGAGCTCGACCTCGCGCCCGGCACCAATGCCCCCGAGAGAGGATGAACCGATGAGAGACGTCGTCACCGCCCTGTCCGCCCGCTCCGAACCCGCCCTGATCTCCGTCACCGGCGACGGCGAGCGCCTCGAGCTCACCGGTGCGGTGCTCGGCAACTGGGTGCACAAGTCCGTCGGCCTGCTCGGCGAGCTCGAGATCGGGACCGACACCGCGCTCGGCATCGTCTGCCCCGCTCCCGCCGCGCTCCACTGGCGAGCGCTCGCAGCAGCGCTCGCCGCCTGGTCGCTCGGCGCCCCCGTCCACCTCCTCACCCAGGACTCCCCCGCTCCGGACGGACCGTGGGTCGCCCTCCGTCCGGAGGCGCTCCCGGGCGCGGGGTCCGGCATCGACGACTCCGCTGCCGAGGAGGTCCTCGTGTTCGCGACCGCCGCCCTCGCCCTGCGCTCGGAGACCGAGCCCGGCTGCACCGACTTCATCGCCGCCGTGCGCGCCCACCCGGACGTCGCCGCCCTCGGGAACCCGGCCTCCGCCGTGCTCGTCGGACCAGACGGCGACGCCGGGCCGATCCCGCTCGACCCGGCGGCCCTCGACGCGGCCGCCGCGGCCGCCGCACCGTCGGGCGATGGCGCTGCGGGCGACCCGGGCCCGCGGGCGCTGCTCGCCGGTCTGCCGGATGCCGCGGAGGTTCCGCTGCTGCTCGCGGCGCTGCGCTCCGGCGTGCTCGTCCTCACCGACACCGACGACCCGGTCCGGCTCGCGGAGCTCAGCCGCCTCGACGGTGTGGTCCATGGCACAATCGGGGCATGGACAAAGTAGTTGCATCGGCCGCTCAGGCGGTCGCGGACATTCCAGCCGGCGCGCAGATCGCGGTCGGGGGTTTCGGTCTCGTCGGGGTCCCGCAGGTGCTCATCAGGGCGCTGCGCGATGCCGGGGTCGGTGACCTCGAGGTGATCTCGAACAACGCCGGGGCCGGAGACTTCGGACTCGGGATGCTGCTGAATACGAAGCAGATCCGGCGCATGATCGCCTCCTACGTCGGGGAGAGCAAGGAGTTCGCCCGCCAGTACCTCGAGGGCGAGCTCGAGGTCGAGCTCACCCCGCAGGGCACCCTGGCGGAGAAGCTGCGCGCCGGCGGCGCCGGGATCCCGGCGTTCTACACCATCACCGGGTCCGGCACGCAGGTCGCCGAGGGCGGGATGCCATGGAAGTACGCCGCCGACGGCAGCGTGGAGATCGAGTCCCCACCGAAGGACACCCGGGTGTTCGACACCTTCGGATCCGAGCACACCTACGTCCTCGAGGAGTCCCTGGCCCCGGATTTCGCGCTCGTGCGCGCCGCGGTCGGGGACCGGCACGGCAACCTCGTGTTCCATCGCTCGGCCAGGAACTTCAACCCGCCGGCCGCGCAGGCCGCCCGGGTCACGATCGCGGAGGTCGAGAAGCTCGTCGAGCCCGGGGAGATCGCCCCGGACGAGGTGCACCTGCCCGGTGTGTTCGTCCACCGGGTGGTCGAGCTGACCGCGGAGCAGGCGGCGGACAAGAACATCGAGAAGCGGACTGTGAGGGAGGCCTGAGATGGCACTGACACGCAACCAGATGGCCGCCCGCGCGGCCGCCGAGCTCGCCGACGGCTCCTACGTCAACCTCGGCATCGGGCTGCCCACCCTGGTCCCGAACTACGTGCCCGACGGGGTGCATCTCGTGCTCCAGTCGGAGAACGGGATCCTCGGGGTCGGCCCCTACCCCACCGCCGAGGAGCTCGACGCGGACCTCATCAACGCGGGCAAGGAGACCGTCACGGTACTGCCCGGGGCGAGCTTCTTCGATTCCGCGACGAGCTTCGGGATGATCCGCGGCGGCAAGATCGATGCCGCGATCCTCGGGGCGATGCAGGTCGCGGGCAACGGCGACATCGCGAACTGGATGATCCCGGGCAAGATGGTCAAGGGCATGGGCGGGGCGATGGACCTCGTCCACGGGGCGCAGAAGGTCATCGTCGTCATGGAGCACGTCGCCCGCGACGGCTCCCACAAGCTCCTCGACACCTGCCTGCTGCCGCTGACCGGCAAGGGCGTGGTCGAGCGGGTCGTGACCGACCTCGCCGTGCTCGACGTCACCGGCACCGGGTTCCGCCTCCTCGAGCGCGCCCCCGGCGTGACCGTCGAGGAGATCACCGAGAAGACCGGCGCGAGGCTCGACATCCCCGACGAGGTCCCGGAGATCGAGGTCCCCGCCCACGTGAGCTGAGCTCCGGCCTCCCGGAGCCTCCCCTGCGCAACTGTGGGGCTTTCGGTGAACCGTGGTGGCGTTGATGCCACCACACTCCACCGAAAGCCCCACATTCGTGTGCGGCCGTCAGCCGCTCAGGCGGGTGCGGGCAGGCCAGTGGTCGCGACGAACAGCTGCCCGGTGCCGGTGACGTGCGGCAGCGGCTCGTCGGCGCCGACGAAGACGCTGTCCCCCGCCGGCGAGCTCCGTGCTCTCCTCCCCGCTGCGCACGGTGAAGCCGCCGGCGGTGCACAGGAGGATCGCCGCGCCGCTGCGCGCGATCGGGAGGTCGGCGGCGGAGTCGATGCGCTGCAGGGCGAAGTCGTCGGTGGCCCCGCGCACCACCCCGCGGGCGTCGGGCGCCGCCCGCCGCGGTTCGACGCTGTCGTAGACGACGACCGCATCGAGCTCCGCGAGGTCGATGTGCTTGCTCGTCAGCCCGCCGCGCAGCACGTTGTCCGAGGACGCCATGATCTCCACCCCGAGGCCTCCGAGGTAGGCGTGGAGCACCCCCGCGTCGAGTGCGAGCGACTCCCCGGCCCGCAGGCGCAGGCGGCGCAGCATGAGCGCGACGAGAGTCCCCGCATCCCCGGGGAAGTCCGCAGTGACCTCGCGCAGGGTGTCCTGCGGGTCGACCGCGCTGCCCTGCCTGCAGGGATGGTCCGCACCGACGCCGGGGAGGTCGAGGGCGGCGAGGCGATCGGCGAGCGGTCCGTATTCGGCGGCGCGGCCGAGCACCAGATCGGTCGCCTCCCGCAGCGCCGCGGCCTCGTCGTCCTGCCCGCCGGAGGGCGTGAGCGCGGTCAGCCAGGCCTCGAGCAGCGGTCGGTCGGCCGGGGAGGCCGCGGCGCACAGGCGTTCCACGGTGGCCCGGATCGCCGGGAGCGGGCGGAAGCCGCAGAGCGCGTCGAAGTCGCCGAGCGCATGGATGAGCTCCGGTTTGTGCCAGGTGTCGCGGTAGTTCCGATGCGGAGCGTCGACCGGGACTCCCGCGGCGTCCTCGCGCGCGTACCCGGCCTGCGCCTGCTCCCGGGAGGGGTGCGCCTGGATCGAGAGCGCGGTCCGGGCGGAGAGGATCTTGAGGAGGAACGGCAGCCGCTCCCCGTAGACGTCCACCGAGCCGGCTCCGAGCCGCGTGTGCGGGTCCCGCGCGATCCACTCGCGCAGATCCGTGTCCTCGACGCCCGAGGGCGCTCCGGGGTGGGCGCCGATCCACAGTTCCGCGGCCGGCGTGCCGTCGGGCTCGCGCCCGAGGATCTCGGGGATCCCCGTCGGGCTCCCCCAGGGGTAGTCGCGCACCGTGTTCGTCAGCTTCTGCATCCTCGTCGTTCCCTGTTCTCCGTCCGCCGGCCGGCGCCCCTGCAGGACCGCCCTGTTCGCCTCGGTCAGCCTAGGCGAGAGCGCGCGGGGTCGCGAAACCGGGGAACCCGGGGCGGGGCCGGGAGCGGCTCGGGGGGCTCGGGCGGTGCCGGGAGGCCGGGAGCGCTGCACGCCCGGGCCACGCACGAGGCGGCCGGCATGCTCTTCGCATGCCGACCGCCCCATCGGAGTCAGGGTCCGTCAGATCACCCGGACGAACACCGCACCCCGCTTGAGCATCCAGTCGTAGCTGCGCTTGCTCGTGTTGGTGCGGGTCGATCCCGCGTCGTACATCTGGCCCTCGGTCTCGGACACGATCCCGAGGTGGCCGGGGATCCAGATGAGGTCGCCGGGCTTCGCCTGCGAGGCCGGGATCACTTCCCCTGCCGCTTTCTGCGCCCCGGAGGAGCGCGGCAGCTTGATCCCGTTCTGCGCGTAGACGTACTGCACGTAGCCCGAGCAGTCCCAGCCGGAGCGCGGCGAGGTCCCGCCCCACCGGTACTTCACGCCGAGGTGCTTCTTGGCCGTTGCGATGACCGCGTCGCGCTTCTCCTTGTCGAGCTGCTCGGCGCTCTTCTTCGGCTTCTCCTTCTTCGGCTCGTCCTTCTTCTCGGACTCGTCCTTCTTCGGAGTCTCCTGCTTCGGCTCCTCCTGCTTCGGAGTCTCCTGCTTCGGCTCCTCCGCCTTCGGCTGCTCACTCGGAGCCGGTGCCGGAGACGGAGTCTGCGAGGGTGCCGGCGACTGCTCGGTCTCCGGATCTGCTGAACCTTCCCCGGGTCCAGCAGGCCCGGAGCCGGGCTCCCGCGGACTCGTCGTCCGCGGAGCCGGGCCGGGACGCGTTGAGATCGCGCGCCCCTCCGGAGATCTCGCCGCGCGGTGAGAACTCCGTCACCCCGTAGCCTTCGGCCCAGACCAGCCGGGCCCCTTCGTAGAGCTGCTCGCACCGGCCGTCGGAGCACTGCGGTGCGGACTTCGGGTAGCCGATGTGGCCGTTCTCGTAGCCCTTCTGGGCCCAGTAGCCCTGGAGCACGCCCCAGGTCGGCTGGGCGCCGGACTTCGACGACCAGTGCATCGAGCCGCCCTGGAACTTCTGGAACGCGCCGCCGCCCTTGAGGCCGCCCTGCTCCCCGGTGACGGGGAGGCCGAGCTCGGTGCGGGTGGCGCCGTTCCAGGCCGAGGCGATCGCGCCGGTGATGACGCGCGGACCGGTGGCCTTCGACCACGTGATGTAGCCGCGCTCGTAGTTCTTGACCTTGCCGCCGGCGAGGTCCCATTCCTGCGAGGTGGGCTTGCCGAGGACCTTCTCCTTGCCCTCGTAGTGCGTGTCGATCGCGGTCTTCTTGGGGGCGGGCTTCGGGGTCTCCTTCTCGGGAGACGCCGGGGCCCCGCCCTGCTGGAGCTTCTCGATGTCCTTGCGCATGCTGCCGAACTTCGAGTAGAAGGCCGCTCCCGGGCACGAGGTGGAGCCGAGATCGCGGTGTCCGACGACGGCCGGGATGCTCCGGCCGCCCACGGTGGCGCGGTCGTTGACGGACACGCCGCTGCCCGAGAGCTTCCACGCGATCGCGTGGTTGACGGCGTTCAGCGCCGCCTGCGGCGGGGCCGACTTCCCGTAGGAGCCCATGACGGAGATGCCGAAGGTCCCGGTGTTGTAGCCGGCCACGTGGGCGCCGATCACCGCGCGGTCGATGCCGCCGGCGCGGCCCTCCCAGAGGCGGCCGTACTTGTCGACGAGGACGTTGTAGCCCACGTCGGACCAGCCGCGGCCCTTGGTGTGGAAGCTGTAGATGCCGCGCAGGATGCCGGGCACGTCGCCGGCGCTGTAGCTGTTCGAGCCGGCGGTGTGGTGGACGACGGCGGCGCGGACCTTGGGCGCGTAGGACGCCTTGCCCTTGCGCAGGCGCTCATTGGCGCCCCACGACTTGCGCGAGCCGATCTTGGGCTGCGAGACCTTCTTCACCGCGACGGTCTGCGCGGTGGCCGAACCGGGCGCTGCGGTCGCGGGGACCGCGGCGGCCGGCTGCGCGGCGTAGCCCTCGGCCCCGGCGGCGGCGCCCTCGGCGGCCGCCTCGTCCGATGCCTCGGCGCCCGGTGCCGGCGCGGCGACCGGGGCGTTCTGCTCGACGGCCTGCTGGTCGGCGGCGGAGTGCTTGGGGTCGATGACGAGCAGGCGCGCGTCGTCGGGAGCGGCGTCGCCGAGCACGCGCATCTGCACCTCGCTCGCGCCGCTCACGACGAACGGCTCGGTGCCGGGGGTGCCCTCACCGACGACGTCCTCCTCGAGCTCGTCCCAGGCGGACCAGCCCTCGCCGGTCCGGATGCGGACCTCGATGGTGACCTCGGTCTCGGTGTCGTAGGTGACGCCGACGACGGAGGACCGGGACTCGGGCACCTCGAGGACGTCGGAGATCGCGGCGATGTTCACGCCGTCCTCGGTCTTCTCGCGGACGCCGCCGGACATGTCCGGGGTCTCCGTGGGTGCCGGGGAGGTCTCCTCGGCCGGCGCGGGGGCCGATTCGCCCGGGGTGCTCGACTCCGATTCCTGCAGCGAGACCGGCGAGATCGCCGTGCCGCCGGAGCCGAAGGTACCGAGCGGGGCCATGCCGAGCGCGTTCACGGCGCTCGGGGACCGCAGGAGGTTCGGCAGGTTGGTCGTGCTCGAGTTGGTGACCTGTGCGGTGACGGGCGAGGACTCGCGCGCACCGGGCGCATCGAGGCCGTCCTCGCTCACCTCGGTGAGCGCGTGCTCGTCGATGGTCGGTGTGACGGTGGCGGATCCTGCAGCAGCGGCGGGGACGGTCAACCCGAGGGTCGAAACCATCACCGCGGATGCGCACGATGCCACGATGGGCAGTGCAAATCTCATCGTTTCAGCCTTTTCGAGGAAGTCAGGGAAGAGAGGCTTCACGAGATGAACTCGTCATTGGAAGGATGACGAATCAGCTCAACATCTCAGAATTGTTACACACTTTTCGGCGTGTCGGACTGGATTTTTCGACGTCGAGCGGAGTTACACGGATGTCGTTCCGCGAGATCTCGCGGCGACACGCGGCTGAAAGATTTTCGAGGAATCCGGGAGGAAACCTCGAGAATGCCGGGAGGACCTCAGGGCACGTAACAGATGGCCCGGTCCTTCTCGTCTTCTCCTCCCTCGGTCGGGGCGGCGGCGAGAACCGCCCCGGGCACGGCTCCGGCGACCGGATCGAGCCCTGCGGGAGCGGCTCCGGCGGCGAGCACGCTCGGCCCGTCCGGGGAGGCGGCGCGCGCCTCGGCGGGCTCGAGCGCCTCGGCGACGAGGGCGTGGACCGCGGCGTAGTCGGGGTCGGCGGGGATGACCTCGGGCGGGGTGAGGTTGAGCGAGCGGATCTTCTGCGCCTTCGCCTTGAGCGCGAGGTCGACGAACCGGTCGACCTGGAGCTGCGGGATGTCGGTGGACACGACCTCGGGCGCAGCCTGCGCGATCGACTGGTAGCGGGTGAGCACGGTCGCCGGGTCGAGCTGGGCGATCATCGCCTCCTGCACGCAGCGCTGGCGGACCATCCGCTCGTAGTCGCTGGCGAACTCGCGCGAGCGGGCGTACCAGAGGGCGTGGAAGCCGTCGAGGTGGAGCTCGCCGGGCTCGATCCAGCCGCGCACCGGGCCGTGCTTCCCCGTCGCCTTGTCCACGGGCGCGGAGATCGGCACGCGCTTACCGGAGACCAGGGAGATGCCGCCCATCGCGTCGATGAGGGCCTCGAAGCCCTTGAGGTCGATCATCGCGTAGTAGTGGACGTCGACCCCGGTCACCCCGCTGATCGCGTCCTTCATCGCCTGGGCGCCGGCCGGTGAGCCCTCGTCGAATCCCTCGGGGTGCTGCTCACCGAGCTGGTAGACGGCGTTGATGAGACACTCGTCGCCGCAGTCGTAGCCCTGCGGGTACTGAGACCGCAACGGGGAGTCCTCGGCGAAGGGGACGTTCTGCAGGTTGCGCGGCAGCCCGATGATCACCGACTCCCCGGTGCGCGCGTCGATCGACACGAGGGAGATGCTGTCCGGCCGGATCCCCTCGCGCCCCTTGCCGGCGTCGGTGCCGAGCAGCGCGACGTTGTAGCGGCCGTCGCTCGGCCGCACGCCGAGCCCGCCGGCGAAGATCTCGCTGATGAGCTGCCGCTGGCTATTCAGCGTCACCGTGCCCCAGGCGAGCCCGCCGCCGATGACGAGCACACTGGCGAGGGCGGCGGCGACGACGCCCAGCCGGGTGCGCGGGGACAGCCGGACGAGCCGGATCCGGCGCACGGTGTCGACCAGCGCCACGAGCCACACCACCGCGAGCACGAGTGCCCAGAGGGTGAGCAGCGCGAGGATGAACGGGTTCGTCGCGAGCGTGAACACGAGCTGCCGGCGCAGGAGTGAGGCGAGCCCGACGAGCACGACGAGTGCCCAGGTCGCCAGGGACAGGCCGAGCGCGAACCGGGCGAACCGCCGCACGCCGAACAGCGACTGCACGCTGCCGGGCAGCAGGATCGTGGAGACGAGCAGGATCCAGCCGCGCACATCACGGGTGCTCCGGTCCGCGTACTCGGGGAAGCGGATCGGGTCGGTGTACTTCGGAGTGCGGGGCATCCCTCACCTGTCGGATCTCTGCGTGCGGTCGGCGGTCGGCCGGGGGCAGCCGCGCGGGGCGGGTGGCGCGGGGCGGCTCAGGCGAGCAGCTTGCGGCCCATGACGAGGCGCTGCACCTGGTTCGTGCCCTCGTAGATCTGCGTGATCTTCGCATCGCGCATCATCCGCTCGACCGGATGGTCCTGCACGTAGCCGGCACCGCCGAGCAGCTGCACGGCGTCGGTCGTGATCTCCATCGCGACGTCGGAGGCATAGGCCTTCGCCGCCGCCCCGAAGAAGCCGAGGTCGGCGTCGTCGCGCTCGCTCTTGGCCGCCGCGACGTAGGTGAGCTGGCGGGCCGCCTCGAGCTTCATCCCCATGTCGGCGACCATGAACTGGATCGCCTGGAAGTCCGCGATGTGCTTGCCGAACTGCTTGCGCTCCTTGATGTAGCCGATCGCGTAGTCGAGCGCGCCCTGCGCCACACCCACGGCCTGCGCGGCGATGGTCACCCGCGTGTGGTCGAGGGTCTTGAGCGCGATCTTGAGCCCGTCGCCGACCTCGCCGACCACCCGGTCGCCGGGGATCCGGCAGTTCTCGAAGAACAGCTCCCGGGTGGGGCTGCCCTTGATGCCGAGCTTGCGCTCCTTCTCCCCGAACGTGAAGCCCTCGTCGGACTTCTCGACGACGAACGCGGTGATGTTGCGCCCGCGCGGGCCGTCAGGATCGGTGACGGCCATGACGGTGTAGAACTCGCTCTCCCCGGCGTTGGTGATCCACGTCTTCACACCGTTGAGCACCCAGTCGTCGCCGTCGCGGACCGCACGGGTGCGCATGCCCGCGGTGTCGGAGCCGGCCTCCCGCTCGGACAGCCCGTAGGAGAACCCGCACTCGCCGGAGGCGACCCGCGGGAAGTACTTCGCCTTGATCTCCTCACCGCCGCCGATCTGCACCGGCATCGATCCGAGCTTGTTCACCGCCGGGATGAGAGAGGAGGACACGCAGCCGCGCGCGATCTCCTCGATGACGATCGCGACGGCGAGCGCATCGGCCCCCACGCCCCCGTACTCCTCGCCGATGTGCGGGGCGAAGAAGTCGGTGGCGACGAGCGCCTCGTGCGCCTCGCGCGGATAGCGCGCCTCGGAGTCGACCTCCGCGGCGTACGGCGTGATGCGGTTGTCGACGACGTCACGGACGGCCCGGCGGAGCTCCTCGTGGTCCTCGCTGAGCTGGTAGAGATCGAACATGCTGCTCCTCACATACGGTTTCAGGTCTGCCGGCGGCGCTCGGACAGCGCCGCACCCTTCGCCTCGGCGACGGCCCGGAGGTTCTCACGATAGTCGTCGAGCGCGGCCCGGATGCGCTGCGCCTCGGGGTCGCGGCCGATTCCCAGGATCCTCGCCGCCAGCAGGCCGGCGTTCTTCGCCCCGCCGATCGACACCGTGGCCACCGGCACCCCGCCGGGCATCTGCACGATCGACAGGAGCGAGTCCATGCCGTCGAGGTGGGCCAGCGGCACCGGCACCCCGATGACGGGCAGCGAGGTGACGGAGGCGATCATGCCCGGCAGGTGCGCCGCTCCCCCGGCCCCGGCGATGACGACCTCGAGGCCGCGCGCGGCGGCGGTGGAGCCCCATTCGATCATGTCGTGGGGCATCCGGTGGGCTGACACCACCTCGGCGGTGCACGGGATGCCGAGCTCGTCGAGGACGTCCGCGGCGGCGGCCATCGTCGGCCAGTCGGAGTCCGAGCCCATGACGATGCCGACGGTCGGGGTGCTCATGCGGTGTCCTTCCGCTCGGGTTCGGGATCGGTGTCGACCCCGGCGATGAAGTCCGCGGCGTGCCGGGCGCGGGCGAGCACGGCTGCGGCGTCGTCGCCGTAGACGTTGACGTGGCCGAGCTTCCGGCCCGGGCGCACCGACTTGCCGTACATGTGGACCTTGACCTGCGGGTCGTGGGCGAGCACGTGGAGGTAGGCGCGGTAGAGATCGTCGCGGTCGGCGCCGAGCACGTTGACCATCGCGGTGGCCGGGGTGCGGGCGCTCGGGTCGCCGAGCGGCAGGTCGAGCACGGCGCGGAGGTGCTGCTCGAACTGGGAGGTGACCGAGCCGTCCTGGGTCCAGTGGCCGGTGTTGTGCGGGCGCATCGCGAGCTCGTTGATCCGGTAGCCGTCCGGGGTCTCGAACATCTCCATCGCCATCACCCCGGTGACGTCGAGGGCGCCGGCGACGGTGAGGACGTCGGCGGTGATCCGCCGCGCGAGCTCGGGGTCGAGTCCGGGCGCGGGGGCGACGGCCTCCTTGCACACGCCGTCCTGCTGGTAGGTGGCGACGACCGGCCACACCGCGGTCTGGCCCATCGGCGAGCGCGCGATCATCACCGCGAGCTCGCGGGTGAAGTCGATCTTCTCCTCCGCGAGCAGCACGGGGTGGGAGGCGAGCCAGTCGGCGGCGTCGGCACCGCTGGTCACGACGCGCACGCCGTGGCCGTCGTAGCCGCCGCGCGGGGTCTTGAGGACGACGGGGAAGCCCACCTCGTCGCCGAACCGCTGGAGGTCCTCGGGTGAGTGGACCTCGGCCCAGCGCGGATTGGGCAGGCCGAGCTCGTCCATCCGGCGGCGCATGACGATCTTGTCCTGCGCGTGGATGAGTGCTTCCGGCCCCGGGTGCACGGCGTGCCCGGCGGCCTGCAGGGCGCGCAGGTGCTCCGGCGGCACGTGCTCGTGGTCGAAGGTGATGACGTCGACGGTGTCGGCGAAGGCCTGGAGGGCCGCGAGGTCGGTGTGGTCGCCCACGGTGACGCGGCCGGCGACCTGCGCGGCGGACGACTGGGCGGATTCGGCGAGGACGTGGAAGCCCACGCCGAGCGCCTCTGCTGCGGGGGCCATCATGCGGGCCAGCTGGCCGCCGCCGATGACGCCGATCACGGGAGAACTCACCACTCCACTCTAGCGAGGGTGCGGCGGGACCGCCGCGCACCGGCCTCCCGGCGCGCCGCGCGCGGCGGTCCCACAGCGGGCCCCCAGGCGGGTTCCGGTACCGTTGTCCGGGGACTTCCGCACGGATCGCGGCCGCCCGGCACGGAGCGGCACCGCTCCGCCGGACACCGGTCCCGCTTCTTCATTCATCGGACGACGGACGGGTACGGGATGCGCTTACGCAAGGAGGCCAAGCGCGTCGCCAAGTTCTCCGTCGTCGGCGGCATCGCGTTCATCGTCGACTTCACCCTGTTCAACGTGCTCCGGCTCGAGGCGGTGGGGATCGGGCCGATGTGGGCGAAGATCATCTCCGTCACCGTCGCCACCACGGTGAGCTGGCTCGGTTCCCGGTACTGGACGTTCAAGGACGGGCGGAACCGCTCGGCGGGCAAGGAGGCGATGTGGTTCTTCCTCGTCAACGCCGGCGGCCTGCTCATCGCGATGGCCTGCCTGTGGTTCTCCCACTACGTGCTCGGGCTGCGCTCCGCGCTCGCCGACAACATCTCCGCGAACGTCATCGGCGTCGGCCTGGGCAACATCTTCCGCTACCTCATGTACCGCTCGGTGATCTACCGCGTCACCCCGCGCCGTCCCGCGCAGCGCCGCGAGGTGCTCCGCTTCGACTAGGAGACCGCCGCGCCGGGCGGGACCGGGAGCACCGCCGTCGACACCGGGCCCGAGCCCGACGGCGCGCACTGAGGAGCACACCGGTGACCGAGCCGCGCGCCGTGCTGCGCAGCTCGGCTCGGAGGTCCTGAGCGCTCGGCTCAGCCGCGAGCGCGCAACAGCGGGATCTCGAGCTCGCGCTCGGTGATCCCGCCGTGGTGGCCGAGCAACGCGAGCGCCGCCGGCGAGTCGTGCTCGGAGTCGATGATCCCCACACCCGCGTCGCAGACGACGACGAGGTCGCCGATCCGAGCCCGGTTGACCGGCCGCACGGGACCGAAGAATCCCCGGCCGATCGCATCGTCCCGGGTCAGCACGAGGGCACGCTCACCGAGCACGCTGCGATAGGCGGCGCGCACCTCAGCCGCGGCGCCGGGCTGCGCGTAGACGTGGACGGCGCGCGGCTCACCGCCGATGGCGCGCACCCCCGCCCGCAGCTCCGGGGTCTCCGCGAGATCGATCCGGGAGTCGTGGGGCACGTCGACCATGCCGTGGTCGGCGGTGATGAGGAGCTCGGCATCCGCCGGGAGCGCCTGGGCGAGCGCGGCGAGCCGATCGTCGAGGTGCTCGAGCTCCTCGAGCCACTCCCAGGAGTCGACGCCGTGGACGTGCCCGGTCTTGTCGAGGTTCCCCCAGTAGAGGTAGACGAGCCGGCGGCCCGGCCGGCGGATCTCCTCGCGCGCCTGGTCGACGCGCTCGGACAGCGTCTGCGAGCCGCGGAACCGGCCGCCGCGCAGCGAGGCCTGGTTGAGGCCGCGCCCGGCGAACTTCGGCTCGCCGAGGCTGACGACGTCCACCCCGGCGTCGCCGAGCCGCTCGAACAGGGTGGCGTCGGGCACCCACTGCTCCGGGTCGACCTCGGGGTCCCAGGTGAGCTGGTTGAACACGACGTCGCGGTCCGGGTCGAGGAGGCGGTAGCCCATGACGCCGTGGGATCCCGGCAGCAGCCCGGTGCCGAGCGAGGACAGCGAGTTCGCCGTCGTCGAGGGGAACCCGGCGCTCAGCGCCCCGGCGTCGGGCAGCAGGCCCCGGAGGAACGGGGCGTGGGCGGCGCGGTCGCGCAGCAGGCGCGCGCCCATCCCGTCGACGAGCACGACGACGGCGACCCGCACCTCTGCGTCGAGGCCGAGGCGCGCGGCGCGCTCCTGGGCGCCGGCGTCGAGGATCTCCCCGGCGCCGAGGCCGAGCGCGGCGGCCGGCACGAGGTCGGACAGGAGCGCGGCGGAGGCGTAGTCGGGCGGGGCGGTGCGCATGTCAGGAGGCCGCCCGGCGGGCGGCGAACACCGCGCGGCGCAGCTGCAGGACGAAGTCCTCGGCCCGGTCGACCGCGCCCTGCCCCTCGGCCTGGGCGGACACGCGCAGGGTGACGTCCTCGGAGAACAGGGAGCCGCTGTAGCCGTGGTCGCCGTCGCAGTCGGGGTCCCCACAGGTCTCCGGGAAGGTCTCGATGCGGCGCACTGCACCCCAGCCCAGGGTGATCGCGACCTCGACCGGCCGGTCGGAGGACCGGTACTCCGCCGGGTCCTCGTAGGTGCGGCTGATGAGGACGGTGCGCAGGCGCTCGAGCGGGATGTCCTCCGTCGACGTGACCCCGCGCGGACGGTGGCCGGGGACGGCGTCGGGCTCGTCGTCGACGTGGGCGAGGAGGAGCCGGGTCGGCGTGACGAGGAAGGCGGTGACGTGCCGGTGGATCGCGTCGAGGTCGACGTGGGTGTCCATGTGGACGTAGTGGGCGAGGATGTCCTCTCCGAACAGCGCTTCGATGAGCATGCTGCCGGTGAGCTGCGGGTAGTAGCCCGCGGCCTGCAGGTCGGAGGCGAGAGTTTTCGGAAGAGCCATGGGCACCATTGTGCCGCAGGGCGCGGACACGGCCGATCCGGAGGGACGCATCCGCCCGCCGGGACCGCCGCGGGCTCCGCGTCAGGGAACTCCCGCGGCGGTGGTGACCGGGTCCGTGCGGATCACTATGCTGGGTGCATGGAACCCTATCCGTCGTACTGGGAAGCCGATGTCGTGCTGCGCGATGGAGCGACGGCGCACGTGCGGCCCATCCGCCCCTCGGACGCCGACGGCATCCAGACCATGCACAGCAAGCAGTCGCCGGAGTCGATCTACCTGCGGTTCTTCGCTCCGCTGCCGGTGCTCCCGGAGAAGGACCTCGCCCGGTTCGTGCAGGTCGACCACCGCGACCGGGTGGCCTTCGTCATGACGATCGGCGAGGAGATCATCGGCGTCGCCCGCTACGACCGGATCGACGACACCGCCGCGGAGGTCGCGTTCAACATCGCCGATGCCCACCAGGGGCGCGGGATCGGGTCGATCTTCCTCGAGCACCTCGCCGCGGCCGCCCGCGAGCGCGGCCTCGAGGTCTTCACCGCCGAGGTCCTCCCCCAGAACCGCTCGATGCTCCAGGTGTTCGCCGCCGCCGGGTACGAGGTCTCCCGCGAATTCGACGACGGCGTCGTCGCCGTCCGCTTCGAGATCGACCCGACGGAGAAGTCGATCCAGGTGCAGGAGGCCCGCGAGCACCGAGCGGAGGCGAAGAGCGTCCGCTCGATCCTCCACCCGGGCTCGGTCGTCGTCATCGGCGCCAGCCGCAAGCGCAACTCCACTGGCAACCTGCTCCTGCGCAATCTCACCGCTGCCCGCTTCACCGGCACCATCACCGTCGTCCACCCGGAGGCCGACTCCGTAGCAGGGTTCCCCACCGTGCCCTCGCTCGACGCAGTGTCCGAGCCGATCGACCTCGCGGTCATCGCGGTGCCCGCCGAATCGTGCGCCCAGGTGGTCCGCGACTGCGCCGCCCGCGGGGTGAAGTCCGTCGTCGTCATCTCCTCGGGCTTCGCCGAAACC
Organism: Brevibacterium sp. CS2; assembly: GCF_005280295.1. Taxonomy (GTDB): domain Bacteria; phylum Actinomycetota; class Actinomycetes; order Actinomycetales; family Brevibacteriaceae; genus Brevibacterium; species Brevibacterium pityocampae. Next base: position 1,805,507 of record NZ_CP040020.1, on the reverse strand, counting down.
GGTGAGCACGGCCTCGAGCTCCAGCGGGAGATGGTCGCCACCGCCCGCTCGCACGGGATGCGCGTCGTCGGACCGAACTCCTTCGGCCTCGCCAACACCGCGCCCGAGGTGTCCCTCAACGCCTCGCTCGCCCCGTTCCTCCCGGACGCCGGGACGCTCGGGCTGTTCAGCCAGTCCGGAGCGCTCGGCACGGCGCTGCTGGCCGCGGCGAAGACCCGCGGACTGGGGATCTCGACGTTCGTGTCCGCCGGCAACCGCGCCGACCTGTCCGGCAACGACCTCCTCCAGTACTGGGAGGAGGACCCGGCCACCGCCACCGTCGGGCTCTACCTCGAGTCGATCGGCAACCCGCGCAAGTTCTCCCGGATCGCCCGCCGGGTGTCGCAGGTCAAGCCGGTCATCGTCGTCAAGTCCGCGTTCACCGGCCGCGAGCTCCCGCCCGGCCACCAGGTGCGCGTGTCGAGCCTGTCGGCGACCGCGCTCGACCAGGTCCTCACACAGGCCGGAGTCGTCCGCGCCGACACCATCCACCAGCTGTTCGACGTCGCCCAGGTGTTCTCCTTCCAGCCGCTGTCGGCCGGCCGGCGGGTGGGCGTGGTGGGCAACTCCGCGGCGCTCTCCACACTCGTCGTCCAGCGCGCCCGCTCCGAGGGCCTGCGCGTGGAGACCGCCCCGGTGTCCCTCCACCCGGAGGTGCATGCCGAGGAGTTCGCCGCCGCGCTCAAGGACATGTACGCCGACCCCACAGTCGACTCCGTCGTCGTGACCTTCGCCCCCTCCGCCGGCGCGGAGGAGCGCGAGATCGCCGCGGTGCTCGCCGACGAGGCGGCGCGCTCAGGCATCACGACGGTCGCCTGCTTCCTCGGGGTGCACGGCGTCAAGGACGAGCTCACCGCGTACACGCCGCAGGAGGACGGGTCCCGGGCGGCGCGCAGCGTGCCGAGCTACATGGGACCGGAGGACGCCGTGTGGGCACTCGCCCGTGCCACCGAGTACGCGATGTGGCGCAAGTCCGACCGGGGCCGCTACCCGGAGCTGGAGAACGTCGACCCGCGCGCCGCCAGGGACATCATCGAGCGCAATCTCGCCGGCGTGGAGCCCGGGGAGACCGTGTTGCTCGGGCGCGACGACACGCGCGCGCTGCTCGGCGCCTACGGGCTCGAGTTCCTCCCCTACCTCACCGCCCGCACCGTGGACGAGGCGCTCGCCGCCGCAGACACCCTGGGCTACCCGGTCGCACTCAAGGCCGTGCACAAGCGGCTGCGCCACCGGATGGAGCTCGGCGGGGTGCGCCTCAACGTCGACGACCCCGAGGAGCTGCGCGAGGACTGGGCCGGGGTCTCCGCGGTCATCGACTCGGTGCTCGACCCCGGGGACGATCACGGGATCGACGTCCAGGCGATGGCCCCTCCCGGCTCGGCCTGCGTGATCCGCGCCGGGGAGGACCCGCTGCTCGGCCCCATGGTGTCGTTCTCGCTCGCTGGGGACACCTCGGAGCTGCTCGACGACGTCGCCCACCGGGTCGCCCCGCTCACCGATGTCGACGCCGCCCAGCTCGTGCGCTCGCTCAAGGCCTCTCCGCGCCTGTTCGGCTACAAGGGCCTGCCGGTGATGAACATGGAGCCGACGGAGGACGTCCTGCTGCGGCTGTCCGCGCTCGTCGAGGCGTTCCCGGCGATCCGCGACGTCGAGATCCAGCCGATCGTCGTCACCGAGTCGGACTCGCACATCCTCAGCGTCAAGGTCGAGCTCGAGGCCTCGGCCGACCGGATCGACTCCCAGCGCCGCCGCATGAGCGGAGGCTGAGCCCCGCGGACCCGGCCGGCCGGCAGGGCTCAGCTGGCCGGGCTCAGCGGGCCGGGCGCGGGTGTGGTGGTTTCGTGCAGGTGTGCGACCGTTGAAGCCACCACTCTCGATCTGACGTCCCACCGTTCCGGCCGGGCCAGCATGCGGGTGACCGTTGCAGCACCAGTCCGCGCGCCGGGCACGAGGCGGGCGCACCCTCAGCCGGCAGCGGGCTCCCAGGCGTACTCGGTGAGGATCGACCCGGTGTCGATCTCGACGTCGCGCACCCGGGCGAACCCGGCCTTGCGGTACATCCCGATGCCCGGCGGGTTGTCCTGCGAGGTGATGACGAACAGCCGCTGCCCGAGCTCCTGGGCCTGGCCGAGGAGGCCGGAGGCGACGCCCTTGCGGTGGTGGGCGGGGTCGACGATGACGCGCGTGACGAAGAGCCCGGCCTGCCGCTGCGCGAGCACGACCGCCCCGCGCACCTCGGCGATGGTGTCGATGCTCCCGGTGTCCCCGGTTCTCACGGTGCTCGGATCCGCGTGCTCGACGACGTCGGCGATCCAGCGCAGGCCCGGCGCGGTGATGTCCTCGACGGTCTCGTAGAGGTAGGGGATCCGGTCGTGGCCGAGGATCTCGGCCTCGATGCGGAAGGCCGCGACCTGGATCCGCAGCAGCTCGTCGGCATGGGCGGCCACCTCGGCCGCGGTGAGTTCGCGCACAGTCATGGCCCCACCCTGTCACAGCTCCCCCGGCAGCCCGCGGTCGGGCGCGTCTCGCCCCATCGAATCCGAGTGTGGTGGTATCGGCGAAGTGTGGTGCCGTTGTCGCTCGTACACATCACCGAAACCACCACACTTCCACGCGCGAGGTCTCGGTCAGCGCAGGGCCCCGACGCTGCGGAGGGCTGCCACGAAGCGCTGCGGATCGATGACATCCGCCCATTCGAGGCGGAGCACCCGGAACCCGAGCGCGCGGATCGCGTTCTCCCGCCGCTTCTCCCGCAGGAGCGCTCTGCGGTCCATGAGGATCGTTCCGGACGCACGGTACTTCGATTCGCCATCGACTTCGATGACGAGGCCGAGGCGCTCGAGGAGGAAGTCGACCCGCCCGATGAACGCACCCTGGTCCGTGTACAGCTCCGCCTGCTGGACGACGTCGCCGATGCCGACGCTGTGGAAGCCGAGCAGCGCCAATGCCTCGGCCGGGGATTCCGAGAGCCCCGTGCCGAGATCGAGCACTCTGCGCAGGCGCGCGGCACCCCAGCCGTCGAGAAGTCGACCGGCCGCATCGCACAGCACCGCCTTCCGCCGCTGTCGCGCGGCGGCCGGCAGCGGGAACCGTCCCGGGCGCCCGTGCTCGTCGGTACCGGGGCGCCCGAGAAAGCACTCCGCGGCCATGATCCCGGTCTCCGTGCCGCAATCGCGGATGAGGTCGACGACTGTGCGCGCCCGCGAGGTCACCCGGAGCGACCCGATCGGATGCGCCTCGACGATGTCCTCGTCCGCGATGACCCGCTCCCGTCGCCGCAGCCCGGGGGTGGTGATCCTGCCGTGCGGGCTGCTGACCTCGAGCCGGGTCAGACGGCCGGGCAGGAGCGGGAGGTCGTGCACCATCGCGGCCGAGCGGTGGCTGACGATGTCGCCCGGTGCGATCCGTCCGGTGCAGGCGAGCCACCCCACATGGTCGAGGCGATCGCGCTCCCACCGGGAGAGCGTGCCCGGGTGCGGTCGTGCGCGATCCGGCGCGGCACCTCGGCTCCGGGCGAGGAGCAGCGCGGGATCCTCGAGGAAGTACCGGAGCCGCGCATGGGCGGGGTGCGAGCAGTCCGCGGCGACGGCATAGATGCCGCGGGCGACCCGGATGAGGCAGCAGGCGAGGGACGACTGGAGGAGGGCGGGCTCGATCCCGATGGCCCGGGCCTGAGCTCGGGAGAAGACGTTGTACATGGCCCCAGCCTGGAATGGACGGCGCGCGTGTGCGAGAGGGCTTGCGAACCTGTGGACGGCCGATCCTCGTCACCGGTCGATGTGACCTCGCGCTGCATCCGCCTGTGACCCGAGGATGCGCGCACCGGTCGCGTCTGCCGTGGACGACCCCGGCTCCCCGGCGCGGATGCTGCGCCGCACCCCAGGGGGATGCGCCCCGGCACCGCCGCACCCCGCTGCCGCTCGGACCAGCGGCCGTACCCGAGCCGGCCTTGCACCTCGCGTCCGCGACCGTGGTGGTTCCGGACAGGAGTGCCACCGTTGATGCCACCACGTTCCGACTTTTCCACCACATACTGCACACGCGTCGTCGAGGGCGGGCACGCGCCTCGCGCTCGGGAGTGTGGTGGTTTCGACTGAGTGTGCCGCCGTCAATGCCACCACCCTTCTCCGAAACCACCACAGTCCCGGAGCAGGCCGGTCCGGGCCCGACGCGCACCCGGCGCGAACCGCGGGATCCCGGGCTCGAGGCGGGTTCGCGGGTAGGATGAGCCTGTCGTTTTCGCAGTGTGAGGAGTTCCATGGCAGAGCCGGTCGCAGGCCAGATCGTCGACATCGACGTCTCCGAGGAGATGGAGACCTCCTTCCTCGAATACGCCTACTCGGTGATCTACGCCCGGGCCCTGCCGGACGCCCGCGACGGCCTCAAGCCCGTGCAGCGCCGGATCATCCACCAGATGGGCGAGATGGGGCTGCGCCCCGAGCGCGGGCACGTCAAGTCCTCGCGCATCGTCGGCGACGTCATGGGCAAGCTCCACCCGCACGGCGACACCGCGATCTACGACGCGCTCGTCCGCCTGAGCCAGGACTTCATCATGCGCGTCCCGCTCGTCGACGGGCACGGGAACTTCGGCAGCCTCGACGACGGGCCGGCCGCCCCCCGCTACACCGAGGCGAAGCTCACGCCCGCCGCGATGGCGATGATCGCCGGGCTCGACGAGGACGTCGTCGACTTCGTCCCGAACTACGACAACACGCTCACCCAGCCGGAGATCCTGCCGGCGGCATTCCCCAACCTCCTCATCAACGGCGCCTCCGGGATCGCCGTCGGCATGGCGACGAACATGGCCCCGCACAACCCCGGAGAGGTCATCGCCGCCGCCCGCCACCTCATCGAGAACCCGCAGGCCGGTCTGTCCGAGCTCATGCGCTTCGTGCCCGGCCCGGATCTGCCCTCCGGCGGCCGGATCATCGGGCTGGCCGGGGTGCGTGAGGCCTACGAGACCGGGCGCGGCACCTTCCGCACCCGGGCGACGGTGAAGTTCGAGAATCTCACCGCCCGCCGCAAGGGCATCGTCGTCACCGAGCTGCCGTACCTCGTCGGTCCGGAGAAGGTCATCGAGAAGGTCAAGGACGCGGTGCAGGCGAAGAAGCTCACCGGCATCGCCTCGATCGACGACTTCTCCGACCGCAAGCACGGCCTGCGCCTGGTCATCGGCATTAAGAACGGGTTCAACCCCGACGCGGTCCTCTCCGAGCTCTACCGGCTCACCCCGATGGAGGACTCCTTCGGGATCAACAACGTGTGCCTCGTCGACGGCCAGCCGCGCACGCTCGGGCTCAAGGAGCTGCTCCAGGTCTACGTCGACCACCGGCTCTCCGTCGTGCTCCGCCGCACCCGCTTCCAGCTCCGCAAGGCCCAGGACCGGCTCCACCTCGTCGAGGGTCTGCTCATCGCGATCCTCGACATCGACGAGGTCATCCAGCTCATCCGCTCCTCCGACGACGCGCCGACCGCCCGCGGCCGGCTCATGGACGTGTTCGACCTGTCCGAGCTCCAGGCGACCTACATCCTCGACCTCCAGCTGCGCCGCCTGACGAAGTTCTCCCGGCTCGAGCTCGAGGCCGAGCGCGACGAGCTGCGCGCCCGGATCGCGCACCTCGAGAGCATCCTCGCCTCCGATGCGAAGCTCCGCGCCCTCGTCTCCGCCGAGCTCGGGGAGGCCGCCGATGCGATCGACTCCGCCCGCCGCACCGCGCTCGTCGAGGGCACCCAGGAGGTCACCGGGGCACGCCGCAGGGCCGGCACCCCCGAGCTCACCATCGCCGACGAACCCTGCTGGGTGCTCCTGTCGACCTCCGGCCGGATCGCCCGCACGAACAGCCTCGCCCCGCTGCCGACGACCGGCCGGCGCGTGTCCCACGACGCCCTGCGGTCCCAGATCGCGACGACCACGCGCGGCACCGTCGGCGCGATCACCACCGCCGGGCGCCTCCTCACCGTCGACGTCGTCGCGCTCCCCGCGCTCCCCCCGCAGGCCACCCGGCCCGGCCTGGCCGGCGGGGTGCGGATCGGGGAGTTCGTCACCCTCGACGCCGGCGAGCGGGTGCTCGCCCTCGTCGACATCGGCACGGACTTCTTCCTCGGTACCGCCGGCGGCGTCATCAAGCGCGTCGCCGGGGCCGAGGCGCCGGCGAACAAGGACTCCTGGACCGTCGTCAACCTCAAGCCGAAGGACTCCGTGGTGGGCGTCGGGCAGCTCCCCGACCCCGAGGCCGCCCGCCTCGTCCTCATCGCCTCGAACGGCCAGCTCCTCACCTACGGCGCGGACCTCGTACGCGCGCAGGGGTGGAACGCCGGGGGCGTGGCGGGGATGAAGGTCGCCGCCGACGCCCGCGTCATCGCCGTCGACCTCGTCGACCCGGAGGAGGACAACACCGTCGTCACCGTCGCCGACGGGGTGAACTTCAACGGGGAGCCCGCGCTGTCGATCAAGCTCACCGCGCTCGCGGAGTTCCCCACGAAGGGCCGGGCGACCGGCGGCGTGCGCGCCCACCGCTTCCTCAAGGGCGAGACGGGCCTCGCGCTCGCCCACACCGGTCCGTCACCGCAGGCCGCGGCCGCCGGCGGCGGGGCGCGCGCGCTGCCCGAGGAGTTCGGCCGCCGCGACGGCACCGGCACCCCGCTGGAGACGAAGATCGACGCGCTCGGCGCCCTCCCCCATGCCCGCGGGGCCGAGCCCGAGGCGGACGAGGCGGCCGCCGCCGAGGCCGCCGAGGCGGCCGGGTCCGCGCCCGGTGGGGCCGCGGGGAGCGCACCGGGCGGGGAGGACTCCCTCGACCTGCCCGCGCACGCCCCGCGCCGCCGGGATCCCGACCTCGAGGCGCGCCGCGAGGAGATCGCGCGGGCGCGCACGGACGAGGGGGACGCCGCGGTGATCATCAGCCGCGACGAGGACGACGACGCGGAGCCCGGCTCCCTGTTCTGAGCCGCGCCGCATCGAGCAGCACCGTCCTGAGCAGCGCCGCCCTGAGCAGCTTCGACCCGGCCGCGGCCGACCGAGGCGGATCCCGAACCGCTGCCGCTCAGCTGTCGCCGGTGATGTCCATCGCCAGCGGCTCCGCGGTGCCGCGCTCCATCTCGAGCACGGACACCTCGCCGAGCCCCTGGAGGTTGAGGGTGCTGTGGCCTGCGAACTCGTAGTCATCGGTGCGCTGGATGATGTGGGCGGTGTCCCAGTCCGTGACGACCTTCCCGGGGTCCGCGACCGCGGTGAGCCGGGCGGCGAGGTTGACCGTCGACCCGAAGATGTCCCCGAGGCGGGAGAGCACCCGCCCCCAGGCGAACCCGACGCGGGCCTTCGGCAGCTGCACGTCGGCCTGGATCTCCTCCTGCAGGCGCAGCGCGATCTCCGCCCCGTCGTGCGGGGTCTGCGCGGCGAAGAACACCTCGTCGCCGACGGTCTTGATGACGCGCCCGCCGCCGGTCGCGACGACGTTGTAGGCGAGATCCTGGAAGCGCTTGACCATGAACGCGAGCTGACGCGGCTCCATCTGCTGCGAGAGCCGCGTGTAGGACACGAGGTCGACGAAGCCGACCGCGCGGGCCAGCGGCATCGAGGAGTCGTACCAGCCGTGGCCGGCGTCCACCGGATGACCGCTGGCCGGATTGATGTTGAGCCGGCCGAGCGCGCCGGCCAGGTTGCGCTTCCACGAGTAGACGAGCACCGCCTCGAGCGGGTCGAGGATCTCCTCGAACAGGTCGAGGACGACGGCGCGCGCCTCGGAGTCGGAGTAGCCGCGCTCATCGGAGAGGTACTCGACGATCGTCTCCATCTGCCACACGACGAGCCGGTCGGTGGTCTGGCCGGTGGCGCGCATGAGAGAGAGCACCGTCTCCTCGTCGAGCTGGTCGGTGCCGACGATCCGGGCGACTTCGCTCAGCGCGGTGGCGTCGTTGACGGTGAAGGCGACCTGCCCCTCGGGCACCCGGGCGAGGCCCAGGGTGCGCCAGAACTTGCGGGCGGAGATCGTCGACACCCCGGCGAGCTGGGCGACCTCGCGGCGGGTCAGCACCCGCTTGCCGCCGAGCAGAGTCTCCTCGAGCCGGGCCGCGGCCGAGCGCATCTCGAAGATCGTGTCCTCGATCTCCCTGCGCTCCCGCTCCCCGATCACCCCGGGATCGATCTCCTCGTCGGGATCGACGTCCGGGGCCGACCAGTCATCGGGACCGAGCGGCTCCTCGGCTCCCCCGTCGAGCCCGGGCCTGCCGTCGAGCCCGGCCGTGGGCGGATCCGGGTCCGGGCCGGCGCCGTCGGGATCCGGCTGGGTGCCGTCGTCGAACGGAGCGCTCACAGCGCCCTCGCGTGGACGACGTCACCGGCGCTCACCCGGCGGCGCGCGCCGCCGACGTCGACGACGAGCGCGGCGGTGTCGTCGAGCGCGACGGCCCGGCCGGTGAAGTGCTCGTCCCCGGGCAGCTCGACGCGCACGTCCGCACCCAGGGTGACCATCGCCTCACGGACCCCGGCGGCGGATGCCGAGGCGCCGGCCCCCTCCCCCGCCGCGAGCACCTCGGCGACGGCCGGGCGCAGGCGCGCCAGCACACCGGCGAGCAGCGCCTCGCGGTCGGTGGAGGCCCCGGCGAGCAGGAGCGAGGTCGCGGTCGGCACGGGCAGCTCCGCGGCGGTCAGCGAGACGTTGATCCCGATGCCGATGATGACGATCGTGCCGCCGACGGCGGGATGGGCGCGGGTGAGGATGCCGCAGATCTTGCTTCCGTCGACGAGCACGTCGTTGGGCCATTTGACGCCGGCACCGGCACCGCCCGCGCCGAGCGCCTCGGCGACGCACCAGCCGGTGACGACGGGCAGCCAGCCGATCATCTCGATCGGGAAGGCCGCCGGCACGCGGACGGGCACGGAGAAGGTCAGGCAGGCGCCGGGCGGCACGGTCCACACGCGTCCCAGGCGCCCGCGACCAGCGGACTGGAAGTCGGTGCCGAGGACGGAGAAGTCGGGCCAGGAGTCCGGATCGGCGGTGAGGCGGGCGGCGAGCTCGTCGTTCGTCGAGCCGAGCTCGGCGGGCCATTCGAGGTGCGCCACCGGGGTCCGGGATCGCTCGCTCAGCTCCTGGAATCGGGGCAGGTCGAAGGGACGGCGGGAAGGTTCGGTGTGCACCAGATCACCCTATGGGGTTTGGCACCCGGATACAACGGCGCACCCCCGCCGTTAGGCTGACACCATGAGTGAGACTTCTGTGCCGCGTACGACCGCCGACCGCATCGCCGCTTTCGAGGACCGCCGCCGGGCGGCCCACGCCGGCAGCGAACGGGCCGTGGAGAACCAGCACAAACGGGGCAAGCAGACCGCCCGGGAGCGGATCGACCAGCTGCTCGACGACGACTCCTTCCAGGAGATCGACGAGTTCGTCCGCCATCACAGCACGCAGTTCGGGATGCAGGCCAACCGGCCCGACGGCGACGGCGTGGTGTGCGGCCTCGGCACCATCGACGGGCGCACCGTCGCGGTGTTCGCCCACGACTTCACCGTGCTCGGCGGTTCGCTCGCGGAGGCCAACGGCCGCAAGATCGTCAAGGTGCAGGAGCTCGCGCTCAAGCTCGGCTGCCCGATCATCGGCATCAACGACTCCGGCGGCGCGCGGATCCAGGAGGGCGTCGGCTCGATCGCGCTGTTCGCGGAGATCTTCCGGCTCAACGTCGCCTCCTCCGGCGTGATCCCGCAGATCAGCCTCATCATGGGACCCTCGGCCGGCGGTGCCGTGTACTCCCCGGCGCTCACCGACTTCACGATCATGGTCGACGGCACCTCGCACATGTACATCACCGGCCCCGATGTCATCCGCACCGTCACCGGCGAGGACGTCGGCCACGAGGAGCTCGGCGGCGGGCGCACCCACAACTCGGTGAGCGGCAACGCCCACTACCTCGCCGCCGACGAGTCCGACGCGCTCAACTTCGTGTGCGACCTCATCTCCTTCCTGCCGTCGAACAACCTCGACGAGGCCCTGCCCGTCCACGCCCCGGCCGACCTCACTCTCGACTCCGACGACGAGGCGCTCGACGCCCTCATGCCCGACTCCCCCGCGCAGCCCTACGACATCCTCGAAGTCGTCACCACGGTGCTCGACGCCGGGGAGTTCCTCGAGGTGTCCGAGCTGTTCGCGCCGAACGTCGTCACCGGGTTCGGCCGCGTCGAGGGCCGCAGCGTGGGCATCATCGCCAACCAGCCCATGCAGCTCGCCGGCACGCTCGACATCGACGCTTCGGAGAAGGCCGCCCGGTTCGTCCGGTTCTGCGACGCCTTCAACCTCCCGATCCTCACCTTCGTCGACGTCCCCGGGTTCCTGCCTGGCACCGACCAGGAGCTCGGCGGGATCATCCGCCGCGGCGCCAAGCTCATCTACGCCTACGGCGAGGCGACCGTCCCGCTCATCACGCTCATCACCCGCAAGGCCTACGGCGGTGCCTACTGCGTGATGGGCTCCAAGCAGCTCGGCGCGGACCTCAACCTCGCCTGGCCGAGTGCGCAGATCGCCGTCATGGGCGCCCAGGGCGCGGCGAACATCGTCCACCGCAAGACGCTCAAGGCCGTCGCCGACGCCGGTGAGGACGTCGACGCGAAGCGCGAGGAGCTCATCCAGGAGTACGAGGATGCGCTCCTTAACCCGTACCTCGCCGCCGAGGAGGGCTACATCGACGCCGTCATCGCCCCGCGGGAGACCCGCGAGCGGATCGTGCGCGGACTGCGGGCGCTGGCGAACAAGCACGTGGAGGCGAGCAGCCGCAAGCACGGGAACATCCCGCTGTGACCGGGGAGCACACCGACGGACAGGAGCGCGCCGAGGTGCACGCGGCACCCGCTGGGGCGCAGTCCGCGCCGGCCGGGGCGCACGCACCGGACCTGCCGGTCGCCGTCGAGCCGCTGCCGGGGTCCGAACCGCTGAGCCCGGAGCGGGAGCGCGAGCTCGCCCGGGCGGCCGTCGTGGCCGCGCTCGTCGCACTCCGTCACGTCGAGGCGATGCATGCCGACGCCCCGGAGCCGCGCACCTCGCGCTTCGCCGCTCCGGCGCGCGCCCACCGGCGCACCCCGGCCGGGTCCTGGCGCCACCGCTTCTGAGGCCGACCGCTTCCGAGCCCGACCGCGCGGATCCCGCGCACGCCGGACCACTCGCTCTCGGCCGCCCGCCCCGGCTGCGCCGGCAGACCCGACCGACAGCCGTGCTGCGGGTGCGCGCTCGCCGGTGCCCTCAGCCGCGCGTGCCCGGTCTGCCGCCGCGGCTGCGCCCGTGGAACAGGTAGTACACCCCTGCGGCGAGCACGACGAGCCCGGCGCAGATGAGGTACACCCCGGACAGCCCGAGGCGCGGGACGAGAGTGCCGAGCACCACCGGCCCGAGCCCGGTGCCGAGGTCGAGCATGATGAAGAACGTCGAGATCGCCAGGCCCACCCGGTGGGGCGCGGTGACGGTGACGGCGATCGCCTGCGCGGACGGGAACAGGGATCCGAAGCCCAGGCCCATGGGCACCGCGGCCACGACGATCATCCACCCGGAGTCGGCGAGCGCGATGAGCACGAGCCCGAGCGTGAAGAGGGCGAAGATCGGGTACATCACCACGTCGTCGCCGTGCCGGTCCTGGATCCGGCCGACGAGCAGCCGGGCGGCGAGCATGACGAGCGCGAACAGGATGAAGAAGGCGCTCGCGGCGTCCGGCGCGCCGAGCTGGGCGGTGTGGGTCGCGAGGAACGCGAGCACGATCGAGTAGGCCATGCCGGTGAGCAGCATGACGGAGGCGATGCGCAGCGCCCCGAGGTCCATGATCGAGGTCAGGGTGAGCCGCCAGCGGTCGGCGCGCTCCTCCTCGGTCGGGGTGCGCTCGGGCAGCCGCAGGCCGAGCGCCATGACGAGGCCGGCGACGGAGAACACCGCGCAGGCGAGGAACATCGCGGCGTACCCGAGCTGCTGGGCGAGGACCACAGCGAGGAACGGGCCGACCGCGGTGGCGAGCGTCGTCGAGGTGCCGAAGTACCCCGTGCCCTCCGCGCGGCGGGCCGGCGGGATGATCGTCTGCACCGCCGCCATGACCGCGGTGTTCCCCGCCCCGAACGCGATGCCGTGAACCACCCGCACGGCGATCACCGCCCACACCCCGGTGAGCGGGACGTAGAGCGCCGCGCACGCGACGAACACGACGAGAGCGCCGAGGATCATCCGTCTGCGGCCGATGAAGTCGAGGTACTTGCCGGCGAACACCCGGGCGATGAGCGCGCCGATGATGAATCCGCTCGAGGCGAGCCCGGCGACGGAGTCCGCGGCCCCGAAGCGCTCGATCGCGTAGCCGGCCATCGAGGTCATGAGGAGGTAGAAGGTCAGCGACATCGTGAGGTTGACGAGGAACGCCAGGACGAAGTCCCGGGTCCACAACCGCCGCTGCTCCACTGGCCGTCCGTCCTCCCGCCCGGCTCCGTCCCGAACGGATCAACTCTACCGGGCGCCCGGATCGGTAGGGTGGTGGCCATGACCACCGAGACCCAGCACCGCACCCCGTCCGCCATCGACGCCGTCGCCGAACAGCACACGGAGCGGCTCATCGAGATGTCCCCGGCCCTGCGGGTCGAGCTCGGCCGGCCCGGCGACGAGACCGTGCTCGACGACTACTCACCGGCCGGCGCCGCCGCCCGCGACGCCCTCAACGCACGCACCCTCGCCGCGCTCGACGAGGCCGAGGCGGCGATGGCCGCCGACGGCACCGCGCCCGACGCCGTCGATGCGGTGACGCTCGATACGATGCGCGAGCGCCTCGGCGTCGAGCGCGACCTCCACGCCGCGGGCCTCGACATCGGGCAGCTCAACGTCATCGCCTCGCCCCTGCAGGAGGTGCGCGAGCTGTTCGACCTCGTGCCGACGGAGACGACGGCCGACTGGGAGCACAGCGCGGCGAAGCTCCGGGCGGTCGACACCGCGCTCGCCGGGTACCGCGAGAGCCTGCTCGCCGCACGCGAGGCCGGGCGCGCCCCGGCCCGCCGCCAGGTGGAGCGCGGCATCGAGCAGGCGCGCGAGGCGGCGAAGGCCGGCGGGCACTTCGACCGCTTCGTCGCGAAGGCGACCGCGGTGCCCGAGGCGCTCGCCGCCGAGCTCGCCGAGTCCGCGAAGGCCGCCCGCACCGCCTATGTCGAGCTCGCGGAGTTCCTCGCCGAGGAGATCGCTCCCCACGCCCGTGAGGAGGACGCCTGCGGGCGCAAGGACTACCGGCTGCTGAGCCGTGCGTTCCTCGGTGCCGAGGTCGACCTCGACGAGACCTACGCCTGGGGCCTCGCGGAGCTCGAGCGGATCGATGCCGAGCAGCGCCGGATCGCGGAGCGGATCGCCCCCGGCAAGGACGTGCTCGCCGTCATGCGCGATCTCGACGCCGATCCCGCCCAGCAGCTCCACGGCCTCGACGCGCTGCGCTCGTGGATGCAGGAGAAGGCCGACGCCGCGATCACCGCGCTCGGCGGCTCCGCCTTCGACATCCCCGAACCCGTCCGCACGATCGAGTGCATGGTGCTCGCCGACGGCACCGGCGGCATCTACTACACCCCGCCGACCGACGACTTCTCCCGGCCGGGCCGCATGTGGTGGTCCGTGCCGGCCGGGGTGGAGACCTTCTCGACCTGGCAGGAGCTCACCACCGTCTACCACGAGGGCGTGCCGGGCCATCACCTGCAGATCGGGCAGGCGGTCGTCGTCAAGGACACGCTCAACACCTGGCGCCGGCAGATCTGCTGGGTGTCGGGCCACGGCGAGGGCTGGGCGCTCTACGCGGAGAAGCTCATGGCCGAGCTCGGCTTCCTCGACGATCCGGCCGACCGCCTCGGCATGCTCGACTCGCAGCGTGTGCGGGCCGCCCGGGTGTGCGTCGACGTCGGTGTGCACTGCGGCCTCGAGGCACCGGAGTCCGTGGGCGGCGGGATCTGGGACGCGGACAAGGCGTGGGAGTTCCTCACCGCCAACGTCGCGATGGATCGCAGCTTCCTCGCCTTCGAGCTCGACCGGTACCTCGGCTGGCCCGGCCAGGCGCCGAGCTACGCGATCGGCCGCCGGCTGTGGGAGCAGGCCCGGGAGGAGGCGCGCGCCGCGGCCGAGGCGGACGGCCGTGCCTTCGACCTCAAGGCGTTCCACTCCCGCGCGCTCGACCTCGGCTCGGTCGGCCTCGACACCCTGCGCCGCGCCCTGGCCTGAGCCCCGGAGCCGGGCTCGGGCCCGACTGCCGTCGAGTGGTCACTTCTCTTCGAATACCCGCGCGTAACCGAAGAGAAGTGACCACTCGATGCTCGACCTTGGGGTCAGCCGGCCCGGCGCCCACCGCCTCGGACGCGGCGGCGGGCGAAGCGGCCGTGGACGAGGAGGTAGAGGACCCCGGCGGCGAACACCACACCGGCGGCCACGAGGTACATCGCCTCGTAGGAGAACGTGCCGACGAGCGTGCCGAGGAGGATCGGGCCCATCCCGAACCCGAGGTCCATCATGAGGAAGTACGTCGAGGTCGCCACGCCGACGCGGGCCGGGCCGGCGGCGGTGATGGTGATCGCCTGCGCGCTCGCCATGAGCGAGCCGAAGCCCACCCCGGCGAGCATCCCGGCGAGCACGATCATCCACGTCGCCTGGGTCGCGGCGACGAGCACCATCGCGGCGAAGAAGCACACGAACAGGGGGTAGACGACGACGTTGTCGCCGTACCGGTCCTGCACCCGGCCGAGCGTGAGCCGGGCGATGAGCGAGAAGCAGGCGAAGGACAGGAAGTAGTAGGGCGCGGCGTGCGCCATCCCCATCTGCGAGGTGTACCCGAAGAGGAACGCCATGACGGAGGAGTACGCGATGCCGCAGAGGAACATCACTCCCCCGATCCGCAGCCCGTCGCGGTCGAGGAGGTTCCGCGGGTGGAAGGTGGTGAGCCCGACCCGCGGCACGTAGCGGCTGTCGAGCTCCGGGACGCGGAGGAAGAACAGCCCGACGAAGCCGACGAGGGTGAAGGCCGTCGACACGACGAACAGCCAGTCGTAGCCGAGGTCGGCGATCACCGTGAGCGCGATGAACGGCCCGAGCGCGGCGGCCAGCGTGGTCGAGGTGGAGAAGTAGCCGGTCCCCTCGGCGCGGCGGGCCGGCGGGATGATCGACTGCACGGCGGCCATGATCGCGGTGTGCCCCACCCCGAACGTCATCCCGTGGAGCAGCCGGACGACGATGAGCAGCCACAGCGAGTCGGCGAGCAGGTAGAGCAGGGAGGCCGCGACCGAGGCGCCGAGCGACACGATGAGCACCCGGTACCGGCCGAGGACGTCGAGGAACGCGCCGGTGAAGATCCGGGCGATGAGCGCGCCGACGACGAAGGCGCTCGCGGTGAAGCCGGCGACCGTGTCCGAGGCGGCGAAGCGGGTCACCGCGTACTCCGCCATCGAGGTGACGAGGAGGTAGAAGACGAAGGAGAGGAAGATGCAGATGACGAGGGCGAGGATGAAGTCCTTCGACCACAGCCTCCGCTCCGGCTCCGCCATCACTGCACCGCACTCCTCGTCGATCGGTTCCCGCAAGCCATTACATCACGGTGGAGTGACGCGCCTCACGCCGGGTCGGGTGGGCGCGCGGCGCCGTTACGGGTGGGCGCGCGGCGCCGTGACGGCAGGGGTGGGCGGCGCAGCCGCTCAGCGCTCACCGGTGAGGATGTGCTCGGCCATGCGCTCCCCGGTGACGGGTCCGAGGACGATCCCCCACATCCCGTGGCCGGTGGCCACGTATCCGCGCCGGGCGACGCGGCGGAGCACCGGCCGGCCGTCGTCGCTCACCGGGCGCGGCCCCACCCAGTGGTCGGTGGTGTCGGTGAGGTCGATGCCGGTGACGAACGGCGCCAGGGTCGCGGCGATCGACTCGATCCGGCCCGCGCGCGGCGGGGCGTCCGGCGGCAGGAACTCCATCGTGCCGGCGACGCGCACGCCCGAGCGGTACGGGGTGAGCACGATGCGCTGGGTGGGGAAGTACACCGGGCCCTCGGGCAAGGCCCCGGGGGCCACGGCGGCGGTGAAGGAGTAGCCGCGGCCGCTCGTCTGCCGGGTCCGCGCACGGGTGCCGAACACCGGGCCGAGCACCTCGTCGGACCAGGCGCCGGCGGCGACGAGCACGGTGTCGGCGGTGTGCGCCGCACCCGCGGAGTCGATGAGGCTGACCGCGGAGCTGCCCGCGTGCCCGGCGACGACCTCGACCCCCTCGCGGATCTCCACGCCGGCCGCGCGCGCCGCCCGGGCGAGCTCCGCGCAGTACGCGCCGGGATCGATGTACGCCTGCCCGGTGATGGTGAGCGCGTGGGTGACCCGCGCGGAAAAGTACGGCAGGTCCGCCGCCGGGGTGCGCCGGGCGGCGAGCTCGACCCCGGTCGCGGCGAGCAGCTCGACCTCGTGCTCGAACGCGGCGATCGTCGCGGCGGACTCCGCGCCGAGGTGGTAGTCGGCGCGGATGACGGGCGCCTCGACCCCGGCGGCGGCGAGCCGGTCGAACGCGGCGAGCGCCTCGCGGGTGAGCGGGGCGTTCGCCTCGACCGCGGCGGAGAACCGCCGGGTCGTCATCTGGGCGGCGAACCGGGCGAGGAACCCGAGGACCTGCGGGGTGGGGCGCGGCACGGACAGCGGGGCGTCCGGGTCGGTGAGCGCCTGGATCCCGTGGCGCCACCCGCCGGGCTCGGCGAGCGGGGCGACGAGCCCGGGGCACACCCAGCCGGCGTTGCCCCAGCTCGCCCCGGCGGCCACCCGGTCGCGCTCGAGCACGGTGACCTCCGCACCCGCCCGGGCGAGGTGGAAGGCGCTCGCGAGTCCGACGATCCCGGCCCCGACGACGATGACGTGCATGGTGGGTCCTCCCGTGTCTAGAGCGCCTGGGCGCTGATGACGAAGTGGGTGCCGTCGAGCCCGTCGACGAGCATCTGCACGGCGTGCGTGCGGTCGCGGCCGCTGACGAGCCAGTTCGGTTTGAGCACCCCGCGGACCGGTTCCGCGATCTCCACCCGGTAGCCCATGCCGAGCTTCCAGCGGCGCTGCACCCGGGTGCGCAGGAGGTTCCGTGCGACCTCGACCGCGTCGTCCTCCGGGATCGGTGTGCGTTCGAGCGCGGCGACGAACTCCGCCTCCTCGACCGGCTCCCCGTGCGGCTCGAAGGCCGCGATGAATCCCTTGCCGGAGTAGACGTCGACGAGCACGTCGACGATCTCGCCGAGCGGGTCTCCCCCGCCTGCTCCCGCACCGGCACCTGCTCCTCTGCCGGCTCTGCGGAGGCCGGTGCGCCGCACCCCGGCGCGCACCCACCAGTACGGGTGGACGACGGCGGTCGCGCTCGTCGCGGCACCGGGCAGGCGCCGGACGAGCACGGCCCGCGCCTCGGCGGCGCCGCACACGACCGGCAGGCGCAGTGCGCCCGGGAGTGCGCTCACGCCCGGTCGGCGGATCCGTGGGTGCCGGGCACCTGGCCGCCGAGCGCGGGGTTCTGCCCGGTGAGCAGGCGCGCCGGGATCGGACCGACCCGGTCGGTCTCCACGAGTGCCTCGTGGACATGGGCGGGCACCGGGCTGGTGCGCTGGGTGGCGAGTGAGCCGATGATCATCGCGAGCGTCGAGGCGAGGATGCCCACGCCCATCGGGTCGATCCCGGTGACGTCGACGAGCCCGGAGAACTGCCACGCGACGACGACGACGGTGCCGACGATCATCGAGGAGATCGCGCCGACGGTGTTCGCCTTCTTCCACCAGGCCGCGCACACGTAGGCCGGCACGAAGGCCGCGCCGAGCACCGTGGTGGAGAAGATGACGACCTGGGCGACCGCCGGGGCGCCGACGATCGCGACGACGTAGCCGATGATCGCGAGCAGGAGCACCGTGATGCGGGAGACCCACACCGACTGCCGGTCGGTCATGCGCGGGTTGATGAACCGGCGGAAGAGGTCGTAGCTCGCGATCGTGCCCGACTGGAGCAGCAGGGCGTCGGCGGTGGACATGATCGCGGCCATGATCGCGGCCATGACGATTCCGACGGCGAAGGCCGGCAGCACGATGTCCGCGACCTCGAAGATCGCGAGCTCCGGGTCGGCGAGGTTGGGCACGATGATGAGGGCGAGCACGCCGATGAGGTAGGGCGCCGGGATGAAGAGGAGGTTGTAGACGGTCGCGTAGAGACCCGCCCGGCGGGCCACCGAGGGGTTCTTCATCGCCATGTGGCTGACGTTGACGTGGGGCCAGCCCATGTAGCCGATGGAGAACACGAGCAGCGCGCCGATGATCACGCCCCACTGCACCCCGGCGATCCCGTCCGGACCCCACATCGACAGCAGGTTCGGGTTGATCTCCGCGACCGCGGTGTTGCCGGCCGTGAGTCCGCCGACGGCCATGAGGGTGGCGATGAGGATCCACAGCATGCCGATGACCATGATGATCGCCTGCACGAAGTCGGTGTAGGCCACGGCGAGGTACCCGCCGAGGAAGGTGTAGGCGACGATGACGCCGATCGCGATCGCGAGCGCCCACACGTAGGGGACCCCGGTGACCATCTCGAGCCCGCGGCCGCCGGCGATGAACTGGCTCATGACGTAGAAGAAGATGCAGAACAGGGCGATCGGCGCAGCGATCAGCCGCGTCCACCTCGAGGGATACCGGTGCTCGAGATACTCGATCGAGGTGAGCGAGCCGAGGATCTGGGAGAGCTTGCGCATCCGGCGGCCGAGGATTGACAGGTTGAGCACGCCGCCGCCGATGTCGCCCATCGCGTACCACATGCCGAAGTAGCCCTGGGTGTAGCCGAGCGAGCCGGCACCGAGGAACATGTAGCCCGACATCGACGAGCTCTGCAGGCGCAGCGCGGTGACCGCCGGGCCGAGGCTGCGGCCGCCGAGCAGGAATCCCTCGGAGTCCTGGGTGCCGCGGCGCATCGCCCACACGCCGATCGCGATCATCGCGATGAAGTAGATGATGAGGAAGATCGTCTCGAGGTTCATCGCACGTCACCCCCCGTCGCACCGGCGGGTCCGGCCGGTGTCCCGGGGCCGGCAGGTGCGCTCGGGCCGCCCGGGGCATCCGTGTCTGCGTCCTCCCGTGCCCAGTTCCGCGACACGACGAGGAACCCGATGGTGTAGAGGACCCAGAAGAGAGGGATCCCGATGAGGACCGCGGTGGTGACCGCCGGCAATCCGAACATGAGCGCTGGCCTTCCAGTGAGGTGCGAGCAATTCCGCGACGAGCCCCCGGCCGGCAGCGGCGCTCCGGTTCCGCGCGGACTCGTCCGGCTCACCCTATCCTGCGCCCGATCCGGAAGGTGACCCGGGTCACCCGGCCGGGACCGGACTCAAGCCAGGTCCCGCCGCAGCTCCACGGCGATCTGCAGCGCCCGGGCGGTGACGGCGGGTGCGGCGCCGTACTCCGGCAGGCAGTCCTGGAGGAGCACGACGAGCTGGTCGCCGAGCACCCGGTCGGCGAGTACGGGCACGGGGCGCCCGGCGGCGGACAGGGCGGAGAGCGCGGCGAGCGCGGCGCGGATCGCCGCGCGCCGGCCGGCGTCGAGCTCGGGACCGCTGAGTCCGGCGATCCGAATGCGGAGGCGGCGGACCTCCGTGTGGAGATCCGCCGCCGTGTCCGGTGTCATGTGGGGCCTGTGCCTCGGTCGTCCTGTGCCTCAGTTGCTCCGGAAGTACGAGAGCAGGCGCAGGATCTCGATGTAGAGCCACACCAGGGTGACCATGAGCGAGAACGCGCAGGTCCAGGAGTAGCGCTCCGGGATCCGGTGCTTGACGCCGTCCTCGATCATCTGGAAGTCGGCCACGAGGGTGAGCGAGGCGAGCACGACCGCGACGATGCCGATGAGCACGCCGAGCGGCATGGTGACGCCCATGATCGAGATCTCCACGCTGCGCGCGCCGCCGGAGCCGGTGGCGAGCACGAACACGAAGTTGACGATCGAGAACAGGGCGTAGCCGCCGACGGCGAGCATGAGGAACTTGGTGAACCCCTTGCTCATCCGGATGACGCGGAACCGGAACAGCGCGAACATCAGCCCGAACACGCACAGCGTGGCGAGCACGGCCTGCATGACGATGCCGGAGTAGCTCGCCTCGAAGATTCCGGAGATGCCGCCGAGGAACACGCCCTGGATGCCCGCGTAGAGCAGGATCAGGGCCTTGTTCGGCTCGCGCTTGAAGGCGTTGACGAGGCCGAGCACGAGCCCGACGATCGCCGCGGGCAGCGCGAGAATCGGCATGAACCAGCCGACGACCGCACCGGCGAGGAGCACCGCGAAGCAGAACGCGGTCTTCATCAGCACGTCGTCGTAGGTCATCGGCCGCTCGGCCGGTGCCGTCGGGCGCTCTGCCGAGGGCATGCGGTACATCTGGTCGAGCTGCTCGGCCGACGGGGCCGGCGTCTGGGAGCGCCCGGCCTGGATCCCCTGTTCGAGGCCGCGGCGTACAAGCGGATTGCTCATAGAATTCCTTTCGAGGGCGGATGTCGTCCGTCCACAACAGTACAGTCCGAATCTGACAGAACCCTTGAGTCCAGGGGTCCCCGAGCGGGCGTTACAGACCTGTTATGCGCAGGCCCGCGGGCGTTCAGCCCGGCAGCTCGTAGCTGATCGCCGCACCGGGTCCCCACGGGATGCCGAGCGCCCACCAGACGAAGAACAGCAGGCCCCAGACGATGAACATGCCGATCGACAGCGGGATCGTCAGGGACAGCAGGGTGCCGATCCCGGCGTCCTTCTTGTAGCGCTGGATGAAGCCGAGGATCATGACGAAGTACGGGCTCATGGGCGACACGATGTTCGTCGTCGAGTCGCCGATGCGGTACACCGCCTGCGTGGTCTCCGGGGAGATGTTGAGCAGCATGAGCATCGGCACGAGGACCGGGGCCATGAGCGTCCACAGGCCCGAGCCCGAGGTGATGAAGAGCGCTCCGACGGCGACGAGCAGGTAGGCGCCGAACAGGATGAGGAAGGTGCTCGCACCGATCTCCTGGAAGAACTCGGCGCCGCGGATCGCGAGGATCTCGCCGAGCGCGGACATCTTGAACAGGGCGAGGAACTGGGAGGCGGCGAAGAACAGGACGAGCACCTGGACGAAGGGCGCGACGCCCTTGACGATCATCTCCGGGACGTCGTTGGGGTGGCGGATCGAGCCGGTGACCACACCGTAGACGATGCCGATGACGAAGAAGCCGAAGCCGATGATCGCGGCGATCCCGGCCATGAGGCCGGACTCGGGTCCGAAGGCGCCCTCGGTGTCGCGGAGGAAGGAGTCCGCCGGCCAGGCGAGCGCCACGACGATGCCGACGCACACGATGAGGGTGATGAGGGCGGCGATCATGCCGCGCTTCTCCGCCGGGGTGACCTTCGTGGTGAGGTCGCGGTCCTCCCCCTCGGGCACCTCCTCCTCGGTGAGCTCGAGCTGCTCGCCGCGCTTGTTGAGGAGGAGCTCGGTGACGATGGTGATCGCGATCGCGACGGCGAACATCGACACGAAGTTGAAGTAGAGGTTCGCCACCGGGGTGACGGTGTAGCTCTCGTCGATGATGTGGGCGGCCGAGGTGGAGATGCCGCCGAGGATCGCGTCGAGGCTGTTGACGAACGGGGCGGCGGAGTAGCCGCCGGAGGTCGCGGCGTAGGCCACGGCGCAGCCGATCACCGGATTGCGGCCGACGGCCTTGAACGCGAGCCCGCCGAGCGGGATGACGATCATGTACGAGGCGTCGGAGGCGATCGAGGCCGCCGCACCGGTGAGCGCGACGATGAGGGTGATCCAGCGCGGCGAGGTCTTCGCCATCGCCGAGCGCATGAGGGTCGGGATGAGGCCGGAGCGCTCGGCGACGGCGACTCCGAAGAGCACGACGAGCACGAGGCCGAGTGCCGGGAAGGTGACGTAGTTCGTCACGACGTTCGCGACGATCTCGCGGAGGTTCTCCTGCGAGAGCAGGTTGACCGCGGTGACGGTCTCACCGGTGGCCGGGTTGACCGCCGAGGTGCCGGCGTTCGCGAGGATCCACGACAGGATCATGACGATCACCGCGAGGCTGAGGAACAGCCAGAACGGGTGCGGCAGCTTGTTGCCGGCCTTCTCGATGAAGACCAGGGAGCGCATGAGGAAGTTGAGGTTGTCGTCGGTCTTGCCGGGCGGGGAGCCCTGCGTGCCTGCCGCTGCTGTCGACATCGGTCGCCTTTCGGCCTCGGGGGCGGGGACGCGGATGTCGCCGCCAGGGGTTGGGACTGGTTCAGAGTAACAGCAGGTGGGCGGCCTCCAGAAGCCCGCCCAGGACCTTGCGGACCGGTCGCCGATCACCTGTCGACGAGCGCCCGGAGACGCCGCAGGCCCGCCGCGATGCGGCGGGCCCGGAACGGTGGAGTGCGCAGAGGCGCGTCAGCGCTCGATGTCACCCCGGATGAAGGCTTCGACGGCGGCCTTCGCGGCGTCGTCGTGCTGCTGCTCCGGCGGGGACTTCATGAAGTACGAGGACGCGGAGATCAGGGGCCCGCCGACGCCGCGGTCGAGCCCGATCTTCGCCGCGCGCACGGCGTCGATGATGACGCCGGCGGAGTTCGGCGAGTCCCACACCTCGAGCTTGTACTCGAGCGACACCGGAGCGTCGCCGAAGTTGCGGCCCTCGAGCCGGACGAAGGCCCACTTGCGGTCGTCGAGCCAGGCGACGTAGTCGCTCGGGCCGATGTGCACGTCGCGCTCGGACAGCCGGGCGGAGGTGTTCGAGGTGACGGCCTGCGTCTTCGAGATCTTCTTCGACTCGAGGCGCTCGCGCTCGAGCATGTTCTTGAAGTCCATGTTGCCGCCGACGTTGAGCTGGTAGGTCCGGTCGAGGATGACGCCGCGGTCCTCGAACAGCTTCGCCATGACGCGGTGGGTGATCGTCGCACCGATCTGGCTCTTGATGTCGTCGCCGACGATCGGCACGCCGGCGGCGCGGAACTTCTCGTCCCACTCCTTCGTCCCGGCGATGAAGACCGGCAGGGCGTTGACGAAGGCAACGCCGGCGTCGATCGCGGCCTGAGCGTAGAACTCGGTGGCCTGCTGCGAGCCGACGGGCAGGTAGCAGACGAGGACGTCGACCTCGCGCTCGCGGAGCACCGCGGCGACGTCGACGGGCTCCGCGGTCGATTCCTCGATGGTCTCGCGGTAGTAGCGGCCGAGCCCGTCGAGGGTGGGCCCGCGCTGCACCTGGACGCCGGTGGCGGGCACCTCGGTGATGGTGATCGTGTTGTTCTGCGAGGCCTGGAGGGCGTCGGCGATGTCGAGGCCGACCTTCGCGGCGTCCACGTCGAAGGCGGCGACGAAGTCGAGATCGCCCACGTGGTAGTCCCCGAAGTTCACGTGCATGAGGCCGGGGATCTGCTCATCGGGTGCGGCGTCCTTGTAGTACTCGACACCCTGGATGAGCGAGGTCGCGCAATTGCCGAGACCGGCGATCGCGACTCGGATCGGTTGGTTTGCCACTTGGTCGAACTCTCCTTCTCGGACCTGCACTGGGATTCTGCAGCGAATGTGTGAGGAACCCGAAGCGGGGCTCTTCCGCCGAGCGCCGCACGCGCGCGCGGAAGTCTCAGGCACAACACTCCATCCTAGTCCTCCCCCGGCACCCGACCAAAAGCCGCGCCGAGGCGCCTCGCCGGTGCGCCCCAGGTCCCCGGGTGGTGCCCCCGGACGGTGCTGAGCGCCGGCCCGCGGCGCCCATCGACCTCCCGTCGGCGATTCAGGAAACGACGAGCGGTTCGAGCACGAGGTCGGGATGCTCGCGCTCGACCCCGGCCAGGCGCCAGCGGTCGGAGAACAGCGCGAGGAGCTCGCCGTCGGATCGGGACAGGACCTCGACGGAGCGCTCGCGGGCGAGCGTGCTCACGCATTCGAGCGTGGTGCGGCGGGCGAGCGAGTAGTTGAGGCGCTCGAGCGTGCACGGGGCGTTGAATTCGTTGACCATCCGGTCCTCGGCGACCTCGAACTGCATCGGGCCGACGGCACCGACGACGGGCGCCTGGTCGCCGCGCAGGTCAGAGCGCAGGACCTGCACGACGCCTTCGTGGTCGAGCTGCTGGATGCCGCGGCGGAACTGCTTGTACTTCGAGGAATCCTTGGCGCGGATGACCATGAAGTGCTCGGGCGAGAAGGTCGGGATCTCGGGGAACACGACCTTCTTGTCGAGGTAGAGGGAGTCGCCGACGCGCAGCGCGGAGGCGTTGACGAGGCCGACGACGTCACCGGGGAACGCCTCGTCGACGACCTCGCGGTCGCGGCCGAACACCTGCTGGGCGTACTTCGTGGCGAAGGGCTTGCCGGTGGAGGCGTGGGTGACGACCATGCCGCGCTCGAACACGCCGGAGCACACGCGGATGTAGGCGAGCCGGTCGCGGTGGTTCGTGTCCATCCCCGCCTGCACCTTGAACACGAAGCCGGAGAAGGGCGCGTCGACGGGGCGCGGCTCGCCGTCGCGGTCCGGCCGGGCCTCCGCGGCGGGCGCGATGTCGACGAGGGTGTCGAGGAGCTTGTGGACCCCGAAGTTGAGGACCGCGGAGGCGAACATCACCGGGGTGGTGCGGCCGGCGAGGAATGCCTCCTGGTCGTGGTTCTGGTCCTCGAGGTCGAGCAGCTCGGACTCCTCGACGGCGTTCGTGAAGGCCTCTCCCTCGGCGGCCTCGGCGGCGGCCGCGTCGAGGGTCTCCTCGCCGGCGATCGTCGCGCCGCCGTCGGTGCGGGTGAAGCGGGTGAAGGTGCCGCCGGCCCGGTCGAGCACGCCGCGGAAGTCGCCGGACTGCCCGACCGGCCAGGTCAGCGGGGTGGGCGTGAGACCGGTGCGCTCGAACACCTCGTCCATGAGGGCGAGCGCGTCGAGCCCGGGCCGGTCCCACTTGTTGATGACGGTGATGATCGGGATGTTCCGGTGGCGGCAGACCTCGAACAGCTTCATCGTCTGCACCTCGAGGCCCTTCGCGGCGTCGACGAGCATGACCGCGCAGTCGACGGCCGACAGCACCCGGTAGGTGTCCTCGGAGAAGTCGGCGTGGCCGGGGGTGTCGAGGAGGTTGATGACGGTGTCGCGGTACTCGAACTGGAGGGCGGCCGAGGAGATCGAGATGCCGCGATCCTGCTCCATCTTCATCCAGTCCGACACGGTGGCCCGGCGGCCGCCCTTGCCGTGGGTGGCGCCGGCCTGCCCGATCACCCGGGCATGGAGTGCGAGCGCCTCGGTGAGCGTGGATTTACCCGCGTCGGGGTGCGAGATGACGGCGAAGGTGCGGCGACGCGCAGCTTCGCGGCGGATGGTGGCCGGGTTCGGCGTGCCTGCAGAAGTCACCGCCACAGTCTACGCGCTCGGGCTCTCCAGGCAGGACCCGGTGCCGGTGCCCCGGACCGCCCCGGGGCACCGGGATCAGCCGGTGACGAGGATGACGTCGAGGGTGCGCGGGCCGTGCACCCCGGCGACGCGCTCGAGCTCGATGTCGGAGGTCGCCGAGGGCCCCGACACCCAGGTCTGAGGGTGCTCGACGAGTCCGCGCTCCTCGATGATCTCCACGGCCGCGGGCACCCGGTTGACGATGTCGGCGGTGCGCACGAGGCAGATGTGGTGGTCGGGCACGAGAGTGATCGCGCGCCTACCGCACTGCGGGCCGCTGAGCACGATCGTGCCGGTGTCGGCGACCGCCGCGGTCGAGGCGGTGACGACGGCGTCGACGGAATCGAGGGTCGCGAGGTCGAGCGGGGCGTCGGCGGAGTCGGGGAGCACCTCGGCGGTGAGCCCGGCGAGGTGGGCGGGGTCGAGGTCGTGCGGGGCGACGATCGTGCGCGCCCCGGTGAGGAGCTCGGCAATGCGGGCGGGCACCTCGGCCGCGGTGAGCAGGGAGACGCTTGCGTCGTAGTCGAGCAGCCGGTCGGTGAGCAGCTCGATGAGCGCGTCCCCGTCCGGGTGGGGGCCGGGATCGGCCGGCGCGGGGCCGACCTGCGCGGCGGCCGCGGATGCCGCGGCCGAGGTTCCGGCCGGGCCGGACGGCTCGGCGGATGCGCTGCCGGCGGGTGCGTCGTCGCGGCGGAGGGCGGAGCGGATGCGCGCGAGCACCTCGGCGCGGGCGGTCTGCGGGCTCATCGGGTGCCACGCTCCTTCTTCCACCAGGACCGGAACGACTGTTCGGGCGGCTGCGGCAGAGTGCGCGAGTGCGTCCACTTCCCCGCCACGCCGGGCAGGCTGCGGATGCCCTCGGGGCCGGTGAGCAGGTGGGCGAGCGGCAGGCTCTTCTCCGCGACCGCCATCCGGCGGCCGTCGGACATCACCCAGGAGGCCGCGGTGAGCGCGGCGTCGAGCTGGGTGCGGGGCAGCCGACCGGTCTTCCGGGCCTTCGTCTCCGTGTCCTCGTTGCGCAGGCGCACGAGCATCTGCGGGATGTCGATCTTCACCGGACAGGCGTCGTAGCAGGCCCCGCACAGGCTCGAGGCGTACGGCAGGGTGTCGTTGGCCCCGGCGTCGGTGCCGGTGAGCAGTGGGGACAGGATCGCGCCGATCGGCCCGGGGTACACCGAGCCGTAGGCATGCCCGCCGGTGCGCTCGTAGACCGGGCACACGTTCATGCATGCCGAGCAGCGGATGCAGTGGAGGGCCTGCCGGCCGTGCTCGTCGGCGAGGGCGCGGGTGCGGCCGTTGTCGAGGAGCACGACGTGGACGTTCTGCGGTCCGTCGCCAGGGGTCACGCCGGTCCAGAACGAGGTGTAGGGGTTCATCCGCTCGCCCGTCGAGGAGCGCGGGAGGAGCTGCATGAAGGTGCCGAGGTCGGCGAACCGCGGCAGGATCTTCTCGATCCCCATGACGGTGATGAGGGTCTCGGGCAGGGTCACGCACATCCGGCCGTTGCCCTCGGACTCGACGACGGACAGGGTGCCGGTCTCCGCGATGCCGAAGTTCGCCCCGGACACCGCGACCGGGGTGGAGAGGAACTTGCGGCGCAGGTGCTTGCGGCTCGCCTCGGCGAGCGCGGTCGGGTCGTCGGTGAGGTCAGGATCGACGTCGGGCATCTCGCGCAGGAAGATCTCGCGGATCTCCCGGCGGTTGCGGTGGATGGCGGGGACGAGGATGTGGCTGGGCCGGTCGTGGCCGAGCTGCACGATGAGCTCGGCGAGATCGGTCTCGTAGGCGTCGATCCCGATCTCCTCGAGGTGCTCGTTGAGGCCGATCTCCTGCGTCGCCATCGACTTGACCTTGATGACCTCGCGCCGGCCGGTGTCGAGCACCGGGGCGTGCTCCTCGACGAGCCGGGCGACGATCGCGTTCGCCTCGTCGGCGTCGCGCGCCCAGTGGACGTGGCCGCCGCGCGCGGTGACGTTGTGCTCGAACTGCTCGAGGAGCTCCGGCAGACGGTCCATGACCGCGGTCTTCACCGCCGAGCCGTGGTCGCGCAGCTCCTCCCAGTTCGGCACCTCGGCGACGCGGGCGAGCCGCTTGCCGCGGATCGTCGAGGTGGCCCGCGCCAGGTTCGTGCGCATCTGGATCTTGCCGAGCTCGAGCTCGGCGACCTGCGGGAACGGCGAGGGCTCGACGATGTTGCCCTTGCCGGGCACGGTCGGCATGCCGAGGTGGGTGACGCTCATCGCAGGGCTCCCGTCGTCCGGTCGGTCGGTGTGCTCCTCAGCGTCGCGCGCAGCCGGGAGGCGCGGCTGCTCCGCGCCGGTGTCCGGGACGCGGGGGCGTCCAGGGGTTCGAGCACGAGCGGGTCCTCCTTCGTCGAGGCGAGGATCTCCGCGAGGTGGACGGTGCGCGGCACGCCGGCCTGAGCGGGCATGAGCTCGCGGGTGCGCTGCAGCCCGCCGCCGATGTGCATGAGGCACGAGGCGTCCCCGCCGGAGCACACGGAGGCCCCGGTGGTGACGAGCGCGTCGACCTTGTCGCTGAGCATCGCCGCGGACACCTGGGGGTTCTTCACCGAGAACGTGCCGCCGAACCCGCAGCACGCATCCGGGTGCTCCGGCTCCACCACGGTCGCCCCCTCGACGCTGCGGAGCAGGTCGAGCTGCCGGTCGCCGAGCCGGAGCAGGCGCATGCCGTGGCAGGAGCTGTGGTGGACAACGGAGTACGGGAAGTACGAGCCGAGCTGCGCGGCGGCGTCGGTCACGCCGAGCACATCGGTGAGGAGCTGGGCGAGCTCGTAGGTGCGGGAGGCGACGGCGGAGGCGCGCGCGGAGAGCTCCGGGTCGTCGTTGTGCTCGGCGATCATCGGGTGCTGGTGGCCGAGGCTCGCAACGCAGGAGCCGCTCGGGGCGACGGCGTGGTCCCAGTCCTCGGCCTCGAAGGCCTCCACGTGGTTGCGGACCACGGGGTAGGCCTCGCGGAACTTGCCGGAGTTGATGTGCATCTGCCCGCAGCAGGCCTGGCCGGCCGGGAACACGACCTCGTGGCCGAGCCGCTCGAGGATGCGCACGGTGGCCTTGGCGACATCGGGGTACATCGCGTCGACGATGCAGGTGGCGAACAGCGCTATGCGCACGGGCGGCTCCTCGAGAAGCTGAGGCACCGGGTGGGTGCCGGGTCACCTGCATCCTATCGTGTCAGCGGCTACTGTGGGCGGTGATGGAAGAGTCCGAGTACTCGCGGGTCGCCCGCGACCGCACCGCCGGCGACCGCTGGCTGCGCCGCCTGCCGCTCATCGCCGCCGCGCTCGGCGCGCTCCCCCTGCTGTGGCTGTCCGTCCAGTTCTCCCTGCTCATCGGGCAGATCGGCTTCTACGTCGTCAGCCTCGGCACGGACACGTGGACGATCGTCGGGCTCGTGCTCCTCACGCTCGCCGGCTTCGTCTCCCTGCTCGGCACGCTCGTGTGCCTGTGGGTGGGCACGCGGCGCCGGACGTGGCGCTGGCGGGTGGGCTGGGCGCTCGGCGCACTCGCCTGCGCCGCCCTGCTGCCGGTGAGCTGGCTGCTCTTCGGCCTCACCGGCCCCGCCTGAGCCGCGGCGCCCGCCGCCGTTCACCTGCGGCGCCGTGCCCCCTCCTCGAACGGCCGCAGCACGCGCGCGGCATCGACGACTGCGGTCTCGAGGCGCTCGAGCACGTCCGAGGGCATCTTCCACCGGTGCCAGTGGATCGGCACGTCGATGTGGTTCCGACCGGCAGCCGCGATGGGCATGAGCTCGGCGGTGCTGCCGGCGAGCTGGAGCTCGGGGAGCATGCCCCAGCCGAGCCCCGCCTCGACCGCGGCGAGGAACTCCGCGGAGCTCGGCACGAGGGTGCGCCGCTGCGGACGGACGGCATCCCAGCGGGCGAGGAACCTCCCCTGCAGCTCGTCGTCGGGCCCGTAGTCGACCATCGGCATCCGGTGGATGTCGGCGTGCAGCCCCTGCGGCGCTCCGGGGCCGGCCGGACAGCGTTCGAGGAGCTCGGGCACGGCCACGGCGACGTAGCGCATGACTCCGAGCGGAGTGACCCGGCAGCCGTGGTGGGGCCGGGCGCGCGACGAGGTCGCCCCCATCGACTGCGCCTCGGCGACCGCCCGGTCGGCCTTGTCCTGGTCGGCGATCTCGACCTGGAGCACCGCATCCGTCCACGTCGCGGCGGCGTCGAAGACCGGTCGGAACCACGTGGCGAGCGAATCGGCGTTGACGGTGATCCGCAGGGCGAGCACCTCGGCCCCGCCCCCGCTCTCCGCGTCCGCGGTGCGCCCGGGCAGGCGGGACAGCGCCTCGGTCTCCAGCAGGTCGATCTGGCGGGCGAGGCGGAGGATGACCTGCCCGGCCTCGGTGACGGCGACCGGCAGGGTGCGCAGGACGAGCACGCTGCCGACGCCCGCCTCGAGCGTGCGGATGCGCTGGCTCATGGCCGAGGGCGTGATGTGGAGCGCACGGGCTCCGGCCTCGAAGGAGCCGTGGTCGACGGCGGCGCGGAGAGCGGCGAGCTGATCGGCATGCATGAAGCAATTGTGCATCACGATGATTTTCTTGCGCTTCACTTGATACCGGGCCGGATCTAGAGTCGACTGCGTGCTCACACATGTCATCACCGGGATGTTCACCGGCTGGTCCCTCATCATCGCCGTCGGCCCGCAGAACGCCTTCGTGCTGCGGCAGGGCATGCGGCGCGAGTACGTCGCGCTCGTCGTCGTCATCTGCTCGGTCGCCGACGCGCTGCTCATGGTGCTCGGCACCGCGGGGATCGGCGCGGTGGTCGAGCGCGCGCCGATCCTCCTCGACCTGCTGCGCTGGGGCGGCGCGGCGTACCTGCTGTGGTTCGCCTACACCTCGTTCCGCTCCGCGGCGAAACCCGAGGGGCTCACCGCGGCCCGGGGCTCCGTGCGGCTGCGGACCGTCATCATCACCACGCTCACGCTGACCTTCCTCAATCCCGGCGTCTACATCGACACCATGCTCCTCATCGGCAGCCTCGCGAACCAGCTCGGGACGGACCGCTGGGCGTTCACCGCCGGCGCGGTCCTCGGATCGATCACCTGGTTCGCAGCGATCGGGTTCGGCGCCCATGCGCTCGCCCCGTACGCCGCCCGGCCCCGGGTGTGGCAGATCGTCGACATCGCGATCGGCATCGTCATGGTGCTCATCAGCCTCCGCCTGATCTTCGGCCACTGAGCCCGCGGCCGAGCGCGCCCGGCCCGTCTGGACGCGGAAACCCCGCGATTCCTGCACCCTCCCCCGGATCCTGGTCAGGGTGCGCGGGAGATTGCAGGAATCGGGGGACCTTCCATTCGCCGGCAGGCCTGCGCGGCCTCAGATCTTCGCGAGCGCCTTCGCGATGCGCTGCTCGGACACGGTGTGGGCGGTGCCGAGGTGCGGGGCGAAGAGGGAGACCCGCAGCTCATGGAGGTCCCACAGCACGCGGTTCCAGTCCTCCCCCAGCCGGGCGCTCAGCTGCGCGGTCGGGGCGGGCTCCAGGCGGGTGGTCCGGGTGAGCTTGGTGCGCACGCTCGCCTCGACGGCGCGGACGCGGTCCATGAGCTGCTTGTCGCGGCCGGCGGACTCCCCCATCTTCTCCACCCGGTGCAGCGCGGCGGCGAGGTACACCGGCAGGCGGCGCAGCTGCGCCGGCGGGGTCGCTGAGACGAAGCCGACGGCGAGCAGGTCGGCGCGCAGGTCCTTGACGTCGGCGAGGTTGGCGAGCAGCGTCAGCGAGGAGGCCTTCGTCACCGCACGGTCGAGCGTGTCGCCGAGCCGCAGGATCTCCGCGACGAGCGCCGCGGTCGATTCGAGGGCGGCGATGATCGCAGCGTTCACCCGCACGGCGAGCGCTTCGAACTCGACTTCCGTCCGCACCGCCGGACCGTCCTCCTGCACTGCCGGCAGTCCGGCGATCGCTGCGAGAACCGCGTCCTCGAGCGGGTCGTGGCCCGGGGTCCGGTGGGCGCCGAGCACGAGCTTGTCGGCATTGGGCAGCTCGCGGGTGACGTGCGCGAGCGCCTCGGTCTGGCGCAGGGCGAGGAGTCGGACGATGCCGCGCTGCGTCTCCCGGCGCGCCTCGTCTGCGTCCCGGAACACGGTGAGCGTCACCGCGTCGCCGTCGTCGCGGAGGCCGAGGTGAAGGGTCACCGACCCCTGCTCGATCGGCCCCGGCAGCTCCCCGAAGGTCCAGCCGGTGAGCCCGGTGCGCTCGGCGAACCCGGTGCTGGTGGCGCGGGCTGCCGGTGCCGGGGCGGGGACCGCGGTGCGCAGGGCGCCGAGGTCCCGGTCGCGGGTCACTGCCGTGTCCCCGCGCATGACGGCGAACTCCATGACGAGGTGGGGCGGGATCCGGGTGCGGTCGAAGTCGTCGGCGGTGACGGTGATCGGCACGAGGTCGGTGAGCTCCCCTCCCCCGGCGCGGGCGGTGAGCGACGCAGCGAGCACCTCGGGCAGCCGGCCCTCGTACGGGGTGAGGCCGGCGAGGACCTCGGAGGCGACGTCGGGGGCGGGCACGAAGTAGCGGCGCTTGGCCTTGGGCAGGGAGCGGATGAGCGCGGTGACGAGCTCGTGGCGCAGGCCGGGCACCTGCCAGGTGAAGGCGTCGGCATCGGCGGTCTCGAGGGCGTCGGCGGGGATCTCGACGGTCACCCCGTCAGACGTCGAGCCGGGGTCGTAGGCGTAGCGCAGCCGGGCGGCGGTGCCGTCGGGCAGGGGCCACTCGAGCGGGAAGTCGGCGGCGGCCCGGGAGGACAGCTGGGCGGAGTCGTCGCTCAGCAGCGCCTCGACCGGGATGTCGAGGAGCTCGGGCTGGTCCTGCCGGACCGTCTTCCACCAGGAGTTGAAGTGGGCGCCGGATACCACGGTCTCCGGCAGGCGGGCGTCGTAGAAGTCGAAGAGCACCTCGTCCTCGGCGAGCAGGCGTCGGTTGCGGACCCGGGAGGCGAGCTCCTCGGCCTCGGCGATCGCGGCGGCGTTGCGGCGGAGGAAGGCGTGGCTCTCCCGCCATTCGCCGTCGATGAGCGCGTGGCGGATGAACAGCTCGCGGGACACGACCGGATCGATCCTCCCGTAGCCCACCCGCTGGTCGCTGCTCAGGGTCACCCCGTAGAGCGTCACCGTCTCGTAGGCCATCGCCGAACCGCTGCGCTGCGACCAGTGGGGTTCGCTGTGCCGGCGCAGCGCGAGCGGTCCGGCGGCCTCGATGATCCATTCGGGTTCGACGACGGCGACGGTGCGCGCCCACAGCCGCGAGGTCTCGACGAGCTCGGCGGCCACGACGACCTCCGGCCGTGACCGGCTGAGGCCGGAGCCGGGGAAGATCGCGAACCGGGTGCCGCGCGCACCCTGGTACTCGCGGCCCGGCCCGCCGCGCTCACCGCGCCCGGAGCGTCCGCCCGCCCGGTCGCCGCGCCCGGTCTCGGTGCGCACGCCGATCATCGACAGCAGGCCGGTGAGCAGCGCACGGTGGATCTGCACCGCTTCGTCGTCATAAGGGCCCCGGGGCTTCCCACCCTGCTGGGCTTTCCCACCCTGCTGAGCGCCTAGCCGTCCGCCGCCGGCGTCCCCGGCAGGCGCACCGACCGCCCCGGCGGCACCGGATTCCTCCTCCTCGAGGGGGCGCCACCGGGAGCGCTCGATGTGGACGCCGGCCCCACCGAGCAGCGAGCGGAGCTGGCTCACGAGATCCTGCCATTCGCGCACCCGGACGAAGTTGATGAACTCCGCCTTGCAGAGCCGGCGGAACTTCGAGGACGACAGGGTCGCCGCGGAGTCCTGGAGATGGTTCCACAGGGTGAGCAGGGAGAGGAAGTCGCTCGCCTCGTCGCGGAAGCGGGCGTGGAGCGCATCGGCCTCGGCGCGCACCTCGGTGGGGCGCTCGCGCGGGTCCTGGATGGAGAGCCCGGCGACGATGACGGCGACCTCCCCGCCGCATCCCGCCTCGGCCCCGGCGAGCAGCATCCGCGCCAGCCGGGGATCGATCGGCAGCCGGGCGAGCTTCCGGCCGATCCCGGTGAGCCGGATCGCGTCCCCGTCGTGACGCAGCGCGCCGAGCTCGCCGAGGAGCATCCGGCCGTCGCGCACCGCGCGGGGGTCGGGCGGGGTGAGGAAGGGGAAGCCGGTGATGTCGGCCTCGGTGCGGGCGAATCCGAGGGAGCACATCTGGAGGATGACGCTGGCGAGGTTGGTCCGCAGGATCTCCGGATCGGTGTACTCGGGGCGGGAGGCGAAGTCGTCGGCCGAATAGAGCCGGATGCAGATGCCGTCGCTCGTGCGCCCGCAGCGGCCCATCCGCTGGTTCGCGCTCGCCTGCGAGATCCGCTCGATCGGCAGGCGCTGGACCTTGGTGCGGTTGGAGTAGCGGGAGATCCGGGCGGTGCCGACGTCGATGACGTACTTGATGCCGGGCACGGTGAGCGAGGTCTCCGCGACGTTCGTGGCGAGGACGATGCGCGGGTTCCGGTGGGCGGCGAACACCCGCTGCTGCTCCGCGGACGACAGCCGGGAGAACAGCGGGATGACCTCCCAGTGCTGGGTGCGCGGGCGGCGCGCGAGGTGGCTGCCGAGCGCCTCGGCGGTGTCGCGGATCTCCCGCTCGCCGGACAGGAACACGAGGATGTCGCCGGGGGGTTCGGCGAGGAGCTCGTCGACCGCGGCGAGGATCCCCTCGGTCTGGTCCGCCGCCCCGGCCTCGTAGTCGCCGTCGGCACCCGGGCCGTCGGCGTCGTCGTCGGATGCGGCGGTGTCATCGGTGAGCGGGCGGTAACGGACCTCGACGGGGTAGGTGCGGCCGGAGACGCGGATGATCGGGGCGTCGTCGAAGTGGGCGGCGAATGACTCCGGGTCGATCGTCGCCGAGGTGATGATCACCTTGAGGTCCGGGCGCTCCTTGAGGAGCCGGGCGAGGGAGCCGAGGAGGAAGTCGATGTTGAGGCTGCGCTCGTGCGCCTCGTCGATGATGATGACCTCGTAGGCCGACAGCCGGCGATCGTGCTGGAGCTCGGCGAGGAGGATGCCGTCGGTCATGACCTTGACCCGGGTGCTGTCGGCGACCTGCGAGGTGAAGCGCACCTGGTAGCCGATGCCCCCGCCGAGCTCCGCGTCGAGCTCCTCGGCGAGGCGGGCGGCGACCGCGCGGGCGGCGATCCGGCGCGGCTGGGTGTGGCCGATCATCCCGTCGATGCCGTAGCCGAGTTCGAGGCAGATCTTGGGGATCTGCGTCGTCTTCCCCGAGCCGGTCTCACCGGCGATGATGACGACCTGATTGTCACGGATCGCCGCGGCGATGGTGTCGCGGTGCTCGCTCACCGGCAGCTGCGGCGGATAGGTGATGTGCGGGGCGAAGCCCTGGCGCGCGGTGCGCAGGGCGGCGCTGCGGCGGTTCTCGCGCGGGCCGCGGCGGCCGCGGTCGTTCTCCTGGTGGCCGCGGCCCCGGGAGCGGGAGCCGCGGCGGCGGGCGGGGCGGGACGATCGGTTCTCGGTCATGACGGCTCCCAGACTACCGGGACGCGAGGTGCCGGCTGGCGAGCACGGGCTGCGGGCACGGGTGGCGGGGTCATGCCGTTGGGCGGCGGGCACGGGTGGCGGGCACGGGTGGCGGGCACTGCGCCGCGGCCGTGCACCGTGCCCGCAGTGCGGTCGGCCGCTCGCCTCCGCGGCTGCGGGTCTAGGCTGGGTCGCGGCACGCAGGTGGGCCGAGGCGCACGGGCGGGCCGGCCGGCCCGTGCGCGGGACCGGGCGCGGAGCGAGAAGGAGGCAGCGGTGATCGGAGTGCTCGAGGGCTTCGGCGTCATCACCGTCGTCGTGCTCACCGGCCTGCTTCTCGGCCGCAGCGGGGTGCTCGGGCCGTCCGGGCAGCAGGTCATCGCCAAGCTCGTGTTCTACGCCGCGACCCCCGCGCTCCTCTACGTCACCCTCGCCGAGACCGATGTCGGGATGATCTTCTCCTCCGCGCTGCTGGCGACGGGCGGTTCGGCGGTGCTCCTCGCGGTGCTCGGCTTCATCGTGACGAAGTGGTGGCGGAGGCGCTCGCTCGGGGAGTCGACGATCAGCGCGATGTCGATCGGCTACGTCAACATCGGCAACCTCGGCATCCCGATCGCCACCTATGTGCTCGGCGATCTGAGCTACGTCGCACCGGTGCTCCTGTTCCAGCTCGTCGTGCTCGGTCCGGTGAGCATGGCGCTGCTCGACGCGACCCGGCCGGGTGCGACCCGGGAGTGGTGGACGGCGATCGTCGTCGTGCTCCGCAACCCGATCGTCATCGGTGCCGCTGTGGGCGTCGTGTGCTCGGTCGCCGGCGTGCGGCTGCCCGGAGTGATCCACGAGCCGCTCGGGATGCTCGGGGCGATCGCGGTGCCCGGGGCGCTGCTCGCGTTCGGGATCTCCCTCAAGGACGGCTGGACGCTGCCGGCGCCCGGCTCGCGCCGCCAGCTCACCCTCATCACCGTGCTCAAGCTTCTCGCCCAGCCGGCGATCGCCTGGGCGATCGGCGGTCCGCTCCTCGGATACTCCGGGCTCGACCTGCTCGGCATCGTCGTGACCTCCGCGCTGCCGACGGCGCAGAACGTCTACATCTACGCGATGCAGTACAACCAGGCCGAGCGGCTGGCCCGCGACGCGGTGTTCATCACCACGGTGCTGTCCGTGCCGACGATGATCGTCGTCGCGGTGCTCCTCGGCGGCTGAGCGGCGCCCCGAGTTCGGCGCTAGTGCGTGTCGGTCCGCCGCGCGGCCGGGCCGGGGACGAACAATGGTGGGGTGGCTACCGATGACCCGAAGAACTCCGATGACCTGCTCTCGCGCCGCCTGAGCTCCGGGACCGAACCGTCCCGCGCCCCGGCGGCCGACGACCGGGCCTCCGGTTCGCATCTCGAGGACACCCAGGCCTTCGACACCTTCCACGACGACCCCGGCCCCACCCGGGAGACCCCGGCACGCTCGGCCGGCACCGACACCGCGGCGAAGCCTGCTCAGGCAAGTGCCGACACGGGCGCGGGCTCCGGGAAGCCGGCGTTGCTCTCCGATGAGGAGTGGGCGATCCTCGGCGGCGGCACAGCAGCCGGCGCAGGCGCCTCGGCGGCGGGCACGAGCGGTGCCGGGAAGACCGGGAAGACCGGGAAGGCCGGCCGGAAGGGCACTGCGGATGTCCGCGGAGACCGCTCGCGCGAGGTCGACGTGCCCGGCACCGGCCGATTCGGTGCGCTCGACGTCATCGGCACGATCTGGATCACGCTCGCGATGCCGTTCGTCCTCGCCGCGATCGCGGTGCGCGCAGTCGCCTCCGGCCTGTTCCTCAAGTTCGAGTACTTCTACCGTCCCGGGTTCCCGGTCGACGACTACGGCTTCACCTCCGACGACCGGCTCCACTACGGCTCCTATGCCGTCGACTACCTCAACAACCTCGACTCGAGCCGCTACCTCGCCGATGTCGTCCTGCCCAACGGGGTGCCGGTGTTCGCGGCCGAGGAGATCACGCACATGGCCGACGTCAAGGCGCTCGTCCAGCTGCTCTACCTCGTCGGCGTCATCGCCGCGGTCGTCGGCGTCGTGTTCGCGCTCTACCTGTCCCGCCGCACCGGCCCGGGTCTGCGCCACAGCATCCGCTGGGGCGCGCTCCTCACGCTCGTCGCCGCGGTCGCCCTGGCGGTGCTCGCGATGCTCGGCTGGGACCGGTTCTTCACCGGCTTCCACACCCTGTTCTTCGATCAGGGGACCTGGCAGTTCTACCTCGACGACGCGCTCATCCGCCTGTTCCCCGCCCCGTTCTGGATCGATGCAGGGATCGCGGTCGGCGTCATCATCCTCCTCGGCGCCCTGATCCCGCTGCTCCTGAGCTTCATGGGGGCGGGCGCGCGCCGGAAGGCCCGCAAGGCCGAGCGCACCGAGGCGAAGCGCACCGGGACCGTCTGAGCCAAGGCCGCGGCGCGGACCGAACGCAGGCCGCCACACACGTGGGGTCGGGTGGCTTTCCCCTGTCACCCGGCCCCGTTCTCTCTCGCTCTACACGCGAACTGCGCGGTATCCGAGACGAAGCGCGCAATTGCGCGTCGCTCTTCGGATACCGCGCAGTCGGACAGGATCTGCCCGTGCGAGGCCCTGCGGTTCAGTCGCCGACGGCGTCGCGTCCGCGCTGCACGAGCTTCTCGTCGGCCGGGTGGACCACCGAGTCGTCGCGGCCGTCGTACTCGAACTGGTTGAGGAAGTAGCGCATCGCATTGAGGCGGGCGCGCTTCTTGTCGTTCGACTTGATCGTCACCCACGGTGCGTAGTCGGTGTCCGTGCGGAGGAAGGTCGCCTCCTTCGCCGCCGTGTACTCCTCCCACTTGTCGAGCGATTCGAGGTCCATCGGCGAGAGCTTCCACTGCCGCACCGGGTCGAGCTGGCGGATCGCGAACCGCGTGCGCTGCTCGTGCTGGGTGACGGAGAACCAGAACTTCGTCACGTGGATCCCGGAGTCCAGGAGCATCTGCTCGAACACCGGGGCCTGACGCATGAAGGTCTCGTACTCCTCGTCGGAGCAGAAGCCCATGACGCGCTCGACGTTGCCGCGGTTGTACCAGGAGCGGTCGAACAGCACGATCTCGCCCACCGTGGGCAGGTGCTGGACGTAGCGCTGGAAGTACCACTGGCCCTGCTCGCGGTCCGAGGGCTTGTTGAGCGCCACGACGCGAGCCGCACGCGGGTTGAGGTGCTCGGTGAAGCGCTTGATCGTGCCGCCCTTGCCGGCCGCGTCGCGCCCCTCGAACAGGAGCACGTGGCGCAGGCCGTTGTCCTGACCCCAGTACTGGAACTTCAGCAGTTCGATCTGGAGCTTGTACTTCTCCATCTCGTAGGATTCGCGATCGAGCCGCTCGTCGTACGGGTAGCCTTCGCGCCAGGTCTCCACGGCCTTGCCGCCCGGGTCGATGAGGTCGGGGTCCGCAGTGTGCCCCTCCTGGACCGTGTACCCCTCGAGCCGCAGCTTGTCGATGTACTCGCGCAGGTTCTCGCGCTGGTGAGGATGCATGATTCTCCTTCGAATGGCCGTGTTCCCAGTCTATTCACCCGCATGTGAACTGCGAGTGAACCGCCGCAGTGTGAGCATCCCGGTCCTGTCATTCCCCCGGACTGCCGCTCCCGAGGTGCCCGCCGCCGGTCGAACCCGCGTCACCGGGGCAGGTGGGACCGGCACCGAGACCGCCGGTACGATCGTGAGCGGCCCAGCACACCGCCCGCATCCCGAAGGAGCCCGGTGGCACCTCGTCCCCGCACCACTCATCCCCGCACCGCCCGACAGTCGGTCCGCGGCACCCTCCTCGCCGTCACCGGGCTCGCCGCACTCCTCCTCACCGCCTGCACCGGTGCCCCGCGCCAGGCCGACGGCCCCGCGGAGGGCGCGCCGAGCGGCGACCCGACCGCCGCACACGGCTGCCTCAACGAGCCCACCGCCGTGTTCATGGGCGATTCGTTCACCGTCGGTGCCGGCGTCGACACCGAGTCGGAACGCTGGTCGACGATCGTCGCCCGGCAGCAGGGATGGAACGAGGTCAATATCGCGGTCAGCGGCTCGAGCTACGCGGTGAGCAATCGGGTCCGCCCGAACACGGCCTACGTCGACCGGGTCCCGGAGGCGATCGAGGCGGAACCGGACATCGTCGTCGTGTCGACGGCGGCGAACTCCGCCGACGCCGATCAGCGGGCTGCGATCGCCAGGACCCTGGGAGGCCTGCGCGATGCGCTGCCCGACACCCCGATCGTCGCCACCTCGCCGTTCCACCGCGACGACGTCCCTGCCGAGCGGCTCGACGAGCTCGGGGACGAGATCCGGACCGCGGCCGAGGCGCGCGCGGTCGAGTACCTCGACCTCGGCTATCCGCTCCGCGGCACCGTGGACACGCTCTCCGACGGCCTGCATCCCAACGCCGAGGGCTACTCGATCATCGCCGGTGCATTCCTCGCCGCGTACTCCGCCCACGAACCGAGCGGCTCGGCGTTCCCCGACTGCGGAGGCCCGCAGGACTGAGCACACGCCGGCACCCCGCAGTCCATCGCCGTGGCCTGCGACATCATCATGTTGGCCGCGGCGGTCGTGCCCGGCTGGGGGCTCACCGCCCGCTCCGGGGGTGAGAGTGCGACACGTGACGCTGGTGCCCCCGGCGGGACTCGAACCCGCACTGAACCGATTTTAAGTCGGCTGCCTCTGCCGATTGGGCTACGAGGGCGCAGGCTCCGGGTGTGCATCACCACCGCGCGGAGCCGGTGATCTCAGCCTACACAGGGATGCGATTACGAGTCGCACCCTCCGTCGACCCGCACCACCGCAGCGCAGACGCACCGCGCCCCGCCTCGGAGTCCGAGGCGGGGCGCGGCGGCGTCGGTCACGTGGACCGGCAGGCCGGGGTGATCAGGCCTTCGCGGGCTCCTTCTTGGGAGCCGGCTTCGAGTGCGCGGCCTCGACGAAGGCCTTGCGCGGCACGTCGAGATCCTTGAGCGGCATCGAGTCGCGTCCGAAGACGAGGTTGAGCGCCCAGTTGCCGAACACACGGGCCTTGCGGTCCACGGTCGGGATCGCGTAGCCGTGGTAGCCGCGGTGCATGAGCCACGCGAGCAGGCCGCGTGCCTCGAAGTTGCCCATCTGCGACACGCCCTTGTACGGGCCGAGACCCGCCACGGAGCCGATGGTCTTGTGGAAGTACTGCTGGAACTCGGTCTCCCCGCGCAGCGCGGCGAGCAGGTTCGCGGCGAGGACCGGGGCCTGGCGCACGGCGTGCTGGGCGTTCGGCACGCAGAAGCCGCCGACTCCCCCACCGGACAGATCCGGGACGGCGGCGTTGTCGCCGGCCGCCCAGGCGCCGTCGACGACGCCCTCTTCGCCCTCGACCCGGAGGTCGGCGCGCACGGTCACGCGGCCGCGCTCGTCGATCGGCAGGTCCGAGTCGACGAGGACCGGGTTGGCCTTGACGCCGGCGCTCCACACGATGGTGTCGGCGTCGAACTCCTCGCCGTTGGAGAGCTTGCAGTGCTTGTCGGTGCAGTCCTGGAGGAAGGTCTCGAGGTAGACGTCGATGCCGCGCTCGCGCAGGTGATCGACGACCCAGCGGGCCTGGGCCTCCCCGACCTCGGGCATGACGCGACCCATCGCCTCGACGAGGACGAAGCGGAGGTCGGCCTCGGTGAGGGTCTCGTACTGGCCCACGGCGGAGCGGGCGAGGTCCTCGAGCTCGGCGAGCGCCTCGATGCCGGCGAAGCCGCCGCCGACGAAGACGAAGGTCAGGGCGCGGCGGCGCTGCTCGTCGTTCTCCATGAGGGACGCCTCGCCGATGCGGTTGAGGACGTGGTCGCGCAGCGCGACGGCCTCTTCGATGCGCTTGAGGCCGATGGCCTCCTCGGCCACACCCGGGATCGGCAGGGTGCGGGCGACGGAGCCGGCGGCGAGCACGATCTGGTCGTAGTCGAGCTCGAACGGCTCATCGCCCTCGGGCTCGACGACGACGAACTTCGCAGCGTGGTCGATGCGGGTGACGGCCCCGGTGATGACCTCCGCGCCCTTGAGGTTGCGGCGCAGCGGCACGACGGCGTGGCGCGGCTCGATGTTGCCGCCGGCGACCTCCGGGAGGAACGGCTGGTAGGTCATGTACGGGTTCGGGTCGACGACGGTGACCGTCGCCTCTCCCCGGCCCAGGTTCTTGAGCAGGTGCTGAGCAGCGAGCAGGCCCACGGAGCCGCCGCCGACGATGAGGATACGAGGACGCAGTTTGCTGTTTCTGATCAAAGCCATGTCCTCATGCTAACGCTTTGTGAAAACTTTCACTACCGGGTTCCGCGGCCCTCCCCGGGGCTGTCTGCAGGGTCCTCCCCGGGATCGTCTGCCGGGCCGTCCGCGGACTCCGCGGGGGCTGTCGCCCGGGCGGCGCGGCGGGCCCGGACGAGGGCGAGCGCGGCGAGCGCGAGTGCGGTCGCGCCCCCGGTGATGAGCACGACCGGTCCGAGCACGGGGGTGCGGGCCGCGGGCCGCGCACCACCGGGTTCGGTCGCGGCCTGCGATTCGGGCGCGCCTGCGGATGCGGTGGGGCCCTCGTCGTCCTCGGCGGGGGCCTGCCGGTGCATGTGGACCCAGGAGGCGAGCTCCTCGGCCGCGACGGGCACCTCGGCGGGCGGTCCGGACTCGAATGCGGACACCGGCTGGATCCTCCCCCAGCCGATCACCGGGTCCGGTGACTCCGGAGTGCTGCGCCCGTCGTGGCCGGGCACCGCGGTGGCCGTCGATTCCAGCGCGGCGACGACCTCGTCCGCGCTGAGCTCGGGGTGCGCGCTGCGGAGCAGTGCGACGACGCCGGACACCACGGGGGCGGCGAAGGAGCAGCCGGCGGCCTGCGCGTAGCCGCCGGTGTGGAAGGGGACGGGGATCTCCTCGGCCGGGCCCATGACGTCCACGGCGGTGCCGGGTGCGGTCGAGGGGTGGCGCACCTGACCGTCCTGGCCCAGGCCACCGACCCCGACGACCCCGGGGACGGTGGACGGGGACCACGCCTGGGTCGCACCCTGCGAGCTGTTGCCGACGCAGGCGACGATGACGACGTCCTTGCTGTAGGCGTAGGCGAAGACCTCGTCCCAGGACTCGGGCCAGGCCGGGTCGTCCCAGCCGAGCGACATGTTGATGACCGAGGCGCCGCTGTCCACGGCCCAGCGGATCGCGTCGACGGCCTGCTCGCGGGAGGACTTCGCGCCCTCGGGCAGGCCGGAGCCCAGCCACATCGAGGCGGACAGGAGCTCCGCGTCCGGGGCCACCCCCGTCGGCCCGGCCCCGTCGCCGTTGCCGGCGATGACCCCGGCCACCGCGGTGCCGTGGTGCTGGTTGGCCTCCGGTCCGATCGGGGTGCGGCCGTCGGTGCCCGAGCCGCTGAAGTCGCGCGCATCGCGCACGGTGTCGGTGAGGTTCTCGTGCGCATCGTCGACCCCGGAGTCGATGACGGCGACGCTCACCCCGTCCCCGGTGGTCTGCTCCCACAGCTCGTCGATGCCGTAGTCCTCGATGAACCACTGGCCCGGGCCGGCCGCGGGGCCGCCGTCCGGGGCGGTGCCGGGCGCGGACTCCTCCGGTGCCGGCTCGGGTTCGACCGCGGACTCCGGCGGCGCGACCCCGGTGCCGGGCACCGCCGCCGAGGTGGGCACCGCGGCCGCAGACGGCACCGCGGCCGAGGCCGGGAACGCCGCCGAGGTGGCCGCCGCACCGTGGCCGAGCACCTCGCCGGCGACGGCGAGCGCAGGCATCTGCCCCCCGAGGAGCAGCGCGAGCGCGCACACCCCGCCGAGTGCACCGCGCACCGCGCCAGGCGCCCGCGCGCCGCCCACCGGAACCCGCGTCATCTCAGGCCTGGGCGTCGCGCGCCCGGCCCAGCGCGATGCCGTCGAGGATGTCGGTCTCGCTCGTGAGGATCCGCAGCTCGCCGCCGGCGTCCCGGACGCGCTGCCCGATCCGCTCGAGCAGCCGGGCGTAGATCAGGGCGCCGGCGCCCATGACGTCGGCACGGCCCGGGTGCATGTACGGCAGCCCGGCGCGCTCCTCGCTGGTCATCCCGAGGAGCCGCTGCGTCGTGTCTGCGGTCTGCTCGGCGGTGAGCTCGGCTCCATGGATGGCCTCGCGGTCGTAGGCCGGGAGGTCGAGAGCGGCAGCGGTGATCGTCGTGATGGTCCCGGCGACGCCGACGAAGGTCCGGGCGCGGGACACGTCGACGTGCTGCTCGGCCTCGGCGAACGCGGCGTCGATGTCGGCGAGCGCGGCTGCGACCTCGCCCTCCGTGGGCGGATCGGAGCGGAGGTGGCGCTCGGTGAGGCGCACCGAGCCGATGTCCATGCTGAAGGCCTGCTCGACCGTGTCGGTGCCGAGGACGAGCTCGGTCGATCCCCCGCCGAGGTCCATGACGAGGTAGGGCGCTGTGGTCGACGCGTCCGCGACTCCCGACACCGCGCCGAGGTAGGACAGCTCGGCCTCC
This sequence comes from Brevibacterium sp. CS2, assembly GCF_005280295.1. Taxonomy (GTDB): domain Bacteria; phylum Actinomycetota; class Actinomycetes; order Actinomycetales; family Brevibacteriaceae; genus Brevibacterium; species Brevibacterium pityocampae. The sequence continues at coordinate 1,762,110 of NZ_CP040020.1, read as the reverse complement.
TCCCGGCCGGTGATGACCTCGGCATCGAGGCCGAGGCGCTCGCGCACCCCGGTGAAGAACTCCTCCCGATTGCCGGCGTCGCGGCTGGCGGAGGTGGCGACGAAGCGCTGCGCCTCCGGGGCCAGCGGTCCGACGATCGCGGCGTACTCCTCGCACGCGGCGAAGGTCCGCGCGAGCGCCTCGGGCGCGAACTCGCCGGTCGCGTCGATGCCCTGGCCGAGGCGCACGATGGTCGTCTCCCGGGCGAGCTCGGTGATCCGGTCGCCGGTGATGTCGGCGACGAGGAGGCGCAGGGAGTTGGTTCCGCAGTCGTAGGCGGCTACACGTGTCATGGCTTCACTCTAGGACAGTCGGCGTCCGGTCCGAGCCGGGCGGGGGCCTGCGGATGCAGGCGGCGCGGGTGCCGCCGGCCCGTGCCGCGTGCGGCGTCCGGGCGGGTTCAGGCGGGCTTCGGCACGCCCTCGAGGAGGTCGAGGGCGCGGTCGCCGATCGGGTTGACGCCGCGGCCGGCGGCGAGCGCGTGGCCGACGAGCGCATGGAGGCACTTGACGCGGGTGGGCATGCCGCCGGCGGAGAAGTCGCTGATCTCCTCGACCTCGGCGAGCCCGGCATCCTTCCCGATCCGCGAGCGAGCGGCGAGGTAGGCGCGGTGGGCGGCCCGGTAGGCGGCGGCGAGGTCCTCGTCCGCGGCGACCTCGGCGGTCCACTCGGCCATCACCCCGGAGGCCTCGAGGCGCGAGCACTCGGCGACGTAGTCCGGGTGGGTGAGGTAGTAGGTGGTGGGGAACGGCGTGCCGTCCTCGAGGCGCGGCGCGGTGGCGACGACGAGCGGCTCGCCGGCCGCCGACCGGGCGGCGACTCCCACGACGCCGCGCGGCATCCGGCCGAGCTGCTCGCGGATCGTGGCGGTGTCGGCAGTGGTGCACGGGGTGATCATCGGCTGTCCTCGGTTCCGGTCTCGGTGCTGTGTCGCGCGGCGGCCGCGTCCCGCTCCTCGTCGCCGCTCCCGCGCTCGGTCTCCTCCGGCGGGGCGGATTCCTTGGTCGCGTAGCCCACGGATCTGAGGGAGTCGAGGAGCTCGATGTACCAGGGCTGGGACCGGACGGGACGGTCGACGCGGTCGCCGGAGGCGTCGGTCGAGGCGCCTTCCGCGGTGGTGTCGCCGACGGTGTCGTCGACGACGATGTAGGCGTCCTCCCCCGGCTTGACGTAGAACTGCTCCTCCCGCGCCACGCGCTCGATGTAGCGCGGGTCGTGGAGCTGCTCCTGCTTGTCCTTGAGCTGCTCGACCTCCTCGCCGGTGGTCGCGATGTCCTTCTCCAACGCGGAGATCTGCTGCCACTGGCGGATCCCGGTGCTGATGCTCGGGGCGAACATCAGCACGAGCACCACCGCGACGGCGATGAGCATGAGGCTGCGCAGGGAGATCCGCCGGCCGGCCGCGGTGACGTCGACCGATTCGGGATCGGCGGCCGCGACGGCGGCGGGGCGGGTGCTGCGGAAGGTGCCGGTGCGGCTGCGCGGGGGCGCGGCAGAGGCCGGTCTCGACCTGGCTCGCCTGCGCTGCTTGCTCATGACACCTCGGGAATCGCACATAGGGGAAGGGAAGGCGCGACACACCCAGTGTGCCCTGCCTTCCCTTCCCCGACGGGGATTGACCCCGGTGTGTCCGCACGGATCGGCCCTGCTCAGCGGGCCCGGACCCGTCTCCGGCTCATCCGGGCGAACTCACCCGGGCCGAGCGATCGGACCCGTGCTCAGGCGCGGAAGCGCGGGAACGCCGCACGCCCGGCGTACCGCGCAGCGTCGCCGAGCTGCTCCTCGATCCGCAGCAGCTGGTTGTACTTCGCGACGCGCTCGGAGCGGGCCGGCGCACCGGTCTTGATCTGCCCGGCGTTCGTCGCGACGGCGAGGTCGGCGATCGTCGTGTCCTCGGTCTCGCCCGAGCGGTGGGAGATCATCGCGGTGTACTGGTGGGTCTGCGCGAGCGACACCGCATCGAAGGTCTCGGTGAGCGAGCCGATCTGGTTGACCTTGACGAGCAGTGAGTTCGCGGCACCCGATTCGATGCCGCGCTGCAGGCGCTCCGGGTTGGTGACGAAGAGGTCGTCGCCGACGATCTGTACGGCGTCGCCGAGCTCGTCGGTGAGTCCGATCCAGCCGTCCCAGTCGTTCTCGTCGAGCGGGTCCTCGATCGACACGAGCGGGTACTTCTCGACGAGCTCGGCGTAGTAGGCGGTCATCTCCGCGGCGGTCTTCGACCCGCCCTCGAAGGTGTAGGTGCCGTTCTCGCAGAACTCGCTCGAGGCGACGTCGAGGGCGAGCGCGATGTCCTTGCCCGGGCGGCGGCCGGCGTTCTCGATCGCCTCGATGATGAGGTCGAGGGCTTCGGCGTTGGAGTCGAGGTTGGGGGCGAAGCCGCCCTCGTCGCCGAGCCCGGTGGACAGTCCGCGCTTCTTGAGCACGGCCTTGAGCGCGTGGTAGACCTCGGCACCCCACTGGAGGGCCTCGCGGAAGGTCGCCGCTCCGATCGGGGCGATCATGAACTCCTGGATGTCGACGTTCGAGTCCGCGTGGGAGCCGCCGTTGAGGATGTTCATCATCGGCACCGGCATGACGTGGGCGTTGGGCCCGCCGAGGTACCGGTAGAGGGGCAGGTCGGCGGACATCGCGGCGGCCCGGGCCACGGCGAGCGAGGCGCCGAGGATCGCGTTGGCGCCGAGTCGGGACTTGTTGTCGGTCCCGTCGAGGTCGATCATCACCTGGTCGACGAGGCGCTGGTCGTCGGCCTCGATGCCGGCGATCGCGTCGTTGATCTCGTCGAGCACGGCGTCGATCGCGCCCTGCACGCCCTTGCCGAGGTAGCGCTCGGGATCGCCGTCCCGCAGCTCGACGGCCTCGTACTCACCGGTCGATGCGCCCGACGGCACTCCGGCCCGGCCGACCGAGCCGTCCTCGAGCAGCACCTCCACCTCGACGGTGGGGTTGCCGCGGGAATCAAGAATCTCTCGTGCATTGGCTGCAAGAATTTCGGCCATGCCTGCTCCTCTGTCGCGTTCACAGTTCGACGGCGGAGAACTCCACCACGGCCCACCCTAGTGCAGGCCGGAGACCGCGGCTCACCCGTGGGTCAGACAGACCTTGCGCAGCCGGTGGATCTCCGCCGGTGCGAGCCCGTGGCCGGTGAGATAGGACTCGACGGAGCCGTGCTCGGCGTCGACGCGCGCGAGCAGGTCCGCCATGTACTCCCGCGGCGCCTGGGTGGCGGTGTGGGAGAGGTTCGCGACGATCCCGGCCTGCGCGAAGTTGCGGCTGATCGCTTCGAGGAACTCCGCGCCGAGGTAGCGCTCGGTGGCCTGGTAGTCGTCGAGCACGTCCGCCCGGTCCACCCCGAGCAGGGTGAGGACGAAGGCGGAGACGATCCCGGTCCGGTCCTTGCCGGCCGAGCAGTGGAAGAGGACCGGAGCCGAGGCGTCGGCGAGCAGCCGGATCGTGTCGGCGATGCGCTCCCCGCAGTTCTCGACCACGGCCGCGTAGATCGTCGGCAGGGAGTGGTCGGGCAGCTGCAGCCGCTCGGGGTGGTCGGCCTCGAGCGGGTAGTAGCGGTCGCCGAACAGCGGGAGCCGGATGTGGTCGAGCGCAGGGCCCGCCGGGCGCACCGGTGCACCGAGGGCGTCCGGGGCGGAGGCGGACTCCTTGGTCTCGCGCAGGTCGATGACGGAGCGGATGCCGAGCGCGTCGATCATCCGGTGGGAGTCGGGGGTGAGGTGGGCCAGCCCGTCGGAGCGGAACAGACGGCCCGTGGCCACGGGTCCGTCGGGGGCGAGGTGGCCGCCGAGATCGCGGAAGTTGAAGGTGCCCGGCACGGGGATGCGTGCGGAGGCCTGCGCCGTCGACGGCGCGGGTTCGGTGGTGTGCGTCATGGGCGCTCTCCTCCCCGGGGCTCCCGGGCGGCAGCGCGGATCGCCGCCGCTTCCACCTCGGAGGTTACCCCACGCAGCGCGGCCTCGGCATCGATGCCGGCGGCCTGGGCGCGCACGGCGAGGTCGAACAGCTCGTCACCGATCGCGGCGGCCTCGCCCTGAGCGCCCGGAGCGTCCGGCACGGGCAGCTCGAGGCGGTCGATGCGGCCGAGCACGGATTGGGCGCGGGTCAGCGCAGGCAGGGTCACCGGGACCGAGGCGAACGAGGCGCGCGCCTGCTCCGCCCGATCGCTCGTCGCCTCCCCTGCCGGGGGCGCTGCCTCGGGACCCGGGGTAGGGTGCGCAGGCTGCTCCCCCGCCGCGCCGGCCGCGGCGCGCTCGGCGGCCTTGACCGCCTCGTAGCGGCGCTCGACCTCCCGGAGATCGACGGGTCCGTCGGAGTCGAAGACGTGGGGATGGCGGCGGATGAGCTTGGCGGTCAGCCCGGCGACGACCTCGTCGATCGCACGGGGTGCGGCCGGCTCCCCGCGGAGCGCGGTCGCCGGGGGAAGGTCGCCCGCAGCGCCGTCGCTGTCCCCGCCGCCATCGTCACCGTTCGCCTCACCGCCGTCATCGTCACCGTCGGCGGCATCGAGCAGGGCAGCGTGGAACAGCACCTGGTAGAGGACGTCGCCGAGCTCCGCGACGACCTCGGCCCGGGTCACCGGGGTCCCGGCGGCCGCGTGCGCGTCGAGCGCGGCGATGAGCTCGTGGGTCTCCTCGAGCAGGTACTTCTGCAGGCTCGTGTGCGTGTGGGCGGCCGCCCACGGGCAGCGGGCGCGGATGTAGGCCATGACCTCGGCGGGTGCGAGGGTGCTCGTGTTCGGCCGCTCCCACTCCATGTCAGGCCGTCCCGGCGGAGGTCCCGGCAGACGCCTCGGCGGTCCCGGCGGGCACCTCGGCCGCATCCGGGGCGGGTACCGGGTCCGGGGCGGGGAGGATCTGGTCGAGGAAGCCGGTGACCCAGTCGATGAGCTCGGTATCGGTCATGTCCCGCTTGTCGAACCCGGTGCCGGCCTGCGGCTTGGGCACGAGGATCGAGCGGATCGCGGGTTTGACGAGCGACTTCGGGTGGAGGCGCTTGAGGCGGACGAGCTGGGAGTCGGCGAGCTCGACGGGGGCGAAGCGGATGAAGTTCCCCTGCGCCACGATCTCCGCGACCCCGGACGCCCGCGCCCGGATCCGCAGCCGCGCGATGTCGGCGAGCACCTCGACGGAGGCCGGGTAGGGGCCGTAGCGGTCGGTGAGCTCGGCGAGCACCTCGGCGATCTCCTCCTCCTTCGCCGCGGCGGCGAGCTTGCGATAGGCCTCGAGCCGGAGCCGCTCGTGGGACACGTAGTCGGTGGGCAGGTGGGCGTCGATCGGCAGCTCGACGCGCATCTCCGGCTCCTCGACGGGCCCGTCGCCGCGGAAGTTCGCGACCGCCTCGCCGACGAGCCGGACGTAGAGGTCGAAGCCCACACCCTCGATGTGCCCGGACTGCTGGCCGCCGAGCAGGTTGCCCGCACCGCGGATCTCGAGGTCCTTCATCGCCACCTGCATGCCCGCGCCGAGCTCGGTGTGCGAGGCGAGCGTCTGCAGCCGGTCGTGCGCGGTCTCGGTGAGCATGTGGTCGGGCGGGTAGAGGAAGTAGGCGTAGGCGCGCTCGCGGCCGCGGCCCACCCGGCCGCGCAGCTGGTGGAGCTGGGACAGCCCCATCCGCTCGGCGCGGTCGACGATGAGGGTGTTCGCGTTCGCGATGTCGATCCCGGTCTCGACGATCGTCGTGCACACGAGCACGTCGAAGCGCTTCTCCCAGAAGTCGACGATGACCTGCTCGAGGCGCGCCTCGCTCATCTTGCCGTGGGCCACGGCGATCCGCGCCTCGGGCACGAGCTCGGCGAGGTGGCCGGCGACCCGCTCGATGTCCTGCACCCGGTTGTGGATGTAGAACACCTGGCCCTCGCGCAGCAGCTCGCGCCGGATCGCGGCGGTGACCTGCCGGTCCTCGTAGCGGCCCACATAGGTGAGGACTGGGTGGCGCTCCTCCGGCGGGGTCGCCAGCGTCGACATCTCGCGGATCCCGGTGACGGCCATCTCGAGGGTGCGCGGGATCGGGGTGGCGCTCATCGCGAGCACGTCGACGTTCGTCCGCAGCGCCTTGAGGGTCTCCTTGTGCTCGACGCCGAACCGCTGCTCCTCGTCGATGATGACGAGGCCGAGGTCCTTGAACCGGACCTCGCCGGAGAGCAGCCGGTGGGTGCCGATGACGACGTCGAGGGTGCCGGCAGCGAGGTCGTCCTTGACCTTCTGGCTCTCCGCCGGGGTCTGGAAGCGCGACAGCGCCCCGACGCTCACGGGGAAGCCGGAGTAGCGCTCGGCGAAGGTCCCGAGGTGCTGCTGGACGAGCAGCGTGGTCGGCACGAGGACGGCGACCTGCTTGCCGTCCTGGATCGCCTTGAACGCCGCGCGCACCGCGACCTCGGTCTTGCCGTAACCCACGTCGCCGCAGATCAGGCGATCCATCGGGATCTCCTTCTCCATGTCGGCCTTGACCTCGTCGATCGTCGTGAGCTGGTCGGGGGTCTCGACGTAGTGGAAGGCGTCCTCGAGCTCCTGCTGCCAGGGCGAGTCCCCGGAGAACGCGAAGCCGCGGGTGGCGCGGCGGGCGGAGTAGAGGCGGATGAGCTCGCCGGCGATCTCCTTGACCGCCTTGCGGGCGCGGGCCTTCGTCTTCGACCAGTCCGAGCCGCCCATCTTGTTGACGCTCGGGCTCTCCCCGCCGACGTAGCGGGTGACCTGGTCGAGGGAGTCCGAGGGCACGTAGAGGCGGTCCCCGGGCTGGCCGCGCTTGGACGGCGCGTACTCGATGACGAGGTACTCGCGGGTGCGGGCGGCCTCCCCGCGGCCCGAGGTGCGCTGCACGAGCTCGACGAAGCGGCCGACGCCGTGCTGCTCGTGGACGACGAAGTCCCCGGGGCTGAGGTCGAGCGGGTCGACCTGGTTGCGCCGGCGGCGGGCCGGCAGGCGGCGCATGTCCTTCGTCGAGGCGGCCGCCGCCCGGCCGAGCACGTCGGCCTCGGTGAGCACGGCGAGCTTCTCCGACTCGATGACGTAGCCGCCGTACGCCGCGGCGGTCGTCACCGTCACCGTGCCCGGGGTGCCGGGGGCGGCGAGGTCGTCGGCGAAGGCGGCGGGCACCTCGGCCTCGGTGAACACCTCGACGAGCCGGGTCCCGGGCCCCTTGCCCTCGGTGAGGACGTAGACCTGCCAGGACGCGTGGGTGAGGGCGCGGACGTCGGCGAGGATCGCCTCGACCTCGCCGGAGTAGCCGCGCGGGGCGCGGGCGTCGATGTCGATGACGACCTCGGAGTCGCCGACGAGCTCGGAGTCGACGGCGAACCCGCCGACCTCCCACCACGGCAGGCCGATCGCGGCGGCGGCCTCGCGGGTCTGTGCGAGCGTGCGGAAGCTCGCCGCGGACAGGTCGATCGGTGCCTCGCCCCCGCCCGAAGCGCCGGTCCAGGCGGCGGCGAGGAACTCCGCCGTCGTGGCGACGAGGTCCTCGGCGCGTGCGGTGACCTTCTCCGGGGAGGTGACGACGATCCGGGTGTGCTCCGGCAGGCAGGCGATGAGCGGCTCCATGCCGTCGGCGAGCACGGGGGCGAGCGACTCCATGCCCTCGACCGCGATGCCGTCGGCGATCTTCTCGAGCATCTCGCGGGCCGCGGGCAGGATCGGGATGAGCGTGCGGGCCCGCTCGCGGACCGCCGAGGTCAGGAGCACCTCGCGGCAGGGCGGGGCCCAGAGCCGGAACTCGGCACCCTCGGCGACGGGCAGGGAGCGCTGGTCGGCGACGGCGAAGGGGCGGATCTCGTCGATCTCGTCGCCGAAGAACTCGAGGCGCAGCGCGTGGTCCTCCGTCGGCGGGAAGATGTCGAGGATGCCGCCGCGCACCGCGTACTCCCCGCGGCGGGACACCATGTCCACGCGCGAGTACGCGAGGTCGGACAGCTGCGCGGCGAGCGCGGAGAGCTCGACGGTGTCACCGGTCGCGAGCTCGACGGGTGTGAGCGCCCCGAGTCCCTTGACGAGCGGCTGGAGCAGCGCACGGACCGGAGCGATGACCACGGACAGCGGCGCGTCGGGGCGCGGGTGGGCGAGCCGCCGCAGCACGGACAGGCGGCGGCCGACGGTGTCGGAGCGCGGCGAGAGCTTCTCGTGGGGCAGGGTCTCCCAGCTCGGGAACACGGCCACCCGGTCGGGCGCCAGGTGGTCGGCGAGCGCGGTCGCGAGCTCTTCGGCCTCGCGGCCGGTGGCGGTGACGACGAGCACGGTGCCGGCGGCCGCGGCGTCGGCGACGAGCGCCGGCCACAGGCCCTTGACGGCGTTGATGGTACCGGCCCGGTGGCTCGGGTCGGCGAGCGCGGAGACGGCGTCGGCGAAGGTCGGGTGGGCGCGCAGGGTGGTGGTGATTCCGGTCAGAGGCACGCGCTCCAGTCTACTCGCGGCACGCGCGCGCCACACGCGGGGCGGGGCCGCGGCGGTCGTCCGGAGTGTGCTCCGCGCCGGCCCTCGCAGGAGGGCCGGGTGCCTGTCGATCCGACGCTCAGGCGGTTCTGGGACACTGGGCGCATGAGCCCGCTCCAGCCCTCGTCCCCGCCCGCCTCCGCTCCGACCGCCGAGCTCGGCCGGACGCTGACCCGCTTCGTCCACCCGCTCGCGCTCCTCGCCCTCATGTGGGTGATCCGCGCGGCCGATTTCGTGCTGCCGGGCACCTTCAACACCTACGGCATCCGCTCCTGGGACGTGACGAGCGCCTTCGGCCTCGTCCTCGCGCCGCTCCTCCACTCCGGCTGGGGCCACCTCATCGCGAACTCGGTCCCGCTCCTCGTCCTCGGGCTGCTCGTCGCGGCCGAGGGAGCGCGCCGGTTCTGGCTCGTCACCGCGCTCATAGCGCTCGTCGGCGGGGTCGGCACCTGGCTCGTCAACTTGCCCGGCACGGTGACGGTGGGCGCCTCGGTGCTCGTGTTCGGGTACTTCGGATACCTGCTCGTCCGCGCCTTCGTCGTGCGGTCGATGGCGCACCGGATCGGGTACGCCGTCGTCGCCGTCGTCGTGGTCATGGTGTTCGGGGCGTCGATGCTCACCGGGGTGCTGCCGCTCTATCCCGGCATCTCCTGGCAGGCGCACCTGTTCGGGGCGGTCGGCGGCGGACTCGCCGCGGTGTGGCTGGGCCGCGGGGACAACCGCAGGCTCGCCCGGAGCCGGGCGCAGCAGGCACGGCGCGACGACCCCTACGGTCTGCGCGAGCTCGGCCTCGAATGACGGTCCGGGAGAGCACCGCGCTCCGTCCCGCATCCCACGCGGCGGGCCGGCCGGGTCACCCTGCCGGGTCGGCTCGACGGATCAGACAGCAGTGCTGCGGCCGTGGAAGCGCTGCTGGGCGGCCTCGAGGCCCTCGGCGGTGAGGAGCTCGACGGCGTCGGCGAGGTCGTCGACGAGGATCGGCAGGGTCGTGAGCTCCGCGGCGGTGAAGGGCTTGAGCACGTAGTCGGCGGTGTCCATCCGGCCGGGCGGGCGTCCCACCCCGGCGCGCACCCGCAGGTAGTCCTTGGTGCCGAGCGACTGCGTCATCGAGCGCAGGCCGTTGTGGCCGCCCTCGCCGCCGCCGCGCTTGAGCTTGATCGAGTCGAACGGGAGGTCGACGTCGTCGTGGATCGCGATGATCCGCTCCGGGTCGATCGAATGGAACTGCGCGAGCTGCGCCACCGGCGGCCCGGACACGTTCATGTAGGTCAGCGACTTCATCACGACGGCGCGCGGTCCGGGCACTCCCCCGCGCATCCCGAGCCGACCGGTCGCGGCGACCGCCTTGGCGCGGGTGCTCGTGAAGCTCGCGCCCATCCGCGCAGCGAGTACGTCGGCGGCCATGTGGCCGATGTTGTGCCGGGTCCGGGCGTACTGCCGCCCCGGGTTCCCCAGCCCGATGATGAGCCACGTGTCGCCGGCCACCGCTCTCCCTCCGTCGCTGCTCGCACGCGCTCCGTGCGCGTGGATCGCCGCCCCCACTGTACCGGCCCGCACCTCGGCTGGCCGGCTCCCCGTCCGCACCGCGGCCGGACATGACTGTGGGGCGTTCGGTGGAGAGTGCGACCGTCGTGGCCACCACTCTCCCCCGAACGCCCCACACTCGGGCGCGGTGCGTGCGGACGACCCGGGCCGTCCGCACACGCGCGGGGATCAGTCCTCGGACTTCTCCTCGTCGGAATCGCCCTCGGCGTCCTCGGTGCCGGCCTCGGCGTCCTCGTCGGACTCGGCGCCGGTCGCGGCTGCGACCTCCTCGTCCACGGCCTCGGACTCGAGCTCGGCCTCGAGCTGCTCCTCGGAGAGCTCGGCGGAGATGTTGACGATGAGCATCTCCGGGTCGGCGATGAGCTCGACACCCTTGGGCAGGGTGACGTCGGCGGCGTAGAGGTGGTCGCCCACCTCGCGGCCCTCGACGGAGACCTCGAAGTACTCGGGGATGTGGGTGGCCTCGGCGGACACCAGGAGGGTCTGGTTGTCGACCGACACGATGGTGCCGGGCGCGGCCTCGCCGTCGACGTGGATCGGGATGTCGACCTCGATCTTCTCGCCGCGCTTGACGATGATGAGATCGACGTGCTCGATGTGGCGGGTCACCGGGTTGACCTGGACCTCGCGGGCGATCGCGAGCTCGTTCTTCGTCGCGTCGGGGTTCTCGATCTCGAGCAGCGCGTTCGAGGTCTTGAGCGCCATCATCGTGGCGTGGCCCTCGAGCGTGAGGTGGATGGGGTCCTGGCCGTGGCCGTAGAGGACCGCGGGGATCCGGTCGGTGCGGCGGATGCGGCGGGCTGCGCCCTTGCCGAATTCGGTCCGGCGCTCGGCGATGAGTTTGGCGTCGACTGCCATGTGAAGCTCCTTCGTGAGTGGTGTGGGCACCACGGCGAACAATCCTCGTGGTGCCGACTCAGCGAGCCGTCACGTGAAGACCGCGTCGATAACGGAGTGCCGGGGAACCGGCCTCCCTCGCCGAGGCAACCCGTCCAGTGTAGTCCCTCCCGGGCCGCCGCCGCCACTCGTCGGGGGATCGCCCGCCGGCGCCCTCCGGACCGCACTCCCGGGCGGGTACCCCACCGACGCCGAGGCGCCCGCCGGCTCGGTGGCCGGTGGGCGCCTCGGGTGCGGCTCCCCGCGGGGAGGTCCGGGCCGGGCAGGCCCGGTTCGGACGGTGGACGGGCCTCAGATGTTGAACAGGCTGGTGACCGAGCCGTCCTCGAACACCTCGTGGACGGCGCGCGCGAGCAGCGGGGCGATGGAGAGCACGGTGAGCTTGTCGAACTTCATGTCCTCGGACAGCGGCAGCGTGTTGGTGACGATGACCTCCTTGGCCACCGAGTCCCGCAGGCGCTCGACGGCCGGGCCGGAGAACACCGCGTGGGTCGACACGATGACGACGCCGGTGGCCCCGGCCTCCATGCAGGCGTCGGCGGCCTGGACGATCGTGCCGCCGGTGTCGATCATGTCGTCGACGAGCACTGCGGTGCGGCCCTCGACTTCGCCGACCACGCGGTTCGCCTTGGTCGAATTGGGCCGGGAGATGTCGCGCGTCTTGTGGATGAAGGCGAGCGGCACGCCACCGAGGCTCGCCGACCAGTTCTCCGCGACCTTGATCCGGCCGGCGTCCGGGGACACCACGGCGAGGTCGCCGGGGTGGTTGGCCTTGACGTAGTCGGCGAGGATCGGCAGCGCCACGAGGTGGTCGACCGGCCCGTCGAAGAACCCCTGGATCTGCGCGGTGTGGAGGTCGACGGTGATGATGCGGTCCGCGCCGGCGGTCTTGTAGAGGTCCGCGACGAGACGGGCGGAGATCGGCTCGCGGCCGCGGTGCTTCTTGTCCTGCCGGGCGTAGGGGAAGAACGGGGCGATGACGGTGATCCGCTTGGCCGAGGCGCGCTTGAGCGCGTCGACCATGAGCAGCTGCTCCATGAGCCAGTCGTTGATCGGCGAGCAGTGCGACTGCATGACGAACACGTCGGTGCCGCGCACGGACTCGGAGAACCGGACGTAGATCTCGCCGTTGGCGAAGTTGTAGACGTCGGTGGGCAGCAGCTCGGTGCCGAGGCATTCGGCGACCTGCTCGGCGAGCTCCATGTTGGCGCGGCCGGTGACGAGGACGAGCTTCTTCTCCCCCGCGGTGGTGATCGAGTTCACTTAGTCGGACTCCTTCTTCGCCTGTGCGGCTGCTTCGGCCGCCTGCGCCGCAGGCGTGCCCGGTCGCTGTTCGACGACCCAGTTCTCAACATTACGCTGTGGCGCGACGGTCATGGCGAGTGCACCCGGGGGAACATCCTTCCGGATCACCGTGCCGGCCCCGGAGTAGGCGCCGTCCCCCACCGTCACCGGGGCGACGAACATCGTGTCGGAGCCGGTCCGCACGTACGACCCCACGGTGGTGTGGTGCTTGGCCACCCCGTCGTAGTTGACGAACACCGAGGAGGCGCCGATGTTCGAGTACTCCCCGATCGTCGCATCGCCGACGTAGCTCAGGTGCGGGACCTTCGAGCCGGTGCCGATCCGCGCGTTCTTCGTCTCCACGAAGGTGCCGATCTTGCCCTCGGCACCGAGCAGGGTGCCCGGGCGCAGGTAGGCGAACGGGCCGACGGTCGCACCGGCCCCGACCACCGCGAGCTGGCCGTGGGTGCGCACGATCTGCGCGCCGGCTCCGACCTCGGTGTCGGTGAGCGTGGTGTCCGGGCCGATCACCGCGTGCGAGGCGATGTCGGTGGCGCCGTGGAGCTGCACCCCGGGCAGCAGGGTGACATCGGAGGCGAGCGTGACGTCGGAGTCGATCCACGTGGTGTCGGGGTCGATGACGGTGACCCCGGCGCGCATCCAGTCCTCGACGATGCGCCGGTTGAGCTCGCGGCCGAGCTGGGCGAGCTGCACGCGGTCGTTCGCGCCTTCGACCTGCCACACGTCCTCGGTGGTGAGCGCGGCGACCCGGGCGCCGGAGCCGCGGGCGATCTGGATGACGTCGGTGAGGTACTTCTCGCCCTGCGCATTGTCGGTCCCGACCTGCGCGAGCGACTCACGCAGCACGGCGGCGTCGAAGGCGTAGATGCCGGAGTTGATCTCGGTGATGCGCTTCTGCTGCTCGTCGGCGTCCTTCTCCTCGACGATCCGCTCGAGGTCGCCGGCGGCGTCGCGCACGATCCGCCCGTAGCCGCGGGGGCGGGCGACCTGCGCGGAGAGCACAGTGACGGCGCCGCGGTGCTCCTCGTGGTGCTCGACGAGCGTGCTCAGCGTGTGCGCGGTGAGCAGCGGGACGTCGCCGTAGGTCACGACGACGGTGCCGGTGAGGTCGTCGGGCAGCTGGGTCAGCGCGCACTCGGTAGCCCGGCCGGTGCCCGGGATGTCGTCCTGGTCGGCGACGAGCACGGTGCGGTCGATGACCTCGGCGATCCCGGCCACGTGCTCGGCCACCTGGTCGCGGGCGTGGCGGAGCACGACGACGAGGTGCTCCGGGGCGGTGCCGGCGGCGGCGTTGATGGCGTGGTGGAGGAGGGACCGCCCCCCGATCGGGTGGATGACCTTGGGCGTCGCGGACTTCATCCGGGTGCCCTCGCCGGCGGCGAGGACGATGACCGCTGCGGGGCGGTGCTGAGTCATGGAAGAGGGCTCCTCTGCACAGAGAATTACGGTGGCGACCGGCCTGCCGGACGTCGCTCCGCCTCTAGGACTCGAACCTAGACTGCACGGCTCCAAAGGCCGGCGTGCTGCCATTACACCAAGGCGGATCGGCACAGCGACGACCCCGTGCCGGGAGCCACCATTATTGCCACTAAGGTTGATCCTATGGAAATTCTTCGCGATCTTCTCGTCTTCATCCACCTGCTCGGCATGGCGATCATCATCGGCTCGTACTTCGCCAATCTGCGCGCGCCGCGAGTCGTGTCCGGAATGCTCCACGGCGCCTACCTCCAGCTCGTCACCGGGCTGCTCCTCGTCACCGTCCTCGAATTCACCGAGGGCGTGGAGATCAACCACATGAAGATCGGCATCAAGCTCGTCCTCGCGATCCTCGTCGCCGTCTTCGCGTTCATCGGCGCCCGCAAGGAGAAGGCGGCCCGCGCCGGCGCCGGCGCCCCGGCCCGCACCGACGGCTACGCCGGCGACACCGCACCGCCGGCCCCGGTCGTGCACCCCTCGGCCGCGATGGCGCACCTGACCTTCGGCGCCGCGGTGATCGCCACCGCCGTCGCCGTCTTCGTCTGATCCCTCGCCCGGTGGACGGGTCCTGCCCGATCGCCCGTCCGTCCCGGCCCACGACCGGGGACCGCCGCCGCGGCCCCCGGTCGCTTCGCGTCCGCCGGCCCGCGGCGGCCGACCTCGCCCGTGTCCGCACCGCCAGGTAGATTGCGTGTCACCATGACTTCACCGTTCGAGTTCCTCAACGCTCCCCCGCGTCCGAGCCGTCCAGCACCGCCGCATCCGCCGGTGCCCCCGCGGGCCCCTCGGCCCAGGAGCCCGCCGCCCCCGGCCCTGCTGCTCCGGCCACCGCGGCCGCTCTCGTCGAGGGCCTCAATCCGCAGCAGCTCGCCGCCGTCGAGCACACCGGCTCCCCCCTCCTCATCGTCGCCGGCGCCGGCTCGGGCAAGACCGCCGTGCTCACCCGCCGGATCGCCTACGCGCTGCGCACCGGGCGCGCCCACCCCGGCCAGATCCTCGCGATCACCTTCACGAACAAGGCCGCCAAGGAGATGGTCGAGCGGATCACCGAGCTCGTCGGGCCGGCCGCCCGCGGGATGTGGATCTCGACCTTCCACTCCGCGTGCGTGCGGATCCTGCGCCGCGAGGCCAAGGCCCTGGGGATGAAGTCGAACTTCACGATCTACGACTCCCAGGACTCCCTGCGCCTCATCACGCAGTGCGTCCGCGAGGCCGGCCTCGACTCGAAGAAGTTCACCCCGCGCTCCCTGCAGCACCGGATCTCCAACCTCAAGAACGACCTCCTCACCGCGGACGACTACGCCTCCCGGGCGCAGGAGAACAATCCTTCCGAGCAGGCGCTCGCCGAGATCTACCGCCGCTACTCCGAGCGCCTGCGCCTGGCCAATGCCTTCGACTTCGACGACCTCATCATGGAGACCGTCCACCTGCTCGACGCGTTCCCCGACATCGCGGCGAACTACCGGGCGCGCTTCGCGCACATCCTCGTCGACGAGTACCAGGACACGAACCCGGCGCAGTACCGGCTCATCCGGGCGCTCGCCGGCGCGGACCTCCCCGCACCCACCGCGGAGCTCACCGTCGTCGGCGACGCCGACCAGTCGATCTACGCCTTCCGCGGCGCGACGGTGCGCAACATCGTCGAGTTCGAGGAGGACTTCCCGCAGGCCCGTGTCATCCTCCTCGAGCAGAACTACCGCTCCACCCAGAACATCCTGTCCGCGGCGAACGCGGTGATCTCCCACAACGACGACCGCAAGGACAAACGCCTGTGGACCGACGCCGGCCCCGGGGATCCGGTGACCGGCTGGGTCGCGGAGTCCGAGCAGGCCGAGGCCCGCTTCATCACCGAGCGGATCGACACCCTCATGGACTCCGACTCCCTGACCTACGGCGACTTCGCGGTGTTCTACCGCACGAACGCGCAGTCCCGCGCGATCGAGGACGCGCTCATGCGCGCCGGCATGCCGTACAAAGTGGTCGGCGGCACCCGCTTCTACGAGCGCAAGGAGATCAAGGACGCGCTGGCCTACCTGCGGGTCATCGCGAACCCCGACGACGACGTCAACCTGCGCCGCATCCTCAACGTCCCCAAGCGCTCGATCGGCGACCGCACCGAGGCGCTCGTCGGGGCGCTCGCCGAACGCGAGCGGATGAGCTTCGCCGCCGCCCTCGACCGCGCGGAGGAGGCCCCGGGCCTGTCGAGCCGCTCGCTCGGCCCGATCACCCGGTTCCGCGAGCTGCTCGCCGACCTCCGCACCACCGCGGAGGGAGCCCCGGTGTCCCGCATCCTCGAGTCCGTGCTCGAGCAGACGGGCTATCTCGCCGAGCTCCACCGCAGCACCGACCCGCAGGACGAGTCGCGGGTGGACAACCTCGCCGAGCTCGTCGCGGTCGCCGAGGACTACGGCCGGACGAATCCCGAGGGCACGCTCGACGAGTTCCTCGAGCAGGTGTCCCTGTCCTCCGATGCGGACCAGATCCCGGATCAGGACGTCGGCGAGGTCACGCTCATGACCCTCCACACAACCAAGGGGCTCGAGTTCCCCGTCGTGTTCCTCACCGGGCTCGAGGACGGCACGTTCCCGCACCAGCGGTCCTTCAACACGAGCGCGGAGCTCGCCGAGGAGCGCCGCCTCGCCTACGTCGGCCTCACCCGGGCCCGGCAGAAGCTCTTCCTGTCCCGCGCGGAGACCCGCAGCATGTGGGGCCAGCCGACGTACAACCCGCCCAGCCGCTTCCTCAGCGAGCTCGGCGACTCGCTCGTCGACTGGGAGAGCACGGGATCGCTGAACACCTCCGGAGCCGACCGTGCGTTCTCCGGCGCCTGGTCCCCCGGTTCCCGCTCCGGCGGCGCGGGCTCCCCGGCGAACGGGTCCGGGGCGTCCGGCTCCCGCGGCGGTCGCCGCGGCGGGGCGCGCGCCGGGACGTCCCCGGGCGGGTTCCCCAACCGGATCCGCCCCAACCGCGAGGTGCCGCAGGTGGAGCCGGGCGACAAGGTCTCCCACGACTCCTTCGGACTCGGCACCGTGGTCGAGGTCGCCGGGGCCGGGGACAAGACCGTCGCCACCGTGGACTTCGGCTCGGAGGGCACCAAGCGCCTCCTCATGCGCTACGCCCCGGTCGAGAAGATCAGCTGAGGCGCGGACACAGCTCAGGGCCGGCACCTCTCGGGTGCCGGCCCTGAACGTCCGCAGATCCGCCGCCGGCGGCGCTCACGCGGTGGGGGTCAGTGGTGGAACGTCACTTCTCGTCGGCGCCGTCGTCGCCCACGCGCTGGTCGGCGGCGTCGCGGCCCTGCTGGATCTGGTCGTCGAACTTGCCGCCGCCCACACCGGAGGCCGCGTCGTGCGCCTTGTCGATGCCCTGATCGCTGATCTGCTCGCCCTTCTCGGTGTTGAGAGCGTCCTGTGCCTTGTTTCCCAGGTCTCCGAGTCCCATGGTGATTCTCCTTCGCTATCGGGATCAGGCGGGGGTCCCCCCGCCCACGCATTCATCCTGACATCGGATGCGGGCGGCTGTAAACAGTCGATCCCGGGCACCGCTCAGACGTTGGGGACGGTGACGGTGAGGGAGAGCAGCAGGACGGCGACGAGGACCATCGTGGCCATGTCGACGCCCCGGGAGCGGTTGATCCAGATCTCGCCCCACGGCGACGGCATCGCGCGCAGGCCCGCGAGCGCGAGCGGACAGGCCGCCAGCGCGATCCCGCCGAGCCGGAAGTCGACGAGGCTCAGCGCCGCGGACGCGAGGATCCACAGCAGGCAGATGAGGAGCAGCCAGTCCCGGCGGGTCGGGTTCGAGTACCGGCGGCGCCAGTAGATCCAGCGCTTCGCGATCGGGTTGCGGCCCTTCGAGGTGCGGCGCAGGGGCGGGCGTCGCACCGCATGCCGTCGTGCCGGATCGCCGCTCGCCGCCGCGTGCCGGGCCGCCCCGGTGTCCCCGGGGGCGGCGTGCACCGGAACGTGGGCGCTGCGCGCGGCGTGCCGAGCCCCGGCATCCGCCGCCCGGGCCCGCGCCTCGGCGCGGGTGCGGGGCGCCGAGGCCGCGGACTGAGGATCAGTGGAAGAAATGGCGGGTACCCGTGAGGTACATCGTGAGTCCTGCGGCCTCGGCCGCGGCGATGACCTCCTCGTCGCGGATCGACCCGCCCGGCTGCACGACGGCGGTGACCCCGCCGGCGATGAGCACCTCGAGGCCGTCGGCGAACGGGAAGAAGGCGTCGGAAGCGGCGACCGCACCGCGGGCCCGCTCTCCTCCGGCGCGCTGCACCGCGAGGTGAGCGGAGTCGACCCGGTTGACCTGGCCCATGCCGACGCCCACGGAGGCGCCGCCGCGGGCGAGCAGGATCGCGTTCGACTTCACCGCCCGGCACGCGCGCCAGGCGAATTCGAGGTCCGCGAGCGCCTGCGCATCGGCGGCGGGACCGGCTGCCAGCGTCCAGTTCTCCGGGGAATCGCCGGGGGCCTGGAACACGTCGCGGTCCTGCACGAGCAGGCCGCCGGAGATCTGCCGGAACTCGGCCTCCGGGGCGGCGGGCTCACCGAGCTCGAGCAGACGCAGATTCTTCTTCCGCTGGAGCACCTCGAGGGCGGCAGGTGCGAAGGACGGCGCGGCGACGACCTCGGTGAAGATCGGGGCGATCGACTCCGCCAGCTCGACGGTGACCTCCCGGTTGACGGCGATGACGCCGCCGTACGCGGACACCGGATCGCACTCGTGGGCGAGGCGGTGCGCCTCGGCGACGGTGTCGGCGGTGGCGATGCCGCACGGGTTGGCGTGCTTGATGATCGCGACGGCCGGGGTCCGGAAGTCGTTCGCGGCGCGGATCGCGGCGTCGGTGTCCTGGTAGTTGTTGTAGGACATCTCCTTGCCGTGGAGCTGCCGGGCGTTCGCGATCCCCCCGGCACCCGGGGAGGCGTAGACCGCGGCCTTCTGGTGCGGGTTCTCCCCGTAGCGCAGATCCGCGGTCTTCTCCACGGCGAGCCCGAAGAACCCCGGCAGCGCAGCCGTGCCGGTCTCGATTCCGTCACCTGCCGCGGCGCCGCCTGCCCGGCCGGCGATCTCGTCGCTGCGGGAGTCCTGCTCGCCGAACCACGTCGCGACGGCGACGTCGTAGGCCGCGGTGTGCTCGAAGGCGGCCTGCGCCAGCCGGCGCCGGGTCGCCAGGTCGAAGCCCGCGCCCGCGGCGGCCTCGACGACCTCGGCGTAGCGGGCCGGGTCGGTGACGACGGCGACGCTCGGGTGGTTCTTCGCCGCGGCGCGCACCATCGAGGGCCCGCCGATGTCGATCTGCTCGACGCACTCGTCGAAGCCCGCGCCCGAGGCGACGGTCTCGCTGAAGGGGTAGAGGTTGACGACGACGAGGTCGAAGGCCTCGACGCCGAGCTCGGCGAGCTGGTCGAGGTGCTCGGGCTTGCGGGTGTCGGCGAGGATGCCGGCGTGGACGCGCGGGTGCAGGGTCTTCACGCGGCCCTCGAGGCACTCGGGGAAGCCGGTGAGGTCCTCCACCGGGGTGACGTCGACCCCGGCCTCGGCGATCCGGGCGGCGGTGGAGCCGGTCGACACGATCGTCACGCCGGCGGCGGCGAGGCCGGTGGCGAGTTCGGTGAGTCCGGACTTGTCGTACACGCTGATGAGTGCGCGACGGATGGGCCGTACGGCTTCCACGGGTTCTCCTTCGTTGGGTGCGGTTCAGATCCGGCCGGCGGGCGCCGGCACGAAGCCGGTGACGCGCCGCCCGGAGACATCCAGGGGGTGCTCGGCCAGGGAGGCGAGCAGTTCGACGATGCGTGCGCGCTCGACGGCGCGGATGCGCTCGTGGAGGGTGTCCTCGGTGTCGTCGTCGCGGACGGCGACCGGGAACTGGGCGATGATCGGCCCGGTGTCCACCCCGTCGTCGACGAGGTGGATCGTGGTGCCGGTGACCTTGACGCCGTGGGCGAGCGCGTCGCGCACCCCGTGCGCGCCGGGGAATGCCGGGAGCAGCGCGGGGTGGGTGTTGATGATGCGCTGGGCGAAGCGGGTGACGAACGTCGGGCCGAGGATGCGCATGAAGCCGGCCGATACCACCCAGTCGGGCCGGTGGGCCGCGACGGCCTCGGCGAGCGCATGGTTCCAGGCGTCCCGGTCCGGGTGGTCGCGGGGGGCGACGACGAAGGTGTCGATCCCGGCGCGCGCCGCCCTCTCGAGTGCTCCGGCGGAGGCGGTGTCCGAGCCGACGGCGACGATCTCCACGCCGCTCGCGGGCCCGGTCGCCGCACCATCGCTGCGGCCGGAGGCCGGGCCGGGTGCGGCCGCGCCGGCGGGATCGGGGACGACGAAGGCGTCGAGCACGGCCTGGGTCAGGCTGCCGGATCCGGAGGCGAGGAGAACACAGCGCACGCGGCCATTCTATGCCAGACTGAACGGGTGAGCCCCGTCGACCAGAAACCCCGCACCGAGCCCGACCGGACCGAGGACGCGGAGACCCGCGCGGCCGCCGCGCGCAACCGCGAAGGCACGATCCTCGCGCTGTTCTTCGGCGGGGCGCTGCTCGCCACGACGTTCCCCCTCCCCTATCGGATGGCCGCCGGCGTCTTCGCCGTCCTCGCCCTCGTGTGGGTGGTCCGCTACTTCATCGCCGGCGCCCGGACGAAGAAGAAGGGCAGCTGGATCGTCCTCGGGATCCTCGCCGCCCTCAGCTGCCTCTACATGCTGCTGGCGACCCTCGGCACGATCGCCATCTGGCCGGTGCAGGCGCAGTACGAGACGTGCATCCGCGAAGCGATCACCGAGCAGGCCTCCGTCGGCTGCACGGCGGAGTACAACTCCGGGCTCTCCACCTGGTTCGAGAAGACGACCGGACAGCCGTACCCCGGCTGACCGCTCAGAGCGCAGCGGGCCTCGATGCAGCGTGCGGCGCTCAGTCCGCGGCGCGGCCCCGCCCGGCCAGGCGCACCAGTCCCCAGCCGATCGCCGCTCCCAGTGCGATCTCCCCGGCCACCGCGAGGGCGAACAGCACCGGCTGCAGGCCGAACCCGGCGAGGCCCCCGGGGCCCACGGCCCCGGACGCGAACAGGCCGACGAACAGTCCCGCGAGCAGCATCTCGATCCCGATCACCGCGACCGCTCGCAGATCGACGAGGTGCCAGGCGGGCCGCCCGATGACCGCGACGATCCCGCACAGCACGACGGCGAGCGGGACGAGGACGAACGCCCCGGCCGGGTCCTGGGGCACCGCGGCGAGCACGGGGAACCCGGCGACGGGCACCTCGACCGCGGTGAATGGTGAGGCGAGCGCGCCGGAGGCGAGGACGACGCCCGCCCCGGAGGTCCAGGCGAGGCCGAGCACCACGAGTGTCGGGGCGAAGAGGAGCTGGACGGCGGTGAGGCCGACCGCCGCGGCGGTGGCATCGGAGTAGAGCGCGAGCACGGAGGCCGCCTGCTCCCAGCGCAGCGCGAGCGCGGCGCCGAGGGCGAGCAGGCCCACGACGAGCGCGGCGAGCCCCGCCCTCCGGAACACCGCATGGCCGGCTGCCAGCGCCTCGGCCCAGTGCGGCCCCGCCAGGTCGCGCACCCGGGCGCGCACCGGCTCGGCGTCGGGCCGCCATCCGAAGCCGAGCAGCACCGCGCTGCCGACGAGCACGATGATCCGGGCGAACCCGAGCACGCTCGCACCGATCGCTCCGAAGCCGAACGCGAGCACGAGGACGAGCAGGAGGTGGGTGCCCGCGAGCACGGACCCGGCGATGAGGCGCGGGCGGGTGAGCACCAGTGGGGCACCGGCGGCGGCGAGCCGCTCGTTGGCGTGCAGTGCGCGCCGGGTCCGGCGCGCGGCCTGGAGCACGAGCAGCCAGACGAGCAGCGTGAGCGAGGTGGGCGGCAGGGAGTGCCGATGCGTCTCGAGGTCGGCGTTCAGACCGTGGACGACGCCGAGCCCGGTAGCCGCCCAGGCGGCGATCGCGGCGAGCGGCCGCTGCTCGGCGATGCCGATGAACCACGCGACGGCGGCCAGGAGGAGAGCGGTGAGGACGAGCAGGAGGAGCACACGGGCGCTCTCGAACAGTCCGATGACGGCCGGGTGCCGCCCGATCATGCCCGGCGCCCGCCCGGAGTCCGCTGGTCCCTTCACCCATGCCATGATGCCCGAACCGTCATGGGATGTTGCCGCTTCGACACACCCCGGTCCGGGCCTCCGTGATAATTTTGATCCCAGTGTCCCATGCCCCCCGACAACTGTGAGGAACGGATCCTGATGAGCTCCGGAAGCAATCTCCCCCCTGGCTCCCCGGGCGATCCCCGCGGTCCGCAGGGCTGGCAGCAGCCCGGCCCCCCGGCGAAAGGCCCCGGTGGCGTGCCGCCGCGTCCCGGCTACTCGCCGCAGGGCGAGTCCGGCGGCGGCTGGGGACAGCCGGAGCACGGCACCCCTCCCCCGGCCTACTCCGCCTCGGGACCGGCCCAGGGGTCCCCTCCCCCGGCCTACTCCGCCTCCGGCCCCGGTATGGGTGCCGCCGGTGCGACACCGCAGCCGGCACCGGCCCCGGGTTACGTCCCGCCCGAGCAGCAGCAGGCGAAGAAGAAGTCGAAGCTGCCGCTCATCCTCTCGCTCACCGCCGTGGGCGTCGTCATCCTCCTCGTCGTCATCGGCGCGATCGTGGTGAATTCGGTCAACCGCTCGCAGTACGGGCCGGACACCGTCGCGCAGGAGTACCTCACCGCGCTCGAGAACCAGGACATCGCGGCGGCGAACGAGATCGCCGCGCCGACCGTGCCCGACGGTGCCAACGAGCTGCTCCTCGACCCGAAGTTCGCCGCGGCCTCCGAGGACGTCATCACCGACGCGACGGTGGAGAACACGACGATCAACGGCGACACCGCCACCATCGACGCCGTCTACACGCTCGGCGGCCAGCCGCACGAGCTCACCCTGACCGCGAACAAGGAGGGCCGCCAGGGCCTGTTCTTCGACAACTGGGTGCTCACCGGCCCGGTCCTGCAGACGATCGCGGTCGAGCTGCCCAAGATCGAGGGCGCCACGGTCAACGGCGAGGAATTCAACCCCGAGGAGGGCGGCCGCACCGAGTATGCGGTGATGCCCGGCACCTATGCGGTGGCGACCCCGGAGAGCAAGTACTTCCAGGCCGGATCGGATCAGCTCACCGTCGGCTTCTCCCCCACCGAGCAGCCGCAGCCGGCGTCGATGACCATCGACGTGCAGGCCACCGACGCGTTCAGCACCGACGTGCAGAAGGCTGTCGAGGACGCGCTCAACGAGTGCGCGAAGAAGAAGGACCTCGAGCCGGAGGGCTGCCCGTTCGGCATCGGCGGCACCGACTCGCGGACCGGCGTCGAGGCGCTCGACGACGGGGTGGACGGCAGCGTGGACTACACGATCAGCAAGCAGCCCAAGGTCTCCGCGACGATGAGCTCGGATCTGTCCGCCGGCTCCTTCTTCACCTCCTCGCTCGGCAAGATCGAGTTCACAATGGACTCCAAGACGCAGGGCAAGGGAGCGTGGACCGGCAGCGGTGACCTCAGCGTCTCCGGCTCGGTCGCGATCGAGGGGGACGCCGTCTCGGTCTCGTTCTTCTGATCGGCCCCAGCGCTTCGGGCCCGCACCTCGCGGGATGAATGCAGCGGCGGCCCCGGCCATTCGGCCGGGGCCGCCGCTGCGGTCTCGGGGAGCGCTGCCGCGCACGATGGTCCGCGGCCGCGGTCAGCCGACGGTGCGCTCCGGTGCCGCGATTTCGGCGGAGCGCTCGAACCACTCCGCGGCGGCGAGCACCCCGGCGTCGTCGAAGCGGCGGCCGGCGAGCTGCAGCCCCACGGTGCGCCCGTCGGCCGTGTACCCGGCGTTGACGCTCGCCGCCGGCTGCTCGGACATGTTGTAGGGCACGGTGAAGGAGATGTGCCCCATCGGCTGGTCGGGGTCGTTGAAGGGCATCGGCCACTCCGCCGGGAACGCCGCCACCGGCGCGACCGGGGACAGCACGAGGTCGAAGGGCTCGGTCGCCGCGACGGTCGCCTGCCGCATCGTCTGGATGCTCTGGTAGCAGCGGAGCAGCTCCGCGCCGGGGACATCGGCACCGGCGGTGCACCAGCGGGCCACATAGGGCAGGATCCGGCGCTGGTCCTCGATGTCGAGGCCGTGGTAGTCGACCCAGGAGCGCACCCGCCAGAACCGGTCGACGTCGACGAGCAGCTCCTCGGACATGAACGGCGCGATCCGGGTCACCTGCGCCCCGGCGTCCGCGAAGCGCTGCGCGGCGGCGTCGACGACGGCGGCCACCTCCGGGTCGGTGGGCATGCCGCACCCCGCCTCGGTGTGCACCGCGACGCGCAGGCCGCTGACGGAGAAGTCCGGCACCCGGTAGTCCCCCGAGTAGGGCGGGAGCTGGGAATAGTCGCGCGCATCGGGCCGTCCGATCACCGTCATCGCCGCGCGCAGGTCGTCGACCGTGCGGGCCAGCGGCCCGGCGCAGCGGCCCAGGTAGGGGGCGTCGAGCGGGATCCGGCCGAAGCTCGGCTTGAGGGTGGCGAGGCCGAGCCAGGTGCCGGGGAGCCGGATCGAGCCGCCGATGTCGGAGCCGATGTGGATCGGCCCGTAGCCGGCGGCGGCCGCCGCACCCGCCCCGGAGGACGAGCCGCCGGTGGTGAGGGCCGGGTCGAGCGGGGACCGGGTGATCCCGTGCCGGGAGGACACCCCGGAGGACAGCATCCCCCAGTCGGGCATCACCGTGGAGCCGACGATGATCGCCCCGGCCTCCTCCAGCCGCTCGGTGATGGGAGCGTCGTGGTCGGCGGGCTGCGGGTCGCCGGCGGCGTGACCCGAGGGCATCGCCACACCCTTCCGGGCGATGTTCTCCTTGATCGTCACCGGCACCCCGTCGAGCGCGCCGCGGGGCTGCCCGGAGCGCCAGCGGGCGCCGGATTCCTCCGCCCGGGAGCGCGCGGCGGCGAGGTCCTCGTGCCACAGCGCGTTGATCGTCGGTTCGCACGCGGCGATCCGTTCGGCGACCGCGTCGAGCACCTCGCCCGGGGAGAAGTCGCCGGCCTGGTAGCCGGAGCCGAGCTCCGCGGTGGAGAGGTCGGCGAGAGTGCGGGGGAAGGTCATGGTCGCTCCCTGGGGTCGGATCCGGCGTCGGCGAAGACTGCCGCGAGGGTCGGGGTGGCGGCGACGAGGTCGGCCGTGTACGGGTGCTGGGGGTCGGTGTAGATCTCCTCGACGGGGCCGGACTCCACGATCTCCCCGCCGCGCATCACCGCGACGTCGGAGCACAGGTGGCGCACGACTCCGAGGTCGTGGGAGACGAACACCAGGGTGAGCGCGTACTCCTCGACGAGGTCGGTGAGCAGGTTGAGCACCTGCGCGCGGACGGAGACGTCGAGTGCGGACACCGGTTCGTCGGCGACGAGGATCCGCGGTCGGCACACGAGTGCGCGTGCGATCGAGATACGCTGCCGCTGCCCGCCGGAGAACTGGTGCGGGTAGCGCTGCGCGGAATCGGCGTCGAGGCCCACCGCCTGCAGCACGTCGGCGACGCGGGAGCGCCGCTCGCCGGCGGCGACGCCCATCGGGACGAGCGGCTCGGCGATGATGTCGGCCACCCGCATGCGGGGGTCGAGGGAGGCGAAGGGATCCTGGAACACGATCTGCAGATCCTCGCGCATCCGGCGCAGCTCGGCTTCCCCGGCGGAGCCGACCTCGACGTCGCCCACGCGCACGCGCCCGCTCGTCGGGGTGTCGAGCCCGGACAGGATCTTGAGCAGGGTGGATTTGCCGGAGCCGGACTCGCCGACGATCCCGAACCGTCGGCCGGCGGGGATCGAGAGCGAGATCCCGCCGAGCGCGGGCACCTCGTCGGCGCGTCCGAACAGCGAGGACTTGGTCCGCCGGTAGGTCTTGACGAGGTCGGTGACCTCGATGAGCGGCGCATCGGGATCGGCCGAGGTGCCCACTCCCCCGCGCGTCGCCTCGCCGGCCGGAGTGCTCGTCGCCGCGCCCGTCGTGCGGCCCGGGTCGCTGTCCGTATCGCTGCCCGCTTCGGCGCCGGAGTGGTACTGCGCGGCGGTGGCGATGGTGAACAGGCGGCCGCGTGCGTCGGTGGCGGTGAGGTCGGAAGCGGCGAGGAGTCCGCGCGTGTACTCGTGCTGGGGGTCGGTGAAGATCTGTTCGCTCGTCCCGGACTCGACGAGCTCCCCGCGGTACATCACCATGACCCGCTCGCACACCCCGGCGACGACGGCGAGGTCGTGGGTGATGAACAGCAGCCCGGTGTTCTCCCTCTCGACCGCCTCGCCGATGAGTTCGAGGACCTGCGCCTGGACGGTGACGTCGAGCGCGGTGGTCGGCTCATCGCAGATGAGCAGGCGGGGCGAGTTCGCCAGTGCCATGGCGAGCATGACGCGTTGGCGCTGGCCGCCGGAGAGCTGGTGCGGGAAGGCGCGCGCGGCGGCTGCGGGGTCGGGCAGCCGGACGCTGTCGAGCAGCTCGACGGCGCGCTCCCGGGCGCGTGCGGCACCGGCGGTGCGGTGGATGCGCATGACCTCGGCGACCTGGTCGCCCACCCGCATGAGCGGGTTGAGGGCGCTCATCGGCTCCTGGAACACCATGCTCATCTCCCGGCCGCGGAGCCGGGCGAGCTGCGATTCGGACTGCTGCAGCAGGTTGCCGGAGCCGCCTGCGAGCGCGATCGAGCCGCGCGCGGTGAGCTCCTGGGGCAGCAGGCCCATGATCGCCTGCGAGGTCAGCGATTTGCCCGACCCGGATTCCCCGATCAGCCCGACGCGCTCGCCGGCGCCGATGGCGAACGAGGTGGGGTGGAGCAGGGTGCGCCCGCCGGCGCTGATCGTCAGGTCCTCGACGGCGACGAGCGGTGCGTCCGCGGTGCTGTCCGTCGTCGCGGGGCCGCCGTTCGCGGTGTCGCGGGCCGCGGGTGTGTGCGGTGTGCTCATCTCACTCCCGTCCTCGGAGCTTGGGGTCCATCCGGTCGCGCAGTCCGTCGCCCAGCAGGTTGAAGCCGAGCACGGCGATCGCGATGAACAGGCCGGGGAACAGTGCGAGCTCCGGCCGGGTGCCGAGGAACTGCTGGGACTCCTGGAGCATCCGGCCCCAGGACGGGGTGGGTGCCTGGGTGCCGAGGCCCAGGAACGACAGGCCGGCCTCGGCGAGCACGGCGAGCGCGAACGCGACCGAGCCCTGGACGACGACCATCCCGGCGATGTTCGGCAGCACGTGGCGCGCGGCGATCGCCGGCGCACGCCGGTTCGCAGCGCGCGCGGCCATGACGTACTCGGTGCTCATCACCTGCATCGTGCCCGAGCGGGCGACGCGGGCGAACCCCGGGATCGAGGCGATGCCGAGCGCCACCATCGCCGGTCCCGTGCCCGGCCCGTAGACCGCGGAGAACACGATCGCGAGCAGGAGCGCCGGGAACGCGAGCAGGAGGTCGTTGCCGCGCATGATGAGCCCGGAGAGGATCCCGCTGTTCGTCATCCCGGCGATGATGCCCAGCGGTACGCCGATGAGCATCGCGATCGCGACGGACACGATGCCCACGAGCAGGGTGATCCGGGAGCCGTACATGATCCAGGTGAAGGTGTCGCGGCCGTACCGGTCGGTGCCGAACCAGTGGTCCCCCGTCATCCCCTGCAGGCGGTCGTCCGGGACGGCCTGCGTCGGGTCGTACGGGGTCCACAGGTAGGACACGAGCGCCATGAGGACGACGATCCCGACGAGCACCACCCCGATGACGAGCGAGGCGTTCCAGCCGACCCGCTGCCGGGCGGGCGCCGCCGGGCCGGTCGGATCGGTGCTGTCCGGGTCGGTGCCGTCCGGGGCCGTGCGGTGCTGGTCCGCGCCGTGCTGGTCGGTGCTGCGAGGGTCGTTCCCGTTCGGGATCGGACTGCGCGGAGCTGACCCGGCCGTCGCGGCGGGAGCGGTGCGCGCCGCCGCCGACGGTTCGGGAGCGGCGGGGTCCGGGTGCTGCGGTTCGGGGGTCATGCGGCCCTCCTGACACGCGGGTCGAGCACGCTGTAGAGGAGATCGACGATGAGGTTGAGGAGCAGGACGAGGACGACGAGCACCATGACGATGCCCTGCACCGTGAGGAGGTCGCGGTTGGACACGGCGCGGACGAGCTCGGAGCCCATCCCCGGCAGCACGAACACCTGTTCGATGACGACGGCGCCGATGAGCAGCGTGGCCAGCTGCACGCCGGCGACGGTGACGACCGGGATCGCGGCGTTGCGCAGGCCGTGCTTGACGAGCGCGCGGCCGGCGGTGAGCCCCTTGGCGCGGGCGGTGCGGAGGAAGTCCTCGCGCATGACCTCGAGCACGGCCGAGCGCACGTAGCGGGTGAGGATCGCGGCCTGCACGAGCGCGAGCGCGGTGACGGGCAGGACGAGCCGCTCGAGGAACTCCCCGATCCCCTCGATCGGGGCCCGCCAGCCGCTCGACGGGAACCAGCCGAGGCCGAGCGAGAAGATCATCACCAGGATGATCGCGGCGAGGAAGTTCGGGATCGCGATGCCCACCTGCGAGGCGCCGGAGATCGCCACGCCGGCGGCACGGTTGTGGAACACCGCGGCGGCGGTGCCGAGCGGCACCGCGATGAGCAGCGCGAGCGCCATCGAGGCGATGACGACGATGAGCGTGACCTGGATCGAGTCCGAGATCACCGGGGTGATGTCGGCCTCGGTGACGTAGGAGCGGCCGAAGTCGCCGATGACGACCCCGCCGATCCAGTCGAGGTACTGGACGACGAGGGGGCGGTCGAGCCCGTACTCGGCCTCGAGCCGGGCGACCGCCTCGGGTGTGGCGTTCGTGCCGAGCGCCACCTGCGCGGCGTTGCCGGGCAGCACCTGCATGAGGGCGAACACGATGATCGAGGCGATCCAGGCGGTGAGGAGGAACTGGAGCACCCGGACGAGGACATAGCGCAGCATCGGTGTCAGGATCCCGCCGTCAGCTCCACGAGAGCGTGGCGATCGGGAACGCGTCGGACACCCAGTTCTCCGGCAGGCCCTGCACCGCGGGGTCGGCGACGATGAGGTTGGGGAAGAGGAAGGCGAAGCCGGCTCCGGCGTCCTCGGTGATCGTCCGGGCGACCTCCTTCATGCCCTCGACGTACTCCTCCTCGGTGCCGGCATCGGCCTGCGCGGCGAGCTCGTCGATCCGGGTGTGGTCGTAGCCGGTGTAGGACCCCTCGCCGAACACGGTGAGGATGTCGCGTGCCTCGACGTGGTTGATCACCGACATGTCGTAGTCGTGGTTGGTGAAGGTCCGGTCGAGCCACACCGCCGGGAACTCCTGGGACTCGATCGTCGCCGACAGACCGGCCTCCTCGAGCTGGGACACGACGATGTCGCCGATCGCGGTGGCGTACGGGAGGTTGGGCACCGCGAAGCGGATCTCCTCGCCGGCGATCCCGGCCTCCTCGACGAGCTCCTGGGCCTTCTCCACGTCGTGCTCCCACACCCCGGTGAGGTCCTCGTAGTAGGGGTCGGTGGGCGGCACCATGCCGCCGATGAGCGTGCCGTAGCCGCCCCAGGCGGTGTCGAGGATCGTCTGCTCGTCGATCGCGTAGAGGACCGCCTCGCGCGCCTTCTGGTCGGCGAACACGCCGTCGGCGTTGTTCATCGAGAGCACGACCTCGCCGTTCGAGGTCCCCTCGATGACCTGGAACTCGGTGGACTCGAGCTCGCCGGCGAGCTCGGGGGCCTGGAGGTTGCCGATGACGTCGACCTCCCCCGAGCGCAGCGCATTCGTCGCGGCGACGGAGTCGCGGAAGTATTTGAAGGTGACCTCCTCGAGCGCCGGGGCCTCGCCCCAGTAGTCGTCGCGGGCGTCGAACACGATCTCCTGGCCGCGGGTGAAGGCCGAGACCTCGAAGGGTCCGGTGCCGACGGCCTGGTTCGCGAGGTCGTTGACGGCGTCCTCGCTGAACACCGCACCGACGAGCGAGGCGAGGTCGAACAGCCAGCGGTTCGAGGGCTGGGTGAGCGTGATCGTCACGGTGGAGTCGTCGGGCGTCTCGATGCTCTCGACGATGTCCATCTTCGTCTTGAGCTGGTTCTGCCAGGCGTCGGACTTCACGCGCTCGTACGAGAACTTGACGTCGGAGGAGGTGAACTCGTCCCCGTTGGAGAACGTCACCCCGTCCTGCAGGTCGAAGGTGTACTCGGTCCGGTCCTCGCTGACCTCCCAGCTCGTCGCGAGCGCGGGCTGGAGCTCACCGGACTGGTCGATCCGCACGAGCGATTCGTAGACGTTCTCCATGAGCGCCTGCGGGATGGCGGCACCGGCTGTCGTGGTGAAGTCGAGGTTGACCGGCTCCGCGGTGTGCGCGACGACCATGTCGGTGCGGGACTCGCCGCCCTCGCCCTCACTCGTGCTGCTCGCGCCGGCGCTGCATGCGCTCGCGGTGAGCGCGATCGCGGCGGCGGCCGCCAGGGTTCGAATAACGCGACGATGTCCCATGGATCTCCTCATTCTCACTGTGCCCGCGGCGATGCCGCCGCTGCCGGGCGCACCCGAGTGCCGAACGATCGTTCGGCCAGTCTGGATCACAGTGTAGCGGAGATCACGTCCTGGTCAGCAGGGTGATCGCAGAATGTCGGGCCGCCGCCGGCGCTCGCCGTGCGGACAGTCGACGCCCGCCGTCCCGACGGTGTGGGCAGGCGGCCGGCGCAGCCTCAGCGCAGCGCCGGCGGGAGGTCCGCGGCGAGAGCGGTGAGAGCGAGGAACCGGTGGGACCGGGCGTTCTTCTCCGCCGCGGTGAGCTCTGCGGCGGTGCGCTCCTCGCCCTCGGGGACGAAGATCGGGTCGTAGCCGAAGCCGTTGTCCCCGCGCGGCGAGCGGATGAGGCGGCCGGTGAACCGGCCCCGGTGCACCCGCTCCGCCCCGTCGGGTCCGACGTAGGCCGCGGCGCAGACGAAGGCCGCGCCGCGGTGCTCATCGGGCACGTCGGCGAGCTGGTCGAGGAGCAGCCGGAGGTTCGCGGCGTCGTCGCCGTGGCGGCCGGCCCAGCGGGCGGAGAAGATCCCGGGCGCCCCGCCGAGCACGTCGACGGCGAGCCCGGAGTCGTCGGCGATCGCCGGCAGCCCGGAGGCCGCGGCCGCCGAGTGCGCCTTGAGCAGGGCGTTGGCCTCGAAGGTCACGCCGGTCTCGGCGACCTCGGGCAGGTCGAGGTCGGCAGCGGTGAGCACCTCGACGTCCTCGCCCAGCGCCTGCCCCAGGATCGCGGAGAGCTCGACCCGCTTCTTCTCGTTGCGGGTCGCGAGCACGAAGCGCCGGGTCATCAGCGCTCCAGCGGGGCGGCGAGCGCGGTGCGCTGGATCTCGGTGAGCCGGGCGCAGCCGGTGGTCGCGAGGTCGAGCATGGTGCCGAGCTCGGTGCGGTCGAACGGCGCGCCCTCGGCGGTGCCCTGCACCTCGACGAAGGCGCCGGAGCCGGTCATCACGACGTTCATGTCGGTCTGCGCGGTGGAGTCCTCGACATAGGGCAGGTCGAGGACCGCGGTGCCGTCGACGATCCCCACGCTCACCGCGGCGACGGAGTCGGTGAGCGGGTCGACCGCGGCGGGGATCCAGCCGCGACTGCGGCCGGTGGAGATCGCATCGGCGAGCGCGACGTAGGCCCCGGTGATCGCCGCGGTGCGGGTGCCGCCGTCGGCCTGGAGCACGTCGCAGTCGAGCTGCAGGGTGTTCTCCCCGAGCGCCTTCATGTCGACCACCGCGCGCAGCGCGCGGCCGATGAGGCGGGAGATCTCGTGCGTCCGGCCGCCGACCTTGCCCTTGATCGATTCGCGCGCGCTGCGGGTGTTCGTGGCGCGCGGGAGCATCGCGTACTCAGCGGTCACCCAGCCGCGTCCCTGGCCCTTGAGCCAGCGGGGCACGCCCTCGGTGAGTGAAGCCGCGCAGAGCACCCGGGTGCGCCCGAACTCGACGAGCACGCTCCCCTCCGCATGGTCGAGCCAGCCGCGGGTGATCCGCACCTCGCGCAGCTCGTCGACTGCGCGTCCGTCGGGTCGTGTCATCGGGTCTCCTCGAAGGTGGGCCGGCCGGCGGCCGGGATGGGGTCGATGGTCCAGGCGCCGCCGGGGGCGGCGACGCCGATCGGGCCGGCGAATTCGGCCGCGGCTTCGGCGCGCACGGTCCCGGTGTCGGTCCACGGCGGGATGTGGGTGAGGACGAGCGCCCGTGCCGCGGCCGCGGTCGCGACCCGGCCGGCGCGCAGGCCCGTGAGGTGGATGCCGCGCACCGTGTCGCGGTCCTCCTGGAACGCCGCCTCGCACAGGAACACGTCGGCGTCCCGGGCGGCGGCGACGAGCGCCTCGCACTCGTCGGAGTCCCCGGAGTAGGTGAGCACGCCGCCGTCGGGCCCGGTGACCCGCAGGGCGTAGGCCTCCACCGGGTGATCGACGAGGAAGGACTCGATCGCGAAGGGCCCCACCTCGAAGCGGGCCCCGGGCGTGATGTCGTGGAAGGCGAACACCGTGGTGAGGTCGGTCTCGTGCGCCTGCTCGGCGCACGGGCTCAGCCCCGGGTCGGTGTGGTAGGCCGCGGCGAGCCGCCGCTCGGTGCCGGCCGGCCCCCACACCGGGAGCGGGGCGCGCCCGCCGCCGGGTTCCCCGGTGGTGAAGAAGTGATCGGGGTCGTAGCAGCGATGGACGTAGAGGCCGGTGACGTCGAGGCAGTGGTCCGGGTGGAGGTGGGTGAGGACGACGGCGTCGATCTGGGCCGGAGAGCAGTGGGCCTGGAGCGCGCCCAGCGCACCGCTGCCGAGGTCGAGCAGGATCCGGTGCGTGCGGCCGCCCGCCTCGGCTTCGAGGAGGTAGCAGCTCGCCGCCGAGGTGGGTCCGGGGAACGAGCCCGAGGTGCCGATCGCGGTGAGCCGCATCAGGGGTCCTCTTTCTCGGGTGGGGTGAGGGAGTCGAGCAGGATCCCGGCCAGGCGCTCCTGCGCCCAGGTCAGGAAGTCGTACACGGTGACGAGCATCGCCTCGCTGTCGGGCAGCTCCTCCTCGCGGGCGTAGAGGTCCTCGAGGTCGGCGTCGGTCTCGAGACCGAGCCGGCTCGCGACGACGAGCCGCACATCGGTGAGCGCGGTCAGCCATGCGCGCTGCGCGGGACCGTCGAGCTCGACGCGGCCGCTCGCCCCGAGCGAGTGGAGGGCGATCCGGAGATTGGCGAGCTTGGACTCGCGGAGGTCGAGGTCGGTGAGGCGGCGGAACTCCGCGGAGCGCTCGGGATCGTCGGGGTCGACGTCGGGCAGGAGCCGCAGGAGTGCGGGGTCGGTGGGGCGCTCGACCTCGCCGCCCATCCCGACGAGCCGGGCGAGCTGCTCGGCCTCGCTGAGCTCACCGGCGTCCCGTCCCTCGTCATGGCCGAGCAGGGCGGCGGTGTCGGAGAACACGGAGACGAAGACGCTCTTCTCCGCGCTGCTGAGATCGAGGCGGGCGGTGCCGCGGGGTCCGGGGGTGATCTTCACTCAGGAGTCTCCCTGGTCGGCCCGGCGACAGGCGGCCCACAGGCCGAACCCGTGCATCGCCGCGGTGTCGCGCTCCATCTGCTCGCGGGAGCCGGTGGCGACGACGGAGCGGCCGTCCTCGTGGACCTCGTACATGAGCTTCTCCGACTTGAGGCGGGAGTAGCCGAAGTAGCTCTGGAAGACGTAGGTGACATAGCTCATGAGATTGACCGGATCGTTGAACACGATGGTCACCCAGGGGGTCTCCGGCCGGGTCCCGGTCCGGACCTCGACCTCAGGTTCCAGTACGGCCTGGGAGCCCGCGGAGGTGGATGTCACCCGTCCACTGTAAGCGATCCCGCGCAGCTCGACGGCCCGGAAGTGTGCAATAGGATCGTCCTTATGAGTGATCTCACACCCTCGTCGCCGTCGACGGCGCTATTCACCGACCACTACGAGCTCACCATGCTCCAGGCCGCGCTCGCCGCGGGCACCGCGCAGCGACGCAGCGTGTTCGAGGCGTTCGGCAGACGGCTGCCGCACGGTCGCCGCTACGGTGTGGTCGCCGGCACCGGTCGGATCCTCGAGATGCTCCGGGACTTCCGCTTCACGGGTGAGGAGATCGACTTCCTCCGCAGCACGGGCGTCGTCGACGCCCCCACCCTCGACTGGCTCGCCGACTACCGGTTCAGCGGCACGATCCGCGGCTACGCCGAGGGCGAGGTCTATTTCCCCGGATCGCCGCTGCTGTCCGTGGAATCGAGCTTCGCCGAGGGCGTCGTGCTCGAGACCCTCATCCTGTCCGCCCTCAACTACGACACCGCGGTGGCCTCGGCGGCCTCCCGGATGAGCGGCGCCGCCGGGGACCGGCCGTGCGCGGAGATGGGCTCGCGCCGCACCCATGAGGCCGCCGCCGTCGCCGCCGCGCGCGCCGCCGTCATCGCCGGTTTCGCCTCGACGTCGAACCTCGAGGCCGGGCGCCGCTACGGCCTGCGCACGATCGGCACCTCGGCCCATTCCTTCACCCTCCTCCACGACACCGAGCGGCAGGCCTTCGCCGCCCAGGTGGACTCGCTCGGGAAGGACACGATCCTCCTCCTCGACACCTACGACGTCGACACCGCGCTCGACACCGCGATCGAGATCGCCGGCCCGGAGCTCGGCGGGGTGCGGCTCGACTCCGGCGACCTCGGGATCCAGGCCCACGAGGTGCGCGAGAAGCTCGACGCGCGGGGGGCGCGGAACACCAAGATCACCGTGACGAGCGATCTCGACGAGTACGCGATCGCCGCGCTGCAGGCCGCCCCGGTCGACGCCTACGGGGTCGGCACCCGCGTGGTCACCGGCTCCGGCGCACCGACGGCGAGTCTCGTCTACAAGCTCGTCGCACGCCAGGGAGCCGAAGGCACCTGGGTATCGGTGGAGAAGGCGTCGAAGTCCAAGGCCTCGCACGGCGGCATCAAGCAGGCGGTGCGCAGCTACGACGGGTCGATCGCGACCGAGGAGTCGATCGGTGTTCCCGCTCTCCCGGCGGACTTCGACGGCCGGGCGCTGCTCGTCGACCTCGTCGTCGACGGGGAGATCGACGACGCGTTCACCGGGGCCGAGGGCGTGCGCCGCGCGCAGGTGCGGCACGCGGAGTCCGTCGGCGAGCTGCCGCGCTCGGCGCATCGCCTGCAGGACGGCGAGCCGGCGATCCCCACGGTGTACTACTCCGGCTGAGCCGCCGGCTCAGGAGCGGCCGACGAACCAGGCCTGGAGCTTCTTGATCCGGGCCTGGATCTGTGCGCGGCTCGCCTGCGCGACCGCCGGCCCGCCGCAGGCGGCGCGGAGCTCGACGTGGATCTTGCCGTGCGGCTTGCCCGTACGGCGCGCCCAGGCGCCGACGAGGCTCTGCAGCTGGTTCCGCTCCTCCTTGAGCGCGCGGTGCTCGAGCTCGTCGCCGGTGTCGGCGACCGGCCCGGGGCCGGCCCCGTTCGTCTTGCGCTTCGTCTGCTCTGCCTGGCGGGTGCGCAGCAGCGCGGTGACCTGGTCGGGTTCGAGCAGTCCGGGCAGGCCGATGAAGTCGAGCTCGTCGTCCGAGCCGACCGCTCCCCCGGCACCGAACTCGCCGCCGTCGAACAGCACCCGATCGAACGATGCCTGTGCGTCGAGGGCCTCGAAGGCCCCGAGCAGGTCGTCGGAGGCGGACTCCGACTGGTTGGCGCGCTCGAGTGCCTCGTCGTCGAAGGTCACCGTGCCGTCGTCGTCGGGGTCCGGCTTCCGATCGAGCGCGTGGTCGCGCTCGGCCTCGAGCTGGTTGGCCAGCGCGAGGAGGATCGGCACGCTGGGGAGGAAGATCGAGGCGGTCTCCCCACGCCGCCGGGCGCGCACGAAGCGGCCGATCGCCTGCGCGAAGAACAGCGGGGTCGACGAGGAGGTGGCGTACACGCCGACGGCGAGCCGCGGCACGTCGACGCCCTCGGACACCATCCGCACGGCGACCATCCAGCGGCGCTCGGAGTCCTGGAACTCCTCGATCCGCCGGCTCGCTCCGGCCTCGTCGGACAGGACGACGGTGACCGGCTCCCCGGTCAGCTCCGTGAGGCGCTTCGCATAGGCGCGCGCGGTCTCCTGATCGGTGGCGATGACGAGTCCGCCGGCGTCGGGGACGGTGCGGCGGACCTCGGTGAGGCGCCGGTCCGCGGCGGTGAGCACGGCGGGGATCCATTCGCCCCTGGGGTCGAGCGCGGTGCGCCAGGCCTGGGCGTGGATGTCCTTCGTCGCCTCGGCGCCGAGCACCGCCGACATCTCGTCGCCGGTCTTCGTCCGCCAGCGCATCTGGCCGGAGTACGTCATGAAGATCACCGGGCGCACCACGCCGTCGCTGAGCGCCCGGGCGTAGCCGTAGGAGTAGTCCGACTGGGAGGTGCGGATGCCCTCGTCGTCGGGCGCGTACTCGACGAACGGGATCGCCGAGGTGTCGGAGCGGAAGGGCGTGCCGGTGAGCGAGAGCCGGCGCCGGGCGGGCTCGAAGGCCTCCCGGATGGCCTCGCCCCAGGACAGGCTGTCGCCGGCGTGGTGGATCTCGTCGAGGATGACGAGGGTGCGCGCGGCGGCGGTCCGGTTGTGGTGGAGCACCGGCTTCGCCGCGACCTGCGCGTAGGTCACCGCCACACCGTGGAAGCCGGCGCCGTGGCGGCCCTGACTGTTCTTGAAGTGCGGGTCGAGCCGGATGCCCACGCGCCCGGCGGCGTCGGCCCACTGCGTCTTGAGGTGCTCGGTGGACGCGACGACGGTCACCCGGTCGACCTTCTGCTGGGCGAGGAGCTCGGCGGCCAGCCGGAGGGCGAACGTCGTCTTGCCGGCGCCGGGCGTGGCGACGGCGAGGAAGTCGCGCGGTTCGGTGCGGAAGTACTGCTCCAGGGCCTCGGCCTGCCAGGCACGCAGCTTGCCCGCGGTTCCCCACGCGGCGCGTTCGGGGAATGCGGGTGGCAGGTGCTCTGCCGCTGAGGTTCCCGGGACCCTCTGCGGACCCGTCATCTACTCCTGGGGTCCTTCGGGCATCGTCTCGAAGATCTCCTTGCACTTGGGGCACACCGGGAACCGCTCGGGGTCACGGGTGGGCACCCACACCTTGCCGCACAGCGCGATGAGCGGGGTGCCGGTGACCATGGACTCCATGATCTTCGCCTTGGGTGCGTAGTGGGAGAAGCGCTCGTGGTCGCCGGGCTCGACGAGCTGCTCCTGGGCCTGGCGCTCGATCGTGGCGGCGCCGCCGGACTGCGGAATGGTTTCGGACATGCCCCCATTCTAGGACTCCTAGACTGGAGTGCATGTCCGACGACCCTCGCCCCACGCCCGCCTACCACCCGCCCGCCGCACCCGTCGACCCGTCTCCGGCGTCCCCGGAGGCGCGCCCACCAGGCCGTTCCGCGGCGCTCGGGGACCCGGGGTTCGTCGACGCCTACCGAGGTCTGGCCGCGGAGATCTCCCGGGGTGTCGCGGTTCTCACATGCCTGCGCGCCGGGAAGCCGCAGGCGATCACCGTCGACTCGTTCCTCGACGTGTCATGGGACCCGCCGACGATGGCGGTGAGCGTGTACAGCGGTTCGCGGATGATGGAGGCGCTCGAACGCGCCGACTCCTGGGCGCTCAGCGTCCTGTCCGCGCAGCAGAAGGGGACGGCGCAGTGGCTGGGCGAGCCCGGGCAGCCGCTCCACGGCGTCCTCGACCCGGTCCCGACGTTCCGCTCCCCCGGCGGGCTGCCGATCGTCGCCGAGGCGCCGGTGTGGTTCGAGCTCGCGCTGACGCAGCGGCTGGAGGTCGCCACGCACACACTCATCGTCGGCGAGGTCCGGACATGCGGAACGGCCGGCACCCGGGGCACCGGCCGTCCGCTCATCCGGTTCGGGGAGGGGTACGGGACGTTCGCGCCCCGCGCCGGTTCCTCCTAGGGCTCCCGGGGCCCGGGGCCCGACCGCGTCGCCGCGATCGCTCCGCACTGTTCCCCACCTACGGGGTCTGCGGGAGGGGTACGCCGGGCGGTACGCGGCTCAGACGACTCCCTGGGCCCGCATCGCCTCGGCGACGCGGACGAAGCCGGCGATGTTCGCCCCGGCAACGTAGTCGCCGGGGGTGCCGTACTGTTCGGCGGCGGCCGCGCAGCGCTCGTGGATGCCGGACATGATCTCGTCGAGCTTGTGCTCGGTGTAGGCGAAGTCCCAGCTGTCGCGCGAGGCGTTCTGCTGCATCTCGAGGGCGCTCGTGGCCACGCCGCCGGCGTTCGCGGCCTTACCGGGGCCGAACAGCACGTTGCCCTCGGTGAAGATCCGCACGGCGGCCGGGGTGCACGGCATGTTCGCGCCCTCCGCCACGGCGACCACGCCGCCGGCGACGAGCGCCCGGGCCGAATCCTCGTCGAGCTCGTTCTGGGTGGCGCACGGCAGGGCGATGTCGGTGCTGATCTCCCACACGTTGCCGTCCTCGACGTAGCGGGCGCTCGAGCGCTGCTCCGCGTACTCGGAGATCCGCAGCCCGTCGGTGAGCTTGATCTGCTTCATGAGCGCGATGTCGATGCCCTCGCGGTCCTCGATGTAGCCCGAGGAGTCCGACATGCCGATGACCGTGGCGCCGAGCGCCTGGGCCTTCTCCGCGGCGTGGATCGCCACGTTGCCGGAGCCGGAGACGACGACGGACTTGCTGCCGAGGTCGATGCCACGGACGGCGAGCATCTCGCGGACGAAGAACACGAGACCGTAGCCGGTGGCCTCGGTGCGGACCATCGATCCGCCGTAGGCCAGCCCCTTGCCGGTGAGCACGCCGGCCTCGAAGCGATTGGTGATGCGGCGGAACTGGCCGAACAGATAGCCGATCTCGCGCTCGCCCACGCCGATGTCGCCGGCCGGCACGTCGGTGTACTCACCGATGTGCCGGTAGAGCTCGGTCATGAGCGACTGGCAGAAGCGCATGATCTCGAGATCGCTGCGCCCCTTGGGGTCGAAGTCGGAGCCGCCCTTGCCGCCGCCGATCGGCATGCCGGTGAGCGCGTTCTTGAAGGTCTGCTCGAAGCCGAGGAACTTGATGATGCCGGAGTTCACCGTCGGGTGGAAGCGCATGCCGCCCTTGTAGGGGCCGAGCGAGGAGTTGAACTCGACACGGTAGGCACGGTTGATCTGCACCTGGCCGCTGTCGTCGACCCAGGGCACCCGGAAGATGATCTGGCGCTCGGGTTCGCAGAGGCGCTCGATCGCGGCGAGCGAGAGGTACTCGGGGTGCTTCTCGACGACGGCGCCGAGGGAATGCAGAACCTCGTGCGCGGCCTGGTGGAACTCGGACTCGCCGGGGTTCCTCCGCAGGACGGTGTCGAAGATCGGCTGAAGGCTGGTATGCAAGGACATGAGTGCAATGATATGCGGTCAACCGGTTGGTCCATCACGCGGCCCATCCCCCGAGACTCCCGCCCCTCCAGAGGTCAATATCCGAAGGTTCCTGAGAGCGGAACAGCCGATCTGTGCAAGGTCACCGTGTCCCACCGGAAGCCCCGCGACCGACCCGCAGCCCGGGACGCGCCCTCAACCGCAGAGACAACGCACTGACACCGGGTAGCGCACTCGCCGGCCAGCAACGAGGGATCTTGGTGAGACGTCGGCATCCGGGGTCGAGGTGCCCGCGATGCGAAGCAGGACCGGAGCACATTCGGGGAGCCGGCAGCATCAAGGGAGACGCCACGAATACCGGGAGCTGCCTCCGCACCCAGTGGACGTGATGGGTGGCGGGACCCGCAGGGTTCGCGGACCGAAGATGGTGCCGACCCGGGGCGACGAAGGGCAGCCACCGGAACCCGCGGTTCCGGGGTCTCGTGTCGGTGGGTGGTGCCTGTGGGTGAATGAGAGAAGGCACACCCGGGCGTGGGTGTGCCTGACGATGGGACGACGACAATCGGTCGGGGTGTGCTTGGTGTTGAATGGGCGAAGGCCCCGAAACACTGGGTTTCGGGGCCTTCGCTCGTGAAGAATATTGCGGCGGTGACTTACTCTCCCACACCCTGTCGAGTGCAGTACCATCAGCGCTGGCAGGCTTAGCTTCCGGGTTCGGAATGGGACCGGGCGTTTCCCTGCCGCTATGACCACCGCAAAACCATGGGACGAACACGCTCGCACGTGTCCGGTTCCTGCGGAACCACCCAGGACCGCTGCCGGCCGGGATGGTCATTGTTCTAGTGGACGCGAAGCATACTCACCAACCCGACGGTTGGCGTGTGCTCTCATAAGAGGATTCAAACACGGTGTTGTGTGTGCTTGTGTTACCCGACCCGAACACACCCGGAAAAGGGTGGTGGGTGAGTGATCGGCGTATTAGTACCAGTCAGCTCCACGCATTGCTGCGCTTCCACATCTGGCCTATCAACCCCATAGTCTGTAGGGCGCCTCAATGGAAATCTCATCTTGAAGCAGGCTTCCCGCTTAGATGCTTTCAGCGGTTATCCTTTCCGAACGTAGCCAACCAGCCATGCACCTGGCGGTACAACTGGCACACCAGAGGTTCGTCCGTCCCGGTCCTCTCGTACTAAGGACAGCCCTTCTCAAATTTCCTACGCACGCAGCGGATAGGGACCGAACTGTCTCACGACGTTCTAAACCCAGCTCGCGTACCGCTTTAATGGGCGAACAGCCCAACCCTTGGGACCGACTACAGCCCCAGGATGCGACGAGCCGACATCGAGGTGCCAAACCATGCCGTCGATATGGACTCTTGGGCAAGATCAGCCTGTTATCCCCGAGGTACCTTTTATCCGTTGAGCGACCGCGATTCCACAATCCACGGCCGGGTCACTAGTCCCAGCTTTCGCTCCTGCTCGACACGTCCGTCTCACAGTCAAGCTCCCTTGTGCACTTACACTCGACACCTGATTGCCAACCAGGCTGAGGGAACCTTTGGGCGCCTCCGTTACTCTTTGGGAGGCAACCGCCCCAGTTAAACTACCCATCAGGCACTGTCCCTGAACCCGATCAGGGTCCGAAGTTAAGGAATCCACTATGGCCAGAGTGGTATTTCAACGATGACTCCACACACACTGGCGTGCATGCTTCACAGTCTCCCACCTATCCTACACAAGCCACACCGAACACCAATACCAAACTGTAGTGAAGGTCTCGGGGTCTTTCCGTCCTGCTGCGCGTAACGAGCATCTTTACTCGTAGTGCAATTTCGCCGAGTTCGTGGTTGAGACAGTGGAGAAGTCGTTACGCCATTCGTGCAGGTCGGAACTTACCCGACAAGGAATTTCGCTACCTTAGGATGGTTATAGTTACCACCGCCGTTTACTGGGGCTTAAATTCTCCGCTTCGAACCGAAGTTCTAACAGGTCCTCTTAACCTTCCAGCACCGGGCAGGCGTCAGTCCGTATACATCGTCTTACAACTTCGCACGGACCTGTGTTTTTAGTAAACAGTCGCTTCTCCCTGGTCTCTGCGGCCACCACCAGCTCAGAAGAGAAAATCTTCCTCACCAGGATGGCCCCCCTTCTCCCGAAGTTACGGGGGCATTTTGCCGAGTTCCTTAACCACGATTATCTCGATCGCCTTAGTATTCTCTACCTGACCACCTGAGTCGGTAATAGGGTACGGGCGGCTAGAACCTCACGTCGATGCTTTTCTCGGCAGCATAGGATCACCGGATCACCCACCAGATGTGGGTGCCCATCAGCTCTCAGACACATGACAGACGGATTTACCTACCTGTCGTCCTACGACCTTAGACCACGACAACCATCGCGCGGCCCGGCTACCTTCCTGCGTCACACCTGTTAATACGCTTACCTACTACACATTCAGGTCCCACCCTCGACCGCACACCCGTCCCGAAGGACAGGAGACAGTCTCGGCTGGTTAGTATCACATGCCTCGGTATTGGCGGTTCTTCGCCGGTACGGGAATATCAACCCGTTGTCCATCGACTACGCCTGTCGGCCTCGCCTTAGGTCCCGACTTACCCAGGGCGGATTAGCCTAGCCCTGGAACCCTTTGGTCATCCGGCGGACGGGTTTCTCACCCGTCTTTCGCTACTCATGCCTGCATTCTCACTCGTATAGCCTCCACCACTGGATCACTCCGCAGCTTCACCGGCCATACGACGCTCCCCTACCCAATACCACAACTCAACCAACCGGACATGCCGGCGGCTCATCACACGTGGTATTGCCACAACTTCGGCGGTGTACTTAAGCCCCGCTACATTATCGGCGCGGAATCACTTGACCAGTGAGCTATTACGCACTCTTTCAAGGGTGGCTGCTTCTAAGCCAACCTCCTGGTTGTCTTCGCAACTCCACATCCTTTCCCACTGAGCACACGCTTAGGGGCCTTAGTTGGTGGTCTGGGCTGTTTCCCTCTCGACTACGAAGCTTATCCCCCGCAGTCTCACTGCCACGCTTACACTTACCGGCATTCGGAGTTTGGTTGACGTCAGTAACCCGGTGGGGCCCATCAGCCATCCAGTAGCTCTACCTCCGGCAAGCAACACGCAACGCTGCACCTAAATGCATTTCGGGGAGAACCAGCTATCACAGAGTTTGATTGGCCTTTCACCCCTAACCACAGGTCATCCCCTCCATTTTCAACTGAAGTGGGTGCGGGCCTCCACACGCTCTTACACGTGCTTCACCCTGCCCATGGCTAGATCACTCCGCTTCGGGTCTAGGACACGCGACTGGGACGCCCTCTTCGGACTCGCTTTCGCTACGGCTACCCCACCAGGGTTAACCTCGCCACGCACCGCTAACTCGCAGGCTCATTCTTCAAAAGGCACGCCATCACCCCGAAAGGCTCTGACGGCTTGTAAGCACATGGTTTCAGGTACTATTTCACTCCCCTCCCGGGGTACTTTTCACCATTCCCTCACGGTACTATCCGCTATCGGTCATCAGGGAGTATTTAGCCTTACCAGGTGGTCCTGGCAGATTCACACGGGATTACACGAGTCCCGTCCTACTCGGGAACCATCACACACAACCAGCACACGTTTCGTCTACGGGACTCT
Source organism: Brevibacterium sp. CS2 (assembly GCF_005280295.1). Taxonomy (GTDB): domain Bacteria; phylum Actinomycetota; class Actinomycetes; order Actinomycetales; family Brevibacteriaceae; genus Brevibacterium; species Brevibacterium pityocampae. Next base: position 1,719,445 of record NZ_CP040020.1, on the reverse strand, counting down.
CACCCACTCCGGTCAGGCTTCCCAACCTGTTCGACTACGCACACAACAGCCATGCCCAAGGAATGCAGCCCTCAGACGGATAGCCCCACAACACCGCACATGCAACACCTGCACGCTTGACACACACACGGTTTAGGCTCTTCCGCTTTCGCTCGCCACTACTCACGGAATCATTCTTATTTTCTCTTCCTGTGGGTACTGAGATGTTTCACTTCCCCACGTTCCCCCCACACACCCTATATATTCAGATGCGGGTCACGACACATGACATGTCGCGGGGTTCCCCCATTCGGACACCCTCGGATCACCGTTCGTTTACCAACTCCCCGAGGCTTATCGCAGGTTACAACGTCCTTCATCGGCTCCTGATGCCAAGGCATCCACCATGCGCTCTTGAACACTCACACACCCCCACACACTGACACGCAGCATGACCAGGAGCATCCGAGTCGGATAACACAAGAAACACAACAACAAAATCACACAGAACACCCCACACACACCCACGGCATGTATGCGATGTCCAGATGCTCGCGTCCACTATACGATTCTCAAACAACCAGCAGACCCCACCCCACACACCAACCCGAACGGTTGATGCCGGCAGCAGGACCGCCATCCACAGAAAAACACCCACCCACAAATGTGGGGGCCTGTTCTCCCAGGACCCAACAGCGTGCCCATCCCCCACCAACCGGACCGCACCCTGTGCGACCCGCCGGCAAGCACCCCCACCCGGATCCGAAGACCCCAGTGAGAGCAGTTCTTGTGATGTTCCACCCATGAGCAACCACCACGGACACGAACGGCCCGAGCGTGGCAACACGTAATGTGTTAGCTCCTTAGAAAGGAGGTGATCCAGCCGCACCTTCCGGTACGGCTACCTTGTTACGACTTAGTCCCAATCACCAGTCCCACCTTCGACGGCTCCCCCCCACAAGGGTTAGGCCACCGGCTTCGGGTGTTACCGACTTTCGTGACTTGACGGGCGGTGTGTACAAGGCCCGGGAACGTATTCACCGCAGCGTTGCTGATCTGCGATTACTAGCGACTCCGACTTCACGTAGTCGAGTTGCAGACTACGATCCGAACTGAGACCGGCTTTCTGGGATTCGCTCCGCCTCACGGCTTCGCAACCCTCTGTACCGACCATTGTAGCATGCGTGAAGCCCAAGACATAAAGGGCATGATGATTTGACGTCATCCCCACCTTCCTCCGAGTTGACCCCGGCAGTCTCCTATGAGTTCCCACCATCACGTGCTGGCAACATAGAACGAGGGTTGCGCTCGTTGCGGGACTTAACCCAACATCTCACGACACGAGCTGACGACAACCATGCACCACCTGTACACCAGCCCAAAGGGCTGAACCATCTCTGGCACATTCCGGTGTATGTCAAGCCTTGGTAAGGTTCTTCGCGTTGCATCGAATTAATCCGCATGCTCCGCCGCTTGTGCGGGCCCCCGTCAATTCCTTTGAGTTTTAGCCTTGCGGCCGTACTCCCCAGGCGGGGCACTTAATGCGTTAGCTACGGCGCGGAATCCGTGGAATGGACCCCACACCTAGTGCCCAACGTTTACGGCATGGACTACCAGGGTATCTAATCCTGTTCGCTCCCCATGCTTTCGCTCCTCAGCGTCAGTTACAGCCCAGAGTCCCGCCTTCGCCACCGGTGTTCCTCCTGATATCTGCGCATTTCACCGCTACACCAGGAATTCCAGACTCCCCTACTGCACTCTAGTCCGCCCGTACCCACTGCACGCGCAAGGTTGAGCCTTGCGTTTCCACAGCAGACGTGACAGACCACCTACGAGCTCTTTACGCCCAATAATTCCGGACAACGCTTGTACCCTACGTATTACCGCGGCTGCTGGCACGTAGTTAGCCGGTACTTCTTCTGCAGGTACCGTCACCCGAAGGCTTCTTCCCTACTGAAAGAGGTTTACAACCCGAAGGCCGTCATCCCCCACGCGGCGTCGCTGCATCAGGGTTTCCCCCATTGTGCAATATTCCCCACTGCTGCCTCCCGTAGGAGTCTGGGCCGTGTCTCAGTCCCAGTGTGGCCGGTCGCCCTCTCAGGCCGGCTACCCGTCGTCGCCTTGGTAGGCCATCACCCCACCAACAAGCTGATAGGCCGCGAGCCCATCCCCAACCGAAAAACTTTCCACCACCACTCCATGCGGAGAATGGTCATATCCGGTATTAGACCCAGTTTCCCGGGCTTATCCCAGAGTCAGGGGCAGGTTACTCACGTGTTACTCACCCGTTCGCCACTCATCCACCCACAGCAAGCTGCAGGCTTCAGCGTTCGACTTGCATGTGTTAAGCACGCCGCCAGCGTTCGTCCTGAGCCAGGATCAAACTCTCCATAAGAAAAATACAATCCCAGCCAAAAGAAAAAGACAGAGAAAATGATTTCTCCACCAAATTTTCAATCAACCAGTTACAACAAAAAAACTGGCATCACAAAAACAAACAAACACGCTATTGAGTTCTCAAAGAACAGACGCTGTCCGCAGTTCACCCAACGTTTCCGTTGTGCTCTCCGCAGCGCGGCCGAGTTCCTACTCTAGACCCGAGCCGACCTGCTGCGCAAGTCGTATCTGCTGTGACCTGAGCCACATTCCATCAGCCGGCGGATGTCCGCCGAGAGACTTCATCGGGTGCTGCTCTTCTGCCGTTCCAGTGGAAGCGGGGCGCTGTGATCGGTTCGTATCCGACCGATCCGGCCCGCTCGCTTCGGTGTTTCCGTCGAGCAACAGAGATGACTCTAGACGAGCTCCGCCCGGCGATGCAAATCGGCCGGCGGTGCGTGTCCCGCGGCCCCGGATCCGCGCCTCGAGCGGGGGCCCGCACCCGTTCAGGGGACCCGCATCTCGTCGACGGGCGCCATGAGGTCGGCGGACTGGTTCCGGACGTTCCCCACGGCTCGATCCACCCGGTAGCGCTCGACCCGGTTCGGATCGAAGCCGTCGACGAGCGTGCGGAGGAGTTCCTGCGCCTCGTCCTTGCCCGCTGTCGGATCAGCCCACGCGTTGATGTCTGCGGCGGTGATCATCACCGGCATCCGGTCGTGGACCTCGGCGAGGTGGCCGGCGGCCGGCGCGGTGATGATCGTCGTCGACACCAGCCAGCCGTCCTGCACTGCCGGGTCCGAGGATCCCGGGCCGGCAGTCGCGTCGGCCTCGGCGCCGGCGAAGACCTGCTTGCGGAACTCGAAGAGGCCGGCCATGAAGAGCGGGCCGTCCGCGGCCTGCATGAGCCAGGGCGTCTTGGCGCCCGATGCGTCCGTCTGCCATTCGTAGTAGCCCCCGACGGGAACTGCGCAGCGCTGGCGGGCGAACGCGGAGCGGAACATCGGCTTCGACCCCACCGTCTCCGACCGCGCGTTGAAGGCCCGGAAGCCGATCTTCTCCTCCTTCGCCCACCCCGGCACGAGCCCCCAGCGCGCGGATTCGAGGCGGCGGACGAGCTCACCGGACTCCGCCGGCCGGTCGATGATGATGGGCAGGACCGCACCGGGCGGCACGTTGTACCGGGGAGCGAATCGATATCCCACGGTGTCGATGTCGAGCTCGTCGACGAGGTCGGTCGGATCGAGGTGCATATTCAGTCGTCCGCACATGGCGCCATCCTCTCACCCCACACCGGTCTGCACCGGCTCCTCACCCCACACCGGGCTGCGCGGGCACTGCTGTGCACCGGCCCCTCACCCTGGACCGGCCTGCGCCGGCGCTGCTGCGCACCGGAGCCGCGCACCGCGATCATCGCACCCCCGGGTGTTTCACTAGACTGGACGGCGGCGAAGGATCCGGCCGAGCGACGCAGCGGAGAGAGATGCTCGACGGAGACGACCGGAACAGCGAAGACTGCCGGGACGGCGGAGACGACGAAGGTGAGGGGACGGTCGATGCGCGCGGAGTTCGATCCCATCGAGGAGTCGCGCAAGCAGTGGCTCGCGCACGGCTGGTCCGATTCCGCCGACGGCATGACGCTGGTGACCTCCATCATGCGCGCCCACCAGCTCCTCCTCGCCCGCGTCGATCGCACCCTCAAGCCGTTCGCCCTGACCTTCTCCCGGTACGAGGTGCTCGCGCTCCTCTCCTTCACCCGCCGCGGATCGCTGCCGATGAACAAGATCACCAAGCGTCTGCAGGTCCATGCCACGTCGACGACGAACTCCGTCGACCGGCTCGAGGCAGCGGGCCTCGCCGCCCGGCGGCCGCACCCCGCCGACGGGCGGACCACCCTCGTGGAGATCACCGAGGCCGGTCGCACGCTCGTGGCTCGGGCGACCGCCGCGCTCAACGCCGAGGTGTTCGACTCCCCCGGCCTCGAGGCCGCGCCGCTGCAGCGCCTCCTCGGCGACCTAGCCGCCCTGCGCGCCGGGCTCGAACCCGAGGCCTGACCGGGCCCGGCACGCGGCGGCCGCGCCCGGCGCCCTCCGCACTGCCGCTCCCCGCGCCCCCTCCCCTCGGGCCATCTAGGGTCCATCCAGAATTAGTTGGACGTCCAAGTATTCGCGTCTAGACTGGCCGTGATCGCCGCCACACCGAACAGGCCGCCGCACCGAACGGAAGGAGTCGCCATGGCACGCAGCACCGCAGCTGCCCTGACCTTCGGGCTCACCGAGGACCAGATCGAGCTCGCCGGCATGTGCCGGGAGTTCGCCGACGCCGAGATCGCCCCCCATGCCCTCGACTGGGACGCCGAGCACCACTTCCCCGTCGACGTCATCAAGCGCACCGCAGAGCTCGGGATGGGCGGGATCTACGTGCGCGAGGAGAACGGCGGCTCCGGCCTGGGCCGGATGGACGCCGCACTGATCTTCGAAGCCCTCTCCACCGCCTGCCCCTCCGTGGCGAGCTACATCTCGATCCACAACATGGTCGCCTGGATGCTCGACAAGTACGCGTTTCCCGAGCAGCAGGAGAAGTGGCTCACGCCGCTGACCTCGTTCGAGGCGCTCGGCAGCTACTGCCTGACCGAGCCCAATGCCGGCTCCGATGCCGCCGCCCTGCGCACCACCGCCCGCCGCGACGGCGACCGCTACGTGCTCAACGGCGTCAAGCAGTTCATCTCCGGCGCCGGCGAATCGGAGATCTACCTCGTCATGGCCCGGACCGGGCAGGAGGGCGCGCGCGGGATCTCGACCTTCGTCCTCGAGAAGGGCATGGAGGGCCTGACCTTCGGCGCCAACGAGAAGAAGATGGGGTGGCGCGCCCAGCCCACCCGCCAGGTGTTCATGGAGAACGTCAGTGTGCCGGCGGAGAACCTCATCGGCGAGGAGGGACAGGGATTCAAGATCGCGATGTCCGGCCTCGACGGCGGCCGCCTCAACATCGGCGCCTGCTCGCTCGGCGGCGGCCAGTCCGCGCTCGAGAAGGCGATCACCTACATGGGTGAGCGGCAGGCCTTCGGCACCGAGCTCACCGGGTTCCAGGCGCTGCGCTTCACGCTGGCCGACATGCAGGCCCGCCTCGAGTCCGCCCGCTCCCTGCTGTGGCGCGCGGCCACAGCCTACGACGCCGGCGATCCGAACACCTCGCTGCTGTCCGCGATGGCGAAGCTCACCGCGACCGACACCGGGTTCGACGTCGCCAACGACGCCCTGCAGCTGTTCGGCGGCTACGGATATCTGACAGAGTATGGAATCGAGAAGCTGGTCCGCGATCTGCGGGTCCACCAGATCCTCGAAGGCACGAACGAGATCATGCGGGTGATCATCTCCCGCAAGAGCACAGGAGTGGGATAAATGACGACCTCCCCCGATGACGAGGCGACAGTCATCATTCGGACAGTCGGTGCGCTCGGTCGCATCGAACTCAACAAGCCCAAGGCGATCAACGCCCTGTCCACCGACATGGTGCAGACGATCGACCGGGCGCTGCGGCAGTGGGCCACGGACACCCAGGTGGCCGCGGTGCTCATCACCGGCCGCGGCGAGCGCGGACTGTGCGCGGGAGGTGACATCAAGGCGATCCATCGCGACCTCACGGAGGGCGCGAACGCCGGCAACATGACCTTCTGGGCCGACGAGTACGCGATGAACCACCTCATCGCCGAGTACCCGAAGCCCTACGTCGCGATCCTCGACGGCATCACCATGGGCGGCGGCGTGGGCGTCTCCGTCCACGGCTCGCACCGGCTGGTCACCGAGACCACCAAGGTGGGCATGCCGGAGACCGGGATCGGGCTGTTCCCCGACGTCGGCGGCACCTACCTGCTCGCGCAGCTCCCGAGCGAGGTCGGGATGTACATGGGACTGACCGGCCAACCGGTCGGACCCGGAGCGGCGATCGCCTACGGCCTCGCGGACACGTACATCGACCGCGACCGGATCCCCGAGCTCGTCGAGGCCCTCGAGGCCGAGGCCTTCGCCGTCGACACGGTCATCGCCCGCTTCGCCGAGGAGGCCCCCGAGAACGAGCTCTCCGTGGCCGAGGGGTGGATCGCCGCGTGCTTCTCCGCCGACTCCGTCGTCGAGATCATCGACCGGCTGCGGCAGCACCCGAACGAGGACGCGCAGAAGACGGCGGAGCTGCTCGGGACGAAGTCCCCGCGCTCGCTCGCGGTGACCTTCGAGATGATCCGCACCGCGAAGGACATGAAGCTCGAGGAGGTCCTCGAACGGGATCTCCGCGCCGCCTCGGAGATCGGCCGGCGGCCCGACCTCACCGAGGGCATCCGCGCCCAGGTCATCGACAAGGACCGCAATCCGCAGTGGGACCCGCCCACGCTGGCCGGGATCACCGAGGACGAGATCCGGGCTATTCTCGACACCGAACAGGAGAGGACGGTCTTCCCATGACCGATTTCGACACCGTGCTCGTGGAGAAGGGTGAGGGCTACGGCATCATCACTCTCAACCGCCCCAAGGCCCTCAACGCGCTGAATCTGCAGGTGCTCACCGACGTCACCGCGGCCGCCGCGCAGCTCGATGCCGATCCCGAGGTGTCGGCGATCATCATCACCGGCGCGGACCGCGCGTTCGCCGCCGGAGCCGACATCAAGGAGATGCAGAGCCTCGACTTCGCGACCGCGTACAAGGCCGATTGGTTCGCCGGGTGGACCCGCCTGTCCGAGGTCCGGGTGCCGATCATCGCCGCGGTCAACGGCTTCGCGCTCGGCGGCGGCTGCGAGCTCGCGATGATGTGCGACATCCTCGTCGCCTCGACCAAGGCGAAGTTCGGCCAGCCCGAGATCAACCTCGGGGTGCTCCCCGGGATGGGCGGCTCCCAACGACTGACCCGTGCGATCGGCAAGGCCAAGGCGATGGACCTGTGCCTCACCGGCCGCATGATCGGCGCCGAGGAGGCCGAGCGCTCCGGGCTCGTCGCCCGCGTCGTCGAGCACGAGCAGCTGCTCGACGAGGCGAAGGAGATCGCCGCGACGATCGCGGCGAAGTCGCAGATCGCCTCGGCGATGGTCAAGGAGGCGATCAACGTCGCCTTCGAGACCACGCTCGAGCAGGGGCTGCGCTACGAGCGCCGGCTGTTCCACGCCTCGCTCGCGACGAACGATCAGAGCGAGGGCATGGCCGCCTTCGTCGAGAAGCGCGAGCCGGGCTTCACCCACACCTGAGCCGGCGGCTGCGCGGCCCGGGCTCGCCGGCGGCCTTGGCTCGTCGGCGACTTCGGCTCGTCGGCTTCGCGGCCCGGGGCACGGGCACGACCGCGGTCGGACCGCCCTGCACGCCCGGCGCCCTGTCGTGTACCGGACGTTCGTTCGCCGATGCGCACGAACGCACACCTCGCAGCTCACCCAGGAGCACCGAAAGTTCCCCCAGGTCAGAACATCGACCTGGGGGAACGTCGCATTCAGTCAGCCCTGACTCTTTCACCTTCCATGCAGTTGCGTTAAAGTCCTAGAGGAGAGGCGTCCGCGGACGCCCGCGCCATCGTCGACATTCTGAGGAGAACTCATGGCTCTGCCCGATGTGCTCACCCGCCCGCTGCGACTGCCCGTCATCGCATCCCCGCAGTTCATCGCATCCGGACCGGAGCTCGTCAAGGCCCAGTGCCAGGCCGGCGTGATCGGGGCGTTCCCCACGCTCAACGCCCGCCCGCTGCCGATGCTCGACGAGTGGTTCCACGACATCCGGGAGTCCAACGAGGCCTATGCCAAGGCCCATCCGGGCGAGCCCGTGGGCACCTTCGCCGCGAACTTCATCGTCCACAAGACGAACAACCGCCTTGAGGAGGACCTCGAGCTCGTCGTCAAGCACGAGGTGCCGCTCGTCATCACCTCGCTCGGCGCGCGCGAGGACGTGTACGAGGCCGTCCACTCCTACGGCGGTGCGGTGCTCCACGACGTCATCAACAACCGGTTCGCCCACAAGGCGATCGAGAAGGGCGCCGACGGCCTCATCCCCGTCGCCGCCGGAGCCGGCGGGCACGCCGGACCGCAGTCGCCGTTCGCTCTCATGCGCGAGATCCGTGCCTGGTTCGACGGACCGATCGCCCTGTCCGGCGCGATCGCCCACGGCCAGTCGGTCCTCGCCGCCCTCGCCACAGGCGCGGACTTCGCATACATCGGCTCCGCCTTCCTCTCCACCCCGGAGGCGAACATCCAGGACGGCTACCGGAAGATGATCGTCGAGTCCGGGGCCGACGACATCGTGTACTCCAACCTGTTCACCGGCGTCCACGGCAACTACCTGCGCGGATCGATCGAGGCGGCCGGCCTCGATCCGAACGACCTCCCGGAGTCCGATCCCTCGAAGATGAACTTCGGCTCCGGCGGCAACACCGAGGCCAAGGCCTGGAAGGACATCTGGGGCTCGGGCCAGGGTGTCGGCGCGATCACCGAATCGCTCCCGACCGCGGACCTCGTCGCACGCCTGGCCGACGAGTTCGAGCAGGCGAAGAAGGACCTCTTCGCGCGCCTCGGCGACTGAGTCCCGCCGCCGCTGCCGTCGCCGCGATGGCCGGGCTCTAGGCTGAGCCCATGGGAGTCCTCGCCGCGGCGGCGTTCGCCTTCATCTGGTCGACGGGTTTCGTCGTCGGCCGGTTCATCCACGGCGCCGCGGAGCCCAACGTCTTCCTCGCGCTGCGGTTCGGGATCGCCGCGGTGCTCCTCTTCGCCGTGTGCGCGATCCGGCGCCCGCCGATGCCGGATGCCCGCACCGTCGGGGCGCACCTGGGGATCGGCGCGCTCGTCAACGGCGTGTACCTGTGCCTCGTCTACATCGCGATCGCCGACGGACTGCCGGCCGGCATCATGGCCCTGTTCGGCGGCTGGCAGCCGGTGCTCACCGTGCTCGTCGTCGCCCTGCTCACCCGCCGAGCACCGCGGGTCACCGTCGTCCTCGGCATCGCCGTGTCGCTCACCGGGCTCGTGCTCGTGCTCGGCCCCGGGATGCGCAGCGGTGCGATCACCGGGCTCCTCCTCGTCCTCGCCGTGCTCGCGATCACCGGGCTGACGATCGGCATCATGCTCCAGCCGCGCGTGCGCACCGCGGCGATGCTGCCCTCGCTCGCCTGGCAGATGACAGGCGGCGCGCTCGTCGCCGTGCTCGCTGCGCTCCTGCTCGGCGAGCGCCTGCCCGGGCCGAGCCTGCAGCTGTTCGGCGCGCTCGCATGGTCGGTGCTCGGGATCTCCGTCGTCGGGATGGCGCTCATGCTCCACCTCGTGCGCACGACCTCCCCGACGACCGTGGCGATCGTCGTGCTCGCCGCCCCGCCGCTCGCCGCCGTGCAGACGTACCTGCTGTTCGGCGACACCCTCACCCTCCTCCAGGTGGCCGGCGTCGTGGTGTCACTCGTCGGGGTGGGAGTGGCCCGGGTCGCCGAGGCGCGCTCAGCTCTTCCTGGACGCGTCGGCCCCGCGTCGGAGGCCGACGGAGAGGATCCCGCCGGCCGCCGGCTCGGATGAGCGGGCCGCCGGCGCTGATGAGCGGGCCGCCGGCGCTGATGAGCGCAGCGCCGACTGAAATGGGCGGTCGCCTGCTCAGAGGAGCCAGAACACGAGGCCGACGAGCATGAAGTAGAGCGAGTTCGGCAGCGCGAGGAGCATCGTCTTCACCGGATCGACCTTCGTCTTGAGCGTCGCACCGACGAGCCCGCACACGACGAAGGCGGTGAGCCCCACCGGTGGGAGGTTCTGCGCTCCCGAGGCGATGTGCGAGGCACCGAGGGCCACGTTCACCGGGTCGGCGGCCGAGGCGAGCAGGATGGGGGCGGCGAACGGGATGACGACCGTCTGCGCGGTGGTCTGCGAGCCGGTGAGCATGCCGAGCACCGCGAGACCGATCAACCCGCCGAATGCCACCGCCTGGGAGTCGAGACCCTCGGCAGCCGCGGAGACCTGATCCACCGCGCCGGAGGCGTAGAACATCCCGACCATGAAGCCGGCGCAGAGCTGGATGAGCAGTGTCTGCCGCACGTTCCCGAGGCCGGTCGCGACGATGCTGCCGGCCTGCCGTCGGGCACGGGGGTAGCACAGGGTGACGAGGGTGGAGACGATGATCGCGAGCACGACGACGTGGACGAGTCCCTTGACGACCGGCACGGTCTCGAGCGTGGCGACGAGTCCGCCGAGGCCGGGCACCGCGGTGAAGACGTTGAGGCCGAAGCCGCTGTTGAGGATGACGATGGCGATGAGCACGGCGAGCGGCCCGAACACCGGCCAGGTGCGGCCGAGCATCGTGCCCAGCGGTTCGCTGGGACGCAGCTCCGGCGGCAGGGTGCGGCCCTTCACGAAGCGGAAGGATTCGAGGACCGCGAGGACGAGGGCGATGCTCACGGTGATGTAGGCGATGAGGACGACGGAGCCCGGGTCGGTCCCGACGAGGGAGGCGGAGAGGAAGACCGCCTGAGCGATCGGCGGCATGATCGAACCGATCGAGGCACCGACCATGATCATCATCGCGATCTGCTCGGGCTTGACCTTGAGCTCGGCGAGCGCGGTGATGACGAGGAAGCCGATGACGGTGGCGGCGGCGATCGCGTCGCCGAGCAGGGAGCCGGCGAGGGTCAGAGTGATGAAGATCGCTGCGATGAGGCCTTTGGGCGAGCCCCCGAACAGGCTGCGCAGGGTGTCGAGGACCGCGGTCATCGTGCCGAGCCGCACCTGCGATTCGGCATAGATCGCGCCGAACAGGCTCAGCGCCATGACCCAGGCGAGCTTGTCGACGCCGTCGACCACGCCGAGCGCGAACTCCCCCGGGCCCACCCCTCCGATCAGCGCGGCCGCCACGCCGGCGATGAGAAGTGCCGCTCGGATGTCCCCTCCGATGAGGGGGATCCGTCTGACGAGCGCGATGAGGAACAGCAGGGCGATCGGAACGATGACGACGAGCACGGACACCCCCGGAGCGGACTCGGGCAGGCCTGGGTGTCAGGCGCGAACCGATGTGCTGTGCATCATATCCGGGCGCACGGACGCACTGACGCACAGAGGGCAGGGTACCGGAGGCGCCGCGCCAGCTGGGTCTTAGCCGGTCCCGGAGCCGTGCCGGTTGTCGACCTCGGCGGCGTCCTTGTCATCGCGGTGGATGCCGGTCCGCGGATCGATCTCTAGGAGGAACGCACGGATCTCCACGAGGTGGTCATCCGGGGTGGGCCGACTGACGATCGGGCTGCCGGAGAACCCGTACCCGGGATTCGGCCCGCAGAGCCAGTCGTGGTCCACGGTGCCGTCCGCGCGCCGGGCGATCGCGAACACCTCGCCCTCGATGGTGACCCGCATGGATGGCATGAAGCCCGGGACTGCTGAGGGTTTAGTTGGGACTGCTGGGCTGTGTCAAGGAATGTGGACAGTCCCTACGAGTTTTCCTTCTCTGCTCAGGCCGCCTGGACGAGGTCTTCAGCGGCGCCGTGGTGATCGTTCCAAGCTTGTACCGGTGTCCGGTAGCTCAGCGCTGAGTGGCGCCGACGGCGGTTGTAGAACACCTCGATGTACTCAGCCACCGCCAGCCGGGCTCGACCGCGGGTCTCGAAGACTTGCTGGTAGTACATCTCGTTCTTCAAAGTGGCGAAGAACGATTCGGCCGCCGCGTTGTCCCAGCACACCCCTGTCCGACCCATCGACTGGAAAACCCCGTTCTCACTGCAATAACGGGTGAACTCATCCGAGGTGTACTGCGATCCATGGTCGGAATGGAAAATCGCTCCTGCCGTGGCTCCGCCTTGCGTGCGCGCCATCTCAAGAGCATCGACGACCAGGCTGGCGCGCATGCGCTCGGCGATCTGCCAGCCGATGACCATGCGCGTAGCCAAATCGATCACCGTGGCCAGATACAACCAGCCTTGGCCGGTGCGCAGGTAGGTGATGTCGCCGACCAGCGCCTGCCCCGGCGCATAAGAGTCCGGGTCGAAGTCGCGTTCCAGCCGATCGGTGAAAACCTGGGCCTGCTCATCGACGACGGTAGTGCGCTTGTAGGCGCGCTTCTGGATCGCAGCCAGCCCCAGTTCGCGCATCAGATCGGCCACCAGTCCCACAGAGCAGGGGAACTCGTTGTCGTTGAGCTCGGCCGCGATCCGCCGGCATCCCGCAGTCCCGCGCTGCTGTGCGAAGACCCGTACGATCTCGCTCTTCAGAGCCTCGCGACGCGCCTGCGTCGCCGTGAGGGTCCCGACTCGAGCCCGCCACGCGTAGAACGACGACCGGGCCACGCCCAGCTTCTGACACATCCAGCTGATCGGATAGTTTCCCTTCTCCGCCTCGATCAGGGCTGACTTCTCATTCAGTCCTGCTCCCTGGCGAAGAAGGCCGCGGCTTTTTTTAAGAACTCGTTCTCCATCCGCAGCCGCCGGACCTCGTCTTCCAACTCAGCCAGCCGAGCGTGATCGGCCGGCTTCAACTCTTGAACCGGTTCCGGGTTGTCCTGCCGGTAACGCTTGACCCAATTGCCCAAAGTCCCCGGATTGACCTGCAGCTCGCCGGCCACCTCGACGATCGGCCGATCGTTCTGCACGACCAGCTGGACCGCCTCAGCCTTGAACTGCGGGCTGAACTTCCGCCGTGATGCACTTGCCATGCTCTTGATCCTCTCCCATCAAGAGGAACTGTCCAAGAACCTTGATACACCCCAAGTTCACCTCGTGGGTGTTCACCCAGAAGATCCGCTCAGCAGGACTGCTGCCGTCCTTCGGGACCGTGGGTGATGGGCTCGACAATGCGATGATGGAGTCCTTCTGGTCCTCGATGCAGATCGAATTGCTCAACCGCCAGAAGTGGCGGACCAGGGTCGAGTTGGCGAACGCGATCTTCGAGTACATCGAGGTGTTCTACAACCGTCGACGCCGCCACTCCGGCCTCGCGTACTCCACGCCGCATGACTACGACCTCGCCCACACGATTCAACCACTCACCGCCGGAAGCTAGTCAGAGCGAGTGGAAACCAGACTGTACGTCAGGTCATCTGATCTGGCTTGCCCACTGGGCGGCCTGGAAGGATGTGCACCATGCCCGCTCCCTACCCCCAGGAGTTCCGCGAGGACGTCGTGCGAGTCGCCCGGTCCCGCGAGGACGGCGTCACCATCGCGCAGATCGCGAAGGACTTCGGCGTCCACGAGATGACGCTCCACAAATGGATCCGCCAAGCAGACATCGACGACGGCAATCGCCCCGGGAAGACCCGTGAGGACTCGACGGAACTGCGCGAGCTCTGCCGCCGGAACCGGTTGCTGGAGCAGGAGAACGAGGTCCTGCGTCGTGCTGCCGCCTACCTGTCCCAGGCGAACCTGCCGGGAAAAGGTTCTACCCGCTCGTGAGCGAGCTCGCCGCCGACGGGATCCCCGTCGCGGTGTCCCTGCGGGTCTTGAAGCTCTCCCGTCAGCCCTACTATCGCTGGCGGCACCAGCAGGTCACCACAGCCGAGCTGACCGAGGCCTACCGAGCAAACGCACTGTTGGACGCCCACCGCGACGACCCCGAGTTCGGCTACCGGTTCCTCGTCAGTGAAGCCGCAGAGTCCGGCGAGGTGATGTGTGAGCGGACGGCGTGGAGGATCTGCCGGGACAACCAGTGGTGGTCCGTGTTCGGAAAGAAGCGCGGCAAGAACGGGAAGCGCCCTGGACCGCCCGTCCATGACGACCTTGTGAAGCGGGACTTCTCCGCCGATGACGTCAACGAGCTGTGGCTGACCGACATCACCGAGCACTGGACCGACGAGGGCAAGCTCTACCTCTGCGCCATCAAGGACGTGTTCTCCGGCCGGATCGTGGGCTACTCGATGAGCGACCGGATGAAGGCTTGTCTCGCGGTGAATGCCCTGGACAGCGCGGTATCTCGACGCCGTGACGCCGCCGGTTGCATCGTGCATTCGGATAGAGGCTCCCAGTTCCGGTCACGGAAGTTCGTGCACGCCCTGAACCGTCACCACCTCATCGGATCCATGGGCCAGGTCGGTGCTGCCGGCGATTGTCAGTCTGTAGTCACCGATTCCCGCAAGGATGAGGAAGTCCCGGTCGGTGCGGTCTGACTCTTGCTGGCGACTGACCCACTTGGTGTCTTGGCGTTGATCTGTCGACCGCCCGGCTGGGCACGTAGTGAGCGCTGCCGCCGGACCGGGCGTGACCTAATAGGAGCCTGGAGCAGCATGTTGAGAGCGTCCCCGTGACAGTCCTGTCCACCCGCCGGCGACAGCGTCAGACCACGCTAGCCGTCGAAGGAGACAGGCACCATGAACACACTCGAATCCGTCCGGTCTGGATATGTCGTCGTCGGCGTCGACACCCACAAGCACATCCATGTTGCCGCCGTGCTGGACACCGTGGGCGGCATCCTCGCGACTCTCACCATTCCGACAGAGACGGGCGGCTTCAAGAAGCTTGAGGCCTGGGCGGGAGGTTTCGGAAAGGTCATCGCGTTCGGCATCGAGGGCACCGGCTCCTACGGCGCCACGCTGACCTCGTTCCTGCGACGCCACGGGCACAAGGTTGTTGAAGCGGGGCGTCCCGACCGGCGAGCTCGACGGCAGAACGGGAAGTCCGACACGCTCGATGCGGAGAATGCGGCTCGCTCCGTGCTCGCAGGGTTCGCCACCGCGATCCCGAAGACTGCGGACAACACGGTTGAGATGATCCGCCAGCTCAAGATCGTGCACGACTCCGCCGTTACCGACCGCTCAGCCTCGATGATCTCGATGAAGGCGATGCTCGTCCACGCCGACGACAGCTTGCGCCGTGAAACGAGCCGGATGTCGCCGACCAAGCTCGCTCGCCACCTTGCTGCACTACGCCCTCGCCGCCTCGAGACTCCCGCCGATTCGCTACGTCACTCCCTGCGGTCCCTTGCGCGCAGATGGCAGTACCTAGATGCAGAGATCAAGGAACTTCGCGGATCGATCGAGAAGCTCATCCACGTGACCGCTCCTCAACTCCTTGAGCAGTTCGGCATCGGGATCGATACCGCGGCCGAGATCCTCATCGTCGCCGGCGACAACCCCGAGCGCATCCGCTCAGAGGCAGCGTTCGCGAAGCTCGCTGGCATCAGTCCAATCCCTACCGGGTCGGGCATGACCAGCGGCCGTCATCGCATCAACCGTGGCGGCCACCGGCAGCTCAACGCCGCCATCTACCGGACCGTGATCGTCAGGATGCAGTTCCACGAACCGACCATCGCCTACGTCGCTCGACGCACAGCCGAGGGAAAGAGCAAACGCGACATCATCCGCTGCCTCAAGCGCTACGTCATCCGCGAGGTCTACCACCTCATCAAGATGAACCCTCGAACCGGTGAGATCGCGACTTGACTGCTATAGGAGCGTCAGGCCTGGCTTTCGCCGGAGGCGTTCTGTCCCTGGTCACCGGCATCCGTGAAGCCCTCGGTGGGGTTTAGAACGTGGCGTCGAGGGCTGCGGTGAGGTCGGCGGCCAGGTCTTCCGGGTCCTCGAGTCCCACAGCGAAGCGCAGATGCCCGTACTTCTGAAACTCCGACGGATAGGCAGCCACCCGGGGACCGCTGGTTCCCACATGGACGATGAGCGATTCATCGTGCCCCAAAGACACTGCTGAAGTGATCAGTTCCAAGTTCGCCACGAACCGGTTCTGGGTATCCGGGTCGCCCTCCACAGCGAAGGAGAGCACTCCGCCGTACCCCCGCTCGCCGAACTGACGACGAGCCAGGTCGTGCTGGGGATGACTGGTCAGCCCCGGGTAAGCAACAAAGGCGACCCGCGAATCGGCCTCCAGGTGCTCAGCCAGGTACTGAGCTGAGCTCAGGTGCTGCTGCAGCCGCAGCGGCAGGGTGATCGAGCCGCGCGTGATCAACCACGCGTTGAACGGGGAGATGACTCCGCCCACATCAACCATGGCGTCGGCCTTGATCCGGCTGATCAGTTCGTGCCCACCGATCACAGCGCCGCCCATGGCATCTCCGTGGCCATTGATGTATTTAGTCAGCGAATGCACCACCAAGTCCGCGCCGTCCTGCAGCGGGCGGTACAGCGGCGGTGGGGTGAAGGTGGAGTCCACAGACAGCAGGGCACCGACGTCGTGGGCGACCTGTGCGGCGGCTGAAATATCGGTGACTTTGGTGGTCGGGTTTCCGATGGTCTCCACATGCACCAGCCGGGTGTTCTCCTGTGTGGCGGCCCGCAGAGCTTCAGTGTCTGAGGAGTCGACGAACGTGGTCTGAATGTTGAACTTCTCCGGAAGCAGTTCGGCGAACAAACGCCAGGTGGCCTCATAGGTGACATCGGAGACCACCACGTGGTCGCCGGAGCGCAGGAACGTAAAGGCCACCGCATGCAGTGCTGCCACTCCAGAGGCCAGGGCGACTGCGTCCTCGCCGCCTTCGAGAGCGGCGAGCTTCTCTTGAAGCTTCAACTGGTTCACCCCGGAATTGCGGGTGTAGAGCGGAACTTCCGTACCTGACCAGCTGACCTCTGAGGGGTCCTCCGGCAGGGCGTAGGAGTTCGCCATCACCAGGGGAGTGCGGATGGCCTTGCTGCCTTCATCAATGGCGTTGCCGGCGTGCACCGACTGGGAGGCGAAAGCCAGAGAATTCAGCTGCTTCTTCGAGGGACGCTCAGACATGTCCCCAGACTACGCCGAGGTCCGCCCCCAGGACGCCCCTGCCCAGTTTCTATGTGACGCCGCGTGACATTCGACGACGGCAGAGGCTCTTCTCTCCTCTAGTGTGGGGCGGGTCTGCCTGAAGCCTGAGAGGGGGACATATGCGCCGAGTCACCAAGCGGCCCCGCGGCACAATCCGTGCTGCGCTGGGCCTGCTGCTGGTCGGTTCCCTGACCGGCTGCGCGCCCACCGGCGGCGACAACCACGTCACCATCGTGGGACTGGCCATCGGCTCCGAGGGCAACGAGGCCGTTGCCGAGGAGTTCAACGCCCAGCGCGAGGACCCGGCCACCTTCGCCACCAGCTTCGGCGCGGCCGGGGACCAGTCCCGTGCAGTGGCCAACGGGTTGCCTGCCGACGTCGTCCACTTCTCCATCGGCCCCGATATGACCCGCGTGGTCGATGCCGGCCTGGTCGACGAAGACTGGGACGCCGGCCCCAACAACGGGATCCTCACCACCACAGTGATCGTGTTCGCCGTGCGGGAGGGCAACCCCAAAGGAATCGAGGACTGGGAGGACCTGATCCGCGACGACGTCGGCATCGTCAGTCCCAACCCCGGCTCAGCCGGTGCCGCCCGGTGGAACATGCTGGCCGCCTGGGCCGCAGTGCTGCAGGACGGTGGCACTGAGGAGGAGGCTGAGGAGTACATGGAAGCCTTCGTGGACAACATCGAGGCTTTCCCCGGCTCCGGGCGCGATGCCACCACTGCGTTCCTTGACGGCACCGGCGATGTGCTCGTGACCTTGGAGAACGAGGCCATCCTCGGCATCCAGAACGAGGAAGAGTTTGAGTACATCATTCCCGACCAGACGTTCCTGAGTGAGAACCCCGGGGCGCTGACAGTGGACGCCTCCCCGGCTGCTGAGGAGTTTTTCGACTTCGCGCTCAGTCCAGAGGGGCAGGCGATCTACGCCCAGTACGGGTACCGCCCGGTGGAGTCTGTGGCCGATGAGGTCGAACTCGGACGCTTGGAAGGCGCGAACGACCCGGACGACCCCTTCCCCGAGGTGGAGGAGCTGGCCACTATCGACGACTTCGGCGGTTGGGACCAGGCCACTGAGGACTACTTCTCGGAGGACGGAACTATCACACAGATCATCGAAGAATCTGGGATGGGCTGATGACCGTCGCCGCCAACGCCACCCGACAGACCGCCCGCCGCCGGCGCGGGCTCTTGAGCACCCTCGACCTGCCCGCCGGAATCACCCTGGGTGTGACCGTGCTGTGGTTCAGCCTGCTGGTGCTGATCCCCCTGGCCCTGGTCATCGTGGCCTCCCTGGAGGATGGTTGGGCCACGTTCTGGAGCGCACTGACCAACACGCAGACCGCCAACGCCATTCAGCTGACGCTGCTTTCGGCACTGGCAGCCACTGTGGTCAACGTCGTGGTCGGCACGCTCATCGCCTGGGTGCTGGTGCGGGACTCCTTCCCCGGCAAGCGCCTCTTGGAACTGGTCATCGACCTGCCCTTCGCGCTGCCCTCATTGGTGGCCGGTCTGGTGCTGCTGAGCCTCTACGGACCGGCCAGCCCGCTGGGCCTACAGATCGCCTTCACCCCCTACTCGGTGTTCTTAGCCATCCTCTTCGTCACCCTGCCGTTTGTGGTGCGCACGGTCCAGCCTGTGCTCATGGAACTCGATGTGGAAGTCGAACAGGCCGCCGAATCTTTGGGACCAAGCCGCTTCACGGTGCTCCGGCGCATCATCCTG
Organism: Brevibacterium sp. CS2; assembly: GCF_005280295.1. Classification (GTDB taxonomy): domain Bacteria; phylum Actinomycetota; class Actinomycetes; order Actinomycetales; family Brevibacteriaceae; genus Brevibacterium; species Brevibacterium pityocampae. The sequence goes on along the minus strand of NZ_CP040020.1, from coordinate 1,700,709 downwards.
CCGACTCTGACCCCGGCCATCGCCGCCGGAGCCACCCTCTCCTTCGCCCGCGGGGTCGGGGAGTTCGGGGCCCTGGTGCTGCTGACCGGCAACCGTCCCAACGTCTCTGAGGGCGCCTCAGTGCGAATCCTGACCTACATTGAGGTGGACAACACCGCGGCGGCAGCGGCGGTCGCGGTCTTCCTGCTGCTGGTGGCGCTGATCGCCATCGTGGTACTGGACCTGATCTCCCGGAGGGTGGCCCGTAATGCATGAGCGCACCACTGGCACCTGGATCCGCGGCGGGCTTGTCTCGGTCTACCTCTTCCTTCTGGTGGGGTGGCCGCTGCTGCTGATCATCCAAGAGACCTTCTTCGCTGGGGAGAACCACCTGTTCGCAGCCCTGGCGACCGAGGAGGTCCGCAACGCGGTGCTGCTCACCCTGGCCGCCGCCTTCTGGGCCGTGGTGCTGAACACGATCTTCGGCATCGCGCTGGGCATCCTGCTGGTCCGCTACGAATTCCCCGGCAAACGTGTCCTCGCCTCCCTGCTCGATCTTCCCATCGCAGTGTCCCCTGTGGTGGTGGGTCTGGCGATTCTGCTGGCCTACGGGCCGGTGCACGGGGCGCTCGGCGGCCCCCTGGCCGATGCCGGTCTGCAGGTGGTCTACTCGTTCCCCGGCATCGTGTTGGCGGTCACCTTCGTCTCCCTGCCGCTTGTGCTGCGTTCCGTGGTGCCAGTGCTGCAGGAGATCGGCACCGACCAAGAAATCGCCGCCCGTTCATTGGGCGCCTCGGGCTGGCAGGTGCTGCGCCGGATCACTCTGCCGTCGATCAAATGGGCGGTCGCCTACGGCATCGTGCTGACCCTGGCACGAGCCATCGGAGAGTTCGGAGCCGTGCTCATCGTCTCCGGCGGCATCGTCAACTACACCGAAACCGCCACGATGGCGGTGCAGCGGCTGCACCAAGGCTTCGCCACCGGCCAGGCCTACGCCATCGGCTTCCTGCTGGCCCTGATTGCAGTGGCCGCACTTGTCATCGTCACCATCCTGCGACCCAAGGAGGACACGCGTGGGGATTGAGATCCGCGACCTGTCCAAGAGCTACGGCGACTTCACCGCCCTGGCTGATATCAACCTCACCGTGCCCACCGGCGGGCTCACCGCCGTGCTGGGCCCGTCCGGTTCGGGCAAGACGACGCTGCTGCGCATCCTCGGAGGCCAAGAGACCCCCGATGCCGGCACTGTGCTCATTGACGGGCGGGATGTGACCCACACACCGGCCCGGCACCGCAACATCGGGTTCGTCTTCCAGCACTACGCAGCCTTCAAACACATGTCGGTGGCCAAGAACGTCGCCTTTGGGCCCGAGGTGCGCAAACAGCCGCGTGCCGAAGTGGACCGTAAGGTCCAAGAGCTGCTGGAGCTGGTGCAGCTCGGGGCCTTCGGCGAGAGGATGCCCTCCCAGCTTTCCGGCGGTCAGCGCCAGCGCATGGCCCTGGCCCGGGCGTTAGCCATCGAACCCTCGGTGCTGCTGCTGGACGAGCCCTTCGGCGCTCTGGACGCCAAGGTCCGCAAGGAGCTGCGGGACTGGCTGCACCGGCTGCACGACGAGGTCGAACTCACCAGCGTCTTCGTCACCCACGACCAGGAGGAAGCCCTCGAGGTTGCTGACACTATTGTGGTGGTCAACGACGGCGGCATCGAACAGGTCGGCACCCCGGAGGAGATCTACGACAACCCGGCTACGGACTTCGTCTTCCACTTCATCGGCGAATCCACTCTGCTGGGGGACTCACTACTGCGTCCCCACGACGTCGTCGTCCGCCCCGAGGGCGAGGGCAGTGGGCTGCCCGGCACCATCACCCGGTGGAACCGGGTCGGTTTCGAGATCCGCCTGGAAGTCACCCTGGACCAGGCGGTGCAACCCGGGCCGGTGCATGTGCAGATGACCCGTACTGAAGCCCAAGACCGGGGGCTCAGCCCCGATGACCGCGTGGAGGTCAGCCCGCACCCCCGCGCTGAGCTGCGACCAGCACAGGCATTGGTGGCTGCAGATGGTTAAATGGCAGTATGAGCAGTGCCGAACAGCCCCGCGACCTCGCCCCCGGTACCCAGCAGCTTCACGGTGGAGAGACTGCTGACCTAGAAGTCCGGCCGGTCCGCGCCCCGATCCACCTCAGCGCGGCCTATACCTTCGAGTCTCTGCCTCAGGCCAGAGAAGTCTTCGCTCAGCGGCAGCCCGGCTTCAAATACTCCCGCACCGGCAGCCCGACCGTCGAACTGCTCGAACGGCGACTGGCAGAGCTGGAAGGCGGCACCGGTGCGATAGCCACTGCATCCGGCCAAGCCGCCATCACACTGACCCTGCTGGCCCTGGCCGGACGGTCCGGGCAGAGCCCCGACGGCGAACCCCACCCAGAGGTCCCTGCCGGGCACGTGGTCGCCTCCCAGCGCATCTACGGCGGGACGGCTGATCTGCTCAACGATTCCCTCGCCGAGGCCGGCATCACCGTCACCTGGGTGGACCCGCACCAGCCGGACCAGTGGCGCCGTGCTGCGACTCCACGCACCCGTGCGTTCCTGGTGGAGGCCATCGGCAACCCTCATGCTGACCTGCCCGACATCCCCGCCCTGGCCGAGGCAGCTCAAGAGGCCGGGGCCGCTCTGGTGGTCGACAGCACCTTGGCGTCCCCGTACCTGGTGCGCGCCGGGGACCTGGGTGCTGATGTGGTGGTGCATTCGCTGACCAAGTATCTCACCGGCAACGGCACCACCCTGGGCGGCATCGTGGTGACCACCGGTCGGTTCCAGCCCTCAGCGGATCCCCGACGGTGGCCCCAGCTCACTCAGCCGCGCACACGCTTCGGTGGGCGGTCGCTGGTTGAGCAGTCCGGTGAAGACGGTGCACTGCGGCAGCTGATCCGCACCCAACTGCTCAACGACCTGGGTCCGGCGATGTCACCGCTGAACGCCCAGCGAGCTCTGGAGGGCATCGAAACCCTCGACATCCGGATGCAGCGGCACTGTCATGTCGCCGAGGTCATCGCGGCTCGGCTGGCCGCCGACGAACGAGTCGGCTCAGTGCGTCACCCCAGCCTGCCGGACTCTCCCGACCGGCAGATCGCAGAACGGGACTTCCCCCGTGGGGCCGGATCAGTGCTGTCTTTCGAGCTGAAAGGCGAGGTTGACGCCGTCGAGCGGTTCTTCGGAGCCCTGCAGCTGTTCGCGCTGGCGGTCAATCTCGGCGACGGCCGGTCCATGGCCACCCACCCGGCGTGGACCACACACTGCCGTCTCAGCCCGGAGATGATGCAGGCCGGCGGTATCACTCTGCAGACCGTGCGCCTAGCACTGGGCCGGGAGGACCCGGAGGACCTGTGGGCCGACTTGGACCGTGCGCTGAGCGCCGCCCACGGTTGAGCCGGCAGCCTTCACTGCTCGGTGCGGACTGCCTCCGTGGCCTGCTGCACAGCGTCGAAACGGCTGGGCAGCACGCTGCTCCAGGCCTGCTTCAGCTCATCCAGGCCGATGCCGAAGCTGCCGCCGTCGAAGGGGCCGGCCACCTCGATGCCGCCGGATTCGGCGTCCACCACGCCCAGCCGCAGCGCGGGGAAACCCCGGGCGGTGGTCATATCGGTGAAGCGCAGCTCCTCAGAACGGGGTAGGGCCACCAAAGCCCGCGCCTGGGACTCACTGAACAGCGCGGTGAACGGGTCCACCCCGTCACGTTCGCACAGCTCGACGATCGAGGTGCGGGAGCCGACGCCGAAGCGCAGGCTCATCTCCGCCAGAGCTGCGGCCAGCCCACCTTCGGAGAGGTCGTGGGCGGCATCGATCATGCCGTCACGGGAGGCGTTGATGAGGATCTCGCCCAGGGTCTTCTCCGCGGCCAAGTCGACTGCCGGGGGTCTGCCGCCCAGGTGCCCGCGCAGTCGGGCAAACTCTGAACCGTCCAGCTCATCACCGGTGGTGCCCAGCAGATAGATGGCCTGGCCGTCGGCCCAGCGTTGGAACCCGGAGGGTGTGCGGCGTCCGACGTCGTCGAACTTCCCCATCACCCCGACCACAGGGGTGGGGTGGATGGCCCGGCCGGCGGTTTGGTTGTACAGCGAGACATTGCCGCCGGTGACCGGGATCCCCAGCGCCTGGCAGCCGTCGGCCAGACCGCGCACCGCTTCGGCGAACTGCCACATGATCTCCGGGTCCTCCGGGGAGCCGAAGTTCAGGCAGTCGGAGACCGCCATCGGCACAGCACCTGAGGTGGTCACGTTCCGGTAGGCCTCTGCCAGGGCCAGCTGGGCTCCGGTGTAAGGGTCCAAGTAGGCGTAGCGGCCGTTGCAGTCAGTGGCCAGCCCCACACCCAGGCCGGTCTCTTCGTCCACCCGGATCACTCCGGCGTCGTCGGGCTGGCTCAGTGCCGTGTTGCCGCCGACGAACCGGTCGTACTGATCCGTGATCCAGGAGACATCAGCCATATTCGGCGAACTCATCAGCCCGACGACGGCCTCGCCCAGTTCCTCTGCGGTGGTGGGCAGGTTCTGCCCGGCCTCTGAGGTGCGGAAGGAATCGGCCTGCACCTGGTCCTGCCAGGCGGGACGGTGATAGGGCCGCTCATAGACCGGGCCGTCGTGGGCCACAGTGCGGGGGTCGACGTCGACGATGGTTTCGCCGTCCCACTCGATGATCAGCCGGCCGGTGTCAGTGACTTCGCCGAGCCAGGAGTACTCCACGCCCCATTTGGCCATCACAGCCTTGAAGGCCTCGACGTTCTGAGGAGTGACCACTGCCATCATGCGTTCCTGGGACTCTGACATCAGGATCTCGCCCGGAGTCAGGGTGGGGTCGCGCAGCAGCACATTGGTCAGCTCCACGTGCATGCCGCCCTCCCCATTGGAGGCCAACTCGCTGGTGGCACAGCTGATCCCGGCCGCGCCCAGGTCTTGGATGCCCTCAACGAGTTCGTTGCCGAAGAGCTCCAGGCAGCATTCGATGAGCACCTTCTCGCTGAACGGGTCACCGACCTGTACCGCCGGGCGCTTGGAGGGCTTGGCGTCGTCGAACGACTCAGAAGCCAGCACAGAGGCCCCGCCGATGCCGTCGCCGCCGGTGCGTGCCCCGAAGAGCACCACTTTGTTGCCCACGCCGGAGGCGTTGGCCAGGCGCAGGTCCTCGTGGCGCATCACTCCTACGGCCAGGGCGTTGACCAGCGGATTCTGCTGGTAGACCTCGTCGAAAACCACTTCGCCGCCGATGTTCGGCAGACCCAGCGAGTTGCCGTAGCCGCCGATACCGGAGACCACCCCGGGCAGTACGCGTTTGGTGTCCGGGTGGTCGATATCGCCGAAGCGCAGAAAATCCATCACCGCCACCGGGCGGGCTCCCATGGAGATGATGTCGCGGACGATGCCGCCGATGCCGGTGGCCGCCCCCTGGTAGGGCTCCACATAGGAGGGATGGTTATGGGACTCGATCTTGAAGGTGACCGCCCATCCCTCGCCCAGGTCGGTCACTCCGGCGTTCTCACCGATGCCGACCATCAGGTCTTTGTTCATCTCCTGGGTGACCTTCTCGCCGAATTGGCGCAGGTGCACTTTGGAGGACTTGTAGCTGCAGTGCTCGGACCACATCACCGAGTACATGGCCAACTCCGCGGCGGTGGGACGCCGGCCGAGGATCTCACGGATGCGCTGGTACTCGTTCTCCTTCAGTCCCAGCTCGGCCCAGGGTTGTTCGACCTCCGGAGCGGCCGCAGCCTGCTCAACGGTTTCGATGTTGAATTCGGTGCTCACCGTTCGCTCGCTTCCGTGCTCGCTTCCCGACGCATCCTGGCGGCTGCCTCGGGTCCCCTGCTCGCTCACGTGGTGTCTCCTGCCAGGGAGGAGACCACTGAGGTGAAGATCGTCAGGCCGTCAGTGCCTTCGCGCATACCGATGGCGTCGTCGGGTCCGTACCCGGCCTCCACAGCGTGTTCGGGGTGAGGCATCAGTCCCACCACGTTGCCGCGCTCATTGGTGACCCCGGCGATGCCGTGGCGTGAACCGTTCGGGTTGGCGCCCACGTAGCGGAAGACCACGCGGGACTCGGCTTCGATCCGTTCCAGCTCCTCGGCAGAGACCACATAGTGGCCGTCTTGGTTCTTCATCGGCACAGTGATCAGTTCATTGTCGGTGAACTGGGAGGTCCAGACGGTCTGGTTGTTCTCCACGCGCAGCACCTGGTCCTTGCACAGGAACTTCAGGTGGTCGTTCTTGATCATCGACCCCGGCAGCAGCTGGGCTTCGGTGAGGATTGGGAAACCGTTGCAGATGCCCAGCACCGGCAGTGGGGAGGACGACGCCGCCGCACCGGCTTCCTTCACCACAGTTTCCATCACGGGGGCGAACCGGGCGATGGCCCCGGCCCGCAGATAGACGCCGTAGGAGAACCCGCCGGGCAGCACCACGGCGTCGACCCCGTGCAGGGACTGGCCGGCGTGCCACAGCGGCACGGCAGTTCCGCCGCCCAGACGTACGGCGCGGGCGGCGTCGCGGTCGTCCAGGGTGCCGGGAAAAGGTGAATCGCCCCGGGGATAATGGAGGCAGGGAGATTGGAAGAAGGAGTTTCTCTCATGCCAGTGAAGTACACCGACGAGCTCAGGGCTCGTGCAGTAGAGCTCGTCATTCACGCTCAGGCCGATCCCGCGACTGCCAACGGCTCGATTACTCGGGTCGCGAAAGAGCTCGGGTTGAGTAAGGAGACCTTGCGCGTGTGGGTGCGGAAGCACAAGGAATCCGGCAGGATCACACCGTCGGAGTCTGTGGATCTGGAATCGGAAAACCGACGCTTGCGGGCGGAGCTGGCCGAAGCCAGGCGAGCAAACGAGATCCTGCGCAGAGCATCGGCTTTCTTCGCGGCGGAGCTCGACCGCCCATCAAGGTGATCGTCGACTTCATCGACGAGAATCGTGACGAGTTCGGAGTCGAGCCGATCGTGCGGGTCCTGCGCGGGACTGCTGCACGGATCGCTGTGAGCTCGTACTACGCGTACAAACTGCGCCGGCCCTCGGCCCGGGCTATTCGGGACTGCGATCTCATGGTCGTCATCCAGGACATCTACGAAGCGAACTACTCCTGCTATGGAGTGCGCAAGATGTGGAAAGCGATCAACCGTGATCACGCCGACCGGTTCGGGCCGGTGGCCCGCTGCACGGTCGAGCGCTTGATGCGCCAACTGGGCATCGATGGGGTGCGGCGCAAACGCAAACGTCCCAAGACGGCATCGGCCAGAGCCGAGGAGTGCCCGGAGGACCTCGTCGAGCGGGAGTTCACCGCGCCTGCACCGAACTGCTTATGGGTGGCCGATATCACCTATGTGCCGACGCGCTCGGGGTGGGTGTACACGACGTTCATCCTCGATGTGTTCCATCGCGAGATCGTCGGCTGGCAGGTGACGAACCATATGCGTGAATCCCTGGCCCGGGACGCGCTCACGATGGCTCTGGCGGCGAAGTACCGGGCCGGGCACGATGTATCCGGGCTCGTTCACCACTCGGATCGCGGAGTCCAGTTCCGCTCGATTCGCTATGGCGAGACGCTGGCTGAGTCTGCGATCGTGGCATCGGTGGGTTCGCGGGGCGATTCCTTCGATAACGCGATGGCCGAGGCGCTGAACTCGGTGTACAAGGCCGAACTGATCGACCGGCGGGAGTGGTCGGGAGTGATCGAAGTAATGGCCGAGACGTCGAAGTGGGTGGCTTGGTACAACCACGTCCGACTGCATTCGGCGCTGCACTACCGACCGCCGATCGAGGCGCATTCTGATTGGATCAAACAGCAGACCACTACAGGCGTGGCCGCATAGGAAACCAAGAAAAGAAGCCTCTACCAAACCCAGGGCTTGACACTTCGTCGCCGACGGGTACGTGCGCGAGTACACCTACGACCGTGACGGACACCAGCACGGCGGCGAGGAATTCGTCGCCCGCAAGATTGGCCACGACGCCGCCCGCTCGACGTACATCGTCGACCGGACCCCGCAGAACGAGGGCCTCACGCAGGAGCAGGTCACCGCCCAGCGTGCCCAGGCGTTCGAGGCACCCGAGCGGAAGGCACAGCAGCCCGAGACCGTCGCGATGGGCCAGTAGGAGGACCCCATGGATGAAGACGACATCACCCCCGGCCCAGAAGCTGTACCCGAGCCAGACGAGCCCGAGCCCGACGCGCCAATCTCTCCCAGCAGTGGGCCCGCGGCTCTGGACGAGCCGCCGGGCCCGGTCAACTGGAACCTCCTCGGTGCGGAGGAGGCCGAAGAAGCCTGGCTGGAGCTCAACCGGTGGGTGGACTGGTTGCGCCACGAGTTCGGACTGCCGGCGGCGGTGATTCCTCCGTACTGGCACCGGCACCCGGAGCTGGTCTGGGAACTCAGCGCCCTGCACATCCACTGGCTGTGCGCCTATGACCCGCAGCAGAACGGGTCCGCACCCATCGGGTGGCTCCGGGACTTCGCCGAGTCCCGGCAGCGACTGCGCGACTGGGTCGCAGCTTCGGGGACCAGGCTGGATCGGGACCGCCCGACCCGGCAGACCGTCTGGCCCGGTGAGGAGCAGGCAGAACCGATCGAGGACGCCGCGATCACTGACCGTGATGCCGGCTTCGTGAACTTCGTCGTCTCCGACGTCGCTCGCCGAGAACAAGCCGAGGAGGAATACTACGCCCGGCTGGACCCAGAGACCGGCGAACTGACCCGACCCACCCGCCGCACAGTCTGAGGGCCGGAACCGATAGCGGTTCCGGCCCTCCTGGCATGCTCACCTCACCGGGACAGCTCAGGACCGGCCTTCCTGGACTGCCCGGGCGGCGAGGCCGGTACGAACGGTGGCAGCTCCCGCCGAGGTGCCCGCGAGGACACCTCCGGGGCGGCGGGGCGCTCGAGTGCGGTGTGGGAGAGGTCGTAGCCGCCCCACGGCGAGTAGTGGTGCACGTGACGGGTACCGGAGGAACTTCGCTCGGTGATGATCGGTGCGCCGGGGACCTGCATGTGCTGCGGATAGCGCTCGGTGATCCACTTCATCGCCAGTTTCGACAACGTCGCTCCACCGTCGCGGACGCGGATCGCTGCCGGGAGGACCGGCAACTCACGCCAGCCGGGCACTGCGTGATCGTGCCACGCTTCCACGGCCGTGTTGTCGTCCTCGGCAATGACGTGCCAGTCGCAGAGCTCGCAGATCATCTGGGTGAGCATGCCGCCGGGGCCCTCATGCCCGTCCTCTGGGGAGAGTTCGGCGGAGAAGATCTCCCCGCGGTGCTCACCGAACTCGGTGCCTGCACCGTTCCATCCCTCGCGATGCCACATGTGACTGCGCTTCCACGAGCCGAGAGACCCGTTGAGGAACTTCCAATGCTCGAAGGCCTCATCGAACCGGGCTGGGGTGAAGTAGTCGCGGGTGAAGCTCAGCGGCGCGCCTTCCCATTCGTCCAGGCGTGCGCGGGCATCCTCACGGGCCATCGCGTTGAAGTCGAAGGCGAGTTGCCCGTCGGTATGGTCTGCCATGATGATGACCTCCCTCGCGGGGCAGGCACACCATGCGTCGCGCAACGGAGCACACGCGGCGAGGGCCGCACGGACTTGTCGCCCTTCCACCGTCGTGATCGAGTCGGTAGACTGTGACGTAGGCGATACAAAGTTAGCTACGCTGTCGCATCCTCTGGGTGCGGTGGTTGACAGGTCAGGGGACACCGCCCCTGGCACGTCCCTCCCGAAGATGCGTCGCCTCTTGGGAGGACTGTGCCATGCTCCGCACCATACTCGTCGCCAGCATCCGTACCCGCGGGATCCTGCGGGCCTGGCTCCCCAGCAACATCCTGCTCGACTTCATCCGCACACGCGCCGGCCTGAAGTGGGGCGTGCCCGCCATGCTCATCTCCGGCGTCTACTTCGTGATCGCCTACTGGTGCACCGTCGCGATCGACAACGGCGGGCCCGGGTGGTTGCACCTGGTCTTCCTCGTGTGCGTCTGGTCGGCGTTCAAGTTCCTGATTATGGGTCCGATGAGCCTCGTCCTGTTGGCCAACGCACGCGGCGTCGAACGCGTGCAACGTCAACGTGCAGCACAAGCCACTACTGAGGTCCCAGACGGAGACGAGTCAAACCCCGCCGCGACGAGTCCACAGAAGGATCCCGCGGCGTCGTGACCTGCTCGGCCAATTGAGCTGCGCCATCTGGTTGGGACGGCATCGCGATAGGCGTGCCGACGCCGGATCGTGCTCGTACCCTCTCGGCGAGGTCGTCCGGCTCAGTGTGCGGCGTTGTAGGCGTCAATGGCGGCGTTGGGGACCCTTCCACGGGCAGGAACGTCGCGCCCGTTCTCTTGAGCCCATCGGCGAATTTCGCTGAGCTTGTAACCGCTGCGCTGTCGCGTGTCGGCACTACGAGCACGCGAGGGCGCTTGACCCTTCACGGATCGCGCCACGCGCAGGTAAGGGGCCAGTGCGTCGTGTAGCTCCTGAACGTGACTGCTGGAAAGGTCAATCTCATAGGTCCGCTTGTCGAGCCCGAACGTGACTGCCGTCCCCTCGCCGGGTTCGAGCACTGTGCCGTCGAGATCGTCCACGAGTAGTTCGATGGTCTTCCTGCTCATGGGAGGAGTCTATGCTCCCGGCGATCCCGGCCGTCGCGACGCCTCCTCCTTGAGACTGGCTCTCTGGTCTGAACTGGATGGGATGGAACCGTGTGGTTCCGAATCCGAGACTTTGCGACCCACCGCACGAGTGAGGGGGCGGGGCCCATATGCCTCGCCCCCTCACCTGACTTTCTCATCTCACCGACGGGATCTCTACGAGTAGGCGGTCATGCAGTTCGTCCAGGTCAACACGGATCAGGCGTCCGACCCGATAACCATGGATGGTTCCGTCTGCGATTCTGCGCCGCAGTGTCTTGACCGAGACGCCGAACCGTTCTGCCGCTTCCGTCAACGACACCAAGGCGGGTCTCGATGATTCTGATCGACTCCGAACGTCCATCACTTGTCCTTTCATCTAGCGAGTTCCCCTCCCTTCACAGGTGTCCATCGGTGTCCGGGGAGGACTCTGCTGACTCGCTCGTCTAGGCGGCAAGCTGAGCCTCGACGCGGTCACTCATCCGATTGGCCAGCTCCCGGTCACGAGTCATCGTGGAATGCTGGTAGCGGATCACGACCCGCATGTCAGCATGGCCGCCTCGGCGCATCAACTCGGCCAGCGTCGCACCCTCTTGCGCAAAGAGGGTCAGGCCGGTGTGCCGAAGGTCATGGAACCGGAATCCCAGCGGCACGCTCTTGGCCGCATCCCGGGCGTCACCCCAAAGATGCCCCCACTTCGTGTGAGACAGCGGCACGCTGCCGCGGACGTTGGAAGGAACCACTGGAGCCTTCGCCTCAGGCGCGACGTTGTCTCGCAGATGCTCCTTGAGACGCTCCACCATGACCCGCGGAACGCTCAGCGCTCGCTTGCCGGCCTCGCTCTTCGGGTCCGACATAGCGCCCGTGTTCGCGTTGAACTGCCGGCGCACATGCAGCGTGGCAGTTCCGTCGTCATGCCACTGGATATCCCGGCGCTGCAGTCCGAGGCACTCACCACGGCGCAACTGGCACCAAGCGGCAAGCAGGACCATGATCGAGTACAGATCCGGCGTCGCCTCATAGAGGGCTTCGACCTGCTCCGGAGTCGCAACGTCATCCTCTGGATCATGATCGTGATCATGCCGTACCGATTCCTGCTTGGGGATCGAAATGGGAGGTGCCGCCGGAATAATCCCGTCTCGGGCAGCCTGCCTCAGGATCATCATGAGCACGATCAGCACCGGACGGGTGATGCCATTGAACTTCGACTTCGGGTTCAGCGGCGCCGGAATCTGATCCAGACGATGGGTCATGACCCGAATGCGAGCCATGTCAATGTGTCGGATCTCCGTGTCACCGAACTCGGGAATCAGGTATCCGGTGACCTTGCTCTTGTAAGAACGCACCGTGGCGATCGCCCGCTTCTTTCCCCCGCGTGTCGGTTCGAGGCGAATGAATTCGATCCAGCGCTCGGCGTACTCGGTGAAACCGATCGACCTCGCTTCCTCGGCTTCCGCTTCCGCTCGACGCCGAGCCGCGACGACCGAGGGTGGCTCCCATTCTCCCTGCGCGATTTTCGTGTGTACGCCGGCGAGCCACGTGCGAGCGTCGGTCTTGGTGAGGAACGTCAACGGCTTGTCGTCCTCCGTGCGGGCCGAGTGCATCTGCCCGTCTGGGGCCGGGTAACGCGCCTGCCACCGTCCCGACGGGAGCTTCCGAAGACTCCCCCAGGTTTCTCGCTTCGCCGCCGTCTCACGCTTCTTCATGGTGCTCATCGTGCCCTCCAGGTGCCGCGAATGGACTCACGCGGTCCGTCGTGCCACTCCGTGCCACTAGGGCGTGTCCGATAAATGGTGTAGCCACGCAATAGCCGCGTTGAGTACGACTGCTGCGCGGTAGACGATGGCGAGTTTGTCGTAGCGGGTGGCCAGGGCCCGCCACTGCTTCAGGCGGCTGTAGCCGCGCTCGATGACGTTCCTGCCCCGGTACTTCTCGGCGTCGAACTTCGGCGGCCTGCCGCCCTTGGAGCCGCGGCGCTTGCGGTGGCCCTGTTGATCTTTCGGCTCGGGGATGACTGCTTCAATCCGGCGGCTGCGCAGGTAGGCACGATTGGCCCGCGAGGAGTACGCCTTGTCGCCCAGCAGTGCTGTCGGCCGGGTGCGGGCGCTACCGAGTCCGGGGCGCTGGACCCGCAGCTGATCCATGAGCGGGATGAGCATCGGGCAGTCGCCGTCCTGGCCGGCGGTGCACACGGTGACCAACGGCAGTCCGTGGCCGTCGACGAGCTGATGGGTCTTCGTCGACAGCCCACCCCGGGACCGGCCCAGCGCGTGGTCAGGCGGCTCGACGTCCGGATTCGTGTAGTTCGACGAATCCCTTTTTTAGGCGCGTGATGTTCGTTGCGTGTTGATGAGCACGCGCGATCGTGGAGTCCACCGACAGCGACCAGTCGAGCTCGCCGGCAGCGTCAGCGTGAGCGGTCAAGCGGGCCAGCGCGGTGTCCCAGGTGCCGTCGCCGGCCATCCGGCGATGCCAGGTCCATACCGTCTGCCACTTGCCGAACGTCTCGGGCAGGTCCCGCCAGGCGATCCCGCATCGGTAGCGGTAGATGATGCCCTCGACCATCTGGCGGGCATCAGCGAAGGGCCGGCCCCTGCGGCCGGTCGGAGCAGGCAGCAAGTCAGCGATCAGCGACCATTGAGCATCCGTGAGCAGTTGGAATCTCGACATGCTCCCAGGCTCTCAGCCAGCGAACCACATCATTGTCAGACACGCCCTAGGTCGCGCGGTCCCTTCGATCCGGCCTCTCACCTGGCCTTTTACGGGCCTCGACGCGAGCCCAATGGCACGCTGTGGCACGCAGCTGGTGGCACGCTGCCCCCAAATTTCGGGCTTCGAGCCACCCCGCGCTTGGCTGGAAGGTGCGCTCGTGCCACCCCCGTGCCATACCGAACGGATACTGATGTTCATCTGTGCTCTCCTCTGTCCTTCGGATGGAGGCACGAAAAGAGGCCCGGACCTGCAGAAACCTGCAGGTCCGGGCCTCCCATCAGCCCTTTCGGGCCTCGAGCAAGCTCTGGGGTCTTAGAAGTCCCAGTCCTCGTCCTCGGTGTTGACGGCCTTGCCGATGACGTAGGAGGAACCCGAACCGGAGAAGAAGTCGTGGTTCTCATCCGCGTTGGGCGACAGTGCCGACAGGATCGCCGGGTTCACATCGGTCACGCTCGAGGGGAACATCGCCTCGTAGCCCAGGTTCATCAGCGCCTTGTTGGCGTTGTAGTGGAGGAACTTCTTGACGTCCTCCGCCAGGCCCACCGGGTCGTAGAGGTCGTGGGTGTACTGGACCTCGTTCTCGTAGAGCTCGAAGAGCAGCTCGTAGGTGTAGTCCTTGAGCTCCTGCTTCTTCGTGTCGTCGACCTTCTCGAGCCCGCGCTGGTACTTGTAGCCGATGTAGTACCCGTGGACGGCCTCGTCGCGGATGATGAGGCGGATGAGGTCGGCGGTGTTGGTGAGCTTGGCGTGGCTCGACCAGTACATCGGCAGGTAGAAGCCGGAGTAGAAGAGGAACGACTCGAGCAGGGTCGAGGCGACCTTGCGCTTGAGCGGATCGTCCCCGCGGTAGTACTTGAGGATGATGTCGGCCTTGCGCTGCAGGCTCTGGTTCTCCGTCGACCAGCGGAAGGCGTCGTCGATCTGCCGGGTCGAGGCCAGCGTCGAGAAGATCGAGGAGTACGACTTCGCGTGCACGCTCTCCATGAACGCGATGTTCGTGTACACCGCCTCCTCGTGCGGGGTCAGCGCATCCGGGATGAGCGACACCGCGCCGACCGTGCCCTGGATCGTGTCGAGCAGGGTGAGCCCGGTGAACACGCGCATGGTCAGCGTCTTCTCGTCCTCGGTCAGCGTCGCCCACGACTGCACGTCGTTGGACAGCGGCACCTTCTCCGGCAGCCAGAAGTTGGCCGTCAGGCGGTCCCAGACCTCGCCGTCGATGTCGTCGACGATGCGGTTCCAGTTGATCGCGTCGACGTGCGACACGAGGGTGAGCTTCTCACTCATGAATACTCCTGAAGAATGTGGGTGTGTCCGTTCGGCCCGGCCCGATCCGCGGGCGCCGCGCGGCGGTGCCGCACGGCGCCCTGGTCGGTCAGAGCATGCAGGACACGCAGCCCTCGACCTCGGTCCCCTGCAGCGCGAGCTGCCGGATCCGGATGTAGTAGATCGTCTTGATGCCCTTGCGCCAGGCGTAGATCTGCGCCCGGTTGATGTCGCGGGTGGTGGCGGTGTCCTTGAAGAACAGCGTCAGCGACAGCCCCTGGTCCACGTGCTTCGTGGCCTCGGCGTAGGTGTCGATGATCTTCTCGTAGCCGATCTCGTACGCGTCCTCGTAGTACTCGAGGTTGTCGTTCGTCATGAACGGCGCCGGGTAGTACACGCGGCCGATCTTGCCCTCCTTGCGGATCTCGATCCGCGAGGCGACCGGGTGGATCGACGAGGTCGAGTTGTTGATGTAGGAGATCGAGCCGGTCGGCGGCACCGCCTGGAGGTTCTGGTTGTACATCCCGTGCTCGGCGACCTGCGCCTTGAGCTCGGCCCAGTCCTGCTGCGTCGGGATCGGCACGCCGGCCTCGGCGAACAGCTCGGCGATGCGCTCGGTGGCCGGCGCCCACTCCTGCTCGGTGTACTTGTCGAAGTACTCGCCCGAGGCGTACTTCGACTTCTCGAAGCCGGCGAAGGTCCGTCCGCGCTCCTTGGCGATCTCCATCGAGGCCCGCACGCAGTGGTAGGCCACGGTGTAGAAGTACATGTTCGTGAAGTCGAGGCCCTCCTCGGATCCGTAGTGGATCCGCTCACGGGCGAGGTACCCGTGGAGGTTCATCTGCCCGAGCCCGATCGCGTGCGACATGTCGTTGCCGCGGGCGATCGAGGGCACCGAGTCGATGTCCGAGGTCTCCGACACCGCGGTGAGCCCGCGGATCGCGGTCTCCACCGTCTGGCCGAAGTTCTCCGAGTCCATGGTCAGCGCGATGTTGAGCGAGCCGAGGTTGCAGGAGATGTCCTTGCCGACCTGGTCGTAGCTCAGGTCCGCGTTGTACGTGGTCGGCTCCGACACCTGGAGGATCTCCGAGCACAGGTTCGACATCGTGATCCGGCCGTCGATCGGGTTCGCGCGGTTCACGGTGTCCTCGAACATGATGTACGGGTAACCGGACTCGAACTGGATCTCCGCGAGCGTCTGGAAGAACTCGCGGGCGTTGATCTTCGACTTCTTGATCCGGGCGTCGTCGACCATCTCGTGGTACTTCTCCGTCACCGAGATCTCGGTGAAGGGCACCCCGTAGACCTGTTCCACGTCGTACGGGCTGAAGAGGTACATGTCCTCGTTGGTCTTCGCGAGCTCGAAGGTGATGTCCGGGACGACCACGCCGAGGCTCAGCGTCTTGATCCGGATCTTCTCGTCGGCGTTCTCGCGCTTGGTGTCGAGGAACCGGTAGATGTCCGGGTGGTGCGCATTGAGATATACCGCACCGGCCCCTTGGCGGGCACCGAGCTGGTTGGCGTAGGAGAATGAGTCCTCGAGGAGCTTCATCACCGGGATGACGCCGGAGGACTGGTTCTCGATCTTCTTGATCGGTGCGCCGGCCTCACGGATGTTCGTCAGCGAGAAGGCCACACCGCCGCCGCGCTTGGACAGCTGCAGGGCGGAGTTGATCGAGCGGCCGATCGACTCCATGTTGTCCTCGATGCGCAGCAGGAAGCACGACACGAGCTCGCCGCGCTGCTTCTTGCCGGCGTTGAGGAACGTCGGGGTGGCCGGCTGGAAGCGACCGGTGATGATCTCCTCCATGAGCGCGGTCGCGAGCTTCTCGTCACCGCGGGCGAGGAACAGCGCGACCATGACCACGCGGTCCTCGAAGCGCTCGAGGAAGCGCTTGCCGTCGAAGGTCTTGAGCGTGTACGAGGTGTAGAACTTGAAGGCGCCGAGAAAGGTCTGGAAGCGGAACTTGTGCTGGTACGCCGCCTGGGACAGCTGCTGGATGAACGCGAAGGAGTACTGGTCGAGCACCTCCTTCTCGTAGTAGTCGTGCTCGACGAGGTAGCGCAGCTTCTCCTCGAGGTCGTGGAAGAACACCGTGTTGGTGTTGACGTACTGGAGGAAGAACTGGCGAGCGGCCTGCTTGTCGCGCTCGAACTGGATGCGGCCATCCGCATCGTAGAGGTTGAGCATCGCGTTGAGGGCGTGGTAGTCGAGGTCGGTGTCCTCGCGGATGATCGCCTCTAGGTCGCGGTCGTGCGTAGTCGTTGACACAGTGAATCCAATCCTTCGTCGACGTTCTCGACATCGTCCTCGGTGCCGAGGAGTTCGAACCGGTACAGCAGCGGTACCCGGCATTTGTCGGCCACCCGGTGGGCGGCCCTGCAGTAGTCCTCGCCGAAGTTCGTGTTCCCGGCACCGATGACTCCGACGAGATTGTCCCGGTTGCCTCTGACATTGAGGAACTTGATGACCTGTTTGGGCACCGCCCCGCGGTTGGAGCCGGCGCCGTAGGTGGGGGTGATGAGCACGAACGGCTCACCCACGATGGGGGTGTCCGACCGGGTCAGCAGCGGCAGGCGCAGGCTCGGATGCCTGAGCTTGCCGGCGAACCGGTGGGTGTACTCCGAGCCGCTGGAGTAATAGACGACGAGCATCTCATGCGACGACGGAGGCGGCACCCTGTCCGGAGGAGATCGCGGCGATCTTGTCCGGGCGGAAGCCCGACCAGTGGTCGTTGTCGGTGACGACGACGGGCGCCTGCATGTATCCCATGGCCTTGACGACATCGAGGGCGTTCGGGTCCGTGCTCAGGTCGACCGAGCGGTATTCGATGCCCTTGGAATCGAGGGCGCGGTAGGTCGCGTTGCACTGCACGCAGGCCGGCTTGGTGTACACGGTGATCATTCTGCTGTCCTCCGAAGACGGTTGTTCTCGCTGTCGTCCAGGGCTGCCCGCCGGTCTCCGCAGGAGCCGCGCCGGGTTCTCCGCGTCCGCGGGCCAACCACTAGATGTTGTGTCTGCACTCGAGAGTACCCCTAGATCGTGTGTTACACCAGTGTCATTCCTCACGGCGCGGCGCCGTGCACATGGGGGTGCACAGCCGCCCGGACACCGTCCACAGGAGGCGAATCACACCGGTGTGGTTCCATCACCTGGAACGATGGCCGAGGAGGTCCGCAGACAACGTCCAGCGGCACCGGTTCCGTCCACCGTCCGTCCCCAGGCCGAGGTCGACAATCCACAGGTAAAAACTTCCCCGCCGGTGTGTCGGGGTGCGTCGGAGTCCGTCGGGGTGGGCACCGGAGCACCGGGGTCGCAGCGGGGCTCCCGGTCCGCAGCAGCGGTGGTGCGGCGGAGCTCCCGCGCCGGGTCGGAGCACCTGTGTCCGATCGACGAGCACATGTGACCGGACTGTCACAGCATCCGCCCCGTCGCGTCCGGGCCCCCGTCTAGTCTGGGATCACCGGTCCCCACCGCACCCAGCACGACAGCACCGCACCCGCACGACAGCACCAGGCCGCACGACAGCACGAATGCCAGCAGCACGAACGTCAGCACGAGCACCGGCCCCGCGAGAGGACACCCGATGAGCCAGCCCAACCCGGCGAACACGCAGGAGATCACCCAGGCCGCGACGATCCTGTCCTCCGTGGAGAAGCACCTCGACCGCTTCGTCGTCGGCCAGGGGCGCCTGCGCGAGACCCTCGCCCTGGGCCTGCTCACCGGCGGCCACCTCCTCCTCGAATCGGTCCCGGGTCTGGCGAAGACCACCGCGGCCGCCGCGCTCGCCGGCGCAGTGGGCGGCGAGTTCGCCCGCATCCAGTGCACCCCCGACCTGCTGCCGAGCGACATCATCGGCTCCCAGATCTACAACTCCTCCACCGGCCGGTTCGAGATCCAGCTCGGCCCGGTGCACGCGAACATCGTCCTCCTCGACGAGATCAACCGCTCGAGCGCCAAGACGCAGAGCGCGATGCTCGAGGCGATGCAGGAGAAGCAGACGACGATCGGCGGCACCCGGTTCGACCTCCCCTCCCCCTTCCTCGTCATGGCCACGCAGAACCCGATCGAGCAGGAGGGCACGTACCAGCTGCCCGAGGCACAGCTCGACCGCTTCATGATCAAGGATGTGCTCGACTACCCGGGCCCGGCGGAAGAGCTCGAGATCCTGCGCCGACTCGACGCCGGGGTGTTCGACATCGCCAGCCCGCCGGAGCCCGCCTGCACCCTCGAGGACGTCCGCACCCTCCAGCGCTACGCGCGCAGCATCTACATCGACCCCGCGATCAGCCGCTACCTCGTGGAGATCGTGTCGGCCACCCGGCAGGCGTCGCGCTACATCGGCCCGCTCGCCCAGTTCATCGAGTGCGGCGCCTCCCCGCGCGCCTCGATCGCATTCACCAACGCCTCCCGGGCGCTCGCGATGATCCGCGGCCGCAACTACGTCATCCCCGAGGACGTCAAGGACCTCGCGGTGCGGATCCTCCGCCACCGCATCCTCCTCAACTTCGAGGCCGTGGCGGAGAACATCCCTGTCGAGCGCGTCATCGGTGAGCTCCTCGGCGCGATCAGGACGCCCTGATGGCCGCGCTGCTCACCAAGGTCAAGGCGCGGATGACCATCCACGCCCACCGCCGCACCCGCGGTCTCCTCCAGGGCGATTACGCCTCGGTGTTCCACGGCCACAGTCTCGACTTCGACGACCTGCGCGAGTACGTCCCCGGCGACGAGGTGCGCGACATCGACTGGAAAGCCACCGCCCGCCATTCGACCCCGCTCGTCAAGCGCTACGTCGCCCACCGCCGGCATGCGCTCGCGCTCGTCGTCGACTCCGGGATGGACTTCGAGGCCGTCGCCGCCTCCGGGGAGCCCAAGCGCGAGCTCGCGATCCTGCTCGCCGGCATGGCCGGCTACCTCGCCGTCCGCCACGGCGACGACGTCATGCTCGTCCACGGGGACGCCCGCACCACGCGCTCCACCCCGTCGAAGGGCACCGAGGCGCACCTCGAGCAGCTCCTGCGCCGCATCCAGGCCGCCGGTCGGCACTCCGCCGGCTCCCGCATCGCGACCCAGCTCCAGTGGGTCGCCGACACCCTGCGCCGCCGCATGATCGTCCTCGTCATCGCCGACGACACCCCCGTGTCCGCGGAGAATCTGCCGCTGCTGCGCCGGCTCGCCGCGCAGCACGAGATCATGTGGCTCACCATCGCCGACGCCGACCTCTCCGCGCTCGGCGGGACCGCCGGGACCCCGTACGATGTGCTGGCCGCCGAGCGCGCCGGGGTCCCCGACGAACTCCTGTCCGGCCGCGCGCTGTGGGAGGAGTACCACGCGGCGGAGGCCGCGCGCCGGGCGCAGACCGAGCAGACCCTGCGCCGGGCCGGCATCCCGCACGTGCGCGTCACCCATTCCCACGAGGCGCTGTGGCAGCTGCGCCGACTCATGAAGAGGCAGCGCCGTGGACGCCGCTGACCTCCACCCGCTGCTGCCCGCCTCCGACTGGTGGCTCGTCGCCGCCGCAGCCGGCCTCGCCGGGTTCCTCGTGCTCGCCGGCTGGCCCGTCCTCGCCCACCTGTGGGCACGCTCCGGGGCGCGGACGGACGGCCCGGCCCCCGTGCCCGGCCACACCCGCCGCGAATACCTCGGGAAGATCGACGCGCTCGACACCGCGTGGCGCGCCGGTGAGATCACCGAGCGCGAGGTCGCCCAGCGCCTGGGCACCATCGTGCGCAGGTTCGCCCGCTCCGCCTGGGGCATCGACGTCAGCCACATGACGCTCGCGGAGCTCCGCGCCCACCGGATCGAGCCGATCGCCGTCGCCGTGTCCCGCCTCTACGCCGCCGAGTTCTCCGACGAGGCCGCGATCGACTGCGGCGCCGAGCTCGGCGCCGCGCGGAAGCTGGTGGGACGATGGTCCTGAAGTTCTGGTGGCTCGCCCTCGCCCTCATCCCCGTCGCCGGTCTCACCGTCTGGCGTCTGTCCCGGCCCGGCCGAGCGCGCGCCGGCACCGTGCCCGTCGCCCGCCTCCACCGCCTCACCGGTCTGCCCGAGTTCGCGCGCCGCCGCCGCCGCCTGCTCTGGGGCGCGATCGCGGTGTTCCTCGTGTCCGCCTTCGCCGCCCTGTCCGCGCTCGCCGGGATCGCCCGGCCGGCGCGCACGGAGACGATCAATCCCGAGCGGCACCTGCGCGACGTCGTGCTGTGTCTCGACGCCTCGGGCTCGATGACCTCGTACGACGCGCAGATCATCGAGTCCTACCTCGAGATGATCGAGTCCTTCGACGGGGAGCGGATCGGGATGACGGTGTTCAACTCCACCGCGGTGTCGGTGTTCCCGCTCACCGACGACTACCTCATGGTCGAGGAGTTCCTCACCGAGGCCAAGCTCGGCTTCGAGACCGGCGGCCTCGAGGGCACCGACTTCTTCGCCGGCACGGTCGACACGGAGATCGGCGGCTCCTCGCTCATCGGCGACGGCCTCACCTCGTGCGTGGACAGCTTCGACAAGAAGGGCGAGGAGCGCAGCCGCTCGATCATCTTCGCCACCGACAACCAGATCGCCGGCACCCCGATCTTCACCCTCGCCGAGGCCACGGAGATCGCCGTCGAGGAGGAGGTGCGGGTCTACACGCTCGCCCCTCGTTCCCTCTTCGCCGGATCGGAGATCAGCGAGCTGCAGGACACCGCGCGGACCACCGGTGGGGCCCACCACCAGCTCGGCTCCGCTCAGGCCACCGACGGCATCGTCGAGGACATCCAGCAGCAGGAGGCGCAGAAGACCGACGCGAAGTCGGTCACCCTGGTCCACGACCAGCCGATCGTCCCGCTCACCCTGACGCTGCTCGGGATCATCGCCTGCTTCGTCCTCGCCTGGAGGTTCACCCTGTGATGTCCGAGCTGATGTTCCAGCCCGTCCTCCCCTGGCCGGCGCTCGTCGCCCTCTTCGTCCTGCTCGTCGGCGGGTGCGTGACGCTGGCCGTCCTCACCCCCGCCCGGCGCACCCGCTGGCTGCTGCGCGCCGGCGCGCTCCTCGTGCTCGCCGCGGCCTTCACCCGCCCGGGCGTCCCGCTGGAGACGGCGAGCCAGTCGACCGCGGCGGCCGCCGACGTGTTCGTCCTCGTCGACACCACCGCCTCGATCGTGGCGGAGGACTACGACGGGCAGCGGCCGCGCCTCGACGGCGTCAAGGAGGACATGCGCTCGCTCCTCGAGCAGCTGCCCGGGGCGCGGGTGAGCATGGTGACCTTCGGGTCGAGCGCGGCCGTGCGGGTGCCGCTCACCACCGACCACTCGGCGTTCGCCTCCGCGATCGAGACCGTCGGCCCGGAGGTCACCCTGTACTCCGGCGGCAGCTCGGTGACCGAGGCGCGCGCACTCCTGCTCGAGCGGCTCGCCGCCGCAGAGGAGCAGAACCCCGACAACGCCCGCCTCGTGTACTACTTCGGCGACGGCGAGCAGACCGCCAGCACGGCTCCGGAGTCGATGTCCGAGATCGCCGCGCAGATCGACGGCGGCGCGGTGTTCGGCTACGGCACGCAGAGCGGCGGGCCGATGAAGGAGACCCAGTCGTACTACTCGACCCGCGACGACGGCACCTACATCACCGACAGCACCACCGGCGACCGGGCGCTGTCCGTCATCGACGAGGACCAGCTGCGCACGATCGCCGCCGACCTCGGCGTCGACTACCACCACCGCTCGGCCGGCACCCCGTTCGGCACTGTGCACACCGCCCCGCAGTTCGAGGAGAAGCTCGTCGACGCCGAATCGTTCGGCGGGGTGACCGAATACTTCTGGATCCCGCTGCTCGCGGTGTTCGCCTGGATCGTCGTCGAGGCGACGCTCGCGCTGCGCCGCGTCCGCGCGCTCGCCCGGCTCCATGCCTCACCGCCGGTCCCCTCGACGGCGGCTCCCCCGGCAGCGGGCGCTCCGGCGGCGGGCAGCGCACGGCCGGGTGTCGCACCTCCGGGCGCAGCACAGCAGTACGCCGCACGACCGTCCACCGCGACCCTGGGAGCATCATGGACACCGTGACGAAGCCGCGCACACCGGCCGCCGACGAACGCGCCGCGGGCACCGGACAGGGCGGAGCGGAGAATCCTGATCGCAGCGTGCGCCGGCGGCGGCGCCCGCGGCGCCGGGTGATCCTCAGCCTCGTCGCCGCCGGACTGCTGCTGCTCCTCGCCGCCTACTGCGTCCTGCTCAGCGTGCTGCTGACCTCGGCGCAGAAGGCCTCGGCCGCCGGCGACCAGCAGGAGGCGATCGCCGCCGCGCGCTGGTTCGAGCGGCTCAGCCCCTTCGAGCGGCACAAGGGCCCGTTCAACGTCGGGACCGCAGAGGCGTTCGACCGGAACTACGACCGGGCGCGACCCGAGCTCGAGCGCGCCCTCGAACTCACCCCGGTGGCCGATGAGTGCGCGGTGCGGATGAACCTCGCCTACGTCCACGAGAAGGAGGCCGAGGCGTTCCGCGACGCCGACGACACCGAGCAGGCGAACACGTCCTTCGACGCCGCCCGCACCGTCCTGTCCGAGGCGCCCGAGGAGTGCCGTCCGCAGGGCGGCGGCCAGGACCAGGCGATGGACGAGGCCGAGGAGCGCGTCGACTCCTCGCAGGAGGAGATGAACAACCCGGGACAGGGCTCCGGCGGGGAAGAGGGCTCCGGCGAAGGGTCGGGCGAGGGCGGGGAGACCGGCACGGAGCCCGGTGACAACGGCGGCGAGGAGCCGGGCGGGGACGGACCCGGTGGGGAATCCGGCACCGGGGAATCGGGCGGCAGTCCCGGTGAGGGCCCCGGCGGGGTCGGCGACGAGAAGCGCGAGGAGCTGCGACAGCGGCAGCAGGACTCGCAGCAGCGTCAGGACGAGGAAAACTCCCGCGACAGCGGCGCCGGATACGCCGAGAAGCCCTGGTGACAGGCCGACCGACCGGGCCCGCACCACGGCTGCGGCGATGCCGGTGACACACCGCGGAGCCTTTCTACTGACGAGTAACGTCGAGTGGAGTACTGTGTCCCCATGACCAGCCGGGCCCGGGCGGATCCTCGCGGCCCGCACCGCAGGAGGCACCCCATGACCACCCACGAACCCCTCGGCCCGGCCGACTACAGCCGGACCCCGCGCTTCGCCGGCCCGCCGACCTTCGGGCTGCTGCCGCGGCTCGATGAGGTCGAGGCGGCCCGCCCCGGCGCGCCGATCGACGTCAAGATCCTCGGCGTCCCGTTCGATGCCGGGGTGAGCTACCGGCCCGGCGCGCGGTTCGGACCCGCCCACATCCGGCAGTCCTCGAAGCTGCTGCGACCGTACAACCAGGCCACGGACGTCCACCCGTTCTCCACCCAGCAGATCGCCGACTGCGGCGACCTCGGTGTCAATCCCTTCGACATCCCCGCCGCGATCTGCACGGTCGAGGAGACCGCCGACGCCCTGAGGGCCGACGGCGCCAAGCTCCTCACCCTCGGCGGCGACCACACGCTCGCACTGCCCAACCTCCGCTCCGTGCACCGCACCCACGGACCCGTCGCGGTGCTCCACTTCGACGCCCACCTCGACACCTGGGACACGTACATGGGCGCCCCGTACACCCACGGCACCCCGTTCCGCCGCGCCTCCGAGGAGGGCCTGCTCGACCTCGCGCACTGCATGCACGTGGGCATCCGCGGACCGCTCTACGGCAGCGAGGACCTCACCGACGACGCCGTGCTCGGCTTCCGGATCCTCTGCAGCGACGACTACCAGTTCCGTCCGCTGCCCGACATCGTTGCCGACATCCGGCGCCGCCTGGCCGACCGGCCGGTCTATCTGTCCATCGACATCGACGTCCTCGACCCGGCGGCCGCTCCCGGCACCGGCACCCCGGAGGCCGGCGGCATGACGAGCCGCGAGCTCCTCAATTCGCTGCGCGGGCTCCAGGGGCTCGACATCGTCGGCGCGGAGATCGTCGAGGTCGCCCCGGCCTACGACCACGCGGAGATCACCGGACTCGCCGCCGCCCAGGTGGGCTACGAGATCCTGTCCCTGTGGGCCGCCGGACGGGCCGGCGCCCAGGTTCCGACGGGACCGGTTGCCGAGCACCTCGACGGAGGCCGGGCATGACGATCCTCCCCGATCACCACCGCAACGGCGGCCTCGCGGTCGTCTCCACGCTCGCCGCCCACGGGGTCGACACGATCTTCGGCATCCCCGGCACCCACAACCTCGAGTTCTACCGCCACCTGCACCACTACGGCATCCGCGCGGTGACCCCGCGCCATGAACAGGGGGCGGGCTACGCCGCGGACGGCTACTTCCTCCTCAGCGGCCGACCCGGGGTTGTGATCACCACCTCGGGACCGGGGCTGACGAACGTCATCACCGCCGCGGCCACCGCCTATGCGGAATCCCGGCCCATGCTCATCCTGTCCCCCGGCGTGCCCACCGGTATGGAGGGCGCCGATGCCGGCCTCCTCCACGAGACCAAGGACTCCTCCGGGGCGCTCAGCCGCCTCCTCGTCGCCTCCCGGCGGGCCCGCACCGCCGAGGGCGCGGCCCAGGCGGTCGCCGAGGCGTTCGCCCTGTTCGCCTCGTCGCGGCCCGGGCCCGTCCACATCGAGGTGCCTCTTGACGTGCTCGAGGGCCCCTGGTGGGGTACCGCCCCGCAGCCGCTCGCGCCGCAGCCGCCGGTGCCCACGGCCGACACCGTGGCCCGCGCCGCCGAGCTGCTCCGCACCGCCGACCGTCCGCTCATCGTCGCCGGCGGCGGCTCGCGGCACGCGGCGGACCGGCTCACCGCGCTCGCCGAGCGCCTCGACGCGCCGGTGGCGACGACCTGCAACGGCAAGGGCGTCCTCGACGAGGCCCATCCGCTGTCGCTGGGCTCGAACGTGCGGTTCGGCGCCGTGCAGGAGGCGAGCCGCGCCGCCGATGTGCTCGTCGTGCTCGGCACCGAGCTCGCCGATTCCGACCTCTGGGGCGGCACCATCGGTGCGCAGAACGTGTCCGGCACCGTAGCGGGGTCGGCGACGCCCGGACCCGCCGGATCCGCCGACGGCCTCACCGTGGACTCGGCGCTCGACGTGCGTGCCCCGCGCCCCGACGGGCAGCAGGTCATCCGCTGCGACATCGACCCCGACCAGCTCAACAAGAACCTCATCGGCGACGTGCTCGTCCATTCCGACACCGGGGCCTTCCTCGATGCCCTCCTCGCAGCGCTCGGCGAGGATGCCGGACACGGTGGGGGTTCCGGGCTCGGATCCCGGCCGGATTCCGGGTCCGAGGCCGGGTCCGATCCCGAGCCGGTGGGCACCTCGGCGGGGCGGCACCGGGCAGAGTCGCTGCGCGCGGCGTGCGCCGAGGAGTTCGACGGCGCGGGCCTCAACGCGCGCATCACCCGGGCCGTCGCAGCGGCGGGCGGACCGGGCGTGGTCATCGGCGGGGATTCCTCGCAGGTGACCTACGACGGCACCGTCCACGCCCTGGAGGCCCACACCCCGGACCAGCTGCTCTACATGCCCGGATTCGCGACGCTCGGCTACGGCATCCCCGCGGCGCTCGGCGCCAAGGTCGCCGCACCCGAGCGGCCGGTGGCCGCGCTGCTCGGCGACGGAGCGGCGATGTTCTCCGTCCAGGAGGTCATGACCGCGGTCGAGCTCGGGCTCCCGATCCCCTTCATCGTCGTCGACAACGGCGGCTACGCGGAGATCGAGGACCAGATGACCGCACGCGACATGCCCCCGTTCGCCGTCCGGCTCGACCGCCCCGACTTCGCCGCGCTCGGCCGGTCGATGGGCGCCCACGGCGTCACGGTGGCCCTGCCCACCGGTGCCGGGGAGGCGGGCGCGCTCGCCGAGTTCGATGCGACGCTGCGGAGAGCCGTCGCCGACGCCTTCGCCGCCGGCCGGCCGACCGTCGTCCATGTCATCGCACCGCGCCGAGCCCCCTCCGCGGACGCCTGACCGGACCACGCAAGCGCCTCCCGTCCTTCCACGCCCACCGATCCAGTCCCACCGACCCCAGCCCCGCAGGCTCGCTGACCTGCCGATCCATCTCGCCGGACCCGCCACGGCCGGCCGCACCGAGGAGAATCCCATGGACGTCGCTATCGTCCTGCTGTACCTGGCCGCCATGATCGCCTTCGGGTTCTGGGGGCGGATGCGCGCCAAGAACCAGGAGGACTACCTGGTCGCCGGCCGGCGCCTCGGCCCCGTGCTGTTCACCGGCACCATGGCCGCGGTCGTGCTCGGCGGCGCCTCGACCGTCGGCGGCGTGGGCCTGGGCTACGAGTACGGGCTGTCGGGCATGTGGCTCGTGTTCTGCATCGGCCTGGGCATCGTGCTCCTGTCGCTGCTGTTCGCCCCGAAGATCCAGCGCCTCGAGATCTACACGGTCTCGCAGATGCTCGGGCTGCGCTACGGCTCCGGCTCGCGCCTGGTGTCCGGTCTCATCATGACCGCCTACGGCCTGATGATCTCGACGACCTCGACGGTCGCCTACGGCACGATCTTCCACGCGCTGCTCGGCATCGACCGGGTGCCGGCGATCCTGCTCGGCGGCTCCGTCGTCATCATCTACTCGATGCTCGGCGGCATGTGGTCGATCACCCTGACCGATTTCGTCCAGTTCATCATCCAGACCATCGGCATCTTCCTCATCCTCCTGCCCCTCGTCATCACCGAGGCCGGGGGCTTCGGGACGATCGCCGACGAGCTCGGCCCGAGCGCGTTCGATCCGGTGGCGATCGGTCCGGAGTCGATCCTCACGTACTTCCTCATCTACACGCTCGGGCTGCTCATCGGGCAGGACATCTGGCAGCGCGTGTTCACCGCGCGGGCCCCCGGCGTCGCCCGCTGGGGCGGCCTGTCGGCCGGCATCTACTGCTTGTTCTACGCCGTCGCCGGCGCGCTCGTCGGCACCGCGGCCCAGGTCATCGTGCCCGGCATCGAGGTCAGCGACGACGTGTTCGTCGCCGTCGTCGACTCCTCCATGACCCCGGTGCTCGCCGGCCTCGTCCTCGCCGCCGCGCTGTCGGCGGTGATGTCGACGTCCTCGGGCGCGCTGCTCGCCGCCTCGACGGTGTTCCGGCAGGACGTCGTCGAGCCCGTGCTCGCCGATCGCGGCGTCCCGCGCTCACGCCTCGGCAGCGCGCTGGCGCAGAACCTCGTCAAGGAGACCGGCGACGAGGTCCGCGACTCCCGCCTCTACCTGCTCGGCCTCGGCATCCTCTCGGTGATCCTCGCCTGCCTCATGCCGAGCGTCGTCGAAGCCCTCACGGTCGCCTACAACCTGCTCGTGTGCGGCCTGTTCGTGCCGATCCTCGGCGGGCTCGTGTGGAAGCGCGGCACGATCACCGGGGTGCTCGCCGGGATGATCGTCGGCTCGCTCACCACGATCATCATCATGGCCACCATGAACATCTTCGCGAACCCGGCGATCTACCTCGGTCTGCTCGCCTCCGCGGTCGCCTACGTCGTCGGCTCGCTCGTCTCGAAGCCCACCTCGCCCGAGGTGCTCGCCGCCTGGCGGGAGCGCATCGCCCGCTGACCCGGGCCTCACCCCGATGGGTCGCCGGTGTACGGCCGAGGTTGCGAACTCCTGCGGATCCGCTCTCAGGAACCTTCGGATATCGAGGTCTCAGGGTGGCGCAGCAGGGAGGCGAAGCCGGCGATCATCGCGCGCGCGTCGACCTCGGTCGTCGGCTGCGCGGCGTCGGCCGCGGCGATGAGCTCCTCCTTGTCGAAGCCGAGCGCGGCGAGCTCGTCGGCATTCCAGCTCCGGACGTTCTCCGGGCCGGCCTCGGGGTGGAACTGCAGGCCCCACGCCGCCTCGCCCAGCCGGAACGCCTGGAGCTCGCAGGCCTCGCTGCGCGCGAGCAGCACCGCGTCCTCGGGCAGCCGGGTGATCCGGTCGACGTGGCTCTCGATGAAGGCCGTCTCCGTCCGCAGGCCGCCGAACAACGGGTCGGCGGCCGCGGCCTCGGTCAGGGTGATCGGTGTCGAGCCCTTCTCCGGGGCTCCGGAGTTCGCTGCAACCGCACCGCCGCCGACGTGCGCGATGAGCTGCCCGCCGAGGCAGATCCCCAGCTGCGGCATCCCTGTCTCGAGCGCCCGGCGCACGAGCTCGGCCTCGCGCGCCAGCCACGGCGCCCCGGTGGTGTCGTCGGGCATGTACCCGCCGCCGAGCATGATGAGGCCGTCGTAGTCGCCCAGCGCCTCGGGTTCGGGGATCGTGCCGGCGGCTCCGACGCGCACATCGATGTCGAGGTGCTCGTCGATGAGCCACTGCGTGAGGCGCCGGGGGCCGGACTCGATGTCGTTGACGATGAGGAGGACGCGGGGCATGGGGAGGACGGTGCCTTTCGGTCGAGGAGCAGGGTTTCGCAGTACAGGATTTCGAGGTGCAGGATCTCGAGGTGCAGGATCTCGAGGTGCAGGGTGTCGAGGAGCGGAGTACCGGACCCGGCTCTCAATGGGCGGCGGTGGTGGCGCGGTGGCGGTCGTCGTGGGCCTCGAGCGCGCGCAGCACGTTCTCGGACCCGAGCTTCCGGAGGTCGGCCTCGCTCCAGCCGCGACCGGCGAGCTCGGTCAGCAGCGCCGGGTACGTCGAGGCGTCGTCGAGCCCGGTGGGCATCGTGTCGGTGCCGCAGAGGTCGCCGCCGAGACCCACGTGGTCGATGCCGACGCGCTCGCGCATCCGGTCGCAGTGGTCGGCGACATCGGCCGGCGTCACCTCCGGCGGCTCCCCCACCTCGCCGGCCTCGACCCACCGGCGGCGGGCGTCGGTGACGAAGGAGGGGACGAACGTCACCATCGCGACTCCCCCGTTGGCGGGCAGCCGGTCGAGGACGTCGGCGGGGATGTTGCGCGGGTGCGGGTTGAGCTCGAAGGCGCACGAGTGGCTGAAGATCACGGGCAGCTCGCTGATGTCGAGCGCCTGGTGCATGACGCTCGGGGCGACGTGCGAGAGGTCGACGATCATCCCGATCCGGTTCATCTCTGCCACGACCTCCCGGCCGAAGGCGGTGAGCCCGCCGTGGCGCGCCTCGTCCGTGGCGGAGTCCGCCCAGCTGTGGGTCGTCGACCACGTCAGGGTCATGTAGCGCACGCCGAGCCGGGCGTACATCCGCAGCACGGACAGGGATTCGTCGATCTGCTGCCCGCCCTCGACGCCGAGCAGCGAGGCGACCCGCCCGGTGCCGGTCGCCGCGCGGATCTGCGCGGCGGTCGGGGCCCAGACGAGGTCGTCCGGGTAGGCGTCGACCATCCGGTGCACGAGGTCGATCTGCTCGAGCGTGGCGCGCACCGCGGCCGGCCCGGTGATCGAGCTGTGGACGTAGACCGACCAGAACTGGGCGCTCACCCCGCCGTCGTGGAGCTGCCCGAGCGTGGTGAAGGGCGAGACCGCGGCGTCGTGGAGGTCTGCGACGGAGCCCCCGCGCGTCTCCCGCAGGTGCCAGGGCAGGTCGTTGTGGCCGTCGAACACGTCGATCATGTCAGTCCTCCGTCGGGGTGCGGTGCGGGTCCTCGGGACCACTCGCAGCGTCCGCCGCGCGCCCGTAGATCTCCGGCTGCAGGTACGCTCCGATGATCTCACCGGCGCGGCGCATCAGCGGCATGACCTCGAGCACCCGGTCGGTGTCGGGCTCCCAGTTGGCGAACACCGCGTAGGCCACACGGGATTCCCGCGTCATCGCAACACCGGCGTCGCAGCGGACGGTGGAATCCGTGCCGGTCTTGTTCCACACCCAGGATCCGCGCGTGTAGTAGTAGTGCGCCAGCGGGTCGGGTTCGAAGGCCGAGGCGACCATCGAGGTGTCCGCGCCGGCCCCGAGCCAGCGGCGCAGCACTTCCGAGTGGGCGGCGTCGAACAGCTCGTCGCGGGCGAGCCGGGCCATGAAGTCGGCGATCTCCGCGGCGGTGCCGCTCGACAGCCGGGACGGGGCGCCGGCGGGGCGGGGCCAGCGGAGGAAGTCGTGGAGGGCGGAGTCGGTGTACCCGAGCTCGGCGGCGCTCGCAGCGACCCGGTCGAGGCCGACGCGACGCAGGAGCACGTTCGTGCCGAAGTTGTCGCTGAATGCACCGATGAGCATCCCGATGTCGAACACGCTCAGGGAGTCCTGCTGGAGCAGGTACCAGAGCCCGGATTCGTCGACCCGCTCCGAGGGGCGGCGACGGAGCCGTTCGTCGAGGGACAGCTCGCCGCGGTCGACCATCCGCAGGGTCGCGTGGAGGAGGAAGATCTTCGCGATGCTCGCCGTCGACAGCACGCGCTCGGGGGCGTGCGAGAACAGCGTGGTCCCGGTGTCGACGTCATAGGCGAGCGCGGAGAACTCGACCCCGGGCAGTGCGCCGAAGTCGACGTCCGGGAGCGCGCGGGCAGGGATTCCGGGGGTGGGGTTCTCGGGAGTGCGGTCCGGCTGCCGGTCTGCGGTCATGGGGTCTCCTTCGGATCGATGAGGGTGAGGGCGGGTGCGCCGCCGGCCGGGGCGTGGAGGGCGGCGGCGACGCCGAGCGGCACGCTCAGCGCATCCTCGGCGTGGCCGAAGCCGAGCTCCCACACCACCGGGATGCCGAGGGGGCCGAGCACCTCGTGCACGAGCGCCTCGATCTGCGCGACCGACCCGCAGTCCTCCCAGGAGCCGAGCGCGACCGCCCGGGCCCCGTCCGTCCAACCGCTGCGGACGAGCTGGAGGAGGAGGTTGTCGAGGCGGGCGGGCGTCTCGTCGACGTCCTCGAGGAGCACGATGCCGGTCCCGGACGCCACGGGCAGCGGGTTCTCCGGCGCGCCGAGCGAGGCGGCGAGCAGGCTGAGGTTGCCGCCGGTGATCCGGCCGGGCACGGGCGCGCCGTCGGGTGCCGGGATGAGGGTGCGCGCCTCGGGCCCGGCGATGGAACGACCGCGCCATGGCTCGAACAGCCAGGAGCGGACGTCGGCGGCGATCCTCGTGGAGGTGCGGAACACCGCGTTGCCGACCATCGGGCAGAACAGGGTGGGCACCCGCAGATGGTGCGCCCATGCCTGGTGCAGCGCCGTGACGTCGGAGGACCCGGCGAGCAGCTTGGGTCGGCCGTCGGGCCGGGTCGCGTGGGCGGCGAGGCGGGAGAAGTCGAGGCCGTCGAGCAGACGCATCGCCCCGTAGCCGCCGCGCAGGGCGATGACGGCTGAGGTGCGCGGGTCGCACCAGGCGGCCTCGAGGTCGGCGCGGCGCTGCTCGTCGGTGCCGGCGAGGTACGGTAGCTCGGGGTGGACGGCCCGGACGTGCTCACCGACCACCACCTCGAGGCCCCAGCCCTCGAGGGTCGCGAGGGCGTGGTCGAAACCGGCCGCGTCCGTCGGGCTCGATGCCGCGATGAGGTGCACCCGGTCCCCGGGGACGAGCGGCGGGGAATCGAGGTACGCCTCGGCGGCGGTGCGATTCATACGGTGCCCCCGTTCACTCGCTCACCCGGTCGAGCCGGAAGCTCGGGACCGCGCCGAGCAGCGTGCGCGTGTATTCGTGCTGGGGGTCGAGGAGGACGTCCTCGACCGGTCCGCGCTCGACGATCCGCCCCTCGTACATCACGGCGACGGTGTCGGCGATGTTCCACGCCAGCCCGAGGTCGTGGGTGATGACAAGCGCGGTGAGCCCGAGCCGGCGGCGCAGCTCGAGGATGAGCGACAGGATCTCCCCGCGCACGGACGCGTCGAGGCTCGCCACGGGCTCGTCGGCGATGAGCACCTCGGGGTCGAGGGCGAGTGCCCCGGCGATGACGACGCGCTGCCGCTGGCCGCCGGAGAGCTCCTGCGGGATCGACTCGAGGTAGTCCTCCGCCGGGGTCATCTCCGTGTTCGTCAGCGCTTCGATGACGCGGGCGCGCTCGTCGCCGGTGAAGTGCTGCACGCGCAGGCCCTCGGCGACGGACTCGTAGACGCTGAGCTTGGGGTTGAGCGAGCCGGACGGGTCCTGGAGGATCATCTGCACCTCCTTGCGGAAGGCGCGCAGGTCCTTGGGCCGGCGGCTCAGCGGCTTCCCGCGGAACCGGATCTCCGAACCGGGGTCGGTCTCCTGGAGGCCGAGCAGGCTGCGGGCGAGCGTCGTCTTCCCGCAGCCGGACTGGCCGACGACGGCGAGGATCTCACCGCGGTGGAGGGCGAGGTCGACGTCGCGCACCGCGCGCACGTGGCGGCCGCGGGCGGAGAAGGAGACATTGAGGTTCTTCGCCTCGAGCACGACCTCGTCGGTCATGGTGAACTCTGCGGCGCCCGCACCGGCGGCCGTGCCGGGTGAGGCCCCGACCTCGGCAGCGGATCCCGTGTCGGCCTCGGCACCGGTTCCGGCCTCGGCACCGGCTCCCGCCCCTGATCCGGCACCGGCACTCGCCTCGGCTCCGGCCGTTCCCGTCCCGGCGGCGGGGGCGATCCGAGCCGGGTTGCGGGTGACCGGGTTGAGCCGCGAGTGCCGGTCGCCGATCGTCGGGAACGCCTCGGCGAGCTGCCGGGTGTAGGCCTCCTCGGGGTCGGCGCAGACGACCGCGGAGTCGCCGATCTCGACGATCTCCCCGTCCTTCATGATCGCCAGGCGCTCGCACACCTCGGCGAGCACGGAGAGGTCGTGGGAGATCATGAGGAGCGTGATCCCGCGGTCGGCGACGAGCCGCTGGAGCACCTGGAGGACCTGCCGCTGGACGATGACGTCGAGTGCGGTGGTGGGCTCGTCGGCGATGATGACGTGCGGCTCGCAGGCGAGCGCCATCGCGATCATCACCCGCTGCTTCTGCCCGCCGGACAGCTCGTGCGGGTACGCCTTGGCTTTGTCGGCACTGAGGTCGACCTGCGCGAGGAGCTCGTGCATCCGGGCCGTGCGCTCCTCCTTCGTGCGCCAGCCGTCCTTGACGTGGAGCTCGAGCGCCTCGAGGATCTGCCGGCCCACGGTGCGCACCGGGTTGAGGGAGTGGAGCGCCCCCTGGAACACGATCGAGGCGTCCGACCAGCGCAGGGCGCGCAGCTCACCGAAGTTGAGCTCGCCGAGGTCCCGGCCGCCGACGAGCACCGTCCCGGTGAGCGTCGCGTTCGACGGGAGCAGCCGGAGCAGGCTGAGGATGAGCGTGGACTTCCCGGACCCGGATTCCCCGGCGATCCCGAGCGTGCCGCCGGCAGGCACGGTGAGCGACACGCCGCGCACCGCGGCGATCTCGCCGCGCCGGGTGTTCGAGGAATAGCGGATCGTGACGTCGTCGAAGACGATCTCCTGCATCAGCGGCTCCTCAGGGTCGGGTTGGCGATCGACTCGAAGGCACGGCCGACGAGGGTGAAGGCGAGCACCACGATGACGATCGCGACGCCCGGGGTGAGGATGTACCACCAGTAGCCGCTCGTCGCAGCGGACACGTCCATCGCGTTCTTGAGGATCGTGCCCCAGGACTGCTGGGTGGTGTCGCCCAGGCCGAGGAACGCCAGGGTCGATTCGGCGATGATCGCGGTCCCGACGGTGAGCGTGGTGTTCGCCATGACGAGCGGGAGCACGGCCGGGAACAGGTGCTTGACGATGATGTGCCAGTGTCCGGCGCCGAGCACGCGGGCGCGCTCGATGTAGAGGCGCGACTCCGCGGACAGGGTCTGGGCACGCACGACGCGCGCGGTGCCCGCCCACGAGGTGATGCCGATCGCGAGCACGATCGTCCACACCCCGCGGTCGAGCACGGAGGACAGGACGATCGCGAGCAGCAGCGAGGGCAGCACGAGGAAGAAGTCGATGATGCGCATGATGAGGCCGCCGAGGAACCCGGTGAAGTGGCCGGCAGCCATGCCCATGATCGTGCCGATGATCATCGACATCGCGGTCGCGGCGAGCCCGACGAGCAGGGAGACGCGGGCACCCCACACCATCCGCACCCACAGCTCGCGGCCGTAGTTGTCGGTGCCGAGCAGGTGCTCGGCCGAGGGAGGGGCGTAGCGCGGCTGGTCGAGCTGCTGGGTGACGTCGAGCATCGAGCGGTCGGCGATGACGGGTGCGAGGATCGCGATGAGCGACACGATGACGAGGACGACGGCGCCGAACACGCCGGCCGGGTCCTGGAGGAACATCTTCCAGGCGCGTCCGGCGGCGGCCTTGCGGCGGTTGAAGGCGACGGCGCGCGGTGACAGGACGGTGGACATCTCAGGCCCTCCTGACGCGGGGATCGAGCTGGCGGTAGAGGAGGTCGGCGATGAGGTTCATCACGATGATCGCGGCGGAGAACACGACGAACGTGCCCTGCAGGAGCGGCAGGTCGGGGCCGCTGATCGCCTCGTAGGTGAGCTTGCCCAGCCCCGGCCAGGAGAACACGGTCTCCACCGTCACCGCGCCGGCGATGAGTCCGCCGATGTGCATGAACACGAGGGTGACGGTGGGCAACAGGGCGTTGGGCACCGCGTGCTTGCGGCGCACGCCGTCCTCGTTGAGACCCTTGGCGCGGGCGGTGGTGAGGTAGTCCGCGCTCATCTCCTCGAGCAGGGAGGCGCGCATGACGAGGAGGTACTGGGCGTAGATCACCGCGACCATGGTGATGACCGGGAGGATGAGGTGCTCGGCGACGTCGATGACGTAGGCGAAGGTGCCGGGTTCGACGCCGGGCGAGACCATGCCGCCGGTGGGCAGCCACTGGAGCGTGCCGCCGAACACCATGAGGAGGATGAGCGCGAGCCAGAAGGTCGGCACCGACCACAGGATGAGCGAGGTGCCGGTGGTGGCCTTGTCGAACAGCGAGTTGCGCTTCCAGGCGGCGAGCTGCCCCATCCACAGGCCGAGCACGATCGCGATGATCGCCGCGGTGCCGGTGAGGAGCAGGGTGGGCCAGGCGTACTGCGCGATGAGCGAGCTCACCGACTGCTGGTAGACGTAGCTCTCCCCCATGTCCCCGGTGAAGATCCCGGTGAGGTAGTCCCAGAACTGGACGAGGAGCGGCTGATCGAGGCCGTACTCGGCGCGCAGCGCTGCGACCTGCTCGGCGGTCATCGGTCGTTCGCGGGCGATCTTGGCGACGGGATCGCCGGGCAGGATCCGGAACGCGAAGAAGCCGAGGAGGATCACCATGAGCATGCTGATCGCGGCTCCCCCGAGCTTGCGGCCGAAGTAGGCCAGGAACGAGGTGCCGGCCGGCGGCTCGTCGATGTCCTGGGAAGCGATGTCCTGGGGAGCACCGTTCCGGGGAGCACTGTCCTGGGGAGCACCGAGGGCGGGGCCCCGCGTGGGATCCTCGCCGGCCGCGGTGCGCGGCTCCGCGACGGCCGGATCGTCGACGTGCGGGTCGACGGGCGGCTCGGCGGACGGGGGGTTGGCTGACACTTCTGACTCCAATCGGTGCGGCGCCCTCAGGGGCGCGGCACAGCGGTCCGGCGCCCGATCACCGGGGTGGTCGGGCGCCGGACGGTGACATCAGGCGCGGTCGTCGGCGCTCTTGCGGCGGGTGAGGGCGAAGATCACCACTCCCACACCGGCGAGCACGGCGATGCCGATGCCGATCCAGGCGCCGGTGCCGAGGCCGCCGGACTCACCGCCGGACTCGCCGCTCACGGGCTCGACCGTGTAGAAGCCCCAGTAGCCGGCCTGACCGGCGATCATGCCGTCGGCCTCGGGCTGGGTGGTGAAGCCGTCGAAGCGGTCCGAGCGGTAGGCCTCGAGCGCCTGCGGGTACCACAGGGCGATCTGCGCGGTGTCGGTGTAGTTGAGGCGCAGCGCCTCGCGCACGAGCTCCTCGCGGGCTCCCTCGTCGAGCTCGGTGTGCTGCTGGGCGTAGAGCTCGTCGAACTCCGGGTTGCAGTAGCCGTCCTGCGAGGACGGTCCGTTGCCCTCGGCGTCGGGACGCGAGGCGCAGGTGTTGATGCCGAGCTGGTAGTCCGGGTCCGGGTTGATGCTCCAGCCGGTGATGTACATGTCGTAGTCCCCGGCCAGGGTGCGGCTGGAGATCGTGTCGGCATCGGACGCCTCGACCTCGAGCTCGACGCCGAGGTCGGCGAGCCACGGACCGAGGAACTCGCCGATCGCCTGCTCGGGCTGGGAGGCGGAGTCGACGAGGAGTCGCAGGGAGAGCTTCTCGCCGTCCTTCTCGCGGATGCCGTCGGCACCCTCGGTCCAGCCGGCGTCCTCGAGGGTCTGCTTCGCGGCCTCGACGTCGTGCTCGAGGATGGCCTCATCGTCCTCCGGCAGGTGCCACTTGGGGAACGCCGAGGGGATGAAGCTCGTCGCCGGGTCGGCGTAGCCCTGCATGACCTGCTCGCGCAGGGTGTCGATGTCGATGCCCTGGCGCAGCGCCTGGCGCACCGCGACGTCGGTGAGGGCCTCGTTGCCGGTGCCGTAGGACTCGCCCTCGGGGGTCTCCGCACCGGAGTTGAAGCTGATGGAGGTGTAGCGGCGGCCGGTGCCGGCGTTGATCTCGACGTTGTCCGCCCCCTCGAGCGCGGTGACCTGCTCCGGGGTGAGCCCGGTGATGAAGTCGACCTCGCCGGAGCGCAGCGCCTGCACCTGGGCGTCGGAGTTCGTGTAGTAGATGTACTGGATCGTGTCGATCTGCGGGGCGCCGCGCCAGAAGTTCGGGTTGGCCCTGAGCGTGATCGACTGGTTGGGCTCGTAGCTCTCGAGGACGAACGGGCCGGAGCCGACGACGTCGGTGTCGCCCGGGTCGCCGACCGCATCCTCCTTGGCCGACCACACGTGCTCGGGGACGACGGGGATCTCGGTGCCGGGGTTCGGCGCCTGCGGCTCGGTCAGGGTGATGACGACCGTGGAGTCGTCGGGTGCCTCGACGGTGTCGAAGTTCTGCACGAGGCTGCCGTTGGCCGCGCCCATGCCCGCCGGGTCCTCCATCATCTGGGTGTAGGTGTAGACGACGTCCTCGGCGGTGATCGGTTCGTCATCGGACCACTTCATGCCCTCACGCAGGGTGAAGGTCCAGGTCATGCCGTCCTCGCTTGTCTCCCACGACTCGGCGAGACCCTCGGTGGGCGAGCCGTCCTTCGCGTCGTACTGGACGAGGTTCTCGTAGACGTAGCGGTTGATGCCCGTCGAGGTGAGGTAGATCGTGGTGAAGGGGTTGAAGCTGTCGATCTGGCCGGCGGTCGCGATCCGCAGGGTCTTCTCCTCGGCCGGGGCGTCGATCGCGCCCTCCGTGGACTCCTCGGTGGCGGCCGAGGCGATCGGGGCGACCCCGGGAGCCAGCGCGAGCACGGTGGCGGCGGCGACCGCAGTCACCATCCGCGGTAGACGGGGGAAGCGGATGCGTGACATCGTCATGGGGTCTCCTTATGAGCTACTTCACATCGAACACAGACGAACCTACAGTGCGCGGGCCTGTGCTTCAAGCAGCGACGCGAACAGGTCGACCTGCGTGAGTTCCCGATGAAACCCCACGTGAGAGCGCAATTTTAGAAGGTTCCTGAGAGCGATTCCGCAGTTCTCTGCACTGTCACGGGTCGCACCGCGATCCCGTGGTCCGGCGGCGCGATCGCTCTGATCGCCTTCGGCGACGTGCGGGAAGGAGGTACGGGGCCGCGGGAGGGGGTACGGGAGGGGTATGGCGCCGCAGAAGGGGGTACGGAGCCGCGGGAAACGGACGGCGGAACGCCGCGGAGCAGTGCGCGGCGGAGAAGTGCAGTGCGGAGCAGTGCGCAGCGTTGCGGAGAAGTGTGCTGTGCCTCCGACCCGGTGGCGCATGCGTCGAGTCGAGACGCACTCAGCAGATCACCGCCGGCGCCTCGGGCCCGGCAAATCGTGCGCGGAGAGCCGAATGCGAGTGATTCCCATCGATGCAATTGAATTCCAGCGCATCCGGGCCTCATGGACGCAGATTCGACCGCGTGGTGCAGGAACACTCGCATCCCCCGGTCGAGGAGAGATGGGTGCCGCTTCCCCGCTGGGGCGGCTCCGCACCCCTGCACCGGCAGCATCGATGCGCTGCACATGGTGCACGCTTGCGAGACCCGAGGCCCGAGACCCGAGGTCCGCGATCCGAGGTCCGCGAACCGAGACCCGAGATCCGGGCAGGAGAAAGCCCCCGAGGTCCGCGTGACGTCAGCGATCCCCGAGGGCAGTCCACAAGTGGAGATGGCGGGAATCGAACCCGCGTCCGTCGGCATATTACCGGGTCTTCTCCGGGCGCAGTTCGTGAAACAGCTTCTTAGGTCCTGGTCATCGCACGAACACGTAGACCAACGAACGGAGTTGAGTAAGAGTCCCATCGACACCCCCAACATGTGCCGACAGCAGTGGCTCCCTAGCTGACGCCAGGAACTAGAGCGGAAGCAACTCTAGGCTGACGGATTCGCAGCTCGCGTTATCAGGCGGCGAGGGCGAAATCGGTGCGGTTGTTAGACTTAGCACCTATTGTTTTGCAGAGGACATTAACGAGTTGACTCTGCATTCTCGGCCCGCTTCTCCCGACGCCATGTCCAACGTCGAAACCGATCATCCCCATATTCACTTGCCAACCGACTGCGCCTGCGCGGAAGCGAACCCGCTCAGCTGCCAGCCGGACCTCTGATGCTACTCCCGACAACAGCCGTGCGTCCACTTTCATTCCCGACCGTGCCGAGCAGCGGCCTGAACCTGCACCACGCCGTCCGAACCTGCACTTCATCTTGTGAACCCGCACCTCGCCGTCCGAACCCGCGCTGTGTCGCCCGAACCTGCGCTTCGTCGGCGTCCACGGCTGAGCACCGTGCACCGGAGCACAGACCATGCCGGAGCACAGACCATGCCGGAGCCCGCCATCGGGTCGTGTCGCCCACCGTTCGACCGTGTCACCCACCGTTCGACCGTGTCACCGTTCGGCTGCGCGGCACCTCCGACCCAGCGCGCTGGTCCACAGGCCATAGGCCGCAAACCCCCCGGCAGCAGGCGGCAGAAGGGCGGGCAGCGGCCTGGGAATCCACCGGTTGTCCACAGTTGATCGCACGTTCTGCACAGCGGGTGAACTCATCTGTGGATAACATGCATCGTTGCAGGTGAGAGGCGAGTGAAGATCATTCCGAAACGGTATGGACAAGCGTCCAACTCGATGGTAGGAATCTCGGTCCACAGCGATACCCACAGGGTGGCGCGAGGGTTACATATGGCGGCGGAGCGACATCGCGCGCTGGGCTTCGCGGGCGTCCTGCTTCTCGCGCAGCGCCTGGCGCTTGTCCCAGTCCTTTTTGCCGAGCGCCACGGCGATCTCGACCTTGACCCGCGAGCCGACGAAGTAGAGCTCGAGCGGCACGAGCGTGCGCCCGGACTCCTTGAGCTTGTGCGAGATCTTGAGGATCTCGTCCTTGTGGAGGAGCATCTTGCGCCGCCGGCGGGCAGCATGGTTCGTCCACGTGCCCTGCACGTACTCGGGGATGTAGACGCCCTCGAGCCAGGCCTCGCCCTGGAAGATCAGGCCGAAGCCGTCGGTGAGCGATGCGCGGCCCTCGCGGAGGGACTTCACCTCGGTCCCGGTGAGCACCAGGCCGGCTTCATAGGTGTCCTCGATGTGATAATCGTGGCGCGCCTTGCGGTTGCGGGCGATCGTCGTGATCGCGTTTTTGCCGCCGGTCTTCGCGCCGGTCTTGGCGTTCTTCCCGGTCTTCTTCTGGCTTCCCTTGGCCATGGTCCTCCTCCCGAACCGATCGTCGCCTGCCGTGCGCTGGGCGCGGATGCCGCCCCGCGAGCGCGGAACTCGCGCGTGCCCGAGGTGTGGGCACAGATCCACCAGTGTACAGGTCGCCCGAGCGCCGACCGGCGCCGCCGGACGGACGGCGCTGCCGGATGGGCCGCGCTACTGGATGAACGGCATCGGGTTGACGTAGGCGCCGCTCTGCATGATCTCGAAGTGGAGGTGGCAGCCGGTCGAGGAGCCGGTGGTGCCGGCGCGGGAGATGACGTCGCCCTGGGACACCCGGTCACCGGCGCGCACAGTGTTGCGCGTGTTGTGGCTGTAGGTGGATGCGATGGTCTTCCCGTCGACCTTGCCGTGCGAGATCACCACCCGGTTCCCGTAGCCGCCGGCCCAGCCCGAGGAGACCACGATGCCGTCGCCCGAGGCGCGCACCGGGTCGCCGCACGGGATGCCGAAGTCGGTGCCGGTGTGGAGGCGGCGCGAGCCGGTGATCGGGTGGATCCGGTATCCGAACGGCGAGGTCACCGGGTATCCGGGCGCGGGATTGCGCAACTCGCCGTTGCCGGGCAGGGTCTCGCCGCGCTCCTCGGCCTCGCGCTCCCACTTCTCGACCTCCTCGGCCAGGCGCTCCTGCTCCTCCTGCTGCTTCTTGAGCTCCTCCTCGGTCTTCGCCCGGTTGTCCTCGATGGTCTGCGAGGCCCGGTCCTTCGTGTCGATGAGGGAGTCGAGGTCGGTCTTGCGCTGGCGCGCGTCGTTCTCCGCAGCGGCCTTGGTGAGGACGGCGGCGGCCGCCTCCTCCTTGAGGTCCTCGATCTCGACGGCGATCGCGTCGAGCCGGTCCTGGTTGTTCCGGTTCGTCGTGCGCTGCTCCGACAGCCGGGTGATCGTGCGCTGCTGGGAGCGGACGGCGGAGTCGACCCGCCCGAGTCCCTGGGCCCCGGTGTCGCTCGAGGCCATCTGGAGGAGGAGCGCGAGGTCGGAGGTGACGCCGGAGTTCTGATAGGCCTGCCGGGCGATGCGGGTGACCGCGCCCTGGCTGGCGGCGAGCTCCTGCTCCCCGGCGTCGATCTCGGTGCGGAGGTCTTCCTGCGCGTTCTGCGCCGAGGTCATGCGCGCGGCGAGCTCCTCGTCCTCGCGCTGGGCTTCGGCGAGCTCGTCCTCGGCCTGCGACAGCGCGTCCTCCGCGGCAGGCATCGCCTCCTCGGCGGCCTCCTTCTCCGCGATGACACGGGCGAGCTCCTCGTCGAGCCCCTGGAACTCGCGGGTGAGCTCCTCGACCCGCTCGTCGACGGCGTCTTTCTTCTCCTGCGGGTTCGCCGCGAGCCCGGCCACCGGCATGAGCACGGCGAGCGCCGCCGCGGTGAGCGCAAGGACGATCCTGCGACCGGCGCTCCTCGGACCGGCGCCACCGCGGGCAGCCGGCGCACCGCGGTCGGCGTGGAGGCGGCCGAGGTGGAGCGCGCGGGTCCGCTGCCGGGTTCTGCTGGGGGTCGGGATGGGTCGCATGGGATCAGACCTTCATGTACCGGCGGAGGGTGAGGACGGAGGACACCCCGGCCATGAGGATGCCGATGACGACGAGCACGGGGGCCACGAGCAGGACGTCGCCGAGCGAGATCAGCTCGAAGCTCGCCGCCTGGTCCTGGAGCCACCCCTGCACGCCGAACTGCACGACAAGGCCGAGCGCGAGCGCGGCGAGCAGCGCGCCGATGACCGCGGCGATCACGCCCTCGAGGATGAAGGGCATCTGGATGAAGGCGTTCGAGGCGCCGACGAGCCGCATGATCCCGGTCTCCCGGCGCCGGGAGTAGGCGGACAGGCGGATGGTCGTGGCGATGAGGAGCACCGCGCACAGGAGCATGATCACCGCGATGGCGAGTGCGATCGCGGTGGCGACGTTCATGATCGAGAACAGCTGGTCGAGGAGCTGGTTCTGGTCGACGACCTCCTCGACGCCGGGGGTGGCGGAGAAGTACTCGTTGATGATCTCGTACTGCTCGGCGTCGGTGAGCTTGATGCGGAACGACTCCTGCATCTGGTCCTCGGGGATAGTCCCCTCGAGCGAGGTGCCCTCGAACTGCTCCTCGAACAGCTGGTGGGCCATCGCCCGGTCCTCGAAGTGGACCTCCTCGACGTAGGGCGCGAGGTCCTGCCCGTCGAGCGCGGCGCGGATCGCGTCCTTCTGCTCCGTCGTCGCCTCGCCGGCGGCGCAGGTGGGCGCCTCGGAGTCGGGCGGGCACAGGAACAGGGCGACCTGCACGCGGTCGTACCAGTAGTCCTTCATCCCGTTGATCTGCATCTGCAGGAGGATCGCGGAGCCGACGAACAGGAGGGACACGAAGGTCACGAGGACGACGGAGAGCACCATCGAGACGTTGCGCTTGAGGCCGACGAGGACCTCGGAGAAGATGAACGACAGTCTCATGCGCCCACCTGGTACGTGCCCTGCTCGTCGTCGCGCACGATCACTCCGCCGCGCAGCTCGATGACGCGCTTGCCCAGGCGGTTGACGATGTCGCCGTCGTGGGTGGCCATGAGGACCGTGGTGCCGTTGCGGTTGATGCGCTCGAGCACCTCCATGATGTCGGTGGACGTCACCGGGTCGAGGTTGCCGGTGGGCTCGTCGGCGAGGAGGATGCCGGGCTTGTTGACCACGGCTCTGGCGATCGCGACGCGCTGCTGCTCGCCGCCGGAGAGCTCGTGCGGCAGGCGCCGGTGCTTGCCCTCGAGCCCGACGGTCTCGAGGACGTCGGGGACGAGGGTGGAGATCGCCGCGGACGACTTGCCGATGACCTGGAGTGCGAAGGCGACGTTGTCGAAAACCGTCTTGTTCGGCAGCAGACGGAAGTCCTGGAACACGGTGCCGATGCTGCGCCGCAGGTAGGGCACTTTCCACGAGGGCATCCGGATGATCGACCTCCCCGCCACGCGGATCCGGCCCCGGGTGGGCACCTCCTCGCGGAGCACGAGGCGGATCACCGTGGACTTGCCCGAGCCCGAGGCGCCCACGAGGAACACGAACTCCCCCGCCTCGGCGGTGAAGGAGACGTCGTTCAGGGCAGGGTCGGCCTTGGAATCATAGGTCTTGGTGACCGATTCGAAGGTGATCACGCAGTTTCTTCTCAATCGCCTGGAGGACGGGGACCACCTCGATTATACGGAGCGCGGCGGCCGGAACCGCGGACCCTCCGGCCGAACCGTCCAGGCGTGTCGGCAGAGCCGGCGGCCGCCGGATGGCGCGCCGGATCGCAGGAGCCGTTCGCCGCTCTCGGCGGGGTCCGCGCGAGGCGACGAGCGGGGTCCGCGTGCCGGGGTCGGCGGGTCACAGGGCGGGGTCGGCGGGTCGTCTGGGAGGTTTCCGAGCGCCGCGGCCGACGCGGCGGGCCCGAGATTCCGCGGGAGCCGGATCATATTCCCGGAGCGAGGCCCAGAATCCTCAAGGATCCTTGTGCACCGTCTGACAGTGCGCCTTGATTATTCGGGTTTCGACTCGGATTGCTCGCCTTGTGGTCCCGACTCGACCAGAGTGAAGGAGGTAAGGGCCCTCCGGGGCCGCTCGAACACGCACCACCGAGAGGACGATGATTTTCATGAACGATCGCTTCGATCTCGACGATCTCACCAATGCCAATATCTACGACCAGGACAGCAAGAAGGTCGGTTCGATCGGTCAGGTCTACCTCGACGACCAGACCGACGAGGCGAAGTTCGCCACGGTGAAGACCGGACTGTTCGGCACGAACGAGACCTTCGTGCCCCTCAACGCCGCCACCCGCACCGAGGACGGCTTCACGGTCCCCTTCACCAAGGACTTCATCAAGGACGCGCCGAACATCGACGCCGACGGCCACCTCGACCCGGCCGAGGAGCGTCGCATCTTCGAGTACTACAGCCTCTCCTACGACGATGACGGCCGCGTGAGCGATGACCGCGTCGCCGGCGACGGCCGTGACCGC
Organism: Brevibacterium sp. CS2; assembly: GCF_005280295.1. Taxonomy (GTDB): domain Bacteria; phylum Actinomycetota; class Actinomycetes; order Actinomycetales; family Brevibacteriaceae; genus Brevibacterium; species Brevibacterium pityocampae. The sequence goes on along the minus strand of NZ_CP040020.1, from coordinate 1,656,595 downwards.
ACCGATGCGGTCAACCGCGCCGCTGCCGGTACCGCCGCCGGGGCAGCGGGAGCCGCCGGCACCGCAGGCCGCGATGACGACCGCCGTGACGCCGACCGCCGTGACGCCGACCGCGTTGCCGGACAGGGCGCCGAGGGCAAGCAGGTCGTCGCCCACGAGGAGCGCCTCAAGGTCGGCACCGAGCAGCGCGAGGCCGGCAAGGCCCGTCTGCGCAAGCGCGTCGTGTCGGAGAACCAGCAGGTCGAGGTCCCGGTCCAGCGCGAGGAGCTCGTCGTCGAGCGCGAATCGATCGACCCGAACTCCGCCGAGGCCCGCACCGGCTCGATCGACGGCCGCGCCGACGGCGCCGAGGAGACCATCACCCTGCGCGAGGAGCGCCCGGTGGTCGACAAGGAGACCGTCGCCACGGAGAAGGTCAACGTCGGCAAGCGCACCGTCACCGATTCCGAGACGGTGTCCGGCGAGGTCCGCAAGGAGCAGATCGACGTCGACGCCGATACTCGCGGTGCTGCCGGCGACAAGCGGGTCGACGAGTTGGGCAACGCCCAGGGCCGTGATGTCGACGGCCGAGGCGACGCCCGCCACTGATCGCCACCGGGGCCCGGGGATCACCACGGTGACCACCACCGGGTCCCGCTGATCAGGGTCAGTTCGCCGGAGGGGCCGGTTCCGCAGCTGCGGAACCGGCCCCTCTGCGCTCCCCCGCCGCCGCATGGGACCACGGCGGACGGCCGATCGTCCGGCGAGGCCCGCCCGGCGCCGATCGTCCGGCCGCAGGTGAGACCACCACCCAACCCACCTCGCCGTTCCCAAGGCCGCACGGTCACCGTAAAGTGGAGACACCAGGTGACAGGGAACGATGCAGATCAGAGGAGCCCCACATGAGTGACAAGAGCCCGGAGCAGGACACCTCGAACGGCACCGAGGAGACGGAGTCGGCGGACACCTCGGCCGCACACGTCGTCCTCCGCGACCCGCTGGCCGATGCCACGGTGTTCGAGGTGGGGAGCCGGAAGGTCGGCACCGTCGCCGACATCCACCGCGATCCCGCCGGCGAACCGACCATGGTATCGGTCAACACCGGACTGTTCGGCTCGCACCCGCTGCTCCCGCTCGATCGGTCGACCGTCACCGAATCGGGGGTCTGGGTGCCGTATCCCAAGTCGGTCATCAAGTCCGCGCCGTCGATGCACGGGTCCACGCTCAGCGACGACGCCGGGCACGCTCTCTACGCCCACTACAACCTCGAGTACACCCCTCCGGCTCCCGTCGAGGAGGAGGTCGTCGTGGAAGAGGAGACGACTGTCGAGGAGACCCCGGCCGAGGGTGCAGTCGCCGAGGAGACGGTGGTCGAGGAAGAGGTCGTCACCGAGGAGACCCCGGCTGAGGAGGCAACCGCCGACGAGTCGCCTGCTGACGAAGAGACCGTGGTCGAGGAGACCACCGTCGTCGAGGAGACCCCGGACGACGAATCCACTCCGGACGACGAATCCACTCCCGCAGAGGAGACCACCCCGGTCGAGGAGACGACGCCGGTCGAGGACGAGGCCCCGGCATCGGACGAGACCCCGGCCGACGAGGAGCCTGCGACCGATGATCAGGCTTCGATCGAGGAGGATGCTCCCGGTAGCGAGTCGACCCCTGCCGGGAAGACTGCGAGCGCGGCCGGCGCGACGGACGCATCGCCGGAACCGGATACGGAAGACGCGAAGGACGAGACCCCGCTGAAGGACGAGGCCCCGGCGACGAACGAGACGCCGGCCGAACCTGTGGCAGACAGCTCGGCAACCGGCGAGCAGCCGGATAGCGCACCCGTCGAGGCCGAACCGGAGACCGGCGACCCCGAGGCGACCGAGCCGGGCGGGCCGGATGCTCCGCAGGACCACGAGCGGCTCGATGTGAGCTCCTCGGGAGTGGCGGGCGCCTCGGACACGGTGGGCGACGACGCCGACGCCGCGCACACGCCGGATCACTCCGATGACCAGGGCATCACCGACTCCACCACCCCGCACGCAGAGGAGAAGGCGGATCGCTCGGAGCTTTCCGACGGCACGATCGACGGCGACGACACCGCACCGGTCGAGCGCGACACGGAGTCCGCCGAGTCCGACACTGACACCAAGCCCTCCCCCGTTGAGAAGACGGAGCACCCGAGCGAGTGATCGGCTGAACCCGCCCTGACCAGCTCAGCAGGGGATCACCTCGCACGGTGCAGCGCCCCGGACCGACATCGTCGGTCCGGGGCGCTGTGCGTTTCAGAGCCAGGTTTCAGGCCCGGGTGCGGATCAGGGGTTGGCGGCCTCCGCCTCCGCGGCCTTCTGGCCCTCCTTGCGCCACCGGATGCCGGCCTCGAGGAACCCGTCGAGGTCGCCGTCGAACACGGCCTGCGGGTTGTTGACCTCATGGCCGGTCCGCAGATCCTTGACCATCTGGTAGGGGTGGGTGACGTAGGAGCGCATCTGGTCGCCCCAGCTCGCCTTGATGTCGCCGGCGAGGTCCTTGCGCTCGGCGGCCTCCTCCTGCTTCTTGAGCTGGAGGAGGCGCGACTGGAGGACGCGCATCGCGGCGGCCTTGTTCTGGATCTGCGACTTCTCGTTCTGCATGCTCACCACCGTTCCGGTCGGCACGTGCGTGATGCGCACGGCGGAGTCGGTGGTGTTGACCGACTGGCCGCCCGGCCCGGAGGACCGGTAGACGTCGATCCGCAGGTCGTTCTCGTCGATGTCGACGTGGTCGCTCGACTCGATGAGCGGGACCACCTCGACCGCGGCGAACGAGGTCTGCCGACGTCCCTGGTTGTCGAAGGGGCTGATCCGCACGAGCCGGTGGGTCCCGGCCTCGACGGACAGCGTGCCGTAGGCGTAGGGGGCGTTGATCTGGATCGTCGCGGACTTCACGCCCGCGCCCTCCGCATAGGAGGTGTCGAGCTCCTGCACGCCGTAGTCCTTCGCCTCCGCCCAGCGCACGTACATCCGGGCGAGCGTCTGCGCGAAGTCGGTGGCGTCGTCGCCGCCGGCGCCGGAGCGCACGGTGATGACGGCGGCCCGCTCGTCGTACTCGCCGGACAGGAGCGTGGAGATCTCGAGCGCGTCGAGCTCGCGGCGCAGTTTGCCGATCTCCGCCTCCGCCTCCGCGAGGGTCTCCGCGTCGTCCTCGTCCTCGGCCATGGACACAAGGAGCTCGACGTCCTCGATCCGGGAGTCGAACCTCTCGAGCTTCTCCAGGGTGGACTGCTTGTGGGAGAGCTTCGAGGTGACCTGCTGCGCGGCCTCCGGGTCGTCCCACAGATCGGGCGCGGCGGCGGCCTCGGTCAGCTCATTCACCTCGGATCGCAGCTGGTCGACGTCGGACACCTCGCGGATCGAGGCGAAGGTCTGCTGCAGGGCAGCGATCTCGGAAGGAAAGTCTGTGGCCATAGTGATTCCAGGGTAGTGCATGCACGGGCGGGTCCCGGCGCCGCCGGGCGCCGCCGGATCCTCCGCGGGCGCACGGTTGTCCATGGACGCGGTGCGCCGAGCGCCCGATGCGTTCGGTGCTGCGGCGACCGGGGACGAACTCGCAGGAAGCGATCGGGGCTGAAGAACTCTCCGCGCGAAACGTGTTCTCGGGACTCGCTCCAGGTGAACGCCCTGCACGCTGCCATGGCCACTGGGAAGCACCGCCCGGAACCTACTCAACAGTTATCCACAATTTCGATTCCGGGGCTGGTCCGGGGACCTGCGGTCGTCTACTTTGGGTCCTGTACCCTCTCGAAACACCCCTCCCGGGCGACCCATCCGGGACGCATCCCCCACCCGACCGCTTCAGCGCCCGATCCCCACAGGACACCCATGGACGCCGCCGACATCATCGCCGCCGAGGTCCGCGATCTCATCCGGACCCGTGGCATCGACCCGCGAACCGAGCCCTCCCAGACCCGTGAGCTCGTCCTCCAGGTCATCCACGACTACGACGAGCGCACCCTCGCCGGCTCACTCCCCCTGCTGGCGAATCCCGAGGAGACCGGGCGGCGGATCTTCGATGAGGTCTCCGGGTTCGGAGTGCTCCAGAAATACCTCGACGACCCCGAGGTCGAGGAGATCTGGATCAACGCACCTCAGGGCGTGTTCATCAGCCGCCGCGGCATCAGCGAACTCACCCCGACGCTGCTCACCGAGGCCGAGGTCACCGACCTCATCGAGCGCATGCTCCGCACCTCCGGGCGGCGCGTGGACCTGTCGAGCCCCTTCGTCGACGCCACCCTCCCCGACGGTTCCCGACTCCACGTCGTCCTCCCCGACATCACGCGCACGCACCCAGCGGTGAACATCCGCAAGTTCATCACCCGCACGCGCAGCCTGCACGACCTCGTGGCCAACGGCACACTGCCGGCCAATGCAGCCGCCTTCCTCGACGCGGCAGTGATCGCGGGGGCCAACATCGTGGTCTCGGGTGCGACCCAGGCGGGCAAGACCACCATGCTCAATGCGCTCACCGGCTCGATCCCGGCCCGCGAGCGCGTCATCACCTGCGAGGAGGTGTTCGAGCTCGCTGTCCCCGCCCGCGACTGGGTGGCGATGCAATGCCGCCAGCCCTCCCTCGAGGGCACAGGTGAGATCACTCTCCGCCAGCTCGTCAAGGAGGCGCTGCGGATGCGGCCCAGCCGCCTCATCGTCGGCGAGGTCCGCGAGGCCGAATGCTTCGACCTGCTCGTCGCGATGAACAGCGGCCTGCCCGGAATGGGGTCGATCCACGCGAACTCGGCCCGCTCCGCGGTCACCAAGCTCTGCACCCTGCCGCTCCTCGCCGGGCCGAACATCGGCTCGACGTTCGTCACCCCGACCGTCGCCGGCAGCATCGACCTCGTCGTCCACCTCCGCCTCGACCGTGACGGGCAACGACGCGTCGAGGAGATCGCCGCGATCCCCGGCGGACTCGAGGCCGGGGTCGTCGAGCTCGAGAACGTCTTCCACACCGATCACGACGGTGCGCTCGTCCGCGGGCCCGGCTTCACCCACCTCGGCGACCGCTTCGCCGCCGTCGGCAAGGACATCCACAGCATCCTGGAAGCCGCATGAGCACCTCGCTGGCGGCGGCGCTGTGCGGACTCGGCGTCGGCTGCGGACTGTTCCTCATCTGGTGGTCGATGTGGGTCACCCCACCCCGCACGACTCCTCGGCCCCGGTTCCTCGTCGAGCTCGACGAGGCGCTCACCGTCGCCGGCTTCCCGCGCGCCTCCCCCGGTCACCTCCTCGTCGTCTCCCTCGCCACCGGCGGCGCGGTGCTCCTCCTCGCCCACCTCTTCACGGGTGCGGTGAGCATCAGCGCCTGCTTCGGCCTGTTCGCCGGTCTCGCACCGCTCATGATCGTGCGCCAGCGGGCCCGCGCCCGCCAGGTCGAGCGGCGCACGCTGTGGCCGGAGGCCATCGACCACCTCCATTCCGGGATCCGCGCCGGCCTGTCGCTGCCGGAGGCCATCAGCGGCTTGAGCGTCCGCGGCCCCGAACAGCTGCGCCCGCTGTTCACCGTGTTCGCCCAGGAGTACCGGGCAACCGGGTCGTTCGCCCTCTCGCTCGATCGCTTCAAGATCGCGTGCGCGGACCCCGTGGCGGACCGCATCGTCGCCGCCCTCGCCGTCACCCGTGAGGTCGGCGGCACCGATCTCGGGGTCATGCTCAAGACGCTGAGCCAGTTCGTCCGGGACGACTCCCGCACCCGCGCGGAGCTCCAGGCGCGGCAGAGCTGGACCGTCACCGGGGCACGTCTGGCCGTCGCCGCGCCGTGGGTCGTGCTCGCGCTCCTCGCCAGCCGCCCGCAGACCACCGCCGCATACAACACCCCGGCAGGGGCGACGCTGCTCCTCGTCGGCCTCGTCGTCTCCCTGGCCGCCTACACCGTGATGAAGCGGATCGGTCGCCTCCCGGCCGAACCGCGGGTCCTGAGGTGACTGATGGAGCACCTCAACCCCTTCAATCCCGCAGCCGTCATCGGCACCGGCCTGGTGCTCGGCCTGTCGCTCGCGTTCTTCGTGCTCAATCTTCCCGTGTTCCGCAGGCCGACCCTCGATGACCGCGTGGGCCCATATCTGCGCGACCGCCCCCGCGTCGCCGAGCTCTACGGTCCCCCTGTCCCCACCGACGCCGGGATCCGGGGTGTCGCCCGCTCCGCCGTGCGGCGCCTCGGCCGCTGGCTGTCATCGCGACTGACCGTGGACGCGAGCGTCACTGCCCGCCTCGCTCGACTGGGCCGGAACGAGACGGTCGAGCGGTTCCGGGCGCTGCAGCTGCTCCTCGTCGCGGCCGGTCTGGTCGTCGGATCGGGGCTCGCGACCGTCGTCGCCGTCGGACGCGGATTCAATCCCGTGGCCTTCATCCTCATCGTCGCCATCTGCGGGTTGGGTGGGCACTTCGCCAACGACTGGCTTCTCACCCGCCGCGTCCAGCAGCGCGAGGCCCGGATCCTCGCCGAGTTCCCGACGATCGCCGAGCTCCTCGCCCTGTCGATCACCGCCGGCGAGGGCACCGTCGACGCGCTCGAGCGCTCGTGCCGGAGCACGACCGGGGAGCTCAGCGAGGAGCTCCGACTCACCCTCGCCGAGGCGCGGACCGGCACCCCGCTCGTCGAGGCTCTCGACAACCTCGGCAAGCGCACGAGCATCCCGAGCATCGTCCAGTTCGTCGATGGCATCGCCGTCGCGATCTCCCGCGGCACCCCACTCGCCGAGGTGCTCCGGGCGCAGGCAGCCGACGTCCGGGACGAGGGCCGCCGACACCTCATGGAGCTCAGTGGGAAGAAGGAGGTCGGGATGCTCGTGCCGGTCGTCCTCTTCGTCCTCCCGATCACCGTCCTGTTCGCCGTGTTCCCCTCCCTCGCCGTTCTCGAGCTCACGGGATGAGGTGACCTGTTCCTCTGCACACGCCCGCGACCCGATCGACTGAGCCCAGAGCAACTGAAATTGCGCCACCCGAGAACCGACCATCTGAGACCCGGTCGCCGCAGACCGGTCGCCCCCCCTTGAGAAAGGTACCCACCATGACCACGAGGATCTTCACCCGTCTGTTCCTGTTCCTCACTGCCCTCGTCGCGCTCGATGATCGCGCGCCCGGCTCCCGCCGAGCGGCACGCAGCGATCGCGGCGACGTGCCCGGTTGGGTTCTCATCACGATGATGACCGCCGCTCTCGTGGTCGCCCTCTGGGCGCTCGCCGGCGAAGCGTTCACCTCGATGTTCCAGGACTCCATGGACAAGGTCCGCAGCGCCGGCTGAACCATGAAGAACCTCAGTTCCTGCCCACTGACCTGGTGGCAGCGGTGGCCGGGCAGCGGCAATTCCCGAACAGCCGGCATTCCGCGAACAGTCGACAGTTCCCGAGCAGCCAGCAAAGCCCGGGCCGCCGGCTCGGCCCGAACCCCCGGCATACCCCGACCTGCCGGCACCTGCCGCGAACGCCACCGGGCCGGTTCGGGGATCCGACTCGCTGTGCGTCCCGAGTTCGGTCCGGAGTCCCGTCCCGAGCCCCGTCGCGGTTCCCGCTCGGCCGCGCGCCCCGATGCCGGTTCCGCCGTTGCGGAGTTCGTCATGGTGAGCGGATTGCTGAGCCTGGTCTTCGTCTCGGTGCTCCAGCTGTGCATCGCCGTGCACGTGCGCAACACGGTGACGGACTCCGCCGTCGCGGGGGCACGCCAGGCTGCTCTCGCCGACCAGGAGCCGGCCGACGGCGCACGCCTCGCCCGGGCCCTCATCACCGCGGGGATCGGGGATGGCTATGCACAGGACATCGAGGTCACCGAGTCCGCAGTCTCCGGGACGAACATCGTCACCGTCACGGTGACGACCCCGATCCCGGTGCTCGGACTCCTTGGACCGCAGGGCGTGTGGGAGCTCAGCGGCCGCGCGATCGCCGAGGACATCGAGGGCTGAGACGTGCCGACACAGCGACTCCCCCGGACCCGTGCGGCAGTGGTATCCGACCGCGGGTCGGCGCCCATCGAGTTCATCTTCGCCTCGGTCGTCCTCCTCATTCCCCTCGTCTACCTCGTGCTCTCGCTCGGCCAGGTGCAGGCCGGGTCCTACGCCACCCAGACGACGGCGATCAATGCCGCCCGGGCCGCCGCGCGCTACCCCGATTCCGCTGGCGCCCGGGCCGAGGCGATGGCGCGCCTCCATTTCGAGGACTTCGGTGTCGAGGATGCGCGCTGGGCGATCCGCCTCGAATGCAGCGGACCCTGCGACGAGGCCGGCTCGACGGTCACCGCGCACGTCGAGACCCGGGTCCCGGTCCTCGGTCTGCCCGCACTGTTCGGCCGCGATTCGGCCCCGCACGTCACCGTGCGCGCCGCGCACTCCGACATCGTGTCCCCGTATACGGCATCTCCGAACGCTGCGTCTCCGAACGCTGCGTCTCCGAACACTGAGTCACCGAATGCTGGGTCCCCCAGTGCTGGGTTCGCGAAAGCTGGGTTCGCGAACGCTGGGTCGCCGAGCTCCGTGGATGCGGACCGGTGATCGCAATGCGCCGGTGGAGGAACTTTTCCGGGTTGCGTTCCCGTGGGCTGCGCACATCCGGGCAGGCTGTTCGCAGGCACGCCGGTGCAGTGCGGAAGCAGCGGCTCGGGACCGCGCTGTGCTCCGATGAGGGTTCGATCATGCCGCTGGCCGTGGGATTCACGACGATCGCGCTCGTCCTCGTCATCCTCGGCGCCGTGATCACCGACATCTACCTCGCGCATCGCAAACTCTACGCGCTCGCGGACTCGGCGGCGCTCGCGGCCGCCGACTCGTTCGAGCCGGACTACGGTTCGGACCCGGCGATCATCTTCACCGATGCAGCCGTGCAGCGAGAAGCCGAGAGCTACCTCGACCGCGCGCAGGTGTCGTCCCGCTTCCGCGGTCTCGACGTCCAGGGCGAATCGCCGGACGACCGCAGTGTGGAGATCGTGCTCTCCGCGCGCTATCGCCCCGCGCTCGTCTCCCCGTTCGTGCCCCGCGGTATCGAGCTGACCGCCACCGCTCGCGCCCGAGGCGCCCTCCGGGAGGGATGACGACCGACCTCGGCAGATCGAGCCCACCTCGGCGTACGAAAGTGTGGACGGCCCGAGCCGCATCGGGGTCATTCCGCTGTGGACAGCGTGCCGCTGTCCACAGGCTCATCTTCGGCCTGGCCGTTGCAGGACCCCGACCATAGCCTCGGCGCATGCCCTCTTTGCTCGTCCACCTGCTCACCGGTTTCGATGCCCGGATCCTTCGAGTGGCTGCCCCCGGAGAGCATTCGGCACGGGCCGTGCTCTCGGCCCTGCTCGCCGCGGTCGACGAAGCGACGGAGCCGGGCGCACACGCACCCGGCACATCGGGAGCCAGCACCCACCCGCCCGCAGAGGAACACTTCGTGCCCGCGCATCCGAACCCCGAGGCAACGCCCTTCGCCCGCCCATCCACCACCATCGACGTCTCCGACTGCCGCCCGCGCGGGTGCCCGGGCGACCCGCCGACCCTCGACGACACCTGGCAGACTTGGTGTGCACGCGCCACCGCAGCCCTCATCGATCCCGAACCCGGAAGCCGAGGCGACCGGCTGGCGGGCACCGGCGGGAACAGCGGCACTCTCGTGGAATACTCGGCAGGTCCCGATTCAGGGTTCGCCCACGCGCTCCCGCCCGGCACCTGGAGCCTCGGGCGGACGTGCGACGCCGACCGCCCTCTTGCCGACCCCTTCCTCAGCCGCACCCCGCTGCTCATGGGAAACGGCCCCGGCGGGATCACGCTGGGCACGTGCGGCGGGGTCGAACGAACCTTCGCCGTCGACCCCGCAGGCCCGCAGTCGTTCCGACTCGGCAGCACCCGGGTGTCGATCCATCCCCCCGGCCCACCGTCTCCGCCGGGACCAGTGACCCTGCACGGACCCGAGCCGCCGGAGGTCCGACTTCCTGAGACGCCCTCGTGGACCTTCTACATCCTGCCGCTCGTCCTGGGAATCGTCCTCGTCCTCGTCACCGGAATGTGGTGGTTCCTGCTGTTCACCCTGTCCGGCCCGCTCACCGCCGGCGTGCGCTGGCGCATGGAGACCCGCCGGTGGAAGCGGGAATCGGCAGAATCCGTCGTGGAGTTCCGCCGAGCGCTCACCGAGCATGCGGCCGAGGTGACTGCGAGGATCGACATTGCGACCAGCACCGCCGCAGCGACGCCCCTGGAATCCGGGCTCGTCGTCCTCGGCTACGGCCGGGCTCTGAGCCCTGACACCCTGGCCGGCCTCCCCGGCGTCGACAGGGCCGGCCGCAGAACTGATCGCCGGTCCACGCCGCCGGGGATCGCGCGTCTCCTCGACCGGTTCTCGGTGCCGGTCGCCGTGATCGACGGGTCCACGGGAGCCGTCACCGAGGCTGTCGGTTCACAGGTCGATCGACGGTCCCGCGACCGCCACGCGGACACGACATTCGACCGTGATACGGCCGGCAAGGGCGCGGAGAACACAGTGCCGGGCCGAAACCGTGCGGGTCGCCGCCGCGCGGACCATGGAGCGACAGGCAGAGATGCGGCGGGCGATGATTCGGCGGCCGTTGGCTCAGTCGGCAATCCCCCGGTGGGCCGGGGATCGGTGCACCCCGTCCTCGAGGACTGTGCCCTGCTGTTCGACCCGAGCGCAGCCGACCTCGACGTCAGCGGAGTGCCAGAGGTCGTCGGCGACGTCGTACGCGCCGTCGTCGCGAGTGCCCGCGCCCTCGGACTGCCAGTGGCGTTCGCCGACAGCTCGGTCGCCGAGGTGTTCCCCGAGCTCACCGGGTACGGCGTCGACGTGGCCGCAGCCGATGGCTCGGCAGATCGGGTCGCCAGTTCCGGCATCACCATCGAGTTGGCGCCACGGATTCCTGCAGCGGTGCCGTCGGGATCCTCGACGGACCCCCTTGCGCCTGATGACCGAGCGAGGCGACCTCACGTAACGGGCACCCGAGCCGGCTCCCCCACAGCGATGCTCGACGAAGCCCGCACGACATCGCTAGACAGCACAGAATCGCCTGTGCTCCCTGCGGTTCCCGCTCCGGTTCCGGCCCCGGCTCAGGTTCCGCACCGCCGGGAAGACGACGGCGAGCAGATCGCCGTGTCCATCCGCTGTCCCGCTTCCACGGCGAGCCTCGGTGAGTCCGGGCGGTCCACCTCTCGTGCGACACCGCCTGGTGGGGTGGTGCCGCGATGGCGGATCGACTGCACGACTCCCCTGTCGACCGCCGAACTCTCCCTGGTCGATGCGCCGCGTCCGCGCCGCCACCCGGTCCCGCTCGGCGGAGCCATCGAGCTGCGACGCCTCCGCCCCGAGCGATTCCTCCAGCTCGTTCCCCCGCCCGCGGCTCCGGTCGGAGCTGTTCCCGCGTCCCGCACCCTCGACGAACTCCTTGCCGAGCTCTCTGCAGACCATGGCCACGAGCAATCGGATCCGGAGGCCGGCGCCTCAGGAGCCGGCGGGAGGCCGGCCATCGCCGACACATTCCTCATTCGCGGTCCGCGTGGGTCGACGGATTCCCGCGCCGGCCTCAGATCGTCACCCAGCGACTGGAGAAGCGCTTGGGGCTCGGTCCACGACTCCACGGCACGCAGAGATACGGCACGCAGCGGTACCGTGCCCAGGGGTTCCGTACCCGGAGGTTCCGTGCCCAGTGGGCCATCATCCACCGGATCGGCACCCACCGGGGCGACGCGGGTGCCGCTGGGATCCACGTCGACCGGAGCCCTGCTCGTCGACCTCGTCGAGGACGGCCCGCATGCACTCGTGGCCGGGACGACCGGCAGCGGCAAGTCGGTGCTGCTCCAGACCTGGGTCGCCGCGCTGTCCGCCGTGCTCTCCCCGGACGAACTGCGTTTCGTCCTCATCGACTTCAAGGGCGGAGCGGCGTTCGCACCGTTCGCCGAGCTCGCCCACGTCGATGCCGTCGTCGACAATCTCGAACCGACCCAGGCGATGCGTGCGCTCCGAAGTCTGCGGGCGGAGATCCTGCGACGAGAGGCCCTGCTCGCCGAGCAGCGGTGCCCCGACATCGATGCCCTCAACGCTGCGATCCAGCACTCCGACGACCGCACCGCGCTGCCCCGCATCGTCGTCGTCATCGATGAGTTCCAGGCTCTCATCCAGGACAATCCCGCCGGAGTGGAGATGATCGAATCGCTCACCGCGCTCGGCCGTTCCCTGGGCATCCACCTCATCCTCGCCACTCAACGGCCCTCCGGCATCGTCACCTCACGCATGAAGGCCAACATCTCCCTGCGCCTCGCCCTGCGCGTGCGCGACTCCGCCGACTCGATCGAGGTGATCGGAACCGACGCCGCCGCGCACCTGCGGCCCGACGACCCCGGTGCTGCACTCCTCAGCCGCACGGGGCCGCCCGAGCTGTTCAGGGCCGCGCAGGTCACCGTGTCCCCGGCTCAGCACCCGCCGGCCCCGCCGAGGGTGGATTGGACTGCTCTGCTCGGCCGGCGGGCGACGACCCGCAGCCCGGCGCCGCGCGACACGATGTCCGGTTCCGCCGCGCTGCCCGCCCCCGGACCGACGACGGGAGCCGCGCTCACCGTCCCTGCGCTCGTCTCGGTCTCGCAGCACTTCATCGCCGGATCCACCGGCCGCACTCGGCGGCGGATCGTCCTGCCGCCGATGCCCGTATCGCATGCCGCGCTGTCATCCACCGACCTCGGACTCCTCGACTTCCCGGACGAGAACCGGACGGCGCGCTGGATATGGGATCCCGTTCGGGACGGATCCGTGATCATCACCGGCGGGCGCGGTCGCGGCACGAGCACGGCGGTGCGGTCGTTCGCTGCGGCAGCGGTGAGCACCGGCAGCCGCGTCGTGCTCCTCACCCGGGGCCGTCGCGACCGGACCGTCGAGGAGATCCTCGACACCAGGAACCACGAAGACGGCGCGGAGCCCGGTGAGCTCATCGTGGCCGATCACGCCGAGGTGTGGGCCGTCGAGTACCTCCTGGGGCTCCTCGAGACCGATGACGACCCGCGGCCCAGGATGATCTGCATCGACGATTTCGATGCGCTGCTCCGGACGCTCGAGGGCACCCGCAGGCTCTCGCGCCTGGAAGCGCTGCTGACGTCGGGTGCCGGGCGGTCCCCGACGGCGTTCGTCATCGCGGCCGGCCGGCGGATCCTCCATTCACCCATCGCCGCGCGGGCCCGAACGCGTGTGATCTTCCCGCCGGCCGATCCGCAGGAGACGGCGCACCTCGGACTCCAGACTCGGAGGTTCTCCGGAGCCTGGCCTCCCGGGCGCGCAGTCGTCCTCGGTCCCGTTTCGTCCTCAACCGGCCCGCAGGGGGCCGATGTCCAGCTCTCGCACACATGCTCTGACCGCGATCCGCCTGTCCCGGGCACCTCGATCGGGGCGGAGGGACACCACCGCGACGACACGGAGTGCCGCGGGGCCGGGTGCGATGCCGATCGAGCAGTGCCGATCCGCAGTGGCTCGCGCGGCGTTCGGGGGTCGGTGATCGAGGCAGGCGACTTCGGCCGCAACCGCGACGTGGACCACTGGGTGCACCGCTCGGCACGACGCCGATCGAGCGGCGCCGATCCGCATCGGCCTGAAGGTTCGACGACCGGAGCGGCTGCAATCATCGACGCGGAGCCGGGCCGCTGCACGAGCAGCGGTGTCGGGATCGGCGTCGGACCGTGCGGAGAGACCGTGACGTGGATCCCGGACATCGACGGTCCGGTCCTCAGTGTGCGCACCACCGCGGCCCTGACGCCGTCGCTCGTCACCGTTGTGGAGCAGACGTGGCACGCAGACGTGGCAAGGCAGGCGCTCCTCACCGTGCCCGAGGCGCACCTCGCGGATCCATCGGACCTCGCCACGGCCCTGACGGCTCCGGCATGTGTCATCGGCTGGCCGCTCCAGCACACGCCGGGCTACTCGTCACCGCTCTCACGGGTTCCGGGGCTCGGCCCGATGCTCGTGATCGGCGCCCGCACCGCCGGGGAGCTCGCCGAGGTCGGATTGCGCGACCTCCCAGCGGGCCCCGGCGGTCAGACGCGCGGCTGGTACGTCACGGCAGAGCGCGCGATCCCCGTCGATGTCAGCCGTCTGTTCGACCGCACCTGAACCGGGGTGTTCCGTACCCGGACCGGCCGGTCCTCGAGCTCACTCCGACCCGAGGGTCACGTACGTCTGCAGCACCCCCGCCTGGCCCGCCTCGAGCAGGCCGTCGACGAGGGCGCTGAGGACGGGCATCTCGCTCGTCACCTCGAGTGCGACCGGGGTGTCGACGCTGAGCCGGGCGAGCAGCACCGCCGCATCCCCGAGTGCCGACTGGAAAGCAGGGGCATCGGAGGCATCCGCGGCGCCATCGCCCACTGCGTCGGCCTGCGCGTCGTACATCGACCCGAGCGTGAGCTCGGTGGGCGGCAGCTCGGCAGTCGGCGACTCGGAGACCGGAGTCCTCGCTTCCACGGCAGTGTCGTTCTCCGGCTGGGCGTAGGACACCGCGAAGGTCGTCACCTCGCGATCCCTCCCCGAATCTGCCTTCCCCGATTCTGCCTTCCCGGAACCCGCAGCGCGCAGCAGCGCGGCACCGTGGGCGCCGGCGGCCTCGGAGAGGAACCGGGTGTTGACCTGGCCGATCGTCATCTCGGCCGCCGGATCCGCACGGTTGACGCCCGCATACCATTCGGCGAACGCCCGGGTCAGCGCCACCGAACCGGTCGCCGTGACCTCGAAGTCCTCGAGCCGGTCCGCCCCCAGGCTGCCGAGCGCACCCGGCGCCACCTCGACCACGCGCGTGGTGAACAGCGGCGCGAACCCGATTGCCCGCGCCGCCGCCTCACCTGCGGAGCCGGGTTCCACCCGGGCGCGCAGCGGCAGGTCCGCGAGCGCGGTGCCGGCGGCCCGCTCCCGCACGGCGGCGAGCAGATCCCGGCCGACACCTCGGCGGCGCTCGGATTCCGCGACCTCGACATGCACCCAGGCGCGCTCCGGGTGGGCTGGTGATTCGGTGATCGCGGCGGCCCCGACGAGGATGTCGCTCGCACCGTCGGACGGGCCGGAGCCGGAACCCGCCCGAGAACCGGAACCCTCTCCCGCCTCGGTGTCGGCCAGCGTCGCGACGACGCAGCGCGAGACCGGGGATTCGGAGTCGGCGCGGAAGAGATTGCGCACCACGTGACCGGCCGGGGTCGGGGCGTCGTGGAACACCTCGTTGAGGGCGAGGTCGTCGCCGGGCGCGAACGGACGGATCGTCATCGAGTCACCTTCATCGTGGCGGGTGTGGAGCGGATCAGCAGTGGGCCGCCGACCTTTCGGTAGTGTCGTCCCATGACCGAATCTCAGCTTAGCAATTCCGCGCCCACCGAGCGCACAGACATCGGGTCCACCGGCATCGGGCCCGACGATGCCGGATCCGATGCCACCGGGTCCGATGCCACCGAGCCCAGCGCCCTCGCGGCCCGCGCCGCCGCCGTCATCAATGAGGCAGCTGGGGTCGACGCCCACGACATCGCACTCGTGCTCGGCTCCGGGTGGGGCCAGGCCGCCGACCTCATCGGCGAGACGATCTCCGAGCTCCCCGCCGCCGAGGTCCCCGGCTTCCACTCCCCCGTCGTCGCCGGCCACGGCGGCACACTGCGCAGCGTGCGAGTGGGCGACACCGGGAAGACCGCGCTCGTGCTCGGCGCCCGCACCCACTTCTACGAGGACCGCGGCGTCCGCGCCGTCGCCCACGGTGTGCGCACCGCCGCCGCGGCCGGCTGCTCCACTCTCGTCCTCACCAACGGCTGCGGCGGGCTCAACCCCGACTGGGCACCCGGCACCCCGGTCCTCATCTCCGACCACCTCAACCTCACCGCGGCGAGCCCGCTCGAGGGCGCGACCTTCGTCGACCTCACCGACCTCTACTCCTCCCGCTTGCGCGGAGTCGCCCGTGAGATCGACCCGAGCCTCGACGAGGGTGTGTACGCCCAGTTCCGCGGCCCCCACTACGAGACCCCGGCCGAGGTGCGCATGGCGCGCATCATGGGCGCCGACCTGGTGGGCATGTCGACCGCGCTCGAGGCGATCGCCGCCCGCGAGGCCGGACTCGAGATCCTCGGCATCTCGCTCGTGACGAACCTCGCCGCCGGTGTGTCCGATGAACCGCTGTCCCACGCCGAGGTCATCGAGGCCGGGCACGCCGCCGGTCCGCGCATCTCCGATCTGCTCGCTCGGATCGTCGAGCGGATCGCCCGTGAGCAGGCCGCACACATGACCGACGGTGATGCCTGAGATGGCGCGGGTGGCCGACCGCTTCAGCAGCGGCTTCGACGCACAGGTGGTGCGCGACTGGATCGCCGACGACCCGGACCCCGTCACGCGCGCCGAGCTGCAGGACCTCCTCGAGGCGGCCGTCGGGACCGCGGGGACGACGACGGCCGACGCCGGAGACGGGCCTGCTCCTTCGGAACCCGTCTCCTCGGATTCTGCTGACCCGGCCGCCGAGGCTCCGGGCCCAGGTGCTCCGGGCCCAGGTGCTCCCGACGCCGCCACCCAGGCCCGCGCCGAGCTCGAGGACCGGTTCCTCGCTCCGCTGAGCTTCGGCACCGCCGGCCTGCGCGGCGCGATCGCCGCCGGACCCAACCGAATGAACCGCGCCGTGGTGATCCGGGCTGCCGCCGGCGTGTCCCACTTCCTCCGCGACACACTGGGCGAGGGCTTCACCGTCGTCATCGGCTGCGACGCCCGCCACGGCTCCGCAGACTTCGCGCGCGACACCGCCGCCGTGGTGACTGCGGCCGGCGGGCGCGCGATCCTGCTCCCCGCCCAGCTGCCCACTCCCGTGCTCGCATTCGCCGTCAACCACCTCGGCGCCGATGCCGGCGTCATGGTCACCGCGAGCCACAACCCGCCGGCCGACAACGGCTACAAGGTGTACCTCGGCGAAGCGCCGCTGGCCGCGGTGCTCAGCGGCACCGAGGACCCGGAGGTCATCCGGGCGGGCGCCGGAGCGCAGATCGTGCCGCCCTTCGACGCCCTCATCGCCGAGGCGATCGCAGCGGTCCCGTCGGTCGCCGGCACGCCGCGCGCGGAGTCCGGGTGGGAGATGGCCGGAGAGGAGATCGTCGAGGAGTACCTGGCGCACATCGACGCGCTCGGTGAGCGCCGGCAGACGCCGGTGCGGATCGTCATGACATCGCTCCACGGTGTCGGCGGGCAGACCGCGCTGAGGGCCCTCGAACGCTGCGGCTTCAGCGATGTCCACGTCGTCGGATCCCAGGCGGATCCCGATCCCGAGTTCCCGACAGTCGCGTTCCCCAACCCCGAGGAGCACGGTGCGCTCGACGCGGCGCTCGACCTCGCAGCGCAGGTCGACGCCGACCTCATCATCGCCCACGACCCGGATGCCGACCGGTTCAGCGCCGCGATCCCGGTCGCAGCGCACGCACAGCACACAGGCTCGTCGCCGGGCCCAGCGCACGGAGACCCGACGGCTCCGGTGCCGCTGCCGGCAGATTCCTCACCTGCGGCCCCGAACGCTCCGGGGACCGCTGTGCGGACGTACCGGCAGCTCACCGGGGACGAGGTGGGACTCCTGCTCGGCGAACGGATCGCCTCGCGGGTCGACGTGGGTGGAGCCGCGGCGGTGCTGGCGAACTCGATCGTGAGCTCACAGGCGCTCAGCGCCGTCGCCGCTGCCCACGGACTCACGCATGCCAACACCCTGACCGGTTTCAAGTGGATCTCGCGGGTGCCCGGACTGGTGTTCGGCTACGAGGAGGCACTCGGGTACTGCGTCGCCCCACAGGCCGTGCGCGACAAGGACGGCATCTCGGCCTCGATCGTGTTCGCCGGACTGGTCTCCGAACTCGCCGGCGCGGGTTCCACGGTGGAGGCGGAGCTCGCTCGGATCCGACAGCGCGATGGCGTCTTCCTCACCGCCCCGGTCACCTTCCGCATGCAGGACACGGCGCTCATCGCCGAGGCAATGGAGCGGGTCCGCACGTTCCCGCCCGAGGTGCTCGCAGGCTCACCCGTGACGCGCGTGGTCGACATGGCCGAAGGACTCGACGCGCTGCCGCCGACCGACGGGGTCGCGATCTTCACCGCCTCCGGAGGCCGCGTGATCATCCGCCCCTCCGGGACCGAGCCCAAGCTCAAGTGCTATCTCGAGGTCACCGGCAACGGTGGGACCCGGGACAGCGCCGAAGGCGATGCAGGCCCCGTGGCGCACGCCCGTTCCGGGCTCGATGAGCTCGTCACCGCCGTGCAGGAGTACCTCGGGCTCTGACGCGCCGGGGACTCCTGCATACCTGCGGCCCGGTCATCTCTGCGCCGCTGTTGCACGTGGGGCTCTGTCGCACCTGGGACTCTCCCACATCCGGGGTGCCGTCGAGCCGCTCCGGCAGGGAGACGAGTCCGCAGGAAGCCGCGTGCCCGGATTCGTTCGGAGATCCCCCGCCGTGCCTGTGCGCGTCCGGCCACTCGCTCGCCCCTGTGCTCATCACCGCATTCACCGCACCCTGGAAGTATTCGAACATCATTGCGTATACCTCTTCCATTCCTCTCTGTGATCTAATATGATTAGAACACAGCGAAAGGAACGGAGCAATGGCGATCGGATCAGCCCACGGGTTCGACTACCGTCTCTTCGCCGCGTGCGCGGCGGCCGGCACCATGGATCCACCCTCCGAGTATTCGGTTTCCACCGACCCTGCTCGCTTCGCCGCCCCCGGGGACCTCCGCGAGCTCGAAGCCCTGCTCGCCGGAGACGCGATGTTCGAGGGTCCTGCCCCGGCCGGGAATCCTGTCCAGTTCGCGAATCCAGCACCGTTCACGAGTGCCCGCGATGTTGATGGGACTCGAACCGACTCCGGCTCTCCGTACGCTCCCCAGCACGACGACGGCTCCTGCCCATGGAACCCAGCAGACCGTCGAGGCGGTGCACCCTTGTTCGCGGAATCGGCCGTCCGCTTCGACCGGCTCCACGAGCGCGTGGCGCAGGTATCGCGCATTCGGGATGTCGCCGCCCTCGAAGAACTCGTCGCCGTCGCTCAGGCCTCGCTCGGATACCTCGCGATTACGCACAACCCGGACGAGATCCGTGCCCTGTTCGGACTGCCCGACGATCGGCGCAGCCGCCACGCCACTGCAGCGACCGGATCTGGTCCGGGATCGCCGCAGCAACCTGGATCGGAAGTGCACCCGGAATCAGCGTGGACTCCCGGCTCGGCGCAGCATTCGGAATCAGCATGGTCTCCGGAGCCGTCGCAGGGTGCGGAATCACCGCAACAGGCGTCATCACCGTTCCGGGCAGAAGTGCGTGCGGCGCTCAAGGACGGGTTCGATATCGCGCTCGCACAGCGCCTGAGCATGACGACCGCGCAAGCGACCAGCGCCGCCGCGGACAGCCTCCTCGCCTATTTCGGACTGCCGCTCATGCGGCATGCCGTTCTCCTCGGCGAATCGACGTGGGCCAAGCTGCGCACGACGATGAAGAAGGCCCGCGATCTGCCGCTGGCGCTCGTCCGTCGTCTCGATGAGTACGCAGTCGGCCGGCCCCACGACCTCACACCGCATCGGCTGGGGATCCTCCTCGACCGGCAGGCCGCGCTGCTCGCCGGGCGCGACCACCTCGAGAAGGAACGTGCGCGCCACCGCACGGTGCGGATCGACCGGTGGCGCGACGGGACCGCCAGACTCACGCTCACCGGGCCCGTCACCGCTCTCGATGCCCTGTACCAGCGCACACGCGCAATGGCGAAGGCGATCTCGCTCAACCATGCCGATGCGTTCGGCCTCGACCGCAGTCGCCAGGCGATCGTCGACGCTCGCGCGCTCCACGAACTCATGTTCGACATCATCACGCGGGCCACCCCGACCGTCGATGTCACCGTCGTCGAACTCGATGGCCCAGCGCCGAACATCACCCCGCCCGCAACCACTTCTTCCTCTGCAGACACGACGTCTCAGGAGTCGTCGTGTGCACGTGAGTCGTTCGGAGCTAGGTCGGGTTCAGGTCCCTCAGGTTCGGGTCCCTCGGGTTCAGGCGCCACGGATTCCAGCACCACGTCGGCAGAGACGACGTTCGCCGGCACCGCAGGTTCCGGCTCCTCTGGTTCCGGCTCCTCTGGTTCCAGCTCCCCGGGTTCCAGCTCCTCTGGTTCCGGCTCCTCTGGTTCCGGCACCGCGTCTGCGGACCGCTCCCGAACCGGTCCGGCGCTTTCCGAAGATGCACCCGCTGATTGCGCGCCCGACATCCCTCAGCCCAGCCATGCGCCATCGCATGGTTCCCCGTCGTCGAGCGATCCGAACGACTCCGATCACTCGCCGCCGACGGCAGAGGGATCGCCCACGCACCGCCATACGGCCTCGAGAACTCGACGGATGAAGCGATTGCGCGGGCTCAGTGAGATCCCCGACCTCGGTGAGACCGAGAACGCCTACATCCACTCCGTCACCCTCACGTGCCCCACACATGAGGAATGGCTGCGCCGGCAGGCTGCGGTCACCGTCACCGTGCCCGTGATGTCCCTGCTCGACGAATGGAGCTCGGTCGACGAGTCGAACCTGCCCGCGGAGCTCGACGGTACGTGCCCGATCCCGGCGGAGACCGCCCGGGACATCGTTGCTCGCGCTCCCCACCTCGAGCGGCTGCTCACCGACCCCATCGACGGCACCGTGCTGCCGATCGCCGCTACGAAGTACCGCATCCCGGATGCTCTCCGCCGCACCACCAGGTCACGCTGGCGGACGTGCGCGGCACCCGGTTGCGATGTGTCCGCCCAGCACTGCGAGATCGACCATGTGGTTCCGTTCGATCACGACGCTCCCGGATCCGGCGGACTCACGGTGGTCGAGAACCTCCAGCCGCTGTGCAAGCACCATCACGACATGAAGACCCGCGGCCGGCTCCTCGCCGATGCCCATGTGGACCGAACGGTGTGGCGAGCGTCCGGCGCGGACACGACGGTCACCCGTCCTCTGCCCGACCCGGTCGGATCCGAGCACGCAGCCCACTTCGAGGCGCACGATCCATGGACCTGGATCGACGACTATGAGTGGCCCGGATGAACCCCTCCCGCCTGCGACCTCATCAGTTCGGGAGGATGCGGGTGAGCGAGAAAGGGGCCCGACACAGCGCCTCGACTGCGCACCCCGACAGAGTGCTCGGCCGGCCCCTGATACCGTGTGGTCCGCCTGCCGGGTACGCGAACTACCGGGTACCCGAACTGCCGCGTCGAGAATCTACTCCGACTGCTGCGGGATCACTCCAGCCCGTCGAGCACCGCCCTCGAACCGGACAGACCCAGCCGGGAGGCTCCCGCCGCGATCATCGCCTCGGCGGCTTCCGCATCGCGGATGCCTCCGGAGGCCTTGACCCCCAGGCGGTCCCCAACGGTCTTCCGCATGAGTTCGACGGCGTGCGCGCTCGCACCCCCGGCCGGGTGGAACCCGGTCGAGGTCTTGACGAAGTCGGCTCCCGCAGCCTCGGACCGACGGCACGCCTCGACGATCTCCTCGTCAGTGAGCGCCGCCGACTCGATGATGACCTTGACGAGCGCTCCACCGGAGGCCTCGACGACGGCCCGGATGTCCGCCTCGACCCCGTCGAAGTCCCCGGCCTTCGCCAGGCCCAGGTTGATCACCATGTCGACCTCGTCGGCGCCGTCGGCCACGGCCCGCTTCGCTTCTGCCGCTTTGACCTCGGACGCGTGCGCACCGGATGGGAAACCGCACACCGTCGCGACCACGAGGTCACCGGTGTCTGCGAGCGGCAGCCGGCTCGGCGACACGCACACTGCCAGAACGCCGAGGTCACGGGCTTCGGCGACGAGCGCGGCGACGTCCGCAGCCGTGCTCTCCGGCTTGAGAAGCGTGTGGTCGATGAGGGCGGCGGCATCAGCGCGAGAGGTCATGGTGTTCTCCATTCGGTTCGGTTCTCAGTGGTGAAGTTCATGGGGTGAAGCTCGGGCCGTCCAGCTCGAGCAGGTGTTCGGAAGGAGCCGTTCAGCGGGCGGGACTCGGCAGGAGCCGTCCAGCTCGAGCAGGTGTTCGGAAGGAGCCGTTCGGCAGGCGGGACTCGGCAGGAGAGTTTCGACAGGCTGTACTCGGTAGCCGGCATTCGGCAGGAGCCGTTCGGCAATACGCGTTCGACAGCCGGCGTTCACCGGAGCGACGCTCGACGAGCGGCGTCCGCCAGGTGCATCCGCCTGTCGCCCACAACGGAGCTTGCAGCTCATCAGCCCTGCCCGTCCGTCCTGTTCATGCGTCCTGCTCATGCGCCCTGCTGCCCGTCCGCTCAGCTCATGCGCTCAACTCATCCGCCCTGCCCGTTCGCTCAGCCGATGCGCTCGAGGACGATCGATGCGGCTGCGGCGTCGGCACCCTCCGCAGCCGGTTCGACGACGATCGCCCCGGCGAGCGATTCCTCGGCGCGGGCGAAGCGGGCCGGTTCGTCGGTATGGAGGGTGAGGATCGGCTGCCCCTTGCGCACGGCCTCGCCCGGCTTCACGTGGATCTCGATGCCGGCTCCGGCCTGCACCGGGTCCTCCTTCTTCGCGCGTCCGGCTCCCAGGCGCCACGACGCCATCCCGACGGCCAGCGCATCGAGCTCCATGAGGACCCCGTCGGACTCGGCAACCACCTCCGAGGTCTCCTGCGCCCGCGGCAGATCGGCATCCGGATCGCCGCCCTGGCGCTCGATCATCGTCTTCCACACATCCATCGCGCGGCCGTCCGTGAGCGCGGCGCGCACATCGACATCGTTCGTCCCCGCCAGGCGGAGCATCTCCTCGGCGAGCGCCACGGTGAGGTCGACGACATCGGCGGGCCCGCCGCCGGCGAGCACCTCGACGGCTTCTCGCACCTCGAGTGCGTTGCCCACCGTCATACCGAGCGGCGTGGACATGTCGGTGAGCAACGCGCTCGTCCGCACCCCGGCGTTGCGGCCGAGCGTCACCATGGTCTCGGCCAGGCGCTTCGCCGAGGCGTGATCCTTCATGAATGCCCCGGAACCGACTTTGACGTCGAGGACGAGGGAACCGGTGCCCTCGGCGATCTTCTTCGACATGATCGACGAGGCGATGAGCGGGATCGCCTCCACCGTCGAGGTGATGTCGCGCAGGGCGTAGAGCTTCTTGTCGGCCGGAGCCAGACCCGCGCCGGCCGCGCAGATCACTGCTCCCGGATCGCGCAGCATCGCGAGCATCTCGTCATTGCTCAGGTCGGCACGCCAGCCGGGGATCGCCTCGAGCTTGTCGAGCGTGCCGCCGGTGTGGCCGAGACCGCGGCCGGAGAGCTGCGGCACCGCCACCCCGAACACGGCGACGAGGGGTGCGAGCGGCAGGGTGATCTTGTCGCCGACCCCGCCGGTGGAATGCTTGTCGGCGGTGGGGCGGTCGAGCCCGGAGAAGTCCATGGTCTCCCCCGAGGCGATCATCGCGTGGGTCCAGGCGCTGATCTCCTCGTCGGTCATGCCGTTGAGGTAGACCGCCATCGCGAGCGCGGACATCTGCTCATCGGCGACGACGCCGCGGGTGTAGGCGTCGATCACCCAGTCGATCTGAGCGGGGCTCAGCACCTGGTCGTCGCGCTTGGCCCGAATAACATCGACGGCGTCGAAGGCCTCGAGCGGGGTGGAGTTCGGCATGCTTCCTTCCGTGGTGCGTGGTCATGGCGGGTGTCGGTCCGGCGGATCCGCAGCCGCGGCGGCCGGTGAGCGGCGTGTCCGGTAGATCGTGATGGTCGGCGGGCTGTGATGGTCCGGTCTCCGGGTCGGCTCCGGGTCGGCCCCGGGTCGGAGACCGGCTGGCCTCGGGTGGGTCCGCGTCACAGACCCTCGTGCCCCGAACGGGGCCGCGGCACCGAGGCCGAGGTGGCACTGGCACCAGTCTGCCCCATCGCCTGGCCGCGAGTCGTGCAGGATGTCTGCGAGTGCGGTCATCACCGGTTCGGATCGCACCTCACCCGCCGGTTTCTATGCGTCGCGCTATACCTCCGCGAGCACAGCACCGCACATCCTGCACGTCACTCTGCACGTCACTTCCGGCGCTGCTCGTAGTCCGTGAGGTGGTCGGGACCGAAAGCCTCGGGCAGCACTGCGGACATCGGCAGGTGCCCGCTCGGCATCGCGAGCACGAGGTCCGGGCCGCCGAACTCGTAGAGGAGCTGGCGGCAGCGACCGCACGGCACGAGCTTCTCCCCCGCGCCGTCGACGCACGCGAACGCGACGAGCCGTCCGCCCCCCGAGCGCGCGAGGTCGGACACGAGCCCGCACTCGGCGCACAGCCCTACGCCGTAGGACGCGTTCTCGACATTGCAGCCGGTCACCACGCGCCCATCGTCGACGAGTGCCGCCGCACCCACCGGGTAGCCGGAGTACGGCACGTACGCCCGGGTGACGGCGTCGCGCGCCGCGTCCTGCAGACGGGCCCACACCTCGGCGGGGAACTCACGCATCAGATGCCTCCTTCGATGTCATTGGCTGAAGCCACCAGCTGAAGTCATTGGCTGTAGTCACCAGCTGAAGTCACTGGCTGTAGTCACCAGCTCAAGTCACTGGCTGATGTACGGCTTGCCCTCGGCGGCGGGTGCGCGGACGCGGCCGACGAAGCCGGCGACGGCGAGCACCGTGACGACGTAGGGCAGCATGAGCAGCAGCTGCGAGGGCACCGGGGTGCCGATCGCTGACAGCACGTTCGCGAGGTTCTTCGAGAAGCCGAACAGGAGCGCTGCGAACAGCGCGCCCATCGGGTTCCACTTGCCCAGGATCATCGCGGCGAGCGCGATGTACCCCTGCCCGGCTGACATCTCCTTGCCGAACGCCAGCCCGGAGCCGATGGTGAAGAACGCACCGCCCAGACCGGCGATCGCGCCGGCGAGCAGAGTGTTGAGCACGCGGTTGCGGTTGACGTTGATGCCCACGGTGTCCGCGGCCTTGGGGTGCTCGCCGATCGCCCGCATCCGCAGCCCCCACTTCGAGCGGAAGATGAAGATCTGCAGCGCGACGACGACGACGTACATGAGGTAGACGAGGATGTTCTGGTTGAACAGCACCGGCCCGATCACCGGGATGTCCGACAGCAGCGGGATCGGCAGGTTGGGCAGCTGCTGGCGCGCGTTCCACGTCGCCGGATCCTGCGTGAGCACGGTGGAGAACAGGAAGCTCGTCACACCGACGACGAGCACGTTGAGCACGACGCCGATGATGATCTGGTCCACCCAGTAGCGCACCGCGAAGAACGTCAGCACCACGGCCACCAGAGCGCCCGCGATCGGTGCGGCGAACAGCCCCGCGTACGGGTTCTGCAGCGCCGAGGCGACGACCGCTGCGAGGAACGCGCCGGCGAGCAGCTGGCCCTCGATCGCGATGTTGATGATGCCCGAGCGTTCGCCCACGAGACCGCACATCGCGCCGAAGATCAGCGGCACCGACAGCGCGAGCGCCCCGGCGAGGAGCGCCGTCACCGGCATCCGCCCCGCCCCGGCGGCGGACCAGGTGAGGAACGCGAACACGAACACGATGCCGAACAGGAGCGGGAACCACACGCCGAGGCGCCGGCGGGTGAACGTCGCCCAGATCGACACCGCCGCCAAGACGACGAGCACGAGGCCGAGCGCCACGCAGGTCGCCTTCGACGGCACCGGGAGCGGCGGGATGGTGAAGAAGTCGTTGCGCGAGGCGAAGGTGAACGTCGTCTGCTTGCCGCCGCCGGCGAGCAGGCCGAACACCAGGAGCGAGGCGAGGGCGAGCACCGAGTAGACGACGGGGTACTTCCACGCCCGCTGCTTCACGGGTGCTGCTGCCGGTGCCGCCGCGCCGCCCGGGCCGGAGCTCGGGTCGCGGGGCTGCGGGGTCCTGTCGGGTGCGACGGTGCTCATGCTGCCACCTTCTTCGCCGGGGTCGGGAGTCGGAAGATCGTACGGACGAGGGGCGGGGCCGCGATGAGCAGCACGATGATCGACTGCACGACGAGCACGATGTCGATCGGGGTGCCGGTCTGCGACTGCATGAGGTAGCCGCCGGCCTTGAACGCGCCGAACAGCAGGCCGGCGAGGAACGTGCCGAGCGGCCGGGACCGGCCGAGCAGCGCCACCGTGATCGCGTCGAAGCCGATGGTGCCGGCCACACCCCCGGTGAGCTTGCCCTCGGTGCCGAGCACCTGGGCGGCCCCGCCGAGGCCGGCGAGCGCGCCGGCGATGATCATCACGAGGATCGTCACCCGGCTCACGGAGATGCCCGCGGTCCGGGCGGCGTCCGGGTTCTCGCCGACGGCCCGGAACTCGAACCCGAGCGTCGAGCGCTCGAGCAGCCACCACACGAACAGCGTAGCGAGGATCGCGACGACGAATCCCAGGTGGAGGCGGAACGGATCGGGCAGCAGCGGCGGCAGCGCTGCGGTGTCGAATATCGTACGCGAGGCCGGGTTCGCCGAGCTCGTCGCCTTGAACCAGCTCTGCGTGAGCAGGTACGACAGCAGGTAGCCCGCGATCGAGTTGAGCATGATCGTGACGATGACCTCGTTCGCGCCGGTGCGCGCCTTGAGGACACCGGCGATGCCGGCCCAGATCGCCCCGCCGACCGCGGCCATGACGAGCGCGAACAGGAAGTGGATGACCGGTGGCAGGCCGAGCGCGTAGCCGAAGTAGCCGGCGAACATCGCGCCGAGCACCACCTGGCCCTGGCCACCGATGTTGAACAGGCCCGAGCGGAAGCCGAGTGCGATGCCGAGGCCGGCGAGGATGAGCGGGGTCGCGGCGACGAGCGACTCGGTGAACGGGCGCACCGCCCGCACCAGGCTGCGCGCCTCCCAGTCGAAGATCGAGCCGCGCAGCAGCGCCATGTACGCCTCGGACACCGTCTGCCAGGCCACGATGAAGAAGTCTCCGGGCCGGGCGAAGAAGTAGCCGAGCGTGGCCTGCACGTCGGGATCCGCTGCGGCGATGAGCACGCCGCCGAGCGCAAGCGCCACGACCACCGACAGCACGGAGACGAGCCAGGACCCGGACATGATGTCGCGCAGCACCGAGTTCGCCGCCGGGGTTCCCCCCGCAGCCGGGGTCCCGCCCGCGGTGGGGGTGCCGCCCGCAGCCGAGGTGTCGGCCGGCTGCTCCTGCCCCGTCACCGAGGTCTCCGTTCCGGGAGCATCGCTCGGGTTCGTGCCGTTCGTCATGGAAGATCTCCCTCGGCTGCCTGGGATACGGTCGTCACGGCCGAGCCGTCGGCCACGCGGGCGAGCGCCTCGTCCTCGGGCACACCGGCCATCATGAGGCCGAGCGCGTCGCGCGGGGTGTCGGCCGGCACGATGCCGACGATCCTCCCGCGGTACATCACGGCGATCCGGTCGGCGAGGTTGAGCACCTCGTCGAGCTCGGTCGACACGATGATGCACGGGGTGCCGGCGTCGCGCTCGGCGATGATGCGCTTGTGGACGAACTCGATCGATCCGACGTCGAGTCCGCGGGTGGGCTGGCTGGCGACGAGCAGGCTGAGCTCGCGGCCGAGCTCCCGGCTGAGCACGACCTTCTGCTGGTTGCCGCCGGACAGGGTGGAGATCGGGTCGTCGATGCTCGTGAGCCGGATGTCGAACTCCTCGACCTTCTCGAGCGCCTTCTCACGGATCACCGCGGGCTTGAGCGCCAGGCCGCTGGCATAGGGAGGGCGGTCGTACTGGTCGAGGATCATGTTCTCCCGGATCGAGAACCCGGCGATCACTCCGTCGCTCGACCGGTCCTCGGGCACGAATCCGATCCCGGAGGCCAGGCGCGCTTTCACGGAATCGCCGCCGAGCCTGCGGCCGTCGAGCGAGATCGTGCCGGAGTGCGGTTCACGCAGGCCGATGATCGCCTCGGCGAGCTCCGTCTGGCCGTTGCCCTGGACGCCGGCGACGGCGAGGATCTCCCCCTGCCGGACCCCGAAGCTCAGATCGTCGACGACGACGAACCCGGCTTTGTCGAGCACGGTGAGGCCCTCGACGCTGAAGGTCTCGTCCTGGGGCCGGGCGGGCTCCTTGTCGGTGGTGAGGTGGACGTCGCGGCCGACCATGAGCCCGGCGAGCTCGGACTCGCTCGACTCCGGGGACGCCTCGCCCACCACGGCTCCGCGGCGGATCACGGTGATCTTGTCGGCCACCGCGCGGACCTCGCGGAGCTTGTGGGTGATGAAGACGATCGAGGTGCCCTGTTCGCGCAGCTGCTTCATGATCTCGATGAGCTCGTCGGTCTCCTGCGGGGTGAGCACGGCGGTGGGCTCGTCGAGGATGAGGATCTCCGCGTCGCGGGAGAGCGCCTTGATGATCTCCACCCGCTGCTGGGCGCCGACGGGCAGGTCCTCGATGATCGCGTCGGGGTCGATGTCGAACCCGAAGCGCTCGGAGATCGTGCGCACCGTCTCCCGGGCCGAGGCGAGATCGAGCAGACCCATGCCCTTCGTGGGCTCGTAGCCGAGCGCCAGGGATTCGGCGACGGTGAACACCGGGACGAGCATGAAGTGCTGGTGGACCATGCCGATGCCGGCGGCCACGGCATCGCCGGGGCCGGAGAAGGTCACGGGCCGGTCGTCGATGAGGATCTGTCCGCCGTCGGGCCGGTAGAGGCCGTAGATGACGTTCATCAGCGTCGACTTGCCCGCGCCGTTCTCGCCCAGGAGGGCGTGGATCTCACCGGGTTCGACGACGAGGTCGATGTCGCGGTTGGCCACCAGCGGCCCGAACCGCTTGGTGATCCCGGAAAGCTCGAGCTTCACGTCAGCGTCTCCTCATGCAGGCCCCCGAGGACCGTCTCTCTCGTCCGGCAGCGCTCGTGCGCTGCGTATCTCTCATGTGCGGCAGTTCTCGGAACCAGCAGTCCGCACGTCCCGCCTGTCCATCCACCTGTCCATCCGCCAGTCCATGCTCGCCGCATCGGACTCACGGGCACGAACTCACGGCCACGAACTCATGGCAGCGAACTCACTGCGGTGCCCTCAACTTCAAAGGCGTGTACCCGGAACTGCAGCACCCGATTTCTGCCACGAACACGGCGGGCACCGTGGCATTCATCACCACGGTACCCGCCCTGGTCGTCAGGTCGAACCCGCCGCTGCGAGCTCCGCCGGCTCAGGCCTGCGGGGCGTTCGGCGACTCGACGGTGATCTCGCCGTCGATGATCTGCTGCTTGAGCTCCTCGACCTTCTGCTTGACCTCCTCGGGCACCTCGCCCTCGAAGTCGTGGTACGGAGCCAGGCCGACTCCCTCGTTCGACAGGTCTCCGACGTACGGCGCGGCCTCGAACTCGTCGTTCATGGCCTGTTCGACGGTGTCGTGGACGGCCTGCGAGATCTGCTTCATCACCGAGGTGAGGATGATGTCGCCGTACTCCGTGGACTCGTATCCGTCGGAGTCGACCCAGATGATCTTCGTGCCCTCGGACTCCTTGGCCGCGGCGGCGGCGCCGAGTCCCACGGGACCGGCCACCGGCATGATGATGTCGGCGTCCTGGGAGATGAACTGCTCGGTCAGGGTCTGGCCCTGGCCCTGGTTCTCGAAGTCGCCGGAGAACGAGCCCTCCTGGCCCTCCTTGTCCCAGCCGAGCAGGGTGACCTGCTCGTCCTCGCCGGCCTCCTCGTTGTACTTGTCGACGCCGTCGGCGAAACCGTCCATGAACACGGTGACGGACGGGATCTGGATGCCGCCGAAGGTCGCGACGGTCTTGGACTCGGAGGTCGCCGCTGCGAGGTAGCCGGCCAGGTAGGCCGCCTCGGCGGTGTTGAAGACGAGCGGCTTGGCGTTCTCGAGCTCGACCGGGTTGCCGTCGGCGTCGGCGAAGGTCGAGTCGATGAGGCCGAAGTGCAGGTCCGGGTTGGCCTCCGCGGCCTCCTGGATCGCATCCTCGAGGAGGAAGCCGACGCCGAAGGTCAGGCTGCAGTTCTGCTGGACCATGTTGTCGACGTTCGGTCCGAAGTCGGAGTCGGACTGCGATTCGGCGAGCGCCTCCTCGATCCCGAACTCCTCCACGGCGCTGTCGAGGCCCTCGCGGCCCGACTGGTTGAAGGACTTGTCGTCCCAGCCGCCGGCGTCGGAGACGAGGCATGCTTTGAAATCGGTATCGCCGCCCTCCCCTCCGGCGGACTCCTCGGGTGCCTGTCCGCAGGCGGACAGCACGAGTGCGGTTGCGGCGGCCATCGCGGCGGCCGGTGCCAGGTAGGTGCGCTTCACGAGAATCTCCCAACGATGAGGCGGAGCCGGAGGGAGCTGGATCCTCCCATGATGCTGCACAGTGCCGCGCGGTGCGCCACGGTGCCGGTTGCTCCGTTACGGTGCTCGAACAGTGCCGCAGGTGCCCCGGACGCCCTCGCAGCAATCCCGATGGGGCGTGCCGGCGGAGCCAGCGGTGATGCCGCCGCTCAGACTACCCGCGTTCATCTGCCGCACCCGAGGGATTCACAGCGGATTCGAATTCCGATATGAAACCGCAATCTGCGGTCCGTGGCTACCATGATCCACATGCTCCCCGATCCCCTTCTCGAACTCTTCGAAGCCGATACCGCAGAGCTTCCCCCGGCACAGCGCGCCCGCCACGCCCGGATCGCCTCGCTCGTCCACGCCGACCAGGTGCAGGCGATGACGGTGCGCACGGCGTCCGCCCGGTTCGCCCACGCCCATCAGCTCAACCTCATCGACTTCCAGGTGCTCCAGACGGTGGTCGCCTCGCGCGGTGCCGACCGCACCGCGACACCCGGCTCGATCTCAGAGCAGCTGTCGCTGTCGGCCTCGACGCTCACCTCGATCCTCGAGCGGCTCGTGGCCCGCGGTCTGCTTGTGCGCGAGCGCGACTCGGCGGATCGCCGTCGCATCTCCGTGTACTACACCGAGGACTCCGCGCGACTCGTCATGGACTACTACCGGCACCTCACCGCGGCCTACGACCAGGCCTACGGCGATCTCGACGATGCGGAGACCCGCTCCAGGGTCGAGTTCCTCTCCGTCCTCACCGAATGCCACGAGCGGGTCGCCGAACAGATCGACACCGAGACACCGGCCCGCAGCGCATGAGCCGCCGAGTGGCCGTGGTGCTCGGTGATTGAGCCGCAGTCGCGCGCCCGGCGCAGGATCGGCCGTTTCGGCCGCTCACTCGCCCGCGGCACCCGCACCGACGCCGCCTCACCTCCCGGGGCCGAGGTGGTCGCCGGCGCCTGCGTGATCATCACCGGTGCCGCCCGCGGGATGGGTGAGATCTACGCCCGGAAGGCCGTCGCCCAGGGTGCGCGCGCTGTGGCGCTGTGGGACATCGACGGGCCCCGGGCCGAGGCGCTCGCCCGGGAGCTCTCGACCGCGCCCGGCACCGAGGTCCGTGCGTTCGTCGTCGACATCTCCGACCTCGATGCGATCCGCGCCGGCGTCGCCGCCGTCGAGAGCACCCTCGGCGCGCCGGACATCCTCGTCAACAATGCCGGGATCGTGCGCGGCGCGCCGTTCTGGGAGCACGATCCCGAGCGCGACATCGAGGGCACCATGCGCGTCAACGCGCTCGCCCCGATGTGGCTGACCCGGGAGGTGCTGCCGGTGATGATGGCCGATCGGGGACGCGCGAAGCGGATCCTGACCATCGCCTCGGCCGCGGGCACCCTGCCGAATCCGAACATGAGTGTGTACGCCGCCTCGAAGTGGGCGGCGATCGGGTGGAGCGAGTCGATGCGCCTCGAGCTCGCGCGGGCCGGCCACCGGCACATCGCGGTGACGACCTTCTGCCCGAGCTACGTGTCCACCGGAATGTTCGCGGGCGCCCGCGGGCCGCTCCTGACCCCGATCATGACCCCGGAAGAGGCGGCGGCCGCCGCCTGGAACGGGATGCTCGCAGGCACCCCGGTGGTGAACCGGCCGTGGACGGTCAAGCTCGCGATGGCCTACCGCGGGGTGCTGCCGACCCGCGCCTGGGACTTCGTCGCCGACCGCGTCTTCCATGTCTACTCATCGATGGACCGCTTCACCGGCCGCCAGGAGGCGGGTCCGGCGAAGAGTGGCCCGGCACACGGTCCGGAATCACCGAGGATCAGCCGATAGCTCGCGGCTCCTGCTGCGCGCCCGCCCGGGGAGCGCTCGGCACGCCGCTGCTGCCGCCGGTCGAGCAGAGATCCGATGCCGCGGAACCCGAGGTCCCACAGCCATTCGACCGGCCCACGCGCGAAGTGCTTCAGCCACAGCATGCTCAGCCCGATGAGGAAGGCCGAGAGCAGCACGTAGACCACCATCGTCCACAGCGTCATGGAGCCCTCGTCGAGCCGCGCGGCCAGTCCGAAGCTCCAGTCGTAGAAGATGATCGAGGCGAGCAGGTTCTGCAGGATGTAGCAGGTGAGCGCCATCCGCCCCACCGCGGCGAGCGGCGTGCCGATCCACCCGGCCCGCGTGCGGTTGGCGTAGAAGGCGGCGACCGCGGCGAGCAGCCCGAAGGCGACCGCGGTCGAGGTGATGTAGCGGGTGATGCCCGAGGCGTGGTCGGCGGCGAAGATCCGCAGCGCCCAGTCGATCGGCAGACCAATGCCGAAGGCGAGCAGCATCGTCCGCTTCCGCAGCCGGTGCCCTCGCTCCTCGAAGATCCCCGCACGGAAGAGGTGGGCACCGACGAGGAACAGTCCGATCCCCATGAGGAACATCACGGGAATCTCGCCACGGCCGCCGATGAAGCCCACCACCCGCTCGTGGACCATCGCCCAGTAGCTGTCCGTGCTCCCGAGCGCCGATGCGTCGGCACCGCCGCCGGCCTGCTCGAGACCGGCGCGTCCCGCCGGCCCGGCGGCCTCCCGGAGGGACTCGGGGTCGTCGGGATCGACCCCCATGAGGAACGGCAGGCCGGACATGAGCAGCTGGACGGCGAGGATCGCCATCACGTGCGCGGCGAGTCCGGCGTACATCCAGATCTTCTGCGCCCGAGGGCCGGTGATCATGATCGCCGACACCGCGAGCGCGGTGAGCCCGTAGCCCATGAGGACGTCGAACTCGAAGATGAAGATGTAGTTGAGCAGGCCGTCGAGCACGAGGATGGCGGCGCGCCACGGGTATCGACCGGGCCAGCCGGTGCCGCGGCGGATCGCCGACTGCCGCTGGATCTCGAGTCCGATGCCGAACATGATCGTCAGCAGCCCGATGAACTTCCCGTCGGTGACGAGGGTGATCGTGGTGTCGAAGAACCCGGGCGGGCCGACGGGATCCGCTCAGGCCGGGCCGGCCGCAGAGGGGACCGGATCGTCGAGGCGCGCCCCCGAGCCGGAGAAGATCCAGATGTCGGTGAGCAGCGTGCCGAGGATCGCGATGCCGCGGAGCACGTCGAGCGCCGGGAGCCGCCGCCGCGCTGTGGCGGGGTGGGGAGCTGTGGATTCGGAAGCTGTGGGTTCGGGAGAGGTGTCCGTGGGCGCGGCAGTCGCGGCGGCACGCGCGGAATCACCAGGGCGTCGTGTCATGCCCATATGTTACTCAGCAGTATCTTCGGGAATCCTGTGCACGGGAACCCCGCTGCCGAGCTCCGATGACCGCAGCGCAGGCATCCGCGGACACTCCACCTGAGGAACCCGTGCCCCGGGAACCCGTGCCGGCGGCATCGGGGTCCGAGGCACTCAGGCCTCGAGCTCCTCGGACAGCTCGAGCCATTCGAGCTCGAGCTCGTCCTTCTCCTCGGCCGCAGCACCGCGCTTCGCCGTGAGTTCGGCGAGCCCGGTGAAGTCGCTCTGGTCGTGCGCGGCGAGCTCGGCGTCGAGCGCCTCGATGCTCGCATCGAGCTTGTCGATGCGCCGGCCGAGCGCCTGCACCTCCTTGCCGAGCCGCCGCCGCTCGGTCGCGCTGAGCCCGGACCCACCGCCTCCGGACCCGTTGCCTCCGGACCCGTTGCCCGAGGTCGCTCCCGCGGAACCGCCCGAGGCGCCCGCCACCGCGCTCATCACCGAACCCGCGCCCCCGTTCGGGGAACCGCCGTTCGTGGCACCGCTGCCCGTATCGACGCCGTCCGCGCGACCGGACAGCGCCGGATCGGCGTCGAGCCGGAGGTACTCGTCGATGCCGCCGGGCAGGTGGCGCACCGTGCGGTTGCGCACCGCGAATTGGTGGTCGGTGACGCGCTCCATGAAGTACCGGTCGTGGGAGATCACCAGGAGGGTGCCCGGCCAGGTGTCGAGGAGGTCCTCGACCGCGGCGAGCATGTCGGTGTCCATGTCGTTGGTCGGCTCGTCGAGGATGAGGACGTTGGGCTCGTCGAGGAGGATGAGGAGGAGCTGGAGGCGGCGCTGCTGGCCGCCGGACAGATCCTTGACCCGTGACTGCAGCACGGTGCCGAGGCCGAGCTTCTCGAGCAGCTGGCTGGGCGTGAGCTCGCCCCCGGCGGCCTGGTAGGTCGAGCGCTTCCGCGCGAGGATCTCCCGCACCCGGTCGTCGGCGAGCGCATCGAGGTCGCGGAGCTGCTGGTCGAGGACCGCGACCTTGACGGTCTTGCCGCGCTTGACCCGGCCCGCCGTCGGTTCGATCTCCCCGGTGAGCACCTTGACGAGGGTCGACTTGCCCGCGCCGTTGGCCCCGAGCAGGCCGTAGCGGTCACCGGGTCCGATGATCCAGTCGAGGCCGGAGAGCACGGGTTCCCCGGCGGACGGACGTTCCCCGGCGGGCCCGGGTTCGCCGGTGGACGCACGTTCCCCGGCGGGCGCATCGTTCCCGGCGGATGCTTCGTCCCCGGTAGATGGCTCGCCCCCACCGGAGACCGGCCCGCCGCTCGCTTCCGGATACGCGACATCGAGGTCGTGCATCTCGAACACGTCCTTGCCGAGCCGCGAGGTCGCCATCGACACGAGCTCGACGGTGTCGCGCACCGGGGGCTCGGCGGCGATGAGCGCATTGGCCGCATCGATCCGGAACTTCGGCTTCGAGGTGCGCGCCGGCGCCCCGCGTCGCAGCCAGGCGAGCTCCTTGCGCATGAGGTTCTGCCGCTTGGCCTCGACCGCGGCGGCCTGCCGGTCCCGCTCGACGCGCTGGAGGACGTAGGCGGCGTACCCGCCCTCGAAGGCGTCGACCGTCGCGTCGTGGACCTCCCAGGTCATCGTCGAGACCTCGTCGAGGAACCACCGGTCGTGGGTGACGACGAGGAGCGCGCCCTGGCCGGCCGGCCAACGGCGGCGGATGTGCTCGGCGAGCCAGCGGACACCGGTGATGTCGAGGTGGTTCGTCGGTTCGTCGAGCATGATGATGTCCCACTCCCCGGCGAGCAGGCGGGCGAGCGCCACGCGGCGACGCTGTCCGCCGGACAGCTCACCCACCGTGGCACCGAGGTCGATGTCGCGCAGCAGCCCGGTCATGACGTCGCGGACCGCCGGCTGCGAGGCCCATTTGTGCTCCTCCGCGTCGCCGACGACGGAGGTCCGCACATCGAGCGTCGGGTCGAGGACGTCGGCCTGCTCGAGGTAGCCCACCCGGGTGCCGCCGCGCGCCGTCACGCGTCCGGAGTCCGGGTCGAGCACGCCGGCGAGGATCCGCATGAGCGTCGACTTGCCGTCGCCGTTGCGGCCGACGATCCCGATCCGGTCGCCGGCGCTGATCCCCAGCGTCACCTCATCGAGGATCGTGCGATTGGGGTACGACAGGCTCACGGACTCGCAGCCGAGCAGGTGCATGGGACTCCTTCTGTGGGGGCGCCTCAAGCTTAGAGGAGGCCCGCGGGCCGGCACTCATTCCCCCGGCCCGGTCCCCCGGGCGGGCGCTCACTCCCGCATGGGCCCTCACTCCAGTGCCGGCCCTCACTCCAGCGCGGCGAGAGCAACGGACCAGGCGTCCTCGAGATGGGCGGTCCCCTGCTCCGCGACGCCGAACCTCTCCCGGGCCTCCCGGTCGACCCGGTAGCGCGCAGGCCCGGTGAACTCGACTCGGCCGTCCTCACCCAGCAGCCCCAGCCCCGAAATCCCGACTCAGAAGTCCCGGCTGAGCCAGTCGATGAGGTCCGGCCAGATCGCCTCGCCGGTGCCGCGTCGCAGCAGCCCGTGGTGGCCCAGGCGCGGCACGCCGAGCTCGGCGGGGGCATAGGTGCGCCGTTCGACGCTCGCTCGGTGCAGCGGTGCGAGGAGCGCGTCCATCTGCTCGGGACTGGCCCACAGGTCGTCGTCGGCACCGATCGCGAGCACCTCGGCCTCGACCGCCCCGGCACGTTCCCGGGCATGCATCGTGGGGTCGTCGTAGAAGTATCCGGGCAGCCGGGTCCAGCGGCCCCACTCGAGCATCGCCCCGGCGGGGATGTCCTCCCCGAGGCCGAGGCGCCTGCCGGGCATGTAGCCGAGCGTCCGGCACAGCACCGGGCCGACGACGGTGGGCAGCGCACCCACGCGGAGCCGCTCGCGCCGCTTCGCGATCCGCTGTGTCGCCGCCACGTGCGCGGACACGACGGCGAAGCGGGACACCGATTCGAGCCCGTGGCCGAGCACCATCGCGTGGCCGCCGATGCTGTGGCCGACGGCTGCGTGCGGCAGGTCCGGGAAGCGCTCCCGGCACCAGGCAGCGGCGGCGGGGACGTCCTCGCTCATCCAGTCGCGCATCCGCATTCCGGGGTGGTCGCGCGGATCCCCGGACTCCCCCGTACCCCGGTAGTCGTAGGCCATGGCGATGATGCCGGAGGCGGCGATGCAGGAGGCGAACGCGCGGTAGTACCGGCGCGGGGTCGCGGTCGCGGGATGGATCATGATGACCCCGCGCGGCGCGCCCACCGGGTGCCAGACGGTGCCGGAGATCCGATCGGGCCCGACGGGGAAGCCGATGTCCTCCGTCGTCTCGGGCCCGCGGATCTCGATATCGCCGCCCTCGGCGGTGCGGTCGCCGGCGGTGCGGTCGTCAGGCGTGCGGTCCATGGCCTCGAACCTATCCCAACCTACCGATGAGTACACATCGTCGCGCGTATCCTCGTGCGCCCGGATATCGCGCGCCCCAGGCTGTCACGCCGCGGCGGGCGGCGGGACGAGGTGGGCGCCGCCGGCCGGGCCGGTGGTGCGCACGACCTGGCGGACGCCGCGGCTCGCCTCGAGGAGAACGGCGATCTCGAGCGCGTGCGTGTGATCACGGGCGAGGAATCCGACCGTCGGGCCGGAGCCTGACACGAGGGCGCGCAGCGCTCCTGCCCGCACTCCGGTCTCCATGATGTCGGCGATGCCGGGCAGGAGGTCGATCGCGGCTTCGGTCATGTCGTTGTGGAGGACTCCGGCGAGCGCCTCGGGATCCGCGGTGCCGAGTGCGCGGAGCACCTCGGCGGGGTCGACGGCGCTGTGGGCGCCCACGCCGGTGACGTCGCCGGTCCTGTCGCCGTCGCCTGCCCCCGCGTGCTCGCCGCACGTCACCGGCCCCGCATCGCCGCGGGCGGCGCGGATCTCATCGAGGCGACGGTACACCTCGGGCGTGGACAGCCGACCGGTGGAGGTGGCGAGCACCCAGTGGAACTCGCCGCGCCCGAGCACCGGGGTCAGCTCGTCGCCGCGGCCGGTGCCGAGCGCGGTGCCGCCGCGCAGCGCGAAGGGCACGTCCGCGCCGAGCTCGCGGGCGACGCTGTGGATGAGCTCCTTGTCGGTGCATCCGACGAGGTGGGCGTAGGCGACGAGGGCGGCCGCTGCATCGGCAGAGCCGCCGCCCATCCCTCCGGCCACCGGCACGTTCTTCTCGATCGCGACCTCGACGGGCACCTCGATCCCGGTCGCCTCGGCGAGGGCGAGGACGGCCGCCAGCCCGAGGTTCGAGGCGTCGAGCGGCACGGTGGTGTCGGCGTACCGCCCGGTCAGGGTCACCGAGTGCTCCGCGGCGGGGATGAGGGTGACGGTCTCCGCGAGGTCGAGGGACTGGAACACCGTGACGAGGGAGTGGTAGCCGTCGTCCTCGAGCGGACCGACGGAGAGGAAGGCGTTGATCTTGCCGTAGGCGCGCGCCGTCACGGGTGCCGGACCGTCGACCGAGCCATCGAACGGGCCGCCGGCCGACCCGAACGGCGGGCCGGGTCCCGTATCCGGATTCGGGTTCGGGCTCACATCGGGGCTCACACAGTCTCCTTCGCCGCGGCGAGTGCCACGTAGTCGTCGATGTCGAGGACTTCGCCGCGCGCCCGCGGGTCGATCCCGGCCGCGCGCAGGATCTCCTCGGCCCGGGCGGGGCTGCCGGCCCACCCGGAGAGCGCGGCGCGCAGGGTCTTGCGGCGCTGCGCGAAGGCGGCGTCGATCGCGGCGAACACCGACTCGCGGGACGGTGCCCCGCGGTGGGCTCCGTCGGACCCGCGCTGATCCCCGGCTCCGTCTCCACCGGCAGGATCTCCACCGG
The DNA here is from genome assembly GCF_005280295.1 of Brevibacterium sp. CS2. Lineage (GTDB taxonomy): Bacteria > Actinomycetota > Actinomycetes > Actinomycetales > Brevibacteriaceae > Brevibacterium > Brevibacterium pityocampae. Next base: position 1,618,372 of record NZ_CP040020.1, on the reverse strand, counting down.
CAGGATCTGCACCGGCAGGATCTGCACCTGCAGGATTCCCGCTAACAGGATCTGCACCTGCTGGATCTCCACCGGTGCGGCGGCCATCGGCGTGGCGCTCGATCCGGACGAGGCCGGAGTCGACGTTGGGGGCCGGCCAGAACACGTTCGTGCCGATCGAGCCGGCGCGGCTCACCGTCCCGTACCAGCGCGCCTTGACGCTCGGCACGCCGTAGGTGCGGGAGCCGGGCTCGGCCGCGAGCCGGTCGGCGACCTCGGCCTGGACCATGACGAGCACGGTCCGGATCGTCGGGAAGGTCTCGAGGAAGTGGAGCAGCACGGGGACGGCGACGTTGTAGGGCAGGTTCGCGACGAGCGCGGCGGGCGGACCGAGCTCCGGGGACTCCGGCAGCTCGGTGACGCGCAGCGCATCGGCGACGACGAGGTCGAAGGGGGCGTCGTCCCCGCAGCGCTCGGCGACGGTCCGCGGCAGCCGCGAGGCGAGGAGCTCGTCGATCTCGACGGCGATGACATGGTGGCCGGCATCGAGCAGGCCGAGCGTGAGCGAACCCAGGCCGGGGCCCACCTCGGCGACGGTGCACGGTTCGCTCAGGCCGGCGGCGGACACGATCATGCGCACGGTGTTGGGGTCGATGACGAAGTTCTGGCCGCGCTGCTTCGTGGGTCGCAGCTGCAGCTCCGCGGCCATGGCCCGGATGTCGCGTGCGCTGAGCAAGGTGGTCACGTCTCCCACCCTAGACGAACGGCCCCGAGGCGCAGCCGAGCGCAGGAGACCGGCGACCGAGCGCACTCGGGCAGAGGCCCTCGGCCGGCAGGCGCGGTCCTCTAGGCTGAGGGGATGGATGCACGCACGCTGGCCCGCCTGCTCGAGCCCGAGGTGTTCGCCCGCCTCGCCGAGATCGACTACCGGCCCTCCGACGAGCTCGCGCTCGCCGCGCGCCTGCGCAAGGAGGGCCTGGAACCCGAGGCCGCCACCGCGCTCCTCGCACAGGCGGCCCTGCGGGTCGAGGCGGAGGAGAAGTTCGGGCCGTTCGCCTCGGACATGCTCTTCACCCGAGATGGTCTCGCCCAGGCGACCCGGCTGCCGGTCGCCGCCCACCATGCCCGCCGGATGCTCGCCGTCGAGCCGACCCGGCTGGCCGACCTCGGCTGCGGACTCGGCGCGGACACCATGGCGTTCGCCGGGATGGACAGCACCCTCGAAGCCGTCGAGGCGGTCGAGGCCGACGAGGTCACCGCCGCGATCGCGACCTTCAACCTCCGCCACCTCGACACCGTCACGGTGACGCACGGCCTGGCGGAGGACCACGACCTCGAGCACGTCGACGCGCTGTGGCTCGACCCGGCGCGCCGCGCCCTGCCCGGTGGGAAGCCCGGCGGGAAGCCCGGTGGGACGTCCAGTGGGAAGCCAGGTGGGAAGCCCGGTGGGACGTCCAGCGGGAAGTCGGTCAGCGGCACAGCAGGTGCCGGGAAGGGCACCACGGACGCGCACGGCTCCGCCCGCCGAATCACCGACCCCGAGGCGTTCTCCCCCTCGCTCACCTGGGCGTTCGACGCCGCGTCCCGCGTCCGGGCGGCCGGCATCAAGCTCGGGCCGGCGCTCGACCACGCGCTCGTCCCCGACGGCTGGGAGGCCCAGTGGGTGTCCCACGACGGCGACGTCGTCGAGGTCGCGCTCTACGCCGGGGACGCCGCGCTCCGCCCCGGGCGCAACGCCCTCGTGCTGCACCCGCAGGGCCCGGTCCAGGTGCACGAGTCCGAGGTGCCGGTCGATGACGAGGACGGGATCGGGGACCTCGGCTCCTACCTCTTCGAGCCCCACGGGGCGCTCGTGCGCGCCGGGCTCGTCACCGCCCTGTGCGAGCCGCTGGACGCGCGCCGGATCTCGAGGCCGATCGCCTACCTCACCGGGGACCGGGTGCCGATCGGGGCCGCTGCCAAACTCGTGCGGACCTACCGGATCCGCGAGGTGCTGCCGGCCGGGCTCAAGCCGCTGCGCGCCGCGCTCGTGGCCCGCGGCATCGGCCGCGTAGTCATCAAGAAGCGCGGCGCCGACATCGTCCCCGAGCAGGTGCGCCGCCGCCTCAAGCTGCCCACCGGCGAACCCGCCACGCTCGTGTTCACGCGGATCGGCGAGGACCACCTCGTGCTGCTCACCGATCCGGTCGCGCCGAAGCTCTGAAGCACCCGCAGCGGGCATCGGATCCGGAGGCCGCTGCGCACGGCCGGCACAGGCGGCGATCGCGATCTGCCGGCCGATTGACGTGTCGATCCCTCCGCGCAGGGTCCACCGGCCCCATTGCGCTCGGTGCGCGCGTGCGGAATCCTGGCAGTCGTGCGGTCCGAACGACGCTTCTGCCTGTACGACGCCGTTGTCAGTGCTCCATCGTTGTCAGAACGACGCCGTCATCAAAACTGCACCGCACTTCCCATGAGACCGACCGAGGAGACCTGCCGTGGCACGCGAAGACCATCTCATCACCGTCGAGCGACTCGCCGAGGAGCTCATGAGCGCAGCTCCCCCGGTCCTGCTCGACGTCCGGTGGACGCTGCAGCAGCCCGATGGCAGCGCCGACTACGCGGCCGGACATGTGCCCGGAGCGCACTACGTGTCCCTCGACGAGGAGCTCGCCGACCATCGCACCGCCCACCCGGCCGAGGGGAACGCAGCCGCCCCCACGGCCGGTCGCCACCCGCTGCCCTCTGCGGCGACCTTCGAGCAGACGGTGCGACGCTGGGGCATCGACGCCGGCACACCGGTGGTGGTCTATGACGACAATGCCGGGCTCGGCGCGGCCCGCGCCTGGTGGCTCCTGCGCTGGGCCGGTGTCGGCAACGTCCGGCTCCTCGACGGCGGGTTCGGCGCCTGGCGCGCCGCCGGCCGCCCGGTGAGCACGGACATCCCCGAGCTGCCGGACCCGAGCGCTTTCGACATCGCGCCCGGTTCCCTCCCGGTGCTCGACGCCGATGAGGTGGCCGACCGTGCGCGGGCGGGTATCGTCCTCGATGCGCGGGCGCCGGAGCGCTATCGCGGCGAAACCGAACCGCTCGACCCGCAGGCCGGGCACATCCCCGGGGCCCGGAACGCACCGGCTGCGGACAACACGGAGGGCGGGTTCTTCCGCCACGAGGACGAGCTGCGCGCGATCTACCGCGAACTCGGCGTGCTCCCGGGCACGGACCGGGAGGACAGGAGCGGCACCGGCGCGGACAGGACAGATCCGGCCGGCGCGGATGCAGGCGGGTCCGATCCGAGCAGCCCTGTCGGCGTGTACTGCGGCTCCGGCGTCACCGCCTGCCACGATGCCTTCGTCCTCTCGATGCTCGGCGTCGAGGCGGCGCTGTTCCCGCCGAGCTGGTCCGGCTGGTCGAACGACCCGGACCGCCCCGTCGCCACGGGCGCCGAGCGCTGAGCTCGTCCGCTATCGACAGTCCGGCGCCTCGACCCCGTCGACCTCCACCGGCAGGGCGCCGCCCGCGTCCGTCTCCCCGGTGAGGTACCGGGCGAGCGCGCCGAACCCCGCGTCGTAGTCGTCGTAGCCGGCGAGCACGGTGTCCGCCCGGCTGCCCGCCAGCCGCCACGGCCCGCGGGTGCCGTAGACGACGTCGGCGGAGGCCCCCTCGTTGAGGGCGACCGTCGTGTCCGCGTTCGCGTCGGTGCTCAGCCCGTTCTCCTCGGCCTGCGCGGTGAAGGCCGAGATCGCGGCCTGCTCGCCGCTCACCACGGCGACCTCCTCGACCGGCTCGGCGAACGTGCATTCGCCGGCGACCACGGTGAGCGCCGCCTCGGCGAGAGCATCGATGCGCGCGGTGTGGTCGTCGACCGTGACGGCGAGCTCCGCGGCGTGCTCCTGCCACAGCTGCATCGCGACGACCCGCTCGGCCGCCTCGACGAGCCGCTCCCGGTCGAGGTCGCCGGAGTCGAGGGCCTCGCGCAGCGCACCGACCGAGGCCTGCGCGTCCGGCGGGAGGAGGACGAGGTCGGCGCCGGCGCGGATCGCCTCGACCGATTCGGCCCCGCGCGGACCGGCGGGCACCGCACCCATATTCATCGCGTCGGTGACGACCACACCGTCGTAGTCGAGCACCTCGCGGAGCTCCGCATAGGCGTCGGGGTCGACCGAGGCCGGGGTGTCCTCGGAGCCGGGCAGGCCGATGTGGCCCATCATCACCATCGGGACGCCGGCGGCGACCGCGGCGCGGAACGGCGCGATATCGCGCTCGTCCATGTCCGCGATGCTCTTCTCCGACACCGGCAGGGTGTCGTGCGAGTCGTCGGTGAGCGCTCCGTGGCCGGGGAAGTGCTTCGCCGAGGACAGGATGCCGGCATCGGAGTAGCCCCGGATCGCCGCCTCGACGGTGCCGGACACGAGCGCGGGGTCGTCGCCTGCCGAGCGGACGTTGATCGCGGCGTCCCGGGCGCCGATCGTGACGTCGGCGGTGGGGGCGAAGTCGGCGGTGAGCCCGAGGCCGCGGAGGTCCTCGCCCTGCGCCTGGATCGCCGCGGTGGTCAGGGCCGGGTCGTCGGCTGCGCCGAAGGCCATGAGCGGGGGCAGGTCGAGGGCCGCGGTGCCGAGCCGGGACACCGGCCCGCCCTCCTGGTCGACGCCGAGGAACACCGGCGCCTCGCGGTCGGCGCTCGCCTCGGTGATCGCGCCGGTGACCGCTCGGACATCGTCCGGAGTCGGGTTCTCCGGCAGGTTGTAGGCCATGACGATCGCGCCGGCGAGCGCGTTGTCCGCCACGAGCGCGGCCCCGGCGGACGGATCCGTGCCGTCGAAGGAGCCGATGACCACGGCCCCGGCGAGCGCCTCGTCGTCCATCCCGGCGACCACCTCGGCGGCCGGCTCCCGGAAATCCGCGACCTCGACGATCTCCTCGGGCGCATCGGCTCCCGGGGTCGGTTCGACGGTGCTCGGGTCGGAGTGGCCTCCGGGTGCGCCGGCGGGAGCGCTGCCCATGGTGCATCCGGTGAGGGTGAGCAGCGCACAGGCGACGAGGGCGATGATGCGCATCCGGCCATGGTAGCGACTGCGCCTGGGCATCGCGGGCACGGCGGGTGGGAGGACGCCCGGGAGCACCTCGGGCACCGTGCGCGGTGGTCGTCGACGGCTGTCCGGCTCCTGTGCGACCGTCGATGACGACGGCGCGCGGACACGGCGAAGTGCTGGCATAGGATGACGCCCATGGTTGAATTCGCTCGCTCCGACCGCTCCACGCTGGGGGTGGAATGGGAGCTCGCCCTCGTCGATCCCGCGACCCTCGACCTCGTACCCCGGGCCAGCGAGGTGCTCGACGCCGTGGCCGAGGTGCCGGGTCTGGACACGCGGGTGGTCGGCGAGATGCTCACCAACACCGTCGAGATCGTCTCCGGCGTCCACCGCGGAGTCGACGGGATCCGCGAGGACCTCGGCAGCGCGGTGGGCCGGCTGCGGACCATCACCGACGCCCTCGGCATCGGGCTCATGAGCGCCGGCACGCACCCGTTCTCCCGTTGGGCCGATCAGCAGGTCACCGACAAGGAGCGCTACGCAGAGCTCATCAACCGCACCCAGTGGTGGGGGCGGCACATGCTGATCTTCGGCGTCCACACCCACGTGGGGATCGACGACCGCGACAAGGTGCTGCCGATCCTCAGCGCGCTGCTCGCCTACGTGCCGCACCTCCAGGCGGTGAGCGCCTCCTCCCCGTTCTGGGACGGGCAGAACACCGAGTACGCCTCGAACCGGGCGATGCTGTTCCAGCAGCTGCCCACCGCCGGCCTGCCGTATCAGTTCGATACCTGGGCGGGTTACGAGCGCTATGTGGACGACATGCTCACCACCGGTGTCATCGACCATGTCAACGAGATCCGCTGGGACATCCGCCCCTCCCCCGGCTGGGGCACGATCGAGGTCCGCGTGTGCGACGGCATGCCGACCCTGGCCGAGGTGTGCGCAGTGACGGCGTTCGTCCAGTGCCTCGTCGACGACATGTCGGAGCGGCTCGACCGCGGGGAGACCCTGCCGACGATGCCGGACTGGTTCCACTTCGAGAACAAGTGGCGGGCCGCCCGCTACGGCATGGACGCGATCATCATCGAGAACGCCGAGGCGCGCGAGCGGGTCGTCACCACCGTCCTCGCCGAGGAGGTCGAGCGGCTGGCGCCGGTCGCCGAGCGGCTGGGCTGCACGAGCGACCTCCAGGCGATGCTCCGCTTCGCCGAGGCGGGTGCGAGCTACCAGCGGCAGATCGCCGAGTACGAGCGGACGGGCGACCTGCGCTCGGTGGCGCGGCAGCTGTGCGAGGAGTTCACCGGCGAGCGGTCCGTCCTGCAGCGGTGAGCCGAGGTCCGTCTGGAACTGCCGGCTGAGGTCCGGCGGTGCTCAGATGGTCGGAGATCCTCGAGTTCCGGCTCGGGATCCTGGTTGTTCGGCCACCTGGTCAGGTTGTGCTCTCATGCCCGATCGACGAGCAGCGCCCACTCCTGATAGGTGCTCTCCGGCAGGCCCACGGGCTCGAATCCGTGCCGGAGCAGCAGGTTCTCGCAGGAGACGTTCCGCACGTGCACCTTGCCGTGCACGATCCCGCTCGGCGCTCCGCTCGGATCGATCACTGCACGACAGCGCCGGATCACCCGGTCGACGAGCTCGTCTGCCAGGTGTCCGCCGCAGCCGCGGTGCGCGACGTGCACCCCGCTCGAGGTGATGTAGACGGCCGGCATCCCGACCTCGTGGACTTCGAGTTCGTGGAACTCGAGCCAGGCCCCTGCTGCGATGACGTCCTCGCCCGGGACGCGACCGACGACGAGCTCGTCCCCCACGCGCATCCGATGGCTCGCGTTCCTCAAGAGCGCCTGCGCCTCCCACTCCCAGGGCACGGGATGCGGCAGCCGCCGACCGGCCGGGGTGCGCGGTCGCTCGACCGTGCAGGTGAATGACTGGAGCACAGCGGCGGAGCGCCGATCGGTGATCGTCGACCACTCGAGGCGCTCGGATGTCATGCCTGCTGCCGCGAGTCGAGCCAGGCACCGAGTGCCGGCGTGCTGCGCCTGTGCGCCGGGTCGTCGAGCAGTCGGTCCACCGCCTCGGCCTCGGTCTCCGGTTCCTCTACCTCGAAGGTCGTGAGCACGTCCTCGATGTCGACGCCCAGCACGAAGGCGAGCTCCCCGGGGTCGGCCTCCCCGGATTCGACCCGCGCGGTGAGTGCTTCGACGAGCGCGAGAGGGAAGCGCTGGGAAGATGCCTGCTGCTGTCGGTCGGCCACTGCACGGCGGTTCGGGCGCGCACCGTCGAGCGGGTCCGGGGCCCCGCGGAGGAGCGCCGGGGTGCTGCTCTCCAGGGCCGCGCCGGCCTCGGCCGATACCGCGACCTCGAGGAAGCGCAGCCGGGTCAGAAGCGCCCTGGTCGACACCCCGAGCGTCCACAGCACCTGCGTGAGCTCGCTCTCCGACATCGCGGACCAGTCGTGCGCGCGGATCTGTTCAGCGGGAAGCAGCAGCTCGGCGGCGAAGGCGTCCGCGTCGTTCTCCCGGGCCTTCACCGGATGGCGGGAGCCGTCGTGGTGGCCGAGTGCCAGATGAGCCAGTTCGTGGGCCAACGACCAATTGCTGCGGAACCAGCTGGGGTTCGAATTGAGCACGATGATCCCGCGCTCACCGATCCGCAGCGAGTAGTCCGTCGACAGTCCTGCCATGCGGATCACGTCGATCTCGAACGTCGCTTCGATGCTCTCTGCGAACGTGCGGACGAAATCAGGGCCGAGACTCGCGCGCACCCCCTGCGGATCCGCCGGAATCGCTCCGGAGGCCGGCACGGAGCCTGGAAATGCACGCCGGTAGAGATCGGCGATCCGGTCGAGGATCTGCGCATCGTCGCGCGCGCCCGGGTTCGACCGCTCCTTGCGCTGCGGATCCCATGCGTGCCGCGCCGCGAACTCCAGATGGTGAGGGTTCGGAGCACCGGTGAGCAGCCAGGTGAGGTCCGCGTCGAGCGCGCGCGCGATGCGGGTGATCTCGGACAGGGTGAATCCCCGCTGCGCGCTCAGCGCGCGCGACAGCGCATCGGGCTTCATGCCGACAGCCTCAGCGAGACCGCGCTGCGTCATCTCGGCAGGGAGATGGGACCGGATCCGTTGTCCGACCTCGATGAGCTGGGTGTCCATCGCTCCATCCTACCGTGCCGTTGGGAAATTCCCAACGGCACGTCCGTTGGGCCCTGCAGAGGTGAACGGTGCCGCCGGCCGGCAGTGAACTGAGGTCCGGCGGTGCTCAGGTGGCCAGAGATCCTCGATCTCCGGCTCGGGATCGTGGATCTTCGACCACTCGACGCATGTGCGGCGCGCAGGGCCATCGGACGGAGGTGCGGGTCGCCTGACGGAGCGCGGACTCACTCCCCTGCGGGCGGGTTCTCCTCGAGCACGCTGCGCAGGTGGGGCCAGGCGTTCTTGAATCCGGGGTGGAGGAGGTAGCCCTCGACCTCGTCGAGCGGGACCCACGCGAGCTCGACGCTCTCGATGTCGTTGACGAACTCCTCGAGCCGGGTCGTCGCCTGCGCGATCACCGTGGTGTAGCTCCAGCCCTGCTTCTCGAGCACATGGGTGTCGAGCACCTCGACCCCGGTGCCGTCGAGCGCGGGGACCCCGGCCTCCTCGTGGCATTCGCGGATCGCGCCGGCGAGCGCGGTCTCCCCCGCATCGATCGCACCCCCGGGGATGCCCCACGTCCCGCCCTCGGCCGACCACGCGACCCGGTGCTGCAGGAGCACGCCGCGCTCGGGGTCGTGGATGAGCAGACCGGCGGCGCCGAACTTCCCCCAGAACCTCCCCTCGGGCGTCTCCACCCAGCCGTCGCCCGATCGGCGGTGGCGGCGCGGCGGCACGGGGCCGCCTGCGGGGACACCGTGGTGCGGGGTGCCGGAATCCGGGGCGCCGGGCTGCGGCGCATCAGGCGATGAGGACATCGTGGGCCTCCAGGGATGAGGTGACGCCGAAGTCGAACGGCGAAGGGGCGAGGCTGCGGGACGCGATCTCAGCGCCGAGCGCTGCGACCATGGCGCCGTTGTCGGTGCACAGCCGCAGCGGCGGAACGCGCAGGGTGACGCCGGCAGCGGCGCAGCGCTCGGTCAGCCGCTCCCGGAGCCGGGTGTTCGCCGCGACTCCCCCGCCGAGCAGCACGTGGTCGATCCCGGTGTCCTCGCAGGCGAACAGGGTCTTGGTGACGAGCACGTCGACGACGGCCTCCTCGAAGCTCGCGGCGACATCGGCGAGCCGGATCCCGCGGTCACCCGCCCCGGCCTCGTGCGCGGTGACGAAGCGCAGCACGGCGGTCTTGAGCCCGGAGAAGGAGAAGGAGTGCCGGCGCGCGGGATTGCGGAGGTCCGGCGCAGTGGACAGCCCGCGCGGGAACCGCACTGCCTGCGGGTCGCCGGGGACGCCGGTGCCGTCGAGCGCTCCGGCCGCGGCGCGGGAGATGTTCGGTCCGCCCGGGTAGTCGAGTCCGAGCAGCCGGGCGGTCTTGTCGAACGCCTCGCCCGCGGCGTCGTCGATCGTCGCGCCGAGCAGCTCGATGTCGTCGACGATGTCTCCGATCCGCAGGATCTCGGTGTGCCCGCCGGACACGAGGAGCGCGATCGTCGGCGTGTGGAGGCCGGGCGAGTCCTCGGCGACGAGGTCGACGGCGACGTGCGCGGCGAGGTGGTTGATGCCGTAGAGGGGAAGGCCGGTGGCGGCGGCGAGCCCCTTCGCGGCGGACACCCCGACGAGCAGGGCACCGGACAGCCCGGGGCCGGCCGTGACGGCGATCGCGTCGAGGTCCTCGATGCGCACCTGCGCCTCGGCGAGCGCCTGTGCCACGGCAGGGCCGATCGCCTGCACGTGGGCGCGGCTCGCGACCTCCGGGACGACCCCGCCGTAGCGGACGTGCTCGTCCATCGACGAGGCGATGGTGTTCGTCAGCAGCGTGCGGCCGCGCACGATCCCCACCCCGGTCTCGTCGCACGAGGATTCGATGCCGAGGACGAGCGGCCCGGCGGCGGCGCGGGCGGCGCTGTCGTCGCCGGTCGCGGCACCGCCTGCGGCCCGGCCGCCGTGCGCACGGTCGTTGCGCGCACTGTCGTTGCGCGCACGGCCGCCGTGCGCACGGTCGTTGCGCGCACTGTCGCCGCGGGCACGGTCGCCGGTCAGGCCGTCAGCGATCATGGGGTCCGTCGCCGCCGGGTCGGCGCTCCGGGGCTCCGGGGACGCCCGGGTCATGGGAGCCGAAGTCGTGGCTCCCGTAGTCGATGCCGGTCGATTCCTCGCCCGGCCGGTCGGTGTCCTCCGGATCATTGCTGTCGGAATCGTCCTGTGCCTGGGCGGCGAGCTGCTCGTAGCGGGCGGTGAGCTCGCTCTCGGGGACGTCCGAGGCACCGGCGCCCACAGCCTCGCGGAGCAGTCTCAGGTGGGTCTCCCACACCGGTCCCACCTCGGGCAGGATCTCGGCGGCCTCCTCCGCTGTGGCGAAGGTGCAGGTCAGGGAGATGCGGGTGCCGTCGTTCGTGGGCCGCAGCGAGATCCCGAGCCGGCCGAGCGCGGCGAACTCGAGGAGGACGTGGGAGTCCTCCTCGCAGCTGAGCACCTCGGCCTCGAGGGAGCCGCCGGCCTCCGGGTCCGCGGGCCCAGCCTCATCCGCTCCGTACGTTCCGGCGCTGTCCGATCCAGGGGTGCCCGATCCAGTGCTGCCCACCCCGGAGCGGTCCGTTCCGGGGGTGCCCGATCCGGGGCTGGATCCAGGGCTGTCCGGCCCGGCCACGTCCTCGCCGTCGTCGAGGCGGAAGCGCACCCGGTCGTCATCGACCCGGGTGAAGGGCGCGAACCACTCGGCGCACTCGTCCGCGTCCGCGATCCGGCGCCAGACCTCGGCCGGCGAGGCGTCGACCTCGGTGTCGATGACGAGGTCGGTGCCGGATTCCCAGACGATGAGCGAGGCGTCGATCATCGTGCGCCGTCCTTCTGCTCACGAGGTGCGGCCGCGCGTCCGGCGTCCGGCCAGGCGGCGTCGAGCCGTGCGATCTCCTCGGGACTCAAGGTGAGGTCGGCGCCGGCGAGCAGGTCGCCGAGCTGCTCGGGGACCCGGGCCGAGGCGATCACCGAGGGGATCGTGTCATGGGCGAGCAGCCAGGCGAGGGCGACCGCGGTCGTCTTGGTCACGTGGTCGCAGGCGACGCTCTGGAGCACGCCGAGCGCGTCGACGGCCTGCCGGTCGTCGGCGTACTTCGCCACGGCACCACCGCGCACGGAGTCGACCTTCGCGCCGGGGATGTGTTTGCCGGTGAGGAATCCGCCGGCGAGCGAGGCGAAGGGCAGCAGCGCCATGCCGTCGGCGCGGAGGTGCTCCTCGTACTCGCGGGGGTAGTCGTCGCGGGACACGAGGTTGAAGCGGTTCTGGATCACGCGGTACTCGGCCAGGCCGTTCGCCCGCGCGATCTCCTGAGCGCTCCGGAGACGGTCGAGGGAGAAGTTCGAGGCGCCGAGGTGGCGCACCTTGCCCTCGCGCACGAGCGCGTCGAAGGTCTCCGCGACCGCCGTCTGGTCGGCATCCGGATCGTCCTGGTGGGCGTAGTAGAGGTCGATCCGGTCGGTGCGCAGGCGCCGGAGGGAGTCCTCGACGCAGGCGCGGATGTTCGCGGGATCGAGGGTGGCGCGGCCCTCGAGCATGCCGACCTTCGTGGCGATGACCATGTCGTCGCGGTTGCCGCGCTCGGCCATCCACTCACCGATGATCGACTCGCTCTCTCCGCCGGAGTTGCCCTCGACCCAGCACGAATACATGTCTGCGGTGTCGATGAAGTTCCCGCCGGCGGCGGCGTAGGCGTCGAGGACGGCGAAGCTCTGCTCCCGGTCCGCGCCCCAGCCGAACGGGTTGCCGCCGAGGTTGAGCGGGTGGACGCGGAGGTCGGTGTCTGCGAGGGGGATGAGGTCCATGTCGCCAGGCTATCAAGCGACCCTGCGAGATCTCGCGGTCCGACGGGCACTCGTCCGACGGACACTCCCTGAATCCCGGCACCCCGCGGGACGCTCATGACCGCTCACGGAACTCCGAGGTCGTTCCGGACCATGAGGACGCCAGAGCTCTCGAGACCGCTCCGAGCACCCCGGGTCAGAGGAAGGCGCGCATGACGACGGCGTCGGCACCGGTGTAATAGCCCGGGCGGCGGTCGAGCTCGGTGAAGCCGTGCGCGGTATAGAGGCCGTGGGCTGCGGTGTTGTCGCTGCGGACGTCGAGGTAGATGACCTCGCATCCGGCATCCCGGGCGGCGGCCAGGAGGTGGGTGAGCAGGGCGCGTCCGATCCCCCGGCCACGGGCTGCCGGGTGGGCGGCGAGGGTGAGGACATCGGCCTGCGGCCCGGAGACGCCGAGCCCGGCGAAGCCGAGGATCGCACCCGGGTCCCAGGACGCCGGCACGGGGCCTGCCTGACGCTGCGCGGCGTCGGAGCCCGGCGCATCTCCGCCGGGTGCCTCGATGACCACGAACGACTGGCCGGGCGTCGCCACCGCCGCCCAGTAGTACTCGGTCGACCAGGCATCGGGGCCGAAGATCTCCGCGTCGAGGGCGGCGACGGCGGGGATGTCGAACCAGCGCAGCCGCCGGATCCGGTGAGCGCCGCTTCCCTCCGCGGTGCCGGGCTCCGGCATCACCGGAGGCTCGTCGTGCGCCGCGCGGAGGGCTGGGCGTCGGGCTCGCGGAGGTACAGCGGGACCGGCGGGAGCAGCGGACGCCCGGCGGCGATCATCCGGGCGGCGACGATCCCGAGGTCCCCGGCGGTCGGTTCGAGGTCGGCCGGTGCGGTGCCGGTGGGATCGCCGAGCTCCCCCGGGAAGAGGAGGAACCCACGGCCGTACCGGAGCGCAGCGCCCTGATCCGGAACGACGTGCAGGTCCGCGGGGAGGCTGACGGCGGGACCGGCGAGCACCTCGGGCACGCCTGCGGCGTCGAGTCCTGCGTACTCGGTCCAGTAGACCTCCTTGCGGCGCGCGTCGGTGGCGACGCGCAGCCGCGGCGCCGGTCCGGCCGGGGAGACCGGCGCATGGGTGCGGAGGGCGCGCAGAGCGAGAGCGTCGTGGCTCGGCAGGCCGTCGACGGGGATGCCCGCGCCGAGTGCGAACCCGATCCCGGTGGCGATCCCGGCGCGCAGACCGGTGAAGGGACCGGGCCCCACCCCGACGACCACCCGGCCCGGGGCCGGCCGACGCTCGAGGAGGGTGCGGATCGCAGGCCCGAGGAGCTCGGCGTGCTTCCGGGCGGAGAACTCGGTCCATTCGGCGAGCACCTCCTCGGTCTCCGCGTCGACGAGCGCGGCGCTCGCCGCGGCCGAGGTGTCGAGCGCGAGGATGATCATCGGGTCTCCGTTCCGGGGCCGGGTTCCCCGGGCTGCTCGGCGACGAGGGCCAGGCGGGCGTCCCAGCCGGGACCGGTGGATTCGAGGACGAGCAGCCGGCTCTCGTCCTCCTCGGCGAGGTCGAGTTCGAGCGGCTCGGGTGCGATAGGCGCAGCGGGAGCGGGATCAACGAGACCGGTATCAGTCGAGCCGGGCCCGGCAGTGCCGGCCCCGTCCTCCTCGAAGGCGCGCACGAGGGTGATCTCGAGGCGTTCGGCGGAGAGCTCCTCGGCGATCCCGTGGCCCCATTCGATGACGGTGACCGATTCCGCGAGGTCGGCGCCGAGGTCGAGGTCGGCGAACTCGGCGGAGTCGTCGAGGCGGTAGGCGTCGACGTGGACGAGGCCCGGCCCCGCGCCGGCCGGGGCGTGCTCGCGGGCGATGACGAAGGTCGGCGAGGACACCCGGCCACGGACGCCGAGGTGCCCGGCGAGGAACTGGGTGAAGGTCGTCTTCCCGGCGCCGAGGTCACCGGTGAGGATGATGACGTCGCCCGGACGCAGGACGGCGGCGAGGCGCGCGGCGAACGCGTCGATCTCCTCCAGGCCGGCGATGCGCAGCTCAGCCCTCATCCGCGGTGCCCTCGTCCCCGGAACCGGTCGTCGACGCCCGCGACCGCAGATGACGGGATCCCGCCCTGCCGCACCGCCGACGTGGCGTCCTGTCCGGCGCCGATGACGACCCGCTCGACGCGCGGGCCGATCCGGGTGACGATCTCGTAGTTCACGGTGTCGGCCCAGGCGGCCCACTCCTCGGCGCCGGGACCCGTGGTGCCGTCGCCGATGATGACGACCTCGTCGTCGATCTCGACGGGCCCCGGTCCGATGTCGAGGATCATCTGGTCCATCGCGACCCGCCCGACCACGGGGTACCGGCGGCCGCGGATCGACACCTGCGCGCGGTTCGAGGCCGCGCGCGGGATCCCGTCGGCGTAGCCGCCGGCGACGAGGGCGAACCGGGTGGGTTCAGTGCACGTGTAGGTGAGGCCGTAGCTCGCACCGTGCCCGGCAGGCACGTCCTTGACGGCGAGCACGCGGGAGACGAGGGACATCGCCGGCCGGAGGCCGAGCTCGGCGGCGGTCCGTCCCTCGAAGGGGCTGAGGCCGTAGGTGCTCAGGCCGACACGGGCGAGCCCGCCCGGCACGGGGTCGAGCGAGAGCGCCGCCGGGGAGTTCGCGGCATGGACGAGCAGGGCGGCAGGGTCGCCGAGCGCCCCACCGGCGGACTCGAGCACGGAGACGAGCTGCTCACGTGCCCCGTCGAGGACCGCGAGCTGGTTCCCGGTCTCCGGGTCACCGATGACGTCGGCGTTCGCGAGGTGGGTCATGATGCCGACGACCACGACCGGGCCCGCGGTACGCGCGGCGGCCTCCGCGAGCTCGGGCAGGAACGCGGTGAATGCCTCGGGGGTGAAGCCGTTGCGGCCCAGCCCGGTGTCGATCTTGAGGTGCACCCGCACGGTGCGTCCGGAGGCCTCGGCGGCGCGGATCACCTGGCGCAGCGCGCCGGCGGTCGACACCCCGAGCTCGATGCCCGCCCGCGCGCAGGCGGTGAGGTCCGTGCGGTCGTCGTAGAGCCAGCACAGGATCCGCTCGCGCCGCACCGCGGGATCCTCACCGAGCAGGGCGGCGAGCTGGAGCGCCTCGGGCACCGTCGCCACGCCGAAGTCGGCGACGCCGGCGGCGCGGCAGGCGTCGACGACTGCGGCGAGGCCGTGGCCGTAGGCGTCGGCCTTGACGACGCTGAGCAGGGTCGCCGGGGCGACCCGGGCCGCGATCGTCGCCGCGTTGTGGGTGATGGCTCCGGTGTCGATCCGCGCCTGCACCACTGTCCCCGGGAAGGAGACCACCGGCGGTCCGACCGGCGACGGTGCAGCAGCATGCGGAGTCGGTCCAGGAGGAGTCGATGTTCTCGCAGCGGGATCCGTCCCGGGCCGTGCAGCATCGGGTGCGGTCATTCGCCCCTCCGGCCGTCGTTCTGCCCGGTTCCCGCGCCGGCACTTCCGGTCATGAGACCGAGCACGATGTCCTCCACGGCCGCCGGGAGCCCTGATGCGTGCGTGGTCCGGTGGCCGGCGAGCCCGTGCACGGTGACCGCGAGCCCGGCGAGGATCGCGATGTCGGTGGCCGGGCCGCTCCAGTCCGCCTGGTCGTACGGACCGCTGCGCTCGGCCACGCGGTGTTCCGCGGTAGTGGCGAGCAGCGCACCGAGGATCCCGGTGAGCACGTCGCCGGATCCGGCCGTGGCGAGCGCCGCCGGTCCCGGTGGCGGGGCGACGACGCTGCCGTCGGGCCGGGCGACGATCGTGCGCCGCCCCTTGAGGGCGATGACGCCTTCGAACGCCTGCGCGGCCCTCACGGCGTGGGTCACCGGATCCGCTTCGACCTCCGCGCGGGTGGGCACGCCGGTGGTGAGGCGGCCGAGGAGGTCGACGAGCTCGCCGGCGTGCGGCGTCACGATGCACGTGGTCTCGAGCGGGCGGGTGAGGAGTCCGAGGCCGCCGGCGTCGATGACGAGGGGCAGGGACCGGTTCTCCGCCTCGATGATGGCGCGGCGCATGAGGAGGGTGTCGGGGGCGCCCGGGCCGACGGCCCACGCCTGGACCCGCCCCGGTTCGGTGACGACCTCGGGGCAGCGGTCGAGCACGGCCGCGGTGACCTCGTCGGGGGCGAGCAGGCGGAGCATGCCGAGCCCGGTGGACACGGCCGCAGCGGTGGTGAGCAGCCCTGCGCCGGGGTAGCGGTGGGATCCGGCGACGAGGCCGAGGACGCCGCGGGTGTACTTGTGCATGTCCGGCTGCGGGAACGGCCAGCCGACGGCGAGGTCGGCGGGCTCGGGCGCCTCGACGGTGGGACGGAACGGGGCGAGGTCGAGTCCGATGTCGACGAGGGCGAGCTCTCCCGCGGCGTCGGCGCCGCCGGGCAGCAGCAGTCCGGCCTTGTGCCCGCCGAAGGTCACCGTGCGATCGGCGCGCACGTGGACGGCGCCGACCGCTCCGGTGGTGGCGTCGACCCCGGTGGGGACGTCGACCGCGATGACACGCTGCCGCCGGGCGCTCCCGGTGCCGGAGGCCGCAGCCTGGCAGTCGGCGATGAACGTGTCGAGCGGTGCGCGCAGCGATCCCGAGGCACCGGTGCCGAGGATCCCGTCGATGACGAGCTCGGCCCGCGCGGTCAGGGGCGCGGATTCGGCGCCGAGCGGTTCGATGTCGCCTCCTGCCGCACGCAGTGCGGCCGCTCCCTCGGGGTGGAGGCGTCCGAGGACGTCGACGACGGTGACGCGGGCGCCGCGGCGGCTGAGGTCCGCGCCGGCGAACAGCGCGTCTCCCCCGTTGTTGCCGGCTCCGGCGAGGACGACGACGCGGGCGCCGGTGACGCACCCGCGCGCCTCGATCAGATCGCGGCGGCAGACCGCGGCGAGGCCGGCGGCGGCGGTGCGCATGAGCACCGGTCCGCGGCCGGCGTCGAGCAGCGGGGCCTCGGCGGCGCGGATCGCCGCTGCGGGATAGCCGAGTCTCATCCCCGCACCTCGGCAGCTCCGTCCCGGGCAGCACCCTCCAGTAAAGCTCCGTCCCGCGCGGTGTCGTCTCCGGCGGCTTTCTCCAGCCGGGCGGCGGCGAGGCGGGCGAGGAACAGTGCGTGGTCGGCGAGCGCGTCCTCGCTGTGGCGGGCGCGCGGGGAGTGGTTGGAGTCCTGCTCCTCGGGCACGGTGCCGGGCATCGCCGCACCCAGGTGTCCGTACGATCCGGGGACGGCCATGAGGACGCGGGAGAAGTCCTCGGAGCCGGCCTTGGGGTGCTCGACGAGGGTGACGCGGTCGGCGCCGAAGAGCTCGGCGAAGGTCTCGCGGTAGAACGCGTTCTCCGCCTCGTCGTTGATCGTCGGCGGCAGCACGGTGTCGTACTCGACCTCGGCGCTCAGCCCGTGGGAGGCGGCGAGCTCACGGACGAGGGCGGGCAGCTCGGCGGCGGCGCGGGTGGTGGTCGTCTCCGAGAAGGTCCGCACGCCGACGGCGAGCGAGGCGGTGTCGGGGACGACGTTCGCCGCGGTCCCGCCGGTGAACTTGCCGACGGTGACGACGATCGGGTCGAACACGTCGAAGCGGCGGGAGACGTACTCCTGGAGCTGTCCGATGATCGCGGCCCCGGTCTGGATCGGGTCGTAGGTGGTGTGCGGGCGCGAGGCGTGCCCGCCCTTGCCGCGGAGGACGACGTCCATCAGGCTGAACGCGGCCATGTAGGAACCCGGCTTCGAGTACAGCCGGCCGATCTCCTGATCCGCGGACACGTGGACACCGTAGGCGGCGACGACCGGGACCCCGGCGGCGTCGAGCACACCCTCGTCGAGCATCATCCCGGCGCCGTCCCAGCCCTCCTCGCCGGGCTGGAACATGAACACGACGTCACCGGCGAGGGAGTCGCGGATGTCGTGGAGGAGCCGGACCGCGCCGACGAGACCGGTGGTGTGGAGGTCGTGGCCGCATGCGTGCATGGCGCCGTTCGTCGCGGCGAAGTCGAAGCCGGTCGCCTCCTCGACGGGCAGGGCGTCCATGTCGCCGCGCAGGAGCACGGCCACGGGCGAGGCGCCGCCCGCGTCACGGCGACCGCCGCGCAGCACCACGGTGAGCGAGCTCAGGCCCTCGCCGCGGGTGATCTCGACGTCGAGGCTCGCGAGCGCCTCCTCGACCCGGCGCTGCGTCTGCGGCAGCTCGAGCCCGATCTCCGGGGACCGGTGCAGATCCCGGCGCAGATCCCGCAGCTCGGGGAGCAGCGCTTGCGCGGACTCGTGCGTGGGCAGGGAGGTTCCGACGATCGATCCGGAGGAGGTCGTCTCGGAGGTGGGAGCGGCGGTATCGGTCATGGCTCCAGAGTAGTCGGTGGGGCGGACGCGCCCTGCAACCGGTGCTCCGGGCCGCAACTACGCGTGCTTCCGGCGGGCGGCCTCGCGCTGGGCACGGCGGGCATCCCGGCTCGCCCGCGCCCTCTCCCGCGCCGCGGCGAGCTCGGCGAGCGCCTCGGGCGACCCCGGCAGCAGCGGCGGCGGCTGGTCCGGGGGCGGGGCGAGCGCGGGGCCGGAGCCCTCGACGACGACGAAGGTCATGGTCCGCTCCCCGTCATGGGTGATGGAGAGGTGGACGCGCTCCCCGCCGAGGGACCGGAAGTGCTCGAGCACCCAGCCGGAGAGCCGGAAGCTCGGCGCACCGGAGAAGGCGGAGACCACCTCGGCCTCGTGCCAGGGGATGATCTGCGGCAGCTGGAGGGCCTTGACGAGCGCCTCCTTCGCGGAGAAGCGTGCGGCGAGCGACTCCGGGGTGCGCCGCTTGCCGTTCTTCTTCAGCTGTTCCGCAGGCGTGAGGAGCCGGTCGAGGAGCTCGGGCACCCGCTCGATGTGCTCGGCGAAGCGCGGCACGTCGGCCAGATCGAGGCCGATCCCGATGATCCCCATGCTCACTCCCCTGCTGCTCACTCCCCCAGGCGGGCCGCTGCGGGCCCGGTTCGGGTCACTCGACGGTGACGGACTTCGCGAGGTTGCGCGGCTGGTCGACGTCGAGACCCTTGGCGGTGGCGAGCTCCATCGCGAAGATCTGCAGCGGCACCGTGGTGAGCAGCGGCGCGAGCAGCGTGGTGGTCTGCGGCACGTAGATCACCTCGGAGGCGTAGTCGGCGGCGACCTCGTCGCCCTCCTCCGCGATGACCACGGTGTTCGCCCCGCGCGCCCGGACCTCCTGGATGTTGGAGACGACCTTGGCGTGGAGCGAGTCGCGGCCCTTCTGGCTCGGGAGCACGACGAACACGAGCTGACCGGAGTCGATGAGCGCGATCGGGCCGTGCTTGAGCTCGCCGGCGGCGAACCCCTCGGCGTGGATGTAGGCGAGCTCCTTGAGCTTGAGCGCGCCCTCCATCGCCACCGGGTAGCCGACGTGACGGCCGAGGAACAGCACCGACTGCGTGTCCTGCTGGCTCCGGGCGAGGTCGAGGACCTGCTGCTTCCGCTCGAGGAGAGCGCTGATCTTCGCCGGGATCTGCTGGAGCTCCTCGAGGATGACCTCGACCTCGTCGGCGAACTTGTTGCCGCGCAGCTGCGCGAGGTAGAGACCGAGCAGGTAGCAGGCGACGACCTGTGACAGGAACGCCTTGGTCGAGGCCACCGCGATCTCAGGGCCGGCGTGGGTGTAGAGAGCGGCGTCGGACTCGCGCGGGATCGTCGAGCCGAAGGTGTTGCAGATCGCGATGACCTTCGCACCCTGCTCGCGGGCGTGGCGCACGGCCATGATCGTGTCCATGGTCTCCCCGGACTGGGAGACGGCGACGACGAGGGTCTTCTCGGTGACGACGGGGTCCCGGTACCGGAACTCGTGGGCGAGCTCGACCTCGGTGGGGATCCGGCACCAGTGCTCGATCGCGTACTTCGCGACCTGGCCGGCGTAGGCGGCGGTGCCGCAGGCGATGACGACGATCTTGTCGATCGACTTGAGGACGGTCTCGTCGACGTGCATCTCGTCGAGCACGAGCTTGCCGGAGGCGTCCATCCGGCCGAGCAGGGTGTCGTGGACGGCCTGCGGCTGGTCGTGGATCTCCTTATCCATGAAGGAGTCGAAGCCGCCCTTCTCCGCGGCCGCGGTGTCCCAGTCGACCTCGAAGGGCTCGCCGGCGACCTCGCTGCCCTCGAGGTCGGTGATGAGGACGGAGTCCGGGGTGATGGTGACGACCTCGTCCTGGCCGATCTCGAGCGCCTTGCGGGTGTAGTCGATGAACGCGGCGACGTCGGAGCCGAGGAAGTTCTCCCCCTCGCCCAGGCCGATGACGAGCGGGGAGTTGCGGCGCGCGGCGACGACGGTGCCGGGCAGGTCGGCGTGCACGGCGAGCAGCGTGAAGGCGCCCTCGAGCTGCTTCGCGGTCTCGCGCATCGCCTGGGCGAGGTCGCCGCTGGCGCGGTAGTTCTTGGCGAGCTGGTGGGCTGCGACCTCGGTGTCGGTCTCCGACTCGAACTCCACGCCTTCGTCCTTGAGTGCGGCCTTGAGGCTCGCGAAGTTCTCGATGATGCCGTTGTGGATGAGCGCAAGCTTCCCGCCGTCGGCGAGGTGCGGGTGGGCGTTGGCGTCGGTGGGCCCGCCGTGGGTGGCCCAGCGGGTGTGACCGATGCCGGTCATCACCTCGGGCAGCGGGTGCGCCTCGAGCTCCTCGCGCAGGGCACTGAGCTTGCCGGCCTTCTTGGCGCTCGCGAGCGCGTGGTCGGCAGTCACCAGGGCGACGCCTGCGGAGTCGTATCCGCGGTATTCGAGCCGGGTGAGTCCGGCCATGACGACGTCGAGGGCGCCGTGCCCTGCGGTCTCAGGGGTGGACGACGAGACAAAACCTACGATTCCGCACATGGGGAGTACTCTACCGAGTCATCGCCGAATCGAGCATGAGCGCGCTCACTGCGCGTCGTCAGCGGCGCGCGAGCTCGATGATGTCCGCGGTCCGGTCCCCGCCGCGGAGCACGGCCTGGGACAGGGCGGCGGCGCGGTCGTCGCCGAGCCGCATGCCCCAGCCAGTGGCCTCGCCGAGCACGACCTCCGCGGTCGGGCGTCGAGGTCGCCGGCGATGAGCCGCTGGGAGGCGATGGGTTCGCGGACCTGCCCGACGAGGACACCGGTGGAGGGGGTGATCTGGAAGGCGGGGGGCCGGGGCGGCGTGCCCCTGGGCCGGGTTCTGGGCCGAGGCGGCGGCGAGGTCCTGCTCGGCCGGCACGATCTCGGCCAGGATCGCGCCGGCGAGTACGCGCAGTCGCTCAGGGTCGGCGAGCGCGAGCAGGCCGGCTTCCCTGCACCGCGGAGTTCGACAGGTGGGCCTGTCGGCGAGGACCGGAGTGGCCCGTGACACAATGGCACAATGTCCCAGGAGACCGAATCCGCGCCTGACAGCCGCTCCGCCGGGTCCGCGCGCGCCGCCGACACAGGCGAGCGCGCCGCCGACACCGGTCGGCCGGACAGCGGCGACCGACTCGACGGCGCCGGTCACCCGGACCGCACCTCGCAGTCGGGCATTGCAGTGCAGCCCGGCAGTGCCGCGCAGCCGGACCGCACCGCGCAGTCGGGCGACCGTTCCGCAGGCTCCCGCAGCGGCGACAGCCCCGATCTCGATCCGGCGCGTCGGCTGGCGGGCCTCCACACCGCCCGCCCGCGCGCGGACCTCGAATCCTTCGCCTCGCCGTTCCGCGAGTTCGACCGGGAGTCGTGGTCGAAGCTCGCGGAGACCATGCCGCTGCCGCTCACCGCGCAGGACATCGAGCGGCTCCGCGGCCTCGGCGAGACGATCGACCTCGACGAGGTCGCCACGATCTACCTCCCGGTCTCCCGCCTCCTCAACCTCTACGTCTCCGCACGAGGCCAGAAGCACGAGGCGACCCGTGAGTTCTTCGCCCCGCTCCGCGCCGACGGCCGGGACCCGGCACCGCGGCGCACGCCTTTCGTCATCGGCGTCGCCGGCTCCGTGGCGGTGGGCAAGTCGACGACGGCGCGCGTGCTGCGCGAGATGCTCGCCCGCTGGCCCGACACCCCGCGCGTCGAGCTCCTCACCACCGACGGCTTCCTGTTCCCCAACGCAGAGCTCGAGCGCCGCGGGCTCAGCGGCCGCAAGGGCTTCCCGGAGTCCTACGACCGTCGCGCGCTGCTCCGCTTCCTGTCCGCGGTGAAGTCCGGGGCGCCCGAGGTGCGCGCACCTGTCTACTCCCACCACACCTACGACATCGTGCCCGGCGCGCAGATCACCGTGCGCTCCCCCGACGTCCTCATCGTCGAGGGCCTCAACGTCCTGCAGCCGGCGCGCCCCCGCCCCGACGGCCGGGTAGGCATGTCGGTGAGCGACTACTTCGACTTCTCGATCTACGTCGACGCACGGACCTCGGACATCCGCGACTGGTACATCGCGCGCTTCATGAAGCTCAAGCACGGCGCGTTCCAGGACCCCGACTCGTACTTCCACCGCTACAGCCGGCTGAGCGAGGAGGAGGGGCGGACCCTCGCCGGGGAGATCTGGGGCTCGATCAACGCCCCGAACCTCCGGGAGAACGTGCTGCCCAGCCGCGGCCGCGCCGACCTCATCATGCACAAGGCCGCCGACCACGAGATCCGCCGGATCCGCCTCCGCAAGCTCTGAGCACCCCCGCACGCGAGCCGCGGCACCCCGTCCGACGACTGCCGCCCGGTTCCGGGGCCGCTCCAGTGCGGTCTGCCCGGTCCGGGCGCGATCCAGTGCGGTTCTCTGACTGCGGGGTCACCTCAGTGCGGATACCCGCCGGTATCCGCACTGAAGCGGCTCCGGAACGACGGCGCGTGGACTGCCGGACACCTCTCTGGTGCCCGGTTCCGGAGCGCCTGCCGCCGCGGTGCACAGCACCGACACGCACAGCACCGACACGCACAATGCCGAGGTATGCAGTGCCGAGGTATGCAGTGCCGAGGTGTGCAGTGCTGACGAGTGCAACTCCATCGAGCGCAACCCATCGAGCACAGTGCAGTCGAGCACAGCCCGGGCAGTCGAGCACAGTGCGGTCGAGAACAGCACCGACGAGCACAGCCCGGGGAACAAATCCGCGGAGCCGCCGGTTGATACCGGTGTCGTGCTCGGCCCGCCGCGAGTCCAGCCTCGCACGCCGGCCGTCCCGCCACGGGTCGCGGCGCCCGGCGGGCCGCGCGCCACACCCCCGGCACCAGCACCTCCGGAGTCGGCAGCCGCGGGACCAGCACTTCCGGCACCGGCATTCCCGGCCTCGGTACTCCCAGCGCCGGAACCGCGACACCCGGCGCCACCGACTCCCCTCTGCACCCCAGGAGGCTCCTATGAGCATGCCCTCGACGCATATGATCATGCGCCGCACCATCGGGTCCCATTCGACCTCGGCCAAGGGGTCGGGGAAGATCTCGCGCGCCACCGTGCGCCGGATCTTCCGCTTCGCCTCCCGCCACCGCGCCAAGCTCATCGGCTTCCTCGCAGTGTCCGTCCTCGTCTCCGTCATCGGCGTCATCACCCCGATCCTCGCCGGCGACGTCGTCAACGCGATCACCGGCGGCGGCCCGATCTCGGTGATCATGTGGATCGCGATCGCGATGGCCGGCCTGGCGATCCTCGACGCCGGCCTCAGCCTCGTCAACCGCTACCTGTCCTCCCGTGTGGGCGAGGGCCTGATCTTCGACCTCCGCACTGCGGTGTTCGACCACGTGCAGACCCTGCCGATCGCGTTCTTCAACCGGACCCGCACCGGCGCACTCGTGTCCCGTCTCAACACCGACGTCATCGGCGCCCAGCGCGCCTTCTCCAACACGCTCTCCGGAGTCGTGTCGAACGTCGTGTCCCTCGTCCTCACCGTCGGCGTCATGGTGACGATCTCCTGGCAGGTCACCCTGCTCTCCGTCCTCCTCCTGCCGATCTTCCTCGTCCCCGCCCGGATGCTCGGCGGGAAGCTCGCCCTCCTCCAGCACGAGGCGGCGAACCACAACGCCGCGATGTCGACGCGCATGACGGAGCGGTTCTCCGCCGGCGGCGCCACCCTCGTCAAGCTGTTCGGGAAGCCGGACACCGAGTCCCGCGAGTTCGCCGACCGCGCCGGCCGGGTGCGCGACATCGGGGTGCGCACCGCGATGCTCCAGACGACCTTCGTCACCGCGCTCACCCTCGTGTCCGCGCTCGCGCTCGCGCTCGTCTACGGCCTCGGCGGCATCCAGGCGGTGCTCGGCAACCTCAACGCCGGTCAGGTCGTCACCCTCGCGATGCTGCTGACCCGCCTCTACACCCCGCTCACCATGCTCGCCAACGCGCGGATGGACATCATGAGCGCGATCGTGAGCTTCGAGCGGGTGTTCGAGGTGCTCGACCTCAGGCCGCTGCTCACCGAGGCGGCGGAGCCGCAGTCGCTCGACCCGGGCCCGGTCGCCGTGACCTACCGCGACGTCCGCTTCGCCTACCCGTCCGCCGCCGAGGTGTCGCTGGCCAGCCTCGAGGACGTGTCCGTGCTCGACCACCGGGCCGGCACCGAGGTGCTCCACGGGATCGACTTCACCGTGTCACCGGGGTCCACGGTGGCGCTGGTCGGCAGCTCCGGGGCCGGCAAGTCGACGATCGCCTCGTTGCTGCCCCGCCTCTACGACGTCACCGGCGGTGCGGTGCTCATCGGCGGGACCGATGTGCGGGACCTGAGCTTCGACACCCTCAAGCGGACCGTGGGCATGGTGACCCAGGACGGGCACCTCTTCCACGAGTCGATCCGCGACAACCTGCTCCTCGCCCGGGCCGACGCCACCGAGTCCGAGCTCGCCGACGCGATCCGGCGTGCCCGACTCGAGGAGGTCATCGCCGAGCTCCCCGACGGCATCGACACGGTGATCGGCGAGCGCGGCTACCGGCTGTCCGGCGGCGAGCGCCAGCGCCTCACCATCGCCCGGCTGCTCCTCGCCGCTCCCCCGGTGGTCGTCCTCGACGAGGCGACCTCAGCGCTCGACTCGACGAACGAGGCGGCGATCCAGCAGGCGCTCGCCGAGGCGATGGAGGGCCGCACCGCGCTCGTCATCGCCCACCGGCTGTCGACCGTCCGCAGCGCGGACGAGATCCTCGTCATCGAGGGCGGGCGGATCGCCGAGCGCGGCACCCACGAGCAGCTGCTCGCCGCCGGCGGACGCTACGCCGAGCTCTACGAGACCCAGTTCGCCTCCCAGGAGTGAGCCCCGGGTGGGTGCCGGCGCGGCCCCGGCATCCCGTGTCCGGGCGGTGAGGGCGCGGGGATAGAGTGGACGCCGGGTCCCGCCCGCGCACAGCGCGCTCGCGGGCACCTGCCCGCCGCGGCCCACCGCTCACCCCTTTCCGTGCCCGAGGAGCCTCATGCCCGCCACCCCGACCCGCCCCGCGTCCACGCCGGAGGAGCGGCAGAGCGTGCGCGCGACCCTGCGCCGGCCGGCCTGGCTCCGGACCGAGGTGCTCGGAGGGCTCGTCGTCGCCCTCGCACTCATCCCGGAGGCGATCGCCTTCTCGATCATCGCCGGGGTCGACCCGCGGGTGGGCCTGTTCGCCTCCTTCACCATGGCGGTGACGACCGCGATCCTCGGCGGCCGGCCGGCGATGATCTCCGCGGCCACCGGCGCCGTCGCACTCGTCATCGCGCCCCTCGTCGCCTCGCACGGGATGGACTACTTCATCGCCTGCGTGCTGCTCGCCGGGGTGTTCCAGATCCTCCTCGCCGTCCTCGGCGCCGCCCGCCTCATGCGCTTCATCCCGCGCTCGGTCATGGTCGGCTTCGTCAACGCGCTCGCGATCCTCATCTTCATCGCCCAGGTGCCCGAGCTGCTCGGCGTCCCCTGGCTCGTCTACCCGCTGTTCGCCCTCGCACTGCTCATCGTGTTCCTCCTGCCGCGCTTCACCGCGATCGTGCCCGCGCCCCTCGTCGCGATCGTCGTGCTCACCGGGCTCGTCCTCACCTTCGGCTGGGACGTCCCCGACGTCGGCGACAAGGGCGAGCTGCCGGACTCGCTGCCGACGCTGTTCGTCCCCGAGGTGCCGCTGAATCTCGAGACCCAGCAGATCATCGCGCCCTACGCGCTCGCGATGGCGCTCGTCGGGCTCATGGAGTCGCTCATGACGGCGAAGCTCGTCGACGACATCACCGACACCCGCTCGGACAAGACCCGTGAGTCCTGGGGGCAGGGCGTGGCGAACATCGTCACCGGTGCGTTCGGCGGGATGGGCGGCTGCGCGATGATCGGGCAGACGATGATCAACGTCCGCGCCTCCGGGGCGCGCACCCGGATCTCGACGTTCTGCGCGGGCGTCTTCCTGCTCGTCCTCGTCGTCGCGCTCGGTGACGTCGTCGCGCTCATCCCGATGGCCGCGCTCGTCGCGATCATGGTCTTCGTGTCCTGGGCGACCTTCGACTGGCACTCGATCGATCCGCGCACCCTGCGCCGGATGCCCAAGTCGGAGACCGCGGTCATGCTCGTCACCGTCGTCGCCACCGTGTGGACGCACAACCTCGCGATCGGGGTGGTGCTCGGCGTGGTCGTCGCGATGATCGCCTTCGCCAACCGGGTCGCCCACCTCGTGCGCGTCGACCGGGAGCTCGCCGAGGTCAACGGGGTCCCGACTGCGACGTACACCGTCGAGGGCGAGCTGTTCTTCGCCTCCTCGAACGATCTCTACACGATGTTCGACTACGCCGAGGATCCCGCCCGCGTCGTCATCGACCTCACCCGGTCCCACCTGTGGGACGCCTCGACGATCGCCGCCCTCGATTCGGTGACGACGAAGTACGAGGAGCGCGGGACCGAGGTCACCGTCGTCGGGCTCAACGCGGCGAGCCGGCGCATGCGGGAGACGATGTCGGGGATGCTCAACACCTGAGCCGGCCACATGACTGAGCCCGCGGCTGAGCATGCGGCCGGTCACGCTGCGAGGAGCGGCGGCGCGCGGTGACCCGATGCGTGGTCCCGCCCCGGCCGCCTGCGCGGGCGGGCGCGCGCCGGTGGTCCGCGCCTCAGCGCAGCAGGCGAGCCACGGCGGCCAGCAGTGCCGCGGCGGGCAGGCACACGAGGAGCAGCCCGATGAGAAGGACGAGCGAGACCGGCTGGGTGATGATCACCGCGACGACGTAGACGACGATCGGCATGGTGAGCGCGACGAAGGCGACGAGCGGCCAGGTGCGCACCGGCCTGCGGTCACGCTGCGCGGCGGCGGTCTCCGAGCGCCAGGCGAGCGCGCCGACGAGGAGGTTCCCGAGCGTCGCGATCCCGCCCATGACGAGGACGAGGAGCGTGGCGTCGGCGAACCAGCCGAGCACGAACGGCAGGCCGTCGGCGAGTCCGACGAGCAGCGTGAGCCCGGCGACGAGCAGGGTCGCCACGGCGGTGAGGGCGCCTGCGATCCGGCCGACGCGCGCCGGCCGGGCGAGCGGACGCCCGGTCCGTCCGGCCCCGTCACCCGGCATGCCGGGATCGGACGCGCCTGCCGGGGTCCTCGTCATCATGCGCCCCTCAGAGTGCCAGTTCGTCGCGGACCACGGAGGCGAGCCGTTCGGCCTGGGCCTGGGCGGTCTCCTCGGTCTCGGCCTCGACCATGACGCGGATGAGCGGTTCGGTGCCCGAGGCCCGCAGCAGCACCCGGCCGGTGCGCCCGAGCTCGGATTCGACGGCGGACACCTCGGCGGCGACGACCGGGTGGTCGGTGTTCGTCTTGTCGACGCCCTTGACGTTGATGAGCACCTGCGGCAGGCGCGGGATCTCCGCGGCGAGGTCCGCGAGCGAGCGGCGGGTGCGGGCCATCCGGTCCATGAGGTGCAGGGCGGTCTGCACGCCGTCGCCGGTGGTGCCGTGGTCGAGCATGAGCAGGTGCCCGGACTGCTCGCCGCCGAGGTTGAGGCCCTCGGCGAGCATCTTCTCGAGCACGTAGCGGTCCCCGACCTTCGTCTGCACGGTGGCGATCCCGGCCTTCTCCATCGCCAGGCGCAGCCCGAGGTTCGACATCACCGTGGTGACGAGGGTGTCGCGGGCCAGCGTGCCGTCCTCGTGGAGGCCGAGGGCGAGGATGCCCATGATCTGGTCGCCGTCGACCACGCGGCCGAGCGCATCGACGGCGAGGCAGCGGTCGGCGTCGCCGTCGAACGCCACACCGAGGTCGGCGTTGTGCTCGGTCACGGCCTCGGCGAGGCCGGCGATGTGGGTCGAGCCCACCCCGTCGTTGATGTTGTAGCCGTCGGGCTCGGCGGCGGTGACGATGACCTCGGCCCCGCCCTGGCGCAGCGCGGCCGGGCCGACGACGCTCGCCGCGCCGTGGGCGCAGTCGACGACGACGGTGAGCCCGGACAGGGGCGCCTCGCGGTCGCCGTTGAGTCGGTCGACGAGGTATTCGACGTATTCGTCGACGGCGGCGGGGAAGCGGGAGATCCGGCCCACCGCGGCACCGGTCGGGCGGTCCCAGTCCTGGCCGAGGAGCTCGGTGATCCGGTCCTCGAGCGCGTCGTCGAGCTTGGTGCCCCCGCGGGCGAAGAATTTGATGCCGTTGTCCGGCATCGGGTTGTGCGAGGCGGAGAGGACGACACCGAAGTCCGCGCCGGAGTTCTTCACCACGTGCGCCACACCCGGGGTGGGCAGCTCGCCGACGAGCAGCACGTCGACCCCGGCGGCGGCGATGCCGGCGGCCACGGCCGAGGCAAGGAGCTCACCTGAGGCGCGGGTGTCGCGCCCGACGATCGCGAAGGGCCGCGGATCGCCCTCACGGGCGGGTCCGGCGAGCACCCGCGCACCGGCCTCGGCGAGGTCGAGCGCGAGCGCGGCGGTGATGTCGGTGTTCGCGAGGCCGCGGACACCATCGGTTCCGAAGAGACGGGACATGGGTTCCTCGTGGTCGGTCGGGATACGGGTGGCTCGGGAGCGCCGGTCCGGGCGGTGCCGGGCGGTGGAGCACCTGCCCGGTCGTGCGCCGGAGGGAATCGCTGCCGGTACCGGGTCCGGATACGACTCAAGCCCTCGGACGCGGGGTCCGAGGGCTTGAGCGCGGTCAGGCCGGGGTGGGCGCAGACACCGGAAGTGCGATCAGCGCTTCGAGAACTGCGGCGCCTTGCGGGCCTTCTTGAGTCCGGCCTTCTTGCGCTCCGGGACGCGGGCGTCACGGGTGAGGAAGCCGGCCTTCTTGAGCTCGGCGCGGTTGTTGTCGCGGTCGATCTCGTTGAGCGAGCGAGCGATGCCCAGGCGCACGGCACCGGCCTGACCCGAAGGTCCGCCGCCCTTGATGCGCACGTGGACGTCGAAGCGGCCCTCGAGGTCGAGCAGGCGGAAGGGCTCGTTGACGAGCTGCTGGTGCAGCTTGTTCGGGAAGTAGGTCTCCAGGTCGCGGCCGTTGATCAGCCACTCGCCGGTGCCGGGCACCAGGCGGACGCGGGCGATGGCCTGCTTGCGACGACCCACGGCGGCACCGGGGGCGGTCAGGGACTGGCCCCGGCCACCGGCCACGGCTTCGCCCAGACCGGCCGAAGCCGGGGTCTCGGTGGAATATTCGGTCAGTTCGACATCATTGGTGGTATCAGCCACGGTTCTCCTCGGTAAGTTCGTTGCTGCCGGGGCGCTTACTGCGCGACCTGGCTGATCTCGTACGGCTGCGGATTCTGCGAGGCGTGCGGGTGCTCGGCACCCGCGTAGACCTTGAGCTTCCGCATCTGGGCACGACCGAGGCGGGTCTTGGGGACCATGCCGGCCACGGCCTTCTCGACCGCGCGCTCGGGATCCTTGGCCAGGAGCTCGGAGTAGCTGATGCTCTTGATGCCGCCCGGGTAGCCCGAGTGGCGCCAGGCGCGCTTCTTCTCGAGCTTCGCGCCGGTCAGCGCAACCTTGTCGGCGTTGATGATGATCACGAAATCACCCGAGTCGACATTCGGTGCAAAAGTCACCTTGTGCTTGCCGCGCAGCAGCTTCGCAGTCTGCGAGGCAAGCCGACCGAGGACGACGTCAGTGGCGTCGATGACGTGCCACTGGCGCTGAACATCGCCGGGCTTGGGGGTGTACGTACGCAAAGTAGCCTTCTTTTCGTCTATGGATAGCAGCGGCAGGTTCGCATCTCCACAAGGCCGTGATCACGGGAGATGCGCACCGCTCTTCGGTGCTCGGTACGACCGACCACGGCTGACCCGACCCCACCTGCCTGCAACGCGAATAGAGGCTTCTGAGGGGAGCGTGAGAGGACGTACGCAACGACAGACAAATCTACCTCGGCCAGCCGCGTCCGCGCAAATGCTCAGGTGGGTCTCGGTAGAATCGACAGGTGATGCGGACACTGCCGAGGAGCTCCCCCGGTGCCCGCCGGAGCGTCGGCACCCGACCCCGGCGGGCACTTCTCGCGACGCTGCTCGCGCTGCTCATCGCCGCCGCCGCGCTCCTCGGCTCTCCCGGGGCGGCCCAGGCCTCGGGCGCCGCCCCGGGGTCAGGCGCGAGCGAGGGCGCCTCCCCCGCCTCCGATACGCCGGGGTCCGGCCCCGCGGCCGCTCCTGCTGCTGAGTCCCTCGTCATCATCGGCGCCTCCGGCCTGACCTTCGACGACATCGATCCCGAGGCGACCCCGCAGCTCGCGGCCTTCGCCGAGGACGCCGCGCTCGCCAACCTCAGCGTCCGCAGCCTCGCCGCCGCGACCTGCCCCGCCTCGGGCTGGCTCACCCTGGGCTCCGGCGCCCGCGCAGGTGCCGTCGACCTGCCCGATGTGGCCGCCGAGGAGGCCGAGCCGCTCCCTCCGCCGCCCGGACCGGCCGGCTACCCCGTCGTCGAGCCCGATGAGCCCGAGCCCACGCTGGCGCCCGAGGCGAAGGCCCAGCCGACGAACTACGTCCGGGTCCCGCCCCGGCCGGCGGCCGCCTGCCCGGAGATCCGCACCCCGGTGGCCGCCGACGCCCTCGCCGCGGCGGAGGACTCCAGCTCCCCGGACCCGCTCGCCCTCACCGAGCCCGAGGCGCCCGTCGAGGACGCGGTGATCCCGGAGTTCGACCGCATCGCCACCGTCAACGCCGCCTCCGGCTACACCGCCGACCTCGGCGCGCTCGCGGCCCAGGTGCGCGACTCCGGCGGGTGCACGCAGGCGATCGGCCGCGGCGCCGGGTACGCCGTCGCCGGGCCGGAGGGCACGGTCGAGCGCTGGGGGCCCGGCGGCACCCCGCTCGAGGGCTGCGTGCTCACGCTCATCGACGTCGGCGCGGTCGGTGACCCCGGCTGGATCCCGCAGGAGACCGCGCTCGACGGGGCGAGCCAGCTCGCGCGCATCGACCAGCGGATCGGCATGTACCTCGAGGACATCGACCTCGAGACCACCGACGTCGTCATCGCCGGGGTGGGCGACACCTCGAGCCCCTCCCGGCTGCGCGCGCTGCTCGCCGCCGGCCCGAGCTACGAGGCCGGCATCCTCACGAGCTCCTCGACCCGCCAGTCCGGCACCGCCCAGCTCAGCGACGTCGCCTCGGCCGCCCTCACCCGGGTGGCCGGTCAGGCGGCCCCGCCGGAGGCCGCCGACGCCGCCTGGAGCGTCGCACCCGGCGAGGGATCAGCGGCCGAGCGCCTCGACACCCTGCGCGCCTCGGCGGCGGAGGCGGCCACGGTCCACGAGCACGCGCAGACCTTCTCCGTGCTCCTCGACGTCCTCCACTACCTCCTGTTCTTCGCTCTCGGAGGGCTGCTCCTCGTCACCCTCCACGAACGCCTGGGCCGAGCGGGCAGCGCGCGCGTGCACCGGATCCTCGGCTGGGTGGGACTCGGCCTCGCGGTGATCCCCATGGGCTCGTTCCTCGCCGGGCTGCTCCCCTGGGCGCGCTTCGGATCACCGGCCGCCGGGCTCGGCCTGGCGGTGCTCGCCGGGTCCGCCGCGCTCCTCGCGATCGCCGTCGCCGGCCCGTGGCGGCGCACCTTCGCCGGGCGGGTCGCCGCGGTGTCCGTCACCACCGCGGTCGTGCTCGCCGTCGACATCGCGCTCGGCTCCGCGCTCCAGTTCAACGCGCTCATGGGCTACAACCCGATCGTCGCCGGGCGCTTCTACGGGCTCGGCAACCAGGGCGCGGCGCTCTTCATCGTCGCGGTGTTCCTCGGCCTGGCGATCGTCTCCCGCCGGCTGCTCGCACGCGGCCGGCGCGGCTGGGCGATCGCGCTCGTCGCGCTCGTCGGACTCGCCTCGGTCGCCACGCTCGGCAATCCGGCGTGGGGGGCGAAGTTCGGCGGGACGATCGCCACGCTCGCCGGCTTCCTCGTCCTCCTCGCGCTGCTCCTCGGGATCCGCCTCAACCTGTGGCGCCTCGCCCTCATCGGCGCGGTGTCGCTCGCCGCGATCCTCGGCATCGCCGTCCTCGACTACCTGCGGCCCCCAGCGGCGCGCTCCCACTTCGGCGCCTTCTTCGGTCAGATTCTCGACGGCCAGCTGTTCACGGTGATCGGCCGGAAGCTCGCGGCGAACCTCAACATCATGGTCATCAACCCCGCGCTGGCGGTCATCGTGCCGCTCGCGGTCGTCGCGATCCTGTTCTTCCTCGCCTACCTCGCCCGGTTCGCCCCCACCCGCCGCCTCACCCGGCCCTGGGCGGGGCGGCTTCCCGAGGTGCTCGCGGACCCCACGCTGCACGCCGGCTTCCTGGCCGTCGCCGTCGGACTCGCGGTGGGCGGGGCGATCACCGATTCGGGCATCGCGGTCCCGGCCACCGGCGCGATGATGTTCCTCCCGCTGCTCCTCGCGCTGTGCGCCGACACCGTGCCGGGCCGGGGCCGGGGCCGGGAGGACGGTCAGGCCGGTGAGGCCCGTCGCGCGGCGGGCGCCGGGCCTGCGGGTGCCGGGCCCGCGGGTGCCGAAGATGCGGGCGGCGGGCCGGCGGGTGCCGCCGGCACTGCCGGCCTGCGGGGCACCTCGGGCTCCGGCTCGCAGGGTGCCTCGGGGGGACGCGCATGATCCGTCGCCTGCTCCTCGTCCTCCTCGCCACCTGCGCGCTCGTCACCGGGATGCCGTGGGCCGCCGTCCCGAGCTCCGGGCCCTCGGTGCCCATCGGTGCCGCTGCCTCAGCAGCCGGGGCCCAGGGATCCGCTGCCTCGACAGCCGGAGTCCCGGGGTCGGCATCGGCCGGGTCCGCGCTCGGTGGGACGCCCGCGCACGCGATCCCCCCGGTCGTCGCCGGACCGACGGTGTTCGTCGGGGTGAGCGGCCTGACCTTCGAACAGATCGACCCGTACCTCACCCCGCACCTGTGGTCGCTCGTCGAGGACGGCGCGATCGGCACGATGACGCCGCGCAGCGTCCGCTCGACGAGCTGCCCGGTCGACGGCTGGCTGGCGATCGGCTCGGGGCGGCGCGCAGCCGACGAGGCCCACCGCATCTGCCGCGACCCCGGCGAGCCCGTCGAGTCGTGGGTGCCCGACTGGGCCGTCTACCGCCTCCAGGCCGAGCAGGACAACTACGACGCCCCGCTCGGCACCCTGCACGAGGCGATCGCGGACGTCCACGCGATCGGCCCGGGCGCGGCGATCGCCGCCGCCGGCGCCGACGGCCGGGTCGATTCCTACGCCCCGGTATCCGAGGACCTCGCCGCACAGGTCGGGGAATCCGCCGCGGAGCACCCGCTCACCGTGCTCGACCTCGGCAACACCCAGGAGCCCGGGTACTCGCTCATCGCGCTCGATGCGCAGATCGGCGAGGTGCGCGAGGCGCTCGCCCACACCCCCGAGCCCGGTGCCCGCCCCGCCGACGGCGCCCCCACGCTCATCGTCGCCTCGATCTCCGACGGCTGGTCCGAGTCGAGCGCGATGCAGTTCTCCGCCGTCGTCGGCCCCTTCCACGACTCCGGTGTGCTCACCTCGACCTCGACCCAGCAGCCCGGCCTCGTGCAGACCACCGACATCCTCCCCACCCTGGTCCGCCACGCCCCGGCCGTGCCGGAGCGCAACTTCGCCGGTGCCCCGCTCGAGGAGACCGGATCCGACGCCGAGGCGCCCGCCCGGTACCAGCAGATGCTCGACCGGCAGGTCGCAGTGGCCACGCAGGCCGCACTGTCGGTGTGGTTCTTCCCGGTCATGGCGTCGATCCTCGCTGTGCTCCTCGTCATCGCGGTGCTCGTGGGCCGGCGCGACATGGATCGGGTGCGGGGCCCGCTGCGCGGCCTGGGCCTGTTCTTCGCGGCGCTGCCGGTGTCGACCTACCTCGTCAACCTCGTCCCCTGGGAGCGCTCGACGAGCCCGGACGTCGCGATGCTCGCCGCGCTCGCCGGCTGGGCGCTCGCGCTCACGCTCCTCGGGCTGCTGGGGCCGTGGCGGCACCGGGTGCTCGGTCCGATCACCGTCATCGCCGCCGCCACCGTGCTCGTCCTCGCCGCCGACGTCATCGCCGGATCGCCCCTGCAGATGTCGACGCTGCTCGGGGAGCCGCTGCTCATCGCCTCGCGCTTCTACGGCATCGGCAACTCCGCGCTCGCGCTGTTCTGCACCGCGCTCGTGTTCCTCCTCGGCGTCGTGTGCCAGGCGATCGGCAATCGCTGGGTGCGGCTGACGACGGTGCTCGTCACGACGCTCGCCGCCTGCATCCTGCTCGCCACCCCCGGTCTGGGGACGAAGTTCGGCTCCGTGCCCACGCTCATCATCGGCCTCGCGGTGCTCGCCCTCGCCGCCGCCGGGGTCCGCCTGTCGATCAAGCGGCTGCTCCTCATCACCGGGGCGGCCGGGCTCGCCATGCTGCTCGTGCTCGTGCTCGACTGGCTGCGGCCGGCCGAGCAGCGCACACACTTCGGCCGGTTCTTCGACTCGATCCTCAGCGGGGAGGCCGGCGCGGTGCTCATGCGCAAGATCGGGATGAACATCGACATCCTCACGCAGAGCTGGATGACGCTGCTGCTGCCGGTGATCATCGCCGGGGTGTTCTGGGTGATCCTCAGCCCGCGCCGCGTCTCCGTCCCGCATCTGCCCGAGCTGTACCGGCGGTATCCGATGATGCGCGCCGCGATGGCCTCGCTCGCGGTGCTCCTGGCGGTGGGTACGGTGATCAACGACTCCGGCATCGTCGTGCCGGCCGTCGGCATCCTCTTCATCATCCCCGCGTTCGCCCACCTCGTCGGCCAGGCCGAGGCGGAAGCGATCCGCACCGAACGATCCGGCGGGCGCGAGGAGCACTGACCTCGGCCTTTCCCCCGCCGATGCAACTCTTTCTGCAAACTGCACCTGTCTCTCCGGTCGGTCGGCCCCGATGCGACTGAATTCAGCCGCCCGGAGCAGAAACACCCGCATCGGCGGGTGAGCGCCCCGAGCAGGAACGGCTGCATCGCCAGGTGAGCAGCGCCGAGGCTCGGGGGCCGGGCCGGATCGCGCGGGCGGTCCGGGCGAGCTCCATCGCCGAACGACTCCGGCCCCCTCCCGACCGTGTGGGTCGGGAGGGGCCGGAACTGCAGTACCCGGTTCGGTGGCCGGCGTACAGCTGACGCATGCGGCCGTCGGCCTGCGCTGTGCAGCCGGGCCGTTCAGCTGGATCAGCCTGTGCCGTTCAGCCGGACCGGATCAACCGAGCCGGATCAGCCGGTGCGGATCACTGTGCGGTCTTTCTCCGCACTGCCACGACGGCTGCCGATCCTGCGATGAGGAGCACGAGCGCTGCGGCGAGCGCGCCGGCGATCTCGGATCCGGTGCGGGGCAGCGATCCGTCGGCGCGGTCGTCGCGACCGTCGTCCTGACCGCCGCGCCCGTCGTCACCGCCGTTGCCGCCGTCACCGCGGCCGTCGTCGCCGCCGGGGCCGGGAGCCGGGTCGCTCGGCCGCGGGCTCTCGCTCCCGTCGTCGTTCCCGTCGTCCTCGTTCCCGTCGTCGCTGCCGTTGTCGTCGTCACCGGGGGCGTCGTCCTCGGTCACCCGGTAGGCGGCCTCGGCCGAGTGGACGAGCGGCATCGGGTTGTCGTCCCACCACTCCGACGCCGGGTCGGCGGTGATCCGTGCGGTGAAGGTGTGCTCGCCCGGCTCTCCCCCGCTCAGCGAGAACGGGATCTCCGCGCCCGCCGGGAGCTCGGTGACGAGCGCGGTGTTCGGCTGCTCGCCGGCGCGCTCGCCGAAGTCGGCGGTCACGCCCTCGGGCAGGGACAGGGTGATGAGGAACGGCCCTTCGACAGCCTCGGTGTTCGTCGACTCGATGACGTACTCACCGGAGTCGTCATCGGAGTAGCTGATGCCGACCTCCGCGGTGCCGTTGTGCACGATGTCGAGCGCGGCGTCGGCCTGACGCTCGTCGGTGTCCGGGCCGATCGGTGAGTTCTCGTTGAAGTAGCGCTCCCACAGCTCGAAGTCGGTGAGTCCCGACTGCTCGAAGGTGCCGCCAGTGAACGAGGTGAAGTTGTCGCCGCCGGCGGCGAGGAAGCTCAGCGTCGCGACACGGTACTCCGCGTTCGGATCGATCTCCTCGCCGTCGACCAGCACCGAGAGCACCCGCTCGCCGCGGGGCGCCTCGGAGTCGTAGACCACGTCGAGCTCATCGGAGATGCCGAGGTGGAGGAACGGACGCGAGGCGCCCTCGGGCTGCCACTGCTCCTCGAACAGGCCGATGACGTCCGAGCCCGCGAGCGTCACGACGCCGTGGTCGTTGGCGAAGGGCAGCACTTGGTTGAGCTCGCCGACGGTGACCTCGCAGCGCTCCTCGCTGCCGAACTGGTCGTCGCATTTGAGGTCGGTCCGCAGGCCGCCGGGGTTGGTGATGCCGAAGTCGGCCGGGGCGAGCTGCGAGTACCCGGTGCCCTGGGCGAGTGCGTCGGCGACGAGGTTGCCGAGCGTCGACTCCGCACCGCGGTCCTCACGGCCCTCCTCGGTGAAGGCGCGGGTGATGTCCTCGGTGATGGAGCCGGCGACTTCGGAGCCGATCTCCTTCGACTTCGCGACGGCCTCGTCGATGATCCGCTGGGCCTCATCGACGACCGGGGAGTCGTGGGTGACGTCCTCGGTGGGCAGGATCTCCTGCGTGTCGACGGTCCAGGTGCCGTCCCCGGTCGAGGTGAGGACGAGCTGTCCGACCGCCTCGCCGTAGTAGCCGGACTGGAGCAGCGGGCGGGTGCGCTCGGTGCCGGGCACGGGCGCCTCGAACGCGAAATCGGTGTGGGAGTGGCCGAAGAACATCGCGTCGACCGACTCGTGGCCCTCGGTGGCGAGCGTGCCGAACTCGGAGTTCGAGGCGACGGCCGCATCGAGGGACGAGGTGTCGCTCGGGCCGAGGTGCGCCTGCACGACGGTGAGGTCGGGGCGCTCGGCCTCCGGCAGCTCCTCGAGCTCGCCGGCCACGCGGTCGACGGCGGCGGTGGGGTCGCCGAAGTCGAGTCCGGCGATCCCGTCGGGGCTGACGAGGGACTCGGTGTCCTCGGTGACGACGCCGATGACCGCCACGCGCACGCCCTCGACGTCGAGCATCGTGTGGGACTCGAGGCCCGGGGCCACGTCCTGCGTGCCCTCGGTGTAGACGTTCGCAGCGAGGTGCGGGAAGTCCGCGGTGTCGCTCACGCGGCCGGTGAGGTCGTCGATCCCGCGGTCGTACTCGTGGTTGCCGGTCGCGGTCGCGTCGAGGCCGATCGCGTTGAGGAACTCGAGCGTCGGGGTGTCCTGCTGGGAGGACGACTCGTAGGTCGAGGCGCCGATGTTGTCGCCGGTCGACAGCAGCGCGGTCCCGATGTCCGCGTGGGCGGCCCGCTCGCGCTCGACGACCGAGGCGACGTTCGCGCCGGTGCTGTCGAGGCGGCCGTGGAAATCGGTGATGCCGAGGAGCTGGATCTGCGTGCCGGCGGGTGCCTCTGCGAGCACGGGGACTGCTCCGAGCGGCAGGACGAGGCCGGCGGCCGCGGCGGTGCCGACCGCGAGCCGAGCGGTGATGCGTCTGGTCATGTGGTGTCTGCTTCCGGTATCCGGCCCGCGCGGTGGCACACGGGCGAACGAACGTCAGGTCTGCATCCACTCTGCCCCACATCCGGCCGGGCGATCGGAAAAACTGTATGAATTGCACATGAAACACGGAGGATCGGATGTCGGCACGCATAGCGCTGGACCGGCAGACGTGGGCCGGGCAGAACCGGCGGTCAGGTGCGGCGCGCGCGGGTGCGCTCGGCCCGGGCGGCCCATTCCCCGGCCGGCGGGTAGCCGACCTCCTCGAGGACGAGGCCGTGCGGGGGCATGACGAACATCGGGCCGAGGTCGGTCTGCCCGGCATCGGCTCGCGCGAGGAGCTCCGCCGGCCGGGTCTCCGGCCAGGACCCGGAGCCGACCTTGACGAGTCCTCCGACGAGCGCGCGCACCATGTGGTGGCAGAACGCGTCGGCGCGCAGGCCGATGACGATCACCCCGTCCGAGTCGCGCGCCAGGTCGAGGGCGAAGAGCGTGCGCACCGTCGTCGCGTCCGGGCGCGGCCGGCAGAACGGGAGGAAGTCGTGGAGGCCGAGCAGCTCCGCGGCCGCCCGGGCCATCGCGGCCTCGTCGAGAGTGCCGCGATGGGCGACGGTGGTGTCGAGTGCGAGCGGGTCGTGGAAGGAGCGGTCGTCGGCCAGCCGGTAGGTGTAGGCGCGCCAGGTCGCGGCGAACCGGGCATCGAAGTCAGCGGGCACCTCGGCCGCGGTGTGGACGACGATGTCGGGGCAGTCGAGGTGCCGCAGCGCGCCGCGCAGCCGGCTGGCGAGCGCGACCCCGGCGGGCCGGTCGGAGCGGCCGCGGAGGCGCACGAGCGCGGAGTCCGTGAGGTCGAGGTGGACGGTCTGGCGGCGGGCGTGGACCCCGGCGTCGGTGCGCCCGGCGACGACGGTGCGCACGGGCTCCCCGCAGACGGTGGCGAGCGCGGCCTCGAGGCTGCCCTGCACCGTGCGCAGGCCCGGCTGGGTCGCCCAGCCGTGGAATCCGGTGCCGCGGTACCCGAGCTCGACCCGGAACCGGGTCACAGCTCCTCGCTGAGCCGGCCGGGCCGGTAGTCCCCGTCGATCACCCGCAGCGCGTCCTCGGAGGAGTCGAGCGGGTCGAGGGTGAGGTCGGAGTAGCGGATGGGCTCGCAGGGGCGGAAGAAGCCGCGGAGCGGGGCGGACAGCGGGAGGGCGCGGCGTTCGTGAAAGCGGTCCACGTTGCGATTGTAGTAGCGGGCGGCGGCGGCGATCCTGCCCTCGATCGCGATGATCTGGCTGTAGAGGTAGCGCAGGGTCTCCGTCACGGACTCCTCCTGCGAACCCGGGGGCGGGACCGCGGCGCCGCGGAGCTCGCCGTGCACGGCTGCGGCCAGCCCGGCGGTGGCCTCGGTGAGGGCCTCCTCGGCGGCACCGATCCGGTCGCACTCGCCGGCGTCGAGGCTGCGGCGGGCGGTCGCGAACGCGGTGGTGAGCTCGTCGAGTGCGGAAACGTCCCCGAGGCGCGAGCGGGTCGCCTCGACGAAGGGCGGGATGAGGATGTGCCGGTCGGCGATGTCGGCGGTGAGCTGACGGCGCCCCTCGGCGCACAGGTCGGCCGCGAGGCTGAGCTGGTTGTACCGCAGCAGCAGCCGCACCAGCACCGAGCCCGCCGCCGCGAGACCCGCGACGGCGACCGTGATCATCACCCAATCCACTGCAGTGCTTCCTCATGGTCGTGCTCGACGGGTGCCGCACGGTTCTCACCCTGCGGACCCGGGCGGACCGGTCGTTCTGCTCCGCCGAGCGCCAGTTTACCCCCGGTTCACTCCCCGTCCTCCCGGACGTCGTTCGGGCAGCACGGGGAGGACATCCGGCCATCTGCGCAGCATGCGCCGGCCACCTGGAGGTCGGTTCGGCTCCAGGATGTCGTCTCGGATTGGTCGACGCGTCACCCGCGGGGGCGCTGCCGGTCACCGACGCCTGCGAGAGTCGGGGAGCGTGAGAGTCGCTATCGCCGCTGAATCGTTCCTGCCCCAGATGAACGGGGTCACGCACAGCCTGCTGCGCGTCCTCGACCACCTCGCCGAGCGCGGGGACGAGGTGCTCGTCATCTCCCCCGGGTCCCGCCATGACCGCCCCCGCTCCGTCGCCGGGGCCCGTGTGGTGCGGGTGCCGTCCTTCGCGATGCCGAAGTACCGCAAGGTCCGGGTGGCGCCGGGCGGAGTGCCCCGGATCCGCCGCCTGCTCGAGGACTTCGAGCCCGATGTCGTGCACCTCGCCTCGCCGTTCGTCCTCGGTTGGCGGGCCGCGCTCGCCTGCCAGGACCTCGGGCTGCCCTCCGTCGCGGTCTACCAGACCGAGGTGCCCGCCTACGCCGCGCGCTACGGCATGCGCGGGATCGAGGCGATGCTGTGGAACCACGTGCGCAACATCCACCAGCACTCCTCGCTCACCCTCGCCCCGTCGACCTACACCGTCGCCCAGCTCGAGGACCACGGCGTCGACAACATCCGCCTGTGGGCGCGCGGGGTGGACTCCACCCGGTTCGACCCCACGCACCGGTGCGCGCAGTGGCGCGCCCGCATGGCGCCGGATGGGGAGAAGATCGTCGGGTTCGTCGGCCGGCTCGCCGCGGAGAAGCAGGTGGAGGACCTCCGCGCGCTCGCCGACCTGCCCGGGATCCGGCTCGTCGTCGTCGGCGAGGGACCGCAGCGCCGCCGCCTCGAACAGCTCCTGCCCGCGGCACACTTCACCGGGTTCCTCGGCGGGGACGCACTCGCCCAGGCCGTCGCCGGCTTCGACGTCATGGTGTCCCCCGGCGAGCTCGAGACCTTCTGCCAGACGATCCAGGAGGCGATGGCCTCGGCCGTGCCGGTCGTCGCGCCGGCCCGCGGCGGCCCGCTCGACCTCGTCGACTCCTCGCGCACCGGCTGGCTGTACGAGCCCGGCGACCTCGCCGCGATGCGCGATCACGTGCGCGACCTCACCGGCGACGAGTCGAAGCGGCTGGCGTTCGGGGCCACCGCGCGGGCGACGGTGCTCGGCCGGACGTGGAAGAGCGTGTGCTCCCAACTCGTGGGCCACTACGCGCATGCGATCGAGAACCCGGCGCCGCAGGTGATCGGCCGCTCGTACTCCGGTGCGCCCCGCTGGGCCCAGGAGCGCGTGGGCTGAGCCGGAGCATGGGCTGAGCCGGAGCATGGACTGAGCAGGCGCGTTGGTTGAGCAGGCGCGTGGGTTGAGCAGGCGCGTGGGTTGAGCTCGAGCCGGCTCGGGCCGCCGAGCCGGAGCCGCACCGAGCTGTCGCTTCTGCTCGATCTCCCCGTCGAGCTGTCACGCGCGCTCGATTCCTCGAGGTGTTCTCGAGCAGCAGTGACAGGTCGACGGCCGTACGCCGGGTCTGCACGGCGGCCGGCGCCTCCGGTGCACGTTCGTGCAGCGTGCGTCCGTGCGGCGTGCGACAGTGGGGGCATGGAGGAGTTCAGCCGGCTGCCGGTCCGCCGCATCGAGGAGCACCGCCGCGCCCCGCTCGCGCGCACGGTGTGGCCGGCGACCCTCGCCCCGGTGCGATATCTCCTCGACGAGGGCCTCGACCTCGGGCCCGTGACCGTGCTCGTCGGCGACAACGGGGCCGGCAAGTCGACGCTCGTCGAGGCGATCGCCGGCGCCTTCGGGCTCAACCCCGAGGGCGGCACGCACTCCGCCCGCCACGCCAGCCGCCCCACGGAGTCGCCCCTGGCCGAGCACCTCCAGCTCGTGCGCGGCGCCGGCGCCTCGAAGCGCGGAGTGTTCCTCCGCGCGGAGACCATGCACAGCCACTTCACGTACCTCGAGTCGCTCGGCGGCGGGGACGCGGGACTCCACGAGCAGAGCCACGGCGAGTCGTTCCTCGACTACATCACCAGCCGTGCGTCGATCGCCGGGCTGTGGCTCCTCGACGAGCCGGAGTCGGCGCTGTCGCTGCCCGGCTGCCTCGCCCTCATCGGCGTGCTGCGCGAAGCGGTCGCCGCGGGCTCCCAGGTGATCCTGTCGACGCACTCGCCGATCCTCGCCGCGCTCCCCGGGGCACGGCTCTACGAGGTCGGCGAGTGGGGGCTGCACGCGAGCAGCTACGACGACCTGCGGCTCGTGCAGGACTGGCGGCTGTTCCTCGACGGCCCCGAGCGCTTCCTCCGCCACATCGACTGAGCGCCGCACCGACCGGACCCATCGAGCTGTCACGTGTGCTCGGCCCATCCATCGAGCTGTCACTCGTGCTCGATCTGCGGCCCGAATCTCGAGCAGAAACGGCAGGTCGATGAGTCTGCTGCGGACGAGGCTGCTGCGGATGAATGGGCTACGGCTGCGTCAGGGGCGTCTGGTGGGTCAGGGGCGTTCGGGGCCGTGGTCGGGGTCGCCGAGGCCGCGGGCGTCGAGGGCGCGGCCGGTGTCGGTGGCGTACTTCACCGCGCCGAGGATGACCGGCACCGTCCGGGCGCGGAGGTTCCGCTCGAGCCCGCGGGCGCGCGCGGAGTCCCCGGTCACCGCGGTGAGGTCGGCGAGGTAGGCCAGGCTGCGGACCATGAGCGCGGCGGTGAGCGCGACCCGGTCGGGGTCGACGCCGAACGCCCGGAGCGGCCGGGCGAGCGCGGCGAACACCGCGAGCAGCCCGGTCACCGGGGTGGTGAGCATGAGGAGGCCCGCGGCGAGGACGCAGGCGAGGATCGTCGACACCACCCGCAGCGCCGTGACGGGGTCGGAGAACACGAGGTGGAACACGACGATGAACGCGATGATGAGCCACACCCGCCGCACCGGCGACACGAGTGCGCGCAGCGGGATCCGCGCGCTCGCCCCGAGCAGCAGCACGAGGCCGAGCGCGGTGAGGCTCACCCCCGGGCTGCGCACGAGGAGCACGACGAGGCTGAGCACGGCGAGACCGGCGAACTTCGCTCCGGCCGGGGTGCGGTGCAGCCACCCGTCACCGGGCAGATAGCGG
This sequence comes from Brevibacterium sp. CS2, assembly GCF_005280295.1. Classification (GTDB taxonomy): domain Bacteria; phylum Actinomycetota; class Actinomycetes; order Actinomycetales; family Brevibacteriaceae; genus Brevibacterium; species Brevibacterium pityocampae. The sequence goes on along the minus strand of NZ_CP040020.1, from coordinate 1,575,663 downwards.
CCGAGGAACTGCTGCCGGCGCCTCACGGCCGCACCTCGCGGTCGTCGGCGGCCCGCCGGCGGTACTCGGCGATGACCTCGGCCGGCGGACCGTCGGCGGCGATCCGGCCGTCGGCGATGAGCACGGTGCGCGCGGCGTCGGCGGCGACCTCGAGGTCGTGCGTGGACACGACGAGCCGCATGCCGCGCCGGGCGACGAGTCCGCGCAGGGTGCCGCGGAGGAGCTCGCGGTTGCGCAGGTCGAGGAGGGTGGTCGGCTCGTCGAGCACGAGGATCTGCGGGTCGACCGCGAGCACGGAGGCGAGCGCGACGAGCTGGCGCTGACCGCCGGAGAGCTCATAGACGCTGCGGTCCGCGAGGTCGGCGACCCCGAGCTCGTCGAGCACGGACAGCGCCCGCTCCCGCCGCGGACCCGGCCGGCGCACAGAGCGGCGCAGGGAGAGCTCGACGTCCTCGATGACCGTGGGCATGACGAGCTGCGCGGCGGGATCGGTGAACACGAATCCCACTCGGCGCCGCACCTCGCCCCCGTGGGTGACCGGGTCGAGACCGTCGACCCGCACCTGCCCGGAATCCGGCAGGACGAGTCCGTTGAGGAGCTGGAGCAGGGTCGACTTGCCGGAGCCGTTCGCGCCGATGATGCTCACCACCGGCTCCGCGAGGCGCAGTGTGACGTCGTGGAGGATCTGCCGGTGCACCGGCGTGCGGGAGTCGGCGCCCGTGTCGCGGACGCCGACCCCCACCGCCTCGAGTGCGATCACCGCTGTCCGGAGCTCCGCGGCGCACGGCGCCCGGTCTCGAGGAGCTGCGGGAAGGCGCGGTGCACGGTGGCCGCGAGCGCACCCGCGACGAGGTTCTTCACCACGTCCCCGGGCCAGAACGGCATGTCGAAGACGACCGCCTCGGCGAGCCCCACCTCGAGGTTGACGGCCATCCCGAGGATCCCGAGGGGATGGACGACGAGGAAGCTCACGACGAGAGCCCCGAGGCTGAGCACGAGCCACAGCTTGGGACCGCGGAGGCGGGCGAGCGCGAACCGCGCCACGAGGCCGCAGCCGAGGGCGAAGAACGGGAAAGCGATGATGTAGCCGGCCGACGGGCCTGCGAGCACGCCGAGGCCGCCGGAGAAGCCGGAGAAGATCGGCAGGCCGACGAGGCCGAGGACGACGTAGAGCGCGGCCGCCGCGAAGCCGCGCAGCGGGCCGAGGCACAGCCCGCACAGGGCGAGCGCGAGGGTCTGCAGGGTGATCGGCACGCCCGCGCCGCCGACCGGGATCGGGGGCAGCGCGGCGAACACCGCGACGAGGGCGGCGAACACCGCGACGAGGGCGAGGTCGACCGCGCGCCAGCCGCGGCGGGCGGTGCCGCGGGTGGCGGCCGGGTCGGGGGTGGTGACGGTGTCGGGCATGCGGGATCTCCTGTTCGGACGCTGGTCTCGGATCAGCGTACCTGAACAGTGTTCAGGAGAGTACTCCGGGTGTCCCCGCGATCACGGGGACGCCCCGCATCCGACGCCGCTGGCCCGGCAGAATGCCGGCCGGGTCACCGGGCCCCGATCACTCCCACTCGATGGTTCCCGGGGGCTTCGAGGTGACGTCGAGGACGACGCGGTTGATCTCGTCGACCTCGTTGGTGATCCGGTTCGAGATCCGGGCGAGGGTCTCGTAGGGCACCCGAGTCCAGTCGGCGGTCATCGCGTCCTCGCTCGACACCGGGCGGAGCACCACGGGATGGCCGTAGGTGCGGCCGTCGCCCTGGACCCCGACGGAGCGGACGTCCGCCAGCAGCACGACCGGGCACTGCCAGATCTCGTCGTCGAGGCCCGCCGCGGTGAGCTCCTCGCGGGCGATCGCGTCGGCCCGACGGAGGATGTCGAGGCGCTCCTCGGTGACCGCGCCGATGATCCGGATCGCCAGGCCGGGGCCGGGGAACGGCTGGCGGCCGACGATGACCTCGGGCAGGCCGAGCTCGCGGCCGATCGCGCGCACCTCGTCCTTGAACAGGGCGCGGAGCGGTTCGACGAGGGCGAAGGTCAGGTCCTCGGGCAGGCCGCCGACGTTGTGGTGGCTCTTGATGTTCGCCGTGCCCGAGCCCCCGCCGGATTCGACGACATCGGGGTACAGGGTGCCCTGGACGAGGAACTCGATCGGCTCGCCGGAGCCTTCGGCGGCCTCCGCGACGAGGTCCGCGGCCGCACCCTCGAACGACCGGATGAACTCCCGGCCGATGATCTTGCGCTTCTCCTCCGGATCGCGCACCCCGGCGAGCGCGCCGAGGAAGGTGTCCACGGCGTCGACAGTGACGAGCCGCACTCCGGTGGACTGCACGTAATCCTGCTCGACCTGCTTGCGCTCGTCCTGGCGGAGGAGCCCATGATCGACGAACACGCAGGTGAGCTGGTCGCCCACGGCTTCGTGGACGAGGGCCGCGGCGACCGCGGAGTCGACACCGCCGGAGAGTCCGCAGATGACCTGCTTGTCCCCGACCTGCTCGCGGATGCGGGCGACCTGTTCGGCGATGACGCTCTCCGAGCTCCAATCGGGACTGAGCCCGGCGATGTCGTGGAGGAAGGTCTCGAGGACCCGCTGGCCGTGCTCGCTGTGGAGGACCTCGGGATGCCACTGCACCCCGGCGCAGCGCCGGGCGCGGTCCTCGAAGGCGGCGACCTCGGTGCCGGGGGTGGTGGCGAGCACGGTGAAGCCTTCGGGCGCGCGCGACACCGAATCGCCGTGCGACATCCACACGGTCTGCTGCTCGGGCTGGCCGGCGAGCAGCGCGCCGGGCTCGACGACGGTGAGCGGGGTCGAACCGTACTCGCGGCGATCGGTGCGCGCCACCGCGCCGCCGAGCGAGGTCGCCATGATCTGGAACCCGTAGCAGATCCCGAAGATCGGCACCCCGAGGTCGAACACCCCGAGGTCGAGGGCGGGAGCGCCGGGCTCGTTGACCGAGGACGGCCCGCCGGAGAGGACGATCGCGAGCGGCGAGCGCTCGGCGAACTCGGCGGCGCTCGCGCTGTGCGGGATGATCTCGGAGTACAGGCCGGCCTCACGGACGCGGCGGGCGATGAGCTGGGCGTACTGGGCGCCGAAGTCCACGACGAGGACAGGGGGCACCGCGGTGCTCACGGGGGTGGGATTCATGGGATCCATCCTATCCGGGGTTCAGAACTCGCCGCGCGGGGCGACGACCACGGCATCCTCGAGCTCCTGCTCGGCCTGCCGGTGGACGCGGCGCTCGACGATGAAGGACATCACCGGCACGACGCCGGCGAGGGCGAGCACGAGCAGGCGGCCCAGCCCCCACCGCATCTGCTGGTTGAGCCAGAAGCACGAGATGAGGTAGACGACGTAGCACCAGCCGTGGCTGATCGCGATCGCCGCCGCGAGGTTGAACCCGCCGAACATCAGCGCGGTCTCCGGGTCAGCGGCGATGAGGTACTTGTAGATCATCTCGACGGTGAGGACGAGGAGCAGCGCGCCGGTGATGAAGGCCATCACGCGGTAGAACCGCAGGGCGTTGCGGGCCGAGGTGTACCGTCTGACGGTCCACACGGCGTCCTCGTCGAAGTCGGGGCGGGCGTCTTGCGGGTCATTCACCACGGTGCGGGTCCTCGTGCGTCGGGGGCGGTGCGGTCGGGTCGTGCGGTCGGTCGGCGGTCCGGGCGGGGACGGGGTCGGCGGGGCCGCGGAGCCGGGATTCGCTCAGCGCCCTTGACGACGACGTACTCCACCGGCCCGGCGTGCTCGGCGGCCGCCCGCTGCGCGATGTGCGCATCGCGGAGCAGGCGCCACCAGATGTAGAGGGCGAAGGCGGCGAAGATCAGCCATTCGATCGCATAGGCCGCGGACTGGAGGTCGAGACCGCCGTCCTCCTGCTTCTCGAGCGCGACGTGCTCGAGACCGCCGGTCGCCTCCGAGGCGCCGGGGCCGGTGTCCTGTTCGGGGAACACGATGCCGGAGTACGAGTACACCCCGAAGTCGTTGACGAGCTGCGAGGTCGAGATCGTGCGGGTCTGCCCGTCCGGCAGGTCACGGGTGTTCTCCGGGGCGTCGACCGGACCGATCCGGCCGACGATCGAGGCCTCGCCGTCGTTCGCCCGGGAGTGCATCGCGAGGTCCTCGTCGGCGGTCCAGCCGCGGACCACCGGGACGGCGATGGGCTTGCTCGGCTCGCCCTCGAGCACCGCGTCCTCCCCGAGCTGCGCGCCGTCGGGTGCGAACATCGTCACGACCCAGAAGCCCTCCGCGCCGTCCTGGTACCGCCCGGGGACGACGACCTGGGCATCCGGCAGGTAGCTGCCGGTGAGCTCGACGCGCTGATCGAGCCGGTAGGACGGCAGCGGCACCTGGGCCTGCATGACCGCGTTGAAGTCCTGGACCTCGTCGACGTCCTGCGCGGCGATGACGTCGTTCTTGTGCTGCGCCCGGTTGACCTGCCAGGCCGAGAGCCCGACGAACGCCGTGACGAGCACGAGCACGAGGGCGAGGAACCCCAGCCAGCGCGGGGTCAGGGCGAGGCGCAGCACCGGTCACATCTCCGTCTGTGACTGGTACGGGGAGACGACGACGTCGACCCGCTGGAACTCCTTGAGATCGAGGTAACCGGTGGTCGCCATCGCCCGGCGCAGCGCGCCGGCGAGGTTGACGGTGCCGTCGGCGGACCGGCTCGGACCGAACAGGAGCTCCTCGAGCGGCGCCGCGGTGCCGATCTCCACCCGGTGTCCGCGCGGCAGCTGGGAATGGTGCGATTCCGGTCCCCAGTGGAACCCGCCGCCGGGGGCCTCCGCGGCCCGGGCGAGCGCGGTGCCGAGCATGACGGCGTCGGCACCCATCGCGAAGGCCTTGACGATGTCCCCGGAGGTGCCGAGGCCGCCGTCGGCGATGACGTGGACGTAGCGGCCCCCGGATTCGTCCATGTAGTCCCGGCGGGCGGAGTGGATGTCCGCGATCGCCGAGGCCATGGGTGCGTGGATGCCCAGGGTGCGCCGGGTGGTGGCCGCCGCTCCCCCGCCGAAGCCCACGAGCACACCGGCCGCACCGGTGCGCATGAGGTGGAGGGAGGCGGTGTAGGTCGCCGCGCCGCCGACGATGACGGGCACGTCGAGCTCGTAGATGAACTGCTTGAGGTTGAGCGGCTCGGTGCTGCTCGACACGTGCTCGGCGGACACGGTAGTGCCGCGGATGACGAAGAGGTCGACACCGGCGTCGACCACGGTGCGCCAGAACTCCTGGGTGCGCTGCGGGGTGAGCGCGCCGGCGACGGTGACGCCGGATTCGCGGATCTCCCCCACGCGCGCCGTGATGAGCTCGGCCTTGATGGGTTCGGCGTAGATCTCCTGCATGCGCGCGGTGGCCCGTTCGGCCGGGAGCGCGGCGATCTCGTCGAGGAGCGGCTGCGGATCCTCGTACCGCGTCCACAGGCCCTCGAGGTCGAGGACGCCGAGGCCGCCGAGCCGCCCGAGCGCGATCGCGGTGGCGGGCGAGACGACGGAGTCCATGGGGGCGCTGATGAAGGGGAGGTCGAATCGGTAGGCGTCGATCTGCCACTCGAGGGAGACGTCCTGCGGATCGCGCGTACGCCGGTCCGGGACGATCGCGATGTCGTCGAGTGAGAAGGCCCTGCGGCCTCGTTTGCCTCTGCCGATCTCGATTTCGCTGCTCACCCTTCCAGGGTATCCCAGGGCTCGGACACGACTTCCAGCGCCCGCTCAGGTCGCGGGGCCGGCCCGCAGTCCGAGCTCCGCAGTGCGCGGTCCGCGGCGCTATCCCCCCCGTCGCGCGCCGGGCCGGTTCAGTCCCCGGTCGCGCCGTCGATGCTCTCCCGCAGGAGATCGGCGTGCCCGAGGTGCCGGTTGTACTCCTCGACCATGTGGACGAGGACCCAGCGGAGGTCCCAGGTGGTGCCGTCGGATGCGGGCCGCGCGGCGGTCGTCGACAGGTCCCCGATCGACTCGACGATCATCCGCGAGCGCTCCGTCGCCCGGATGAACAGCGACCGAGCCTCGTCCGGGCCGATCGAGGCGGCGAGCGCCCAGTCCCAGTCCGGGTCGTCGTCCCACGGCGCGGTGTCCCACGGGGCCGGCGGGTCCTCGGCGGGGATCCCCTCCGTCTTGCGGAGCAGCACGCTGCGCGCGTGTTCGAGGAAGCCGAGGAGCACCTCGCGCTCGGTGCCGGTGTTCGGCGGATCGTGGACCTCGGTGACGGGGGGCGTGGGCGGGGATGTCGGGGGTGGGTGCGTTCATGCGGCCACCCTACCGCCGGGACCGGGACCCGGGATGGCGGAAGAGCCAGGTGATCGCCCCGATCGCGAGCACGATCGCGGCGAGTCCGACGATCCCCAGCCCCCAGCTCGGCTCGGGGACCTCCATGCCGCCGATCGGCAGCCCGCGCTCCTCGTCGAAGCCGTCCCACATGATCACCATCGAACCGGCCGCCCACACCGTCGAGATCGCCCCGCCGAGGAGCAGGAGGCTCGCGGTGCCGGCCAGCCACCCCCAGACCCGCGAGCGCCAGGCGAACCACGCGAGGACGGCGCAGGCGACGGTGAGGAGGAACCCGGGGATGAGCAGCAGCCCGCCCGGTGAGGCGACGGCCGCCTCGGCGAGACCGATGTCCTCGGCGGCGAAGTCCCGGTTCCGGTAGCGGAGCACGGGCACGGGCACGGCCGCGATGAGGAGGAGCAGGGCGGCTGTCGCGGTGAGGCGGGCGGTGAGGATCATGGCTCCAGCCTCGCCGTCCTCACGGTTCCAGTCGTCACGGCGATGTCACCGTCCGGGAACACGAACCCCGCGGCGCACCGCGGAACCGGCCGGCCGCGCCTCCCGGCACGGCCCCGTCCTCGCAGCGCGCCCCGCACCGCACCGCCGAATCAGGTCTGTGACGCGTCCCAGCCCTCGATGACGTGGGCGGAGTCCCAGAAGCGGCACTCGTACACGGTGGCCTGCCGGAACGCCTCGACCATCGCCGACCGCACCGCGGGGCCCGCCTCCTCGGCGAGACCCTCGTAGATCGCCACCGCGCCGTCGACGGCGGCGTCGAACTCCGGGGAGTCGTAGGTCTCGATCCACTCCCTGTACGGGTGGTCCGCCATGCGGTCGCCCACCGCCGCGGTGAGCACCTTGCCCATGTGGGCGTAGACCCAGAAGCACGGGAGCACGGCGGCGACCCCGACCTCGTAGGGCGCGGTGGCGGCCTGTGCGACGAGGTAGGAGGTGTAGCCCAGCGTGGTCGGCGAGGCGGTGGGCACCCCCGTGCCTCCGGTGAGGTCGTCGACGTGGGGTCCCAGGCGGTCGGCGCCGAGGAGCTGTGCGTGCATCTGCTGCTCCTCGTACACCGCGAGCCCTGCGGCCTCGGCCCAGAACCGGGTCTGCTCCGTCGCGGGGGCCCGCGAGGCGAGGATCGTCATCGCCTTCGCGTAGCCGACGAGGTAGATCTCGTCCTGGAGGATGTAGTTGGTGAAGACGCGGGCATCGAGCGTGCCGGCGGCGAGCTCGGCGAGGAACGGCAGCTCCTCGATCGCGCGCAGGGTGTCTGCGACCGCGCTCCACACCTCACGGGAATGCGGGCCGGAGTGGTACGTGTGCGTCATGCGGATGCCTCCTGGTCCGCGGCCGGTTCCGCGGCGCGCGGTGCTGCTGTCGATGGAGTGGATGCGGCGCCTTCCGGCGGGCGATTGCCGGTGCCTGTGCTCGCGGTCCCGCGGCCGCCGGCGATCCCGATGTCGACGAGGTGGTCGACAGGACCGTGCGAGCCCTCGGGGTCGAGGGCGAGCTCCCAGTCCGCCCCCGAGGCGATCGCCCGGCCGAGGTAGTCGAGAGCGGTCTCGACCACGCCGGGCAGATGCTCACCGAGGGGCTCGGCGGGGTCCGCACGACGGGCTGCGGCCAGGCCGGCGGTGACCGCGGCGGCGAGCGTGCAGCCCGTGCCGTGGGTGTGCGGGGTGTCCTTCCGGGGATGGGTGAACTCGAGGAACTCCGGGCCGGAGTCCGTGCCCTGGGCGAGGATGTCGACGAGCTCCCCGGAGTCCAGATGACCGCCCTTGAGCAGCACCGCACGTGCGCCCCGGGCGAGGAGCTCGCGCGCCTGGGCGCGCATCTGCTCCGGCGTCCGGGCGGCGGGCACGTCGTCGCCGAGCAGCAGCGCGGCCTCGGGCAAGTTGGGGGTGATGACGTCGGCGAGCGGCATGAGCTCGGTGCGCACCGCATCGACGGCGTCGGCGTCGAGGAGCCGGTGGCCGGAGGCCGCGACCATGACCGGATCGACGACGAGTCGTCCGGGGCGGCGAGTGCGGAGCTCGGCGGAGATGAGCTCGACGAGGCCGCGGGTGCCGAGCATGCCGGTCTTCGCGGCGTCGACCGGCAGGTCGTCGAACACCGCGGCGAGCTGGTCCGCGACGAAGTCCTCGTCGATCCCGTACACGCGGCTCACCCCGTGGGTGTTCTGCGCGACGAGCGCGGTGATCACCGTGGTGCCGTAGACGCCGAGCGCGGTGAAGGTCTTGAGGTCGGCGTGGATGCCGGCGCCGCCGGACGGGTCGGTGCCGGCGATGGACAGGGCGACGGGTGGGCGCATCAGGACTCCTGCTCCTCGGGTGCGGGCCGGAACGCGGCGCGGATCCTCCGCGCCGCGGTGCGCGGATCCTCCGCCGCGCAGATCGCGGACACCACGCAGATCCCGATGACCCCGGTGTCCGCGAGCTCGGGGGCGCGCTCGGCGGTGATGCCGCCGATCGCCACGCAGGGCAGGCCGGCCTCGGCGACGAGCGCGCGCACCCGGTCGGGTCCGAGTCCGGACGGGGCATCGGCCTTCGTGCTCGTGTCGTAGGCCGGTCCCACGCCGAGCAGATCGACCGCTCCGCCGCTGCGGGCGGCGGCGAACTCCGCCGGTGTCGACGCCGACAGCCCGATGAGCGCATCCGCTCCGAGCCGCTCCCGGACGGCCTCCGGCGACTCGTCGCTCTGGCCCACATGGACGTGGACGTCGTGGCCGGCGGAGCGGAGGATGCCGGCCACCGCCACCCGGTCGTTGACGAAGAGCGGGACCGGACGGTCGATGCCCTCGTCCCGGCGCACCGCGTCGATCGCGTCGATGACTTCGAGGGTGAGCTCGTGGAACTCCTCGTCGCTCGCGTGCTTGTCCCGCACCTGGACGATGCCGACGCCCCCGGCGACCGCCTCGGCCGCGGTGTGCGCGACCGTGCGGCCGGCCGCTGCGCACTGGGCGGTGTCGGTGACGAGATAGAGGGCGGCGTCGGTGCCGGCGGGCAGCCGGAGGGCGGGCGCGCTCATGCCGGCACGCTCACGGAATCGGTGGTGATCCGCACCGCCGCGAGCTCCTCGTCGGTGACGGCGTGGAGCGCGTCGAGGAAGGCGACGGCGAAGCTCCCGGGACCGCTCGAGACCCGGCCCGCGGCGATCCCGGCGGCGGCGAAGTGGGCGTGGGCGGCGACGACCGCCTCGAGACCGGCGGCCCCGGTGATCGGCAGACCCGCGGAACGGGCCGCGGCGAGGTAGGCGGTGGTGACGGCGCCGAGCGAGCATCCGGTGCCGATGACGAGCGGCATGAGCGCGTGCCCGCCGTGGACGCGGACGACGGCGGCCGAGGTGCCCGACGGACCCCGATCGCCTGCGGCGGCCACCGGGTCGCGGTGGTCGTCCGCGGGGTCGGCGAGCACGATCGCGTCGACCTCGCCGGAGACCGCGACGACGCCTGCGGTGGTGGCCGAGAGCGCGGCGGCGGCGGTGAGGACGTCGTCGACGGAGTCCGTCGAGTCGACCCCTCGTCCGCCGAGGCCCATCCCGGCGAGGGCGGCGATCTCCGAGGCGTTGCCGCGCACTGCGGTGGGGTGCTGGGCGGCGCCGGCGCGGATGCGGCTCGTGCGGTACTCGACGGCTCCCACGCTCACGGGATCGAGCACCCAGGGGGTGCCGGCGGCGCGCGCGACCTCGATCGCGGCGTCCGCGGCGAGGAACTGGTGGGACGAGGCGGTGCCGAAGTTGATGTTCACGCCCGAGGCGATCGACGCGAACTGCCCGGCGTCGGCCTCGTGGTCGAGCATCGCGGGCGAGGCACCGATCGCCAGCAGGACGTTGGCGGTGAACTGCTGCACGACGGTGTTGGTGATGCATTGGACGAGCGGCGCGGCGGTGCGGACCCGGGCCCGCGCGGCGACGATGTCGAGGGCATCCGAATGAGGCGTCTGCATGACGGTCCCTTCGCTAGAGTTATCCAGATCAGGTTCGATGGGTGTGATCTCAGCCGCGCATCCGCGGTCCGGTCGGGCCGGCCCGCAGGTGCTCAGCACCCCATGTCACTGGCGTTCACCCTAGCAACTTCCCGCCCGGAATGCCGAGGACCGGGTGCGGCCCCGTTCGCCCACCGGGTCGCTGCGACGGAGGGGACCACTCCGCCTCCTGTCCGCATCGCGGAAAGGATAGGATCGCATCCAGGCATGGCACATGCCCGCGTGCGGAGAGAGTGAGGACCCCGATGAGCGACGTTCTGTTCAGCAATGCCGAGCCACTCGAGGGCTCCTTCACCGAGATGATGGAGCTCGAGGAGATCGACACGAACATCTACCGTGCCGGGTACGTGTTCGAGGAACCCTTCGCGCTCTACGGCGGCCAGGTCGCCGCGCAGTCCCTGCTCGCCGCCGCCCTCACCGTCGAGGACGGCCGTCCGCCGCACTCGCTCCACGGCTACTTCCTCCGCCCGGGCAATGCCGCCCGGCCCACGGTGCTCCAGGTGTTCCGCGACCGCGACGGCCGCTCGTACTCCGCCCGCCGCGTCGTCGCGCTCCAGGGCGGCAAGGTGATCTTCAACATGTCGGCCTCGTTCACGAGCGGCAACGACAGCCCGGACCACCAGGGTGCGACGGCCGCCCGGGACGGCGAGGTCCGGATGGGAGATCCCACCCCGATCCCCCGGATGTTCTCCTTCGAGGGGCGCAGCACCGACCAGGTGTTCGATGCCACCGACTATCCGCTGCGATTCTGGGGTCGCTGCACCGAGGACCTCGGCGACTCCCTGCTCATGCACTACTGCGCGCTGACCTACCTCTCCGACATCGGGAGCGGTCTGGGCGCCTTCAACACCGACGAGTACAAGTCGGGCTCCAGCCTCGACCACGCCCTGTGGTTCCACCGGCCGGTGAACATGAACGACTGGGTCCTCAGCGACTTCGCCCCGCGCTCGGTGGCCCGCGGCCGCGGCCTCTACACCGGCGACATGACGACCGCCGACGGCACCCTCGTCGCGTCGGTCGCGCAGGAGGCCCTGTTCCGGAAGGTGCGCTGAGTAGCACGGCCCCTGAGCAGCACGGCCCGCCCAGCCGCGCGACCCGCTGAGCCGCGCGGCCCCGCCGGATGACTGCGGCCCCTGCACCGGAACGGTGCAGGGGCCGCGTCGTCGGCGGAGCGGTCAGCGCACGGTGTAGTTCGGCGCTTCGACCGTCATCTGGATGTCGTGCGGGTGGCTCTCCTTGAGCCCCGCGGACGTCAGGCGGACGAACCGCCCGTTGGCGCGCAGCTCGTTGATCGTCCGGGCGCCGACGTAGAACATCGTCTGCCGCAGGCCGCCGGTGAGCTGGTAGGCGACGTTCTTGAGTTCGCCGCGGTAGGCCACCCGGCCCTCGACGCCCTCGGGGATGAGGTCGGTGTCGGTGGCGACGTCGGCCTGGAAGTACCGGTCCTTCGAGTACGAGCGGCCCTTGCGCGGCGCCATCGCTCCGAGCGATCCCATGCCGCGGTAGGTCTTGTACTGCTTGCCGTTGACGAGGACGAGGTCGCCGGGGCTCTCGTTGCAGCCGGCGAGCAGGGAGCCGAGCATGACGGACTCGGCGCCGGCGACGAGCGCCTTGCCGATGTCGCCGGAGTACTGGAGCCCGCCGTCGCCTATCACCGGGACGTTCGCCTCGGCGGCGGCCTGATAGGCGAGGTGGATCGCCGTGACCTGCGGCACGCCCACTCCCGCGACCACCCGGGTGGTGCAGATCGAGCCGGGGCCCACCCCGACCTTGATCGCGTCCGCACCGGCGTCGATGAGCGCCTGGGCGCCCTCGCGGGTGGCGACGTTGCCGCCGATGACCTGGACGGCGGCGAAGGCCGGGTCCTTCTTGAGGCGGGAGATCATGTCGGTGACACCGCGGGCGTGGCCGTTCGCGGTGTCGACGACGAGCACGTCGACGCCGGCCTCGGCGAGCAGGCCCGCCCGGTCGTAGGCGTCGCCGTAGAAGCCGACGGCCGCGCCCACGCGCAGGCGACCCTCGTCGTCCTTCGTCGCGAGCGGGTACTCCTCGCTCTTGACGAAGTCCTTGACGGTGATGAGGCCGCGGATGACGTTGTCCTCGTCGACGAGCGGGAGCTTCTCGACCTTGTGCTCGGCGAGGATCTCGAGCGCGCGCTCGGGCTGCACGCCCACGGGTGCGGTGATGAGCGGCATCTTCGTCATGGTCTCGCCGACGGTCGTCGTGGCGTAGTCGCGGCGGGGCACGAACCGGAGGTCGCGGTTGGTGACGATGCCGAGGAGCACGTCGTTCTCGTCGACGACGGGCAGGCCGGAGATCCGGTACTGGCCGCAGATCTCGTCGAGCTCGGCGAGCGTGCGGTCGGCGGTGATGGTGAGCGGGTCGGTGATCATCCCCGACTCGCTGCGCTTGACGTAGTCGACCTGGTCCGCCTGGTCCTCTTTGCTGAGGTTGCGGTGGATGATGCCGATGCCGCCGATGCGCGCCATCGCGATCGCCATGCGGGATTCGGTCACGGTGTCCATCGCCGCGGACACGAGCGGGATGTTGATGTCGATCTCGCGGGTGAGACGGGTGCGGGTCGAGGCCTCGGAGGGGATGACGTCGGTGTCTCCGGGCAGCAGCAGGACGTCGTCGTAGGTGAGTCCGGTCAGAGAGAACGGGTCTCCGACCGCCTTGAAGTGCTCTTCCACATCACCCATGAATGACCTCTTCCACGCGCTCGACTTCGGTATCGCTCATCCTATGCCGTCCCCGGGTTTCCGGGAACCGCGCGCAGTGCCCGCCCGCTGTGATGCTGGGCACCCGCACGCGTCACGGCGGGAACGCGCCCCGGCCGCGCGGACCGCTCCCGAGGCGCACGCCGGGACCCAGCGGCAGCCCTCTTCGCGCCGTCGCAGCGTCCGGGAATCAACCTTCCGGTTGATGTGCCGGACCCCGCCTGCGGACGAGCATGGAGGCATGCTCACACCCGCCATCGTCTTCATCACCGCAGCCCTCCTCTTCTACACCGCCGGCGTCTGGGCCGAGCACCTCAAGAAGGAGCTCCGCTGGTCCCACGTCGTCCTGTTCGGCCTCGGCCTCGTCTGCGACGTCACCGGCACCGAGCTCATGCGGCGCATCGCGGCCTCCGGCGGCGCCGACTTCTCCGGCTCGACCGCAGGCATCCTCACCTCGGTCATGGCGATCACCGGGGCCCTCGCGCTCGTCCTCATGGCGGTCCACCTCATCTGGGCGATCGTCGTCATGGTCCGCGGCACCGAGCAGGCCCGGGCGACCTTCCATCGGTTCTCGCTCATCGTGTGGGCGATCTGGCTCGTCCCCTACTTCACCGGGATGGCCGGCGCGATGATCGGCTGAGGAGCCCTCCGCCTCGGCACCGGCCCCAGCGGACCGGCCCTGCCCCTGGCGGACCGGCTCGGGCCGGGGTCGCGCACCCTCCCCTCGGCGGCGGTCCGCACGTACACTGCCGGTATGACCTCGCCCGATGCCCGCGCCTTCGCCTCCGCCCCGGATCTCACCGGCGAGCGCGTCACCCTCACGCAGCTCACCCCCGCCCACGCCGAGGCGCTGAGCCGGGCGGCCGGCGACCTCCCCTCGACCTGGGTCACCTCCGTCCCCACGGCCGAGGCGATGCCGGCGGAGATCGACCGGCGCCTGGGCCTGCAGGAGCAGGGCACGATGGCGCCGTTCACCGTGCTCGACGGCGGCACCCCGGTGGGCATGTCGACGTACATGAACATCGATGCGGCGAACCGGCGCCTCGAGATCGGCTCGACCTGGCTGTCGCCGACGGTGCAGGGCTCGCGGGTGAATCCGGAGGCCAAGCTGCTCATGCTCTCCCGCGCGTTCGAGGACCTCGACTGCATCGCGGTGGAGTTCCGCACGCACTTCCACAACTTCCAGTCGCGCGCGGCGATCGCGAAGCTCGGCGCCAAGCAGGACGGAGTGCTGCGCTCGCACCAGCTGTTCAACGGGGTGCTGCGCGACACCGTGGTGTTCTCGATCACCGCCGCCGAATGGCCGACGGTGAAGCTCGGGCTCGAGCACCGGCTCGCCCGCCTGAGCTGACACCCGGCGGGCTCAGGCCCGGTACGGCATCGCGGCAGCGCTCCGCCTCAGCAGGCCCTGGGCGAGGCCGAGGCCGATCACGCAGACGACCGCGGCCACCGGCACGCACGCCGCGAGCACGAGCAGGCGGCCGCCGGTGGGCGGACCCAGCCCGATCACGAACGCGATGACGGCGCACATCCCGCTCACGCCCAACCAGCCGAGCAGGCCCAGCCAGGCCCCGGGGTGCGGGAACGGGACGATGCTGAGGAGCACGAAGAACGGGTAGGCGAGGAGCGCTGCCGTGAGGTGCACCGCGAAGGTGAAGAGCAGTCCGGCGCCGGTGGCTCCGGCGGTCTGGATGAAACTGTCCGAGCCCGCGTCGAAGGTGCCGATCCACGGCCACACGAGGCTCGAGGCGGCGAGCACTGCAGCGGAGATCGGAGCGGAGATCAGGACGAGCGGGATGAGCCCGGTCAACCGGAACCCGCGGTCGGCGCGACCCTTCTCCCCCGTGAGGTACGGCAGTGCGGCGCCGCACACCAGGGTGAGGATCACGGCGAACACGCCGAAGTCATCGATGGCCTCGCCGCGCCGGCTCCGCAGGACACCGGCCTCCGCACCCCACAGCACCAGCGCGACGAGCACGGCGACGCCGATCGCCCACCCGATCATCCGCAGGAGGTCCGCGATCCAGCTCGGAGCGGGTTCGCCGTGCTGGGCGCCGCCGTGGAAGTGCCCCGGGTGCGGTCGGTGCGGCCGGACGGGGTGCCGGGGCGGCATCGGGCGGTGGCGCGGATGCGGGTTCCGGCGCGGCGGCGGCGACATCGCGGGTCTGCCCGGCGGAGGCATGGGCTGCGGCATGGGCGGTCGGCCCGGAGGCGGGGGTCCCCACGGTGGGGTCGGCGGCGGAGGCCGATGCCCGTGGGAGGAGAACTGCCGGCCGCTCATGATCTCCGTCCTGTCATGCCCTCGAGTATTCCGCGGCCCGGTCGCACAGATGTGCCGACGGTGATGCGGATCTGCACCATCCCCGGACGCCCCGCAGCCGTCGCCCCGTCGACCTGGCGGTCAAGACCATCGACCTGCCGATTGTGCTCGATCTCGGGGTCGGAATGCGTGCAGAAATGGCAGGTCGATGGGAGTGGAATCCAGCTCACCGGCGGACGTCGGGCCGGCGGCGCGGGACGGATCGACCGTGCGCCCCACCTCGGCCGTGGGGGCCAGGCCGGTTCCGCTGCACGGCGCCGAGGACGACGATGCAGACCACCACGGCGGCGAAGCAGCTGAGGAGGAACACCATCCCTCCCCAGGAGGCCGGGCGCATCACCACGATGATCGCCGGCCAGATGTAGGCGACCGCACTGCCGATCCAACCCAGGGTGCCCCAGATCCGCGCCGGGTGCGGCGGGTCGTGCACGGTGAGGACGGCGAAGAACGTCATCCCGAGGATCCCGCTCGTGCTCATGAGCAGGAACGTCGTGAGCACCCCGGCCGGATCGCCGCCGGCACGGTCGGCGAGCTCCCCGGTCGCGGCCGGGAAGTCGCCGACGAACGGCCACAGCAGGCTCATGATGCACATGACGAGCGCGGCGAGCGCGGCGATCACGGCGATCACGATGACGAGCGGCACCAGACCGGTGCGGCGGAGGCCGCGGTCGGCGCGCTTCGGGTTCCCGCGGAAGATCGGCAGGATCGTGCCGAGCACGGCGGTCCACCCCGCGGCGTAGAGCCCGATGTCGTCGATGGGGTTGCCCGCCCTGTTGGTCAGCACACCGGAGTCAGCGAGCCAGACGCCGGGCACGCTGATGACGGCGAGGGCGAGGACGAAGAGCAGCGGTCGGACGAGGTCGAGCCCCCACGGCGGGGCGGGCCGCGTGCCGCGCGAAGTCGAGTACCTGCCGCGAGGCCGGGTGGGGTGACCGTGCCCAGGGCCGGGAGGCGCGTGATCGGGGTGCAGCGGACCCGGCATCGGCCGAGCCGGCCGCGGAGGTCGAGGAGGTCGCGGCGGTCGGGGTGGCGGACCGTTCACCGGCTGACCACGATCTCCGGGAGGCGCACACGCTGGGTGAGCCCGATGCCGGCGGCGCAGAGGAGCACGCTCACCGGCACGCACACCGCGAGGAACAGGAGGCCCCCGGCGCTCGGATCGCGCAGGCCGAGCCAGATCGCCACGCCGATGTACCCGCCGCTGAGCCCGAGGTAGCCGAGCAGCGTGAGGACCGTCCCCAGCCAGGGCGCGGATTGGGGGACCATGACGGCGAACGGCGCCGTCGACATGAGCACGAAGAACGCGCAGGAGATCATCGCGGCGGTGAAATACATCGCCGCGGTGTAGAACAGGCCCACCGGGTGGTGCCCGACGAGCTCGGTGAGCTGTCCGGTCTCCGGGTGGAGCGTCCCGATCCACGGCCACAGGACGCTCGAAAGGGTGAGGATTGCGGTGCCGAGCAGGGCTGAGACGAGCATGAGCGGGAACAGTCCCTCGCGCCGGAACCCGGAGTCGTTGCGTTTGAACTCGGCCATGAGGAACGGGAACATCCACCCGAACACTGCGGTCATGATCGCCGCGAACAGGCCGACCTCCGTGATCTCCTCCCACTGCCGGTCCTTCATGAGACCGGTCGAAGTGGCGAAGACGATGAAGGCGGAGAGCACGGTCACCATGACGGAGAGGATGACGTTCCGGCCGAGGTCGCGGCCCCAGGTCGGGGTCCGGGTCTCGTCGTGGGCGCTGGTCCGTGCGGCTCCGCCCGTGGCGGCCCTGTTCGGCGCGCGGGAGGGCGCGGGCAGTGGAACGCGGTCCTGCCTACCCGAGGGAGTCACGCCTGCAGCGGTGGGAGGGCCGGGGTGGACTCGGGGGTCGGGCAGGTCGGTCCGCAGGGTTCGGCGAGGAGTGGGGTGCGCCTGCTCAGCATCGGGGACGCATTCGGCGTGCCGGTCGGCATCGGGGACGCGTTCGGTGTGCCGGTCGGCATCGGCGGAGTGCCCGGGGGCGGCCCAGGCGGGCGCGGCGGCATCGCATGGGCAGGCCGGGGCGCGGGTGCACCGGACGGTCGGTTGCGCGGGTCCCCGGGACGCGGCGGCGGTGGGGCGTCGGGGCGCGGTTGCGGTGCGCCCGGCTTTACCACCTCGCGCGGGGTCGGGTCGCCCCTGCTGCGGGTGCCCGGAGGGGTCCGGGTGCGCGTGCGGTCCGTACCGATTGCTCATGCCCTCAGTATTCCGTGCCGAGCCCGCCGCGGTGTGACGAGGGTGTTCCCGATCTGCACCGAGACCCGCACTGGGCATCCCGACTCCTCCTCACCTGCGATGCTCCCCTGCGCTATGGCTCACCACTGTATTTCTCATCGACCTGCCAGTTGTGCACGAGAAATGTCGCTGAAGTCGAGCACAAGCGGCAGGTCGACGTGTGGATCGAGCAGAAGTGGCAGATCGACGGGGCTCGGACCGTCTCGACGCCGACGGTCGGGCGGAGGACCCGCGCAGCGTCAGCCCGACGAACCGCTCAGTGTCAGCCCACGGCACCGCACGGTGTCAGCCAGACGAACCGCTCAGCACCGCCTTCCGGTTCAGTCAGAGGAACCGCGCAGCGTCAGCCCGCAGCACCGCCTTCCGGTGCAGCCCAAGGCACCGCTCAGCGTCAGTCGGCTCGTGAACTCGCGGGGCTCGCCGGTGAGCGGGTCGGTGAATGCGAGCTTCTCGGCGACCAGCTGCAGGGGCGAGGAGAAGTCGTAGGGGTCCGGCGCGAGGTCCACCGGGTACACGGGGTCGCCGAGGATCGGCAGGCCCAGGCCATTCATGTGGACCCGCAGCTGGTGCGTCCTCCCCGTGTGCGGGGTGAGCCGGAAATCGCCGAGGCGCCCTGCCGCACCGAGGTACTCGATGGTGCTGTGCGCGTTCGGCTCGCCGGGCACCTCGAGCATCTGCCGCGTCCCCGGCTCCTTCTCCAACCGGCTCCAGCGCTCGATCCGGCGCACGCACTCCTCGCCGGGCCGCGGGGCCTCCCAGCCGTCGAACCCCGCGGGCACCTCGGCGAGCGCCCGGTAGGTCTTGCGCACCCGCCGGTCCTGGAACAGCCGCTGGTAGGCGCCGCGCGTCTCCGGCCGGCGGGACAGCACGAGCAGCCCGGCGGTCACGCGGTCGAGGCGGTGGATCGCCACGAGGTCGGGCTCCTCGCGCTCGACCCGCAGCCGGGTGACGACGCATTCGCGGACGAACCGGCCGTTCGGGGTGCTCGCGAGGAAGTGGGGCTTGTCGACGACGAGGAGGTCCGCATCCGCGTGGACGATGCCGACCTCGAACGGGATCCGCTCCTCCGGCGGCACCGGGCGGTGGAACCAGTAGAACCCGCCGGGGACCACCGGATCCGCGGCCGTCACCGGGCGCCCGGCCGCGTCGCACATCTGTCCGGCACGCACCTCCGTTTCGTCGGCCTGCGCGTCACTCCGGCTGTCGCGCGGCCTGTCCGAAAGCCCGTTCGACCGAGTGTTCGGTGGACCGACCACCGGTTCGTCCGACTGCCGCAGCAGGCCGGCGATGTCGGCATCCGAGGCGTTCGGGAACTCCGTGCGCAGCCACTCCCCGACCGTCGCCGGCACCGGGTCGCCCGACCGCGCGTGGGTCTGCCGACCGCCGGGGGCGCGCAGCCGGTTCGCGGAGATCCCCGCACGCGGCGGCAGCGGGCTCACCGGCACGGGTGGCACCTCACAGGCGGACGTCCTCCCCCGCCTCGGCGAGGAGCTCGGCGACGGTCTGCTGACGGCGGATGCAGGTGAACTTCGCCGTCGACCCGTCCGAGGTGTAGGCGTAGACCGGGATGCGCGGCAGCGCGTTGTAGGCGAAGGGGGTCGAGAAGTAGTAGGCGCCGGTGTCGTGGATGAGGGCGATGTCGCCGGGTTCGAGCTCGGGGATGGCGTACCCCCGGCCGATCATGTCCCCGCTGAAGCAGCAGGGTCCGGCGAGGTCCTGGATCCGGTTGTCGTTGCGGCTCGGGGTGCCGTCGGCGTGGAAGGCGCTCACCCGCAGCGGCCAGGCCTGCGGCATGAACACGGTGCGGGTGGCCGTCTGCGCACCGGCGTGGCCGATCGCGAACTCCCGCTGGCCCACCTGCTTGGTGTACTCGATGCGGGTGGCGATCGACCCGGCCTTGGCGAGCAGCGAGCGGCCGAACTCGGTGAGGACCGTGTACCTGCCGCTGAAGAGCTCGGGCACCGCCTGCTCGAGGACCTCGGCGTACTCGTGAAAGGTCGGGGTGATCGCATCGGAGCCGAAGTTCACGGTGAGACCCCCGCCGATGTCGATCCGCGTGATCTGCTGGAACCCGGCCGCCGCAGTGACGGATTCGGCGAGCGAGACGATGCGGCTGATGCCCTCGGCGGCGAGGTCGAGCGCGACGCCCTGTGAGCCGGAGTGGACGTGGAGCTGGGTGATCCACGGCCGGGCGGCGATCGTGTCGACGAGCTCCTGCCGGGAGGCCTCGTCGATGAGCGGGATGCCGAACTTCGTCGTCGTGGTCGCGGTGCTCATCTCCCCGATCGACCCGGAGCCCACGACGGGATTGACCCGCACCCCGATGACCGAGCGCGTGTCGATCTCCGCCCGCAGTGACTCGATCCGGGCGAGCTCCTGATAGGAGTCGATGTTCACCGCCGCGCCGACGGTGAGGCAGTGGCGGATCTCCGGCACCGTCTTCGCCGGCGAATCGAGGACGATCCGCTCCGGCGGGAAGCCGGCGGCCTGCGCCATCGCGAACTCGCCGGGACTCGCGACCTCGACCCCCATCCCGCGGTCCGCGAGGAACCGCAGGAGCGGGACGAGCGTCACCGCTTTGCACGCGACCATGTGCTGGGTCTCCGGGATCGAGCTGAATGCCCACCGCAGGGCATCGATCTGCGCGGCGACCGCCTCGGTGTCGATGATGCCCACCACCGGCTGGTCCTCGGAGATGAGCGATTCGGCGGCGAGGGTGCGGACGGCGGCGTAGCGGCGGTCGACGAAATCAGACATGCGGGCAGTCTATCGACGCAGTCCGCGGCGCCCCGGCCCCCTGCCACAGCTGCGCCGCTGCGGGCGGCCGGTGCGATGCACGCCGTCATCCCCCGTCATCGTGCGACGGCGGATGACGCCCGTGTGACGGACCGCGTCGCCGCGCGTCCGCGACCGCATCACCGGCCGGCGGCGCCTCCGTACGGTGGCGTCACCGCTCGGATCGGGCCGCCGCACAGCACGGCGCGCAGCCCGCCCGACACCGTCGACCAGGAGGAGAGGCCGCCATGCGCACACCGAGACCGTCCGCACGCATCGGAGCCGGACTGGCGATGATGGCGGTGCTCGCGGGCTGCTCGGCCCCGGGCACCGAGCTCGTCGCCTCCTCCGGCGCCGGCCCGGATCCGGCACCGGTCGCCGAGGGCACCCTCGTCTACGGCCACCAGCAGGAGCCGCCCTGCGTGTACGGCGGCTGGATCGAGCAGGGCTATCTCTCGCACCAGGTCCTCGACGGGCTCGTCTCCCTCGACGAGGACGGCCACGTGGTCCCCTGGCTCGCCACCGACTGGCACGAGTCCGCCGACCACCTGACCTGGACCTTCACCCTCCAGGAGGGGCCCACCTTCTCCGACGGCACACCGGTCGACGCGCAGGCGATCGTCGACAACATCGACTACTGGCTCGCCGGCGGCAACGGCACCGCGCAGGTGTGGATCGGCCCCTACGTCGACTCCGCCCGCGCGCTCGACGCCACCACCGTGGAGGTCGCGCTCTCCCAGCCCTACCCCCGGTTCGCGGAGAACCTCACCCAGCCCTACTTCGGTCTCCAGTCGCCGGCCGCGCTGGCGGAGCGGACCGCGGAGGAGAACTGCCGGCAGCCGATCGGCTCCGGCCCCTTCACCGTCACCGAATGGAACCGCGGCCAGAACATCGTCCTCGACCGCCGCGACGACTACGACTGGGCGCCGGCGAACGCCGCCGTGCAGGGGCCGGCCCGGGTGGCGCGCGTCGACTGGCGCTTCATCACCGACCCCACCGCCCGCACCGCGGCGCTGCGCTCCGGCGAGGTCCACGCGATCTACGACATCCAGGCCTTCGAGTGGTCCGCGCTCGAGTCCGAGGGCTACGAGCTCCACCGCTACATCACCCCGGGCCGCCCCCAGCAGCTGAGCTTCAACACCGGCCGCGGGCCGTTCGCCGACGAGCGCGTGCGACAGGCCTTCGCCTACAGCCTCGACCGCGAATCCGTCGTCGAGGCGGTGGGCCGCGGGGTCATCCCCTACGAGGGCAACGGCCCGGTGAGCCGCTCCACCCCGGCCTACAGCGAGGAGGCCGCCGCCCGCTACTCCTACGACCCCGAGCGCGCCCGGGAGCTCCTCGACGCCGCCGGCTGGTCGGAGGTCGGCGAGGACGGGGTGCGCGTCAAGGACGGCGAGCGCCTCCACATCGACTTCCCCTACGCGATCAACAGCACGATCAACCAGGACGGCGCGGCGATCATCCAGGGGCTCCAGCAGTACGCCGAGGAGGTCGGCTTCGAGGTCGAGCTCATCCCCTACCCGCCGAGCGCGGCCGCCGCCGGCGCCTACTCCGGGCCCGAGGACTACGACGTGAGCATCGGCTACTGGACCTCCGTCAACGCCGGCATCCTGCTCGTCAACTGGCGGCAGAACCTCCCGGAGTCCCCCAACCCGTCCAACGCCGCCTTCTACAACGACCCCGCGCTCGAGGCCACGATCCGCGAGGCGAACTCCGCCGTCGACCCGGACGAGCAGGATGCCCTCTACCGGCAGGCGCAGGAGCACATCGCCGATCACGCGCTGTCGATCGGCGTGTACGACCGGCTGAGCACGCTCGCCGTCGGTCCGCACGTCGACGGCCTCCGCCAGGAGAACTCACAGGGAGGACCGGTCTTCCATGACGCCCACCTCGTCGACTGACACGCACCCGGCAGGCACCTCGGCCCCCGACCGCCGCCGAGGCGCCCTGCCCGGAGCCCGCACCCTGCCCCTCCCGGCCCCGCACCGGGCTCGCCCGCTTCGTGACCTGGACGCGGCACCTCGCCTCGTGGGCGCGGCACCTCGGCCGCTGGCCGGGACGACTCGCCGCGGCGCTCCTCGTCATGTGGGGCGCGGTCACCGTGGCGTTCCTCGCCCAGCTCGCGCAGCCCGGCGACCGGGCGGCGGTGATCCTCAACCTCCGCACCGGCCAGACGCAGGAGCGCACCCCGGCCGAGCTCGCCCCGGTCAACGCCGAATACGGCTTCGACGCCCCACCGTTCGAGCAGTACCTGTCCTACCTCGGCGGGCTGCTCCGCGGCGACCTCGGCGTCTCCTACCAGCAGCACCGGCCGGTGTGGGACATGATCGCCGAGCAGCTCGGCGCCACCGTGGCGCTCTCGCTCACCGCGCTCGTCCTCGCCTGGGTGCTCATGGTGGCCTGGGTGACGCTCACCGCCGGCCGCTCCCCGCGCGTCCGCAGCCTCGCCTCCACGGTCGAGGTGTTCGCCGCGAGCGTGCCCCAGTACTGGCTCGGCGTGCTCCTGCTCCTCGTGTTCGCCCTCGAGCTCGGCTGGGTGCCGGTCGTCGGCGGGAACGGGCCGGCCGCCCTCCTGCTGCCGGCGCTCACGCTGGCGATCCCGCTCGCCGGGTTCCTCGGGCAGGCCACGCGGGCGGAGTTCGAGCTCGCTCTCGCCCGGCCGTTCGTGCTGTCGGCCCGGGTGCGCGGCATGGGCGACCTCGGGGTGCGGCTGCGGCACGTGCTGCGCCATGCCGCCGTCCCGCCGCTCACCCTGTCCGGCTGGGCGCTCGGCGCCACCGTGTCCGGCGCCGTCATCGTCGAATCGGTGTTCAACCGCCCCGGCATCGGCCGGGTGCTCGTGTCCGCCATCGAGGCCCAGGACCTCCCGGTCGTCACCGGCATCATCGTCCTCATCGCCGCCCTCTACGTCCTCGTCAACCTGGCGGTCGATGCGCTCGCCGCCCTCATCGATCCGAGGTTGAAAGCATGACCACCCCGCCGCTGATCCCCACCCGCACCGCACCCCCGACCGGCGCCCCGGGTTCGCTCGTCCCGCCGTCCTCCACCCCGGTGCCCGGCGCCGAGGCGACCCTCGCACCCCAGGCTGGCGCCCCGCGGCGTCCGCGCCGCCGCCCGCCCCTCGGCCCGCTCGCGGCCACCGCGACGCTCGCGGTGTTCGCGCTCGCCGCGGTGGCGCCGGGCCTGCTCGCCCCGGGCAGCCCGGAGGCGCTCGACCTCGGCGCCACCCTGCAGGCGCCCTCGGCCGCGCACTGGTTCGGCACCGACGAGCTCGGCCGCGACCTCTACACCCGCGTGGTCCACGGCACCGGGCTGTCGCTCCTCATCGGGCTCGGGGCGGCGGCGGTGAGCCTCACGCTCGCGGTGCTGCTCGCCGCGGCCTCTGCGCTCACCGGCCGGATCCTGTCCGGCGTGGCCGACCGCACGATCGAGATCCTCTTCGCCTTCCCCACCCTGCTCCTCGCGCTGCTCCTCATCGCGACCCTCGGGCCGTCCCCGCTGAGCCTCGTGCTCGCGGTCGGCGTCGGCACCGCACCGGGGTACGCACGGATCGTGCGCGGTCAGCTCCTCACCGTCCGCACCTCCGGGTACGTCGAGGCGGCCACGGCGCTCGGACACGGGCGCCGGCGGATCATCGGCCGCCACATCCTGCCGAACGCGCTGCGCCCCCTCGTCGGGATCTTCACGATGTCGATCGGCCAGTCGATCGTGTGGGCCTCGAGTCTCGCCTTCCTCGGCCTCGGCGTCGCCCCGCCGTCACCGGAATGGGGTGCGCTGCTCGATGCCGGGCGGACCTACCTCACCGCAGCCGGATGGCTCGTCATCATCCCCGGGCTCGTCATCGCGCTGCTCGCCCTCGCCGCCACCACCCTCGGCACCTCCATCCGGAACCGCCTCGAGACAGGAGACTGACATGACCTCCGAGATCCTCGCACCCGCCCGCCCGGGCCACGCCGCCCTCCCGACGCCTCCCGTTGCGGACGCGCTCCCGGCGGGCCCGCCTCCCCGGCCGCCACCGAGCCGCGGCTGCGGGTGAGGAACCTCCACGTCGGATTCCGCCGCGACGGCGGGCTCCGGGAGATCGTCCACGGGCTGTCCTTCGACCTCCACCCCGGCCGCTGCGTCGCGATCGTCGGCGAATCGGGGTCGGGGAAGAGCGTCACCGCCCGGACGCTCGTCGGCCTGCCCGGCCGCGGCGCCGAGGTCCGCGCCGACGCCCTGCGGCTCGGCTCCGACGACCTGCTCACCCGGGGCGAACGGGACTGGCGCCGGATCCGCGGCGCGCAGATCGGCTTCGTCCTCCAGGACGCTCTCGTCTCGCTCGATCCGCTGCGACCCGTGGGGTCCGAGATCGCCGAGGCGCTCCGGCTCCACGGCACCGGCCCGCGGTCCGCGCGCCGTCGTCGCGTCGTCGAGCTCCTCGCCGCCGCCGGTGTGCCCGAGCCGGAGGTCCGCGCCCGGCAGCGTCCCGGGGAGCTGTCCGGCGGACTCCGGCAGCGCGCGCTCATCGCCTCCGCGATCGCGCTCGGCCCGCAGGTGCTCATCGCCGACGAACCCACCACCGCCCTCGACGTCACCGTCCAGGCGCAGGTCCTCGGCGTGTTCGAGCAGATGAAGGCCGCCGGTCGGTCGCTCGTCCTCATCAGCCACGACCTGTCGGTCGTCGCCCACCTCGCCGACGAGGTGCTCGTCATGCGCGGCGGACATGTCGTCGAGCAGGGACCGGTTGCCCGGGTGCTCGCCGACCCGGCGCACCCGTACACCCGGGCCCTCATCCGCGCGGTGCCGAGCGCCGCCACCCGCGGCCGGCGGCTGAGCGGCCCGGAGGCCGCCCCGCCTGCCGTCGCAGTACGCGGCACCGGGAGTGCGGGCGGCGCATCCGGTGCACCTGACGCCCGCCCGGCCGCCCCGGTGCCGGCCGTTCCGGAGCTCTCCGCGGCACTCCCTGCGATCGCCGCGGAACGGGCGACGGAGGTCGTGCTCGAGGTGCGCGACCTCGTCCGGGTGTTCCCCCGCCGCGGGGGGACGTCCCAGCGGGCCGTCGACGGCGTGTCGTTCCGCCTCCGACGCGGCGAGGTCCTCGGCATCGTCGGCGAATCGGGCTCCGGCAAGTCGACGACCGCCCGCATCGCCCTCGGGCTCGAGACCGCGGACTCCGGCGAGGTCATCCTCCTCGGGCACCCGTGGTCGGCGCTGTCCGAACGGCACCGCCGGGCCCTGCGCACCCGGATCTCCGTGGTGCACCAGGATCCGCTGAGCTCCTTCGACCCCCGCTTCACGGTCGAGCGCGTCATCCGCGACGCGCTGCCGGGCGGCCGAGGCGACGTGCACCGCCTCCTCGCGCTCGTCGGACTCGGTCCCGAGGTCGCCGGCCGGAACCCGGCGACGATGTCCGGCGGGCAGCGGCAGCGCGTCGCGATCGCCCGGGCGCTCGCCCCGGAACCGGACGTCCTCGTGCTCGACGAGGCGGTGTCCGCCCTCGACGTGTCCGTCCAGGCGCAGATCCTCGACCTGCTCGCCGACCTGCGGCGGGATCTGGGGACGAGCGTCCTCTTCATCTCCCACGACCTCGGCGTCATCAGCCATCTGAGCGACCGGGTGCTCGTGATGAAGGACGGGCGGGTCGTGGAGTCCGGCAGCCCGAGCGCGATCTTCGATGCCCCCGCCCACCCCTACACCCGCACGCTCGTCGACTCGCTCACCACGCTCGACCGGGCGGCGGCCACCGCCACCGCCCGCTCCCTCGCCGGAGATACCCGACGATCCGCCGGTGCCCGCCTCCGACCACGCCCGACCCTGACCACGAGAACGAACCCGACACCTGAACCGAGGAGATCACCATGACCCGCCCGCTGCTCTTCAACGCTTTCCTCATGAACACCCCGTCCCACATCCAGCACGGCCAGTGGCGCCACCCGGACGCCGGCCAGGTCGAGTACCAGGGCCTCGACCTGTGGCTCGACCTCGCACGCACGCTCGAGCGCGGACTGTTCGACGCGATGTTCTTCGCCGACGTGTCCGGACTCTACGGGCCGGCCGACGGCTCCTACGTCGACAACGTCCACGAGGGGCTGCAGATCCCGAGCAACGACCCGACCGTGCTGCTCGGCGCGCTCGCCGCGGTGACGGAGCACATCGGGCTGGCGACGACCTCGAACGTCATGCAGAACCCGCCGTTCAACTTCGCCCGCCAGATCTCCACCCTCGACCACCTGTCGAAGGGCCGCATCGCGTGGAACATCGTGACCTCGACGCAGGAGAACGCCGCCCGGAACTTCGGGCTGCCCGGCCTCGTCGAGCACGACGCCCGCTACGACTGGGCCGACGAGTACGTCGACGTCGTCTACAAGCTGTGGGAGGGGTCCTGGGACGAGGGCGCGCTGCTCAAGGATCGGGCCGGCAGCCGGTTCGCCGACCCCGCCCGGATCCACAAGATCCACCACGTCGGCGAGCGCTACCGGGTCGAGGGCCCGCACCTACCGGCGCCGAGCCCGCAGCGCACGCCGCTGCTGTTCCAGGCCGGCGGCTCCCCGCGCGGCATCACGTTCGCCGCCCGGCACGCGGAGGCGGTGTTCATCGCCACCCCGAACCCGGACGTCGCCCGGCAGCACATCGACGGGGCGCGCGAGCAGGCGGTGGCGAACGGCCGGCACGGCGACGACATCCGGTTCTTCCAGGGCATGAGCTTCGTCATCGGCAGCACCGAGGCCGAGGCGCAGGCGAAGAACCGCGACCTCCTCGACTACGCCTCCGACACCGGGTACGCGACTCACGCCTCGATCGGCATCCTGCCCGACGGCACGCGACTGCCGGCCGACACCCCGCTCAAGGACATCCCGAACAACGGCGGCCGCGGGCACGTCGAGTGGCTGCGGGCGGCGACCCCGGGCCGCGAGCCGGTGCTCGGGGACCTCGCCCGGAACCGGATGATCGGCCAGTCGCTCGTCGGCACCCCGGAGCAGATCGCCGACCGGCTCGCCGAGTGGCAGCGGGCGGGGGTCGATGGCATCAACGTCGTCAACTGGCGCCTGCCGGAGTCGTACACCGACTTCATCGACCACCTGCTGCCGACCCTGCAGGAGCGCGGCCTGGCGAAGACCTCCTACGGCGAGGCGACGACGCTGCGCGGCCGGATCTTCGGCCACGACCGGCTCCCCGACCGCCACCCGGCCGCCCGCTACCGCGGCGCCTTCGGCGACCGGTCGGCCGCGGCAGCCGAGGCGAACACGGGGGCCGCAGAAGCGGATCCGGCGCGCACCCCGGCCCTGTCGGGCTCGCGCTCCTGAGCTCCCGCGAGGTCCCGGCCGGCTGCGCCTCGGGTTCGGCGCCTCGGGTCCCGGCCGGCCGCTCCCCGGGTGCAGCTCCCCGGGCGCGGCTCCGCGCCTCGGGTGCCGTCCCTCGGGTGCGGCGCCCCGGTTCCCGGCCGGCCGTCCCGGGACCCGCATCGCTCCCTACGCCCGCTCGACGAGGAGGTCGATGTCGACCCCGGCGGGCAGTGCGCCGTACTCGCGCCCGCGATCGGCCCCGAGGCGGGCGGCGACGAAGCTCGTCGCCACCGCCTCGGGCGCGGATCCGAGGAGGATCGCAGCCTGGAGGAGCAGCGCCATCTGCTCGACGAGCACCCTGCCGCCGCCCTGCACCCCAGCGAGGGCCGCGGCGTCGCCGCCGGACACCGCGGTGAGCGCCGACTGCAGCGCGCCGGCGAGCGCCTCGTAGGCGCGGTCGTACTCCAGCAGGCGGCCGAGGCCGGTCTCGAGGAAGCCGAGGAATGCCTTCGCCGAGTGCGGCTCCCGGGCGAGCGCGCGGAGCACGTCGAGGACGATGACGTTGCCGGACCCCTCCCAGACCGCCATCACCGGCTGCTCCCGGTAGCGTCGGGCGAGCGGGAACGCCTCGGTGTAGCCGTTGCCGCCCAGGCACTCGAGCGCCTCGTAGGCGTGCTCCGGGCCGCGCTTGCACACCCAGTACTTCGCGACCGCGGTGGCGAGCCGTCGGAAGTCGGCGCGCTCGGATCCCGCCGACCGCCCCGGATCCGCCCCCGCCGCGGCGTCGTCCGCATCGTGCGCCCCGGCGATGTGGAGCGCCGTCCAGGTCGCCGCCTCGGCCTCGAGCTGGAGGTCGGCGAGGACCGCGCGCATGAGCGGCTGATCGATGAGGGTCGCGCCGAACGCCGCGCGGTGCCGGGCGTGCCAGACCGCCTCCGCGACGCCCTGCCGCATGCCGGCCGCGGAGCCGAGGATGCAGTCGAGCCGGGTGCGCGACACCATCTCGATGATCGTGCGCACCCCGCGCCCGGGCTCGCCGAGCAAGCGGCCCCGGGTGCCGTCGAACTCGACCTCGGAGGACGCGTTGGACCGGTTGCCGAGCTTGTCCTTGAGGCGCTGGATGCGGAAGGGGTTGAGCTCGCCGCCGGGCAGCACGCGGGGCACGACGAAGCAGCTGAGCCCCTCGGGCAGCTGGGCGAGGACGAGGAACGCGTCGGACTGGGGCGCGGAGCAGAACCACTTGTGCCCGGTGATGAGGTGGTCGTCCCCGTCCGGGACCGCGGTGGTGGTGTTCGCGCGGACATCGGACCCGCCCTGCTTCTCCGTCATCGCCATCCCGAAGGTCACCGCGGACTTCTCCGCCGGGTCGATGTGGCGCGGGTCGTAGGCGGCGGCCGTCGCCCGGGGCACCCAGAACTCCGCGAGCGCGGGGTCGGCGCGCAGCGAGGGGACGACGGCGTGTGTCATCGACACCGGGCACGCGTGCCCCGGCTCCACCTGGGAGAACAGCATGAAGCGGGCGGCGCGCTCCGCCTCGGCCCCGGCTCCGCCCTGCGTCCAGGCGAGCGCGTGGGTGCCCGCCTGCAGGGACTCGTCGATGATCCGGTGGTAGGCGGGGTGGAACTCGATGTCATCGACCCGGTGGCCCCAGCGGTCGTGGGTGTGGAGCCGGGGCGTGTGCTCGTTCGCCAGGCGTGCGTCGTCCTGGAACCCGGCGCTGCCGACGACGCGTCCGATCCGGCCGAGTTCCTCCGTGTCCGCCTGCGGCGCGTACCGGGCCACCGCCTCCTGCAGCGCGGTGTCGAGGGCGAACTCGTCGACGTCCGTGCGGGGCGCGGACTGGTTGAGGACGGTGTGTGTGACGGTCATGGCGCTCCTAGGGCTCGGCGGGAGTGGCGGGTGATCGCGCGGACGAGGTGGTCGACGGCCGGCGGCTCGGGGCTCGGCAGCGCGTCGTCGAGGACGTCGATGAGGTTCTCGGAGATCGTGCCGACGAGCGCCCGCGCGGCGATCACCGCGTCCGGCCCGGCGATCGGCGTTCGGCCCGCGCCGGCACTCGTCCGGGACAGCCCGGCGGCGATGAGCTCGGCATAGGACCGGCGCAGCCGCAGGCGCTCGCGCTGCACCGCCTCCGGAACGGGCTCGATGAGCAGGGCATGGGCGAGGCGGCGGCCGGCCACGGCGCGCTCGATGAACACGCGGACCACCGCGCCGGCGCACTCCTCCGGGGTGCGGGCGTCCGCGATCCCCCGGGCGACGGCCTCGAGCTCGTGCTCGGCGGCCTCGGCGAACACCGCGGCGAGGAGCGAATCGCGGTTGCGGAAGTAGGAGTAGACGAGCCCGGTGCTGCACCCGGCCCGGCGGGCGACCTCGGCGACGCTCGCCGCACCGAATCCGCCCTCGGCCACGAGATGGCGTGCGGCTCGCCGGATCCGGGCACGACGTGCGGCGGCGTTGGCCCGCGTCCGCGTCGTCTCCCGGTACACCCGGCCCCCTTCCGGCAAGAACTGAATCGTGGTTCAATATTTGCAGTGTGGCACCGATCACAAGGAGAAGCAATGAAGCTCAGCACACTGCTCGACGCCTCCGTCCGCCGCGATCCGGACAAGGAGGCCCTCGTCTACGGCACGGAGCGGGTGGCCTATCGGGACCTGCGCGACCGCGCCCTGCGGGCGGCGAGCGTGCTCCGCGCCAACGGGATCGAGGCCGGGGACACCATCGGGATCATGACCTTCAACGTGCCGGGGTTCGTCTACGCCGCCTTCGGCGCCTGGTACCTCGGCGCCACCGTGGTGCCGGTGAATCACAAGATGCAGCCGCCCGAGGTCGCGTACACGATCGGGCACTCGAAGGCGAAGCTCGGCATCGTCAGCGCGGAGCTCGCCGAGATCGCCCGCACCGGGGCGCCGGACATCCCCTGGCTCGCGACTGAGTCCGAGGAGCCGGAGAGCTTCGACGCGCAGCTCGCCGCCGCGACCCCTGCGGACCCGGCGGAGCTCGCGGACTTCGACGACGAGGCGGTCGCCCAGGTCCTCTACACCTCGGGCACGACGAGCGCCCCCAAGGGCTGCATCCATCCGCACCGGAACATCGCCCAGGTCGCCATGCTCATCGCGCTCAACATGGGTTACCGGGCCGATGACCGCTTCCTCATCTGCATGCCGATCTGGCACTCGGCACCGCTCAACATCAGCCTCATGCCGATGATGCTCGTCGGCGGCACGGTCGTCCTCCAGCGCGAGTACCACCCGGTGGAGTCGATGAAGATCCTCGCCGCGGAGCGGATCACCACCTTCTTCGGACCGACGATCGCCTATGTCGCCCCGATCCTCACCGCGAAGAAGCTCGGCATCGACTTCTCCTCCTACGACTTCTCCACCGTCCGCCGCTGGACCTACGGCGGCGCACCGATCGATCGGGAGACGGCGAAGATGCTCATCGACACCTACGGCACCGATCAGTTCTACAACCTCTTCGGGATGAGCGAGATGGGTCCCACCGGGTGCCTGCTCCCGCCCGAGGACCAGGTGCGCAAGGCCGGGTCGGTGGGCCGGGCGGCGATGGTCGGCAACGAGATGCGGGTGGTCAAGGCCGACGGCACCGAGGCGGGCCCGGGAGAGACCGGGGAGATCTGGTTCTCCGGGGACTGCCGGATGCGCGGCTACCTCGACAACCCCGCGGCGACGGAGGCGGCGTTCGAGGGCGACTGGTACCGCTCGGGCGATGTCGCCCGGATCGACGAGGACGGCTACCTCTACATCGTCGACCGGATGAAGGACGTCATCATCGTCGGCGGCGAGAACGTCTATTCGCTCGAGGTCGAGGAGGCGATCATCGCGCACCCGGACGTCGTCGACGTCGCGGTCGTCGGCCGACCGGATCCGGAGTGGGGCGAGCAGGTGGTGGCGGTCGTGACGACCGCGGACGGCGCGGAGCTCGACGTCGAGACGCTGCGCGACCACCTGTCCGACAAGCTCGCCCGGTACAAGCTCCCGCGCGAGGTCATCGTCACCGAGGCGCTGCCGCGCAATCCGTCCGGCAAGCTCCTCAAGCACCGCCTCCGTGACGAGGTCGCCCACCCCTCCGACGCCTGAGCAGTCAGACGCCTGAGCCGTCAGGCGCCTGAGCCGGACTCCGCCGCGCTCGACGCGCATGCAGCAGGCGGCCGTCGGCCCGTGGAATCGACTGCGATTCCACGGGCCGACGGCCGCCTGGGCGATCCTCGGGGCGTCCGGTGCGTTCCTCACCTGCCCCGGACGTGCGCCTCAGTACTCGATGACGACGCGGCCCTCGATCTTGCCGTGCTCCATCTCGTCGAAGACGGCGTTGATGTCCTCGAGCGGGCGCTTGCTGTACGTCGGCTTGATCTTGCCGGCGGCGTAGAAGGCGAGCGCCTCGTCCATGTCCTGGCGGGTGCCGACGATCGAGCCGCGGATCGTCAGTCCCTTGAGGACGATGTCGAAGATCGGCGCCGGGAACTCGCCCGGGGGCAGCCCGTTGAACACGATCGTGCCGCCGCGCCGCGTCATGTCGATCGCCTGGCGGAACGCCGCCGGGTGGACGGCGGTGACGAGCACGCCGTGCGCTCCCCCGGTCTTCTCCTGGATCTCCTCCGCGGGGTCGACCGCGAAGGCGTTGACGGTGAGCTCCGCGCCGTGCTTCTCCGCGAGGGCGAGCTTGTCGTCGGCGACGTCGACCGCGACGACCCGCATGCCCATCGCGACCGCGTACTGCACCGCGATGTGGCCCAGGCCGCCGATGCCGGAGATCACGACCCACTGGCCGGGGCGCACCTCGGTCCGCTTGAGCCCCTTGTAGACGGTGACTCCCGCGCACAGCACCGGGGCCACCTCGTACGGGTCGGCGCCCTCGGGGATCTTCGCGGCGAAGTCGGCGTCGACGAGCATGTACTCCCCGAACGAGCCGTCGACGGAGTAGCCGCCGTTGGTCTGCTGCTCGCACAGGGTCTCCCAGCCGGTGCGGCAGTACTCGCACTGCCCGCAGCCCGAGGCGAGCCAGGCGTTGCCGACCATGTCGCCGACCGCCACGGACGTCACGCCCTCGCCGACCTCCTCGACGACTCCCACGCCCTCGTGGCCGGGGATGAAGGGCGGTTCGGGCTTGACCGGCCAGTCGCCGTGGAGGGCGTGGAGGTCGGTGTGGCAGACGCCGCTGGCGATGAGCTTGACGAGGGCCTGGCCGCGGCCGGGCGTGGGCTTCTCGACGTTCTCATCGACGGTGATGGAATCGCCGAACTGTTCGACCACTGCTGCTTTCATGATGATCATCCTTCTCGTGTCGGTTCTGTCGGGGATGGGTCGGGACGCTGCCGGGGATTCATCGGAGACGGGTCCCCGGGTGATGCGTCGGTGGGTCGGGTGGTGCGTCCCGGGCGTCGGTGACCGGGACGGGGGAACGGTGGGCCGGGTTCCGCGATCGCGCGGGTCCCGGACCGGGCGAGGGATGCGTCGGGGTGCCGAGGGGTGCGGGTCCGCTGCCGGGCCCGATCACGCCTCGGCCGAGGGATGCCCTCGGGTCGACGAGGGACAGAGGCCCGGTCGCACCTCGGCCGAGGGGGCCGGGGGCGCCCGGTGGGGCGTCGGATCCGCTGCCGGGCGAGCGGACCCGGCCGGGACGTTCGACGTCCCGGCCGGGCGCGGCTCAGAAGAACCCGAGCGCGTTCTCGGAGTAGCTCACCAGCAGGTTCTTCGTCTGCTGGTAGTGATCGAGCATCATCAGGTGGTTCTCACGTCCGATGCCCGAGCTCTTGTACCCGCCGAATGCCGCGTGCGCGGGGTAGTTGTGGTAGTTGTTCACCCACACGCGACCGGCCTGGATCTCGCGGCCCGCCCGGTAGGCGGTGTTCGCCTCACGGCTCCACACGCCGGCGCCGAGGCCGTAGAGGGTGTCGTTGGCGACGGCCATCGCCTCGGCGTAGTCCTCGAACGAGGTGAGCGCGAGGACCGGGCCGAAGATCTCCTCCTGGAAGATCCGCATCGAGTTGTCGCCCTGGAACACCGTCGGGGAGACGTAGAACCCGTCGGCGAGGTCGCCGTCGAGGTGGGCCTGCTCGCCGCCGATGAGGACCTTCGCACCCTCCTGCTTGCCGATGTCGAGGTAGGACTTGATCTTCTCGAGCTGGTCGTTCGAGGCCTGCGCTCCCACCTGGGTGTCGGTGTCGAGCGGGTTGCCCTGCTTGACCGACTTCACGCGCTCGATGCCGGCGGCGACGAAGTCGTCGAAGATCGACTTCTGGACGAGGGCGCGCGACGGGCACGTGCAGACCTCGCCCTGGTTGAGGCCGAACATCGCGAAGCCCTCGAGGGCCTTGTCGTAGAACGCGTCCTTCTCCCGCGCCACGTCGGCGAAGAAGATGTTCGGGCTCTTGCCGCCGAGCTCGAGGGTCACCGGGATGAGGTTCTGCGAGGCGTACTGCATGATGAGGCGGCCGGTCGTCGTCTCGCCGGTGAAGGCGATCTTGCGGATCCGCTTGTTCGAGGCGAGCGGCTTGCCGCACTCGACGCCGAAGCCGTTGACGATGTTGAGCACGCCCGGGGGCAGCAGATCGCCGATGAGCTCGACGAGCACGAGGATCGATGCCGGGGTCTGCTCGGCGGGCTTGAGCACCACCGCATTGCCGGCTGCGAGCGCCGGGGCGAGCTTCCACACCGCCATGAGGATCGGGAAGTTCCACGGGATGATCTGGCCGACGACGCCGAGCGGCTCGTGGAAGTGGTAGGCCACGGTGTCGTCGTCGATCTGGGACAGCGTGCCCTCCTGGGCGCGGATCGCCCCGGCGAAGTACCGGAAGTGATCGACGGCGAGCGGCAGGTCCGCATTGAGCGGCTCCCGGATCGCCTTGCCGTTGTCCCAGGTCTCGGCGACCGCGAGCATCTGGAGGTTCTCCTCGATCCGGTCGGCGATCCGGTTGAGGATGACGCCGCGCTCGGCCGGGGACGTCTCCCCCCAGGCGGGCGCCGCCTTGTGCGCGGCATCGAGGGCGACCTCGATGTCCTCCGCGGTGGACTGCGCCACTTCGCAGAACGGCTTGCCGTTGACGGGGCTGATGTTCTCGAAATAGTTCCCCTTGACCGGGGCGACCCATTCCCCGCCGATCCAGTTGTCGTAGCGGGACTTGAACGTGACCTTCGAGCCCTCGGTTCCGGGCTGTGCGTAAACGACCATGCCAACTCCTTCGTCGTCATCGTGTCCGTCCCCGGCACCGTTGCCGGGAGATGCGTCCACGCTAATGCGCCGGAGGTTGCCTCAAGGTTGCAACGAGGCGAGGACGGGTCACGGTCCGGCCGGCGAGGCTGCTCGGGACCCGGCGGAGCGCGGTCCGCTCATCCTCCGCCGAGGAGCTCCTCGAGATGCGCGACGACGAGGCTGCGCTTGGGCGACCGGGCGGGCAGGATCCGCAGCCCCAGGCGCCACGCCTCCTCGTCGTGCCGGGCCTCGGGGCGCTGGAGGTAGTCGAAGAGCTCGTCGGCGGTGGCGCTCTCGAGCACCGCGGTCCGCACCACGGCCGCGAGCCGGACGCGCTCCTCGCCGACGGCCGCGGACTCCGAGGCCGGCAGCAGCTCACCCCGGTAGTCGGCGAGGGCGGCGCCGATGTCCCCGCGCGCGAGCGCGGCGGTGACGCGTGTGAAGTCGGCTGTGACCCCGGGCGGCAGGCGATAGGGACGGGAAGGCAGCTCGGTGTCGGGGCACCACCGGTCGAACACCTTGCGCAGGCGGGTGATCTCCGCGCGGAGCGTGACCCCGGTGAGCGGGTCGCCGTCGGCCGAGAGCAGGTGCGCGAGGTCCGCGCTCGTCACGCCCTCCGGGTGCAGTGCGAGCAGGGCGAGGATCTCGGCGTGCCGCAGGCGCAGGCGCACCGAGCCGCCGGGG
This sequence comes from Brevibacterium sp. CS2, assembly GCF_005280295.1. GTDB lineage: Bacteria > Actinomycetota > Actinomycetes > Actinomycetales > Brevibacteriaceae > Brevibacterium > Brevibacterium pityocampae. The sequence goes on along the minus strand of NZ_CP040020.1, from coordinate 1,540,190 downwards.
ACCTCGAGCAGGGGCACCGTGCCGCCGACGAGCCGGACGACCGCCCGCGGCAGCGGTTCGGAGCGGTGTGCATCCGGGGAGTCGTGTGCGGCTGCGGGGCCGTGTGCGGCTGCGGGGCCGGCGGTGATCGGGGCGCTGTGCGTGTCCGCAGGGTCGGCAGTGGTCGGGAAGCCGAGGGTGGTCATGGCGCCGGAGGTGAGCGCGGTCCCGCCGGTGAGCCCGATTCCGGCGGTGGTCGTGGCGTCAGCGGCAATCGCCGATCCGGCGACGATCGTGGATCCGGCCGCTGCACGGACGCCACCGCCGCCGATGCCGCGGGGCACGGACAGCGAGCCGGGCGCGGTGGCAGGGATCGCCTCGGGCCCGGCACCGGGTGCGGGGCGGGCGCCGGGTCCGGGGTGGCCGCCGGTCGCGGCACCGAGCTCGGGGACGAATCCGCTCTCCTGAGTCGTGTCCGCCTCCCGGTGGAGCAGCATCCGCATCTCCGCCTGTGCCGCGGCGACCGCCGCCTCGACGAGCGGCTGGCTGTGGCGGGCGACCGCCTTCTCGTCCCCGGTGAGATCGACGACGCCGAGGATCCGCCGGGTGCGGGGATCGCGGATCGGCACCGCGGTGCAGCTCCACGGGTGGACGGAGCGCGCGAAGTGCTCGGGCCCGGTGATCTGGACCGATGACCCGGTGGCGAGCGCGGTCCCCGGGGCCGAGGTCCCGATCGACTCCTCCGACCAGTCCATCCCCGGCTCGAACCCCATGCCCGCGGCCCGGCGCAGTGCGTCGTCGTCCCCGAGGATCCAGAGCATCCGGCCGTGGGCATCGGCGATCGCGACGAGCAGACCGGTGCCCGCGGCGGGGGCGGCGAGGAGCTGCTCGAACACCGGCAGCACGAGGCGCAGCGGGTGGGCGCTGCGCGCCTCGGCGAGCGCCCGGGCGTCGAGGGCATGGGCAGGGCTGCTGCGGTCGGGGTCGCGCCGGTGCTCGAGCGAGCGCTGCCAGGAGGATCGCACGATCTCGCGCAGTCCGCTGACCGCGGTCAGCTCTCCGGTGTCGAGCTGCTCGTGGGCTCTGAGCACGTTCGACGGGTTCGCCATTGTCGGCACCTCGCAGGGGTCAGGATCCGCGCCTCGGTCGAGGCGTGCACCCGGCGGACGGCGGTGTCCCGGTGGGTGCAGGTGGATCCAGTGTAATCACGATCACAGCACCGAACCAGGCCGGTGCCCACCGGTCGGACGGCGCCGGGCGGCCGCGCGAGGAGGCCCGGAGGACTTCCTCGTGGTCACCGGGCGGACCGGCCACCTCGCCGTCGACAACCCTCCCTGTATTCTGTGTGTACTCGGACCGTCTGCTGAAAGGCTCCTGAGATGTCTCCTTCGATCGTCGGCCTCGCCCTCCTTCTCCTCGGCATCCTCGCGATCGTCGGCACGCTGATCCGTGTCAGGAGCCGCTGGACCCAGAAGCTCTTCCTCCCGGTGTCGATCATCGCCGGGTTCATCGCGCTCATCCTCGGGCCCGAGGTGCTCGGCCGGCTCGCCGGTCTCGTCGGCCTCGACGCGCTCACCGAGGGCGGTCTGTTCGGCGCCGACGTGATGAGCGTGTGGTCCGAGCTCCCCGGCCTCCTCATCTCGGCCGTCTTCGCCACGATGTTCCTCGGCGAGGCCATCCCCTCCCCCAAGCGCGCGGTCACCCTGCTCGGCCCGCAGCTGTCCCTCGGCGTGACCTTCGGCGCCGGTCAGTACGTCGTCGGCATCCTCGTCGCAGTGCTCCTCCTCGTCCCTCTCTTCGACATCAGCCCGATGTTCGGCGCGCTCATCGAGATCGGCTTCGAGGGCGGGCACGGCACCGCGGCCGGCATGGCCCCGGTGATGGCGGAGCTCGGCTTCGAGGAGGGCGGCGACCTCGCGCTCGCGATGGCCACCGTCGGCATCGTCAGCGGCATCCTCGTCGGCGTCATCGCGGTCAACTGGGCGGCCCGCACCGGGCACTCGCAGTTCCTCGACTCGAAGGCCGAGCTGCCCGAGGACGAGCAGCGCGGCGTCTACGCCGGCGACGACCAGCCCTCGGGCGGCAAGCTCACCGTGCGGGCCTCCTCGCTCGAATCCCTCACCCTCCACATCGGCATCGTCGGGCTCGCCATCGTCATCGGCCAGCTCCTCCTCATGGGCATGCAGGCGATCGAGGGCGCACTGTGGGCCGACTTCGTCGAGATCTTCGCCTACGTCCCGCTGTTCCCCCTCGCCATGCTCGGTGGAGTGATCATCCAGCTCGTCATCGACCGGACCGGACGCGGCGACCTGCTCGACCGCGGGACCATGGAGCGGATCCAGGGCGCCTCGCTCGACCTCCTCATCATCGCGGCGCTCGCCACGCTGTCCCTCGATGCGATCGCGAACAACTTCGGTCCCTTCGCGATCCTCGCCGTCGTCGGCATCGCGTGGAACGTGTTCGTCCTCTTCGTGCTCGCCCCGCGCTACATCTCCCGCTTCTGGTTCGAGCGCGGCATCGGCGACTTCGGCCAGTCGATGGGCGTCACCGCGACAGGCCTTCTCCTCATGCGGATGGCCGACCCGAACCGGAAGAGCCCGGCCTACGAATCGTTCGGCTACAAGCAGCTCGTGTTCGAGCCGTTCTTCGGCGGCGGCATCATCACCGCGGCCGCGATCCCGCTCATCGTGCAGTTCGGACCGTTCCCATTCCTCATCGGCATGAGCATCCTGCTCATCGCCGCGATCCTCTCCGGACTGCTGTACTTCGGCAGGAACCCCCGCTTCGGCGACTTCGAGACCAAAGCCGACTGACCGGAGCCCGGTTCGATCCTGTGCCCGGCACGGCCCTGCACCCCCGACTCGGCCTACCCGTCCACCCGGCACGGCCCTGCACCTCCGAGACCCTGCACGGCCCTGCACCCCCGACACCCGGCACGATTTACCCGTCCACCCGAGACGCACCTCCGGCACCCGGCACCCCCTGATGCCTCCGCACCCATCGACTGGTCACTTGTGGTCGGATACTCGCGAGTACTCGGCCGAATGTGACCACTCGAGTTGCCCCACCGGGAACGTGCGTCCAGGGCCTCAAGGGGTATGTCCCGAGGCTTCTGTATGTGTCTCAGAGCCTTCCGGGTGCATGCCTCCAGCGCCTCCGGCACCTCTGATGCCCCCGTACCCGTCGAGTGGTCACTTGTGTTCGGATACTCGCGAGTACTCAACCGAACTTGAACACTCGACGCGTGGTGTCGCTCACCTGACAGGAAGAGGCAACCTTCGGATGGGTAAGTTCAGTCGTCCTCGGTGGTGCGAAGTCCGCGGCCGACGGACAGGAGCTCGATCTCGGGGCGCTCGGCCACCAGCCGCTCGACCGAGTCGAGGACCCGCACCACGTGCTCCCTGTCCGCTCCCACGGCCGAGGCGCCGATCGCCGCGCGGCGATGCAGGTCGAGGTGGTCGACCTCGCCGACGCTGACCTGGAACCTGCGTCGCACCTCGGCGATGATGGGCCGCACGACCGAGCGCTTGGCCTTGAGCGAGTGCACGTCCCCGAGGCGCAGGTCGACCTCGATCCATCCCATCCACATGGTTCCAGGGTGGCAGACGCGGCCTCCTGAATGCGCTGCGGGCCCGGAACCGCAGTTCCGGGCCCGCAGCGGTCTCACCTCATGGGGTGATCACCGAAGGGTGCGGGGCGACGATCAGTCGTCGTCCTCGTCCTCCTTCTTCTCGACCACGAGGGTCTCGGTGGTGAGCACGAGGGCCGCGATCGAGGCCGCATTGCGCAGCGCCGAACGGGTGACCTTGACCGGGTCGATGATGCCGGCGCCGATGAGGTCGCCGTACTCGCCGGTCGCGGCGTTGTAGCCCTGGCCGGACTCGAGCTCCGCGACCTTCGAGGCCACGACGTAGCCGTCCTGGCCCGCGTTCTCGGCGATCCAGCGGAGCGGCTCGACGACGGCCTTGCGGAGGATGGCGACACCGGTGGCGGCGTCATCGCTCAGGCCGAGGTCGTTGCCCTCGAGCGCCTTGACGGCGTGGACGAGAGCGGAGCCGCCGCCTGCGACGACGCCTTCCTCGATGGCCGCACGGGTGGCGGACACGGCGTCCTCCACACGGTGCTTGCGCTCCTTGAGCTCCACCTCGGTGGCGGCGCCGACCTTGATGACCGCAACACCGCCGGCGAGCTTCGCCAGGCGCTCCTGCAGCTTCTCCCGATCCCAGTCGGAATCGGTGTTGGCGACCTCGCCGCGGATCTGCGCGACCCGGCCGGCGACGTCCTCATCGGATCCGGCACCGTCGATGACAGTGGTGGCGTCCTTGGTGATCGTCACGGTGCGGGCACTGCCGAGCTGCTCCAGGGTCACCTGGTCGAGCTTCATGCCCATGTCCGCGGTGATGACCTGGCCGCCGGTGAGGACGGCGAGGTCCTCGAGGATCGCCTTGCGGCGGTCGCCGAAGCCCGGGGCCTTGACCGCGGCGACGTTGAGGATGCCGCGGATCTTGTTGACGACCAGGGTCGACAGCGCCTCACCCTCGATGTCCTCGGCGATGATGAACAGCGGCTTGCCGGCCTGCTGCACCTTCTCGAGCACCGGGAGCAGATCCTGGATGTTCGAGATCTTACCCTGGTTGATGAGGATGTAGGGATCGCTGAGGACGGCTTCCTGGCGGTCGGCGTCGGTCACGAAGTACGGAGACAGGTAGCCCTTGTCGAACTGCATGCCTTCGGTGAACTCGAGCTCGACCGAGGAGGCCTGGCTCTCGTCGATGGTGATGACGCCGTCCTTGCCGACCTTGTCGAAGGCCTCGGCGATGAGCTCGCCGATCTCGTTCGACTGGGCGGACAGGGCTGCGACGTGGGCGATCTCCTGGGAGTCGGCCACCTCGCGGGCGATCTTCTTCAGCTGCTCCTCGACGACCTCGACGGCCTTCTCGATGCCGGTCTTGAGCTGACCGGGAGCAGCGCCTGCGGCCACGTTGCGCAGACCCTCGTGGACGAGGGCCTGGGCGAGCACGGTCGCGGTGGTGGTTCCGTCGCCGGCGACGTCGTTCGTCTTGGTGGCGACCTCCTTGGCGAGCTGGGCGCCGAGGTTCTCGTAGGGGTCGTCGAGCTCGACCTCGCGGGCGATGGTCACACCATCGTTGGTGATGGTGGGCGCACCCCACTGCTTGTCGAGCACGACGTTGCGGCCGCGCGGGCCGAGCGTCACCTTGACGGTGTTGGCGAGGACGTCCACGCCGCGCTCGAGCGCCTTGCGCGCCTCATCGTCGAACTGCAGAGTCTTGGGCATACGTCACTTCCTTGAGATTGCGTGTGGAATCCGGTGAACGGAGTGGAATCCGGTCGGAAGCGGTTCAGCCGATGACGGCGAGCACGTCGCGCGCCGACAGGACGAGGTACTCCTCGCCCTGGTACTTGACCTCGGTTCCGCCGTACTTGGAGTAGATGACCTTGTCGCCGACGTTGACGTCGAGCGGCACGCGGTTGCCGTTGTCGGCGACGCGACCGGGGCCCACGGCGACGACCTCGCCCTCCTGGGGCTTCTCCTTGGCGGTGTCGGGGATGACCAGACCGGAAGCGGTGGTCTGCTCAGCCTCGACCTGACGGATGACGAGCCGATCGTCGAGCGGCTTGATGGAGACCGACATGTTCGGCACTCTCCTTCGTAAGTAGTCGTTCCGAAATCCCGGGGTCGGGGCCGTTCCGGACGGCCGCGCAGGTGCGCGGACGCCCCGTTCGGATCCTGCCGGTCGCTCGTCGTCGCGGGTGCCGAGCAGCCGGATTCCGGCCCGGGGTCCTGTTAGCACTCACTGGTGTGCTGTGCTAATTCGACTCTAGATCCGGGCTTGGCACTCGGTCAACTCGAGTGCCAGAAACCGCCTCGGCCCATAGCGAACACGGCCGAGGTCCGGTGCGGCTGGGCAGACGGGCAGGCGGGGAAGCAGGCTGGCAGCGGCGAGGCGCGCTGCCGGCGGGACGCGGACCCCTGCCGGCTGGGGTGACCGGCGGGTAAGCATGCCGCTGGCGGGATGCGGACCCCTGGCGGCTCGGGTGGTAAGCGGGTTCGCGAGGCCTGGGGCGGGGGCCCGAGGTCGGGGCCCGGGGCGAGCGTAGCGGGCCGGGAGCTCCACGGTCGGGCGACAGGTGCGGACGCACCCTGGCCCGAGGCCACGCGGGCCCCGAGTTCCGTCATCAGGTGACAGCCGCGGATGCGCGCCTGGCCCGAGGTTGCGTGCGGCGGCAGCTCCACGACCCGGCCACAGCGGCGGACCTACTCCTGACCCGAGGTTGCGCGGGCCGGCAGCTCCACAACCCGGCCACAGCGGCGGACGTGCTCCAGACCCGAGGTTGCGCGGGCCGGCAGCTCCACAACCCGGCCACAGCGGCGGACGTGCTCCTGACCCGAGGGTGCTCGAGCCGGGTGGAGGTCGCAGCGTGGGAGCACATCGAAGTGCAACGCATACTGCGATTGCACGCACGGACTGCGCATTCTGCGCCCGCCACTGCAGTTTTCGTCGCATGTCCACGGCACCCCTGAAGGCTGCGTCGGCAATCGCAGTTTCCGTCGCATGCTAACGGCACCCCTGAAGGCTGCACCCGCCACCGCAGTTTCCGTCGCATGTCCACGGCACCGCCGAAGGTTCCGCCCGCCATCGCAGTTTCCGCTGCAGGGCAAGCGACGTGCTGACTGCTGGCGCATAGCCGGGAGCGATCCAGCTCCGGGGTGCACGTGATCTGGAACAGTCCGTCCCCGAAGTGCGGGCATACCGGAAGCCCGCGCCGACGAGCAGATTCCTGACAAACCGTTTGTCGCCCCGAGGTGCGGGCACCTGACAAGCCGCCGAACCAAGGCCAACCGAAGCGGCCCGAACCAAAGCCCTCCGACCCGAGGCCAGTCGACCCGATCCGAACCGAAGCTCACCGACCCCAACCCGGTCAGTGCACACGCCCGGGTTGCGGACGCCCGCCCTGCATTCTTGACGCCCGTCCTAAAATCGCCCTAGCGATCATTCACCGTGTCGTGAATCGCACGGTGAATCGCTCCGTGAACCGCACCAGTATCCCGGTCCGCGCGTCACCCGCCGGACCCACCGCTGAACACCGTCGTTTGGAGGCCCCATGTTCACCACGTCCGCCGAGATCTACGAGCACTCGTTCCGGATCCACGCCACCCGCACCGCCGTCCGCGAGGACGACCGCGAGTTCACCTATCGCGACATCTGGGCCTGGTCGGACGCGACGATCGATCTGCTCCGTGAGCTCGGCGTGCAGGAGGGCGACGTGGTCGCGATGTACGCCGGCAACCGCGCCGAGTGGATCGTCTACGATTCGGCCACCGCACGCCTCGGCGCGGTGAAGACCCCTGCGAACTACATGTCCGCGCTCGACACCGTGATCTACCAGCTCGAGTTCGCCGGCGCCTCGGTCGTCATCACCGACTATGAGCTCGGCAGCGCGCTCGCTGCACGCCTCGCAGAAGCACCCGGATCCGCCTCCCCGGACGCCGATGGCACCGCACCCGGTTCCGCCACCTCGGCCCCCGGGACCGAGGCCCCCGGGACCGAGGACCCCTCCCCGCCCGGCCCACGATCATCCAGCTCTCCGACCCGGAGGGTCGCATGATCCCCGGCGCCGTGCCGTTCCCCGAGGTCCCCGGCCCGGACCACGCGCTGCGCACGGGCGAGAACCCCGGCGACCCTGAGGCGCGCTCGCATCTCAACTTCACCGGCGGCACCACCGGTCGGCCCAAGGCGGTCGCCCACACGCGGCGCTCGGCGGCGTCCGCGTCGTACATCCAGATGATCGAGGCCGAGATCTCCGTCGGCGAGCAGATGCTCGTCATGTCGCCCCTCGCACACGCGGCCGGGGCCCTCGCGCTCGCTGGTATCGGCCGCGGGGCGACGGTGCGCATCCTCACCGCCTTCGATGCCGAGCGCGTCGTCGAGCTCCTCATCGACGAGGGCATCACCTGGACCTTCATGGTGCCGACGATGATCTATCGCGTCCTCGACATCATCGACGCGCTCGACGAGCTGCCCGAGCTGCGGCTCCGCACGATCGTCTACGGCGCCGCGCCGATGTCACCCACCCGGCTCGAGCACGGCATGCGGATCTTCGGCCAGGTCTTCATCCAGCTCTTCGGCCAGACCGAGGCGCCCCAGTTCTGCACCCGGCTGTCCAAGCTCGACCACGACCTCGAGCGCCCGCACCTCCTCGCCTCATGCGGCAATCCGTCGCTGTTCACCGACGTCAAGGTCACCGACGACCGGGGCGAGGAGCTGCCGATCGGCGAGCTCGGCGAGATCACGGTGAAGACGCCCTTCGCCCTCACCGAGTACGTCGGCAACCCCGGGGCCACCGCGGAGAAGTTCTGGGGCGAGTGGGTCCGCACCGGCGACATGGGCGTGATGGACGCCGAGGGCTACGTCTACCTCAAGGACCGCCGCAACGACATGATCATCTCCGGCGGGTTCAACGTCTACTCCCGCGAGGTCGAGGACGTGCTCGCCGGACATCCGCAGGTGTCGCAGGCCGCGGTGATCGGGGTCCCGCACCCCGACTGGGGCGAGGCGGTGCACGCCGTCGTCGTGCGCCGCGCGCCCGAGGCCCCGGGCGCCGACGCCGCGGACGGCACCGCTGCCGAGGTCGCCCCGGGAACCGCTCCCGCCGCCGATTCCGCCGCCGGCTCTCCCGCCGCCGATTCCGCCCCGGGAACCGCTCCCGCCGCCGATTCCGCCGCCGGCTCTCCCGCCGCCGAGGTGGCCCCTGCTGCCGCGGCAGGCGCAGGTGCCGGGGAATCCGCGACACCGGGCACCGGTGAGCTCACCGCGGAGGCCCTCATCGACCACTGCCGCGGGAAGGTCGCGAACTACGCCCGGCCGAAGACCGTGGAGTTCGTCGACGAGCTTCCGCAGACCCCGTTCGGCAAGATCGACAAGAAGGTGCTCCGCGCTCCGCACTGGGAGGGCCGCGACCGCGCGATCGGCTGAGTCCGGCAGGGCGCCGCTCAGCTCGCCTCCTCCTCGAGGTCCTCGAGGGAGAGGTCGCCGCGGCGCACCGCGGACAGGATCCTGCGGGTGCGGAGGAGACGCGGCAGGGTGATGATCGCGAGACCGCCGAGCATGTTGAGCGGGATGACGACGACGAACCAGCCGAGGAAGTCGAGCACCGTGATGTCCGCCCCGGCGAGCATCGCTCCGAAGATGATCATCGCGTTGAGCGCCCCGTGGAGCATGCCGAAGCCGATGACGAGGAATCCGGAGATCATGCAGAGCAGCGCGACGACGACATCGTTCGAGGTGCCCTGCTGCATGCGGGTCGACAGCGTGATCGTGGCGCCCGCGAGCAGCGCGAGCCCGATCGTCGTGCCGACGGAGCCGGTGTCGAGGTAGCCGTTCGCGGTGTCGATGATCGTCCCGTGGTAGTCCGGCAGCGCGAGCACGGTGAGCCAGGCGAACACGAGCCCGCCGGCGAGGTTGCACACGAGCGTCACCGACCACAGCCGGAGCAGCTGCACCCACGTCCCCTGCCCGGCGACGATCGCGTTGATGGGGAGGAGGAACTCCTCGGTGAAGAGCTCGGAGTGTGCCATCTTGAGGGCGAGGAGACCCACACCGAACGCCATGCCGGCGAGGATGTCGGAGTCGGTGGCCTGCTTGACGAGGATCATCGCGAGGATCCCGAGGCCGATGTCGATGCCGCCGAACAGTCCGGTGACGATGAGCTCGACCGAGGTGCGATTGAGCCGCTCGGTCCCCTCGGTCACCGTGAAGGCCGCTTCGCCGAGCAGCTCCTCCTCGATGTCGAGGCCGGTGTCGCCCATCCGCTCGCGCTGCTTCTTCTCATCCACCATGGGAGAAGACTACGGGTCCGCCACGTCGGTGGACGCGGCGGACCCGTGAGGTCCGGGAGCGGCGGTCAGGCCGCCGGCGGGATCAGGCGCAGGCCCACTGGCTCCAGCCGGCCTTCTCCTGGAGGATCTTGGCGCGCTTGAACTGCTCCTGCGGGCTCGCATCGATCGGGTTGCCCTTGCCGCCCACCGACTGCCAGGTGGCGAGCTTGAACTGGAACAGGCCGAAGTGGGCGCGGTTCTGCTGATTGACCGCCCGCGGGTTGAACTCCGATTCGCACTTGACGATCTTGTACCAACGGGTGCCGGGACCGCCGAGCATGTCGATGATCTCCTGCTTGCTCATCGTGCCGCCGGAGTCGCCGGAGTCGGAGCCGCCGGATCCCGAATCGGAGCCCGAGTCGCCCGCCGAACCGGAATCGGAGCCGCCGCCGGTGGAGGAGTCGTCTTCGGGTGCGGCCGGGCGCGGTGCGCGGGTGCCCTTGACGACGACCTCGTCGACCGGCTCCGAGACGACCTTCTCCGACACCTTCTCCTTCTTGACCTCGGCGCCGTCGACCGTGCGGATGTCGTACACGACCTCCCGCACGCCGTCCTTGCCCTCGGTTTCGACCTTCGTCTCACCGCGATCCATCGACGCGGACTCCTTGACGGTGGTCTTCTTCTCGATCTTCTCCTCGACGGTCGTGGTCTCGTTCTTCACCCGCAGCACGTCGACAACCTGGCCATCGGACACCGGAGCGGTGAGCGGAGCGGACACGATGTCCTCGTCCGCCACCTCGATACCGGCCTCGGACAGCACCTCGGACACCGTCGCGGCGGCGGCGTTGACGACCTTCTGCTCACCATCGGCCTTCACGGTCACCCCCTTCGGGGTCACCACCTCGATCGCCGCACCGTCCTCGGTGAGCGTCTCGTCGAGCGGCACCGACACCTCGGCGCCCTCGGCCTCGACGCCGAGATCCGCAAGGGCCTGGCCGACAGTGTTCGCCGTCGTCCACTCCTCGACCGGCACGCCGTCGACGGTGAGATCGAGATCCTTCGCGGTGTTCACCACGATCGTCATGTCCCGCTCGACGCGCGTCTCCGCGCCGGGCTGCACGGCATCGCGCTCATCGACCTCGAGACCCTGCGCCTCGAGCACATCGCCCACCGAGGAGCCGAACGTCCGAACCTGCTCGGACTGCCCGTCGACGGAGAGGTTCACCGACTTGTTGAGCGCCACGAACGCACCCGTACCGCCGACGAGTGCCGTGATGATCACCGCCTGGCCGGCGATCTGAACCTTGCGATTGCGCAGGATGTCCATGTATCTCCTCGAAGTGCTGCCGGCGAGGGTCGCTCACCGGGTCGCGCTTGTCATGTCTCTGCAGGTCCTCGGCCGAGGTTCCCGCGGGTCGTGCGTGCGATGGTCGGTCCGTCGTGCTCCTCGGTGCGGGGCTCAGCGGATGCCGAGCTTGCGGGTGCAGGTCGGCCACGCGCCCCAGCCCTGGGAGGCCTGCACCTTCTTCGCGATGTCGATCTGCTGCTCGCGGGTCGCCTGGTGGGCGTTGGGGGCGTACTTGTGGCCGCCGAAGGCCTTCCACGTCGACGCCGAGAACTGCAGGCCGCCGTAGTAGCCGTTGCCGGTGTTGATCGACCAGTTGCCGCCGGACTCGCACTTCGCGAGCCGATCCCACACGCTGCCGTCGTCGACGCTCGGAGCCTTCTCGCCGGAGTTGCCGCCGCCGGATTCCTTCTTCTCCGAGGATTCCTTCTTCTCCGAGGACTCCTTCTTCTCCGAGGACTCCTTCTTCTCCGAGGACTCCTTCTTCGAGTCGTCCTTCTTCTCGGAGCCGCCGGTCGTATCCCGGTCCGGAGCGGGAGCGGCGGGACGCGGTGCGCGGGTGCCCTTGACGACGACTGCGTCGACGGGCTCCGAGACGACCTTCTCCGACACCTTCTCCTTCTTGACCTCGGCGCCGTCGACCGTGCGGATGTCGTACACGACCTCCCGCACGCCGTCCTTGCCCTCGGTCTCGACCTTCGTCTCTCCGCGATCCATCGACGCGGACTCCTTGACGGTCGTCTTCTTCTCGATCTTCTCCTCGACCGTCGTCGTCTCCGACTTCACGCGGAGCACATCGAGCACCTGTCCGTCGGTGACCGGAGCGGTGAGCGGAGCGGACACGATGTCCTCGCCCGCCACCTCGACGCCGGCCTCGGACAGCACCTCGGACACGGTGGCAGCGGTCGCCTCGACGATCATCTGCTCGCCGTCGGCCACCACAGTCACGCCCTTGGGGGTGACGACGTCGACGATCGCGCCGTCCTCGGTGAGGGCCTCGTCGAGCGGCAGGGAGACCTCGGCACCCTCGGCGTCCACGCCGAGGTCGGCGAGCGCCTGGCCGACGGTGTTCGCGGTGGTCCATTCGTCGAGGGCGATCCCGTCGACGGTGAGATCGAGATCCTTGGCGGTGTTGACGACGATGTTCATGTCCCGCTCGATACGGGTGTCCGCGCCGGGCTGCACGGCATCGCGCTCGTCGACCTCGAGGCCCTGCGCGGTGAGCACGTCGCCCACGGTCGACCCGAAGGTGCGCACCTGCTCGGACTGCCCGTCGACGGTGAGGTTCACCGACTTGTTGAGCGCGACGAACGATCCGGCGCCGCCGACGAGCGCGGTGATGACCACGGCCTGGCCGGCGATCTGGACCTTGCGATTGCGCAGGATGGAGTGCACGCGGGTTCCTCCGAGGGAGTATGGGGGCAGGAAGAAGACTGCACCAAGCGTAACCGGTTCGTTATCAAAATGGCAATCCTGTTACATGCGCGAGACAACGCCCGAGGTCAGGGCCGCAGCACCGGTCGCTCACCGGGTCACGGCGCAGGTCACGAAAGGGTGTCGTCGCCTGCTCCCGGCGTCACAGCTCCCAGGTGCCGAAGGCCTGCTCGGCGTTCGCGGTGATCTGTTCGCAGAGCTCGGCGAGCGGGGCTTCGCGCACCTCGGCGAGCTTTCGCAGGGTCACCGCAGTGAGGTATGGCCCACCAGGGCGGCCGCGGTGCGGGTGCGGGGTGAGGAACGGTGCATCGGTCTCGCTCAGCAGCAGGCGGGGCGGGACGACGGCGGCCGCGTGGCGCAGGTCGGCGGCATTCTTGAACGTGATGTTCCCCGCGAAGGACATGAAGAAGCCGCGCTCGGCACAGGCCCGGGCGAACTCCGCGTCCCCGGAGAAGCAGTGGAACACCGTGACATCCGGCGCCCCCTCCTCGTCGAGGATCCGGAGCACGTCGGCGTGGGCGTTCCGGTCGTGGATCTGGAGCGCGAGCCCCTGCCGCTTGGCGATCTCGATGTGGGCGCGGAACGACTCCTGCTGCGCGGCGATGCCGTCGTCCTCGGTGCGGAAGTAGTCGAGTCCGGTCTCCCCCACGACGCGGATCCTCTCCCCCGCGGCGAGCTGCTCGATCTCGGTGAGCGACTCCTCGAGGAGGCCCACCGCGGCCAGCCGCGGCGCCTCGTTCGGGTGGATCGCCACCCCGCCGAGCATCCAGTCCCGGCCGGCGGCGGCCTCGGCGGCGACGACCTCGGCGGTCCAGCGCGCCGAGCGCATGTCGCACCCGATCTGCACGATCCGAGTGACCCCCGCCTGCTGGGCGGTGTCGTGGAAGAACGCGAGCGGCGGGAACTCCTCGTCAGCTCCCGGCTCGACCTCCGGCGCGGGCTCGCCCGACTTGATCGGACCGCGGGCACCGGTGCAGATGTCGAGGTGGGTATGGGTGTCGACGCCCGGAACCGGGAGCGGTTCGGGCACCTCGGGGTAGTCTCCTGCGGCGCGCGAGGCCATCAGTCCTCCTGGAACTTGGGGAACACCGGGACGGGCGCGGGTAGCGGAGTGCCGGCGACGAGCGGGGTGTCGAGGGCGGCGAAGTCGCGCGCGTCCGCGGGCACCGCGAGCAGGTCGAGGAGGCGGGCGGTGGACTCCGGCATCACCGGCTGGACGAGCAGGGTGATGATGCGCACGACCTCGATCGTCACCCACAGCACCGTGGCCATCCGCGTCTCGTCGGTCTTCCGGAGCTTCCACGGCTCCTGCGCGCTGAAGTACCTGTTCGCCGCCGCGAGCACCTTCCAGCACGCCTCGAGGTAGAGGTGGAGGCTCTGTGTGCCGACGTGCTCGGCGGCCTGCGCGTAGGCGCCGCGGGCGGCGGCGAGGAGCGCCTCGTCGTCGGCGGTGAGCTCGCCCGGGGTCGGGACGGCGCCGCCGCAGTTCTTCGCCACCATCGACAGCGAGCGCTGGGCGAGGTTGCCGTACTCATTGGCGAGGTCGGTGTTCTTGCGGGTGACGATGCCCTCGTGGGAGTACGAACCGTCCTGGCCGTAGGAGAACTCGCGGAGCACGAAGAAGCGGACGGTGTCGAGCCCGTAGCCCTCGACGAGCGCATAGGGATCGACGACGTTGCCCACCGACTTCGACATCTTCTCGCCCTTGTTGAAGAGGAAGCCGTGGGCGTGGACGCGGCGGGGCAGCTCGATCCCGGCGCTCATGAGGAAGGCCGGCCAGTAGATCGCGTGGAAGCGGGCGATGTCCTTGCCGATGATGTGGACGTCGGCGGGCCACCAGCGCTCGAAGGCGGCCGGGTCGTGCGGGAACCCGGCCCCGGTGAGGTAGTTGGTGAGCGCGTCGACCCACACGTACATCACGTGCTTCTCGTCCCCGGGGACCGGGATCCCCCAGTCGAAGGTCGTCCGCGAGATCGAGAGGTCCTTGAGACCGGAGGCGACGAACGAGGCGACCTCGTTGCGGCGCACGTCCGGGCCGACGAACTCGGGGTGCTCGCGGTAGAGCTCGAGCAGCGGCTCCTGGTACTTCGAGAGGCGGAAGAAGTAGGACTCCTCCTCCGTCCACGTCACCTCGGCGCCGGAGGACTGGGCGACGCGGATGCCGTCGACGACCTCGGTCTCGTCCTCGGCGAAGTACGCCTCGTCCCGCACCGAGTACCACCCGGAGTAGGAGTCGAGGTAGATGTCGCCGTTGGCCTCCATCCGCCGCCACAGCTCCTGGCAGGTGGCCCGGTGGTCGGCGTCGGTGGTGCGGATGAAGCGGTCGTAGGACACGCCGAGCATGTCGTCGAGCGCCCGGAAGGCCGCGGAGTTCGTGTCGGCGAGCTCCTGGGTGCTCACCCCGAGCTTCTGCGCCGTCTGCTGCATCTTGAGGCCGTGCTCGTCGGTGCCCGTCATGAAGAAGACGTCCTCGCCGGCGAGTCGGTGGAATCGCGCGATGGTGTCTGCGGCGATGTACTCGTAGGCGTGCCCGATGTGCGGGGCGCCGTTCGGGTACGCGATGGCGGTGGTGATGTAGAAGCTCATGGACACCCAGTCTACTGATCGCACCGGGGCGCTCGGGCCCGCGTCCGCGGTGCTCGGCCCGGTCCCCGCGGGCCGCCGATCCGCAGTGCGCGCACCGCTGATCCGCGCCCCGCTCAGTCCTCGGCGTGGATGTATTCCTCGTACATCGCGCGGGTGGAGATCCCGTGGCGCTCGGCGACCTCGGCGGCGGCCTTCTTCGCCCGCATCCCGCCGTCGACGAGGCGCCGCATCTCGGCGAGGTGGTCGGCGGGTTCGGCGGCATCCCCCGGGTGTCCGGCGACGACGAGGGTGAGCTCGCCGCGCAGCCCCTCCGCAGCGCGGTCGTGGAGCTCGGATGCGGTCCCGCGGAGCACCTCCTCGTAGGTCTTCGTGAGCTCGCGCGAGATCGTCATCGGCCGGTCGGGGCCGAAGGCGGCGACGATGTCATCGAGCGCCGCGGCGATCCGGTGGGGGCTCTCGAAGAAGACGAGCGTGCGCTCCTCGCGGGCGAGCGCGGCGAGAGCGCGGGATCGCTCCCCGGCCTTCCGGGGCAGGAATCCCTCGAAGGCGAAGCGGTCCGAGGGGAGGCCGGACAGCGCGAGCGCGGTGAGCACGGCGGACGGGCCGGGCGCCGAGGTGACGGGCAGGTCGCGGTCGGCGACCGCGCGCACCACCCGGTAGCCGGGGTCGGACACCGCGGGCATCCCCGCGTCGGCGAGGAGCACGACCCGCTTGCCCGCAGCGACGGCGTCGGCGATGTCGGCGGCCTTCGCGTCCTCGTTGTGGTCGAAGAGGCTGATGATCGCCGAGGTGTGGGCGAGCCCCAGCCGATCGGCCAGCCCGAGGAAGCGCCGGGTGTCCTCGGCGGCGATGAGGTCGGCGGCCCCGATCTCGTGCCGCAGCCGCTCCGAGGCGTCGCCGAGGTTCCCGATCGGGGTCCCGACGAGCACGAGGCACCCGTCCCCGGTGCGGGGGGCGGGCGCCTCGGGCGCGGGATCGGCAGGGATCACGGTGCGAACCGGATGCAGCAGGGCGGGTGCGGGGTCAGTAGCCGGCGGTCGAGCCCCAGATGGCGAGCCCGAACATCCCGACGAAGAACAGGATGTAGAGGACCCAGAACAGCACCCACAGGCCGAGCACGACGTAGCCGACGATGAGCCCCCACAGAGCCATCTGCTCGCCGGCCTCGCCGGTCCGCTTGATCTGGCTCTTGCCGAGGTGACCGAAGATGATGCCGAGGATCGAGGTCATGCCGCCGGTGGCGATGCCGACGAGCGACATGATGAGCGACAGGAGCGCCATGGTGTTCGTCGGCCGCGTCTGCACGTAGCCGCCGGGGGCGCCGTAGCTCTGCGGTGCGGCGTAGCCGGACTGCGCGGCGTAGGGGTCGCCGCCGTAGGACGCGCTCTGGCCGTAGCCGGCGTCGCCGTACTGGGCGCCCGCCGGAGCGGACCCGTACGCCGGGGCGGCGTAGGCGTCATAGGCCGCAGCGCCGCCGGGATAGCCGGCGGAACCGCCGCTCGTGCCGTAGGGATCGGGCTGGTAGCCGTTGCTGGACATGTGGGGACTCTCTTCTCTCTCGACCGTCTGGGATCAACGGTAGGCCGTCGCGGACGGCCCCGGCAATCGGAGGATGTCACGGTTCGGCAATATCCGCGTCGAACCTGTCGCACAGCAGACCGGGCGGAGGGCGAACGGGGCGGACGGAAGGCGAGCAACCGGCGGACGGGCCGGCAGGACGCTCAGAGCCGCCCGGTCATCCCGAGGAACACCCCGAGGCCGATCGCGAGGAGGAACAGCAGGATGCACAGGGCGGCGACGGCGTAGCCGATGATGATGCCGG
Source organism: Brevibacterium sp. CS2 (assembly GCF_005280295.1). Taxonomy (GTDB): domain Bacteria; phylum Actinomycetota; class Actinomycetes; order Actinomycetales; family Brevibacteriaceae; genus Brevibacterium; species Brevibacterium pityocampae. The sequence goes on along the minus strand of NZ_CP040020.1, from coordinate 1,523,186 downwards.
TGAGGGCCATGCCGCCGCCCTCCCGACCGGTCCGCTTGATCTGCGACCGGGCGATGTGCCCGGTGACGGCCGCGCCGACGGCTGCGAGGAAGGCGAGCGGGATGAGGATGCCGAGGAACAGTCCGAGGAATCCGAATGCCCCGGCCCCGATCCCGAAGAGCATCGAGGTCAGGGCGAGCGGGTGCGCCGGGGACGGGGCGGGTGCCCCGCCCATCGGCGCCATGGTCGGCGATGCCGCGTAGGGGTACGGGTGCGGGTTCTCCGACGCCGCCGCGTAGGGGTACGGGTTCCGCGGCGCCGCGTACGGGGGCGGGTCCTGCGGTGCGGGATGGCCGGACGGCGGAGCACCGGGGTGTGCGGCCTGGTGGGCGCCGAGATACCCGTCCTGCGGGACACCGGGGTGCCCGCCCTGATAGGCACCGGGATACCCGGGCTCCGGTACCGGGCCGGGCGCCTGCTGCCCTCCGGGATACCCGCCCTGCGGGGCGCTGGGATACCCCGGCTGCGGGACACCGTGTCCGTCCGGCGATCCTCCGGCGGAGGGGATGTTCGGGTCGTGCGCCATGGCTGCGTCAGCTGCTTCCGGCCGGGGTCGAGGGTTCCCAGCCTATGCGCCGGTCGCGGCATCGACCACCCCCGGGTGAGCGGACCCGGCCCCCGCGCCCGGCTGTCTACACTGATCCGTGTGAGCTTCTCGACCCTCGGATCCCGACTGCTGCCCGTGCGCTCCCCGCACGCGCTGCTCGGCTGGCTCATCCCGGCGCTGCTCGCGGTCCTCGGCGGGGCGCTCCGGTTCCACCGGCTCGAGTTCCCCTCGCGCCTCGTGTTCGACGAGACCTACTACGTCAAGGACGCCTATTCGCTCACCCGGTTCGGCTACGAGCGGGACTGGCCCGACGAGCCCAATGCGGCCTTCGAGGCCGGGGACGCAGACATCATCCTCGACTCCCCCGCGTACGTCGTCCACCCGCCGCTGGGCAAGTGGATCCTCGGCTCCGGCATCGAGCTGTTCGGCGCGGACTCCTCGTTCGGCTGGCGGTTCGGCGCCGCCCTCATCGGGGCGCTGTCGATCTTCCTCCTCGCCCGCATCGCGATCCGCCTGTTCTCCTCGCTGTGGATCGGCTCGATCGCCGGCCTGCTCCTCGCGGTGGACGGCGAGCACTTCGTCCACTCCCGCACCGGTCTGCTCGACATCTTCCTCATGTTCTTCATCCTGCTCGCCTTCGGATTCCTCGTCCTCGATCGCGAGTGGGCCGACCGGAGGCTCGTCGAGCGGATGACCCGGGCACCGGACTCTCCCGGGTCCGGCGGTCCCCGGCCGCGCGCCGAGGTGCCGGCGGCCCCCGCTGCGGGGTCCGGTGCTGCCTACGCGCAGCCGGCCTCGGTCGCCGCCCACCCGCAGTCGGCCTCGGTCGCCGAGCGGCTCCGGCCGCGGCCGCTGCGCTTCGTCTCCGAAGTCCTCGACTCCGCGACGCGCGGCGGCGCGGCGACCCGCCGCCTGCTCGTCTCCCCCGAGTTCGGGCCCTCCCTGGGCCTGCGGCCGTGGCGGCTGGCCGCCGGGATCAGCCTCGGCCTGGCGATGGGCGTCAAGTGGTCCGGGCTCTACGCCCTCGCGGTGTTCGGGATCCTCGCGGTCCTGTGGGACGTCGGCGCCCGGCGCCGCGCCGGCGTGCGTCGCCCGTGGACGGCCGCCCTCGTCAAGGACTCCGTCCCCGCCTTCCTCTCCCTCGTGCCCGTCGCCCTCGTCGTCTACGTCGTGTGCTGGCTCGGCTGGATCCTCAATCCCGGCGGCTGGGACCGGTCCTGGGCGGCGGACAACCGCGGCTGGTGGTCGTTCCTGCCCGACTGGCTCGCGAGCCTCGGGCACTACCACTACACCGCCTACACCTTCCACGTCGGGCTCGACTCCGAGCACCCGTACATGTCGAACCCGTGGGGCTGGATCGTCCAATGGCGCCCGACCTCCTTCTTCTACGAATCCTTCGAGCAGGGGGAGGCCGGCTGCGCCGCCGAGCGTTGCTCGCAGGCGATCACCTCGCTCGGCAACCCGGTGATCTGGGGACTCGCACCCGTCGCGATCGTCCTCGTGCTCGGCGCCTGGCTGCTCCGCCGCGACCGGCGGGCCGGCGCGATCCTCGCGGGACTCCTCGCCACCTGGGTTCCGTGGTTCTTCTACCAGGACCGGACGATCTTCACCTTCTACACCATCGTCATGGTGCCCTTCGTCGTCCTCGCCCTCGCCTACTGCCTGGGTCTGCTGTGGGGCGAACCGGACGCAGGACGCGACCGCACCGATCGCGTGCTCCTCGGCAGGCGTCTCGCGGTGGGCCTCGTCGTCGCGTGCGCGATCCTCGCATTCGCCTGGTTCTACCCCGTCTACACCGGGCAGATGCTGCCGTACGAGGACTGGCGTGCACGAATGTGGAACCCGACGTGGGTGTAGTACGCTGAAAGCCTTGTGACTCAACAGCTGAACTCGATGCGGACGGTTGCGATCATCCCCGCCCGCGGCGGATCCAAGGGCATCCCGCTCAAGAACCTCCAGAAGGTCGCCGGCACCACCCTGCTCGCGCGGGCGGTCGGAGCCGCCTCGCAGGCGACCCGGGTCGACCTCGTCGTCGTCTCCACCGATCACGACGGCATCGCCGCGGAGGCCGAGCGCGCCGGAGCGACCGTCGTCCGCCGTCCCGACGAGATCTCCGGGGACCTGGCGAGCAGCGAGGAGGCCCTCCTCTACACCCTCGACCAGCTCCCCGAGGACTACGCCATCACCGCGTTCCTCCAGTGCACCTCGCCGTTCATCGACCCGCAGTCGATCGACAGCGCGATCGAGCGGGTCGCCTCCGACGAGGCCGACGTCGTGTTCTCCGCGGTCGAGGACCACAGCTTCCTGTGGACGCTCGACGACGCCGCCCGGGCGCAGGCCGTCGGCCACGACGCCGCCTTCCGCCCGCGCCGCCAGGACCGCAAGATCCACTACAACGAGACCGGCGCCTTCTACATCATGCGCACGGCCGGACTGCAGGAGCACCGCCACCGGTTCTTCGGCCGGATCGAGATCGAGGAGGTGCCCCTCGAGCAGGCCCGCGAGATCGACACCATGGCCGACCTCACCCTCGTCCGCGCGATCGCCGCGGCCGGCGGCAGCCCCACGGTCCTCGACGTCGACGCCCTCGTCACCGATTTCGACGGCGTCCACACCGACGATGCGGGATACGTCAACGAGCACGGGGACGAGATGGTCCGCGTGCACCGCGGCGACGGGATGGGCGTGAGCCGACTCGTCAAGCACGGCGTGCCGTTCCTCATCCTGTCGAAGGAGCGCAACCCCGTCGTCACCCGTAGGGCGGAGAAACTTCACGTCGAGGTCGCCCAGGGGATCGACAATAAGGCCGATGTGCTCCTCTCGTGGATGCGGGAGAAGGACCTCGATCCGGAGCGCGTCGCCTACGTCGGCAACGACATCAACGACCTCGAGGCGTTCTCCGTCGTCGGCTGGCCCGTCGCGGTGGCCGACGCACATCCCGAGGTGCTCCTCGCCGCGCGGCTGGTATTGTCGCACCGCGGAGGGCACGGGGCGGTCCGCGAAGTGTGCGACCTCATCCCGGCGGAATGAACGACTGCATGATCCAGCACGAGCACCACCGAGCCCGTACACCTACCAGAAAGAAGGTCTCATGTCTGTGAACGAGATCAAGCCGGTAGCCATCGGCGACATCCTCGTCGGCCCCGGCCAGCCGGTCTACATGATCGGCGAGATCGGCATCAACCACAACGGTGACGTCGAGATCGCCAAGCAGCTCATGGACGTCGCTGCGAAGGCGGGCGCCCAGGCGGTCAAGTTCCAAAAGCGGAACCCCGATGTCGCGGTCCCGGAGGACCAGAAGTCCAAGCCGCGCGACACCCCGTGGGGCGAGATGACCTACCTCGAGTACAAGTTCCGGGTGGAGTTCGAGGACGAGGAGTACACGGAGATCGACCGCTACGCCCGTGAGCTCGGGATCCAGTGGTTCGCCTCGCCGTGGGACATCGACTCGGTGAAGTTCCTCGATCGCTTCGATGCCGTGACCTACAAGATCGCGTCCGCCTCGGTCACCGACATCCCGCTCCTCGAAGCCGTCAAGGCCACCGGGAAGCCGGTGATCCTGTCGACCGGGATGTCGACCCTCGAGCAGATCGACAAGGCCGTGGAGACCCTCGGCACCGAGAACCTCGTGATGATGCACGCCACCTCGACCTACCCGCTCCCCCCGGAGGAGGTCAACCTCCTGGCGATCCCGGCTCTGCGCGAGCGCTACAACGTGCCGGTCGGCTACTCGGGGCACGAGATCGGCACCGCGATCTCCGTCGCCGCCGTCGCCCTGGGCGCGGTCACCGTGGAGCGCCACATCACGCTCGACACCTCGATGTGGGGCTCGGACCAGAAGGCCTCGATGGAGCCCGACGAGTTCATCCAGCTCGTCGCCGACATCCGCACCGTCGAGACCGCCCTGGGCGATGGCAAGAAGCGCGTCATGCCCGGCGAGGAGTCGAAGATCGAATCTCTCCGCGTCGTGAAATGAACACTCCGGTCCAGGGCAGTGCCGATGCGACATTCGGCACTGCCCTGGCGCAGAAGGGCTGACATGACCGACCCGCTCGTCAGTGTCATCGTCCCGCAGAGGAACGCCGGAAATCTGCTGGGAATGGCACTCCACAGTCTTGAAATTCAAACCATCGGCACCGACGCGTTCGAGGTCGTCGTCATCAATGACGGGTCCACGGACTGGACACCGGAGATCGTCGCGGAGTTCTCGGAGCGCCTGAACCTCACCGTGATCGACAATGCCGAGCCCCGCGGTGTCTCGACCGCACGCAATCAGGGTCTCGACATCGCCGGTGGCGAGCACATCGCGTTCCTCGATTCCGACGACTGGTTCGGCCCTGATCGGCTGCGAACACTGGTCGACGAGATCACGCGCCTCGACGTGGAATTCATCCGGACTGATTACGTCCGTGTTCGCGGGTTCCAGCGGTTGCTCTCCGCCGCTCCGCTGCGGCGGCGCTACGAGGCACTGGACCCTCGGGACTTCATCAACCCGCTCACAGTTCGGACCATGGTCGACTATCCGCAGGTGTGGAACGGTCTGTACTCGCGAGCGATGAAGGAGAAGGGCCTGTTGCACATGCGCCCGGACCTCCGGACCTGCGAGGACCGCGCCTGGACATGGCACCACCACATTGCTGCGGAATCGTTCGCTGTAGTCGATTGCCCAGATGTCTTCCACCGACGAGACCTGGAGTCGAGCCTGGTGAGCGTCATCGATGATCGGCAGCTCGACTTCATCCCGGCTTTCACCCATATTTTCCAGCTCCTGATCGAGCACCCTGAGCTGGAGGAGTTCTATCCGAAGGCCCTGCGGTCCTACCTCGCATTGGTGAACAACCATATTGAGAAGAGGGTCGCGAAGCTGCCTGACGTCCTCCGCACGAAGATGTTCGAAGACGCGCCCGTCCCGATCGGGATGTTCGGCGAGGAAGTCCTCGACCGGGCCCTCCTCCGTTTCGGTCGCGATCGGCTCGACACCATCTCTCCGATCCTCGAAAGCGCGAAGACAGACCGATGACCACTCTGTATCTGGCTTCCGGAATCTACGACCTCGTCTGTCTGACAGAGCTCCTGCGCAACGGCTCTGCGCTTCCGCCCGACGATGAGAAAGTCCTGGTGGCATACGACAGCACCTACGCCCCGGAGCTCAATGTCCCGCTCCAGGATTCTCCTTTCGCGCAATCGATGCTCACGCACTTCGATGCGGTCGTCGACTGGAACGCCGTCTGCTGGCCATCCCATCCAGCTCACTTCAACGTCGACGACGAGAACCGAGCTGCCCAACTGCGAGGCTTGATCGAGCGCGCGTGGCAACTGGACGGTTCTCCCACTGCGCTCGTGCTCAACAGCTTCTCCGACCGACCAGCGCAGACGATCGCGCGCATCTGGTCCTCCTCTCAGCTGACCGTCTACATGAACGGTCCCGAGGTCTACGGCCCGCTCACGGCTGAGAACCGGTCGTTGTCGCGACTTGTGCAGGCATGCATTACGTGGGATCTCGTTCCCCGGCTCGAGCCGCGCACGCCGCGCGGGGGATCGCCTGCATGGCAGGTGAGGAGCATCGATTCGATAGGAACGGTGATCGACGAGGCGGTACGCAAGAACCCCGATGCCGACGTCGTCCCGGCACTCCGCCCGGGACGCCGACGAGCCCTGATCGAGCGAGCCGACCTCATCGGCATGAAACTGGCTACCGAATCCGAAGAACGCGCCCTGCTCGACAGGATGCTCGCATACGCCGCAGACGCGGGCGCAGATGAGGTGATCCTCTGCGACCCGCCCTCATCGACGGGCCCGGCCACGACCATGCACAGCAGAGCGGAAGAACGGGGTCTGGACCTGTTCGTGGCATCCCCGTCGGTTCCACTGTCATTCCTCAACAGGATCGCAGAACCTGAGATCACCATCTGCATGACAGGGCGGGGGTTGGCGGAGGCGCGATCCGCCGGCGCTCGGCGGATCGATGCGCCCGAGGCCGGGAAACTCCTGTCCGGCCTGACACAGATGAATGACGCGCACCGTGTGCCATTGACGGTCCTCGACATCCTGTACGGCCCGAGCACGGATCCAGGACGTCCGGGCATCGAGCACTCCGGCGCTTCGGAAATTCTCGATGCGGTCGTCTACGCAATGTCTCCGCAGGATCGAAGAGCACTGAGAACGGCTGCCACGGCAGCTGCGGATGCAGCCGACGATGACATTCTCACCCGATATTTCACCCCAGAAGCTCGTGACCTGCTGAGCAGCGCTTCATCTCCGCGACCGCCCACCGACGCCGGCCTCGACCGGCCCAGTGAGAACTCCGTCGCGCAGCGCGCCGAGCGGTCCCCCCTCGCGTCCATCGGACGGCGACTGTTCGGCCGGCGGCAGTGATGGGGCCGCCGAATCCGGCTAGACCGGACGCCGACACCCCCACCTCGCTCATCGGCCGGGACCCTACCAGATCTTCCCGGAACCCCGAGATCAGTCGTGAATCCGACAGAACCCTGAAGGAGAACATGTCCTCGATCCGTCTTCTCGCCATTGCGGACAGTGAGTCCTACCTCAAGTGGGCGGCGCACCTGCTCCAGGCGCTCACCGACAACCACGCCGACGCTTCCGTGGACGTGGCGATCATCGATTCGCCGATCCGTCCGACTGCCGCCCAGGTTCAGCATGCGGTCGCGGGAACACAGTGGGCGCACGGCCGCGTGCGCGTACTCGACGGCGAGCAGCTCACACAGGAACTCGACGAATCGCAGCCGAACGTCATCCTCGCCGCGGCGACCGGCCCGGTCGTCGAACGGATCTTCTCCGTTGCAGCCTCGAGGCCGCAACGACCTGCCCTCGTCTCGGGGCTGCCCGGGATGGGGCTGCCGGCCACGGTCAAAGGCCAGAAGTACCGCCGACTCGGCGATCTCTTCATCGCGCATTCTGAGGTCGAACGGGAAGCGTACGCCATTGCCGCCGAACGGGCAGGGATCGGCACCAGACAGGCTGTGGCGCGCCTACCGATGCTCAAGTCCGCGGGTCTCCCCCACATCGTGTCGCAGCATGATCACCCAGTGACGACGGTGGTCTTCGCCACCCAGGCGAAAGTACCCGTCCAAAGGGGACAGCGCCGACAGATCCTCCTGGCGCTCGCAGAGTTCGCCCGCCGAGACCCTGACCATCGCGCGATTCTCAAAGTGCGCAGCCTCCCAGGAGAGCATGAGACCCACCGGGAGAAGCACAGCTTCATCGAGATCCTCGACGAACTCGTCTGCGACGGGGTGGTCCCCGAATCCGCGATCGACGTCATGGCCGGTCCGATGACCGACTTCCTGCAACCGGGCACCGCCCTCGTCACGGTGAGTTCTACAGCCGCACTCGAATCCTTGGACCGCGGGCTGCCGACTCTGATCATCGGTGATTTCGGCGTGACCCTCCGCAACCTGAACAAGGTTTTCATCGGGTCCGGGATCATCGGATCACTGTTCGACGTGGCCGCCGGGAGGTTTCAGTTCGCCCGTGAGGAGTGGCTGCTCGACAACTACTTCCAACCGCGCACCGAGGAAGTCCACGCAGAGCTGTCCGGGCTCGCGAAACTCGCCTCGGCAGGCCGTCTGAGATCAGTGCCCTGGGCGATTGAGATATACAAACTGCGACGGTTTCGTCAGCAGATCCGCGCATCTGCACCGCGACCTGTTCTGCGGAGCTACCGGAAGGCACGGAAGGCACTCCGCTTCTGAACCAGCAGCAGCCCGACCATGTGACCGAACACCGATGGAAAGCGTGCAGCCCGGCGACCGGGCCAAGAGCATTCGCTCCACGGCGAGGAAGGAGACAGGAGCGATGCAGTCGTTCGCGTGGATCGAGTCACCGCTGCAGTTCCTCTCGGCACTCGAAGCACGCGCTGAGGGTGAGTTCATGGAACTGCAGGTGAGAGGCGACGCGAGTGGAATGCAATCCTTCCTCAAGTCGTTCGAGACCAGGTGGCTCCCCGCGGAGGTGACCTTGCGCACAGCAATGGGCCGGCCGGAGGTCCCTGCCCGACCGCCCCAGGCCACCGTCACCCGGGCGCGGCATCCTGTGCGTCTTCTCGTCGGGGATCCCTGCTCGGGACGGTTCCAGTCTGCGCTGGCGAACGGATCCCTCGGGCGGCCGGAGCACATCACTCTCATCGATGACGGTTTGGCCACTGAGCATGCAGTTCGTCTGCTCACCACGACCTATCCCACACCGCTTCGCCGAGCGCGGCAGCAGCTGTCTCCCACTCGAGCGGCTCTGGCGTACAGCACTGCGCTCAATCTGCGTTCAGCGCTGCGCTCGGGCCGCATGAGCTGGACCACCGCCCTACCGCTCCCCGGATACCTCATCGCCGCTTTCACCGCGCTCGGCGGAACCGTTGCCCGGCACGATTTCGAACGTCTCCGATCGTTGGATCTGCCTGCACCGGATCTGCACGGCGAGATCGTGCTCGGCTCGTCGCTGGCCGTCGACGGCCTGATCCATGACGACGCGTACATGTCCTGGGTGGAGACGGCGACGGCCGGCCGCACCTGCGCCTACCTCCCCCACCGCAGAGAGAAGCCCGAGGATCTCGCACGGATCGCAGCACTGCCCGGGGTCACTGTCCTTGCACCCGGGCTGCCGGTCGAGCTGCGGCTCGCATCTGCCCCGCGCGGTGCACGACTCCTCAGCCTTCCGACCACGGCGGCGAGCACCTTGCGGCTCACCATGGACTCCCCACAGATCGAGGTGACACCTATCCCGTCGTCGTGGTGGACAGATGCGGCTCCCGACGGCCTCCGCCGAGCTCTGAACAGGTCATTCAACATACGGCAGTACAATGAGCGCGTGGATCGATTCACTATCGTCGCAGTGTGCGACAGCGAGTCCTATCTCAAGTGGGCTGCACGCACGATGGACGCGCTCGGACCTGATGCCGACAGCCATCTCAGGTTGATCGACACTCCCATCCTGCCCACCGCGGAGCAGACTCGGAATGCTCTTCTCGGATCGTCGTGGGCAGGACGCACGATTCCTGTGGTCAAGCGCGGCGATCTCGCGGACGGTTTCCTGAATCTCACCCCCGATGTCGTCCTGGCGGCGGCCACCGGCCCCGTGGTGCAGCAGATCTACGCGAGCGCCGCACGGCTGCCCCGGCGGCCCGGGCTCGTGTCCGGTCTCCCCGGAGTGGGTCTCCCAGCCACGTCGAAGGGGATGCGCTATCGGCGGATCGGCGATACGTTCATCACCCACTCTTCACGAGAGCGCGAGGAGTACCTGCGCATCACCCGGGAGCTTCGGATTCCCGCCGAGGTGATCGTCAACCGGTTGCCCCTGCTGGCGTCCGCTGAACCGCCGACTCCTGCATCCGATCTCGGTCGTCCCCCGGAACGGATCGTCTTCGCCACCCAAGCGAAGGTGCCGCACGGAAAAGAGGACCGAGTGCGGATCCTGCTGGCGCTCGCGGAGTACCGCAGACGCCACCCTGGGAGCGAAGTCATCGTCAAGGTGCGTTCGCGCCCGGGTGAGCAGGAGACGCATCGCGAGGAACACACGTACATGTCCCTCATCGACGAGCTCGTCGCCGACGGGCGAATGCAGCCCGGCGAGCTCACCGTCGGCGTCGGAGCGATGTCGACGTTCCTCTCCCCCGGCACGGCGCTCGTCACGGTCTCGTCGACCGCGGCGCTCGAAGCGATCGACCACGGCCTGCCGACGCTCGTGCTCGGAGATTTCGGGGTGGGCGAGGAGATGCTCAACCTCGCGTTCGCCGGTTCCGGGGCGATCGGCACCCTGCAGGACCTGGTGGCCGGGAATATCGGATTCCCGAATCGCGAGTGGCTGCTCGCGAACTACTTCCACCCGCCCAGCACCGAGCTCGCGGATTCGATCGCGCTGCTGGCGGTGCGCTCCCGCGAGCGCCAGCTGCCCGACATCCGTACCGCCGCACGGGTGCAGGACTTCCGCCGGATCCGAGCCGAACTCCGAACCTTGGCCCCGGACCCGGTGGTGCGCGGCTACCGCGCTGTTGCCAACCGTGCCCGGCAGATCGGCAGGAGGATCACCGACTCTTGAGGCAGATCGGGGTAGTGCCGACGAGAGTTCGCGCATGCGTCGACACCGCCCCGATCAGTCGGCTCAGGAGTAGAAGATCCGCGCCCCGGCCTTCGAGGACCAGAGGATGTAGCCGCCCTCGTAGTTCTGGCGCTTGTTCGCACCGGAACTGTATTCGTCGCTCGTCGGGTAACCCAGACGACCGCGCTCATAACCCTGGGTGCGCCACGCACGTTGGATTCTCCCCTGAGTGAAGTGGGCACCCGTGCTCTGGGTCCAGTGCATCGACCCGCCTTCGAACTTCTGGTAGCACCCGCCACGAATCAGGCCACAATCCTGATTCGAGGTCGGCAGCCTAGCCGCACTGCGCTCCCATCCATCGGCCTTCCAAGCCCTTCCGATCGGACCGTAGATCGACCACGCGCCGGTCCCCGCCGAGTAAGAGATGATGCCGCTCATGAAAGATTGAACATTCGCACCGGAGCGGAACTTGAATGGCTCCTCTTCACTCTTGGGATACCCCAATTTCCCGCGCTCGTACGACTGGACGCGCCACTGCCGCTGGATCGGACCGCCGGCCTTCGTGAAGTGAGCACCTGATACAGAGCTCCAGTGGACGGAGCCATTCTGGAACTTCCGTTAGCACCCCTTGTTCTTCAGGCCGCACCGCTCGTGCGTGGTCGGGGAGCCGGTCTTCGCAGTGTTGGCGTAGTAGAACTTCGTGATGGCCGAGGCGTTCGTCGGCGGGGTGAACCCGGCAAGGGACTTGGTGCGCACCTGGCGGAGCTGGCCGTAGAGGCCGTTACCCGGGCAGGACGTATGGGAGGTATCGCGATGACCGAAGATCCGCGGCAGCGTGACCTTCCGACCTGCCGGATAGCGTGAGGTGTCGCTGCCTCCCGAGGTCAGGGTCACCCGGCTGGTCGGGTCCCATCCCCACTTGTTCGCCTGCCATGCGCCGACCCTGCCGAGGGCGTTCACTACCGCCCCAGGAGCGGGCGACGAGTAGGTGCCCATGACCGACACCCCGAATGTCCCGGAGTTGAAGCCGGAGGCGTGCGCTCCCACGACGGCCCGGTCGAGCCCGCCGGATCGGCCCTCGTAGATCGTGCCGTAGCGGTCGACGAGCATGTTGTACCCCATGTCGCACCAGCCGCGGCTCTGCGTGTGGTAAGTCAGGATTCCGCGCAGGATGCCGGGCACCTGAGCACGGGTATAGCTCGTCGCACCCGCGGTGTGGTGCACGACCATCGCCCGGTTCGTGGACGTCGTGTCCGGTCGGCACTTCTTGAGGCTCTCGTTCGCACCCCATTCAGCACGGGAGACATATGTCAGGCCGGCGTTGACCGCGACCGTGGCGGCGCCGAAGCGGTGCGCATCGCTGTCGACCACCGCGGCAGCAGCTTCACTGCGTGGCACAAGACCCATCCCGGTGTCCCAAGCTCCGCCGGTGAAGGACGAATTCTGCGCGATCTGTTCGTCTGCGCCCGTGGTGGGAGTGGTCACGGTCTCGACGCTCACCTCCGCGTCGGCCGGACCATCGACCTTCACCTCCACGGCTACGCCCTCGGCGACCACGACCGGTTCCGTGCCGGCGGTGGCGCCGCCGGACTCCGAAGTGCCGGCATCGGGGCCGGCACCATCGCTTACCTCGAACTGCTCCCATGAACTCCACGCACCTTCGGGGTCCTGCGTACGGTAGCTGATGGAATCCGGGGTGTGCGCACCGTCCCACACCGCTCCCATCACGGTGACGGAGTCTTCGCCCGCCCCTCCCCCGGCGTCGCCGTCGAGTTCGATGACCGAGGAGTCATCGCCGTCGACGGCCCGAGAATCCGTGCGGGCCTCCGCCTCCTGCGGGCCTGCACCCGGCGAGGGTTCCGAGGACGACCCGCTCTCCGGAGGGGCCGATTCGGCCGGGGCCTCAGGGGTACCGCGTTCGCCGGGATCGGTGCTGCCGAGTTCCGGCAGGCCCGTCGCCGCGGATGCGGTGGCTGGCGCGAACACCAGGCCTGTGATGAGCAGGGGGATGACGAGCTACCGCTGCATGAGATCTCCTCGCGGCGGGTTACGAGCCCGCAGTTCGGTGGGGCGGGCATGTGCCTGATCGCCATGCACCGATATTCGGCTAATCGTAACCGAAGTCACAGGGAGCTCGCGGACCTCTTAGTCGAAGAAGCCGCGTTCCGGACACCGCAGGCCGGACATGCTCCGTACTGCACGGGCCGCCACCGACTCCGCAGAGCCCTGGTCAGTGAGAGTGCGCCTCGACGCCCGCGCTGGTGTCGAGATCGAGCTTCTCCACCCGTGGGCGATCGCGGAAGACGAAGGTGCGGTAGGCCCAGAACCGGAACACCATTGCCAGCCCGATGCCCACGATGTTCGTCGAGATGTTGTAGCTGATGGGGTCGCGCAGCCCGAGGACGTACCAGGTGAGGCCCAGCGGTGCGATGACGATGACCATGCCGAGCGCGTTGACGACGAGGAACGACCACAGGCCGGTCGTCGACGAACCCGTGCTCCGCTTGCCATAGGTCCAGAATTTGTTGCCGATCCAGGCGACGCCGACGGACACAACCGTGGAGACGATCTTCGCCTTGAGCGGCCCGTCGTGGAGCACGGCGGGGAATCCGAGGAAGCCGTAGACCAGGAGGTTCGAGAGCCCCACGTCGACGAGATAGGCAGCACCGCCGACTGCGAGGAACTGGAGGATCTCGGTGAGCAGGCGACGCCATCGGCCGAAGCGTGCGGCATTGCGTCCAGCCGTGTCCGCCAAGTCCTCAGCGGCGCTCCGGGCCTCTTCATCCTGCATAGGTCTCCACGGTACCGCGTCCGGACGCGCCGGGACCGACCGGCCGACCCGTGTCAACCCATCTCGGTCGCTGGCATCGGTGTGATCTAGCCGACGTTCGCCCCCGAATGCGTCGTTCCGTGTCATTCCGGTCCTCGCCTCCCCCACGTGCGGCGCATCATGGACGACGGTCCCCGCCTCGCGGCGCCTGCCCCCACCGGGCCGACACGGACGCGGCACACGGACCACCCCGACACCTGACCCAGGAGAACCCCGTGATCGAACTGCGCAGCCTGCGCAAGGAGTTCGCCGGCGTCGTGGCACTCGAGGACATCGACCTGTCCGTGCCCGCCGGCGAGATCCACGGCATCGTCGGCCGCTCCGGCGCCGGCAAGTCGACCCTCATCCGGTGCCTCACCGGCCTGGAGCGGCCCACCGCCGGCACGGTCACCATCGACGGCGTCGAGATCAGCGGCCGCCGCGGCGAAGAGCTCCGCCGCGCCCGCCGGAACATCGGCATGGTGTTCCAGCACGCGAACCTCCTCGATTCGCGCACCGCGCTCGGCAATGTCGAGCATCCGCTCGAGATCGCCGGGACGGGCAAGCGCGAGCGCCGCGCCCGCGCCCAGGAGCTCCTCGAGCTCGTCGGCCTGGCCGACCGGGCGGGCAACCACCCCGCCCAGCTCTCCGGCGGTCAGCAGCAGCGCGTCGGGATCGCCCGAGCGCTCGCCGCCGATCCCCGCATCCTGCTGTGCGACGAGCCGACCTCGGCGCTCGACTCCGGCACCACCCGGCAGATCCTCGAGCTCATCCGCTCGCTCCGCGAGCGCCTGGGGATCACCGTTCTCATCATCACCCACGAGATGTCGGTGGTGCGCGAGGTCTGCGATTCGGTAACCCTGCTGGAGAACGGCCGGATCGCCCGCACCGGCACCCTTCTCGACGTCATCCGGGACACCGACTCCCCCCTCGGGCGCGAGCTCCTCCCGCTGCCTCCGGGCGGCGCGGGCGAGGGCACCGCGATCGAGGTGCTCCTCACCGACGTGCCGTTGCGCCGGCTGCTCGACATCGTCGACCGGCATTCGGCCGACGCGCACATCGACTCCGGGGCCATCGAGACGATCACCGGCTCCCCGGTGAGCCGGCTCCGCTTCACCGTGGGCGACCCCGGCGCCGCCCGCGCTCTCGTCGCCGACCTCGACGCCGCCGGCATCCACGCGGAGGTGACCCGATGAACACGCCCACCTGGTTCGACAACCCCGCCATCACCGTCGAGCTCCTGCCCTCGCTCGGCGAGACGATCGCGATGACCGCATGGTCGACCGCGATCGCGATCCTCATCGGCCTGCCCCTGGGCATCTGGCTGTTCGTCACCACGAAGCACTCGCTCGCCCCGAACGCCGTCCTCCACCAGGTGCTGTCGACGATCGTCAACATCGGGCGCTCGATCCCCTTCATCGTCCTCATCATCGCGCTCATCCCGTTCACCCGGTTCGTCGTCGGCACCGCGCTCGGCTGGCAGGCCGCGGTCGTCGCGCTCACCATCAGCGCGATCCCGTTCTACGCCCGGCTCGTCGAGATCTCCCTCCACGAGGTCGCCGGCGGCAAGGTCGAGGCCGCGCAGATGATGGGCGCCTCGCGCGGGCAGATCATCCGCCAGGTGCTCGTCCCCGAGGCGCTCCCGGGACTCATCAGCGGCGCCACGGTGACCGCCGTCGCTCTCGTCAACTACACCGCGATGGCCGGTGCAGTGGGCGGCGGCGGCCTGGGCGACCTCGCGATCTCCTACGGCTACAACCGCTACCAAGCCGACGTCATGCTCGCCTGCGTCGTCCTGCTCGTCGCCTTCGTCGGGCTGATCCAGCTCATCGGCGACCGCCTGGCGCGCCTCGTCGACCACCGCTGAGGCGCACCGTCCTCCCGCTCCACCGTCCTCATCCACCCCGTCCTCATCCAAGGAGACCCATGAAGCTCACCTACGCAGCACTCGCCGCGACCACCGTCCTCGCCCTCACAGGCTGCGGCCTCACCGGCGGCGGCTCCGACGAGGTCGGCACCGAGTCGAACGGCGTCACAACGCTGACCATCGGCACCTCGGTCACCCCGCACGGCGACATCTGGCGCTACATCGACGAGAACCTCGCCGCCGACGCCGGCCTCGACCTCGAGATCAAGGAGTTCACCGACTACTCGCTTCCCAACCGGGCGCTCGTCGACGGCGAGCTCGACGCGAACTACTTCCAGCACCTGCCGTTCCTCGACTCCGAGCGCGAGGGGCAGGGCTACGACCTGTACAACTTCGAGCAGGGCCTCCACATCGAGCCGTTCGCGCTCTATTCGGAGAAGCACACCGACGTCGCGGAGCTGCCCGACGGCGCGACGATCGGCATCAACAACGACCCGGCGAACCAGGGCCGCGCGCTCAAGCTGCTCGCCGACAACGGGCTCATCGGGCTGGCCGACGGCGTCGACCCGATCACCGCGACGATCCACGACGTCGCGGAGAACCCGCAGAACCTCGAGTTCGTCGAGGCCGAGGCCGCGCAGCTCGCCCGCACTCTCGCCGACACCGACGCCTCGGTGATCAACGGCAACAACGCGCTCAACGCCGGGCTGTCCTCGAAGGACGACGGCCTGCTCGTCGAGACCCCGGAGGGCAACCCGTACCAGAACGTGCTCGTGGTGCGCGCCGGGGACGAGGAGAACGAGGCGATCCAGAAGCTCAACGAGATCGCCCACGACGACTCGGTGCGGACCTTCATCGAGGAGACCTGGCCCAAGGGCGAGGTCATCCCCGCGTTCTGATCGACCACCCTCCGATCAACCCCGTCGTGCGGACCCGCAGGTCCGCACCACGACCGAGACAGGATCCCGGGACCGGCACCTCGCCGGCCCGGGATCCTGTCGTCCCTGCTCGATCCCGCCCTGCGCGCACTCCCCTGCGGCGTCGTCTCAGGCCCTCCCGGACCGCGCGGATCACTCCTCGCCGGCGGCGGGCTCCTCGGCCCCGGCGACCGACGCGTCGGACAGCGCGGCATCGGACGGCGCGGCGTCGCCCGCCGGTTCGGCCGGCGCCTCCTCCGGGACCGTGTCCTCGGGGACGGCCTCGACGGCGGGCGGCACCGCGCCGAACGCCGCGTCGACCACCCGGGCGGCGGCCCGGCCGTCGTCGTGGGGTGCGAAGCGCCGCGCGAACTCCGCCGCGCGCGCCGCCGATTCCCCGCCCCCGGCCGCGAGCTCCGCGCCGATCCGGCGCAGCGCGGCGTAGAGCTCGTCCTCAGTCCGCACCACCGGACCGGGCACCTCGGCCTCGTAGTCGAGGTAGAAGCCGCGCAGGTCGTCGCGGTAGCGCTCGAGGTCGTAGGCGTAGAACACCATCGGCCGGCGCAGGATCGCGTAGTCGAAGAACACCGAGGAGTAGTCGGTGACGAGGACGTCCGCGGCGAGGAACAGCTCCTGGATGTCGGGGTAGGAGGACACGTCGAGCACCGCCTCGGCGGCGTCCTCGGGGATCTCCGCGGCGTGCCGCACGACGACGTGCATCCGCAGGAGCAGCGTGAACTCCGCGCCGAGATCCGCGGCGAACCGGGCCGGGTCGAGCTCGAGGGCGAGGGCGAAGTCGAAGCGGTTGCCACCGACGTTCGCGTCGTCCCGGAAAGTCGGCGCGTAGAGCACGACGGTCCGGTCCTCCGGGATGCCCAGGCGCTCGCGCACCGAGGCCCGGATCGCGTCCCGGTCGGGCGCGCGGAGCACGTCGTTGCGCGGATAGCCGAGCTCGAGCACCTCGGCGCGGTGCCGGAACGCGGAGGCGAACGCGGCGCTCGCGTACGGGCTCGGGGACACGAGGTGCGTCCACTGTGCGGTCGCCCGGCTCACCCGTGACAGGTAGCCCTCGTCGCGGCCGACGACCGCGTCGAGGTCGTGCTGCATGCGCTTGAGCGGGGTGCCGTGCCAGGTCTGCAGGTAGACGCCGTTCCTGCGACGGGTGATGTAGAAGGGGAAGTTCTGGTTGTTGACCCAGTAGCGGGCGCGGGCGAGGTGCCAGAAGTACGCCGGGGACAGGCGTTCGACGACGGTCGTGTGCGCATCGGTGACGGGGATCGGGCCGCGGTGGATCCACACCTTGCGGCGGGTGTCGCCGCGCCGCACGAGCTCCTCGTGGATCGCGCGCGGGCTGTCCGCGTACTGCCGGCCGACCTCGCTCTCGAACACGATGAGCGCGTCGTCGGCGGGCAGCCGCCGGGCCAGCCGGAACATCCGCCGCATGAGCGGGAAGTAGGCGCGGCTGCGCCGGATCCGACGCCAGCCGGCCTGCACGGCCTCGTGGTGGACGAGGTCGAGCGGGGTCCGCGTCCGGGTGGCGGCGCGCACCGCGTCGACGATCCGCTCCGAGCTGCCGCGGTCCCGGTGGGCGACGAGCGCGTCGGCGCGGGCGATGTACTCCGGGTCGGTGACCCCGCCGGATTCGTAGTGGCGCTCGATTTCGTCGAGCACCGCGGACTCGTCGAAGCGGACCGGGCCCGGGAGCTCGGTCTCGAGGTCGAAGTGCGAGCGGGTGCCGCGGAAGAACCGCTCGCGGTCGAACTGGTAGTAGACGAGCGTGCGGTGGAGGAAGCTGAAGTCGAGGCCGGCGCTCGAGTAGTCGGTGATCATCATCCCGCTCTGCCGGAGCAGGTCCTGGACCCGCACCTCGCCCTGGACGAACACCCGCACCGGCAGGTCCGCGAACTCGCCGATGAACTGCCGCATGTTCGGGTGCAGGCCGAACACGATGTCGAGCCCGTAGCGCTCCCTGAGCTCGGCGAGCCGGGGTGAGGACAGCAGGGAGCGCCATGCGGCGGTGAACTCCGAGGCGCTCACGGCCTCGGGAGAGGTGAGCCAGTCGCGCCAGGTGGGGAGGATGAGCACCTGCTGCGGACGGACCGGCAGCGAGTCGTCGAACAGGGTGTCGAAGCGCGACAGCCCGGTCACCGCGATGTCGTCCGGAGCGTACCCGAAGTCCTCGACGAGCATCCGCTTCTCCCGCTCGGAGCTCGCGATGAAGAGGTCGGTGTCGAAGCCCGGGGCGGAGCGCCCGTAGGTCGGTGTCATCCACTTCATCCCCATCACCCCGTGCTGGAGGAACACGCGCACCGCGCTGATCCGGCGGACGAAGTCGGGGCGCCTGCTCGGGTAGAGGTAGTCGGGGTGGTGGGAGCCGATGATTCGCTCCGCGGCGAGCGTGAGCCGGACGTGCTCGGCGGAACGGTGGTCGACGATCCGGTCCTCGTAGCCGGCGAGGTTGGCCCGCTCGGGCGAGCGCGGGTCGATGACGTAGCGGACGTCGATCTCCGGGTGGGTGTCGGCGACGTGCCGGAAGAAGGCGAGCCCGGTGTCCTGCGCGCGGAACGGCATCTCCCCGACGAGCCAGACCGGGCGCGCCTCGCCCGCATCCGGGCGCCGGGCGGGCTGGCGGAGTGCTGCGAACGCCTGGCGGTCGAACACCTCGACGGTGAAGGACAGGTTGCGGGCCTTGACGGTGAAGTACGGCACGATCGACACGCGGCGCTGCCCGATCCACGCCTCGCCCGGTCGCGCGCGCAGCCGTACGAGGTACCGGTTGCGGCCCACCCGGGAGCGGTGGACCTCCGCGGCCCCGGCGACCTTGGACTCGAGCCAGGCGTCGAAGGTGTCGTCGACGAGCTCCGGGTCGTCGAACAGCGTGTCGAGCGGTGCCTGCGCGGTGACGGTCCAGCGGCGCAGGCCGAACGCCCCGCGCGCCCCGGCGAGGTCGGGGGTGAGGACCGCGGGAACGCGCAGCCGGGTGCCGGTCACGCGCCCGGTGAGCACGAGCACCGCGCGCTCGAGCTCCGAGTGGCGGCTGTAGATCCGGCCGTCGAGCCGGAAGCGCTCCCCGCCCAGGGAGATCCGGTCGATGTGGACGCGCGCGTAGGGGGCGACCGACCTGTCGAACCTCACCCAGGTGTGCACGTTCCACCACCATTGGCACGAACGCTACGGCTGGGAGTCGGTCATGGCCCGCGGCCTGCCGGCGTGGATCCCGCCGCCGGACATCGATCCGCTGCAGCACCCGATCCACCACTCGAAGTTCCGCGCTCAGCTGGACGATGTCCAACTGCCCCTGTTCGACGACGGCTCGTGACCGGGGTTCGGCGACGAGCCGTGAACAGTTGCGCACGAGTCAAAGGTTCGAGCACACGGTGACGCAACGGCGCCATTTTCACTTATAACCGTACGGCATGTACAGTTATGGAAGAACTAAGGAGGTGCCATGGCAGGAAGCATCGATTCGCGCACCCGCAATGAGATCGTCGTCGACCAGAGCGTCGAGGACCAGGTCGTGCGCGCCGTCCGAGCACGTACGGAATCGCACGTAGCCTGGTCGCTGAGCGACACGGCCCTGCCCGATGAAGTCGTCGAACTCATCGACAAAGTGCTTGCCGCGGTCGCAGACGGTGCCGAAGTTCGAGTGGGGCGATTACCCGAGGTCATCACGACGACAACCGCCGCTCAGATTCTCGGAATCTCTCGACCGACGCTGATGCGCAAGCTCAAAGAGGGCGAGCTGGCCTCGCACAAGGTCGGAACGCACACACGATTGCACACGGCAGATGTGCAGGATTTCAAGCAGCGAATGCACCAGCGGCGCATTCAGGCGGCCAAGGAGCTCATGGAACTCGAGGAAGAGCTCAACGAGCCCCTCTGAATGTCTGGACTATCTTAAAGCTGTTAACGTTTCCAGATGCAACGTGTGCTGTTCGACACCAACATCCTCATGTCTCGTCTGCTCCGAGACACCATGGTGCATTTGAGCATGTGCAATGCTTTTCAGCCGATGTGGACCGAGGACATCATGGCGGAGTTGGTGTATCGGCTGCGGCGTGATCATCCTGACTGGAACGAACAGCAGATCGGCGGACTCAGGCGCAAACTCATCGGTGCGTTCGGAACTGCAGCGATCACTGGCTACTCGATTGCCGGTCACGCAGAGATCCGGGATCCGAACGATGCTCATCTCGACGCGGCCGCGGAGCATGGCGAGGTCGACTACCTCGTCAGCGACGATAAGCGAGCACTGCGCCCGGATCCTCATCGTTCGTGCTACGAGCTGTACAGCGCTGATGATTTCTTGGTTCTATGCGATGACTCGATGCCGGAAAGGGTCTCGAAGGCGCTCCTCAATAATCTTGGATTCCATGTCAAACAGGCGAAGGAGACAGGGAAAGAGCTGCCCCACTTCCCTGAACGGTATGAAGCTGCAGGCGCTCCGAAATTCGCGGAGCGCGTGCGGAAACACCTGCAGTCCTTCAATATGACAGAAGTCTGGAAGAACCCGCCGTCGATCTGAGGCGCAGCACATCCATTCGTCGTCGGCCATCGTTCATTGTTCGAACACACGCGGTTCTTTCGCCGACAGACGAAGTGCCGTTCTGCGAAGTTTCATGAGAACACGCGCCGCCGCGAGCAGGTTATCCGTTGTCGTCCTCGCCATCGGAGTCGCCGCCCCCGGTGTCCTGCTCACCATCCCCGGTGTCCTGGCCGCTGTCCTCGGCGTCCTCACCACCGGAACCGTCGCCATCGGAATCATCGTCCGCGGAATCATCGTCGGATTCGCCGTCCTCGCCTGCGTCGCCTCCCGGGTCGAACGTGACCGGGTTGTCGAACCGCGGATCCTCGGAGTCGTCGAACATCGGCGACGACCCCAGCATGATCCAGATGACGACCCCGACGAGGAGCACGATGATCCCGCCTACGACCACGGCCCCGCAGGCCAACAGGCATCCCAGCGGATTCCGTCTCTGCGCGTTCATGTCGACATCGTAATCGGTGAGGACAACTGGGGTCGTCGGTGAGGACAGCAGAGCGTCATCGGTGAGGACAGCAGAGCGCCGTCAGAACAGTCCGGTGATCCGCCCGCCCTCGTCAACATCGATCTTCAGCGCTGCCGGGTTGCGCGGCAGCCCCGGCATCGTCATGATCTCGCCACAGATGACGACGACGAAACCTGCACCCGCGGACAGCCGCACATCGCGCACCGTGAGCGTGTGACCGGTCGGCGCGCCCAGTTGCGCGGCATCCGTCGAGAACGAATACTGCGTCTTCGCGATGCACACGGGCAGCCCGCCGAAGCCCTCCTCGGTGAACATGTCGAGCTTCTTCCGCACTGCGGCCGGGATGTCGATGCCGGCGGCACCGTAGGTGCGAACCGCGATCGACTCGATCTTCTCCGCGAGCGAACCGTCGAGGTCGTAGGCGTACCGGGGCTCGGCCGGAGCGCCTTCCGAGTCGGCCGCATCGACGGCGCCCATGACGGCTCGCGCCAGGTCGATCGCGCCCGCGCCGCCGTCGGCCCAGTGCGTCGCCGGCACTGCCGCGACCCCCTCGGCGGCGAGCAGCTCAATGAGCCGGTCGATCTCGGCATCGGTGTCGCTGGGGAAGCGGTTGATGCTCACCACGGTGGGTACGCCGAACACCTCGCGCAGGTTCTTCACGTGCTGACGGAGGTTCGGCATGCCCGCCTCCAGCGCGGTCAGATCCTCGCGCTCGAGGTCGGCGCGCGCCACCCCTCCGTGGTACTTGAGAGCGCGCACGGTCGCCACGAGCACAGCCGCGTCCGGCCACGAGTCCATCGCCCGCATGGTGATGTCGAGGAACTTCTCCGCGCCGAGGTCCGCGCCGAACCCGGCCTCGGTGACCGCCCAGTGGCCGAACCGGCGAGCGGCGGCCGTGGCGAGCACGCTGTTGCAGCCATGGGCGATGTTCGCGAAGGGTCCGCCGTGGATGAAGGCGGGCGTGTGCTCGATCGTCTGCACGAGGTTGGGCCGCAGCGCGTTGCGCAGCAGAGCGGTCATCGCCCCGGCCGCGCCGAGGTCGTCGACGGTGACGGCCTTCTTCGCACGGGTCCGGGCGACGACGATGCGGCCCAGGCGCTCCTTGAGGTCGTCGAGCGAGGTCGCCAGGCAGAAGATCGCCATGACCTCGCTCGCGACGACGATGTCGAAGGCATCCTCACGCGGGATCCCGCCGTTGTAGCCGCCGAGCCCGATCACGACCTGGCGCAGTGAGCGGTCGTTGAGATCGACCACCCGGCGGATGAGGATCCGGCGCGGGTCGATGTCGAGCTCATTGCCGAAGTGCATGTGGTTGTCGAGCATGGTGCACGCAAGATTGTTCGCGAGCGCGATCGCGGCGAAATCACCGGTGAAGTGGAGGTTGATGTCCTCCATCGGCAGCACCTGCGCCCAGCCGCCGCCGGCCGCCCCGCCCTTCATCCCGAACACCGGGCCGAGGCTCGGCTCACGCAGCGCGAGCACCGCCGGCGCCCGGCCGTCGGAGAGATCCCAGCCGTCCTCCCGCGCGACGTGACCGAACGCGTCGGCGAGCCCGATGCTCGTCGTCGTCTTGCCCTCGCCCGCCGGCGTCGGGCTCATGGCCGTGACGAGGACGAGCCTGCCGGGTCCGGGTGCGGCACCGGCCGTCCGGGTGTGGTCAGCAGGCGCCTCGGCCCCGGAGATCCCCGAGGCGGATTCCGCATCTGAAGGCGACGGTGACGCCGCGGGCGCTGCCGGACCGGCCGCGAGCACGCTGAGCGGCACCTTCGCCGCATGGTGGCCGTGGGGAACGATGTCGTCGTAGGCCAGCCCGATCGACGCTGCGATCTCCGCGATCGGCTTGAGCTCTGCACGGGACGCGATCTCGATATCAGTCGACATGAATCCAGTATGCCCGCCAGCGGACTCGAGCGGCATGACAATCGCTCTGGCAATGGACCGCCCCCGACCCCGTCGCAGTCGGACCGCTCCGCACCTGGCATCCGGCCGCCAGAACCCGCTGGCTCCACCTCTCGTGTCGCGGCCGAACTACCCAGCCCCCGGATACCGCACCCGGGCTGCCCAGCCCTCGTCTGCCACACCCGGGCCACCCAGCTCCGCCCGTATGACATCTGTCATCCCGGATCGATGGAGCTGCGCACTGCCGCGGCCACCGCCCGGCCGGAAGAGTGGAGGACATGAACAAGCCACTCTCCTCCCAGCCCATCACCGCACCCACCTCACACCGGCAGACCGCCCGGACATCATCACGCGACTCCGCAGCACCGGTGATCCGCGTCGAGAACCTCACCCGCACCTACGGCACCTTCACCGCGGTCGACGCGATCTCCTTCGAGGTGCCCGCCGGTTCGGTGTTCGGCCTCCTCGGCACCAACGGCGCCGGCAAGACCTCCGCGCTCGAGGTCATCGAGGGGCTCGCTCCGGCCGCCTCGGGCACGGTCGAGGTCCTCGGCATGAACCCGCTCACCGATCGCGCCCGCCTCCGCCCGATGATCGGCATCATGATGCAGGAGGGCGGCTTCCCTCACGAGCTCACCGTCCGCGAGACCGCCAGGATGTGGCACGGCACCCTTACCCGGCCGCTCACCGTCGACGATGCGCTCGACCTCGTCGACCTCGGCGAGCGGGCCGACCGCCCGGTCAAAGCGCTCTCCGGCGGCGAGCGACGCCGGCTCGACCTCGCCTGTGGCTTCGTTCGCTTGGTGGCGGGGTTTTTGCAGCGCTCTGTGGCGGTCTTGTTGCCGCGATCACGCAGGACTGGCTGCAGGTAGGTGTCGCGGTCTGGACCGAGAGGGGTGCGCCCGGTCGGGGCCGTTTGGATCGCTGCCGCTACGTCAGAGTCCGAAGGCTCCGCCGCTGACAAGGATCACGATGCCGAGGCCGATGAGAACGATGGGGAAGAGGATGTGCTCCCAGCGTTCGAGAACTTCGGCGATCGGGGGGCGGGTGGCGACGAACTTTGCCAGGGCCACCAGGACCGCGACGAGCGCGAGGAAGACGATGCAGTAGGCGACTACTGCGAGAGGTTCCACGCTGAGGAAGACAGGGGTGTAGACGCCGATGTTGTCGCCGCCGTTGGCAAGGGTGACGCCTGCGACTGTCCACACGCCGACCTTCTTGCCGGCAACCTTGGCCTCGTCGTCATCGTCGTCATCGTCTCCGCGCCAGGCCTGCCATGCGGCCCAGAGGCCGAGGCCCAGAGGGATGAGACCGAAGTACGGGATGGCTGCCGAGGGCAGGAATGCTCCGGCGCCGATGGTCACCAGGACCGCGGCACCGAGGATGCCGGCGAATCCGAGGTACTGGCCGGCCAGAATGCGGGCGGTAGTGCCGCGCTGGCTTGCCCCTCGCGCGAAGAAGAGGGAGAGCACGATGATGTCGTCGATGTTGGTCGCTGCGAACAGGCCCATCGCCTGCAAGACCGAGGTGAGGATCATGCGCCCTCCCCAGCTGCGTCGCATCCGGGAAGCGAGCAGGCGGGATCGATGCACGGGGCGTCTTCGTCCACTGCCAGGGTGGCATCGACCAGTGCCGTCAGCGCCTGCGCCAGGTGCGAATCGGCGATCTCATATCGTGTCCGACGACCCTCGGGCTCGGAGACGACGATCCCGCAATCGCGCAGGCATGCCAGGTGGTTGGACACGTTCGGGCGTGTCAGGTCCAGATCTCGGGCCAGTTCCGCCGGGTAAGCGGGATGGTCGAGCAGGGTCAAGATGATCCGGGATCGAGTGGGGTCGGCCAGTGCACGACCCAGGCGGTTCATCACGTCGAGACGCGAAGCAATAGTCAGCATGCAGTGAACTATACAGCGCGAACTGAACACTCGGTCACAGGCGTCAAGGGCAAACTCAAAGGCAAGAAGCCCAAGCTCTCGCCCTCTCAGCGCAAGCACCTGCTGACGTTGCACACGGCCGGCGAACACACCCAAGCCGAGCTCGCCGAGCTGTTCAGCGTCTCCCGCACCACCATCTACCGCGAGCTGCGCCGCACCACGGCCGGCACCTGACCGCGCCTGCACCGCCACTGAGCAATCACAGAAACCCGCCACCAAGCCATCACATCCACAACCTCGCCCTCGCAGTCATGGGACGGCCCGCGGTCCTCTTCCTCGACGAGCCGACGACCGGCCTCGACCCCGAGAGCCGCCACGCCGCGTGGAAGCTCATCGCCGCGCTCCGCGACGCCGGCGCCACCCTCATCCTCACCACGCACTACATGGACGAGGCCGAACGCCTCTGCGACACCCTCGCGATCATGCACGAGGGCGCTGTCGTCGAGCACGGCACCGTGTCCCAGATCCTCGCCTCGAACCCCGCCACGATCGCCTTCGAACCGATCGCCGCAGACAGCACTGTCTCCTCCGCAGACGGGACTGCTCCCACCGCGTCCGAAGTGCGCACGCTGCCGCTGTCCGGCACCGTCGCCGAGGCGCCCGCCGGCCGGGCAGGGTCCGGTCACCCCACGCTGACCGTGAGCACGACCGACCTCCAGGCCGACCTCCACACGCTCCTCACCTGGGCCGACCGCGAGCGGATCGAGCTGCGCGGCCTGCGCGCCCAGGAGGCCGACCTCGAGCAGGTCTTCCTCGGCATCGCCGAATCACGCTCCGCCGCCTGTCCGCCCACCACTCCAGGAGTCATCATGTCCACGACGTTCGCCCCATCACCCCGCACGAGGCGTCCACGCCGACCCCGCTGCTGCGCCGCTTCGGCTCCCTCGTCCGCGCCGAGTTCGTCCTCCTCCTGCGCAACCGCATCCAGCTCTTCACCGCACTCGCGCTCCCGCTCGGCGTTCCCTTGCTCATGCTCCCGCTCAAGAACGAGGGCCTCCTCGAGGGCGCGGGAGCGGCCGCGGCGACCGGCACCATGATGGTCTTCCTCCTCCTGTTCGTCGTCTACTACAACCTCACCTGCTCCTACGTGGCGCGCCGCGAGGAGCTCGTGCTCGAGCGCCTGCGCGCCGGCACCGTCCCGCAGCCCCTCGTGCTCGCCTCGACCGCGGCACCCGCAGTGGTCCTCGCGCTCGTCCAGACGGCGCTCATGTGCGCGATTGGCGCTCTCGTCCTCGACCTCCCGGCGCCGGTCAACGCGCCGCTGCTCGTCGTCGCCGTGGTCCTGGCCGTCGGCGCATTCATCGGCCTCGCCCTCATCACGACGACCTTCACCAAGAACGTCGAGGCCGCTCAGATCACCACCCTGCCGATCGTCTCCGTGTGCATCCTCGCCTCCGGCGCGGCCATCCCGCTCGACTTCCTCCCACAGTTCGTCCAGGGCCTGCTCTCCGTCGTCCCGTCCGCCGCGCTGGTCGAGCTCACCTCACTCGCCTGGCTCGGCATCACCGACGACGGCGCCCGCGTCGATGCCTTCGGGGCGATCACCGAGGCTTGGCTGCCCGCGCTCGTCCTCGCGGCGTGGTGCTGGATCGGCGTGAATGCGGTCGAGAAGCGCTTCCGCTGGTCGCCCCGGGGCTGAGGACGCGAGATACCTCGGCACGGCGGCGACCTCGCCTCGGCGGCCTTCCCGGTCCTCGGCGGCCCGCCCCGCCGCATGTCACGGCTCCCTCGCACCGCGCGACTGCCCCGCACCCTGGTGGCCAGTCCCGCACCCCGCAGGCGGTCGGCAACCAGAAGGCGCCCGTCGCCGGCGAACGCTCCGCCGCAGACAAGCACCCCGTCGCAGGCAGACGTCCCCGTTACCAGCGAACGCCCGCTCGCCCGCACGCACCCCAGCACTCCGGGCGGCCGTTCCGCACCCGGCGGACTGCCGCTGCCCGACCCACGCCGCTCGCCGGCACCCCGCAGCTCTCCTCATCCGGAAGAATGGACCCGATGATGCAGTCGACCCCCGCACCCGGCCGAGGTGCCTCCCGCCGCACCGGAGGCACCTCGGCCGGTGAGCCTTCGCATGCGCGACGCGTCGGCCCCGCCGAGGTGCGCCGCGCGCTCTCCCTCATCGACGGGTCGATGGTCCTCATGCCGTTCATCCCGCTCGTCATCGCGGTGACGACCCTCGCCGACATGGGCTGGAGCCCGACGGCGACCCTCGCCACGGTGGCCTTCACCGTCGCCATCGTCCTCGGCCTCCCGGCCTTCGTCTCCGGAATCCGCGCCGCCGGCCACGGGAACGGTGCGGGAAACGAAGGCGATGCAGGTCCCGGCGGCGATGCAGGTGCCCGAGGAGGTACAGCTCCCGGCGAGCACTCCCACACCAGGCACGACGGCGGCACCCGAGGCGGCGTCCGCATCGCCGGACAGGTCGAGCCCCACGGCCTCGGCGAACGATTCACCTCACATCGGTGGCCTCTCGCGATCGCTGTGTGCGGCATCGTCGTCTCGGTCGCCACCGCGACGATCATCGTGCTCTCCCTGCAACCCGAGCTCGCGGAGATCCAGCGGCTCGCGTTCGTCCCGGCCGTGTCGGTGATCATCACTCTCGTCCCGAGGCTCACCCCGCGCAGCGCTCTGTTCGTATCCGCCGGGCTGCCGGCTGCTCTGTCCCTCGTCCTGTCCTGGTTCCACGGTGAGGGCGTGTTCGGCGGACCGGACGCGCACACGGATGCAGCCGCTGGGCAGTGGGAGACCGCCCTCGCGCTCGCCGCCCTGCTCGCCGGGGTCGGCGTGATCCTGTGGCTGTCGCTGTGGCCGGTGATCTGGCTGCGCCGCGTGCTCACCGACCTCGACCGCGCACGGGGCACCGAATCCCGGCTCGCCGTGGCCGAGGAGCGCCTCCGCTTCTCCCGCGACCTCCACGACGTGCTCGGCCGGCGCATGTCCCAGATCGCCGTGCAGTCCGAGCTCATCGCCGTCCTCGCCGAGCGCGAGGCGGGGGCCGACTCCCGTGCCGCAGAATCCGCGCGCACCGTCCGACACGTCGCCGTCGAATCGCTCGCGGAGATCCGGGCGCTCGTGCGCGGCTACCGGTCGATCGATGTCCGTGCCGAGCTCGCCGGCGCCCGCCGCCTGCTCGAGTCGGCAGCGATCGACGTCGAGGTCGTCGGCGACCCGGATGTCATGCCCGTGCACCTCCACGAGGCCGCCGCCTGGGTGATCCGGGAGGCGGTGACGAACATCCTGCGCCACTCGCAGGCGCGCACGGCGACCATCGCATTCGCACCCGACCGCCTCGAGATCCGCGACGCAGCCGCAGACGCGGAGCGCGCGCCCGAGGATGAGCACGCCACTCGGGATCCGGCCTCGCAGACACCCGTTGCCGACGGCACCGGACTCACTGGGCTGCGCGAGCGCGTCGCCGCCGTCGGCGGGCGCCTCCGCACGGCGCACTCCGGGAACGGCTTCCGCCTCGTCGTCGAGTTCACCGGCTCCGCGCCGAGAACAGGAGCACCCGCTCCGCACGGGGCCGCCGACAGGGTGCCGGATGTACCGGATGTGCCCGGCACCCACGACGCCGACTCCGGCGCACCGCATCCGACCGCGACCGACCCGACCGCATCCCACCACCAGGACCCGACATGACCGACAGCACCCCCAGGACCTCCGCGATCACCGTGCTCATCGCCGACGACGAGCACCTCATCCGCTCCGCGCTCGCGACGATGCTCGATCTCGAGGACGACATCACCGTCCTCGCGCAGGCGGCCACGGGCGACGAGGCGGTCGCGCTGGCGCGCAGCGCCCCGGTCGACGTCGCGCTCCTCGACCTCCAGATGCCCGGCCTCGACGGGATCGAGACCGCGCAGGCGATCCGCCGCGACCACCCGGACACGGCGATCCTCATCGTCACGAGCCACGGACGGCCGGGCTACCTCAAACGGGCGCTCGAGGTCGGGGCGCGCGGCTTCATGCCGAAGACCGCCCAGGCCGGCGACCTCGCGGCCGCGATCCGCACACTCGCCTCGGGCGGGCGGGCGATCGACCCCGAGCTCGCCACCGACGCGCTCACGGTCGGAGACTCACCGCTGACCGCCCGCGAAGCCGATGTCCTCGAGTTCTCGGTCGACGGTGCGGACGTCTCGGAGATCGCCCGTCGAGCACACCTGAGCGAGGGGACGACCCGGAACTACCTGTCGGCGGCGGTGACGAAGCTCGGTGCGCGGAACCGCCACGAGGCGAGCGCGATCGCCCGCGAGCACGGCTGGATCTGATCCGAGCCCGCAGATGGCACGGGCACGGGGCTGGGCGCGAACCGATCTGAGCAGTCGGCACGCGGGTGGTCGGATGTCAGTGCCAGCGGGCTGACGTCGCGCGGTCGCCCCCTGGCGAGTGTCGTGGCCACGGGCCTGCGGCGCCTCGGACGCGACGGGCCGACCGGCAACGCATCGGACGGGGGTCGACCGGCAACGCACCGGACGCACGACAGCGCACCTCGGACGCGGCGGGCCGGCATCGCACCTCGGACGCGGCGGGCCGGCATCGCACCTCGGGCTCGGCGGGCCGGCCAGGAGCGCATCGGACGTTGCGGCCAGGCGGCCACGCACCTCGGACGTTGCGGGCCGGCATCGCACCTCTGACACTGAGCTCCCAGGCGGCAGCCGGTTCAGTCCAGCCTGCGGGCGCCTCGGACTCGGGTCGACCGGCAACGCGCCTCGGCGGCAGGATCAGGCCCAGCCGAACCGGTCCTGGTAGACGTGGTCGCAGACGCTCGCCTCGGGTTCCCAGGCCTCGGGTGCGGTGACCGGCGCACCGTCCTCGGTGTCGACGAGCCAGCACTCGCCGGCCCGGATCCGCACCCGGTGCGCGTCCTGGTCGTAGTCGAAGTGGGAGATCTTCTCGCCGAGCGTGAACACGTGGGCGTGGACGTGGGCCGCGACCGACATCGCCGAGGAGCCGAGCCCGTGGATGAAGATGGCGTGGCCGTCGCGCCGCAGCTCTCCCTGCTTGAGGTAGAACTTCTCCCACGCGAGCGGATCGATGTCCCGCAGGTCGTCGATGTCGGGGACGTGGTAGCTCGGGGTGAGCAGCCGGTGGCGCAGCACCTGCTGGTCGGCGAAGTGCACGTAGGGGTAGATGTTGTCCCCGAGGATCGGCTCGCTCGGATCGGTGAGGCCGGCCTCGCGCGCCTTGCGAATCATCTTCCCCATGGCGCACGGTCGGCGCTCGGGGAACACCTGCTTCTCCTCGAGGACGTCGTGCTGGTACTGGGCCTGCACCTCGGGCCGGCGGACGCTCGTCGCCTCGAGCGTGGTCTGCGGAGTCAGGGCATGCGGGGTGTTCACAGTGAGGAAGTATACGAGCGCGCGGTGCACGAACGGGGACCCAGTGTGAACGGCGGGCGCACGGGTGCGCTCCTCCCGCCGGGGCAGCGACCTCCGGATCATGGTGCCAGTACAGGACGGCGCCGGTGCGCTCCTCCACCTGGGGAGGCCGGGCATACCTGCCGGGAGTGCGCTCTTTCCGCCGGGGCGGCGACCTCGATAGACTCGAATCCGGTGGCTGTGCGGTGCGAACCCGACGCGCAGCGGGCGGCGATCCGTCCGACCACCCGCCCACACGCTCGACCCAGCAGGAGGAGCACCATGGAATTCCGGTACCTCGGACACAGCGGCCTCAAGATCTCGGAGATCACCTACGGCAACTGGCTCACCCACGGCTCCCAGGTGGAGAACGACATCGCCACGCAGTGCGTGCACGCCGCGCTCGACGCCGGCATCACCACCTTCGACACCGCCGACGTCTATGCGAACACCCGCGCCGAGAAGGTGCTCGGCGACGCGCTCGCCGGGCAGCGGCGCGAGTCCCTGGAGATCTTCACCAAGGTCTACTGGCCCACCGGGCCCCGCGGCCACAACGACTCCGGCCTGTCGCGCAAGCACATCCTCGAGTCGATCAACGGTTCGCTCAGGCGGCTGGGCACCGACTACGTCGACCTCTACCAGGCGCACCGCTTCGACTACGAGACCCCGCTCGAGGAGACCATGCAGGCCTTCGCCGACGTGGTCCGGCAGGGCAAGGCGCTCTACATCGGCGTGAGCGAGTGGACCGCGGACCAGATCCGCGCCGGCCATGCGCTCGCCAAGGACCTGGGGGTGCAGCTGATCTCCTCGCAGCCGCAGTACAACATGCTGTGGCGAGTCATCGAGTCCGAGGTCATCCCGGCGAGCCGGGAGCTCGGGATCTCCCAGATCGTCTGGTCGCCCATCGCCCAGGGCGTCCTCACCGGCAAGTACGCCGTCGGCGCCGAGCTGCCAGCGGGATCGCGGGCGACCGATGAGAAGGGCGGAGGCGCCCAGAGCATCAAGCGCTATCTCACCGACGAGGTGCTCCAGGGCGTCGAGGAGCTCAAGCCGATCGCTGCCGACCTCGGCCTGTCCATGGCCCAGCTCGCCGTCGCCTGGGTGCTGGCGAACGACAACGTCGCCAGCGCTCTCGTGGGCGCATCGAAGCCCGAGCAGGTTATCGACAACGTCGGTGCCGCCGGGGTGAAGCTCGAGCCCGAGGTGCTCTCCCGCATCGACGAGGTCGTCGGACACCTCGCGGTCACCGATCCGAAGAAGACGGTCTCCCCCGACACCCGCCCGAGCTGAGAGGCGGCGCCTTCTCGCTCTCTTCCCGGGATGCGGGTTCTGGGCGATCGGGCTGTCCTCGGGCTCGAGTGGTCAGCGGGTTCGGGTGGTCAGCGGGTTCGGGTGGTCGGGCGGGTTCGAGTCGTCAGCCGGGTCGAGCGGTCCGCCACGCTCGAGCAGTCAGCCGAGCTCGAGTCGTCAGCTGAAGCCGTGCAGCCGGGCAGGTTCGAGCGGTCACCCACGGTCGAGTCGTCAGTCGGGCTCGAAAAGCGAGCCACGCTCGAGTCGTCAGCCGGGCCAGGGTTGTCTGCTGGGCTCGAAAGGCAAGCCAGGTTCAAGTGATCAGCCGGGCTCGGGCTGTCAGTCAGGCCCGAATCGTCAGCCAAGCTTCGAGTAGTCAGCCAGGTTCGAGAGGCCAGCCAGGATCGAGGGGTCGGCCGAAGCCGTGCAGCTCGAGAGGCCAAACGGGTCGGATGGTCAGCCACGGCCGTACAGCCGGGCGGGGTCGAGACGCCAAACGGATCGAGTGGTCAGTTGACGTCGCGAGTGGTCAGTTTCGGTCGATTTCTGCTCGGATTTCGACCGAAGCTGACCACTCGACGTCCTTCTCGACCAGAAGTGACCACTCGACCGGACCCCCGACCGGGCATGCGAACCAGAACTGACCGCTCGACGCCAGGGCGATGTGTCGGAACCGGTACAACTCCGCCACGCGGGATGCACGGTTGAGGACTTGACTGGTGTGCAGCATACGAACGCACCCTGAAGGAGTTCCCGTGCAGCGCTTCCAGCACTCCGCATCCCCCGGCGACATCCCCCGCGATCTCTACGGGATCCCCGTCATCCCCCGGTCCTCGGCCGTGCCCACCCCGGCGAGCGTCGCACCCCAGCGCACTCGCCAGGATGCACCCGGACGACGCGGGGTCAGGACCTTCCTCATCGTGAGCCTCCTCGGCGGCCTCGTCCTCACGGCTTCCGCCGTGGCATCAGCATTCGGGATCATCTGACTCGCACCGCCACGAGCCCCTTCACCCGAGGTGACGCGCGAGTAGACTTGATTTATGGCTGAAGAATCCGCGTCATCGAAGACGTCGACCACGAATGCTCCCACGAAGTCGTCGAAGGCGAAGAGCTCGTCGTCAGCGAAAGCCGGATCCGGAGGCGTACCAGCGAAGGGTTCGGCCGCTGCGACCACAGCGAAGAAGAACGCTGGGAAGAAGTCCGCGAAGACGTCACCTGCGAAGAAGAGCACCCCGGCAAAGAAGGCTGAGGCGAAGAAGTCCACAGCGAAGTCGTCGGCGAAGACGAAGACGGCGTCTTCGAAGTCCTCCACCACGAAGACATCCGCGAAGAAGTCCGGCACCAAGGAGTCCACCGCGAAGGCGCCCACGTCGACAAAGGCCGACTCATCGGCGAAGGCGGGCTCGTCGTCGAAGACGAAGACGGCGTCCTCTAAGACGTCGGCGAAGAAGCCCACGCAGAAGGCTGGCTCGAAGAAGTCGAGCCCGAAGACCGCTGACGCGAAGAAGACGAGCGCAAAGGCCACGGCTGCGAAGAAGGACGCTGCGAAGGCACAGGTCGCGAAGAAGACCGACGCAAAGAAGTCGGCTGCGACGGCCACGGGTCAATCGTCCGCGAAGAAGTCCACGTCCTCTGCAAAGACGACATCAGCGAAGACGACCGCTGCACAGGCGTCGGGCGGAGCGAAGACTGCTGCTGCACAGGAGTCGGGCGGAGCGAAGACAGCGGCCGCGCAGAAGTCGGGGACGACGACACCAGCGAAGGCGAGCGACGCGAAGTCAGCGCCGTCGAAGGCGGCCGACGCCACGACGACTCCGTCTCAGAC
This sequence comes from Brevibacterium sp. CS2, assembly GCF_005280295.1. Lineage (GTDB taxonomy): Bacteria > Actinomycetota > Actinomycetes > Actinomycetales > Brevibacteriaceae > Brevibacterium > Brevibacterium pityocampae. The sequence goes on along the minus strand of NZ_CP040020.1, from coordinate 1,489,647 downwards.
ATCCGCGCCGGCGGCAGAGAAGAGCGCTGAGAAGACGGCGGAGAAGGCACCCGCCGCGGAGAAGACCGACACCCCGCAGTCGTCCCCCGCGAAGACCTCCGCACCGGAGTCGACAGCTGCGCCGTCGACCACCTCAGCGCAGTCGGTGAAGACGGAAGGAACGTCGCCGTCCTCATCGGCGGCCTCGCCGCAGTCATCGACCGCGGCGGCCCCGGCATCCCCGACTTCCCCGGTCATCGACCGGACCTTCGTCGAGACCTATGCACCGCGCTACGAGGTCACCGACCTCGAGAAGCGCGTCCTGACCAAGGACGGCCCCAAGGCCCGCAAGAAGGGGAAGATGAAGCGCAAGAGCTTCCTCCGGGTCGGCGAGTGGAAGGGCCTCGCGGTCCTCAACCGCCTCGAGCTCCACCCCAAGGACGAGGTCGCGTTCATCACCGAGATCGCGATCGATTCGGACACCCCGGACCGGTTCCGCGTGGATATCCTCCGCACCCTCGACGGAGTGGGGGTGCCGCTCGCGAGCTCGCTGCTCTCCGCGGTGTACCCCGATCGCTTCGCGATCCTCGACGCCCGCGCGGTGAGCGCACTGCACGCCACCGGCCACCTGAGCTCGGAGAACCCCGCCAGGATCGAGTACCGCGACTACCTCGCCGTCATCACCGAACTGGCCGACAGCACCGGGTGCTCTCCGCAGGAGATCTACCGCGCGCTCTACGCCTGGTCCGACGCGAAGTAGGCTGCCCGTTCCACGAGCTCCTGCTCCCTCGGCAGGGTTCTGGCGCGCCCGGTCGATCACCGGCAGGCGGACCAGTCACCGGTACCGCCCCGCTGCTCGCCCAGCCTCGTACGCAGATGCGGGATGACGCGATCCCGGGTGAGCGGGGCGAACTGCCGCTCATCCGTGTCCGCCGGCAGGTCGTCCCACGGGAACCAGCCGGCCGCGTCGATCTCCTCGGCCACCTGCGGCGATCCGACGTCGAGCCCGCGCGGAACCCCCGCATGGAGGAACACCGTTCCGGTCACGGTGAAGCCCGATTCGTTCGCCGCCCGCGCGGTCCAGGTGCCGAGCTCCTCGAGGTCCGCGTGCTCGATGACGAGTCCGAGCTCCTCGGCGATCTCGCGGATGATCGTGTCGGTCCCGGACTCTCCCGGTTCCGGCTTGCCGCCGGGCAGCATGAACGACGTCGTTCCCGCCTTCCGCACCATCAGGAGGTGCTTTCCGTCCGGATGCACGACGACGAGCGCGAACACGACGATATTCACGTCATTCACTTCGCCATTCACCTCGCGCACCGCCCCGGATGATCCCCGGCGGCCCCGGCTCGCACCCCGAGCCGGACGACGCCGGGGCCGCCCTCGGTCGCCCTCCGGTTAAACCCGTCACCTCGGCCACCGGCCCGAAGCTCCGCGCATGTGCGAGCCGAGCACGTGGGTGTCGACGATCCCCACCGCTTCGAAGAGCGCGTACATCGTCGTCGGGCCGACGAATCCGAAACCGCGCTTCTTGAGCGCCTTCGACAGCGCGACCGATTCGGGGCTCGAGGTCGGCACCTCGGCGAGAGTCCGGGGCTCGGGGGTGGTCTCCGGGGCGAAGCCCTCGATGAACGCGACGAGCCCGCCGTCCTCCCGCAGGTCGACCGCGGCGCGGGCGTTGCGGATGCACGCCTCGATCTTCCCGCGGTGACGGATGATGCCGGGGTCGGCGAGCAGCCGGTCGACGTCGGACCCGTCGAAGGCCGCGACCGCATCGACATCGAAGTCCGCGAAGACCTCCCGGAACCGCGGCCGCTTCCGGAGGATGGTGAGCCACGACAGACCCGCTTGGAAGCCCTCAAGGCTGAGGCGCTCGAACATCCCCGATTCCGTGGTGACCGGCAGTCCCCATTCGGTGTCGTAGTAGTCGAGGAGGAGCGGGTGCCCGTAGGCCCACGGGGTGCGCGCCCGGCCGTCCTCGCCGACGACCGGTCCGCCGCCGCTCTCCGGCACTCCGGCCATCCCACCTGCCGGCGCTCCGGCTGCCGGAGCGACTGCCGTCGAACGCGCCGAAGCACCCTCTTCCCCACCTGCCGTCGCCCCGGCGGCCAGCCCGTCAGTACCCGTCGGGTCGTCCGCCGCACCGGCCCCGAGGTCCTGCTCCCCGGCCCCGAGGTCCTGCTCCGCACTCATGCGGACGAGTCTACGGGCGCGCACGCGAAGGCGCCCGCCAGCGGATGCCGACGGGCGCCTCGGGTGCGGGGAGACCCCGCGTGCGTCACTTCTGCTTGTAGAACAGCTGCTTGTTGCAGAACTCGTCCATCGCGAGCGGGCCGAGCTCACGTCCCACGCCGGAGCGCTTGACGCCGCCGAACGGCAGGAACTCGCGCGACTGCTCGGGGCTGTTGATGAACACCATGCCCGCGTCGATCTGCGAGCCCACCTTCGCCGCCTTGTCCGCGTCGGAGGAGAACACGGCCGAGCCGAGACCGAACGGGGTGTCGTTCGCGAGCTCGACGGCCTCCTCCTCGGTGGAGACCTTGAACACCATGAACGCCGGACCGAACAGCTCCTCGTGGTAGCCGCGCTTGCCCGGCTTGACGTCGGTGAGCACGACGGGCTTCACGAAGGCGCCCGGGGTGTCGTAGTCGCCCTCGCCGGCGTGGATCGTCGCGCCGTCGGCAACGGTCGCGTTGACCTGCTCCATGAACCGCTCCTTGGCCGCCAGGCTGGACAGCGGGGAGAGCTTCGAGCCTTCGGCCGCCGGATCCTCCGGCGTGGCCTCCTTCGCCGCAGCGGTGAGCTTGGCGAGGAACTCGTCGTACATGTCCTCCATGACGATCATGCGCTTGGGCGAGTTGCAGGCCTGCCCGGTGTTGCCCATCCGGGTGCCGAAGAACGTCTTGACCGTCGCGTCGAGGTCCGGCGAGTCGAGCAGGATGTACGGATCGGATCCGCCGAGCTCGAGCACGACCTTCTTGAGGTTCTTGCCCGCGGCCGCGGCGACGGCCGAGCCGGCGCGCTCGGAGCCGGTCAGCGACACGCCCTGGTTGCGCGGGTCCGGCAGGATGACGTCGGAGACCTGCTCATTGGTCGCGTAGACGTTGATGTAGGCGTCCGCCGGGAGGCCGGCGTCCTGGAAGATCTGCTCCATCACGGCCGCCGACTTGGGGCACTGCGGGGCGTGCTTGAGGATGATCGTGTTGCCCAGCGCCAGGTTCGGCGCCGCGAAGCGGGCGACCTGGTAGTACGGGAAGTTCCACGGCATGATGCCGAGCAGCGAACCCACCGGACGACGGAGGATGTAGGCCTCGGCGTTCTTCGGGCCCTTGAGCTTCTCCTCCTCGATGAAGGCCTTCGCGTTGTCGGCGAAGTAGTTGTAGATGAGGCCGACGAGCGCGATCTCGCCCTGGCCCTCCGGAACCGCCTTGCCCATCTCGAGCTGGATGATCTTCGCGAGCTCCTCGGAGCGCTCGTTGTAGATCTCGGCGACCCGGGACAGCACCTTCGTGCGCTCCTCGATCGGGGTCTCGCGCCAAGAGGCGTAGGCCTGGTGCGAGCGCTCGAGCGCGTCGGTGATCTGCTCATCGGTGGCGGTGGGGAACTCCTCCACCACTTCGCCGGTGGCAGGGTTGACGACCTGGTACTGCGACATGTGATCGCTCCTCTTCGTTGAAGGTACTGGTCCCACCGTATGCCCGCGATTCCGGGCCTGGCAACCAGAACGGCCCTCGGGACCGCCAGGTGAGACAGGTCACACCCGAGCCTGGCGAAAGACTGTGATCCGGCGGCGAGGGGACCGTGAGTAGACTGCGAGGGACCGGCATCCGCCGCCGTCGACGCACCCCCGGAGGAAGGAGTTCCCATGGCCGCCGCCGAGGCGCTCGCCCGCACCTACTACACAACCGTCGACGCCGGGGATCCGGCCGCCACCGCGGCGCTGTTCGCCCCCGAGGGCACATACGACCGGCCGGGCTACGACACGCTCGTCGGCGAGCAGATCAGCGAGTTCTACCACGGCGCCCGGGTCATCGAGTCCGGCGCTCACACCCTCGACGAGATCATCACCGACGGGAACCGGGCTGCCGTGCGCGGGCGGTTCGACGGGGTGCTCAAGTCCGGCGCCGAGGCGCACGAGGGCTTCGCCGACTTCTTCGTCTTCGACGACGCCGGGCTCATCACCCAGCGCACGAGCTACTTCTTCCGCGCCGCCGTCTGAGCGTGCGCGGTCTGAGCGTGCGCGTGGGCTGAGGCGGTGCGCGGAGCGTCCCACGGCGACCGCCGACGACTCAGCCGAGTTCGCCCCGCAGACGGAGGACCCCGTCCTGGACCGCGTCCCGGCGGCGGATCGCCTCGGGCGCGGCCTGCTCGCCGTAGGCCTCCTCGACCTGCGCGATGACCGGTTCCATCCCCTCGTCCGACATGTCCGGATCGGCGGGATCGATCGCCGCGAACGAGGGGCCGATGTGCTCCATGAATCCGCGGAACCCTCGCGCGCCGCCTCCCATGTGCATGCCCTCGAACGGCCCCACTGCGGCCCAGCGCAGTCCGAGCGAGTTCCGCACCACCGCGTCGACATCCGCCGGTGACACGACGCCGCGCTGGACGAGGGCGACCGCCTCCCGCAGGACCGCGTTCTGCAGCCGGTTGCCGACGAAGCCCGCGGCCTCGGCCCGGAGCACCACCGGCTCCTGTCCGCAGCGGCGGTAGATCCCGACCGCGCGCTCGACCGACTCCGGCGCCGTCCGCTCCCCCGGCACGACCTCGACGAGCGGCATGACGTGCGGCGGGTTGAAGGGGTGGCCGATGAGCACGCGAGCGGCGTCCTCGTCGGTCATCCGGGCGGCGATGGTGCTCGCGGTGATCGCCGAGGAAGACGAGACCAGGAGCGCGTCGACCGGCGCGTACTGGGCGAGGTCGGCGAACATCTGGACCTTGACGCTCGGGTCCTCCGGGCCGCTCTCCTGGACGAGGCGCACCCCGTCGACCGCCTCGTCGAGCGAACGGGCCACGGTGAGCAGCGCCTCGGCCTCGGGCACCTCGGCCACGAGCGCGGCGCAGACCTCGACGAGATCGGGCCGCGGATCGAAGATCCGCACCGGTGCCCCGTGCGCTGCGAACCGCCGCGCCCACGACAGCCCGATGGTGCCGGCACCCACCACGGCCACCGGGGCGAGACGCTGCGGTTCGGCAGTGCCGGAAGCGGTGTCCTGGGTGTCGGCTTCGGGGCCGGCGGCCGCGCGGGAGTCCGCTGCGGGGCCGGCGGCCGCGCGGGAGTCCGCTGCGGGGTCGGCGGCCTGGGAGGAGCGTGCGGGGTCGGCGGCCTGGGCGGATCGTGCGGGGTCGGCGGCCTGGGCGGATCGTGAGGTTCGATCCGTCCCGGTCGATGCCCCGGCCTGCTCGTCCGCTTCCGGTGCCGCGTCCGTGCGCGGCACGCTCACCGTGCTGAGATCGAGTTCCGAATCGCTCATGCGAGAAGGCTACTCCCCCGCGGACGGCACCGCCGAGGTCGATGGCGGCTGTCGACCAACGCCTGTTGCGCGCTGACGGTGGCTGCGCCGAGGCGGCGCGACCCACGGTGCGGGACTGCGCGACCACGGTGTGAGACCGCTGGGCACCTGTGCAGAGACAGCGGGCGCGAACGGTATCTGCGCACGGGCTCAAGTGGCAGAATGAGCGCATGAGCTCAGTTGATTCGAAGATCCTCGCGATCGCCGAGGACGAACTTGCCGCAGCCCAGGAATCCGCGCGGATCACCATGCGCGCGCTCCACTCCGCGCAGGAAGCGGCCGAGGCCTCGCTCCTGCTCGACGAGGTGTGGAACGTCGGCCGCGCCGGCACCACGCAGCTCGAGCCCGGGCTGATCGTCGCACTCGCCCACGCGGGCAACTACGTGGCCGGCGCATTCGACTCCGAGGACGACTCGCTCATCGGCGTCACGATCGGGTTCTTCGGCGAGCCGCTCGGCAAGATGATGCACTCGCACATCGCCGGGGTCCGCCATGAGCAGGTGGGCCGCGGCACCGGCGCGGCGATGAAGCTCCACCAGCGACTGTGGTGCCTCAACCGCGGCATCCGCCAGATGACCTGGACCTTCGACCCGCTCATCGCTCGGAACGCCTACTTCAACTTCAACCGCCTGGGCGTCAACGCCCTCGAGTACTTCGAGGACTTCTACGGGCAGATGCGCGACGGCGTCAACGAAGGGCAGGCCTCCGACCGGCTTCTCGTGTCCTGGCGCCTCGACCTCCCGGCCAAGCGGACGCTGCTCGGCGAGGACGCCCTCGACCGCGCGGTCCATGCCCTCGACCTCGGCGAGCACGGTGAGCCGGTGCTGAGCGAGGTGCCCCGGAGCACCGAGGTCGCCGCCGTGCGGATCCCGGCGGACATGGAGACTCTGCGCGGTGACGACGCCGAGCTCGCCACCCGGTGGCGGATGGCCCAGCGCGATGCGATGGCCGGGCTGCTCGCCGACGGGTGGGAGGTCAACGGCTTCCTCAAGCAGGGCGTCTATCTCTTCACCCACCCCGACGACGGCGACTTCGCCGAGGACGAGATCAGCACCGCCGAGGAGGCCGGCCCCCGCGACTGAGCCGGGCCCGAGGCGGTTGGGAGCTGACGTGGGGCTCCCCGGCTGGCTGAGGGCGGGGCAGTGGACGTCCCTCCCTACCGGCCGGCACCGCCCCCGGGAGCGGACGCGCGGACGCCCCGGCCGATGCCGCCGGTCGTCCCGGAGTTGACTCACACGCAGGATCTGCAACTGCGCGCGGATCCTGTACAGGATCTGCGTGCAGCTGCAGTTCTCGTTGACATCTCACCTGTAAGGCGCATCGAGAGGTCGGTTCGGGTCGCTCGGCGCCGACAGGCAGGCCTCGGCCCGAACTGGCGCGAAGATCCGTACACCGCGCGGCCGCGCGCCGAGCGGGGAACCGCTCTGTGCAACGGAAACTGCGGTGGCGGCCGGAGCCTTCACAGTTTCCGCCCGCCACCGCAGTTTCCGTCGCACTCTCCGTCACGACCGGGTTGAGGCTCTCGCCGGGCCGCCAGACCGTCGACCTCGGGCGAGCAGAACCACCGAACCGTCGAATTCAGGCGGGCAGCCGCCGACCTCAGACGAGCACACCCACCGGGCCGCCCACTCCACGCAGAACCGTCTACTCCACGAGGGTGACGAGGTCCGTGCGGAGGGTGGCCGGATCGACGTCCGGGCCGGGCTCGGTGACGTAGACCTCCCAGAAGGGCAGCCGCACCTCCGCTCCGCGGCTCTGGAGCTCCCCGAGGAACGCCTCCCACGCCTGCCCCAATCCGTCGTACCCGCCGAAGTGCGAGAGCACTGCGGTGCGCCCGCCAGGAATCCGCGACTGCTCGACCACGAGCCCGCCGTCGAGCTCTGCGGGCTCGCCGAGATCGGCATCGATCGGCACCCCGACCTCGATGTCGACGGTGTCATCCGGCTGCCGGTGATGGAGCGCGAAGGCCGGCCCGGCCGGAGAGATCCCCCGCAGTCCGAGCACCGCGAACAGCCCGGAGAACGCCGCATCGAAGAGCGTGCGGAGCTCGGCCATCGGGTACCGCTCGGCGCGGATCACCGCAGTGGTGACCTCCGCGGCGTCGATGATCGCGAGCTCGCGGCGGGGCTCATCCACGGAGCCTCCGGTCATGTCGATCACTCCGGCCCGGCGCCGCGTGCTGCAATGCCGCACGCCGAGGTTCCGGTCGCCGAGGTGCTCCGATGCACCGCCGCAGCGTCACGCACCTTCGCCCCTCCGCACTCCGGCCCGGCGCCGCGCACCATCGTGTTCATTCGCTCCACTGCGAGCGCAGGAGCTTCTTGTCGAGCTTGCCCACCGAGGTGCGCGGCAGCTCGTCGACGATGATGACCTGGTCGGGCAGCTGCCACTTGGCGAAGCGCTCGCCGAGCACCTCGGCGATGTCCTCGCGGGTGACGTCCCGGCCGTCGCGCGGGACGACGTAGGCGACCGGGCGCTCCTGGTACTTCTCGTCCGGCACGCCGATGACCGCGGCCTCGAGCACGTTCGGGTGGTCGAGGATCCCGTTCTCCATGTCGATCGAGGAGATCCACTCGCCGCCGGACTTGATGACGTCCTTGAGCCGGTCGGTGAGCTTGAGGTAGCCGGCCGGGGTGATGACGCCGACGTCGCCGGAGCGCCACCAGCCGTCGTGGAAGCGCTCGTCGTTGTCGGCGAGCTGGTGGTAGCTCGTGGTGATCCACGGTCCGCGGAGGAACACCTCGCCCACGCTCTTGCCGTCGCGCGGCAGCTCGACGCCGGTGGGGTCGGCGATCTTCATCTCGACGCCGGCGACCGGCAGTCCCTGCGAGCGCTTGAGGTCCCAGCGCTCCGCCTCGGACAGCTCGCCGAGGTCGGGCTTGATCTGCCAGTTCACGGACACCACGGGGCTCGTCTCGCTCGCCCCGTAGGCGTGGATGATCTGCGCGCCGGTGAGGTCGGAGAAGCCCTTCATGAGCGACAGCGGCGGCTCGGTGGCCCCGGACACCAGGCGGGCGCGGGACAGATCGGGGGTCTCCGGCAGCGCCTTGATGTACTCGAGGATCGGTGCGAACAGGGACGGCGCGCCATTGGCGACGGTCACGCCCTCGCTGATGAGCGCCTCGGCGACGTCGCCGATGTTGTCGGCGGTGAAGCGGCCGGGCAGCACGACGCGGGCCCCGGCGGCGACCGCAGCCTGCGGGATGCCCCAGGACACCACGTGGAACATCGGGGTGACCGGCATGACGGTGTCGGTGTAGCCCATCTTCAGGGCGTTCATGATGCCGAAGGTGTGGAGGTACATCGAGCGGTGGGAGTAGTAGATGCCCTTGGGGCGACCGGTGGTGCCGGTGGTGTATCCGGCGTAGCTGGCGGTCGTCTCCTCGATGAACTGCCAGTCGTACTCCTCCGGCCGGCCGGCGAGCAGGTCCTCGTAGAAGTGGACGTTGTCCAGGGTGGTCGAGATCTCCGACGACGGTTTGCCCGTCATCACCACCCAGCCCTTGACGGTGGAGCGGACCTCCTCCTTCTGCGCGAGCTGCTCGGCGATCGGCAGGAGCGATTCGTCGACGAACACCCATTCCGCCTGCGAGTGCTCGACGACGTAGACGAGGTCGGCCGGGGCCAGGCGGAGGTTCATCTGGAGCATCGTCGCGCCCACCGAGGGGACGGCGAAGTAGAGCTCGAAGTGGCGCAGCTGGTTCCAGTCGAGCACGCCGGCCATGGTGCCGGCGCCGATCCCGAGCTCGTCGAAGGCGTGGGCGAGCTGCGCGACGCGGCGGCGCATGTGCCCGTAGTCGGTGCGGTGCCAGGCGCCGTCGATGCTCCGGTGGACGATCTCCGTGTCCGGGAACACGGTCGCCGCGTGCGTGAGCAGGGAGCTGATGTTCAATGGGTAGTTGTCGCCCATGGTCGACGGGATTCCTCTGAGCATCGGAGCTCCTTCTCACTTCGCTGTGGCCGGATGGTGCGGTGCTGGTGGTGCGGTGCTGGTGGTGCGAGTGAAATCGTATCGCGCGATCGGCGTCACGCTCACATTCCGGACTAAAGGCTAACATTTCTTCGTCGACCGCCGCCGAGGCGCCCGCCGGCAGGGCTGGTCACGTTCCGGGCCACGTACCCGGACCGCCGCCGAGATGCCCGCCGGCAGGGCCGGTCACGTTCCCGATCACATCACGCACCCGGGCATGTGCCGTGGGGACGAGAACGGGCCGGGGACCGCTGCTGCGATCCCCGGCCCGACTCGAACCGTGACGACACCTCGATCCCGGCTCACTTCTCGGCACTGGCCCGCACCTCGGCGACCAGCACCTCGGCGAGCGTCACTCCACCGGCTGCGGTCCCGGGAAGTCGGGCAGCCACTCGGGGTAGTCCGCGGGGATGCGGGCGGGGAACTCCGGCGGACGCTTCTCGAGGAACGAGGTCACGCCCTCCTTCGCGTCCGACATCCGGCCGAGCTCGTAGATCCCGCGCGAGTCGAGGCGGTGCGCCTCCCACGGCGAATCCGCACCGAGCATCCCCCACAGCATCTTGCGACCGGCGGCCATGGTGAGCGCCGAGGAGCCCTCGACGAGCTCCCGGGCGACCGCGTAGGTCGTGTCCATGAGCTCGCCGGCAGGCACCACGCGGGACACGAGCCCCGCCTCGAGCGCCTCCTGCGGGCCGAACACGCGCCCGGTGTACACCCATTCGAGTGCCCGGTTGATGCCGACGACGCGCGGCAGGAACCACGTCGAGGCCGCCTCGGGCATGATCCCGCGCTTGGCGAACACGAAGCCGAACTTCGCGTCCTCGCTCGCGATCCGGATGTCGCACGGCAGCGTCATCGTCGAGCCGACGCCCACGCCGGCACCGTTGAACGCGACGATCACCGGCTTGCGCATCGCCGCGATCGCGAGCGACACCCGGCCGCCGCCGTCACGGCGCACGCCCTCGATGGTCTCCCCGCCGTCCCCGGCGACGTCGACGGCCGCGGATTCGCGCGCGTCGTAGTCGAAGGTGTTCGCACCTCCGGACAGGTCCGCGCCGGGGCAGAAGAACCGCCCCTTGCCGGTGAACACGACGACCTTGACGCCGTCATCGGCATCCGCGGTGCGGAACGCCGCGATGAGCTCCTGGCCCATGAGCGCGGTGAACGCGTTCTTGGTCTGCGGGGAGTCGATGGTGACGGTGGCGATCTGCTCGCTCACCTCGTAGGTGATGTGGGTGTACTCGGACATCCTCGTCCTCTCGCTCGGGTGGGGTGGTGCTCAGGCGCTGGGGCGCGGGTGCTCGCTCAGAAGACCGAGTACCCGCCGTCGATGACGAATTGCTGGCCGTTGGTGTACGCGCTGCCGGGCCCGGCGAGGTACACCGCGGCAGCCGCGAAGTCCTCCGGGGTGCCCCAGCGGCGGATCGGCACGCGCTTGATGACCTTCTCGGTGAAGGTGTCGTTCCCCACCGCAGCGCTCGTCATGTCGGTCGCGATCCAGCCGGGCAGGATCGCATTCGTGCGGATGCCGTAGCGCGCGTACTCGGTCGCCAGCCCGCGCATGATCGCGAGCACCGCGCCCTTCGTCGCGCCGTAGTGGACGTTCGTCGCCGCGCCCTCGATGCCGGCGAGCGAGCTCACTGCGACGAGCGAGCCGCCGGACCCCTGGGCCATCATCTGCTTGATCGCGGCCTGGAAGCTCAGCACGACGCCGTCGACGTTGACCGCCGCGATGTCGTGGAACTCCTCGATCGTCATCTCGTGGAACGGCCCCTTCTTTCCGCCGATCCCCGCGTTCGCGATGAGCGAGTCGACGCGCCCGAACGCCTCGATCGTGCCCGCCATCGCGGCGTCGACCTGCGCGGGGTCGGACACGTCGCAGGCGAAGGCCTTGACCGGGGCGAGTGCGGAGAGCTCGGATTCCGCAGCGGCGTTGCGCTCGGTGTTGCGGCCCCAGATCGCGACCGAGGCGCCGGCCTGCGCGAGCCCGCGGGCCATGCCGAGGCCGATGCCGTTGTTGCCGCCGGTGACGACGGCGACGTGACCGGTGAGGTCGAGGAAATCAGCAGTCATCGCGATCACTTCCCCTCGAACTTCGCGGCGCGCTTCTCGCGGAAGGCGGCCACGCCCTCGGCGAAGTCGGCGCTGCCCTGCAGGCGGGACTGGCCCTCGGCCTCGCGGTCGAGCGCGGCGTCGAGCTCGGACAGCGCCGCCTGGTTGACGGCGTACTCGGTCTCACCGAGCGACAGCGTGGGACCGGTGGCGAACCGGGCGGCGATCTCCTGCGCCCGCTCGAGGTAGGTCCCGGCGGGGGCGACCTCGGTGGCCAGCCCCCAGTCGAGGGCGGTGGCGGCCTTGACCTTCTCCGCGGTGAGCGCCATCCGCAGGGCGCGGTGGCGGCCGGCCGAGGCGGCGACGAGGGCGGTCGCACCGCCGTCGGGCATGAGGCCGATCTTGGTGAAGGCGAGCATGAGGTAGGAGTCGTCGCTCATCACGACGTAGTCGCAGATGAGAGCGAAGGAGCAGCCCACGCCGGCGGCCGGGCCGGACACCGCGGCGATCGTCGGCACCTTGAGGTCGCGGATCTTGCGGATGATCGAGTTGATGACGTCGAGGCCGACGCCCTTGCGCTCACCCCCGGCTGCGGAGTCGCCGCCGAGGTCAGCGCCGGAGCAGAAGGAGCGCTCGTCACCGGTGATGACGACGGCGCGCGCCTCGCTCGCGGCGCGGTCGACCGCGGCCTCGAGCGCCGCGGCCACCTCGCGGGTGACCGCATTGAGCGCCTGCGGGCGGATGAACTGGATGGTCATGACACCGTCGTCGACGGTGACCTTGAGGTGCTGATCGTGCTGATCGTGCTGATCGGTCATGATCGGACCTTTCGTCTGTGGAAGTCGTGGGTGCGGGCGCGGCAGGGCTGCGCGCGACAGCCGTGTCCCGGCCCGGGAGGGCCGGTGCCCCGGTGCCGACTCAGGAGAGCCGGCACCGGTTGTCCGGCTCAGGACTCGGGCTTGACCTCGAGGAGGACCTTGCCGAGCACGGCCCGGTTGTCGAGCTCGGAGATCGCCGCACCGGCCTGCTCGAGCGGGTAGGTCGCGTGGATGTGCGGGTTGAGGCGGCCGGCGGCGACGTGCTCGGAGATCACCTCCCACTGCTCGGCGATGAGGTTCGGGTTGCCGCGGGTCGCCTCGCCCCAGGCCACGCCGACGACGGAGATGTTCTTCAGCAGCAGGCGGTTGACCTTGACGGTGGGGATCTCGCCGGCGGTGAAGCCGAGCACCTGGAGGTGCCCGAAGCGCTTGAGGCAGCGCAGCGAGTCGGTGAAGCGGTCGCCGCCCACCGGGTCGTAGACGACGTCGACGCCGTCGGGGAAGATCTCGAGGACGGCGTCCTTGAAGCCCTCGGCCTTGACGACGTGGTGCGCGCCGAGCTCCTTGACCATCGCGGCCTTGTCGTCGGTCGACACGACGGCGACGACCTCGAGGCCCATCGCGAGCGCGAGCTGCACGCCGGCCGAGCCGAGTCCGCCGGCGGCGCCGTGGACGAGCACCGTCTGGCCGGGCTGCACGTTGCCGCGCACGCGCAGCGAGAAGTCGGCGGTGAGGAGGTTCATCGGCATGCCGGCGGCGTGGGCGAGGCTCACCGAGTCCGGCACCTTGACGGTCTGCTGGTCGGCGGCGACGAGGTACTCCGCGAAGGTGCCCTTGCCGGTGATCGCGGCGACGCGGTCGCCGACGGAGAAGCGGGAGCCCTCGCCGACCTCGACGACGGTGCCCGCGGCCTCGGAGCCGAGCACGAACGGCAGCTCGTGGCGCACCTGGTACATGCCGCGGGTCTGCAGCAGCTCGGGGAAGGTGACGCCGGCAACGGCGACCTCGATGAGGACCTCGCCGGGGCCGGGGGTGGGACGCTCGGCGTCGACGAATTCGACGGCCTCGGGTCCGTCGAGGCGGGTGACGTGGATGGCCTTCATGTGTCTGTCTTCTCTTTCGGGGGTTCGGTGCGGGGTGTCGGGTGGGGGTGGGTGCCTCGGGCCGGGCTGCTCAGCGCCGAGGTGCCCGCGGGTCCGGCTAGGCGGGCGCCTGCTCGGTGAGCTTGCGTTTGACGAGCTTGCCGGTGGGGGTGCGCGGCATCTCGTCGATGAAGTAGAACTTCCGCGGGATCTTGAAGCGGGCGACGTGGTCGGCGAGCCAGGCCCGGATCTGCTCGGCGAGCTCCTCGCCGGGACGCACGTGGTCCTCGGCCTCGATGTAGGCCACGGCGATCTCGCCGAGCTCCTCGTCGGGTTCGGCGATCACCGCCAAGTCCTTGACGTCGGGGTGGAGCGCGAGCTCGCTCTCGACCTCCTGCGGGTAGATGTTCACCCCGCCGGTGATGACGAGGAAGCTCTTGCGCTCGGCCATGAAGAGGAAGCGGTCCTCGTCGAGGTGACCGAGGTCGCCGATCGTGGTCCACCGCTCGTGGACCGGGTGGCGGGTGGCGGCGGTCTTCGCCTCGTCCTTGTAGTAGACGAAGAGCTCCTTGTCCGGGTCGGCCTCGAAGTAGATCGTGCCGACCTCGCCGGGCAGCAGCTCCTCGCCGTCGGGTCCGCAGATGTGGGCGATGCCCATGAGTCCGTCGCGGCCCACGGAGCCCGGCTTGCGCAGGGACTCCTCGCTGTTGATCACGGTGATGCCGTTGGACTCGGTGGCGGCGTAGTACTCGTTGATCACCGGGCCCCACCACTCGATCATCGCGCGTTTGACCTCGATCGGGCAGGGCGCGGCGGCGTGGATGGCGGCCCTCATGCTGGACACGTCGTACTTCTCGCGCACCTCGGCGGGCAGCTTGAGCATCCGGATGAACATCGTCGGCACCCACTGCGAGTGGGTGACACCGTGCTCCTCGATGAGGCCGAGCGCGGTCTCCGCGTCGAACTTCGGCATCACGATCACGGTGCCGCCGCGGGCGTGGGTCGTCATCACGAAGCGGATCGGGGCGGCATGGTAGAGCGGGGCCGGGGACAGGTAGACGGTGTCCTCGCCGAACTCGTAGAGGGCGGTGAAGAGCTGGATGAGCGGGACGTTCTCGTCCTCGACGGACTGGTCCTTGAGCGTCGGCAGGATGCCCTTGGGCCGGCCGGTGGTGCCCGAGGAGTAGAGCATGTCGTCGCCGCGCGGCTCGTGGTCCGGGCGCTCGGGGCTCGCGGCGGCGAGCACCGCCTCGTACTCCTCCGCACCCGGCAGCGGGCCGCCCACGGCGATCCGGTGCGGGATGTCGGCGCACTCCTCGTTGAGCTCGTGCGCGGACTTCAGCCCGGTGGAGACGAGGACGACGGAGGCGTCGCAGTCGTGGATGATGTAGGAGCTCTCCGCGGGCGTGAGGTGCTGGTTGACGACGGTGATGAACGTGCCGCTGCGCAGGGCCGCCCAGTACGCCTCGATGATCTCCATCCGGTTCTCCGCGATCATCGCGACGTGGTCCCCGGGCTGCAGGCCGAGCGCACGGAAGTGGTTGGCGAGCCGCAGGGAGCGGTCCTCGAGCTCGGCGTAGGTGAGGGTCTCACCGGTGTCGGCCATGATCACGGCCGGCTTGTCGGGGGTCGTCGCCGCCCACTTGCCTGGGTACATGCACATCACTTCCTCGTGATCGGAGAACTGCCGCGTCGGCCGGGCGTCCGGACGGACCGACCGGCCGCGTCGCCGGCACACCCTTGTGAACCGGCGGTTGAGGACTACAATCAATCTTACCGAACGCTTGTTCAGAAACGTTAGTGGGAAACCCGGCCGGACACAAGACCCGCCCTCGGCCCGGTCGGTCCGGCCGGACCTGCCGGGACGGGTCGGACCGGACAGACCGACACTGGCCGACCCGACCAGGCCCCGACCAGCCCAGACCCCGCCCTCGACCCGGATGAGGATCATGACCGCATCGCACTTCGCCGAACACACCGCCCGACTCACCCGCGAGCTCATCCACACGCTCGTCTCGGAGACCGACGACGCCCGCCTCGCCGAGCACACCGCGTTCATCGCGGAGAAGCTCGCGGCCGCGGCGGCCGACCCGGCGGCGGTCACCCTCGACGACCCGCACCCGCAGCGCAGCCACATCGAGCACGACATCACCCCGGCGTCCTCGGCGCGGAATCCGATCGCCCCGCCGATGGACATCCGCTGGGACGGCGAGGAGTCCCGCTGCTCGCTCACGCTGCCGCTGCAGTACCAGGGCCCTCCCGGTCGGGTGCACGGCGGGGTCGTCGCGCTCATGCTCGACCACGTGCTCGGCAATGCGGCGAACTCCGGGGATGCGCCGCGCGCCTACACCCGCTACCTCAACGTGCAGTACGACGCGGCGACCCCGGTGGGTGAGCCGCTCGTGGTCACCGGCCGAGTCGTCCGGCAGGAGGGCCGCAAGCGCTTCCTCGAGGGCGAGGTCACCTGCCACGGCGAGGTGCGGGTGCGCGCGGAGGGGCTGTGGATCGAGGCGAAGCAGTGACTGCCGCGCAGCCGCTGCCGGCGACGATGCGGGCGGCGCGCCTCACACTCGATGAGAACCTCGCGGCCGAGCAGCCCGTGCCCGCCCGTTCCGGGACGGGGCTGGAGGGCCGGGGCCTGAGCTACGGGGTCGCCGACTTCCCGGTGCCCGTGCCGGGACCCGGACAGGTGCTCGTCGAGATGGCGTACGCCTCGGTGTGCGGATCCGACGTGCACCTCGCGCTCGACGGCTTCCACCGCCCGGAGATGCTCGACGCACCGGGCTACCCGGGACACGAGGGCGCGGGCACGATCGTCGCGGTGGGCGCAGACGTCCACCTCGCAGGCGCGGACGGCGAGACCACCCCGGGCGCGCTCTCCCCAGGCATGCGCGTCATCACGGTGCCGAGCGGGCGCCTCGGCGGATGCTTCGCTCAGTACCAGGCGATCGACGCCGGCTCCGTCATCCCGCTGCGAGAGGACGACGTGCTCGAGCGGGCCCTCATGGCCCAGCAGCTCGGCTGCACGATCGCCGCGCTCGCCAAGTACTGGCGTGAGGGCACGCGGACCGCCGCGGTGCTCGGCCTCGGCTCCGCCGGCCAGTTCTTCACCCAGCTGCTCCGGGCCCGCGGGGTCGAGGTGTACGCCTCCGACGTCGATGCCGCGCGGATCGGGTTCGGGCGCGAGCTCGGGGCGCGGGCCGTCCACGCCGATGAGCTCGACGCTCTCGTCGCCGGGGCGCATCCGGAGGGTGTCGACCTCGTCGTCGAGGCCGCCGGGCTCGACGCCACACGCGCGCAGGCCGTCGAGCTCGCGCGTCACCGCGGTGTCGTGGGGGCCTTCGGCTACCCCGAGACCTGGGAGGGGACCTTCCCGACGATGGCGGCGTTCCGCAAGTCGGTCACCGTCGAATGGTTCTCCAACGCGCAGGGTGAACCCGGTCAGTGGTGCTTCCACGAGGCGCTCGAGGCGATCCGCACCGGCGCAGTCAGGGTCGACCACATGACGCAGGTGCGGATGGGGCTCGAGGACGTGCCTCGTGCGCTCGAGGCGACCCGCGCCCACGGCGAGGGAGCCGCCAAGATCACCATCACCATCCGCCCCTGAGAGCTCAATTTTCGAAGGTTCCTGAGAGCGGAAACGCCGTTTTTCGCACAGTCAGTGCCCTGCAGCGGGTCCTGCAAGAGATGCACTGAGCGCGGATGCGCCGCCTCCAGATGCACTTCGCCGCGGAGCAGTGCGCGAACTGCGCGGTATCCGGAACCGAGCGCGCAATTGAGCGCTCCGAACGGGATACTCCGCAGTTCGCGTGCGCTCCGCCCCGCTCACAACCGCTCGATGACCGCGTCGACCGTGTGCAGATTGCGGGCCGTCCCGCCGAGGCGCCGACTGATCGCCGCCGCCGGCTTCGACGCCGCCAACCCGCCCGGGGTAAGGAGGTAGGCCGTCGTCCCCTCCACCGCCACCTCGGTGTCCGTGCCCGAGGTGAGAGCCCGGATCTCGTCCATCACACCGGCCGACGGCGCGGACTCGAGGAGGATCAGGTGGCAGAACCGCGGGTCGTCCGGCGCATAGGGGCAGGCCTGCCGGGCGGCGGCGAGCACCTCGGCGGAGCGCACCGCGACCGGGACCGGGAAGCCCACGCGCTGTTCGAGGGCGGTGGCGATGCGCACGGCCCACGCCTCGGCCGCGGTGGCATCGGTGCCGCTGTCACCGTCGTGCTCGCCGCCGCCGGCTGTCAGACCTGCTCCCGCAGGATCGTCGCCCGCAGGGTCATCACCCGCAGGATCGCCACCCGCAGGGCCTTCACCTGCACCGGCCTCCGCGGTGAAGACGATGTTCCCCGACTGGATGTACGTGGCCACGTCGGAGGCGCCGAGCTCGCCGAGCACGGCACGAACCTCGGCCATGGGAAGGCGGTGTGCACCGCCGACGTTGACCCCGCGGAGGAAGGCGGCGAACCGCCGCTTGGTCAGCTGCCCGGACATCGGAACTCCTTTCGCAGGAAGAACGCACCCCCACCACTCCCCTGCCGCGGCACCAGTTGCCGCAGCCGGGGTGAGAGTGCAATTTCTGAAGGATCTGTTCACAGAAACCTTCGAGAATTGCACTCTCGGAGGGGAGGTCAGTCGCCGGTGAGCTGGTCGCGCAGGGCCCGCTTGTTGACCTTGCCGACCGCGGTCTGCGGCAGGGAGTCGACGATGAGCACCTGCTTGGGCGCCTGCACCGCACCCTTGAGATCCTTGACCACGGTGATGAGCTCCTCCTCGCTCGCGCTCGCGCCGGACCTGAGGATGACCGCCGCCGTGACCTGCTCGCCCCACTTCTCGTCGGGGATCCCGAACACCGCCGACTGCGACACCGCCGGGTGGGTGGCGAGCGCGTCCTCGACCTCCCGCGGGTAGACGTTGAACCCACCGGAGATGATCATGTCCTTCTTCCGATCAACGATGAACAGGTATCCCTGCTCGTCCATCCGCGCGATGTCCCCGGTGCGCAGCCAGCCGTCGACGATCGTCTCCGCGGTGAGGTCGTCGCGGCGCCAGTAGCCGCTCATCGCACCGCGGCCGCGCACGCACAGCTCGCCGGACTCCCCGAGCGGCACCTCCTCGCCCAGCGGGTCGAGGATGCGGACGTCGACGGACTCCACCGGCTTGCCGCACGACAGGAGGAGCGCCGGATCCTGGTGGTCCTCCTTCGACAGCACCGACACCGGGTAGCACTCGGTCTGCCCGTAGAGCTGCCCGAACACCGGCCCGATCCGCTCGATGCCCTCGCGCAGCCGGCTCTCCGACATCGGCGAGGCGCCGTAGAGGATGTACTCGAGGCTCGAGGTGTCGCGGGTGTCGAGGTCGGGATGGTCGAGCAGCGCGTAGACCATCGTCGGGACGAACAGGGTGAAGTTGATCCTCTCCCGCTCGATCGTCTCGAGCACGGCAGCCGGGTCGAACCCGGACATGAGGTGGACGGTGCCGCCCTTGATGAGCGTCGGCAGCACGTTCGTCCCGGCGACGTGGCTCATGGGCGGGATGAGGAGGTAGCGCGGGGTCTCCGGCAGCTCGAAGTCGGCGAGGATGTCCGCGGTCGACGGCCCCAGGTTGAACTGCCGCCGGTAGGCGCCCTTGGGCCGGCCGGTGGTGCCGCCGGTGTAGTTGATGATGCTGAGATCGGTGTGCTCGGCGTCGAGGCGCATGGGCTGCGGGCCGACCGCGGCGGCTGCTGACTCGAGGTCGGTGACGAAATCCGCGGGGCTCATCGTCCACATCTGCAGCCCGGCGTCCTCGGCCACCTGCTGGAGCTCGCGACCGCGCTCCCCGTACGTGGATTCGTCGACGACGAGCGCCTTGACCTGCGAGTCCCCGATCTGGAAGGTCTGGTCCGCGAGCGAGCCCATGGGGTGCAACCAGGTGATGTAGAGGCCGAGCGACTGCACGGCCGCGCTGAGCACCCAGACCTCGTAGCGGTTGGCGCCGAGGGCGGCCACGCCGTCCCCGCGCTCGAGGCCCGCCGCGCTCAGCACCGCCTGGTACCGGCCGATGAGGTCGAGCACCTCGGCATAGGTCTGCTGCCCCCGGGCGTCGGAGAATGCGATGCGGTCGGGGTGGCGCTCGAGGGTGCGCTTGATCGTGGACGCGTAGGTGGGTCCGGTCAGGTGGGTGGCGATCTCCATTGATGCTCCTCTGAGGGTGGGTGGATGGGGGATTCAGGTGGGCGGGTCAGGCATACCGGCCGGGGCCGAGGCGCCGACCGCTGGGAAGCCGTCGAGCGCGGACCCGATTGCACCCCGACCACGCACGGCGGCAGTGCCCGCGCCGGAGCCGCTGCCGTCCCCGGCGTCAGCGGCGGGGCGATCCGCGGGCGGCACCACGATCTCAGTCCTCGGTCCCGAGGAGCGCGAGCGCGGTGCGCACCCAGGTGTCGATCATCGGCTCGGTGTCGGGATTCCGGCCGGAGAAGGTGTAGGTCAGGGCCATCCCGCGCATGCTCGTGAACACGACGTCGAGCATCGCGGGGAACGCGGGGTCGGCGCAGATCGTGGCGCCGAAGATCCGATGCGTGTTCTCCCGCACCCGCAGGAGCACCTGCTTCTCGTGGTCGACGAGCTCACGTGCGAGGTCGGGGTCGGTGCGCGCGGCGATCCAGGTCTCGAGCGCGGCCCAGAAGTTCGGGTGGAAGAAGGTGAGCCAGATCGTGCCGATCGCCCAGCGCACGCGCGCGGGCACCTCGGTCTCCGGCGGGGCGGTCGAGTAGTCCGCGGCGCTCGTGTCGAGCCGGTCGGCGGCGAGCCGACGGATCGAGGCGGTGATGAGCGCCCGCTTCGACGGGAAGTGGTGGAGCAGCTTGCCGCGCGACACCCCGGCGCGCATCTGCACGCGCATGGTCGTCGTCGCCGCGTACCCGTCCTCGAGCAGGCAGGCGATCGCCGCGGACAGGATCTCCTCCCGCGCCAGCCGCCCGCGCTCCTGGCCGCCGGCGGGGTCGCCGCGGAGCGCCCCGGGATCCGCTCCCGAGGCGCCCTGCGGCATCCGCTCGCCCGTCACCGGTCCGTCAGCCTGTTGGATTCTCAGCGCGGCGCCATCCGGATCGAGCCGTCGAGCCGGATCGTCTCGCCGTTGAGCATGGGGTTCTCGATGATGTGCTGCGCGAGCGCACCGTACTCGTCGGGCTCGCCGAGCCGCGAGGGGTGCGGCACCTGCTGGCCGAGCGACTTGAGCGTCTCCTCCGAGGCGCCGAGCATCATCGGGGTCTTGAAGATGCCCGGGGCGATGGTGACGACGCGGATGAGCGAGGACGCGAGGTCGCGCGCGATCGGCAGGGTCATGCCGGCCACACCCGCCTTGGACGCGGAGTACGCCGCCTGGCCGATCTGCCCGTCGAAGGCCGCGGCCGAGGCGGTGTTGACGATGACGCCGCGCTCCTCGCCGAGCGGCTCGATCTTCTGCATGTGGGCGGCCGCGAGGCGGATGACGTTGAACGTGCCCACGAGGTTGACCTGGATGACCTTGTTGAAGGCATCGAGCGGGAACGGACCCTTCTTGCCGGACACGCGGATCGCGTTGCCGATCCCGGCGCAGTTGACCACCATGCGGAGGTCGCCGAGCTCGGAGGTGCGCTCGATGGCCGCGGCCACCTGCTCCTCGTTCGTGACGTCGCCGGCGACGAAGATCGCGCTGTCGCCGAACTCCGCCACGGCTTCCTCGCCCTTGAGGTCGAACACGACGGCCTTGCCGCCCTGGGCGATGATCCGCTTGACGGTGGCGAGCCCGAGGCCCGAGGCTCCGCCGGTGACGAATGCCACCTGGTCCTTGATCTGCATGTCGTTGACTCCTCATCGAATGAACGCGTGTGTGCGCAGTCGGATTGCTTACCAGTCCATATTGACTGTTTTTGGCTCGTATGTGAAGCTGAACGCGCGATAAGTCAACGCCGACCGCCTGCGCGGATCGGACCGGCCCCGGCTCCGCGCCCTCCGCCGCTCCGCCTCGGGCACCCCGGCCGCCGTCCGAACCGCCCCCGAACACCCGAGCAGAACCGCATCCCACACGAACAGAGGAGTTCCCATGACCGATGCAGTGATCGTCGCAGCCCGCCGCACCCCGACCGGAAAGCGCGAGGGTGTGCTCTCCGGCATCCACCCCGCCGACCTCTCCGCCCTCGTCCTCGAGGATCTCGCGCGGACCTCGGGCGTCGACCCCGAGCTCATCGACGACGTCGTCTGGGGCTGCGTCACCCAGGCCGGCGAGCAGACCGGTGACATCGCGCGCACCGCCGCCCTGTCCGCCGGCTTCCCCGAGACCGTCACCGGCGTCACCGTCGACCGCCAGTGCGGCTCCTCCCAGCAGGCCGTCCACTTCGCCGCCGCCGGCGTCATCGCCGGCCAGTACGACATCGTCGTCGCCGGCGGCGTCGAGTCGATGTCCCGCAACCCCATGGGCTCCTCCTCGCAGGGCAAGAACCCCTACGGCGAGAAGTTCATGGCCCGCTACGACAACACCAAGCCCAACCAGGGCGTGGGCGCGGAGATGATCGCCGAGCGCTGGGGCTTCGACCGCGAGGCGATGGACAGCTTCGCGCTGCTCTCCCACGAGCGCGCCGCCGCCGCCACCGACTCCGGCGCCTTCGAGTCCCAGATCGTCCCGGTCGAGACCGAGCACGGCCTCATCACCGCCGACGAGGGCATCCGCCGCGGCGGCACCCTCGAGAAGCTCGGCAAGCTGAGCACGGTGTTCAAGGAGGACGGCGTCGTCACCGCCGGCAACGCCTCGCAGATCTCCGACGGCACCGCCGCCCTGCTCATCATGAGCTCGGAGCGCGCCAAGGAGCTCGGCCTCAAGCCGCTCGTGCGCGTCCACACCGCGGTGCTCGCCGGCTCCGACCCGGTGATCATGCTCACCGCCCCGATCCCGGCCACCCAGAAGGCGCTCGCGAAGTCCGGCCTGTCGATCTCCGACATCGGCACCTTCGAGGTCAACGAGGCCTTCGCCTCGGTCCCGCTCGCCTGGCTCAAGGACCTCGGCGCGGACCCGGAGAAGCTCAACCCGCACGGCGGCGCGATCGCCATGGGCCACCCGCTCGGCGGCTCCGGTGCCCGTCTCATGACGACCATGGTCCACACCATGGTCAACAACGACATCAAATACGGCCTGCAGACGATGTGCGAGGGCGGCGGCCAGGCCAACGCCACCATCCTCGAGCTGCTCTGAACAGCCCCGCCGGCAGCCGACCGAGAACCAGGAGAGTGCGATGAAGCGCAATCTGTACACCGCCGACCACGAGGACTTCCGCCGCACCGTGGCGGCCTTCCTCGACAAAGAGGTCGCTCCCCACTTCGACGAGTGGGAGAAGAACAAGATCGTCGACCGCTCGATGTGGAAGGCCGCCGCCGAGGCCGGCGTCATCGGCTTCTCCCTGCCCGAGGAGTACGGCGGCTCGGGCATCAAGGACTACCGCTTCGAGATGGTCCGCGGCGAGGAGGTCGCCAAGCGCGGCTTCGGCTCAGCGACCTCCGGCTGGGGCGTGTCCGACGGGATCGTGCCCGGCTACTTCGAGTCCTTCGCCAACGAGGAGCAGCGGCAGCGCTACCTGCCGGGGCTCGCCGCCGGTGAGAAGATCGCCGCGATCGCGATGACGGAGCCCGGTGCCGGCTCCGACCTGCAGAACATCAAGACCCGCGCGGTGCGCGACGGCGACGAGTGGGTCATCAACGGCGCGAAGACCTTCATCACCAACGGCCAGAACTGCGACTGGGTCGTCGTCGTGGCCCGCTCGAACCCGGATGTGCCGGCGTCGAAGGGCGTCTCGCTCTTCATCGTCGACTGCGACACCCCCGGCTTCGAGCGCGGCCGCAACCTCGACAAGGTCGGGCTCGCCGCGCAGGACACCTCGGAGATGTCGTTCAGCGATGTCCGCGTCCCGCAGGCGAACCTGCTCGGTGAGGAGGGTCGCGGCTTCATCCACCTCATGACGAACCTGCCCTACGAGCGCATGGGGATCGCCACCGGCGGCCTCGCCGACGCCCGCGCGGCCCTCGAGTGGACCTCGAAGTACGTGTTCGAGCGCGAGATGTTCGGCGGCACCCTGGGCGACATGCAGAACACGCAGTTCGTCCTCGCCGAGCTCGAGGCGCGCGTCGACGCGTTCGAGGCCTACGTAGACCGCTGCGCGCTCGCCCTCAACGACGATGAGCTCACCGCGGTCGAGGCGTCGAAGGCCAAGCTCGTGGGCGCGGAGCTCCAGCTCGAGGTCATCAACCGCTGCCTCCAGCTCCACGGCGGCTACGGCTACATGCTCGAGTACCCGATCGGCCGCGCCTTCCGCGACAGCCGGATCCAGACGATCTACGGCGGCACGTCCGAGGTCATGAAGTACATCATCGGCAAGGACATCCAGAAGCGCTACGCCGCGAAGAAGTAGGCGCTTCCCGCCATCCGACGAGGGGCCGCACGGCGTCCGCTCCCCCGCGAGGGGGCGGACGCGGTGCGGCCCTTCGGCATCCCCGGAACCCGCCCAGCGGCAGGGCCGGGACCCGCCCAGCGGCAGGGTCGGATCCCGCCCAGCAGCAGGCTCGAGACCGCGGCCCGGGAGAAACTTGATAACGGTTTCAGTTTCTCGACCCGGCCGTCTTGTAATTCTAATGAGCAATCGTTAAGTTGATCCAAGCGAGTCGGCACCGTGCCGTAACTCACATTGGCCGCACAGGCCGACCGTCGAAGACAAAGGTGACTCCGATGTTGAAATTCAACCAGGGCGTGGACAAGATCCTCTCCGTCCTCACCGCGATCGCGCTCATCGTGATGATGCTGCACGTCGTGGCGCACGCTCTCCTCCGCTACTTCTTCAACTCCCCGATCTACGGCACGAACGAAATCGTGGCCTACTGGTACCTGCCGATGATCGCGCTGCTCGGCATCCCGGCCGCCCAGCTGCAGAAGGAGCACATCACCGTCTCCCTCGTCATCGAGCGGATGAGCCACGGCACCGCTGCGTTCTTCAAGGTCTTCGCCTTCGCGCTCTCCGCGCTCGTGAGCATCGGGTTCGCGTGGTTCGGCTTCGAGGAGGCGCTGGAGAACATGGAGATGGGCTCCACCGCTGGCGTCACCGACATCATCACCTGGCCGGTGTACTTCCTCGTCCCGCTCGTGTTCGTCGTCCTCGCGATCCTGTTCATCGTCGACATCATCGTCACGCTGCGCACCGGCGACCCGGAGATCGACCTCCTGACCGGTGAGCATGCGGAGCACGACATCGAAGAAACCGTCATCTGACGCGGCCCCCAGACAGGATTACTGCATATGTCTCACACCACTGACACCAATCTGGGGACGATCCCCAGCGTCCTGCCCTCGGACTCCCGCCGCAAGAAGCCCGGGCCGGTCTCGCTCATCGTCGGCTTCGCCCTCGTCGCGGTCTGCCTCGTGGGCGTGTTCACCAGCCCGTCCGGCGCTGTCGCCGGCATGTGGTGCATCGCGATGATGATCGTCCTGATGTTCCTCAGCGTCCCCGTCGCGATCGCCCTGGCGGTGCCGAGCCTGATCGGCGTCTACGCGCTGTCGGGCATCCCGGCCACGATCAACATCCTCTCCACCGCACCCTTCCACGGGGTCTCGAAGTGGTCGTACTCGGTGCTCCCGATGTTCATCTTCATGGGCATGCTGCTCACGCAGTCGGGCATGACGACCCGGATCTACCGCGCCACCGACCGCTGGTTCTCCTGGCTGCCCGGCGGCATCGGCATCGGCACCACCGCCGCCGGTGCGGGCCTGTCCTCGGTCTCCGGTTCGACGATCGGCATGACCTACGCCCTGGGCCGGGCCGGCATCCCGGAGATGCTGCGCGCCGGCTACGACAAGCGCGTGGCCGTCGGCACCGTGATCGTCGCCGGCCTGCCCGGCAACCTCATCCCGCCGTCGATCCTCCTCGTCATCTACGCCGGCATCGCCAGCGTGCCCGTCGGCCCGCAGCTCGTCGCCGGCGCCGTCCCCGGCATCCTCATCGCGCTGACCTTCGCGCTCTTCATCCTCATCCTCGGCCTCGTCGCCCCCAAGCTCGTGGGCCGCGGACCGGATGCCACCGGCACGCGGGAGAAGGTCACCTGGGGCGATCGCTTCCGTTCGCTCGGCGAGGTCTGGGGCTTCCCGGTCATCATGGCCGTGCTGTTCGGCGGCATGTTCTCCGGCATCTTCACCCCGACCGAGGCCGGTGCGGCCGCCGCCTTCACCGCGCTGCTGCTCACCCTGTGGTACACCCGCAAGGACAAGCCCTTCCAGAAGGTCACCCACGCCGCGTTCTCCACGGTGAGCGCGACCGCAGCGATCTTCTTCATCATCATCGGCGCGGAGATGCTCACCAAGCTCCTCGCGATCACCGGCCTGGCCCCGATGATGACGGACTTCATCCTCGGCTTCGGGCTCAACCGGATCGGCTTCCTGCTCGTCCTCGTGGTCCTCTACATCGTCATGGGCATGTTCTTCGACACCCTGTCGATGATGCTGCTGACCATCCCGATCCTCCTGCCCACGCTCGAGGCGATGGAAGTCAGCCCGCTCTGGTTCGGCGTGTTCGTCGTCCTCCTCGGCGAGCTCGGCATGATCACCCCGCCGGTCGGCCTGCTGTCCTACATCGTCCACAACATCTGCAAGAGCCCGGAGGTCAACCTCGGACAGAACGTCACGCTCAAGGACGTGTTCGTGTCCCTGTCCTGGTTCCTGCCCGTCGCGATCCTGTTCCTCGCCATCATGATCGCGGTGCCGCAGATGACCGAATGGCTGCCCGCCCTCCTCGAGAGGACCAGCGGCGGCACAGCCACCCAGTAGCCGCAGAACCGCACCGCCGGAATCACGGCACCGCCGCCGGCCCGGTCCGCACCGCACCGCAGTCCGGTGCGGCGGAGCGGATCGCACCACAATCGTTCAACGAGGAACGACAGAAAAAGGGAGACACAGTGAAAACACTCACCACGACCCGCTTCCAGGGCCGCGCGCTGAGCATCTGCGCCATGGCCGCCGGCCTCACCTTCGCGTTGAGCTCGTGCGCCGGCAGCGCCGGCTCGGGCGGCGGAGGCGGTGACGGCGGGGACGCCGGCAGCGGCTTCGAGTACGGCGCCTCGCAGGAGGACGTCAACTCCGCGATCGAGGGTCTCGATCCGATCACCATCAAGTTCCAGCCCTCGGCCGCCTCGCAGAACTCGGTGATGGCCCCGGCCGGCACGGTTTTCAAGGAGATCGTCGAGGAGCGCTCGAACGGCCAGATCGAGGTCGAGATCACCTGGGGCCAGGCGATCGCCGGCTACGCCGAGGTGCACGACGCGCTCGCCGACGGCCGCCTCGACGTCGCGTACACCCTCCCGGTCTACCAGCCCACCGAGTTCCCCGCGGTCAACGACCTCGGCACCGCGATGGCCGGCCTCTCCGCTTCCCCGTACCTCGGCGAGCTCGTCGCGAACGCGGTCGGCAACGAGATCGGGTGGGGCAACGAGAACGTCCTGTCGCAGTACGAGGAGAAGGGCCTCGTGCCCCTCACCCCGCTCGCGGCGTCCGGTGGCTACTACACCGTGTGCAGCGAGCCGGTGGAGTCCGCCGACGACTGGCAAGGCCTGCAGACCCGCATCGCCTCGACCGCGCAGTCGGCCCAGGTCCAGCACCTCGGCGGATCCCCGGTGTCGATGGAGTACGTCGAGACCTTCGAGGCGCTCCAGCGCGGCACCGTCGACTGCACCCTCGGCCAGCTCGTGCCGTCCGCCGAAGCCGGCATCTTCGAGGTCGCCCCGAACCTCGGCTACACCACGACCGCGAGCTTCTCGCGTTCACCGGGTGCGTACCTCGCCGGGTCGAGCTTCGCGGACATGCCGCTGGCCTACCAGCAGATCATCTTCGACAGCAACGCGCTGGCCTCCTCCGGCGGCATGGAGGCGGTCATCGGCGGCAACGCCGCGGCCGTCCAGCAGGCCAAGGATGCCGGTGGCGAGGTGACGCCGTTCGCCGACGACATCCAGGAGGAGATCAGCGACTACTCCACCCAGCTCACCGATGAGGCGATCGAGAACGGGCAGATCGACGAGAACATCGAGACGATCATCCAGGACGCCGGCGAGCAGTGGACGAAGGAGTTCGAGGAGCTCGGCTACACCGACGAGGGCGAGACCAAGGACTTCAACGACTGGTACGACGACAGCAAGGACTTCATGGACTACGCAACCGCTTCCTACGAGAACGGCAACGCCATGGACCACCGTCCGAGCTGACCGGCAGCAGGGCACGATGGTGGCGGGGACCGGTGACGGCCCCCGCCACCGGCGGGTCGGGAGACCGGCCCGCAGCGAGCACCGGCACCACCCAGCCGCCGGCCCGGACCCCACAGATCCGCAGGCCCCCACCGGGGCAGGCATACGAGAGACACAAGGAGTCATCATGAGAACACTGCGCTCGCACTTCACGCGCACCCGCACCATCGGGGTCCTGTCCGCGGCATCCGCCCTCACCCTCGGGCTCAGCGCCTGTGCTGGCAGCGCCGGGGGGCGGCGGGGGGCGGGGAGGCGCCGGGAGCGGCGACGGCTACGAAGTCGGCGCCTCGCAGGAGGACATCGACGCGGCCATCGCCGAGCTCGATCCGGTCACCATCACCTACCAGCCCTCGGCCGCGTCCGAGGCGTCCATCCAGTCGCCCTCGGGCACCGAGCTAGCAAAGGCCATCGAGGAGAAGTCCGGTGGCAAGATCACCGTCGACGTCGTCTGGGGCCAGGCCATCGCCGGCTACGGCGAGGTGCACGACGCACTCGCCGACGGCCGCATCGATCTCGCCTACACGCTGCCGGTCTACCAGCCCACCGAGTTCCCCGCCGTCAACGCGCTCGGCGACATGCTCGCCGGCATCTCCCCCTCGCCGTTCACCGGCGAGATGGTCGCCAACGCGGTGGCCGCCGACGTCTCCTGGGACTCCCCGGAGATCGTCGAGGAGTACACCTCGAAGGGCCTCCACCCGCTGGCCCCGGTCGTCGCCTCCGGCGGCTACTACTCGGTGTGCTCCGACCCGGGCATGGAGAAGGACGACTGGCAGGGCCGGCAGGTCCGCATCGCCTCGAAGACCCAGAACGATCTCATGGCATCGCTCGGCGCCTCCCCGGTGTCGATCGAGTACGTCGAGACCTTCGAGGCCCTCCAGCGCGGCACCGTCGACTGCACGCTCGCGCAGCTCGTGCCGTCGGCCGAGGGCGGCATCTTCGAGGTCGCCCCGCACGTCGGGTACATGACGACGACGAGCTACACCCGCGCCCCCGGCGCGATCCTCGCCGGCTCGAAGTTCGAGCAGCTCCCGCTCGCCTACCAGCAGATCCTGTTCGACGTCTACGCCGACTACTACCATGGCCAGATGATGACGACGATCGGCGGCAACGCCGAGGGCATCAAGCAGGCCAAGGCGGCCGGCGGCGAGATCGTCGAGTTCCCCGCGGACCTGCAGACGGAGATCGCCGAGTTCGACGACGCGAAGAAGGAGGAGATCCAGTCCTCCGGCATCCTCGGCGACGACATCACCTCGCGCGTCGAGGAGTCCGAGCAGCAGTGGACCGAAAAGATCGAGGAGCTCGGCTTCACCGACGGCGGCTCCACCGCGGACTTCGACGAGTGGTACGACACCGAGACCGACTTCCGCGAGGTCGGTCAGGCCGTGTACGACGACGCCTTCGCCGCGCACCGTCCGGGCTCCGAGGGCTGATCGGGCTCATGCACCGATCGGGCTCATGTGCTGACCCGACTCGTGCGCTGACCTGACGCGCTCATCGGGTTCACGCACGTCCACCCACCACGGCGCCGCCGGCAGGGGAACTCCCCTCCGGCGGCGCTGTCGTGCGTCCTGGAGGGTCCGCGGGCGCGCGTCCAGGGACCCCATCATCCGGGAACGGCCCACCGTCGTGCGCGCTGGACCACGGCACCGCCCTGGCGAGCAGGAGACGGGACTGTGGCGATCGTCATACCGCAGGCCCTATCGGATCGCCCACCTGCGGAATAGGGTGGATGCATGCCCGCCGAATGCCCCAGGAGAACCACGCGCCGCACCCCGGTCACCGCCGCCCCGCCCCTCGCCCGCCGCGGAGCCGGACCGGGGATCGCGCTCCTCGCCGCCACCGGTCTGCTCGCCGGGTGCGCCGGCGGTGCGGGAGGCACCGCGGACCAGGAGTCCGCCGAGCCGGGCGCCGGGTTCGCGTTCGGCGCCGCGCAGTCCGAGGTGGATGCGGCACTCGCCGAGCTCGACCCGGTGACGATCACCTACCAGCCCTCCGCGACCTCGGCGGAGTCGATCCTCGGCCCCAACGGCACCGACATCGCCGAGGCGATCGAGACGCGCTCCGGCGGGAAGATCACCGTCGACGTCGTGTGGGGGCAGGCGATCGCCTCGTACGCGGAGATCGACGACGCACTCGCCGACGGGCGGGTCGACCTCGCCTACACCCTGCCGTCCTACGCCCCGACCGAGTACCCGGCCTTCGACGCGATCGGCACCGCGATGTCGACGCTGTCGTCCTCCCCGGTCGCCGGGGACCTCACAACGAACGCCGCCGGGGTGCAGGCCGGGTGGGACACGCCCGAGGTGCTCGCGGAGTTTGCAGACAAGGACCTCGTCCCTCTCATCCCGCTGCTCGCCTCCGGCGGGTACTCGACGATGTGCTCCGAGCCGCTCACCGGGCGCGGCGACTGGCAGGGCACGCAGATGCGGATCGGCTCCGCGGCGGCCGGCGAGCAGGTCACGGAGCTCGGCGCCTCACCGGTCTCGCTGTCGTTCCCCGAGACCTACGAGGCGCTCCAGCGCGGCACCGTCGACTGCGACCTCGGACAGCTCGCCCCCAATGTCGAGGCCGGCACCTTCGAGGTCGCCCCGCACATCGGCTACACGACGGAGGCCGGGTTCTCACGCGCCGCCGGCGCCTATGTCGCCGGGCAGACCTACTCCGAGCTGCCGCTGGCCTACCAGCAGGTGATCTTCGATTCGATGGCGACGGCGTTCAGCACGATGACCGAGCTCGTCATCGGGGCGAAGGCCATGGCGGTCGAGCAGGCCCTGGCCGCCGGCGGTTCGGTCCGGCCCTTCGATGCGGACGTGCAGTCGGCGATCGCCGAGCACGCAGACGAGCTCAGCACCCGCACCGCGGAGGACGCCGGAGTGCCCGAGGTCCCGGCGCGGCTCGACGAGGCCGCACAGGCGTGGGCCGAGCAGGTCGAGGAGCTCGGCCACACCGACGGCGGGGAGTTCGTCCGGATGCCCGAGTGGTACCCGGAGGACGCGAGCTACGACGACCTCGGTGCGGTGCTGTTCGAGCAGACGATGCTCCCCCACCGCCCCCACTAAGACCTCAATTTTCGAAGGTTCCTGAGCGCGAAACCTTCCGAAATTGCACTCTCACCCGGGCGGATGCCCCGCTTCACACCTCGTCGCGGAGCACCGTCTTCTGGATCTTGCCGGTGCCCGAGCGGGGGAACGCATCCTTGACGACGACGTCCTTGGGCAGCTTGTAGCGGGCGAGCTTGCCGTCGCAGAAGTCCCGGATCTCCTCGAGCGTCGGGGCCGCGTCATCGGACTTCGGCACGATCATCGCCACCGGCACCTCGCCCCACTTCTCGTCGGCCCGCCCGACGACGGCGACCTCGGCGACCTTGGGGTGCCAGGCGATGACGTTCTCGAGCTCGGCGCAGTAGATGTTCTCGCCGCCGGAGATGATCATGTCCTTGACCCGGTCGACGACGTAGAGGAACCCCTCCTCGTCCTGCCGCACGAGGTCCCCGGAGTGGAACCAGCCGCCGGCGAACGCCTCGGCCGTGGCCGCCTCGTTGTTCCAGAAGCGGCTCATCACGCCCGGCCCGCGGTAGACGATCTCGCCCACCTCGCCCGGCGCCACGTCATTCATCTGGGCGTCGACGACGCGGATCGCGTAGTTGCGGTCCGGCAGCCCGACGGAGCCGAGCTTGCGCAGGGAGTCCTCGTGCGACAGCGACACCCCGCTCGCGGTGGTCTCCGTCTGCCCGAATGCCGCCTGCGAGCTCGCCTGCGGGAAGGTCTCGCCCATCGCGGTCAGCAGCGACTCGGTCGCCGGCGCCGCACCCCAGCTGTAGAACCGCAGGTCGACGGCGCGCGGACTGCGGCGCTGCTCGTCGACGATGAGCTGCCACTGCGCCGGGACCATGAAGGTGCGCGTCACATCGTGCTCCGCCATGACGTCGAGGAGGTGCCCGGCGTCGAACCCGGTCGAGGGCGTGATGACCGAGGTGGCACCGTTGGCGATGTTCGTCGTCATGACGTTGAAGGCCGCGATGTGGAACATCGGGGAGGCGACGAGCACCGCGTCCTCGCCCGGCACGTACTGCCAGGACGCGGAGGAGCGCATGGTCGTGGCGAGGAAGTTCGAGTAGCTCAGCACCGCGCCCTTGGGCCGCCCGGTGGTGCCCGAGGTGTACATGATCGCCTGGTCGTCCTCGAGCGCGCAGATCACCGGATCCGGCGCCGGGAGGGTGCCGTCCGGGTCCGGCGCGGCGACCTCGAGCAGGTCGAGGAGGACCGGCGCGGAATCCCTCGTCGCCGAGGCGCCG
Organism: Brevibacterium sp. CS2; assembly: GCF_005280295.1. Lineage (GTDB taxonomy): Bacteria > Actinomycetota > Actinomycetes > Actinomycetales > Brevibacteriaceae > Brevibacterium > Brevibacterium pityocampae. The sequence goes on along the minus strand of NZ_CP040020.1, from coordinate 1,457,666 downwards.
TCCTCAGTGCTCCCGCTGCCCGCACCCGAGGCGCCGGCCGGCTCGGCACCGGACGCATCCGCGAGTGCGGTGCGCGTGACCTCGGCCCGCTCGGCATCGGTGACGACGACCGCCGGCTCGCAGTTGCTCAGGATGTAGGCGATCTCCCCGGCGGCGAGCCGGAAGTTCACCGGCACGATGATCGCACCGAGGAGGTTCGCGGCGTAGGGCACGACGGCGAACTCCGCGGCGTTGCCGGCGACGAGCGCGACCCGGTCCCCACGTCCCACCCCGGCGGCGGAGAGGCGCGCGGCGGCGGCCCGGACGCGGTGGAGCAGCTCGCCGTAGGAGATCACCGTGCCACCGGCGACGAGCGCCGGGCGGTCGGGCATCTCGTGCGCGTGCCGGTAGATCCCGGCGACGGGCAGGTGGGTGCGGGAAAGTTGGAACTCCAGGTCCACGGCGACTCCTCGGGTGATGCCGGCCCGCCGCCGACTGCTCTGTCCGGCACTCTGCGGGTGCGACTGATCAAACGTTCAGTAACTCGAGTCTAACCAGTCAGCCGTGACGGGTAAAGGGAGTCACCCATCCGAGCAGGCTCCCCGAGCCGAGGTGCGCCCGAGCAGGCTCGCCCGAGCAGGGGCGCTCCCTCACCCGAGCGGCGCTCCCTCACCTGAGTGCGGTGTCGAGCGCCTGCTCCAGGTCGGCCCAGAGATCGTCGACGTGCTCGATCCCGACGCTGAGGCGCAGCAGACCCTCCGGGATGGACTCCGGCTCCGCGGCATGGCGGCGTCGGCGCTCGATGAGGCTCTCGACTCCCCCGAGCGAGGTCGCGGGTGTCCACAGCCGCACCGATTCCGTGACGGTGCGGGCGGCCTCGGCGGTGGGCAGGACGATGCAGAGGATCGACCCGAAGCCGGTCATCTGCGCCGCCGCCCGGGCATGGCCGGGGTCGGTGGCGAGGCCGGGGAAGCGCACCTCGAGCCCGGGGTATTCGCTCAGCCGCTCGGCGAGCGCGAGCGCGTTCGCCTGCGAGCGCTCGACGCGCAGCGCCAGGGTGCGCAGGCCGCGCAGCGCGAGCCACACCTCGAAGGGTCCGGCGATGCCGCCGCGCACGGAGCGGTGGTGGTGGAGCAGCTCGCGCAGCTCCGGATCCGCGGTGACGGTCGCGCCGAGCACCACGTCGGAGTGCCCGGACAGGGACTTCGTCACCGAGTGGAGGGCGACGTCGGCACCGTGCTCGAGCGGCTTCTGCACGAGCGGGGTGGCGAAGGTGTTGTCGACGACGCTGAGCGCCCCGGCGGCGCGGGCGTGGGCGAGCAGCGCGGGGAGATCGGCGACCTCGAGCATCGGGTTGGTCGGGCTCTCGAGCCACAGCAGGACGGAGCGGGCGCCTCCGGAGGTCCCGTCCCCCGCCCCGGCGACGGCGGCATCGATCGCGGCGGTCACCTCGGCGGTGTCCTCGATGTCGACGGTGACGATCCGGAACCGGCCGGCGGCAGCGGACTCCTGCGCCCCGGACAGCGCGCCGAGGTAGCAGTGCCGGGGCATGATCACCGTGCCGCCGGGCGCCACGAGGTCGAGCGCGGCGGTGACGGCGGCGAGCCCGGAGGCGAACACGAGCCCCGGCAGGGCCGAGCCCTCGAGCTCGGCGAGCGCGGCCTCGAAGGGCTCCCACGTCGGATTGCCGTAGCGGCCGTACTGCCGACCGCCGTCCTCGATCCCGGCGGTGCCGATGAACGTCGAGGTCAGGGTGATCGGCGGATTGAGCGCGGCGTCGTGCTCGCGCGGTGGACGACCGGTCTCGACGACGACGGTCTCGGGGGCCCAGTTCTGCGTCATGGGGCCACTGTAATCCGCGTGGGCTCCGGCCGGCACAGGTGTCCGTATAGGGGCCGGCCGGCGCGGGTGGCCGCGTAAGGGGCCGGTCGGCGCGGGTGTCAGCGGGCGGCTCCCGCCGAGCTCAGCGCGCCGGGCACATGTGCGGCAGCGCCCGCAGCGCGAACACCACGGCGATGACGAGCACGAAGGTCGCCATGAGGTTGATCCACAGGAAGCCGCCGAGCCCGAGCACGGCCCCGGCCATCGCGGCCATGAGCGCGCCCCCGAGGTTCATCGCGGAATCGGACACGCCCTGGAGGGTGACCTTGGCCTCCGGCGGCACCGAGCGGGTGAGGAGCGCGGAGCCCCCGATGAGGTACATCGACCAGCCGACCCCGAGGAGCACGAGAGCGGTGCTGAGCAGGACCATCGAGGAGCGCGCGGCGAGCGCGTCGACGACGCCGAGCACGATCGTCACCGCGAACACGAGCGTGCCCACCCCGATCACCGAGCCCGGCCCCCAGCGGTCGGACATCCAGCCGAACAGCGGGGACAGTCCGTACATCCCGGCGATGTGGATGCTCACGACGATGCCGACCGAGCCGAGCGAGAACCCCTGGTGGTCCATGTGCACCGGCGTCATGACCATGACGTTGGTCATCATCATCTGCCCGGTGATGATCGTGACGATCGCGAACAGCGGCACCGGCCGGGCGAGCGCATAGCGCAGCGCCTCCCCGAGGCCGAGGCCGAGGCGGCGGCCGGGCCGGGCTGCCCCGGCCGAGGGCGACCCGTCGCCGTCCGCAGCCGAGGCGTCGCGCGCCGAGTCCGCGGCCTCGGTGCCGGGCTGCTCCGGCATGCCCCCGGTGAGTCCGCGGGCGAGCGTCGAGGCCGCGATCGCGGCGATCGCGAACGCCGCCATGGAGATGACATAGGGACCGGCGAGCGGGTTCATGCCGAGCGCCTCGCCCAGCCGGGCGCCCGGAGCGGTGAAGTTCGGACCGAGCACCGATCCGACGGTGGTCGCCCAGACGACGAGCGACATCGCTCGCCCGGTGGCGGCGGGGTCGGCGAAGTCGACGGCGGCGTAGCGCGCCTGCAGACCGGCGGCGGTCGCCGACCCGCACATCATCATGCCGAGCATGAAGAGCGGCAGGAAGCTCAGTGCGACCCCGAGGAGCACGACGAGCGCGCCGAAGGTGCCGATCCCGAAGCCCAGGGTGAGCGCGGTCCGGCGGCCGGTCCGGGCGGCGAGAGCGGCGAGCGGGTAGGCGACGAGGCCGGCACCGAGGATGACGCTCATCTGCGCGAACCCGGCCATCGCCGTGCGCCCGGTGATCTGCTCGGCGAGCAGCCCGCCGACGGCGTAGCCCGAGGCGATCCCCGCCCCGGAGAACAGCTGGGCGGTGATGAGCTTGGCCTGCTGGGCGGCGCGCGGCGAGGGCACTCACGACTCCTTCGGTGGACGGGTGACGGACCCGGCGGAGAGCTCAGCGGTGAACGTCCGAACCGGTGTCCGCGCATCATCCCACATCGGCCCGCCGCGTCTCCGAGCCGCCCGCCCCTCGGCCGCGTCCACCCCTCGGCCGCGTCCCCCTGAGAACCGGGCGGTGATCCTGTACCGTCCATGAGGTCAGCTCACCGTCGAGCCCCGGTCAGGAGGCCTGTCGTGTTCGCACAGATCGCGGCCATCATCATCTTCATCGCACTGTTCGCCATCGGCGCCGTGCGCGGCGTCCACATCGGCGTCCTCATGGTTGCCGGCGCGGCGGGCACCGCGCTCCTGTTCACGGAGATGGCCACGGACGAGGTCGTTGCGGGCTTCCCGCTGTCGATCATGGTGCTGCTCGTCGGCATCACGTACTTCTTCGCGATCGCGCAGACGAACGGCACCATCGACCGGATCATCGACGGCGCGCTCACCCGGGTCGGGTCGAAGGCCGCGCTCATCCCGGTGGTGTTCTTCGTCCTCACCTCCGGCATCGCTGCGATGGGCGCCCCGCTCGCCGGCCTCGTGATGATGCCGGTGGGCATGCAGGTGGCCCGCCGCTACAACGTCGACTACGCGCTCATGGGCCTGGCGATCTGCTTCGGCGTGGGCGCCGGCGGCTTCGCTCCGACGAGCCTCTACGGCATCGTCACCTACGGCACCGCCCATGACGCCGGGATCGGGCTCAATCCGATGCTCCTGTTCGGGATCACCGTGCTCGTCTACCTCCTGCTCCTCCTCGCCGCCTACGCGATGTTCGGCCGCGGCTTCTTCTCCCGCCGGGGCCGCGCCTCCACCGCGCACATCGACATGCCGGACCTCGCGACGATCTCCGGGCCTCCCGCCAACCACCCGTTCGAGCGCGAGACCGCGCTGCGCCGCGGCTCCGCGTCGACGACCGGCATCCAGTTCGGTGAGGACGAGGAGGACCAGGCACTCTTCGACTCCTCCCACTCCGAGGACGAGGACGCTCCCCTGCCGCCGTTCACCCCGATCCAGGTCCTCACCGTCATCTGCATGATCGGCCTCATCGCCGCCGTCGTCGCGATCGCCGCCTTCGGCCACGAGCCCAACATCGGTCTGCTGTGCTTCGGCTTCGCCGCGCTCCTCACCATCGTCGACCCGGGCACCGGCAAGAACGCGGTGGGCAAGATCGACTGGTCCACGGTGCTGCTCGTCGGCGGCATCATCATGTTCGTCGGCGTGCTCGAGACGATGGGTGCCGTCGATCTGCTCGGCGAGGGCGCGAAGGCCATCGGCTCCTCGATCGTCGCCGCGCTCGTGCTCTGCGCGGTCGGCGGTCTCGTGTCCGCGTTCGCCTCGACGACGGGAATCCTCGCAGCGCTCGTGCCGCTCGCCCTGCCGCTCGTCGCAGACGGCAGCCTGCCGGGTTGGGCGCTCATCACCGCGCTCGGCATCTGCTCGGCCGTCGTCGACGTCTCCCCGTTCTCCACGCTCGGCGCGACCGTCGTCGCGACCGCGCCGTCCGAACACAAGGAGAGGCTGACGAAACTGCTCCTGCGCTTCGGCCTGTCGATGGTCGTCGTCGGACCGATCCTGCTCGTCGGCGGCCTCGTCGTCCCGGCGATGCTGTTCTGAGCGGTGCCGATCGGAGGAGCACTGCGCTGAGGTGCGCGACCCGTCCCCGCGCGCACCCGGTCCGGGTCGACGTCAGGCCGGAGTCGGGCCGAGCTCCTTGACGAGGACGACGAACTCGAGGTCCTCGGTGCGCGGCAGGCCGAAGCGGTCCTCGCCGTAGGGGAACGGCTCGCGCTCCCCCGTCTGCAGGTAGCCGCGGTGCTCGTAGAACGCGATGAGCTCGGTGCGCTTGTCGATGACGGTCATCCGCATCCGCTCGGCCCCGAACCGGTCACGGGCGAAGGCCTCCGCGTGGGTCATGAGCTCCTTGCCCACGCCCCGTCCCTGGGCGCGCGGGGACACCGCGAAGGTGCCGAAGTACGCGGTCCGGTCGCCGAGGTCGCGCAGGTGCACGGTCCCGAGGGCGGCTCCGGACTCGTCACGGACCAGGAGCACGGTGCTGCCGGGTTCGGCGAGCATCTCCGCGGCCATGTCCGCGTCGATCCGCTGCCCGTCGAGGAGGTCGGCCTCGGTCGTCCAGCCGGCCCGGGAATCGTCCCCGCGGTAGGCGGATTCGATGAGCGCGACGAGCTCGGGGATGTCCGCCGGCCCGGCGGTCTGCGGGTTCAGGCCGGTCACGACACCTCCTCGTACACGGCCTTGGCGACGACGAGGTCCTCCCAGGACATGCCGGAGGTCTTGAACACGATGGGGCGGTCGTCGGCGAGCACCGCGCCGCCGCTCGTCACGACCTCCTTGAGGGTCACGGTGTCCTCGATCGTCAGTGCGCCGTCGGCGATCGCGAGCACGACGTCGCCGCACTCGTCGAGCGCGGTGTGGCGGCTCTCGACGATGACGGTCGCCCGGCCCAACAGGGCGGAGGGCAGTTCGCGGGCCTCGGGGCTGTGGGAGCCCATGGCGACGACGACGGCGTCGTCGCGGATCGCAGCGGCGTCGAACAGCGGCTCCGCGGCCGAGGTGGCGGCGATGACGAGGTCGGACTGCTCGAGCGCCCGGGTGAGGTCCGGCGAGTCGCCGCCGGATCCGTCGCCGCCGAGGACCTCCGTGCCGGGGATGCCGAGCACGGAGAGGCCGGCGAGGAACTCCTCGCCGCGACCGGGCCTGCGCACGACGACGGTGACCTCGCGGACTTCGACGACGGCGCGGGCGGCCTCGACGTGGAGCAGTCCCTGCACCCCGGCGCCGAACACGGTCATCCGCACGCCGTCGGGGAATCGGCCGGTGAGGGCGTCGGAGACCCCGGCGAGCGACACTGCGGGGGTGCGCAGGTTGGTGATCGCCGGCCCGTCGAGGATCGCGAGCGTGCGGTGGGTCTGCGAGTCGAGGAGCAGGCAGCTGCCCTGGATGCGGGGGTGGCCGGCCGCCGGGTTGTCCGGGGTGACGGTGAGCACCTTGACCGCGGCATAGGCACCGATCTCGGAGGGCATGAAGAGGAACTCGCCGCGGGTCAGCGGGGCCGACATCCGCGTGGCGTCGTCGGCGGGATCGAAGTCCGAGGTCAATGCCGTGCGCAGAGCGGTGATCGCGCCTGCGTAGTCCAGGGCGGCGGTGACCGTCGCCTCGTCCAGAATCCTCATGAAGTCCTCCTCCGCCGGGTGGGCGCACTTCGCCGCACGCGCTGCATTCCATGCGCTGCGGGCGGTGCGCCCGCGACGCGTTGCATCTGCGCACCACTGTACTGGCACCCTCGGACACGGGCGGGAGGGAATGAACGGCCCACCACGCACAGCCCGGCACACCACGACGCAGTCGACCGCACACAGCACAGGCCGACTCCGCGGAATAGCACCACGGGCTCCGGCGTTGACCCGATCAGTCGCTGCGTGCGACCACCGGTCCGCACCGAGGACGTCGGTTCCGCATCGAGGAGGACACATGAGCCAGGATGCCCGCACCATCGAGATCGACGGCGAGACCTTCGAGCTCCGCCATGACGCCGAGGCCTCGAACTTCGCCGCCTGGCACGGCGACACCCGGGTGAGCCTCGCCGCATACCGCGACCGGGGCGAGCAGCGCCTGTTCCCCCACACGGAGACCCTGCCGGCCTGGGGCGGGCGCGGACTCGCAGGCGCGGTCGTGCGCTACGCGCTCGACTCCACCGTCGCCGAGGGGCTGACGATCGTCCCGGCGTGCTCGTTCGTCGCAGGCTTCGTCCGCGAGCACGACGACTGGGACGAGCACGTCTCCCGCCGCTGAGGCACGCGCAGGGACCGCAGCTCTCGCAGCCTCTCAGCGCTCCTGCGCGAGCTCCCGCAGCCTCTCAGCGAGCACCTGAGCGTGGTTGTGCTCGTCGTCCTTCGCCCCGTAGAGCAGCACGAGGATGCGCTGCGGCGCGGCTTCGAAGCGGTCGAGCAGCTCCCCCGGCGCCGCCGAATCCGTGAGCTCCTGCCGGTAGTGCTCGGCGAAGGTCTCGAAGTCCATCCCGCCGGAGTGGAAGGCTCGGCGCAGGTCTCCGCTCGGCGCGACGTCCCGGCACCACTCGGCGTGCTCGAACGCGGTCTTCTTCACCCCACGCGGCCACAGCCGATCGACGAGCACACGGTACCCCGGACCAGAGGCCGAATCGTAGAGGCGCTCGCACCGGATCTCGGGGACGGCGGTCATGCGCCGTCCGGCAGCCCGGTGACCGTGGTGAGGACGAGCACGCTGTCGGCGAGCGCGTGCACACCGTGCCGCTCGTGTCCGATCACGGTGAGCTCTCCCGCACCGAGCTCCACCGCGGGCGTCGACGACCCTGCGGCGTAGCTCAGCCGCACCCGGCCCTGCAATCCCTGGAGGGTGGCGGCGGCCGGGGCGTTGTGCTCGGCGAGCTCGGCGCCCGCGGCGAGCGCGAGGACGAGCTGGCGCAGCACCCCGTCGTGGACCACGAGCTCCGCGGCGCGGCCGTGCTCGTCTGCCCGGGCGCGGGTGAGCAGTTCATCTGCGAGTGCGGTGATGTCGACCATGGCTCTATCCAAGCAGGCGCGAGCACCCGCGTCCACGGCTCGCCGTCATCGCTGCGGGAACCCGGCACCGCGTGCGCCCGCCCGCTGCGTCCACGGGTCGAACAGGCGGGTGGAATGCACCGCGTGTCACATTAGACTGACACCAGCCCCTGGCAACCAGGATCACCCAACGGAAGGGAACGAGCGCTATGGACGTCCAGCCCATCATCGACCGCATGAATACCGGCCTGTTCATCAACGGACAGTGGCGTGACGCCGAAGGCGGGAAGACCATCGACGTCATCAATCCCGCCACCGGGAAGGTCCTCACCAGCGTGGCCGACGGCTCCGCCGCGGACGCCGAGGAGGCCATCGAGGTCGCCGGGGAGACCCAGGACTCGTGGGGCCGCACCGCACCGCGCGAGCGAGCGGAGATCCTGCGCCGCGCCTACGAGATCCTCATCGAGCGCGCCGACGACATCGCCGCGGTGATGACCGCGGAGATGGGCAAGCCGCTCGCGGAGTCCAAGGGCGAGGTGACCTACGGCGCCGAGTTCTTCCGCTGGTTCTCCGAGGAGGCCGTGCGGATCGACGGCGACTTCACCAAGTCCCCCGACGGCAGCACCCGCATCATGGTCTCCCGTGAGCCGGTGGGCCCGTGCGTGCTCGTCACCCCGTGGAACTTCCCGCTCGCCATGGGCACCCGCAAGATCGGCCCCGCGATCGCCGCCGGCTGCACGATGGTGTTCAAACCCGCCAAGCTCACCCCGCTGACCTCGCTGCTGCTCGTCGAGGCGCTCGTCGACGCCGGGCTGCCCGCCGGGGTCCTCAACGTCGTCACCTCGAACTCCGCCGGCCGCGTCGTGACGCCGTGGATGGAGTCCGGGATCGCCCGCAAGGTCACCTTCACCGGTTCGACCGAGGTGGGCATCGGCCTGCTCGAGCAGGCGGCGAAGACCGTGATGAACACTTCGATGGAACTCGGCGGCAACGCCCCGTTCGTCGTCTGCGAGGATGCGGACCTCGACAAGGCCGTCGAGGGCGCGATGGTCGCCAAGATGCGCAACATCGGCGAGGCCTGCACCGCCGCCAACCGCTTCTTCGTCCACCGCTCCGTGTCCGACGAGTTCGCCCGCCGGCTCGCCGAGCGGATGGGTGCGATGAAGGTCGGCAACGGCCTGGACGAGGGCACCGAGGTGGGCCCGCTCGTCGAGGAGAAGGCGCTGAACAAGGTCGCCGAGCTCGTCGATGACGCCGTGGGCAAGGGCGCGAAGGTCCTCACCGGCGGGAAGAAGATCGACGGCGAGGGCTACTTCTACGCTCCGACCGTGCTCACCGATGTGCCGGAGGACTCCGACATCCGCATCGAGGAGATCTTCGGACCGGTCGCCCCGATCACTCCGTTCGACACCGACGAGGAGGCGATCGCGCTGGCCAACGAGACCGAGTACGGCCTCGCCGGCTACCTGTACAGCGAGAACATCGGCCGCGCGATGCGTCTGGCCGAGGAGCTCGAGTGCGGCATGATCGGGCTCAACACCGGCCTGATCTCCAACCCGGGCGCACCGTTCGGCGGGTACAAGCAGTCGGGTCTGGGCCGCGAGGGCGGCCGCGTGGGCATCGACGAGTTCCTCGAGGTCAAGTACGTGGCTCTGCCGCGCGGCTGACCAGCTGCGTAGCACGCGCCCTGCACACGCAGATGGCCCCCGGTCCTTCGACCGGGGGCCATCTGCGTGCTGGTGCGATGCGGGTGTTCGGGAGGTGCGCGTCCCGGCTCGCTGCGCGGGGTGAGCTCAGGCGCGGCGGCGGGCGAGCACCTCGTCGAGGCGGCCGACGCCGCGGGTGCGGGCGCCGCCGATCGCGGTCCGGCCGTGGGCGAGCGGCCCGGCGTCCGCAGCGGTCTGCGCGTCGTCCTCACGGGCGGCGTCCTCGAACTCCGGGCGGTAGCCGAGCTCGGCGGCGAAGCGCTCGGCGAGGCTCTCCTTGGACTGCGGTTCGAGCCGGAAGGACGAGGCATCGGCCACGACCGGCTCCGGCTGCGCCCGATCGACGACCGGGGCGTCGACGTAGGTGGGGGTGGGCACCGGCGAGGGGTTCCAGCCGGTGGCCGCGAAGCGGGTGGCGAGCAGGTCGTCGCTCCCGGCGGGCGCGGGGGTGCCGCTCGCCGGGGGCTCCGTCGCCGAGGTGCCGGTCACCGAGGCACCGGCCGGCTCGTCCGTGTCCTCGTCCCCAGCGAGGTCGGTGCCGAGGCTGAGCACGACGCGCTCGCGCACCTGGGTGACCTGGAGCTCGCGACGCGCCCGGTGACGCGCTGCGGGGGCCTCGGCGGTGGAGGATGCGGCCGCGGTGGAAGATGCAGGCGCGGAGTCCGAATCCGGGGCCGAGGACTTGGTGGGCTCGGCGGAATCAGCGGACTCGCGGGATTCCTCGGTGGCCGTGGGCGCCTGCGCGCGCGGAACCTCGGTCCCGGCTCCCGGGTCGCGCTCCGCCCCGGCCCGGTTCTCCGCCCCGGCGCGGTGCTCGGCCCCGCGCCCGGCACCGAAGACGGCGCGGATGGCGGAGAGGTCCACGGTCGCATCGCGATCGTCGTCCTCGACGAGGGCGACGGCATCGGGAGTGCGCCGGGACTCGGGGGTCGCAGCTGTTCCGGGGGTCGCAGCGGTGGCGGAGGCCTTCGCGGCGGGCGCCTCGACCCCGGCGCGGCGGAGTCGACGGATGGAGAGGTTGATCGAGCGGACCATGAGCAGGCAGCCGCCGGCGAGGACGAGGGTGAGCACCGGCACCGCCCAGGGCAGCACGCCGAAGGGCACGAGCACCGCGGTCACGAGGGTGGCGAGCGCGGTGGCGAGGAAGCCGAGGCCGACGAACGGCAGCGCCGCGCGCAGGCGGGCGATCTTCTCGCTCGATTCCCGGTCGGCCGGCTGCGGGCGGAGATCCCGATCGGCGGCCGGGGTGGAGCGCGTGGGCGCCGCGGAGCCGCCGGACCCCTCACCTCGCGCACCGGCAGGCGCGCCCGAGGCGGGCCCCCGGCCCTGACCGGCCGCCGGGGTGCCGACGCGCGCGCCGACCGTGCCGGCGGTGTGCCGGGAGTCGGCGATGCGAGCGCGGAGGTGGGCGGGCAGGTTCCGGTTCGTGCGGTGCTGCATCGACGGGCCCGTGGCGGGTGACTGGGAAGAGGTCATGTGAGAGTCCATCGGTTCGTGGTGGGTGGAGAGCGGGAGGAACGCGGTCTGGCCGACCGCCAGCGGCAGCGCGGCCGCCTCGGCCTCGGGATCGAGCGGGGCGGCGAGGTCGAGGTGCGCGGTCCCCCTCTCCGCAGGCGAGCTGTCGGCCGGCCGTGCGCTGTTCGGGACATCGCCGTCGATGACCGCGAGGCGCGGGGCGGGCTTGGACAGGTGGAGCACCGGCGCCGAATCGGCCACCCGGTGGACGATCTGGGGCGGTTCGAACTCCGCGGCGTCACGATCCGCGGCGTAGAGCCGGGGTGCGTCGGCCGGCCGCAGGCACGAGGTGGCGCGCACCTCGGGGCATTCCCGCGCGGTGGCGGGGACGTCGTGGACGTGGCCGTGGGTGAGCGTGCGGTCGATGCGGCGCAGGGACGCGGGCAGCATGAATACGAACAGCACTGCGATGACGAGGGCGATGGTGATGCTGGTATCCACAGTCCAACTGTAGAAGGGTGGAGCAGGTCACGATCGGATCACAGGGGGCGTGTCGGGATCCGTCCGGTGTTCTGGGCCGGGTTCATCCCCTCGGGGGTCCGATTCCGCGTCTCAGGACCAGGATTCCGTGCCACCGGGCCAGTGGCGGTCGTCGGCGACCGGGCCGGGGCCGACGGTGCCGGCGGAGGAGTTCCGGACGCGCTGCCAGTAGTCGAGGAGGCCGAAGGGCACGTCCTCGGCGACGAGGGCGAAGGTGCGGTGATCGCACCACTTCCCGTCGATGTGCATGTAGCGCTCGCGCACGCCCTCGTCCCGGAAGCCGAGCTTCTCCACCACCCGCAGGCTCGCCGTGTTCTCCGGCCGGATGTTGATCTCGATCCGGTGCAGGCCGAGCGTGGAGAAGCAGTGGTCGGCGGCGAGCGCGACCGCGGTGGGCGTGTGTCCCCAGCCGGCGACCCGCTCGTCGATCCAGTAGCCGATCGTCGCGCTGAGCAGGGACCCCCACTGGAAGGAGCTCACCGTGAGCTGGCCCCGGAACCGGCCGTCGACCTCGATCGCGAAGGGCAGGATGAGCCCTTGGCGGGCCTGGCTCGCGAGCATCCGGCGCAGCGGGTGGAAGCTCGGCAGGGTGTACCCGGGGTCGGGGTTCGTCGCCTCCCAGGGGCGGAGCCAGTCGGCGTTGTGGCGGCGCACCTCGGTGTACTCGCGCGCATCCTGCCGGTGGAGCGGCCGGAGGACGAGCCCGCCCTCGGACAGCACGACCGGCCAGAAGCTGCTCATCGCTCAGTCCGCGGACCCGGACTGCGGGCCGTCGGTGGGCATCGTGTCAGTGGGCATCGCCTCGGTGGGGCGGCCGCCGGCGGGTGCGGTACCGTCCGCATGCTCCTCGTCGCCCTCGGCCGGGCCCTCGCCCGCCCCGGACTGCGGCCGACGCTCGGCGTTCCACATCTGGAGGATCGTCGCATCGGGATGCGGGTCGTCGACGACGACCGGCCATGGCAGGGTCTCACCGGATCCGGTCTCCAGATCGAACTCGAGCCCGTCCGCCGGCGGCTCGTCGAGCTCGGCGAGCATCTCCGAGGCGAGTCCGGCGAGGAGCTCGGCACTGGCGGCGACCGCCTCGGCGCGGTCCGGCAGGGTGACGACGAGAGTGCCGTCGATCCGGCCGCACACGAGGTTCTCGAACACCGCTGCACGGTGGCCGGCGGCGTACTGCTCACGGCGGAGCAGCTCGGACAGCCCTGGCACCTCGACCTCGATCTCGGTGCGCAGGATGTCGGCGATGTCGGGGTCGCCGTTGGCCCGCAGACCGCCGATCGTGACGAGCACGTCGAACGAGGACGCCGCATCGTCGATGAGCGCCTGGAGCCGGTCGCCGGAGCCGAGGATCGATTCGACCACGGAGAACTCGTGGCCCTCGAAGGCGGTCACGAGCGTCCGCACGAGGCTGGTGTCCACCGCGGCGGACACCGGTACGACGAGCGCGGAGTACGGCTTCATCGCCCGGTCGTCGACCCACGGTCGGGGGATCTCGGTCATCGGTCGGAGGCGCCGCCGGACTGCGGGGCGTCGAGCGCGGCGACGTAGTCGCGGAGCCACGCGTGGAGCTCGTCGGCGAGGTCGTCGCGCCGGCCGGCGAGCTGGACGACGGCCTTGAGGTAGCTGATCTTGTCACCGGTGTCGTAGCGGTCCCCGGAGAACACGACGCCGTAGACCCCGGCCGAATCCGGATCCGCGGCGAGGGTCTCGAGCGCATCGGTGAGCTGGATCTCGTTGCCGCGCCCGGGAGGGGTGACGCGCAGGACGTCGAAGATCTCCGGGGCGAGGACATAGCGGCCGATGATCGCGAGGTTCGACGGCGCGGATTCCGGTTCCGGCTTCTCCACCAGCCCGGTGACGCGCACGACGCCGTCCTCCCCGGTCTCCTCGACCGCGGCGCAGCCGTAGAGGTTGATGGTGTCGGCCGGGACCTCCATGAGCGCGACGACGCAGCCGCCGGTCCGCTCCTGGACCTCGATCATCTTCGGCAGGATCGGGTTCGCCTCATCGATGAGGTCGTCGCCGAGCAGCACGGCGAAGGGCTCCTGGCCGACGTGCTGATGGCTCTTGAGGACGGCATGGCCGAGTCCCAGCGGGTCGCCCTGGCGGACGTAGTGGATGTCGGCGAGCTCCGAGGCGTTCTGCACGAGGGCGAGCTTCTTCTCGTCGCCCTTGTCCTTTAGCGCGCTCTCGAGGCCGTCCACCCGGTCGAAGTGGTCCTCGAGCGGGCGCTTGTTCCGGCCGGTCACCATGAGCACGTCGGAGAGCCCGGCCCCCACCGCCTCCTCGACGACGTACTGGATGGCCGGCTTGTCGACGACGGGGAGCATCTCCTTGGGGGTCGCCTTGGTCGCCGGGAGGAACCGGGTGCCGAGCCCCGCGACGGGGATGACGGCCTTGCGCACGGGAACGTTCTGCTTGTCTGCCATGCCGGTCAGTCTACGCTGTAGCCGTGGACACGACGCCGGAAGCCGCGAGCTCGGAGGCCGCCGACAAGGCGCGGCTGCGCAGGAGGGTGCGCACCCGTCGCCGGGAGCGCGCGCGGGCCGCGGCCGAGGCGCTCGCCGGGGGAGCAGGGGTCCGGGAGCCGGGTGCCGGGCCGACCGCCCCCGGGGAGCCGGAGCGGTTCGCGGCCGTGCTCGCCGAGGTGCTCGCCGGCTCCCGCGCTGTCCTCGGCTATGCCTCGTTGGCCGGTGAGCCCTGCCTCGATCTCGCACTCGATCAGGCGAGGGCCGCGGGCGCCGCGGTGCTCCTCCCCCTCACCACCGCCGGCCGGCCCCTCGACTTCGGCGTGCTCACCGGGCCGATGAGCACGCTCCCCCGCACGGGGAAGTGGCAGATCCGCGAGCCGAGGTCCGGGGCACCCGCCGCCGAGGCGCTCGCCGGTGAGATGGCGGGGCCTGCCGGCCGCCCCCTCCCACCGGTCGACACGATCCTCGTGCCCGGCCTCGCGTTCTCGCGCGCCGGGGTGCGGCTGGGCAACGGCGGCGGCTTCTACGACCGCACCTTCGGTCCGCGGGGGGCCGCCCCGCCGACCGGGTGCGGGGCGCAGGTGCTCGGGGTGTGCTTCGCAGAGGAGCTCGTCGATACGCTTCCCCACCAGCCCTGGGATCTGCGGGTCGACGCCGTCGTCACCGAGCGCGGCATCGTGCCGGTGGGGTGAGGCGCTCGCCGGTGGGCTGAGACGCGACCCGGCAGGGCATGCGTGCTGGTCTATACTTCTTCGGGACTCTGACGAGAAAGGCCGACAATGCCCACGTACTCCTATGCCTGCAAGAACTGCGGTCACGCCTTCGACATCCACCAGGCGTTCACCGACGATTCGCTGACCATGTGCCCGGAGTGCCAGGGCACCCTGCGCAAGGTCTTCGGCAATGTGGGAGTGACGTTCAAGGGTTCGGGCTTCTACACGACCGACTCCCGCTCCTCCGGCGGCTCCCGCGCGGCGGCGAAGTCGGGCGGATCCGAGTCGGGTTCGAAGGACGCTGCTGCTGCCGGCGGCAGCACGGGCGCCCCCTCCGGCTCCTCGGGGTCCGGCTCCTCGGGGTCCGGCTCCTCGGACTCCGGCACGTCGAGCACCTCGGCGACCGGCGATTCGAGCTCCTCGTCCTCGAAATCCACGGCCTCGACCTCCGCCTGACGGTCTCCTGCTCCCGGCACGGGGCACGATCGAGAACCGTCCTCTGGTCACAGTGCACCGTCCTCAGGTCACATTGGGGACGGCCGCGCGCCCTCCATCCACAGGCGCACGTCGGTCGTAGCGCGGTCCGGGCTCCGCGGGGCACAGTCGGGTCATGGTCTCCTTCCGACTCCCTCTCCCCCTGCAGCGGTTCGCCGCGCTGTCCGTCAAAGATCGCCGCCGCACCCGTCGCCTCCTCGCCTCACTCGCGCTCGCCCTCGCGACCACGCTCGTCGTCTGGGCGCTGACACCGCGTCCCGCGGGCACCCCGGTGGTCGTCGCCGCCGGTGACATCGCCCCGGGCTCGACGATCGGTGCCGGCGACCTCGGGACCCGCACCTATCCCGCCGCGCTCGTCCCCGCCGACGCCATCGAATCCGTCGCCGAGGCGATCGGCAGCACCTCCGCGGCGCACCTGAGCCCCGGCCTGCCGGTCACGCGGTCCGGGCTGCTCGCCCCGCGCGCCGAACCGCTGGCAGAGGGGCAGCTCCTCATGCCGGTGACGGTGACCGACGAGGCCGCGGCGGCCACCCTGCGGCCGGGGCACCGGGTCCGGGTGTTCGCTCCGGGAGCGGGCGCCTCGGCCGCAGGCGGCGCCGATGGAGAGGTCGAGGGGGTGCCGGGTGCCGCAGGGGCGGACGGGACCGGCGCGGTGATCGACGAGGCGGTGGTCGCTTCGATCTCCCAACGGGCGGGGACCGCGGTGTCCGGGTCGACGACGGTGATCACACTCATCGTGTCCGGACCCCAGGCCAGCGCGCTCGCCGCGGTGTCCGGCACGGCGCTGAGCTTCGCCCTGCTCAATTGAGAGGGAGCGAGAGGACATCGGCAGGCGTCCGATGCTGCTGCGGTCGCGGTCGATCCCGGCCGCTCACCGGCACATCGGCCACCTCACCAGCGGCTCCGTGTGCTCAAGCTGTCAGTCTCTCGAGAACCGGCCCGGTAATGTGACGAGTATCAAATTCTGAGATGCTTGAAATGTCTACTGGATCGTCTTTTCGCCGCTATCATGTTCTGGGCGCTCATGCGCACACGGGAGCAGTGTGCTCCTGACCCATCTGTGAAAGGACACACTATGCTCAAGGGCTTCCGGGATTTCATCCTCCGCGGCAATGTCATCGAGCTGGCGACCGCCGTCATCATCGGTACCGCGTTCACCGCGATCGTGAACGCCATCTCCGACAACATCATCAACCCGCTCATCGCGGCCGTCGGCTCGCCGGACGTGGGCGGTCTCGGCTTCCGCATCCGTCCCGACGTCGAGGCGACCTTCCTCGACTTCGGTGCCGTGATCACCGCGGCGATCAACTTCCTCATCGTCGCCGCTGTCGTCTACTTCGTCATCATCATGCCGATGAACAAGCTCAACGAGCTCCGCAAGCGCGGTGCTGCTGAAGAGGACGTGCCCCCCACCCAGGAGGAGCTGCTCGCCGAGATCCGCGACCTGCTCGCCAAAGGTGCCCAGGACGTCGTCCCCGACCAGCGCCTCGAGGGCGGCCCGGCCACCGGCATCGACCCGAACTACCCCCCGCGCCACTGAGTCGAAGAGGCAGACCTCCACGCAGAGGCGCCTCGGACCCGACGCGATCACAGCGCCCCCGGACAGGAGTCCGGGGGCGCTGTCGTGTCGATGGCACCTCAATGCCGTGCGCCGCGCCCGGGCCGGTGAACGGGGTGCGGTGGTGCACCAGGACGGTCAACCCGCTCAGCGCGGCTTGGTCTGCCAGTGGGGCGGGCGCTCGGCGAGCAGCCGGGCCTCCTCCGCGCTGAGCGCTCCGGGCCCGCCGGGCTCGCGATCGAGGCCGTCGCCGGCCGATGACTCGTTGCGCAGCGTACGCCGGTAGGCCTCGACTGCCGCGCGGGTCCGTGCGTCGCGGGCGCGCCGCTGCGCGGAAGCACGGTCGTCGGCAGCGCTCGGCTCGATGCCGTTCTGCTCCTCGGGCGGCATGGGACGCCTCAGCTCCGCGCGTCCCCGCGATCGGAGGCGGATTCCCCGGCGTCGTGGGCATCACCGTCCTGCGCGACGCGCTTCCCGGGATGCTTGCCGGCACCGCCGCCATCCGCAGCACTCTCTGCTCCTTGGCCAGTGCTCTCCCGTGTGGTACCTGCCTCGGGCGCATGCTCCTCCTCCGAGCGTCGGCCCTGCTCGGACTCGCGGAGCCCGGCGTCGAGGAGGTCCTGCTCGCGGAGCTTGCCGGTGTTGTACAGCGGCATGACCTCGCTCTGGCCCACGGAGCCGCCCGCGGCGGGGAGGAACACCTCGTCCTCGGTGCGACCGGCCTGCTCGGCCGGCGGCGCGGCGGACCGCTTGGCCTGCGCATAGCGGTCGCGGTAGCGGGCGACGGCGGCGTCGAGCCCGGACTCCACGCGCCGGGAGCGGCCCTTGAGCGCGAGTGCGGCGCGCAGCTGCGCCTTGAGCTCGTCGTCGCCGCGGGACACACGGTCGGACTGGATCCAGTCGACCATCGCGTCGAGGTCCTCGGCGGAGTACGTGTGGAGCGGGAGCCCCGGGGTGAGCTTGGGGCGGTTGCCCTGCCGGCCCACGACCACCGCTGCGGCGCGGGCGGCATCGAGCACGGCCTGCGGGGAACGATCCTCGACGGTCTCCTTCCACATCTCGAAGATCCGATCCGCCTCCGCCTGCGGGTCGACGAACGCATCCGTCGACCACACCCGCAGATGGCGCCAACCGCGTCGGGCGAGAGCCTCCGCGCGGAGCCGCTCGCGCTCACGGATGCTCTCCGTCGCGGCGTAGTCCGCACCGTCGGTCTCCACCGCGAGCGCCATCCCCTGGGTGGGGTCGGCGGATACGGAGACGGCGAGGTCGATGTCCTCGTACCCCTCGTCGGAGTACACCCCGCTGCGCAGCAGGCGCTCGGCGATGTCGGAGATCAGCGGGTCGCGCTCCGCGTCACCGGCGGCGGGCATGGTGCGGCCGCCGGCGGCGGCGTCCGCGAGCAGCCCGGGCAGCACACGGGCGCCGTGGCGGAGGCGGGCGAGCTCGAAGTCGTCGGCCTCGAAGCACGACACGACGGTGAGCTTGCGCCGGGCGCGGGTCACCGCTGCGGCGAGCAGCCTCTCCCCGCCGGGCTTCGACAGCGCCCCGAAGTTGTAGACGACGCGACCCTGCCGGGTGCGGCCGTAGCCGAGTGAGAAGATCACGGCATCCCGGGCCATCCCCTGGATCCGTTCGCAGTCGGTGACGACGAACGGCTCCTTCGTCGGGTCGGTGAAGAACGACGCGACGTAGGGGTAGGTGCGGATCGCCTGCTGGATCGCCGCGGCGACGCGCTGCGCGTGCCACGGGGTGAGGGTGACAACGGCGAGCGACTGCCGCGAGCGGGTGCGCGCGTGCTTGAGCACGAGGTCGACGACGCGGTCGACCTCGACATCGAGGCTCTCGACCTGACCGGTGGCGGTGTCGGGACTGCCGAGCGCGTCGGGCACGAATGAGAACTCGACGCCGGAGCCCTCGTTCGTCAGGGCGGTCGGCAGGCTCGAGATCGTCGAGTCGTAGAACCGGCGGTTGACGAGGTCGACGAGGCCGGCCGGCGAGTGCCGGTAGCTCGTGTGGAGGCGGTGGGACGGGAGGAACTCCGCGAGCGCGCCGAACACGCTCGGGCCGCTCGCGTTGTCGCGCTGGCCGCGGCGGTCGACGGCGACGCTGAACTCGCGCGGGCCGAGCAGCCGGTCGTCGCCGAGTGCGATGACCTGCTTGGAGCGGGCGATCGCCGGGAGCACCTCGGTCACGGACATCCGCCCGGCGTCGGCGATGATCACGGTGTCGAACAGCGGCACGTCGGCGAAGTACTCCGGCACCTGGAAAGGGCTCATCATCCACACCGGGGCGAGCGCGGTGAGCACGCGCGGTGCCTGCTCGCTCAGCGCCTCGACGTGGAGGTGGCGGGAGCGCAGGGCGTCGCGCACGGCCTGCGCCTCGTCCTGGTGCTCCTCGATCGCGCGCTTCCAGCCCTGGCCGTGGCTGTAGCGCAGCCGGGCGGCGCCCGCGGCGACGTACTGCTTGTCGCAGATCCGGTAGTCGGCGACGACGCGATGGAGCTCGGTCCCGTCGTGGCCGCCCACCTGGGGATCGGCGGCGGCGAGCTGCTTGAGCACGGTCGCCCAGTAGGCGAGGTCGAACTCCTGGCCCACGAGCTCGTGCGGCACGCGGCGTTCGCGCAGGTCGCTGAGGAGATCGCCGAGGCCGCGGCCGCGGAGCTCGGTGTCGATCCGGGTGCGGGCAGGCAGGTCCGCGAGGCTGTCGCGGTCCTCGCCGAGCGCCTGCAGCCGGGCCTGCGCCTCCTCGACGAGCATGGACCCGAGGTCCCCGCCGTCGGGGGTGTCGCTGAGCACCGGTTCGAGCTTGCGGAAGTCGGCGACGATCTCCTGGTGGAGCTCGTCGGCCTCGAGCAGGCCGCGCGGGATCTGCGGGCGGATGTCACGCCCGGCGATGTCGCGCAACTCGGCGCGCTGCTGGGCGGCGGCGAGCAGTGCTGCGTGCATGTCGTCGACCGTCGCGCCGGGGCGCAGGAACTCGCGTGCGGCCTTCTTGTACCGGTTGCGCTCGAACATGCCCATCTCGATCTGGTGCTCGCGGCGATACTCGGCGCTGCCGGTCGCGGCGATGAGATCGGACAGGTTGTGGTCGTAGACGTCGGGCGAGAACCGGTCGAGCGTCCTGCGCACGCCGAGCAGGACGGCGAGGCAGCGGCCCCAGGCGTCGACGGTGCGGGCGGGGTTGAGGCCGGCTTGGCGGAGCAGCGGCTCGACGAGCTCCACGAGGGCCGGGATCTTCTTCCCGGCGCGCTCGGCGACGCGGCGGGCCGCCTCGGCGTCCTCATCGCTGGCGAACCGGGCGCCGAACCACACGGTGTCCTCGACGTCGAGGGTGAAGGCGCCGAGCTCGGAGAACTCGATGAGGCGGGCGCGGAGGTCCTCCCGCTCGGCCTCGCTCGCCTCGACGACGGACGAGTCGAAGCGCACCGCGGTCGACGGACCGGGTTGCTCGGCGGTGAGCTGCGCGAGGCGCCGCATGGTCGACAGCACGGACACGCCCCAGGGTTCGCGCACCCGGTGGAGCGACTCGGAGTGCTCGCTGAGGATCGCCCGCTGGTCGTTGAGCTTGGCGAGCAGACCGCCGAGGTCGGGGCGGGGTGCGCGTTCGGCGTCGGCGATGAGCGAGATCAGGCGGGTGTGGACCTCGGTCGGGGTCATCCGACCGTCGACGGCGAAGCCGCCGAGCCCGGCGCGCTCGAGGCGGGAGGCGAAATCGCCGAGCGCATCGGAGTTCTGCGCGAGGTAGAGGACGCTGCGGCCGGTGTGGGCGAGCGTGGTGGCGATCGCGACGGCGACCTGGGTGGCGCCGGTGCCGGGCGGGGTGTCGACGACCACGGATTCGCCCATCACGGCGGCATCAACGACGGCCTGCTGGTCGCCGTCGACGTCGATCGCGAGGAATTCCTCCTGCGGCTTCCGGTCCGGCAGCGGCCGGGGCAGCTCGCGCGGCTTCGGCGTCGGTGCGGACACGGCGCCCGGGTCCGCGGCGCTCGCCTCGTCCAATCCGGTGTCGTCCCGGTCGGAGCCCGAGGAGTCGTCGCGGGACGCCGAGCGCGGGGTGCGGCGCTCGGCTGCGTGCTTCCGTGCGGCCCGCTTCTGCTCCCGGCGCCCGACCGGCACGGCGGTGCTGCCGGTGGGGGCGTCGTCAGCAGTGGAATCCTCGTCGGACTCGGCGTCGGCGGTCGAGGCGTCGGCCGCATCGGAGTCGCCGGTGGCGGATCCCGCGTGGGTCGGCCCGTCGGAGTCGTCGGCCTCAGGGCCGTCGGAGCCGATGGGATCGGCCTTCGCGTCACCGGCCGGCGGAGCAGCGGAGCCGCCGGTGACGGCGGCACCCTCACGCGAGGCACCTTCCTCCGAGGCCTGCGCCGCAGGCTCCGTGTCACCGGCAGGGGCGTCATCGGAAGCGGGCGCGGATGCAGATGCCGGAGCAGCAGGAGAAGCGGAGGCCTTCCCGGGGATGTCGGCGTCGAGGATCGGCTCGGTCGGCTGCCCCTCGTCGAGAGACACCTCGGCCGAGGATTCGCGCGCCGCCTTCCCGCCGGCCGGCGGCTTCCCGGCGGAGGGCGCCTCGGGAGCGGAATGCGACTGGACGCTGCGTTCGGGTGCCCGGGCGGCGGGGCCGCCGAAGCTGCGGCAGGCGGCATCGTCACCGGCGAGCGCACGGAGCACCGGGTGGCCGCCGGGCAGCTCCTCCCCGCTGAAGGGGGTCGTGATGTTGGCGAAGGTCGACACGACGAGACGCTGGTTGACGAGCAGGCCGGGGATCCCCTTGGCGAGCGCGCGGAGGCGCTCGAACACCGGGGCGGGGTCGAAGCCGTGGCTGTTGCCGGTCGCCTCGACCCATTCGTCGACATCGATCGTCACCCGGTGGTGGCGCTCGAGGTAGGACACGAGGGCAGGATTGATCGTGATCTCGTCGTCGAGCACGATCTCGAAGTCCTCGACCCGGCTGCCGCGGGGCACGAGCCGCACGTGGCGGAGCATGACGGGGGCGATGTAGTCGGTGCGACCGCCGGACTCGTCGCGGCTCCAGGTGGCGAAGCCGATCGCGAGGTGCGCGGTGTTGATCCCGCGCTCACTGGCGAGCTGCTCGGCCTTCTGCCGGATCGAGCGGGCGCGACGACGGGCGTCGGACAGCAGCTCCTGGTCGCGGATCAGGCTCGACAGGCGCGTGGGCCGGCCGGCGAGCAGCTGGGCGAGCCCGGAGGGATGCGCACCGGTGAGCTCGATCGAACCGTCGCGGGAGTCGCGGTACTGGAGCATGGTGTCCCGGCCGCCGATCCGGGCAGCCTGTTCCTTCCACGCCGCGAACGTTCCGCCGACGGAGGCCTGAGTAGTGGAATCGGAATATGACACAGCTCGAGACTATCGGGATCGGGCCGCGATCACCGCCCGGCGCACCGTCAGCGGCGAAATTTCGGCGCCGATCGGACTGCTAGACTGTCCGTGCGCCGCGACCGGCGCGCCCCCACGATTCCGACAGGGCGCGCTGACCTGCCCGCGGCGCGTGCCCCCGTAGCTCAGGGGATAGAGCACCGCTCTCCTAAAGCGGGTGTCGTTGGTTCGAATCCAATCGGGGGCGCACTTCTCACCAGGGGAAACACTCCGGTGACCCGGCCAGGCGCTGCCGCCGCCGCGCACCCCGACCTCCCCGTGGACGCGCGCGCTCACACCTGCGGGAACATCACGAGCGCGGTCCGTGCGATCTTCTTCAGCTGACCGCGGTCGCTCGCCGCTCCGATGACGCCGCCGAGGCCGGGGATCGCCTTGCCGAACAGCCGCACCGAGCGCAGTCCGAACCGGCGCAGGATCCGGCCGCCGATCGCGTTGGCGACCGCGGAGATCTGCGGCTGGGGCAGGCGCTTGGCGACCTGGCGGCTGGCGAAGCCGGCCACCGGCCCGAGCCCGATGTTGCGCAGCACGTCGCCGGACTCCTCGCCGACGAGCGCGGCGAGCACCCGGGTGCGCACCTCGTCGTCGCGGAGGTCGTAACCGCGCACGGAGGCGATCGCGGCGACCATGCGGGTGGCCTGGACGTAGAACTCGAAGACGTTCGTCGGCAGCAGCACCGACAGCGTGATCGCACCGCCCAGGCCGGTGAGGAACCCGCTGGCGGTGATGCCGCGGCGGTGACTGCGGATGATGCGCCGGATCGCGAGCTCCGGGTCGCGCTTGCCGCGGCCGCGCTGGGCCTTCCGGGCGACCTTCTCCGCCGAGTCGAAGGTGAGCTTCCCGTCGATGCCGATGTCGCGGAACGACTCGACCATGTGCTGGAGCGCGCCGCCCTCCTCGGCGGCCGGGTCCGCCCCGGCCTCACCGGAGCGCGGCGGCTTCTGCGCCTCCTCCACGGCCTGGCGGGTGGTCTTTTCGTCCGCGCGGTCGCGGCGCAGAAGGCTGAGGATCCCCATGGCGACTCCGGTCTCGTGATGGTGGGTGAGCCTCTCCATCATGCCGTGATCCGCCTCTTCGCGCATCCCCCGGCCGGCAAGGCGCCTGGACGGAATGCGCCGACGGCCCGAGGAGCCCCTCCCGGTGAGCTCCCCGGCTCGCCCCGGCCCGTCCGGCTGCTCTCATTCCGCGGCGCGCGCGGCGAGCCGGAAGTGCAGCAGGACGAGGAGCGTCGCGAGGGTGCCGCCGAGCAGCGCGAGCGCGGGCCCTGCTCCGACGGCGGCGAGCTGTCCCATGATCACCGCACCGATCGCCCCGGTGAGGAGCACCGCGTCGAAGTGCCAGAGCGCGACGAGGACCATGACGGGGTCGCCCACCGGGGTGGGCACCGAGGAGGTGAGCATCGACACGGGCATCGCGCTCTTGGCGCTGTCGTAGGCACGCGCCGCGATGGCGAGGACGCCGAGGAGCACCGCGGCGAGCACCCCGGTCCGTCCCGCGTCCACCGGCGCCCCGGTCAGGAGCACGGTGAGAGCGGCGCCGGCCCCGGCGAGGACCGGCGCCGCGCCGGCAGGCAGGAGCGCGTGGAGTCCGTAGAGCCGGGCCATCGAATACCCGTAGAGCGCCGGCGCTCCGACCGTCTCCGCCGCGTGCCGGAATCCGGCGCAGAGCACCCCGGAGGCCGTGAACAGCAGGGCGGCAGCCGGTGCGGCGAGCACCCACGCGGGCATCAGCGCAGTCGTCACCGCAGCCACGATCAGTGCGCCCGCGGCGGCGATCCCGGCCGCCCCCACGAGGAGGGTCGTCGGCGTGCGGGCCGCCCCCACGAGGTCACGCAGCAGGAAGCGGAGGGCGGTGGAGCGCGCCCGCACCGCCGGCCAGCCCCGCCCGGTGACGGGCACGGCGTGGTAGGCGGCGAGCGCGGAGGTGAGGTCGCCGGTCCCTGCCGCGGCCCCGGCCGCCTGCCTGCGCGCGGCCTGCGCGGCGAGCGCCTCGGCCCCGACCTGATCGAGAAGACGCGGGACGCACAGCGCGAGCACCCCGGCGAGCACGCAGAGGAGCACCACCGGCAGCCCGGCGAGCACTCCCCCGGTGTGCCCAGGGAGCGCGCCGGCGGCCGGCCAGCTGAGCCCGAACCAGCCCCAGGGCGCCACCCACTGCAGCGGCGGCACCGCGAACGAGGCGAGCACGTGCACCGCGACCCCCAGCGCACCGCACGCCGCACCCGCCCCCGGGCCGAATCCCGGGATCCGCGCCTGCCCGGCGAGCCAGACCACCGAGCAGATGAGCCCGAGTCCGGCGGCGGCGATGACGAGCCGGACGACAGCGAGCACGGGCACCCCGGCTGCGACGCCCAGCACCCCGCCGACGCCCCCGGCGACGATCAGGAGCACCCCGATCACAGCGAGCGCGGAGATCCAGAAGCCGCGTCGGAGCGCCGTGCGCCGGGGCACATCGGTGCGGGCGAGCAGGAGGACGGCGAACGGGGCGAGCGCCACCGGCCCGCGCACCCGCCCGAACAGCGCGAACGCGATGAGCAGTGCGCCGGCCGCAGCACCGGCCCAGCCGGGTGCGGCCGCGGCCACGAGGGCGGTGGACACCTCGGCGGAGGCGAGGAGGAGCACCGCGCCGCGGGCGAGCGGCACCCCGAGGACGAGCACGAGGAGGACGACGGCGTAGGCGATGACGGTGAGGTCGTCCCGGGAGGGTGCTGCGCCGCGCTGCCGGTGGAGCCGGCGCAGGAGCGCGAGGCGGGAGGCGGGGGTGCTCACGGAGGCCGCAGTGCTCACGCGGCCGGCGCGGCGAGGGCGACGACGGCATCGGCGACGGCCTCGACGAGCACCGGCGAGTGGCTCACGAGCACGATCGTCGTTCCCGCGTCCCGGCGACGGCGGAGCGCGGCGGCGACGAGACCGCGGCGGTGCTCGTCGAGGCGCTGCTCGGGCTCGTCGACGAGCAGCACCGCGCACGGCCGCACGAGGGTGAGGACGAGGGCGAACAGCTGCCGCTGCCCCGAGGACAGCTCGTGGGGGAAGCGGGCGGCGAGGTGGGCGATCGCGAGCTCGGCGAACACTGCATCGGCCCGCGCCTCGGCCTCGGGCAATGCGATGCCCCAGGAGGCGGCGACGAGGACGGCGTGCTCGCGCAGCGTGAGATCGCGGGCGAGCGGCGGCAGCCCGAGGTGGGCGGCGACGAGTCTGCGGAACTCCGGGCTGCGGTCGTCGGCGGGGCGCCCGGCGATCGCCACGGTGCCCGAGGTCGACCGGGCGCGGCCGGCGAGCGCTCGCAGCAGCGTCGTCTTGCCGGCCCCGTTGGGCCCGGTGACCGCCAGCGCGCGCCCGGCCGCGAGCGCGAAGGACGTCGGTGCGAGGAGCACCTGGCCGTCGAGGGAGACGCCGAGGTCACGGGCCTCGATGCAGGCGTGCGGGCCGCCGGGCTCGGGACCGCCGGGAACGGGTGCGCCCGGGCGCGGGCTGCCGCGGCTCAGCGCGGCACCCTCACCACCATGGTCGGGCAGGCGGCATAGGGCAGCACCGACTGCGAGGTCGAGCCCAGCAGCAGGCCGGCGAACCCGCCGCGGCCGCGCGAGCCGATGATGAGGACGTCGGCGGTGTCCGAGGCGCGCACGAGCACCTCGGCCGGCTGGCCGTCGAACAGCGTCCAGTCGACCTCGAGCCCGGGGTGCTCGGCGGCGACGGCGGTGCGCGCGGACTCGAGCTTGTCCGCACCCTCGTCGAGGAACCGCTTCATGTCCCCGGTGCTCGGCAGCCATTCGGGGCCGACGACGGTGGTGGTGAGCACCCCGAGGATGTGGAGCGGCGTGCCGCGGTGCAGCGCGTGCTCGGCGGCCTTCCACAGCGCCGGCGACTCCTTGGCGAGCGAGTCGACGCCGACCACGACGGAGCCGGAGAAGTCGAGGCCCGGCACCGCCTCGGCGGTCTCGTCGTAGCCGAGGAGCTCGCCGCGGCTCGAGCGGACCGGTCGGGAGGAGCTGTGCTTGGGCGCGGTCTCCCGGCCCGGGGTCCACCCTACGGGGACGACGATCGTCGGGCAGTGGGAGTGGGCGGGCAGGGCGCTGGAGACGGTGCCGAGCAGGCGGCCGGCGAAGCCGCCGCGCCCGCGGGAGCCGACGACTGCGAGCGAGGCCTGGCGGGACTCCTCGACGAGGACGCCGGCGGCATCGCCGATCTCGATGACGGCCTCGACGGGGACGCCGGCGGCCTTGACCTCGGCGGCGGCCTCCTTGAGGGAGGCGGTCACTGCCGCGCGGATCGAGGTGTCGTCGATCGGGACGTAGGAGACGTCGATCGTCGCGGCGGCGACGCTCGGGATCGTGTAGGCGCCGACGAGCCGGATCGACCGTCCGAGGGCCCTGGCCTCCTCGATCGCGAAGCGCAGGGCGTTGCGGCTCGCCTTCGAACCGTCCACGCCGACGAGCACGGCTTGGGGGTCGGCGACTTCTGGGGAGGAGAGTTCCTCGGTCACGGCAGCTCCTTCGTGGCGGTCTCGCGTGCGCCCGGTGGGTGCGCCGCACCGGTTCGGGCGCGGTGTTCTCGCTCACACCGGTGTGCCCACGATACCCGGATGCGGCGGTCGTGCGAACCGCTGGTCATGCGCATGGTTCCGCGGATCTCACGACTCGAACGGCGTTCGCCGCTCACCCCGGAACACCGGATCCCGCCGCCTGTCGCGCCGCGCCGGGCCGGACGATCATTGAGGCTCACAAGTATCCTTGATATATTTAACCGGTAATCGTCAGGAACTACTCCTGCTCGGTGCGGTAGGTCCGCATCACAGAATCCCGGCAGTCGCAGACGGCTGTCCGGACATCCAGAGATAAGGATCAACTCATGGGTATTCTCGCATTCCTCGTCCTCGGCCTCGTCGCCGGCGCCATCGCCAAGGCGATCCTCCCGGGTCGTCAGGGCGGCGGCTGGCTCGGCGCCCTCGTGTGCGGCGTCATCGGCGCCCTGCTCGGCGGCTGGATCGGCTCGGCTCTTTTCGGTGAGGGCGTCGACAAGTTCTTCTCGCTGAGCTCCTGGCTGCTCGCCATCGGCGGCGCACTCATCGTGCTCGTCGTCTGGGGCTTCATCTCCGGTCGCGGCTCCCGCGCCAACCGCTGATCACCTCAGCACACCGCTGAAGGGCGGTGCGATCCCTCCGGGAATCGCACCGCCCTTTCGCATGTCCGGGAATACCGGACGGTCGAGCAACCTCTCCTCCCCCTCCCCTCTCGAAGCACCGGGCACGGGAGTGTGGGGGTTTCGACGATGAGTATGAGCTTCAACGCCACCACTCTCGACCGGAAGCCCCACACTCGCCCGGTGGAGTCGCGGGTCGGCTCAGGCGGCGGAACCGTATTCGAGGAACGGCCGCCACGACTCTGCGGGGTTGTCGAGGTCGCGCAGCCACCAGCGGCCGACCCGCGGCACGTCGGGGACGAAGCCGAGCACCCAGCCCATCTCCTCGGGCGTCCGGTTCCCCTTGATGTTGTTGCACCTCCGGCAGCACGCCACGAGGTTGCGCCAGGTGTTGCCGCCGCCGCGCGAACGGGGCAGCACGTGGTCGACGGTCGTCGCATGGCCGGCGCAGTAGGCACAGGCGAACCCGTCCCGGCGCAGCACCCCGCGCCGCGACAGCGCCACCGAGCGACCGGACGGCGGCCGCACGTAGCGGCGGAGGATGATCACCGAGGGCTGCGGCATGGAGACGTGGACGCTGCGCACCGGTGCATCGTCGTCGGCCGCGAGCACGGAGGCCTTGCCGGCGAGCACGAGGACGACCGCCCGGCGGTAGGACACCACCGACATCGGCTCGTAGCCGGCGTTGAGGACCAGGGTCTTCATCCGCGCTCACCCGCCCGGGAAACAGCGAAGGCGCTGCGCGAATGCGCAACGCCTCCATGCTCCACAACCGTCGGTATCGAATCGACGATGACATCACCGAGCAGATTCCGGGACCGGCTCCACGCCTCGCAACGGCGCACCACGGCGCCCGCCCCGGTCCGGCGGACCGGCACCCGATCTCCCTGCGATGCGGCGCTCACGCGGCCTCCTGTCGGATGAAGTGCAACGACTGGAACCAGAGTAGCGGAGGCCGGCGCCCGCGCAAGCGCCTGCGCGGTCGCAGCGCGCCGCCCCCACCATGATTTCCACGCCGGTTCACCCACCGTTCCGCAACTGCTCACGAGCAGGGCCGGGGCGGAGCATGCGGAATGCTCGCAGACACGACGGAACCCGCCGCCGGGTGGACCATGACCCGGGCGGCGGGTTCCGTCAGTGCGTCGGGCCGTGCCCGACCGTGGATCAGAGAACGCGGATGTAGGTGACCGAGCCCATCCACGAGTGGCTGCGGTACGAGGTCCCCGAGCTCGGGGAGCCCGCGTCGTACATCATGCCGTTGCCGGCGTAGATGCCGATGTGGCCGGGACTGAATACGAGATCGCCGGGCTTCGCCTCAGAAGCCGAGACGACAGTCCCGGCAGCCTTCTGCGCGCCGGAGGTGCGGGGCAGGTTCACGCCGACCTTGTCGTAGACGAACGCTATGTAACCGGAGCAGTCCCAGCCGCTGGGGGTGGTGCCGCCGTAGACGTAGGGCACGCCGACGTACTGCTTGGCGATCGCGATGACCTGCTCGGCCTTCGAGCCGTCCGGCACGGAGACGCTGTCGCTCTTCTTCTCGCTCTTCTTGGAGTCCGAGGAGCGCTCGGTGCTGCGCGAGGTCGAGGAACCGCGGTCCGAGGAGTCCGAGGAGCGCTCGGTGCTGCGCGAGGTCGAGGAACCGCGGTCCGAGGAGTCCGAGGACTCGGTCGAGTCGGAGCTCTGTGCGGGGGCCGGCTCCGGTTCGGGCTCAGGCTCGGGCTCCGGAGCGGCGGTGGAGGTGGTGGTGGAGACGTTCGAGGTGCCGGGCAGTGCGGCGTCGTCCTCGGTGTCCTCGGCGGCCTCCGGGATGACGGTGGCGGCCTGGTTGGAGAAGTCGGCCTCGACGTTCGAGTCGGCGGCCTCGGCGGAGACGACCGCGTCGGACTTCTCATCGCCCTGGGTGGCGGCCGGGAGCACGGCGGTGGCCATGAGTCCACCGGCTGCTGCGACGACGGCCGCGCGGCGACCGACGACACCGGAGTTGGCGCTCAGCGCCTCGGTGAGCTCGGTCAGCGGGGTCTTGACGGGGGTGCTGGCCGCGCGGCGGCCATGCTTCTTCTGTGCCACTGGTGTGTCCTCCACGAAACCTACGAGGTGAGCTGTCGGGCTCGAGCTGGAGTTGCTCGGTCACTCGTGAGTGAACTTGGCCCCTAGTCCCGGTGTCCGGGACGAGTGGTGGTTCCCCCGTTGCCGCTTCAGGTCCTGGTCTCCGCAGGCGGGAGCGGCACTCGGTTGCCCACCTGGAGCCGGGTTCGGTGGAACCCGACCGCTCAACCGTAACCGATGCCGGACCGCAATGTCACATTTGGATCACGGGTTTCGTGACAAAAGTGTCAGGTCGGCAACAAAACCCCAGGTCAGGGCGACTATGAGCGTCGAAAAAGTTCTGTGACGAAAGCCTGCGAAGCCGTGATCCGGCGTGTCGGCCGTGACCGGAACGTGACGGTCGCGCTGCTCCCAACGCGCGCGATCACTCGCCCTCGAGCGGGCGCACGAAGACGTTCGCGGCGGTCTCGAGCGGCAGGTCGAGCACGGTCGCGGCCTCCGGGGCGCGCAGCGTGATGTACTCCCCGGCGGGCTCCGCAGTGACGGTGGCCCCGGGCAGGATCCCGGTCTCGCGCAGCTGGACGAGGAGATGGGCATCGACCTGGAGCGGCTCGGCGAGCCACTCGACGCACACCTCGGCCCGGCCCTGGGCGGGGCAGGCCTCGGTCAGGGGGACGACAGGGGCGGCAGGCGCGGCCTCCGCGCCGATCGCGTCGAGGCCGGGGATCGGGTTGCCGTAGGGACTCGTGCTGTGCTCGGGGAGCATCCGCACGAGCCGGCGCTCGACCTGCTCGCTCATCACGTGCTCCCAGCGGCAGGCCTCGTCGTGGACGAGCTCCCAGTCGAGCCCGATGACATCGGCGAGCAGCCGTTCGGCGAGGCGGTGCTTGCGCATGACCGAGGTCGCGAGCTCCCGGCCGGTGGCGGTGAGCTCGAGGTGGCGGTCGGCGTCGACGACGAGCAGGCCGTCGCGCTCCATCCGGGCCACCGTCTGCGACACGGTGGGCCCTGAATGGTCCAGGCGCTCGGCGATCCGGGCGCGCAGCGGGACGATCCCCTGCTCCTCCAGCTCCACGATGGCCTTGAGGTACATCTCGGTGGTGTCGATGAGGTCGTTCACGGGCGGTTCCACTCCTCTGTGCTCACCGGGTCAGTCTAGCCCGGCACGGAGATGCGGCACGGCCGTCCGCCGGTGGACGGACGGCCGTGCGACGGGCCGACAGCCGGCCTCAGCCGGCGTTGATGTAGGCGGTCTTGTGGACGGTGTAGAACTCGCGCGCCGCCCGCCCCTGCTCGCGCGGGCCGTAGCTCGAGCCCTTCCGGCCGCCGAAAGAGGTGTGGTAGTCGACTCCCGCGGTGGGGGCGTTGACCATGACCATGCCGGCGTTGGAGTGCCGCTTGAAGTGCGCGGCGTGCTGGAGCGAGGTGGTGAAGATGCCCGAGGACAGCCCGAACGAGGTCCGGTTCGCCACGGCGAGCGCCTCCTCGTAGTCGGCGACCTCGATGACCGAGGCGACGGGTCCGAACACCTCCTCGCGGTTGATCGTCATCTCCTCGGTAGTGCCGGTGACGAGGGCGGGGGCGAGGAAGTAGCCCTCCGTGCCGGTGTCGACGACCGCGCCGCCGTGCACGGTCCCGCCCTCGTCGGCGGCGATCTCGAGATACTTGCGGTCCTGGTCGAACTGCGACCGGGACACGACCGGTCCCATCGTCGTGTTCGCATCCCGCGCGTCGCCGACGACGAATCCGTCGATCCGCTCCTTCACCCGGGCGACGAACTCGTCGTGGATGTCGGAGGTGACGATGAGGCGGCTCGAGGCGGTGCAACGCTGGCCGGTGGAGAAGAAGGCCCCGTTGACGGCCGCCTCGACCGCGGCGTCGAGGTCCGCGTCGCCGAGCACGATGAGCGGGTTCTTCCCGCCCATCTCGCACTGCACCTTGGAGCCGGCGGCCGCGGCGTTCGCGATGACGCCGGCACCCACGCCGACCGAGCCGGTGAAGGTCACCGCGTCGACCTCGCTGGAGCCGGAGATCGCGTCGCCGACGACCCGGCCGGGCCCCATGACGAGGTTGAGCACGCCGTCGGGGAGGCCGGCGTCGATGAGGATCCGCACGAGCTCGTGGGCGCTCGCCGGGACGAGCTCGGCGGGCTTGAACACAACGGTGTTGCCGTAGGCGAGCGCCGGGGCGATCTTCCAGGCGGGGATCGCGATCGGGAAGTTCCACGGGGTGACGACGCCGACGACGCCCACCGGCTCATGGGTCATCTCGACGGTGAGGCCGGGGCGCACGGACTCGACGAGCTCGCCGGTGTTGCGCAGGGTCTCCCCGGCGAAGAACTTGAAGATCTGGGCGGCGCGCATGACCTCGGCGGTGGCCTCGGAGACCTGCTTGCCCTCCTCGCGGGCGAGCAGCTCGCCGAGCTCCGCCGCGCGCTCCTTGATCACGGTGCCGGCGGTGTCGAGGATGTCGAAGCGCTGCTGCACGTTCCCCAGCGACCAGGCCGGCAGGGCTGCGCGGGCGGCGGTGATCGCCTGCTCGACGGTCGCGGCGTCGGCGCGGGCGAAGCGGCCGAGCACGTCGGAGGTGTCGGAGGGGTTGATGTTCGCGCTGCGGTCCTCGCTGCCGACCCACCGGCCGCCGATCCAGTTGTCGAACTGTGCCTCGGGGCCGTAGGCGGGTGCGGTGGTGGTGTCGGTCATCGTGGGATTCCTTCTCTGTGCGATGGGGTGTGGTCGAGGTGGGGTGCGGACGAGGTGAGGCGCGCCCGTCGGCACGCTGCCCCGCTGCGGGGTGCGCTCAGGGGTCGAGGCGGGCGACGGTCCAGGCAGCGGCGTCGTCGAGCGCGGCCGGGCGGTCGGCGGACTCGTAGACGAATCGGTCGTGGAACCGGTTCGCCTGCCCCTGCCAGAACTCGATCCGGTGGGGGGCGACGGTGTAGCCGCCCCACTGCTCGGGGCGCGGCACCTCGGCGTCGGCGAACTCGGCCTCGACCCGGTCGAACGCTGCGTGCATCGCCGCCCGGGAGTCCACGGGCTGCGACTGGCGGGAGGCCCGCGCCCCCACCTGGGCGCCGCGCGGGCGGGCGGCGAAGTACTCGTCGGACACCGCCGCCGAGGTGCGTGTCGCGATCCCCTGCACCCGCACCTGCCGGTGCATGTCGTGCCAGGGCAGGACGAGGGCGACCCGCGCGTCGGCGGCGATCTGGAGGCCCTTGGCCGAGGTGTAGTTCGTGAAGAAGGTGAAGCCAGCGGGATCGACGCCCTTGAGGAGGACGATCCGGGCATCCGGACCGGAGCCGGAGGCGGTGGCCAGGAGCATCGCGTTGGGTTCGCGGATCTCGGCCTGCGCCTCGGCGTACCACTGGGAGAAGAAGGTGAATGGGTCGGTCCCGGCGGCGGCCTCGCCGCGGGCACCGTACTCCACGCGCTGGTCGGACAGCCGGGACAGCGGCGAACGGTCATCGGTCATGGATCCACACTACTGCGCGGGGACGCGGGTGCCCAGGGTGTCCGCGCGGTGGGCCGAGGCGCTCGCGCGTACGGCGCCGCGGTAGGATCCCGGTGTGATGAACGCAGAGCAGACCGTGAAGATCCCGTCCGAACTCCTGCCCGCCGACGGCCGGTTCGGCTCCGGCCCGGCCCGCATCCGCCCCGCCCAGATGACCGCCCTGCAGGCGCTCGGCACGACGGTCATGGGGACCTCCCACCGGCAGCCGCCGGTGAAGAGCCTCGTCGCCCGGACCCGCACCGGGCTGACCGAGCTGTTCGACCTGCCCAGCGGCTACGAGGTGGTGCTCGGCAACGGCGGCTCGACAGTGTTCTGGGACGTCGCCGCGTTCTCGCTCGTGCGCTCGCGTGCCGCACACGCGACCTTCGGGGAGTTCGGCGCGAAGTTCGCCGAGGCCACCCGGACCGCACCCTTCCTCGAGGACTCGGTCATCACCGAGGTCGCCCCCGGCACCGGGGCCGTGCCCACCGCAGTCGAGGGCGCGGACGTCTACGCCTGGCCGCACAACGAGACCTCGACCGGAGTCGCGACGACGATCACGCGGCCGGCCGGCATCGCCGAGGACGCCCTCGTCGTCGTCGATGCGACGTCCGCCGCCGGCGGACTGGCCGTCGACATCCGCGAGACCGACGTCTACTACTTCGCCCCGCAGAAGAACATGGGATCCGACGGCGGCCTGTGGCTGGCGATCATGTCCCCGCGCGCGATCGCCCGCGCGCACGAGATCAAGGACTCCGGACGCTGGATCCCGGCCTCGCTCGACCTCGTCACCGCGATCGAGAACTCGGCGAAGAACCAGACGTACAACACCCCGGCAGTGGCCACGCTGGCGCTGCTCGCCGAGCAGATCGAGTGGATCAACGGCAACGGCGGGCTCGCCTGGGCCGCCGAGCGCACCGCGCGGGCCGCCGCGGCCGTGTACGCCTGGGCGGAGGAGAATCCGGCGACGACCCCGTTCGTCGCCGATCCCGCCGACCGCTCGAACGTCGTGTGCACGATCGACTTCGCCGAGGACATCGACGCCGCGGCGATCGCGAAGATCCTCCGGGCCAACGGCGTCGTCGACGTCGAGCCCTACCGCAAGCTCGGCCGCAACCAGCTGCGGATCGCGACCTTCGTGTCGGTCGAGCCCGAGGACGTCACCGCGCTCCTCGGCTGCATCGACTACGTGCTCTCCGCGCTGGGGAACTGACCCCGGGCACCTCGTCCGCACCGAGCCGCCTCGGGCGGTCGCTGCGAGTGCTTCTCTCGGGAGCAGCTGGTTCTGCGCCGATCCGGGGCGCCCGCGCCTCGAATCGGTCGTCATCCGCAGGAACAGCTGCATCCGCGGCGGGACGGCCCGCGGCGGCACGGCCGTCTCAGCGGGACGGCCGCCTCAGACGAAGAAGTGGATGACGGTCGCGACGGCGAAGGCGCCGGCGGCCACGGCCGCGCAGCTGAACTCGACGGCGATCCCGATCCCGGCGGCCTTGATCGCCGTCCAGCTCGAGTCCCAGGCGGCGCGCGCGTCGCGGCGGCGCAGGTACTCGGCGAGGTAGAGGCCGGCGACGAAGCCGACGAGCAGCCCGACGACGGGGATGACGAAGAAGCCCACGATCGCGAGCAGCCCGCCGATGAGGAGCGAGGAGGTCGGCACCTGCTCGGCCTTGAGACGCCGGCCGGTGAGGATGAGCGAGGCGCTCATGCCGAGCGCGACGAGCACGGCGATGATCGCGAAGGCCGTCCACACCGGGGCCGAGCCGAGGACGAGCGCCCAGATCAGCGCGGCGATGCCGATGAGGATCGAGCCGGGGAGCACGGGGACGACGATCCCCACGCAGCCGACGAGGATCGCCGCCCCGGCGAGCACCGTGGTGACGATGTCGAGCGTCATCGTATCCATCGCGGCGCTCAGCCCGAGGCGCCGCTCGTCGACACCTCGGTAACGGGTGCATCGGCAGCCGGCGCCTCGGCCGCGGGTGCCTCCTCAGCGGCAGACGCCTCAGCAGCAGACGCCTCGCCGGCCGACACGTCGACGGTGTCGTGGAGGTCGTCGATGACGGGCTGCGCGGTCTCCGGGGCCTGCCGCTCGACGTCGGTCTCGGAGTGCGCACCGCAACCGGCGTCGAGCGCGACGACGCGCCCGTCGAACGGCGACCACTGGTTGGCGCACACCCCGAACTGGGTGCGCAGGCTGCCGGCCATCGGCAGCAGGTAGCCGCAGGTGACGCACTGGGCCGAGGCGCGCTTGGCGAACTCGCCGTCCGGTCCGGCCTCCGAGTCGTGCCAGCGCTCCGCGGCGTGGGAGATCCCCTGGGCGGAGAGCACGCGGCGGCGGCCGAGCCCGAGCTCGAAGATCGGCAGCTGGTCGACGGCGTCGTCCTCGTCCTCGGCGAGCGGCACCTGTTCGAAGCCGGCCTCGAGGTTGGGATCGTCGTCGACCTTGGGCAGGGTGTCGCGGGCGCTCAGGTCGCCCGGCTGCAGGCGGTCCTCCCACGGCAGCCAGCGGGGCGCGACGAGCGCGTCATCGCCGGGCAGCAGCGCGGTCTCGCACACGGTGATGGTCTTCGAGCGCGGGGCGCGGGCGAGCACGGCGACCCAGTGCCAGCCGCGGTAGGCCTTCGAGGTGCAGGCGAAGGAATGGGTGGCCAGCCGCTGCCCCTCCATCACCGCGCCCAGGTGGGCGCCGATGTGGTTCGGGTCGGCGACCTCGGCGATCGCGCTGCGGGCGGCGTCGACGGCCTCGAGGAGGAGCGCGTCCGGGCTCGGCCGGGCGGCGCGACGGGCGGTCGGGCGATCCGCGGCGGCGGCGTGGGCAGGAGCGGACCCGGCGGCGGGTGCCGGTTCCACGTCGTGCAGCCAGCGGGAGAAGAGTTCCGACATCAGCCCTCCAGGTCGTCGGCGATGGCACGCAGTACTTCTGCCACCTTATGCGAATGCCCGCTGTCGGGATAACGGCCCCTGCGCAGGCCGTTCGAGGTGTCGTCGAGGAGCCGGATGACGTCCTCGATCATCATCGCCGTCTTGTCCGGGTCGCGGCGGGCGCGCTTGGCGACCGGGGGCTCGATGAGCCGGGCCTTGAGCACCTGCTTGCCCTTGCGGCCGTCGATCATGTCGAAGTCGAGGCGGGTGCCCTGCTTGATCTCGGCGCCGTCGGGCAGCGCGGTCGAATGGAGGAACACCTGTTCCCCGTCGTCGGCGGTGACGAAGCCGAATCCCTTGTCGGCGTCGAACCATTTGACTCGTCCGGTCGGCATGATGTCCTTTCGCGGGAAGTGATGTGTGCAGTGGTGGTGCCCGGGGAGCGGCGCAGCGGCGGTGCCGGGCGGCGGGGCGCCGGGTGCGGGCAGCGCAGCTCAGGCCCGGCGGCGGCGTGCGATGGCGCGGGCGAACTCCACGAGCAGGAGGAGGAACGCCACGGGGATCGTGATCATTCCGATCCAGGTCAGGGCACCGGACGGCGTTCCGCCCGAGACCCCGACGATGACGACGAGGGCGAGCGCGACGAGTCCGACGAGGCTGAGCGCCAGGGCGGTCACGACGATGATCGCATCGGCGCGGCCGGTCTCCGCGGTGGGTTCGACTGCCATGTGCCGTACCTCCTCCGTGCGGTCGTGGGTCTGGTCGTGGATCATGTCGTCGGTGCGGTCGTGGGCACGGTGGCCCCGATCCCGCAAGCTCCACCATTGTAGCCGGACTACACTGGAGCGGATGCCTCAGCTCATCTCCTTCGCCTCCTGGCTCTCCCGCGCCGAGGACTCCTGGTTCCTCGCCGTGTGCGAGGCCCGGCCGGACCTCCTCCGCAGCGACACCCCCGACGCCGCGGCCCCTGGCTGCGCGGGCCGCGACCCGGGCGGCCGTCGCCGCCGCCATCGAATCGCTCGACACCGAGCAGCTGCGCGCCGTCCACCGCGCGGCCGTGGCCGCCCGCGTCGATCCCGCGGTCCCCGCGTCCACCCTCGCCGCCGCGCCCGGGGTGCTCACCCGGCTGCTCGCACTCGGCCTCGTCTGGCCGGCCCAGGCCGAGCACATCGCGGACCCCCTGTCCGCCCCGCTCCTGCGGGTCCATGCGGAGACGGTCGGCCTGCTGCCGACCTCCGCGGCGGACCGCGCCCAGGACATCGACTGGCTCACCGCGCAGCGCCCGGTCCCGGTGGAACCGGTGCGGATCCCGGCCGCCCTCGTCTCCAATGCGCAGGCCGCGGCCGCCTCGGGCCTGCTGTCCGAGGTGCTCTCCCTCCTCGACGCCGTCGACGACGACCCGCCCTCCCAGCTCACGAGCGGCGGGGTGGGCAAGCGCGACGTCCAGCTCCGCGCCCGGGCCGCGCGCCTCGAGCCCGAGCACGCGGTGTTCCTCCTCGAGCTCGCCGGAGCCTCCGACCTGCTGGGGGTGGGCGGCTCCGACGTCGACCCGCAGTGGCTGCCGACGGCGCACTACGACGAGTTCCTCGCGCTGCCCGGCGCCGAGGCGCACGCCCGGCTGCTCACCACCTGGCTCACCGGCACCGTCGACACCACCCACGTGCTCGCCGGCCGGACCGGGCGCGGCGAGCGCGTCCACGCCCTGTCCTCGGCCGCCGGGCACGGCCGCCTCAACCCCTACGCGGGCTTCCCGTCCGCGCTCCCCCAGCTCCCCCTCCTCAAGCACCTCGTGCTCGCCGCGCTCCTCGCGGCCGCTCCCGCAGACGGTGCGGCGGACGCCGGTGCGATGACCGGCGGCGCAGATGCCGAGGTCAGCGACGCCTGGGCGGTCCCCGTCGACGCCCTGCTCGCACAGCTGCGCTGGGAGCGGCCGCTCGCCGCCGCGCTGAGCCCCGGAACGCTGGCCCAGGTGCTCCGCGAGGCGCAGGCGTTCGGACTCGTGTGCTCCCCGCTCACCGCCCCGCACGCCTACGGGCTCACGGGATTCGGACGGCTCGCCGCACGTGCGCTCGTGACTGCGATGCGCGCCGCCGCGACGTCGGCCGGCTACGATCCGGCGCTCGTCGAGCTCGGGTCGGAGCTGCCTGCCCGGGTGGACGCCGCGCTCCCGGAGCTGCAGACCACCGTGCTCGTCCAGTCCGATCTCACCGCCGTCGCCGCCGGGCCGGTGGCGCCGCGCCTCCACGCGCAGCTCGACGACATCGCGCTGATCGAGGCGCGCGGGCAAGGGACCGTCTACCGGTTCACCGGCGATTCGGTGTCCCGCGCGCTCCGACGGGGGCGCTCCGCCGCGGACGTCCTCGCGTTCATCGAGCAGGTGTCCTCGACCGGCGTCCCGCAGCCGCTGCGCTTCCTCGTCGAGGAGGCCGCCGCGAAGCTCCACCGGGTGCAGGTCGCCCCGGCCCGCGCCGTCGTCGTCGTCGACCGGCCCGACGACCTCGGCCCGCTGCTCGCCGACCCGCTGCTCGCCGGCGCCGGCCTCGAGCGCATCGCCCCCACCGTGGCGCTCGCGAAGGTCTCGCAGGACCGGCTCACCACGCTCCTCGAGGCGAGCGGGCAGCCGATCGGCTCGCACAGCGCCGGGGCGGGCCCCCGGCCGCGCGCGGTCCGCCGCCGGAACTCCGGTGCCGTGGCCCGCAGCTCGCTGCGGATCCCCGCGGACGAGCGTCCCGCCTTCATCGTCGGCCTGCTGCGCGGCCGCACCGCTGCGGCTCCGGTGCAGGCGGGCGCGTCCCCGCTCAGCGTGCTCGACGTGCTGCGGGAGGCGCAGGCCGCCGGCCGCGCCGTCGAGGTCACCGTCGTCGGCGCCGACGGGGCGCGCCGACGCCTCGCACTGCGCCCCACGCAGATCACCGGCGGCCGCGTGCGCGGAGTGCGCCAGGCCGGCGGGCGCGCTACCGAGATCGCCCTCGCGGTGTCCCGGATCGCAGCGGCGGCTCCGCTCGATCCCCCTGCCGGGGAGCCGGACGGCGGACCGGCGGCCGAGGCGGGGCCGGCATGAGCGGCCCGCTCATCGTCCAGTCGGACCGGACGATCCTCCTCGAGGCCGCCCATCCGGACGCCGCCGAGGCGGCCGTCGCGATCGCGCCCTTCGCACAGCTCGCCCGCACCCCGGAGCACGTCCACACCTACACGATCACCCCGCTCGGGCTGTGGAACGCGCGCGCCAGCGGCCACGACGCGGAATCCGTCGTCGACACCCTGCTCGAGTTCGCCGGGCACCCGGTGCCGCACGAGGTGCTCCTCGACATCGTCGACATCATGGACCGGTTCGGCGTCCTCACCCTCGTCACCTCGCCCGTCCACGGGCTCGTCCTCACGAGCGCCCGCCCCGAGCTCCTCGACGATCTCGTCGGGCAGCCGGAGCTGGCCGGCATCCTCGGTGCCCGGATCGATGCGGGCACCGTCGCCGTCCACCCCTCCGAGCGCGGCGAGCTCAAGCACCGCCTGCTCAAGCTCGGCCACCCGGTGGCCGACCACGCCGGCTACGTCGACGGCGAGGCCCACAGCATCGCCCTCACCGCCGACGCCCCGGAGCCGGACCCGGAGGCCGAGGCGGCCGACGACGATGGGTCCGGGCCGGGGAGTCCGGCGCACTGGCACCTGCGCGACTACCAGCAGCGGGCGGTCGACTCCTTCCTCACCGGGGAATCCGGCGTCGTCGTGCTGCCGTGCGGGGCGGGCAAGACCGTGGTCGGGGCGGCGACGATGGCCGCCGTCGGCACGACCACGCTCATCCTCGTGACGAACTCGGTGTCCGCCCAGCAGTGGAAGGCCGAGCTGCTGCGCCGCACCTCGCTCACCGCCGAGGAGATCGGCGAGTACTCGGGCACCGTCAAGGAGATCCGGCCGGTGACGATCGCGACCTACCAGGTCCTCACCACCCGCCGGAAGGGCTCCTACCTCCACCTCGAGCTGCTCGATGCGCGCGACTGGGGGCTCGTCGTCTACGACGAGGTCCACCTGCTGCCCGCTCCGGTGTTCCGCCTCACCGCGAGTCTGCAGGCGCGCCGCCGCCTGGGCCTCACCGCGACGCTCGTGCGCGAGGACGGGCGCGAGGAGGAGGTGTTCTCCCTCATCGGCCCCAAGCAGTTCGAGACGCCGTGGAAGGAGATCGAGAAGGCCGGCTACATCGCCCAGGCGACCTGCCACGAGGTGCGGGTGCGCCTGGATTCCGGCACCCGGATCGCCTACGCCCGGGCCGACGGCGAGGACCGCTACCGGCTCGCCGCCTGCTCGGATGCGAAGGTGCCTGTGGTCGAGGACCTCGTCGCCGCGCATCCGAGCGCCCAGGTGCTCGTCATCGGGCAGTACCTCGACCAGCTCGAGGAGCTCGGGGCCGCGCTCGGCGCGCCCGTCCTCACCGGGCAGACCCCGGTGAGCGAGCGCACCCGCCTGTTCGATGCCTTCCGGTCCGGGGAGGTGCGCGTGCTCGTCGTGTCGAAGGTCGCGAACTTCTCCGTCGACCTGCCCGAGGCGTCCGTCGCGATCCAGGTGTCCGGCGCCTTCGGCTCCCGGCAGGAGGAGGCGCAGCGCCTGGGCCGGATCCTGCGCCCCAAGGCGCACGCGGAGCCGGCGACCTTCTACACGGTCGTCGCCGCGGACACCGTCGACGAGCAGTTCGCCGCGCACCGTCGCCGGTTCCTCACCGAGCAGGGCTACGCGTACACGATCCACAACCACCCGTTCGAGGACTGAGCCTCCCGCCGGTCAGCCGGCAGCTCAGCCGTCGACGGCCCGGAGCTCCGGGCTCGCGGCATCCCCGGCGGCACGGGGGCCCGCCCCGGAGCTCGCGTCCTCGGTGAGCGCGTCCTCGGCCGCGGTGACCTCGTCGACCACGACCTCGCGGACGGGAACGCGGGACTCCCCGAGCTTGATGAATACGACGCCGGCGATGATGAACACGCCGCCCACGAGCTGCACGTAGCCGGGCAGCTCGGAGAGCACGAGCCAGGCGACGAGCACGGAGAACGGCACCTCGGTGAGGTTGACGAAGCTCGACACGGTCGCCCCGATCATCCGCAGGCCCATGACGCCGGTGAGGTAGGCCCCGGCGGTCGCGGCCGCGAGCAGCCCCACAGCGACCCACCACGGCACCTCGGCCCCGCCGAGGTCGACCGGGACGGAGGTGAAGGAGTACTCGAGGATCCCCGTGGGCCACAGCGCGAGCATGACACCGGCACCCACACCCATGCCGAGCCCGGTCAGGGCGACGGGCGGGATGTCGATGTCGGCCTTCGCCCCGATGAGGAAGTAGGCGCACAGGCACACCGCGGCGCCGAGCGCCAGGAGCACCGCGCCGAGGTGGAGCTCGGCCCCGCGCGGGTCGAGGATGAGCACGAGCCCGAGCATCGCGGTGACCATGCCGGCGAAGGTCGCCGGTGCCGGGCGGCTGCCGGTGCGCATCCACACCCAGAACACGATCATCAGCGGTGCGGTCATCTCGAGCAGCAGCGCGACGGCCACGGTGAGGTGCTCGACGGCGAGGAAGTAGAGGAGCTGCACGCCGACGATCGCGACGACGCCGTAGACGACGACGATGCGCCAGTGCGCGCGCACCGCGCCCCAGCGTCCGCGCATCGCGACGACGGTGGGAACGGCGAGCACGAAAGCGCAGCCGAGCAGGCGGAGGAGCACCACCGCGCCGGGCGTCCAGCCGACCGCGTACATCGCCTTGGCCACGGGGCCGGATGCGGCGAACAGGAACGACGACAGGAGGGTCAGGGCGAGACCCAGCGCGACCTGCTGCTTCATGGTGTCCTCCTCACGGGATGATGGGGAGTGATCTGCATCACTCATGAGTGTTCGACATTTGACTCATGACAGAGCCCCGCCGGATCTCAGTAGACACGATCCCTGGCTCATGAGTCAAATGCGTGATGCGCCTGACATCTGCTGCGCCCGGGAAGGCCCGCCCGGTAGACTGGTCCGACCATGACCTTCACCTACGAGGCGCGCTCCAACCTGCTCATGCTCGTCGACCTGGTCAACAGCGGCCGCCGGGACGTCGAGGACCTCCCCGACCCCGCATCGCTCACCGAATTCGTGCGCACCCACGGCTTCTCCGGCCCGCTCACCGGGACCGCGACGGAACTCGAGCGGGTGCACGCGGTCCGCTCGGAGTTCGCCACGGTGTTCGGCGCGGACTCCGTCGAATCGGTCGTCGCCCTCGTCAACGCCACCCTGCTGCGATGCAATGCGCTCCCCCAGCTCGTCGACCACGACGACTGGGGCTGGCACCTCCACGCGGTGGCGCAGACCGCGCCGCTCGCCGACCGGATCGCGATCGACATCGCTCTCGTGCTCGTCGACGTCGTCCGCGACGGGGAGCTCGCCCGCCTCCAGCACTGCGCCGCCGAGGACTGCGACGCAGTGTTCGTCGACTTCTCCCGCAACCGCTCGAAGCGGTACTGCGACGTCGGCAACTGCGGCAACCGGGCCCACGTCGCGGCCTACCGCAGACGGCAGGAGGCCGCCGAGGCCGGTTGAACCGGACGGGCAGGGCGCCTTGTGCCGCACGGTCGGCACCGGCGCGGACCCGGCCCGGTGACCGCGCCGGAGCACCGGCGTAGGCTGGTCCCATGGTCGCCATCGCCGTGTTCGTCGCACTCCTCGCCCTGGTCGCCGCCTCCGTCCTGCTGGCGGTGGTCGTCTCCGCCTGGTGGTGGCTGCTCGCCGGCCCCGCGATCCTCCTCCTCGTCCTCGGCATCATCGACATCACCCAGCGCGAGCGCGCGATCCTGCGGAACTTCCCGGTGATCGGCCGCGGCCGGTACCTCATGGAGACGATCCGGCCGATGATCCAGCAGTACTTCGTCGAACGGAACTACGACGGCAAGCCCTTCGACCGCGATGTCCGGCTCCTCGTCTACGAGCGCGCCGCCGGCACCCACTCGGTCAAGTCCTTCGGCACCGAGCTCGAGGTGCGCTCCCCGGGATACGAGTACCTCGTCCACTCGGTCCAGCCCGGCCGGATCCCCGAGGGCGAGCATCGCGTGCGCCTCGGCGGTCCCCAGTGCACCCTGCCCTACGACGCCTCGCTGCTGAACATCTCCGCGATGAGCTTCGGCTCCCTGTCGAAGAACGCCGTGCTCGCGATGAACCGGGGTGCGGCCAAGGGCGGCTTCCTCCACGACACCGGGGAGGGCGGCCTGACGAAATACCACCTCGGCGCGGGCACCGATCTCCTGTGGGAGTTCGGCAGCGGCTATTTCGGCTGCCGCGACGCGGACGGGAACTTCTCCCCCGAGGAGTTCGCCGCCAAGGCCCGGCTCGACGAGGTCA
Organism: Brevibacterium sp. CS2; assembly: GCF_005280295.1. Lineage (GTDB taxonomy): Bacteria > Actinomycetota > Actinomycetes > Actinomycetales > Brevibacteriaceae > Brevibacterium > Brevibacterium pityocampae. The sequence continues at coordinate 1,414,647 of NZ_CP040020.1, read as the reverse complement.
GGGCCATCTCCATCAAGCTCTCGCAGGGCGCCAAGCCCGGCCTCGGCGGGGTGCTGCCCGGGGACAAGGTCACCCCGGAGATCGCCGAGGCGCGCGGTGTGCCCGTGGGCATGGACTGCATCTCCCCGCCCGGGCACTCGGCGTTCGGCACCCCGACGGAGATGATGGAGTTCATCGCGCAGCTGCGCGAGCTCTCCGGCGGCAAGCCGATCGGCTTCAAGCTCTGCGTCGGCATGCGTCGGGACTTCCTCGCCCTGTGCAAGGCGATGCTCGCCACCGGCATCCTGCCCGACTTCATCATCGTCGACGGCGCGGAGGGCGGCACCGGGGCGGCCCCGCTCGAGTACGAGGACCACATGGGCACGCCGCTCGCCGAGGGCCTCCACATCGTCCACAACGCGCTCATGGGCTGCGGCCTGCGGGAGCACATCCGGATCGGCGCGGCCGGCAAGATCGCGAGCGGCCACGACATCGTGCGGCTGCTCATCCAAGGCGCTGACTTCTGCATGTCGGCGCGCGCGATGATGATGGCCGTCGGCTGCATCCAGGCCCAGAAGTGCCACACCAACCACTGCCCCACGGGCGTGGCCACGCAGGACCCCAAGCTCGCCCGCGGGCTCGACGTCCCCTCGAAGTCCGAGCAGGTCTACAACTACCACCGGGCGACGATCGAGGAGACCAAGCAGATGCTCTCCACGCTCGGGGTGTCCGGCCCCGAGGAGCTCGACCTGCGGATGCTGCGCCGCCGCATCTCGCAGACCGAGGTGGTGACCTATCAGACGCTCTACAACTGGCTGCGCCACGGCGAGCTCCTCAGCGACCCGCCGCGCGGCTGGGCGGCGGACTGGAACGCCGCCTCGGCCGACCGGTTCGGCCCGGACCCCCGCCTCCGCGGCGCCCGCTACTCCCCCGACCGGAACCGCGACGGGATCCCCGATGTCGGCCTCGACGACGCGCCCGTCGGGACCTCCGGATCGCCGATCGAGGGCCGCGACATCATCCAGGACTCACCGGACGACGGGAGCTACCATGCGTGAATCCCACCCCCGGGTCGCGCATCGTCCTAGATGAGACTCACATCACATTCATGCTCAGTCGACATCCAGCCGACTACCAGATTCGGGGAGCATACTCGGACCATGAACACGACTCACCATGAAGCCCAGGACGTCGAGGCGACCCTCCTCGTCGTCGACGACGAGCCCAACATCCGCGAGCTGCTCTCCACCAGCCTCCGCTTCGCCGGATTCGACGTGGTGTCCGCGGCCAACGGCACCGAGGCCCTGCGCCTGGCCGAGCAGACCGAACCGGACCTCCTCGTCCTCGACGTCATGCTCCCGGACATGGACGGCTTCACCGTCACGCGCCGCCTGCGCCAGGCCGGGCGCCACATCCCGGTCGTCTTCCTCACCGCACGCGACGACACCTCCGACAAGATCACCGGCCTCACGGTGGGCGGCGACGACTACGTCACCAAGCCGTTCTCCCTCGAGGAGGTCGTCGCCCGCATCCGCGCCGTGCTGCGTCGCACCCACAGCCTCGAGGAGGAGGAGACCGCCGTCATCGAGGTCGGCGAGCTCGAGCTCGACGACGACACCCACGAGGTGCGCCGCGGGGGCATCCTCATCGACCTCTCCCCGACCGAGTTCAAGCTCCTGCGCTACCTCATGCTCAACGCGAACCGCGTGCTGTCGAAGGCGCAGATCCTCGATCACGTGTGGGAGTACGACTTCGGCGGCGACACCGGCATCGTCGAGTCCTACATCTCCTACCTGCGCCGCAAGATCGACACCGCGCCCACCACGGACGAGGCCGGCAATCCCGTCGAGCTCGCGTGGACGCCGATGATCCAGACCAAGCGCGGCGTCGGATACATGCTCCGCACGCCCGAGCAGAAGTAGGCGACCGAGCCATCTCCGCCCCCGTCAGACACAGCCGCAGGGACCGGACGGTCATCTGGGAGGAGTGGTCGCTCACGACCAAGCTCCTCTCGATCATGATGACCCTCATGGTGCTCGTCCTGTCCGGCACGAGCGCCTGGGTCCTCGAGAACCTCCGCGCGAGCCTCATCGAGCGCACCGACCAACGGCTCATCCAGGCCTCCGAGGCGCTCGTGATCCAGGCCGCCGACCAGGTGCTCGTCCCCGCCCCGCTGCGCACCCCGGAGTCCTCCACCCCCTCGGAGGACTCGCTGCGCAACCTGCTCCCCGGCTCGTACTACGTGCAGTTCTACACGACCGACGGGGACCGGATCTACGATCCGGTGGCCCCGGTGCCGGACAACACCCCGCGCCTGCCGATCATCGACTCCGATACCGTGACGACGATGCAGGGGCGGCCGTTCACCGTCAACGGCACCGGCTCCCAGTGGCGGGTGCGGGCGCTCACCGTGAGCAGCTCCGACCTCCTCGTCGCGATCGCCGTGCCCTTCGACCGCGAGGTCGACGCGATCAGCGAGCGCGCCCGCAACACCATGGTCGGCATCGGCCTGCTCGCGCTCGCGCTCGTCGCCGGGGTCGGGTACTTCGCGATCACGAACACCTTCCGCCCGCTCAAGGCGATCGAGGAGACCGCCTCCCGGATCGCCGCCGGCGATCTCAGCCAGCGCGTGTCCACGTACCCGCCGGGCACGGAGCTCGGTCGGCTGTCCGCCGCGCTCAACACCATGCTCGGACGGATCGAGGACTCCTTCGACGGGCAGACCCGCTCGGAGAAGCGGATCCGCCAGTTCGTGTCCGACGCCTCCCATGAGCTGCGCACCCCGCTCGTGACGATCCGCGGCTATGCCGAGCTCTACCGACAGGGTGCGGTCACCGACCCCGAGCACGTCGCGCAGGCGATGAGCCGGATCGAGGCCGAGGCGAAGCGGATGGGAGTGCTCGTCGAGGACCTCGTCGTGCTCGCCCGGATGGACGAGCTGCGCCGGACCGAGACGGGCCCGGTGGACCTCGCCGCGATCGTCCGCGATGCCGCTGCGGACGCCGCCGCACAGGACCCCGACCGGGACATCGCCTTCATCGGGCTCGACGGCGAGGACGCCCCGCCGGTGCCGCCGGTCATCGGCTCCGACGCCAAGCTCCGCCAGGTCATCGTCAACCTCGTCGGCAACGCCGTGCGGCACACCCCGCCGCAGACCGCGATCGAGTTCGCCGTGGGCGTCGTCGGTCTGCCCGAGCCCGCTGCCGAGTCCGAGGAGACCAAGCCGGAGCGCGGCTTCGTCACCGGGCCGGTGCGGATCTTCCGCCGCGAGGCTGCCGAGGAGCGCAAGCAGAGCGCCGAGAGGAAGAAGGCGGCGAAGGCCGGGGAGCGCGCCCGCACCCGCACCGGGGAGCAGGCGATCGTGCCCGATGTGTCGGCGACCGGGGGCGTGAGCGTGAGCGAGAACCTCCGCGGCTTCCCCGCCGGCCGCGTGCGCTTCGAGGTCCGCGACCACGGCGAGGGCATCGACCCCGACCTGGCCCCGCGGATCTTCGAGCGCTTCTACCGCCTCGACTCCTCCCGCAACCGCGACACCGGAGGCTCCGGCCTGGGCCTGTCGATCGTCAAGGCGATCGTCGAGTCCCATCGCGGCGAGATCTCCGTGCACCCGACCCCGGGAGGCGGCGCGACGTTCCGCGTCGACCTCCCCATCCCCCCGCAGGACATCTCCGGCGAGGACACCGAGCCGATGAGGAAGGACCTCCCATGAGCGACGATCCACAGCGCCCCGGCCCCGGGGACCCCCGACAGTCCGGATACGGGCAGCACACCCCCGGGTACGCCTCCGGTCCCGGACGGCATGCCGAACCGCAGCGCCCGACCTTCGGGTCTCCCGCTGCTCCTGCCGGGCCCTCGGGTCAGCAGGGCTACAGTCAGCAGTCCCCGGGTCAGGAGTCCCCGGGTCAGCAGGGTCAGCCCGGCCGGCAGGGCTACGGCCGACCCGGTTCGGGACAGTCCGCACCGGCCGGACAGCCGGGCTACGGACAGCAGGGCGGGGCGCCGGGATACGGCCAGCAGTACGGACAGCAGGGCGGCACCCGGCCGGGCTACGGCTCCGCGGGAGCCCCCGCCGCCGGCACGACCTCCACCGGCACTGCGGTCGGCACCACAGCACACGCCGGACCGGCCGGCTCCGGCCCGGCGTCGCCGGCTCCCGCCTCGGGACCGGGGCGCGGCCGCCGCGGACCGGGCTGGCTCCCGCTCCTCGCCCTCACCCTCGTCGCCGCGCTCATCGGCGGGGCGATCGGCGTCGGCACCGCGTTCTTCCTCGATGCGCAGAACGATCGGCAGTCGCAGGAGGAGGTGACGATCGAGACCCCGGACTGGACCGCGATCTCCGCCGAGGCCACGCAGAGCGTCGTCGCGATCCAGGTGGGCACCAACGGCCAGATGTCCGGTGTGGGCTCCGGGTTCGTCTACGGCGACCAGGGCTACATCATCACCAACAACCACGTCGTCGCCCCCGCCGACACCGCCGGCGGCGAGGTGCAGGTGGTGACGAACTCCGGTGCGATGGTGAGCGCCTCGATCGTCGGCCGTGATCCGGAGACGGACATCGCCGTGCTCCAACTCGACCAGCAGCCCGAGGGACTCACCCCGCTTCCGGTGGGCGATTCCGCGGCGATGCAGGTGGGCGACCCGGTGATGGCGCTCGGCAACCCGCTCGGGCTCGCCGACACCGTGACCACCGGCATCGTCTCCGCGCTCAATCGACCGGTGACCACCTCGAACATCGGGGAGAACCCCTCGGAGGAGGACATCGCGCTGACGATCACCAACGCGATCCAGACCGATGCCGCGATCAACCCCGGCAACTCCGGCGGTCCGCTCGTCAACGGGCAGGGCGAGGTCATCGGCGTGAACTCCTCGACGGCGACCCTGCAGCAGCCCGGCTCCGGCGGGCAGAGCGGCTCGATCGGCATCGGATTCGCGATCCCGATCTCGCAGGCGACGAACATCGCCGACCAGCTCATCTCCACCGGTGAGGCCAAGCACCCGCACCTCGGGGTGAGCATCACCTCCGGCGAGGTCGAGAGCGGCGGCATCTCCCGCGGTTCCGCGGTCGTCTCCGCTGTGGAGGGCGGCTCCGCGGCCGACCAGGCCGGCATCCAGCAGGGCGATCACATCATCGCGGTCAACGACACCCCGGTGAACTCGAGTGTGTCGCTCCAGGCGATCATCCGTGCGCAGGCGGTCGGCGACACCGTCACGCTCACGATCGTGCGCGGCGGCTCGGAGACGAACGTGCAGACGACGCTCGGCGAGGGCTGACGCCGGGACCGGAGGTCACAGGCGCACCCACGCGTGCGAGCCGGGGGCTGTGGACGATATCGCGTCATCCACAGCCCCCGTCCGTGCCTGGCGCGGCGGACCGGTGGGGGACGAACCTGGGAGCACCAGCCCGTCACCCCAGGAGGATCCCATGTCCCTGTTCGAAGTCGATTCCGAGCGCGTCCTCGCCACCGCCGCCACCGCATCCCGGTCGGTGACCGTGCTCGGCGGCGAGGTCGACCAGCTGCTCCATCATCTGCGCACCCTCAACGAGTGCTGGCGCGGCAGCGCGGCGCAGAACTTCACCGCCGTCGTCGACGACTGGGAGGCGGTGCAGCGTCGCGTCCACGAGTCGCTCGACTCGATCAAGGAGGCGCTCCAGCTCGCCGGCCGGCAGTACAGCGAGGTCGAGGAGGCGAACACCCGCCTGTTCGTGCGCTGAGGCTGTTCGTGCGCCGCGGCCGCCCTCGCCGCGGATCGCAGACCGGGCGCGGATCTCGGCGGAAATTTCCAGACTCACGCAGTAGTGTGGGCAGGGACCGCACGCGTGACCGAGCGCCGTGGCCGTCGGTGCTCCCCGCCCCGTGCCACGGCTCTCCGACCGGCTCCGAAGGAGACTCCCTGAGCATGAGCATTTTCAAACGCATCGCCATGATTTTCGGCGCCAAGGCGAACTCGGCCCTCGACAAGGCCGAGAACCCCAACGAGACCCTCGACTACTCGTACCAGAAGCAGCTCGAACTCCTGCAGAAGGTGCGCCGCGGGGTCGCGGACGTGGCGACGAGCCGCAAGCGCCTTGAGCTCCAGATCGGCCAGCTCGAGCAGCAGCAGGCGAAGCTCCAGTCGCAGGCGCAGAAGGCCCTCGAGGTCAACCGCGAGGACCTCGCCCGCGAAGCGCTCACCCGGAAGTCCGGCCTGTCGCAGCAGATCGCCGACCTCCAGACGCAGCACCAGAACCTCCAGGCCGAGGAGCAGAAGCTCACCACCGCCTCGCAGCGCCTGCAGGCCAAGGTCGACGCCTTCCGCACCCGTAAGGAGACGATCAAGGCGACGTACACCGCCGCGGAGGCGCAGACGAAGATCGGTGAGGCCTTCACCGGCATCTCCGAGGAGTTCGGCGACGTCGGCCTGGCGATCCAGCGGGCCGAGGACAAGACCGCGCAGCTGCAGGCCCGCGCCGGCGCCGTTGACGAGCTCATCGCCTCCGGCGCGCTCGACGACATGACCGGCACCGCGAAGGACGACATCTCCGCCCAGCTCGACGCGCTGTCGAGCGACAACGACGTGGAGATGGAGCTCGCCCGGATGCGCGATTCGCTGCCGAGCGGGGACGGCGGCGCCCGTCGTCCGGCCCTCGAGGCCGAGGACGCGGAGATCTCGGACCCGGCCCAGGGCACCGCGGAGGGCACCGTCGACGGCCGTGGGGGTGCGCAGTGATCGTCCGCATCATGGGTGAGGGCCAGTTCGACGTCGCCGACGTCGAGCAGGACACCCTGCAGAAGTACGACGCCGAGGTCGAGGAGGCCGTCGAGTCCGGCGATGCCGAGCACGTGCACCGCGCGCTCGAGACGCTCCGCCAGTACATCTACGACCATGCGCAGCCGGTCTCCGAGGACTTCCTCGGCGGGTCCGACATCGTCATCCCCTACCCGGATGCCGAGATCGACGACATCCGCCGGCTGCTCACCGGCGAGGGCTTCCTCCCCGACCCCGCCTGAGCCCGCGGCGCGCGGTCCCCCCGCGTCACCGTCCACCGCCCCGGCGCCGGCCGGGGCGGGCCGCCACACCACAGGAAGCAGGCCGCTCGACTCCATGGCCACCTCGCGATTCATCAAGGACCGCGGACTGTCGTTCCGCATGGGCCTCACCGTGTTCCTCAACGGGCTGATCTACGTCGTCCTCATCCTCGCGATCTGGTGGATCCTGGGGAGGAGCGCCGCCGGAGCGATCCTGGCGCTCCTCATCAGCGTCGGGATCTTCTTCTTCCAGTGGTACTTCTCCGACTCGATCGCGCTCAAGTCGATGCGCGCCCGCGTCGTCACGCCGGAGGAGGCGCCGGAGCTCCACGTCATGGTCGACCGGCTGTGCCAGCTGGCCGACTCGACGAAGCCCCGGGTCGCCTACTCCGACTCCCCGGTGCCCAACGCCTTCGCCACCGGGCGCTCGCCGGACCACTCCGTGGTGTGCGTGACCCGCGGACTGCTCGAGCAGCTCGAGCCGGCGGAGGTCGAATCCGTCCTCGCCCACGAGCTGTCCCACGTCGCGCACCGCGACGTCACGGTGATGACGGTCGCCGGCGTCACCGGTGTCGTCGCCGGGCTGATGATGCGCAGCTTCCTCTACTCCGGCGGGCGCGGCCGCGGGAACTCCAACACCGGCGGCATCCCGATCCAGCTCGCCATGATGCTCGTCGGTGTGGTCGTCTACGCCCTGAGCTTCGTCCTCATGCGGGTCCTCTCCCGCTACCGGGAGCTCGCCGCCGACCGCGCGGCCGCCTACCTCACCGGCAGCCCCTCGACGCTCGCCTCGGCGCTGACGAAGATCAGCGGTGAGATGGGCCGGATCCCCGCCCAGGACCTCCGCGCCGCCTCCGGCGCCAACCACCTGGCACTCGTCCCGGCGATCAACGGCCGCGACGTCGTGCAGCTGCTGAGCACGCACCCCAGCCTGGAGAAGCGCCTCGCCCAGCTCCAGCAGATCTCCGAGGATCTCTCCCGCCCGATGTGAAAGGGGTCCCGATGGGATTCTTCGACGCCCTGCTCGGTCGCAGCTCGCCCAAAAAGGCGAACCTCGACGACCTCTTCGCGTTGCCGCCGGCTGTCCTCACGCTCGAGGCCGCCACCGGTCTGCGCCCCACCGGCACCGCCTCCGTGGCCTTCCGGGAGGTCGAGGGCGGCGCCTTCGCGCAGGTCGAGCAGGAGAGCCGCGCGCTGATCGCCAAGGACCCGGACTGCACGGTCCGGCAGGAGAACGACGGCTTCGGGTACACCTGGCAGGTCATCACGGATGCGCACGCGGACACCTCGAACCTCGTCACCAACGTCCACGCGGTGAATTCCTCGCTCGAGAACCAGGGCTTCGGGCCGATGCTCCTGTGCTCGGCGCTCTACCTCGCCGATGCCGACGGCACGCGCGCCGCACTCGTCTACCTCTACAAGCGCGGCACCTTCTACCCGTTCGTGCAGACCGGACCGCACCGGCGCGACACCGCGCTCGAGATCCAGATCCGGGGCATCGTGTCCTCCGAGCTCCGCATCGAGGACGACCTCTCGAAGTGGTCGCCGGTGTGGGACGCCCCCGGGATGGCCGGGCAGTAGTTATTCCGCGCGGACCACGGTGAAGGAGATGCCGAGGACGGACACGGAGTCCCCGGGAGCGATGCTCCGGCCGCGCCGGGTGTCCACCTCGCCGTTGACGGACACCTCACCGCCGGCGATGAGCTGCTTGGCGAGCGCCCCGTTCTCGGCCACCCCGTGGAGCTTGAGGACCTGACCGAGGGTGATGCTCTCATCCCGGATCTCGATTGACTCCATGACGGGTGCTGACCTTCCGGACTCGGGGCCGCCGGCGCAGGATGCGTGCGGCGGGGACATGCATGCGGTGCTTCCAGGGTAGCGCCCGCCGCGTCTGCGCGCTCGGGACTCAGAACCCGAAGTCGAATCCGCCGCCCATGTCGCCCATGTCCTCGCCGAATCCGCCGCCCATGTCCTCGCCGCCGCCCTCGCCGGCGCCGAACCCGTCCTGGTAGCCGGCATCGTAGGAGCCGTCCCAGCCGCCGCCGAAGCCGCCGAACATCATCGCGCCCATGAGGACGCCGGGCAGCAGGCCGGAGCCGGCGTAGGAGTTGAAGTAGCCGCGGTTGTATTCCGCGTAGGCCGGGCCGGCCTCCCAGTAGGCGCGGCGCGTGCGGCCGTCGCCGGTGGCGACCTTGCGGACCGCGGGCTCCGCGCCGACGGCGACGCGCTCGGCGTCGGCGGCGCACACGGGCACGGGACGGGGGCGGCCGCCCACCGGCGCCCAGTCGATGTCCTGCGTCGAGGGGCCGTGCTGGGGGTTGAAGAAGCAGGGCGGACGGCGCACCGGCAGGGGCTTGCCCTCGACCCGGGCGCGCACGCACTTGGCGGCGTAGCGACCGTCCTCGATCGCCTCGGTGACGTGGCGGATGTCCTCGGGATCGTCGACCTTCTCGAGGGTCTCCTTGGCGGTGTCGTAGGCGTCGATCGCCCGCTGGTAGTCCTGCCGGCCGCCCTCGTCGAGCTCGACCCCGGCGGTGACGATGTCGAGGTCGGCGACCTCCTCGCCGTAGGCGGTGACGTCCTCGGCCGCGGTGCCCTTGACGAGCTCGAGCTCGGCCCTGCGCTGTTCGAGTGCCCGGTTCCGCTCCCGTCGCGAGCCGACGTAGAAGGCCACGCCGACGATGACGAGCAGGGCCACGAACACGTATCCCATTGCGTACCTCTCCATGGTGTTGACGGATCGAGCGGACTGCCTCGATTATCCGTGGTCAACCTGGCAGCGATCTGTGCCCCACCTGCACTGCGGCCCGGTATCGAGCCCCGGGCGGCTCAGCGGCCGGCGAGCTCGGTGAGTCCGATGACGAGGGTGAGGATGCCGCCGCCGAAAGCGAGGGTGATCATGATGATCCGTGCGATGTGCACCGGCATGACGCGGGACAGGAGCTCCCCGGCCACCTGTCCGAGCACGAGCGCGGCGATGATGCTCCCCCAGATCCCGGCCTGCAGCTGCGGCACCGCGTGGGCGCCGTCAAAGAGGATCTTCGCCGCGATCGCTCCGATCCCGGCGATGATGAAGTACGGCTGCAGAGTCGCCGCGAAGCTGCGCTGGTCCCAGCGCGTCATGATCGCGTAGACGCTCACGGCCGGTCCGCCAACCCCGGCCGAGCCGCTCATGAACCCGGAGACGAACCCGGCTGTGCCGGTGCGCGCGGTGGACGGTGCGACCGGCGGGGCGTAGCGGCTCCCGAGCAGCGAGGCGGTGAGCGCGGCGACGATGAGCACGCCGATGAACACGTGGACCGCCCAGCCGGGCAGGACCGTGGTGAGGAGTGCGCCCGGCACTGTCCCCAGCAGCGCCCCGACGGCGAGCACCCAGACCCGCGGCCACTGGATCTCCCGGAACGTCCGGGCCATGACGATGGAGGAGGAGACGACGCCGCAGAAGTTGACGAGCACGACGCCGGGCACCGGATCGAGGAGGACGACGAGGAACGGTCCGGCGACGAGCGCGAAGCCCATGCCGGTGGTGCGCTGCATGAGAGCTCCGACGAACACGAACAGCACGATGAGCACGACGACGAGATCCACGCCCTCGATGGTAGCCCGGTGCGGGAGTAGTCTGGGCGTATGGCTCTCGACAGCTCGGCATGGTCGTCCTTCAGCGCGGACCCGCGCTCCGAGGGCGAGCTCCGGGCCTCCGACATGGACCGCAACGCGGTGTTCGAGATCCTCAACTCCGCACTCGCCGAGGGCCTGCTCGACATCACCGAGCACGGCGAGCGGCTCGACGCCGCCGCCGGCCTGCGCCGGCTGGGCGAGGCCGTGCCGCTCGTCGAGGACCTCATCCGCCCCGACGGCGGGCCGCCCGGCACCGGCACCCTGGTGCGCCCGGAGCTCGAGGCGCTCGACGAGTACTCCGGCACCCCGACCACGCCCGAGGCGATCGACGCCGCGGCGGTCGAGCTGTACCGGGAGGACGTGCGGAAGGCGATCGTCGGAGCGGCCACCCCGTCCCTCATCACCGTGCTCATCTGGGCGGTGACGTGCTTCGTCGCCGGCAGTCTGATCTTCTTCTGGCCGGCCTTCGTCATCCTCGGCACCGGGATCAGCGTCATCACCACCGTGTCCTCGCGGAGCTCGATCATCCGCAGGCGGCGGGAGATGCTCACCACCCGGGCGCGCGCCCGGCTGGGCGATCCCCGTGCGCAGGCCGAGATCGAATCGAATCCGAGCGCGTTCCGCTACGAGCCGCGCTCCAGCCGCGCCGAGCGCCGCGCCCGCCGCCGGGAGATCGACCGCCGGCTCGAGTGAGCGCGGCCGGTGCAGGTACCGCACCGATGAATGCAGTGGGGGCGAGGTCGCGTGCGACCTCGCCCCCGTGCCGACCGGAGTCAGCGCTGGTGTGCGTCGCAGATCAGAAGTCCATGCCGCCCATGCCGCCGTCGGCTCCCGGCATCGCCGGAGCGGGCTCCGGCTTGTCGGCGACGACGGCCTCGGTGGTGAGGAACAGCCCGGCGATCGAGGCGGCGTTCTCCAGTGCGGAGCGCGTCACCTTGACCGGGTCGTTGATGCCTGCGGCGAGCAGGTCCTCGTACTCACCGGTGGCCGCGTTGAGTCCGTGACCGGGCTCGAGGTGGCGCACCTTCTCGGCCACCACGCCCGGCTCGAGGCCGGCGTTCGTGGCGATCTGCTTGAGCGGGGCGTCGATGGCGACCTTGACGATCTGCGCACCGGTCGCCTCGTCGCCGGTCAGCTCGAGGGTCTCGAACGCGGTCTTGCCCGCCTGGATGAGCGCCACGCCGCCACCGGCGACGATGCCCTCCTCGACGGCCGCCTTCGCGTTGCGCACGGCGTCCTCGATGCGGTGCTTGCGCTCCTTGAGCTCGACCTCGGTCGCGGCTCCGGCCTTGATGACTGCGACACCGCCGGCCAGCTTGGCCAGGCGCTCCTGCAGCTTCTCACGGTCGTAGTCGGAGTCCGAGTTCTCGATCTCGGCGCGGATCTGGGCCACGCGGCCGGCGATCTCGTCCGAATCGCCGGCACCCTCGACGATGGTGGTCTCGTCCTTGGTGACGACGACCTTGCGGGCGGTGCCCAGCAGGTCGACGGTGGCGTTCTCGAGCTTGAGGCCGACCTCCTCGGCGATGACCTGACCGCCGGTGAGGATCGCGATGTCGGCGAGCTGCGCCTTGCGGCGGTCGCCGAATCCCGGGGCCTTGACGGCGACGGACTTGAAGGTGCCGCGGATCTTGTTGACCACGAGCACCGCCAGGGCCTCGCCCTCGACGTCCTCGGCGAGGATGACCAGCGGCTTGCCCGACTGCTGCACCTTCTCGAGGACGGGGAGGAGATCCTTGACGTTCGAGACCTTCGAGTTGACGATGAGGATGTAGGGGTCCTCGAGCACCGTCTCCTGGCGCTCCGTGTCGGTGACGAAGTAGCCGGAGATGTAGCCCTTGTCGAAGCGCATGCCCTCGGTGAGCTCGAGCTCGAGGCCGAAGGTGTTCGACTCCTCGACGGTGACGACGCCCTCCTTGCCGACCTTGTCGATCGCCTCGGCGATGAGCTCGCCGATCGCGGGATCACCGGCGGAGATGCCGGCGGTCGCAGCGATCTGCTCCTTGGAGTCCACGTCGACCGCGGACTCGAGGAGCTTCTCCGTCACCGCGGCGACAGCCTTTTCGATGCCGCGCTTGAGGCTGAGCGGATCGGCACCGGCCGCCACGTTGCGCAGGCCCTCGCGGACGAGCGCCTGAGCGAGCACCGTGGCGGTGGTGGTGCCGTCGCCGGCGACGTCATCGGTCTTCTTGGCGACTTCCTTGACGAGTTCCGCACCGATCTTCTCGTACGGGTCCTCGAGCTCGATCTCCTTGGCGATGGAGACGCCGTCATTCGTGATGGTCGGCGCTCCCCACTTCTTTTCGAGCACGACGTTGCGACCGCGCGGTCCGAGCGTGACCTTGACGGCATCGGCCAGGGTGTTGAGCCCGGTCTCGAGTCCGCGACGTGCTTCTTCGTCGAATGCAATGAGCTTTGCCATAGTGGCTGGGGTCCTCCCTGTAACGGGGTGGATTGTCGATCTCGTCTCCGCAGCGCCCGCGACGGCCGGGCTTCGCTCCGCTGATTCCCTTCCACAGCGGCGCTGGGCCCTCTTCGCGGAGCCGAGTCACACCAGTACTAGATTTAGCACTCTCCCCCACCGAGTACAAATGCCCCGGTTCACCGTCTGTCGGCCGATCAGGCCAGAGTCACGGACTCCGCCTGCGGACCCTTGTCGCCCTGGCCGACCTCGAACTCGACCTGCTGGCCCTCTTCCAGCGAACGGTATCCGTCCATCTGGATCGCGGACCAGTGGACGAAGACGTCCTGCTCGCTGCCGTCAACGGTGATGAAACCGTATCCCTTTTCGGCATTGAACCACTTGACAGTACCTTGCGCCATTATTTCTCCAAAACAGCTGTGAGCGCGCGTGATGCGCATTGAATCAGCCCCTGAAACTTCGAGATGACGCCGATACTTCATTCACCGCCGGTGCTGTGCACGCGGCTGAAAACTTCTACCGGAAGCCACGACGGGCCTCAGTTGACTGCTCCCCATCCTAGACGCGCACCCGGAGGAACACAAGCCGCCTTGATGAACATTCGGAGAACCGCCGCATCCGGACCCACTTCAGGACAAGCGGGCTTGCCGCGAAATGGACGGAGTCGGCCCAGGTCAGGGCTATGAGCGCGGGGATCCGCGGCTCAGGCGCCGGGGTCCTCCGCGGCCCCATCGGCAGTCGGCGGATCGTTCGCGATGTCCGAGCAGACGACGACGGTGATGTCGTCCGTGAACTCCTCGGACTCCTCGACATCGGTGACCCCGAGCAGCTCGGCGAGCGCCTGCGCCTCGGCCTCGAACTCCGGATCGGAGTAGTGGATCGAGGACACGGTGTCCGCCGTCGTGTGGTTGCCGACCTGCGCCACGGTCCAGCCGGCGCCCTCGACGGCCTCGCCGAAAGCGGAGCCCGCGCCGGACACGCCCGAGGCGTTGAGGACGGCGACCGCGGCCGTCTTCTCCACCGCGTCGATGTCGACGGAGGGCTCCTCAGTCGTTTCCTCGCTCGTGGGCTCGGCGGTAGCGGTGGGCTCGGCGATCTTCTCCTCCGGGTCGCCGGCCGAGGTGCGGATGATGTTGATCGCACCGAACACGAGGAGCAGCGCGGCGATCGCGAGGATCGCGATGAGCGCGAGCGCCCCGGCCTGCGAGGTCGGGCCGCCGTCGCGCCGATGCGCGCCCTTCCTGCCGGTCGCCGGCAGGTCGTCGAACTCGTCCTTGGGGTAGTCGGCCACGGTTACCTCGCGATCCGGGCCTGTGCGCGGTGGCGCTGTCGACTGTCACGGATCCGCCGCAGTCGCTTGATGAGGATCGGGTCCGCGACGTAGGCCGCGGGGTTCTCGAGCAGGGAGTTCAGCACCTGGAAGTACGACGCGGCGGACATGTCGAAGCGCTCGCGGATCGCGTGGTCCTTCGCTCCGCCGTAGGTGTACCAGCGGCGCTCGAACTCGAGAACCGCGACTTCGAGCGTGCTGAGCTCGCCGTGCGGTGCATCACCGCCGCCGTGCGCGCCCGACTCCACGTGCGCCATGCCACCTGCCTTCTGTTCGGATGCGGCCATTCTACCCGGAATCACATCGATGTGGTTCGCTCCACCGGTGCCCGTGTGCCCGGGTGACCGGGATGAGCGGCGGTCGCTCGCACACCGCCCGACTCGGGACGAGCGTGCGAGCGGCCCTCGGCTCAGCGGATCTTGACGTTGATCTGCTTGATCTGGGTGAAGCCCTCGAGCATGCCCTCGAGCGAGGCCTCGCGGCCGAACCCGGAGGTCTTGTACCCGCCGTAGGACTGGCCGACGACCTGCCCGCCGCCCTGGTTGATCTGCACCCAGCCGGACTCGATCCGGTCCGCCATCCGCAGCGCCTTGTCGATGTCGCGGCAGAACACGAAGGCTGCGAGCCCGAAGTCGCTGTCGTTGGCCATCTCCACGACCTCGTCCTCGGTGGTCCACGGGATCACCGAGAGGACGGGGCCGAAGATCTCCTCCTGGCTCGTCTTCCACTCGTTCTTCGCCTTCGAGAACACGACCGGCGCGTGGTAGAAGCCGGGCTCGCCGACCTCGAGGTCGTCCGCGCCGTCGTAGGCGATCTCGACACCGTCCATCGACTTGCCGAGCTCGATGTAGTCCGCGATCTGCCGGTGCTGCTTCTCATTGATGACGCAGCCGATGTCGCTCGCCTCGTCGCGCGGGTCGCCGACCTTCATCCCCTTGATCCGCTCGACGAGCCTGCCGAGGAAGTCGTCGTAGATCTCGGTATGGAGGAACAGGCGCGAGCCCATGGTGCACGACTGGCCCTGGCGGGCGAACCGGGTGGCGAGGAGCACCTGGTCGAGCACGTCATCGGTGTTCGAGTCCGGGAAGATGATGTTCGGGCTCTTGCCGCCGAGCTCCATCGAGGAGTGGGCGAGGCGCTTGCCGGCGACCTCCGCGACGTGGCGGCCGACCCCGGTGGACCCGGTGAAGGACACCTTGTCGACGTCCGGATGCTGGACGAGCGCCTCACCGATCACCGAGCCCTTGCCGGTGACGACGTTGAAGACGCCGGGGGGCAGGATGTCGCCGATGATCTCGGCCATCTTGACGATCGTCAGGGGCGCGTCCTCGGCGCTCTTGAGCACGAGGGTGTTGCCGGCGGTGAGTGCGGCCGGGGTCTTGAACGCCGCGATCATCAGCGGTGAGTTCCACGGCAGGATGCCAGCGACCACACCGAGCGGTTCGCGCTTGGTGTAGTGGAGGTCGCCGTCGCCGGCCGGCAGGGTGACGCCCTTGACCTCGCCGGCGACGCCGCCCATGTAGCGGAACAGGTCGACGAGCACGCCGGTCTCCGGGCGGGCCTGGGTGCGGATCGCGTTGCCGGTGTCGAGCGCGGTGAGCTGGGCGAGCTCCTCGGTGGCCGACTCGAGCGCGTCGGCGCAGCGGAGGATGAGCTTCTGGCGCTCCTTGAAGTGGAGGCCGGCCCATGCGGGGAAGGCCGCGCGGGCGGCGGCGACGGCGCGGTCGGCGTCCTCGGCCTTGCCGTCGGGCACGGTGGCGACGACCTGGTTGCGGTCGATCGGGGTGATGACGTCGGTGCGGGAGCCGTCGGCGGCATCGACCCATTCGCCGCCGATGTACATCTTCCAGTCCTTCGGTGCTGGAAAGTCGGTCACAGTGTTCCTCTCGTAGCGTGCGGGCCCGGAGCGCTTCCGGGTGCGGGGCGCGGGTTCAGGACGGGAAGGTCCCGTCGACGATCTTCTTGACGATGGAGCAGTCGCGGTCGCCGGCGCCGGCGTCGGACACCTGCTGGAGCATCTCCTGCACGATGGTGCCGAGGACGAGCGGGGTGTCCGTCTCCTCGGCCGCGGCGAGGGCGAGCGTGATGTCCTTGTTCGCGAGGTCGGCGGTGAAGGTGGGGGCGAAGTCGTTGTTCGCCGGGGAGGAGTCGACGACGCCGGGGTACGGGTACCAGGTGCGCAGCGGCCAGGAGTCGCCCGAGGACACGCTGGCGATCGAGTGGAACACCCGGTGGTCGAGGCCCAGGCGGTCGGCGAGCACCGCCGCCTCCGAGGTCGACACCATGTTGATGAAGAGCATGAGGTTGTTGCAGATCTTCGCCGCCTGGCCGGTCGTCGCCTCGCCGGTGGCGATGATGTTGCCGGCCATCGGCTCGATGAACGGCCGGGCCTTCTCCACCACGTCCGGCTCGCCGCCGACCATGAAGGCGAGCGTTCCCTTCTGCGCCCCGGCGATGCCGCCGGACACGGGGGCGTCGAGGAACTCGAAGCCGGCCGCGGCCGCCTCGTCGTGCAGCGTGCGGGCCGAGGCGACATCGATCGTCGAGCAGTCGATGAGCAGGGTGCCCGGGGCCGCGTTCGCGAAGATCCCGTCGGGCCCCTGGTAGGCGGCGAGCGCGTGTTCCCCGCGCGGCAGCATGGTGAACGCGATCTCCGCACCTGCGAGCGCCTCGGTCGAGGACCCGGCGGCGATCACGCCGTCGGCCGCGGCGGCCTCGAGGGCGGGGGCGGAGAGGTCGAAGCCGCGCACGGTGTGGCCGGCCCCCACCAGGTTCGCAGTCATCGGGTGGCCCATGTTCCCCAGGCCGATCCAGGCGATCGTCGCCATCACATCCATCCTTCCGCAGCATCGGTTCGACAGTGCACTCGCCTCCGAGCATATCCGTCACCGGAGCACCCGGTCACTCCCCTGCGCGGACCGCCTGCGCACAGCCGCTGTGCACGCCGCACGCGAAGAGCGCACCGGCCATGTGCCCTGTGGGTGAGGCACTACCGAGGCACTACCCTGTGAGGCATGCCCGACACCCCGCCCCCGCTCTCGCAGATCATGGCCGCCGACTGGGCCGCCGCACTCGCACCCGTCGCAGGCGACATCCGCCGGATGGGCGACTTCCTGCGAGCGGAGAACGCCGCCGGCCGCCACTACCTGCCGGCCGGCGACCAGGTGTTCCGCGCCTTCGTCGAACCGCTCGCCGACGTCCGGGTGCTCATCGTCGGCCAGGATCCCTACCCCACCCCGGGGCACCCGATCGGTCTGTCCTTCGCCGTCGCGCCCGAGGTGCGGCCGCTCCCGCGGTCCCTGCAGAACATCTACACCGAGCTCGAGGCCGACCTGGGGATCCCGAAGGCGGCCTCCGGCGACCTGCGGCCTTGGGCCGAGCAGGGCGTCATGCTCCTCAACCGCTGCCTCACGGTGGCACCCGGCGCACCCGCCTCGCACCGCGGCAAGGGCTGGGAGGCGATCACCGACCGCGCGATCGAGGCGCTCGCCGAGCGCGGCGGGCCGCTCGTGGCGATCCTCTGGGGGCGCGACGCGCAGGCGCTCGGACCGCGGCTCGGCGACGTCCCGATCATCGCCTCACCGCACCCCTCGCCGCTGGCCGCGTCCCGCGGGTTCTTCGGCTCGCGCCCATTCAGCCGCGCGAACGCGGAGCTCGAATCACGCGGCGGGCGCGGGGTCGACTGGCGGCTCTGAGCGGCGCTTGTGCATGCCGAGCGGGCGGGCGAGGAAGTTCCCGAGCACGGCGCCGACGGCGAGCGCGGCGTTCGCGGTGACTGCAGTGAACAGCGAGGACAGGCCGGCGGACAGCGGCACCGCGTCCTGGGGCTGCACGATCTCGTAGACGGCGGAGAAGATCGACAGGCCCTGGAGGAGCGGGAAGATCGCCGGGATGAGCATGACGATCGCCGGCGCACCGCGCCACAGCGCGATCGGGCGGCACAGGAAGCCGACGACGGTCGCCGCGATGAGACTCGTGATGATGGTGCCGAGCCCGATCACGCCGAGCCCGGTCAGCGCGAAGAAGCCGATGAGTCCGACGCCGGCGGCCGGCAGGATGATCCGGCGGGCGGCCTGGTTGCCGATCGAGCCGCAGGCGGCGACGATCGAGGCGGCGATGAGCGAGATGATCGTCGACAGCGCCTCCACTCCCCCGGACTCGACGACGATCTCGATCGGCGAGAGTCCGATGAGCATCCCGACCCGGAGCCCGAGCGCGATCCCGGAGACGATGCCGGCCATCGACATGAACACCTCGACGGTGCGGCTGGCGGCGGTGAGCGGGAACTTCGTCAGCGAGTCCTGCACCGCGGAGAACAGGCCGAGCGTGGGCAGCAGGAGCACGATCCCGCTCGCCACGAGGTACTGCGGACCGGCGATGAGGTCGAAGGTCCAGGCCGTCATCGCGACGAGGGTGGTGAACATCGATTGGGCGGCGATGGTGAAGAACGGCGGCATCCCGGTCCGTCCCAGCAGGGCGCCGAACCGGTCGTTGACGATGGCCATGATGAACCCGAGGAACGAGGCGATGTAGCCGCCGCCGAGCAGGAGGACGAAGCACCCGGCAAGGAGGCCCCAGGCGACGGTGACGAAGGTCTCGCCGTAGGGGCGGCGCTGCCGGCGGATCGCGTCGATCCGTTCGCGGGCCTCGAGGTAGTCGATCTTCCCGTCGGCCATGTCGGACACGAGGGTGTGGACGGAGGCGAGCTTGGCGAAGTGGATGGACTCCTCGCGGTTGACGCGCATGACGGTCATGAAGGTGCCGTCGGGGTTCGCGTAGTGCACGGTGAGCGAGTTCGAGGTGAGGTCGACCTCGACGTCGAGCAGCCCGAGCGAGGTGCAGGTGGCGATGACGGACACCTCGACGTCGGCGGACCCGGCACCGGCGCGGAGCATGATCGCGCCGATGTCGACCGCGAGGTCGAGGATCATCCGCGCCTCCTCCTCGGTCTTCACCACGGTGGCGACCGGCGCCTGGTAGGGCGTGCCCTTGAGCGCGGCGATGATCGGGATCGGTTGGGTCGACGGCGAGTTGTCGGTGACGATGCGGCCGACGGCCTTGCGGGCGATCTTCTCCGCGACGCGCTTGGAGTTCGCACCGGCGGGCCGGGTCAGCTCGATGAGCTTCTTCGCCCGCCGGCTCACCGGCCGCTCGTCGTGCGAGCGCGGGGTCTCGGACTCGGCGGGGCGGGAGCCGCGGGGCGCGGAGTCGACGGCGACCTCGACGAACTCCGGCGGCGTCTCCTCGCCGCTGGCGGCCTCGGCCCCGCGCGCCCCTGCGGGCTCTCCGGAGCCGTCGGCGTCCTCGGCCTCGCGGGCGACGGAGGCGGTGACGGAGTCCGCGGAGGACTCGACGGCAGCGCCCCCGGCCCCGGTCTGCGGTTCGGCGACCGGCTGCTCGGAGGGCTGCGGGATCGGCGAGCCGGCGTTCGGCGTCGCGGTCGTCGTGCCCCCGGCCGGGGTCTCCGTCGTCGCCTCGCTGAGCCGCACCGGATTCCGTGGCCTCGGCGGCGAGCTGCGCCTCGGCGGCGTCGAGAGCGGCCTCCGCGGCGGCTTCGTCGGCATCGTCCTCCGGGGTCTCACCCGTCACCGTCGAGCCCTCGGAGGCGCGCTGGGTCGGGGCCGGGGGCACCGGGTCGCCGGCGGGTGCCGGGTCGCCGGCGGGCGCCTCGGCGACCTGCGGGATGCCGCGGGCCGGCGTCTCGGCCTCGGGGTCGATGATCGGCACTTCCTGGGTGTCGTCGTCCTCGTTGGTCATGGCAGGTGGATGTAGGTCTTCCCGAACGGGTCCGCGACCCGCGCCTCGCCGGTCTCCCAGTCGTGCGTATAGACCTCGCGGCCGTCGACGAACACGTGGGCGGCGCGGGACTCGAGAGCGAGCGGATCGCCGGACCACACGACGACGTCGGCGTCCTTGCCGGGCTCGAGCGAGCCCAGGCGCTCGTCGAGGCCGAGCATGCGGGCGGGATTGATGGTGAGCGCCTCGAGCGCGGTCACCGTGTCGAGCCCGGCGCGCACGCACAGTGCGGCCTCGTTGATGAGGAGGTCGATCGGCACCACCGGGTGGTCGGTGGTGAGCGCGATCCGCACGCCCGCGGCGGCGAGCACGGCAGGGGTGCTCATCGCGCGGTTGCGCAGCTCGATCTTCGACCGGGAAGTCAGCAGCGGGCCGACGATGACGTCGACACCCTTCTCCGCGAGGTAGTCGGCGATGAGGTGGCCCTCGGTGCCGTGGTTGACGACGAGCCGGTAGCCGAACTCCTCGGACAGCCGGATCGCGGTGGCGATGTCGTCGGCGCGATGGCAGTGCTGGTCGAAGGCGAGCTCGCCGCGCAGCACCTGGCACAGGGTCTCGAGCGCGAGGTCCTCGTCGTGGATGACGCCGAGCTCGCGCGCCTCCTCCTTGTGGGCGGCGTAGTTCCGGGCGGCGACGAACGCCTCGCGGATGATCCGGGACACGCCCATGCGCACCGAGGGCGTCTTCTGCTGCCGACCGTAGACGTTCTTCGGGTTCTCGCCGAGCGCGGCCTTGACCGACACCGCCTCGCTGATGAGCATCTCGTCGACGATCCGCCCCCAGGTCTTGATCGCCGCGGTCCGCCCGCCGATCGGGTTGCCGGAGCCGGGCTTGATGACGGCGGAGGTGACGCCGCCGCGCAGGGCATCGCGGAAGCCGACGTCGGCGGGGTTGATCGCGTCGAGGGCGCGCAGCGCCGCCCCGTTGGGGTTCGTCTTCTCGTTGACGTCGTTGTCCGCGTCGGACTCCCCCTCCTCGTGGAGGCCGAGGTGCCCGTGGGACTCGAGCAGGCCGGGGGTGATGAAGCCGCCGGCGGCGTCGACGGTGCGCACGCCCTCGGGGATGGTCACCCGGGCGGCGGGGCCGACGGCGGTGATCCGCCCGTCGGTCACCAGCACGGTGCCGTTCTCGATCGGCTCCGCGCGCTGCTCGCCGGCGGCGACGGGGACGACCGTCCCGCCGGTGATCGCGACGGTCGTTCCGAATCGGACCGGAACAGGCTGGTACATCGCCGTCCTCCTTGGCTAGCGTGGGCGTATGAGCAGGTACATCGTGATCGGCGCCGGCGCGATCGGCGGGACCATCGGGGCGGCGTTCGCCGACTCCGGCACGGAGGTCGTGCTCGTCGCCCGCGGGGACAACGCCCGGGCGATCGAGTCCACGGGATTGCGGCTGCGGAGCCCGGACCGGACCATCACAGCACATCCCACGGTAGTCCGGAAACCGGGTGAGGTGGTCCTCGGCACGCACGATGTGCTCATTCTCGCCACGAAGACCCACCAGGCACTCAGCGCGCTCCGCGACTGGACCGACGAGCCCGTCCACGACACCGCCGGGGCCGTCGTCGGGACCGCCGGGGAGCGCCTCCCGCTCCTCCTCTTCCTCAACGGCGTCGAGGCCGCCCGGATCGCCCCGCGCTGGTTCGCCCGCGTGTGGTCGACGACGATCTGGCTGCCGGCCCTGCACACCGAGCCCGGCGAGGTCGTCGTGCGCATGCACCCGGCGCTCGGCGGGTTCTTCACCGGCCCCGTCACCGCCGCCGCGCGGACCGACTCGGTGCTCGACGAGGTCGCCGCGGACTTCCGAGGTGCCGGCTTCGAGTTCGTGCCGGTCGAGGACATCGCCGAGCACGCCTGGGCCAAGCTCCTTTCGAACCTCGCGAACGGACTCGACGCGATCCTCGGCCCCGGGGCGGATCTCACCGAGCTCGCCCGGGAGATGCGCACCGAGGCGAAGGCGGTGTACCGGGCGGCCGGGATCGAGTACTTGTCGAACGGCCCGGCACGGTACGGGATCGCCGATCGCCTGCAGATGGGCGAGGTGCCCGGCGTCGAGGAGTTCGGATCCTCCTCCTGGCAGTCCCTGGCGCGGGGCACCGGGTCGATCGAGACCGACTACCTCACCGGGGAGATCGTGCGGCTCGCCCACGCCACGGGCGCTGCCGCTGAGCGCTGCGCGCTCGTCTCCCGCTGGTGCCGTGCGCTCGCCGCCGGCTCCGACCTCGGCGGGGAGATCCCGGCCGGGCAGGCCGAGCGGAAGGCCGCGCTCGAGGCGGCGTTCGCGCGGTTCCCGGACGCCGGGGAGCCTCCCACCCCGAGTAGGATCGCCCCATGATCGAACGCATCACCAGCTACGTCGCCATCGGCGATTCCTTCTCCGAGGGCCTCATGGACCCCTCCCCCGACGGCACCCCGGACCGGTTCCGCGGGTGGACCGACCGGCTCGCCGAACAGCTCGTCACGAGCCCCGTCGGCTCCGAGGACCTGCGGTACGCGAACCTCGCGATCCGCGGCCGGCTCGTCGACTCGATCATCGAGGAGCAGGTGCCGCGCGCGCTCGAGCTCGCGCCGGATCTCGTGTCGATCGTCGGCGGCGGCAACGACTGCATGCGGCCGGGCACCGACATCGACGCGATCGCGGCGAAGTTCGAGGAGGCGGTCGTCGCGCTGCGGGAGGCCGGCATCGCGGTGCTCATGGGCAACGGCTACGACACCCGCCGGGCGACCCCGCTCATCAAGCAGCTCCGGCCCCGGGTCGCGATCTACAACTCCCACCTGTGGTCGATCGCTCAGCGCCACGACTGCACGATGCTCGACATGTGGGGGCTGCGGGACCTCTACGGCCCGGAGATGTGGGCGCCGGACCGGATCCACCTGAGCCCCGCCGGGCACGAGCTCGTCGCCGACCAGGCGCTCGCCGCGCTCGAGCGCGCCCCGCTGCCGAGCGCCGGGGTGCACATGCCCGACCGGCCGAACCGGCCGATCCGCACCGCGGTGGCCGAGGAGGCGCACTGGGTGCGCGAGCATCTGGCGCCGTGGGTGGGCCGCCGGCTGCGGGGCGCGAGCTCCGGGGACTTCGTGCAGGCCAAGCTCCCCGAGCTCGTGCGGGTGCGGCCGGAGGAGTGACGGGTCCCGCGGGGGGATTCAGGGTTCGGGCGTGTCCGGCGGCGCATCGCGCGGCTCGATCCGCACCCGGGCGACCCGGCGGTCGTCCATGGCGACGACGGTGAGCGCGGCGTCGTCGGTGGTGACGGAGTCGCCCTCCTCCGGGATCCGGCCGAGGAGTGCCATGACGAGCCCGCCGACGGTCTCGTAGCCGCCTTCGTCGGGCAGCTCGACGCCGGTCTGCTGGCTCGCCTCCTGGAGGATGAGCCCGCCGTCGACCTCGCTCACCTCGCCGTCGCGGTGGACCGCGTCGTCGACGGTGAGTGCGGCATCGTACTCGTCGTAGATCTCGCCGACGAGCTCCTCGAGCAGGTCCTCCATCGTGACGATCCCGTCCGTGCCGCCGTACTCGTCGACGACGAGGGCGATCTGGTCGCCGCCGGCGCGCATCCGGCTCAGTGCGCTGAGCACCTCGACGGTGCCGGGCAGCGCGGGCATCTCGCGCACGATCTGCGCGGCGGTGATGGCCTCCGGGTCGTCGACGTGGAGCAGGTCGCGGACGTGGAAGAAGCCGAGCACATCGTCGTAGTCCTCCCCGGTCACCGGGTAGCGGCTGTACTGGAGGTGCCGGACCTGGGCCCGCACCTCGGCGATGGTCGCAGCACCCTCGACGAACTCGACGTCGGGGCGGGGCTTCATCACCTCGACGACGGTGCGCTCGGCGGCCTCGAACACGTCGTGGAGCACCTTGCGGTCGAGCGCATCGAGCTCCTCCGAGCTCGACACCATGGCGCGGATCTCCTCGGTCGACACCGCCTCGCGGTTGACGTGCGGGTCGCCGCCGAGGAGCCGGATCACCGCGTTCGTCGACACCGACAGGAGCCAGATCACCGGGCGCATGAGCCGGCCGAAGACGACGAGCGGGGGGCCGACGAAGCGGGTCATCGCCATCGCGTTCTGCATCGCCAGGCGCTTGGGGACGAGCTCGCCGAGCACGAGCGAGAGGTAGGCGATGATCAGCGTCATGACGACGAGCGCGACGGTGGCCGCGGCGGCGTCGGGGATGCCGATCCCGGCGAGCAGCGGGGCGAGGTCCGGGGCGATGGTCGAGGCGCCGTAGGCGGAGGAGAAGAAGCCGGCGACGGTGACGCCGATCTGCACGGCGGACAGGAACTGGTTGGGGTTGCGCACCATCTCCGCGGTGCGCCGGCCGCGCGGTCCGGATTCCGCGAGCCGGGTGATCTGGGATTCGCGGAGGTTGACGATGGCCATCTCGGTGCCGGCGAAGAGTCCGCCGATGAGCACGAAGAGGAGGACGAGCCCGAGGTTGACCAGTGTTGTCGGATCCATGGCTCCAGCCTAGAGGCGGCGGCGCCGGGCCGGGCGCCGCTCAGTCGCCGAGCGCCGCCTGGAGCGGGCCGGAGACGAAGTACACGACGAACAGGGCGGCGGTGACGTACATCAGGGCGTGCACCTCGCGCCCCTTGCCGCGGAACAGCTTGATGACGACGTAGGTGATGAAGCCGGCGCCGATCCCGTTGGTGATCGAGTAGGAGAACGGCATGAGGACGATGGTCATGAACGCCGGGATCGCGATCTCGACGTCGGCCCAGTCGACGCGCACGATCTGCTGCATCATGAGGAAGCCGACGAGCACGAGGGTGGCGGCGGCCGCCTCGGTCGGGATGACGGCGGCGAGCGGGGCGAGCACGATCGTGGCGAGGAACATGATCCCGGTGACGACGTTCGCCAGGCCGGTGCGCGCGCCGTCGCCCACGCCGACGGTCGACTCGACGAAGCCGGAGTTCACCGAGGTGGAGCCCATGCCGCCGCCGATCGCGCCGAGCGCGTCGGCGACCATGATGCGCTTCGACTGCGGGATCTCGCCGTGCCGGTCCTTGATGTCGCCCTCGTTGGCGATGCCGACCATGGTGCCGAGCAGGTCGAAGAAGTTCGCGAGGAGGAGGGTGAACACGGCGAGCGCGGCGGCGACGACGCCGACGTGCTGCCAGGAGCCGAGCAGGTTGAAGCTGCCGAGGAGGGACAGGTCGGGCAGCGTGAACCACTGCTGGTCGAGGGTGGGGACGGTGAGGGCCCAGCCCTGCGGGTTGGCGACCTCGCCGTCGGCACCGGTCTTGGGGCCGATCCGGAACACCGCTTCGAGGACGAGGGCGAGGACCGTGGCGCCGACGATCGAGTAGAGGATCGCGCCGCGGACCCGGGCGGCCCACATGACGAAGAGGGCGAGCAGGGAGATGAGGAACACGAGCATCGGCCAGCCGGTGAGGAAGCCGCCCGTGCCGAGCTCGAGGCCGGCGCCCGAGCCGCGGGAGATGAAGCCGGCGTTGATCATGCCGATGAGGGCGATGAAGAGGCCGATGCCGACGCTGATCGCAGTCTTGAGCTGGCCGGGCACGGCGTTGAAGATCGCGGAACGGAAGCCGGTGAGGACGAGGATGAGGAGGATGATGCCCTCGATGACGACGAGGCCCATGGCGTCGGCCCAGGTCATGCCCGGCAGCACGACGATGCCGTAGGTGATGAACGCCGACAGGCCGAGGGAGGAGGACACCGCCATCGGGAAGTTGCCGACGACGCCCATGAGGATGGTGAGGAGACCGGAGACCAAGGAGGTGGCGGCTGCGACGGCGGGCAGGTTGGGTTCGGTGCCGCCGCCGAGGAACAGGCCGGTGCTGTCCGCGGCCGCGCCGATGATGAGCGGGTTGAGCACGACGATGTAGGACATCGCGAAGAACGTCGCGAGCCCGCCGCGGATCTCCCGGCCGACGGTCGAGCCGCGTGCGCTGATGTGGAAGAAGCGGTCGAGCGCGCCCGTGGGTGCGCCGCTGGGCTCGGTGGTGCGTGCCGGGGTGTGACTCACGGGTGCCGCCTCGTGGATAGTTCGGATGATCGGTGGTGCGTGTGCTCGGTGGTGCGGGCGTGCAGTGGTGCGGGCGTGCGGTGGTGCTGGGCCGGTCGGGTGAGCGAGCCGGTGACGCGGGGATCGGGCAGGGGCACCGATCACGCGTTCAAGAATAGGCGAGGACCGATGCGGCTCGAACAGCGCCCGGCGGAGATGCACAGCACCCAGCGGGGGCTTGTCAAGTGAATTGTGTGCGGGGTTTTACAGGTATCGGTTGATTCGGTCGGGGTAGGCCACGGCCAGCTGGGCCAGGGCTTGTTTCCAGTTCGTCGTGACTTGGCCCTCGACGAGCCGGCCGGAAGCTCTTCGTGTGCCGGCCTTGCCGCGCTCCTTCTCGCGTTCACGGGCGCGCTTGTCCTCGATGTTGCAGATCGCCAGCCACAGCAGCTTGACCACGGAGTCGTCGGTGGGGAACTGGGAGCGGTTCTTCGTGACCTTGCGCAGCTGGTAGTTCAGCGACTCGATCGCGTTGGTCGTGTAGATCACCCGGCGCAGGTCGGGTGGGAACTGCAGGAAAGGGGTGAATCGGTCCCAGGCGTTCTCCCATACCGCCACGGCTGAGGGGTACTTCTGGCCCAATGGTGATTCGGCGAACTCCGTGAGCGCTTGCAGGGCCGTCTCCTCGTTCGCAGCGGCGTAGATCGTCTTGAGCTCCTTCGACACGGCCTTGCGGTCGCCGTAAGCGACGAACCGATTCGCTGCCCGGATCAGGTGGACGACACAGGTCTGGACCATGGAATCCGGCCAGGTCGCCTCGATCGCCTCAGCCAGGCCGGTCAGTCCGTCGCAGCACACGATGAGCACGTCGCGGACGCCGCGGTTGGCCAGCTCCGCGCACACGTGGGCCCAGAACGAGGCGCCTTCGGTGTTCTGCACCCAGATGCCGAGCACGTGCTTGATGCCGTCCATGTCGACACCGACGGCGATGTGAGCGGCCTTGGATCTGACGTGGCCGTTGTCGCGGACCTTGACCCGGATCGCGTCGAGGTAGATGACCGGGTAGAACTCCTCCAAGGGTCGATTCTGCCACTCCATCACCGCCTCCAGCACCGCATCGGTGATATTGGCGATCGTCTCGTGCGACAACTCGGTGCCGATCGTCGACAGCAGGTGGTGCTGGATATCCCGGATCGTCATCCCGCCGGCGTAGAGGCTGATGATCATGTCATCGAGTCCACCCAACCGCCGGGAGCCCTTCGGCACCAGCCTGGGGGTGAACGACCCGTCCCGGTCCCGGGGCACGGCGATCTCGATATCGCCGGCCTCCGACGCGACGGTCTTGGCATAGGAGCCGTTGCGGGAATTGGCCGTCACCTTGTCGTCGCGGTCGCCCTTGGCGTAGCCCAGGTGCGAGGTCATCTCCGCCTGCAGGCCTCGCTCGAGTGTCTCCTTGATCAGCGCCGGCACCAGACCACCGTCGCCGGTCAGCTCGACCTCACCGGAATCGATCTTGGAAAACAGCTCATCCAGAGCCCCGGACGCCTTGAGCTGCTCAATCAGCTCGGATGCCTGATTCGGGTTCGATTGTGCATCGGTCACAGTCACCATCATGTCCTCTCATGAGTGAACCGGTACACAATTCATTTGACACCCCCCCCAGCGGAGATGCAGTCGACTTCGTTAGGGTGGAGGAAACCGACACCGACACCAAGGGGCACCCACTATGGACGCCGTCATCGGCATCGGCATCGCCGTCGTCGTCATCATCGTCATACTCATCGTCCTCGCCGCGCTGCTGTTCGGCGGCCTGCGCTCGAGCATCTTCTTCACGGTGCGCACGCAGGAGAACGTCATCGTCGAGCGCTTCGGCAAGTTCAAGAAGGTCGCGCGGCCGGGCCTCAACACCAAGGTCCCGTTCGTCGAGACGACCACGCGGCCGATCTCCCTGCGTGTCCAGCAGCTCGAGGTCAACATCGAGACGAAGACCAAGGACAACGTCTTCGTCACCATTCCCGTCGCCGTGCAGTACGTGGTGAGCGAGCAGAGCGTCGTCGACGCCTACTACCGGCTGGCGAACCCGGAGGAGCAGATCCGCTCCTACGTGTTCGACACCGTGCGCTCCTCGCTGTCGACGCTGACGCTCGACTCCGCGTTCGAGTCGAAGGACGACATCGCCTCGAGCGTCGAGCAGCGCCTGTCGGAGTCGATGGCCCGCTACGGCTTCCGGATCATCAACACCCTCGTCACCGACATCTCCCCCGATCAGCGGGTGCGCGATTCGATGAACTCGATCAACGCGGCGCAGCGTGACCGGGTGGCCGCCCAGGCGCTCGCCGAGGCGGACAAGATCAAGCGGGTCACCCAGGCCGAGGCGGAGGCCGAGTCCAAGCGCCTCCAGGGTGAGGGTGTGGCAGCGCAGCGGAAGGCGATCGCGATCGGCATCGCCGAGCAGTACGAGATGCTCAAGCAGGCCGGCATCGAGCGGACCGCCGAGCAGCTGCTCCTCATGACCCAGTACTTCGACACCATGCAGGACGTGGCCCGCAACGGACGGTCGAACGTACTGTTCCTCCCGTCGAACCCGGGCACGATCGGGGACATGACTACCGAGATCCGCAACTCGCTCCTCGCCGCGCAGGAGGTCGACCACGCCCGCGTGGGTGCCGAGGAGGACGAGGTCGATGAGGAGCGTCAGGCCGCAGCGAAGCAGCGCATGCTCGAGGAGCAGCAGCGCCGCCAGCGCGAGCTCCAGCAGGCGCGCGAGGCGCAGCAGCGCGCGCAGAGCCAGCAGGGGCAGCAGGGCCTCGGTCGTTTCGGCGGCCAGCAGGGTGGTCAGCGGGGTGGACCGGCGATCCCGCCCCGCCCGCCGTGGCAGAACCCGAACCAGTGATCGGATGAGGTTCGCGGGGTTGCGGTCGGTGAGCTGATGCCGACGCACTGATACCGACACGATGAACCCCATGGAGTGACCCGCTGGAGCAGAGGCCGTCCACCACCCGGTGGGCGGCCTCTGCTGAGTCCGGTGGTTCGGTGGGAGGCAGGCACCACGGCCGATCGGCGGTGGCTGCGGCAGACGGACGACTTCGATTCTGCTGATCAGCCCTCTCCGCTGATTCGCGCAAGCCTGCAGTCGTGGTCCACCACCGCGCCGGCGGGGTCGGTCGGGCGCGATCATCGGA
This sequence comes from Brevibacterium sp. CS2, assembly GCF_005280295.1. Classification (GTDB taxonomy): domain Bacteria; phylum Actinomycetota; class Actinomycetes; order Actinomycetales; family Brevibacteriaceae; genus Brevibacterium; species Brevibacterium pityocampae. The sequence goes on along the minus strand of NZ_CP040020.1, from coordinate 1,385,349 downwards.
CACGTCGGGTTCGCGGCTGAGGTCGAGGTCGTTCAGCCGGCGAGCACGGGGAACAGATAGGCATCGATGGGCGGGAGCTGCCCGGTGGTGCGAGCAGTCGCGGAGTAGGCGGTGAGGTGCGCCCGCACGGTCTTCTCAACTCCGCTCCCCCGTATGTGTCCGGTCGAACTCGTGCCTGAGCGGATATCCGAACCCCGACCCGAGCGCGAATCCGAACCCGTGTCCGTGGATCGCGGACGGATCAGCCGCACGGCACGGTTGGTCGGCACGGGGACGTTCGACACTGCACCTCGGCGTTCCACCCCTCGGCGCTCCGTGGACTTCCCATCGACCGTCGACCCGTCCTTGGCCGACGCTCCTGGGCTGGTGTCCACACGCGGCCGTGTCGGCTGACCTGCGTGATCTCGGTTCGGCCCCGCCCGCTTCGGGTCGTTCCACCCGGACACGACCGGGTCGTCATGTGGTGGGGGTTCCCCTCGGCAGGGAGGCGCGGTCCTGGGCTGCCGGTGCGCTCCCCCGATCAACGGTGGAGTGGGCGCCTCATACCTGGCTCCGGTCGGGGTGGTTACGGTGAGCCGATCGGGGTCAGCTTCGTGCCTCCACCCCGGGTTCTCCTTCGCGTAATTGCACGCCGCGCACAACCCCGAAGCATTCCTGAAATCTGTTGCACCGCCGTCGCGATGTGGCCTGGCGTGGTCGATGTGGCGGATCGGAGCATCGCAGAACGGAGTCCGGCACGTGTCATCCCGCACCACGATCATCCGCCGCAGCACACCGGAGAACTCCCGCCTCCGGGAATCCATCCCCACCAGACCACCCGACCCCGGAGCCGTATACAACCTGCGGAGAAAGACTTGGCCCTGCGGATCGGCGAGCATCCGCCGAGCAGCACCGGCAGGCACCGGACCATGACCGGTCACCCACCCCGGAACATCACCATCAGCCAGCAGAGTGGAATCCGTCATCACCAGATGCACCTCGACCGGCACCGCATCCGCGGTCTCCTGCCCGGTGACCCGCTCGACGAGCAGATCCGCAGCGACCTGCCCTGCTGTCCGTTCCCCCGCCTCCCCCGTACCCACCAGGGTGGCGGCAGTCTTCTGGAGGTTCGCGTACACAGCGACGGCCTGGCGCAGCGGGAGAAGAGCGGTCAGATACACCATCCCACCCGGAGCCGGCCGAACACTCACCCGACGCTCCTTCTCACACCGCTCCACGTGCTCGACCGCGGCCTCCTGATCGAGACGCTGAGCATGTGCCCGGGCTTCGGCGGCGAGCCGCCGCACACCCACCCGATCGAGCCGGTCGGCCATGAGCTCGTCGACCAACCGACGTTTCTCTGCCGGCAGCCAAGAGGTCTCGCGGTGCAGGGTGTGGGCCTTCTCCTCCGACACCGCACCGGACTCCAGCCCCGCCAGCGCGCACGGCATGTCGTCGATGAGTGTGCGAGCCAGGGCGAGGAGCCGGGAACCGCGCGCCGGGGACTCCCGCCGCGCCAACCCGACCTCCGCACCCAAGCCCCGGCACCGCTTCTCCGCCGGCACCCCGCGTTCGGCCTCCGCTTCCGTGCGGAGGGAATGCAGGGTGGCCGCGGCGTGGGCCTGCGCGGCCGCGGCTGCGGCCTTGAGCTCCTCGAGAGCACGGACCCGCTCGATCGCATCCGCCTCGGACTCCACAGCCACCATGCTCGTGAGCGCGCCGCGCAGAGCGGTGATGTCACCGGTGCGGAAACGGGGCTCCTCGTTCATGCCACCCACGCTATCGGCACCCACAGACACGGGCCCTGTACGCATGAAAGCCCAGGTCACCGGGGTGCCAGCGCGGGAGGCGCACCTTGGCACTCGGCAATGGTGGTGGGTGGGGACCTCAGCAACCGGGTGCTGTGGCGACACACACCCAGGACCATGGTGCCGGAACAGACGCACGTCTGAGCGGCAGCACGAGAAGAAGCGGGAACCTCGCCGGACGGGCGCAGGAGCAGACGGCCACCTCGGCGAAGGGGTGCTGGAACGGGCGGGCACCTCGCCTGCGGGAACCGCCGGAACGGGAGTGGCACCTCGGCGGCAGGTGCGGGACACCACTGGCCCCGCACCAGAGCGGCTCGGCACCTATTCGTCCTGAGGCGCACATCGCTCTGAAGGCTCCCGGCACCCATCGACTTTGCGAAGAATCGCGGAATCACTCTCAGAAACCTTCAAAAATTGAGGGGTGAATGGCGGAGGGCCCCGACACCGTGGTGGTGTCGGGGCCCTCCGGGTGGATCAGGCCGTCGGATCAGGTGAACCGATCAGATCGGATCAGGCCTGGCCCTTCTTGGTGCGACGGGTGGTCACGTAGACCGCGGCTGCGCCGACCACGAGCAGGCCTGCGCCCACGCCGAGTCCGGTGAGCTCGGTACCGGTGCGCGGCAGGTTGCCGTCACCGTTCTCGTCCTCGTCCTCGCCCGGTGCGGCGCCCTCGTCGGCCACGACCTCGAACGAACCGGTGAGCGGCTCGTCGGCGTCGCCCGCGGCGTAGGCACCGGCCGCCGGAGCGGCCTCGGAGCCGGCGTTCGCGGCGTCGTCGTCAGAGGCGGCGGCCACGCGGACCTCGTAGGTGCCGAGGTAGACGTCGGCGTTGGCGGCGTTGGTGCCGTAGACACCGAAGGTCACGACGCCGTTCTCGTCAGCGGTGCCCTCGAGCGTGAAGTCGTTCACCGAGTCGTTCTGCGGGAACACCTCGAGCTCGACGACCTGGCCCGGAGCGTAGCCGGTGCCGGTGATGTTCACGCCCTCGTCCTCGTTCACGAAGTCCGAGACGGACACGCGGCGCGGGTCGATGGTGAGCTCGCGCTCGGCCGGGGCCTCCTCGGTCGGCTCATCGGTCGGAGCCGGCGTGGTGGGGTCCTCGGTCGGGGTGGCCGAGGGGTCCTCGGTCGGCTCGTCCGAAGGATCGTCGGTCGGAGTCGGAGCCGGGTCATCGGTCGGATCCGGTTCCGGGGTGGGCGGGGTCGGCTCGTCATCGGAGGCCTCGACCACGGTGATGGCGAAGGAGGCCTCATCGGAGACGTTGTACTCGCCCTGGCGTGCCACAGCGGTGTACTCCTGCTCGCCGAGCTCCTGCGGGGCCTCGAAGCTCCAGTTGCCGCTGTCATCCGCGGTGACGGTGATCGGCTCTCCGCCGCCCACTGGGGTGACGGTGACCTCCGCGCCGGCCGGGGCGGTGCCGGGCACGCGTGCGCCCTGCTCGACCTCGGTGGTGGTCACCTTCGGGGCCTCGACGAACAGCGCGACGGTGTAGCCGTCGGTGTGGGGCAGGGCGTGGACGAGCGAGGTGCCCCAGAGGAACGACTCGTTGCCGCCCTCGGCGGGGGTGCCACCGCTGACGACGCCGATCGCGGTGCTGCCCTGGAAGATCGCCCCGCCGGAGTCGCCGGGTGCGCCTTCGAGTCCGTTCGCCGCGAATCCGCGGACCCAGCGGTAGTCGGTCCCGGACACGCCGACCCGGCTCCAGCCGTCGACGATGTCGAGATCGTCGTCGTGGGTGAGACCGGTGGTGCGGCCGCTCTTGGAGACCGGCTGGCCCTCCTGCGGGGCGCCGACGGCGGTGATGGTCGTCTCGATGCCGGCGGCGAGGTCGTCGTCCCCGGCGGTGGACCAGTCGGTCACCTGCGGGAGGAGCTCGAGATCCGGGTTGTCGACGTCGATGACCGCGATGTCGGTGGAGTTGGCATCGTTCTTCGCGCCCTCCGAGTGGCCCGGACCGCCGAACTGCGAGAAGGCGAACGCGCCCATCGGAGCCGGGTCCATGAGCCGCGGGTTGTCCTCACCCGTGAAGGCGGTATCCAGGGACGGAAGGGTGCGCGTGGCAAGGTTCATCGAGTCGTCACCGGTGCAGTGGCCCGCGGTGATGACGGCCGGGTCGCCGTTCGGGTCCCAGGCGGTGAAGCCCACCGAGCACAGGCCGGCGTCCTCCACACCCTGGCCGGTCACCGCGTACCCGGCGCCGCCGACGAGCTGATTCTTGGCGTAGGCCTGGAGCGGCTTGGCGATCTCGATGACCTCGACGTTGGAGTACTCGCCCTTGAAGGCCTCGATCTTCTCGATGCCCTCGTCGTCGAGCTCCGATTCCGGAAGAGTGACGACGACGACGTTGCCCTCGCCATCGGTGCCGTAGGCCTGGATGCCTTCGACGCCGTCGAACTCCTGCACCTGCTTGCTCATGGCCTTGACGGACGTGGACGCTTCCTTGGTCGGCTCGGTGGCCGATGCCGGAACCGTGACGAGCACGCCGGTCATTCCCAGCTACGCCGCTGCGGCAAGAGCTGCCGGGCGCGAAAGGAGTCTCTTCCTCATGTGTGCATTCCCTACTTCGATACGAACTGGTCTGAGTGGTCGGGGATCGGAGTGCTGCTGCACAGACCGGACCCTCTGGGGAGGTCAACCTCGGTCGACTTTACCGATCCGTGACCATATGACCAATGACGGCGTGAACGTAACGAACTAATCACAGGAAGACGACGGTCGCGCAACAACCGCGATCCGCTCAGGCGAGCGGATCGGGGCTCCCGACCCGCGTCGCGGAGTCGTGGAAGGCGATGACCTCGCCTTCGGTCGCACTGCCTCCGTGCCCGATCACCTCGAGCAGCCGGCACACCGCGAACTGCGCGGTGCGCTCCCGGTACGCCGCGAGCCACGTGGGATCGTCCTCGCCGCCCTCCCAGAACCGACCTCGGCCCGAAACCGGGAGCGCGTGCCAACCGGCCCGCCAGGGCTTCGGGGTGAGCCGGGCGCGATAGCTCGCGTGACCGCGGGCGAGCGCGCTGTACCGCGGATCGGCCCCGAGCTCGGTGAGCAGCCCCTGGGCAGCCTCCGTGTCCGCGGTCTTCCGAACTCCGGTGAGGATGACCCGCAGCCCGGCCCGCGTGCGGTAGATCCGCACCCCGTACTCCGGGCGACGGGCGGCGAATCCGCGGATGTACTCCACTGCCGCGCCCTCGGTGATCCCGGGCCGTGCCGGTTCCGGCTCGGCGAAGAGTCTGCCGAGCAGACCACGGCGGGGACCTCCGGCGCCCACTCCGGCCGAGGTCCCGGTCGGCGCCTGCCGCGCCGTCTCCTCGGGGACCTCCTCCCAGCCGGGCACGTCGATGTCGGCGATGAAGAGCCGGTCGGTGTTGAGCACCTCGGCACCGTAGCGGTTGCGGGTGATGACCGCCTCCACGCCGGTGCGTGCCTCCGACACGAGGGCGAGGACCGGCTCCCGGAGCGGGACGCGGGGGTAGTACTCCCCGTGCTCGGGCATCCGGCCGGCGGATTCGGCCGCCGCGACGGCGCGGCGCAGGCGGCCCTCGGCGACGGTGCGCGCCTCGGCCTCGGAGGTCGACGACCACCCCCAGGCCTCGAGTGCGCGGGGCCGGTCGAGCGCGACGGCGCCGGTGGCCTTGAACCAGAATCGAGGGAACTCCATGTGCCCAGTATTCCCGGAGTCGCTGCATCGTCGCGGGTCGACCCGGCATCCCGGCCCAGGCGGTGCGTCCCCCGCTCTCCCACGCCGCGCCCAGGGACTTCCCTGTCGGCCCGGAGTCGCGGTCAGTAGACTCGGGGCATGAGACGCCGATCGCACCATCCCCTCGCAGTCCTGGCCCTGGCATCCACGCTGCTCCTCACCGGGTGCGGCGGCACCGTGTCATCGACGAACGGAGACGACGTGGAATCCGTAGTGGGACGCTGGTCCTCCGACGAGAAGGGTGAGCCGCACCTGAACTTCACCGAGGACGGCAAGGTCGGGGGCAGCGACGGCTGCAACGGCATCGGGACGACGTACGAGCAGGACGGCTCCACCGTCACCCTCACCCGCTTCGCCACCACTCTCAAGGCCTGTATGGGCGTCGACACCTGGCTACGCGAGGCGCGGCACCTCGAGATCGACGGCGAGACCATGACGGTGATGAACGGCGACCACGAGGAGATCGGCACCCTCACCCGCGACTGAGGCGCCGAGCCTCCATCACTCTCACGAGGCACCACACGCACGAGGCCCCGGGATCATCATGATCCCGAGGCCTCGCCCGTTCGCACACGCGCTGTTCGCACACGCGAACCGGTCAGCGGATCACTCCGCCCACTTCGAGGCCTTGATGACCTCGACGAAGTCCGTGCGCTCGAAGCCGGGGAGGAAGTGCTGGAGCACATCGGCCTTGACGTTGCCGAAGGTCGTCTCCGGCCGGTCCTTGAGACCCTCGGTGAAGGCCGCCAGGATCCGGTTCTTGAAGTCGGGGCGCGGGTGGGCCTCGACGACGGCGGCGCGCTGCTCGTCCGTCACCGCGTCGTAGTCGATGCCGAGCACGTCGAGCTCGACGCCGCGGGTGACGAGCGCGACCTCCGGGGCCATGTGGAGCGGGATCTCCGGGGTGGTGTGCAGGGCGATCGCGCTCCATACGCGGTCCGCGAGCTCCTCGGCGATGCCGTGTGCGGTGAGGAACCGGCGCGCCTCGTTCGCCGCGTCGATCTCGAAGCGCTGGTCGGTGGTCCGGTACTTCTCGGTCAGCCCGAGGTCATGGAACATCGCGCCGACGTAGAGGAGCTCGGGGTCGTAGTCGAGCCCGTCGCGCTGTCCGCGCAACGAGCCGAAGAGGAACACGCGGCGCGAGTGGTCGTACACGAGGTCGTTCTCGACGTCGCGGACGAGCGCGGTGGCCTCCTGGGCCAGGGTGCTGTCGGGGATCCGGATTCCGGCGATGGTCTCGGTCATGTCTGCTCTTCCTCTCGTCGTGGCGGTCCAGGAGCCTCCCCGGGCCGCGCTGCTGGAGTCGTGCTGACTCCAGTCTGGTCGGAGGCATTAGGGTGGAGCCATGTCTTTCCGGACTGAAACCCCGCTGATTCGGACATGCTCGTGAGTGCGCACCCCACCACTGCGGACTCCCCTGCGCCCCCGAACCCCGCACCCTCACCCGTGCGGGTCGGCATCGTCGTGTTCGACGGGGTCACCATGCTCGATGCCAGCGGTCCCGCCGAGGCGCTCCACCTGGCCGGCCGCTCCGGCGGCTCCTACGCCGTCGACTTCCTCTCCCCGCACGGCGGCACCGTCGCCACCTCCTCCGGGATGGCGATAGCCGACACCATCCCTGCCCGGGCCGCGGGGGCGGTCGACACGCTCGTCGTCGCCGGTGCCGAGCACCTCGCCGGCCCGGCCGTCGACCCGGATCTCCTCACCGCGGTCGAGGCGCTCGCCGGCCCCGCGCGCCGCGTCGCCTCGGTGTGCACCGGGGCGTTCGTGCTCGCCGAGCTCGGTCTGCTCGATGGGCGGCGCGCGACGACGCACTGGCGCCACGCCTCGGCTCTGGCCCGCCGCTACCCGGCGATCGACGTCGACCCGGACGTCATCCAGCTGCGCGACGGCCGGTTCCTCACCTCCGCCGGGATCACCGCCGGCATCGACCTCAGCCTCGCTCTCATCGAGGACGACCTGGGCGCCGAGGCCGCGCGCAGCACTGCGCGCGAGCTCGTGGTGTTCCTCCAGCGGCCCGGCGGGCAGTCGCAGTTCGCCGCCGCACCGATGCCGGCATCACCCGACCCGGTGCTCCGACCCGTCATCGAGGCGGTGCGCGCGGATCCGGCCGGCGACCACACCGCACCGGCCCTGGCGGCGCGCGCCGCGGTGAGCCCGCGGCACCTGAGCCGACTGTTCGACCGGGAGATCGGGATGCCCCCGACGCGGTGGGTGGAGAGCGTGCGGCTCGAACAGGCGCAGCGCCTGCTGCTCGAGGGAGCGAGTGTCACGCGGGCGGCGCAGCGCAGCGGATTCGGCAGCGACGAGACGCTGCGGCGGGTGTTCGCCCGGCACCTGCGGACCACGCCCTCGGAGTACCGGGACCGGTTCAGGACGACCGAACGGGACACCACCGGCCACGGCGGCACTACCGACCGCGTCGACAGCACCACGGCGGTGGCGCCGGGGAAGAAGTGAGCCCCCTGTCAGACTCGAACTGACGACCTTCGCTTTACAAGAGCGGTGCTCTACCAACTGAGCTAAGGAGGCGGGCCGTCCGCGGTCCGGGCGCGCGAGCGCACCGGCCGGACGACGGTTGCAGTGTATTCCATGAGGATCGGACCGGACAAAATGTCCGGACCCGATGCCCGGGTCGCTCAGCCGATCTCGCCGGCGGCGGTGAGGAGCTCGGTGGCGAAGCCCTGCGGGTCCTGCCAGGAGTCGGTGTCCTCGCCGTTGACGAGGACGCGCGGGGTGCCCTGCAGACCGTTGCTCAGCGCGTCCTGCGTGGTGTTCTCGACGAACTTGTCGAAGCTCACGTTCTCCACGCACTGCTGGACGGTCGCGCCGTCCTCGAGGGTGGTCGCCGCCGCAAGATCCACGCCGGCCTCCTCGGCGAACCCGAGGAGCTGCTCGTCGGTCATCCCGGTCTGACCCTCGCCGGGCTGGTTCTCGAAGAGGATCTTCGTGAGGTCCATGTAGGTGCCGGCCTGGCCGCTGTCGGCCACGCAGGCCATGAGGTTCGCCGCGCGGGTCGAGTACTCGTTGCCCTGCGACTGAGCGTCGAGGATCGCGACCGGCTGGTACTCGACGGCGATGGTGCCCTCCTCGACGAGCTTGTCGAGGGTCTGTCCGTTCGCCTGCTCGAAGCCGGCGCAGCCCGGGCACTGGAAGTCCATGAAGACGGTGACCACGGGTGCGGTGTCGGGCAGGCCGGACTCGGTGAACGCGGGCGCGTCGGCCGGGGCGTCATCGCCGGAGGCGCCCTTGGCGCCGTAGGCCTGCACCGACTCGCCGTCGCTCGCCAGGGTGATCGAGCCGGCGGAGTAGTTCTTGGGGCCGGGCGTCGGCTGCGCGGCCTGGTAGATGAGGAACGCGATGACCGCGATCACCGCGACCACGACCACACCGACACCGGTGTAGAGGACGGTCCGCGCGGTCTTCTCCCGCTTGGCCTGCGCCTCTGCGATCTGACGCGCCTTTTCGCGCGCGGCCTGCCGCCGGTCGGCTGCGGACGAGGAGTTCTTCGCCATGTTTCCTCACGTGGGTCTCGCTGATGGTGGATTCGATCCGCGCCCGAGGCGCCCTGCCATGATACGACGCCGGTCACCACGGCCCATTCATGAAGCACGCAGGTTGACCGGCGGGCCGCCCGGGTCGACGGGGAGCCCGGGTCACCGGGAGAGCCCGGGTCGCCGGGCAAGCGCCTACGGGAACTGCGGTTCGGGGATGAGCCCGAAGGGGTTGGCCGGGGACGGCCACCACGTGACCGCGGCACCGGTGAGCACGGTGATGACGGCGAGCACTGCGAGGACGGCGAAGATCGCGACCGCGACCCACTCCCCAGTCGAGGTGCGGGTCACCGGGCTGAGCACGACCCGCGAGCCGTGCCGGAGGTTCGAGGAGCCCGGGCCGAGCCACAGCACCACCGCGCTGGTGAGTGCGGCCGCCCAGAGCGCGGCGGACTCGGAGAACCCGCGCGGCACGATGCCGAGCACGTCGAGGCGCATGAGCACTGCGATCGCCCCGGCGGCGATGAGCGGCAGGATCATGCAGAAGAGCGAGGTGAAGACCGCGCCGAGGAGCGCACCGGGCATCGACCCGACCGAGGACCACAGGCTCACCGAGCCTGGCCCGCGCTCGAACTGCCGCCAGTTGCGGGTCCGGGCCATCGACCCGGCGGTGCGTGCGATGACCTGCCACAGGTACATCGCGATCATCATGATGAACGGTCCCAGCGGGGTGAGCGCGATCGCCAGCAGGTTGAGGGCGAGCACGGCCCAGGCCCCGCCGAGGCGCGGCGGCAGGGGCGGGCCGGGCGGCATGAGCCGGCCCTGCATGCCCGGATGCGGCCCGGGCGCCTGCATCTGCCCGCCGGGCGCAGGGCCCTGCTGATGCTGCTGGGGGCGGCCGTCGATGCCGAGCGGGCCGTAAGGACGCGGCCCGCCGGGCTGCACCTGCTGCGGGGGCATCCCCGACTGCGGGTGCCCGGGCTGCATGGGCCGACCGTCGCGGTGCTGCGCGGCGTACGGATGGAGGGCGGAGTGCCCGGGGTGCGCGGGGTTCGACTGCCGGGGCACCCCGTGGGCGGCGGGCTGGTGTCCGGGGAAGCCTCGTCCGGGGGCGTCTCCGGGTGCGCCCGGGTAGCCCGTGGGACCGGGCACCGCGGGCATGACCGAGGTGCCGCCGGGACCGGTCGCGGCATGGGAGCCGCCCGCGGCGGCCGCCCCGGCCGCAGCACCCGCGGCGGCGGCACCGGCTCCGCCGGTCGACGACCCCTGGCGCACCGGACCGCCGAGGGTCGGCATGCGTCCGGACTCGATGTCGACGAGCGCGTCGAGGATCATCGTGCCCGAGGGCCGACGCTCGGGCTTGGGGTCGAGGCAGGCGCGCAGCAGCGGGACGAACAGCGCCGGGGCGCCCTCGAGGTTCGCCCGGCCCATCGCCACCCGGCCGAGCACCGCCTCGAGCGGGCCGGAGCCGTAGGGGTTGCGGCCGGTCGCGGCGAACGCCATCGACGCCGCCCAGCCCCACCAGTCGGTCTTCTCGCTCGAGGCCTTGCCGTCGGCGATCTCCGGGCTCAGGTAACCCGGGGTGCCCATGACGAGGCCGGTCGCGGTGACCTTGACCTCGTCGGCGGCCTGCGCGATGCCGAAGTCGATGACCATCGGCTCGCCGTCCATGATCATGATGTTCGCCGGCTTGAGGTCGCGGTGGATGACCCCGGCCTCGTGCACGGCGTTGAGGGCGTCGAGGAGCGCATGGCCGAAGTGCACGAGCTCGTCCTCGGCGAAGGGCCCGTTCTCCTTGACGTCCTCCGACAGCGTCATCCCGTCGACGAACTCGGTGACGATGAAGGGCTGCTCGGACTCGAGCTCGGCGTCGAGCACCTCGGCGATCCGCGGGTGCTTGATCCGGCGCAGCGTGCGCACCTCGCGCGCCAGGCGCTTGCGGGAGGTCTCGTCGTTGGCGATGTGGGAGTGGAGGACCTTGACGGCGACGGGGTTGTTCTCCCCGTCCACCGCGAGATGCACGACGCCCATGCCGCCGGAGCCCAGCTGCTCGAGCAGGCGGTAGCCGCCCAGTTCTTCCAAAGCCACCTCATCCACATTACGCGAGAGAGTAGAATCGCACGTGACCGAGGTTCGACCCGAGGAGCACTGTGACACGCACATCCGCAGATCACGACACCCGTACCTCTCCCCTCCCTCCCCCGCCCGACGGCGCGGACTTCGTCGTCGTCGCCAACCGCCTGCCCGTCGACCGCGACGACTCCGGCCCGGAGCCGTCCTGGACCACCTCACCTGGAGGTCTGGTCACCGCGCTCGCCCCGGTCATGCAGGCCAACGACGGCGCCTGGATCGGCTGGGCCGGGATCCCGGACGAGGACATCGAGCCCTTCGACATCGACGGCATGCACCTCGTCCCGCTGACCCTGAGCTCTGATGAAGTCGTCAGCTACTACGAAGGCTTCTCCAACGCCACGCTGTGGCCGCTCTACCACGACGTCATCGTCGCCCCGGAGTTCCACCGCACCTGGTGGGAGAGCTACCTGCGCGTCAACACCCGGTTCGCCGAGGCCGCCGCGAAGACCGCCGCGGCCGGCGCCACCGTATGGGTCCACGACTACCAGCTGCAGCTCGTCCCGGCGCTCGTGCGCGCGCTGCGCCCCGACGTGTCGATCGGCTTCTTCAACCACATCCCGTTCCCGCCCGCCGAGCTCTTCGCCCAGCTGCCGTGGCGCTCACAGATCCTCAACGGCCTGCTCGGCGCGGACCTCATCGGCTTCCAGCGCCCGGCGGACGCCGCGAACTTCCGCCGCGCCGCCCGCGTCCACGCCGGCTTCGCCACGAAGTCGAGCCATATCCGCGTCCCGGAGAACCCGGAGTCCGGCACCGGCGCCCACATCGCCGAGGCACGCGCCTTCCCGATCTCCGTCGACACCCCGACCCTCGACGCGGCCGCCCGGGACCCGGAGACCATCGCACGGGCGCAGGAGATCCGCTCCGACCTCGGCGACCCGGAGACGCTCATCCTCGGGGTCGACCGCCTCGACTACACCAAGGGCATCAGCCACCGCCTCAAGGCCTACGGGGAGCTGCTCGCCGACGGCTCGATCGACCCCGAGCAGGTCACGCTCGTGCAGATCGCCACCCCGAGCCGCGAGCGGATCGAGCAGTACCAGCAGATCCGCACCGACGTCGAGCTCGCCGCGGGCCGGATCAACGGCGAGCACTCCGACCTCGGCACCACCGCGATCCACTACTTCCACCACTCCTACCCGCGCGAGGAGATGACGGCGCTCTACCTCGCCGCCGACATCCTCCTCGTCACCGCGCTGCGCGACGGCATGAACCTCGTCGCCAAGGAGTACGTCGCGTGCCGCACCGGTGAGGACGGCGTGCTCGTGCTCTCCGAGTTCGCCGGCGCCGCCGACCACATGAACCAGGCGGTGCTCGTCAACCCGCATGACATCGACGGTCTCAAGGCGAACATCCTGCGCGCCATCGAGATGGAGCCCGCCGAGCGCCGCCGCCGGATGCGCGCCCTGCGCCGGCGCCTCATCCGCGACGACGTGCAGTCCTGGTCGCGCTCCTTCCTCGACACCCTCGAGGCGCTCGACGACGACAAGGACCTGCGCCGCTGGGAGGCCGCCGAGGCGAAGGAGCCGCCCGAGCCCACCGAACCCACCGAGAGCCCCGAGCCGGGAGACACGCCCGCCGCGCCGCGGGAGCCCGCGCCGTGACCGCGCTCAGCCCACCCCTGCAGGCACCCGAGGCGATCGACATCACCGCTCTCACCACGGCCGCGCGGCTGCTCGTCGCCCTCGATTTCGACGGGGTCATCGCCCCGCTCCAGGACGACCCCTCGACCTCGACGCCGGTCGCGGAGTCCGCCACCGCGGTCGAGGCGCTCGCCGCGCTCCCCGGCACCGCGGTCGGCTACATCTCCGGACGCGACGTCGCCGCGCTCAAGGACCTGAGCCGGGCTCCAGCGCGCGCGCTGTTCGTCGGCTCCCACGGCGTGGAGCAGGACTTCACCGGACTCGCGGCAGGCGGGCCGGCCGGTGCCCCGGCCACCACCTCGGCGGGTTCGCCCGACCCGAACGACCCCTTCCGCTACTCCGCGGCCCCGGATGCCGGCGAGCGCGCGCTCCTCGAGCGCCTCGACGCGGAGTTCGAGCGGATCACCGAAGCGACCCCGGCCACCGGTTACGGGGAGCTGCGGATCGAGCGCAAGCCGCTCGGCGCCACCTTCCACACGCGCGGATGCTCGCCGGAGCGCGCGGAGTTCTTCACCGCAGAGCTGCGCCGATTCGCCTCCGCACACCCCGAGCTGCGGTCGCTGACCGGCCACGACATGGTCGAGTTCGGGGTCCGGATGCATACGAAGGGCGACGGCCTCGACACGATGATCGAGCGTGCGCAGGCCACGGCCGCCCTCTACATCGGGGACGACACCACCGACGAGGACGCCTTCGCCCACCTCGCCGACCGGCAGGACTCCGGGTTCCCGGGACTGAGCATCCGGGTGGGCACCGCGGACACCCGGGCGCAGGCCCGGCTCGGGTCGACCGACGACGTCGCGGCCTTCCTCACCCGGCTGTCCCGCGAGCGGGCAGCCCACGTGGGCGGCTGAGCCCGCCGGCCACGATCCCGGCGCGCCCGCCGCGCTACCGCGTGCGGACGGGCATCTCGGAGGAGCGGAGCACGAGCTCCGGGGTCACCGAGTAGTCCGGCAGGGTGCGCGATCCCGCGATGAGCCGCTCGAGCTCGCCGATCGCCGTCTGCGCGAGCTGCGGCCAGTCGAAGGTCACCTGGGACAGGGGCGGGTGGACGACATCGGCGTCGGGCATCTCCCCCACGGTGAGCAGCGACAGGTCCCGCGGCACGTCGAGCCCGGCACGCCGCGCGGACTCGAGGACGCCGAAGGTGATCGCCGGCGAGCAGCTGATGACCGCCGAGCAGTTCGCCTGGAGCAGGCGCTCGGCCGCCTGGGAGCCGGCGAGGATCCCCGGGCCGGCCTGCGCCACCGGCGCCTGGTCGCGGGTGGCGGGGATGTGGAGCAGATCGGCCATCGACCTCCGGTAGGCGGCCACCCGGCTCGCCGCCGCGGAGTCCTCCGGCACCGCGATGCCGATCCGCCGGTGCCCCAGGTGCACGAGGTGCCGCACGGCGGTGTCGATCCCCTGGGTGGCGTCGAGGACGATCTGGCCCGTCCCCTCGTGGCGGGCGTTCGACACGCGCATGACCGGGATGTTGAGCGCCGCGAGCCGCTTCGCCTCGGGCCCGGCCGACTGCCCGCCGAGCACCACAGCGCCGACGATCCCGAACTCCTGCAGCCGGGTCGCCGAGGATTCGAGCTCGGGCCCGGTGGTCACGCGCAGCGCCACCCGGCCCACGCGGTAGATCCGGCGCACCATCTCGAGGAACAGGGACTCGAAGGCGTCGACGTCGGCGCCGAGCACGACGGCCTGGACCACGGCGATGATCCCGCGGTCGCTCGGTGCGGCCTCCGCACCGCTCACCCCGAGGGTGCGCAGCGCCACCTCGACGGCGCGGCGCGCCTCGGCCGACACCCCGGGCGCCCGACGCAGCACCCGGGACACCGTCGACTCCGAGCGGCCGGACACCTCCGCGATGCGGGCCAGCGAGACGTCCGTGCGCATCACGAGCGGGCCGCCGCGGTCGAGGCGCGGGCGAGGAGCACGGGCCGGAAGTTCGGGGGCACGGAGCGCATGCGCTCCCCGGGGAGGTCGAGCACGGTGCGCACCCCGGCGGCGAGCGCCCGGATCATGCCCGGGCTGTCGAGCCCGAGCACCGTCGCCGGCGGGGCGGTGTAGCGCATGGTCGAGGAGTCGCCGAAGCCCACCACCGACAGGTCGCGGGGCACGACGAGCCGCCGCTGGCGCATCGCGGCGAACACGCCGTAGAGCTGCAGGGCGCTCTGCACGATGACCGCGGTGCAGGTGGCGTCGCGCAGCCGCACCGCGGCCTCGATGCCGCCGGAGTACGACTTGGGGACGGCGGCGATCCAGCCGTCGAGCCGGGACGTCAGACCGCGCGCAGGGTGCTCGGCGAGGAACCGCTCCTGCAGCTGCTCGGCGAGCGCCCCGGCCTCGTTGCACACGAGCCCGATCCGCCGGTGCCCGAGCGCGGTGAGGTGCTCGAAGGCGAGCGTGAGGCCGCCGGTGAGGTCGATGCGGGCAGCGATCCACTCCCCGCCCACCCGCGGACCGCCCGCCGGCGCGGAGGCCGGGGACTTCACCGTCGCCTCGGCGAAGCGCACCACCGGGACGTCGACGTCGAGGGCGGTGAAGGTCGGGGTGACGACGGTGGCGGCACCGGCCTCGGCGCCGGCGCGGACGTCGGCGAGGTCGGGCTGGAGGAACGCCGAGGCGGTGAGCACGCCCTCCGCCTGGAGGCGATCGGACACGCCCCGGCACACCTCGAGCTGCCAGTGCTCAGGCGATTCCGGGGCGCCCACGACGACGAGCCGGGCCACGCTGCTGTGCAGCAGGGTCGAGCGGGTGTAGCCCACCCGGTCGAGTGCGCGGAGCACCCGGTCCCGGGTCGGAGCGGCCACGGGACCGCGTCCGGAGAGCACGCGCGACACCGTGGTGACCGACACCTCGGCGGCGGCCGCGACGTCTTCCAGGCGAACTCTCATACGCCTATCCTACGGTGGGGATGTTCCGCACCACATACCGATCCACCTGCAACGATGCCTGTCGGAGACGAGCAGGCCCCCGCTCGTGCCACCTGCTGAAGGAGACCCGCCTGCATGTCCACGGTCACCCTGACCGACGTCGCCCACCGCTACCCGGCGACCGCGCACGCCTCGGTCGACGGTGTGTCCTTCCATGTGCGCGACGGCGAGTTCTTCGTCCTCCTCGGCCCCGCCGGTTGCGGGAAGTCGACCGTGCTGCGGATGATCCACGGCACCGAGCGGCCGGCCGGCGGCACGATCGAGATCGGCGGCCAGGACGTGTCGAAGGTCCCGACGAGCGACCGCGACGTCACGCTCGCCTTCGAGAACTACGCCCTCTACCCGCACATGGACGTCGCGGAGAACATGGGCTTCGCGCTCCGGCTCACCGGGATCAACGAGGACGAGATCGACCGACGGGTCACCGATGCCGCCGCCCGCCTGGGCCTCAGCGGGCTGCTCCGCGCCCGCCACGACGAGCTCGACGGCCTGCAGCGCCAGAAGGTCGCGCTCGCCCGGGCGCTCGTGCGCAATCCGCGCGTGTTCGTCATGGACGAGCCGCTGGCCAACCTCGCCCCCGAGGTGCGCGACACCACCCGCGACCAGATCCGCACCCTGCAGCAGGAGCTCGGCATCACCACTCTGTACGCCACCACCTCGGCGGCGGACGCGGTGGCGGTGGCCGACCGGATCGCCGTGCTCGACTCCGGCCGGCTCGTCGCGGTGCACGGTCCCGAGGAGTTCGGGCAGCTGCGCTGAGCCGCGCGGCCGGGGACAGGGCAGTGCCCCACCTGCTCGCACGGCCTCGCCCCTGGACTCCTGCACTGAGATGATGGCCCCATGAACATCACCGCCGACCGGCTCGGCAGCGCGATCGCCACGCTGCCGTGGCGCGTCCCGCTCGCCGACTGGCCGCGCGAGCTGCTCGTCGGCCTGCCGCGGGGCATCTCCCGGCACGTCGTGCGGTTCGTCGAGCTCGCCGGCGTGGTCGTCGCGGTCAAGGAGACCGAGGACCCGATCGCCGAGCGCGAGCACGACCTGCTCCAGGTGCTCAGCCAGCTCGACGCCCCCGCCGTCGCGCCGCTGGGCTACATCACCGGGCGCTGCACCCCCGACGGCGAGCGCCTGCCCGGCGCACTGCTCACCCCGCACCTGCGCTACTCGCTGCCGTACCGGGCGCTGTTCAGCCAGGACCTCGCCGCCGCGGTCGCCCGCCGGCTCGTCGACGCGCTCGCCGTGCTCCTCGTCCGCCTCCACCTCGCCGGGTTCTTCTGGGGCGACGTGTCCCTGTCCAATGCGCTGTTCCGGCGCGACGCCGACGCCTTCGCCGCCTACCTCGTCGACGCGGAGACCGGGGAGCTCCACGCGCAGCTGTCCGACGGGCAGCGCGAGCACGACCTCGAGCTGGCGCGCACGAATATCGCCGGGGACTTCCTCGACCTCCAGGCCGGCGGGCTCGTCGACGCCTCGGTCGACCCCCTCGCGGTGAGCAACCGGCTGCTCGAGCGCTACCGGGAGCTGTGGCAGGAGCTCACCGGACCCGAGGAGTTCTCGATGGACGACCGGTGGCGGGTCGACGACCGGGTGCGCCGGCTCAACGACATCGGCTTCGATCTGGGCGAGCTCACCGTCACCACCGACCTCGACGGGGTCACCACCCGGATCGAGCCGAAGGTCGTGGAGCCCGGCCACCACACCCGCCGCCTGCGCCGGCTGACGGGGATCGGCGCGCAGGACAACCAGGCCCGGCGCATGCTCAACGACCTCGACAGCTACCGGATGGCGACCGGCCGCACCGATGAGGACGAGCACGATTCCGCGATGGCGTGGATGTCCGATGTGTACCGGCCCGTGCTCGACGCGGTGCCGGTGGAGTACGCCGACCGGCTCGAGCCCGCGCAGCTGTTCCACGAGTTCCTCGACCACCGCTGGTACCTGTCGGAGAACGCCGGGCACGACGTCTCCACGCCGGAGGCGATCCGGTCCTACGTCGACACCGTGCTGCCTGCGCACCCGCGCGAGGAGGCCTACCTCCGCGAGCCGAGCACCGGGGCCCTCCAGACGCTGCGCACCGCCGACCCCGACTCCCCCACCCCGTAGACTCCCCACCCCAGACGTCAATTTCCGAAGGTTCCTGAGAGCGGATCCGCCGGAGTTCGCGATCTCGGCAGAGGCGGGCCGGGGCCGCGCCGGCGGCCCGGAATCGTACTGCGCGGTATCCCACCAGCGGCGCGCAATGATGCGTGCGTCACGGGATACCGCGCAGTTCGGTACGCCGTCCACCGCCGGGCGGGGATACAGTGCAGATTGGATTCAGCACCACACCTCTTCAACACCACACCACTTCAGCAGCACCGCACCTCATCAGCACCACCATCCCGGCAGCACCACTCCGACGAAAGGCAGCCCATGAGCGACGCACCCGAATTCCCCTCCATCCCCGCCCTGTTCGACCTCGGCGGCCGCACCGTCGTCGTCGTCGGCAGCGCCTCCGGGCTCGGACAGTCGTCCGCCCTCGGCATCGCGGATGCCGGCGCCCACGTCGTCTGCGCCGACCTCGACGAGGCGGGGGCGCAGAGCACCGGCGAGCTCATCGCCGCCCGCGGGGGTTCCGCGGAGGCGGCCGCGCTCGACGTCACCTCGACCGAATCGGTCGAGGACCTCGTCGCCGCCCACGCCGACGCCGCCGCGCTCGTCATGACCCCGGGTCTCAACATCCGGAAGCGGATGCTGTCGACCACCGACGAGGAGTTCGACCGCGTCATCGATATCAACCTCAAGGGCACGTACCGCCTCATGCGCGGCTTCGGGGCGGAGATGGCCGAGCGCGGCCGCGGCTCGATCGTCACCTTCTCCTCCTTCCGCGCGATCGTCGTCGAGCCCGGCCAGGGCCTCTACGCCGCAGCCAAGGCCGGCGTCGTGCAGCTGACGAAGACGCTCGCGAGCGAGCTCGGACCGTCCGGGGTGCGCGTCAACTCGATCCTTCCCGGCCCCTTCGAGACCCCGCTCACCGTGCAGATCAAGTCCGACGAGGAGTGGTGGAACGCCTACGCGGAGAAGACTGCGCTCGGCCGCTGGGGGATCCTCCACGAGATCGCCGGGCCGGTGCTGTTCCTGTGCTCGGACGCCTCGAGCTTCGTCACCGGCCACTCGCTGCTCGTCGACGGCGGCTGGATGGCCCAGGACGGACGCTTCTCCCCGCGGGTGTGAGGCCGTCGGCCCGGTCCGCACGGCGGGCCGGGCCCCGGTTACCCCCTCCCGGGCCCGAGGCGGGGGCACCTCCCCGGGACACCGCCGGCTCTCCGACCCGCGCCGGAGCCACTGATCTCACGATTCGAACACAAGCTGTGCATACGCTGGACACGGAGTGGCCGGACGTGTAGACCTGACACAGTCCTGACCGAATCTCACTGCTGAGCCCGTGGCCCGAGCCCCTCACCGACGAGACGCGGTCCATCGCACGCAAGGAGATCCGGTGTCCTCATCCACCCCCGCCGCATCCGCGGATCCGGCAGCGAATGCCGAGCTGCGCAAGCGCACACTGCGCAAGGTCGCGCTGCGACTGACCCCGTTCCTCGGGCTCCTCTACTTCATCAACTATCTCGACCGGACCAACATCGGGTTCGCCGGCCCCAACGGCATGAACGACGAACTGGGCCTGACCCAGACGATGTTCGGACTCGCCTCGGGCATCTTCTTCGCCGGCTACCTCCTGCTCGAGGTGCCGTCGAACCTCGCCCTCCACCGGTTCGGCGCCCGCCGCTGGATCGCCCGCATCCTCGTCACTTGGGGTGCGATCGCGGCCGCGATGGCCTTCATCCCGCAGACGAGCTGGCTGGGCATCACCGGCGAATGGTGGCTCATCATCCTCCGGTTCCTCCTCGGCATCGCCGAGGCGGGCTTCTTCCCGGGCATCATCCTCTACCTGACCTTCTGGTTCCCCAAGTCCGAGCGCGCCAAGGCCGTCGCCTACTTCATGGTCGCGATCCCGCTGTCGAGCGTGATCGGCGCCCCGGTGTCCGCGCTCCTCATCGAGCACGGCCACGAGATGCTCTGGGGGATGTCCGGCTGGCGCTTCATGTTCCTCATCGAGGGCCTCCCGGCGATCCTGCTCGGCATCATCTGCTGGTTCTTCCTCACCGACCGGCCGCAGGACGCGAAGTGGCTCGCCGCCGACGAGCGGGCATGGCTCCAGGCCGAGATGGAGCGCGAGGAGTCGGACACCGCGGCCCGCTTCCACGTGCCGCTGCGCAAGTCGCTCACCGCCGGGCGCGTGTGGGCGCTCGCCTTCGTGTACTTCGGTGTGGTCTACGGCCTCTACGCGATCAGCTTCTTCCTGCCGACGATCATCGAGGGCTTCCAGGAGCGCTTCGGCGTCGAGTACTCGATCTGGGAGAAGGGCCTGCTCACCGCAGTGCCGTTCACCTTCGCCGCGGTCTTCATGATCTTCTGGGCGCGCCACGGCGACCGCACCGGGGAGCGCGTGTGGCACGTCGCCGCTCCAGCGATCGTCGCCGCGATCACCATCCCGATCACCGCCTACGTCGGCTCGCCCTTCCTCGCCATGGTGTTCGTGTCGATCTTCGCCTGCGGCGTCATGGGCTCGCTCGCGACCTTCTGGCCGCTGCCCACCGCGTTCCTCTCCGGAGCCGCGGCGGCCGCGGGCGTGGCGCTCATCAACTCGGTGGGCAACGCCTCGGGCTTCTTCGCCCCGTACATCACCGGCTTCCTCGCCGATGCGACCGGTTCGCAGACCGCGGGCATGTGGGTGATCTCCGCGGCGATGGTCATGGCGGTGATCATCACCGTCTCCCTCGGCGCGCTGCCGAAGGAGAGCCGCGCCGCCGGCACGACGGACGGAGCCGACTCGGTGCTCCCGCGCGACGTGCGCTGAGCAGTCGCCCGGCTGCGCGTCCCCGCTCAGCTCTCCCGGGAGCGCGTGCGGGCGACCTCGTAGAGGGTGACGGCGGCGGCGATGCCGGCGTTGAGCGATTCGGTGCTCGCCTGGATCGGGATCGACACGATCTGGTCGCAGAGGTCGCCGACGAGTCGCGACACGCCCTTGCCCTCCGAGCCGACGACGATGCACACCGGCGAGCTCGCGAGCTCGAGCTCCGGCAGTTCGACGTCGCCGTCCATGTCGAGTCCGAGGACGAACACGCCCTGCTGCTTGAGGTCCTGGAGCGCGCGGGCGAGGTTGACCACGCGGGCCACCGGGATCCGCGAGGCCGCCCCGGCCGAGGTCTTCCAGGCCGCCGCGGTCATGCTCGCCGAGCGGCGCTCGGGGATGATCACGCCGTGGCCGCCGAACGCCGCGGTGGAGCGGACGATCGCCCCGAGGTTGCGCGGGTCGGTGATGCCGTCGAGCGCGACGAGCAGCGGGGTCTCGAACCGGTCCGCGGCGAGCGCGAGCAGGTCGTCGGGGTGGGCGTAGTCGTAGGACGGCACCTGCAGGGCGATGCCCTGGTGGATGGCGTCGTCGGTGAGCCGGTCGAGGTCGGGCTTGCTCGCCTCGAGCATGGAGATGCCGCGTTCGGCGGCGAGCGCGATCGACTCCTTGACGCGGTCGTCGGCGTCGATCCGCTGGCCGACGAACAGCGCGGTGGCGGGCACGCCCTCGCGGAGCGCCTCGAGCACGGAGTTCCGGCCCGCGACGACATCGGCCCCGGCCTCGCGCTTCTTGCGCTTGGCCTGCGCGGTCTGGCGCGCCTTCTTGGCCTGCGCCTCCTTGTGCGCCTTGTGGTAGACGCGGTCCTCGGCGCGCGGGGTGGGGCCCTTGCCCTCGAGCTTGCGCCGGCCCTGGCCGCCGGAGCCCTTCGTGGGGCCCTTGCCGGGCTTGCGGATCGCTCCGCCGCGTGACTTCGGTGGCATATCGGGTGTCCTGTCTGTTCAGCGGTGCCGGATCATTGGTGTCGACCGTCCCGGTGGCGGGATCGGTCGGTGGTGGGAGATCGGAGCGGGGTCGACGCGGTCAGTCGGCGAGCGCCCAGCGGAATCCTCCCGGAGTGTCCTCGATGGCGATCCCGGCTGCGGTGAGCCGGTCGCGGATGGCATCGGCGCGAGCGTAGTCCTTCTCCGCCTTCGCCGCCAGCCGTTCGGCGGCGAGCTCGGAGACGAGGGAGTCGAGGGCACGGGTCGCGGCGTCGTCCTGGGCCGAGGCGCTCGCCCAGACCGGCGAGGTCGGGTTGACCCCGAGGATGTCGAGCATGAGCTCGATCTCCGCGACGATCCGTGCGAGGCCGGCCCTGGTATCAGCGTCCGGCGCGGTGCCGGCCGTCTCGAGCTGCCGGTTGCCCTCGCCCACCCGGTCGAAGGCGACGGCGAGTGCGCGCGGGATCGACAGGTCCTCGTCCATCGCGGCGGCGAACTCGTCCGGCACGTCGACCACCCGGTCGCGGTAGCCGGCGGCGGCCTCGGGCACGGGCGGCGCGTCTTCACCGAGCAGCCGCCGGGCGCGGTCGAGGAAGTTCGTGAACCGTTCGAGCGCGGCCTGCTGCTGGGCGACGAGCCCGTCGGAGAACTCGAGCACCGAGCGGTAGTGGGCGGTGGAGAGGAAGTAGCGCACGGTGATCGCCGGGAAGCGGTCGAACAGCGCGTGGGCGAAGATCGAGTTGCCGAGCGACTTCGACATCTTGTCCCCGCCGACGTTGAGCAGCCCCGAGTGCATCCACACCCGGGCGAAGGGGTCCCCAGCGGCGCGGGACTGGGCGAGCTCGTTCTCGTGGTGCGGGAAGCGGAGGTCGAGGCCGCCGCCGTGGATGTCGAACTCGGCGCCGAGGTACTTCGTCGACATCGCCGAGCACTCGATGTGCCAGCCCGGCCGGCCGCGACCCCACGGGGTGGGCCACGAGGCGGACTCCGGGTCCTCGGGCTTGTGGGCCTTCCACAGCGCGAAGTCCCGCGGGTCCTTCTTCCCGCGCAGCGGGGCGTCGGCGGCATCGGACATGTCCTCGAGCCGCTGGTTGGTGAGCGCGCCGTACTCCGGCCAGGCGCTCGCGGCGAAGTAGACGTCGCCGGAGCAGTCGAGCGCCTCGTAGGCCAGCCCGGCCTCGAGGAGGCGGGAGATAAGTTCGACCATCTCCGTGATGTGGCCGGTGGCGCGCGGCTCATAGCTGGGGCGCAGCACGCCCATCCGGTCGTAGGCGGCGGTGAAGACCTGCTCGTAGTGGTAGGCGTGCGCCCACCAGGAGCGGCCCTCCTCGACCGACTTGCTGAGGATCTTGTCGTCGATGTCGGTGACGTTGCGGACGAGCGTGACATCGTAGCCGCGGTAGCCGAGCCAGCGGCGCAGCTGGTCGAACACCACGGCCGAGCGCATGTGCCCGATGTGCGGTGCGCCCTGCACCGTCGCCCCGCACACGTAGATCCCCACCCGGCCGTCGACGACGGAACGGAAGGGCTCGATGGTGCGGGTGGCGGTGTTGTACAGCTGAATGGTCACGCTCAGAGTCTAGCGAGAACCGCGGACAGGTCCGTGCGGGCGGTCCGGGCCCGAGGCACATGCCGGGGCCCGGCGCCGGCCCGCACCGCGCGCACGACTATTCGTCCTCGCCGCGCGCGCAGGCGTCGGACAGGAGCAGGAGCCGGTGCCGGGGCGCGAAGCGGAGGCTGTACCGGGCGACGAGCGCCCACAGCCGCGCGGTGCGGCCGTAGGTGCGCCGCGCGGTCTCGTAGAGCACGACCGTCCCGCCGGGGACCGGCATGAGCTCGAAGCGCTCGTAGCCGGTGACCTGATCGGCCGGACCGGGGACCTTTCCGTCGACCTCCTCGCCGCTGAAGACCACCCTCCAGGCGATGGCCCCCAGCGGGTCGGGCTGCCGGTCGACGCGGAAGACGCCTCCGCCGCCGACGATCCGCCGGATCTGCTCGGGGTCCTCGAGAACGGCCCGGACGCGCGCGGGGTCGGCGGACACGAAGTGGCTCTGCGCGATCGCCGCGGCGGGTTCGCCGCCGGGCCAACACCCGGGCAGCACCCGCGCCGGACGCGGGACGCCGGGGGCCGCGCGACGAACGCCGCGCCCGGTCCCGCTCACGGGTCCGCCCGTCGCGTCGGCCCGGAGTGCTGCGACCGATGCCCCGCAGTGTTCGATGATCGCAGCGATCCGGCCGGAGGGCTCGGCGAGGAGATCGCGGAGGATCCCGGTCTCGAAGTCGGCGCCCCGGAGGCGTCGCCGTCGGCGGCGCTCCCCGGAGGAGAACGGGTTCCAGCCGGGACCCTGGGACAGCACGTCCTGGGCCGCTCGGGACATCGGCAGGTCCCCCACCTCGCGGGCGGTGAGCCCCGCCATGTCGCGGACGTCGCGGACGGGCACAGTGGTGGGGTCGATGCCGATGTCGCCCAGACGCTCAGCCCTCACCGCGGTCACCGCCCGACGTGCACGCGCGAGGGTGACGCCGTGCGCGGCGAG
This sequence comes from Brevibacterium sp. CS2, assembly GCF_005280295.1. Taxonomy (GTDB): domain Bacteria; phylum Actinomycetota; class Actinomycetes; order Actinomycetales; family Brevibacteriaceae; genus Brevibacterium; species Brevibacterium pityocampae. The sequence continues at coordinate 1,361,266 of NZ_CP040020.1, read as the reverse complement.
GGTCTGGGCCGGTCCGCCGCCGGCGCCGAGGAGGCCGAGGAGCAGATGCTCGATGTCGAGCTCGGCACGGTGCTCGCGCATGGTCTCGAACCAGGCCGCGCCGCTGATGGACATCGCACGGTTGAAGGAGTTCATCTCTTGCCTCCGGATCGTCTGAGGAGTGCGGGGGCGACCCGCGAACGGTACTTGCGGTGAACCGCCTGCTTGGACACGCCGAGCGCATCGGCGATCTGCTGCCAGGTCATGCCCTGCCCGAGGGCGGACTCGACCTGCGCGAGCTCGAGGGAGTCGGTGAGGGTCCGCAGCTCGGCGACCGCCCGCAGACCCCGGATCGGGTCCGCGGTGTCGCCGGCGACGGCGGTGAGCGTTCGATCTGCCATGCTGTCAATATATGTTGACAGCTGTCGTTCGTCAACATCTGTTGACGCGTTGTCCTCCTCGCCGTCGTGGCGCCCGCTCCCATCCGGCGGTCACCGCACCTTCCGCGCCCCCTCACCAGTGCGCCTCGGCTCCGCACCTTCCGCGCCCCTCCCACGGCCCCTAGACTGGCGACAGACACATCATCGACCGCGCATGCTTGCGCGAACGGAGGCCCCATGCCCACCACAGTCAAGGGAATCGTCGCGATGTCGAAGGGAGCTCCGGTGGAGGTCACGGACATCGTGATCCCCGATCCCGGTCCCGGCGAGGTCGTCGTCGACGTCAAGTCGTGCGGAGTCTGCCACACCGACTTCCACTACCGCGAGGGCGGGATCAGCGACGACTACCCGTTCCTCCTCGGCCACGAGTCCGCCGGCGTCGTCTCGGAGGTCGGCGAGGGCGTCGATTCGGTCGAGGTGGGCGACTTCGTCGTCCTCAACTGGCGGGCGATCTGCGGCGACTGCCGCGCGTGCCGCCGGGGCGAGCCGTGGTACTGCTTCGACACCCACAACGCGACCCAGAAGATGACGCTCACCGACGGCACCGAGCTCGAGGCCGCCCTCGGGATCGGCTCCTTCGCGGAGAAGACGCTGGTGGCCGCCGGCCAGTGCACCAAGGTCGAGGAGTCCGACCCCTCCGTCGTCGGCCTGCTCGGCTGCGGCGTCATGGCCGGGATCGGCGCGGCGATCAACACCGGGCAGGTCACCCGCGGCAAGTCCGTGGCGGTCATCGGCTGCGGCGGCGTGGGCAACGCCGCGATCGCCGGTGCGCACCTCGCCGGCGCCTCGCCGATCATCGCGATCGACTTCGACGAGAAGAAGCTCGCGGCGGCGAAGGAGCTCGGCGCGACCGACACCATCGTGTCGAAGGACCTCGACGAGGACGGCGTGGTGAGCGCCGTGCAGGAGCTCACCGGCGGCTTCGGCGCCGATGTCGTCATCGACGCCGTCGGCCGCCCGGAGACCTGGCGGCAGGCGTTCTACGCCCGCGACCTCGCCGGCACCGTCGTGCTCGTCGGCGTGCCGACCCCGGAGATGGAGCTGTCCGTGCCGCTCGCGGACGTGTTCGGCCGCGGTGGCTCGCTCAAGTCTTCGTGGTACGGCGACTGCCTGCCGGACCGCGACTTCCCCATGCTCGTCGACCTCTACAAGCAGGGCCGCCTGCCGCTGGAGAAGTTCGTCACCGAGCGGATCTCGATCGACGGGGTCGAGGACGCGTTCGCCAAGATGGGCCGCGGTGAGGTCCTGCGATCGGTGGTGGAGTTCTGATGAGCGCGCGCATCGATCATCTCGTGACCTCCGGGACGTTCTCGCTCGACGGCGGGGCCTGGGAGGTCGACAACAACGTCTGGATCGTCGGGGACGACTCCGAGGTCATCGTGTTCGACCCGGCGCACTCCCCCGAGGCCGTCGTCGAGGCGGTCGCCGGGCGCACGGCGAGGGCGATCGTCCTCACCCACGGCCACGACGACCACATCCGCGCGGTCGCGGAGACGCAGCGGCTGCTCGGCGGTCCGCCGGTGCTCCTCAATCCGGAGGACCGGGTGCTCTGGGACATGGTGTACCCGGACACGGAGCCCGACGAGGACCTCTCCGACGGCCAGGAGCTCACCGTCGCCGGGGTCGCCCTGCGGGCGATCCACACCCCCGGCCACTCGCCGGGCTCGACGTGCTTCTACGCGGAGTCCGGGCTGTCGGCCGCCGGCCTGCCGGGGGTGGACGCCGCGGGCGAGATGCCGGTCCTCCTCTCCGGAGACACCCTGTTCCAGGGTGGGCCGGGCGCGACGGGCCGCTCGTACTCGAGCTTCGACACGATCATCGAGTCGATCAGCGAGAAGCTGTTCACCCTGCCGGGAGAGACCGTGGTGCTCACCGGGCACGGCGACGCCACCCGGATCGGTGAGGAGAAGCCGCACCTCCAGGAGTGGATCGACCGCGGGGAGTGAGCGGCCCGGCCGCGCCCCGCTGACGGCGGGGTAGCCCCGGAGCCGATGCCGCGACACCGCGCAGCACCGACACAGCGCAACAGTGGGGCTTTCGGACAAGAGTGGTGGCAATAGTGCCCCAACTCTCGTCCGAAAGCCCCACAGTTCTGCCGGGGGACTGCCGCCCCGGCCCGCGCACTCGTTTCCCAGGCCGGCACCCCGTGTCCAGCATGCAGAACGGCATCTTCAAAACTGAACGATCTATCGCTAGGCTCTCTTCAACGCACATCGGCGTGCGTTCCGGGCTCCCTCGCCCGGGCCGACCCCTCGGGACACGACGACCCTCGGGACACAGAGAAGCAGGACCGACGATGAATCGACTCAGGACCATGTTCACCCGGACCGGCCGGGGCTCCGTTGCCCCCACGTCCACCTCCGCCCGCACCCGCCGCGCTGTCCCCGCGCTCGCCGCCGGAGCCGCGCTCGCGCTCCTGGGCGGGTGCGCCGGATCCAGCGGCGGGGGCGGTGGCGGGCAGGGCGGCGGTGAGGGATTCGAGTACGGCGCCTCGCAGGAGGAGATCAACGCCGCGATCGCCGATCTCGACCCGGTCACTCTGACCTACCAGCCGGGCGCGAGCTCACAGGAATCCGAGACCGCGGCCAGCGCGCTCCGATTCAAGGAATACGTCGAGGAGCGTTCGGACGGAAAGATCACCCTCGAGATCGTGTGGGGTCAGGCGATCGCCAGCTATACCGAGCTCGAGGACGCACTCGTCGACGGTCGGGTCGATCTCGCGTTCCACGCCGCGATCTATTTCCCGGAAGAATTCCCCACGATCGACGCCTTCAGCAAGATCACCCAGTACTCGACCCCCGCGCCGCTCACGGGCGAGGCGATCTCGACGGCGATGATGGCCGAGCTCGGGTGGAACACCCCGGAGCACCTCGAGTCCTTCAAGGAGAAGGGACTCACTCCGCTGTCGCCGCTCATGAACTCCGGCGACTACTGGACCGCGTGCCGCGACACCGGCTCCTCGCTCGACGACTGGAACGGCCGTCAGATGCGGATCGCCGGCACCGCGCACACCGCGATCGCAGAGGCGCTCCAGGCGAGCCCGGTCTCGATGGAATACGGCGAGACCTTCGAGGCCCTGCAGCGCGGCACCGTCGACTGCACCTTCGTGCAGCCGCAGGTCGCCGGCTCGACCGGTCTGCTCGAGGTCGCCCCGCACGTCTCGACCTTCGCCGACTCCCGGGTGACCGGTTCGGCGACGGCGGCCCACGTCGCCGGCTCCTCGTTCGAGAACCTTCCTCTCGCCTACCAGCAGATCCTGTTCGATGGCGAGGTCGACCACTTCCACGGCATCATCCAGAGCACCCTGGATGCCCAGCGACAAGCGGTCATCGACGCGACCGAGGCCGGAGGCGAGTTCACCGACATGGACCCGGAAGCCGAGAAGGTCATGTCCGATGTCCAGGAGCAGCTCGTCGACGACCTCATCTCCGAGGGCCGGCTGCCGGAGGACATCCGCGAACAGATGGAGGAGTCCGCAGAGAAGTGGACCGGGGTCGTCGAGGAGCTCGGCTACACCGACGACGGGGAGCTCACCGACTTCGACGACTGGTACGAGCCCAACGGCGTCGACTTCCGCCCGCTCGGCGAGCGGGTCTTCACCGAGGCGGCAGCCGCCCACCGCCCGAGCTGAGCCGCAGCAGGGCACGAGAACGCACCTCGGCCCCGCAGCTCAGGCGACTGTGGGGCTTTCGGCGGAGAGTGGTGGCGCTGACGCCACCACTCTCCGCCGAAAGCCCCACTCTTGCGGAACAGGGTCTCTGCCGGAGCCGGCGCGGAACGGACGTGCCGCGTCCGAGGCGCCGGGGTGCGGGAATCCGCAGATCCCGCTCGCCCGGCGCCGGTCGGGAATCCTCCAGGGCGCGTGCGCGTTATCCTCGAGACCAGGCCTGTGACCGCCGACTGGGCCCGAGGTCGACTCGCCCGCCCCGGGCGTCGCGCCCCTCGCCCCGGGAGTCGCACGAGAAGGGATCGCGCCATGTCGAACGACCACCGCACCGAGAAGCACCCGCGTCACGACTCCGAGCACCCGCCCGTCACGACCGGTCGCGGCCGACCATCCGGCCCGTCCGCGCGCGCCGACTACACGCTGAGCCGGCACGAGCAGATGTGGATCACTGCGCAGGTCAATCAGCCGGGTTGGAACCTGTTCTACGGCATCGGCCTGCTCGTCGTCGCGATCTCGCTCGCGGTGTCGATCTTCTCCGCACCGCTGACCAGCGGATCCACGGCGATCGCGCTCGGCCTGTCCGCAGTCATCGCCGTCGGCGGGCTCATGCTGTGCCGGATGGGCTGGCGGCGCATCGCGCCGCTGCAGCGGTTGCGCCGCGACCGCGCCCCGCACACCACCCGGTCCGTCGAGGTGCAGGGCCTGCTCGGCTCCAATGCCCTGCGCCTCCTGCAGGACGACGGGCGCGAGGTGTCGCTTCGCGGGCCCGCACCCTCGACAGCGGACGGTGACCGGTCCGAGGCGCCGATCCCCGTGGGCTCGACTGCGCAGCTCTCCGTGTTCGCCCCCTACGACGAGCTCGGCTCCGCGCCGGCTCGGCTACTGCTCGCCGACGGCGACCACGCGATCGGCTGGATCACCGACGACGGCGCCGCCCGCTTCTGAATCGCCCGGCCCGCGGTCGGCAAGCCGGTTCCCGGCTCGCTCCTGCACGGGACGCAGGTTCCGCAGGCGCGCCAGTTCGGTCAGGCCGACTCGCGAGTCACCGTGGTGCGGTCACTCGGCAGAAACCGCACCGGAACGACTCCGGAACGTCTGCGCAGGTCCCGGGCTCAGCGCGCAGCGTGGACGAGCGCGGTGGCGAGCGCGGCGACACCGTCGCCCCGGCCGGTCAGCCCGAGGCCGTCCGTCGTCGTACCCGACACCGCGACCGGCGCACCGGCGGCGGCGCTGAGCGCGGCTTCTGCCTCGGCCCGGCGGGTGCCGATCTTGGGCCGGTTGCACACCGCCTGCACGGACACGTTCCCGATCTCGAACCCGGCCTCGCGCACCAGCCGTGCGGCCTCGGCGAGCAGCTCCGCTCCCGAGGCGCCGGCGAGCTCCGGCCGGTCGGTGCCGAAGTGCGCGCCCAGGTCGCCGATCCCGGCTGCGGAGAACAGCGCATCGCAGCAGGCGTGGGCCACGGCATCGGAATCGGAGTGCCCCTCGAGCCCGGTCACACCTTCCCAATGCAGTCCGGCGAGCCACATCGGGCGCTCCGGATCCGCGGAGAAGCCATGGACGTCGACCCCGATGCCCACCCGGGGCAGCACGGGACCGGGATTCACCGGTTCGTTCGCACTCATGAGGGGTCCTGTTCCGAGCGGATCCCGGCACCGTCGGCGAGGTGCAGGCCGGCGATCCGCAGATCGATCGGGTGGGTGATCTTCAGCGCACGCTCGTCGCCGGCGACGGCCTCGACGCCGTACCCGAGCCGTTCGACGAGCTGCGCGTCGTCGGTCGCGGCCGGGAGCGGGTCCGTGCGCTGCAGCCGGTGCGCCTCGCGGAGGACCGAGGCGGCGAAGCCCTGCGGGGTCTGCACCCGGCGCAGCGCGCCTCGGTCGAGGTCGCTGAGCAGCCGCTCGCGGGTGCCGGCCGGAGCCCCGGGCGCGGTGTCCGCCGCGCGCTTGACGGTGTCGGTCATCGGGAGCACGGGCACGACGGCGCGGGCCCCCGAGTGGAGCGCCGCGGCGACCCGGACGAACACCTCGGGCGGGGTGAGGCAGCGCGCGGCATCGTGGACGAGCACGAGCTCGGGGTCGCCGGCGGCGTCGAGCGCGCGTGCGACGGAATCGATCCGGTCCGCTCCCCCGGCGACGACGCGCACCCGGACGCCGTGCGCACCGGGAGCAGCGCCGTCACCGGCGAGCAGGGCATCGAGCATGTCCTGGGCCGGACGCACGAGCGCCTCGGGCACGGCGACCACGATGTCCGTGGCCGCGCCCGAGGCGAGTGTGCCGAGCACGCAGTGCTCGAGGAGCGTCCGTCCGGCGAGAGCGACGAAGGCCTTGGGGCGATCGCTGCCGAGCCGGGTCCCCGACCCTGCGGCCGGGATGATGACGCAGGTGCTCAGGACGCGAGGACCTCGTCCAGGAGGGCTTCGGCCTCGACCTCTTCCTTCTTCTCCGCCAGCGCGAGCTCGGAGACGAGCACCTGGCGGGCCTTGGCGAGCATCCGCTTCTCCCCGGTGGAGAGCCCGCGGTCCTGCTCGCGGCGCCACAGGTCGCGGACGACCTCGGCGACCTTGATGACATCACCGGACTGGAACTTCTCGAGATTCGCCTTGTAGCGGCGGGACCAGTTCGTGGGCTCCTCGGAGATCTCCGCACGGAGCACGTTGAAAACCTTCTCGAGGCCCTCTTCGCCGACGACGTCCCTGACACCCACCAGGTCGCAGTTCTCGGCCGGGACCTCGATGGTCAGATCCCCGTGCGAGACCTGCAGCTTGAGGTAGAGCTTCTCCACTCCCTTGATGGCGCGAGTCTTGATTTCCTGGACCGTCGCTGCTCCGTGGTGAGGATAGACAACGGTATCGCCGACCTGAAAACTCATATTTTCCTGTACCCCTTTCGCGGACCTCCAGTTTACCATGACATACACCACAGAGATCGCCGAGAATTCCCTCCACGTGTGGTAGGGTCCGGATTTCACCTGGTGTTCACCCTGGTGAGAGGTCCGGAGCGGGTCTGAACGGCAGTAGCGGAGTCACGCCCCGGCGACCGCCCGGGTGCCGTACGGCGTCCAGCCGCGCTCCGCCGGACGCCGTTCTACAGGGGATCGAAAACCGGGTACTATACAGAATGATTCTGTTGTGCCACTTCAAGGAGCTTGAACCGTGAAACGGCTTACCCGTGTCGCCCTGGCCGCCGCTGCCGCGGCGCTCGTCATCCCCGTCAGCGGCTGCGCTGCCCTGCTCTCGGCCCAGCAGACCCATGAGTACCGGTACAACGGCGGCGACGGCGCCTGGACGGACATCGAGGACGTCGCGGTCCGCGGTCTCATGCTCGTGGCGGAGGACGAGGAGCAGGCGAACCTGTTCTTCACCGTCATCAACAACTCGACCGAGGACGCCCAGGTCGAGATCTCGGTCGGCGACACCGACGTCAGCGAGAGCGTTCCGGCCGGCGAGACGCTCGTCCAGAACCCCGCGAACCCGGAATCCGAGTCCGAGCCCATCACCGTGACCGGATTCGGCGGCAAGCCCGGCTCGCTCGTCGACGTCGAGGTCAGCGTCAACGGCCAGAGCGAGACTGTCCGCACGCAGGTCGTCGGCACCGACCTGCCCGAGTACCAGGACCTCGCGCCCACCGGCGGTGCGAGCAGCGATCCGGCCGCGGAGCCCACCGGCGAGGAGACCGCCGCCGAGGAGCAGGGCGCCGGAGAGACCCAGGCACCCTGACGCACCTCCCGGACGCGGGCCCACGGCCCGGCGCTCCACCCAGCATCAGCAAGGCGGGCCCCCCAACCGGGTGCCCGCCTTCTGCGCTCCGTGTGCTCCTAGGCTTCGAACTTGTAGCCGAGCCCCCGCACGGTGACGAGCAGCTTGGGATCCGAGGGCGCGACCTCGACCTTGGCGCGCAGCCGCTTGATGTGGACATCGAGGGTCTTCGTGTCCCCCACGTAGTCCTGACCCCAGATCCGGTCGATGAGCTGGCCGCGGGTCATCACGCGCCCGGCGTTGCGGACGAGCATCTCGAGCAGCTCGAACTCCTTGAGCGGCAGGGACAGCTCCGTGCCGCGCACCGATGCGACGTGGCGGTCGACGTCGATCCGCACCCCGCCGGCCTCGAGCACGGAGTCGACGAGCGCGTCGGGCTCCGCATTGCGGCGCAGCACCGCACGGATCCGGGCGAGCAGCTCACGCGAGGAGTACGGCTTGGTGACGTAGTCGTCGGCCCCGAGCTCGAGCCCCACGACCTTGTCGATCTCGGAGTCCTTGGCGGTGAGCATGATGATGGGGACGTTCGACTTCGCCCGCAGGGTGCGACACACCTCGGTGCCGGAGGCCCCGGGGAGCATGAGGTCGAGCAGCACCAGATCGGCGCCGTTGCGGTCGAACTCGGCGAGCGCCTGCAGACCGTCCTCGGCGACGACCACCTCGTAGCCCTCCTTCCCGAGGAGGTACGACAGCGGGTCGGAGAACGAGTCCTCGTCCTCGACGAGCAGAATGCGTGTCACGTCGTCTGTTTCCTTTGCTCGGTGGTGTCCACGGGCGCATCCGCGGCCACTGGGGCCGCGTCCTGTCCCGCCTCGTGGTCCGGCCCGGGTTCGTGGTCCGGTCCGGTACTGATCAAAATACCCTGCTCGGCCGCCTGCTCGAGAGCGCGTCCGTCGTCGCCGCCGGCGATCGGCAGGAGGATGGTGAAGGTCGAGCCCTGGCCGAGCTTGCTCCACACCCGGATCTCGCCGCCGTGGGTGGCGACGATGTGCTTGACGATGCTCAGCCCGAGCCCGGTCCCGCCGGTCACCCGGGAGCGCGCGGGATCCACGCGGTAGAAGCGCTCGAACACCCGCTCCGTGTCCTCGGTGCTCAGCCCGATCCCCTGGTCGGTCACCGCGATCGCGATCCGGCCGTCGTCGAGCTTCGCACCGATCCCCACCTGGGTGCGCTCGTTCGAGTAGCTGATGGCGTTGTCGACGAGATTGCGCACCGCATTGACGAGGAGCTCGAAGTTGCCCTCGACGTACCACTCCCCGCCGCTCACCACCTGGAGCGTGATGCTCTTCGCGTCCGCCCGGGTGGTCGCGCGGTCGACGGCGTCCTCGATCACCCGGCCGATCGGGATGAGCTCGGTGGCCGCCGGCGTCTCGTGGTCCTGCACCCGGGAGAGGTCGATGATCTCCTGCACGAGCTGGGCGAGCCGCTTCGACTCGCGCTGCATGCGGGAGCCGAACCGGCCCACCGCCTCGGGGTCATCGGCGAAGTCGGTGACCGCCTCGGCGAGCAGGGTGATCGCCCCGATCGGGGTCTTGAGCTCGTGCGACACGTTCGCCACGAAGTCCCGGCGCACCGCATCGAGGCGGCGCGCCTCGGTCTGGTCGTCGCACAGGACGAGGACGAACGCCGTGCCCAGGGGTGCTACCCGGGCGTGGAGGTGGCGGGCGACGCGGGCGTTCGAGCTGCGCTGCTGCTCGAAGTCGAGCTCCTCGATGAGCCCGCGCATGCGCGCCCGGCGCACGACCGCGAGGAGTTCCGGGGAAGCGAGCTCGTGGCCGCGGACGAGGCCGTAGGTGTAGGCCGCCGGTGACGCCTTGACGACGTCGTCGCCGGCATCGATGACGATCGCGGCGCTCGGCAGGACGGCGAGCACCTCGGCGATCCCGTCGGGGAGCTCGCTCTCGGAGTGGAGGTCGATCGGGCTGCGGCTGCGCTCCGAGAACCGGAACGCGAGGATCCCGGCGATGCCGAGACCCAGCCCGATGATGCCCGTGAGGACGGCGACGACCAGAAGATCCACATGTCCAGCCTAGTCGCTGGACGGACGGCGGCGTCCGGGCCGCTGCGGCCCGGAGTAACATATGGACAGATGTTCACCTCCGGGCCAGGATCGGTTCACGCCGCCCTGGGACCGTGGGACACTGCCGGAGATCCGCACACCCGCCGTCGGCCCGGAATCATTCCTGCGAACGCCGCGTTCACGTTCGCAGCACCCTGCGAAAGGAAGCGTCACCATGCGCGAAGTCTTCAAGAACGAGCTCAATGCTCTCGCCGACGATCTCGTCACCATGACGACCAAGGCGGCCGACGCGGTCGAGAAGGCCTCCCGCGCCCTCGAGACCAATGATCTCGATCTTGCCGAGGCGGTGATCGACGGCGATGCCGCGATCGACAACCTCCAGCGTCACGTCGACCAGCAGGCGGCGCAGATCCTCGCCCTGCAGGCACCGGTCGCCCACGACCTGCGCGTCGTGATCTCCGCGCTCAAGATGAGCGTCGCGATCGAGCGGATGGGCGACCTCGCCCGTCACATCGCCTCGCTCGTGCGGATCCGCCACCCCCAGCCCGCGGTGCCCGCGGCCTTCGCCGACACCTTCGTCCTGATGGGGCGCTCGGCGGCCCGGATCGGCCACGCCCTCCAGCAGCTGCTCGACAACCCGGGTCTCGACTCGGTGCCGACGATCACCGCGATCGACGAGGAGCTCGACGAGCAGCACCTGCGGGTGTTCAGCATGATCTCCGAACTCGACTCCTCGGAGATCACGCCCTCGCAGATCGCCGACGTCACCCTGCTGTCGCGCTACTACGAGCGGTTCGGCGACCAGTGCGTCAACGTCTCGCAGCGCGTCGAGTACCTGCTCACCGGCAGCTGGGAGCCGGAGCTCTCCGCCAACGACGCGGCGGAGCAGCGCACCGAACCGCGTCACTGATCACCGCGCCTGCGGCACTCGGGCCGGCACCGCTCAGGCCTGAGCGCCGCAAGGATCCCGTCGCCCCGGCGGCTCCTCCCCAGGGAGGGGCCGCCGGCGTCGTTCCCGGGGGCCGTCTGGTGCATCCTTCTCGGTGCCGCTCGCGCCGCCGCCCCGGTCCCGCCTCCGCCGGCGGAACCGGAGCACGCCCGAGGTGACCGCGACGCCGAGCAGGATGCACCGCGGCCACCGGCTCGCCGGACGCGCCCGGGTGACGCTCGCCGACGTCCGGGCGGAGACGTGGACCTCGGCCCCGCGCAATGCGATCTGCCACCGCTGGCTGCTGAGCCTGTTCGCCGGCTCCGACGTGCAGCCGCGGATCGAGCACTGGGCGCTCGAGTACGACACGCAGCTCGCGTTCGTCACCCACGCCGGGGCGCTCGCGCTCGTGCCCCGGGTGGGGCGCCCCGAGCTCGGCCCGGGCCTCGTCGCCGTCGAGCTCGCCGACTCGACGATCGCGCGGACGATCCGGCTGGTGTGGCGCGCCTCGATGGACCGGGCCCCGGCGATCGGGGCGCTGCGCACGGTGCTCGGCGAAGTCGTGGAACACCTCGGACCCGGGGTCCGCGCGCTCTGAAGGAGCGGGCGGACCATCGGGTCCGATGAGGTGCGCCGGGCTCAGCGCCCCTGGCCGGCGACCTGCCCGATCGCGGCCTCGGCGGCCGCCGGGTCGAGGTAGGTGCCGCCCGGGTTGAGCGGGGTGAGGTTCTCGTCGAGCTGGTAGTGCAACGGGATGCCGGTGGGGATGTTGAGCCCCGGGATGTCGGCGTCGGAGATCCCGTCGAGGTGCTTGACGAGAGCACGCAGCGAATTGCCGTGCGCGGTGACGAGCACGGTGCGTCCGAGCTGCAGATCGGGCACGATCCCGTCGTACCAGTACGGGAGCATGCGGACGATGACGTCGGCGAGGCACTCGGTGCGCGGGATCGCATCGGCGAGGTTCGCATACCGCGGATCCCCGACCTGCGACCACTCGGAGGAGTCGTCGAGCACCGGCGGCGGGGTGTCGAAGGACCGGCGCCAGGTCATGAACTGCTCCTCGCCGAACTCCTCGCGGATCTCCTTCTTGTTCTTGCCCTGGAGCGCGCCGTAGTGGCGCTCGTTGAGCCGCCAGGTGCGCTTGGCGTCGATCCACGAGCGATCGGCGGCCTCGAGCGCGAGGTTCGCGGTGAGGATCGCCCGCTTGAGGCGCGAGGTGTGGAGCACGTCGGGCAGCAGCTCGTGGGCGATGAGCAGCTCGCCGGCGCGGGCGGCCTCGGTGCGGCCCTTGTCGGTGAGCGGCACGTCGACCCAGCCGGTGAACAGGTTCTTCTGGTTCCATTCGCTCTCGCCGTGGCGCAGGAGCACGAGGTTGTACGTCATGGCTGCATTCTTCCACGGGTGCGCGGCCGGGCGCACGCGGTTCCGGGGTTCGGGCCCGAGCATCCCGAAGCCGGGGCCCGGGGGCGTTCAGTACCGGCCGAGGAACTCGTTGTCGTCACCGGAGAGCAGGGGCTCGAAGGCCGCGAGGTTGCGGGTCGACTCCCCGCGTGCGATCCGCCAGGCCCATTCGCGCTTCATCGAGGTGAGGAAGCCGAGCACGAGCAGGTCGTTGAAGGATTCGTCGGCGGCGGTGAGGAAGCGGCCCATGAGCGAGTCGACGACCTCGGTGTTCCACGCCTCGCGCGGCAGCGAGGCGTCGAGGTAGACGTCGCCCAGGGGGTCGGTGGAGAACGCCAGCCCGCGGAGCTTCGAGTTCTTGTGGAGCAGCCAGGCTTGGAACCTCTCCCGGTTCTCGTCCGGGTGGCGGATGACGAAGGCCTGGAGGTCGACCGAGCGCGGCGAGCACCGGATCGACACCGTGGTCTTGAGCTTCCGTTCGCCGGGCAGGGTGACGGCGACGTGCGCCTCCCCCAGCCGGTCGGCCTCAAGGTCCTGCTCCCGTGCCCAGGCGAGCGCGAGCTCGCTCGCGTCCTCCGGGGAGAGCATCCGCGTGCCGCCCGCCGCGGTCCCGTCCGTCGTGCCGTTGTCCGTCGAGTCATTCATCGTGGTCCTCCACCTCTCGCCTCCGCGGTCCCGGGCAGGGCGTCCGGCGCGGCCGGCACCGCTGCGAGCACGGTCGCCGCACAGGTGCGCCAGTCGAACTCGCGGGCCCGCTGCGCGGCCGCTGCTCCCATCCGAGCACGCGCGGCGGGATCGCACAAGAGGGCCTCGATCCCCTCGGCCCAGGTCAGCGGGTCGTCCTCGGCGATGAGGAGGCCGGTGCGGCCGGCCTCGACGACGTGGGTGAGGCCGCCCACGGCTGAGGCGACGACGGGTGCCCCGCAGGCCTGCGCCTCGGCGGCGGCGAACCCGAAGGATTCGCTGCGCGAGGGCACGAGCACGAGGTCGACCGCCCGGTACCAGTCGGCGAGCACGGCGGCCGGCACCGGCGGCAGGATCTCGACCCGGCCGTGCAGCCCGGCGGCGTCGATGCGCGCGCTCACCGCGGCGGGGTCGGTGCCCTCCCCGGAGGCGGCCCCGAGCATGACGAGGCGGGTGCGCGCGGCGAGCATGGGGTCGAGCCGAGCCAGCGCGGCGAGCGCCTCGACCGCGGTGTCCGTGCCCTTGACGTGCTGCATCCGGCCGACGTAGAGGAGCAGCAGATCCGCGTCCTGCTCCCCGACGGCGCGGCGGGCGGTGTGCAGGGGCCCGGGGGTGAAGGTTGCGAGGTCGACGCCGGGCATCGCGGTGACGACGCGGGCGGGGTCCGCACCGAGCAGGTCGACCATGTCCGCGGCCTCCGCCTCCGTGTTCGCGACGAGGAGGTCCGCACCGGCGGCGATCCGCTCCTCGGCGTGCCGGCGCTGCGCGGGCTCGAGGGCCGCCCCGGTGTCGCGGTCCTTGACCGCGGCGATCGTGTGGAAGGACACGACGAGGCGCGGGCCGGGGGTGGGCGCGGGGGTGGGGTGCTCGGTGAGTGCGAGCCCGGCGAGCGCGGAGATCCAGTAGTGCGCCCAGATCAGCTCGCAGCCGGCGTACGCGGGGTGCGCGGCGAGTGCGGCGGCGAGGGCGGGCACGTCGTCGGCGAGCGCCGTCTTGTCCCGGGCGGAGGTGTCGAGCTGGTGGAGGCGCACCCCGGGGGCGAGCTCGACGGTGCCGGTGGTCGGGGCGAGCGGGTCGGCGGTGAAGATCTCCACCGTGTGCCCGGCGCGGGCGAGTTCGGCGGCCGTCGCCCGGACGTAGACATTCATCCCCCCGGCGTCGCCCTGACCGGGCTGCGCGGCGGGCGAGGTGTGGAGGGAGAGGACAGCGATGCGCACGGTATCCGATTCTACCGGGGCGCTCAGGTCTCCTCATCGTCGAAGAAGGCCCGGAGGATCCGGCGCACCTCGCTGCGGCCGCGCCACAGGATGCTGCCTGCCGGCAGGACCTCGAGGGATGCGCGCGGGAAGGCCGCCGCGCAGTCGCGGGCGACGGACACCGGGTGGGAGCGGTCGTCCTCGTGGGTGAGGACGAGCGCCTCGCCGCGGAAGGCCCCGGCCGCCTCGAGTGCGCGGGCCGGGTCGGCGACGGCGCTGTCGAGCGCGAGGCCCACGCCGTCGGACATGTCGGTGTCGAACAGCGCGTCGACCTTCGCGGCCGCCCAGGCACGGGCCGGCGGCAGGTCCGCAACCTCGGCGGGTTCCCGGGCCAGCAGCGCGTCGAGCAGCGCGGCGCGATCGCCGGAGGCCAGGTGGGTGCGGATCGCCTCGACATGGGCGGCGTGGGCCGCGCGCACCTCGGGAGTGAACCCCGCCCACGAGGCGGGCAGCACGAAGGCGACCTTCTCCAGGCCCGTGGCGGCCGGGTGGCCTGCGGTGATGAGCCGGGCGAGTCCGCCGGCGCTCATCGAGACGCCGAGCGCACGGGTGGCGCGGGAGGCCTCGAGCGCGGCGGCGAGCTGTTCGGCGATGGTGCCGTAGGTCCAGCCGGGGCCCGGGGAGGGCCTGCCGCCGTGGCCGCCGAGGTTGACGAGCACCCGGGTGCCGGCGATCCCGGAGGCGAAGGGGCGGGTATCGCGGATCGCGCCGGAGAAGCCGTGGCCGAACAGCGTCACCGGATCCCCGGAGCCGAACGCCGACATCCAGCCGGAGTCCGCGCCGGGTCGATCGGGGTCCTGCGTCATCGATTGCGGAAGCGGGGGTCGACGGCGCGCAGGCCCTTGCGGACGTCGGCGAAGTAGACGGCGGCGGCGACGAATCCGAGCAGCGAGATGAAGATCGGCATCGCCTGCAGCGGCGGCATCGCGAGGAAGCCGACGACCGCGGAGATGCCGAGGATCACGGTCCAGAAGGTCTTCGAGCGCTTGTCGGCGGCGCGATAGACCTCATCGCGGTAGCGCAGCGAGTCGATGAACGCGACGAGCTCGACGATGAATGCCGCGACGGTGAGGAGGAGGAACACGAGACCTTGGATGCTGGCGAGCGCTGACATATCCGCCGATCCTACCGGGCAGTGCTGTCAGTCCGCTCGGAGCGGACGTGTGCGCCGGGTGCGCCGGGCACCCTCACTCGACCGGCGGGCCCTCGGCGGTGTCGTCGCTGAGCACCGGCAGCTGCTCGAGCGCGGCCTCCTCGGTCAGGCCGGCCGCTTGGAGCAGGTCGACGGCGAGCGGGCGCAGGAGCAGCACGAGCGTGCGGTCCTGCATGTCCGCAGCGTCCCGGCCGTTGGGATCGAGCCGGGCGGCGACCTCGGACAGGAACTCCTCGGCCGGGGTGCGCGAGGTGCCCCGTTCGAGCGCCACCCGCAAGCGCCGCGCCCCCTCCCCGAGGCCGCGGACGAGCTCGGCGTGCTGCGGACGCTCGGTCCCGAGCTCGGCCATCGCCTGGGTCCGCCGCGCGACCACCCGCACCATCCGCATCGCACGGTCGGTGAACTCGACGGCCCGGGCCAGGCGGGTCACCTCGGCAGCGTAGCGCCGCGAACGGGCGTTGATCCGGGTGGCCTCCTGGGAGATCCGCAGGGTCGAGCGCCAGGAGTCGACGATCCCCTGCGTGTCCCGCGCCCGCGACAGAGCCCGGCGGGCGGCATGGGCGTCGGCGCGGGCGAGCGCATCGGCGGATTCGAGCAGGGTCTCGGAGATCTCGGTGAGCAGCGAGGACGCCTTGTCCCGCGGGCCCTTGCGGGCGTCGTTGGGGACGACGAGCGCCATGAGGATCGCGACGACCGCGCCGACGAGCGCATCGACTGTCCGGTCGAAGGGCTGGGCCGCCGCGGCCGGCGGCACAGTGATGACGTAGACCGACTGGACGCCGATCTGGGTGATGAAGATGCCCCCGGAGTTGATCATCGTGCCGACCATCAGACCGAGGATCATCGTCACCGCGAGCTGCCACAGCCCCGACCCGAAGGTCACGAGCATGAGCTCCCCGACGAGCACCCCGGCGGTCGCCCCGAATCCGATCTCCATCGAGCGGCGGACCCGGCGGTCGGCGGTCACCCCGGTGCCCACGGCGGCGGCGACCGCGGCGAGGAAGGGGTACTCGTGGCCGAGCACGACCTGGCAGAAGGCGTAGGCCAGCGTGGCGCCGACGGTGACCTGGAGGAGCTGGGACAGATTGGCACGGGTGCGGCGGGCGCCCAGGCGGGTGCGGTTGCGCAGATGCCCGGCCGCCTGCCCGGGCCAGGCGCTCGGGCGGAGCCGACTGCCGTTCTCACGACTCACGCAGTTCTCCCTCCTGTGGCATGCTGGGACGCAGTGTCGCCGACAGCGGGACCCGTTCTCGGCGCGGAAGCGGCGGCGCGGGCCGGAACCCGGTCGGTGCCGCCCAGGACCACGGCGTCCGTTCGGGGCACCGTGTCGAAGGAGGCTCCATGACGACCAATCTCACCCGCGACGAGGCGCGTCATCGCTCCGACCTGCTCACGGTCTCCCGGTACGCCACCATCCTAGACCTCTCCTCCTGCGCCGATCCGGAGCAGCGCGAGTTCGATTCGGTGACCACCGTGGAGTTCACCGCCGCCCGGTCGGAGCCGACGTTCATCGACATCATCGCCGCCGGGATCGTCGAGGCGAGCCTCAACGGCGCCCCGCTCGATCCGGCCGAGGTGTTCGACGGCGCGCGGGTGCGCTTCGTCCCGCGGGCCGGGGAGAACACCCTGCGCATCCACGCCCGGGCGCTGTACTCGCGGACCGGCGAGGGGCTGCACCGCTTCTTCGACCCCGCCGACGACAGCGTGCACCTCTACACCCAGTACGAACCGACCGACGCGCGCCGCGTGTTCGCGAACTTCGACCAGCCCGACCTCAAGGCCCGCTTCGCGTTCACCGTGCTCGCCCCGGACGACCTCGTGGTCCGCAGCAATGCGGTGCTCGCCGAGCGCAGCACCCCCGATGCCGGCATCGCCTGCCACGAGTTCGCCGACACCGAGGTGCTCTCGAGCTACATCACCTGCGTCATCGCGGGGAACTACGCCGAGGCCCGCACCACCTACCGGCACCCGGTCACCGGGGAGCCGATCGAGCTCGGCCTGCTCACCCGCGCCTCCCTCGCCGAGCACATGGACGCCGCGGAGATCTTCCGGGTCACCGCGCAGGGCCTCGACTTCTTCCACGCCGCCTTCGACCTCCCCTACCCGTGGGGCAAGTACGACCAGGTGTTCGTCCCCGAGTACAACCTCGGCGCGATGGAGAACCCCGGGCTCGTGACCTTCACCGACTCGCTGATCTTCCGCGACAAGGTCACCCGCTCGATGCGCGAGTCGCGGGCCAACGTCATCCTCCACGAGATGGCGCACATGTGGTTCGGCGACCTCGTCACCATGCGGTGGTGGGACGACCTGTGGCTCAAGGAGTCCTTCGCCGACTACATGGCCGGCCTCGCGCTGGCGGAGGCGACGGAGTACACCGACGGCTGGGTGACCTTCGCGCTGCGCCGCAAGGACTGGGCGTACCGGCAGGACCAGTACCCGACCACCCATCCGATCGTCGCCGACATCCCCGATGTCGAGGCCGCGAAGCTCAACTTCGACGGCATCACGTACGCGAAGGGCGCCTCGGTCCTCAAGCAGCTCGTGACCTTCGTCGGGCGCGCGGCGTTCCTCGACGGCAGCCGCCGCTACTTCCGCGCCCATGCCTTCGGCACCGCGACGCTCCAGGACTTCCTCGGCGCCCTCGCCGAGGCCGCACCCCACCGCGACGTCCACCACTGGGCCGACGCCTGGCTGGGCACGGTGGGCGTCTCCGAGATCGAGCTCGCCGTCGAGACCGCCGAGGCCGGTACGGGCGGGGAGACCGGGGGCGGCCCGGGCGGGGAGACCGGGGACGGCCCGGGCGCGGAGGTGCTTTCCGACATCCGTATCCGGCAACGCAACACCGAGCCCGAGCCCGAGGTGGTGCGCCCCCACCGGCTCGCGATCGCGGCCTTCGACCGGGTGGGCCCGGTGCTCGAGCGCTCGAAGACGTGGACCCTCGATTTCGCCGTGCCGGACTGCGACGTGCCGGAGATGCTCGGCACCCCGCTGCCGGCGCTGCTGCTGCCCAACGACGGCGACCTCGACTACTGCAAGGTCCAGCTCGATGCGCGCTCGACGGCGACGGCGCTGTCGAGCGTGTCCCGGCTGGCCGATCCCCTGCACCGGGCGCTCGTGTGGTCCGCGCTCGGCAATGCGCTGCGCGACGGGCTGCTGCCGGTCGAGGACTACCTCGCCGCGTACTGCCGCGCACTGTCGAAGGAGACGCACCCGGGGATCGCCGCCGGGCTGCGCACGACGATGCTCACCGCGCTCGACCGCTGGGCCGACCCGTCGGGTCGGCCCGCCGCGGTGGCCGGTGCGCTCGGCGCTGCGCTCGATTCCCTGGTCGCCGCCGAACCGGGGTCCGACGCGCAGCTCGACCTCGCCTCCACCGTGCTCTCCCTCCTCGCGCGCACCGCGGGCGGGACGGGCGAGCCGGCGGGCGCCTCGGGAACGGATCCGGCGGTCGTCGCAGCCCGCGAGTTCGCCTCGACCCTGCTCACCGGCCGGCTCGAGGAGTTCCCGGGTCTCGAGATCGACCATGCGCTGCGGTGGAAGGCGCTCATCGCGCTCGTCGCGCTCGGCTGGGCGGATGTCGCGGAGATCGCGCAGGAGGCGGCGGCCGACCGCACCGGCTCGGGCGCGCTCCACGCCGCGACGGCGCAGGCCGCGCGGCCGCTGCCGATCGTCAAGATGCGGGCGTGGGAATCGCTCACCGGGGACGCCGAGCTCAGCAACGACATGATCTCCGCGGTGATCGCCGGCTTCACCGCGCCGAGCGCCCTGCCGCTCACCGAGCCGTTCGTCGGGCCCTACTTCGAACTGCTCGACACGGTGTGGAGCACGCGATCGATCGAGATCGCCCGCCGGCTCGTCGTCGGCCTCTATCCGCACGGCTCGCAGCGGCCTGCGGACGTGCTCGAACGCACGGACGCCTGGCTCATGCGCAATCCGGAGGCCCCGGGTGCGCTGCGCCGGCTCCTCCTCGAGCTCCGCGACGACCTCGCCCGGTCGATCCGGGTGCGCGCGGCACAGAGCCGGACGGCCTCCCTCGGGACCTCGCAGGGCGCGCACGGCTGAGGCGGGTCGGAACGAGGCGGGCCCGTGCCCCTCGTCGGGTGGCCCCGTGGGGAAACCCGCACCGGGGGTCCGGCTTTCCCCACCGTCTGCGGGCGGATCGGTGGATAGCGTGGCAAGCAGGAGGTCCCCATGTCCACTGCCCCCGCCCCGTCGTCCATCCCCGCCGGTCCCCGGCGGCCGGTCGTCTCAGCGTTCGCCGCGGTTCTCGCCCCCGGCATCGTCCTCGCGCTGACGGTGGTCGACGCACCGCTCCACACCGGCCTCGCCGCCGCGCAGGAGGCGAGTGCCGTCGGCACCGTGACCGACACAGGCGCCGTCACCGACCCGCGTGAGTCGGACCGGCAGTCGTATCCCGGGCTCGAACGGTTCGTCGCCGGACTCGATGTGCCCGGTGCCGCCGCCGCGGTGGTGAGCGAGCACGGGATCGAGGAGGCAGCGGTCACCGGCTCGATGGCGGCACCCACGACCTCGGACGGCGATGGTACGGGGGCACCGGCGGGCGCCTCGGCGGCGGTGCGCTGGGGTTCGGTGCCGAAGGGCATTACGGGAGCCGTCGTCGACGAGCTCGTCGAGAGCGGTCGCGTGGGCCTCGACGACACCGCCGGCTCGGTGCTCCCCGGACTCCCCGACCCTGTCCGGGACGTCACCGTCCGCGGGCTGCTCACCCACACGGGCGGGCTGAGCCATGACCTCGGCGCGACGGATCGACACCGGCCCGGGGCGCACGCGCTCGACGTCCTCGACGATGTGCCCGCCCCACGCGACCCCGGTGACGGGTTCCGCTATGCGAGCACGAACTACCTAGTCCTCCAGGCAATCGTCGAGGAGATCACCGACGCGCCCTTCGCCGAGGCGGCCGCCGAGCACGCCCGCGGCTGCGAGGCCGAGATGGAGGCGGGCGCCGTCCCGTTCCTCGGGTTCACCATGCCGGCACCCGAACGCTGCGACGGCACCGGCCTGGGCTACGGATACCTCGGCGGCGACCTCGGCGAGCTCGCCGCCTGAGCGAGCTGGAATCTGGGCCCGGAGGGTGCAGCGTTCCATGACCGGTCCCGCGCCGCCGCGGCACCCACCGGCGCGGCGACCGAGCACGCCATCGCGCCGCGCTATGGCTTGGGGTGGAACTACGATGCGGCGGAGATCGCCGGGGCCGCGGTGGAGCGGATCCACCATTCGGGCGCGGTGCCCGGGGCGTTCACGCGAGTGGAAGTCCTCCCCGCGAAGGGGCTCGCCGTCGTCCTGCTCGTACCCGAGTACGGCGAACCGGGGTCGACGGCCGTCGCCGAATCGGCGAGCACCCTCGCCGCCGATGTGCTCGGCGACGCGGCGGCCGGCGGCGGCGCGGATGCTGGGAACGGTTCTGATGCGGGCGGTGGCGCGGCAACCGACGGAGGCTCTGGATCGGTGCTCTATTCGGCGCTCGTCGTCGCGCTGCCGGCCGCCACCGGGCTCGACCTCACGGCGCTGTTCCGCTGGGCACCGGACCTGGCGAGCGGTGCCGTCGCCGCCGCCGCGCTCCTCGGGATCGCCGCTCTCATCGGCGGGATCCGGGTGCGCGGTGGAGTCGATGGGGCTCGCCCCGCCGCCGCGTAGTACGCGTCCCGGCTCGGGCGAGCTGCGGAGCTCAGCCCAGGAGCTCGCCGGCGAGCAGCTCGAGGGTGCGGGTGCGGCCGGGCACCTCGTCGAGCGGGTCCTCGGGCCGGGCGCCGGCGACCGGGTGGATCATCACCTCGTCGACGTCGAACCGGGCGGTGGTCTCCTGCAGCTGCGCGGCCGCCTCGGCGGGGGTGCCGACGATCCAGGTGCTGAGCATCTTCTCCGCGAGCTCGCGGTGGCCGGCGCTCATCTTCTCGGCCACGTCCGCGCCGACGAGGGGCAGCGTGGTGATCGGGGCGCCGATCCGCAGGTTGGCCATGGTGAACATGTACGGCTCGGCGAGCGCGAGCGCCTCCTCGCGGGTGTCGGCGACGACGGCGTTGACGGTGAGGAAGGTCGTCGGGGCGGACACCTCGGGCTGGCCGGCGTGGGCGGTCGGGGTGAAGGAGTTCCGGTAGAGGTTGAGGGCGGCCTCGGTGCCGTGGCCGGAGAAGTGGTGGGCGAACACGTAGGGCAGGCCGAGCGCGGCGGACAGCTGCGCGGAGTAGCCGCTCGAGCCGAGCAGCCACACGTGCGGGGCGGCAGTCATCCGCGGGGTCGCGGCCAGCCGGTGCTCGCGGCCGCCGAACATCGGGACCGCGGCACCCTCGGGCGAGAGCAGCGCGAGGGTGTCCATGACGTGCTGGGGGAACTGCTCGACGGGGTCGATCTGGTTGCCCTCGCGGTCGACCATCCGGCCCTCACCCAGGTGCCCGCGCATCGCCATCGAGGTGATCGGGTCGGTGCCGGGAGCGCGGCCGATGCCCAGGTCGATCCGGTCGCCGTAGACGGCGCTCAGCAGCGCGAACTGCTCCGCGACGGCGAGCGGGGCGTGGTTGGGCAGCATGACGCCGCCGGAGCCCAGGCGGATCCGCTCGGTGCCCTGCCCCAGGTGCATGAGCTCGATGCCCGGGGAGGTCGAAGCGACGGATTTCATGTTGTGGTGCTCGGCCACCCAGTAGCGGGTGTAGCCGAGCCGGTCGGCGGTCCCGACGAGCGACTTCGAGGCGTGCAGGGCCTGCGCAGTGGTCTGGTCGCCGCGCACCGGGATGAGATCGAGAACGGAGAGCTTCATGTCCTGGACAACAGGAGCACCCGACGAAACATTCCAAGCCCAGCCCCACCGTCCCAGCTCCCCTCCCGCACGTCGAGTGGTCACAGATCCCTGATTCGGAGGTGCGGAATCGTGGATCTGCGACCACCTGAGCACGGCGCAGAGCCGCTGACCGGGTCGCACGTCGTCAGGTCACAGCGGTGCGACGCGAGGTCACCGACAGGCCGACCGCGGAGTGCTGTCCACAGGTCGCGGCGATCGGTCGACCCCGCCGACGCATCGGACTTCACTGGGAGGACCGAACAGGCCCGGCCGCACTCCCGAACGACGGCGGTCCGGCACCCGCACCGCCGCCTGCTCTCCCCCGGAGGACCCCTCATGCACCGACGCCGCGCCGCACCGATCCGCGCGACTCCGCTCGAACTGCCGCGGATCATCACCCGCTCCACTGCGGAAGAGACCGGCCACACCCCGTACTTCTTCGACTCGACGCCGTTGGCCGAACGCAGCATATACGGCGCTCACGAATCCGCGTCCTCGAGCGAGACCGTGCTCGTCCCCGAGTGGGTCGACGACGGGTGGATCGAGACCTATCGGCGGGCCCGACAGCTCGCGGCAGTGCATCCCGCAGCGGTGTTCTGCTCGCTCACCGCTGCGGAGCTCTACGGCCTGCCGCTGCCGGCGCGCCACCGCGGGGGCGCTCTCCATGTCCTCACGCGAGCGACCGGGAACCGCACCCGGATGCGGAACACGATCGGTCATCGCAGCGACCGGCTCCTGGCCCGATCGGTGCACGACCTGCAGCTGAATCATCCGGCCTACGTGCTGCTCGAACTGGCCGGTCTGCTCGACCGGTGGACCCTCGTGCGGGTCTGCGATGCGATCGTGGGCGGATGGAACGGCCCGCCGATGACGACGATCGACGACCTCCGCGCATTCGTCGCCACGCAGCACCGCTACACCGGCAAGCGGACGCTCGTCGACGCCGCGGCGAGCGCACGAGCCGACGTCGATTCCCCGAAGGAGACCGATGTGCGGCTCACCATCGTGCGGGCCGGCCTGCCCGAGCCCGAGGTGCACCCGGAGATCCGGCTCGCCTCCGGCCATCACGTCTTCCCCGACCTCGGATACCGCCGGGAGCGGGTCGTGCTCGAGTACGAGGGACGCCACCACCGGAAGAAGGGCCAGTGGGACTACGACATCGAGCGCTACGACGATCTCCGCGACATCGGGTACCTCGTCATCCGGATCACCTCCACCACCCCGGAATCGACATGGCTGGGAAAGCTCGAGCGCGCACTGGAAACGCGTCAGGTGGTCACAGATCCCTGATTCGGAGGTGCGGAATCGTGGATCTGTGACCACCTGACGGCGGTGCGGGGCGGGCTCAGCCGAGGGCGTCGGCGAAGGCCTCCTCGAGGACGTCGAAGGCCTCGTTGAGGAGCTCGTCGCTGATGGTCAGCGGCGGGAGGAAGCGGAGCACGTTGCCGAAGGTGCCGGTGACGAGCACGAGCACGGCGTTCTTCGCCGCGTACGCCGCCACGGCTTTCGCGAGGTCCGGATTGGGCTCGATCGAATCCCTGGCGACGAGCTCGATCGCCTGCATCGCACCGCGGCCGCGGATGTCGCCGACCTCCGGGTGCTCGGTCTGCAGGCGCACCACGCGCTCGGTGATGATCTCCCCGATCTGCAGCGCGCGGGCGACGAGGTCGTCCTGCTCGTAGGCCTCGATCGCGCCGAGGGCCGCGGCGACCGCGGTCGGGTTGCCGCCGTAGGTGCCGCCGAGTCCGCCGGCGCCCACCGAGTCGATGATCTCCGCGCGGCCGGTCACGGCCGACAGCGGCAGACCGCCAGCGATGCCCTTGGCGGTGGTGACGAGGTCGGGCTCGATGCCCTCCCACTCGCTGGCGAACATCTTCCCGGTGCGGGCGAAACCGGCCTGCACCTCGTCGGCGACGAACACGATGCCGTTGGCGCGCGCGTACTCGACGAGCGCGGGGAGGAAGCCCTCGGCCGGGACGATGAAGCCGCCCTCGCCCTGGATCGGCTCGATGACGAGCGCCGCGACGTTGTCCGCGCCGATCTGCTTGTCGATCATCGTCATCACGCGCGTCGCCGCGTCCTCACCGGACACCTTGGTGCCGGCCGCGTCGTTGTCGCGGTAGGGGTAGGACATCGGGGCGCGGTAGACTTCGCCGGCGAACGGGCCGAAGCCCGCCTTGTAGGGATGGGCCTTCGCGGTCATCGCCATGGTGAGGTTCGTCCGGCCGTGGTAGGCGTGGTCGAACACGACGACGGCGTCGCGACCGGTGTGGGCGCGGGCGATCTTCACCGCGTTCTCCACCGCCTCCGCACCGGAGTTCAGCAGCACGGTGCGCTTGTCGAAGCCGCCCGGGGTGAGCGCGTTGAGCTTCTCCGCGAGCTCGATGTAGCCCTCGTACGGGTTGACCATGAAGCAGGTGTGGGTGAAGGCCGACAGCTGCGCGGCGGCCCGCTCGACGACCCGCGGGTTCGAGTTGCCGACCGTGGTCACGGCGATGCCGGAGCCGAGGTCGATGATCTGGTTGCCGTCGGCGTCCTTGAGGATGCCGCCGCCGGCGGCGACCACATAGGCCGGCAGGCTCGAGGCGACACCGGCCGCGACGGCCTTGGTGCGACGGGCCTCGATCTCCTGCGACCTGGGGCCGGGGATCTCGGTGACGATTCTGCGTTCCTGCGGCAGCGCGGTGCCGCCCAGCTCTGAGGTGCTCATACTGGGCACATTAGACCCATTCCGGCAGGGTTGTCATACCCCGGCACCCTGCCGCGAGACGGGGCGGGGTGCCCGGTCCCGAACCGACCGGACGCCTGCTCGCGCCCCACGCCGAGCGGGTGACGATGATCACCCGGCGGCCGCGTCGACTCCCGGCACCGTGTCTCAGCGGTGGCGCTGGTCGACGTCCCGGTTGATCTTCGGCACACCCGACCGGTTCTCCCGCTGCGCGGCGACGATCGGCTCGGGGGCCGCAGTGATGACCTCTCCGCCGTCGACCTCGACGAGCAGCTGCTCGTCGACCGGCAGGCTGCGCTTGACGAGGGCGAGCGCGATCGGACCCAGCTCGTGGTGGAGGGCGGCCGAGGTGATCCGTCCCACCGCGCGCACCGCACCGCGGACCTCCGCGCGCACCTCGGCATCAGGGGCCGGCAGGGCGTGGGCGGAGCCGTCGAGGTGGAGGAACACGAGGCGCCGGGGCGGCTGTCCGAGGTTGTGGATCCGCGCGACGGCCTCCTGACCGCGGTAGCAGCCCTTCGCGAGGTGGACGGCGGTGCGGAGCACGTCGAGCTCGCCGACGAGCGACTTGTGGTCGACCTCGGGCAGACCGGGCCGCCAGGCCTCGATCCGCAGCGCCTCCCAGGCGTCGCGGCCGACGACCTCGAGGCCGGCGGCGGCCGGGTCCCAGTCCGCGAGCGCGGCCCGGTCGCACACCGCGATCCGGAACGCGTGCTCACCGCCGGGGTGCTCCGGCGAGGCCACGGGCATTCCGAGGTCGAGCGCGGCGTAGGAGGCCGAGCCCTCACCGATCTCCGGCCACGGGTCGGCCCACACGATCGCCGCGGGCAGGCCGCCGGGCACCGCGGCCGAGGCGGGCGCGGCTTCGAGGCGGGCTGCGTCGAAGCCCAGGCACTGGTAGTCGGCGGAGACGTCGGCGAGCTCGACGCGCATCATGAACTTCATCGACTCGAGGAAGCCGAGCGCGGCCGCGGCGTCCCCGTCGGTGAGCAGCCACAGGCGCTCCCCGTCGTCGTGGATGCGCAGCCAGTGCTCGATGTGCCCGGTGGGCGAGAGCACGAGGGTCTCCGTCGACTGTCCGGGGCGCAGGGTGTCGATCTTCTGCGTGGTGAGCGAATTGAGCCAGCTGAGGGCGTCGGGCCCGGTCAGGGTGAGGACGCGGACGGCCTGGAGGTCCGCGACCGCGCGACCCTGCGCGAGCAGGCGCTGCTCGCGCAGCGGGCCGCCGAAGTGGGCGACCTCCCCGGCGTGCGCGCCCTCCCCCATGACGGCGCTCGAGCGTGGGAAGCGCAGGACGTTGGGCAGCACGGGAGCGGGAGCCGGCGCCTCGGCCTGCGGCACCTGCGCACCGGTCGGGGCTCGGGGCTCGCGCTCCTCGGGGGGGCGGCGGGGTTCTGGGTCATCGTCGTGCTCCTCTCGGTCTCGCTGCGGGGTGTCGCACCGGGGTGCTCACACGAGGTTGCGGATGAGGTCGAGGAGATCGAAGTTCTCGATCCCGTCCCGGACCCGCTCCTGCAGATCGCTGAAGGTCTTGCGGACCGGCGCCACCCGGCCGTAGGCGCCGTCGAGGGCGAGCTCGAGCTCCTCGATCGCATCGCGCACCGCCGGCAGCAGGCCGTCGGTGTCGATCTCCGAGATCGCCGTGCGCACCTCGCCCAGCCGATCGATCGCGCCGGGGGCGGCCCGGATGACGTCCACCGAGTCCTCGATCGTCGTGCGCCATTCGCCCACCGTACTGCCCGGGTCGCGCAGGCGCAGCGTCTCGAAGTCGAGGAGCACGGCGGCGTCGCTGAGGACGGGGGCGACCTCCTCGGTGAGGACCTGCATCTGGTCCACGGCGGTCGCGGTGGCGGTGAGGTTGCGGCCCAGCCAGGGGACGGCGGTGAGCTGGGCGAGCGGCACCTCGGCGAGCTCCGCCTCGGCCTGATCGAGCTCGGACCGGGCGCGGTCGAGGTGGCCGGGCAGCGCCGCAGGATCCTCGGCGAGGGCCATCATGTAGTCCTCGGCGGCGGCCGAGGCGGCCTCGAGATGGCCGATGAGCGCGTTGACCCGGACCGTGGTCAGGGCCGCGAACGCGAGGAGTGCGAGCAGGACGACGGCGAGGACGAGGGCGACCGCGCGGGTGCGCGCCCGGCGAGCCGGACGAGCGCCGATCTCCGAGGAGGGGATCAGGAGACCTTCTTGAGGCGGGCCGAAGCGTGCGTGGTGATGTCCTGGCCGAGCGCGGCCATGTCCCACGCCCACATGAGCTCACCGTCGACGAGGCCGTACATCCGCGTCGAAGCGGTGTACTCCTTCGCCGTGGCGGTGCGGGCGACGACATCCGTGGCGAGGTCGATCCGGGGGCCGGCGACCCGGCCGGCGTAGAGCTCCATGACGCCGTGCGGGTGGGCGATCTCGACCTCGATCTCGAAGTCGCCGTCCGCACCCCGCAGGCCCTCGACGGATTCCGCCGTGGTGAAGGGGGACTCCTCGGTGGGGACCATGAGGCCGGGGCCGGCGTCGTACTCGCGCCGCGGCCGGACGAGCTGCCAGATCCCGGTCTCCAGGGTCAGGGTGTCCGCCGGGCGGCCGTCCTCGTCGAGCAGCCAGGCCTGGGCGGTGTAGTGGAGGAACGGGGCCCGGGCGGGTGCGACGAAGTCGATGCGCTGGCCGAACTGCCGCTCCGGGGTGCCCGGGTACCCGACCACGCCCACGCCCTCCCAGGAGCCCAGCAGCCACGACAGCGGCACGAGCTCCGGCTGGAGGTCCGGGTCGAGTTCGATCGGCATGCGGTCAGCGGGGGGTCTTGAAGAGGTTGGTGATGACCTTGACGGCCACCCCGGCAACACCGAGACCGGCGAGCGCGACGAGCGCGGTGAAGATGATTTCGAGCATCACGAGGTTGTCCATGGCGCCCATTGTACCCATCGGCCCCACCGCGCGCACGGTATCTCCCGAGGTCGGACGAGGCTCGGGACGGGGCGCGCCGCCGGTCTGCGGGGGCGGGCGCCGCGAGGTGTCGGTGAGTACCTCGAGCGGGGTGCTGGAGAGCACCTCAGCGGGCAGCGCGCACCTCGAGCGGGTAGCGCGCGCTTCAGCGGAAGAGGAGGATCCGCTCGATGACGTAGACGACGATCCCGCCGAGCGCGATCGGTGCCGCACCGAGTGCCATCTGCACGGTGAGCAGGCGCGCCTTGTCCCGGCGCCGCTCCTTCCGCAGCTCGCGGGTCTGCAGGCGGCTGCGGGCGACGAGGCCGAGGATCCGGTCCGTCGCGGCGACGAGCAGGCCCATGGCGAAGCCGAGGCCCACCGCGCCCCACAGGTTCAGGCTGCCGTCGACCATGATCGTCGCGGTCACGGCGGCGCCGAGCACGGCCAGGAGCAGGGCCAGCGGCGAGGTGTAGCGCGGCGGCCAGGGCACCACGGTCGCCGCCTGGGCGAGGAGGATCGCGACGAGGCCGACGATCACCGCCTCCTTGTCCCCGGGCACCTGGATCGCCCCGACCCAGCTGGCCGCCGACAGCACGATGACGAGCCCGGCGACCTGGGCGGACACGTTGACGACCGCGTGCGAGGCACCGATCCCGCGCACGAGGTTCTGCACGAAGGCCCAGAGCAGGCCGACGCCGGCGACGATCGGCAGCCAGTCGAGGTACGGCGCGGTGGGGGCGAACCACACCGTGGCCATGCCGACGACGCCGAGCACGAGGAGCATGAGCGTGGTCGCGCGCGGCTGCGGGGAGTCGGTGAGGCGGGGCCAGCCGTAGGCGAGTGCCGCCACGACGACGAGACACGCCAGCGCGAAGGGCATGATGCCGAAGTAGATGGAGACGCCGAGGGCCGCCGTCAGGCACAGGGCGACCACGATCCGGATCCAACGCATCATCCCCCCATCCTGCCAAACCGCCGGCGCAGGCGGTATTCGGCGCTCGTCGGCACGCCGACACCGGAGCCCGGATCCGCTCGACCCGGGCCACCGTTCCCGCACCCGTCCCGCCCGCCGGTCCGGCAGGTGAGGAGACCGGGCCGCCCGGTATACTCGCCAGGGCCAGGACAGGTTCGATGCAGGAGGTGCCGACAGCGTGCGCATACTCCATATCGCCCCGGAGGGCCAGGGCATCGCCCCGGAGGGCCACGGACGCGACTGCGCTGCTCTGCCCGCACTCGACTACCTGCCGCACACCGTCCACTCCGCATGCCCGGACCCGGCGTCCCTGCTCGCCGCCCCACCGGCCGACGTCGCGCTCCTCGATGCGACCGGGGACCTCGGCCTCGCTCCCACCATGGCCTCGCGGCTGGCCACGGTGGGCATCGATCTGCCGCTCATCATCGTCCTCACCGAGGGCGGCCTCGCCGCGGCCAATCCGAGCTGGAACGCCGTCGACATCGTCCTCACCACCGCCGGACCGGCGGAGATCGACGCCCGCCTGCGCCTGGCGGAGATGCGCGCGGTGCCCCGCGAGCCCGCCGACTCCCCCGTGGTCGCCGGCTCCCTCGTCATCGACGAGGGCAGCTACACCGCCTCCGTCGCCGGCCGCCCGATCGACCTCACCTACAAGGAGTTCGAGCTCCTCAAGTTCCTCGCCCAGCACCCCGACCGCGTCTTCACCCGCGCCCAGCTGCTCCAGGACGTGTGGGGCTACGACTACTACGGGGGCACGCGCACCGTCGACGTCCACATCCGGCGCCTGCGCGCCAAGCTCGGCTCGGAGCTCGAGTCCGCGATCCACACCGTGCGCAACGTCGGATACCGCTTCAGCCCCCCCGGCGGCCCCCGAGCCGGTCGTGGCCCCTCGCCTCCCCCATCCACTCACCGGAGGACACCGATGTCAGCGCCTGAGATCCGCCCCGCGACCGCCGCACCGGACACCCTGCCCGCACTGCTCGCCGCCGCCACCCGGGCCGACGGCTCCCCACCCCTGTCCGACGGGCTCCTCGAGGCGCTCGCACAGCCCGCCGCCGGCACCCGGATGTGGACGGCGACCGACGGCGCGGAGCTCCTGGGCTTCGGCGTCGCCGCGGCCCCGGGGGAGCGCGGCGCCGCCGAGGCGACCGTGGCCCCGGCCGTGCGCGGCACCGGACTCGGCGGGGACCTCGTGCGCACCATGGACTCAGCCCTCGCCGCCGCGGAGGAACCAGCCTGGTTCTGGTCGCACGGCGACCACCCGGCCGCCGCCCACCTCGCCACCGAGCTCGGCTACACCCGCGGTCGCGAGCTCCTGCAGCTGCGCACCGACCCCGTGGCCGAGCTCGACCTGCCCGCGCCCGCACCCCCGGCCGGGGTGACGATCCGCCCGTTCGCCCCCGGCGACGAGGACGAGTGGCTGCGCGTGAACAACGCCGCCTTCGACTGGCACCCCGAACAGGGCCGGCAGACGCGCGCCGATCTCGACGCGATCGTCACCGCGCCCGGGTTCGTCCCGGCCGACGTCCTCATCGCCGAGCGCGAGGACCGAGTCATCGGCTTCCACCACACCAAGCTCCACCGCGACCACCCCTCCGGCGCCGCCACCGGTGAGGTCTACGTCATCGGCGTCGACCCCGCCGTGCACGCCTCGGGAGTGGGCCGCGCCCTCACCGTCGCCGGCATGCACCACCTCGTCGGCTCCGGGGCCGAGGTCGTCGAGCTCTACGTCGAGAGCGACAACACCCCGGCCCGCCGCCTCTACGAGTCGCTCGGCTTCGTCCACACGATCGTCCACGTGAGCTACGCACCGCCGGCCACCGCACAGGAGTCCTGAATGTACGACGTATCGACCTTCGGGCTCGAGCACGAGCTGCCCGCTCCGCCCGACCGGTTCCTCGATCGCGAGCTCAGCTGGCTGGCGTTCAACGAGCGGGTCCTCGAGCTCGCCGCCGACACCTCGATCCCGCTCCTCGAGCGGGCGAACTTCCTCAGCATCTTCGCGTCCAACCTCGACGAGTTCTTCATGGTCCGCGTCGCCGGCCTCAAGCGCCGGATCGCCACCGGGCTCGCTGTGCCGTCGATCACCGGCGCCCAGCCGCGGGCCGTCATGCGCTCGCTCGGCAAGCACGCGCACGTCCTCATGGAGCGCCACTCCGAGCTGCTCAAGACCGACATCGGCCCCAAGCTCGACGCCGAGGGGATCTTCTCCGTGTCGATCGCCGACCTCACCGCCGACGAGCGGGCGAAGGTCGACGAGTTCTTCGAGTCCCGCGTGTTCCCCGTCCTCACCCCGCTCGCCGTCGACCCCGCGCACCCCTTCCCCTATATCTCCGGACTCTCGCTCAACCTCGGCGTGCTGCTGCGGCACCCGCAGTCCGGGGCGGAGCTGTTCGCCCGGGTCAAGGTCCCGCAGGTGCTGCCCCGGTTCATCAACGTCTCGGAGACCGCGGACTCCCGGCAGGTGAGCCCGGAGTTCCCGGCGCGGTTCATCGCGCTCGAGGAGATCATCGCCGCTCACCTCGACCGGCTGTTCGAGGGCATGGAGATCGTCGACCACTCGCTGTTCCGGGTCACCCGCAACGAGGACGTCGAGGTCGAGGAGGACGACGCGGAGAACCTCCTCAAGGCCCTCGAGAAGGAGCTGCTGCGCCGCCGCTTCGGACCGGCCGTGCGCCTCGAGGTGACCGACGACCTCCACCCGCGGGTGCGCGAGATCCTCACCCGCGAGCTCGGCATCGACGAATCCGAGATCTACGAGCTGCCCACCCCGCTCGATCTCCGCGGACTGTCCGAGATCACCGACATCAGCCGCGACGATCTCCACTTCCCCAAGGCGGTCCCGGCGATGAACCGGGACCTGTCGCGGGCGGAGACCTCCGAGCAGGTCGACATCTTCGAGGCGGTGAGCGAGCGCGACATCCTCCTCCACCACCCCTACGACTCGTTCTCCACGAGCGTCCAGGCGTTCCTCGAGCAGGCGGCCGCGGACCCCAAGGTGCTCGCGATCAAGCAGACCCTCTACCGCACCTCGGGCGACTCCCCGATCATCGACGCGCTCGTCGACGCCGCCCAGGCCGGCAAGCAGGTGCTCGCGGTCGTCGAGATCAAGGCGCGCTTCGACGAGGAGGCGAACATCACCTGGGCGCGCAAGCTCGAGCGCGCCGGCGTGCACGTGGTCTACGGCATCGTCGGCCTCAAGACCCACGCGAAGCTCTGCCTCGTCATCCGCCAGGAATCCACCGGACTCGTGCGCTACTGCCACGTGGGCACCGGGAACTACCACCCCAAGACGGCCCGCGGGTACGAGGACTTCGGACTGCTCACCCGCGACCCGGAGGTCGGCCAGGACCTCACCAAGCTCTTCAACCAGCTCTCCGGCTACGCCCCGCACGCCGACTACTCCCGGCTCCTCGTCGCCCCCAACCGGGTCCGCGCGGGCCTCATCGAGCTCATCGAGTCCGAGACCGAACACGCCCGGGCCGGGCGTGAGGGGCGGATCCGGATCAAGGTCAACTCGATCGTCGACGAGCCGATCATCGATGCCCTGTACCTCGCCTCGCGGGCCGGGGTGCGGATCGAGCTGTTCGTGCGCGGCATCTGCGCCATCCGCCCCGGGATCCCGGGGCTGAGCGAGAACATCACGGTGCGCTCGATCCTCGGCCGCTACCTCGAGCACTCGCGGATCTTCGTGTTCGGCACCGGCGACCGGATGGTCGCCTACATCGGCTCGGCCGACCTCATGCACCGCAACCTCGACCGCCGGATCGAGGCGCTCGTACGGCTGTCCGCCGCCGAGCACATCGCGGAGGTCGACGGCCTGTTCGACCTCGCGTTCGCCCCGACCACCTCCTCGTTCCACCTGGGCGCCGGTGGGATCTGGTCCCGGCATTCGCGCGGCCCGGACGGGGAGCCGCTCACCGACTACCAGTCCGAGCTCATCCGCCGGCACCACCGGCGCCGGGCGGTGGACCGCGCATGAGTCCCAGCGCAGTCACCAACGCCGAGGAGTCCGCCCGCCTCCAGGCCGATGTGCTCGCTGCCGGCGCCGTGTGCTGGCGCGAGGGCGCGAGCGGCCTCGAGGTGCTGCTCGTCCACCGGCCCCGCTACGACGACTGGTCGTGGCCGAAGGGGAAGGTCGACAAGGGCGAGACGCTGCCGGAGTGCGCGGTGCGCGAGGTCGCGGAGGAGACCGGGTACCCGATCCACCTCGGCCTGCCCATGCCCTCGGCCCGCTACACCGTGGGCCGGTCCCTGACCAAGCACGTGAGCTACTGGGCGGCCGAGGTGAAGAGCGAGAAGCGACCGCGGCCCGACAACCCCAAAGAGATCGACCGCGCGGAGTGGTTCCCGGCCGGCGTGGCCCGCGGCAAGCTCACCCGGTTCGCCGACCGCGAGCAGCTCGACCGGCTCGAGCACGCGCACTCGACCGGCGCGCTGCGCGCCTGGGCGCTCATCATCGTGCGCCACGGCAAGGCGTTCCCCCGCTCCAAATGGCACGAGACCGAGCACGTGCGGCCGCTGCTCGCACTCGGCACCCGGCAGGCCATGGCGCTCACCGGCCTGCTCGCCGCGTGGCGCATCAAGCGCGTGGTATCGAGCCCGTGGAAGCGCTGCGTGGCGACGCTCAAGCCCTACGCCGCCTCGGCCGGGAAGAGCATCAGGACGGCCGGGCCGCTGAGCGAGAAGGCCAACGCGGCGAAGCCGAAGAAGACCGCGCAGACCCTGGAGAAGATCCTCGAGAAGGGCCGGCCGACGGTGCTGTGCACCCACCGCCCCGTGCTCCCGACGGTGCTCACCACGCTCGCCGAGCACGCCCCGGCCGGGCTCGCCGAGCGGCTGCCGGGCAAGGACCCGTACATGAACCCCGGAGAGATCCTCGTCGCATACGTCCGGCCCGGGCCGGTTCCCCGGATCGTCGAGTTCGAGCGGTACCGGCCGATCGACGCCTGAGCGGCCGCCTCGGGCACGGCCCCGGATCAGGGAGTGATGAGAGCTGCGAGGCGCGGATCACCGACTGTGATCAACGCCTCAGCACTTGGCGGCCGAGTTGTGCCCCCGTTTACCGTCCGTTCACCTTCCGAGGGCCTCACGGTCACGCATCGCTCCTATCGTATGGATGTACGCGGGGCGCTGCCCCGGTCTGAAGCTCCTCGACGAAAGGCATCTTCGTGAAGATCACGCGACTTGCTCCTGCTGCGGCTCTCCTCGCCGTCGGCGCCCTGACCCTGTCCGCCTGCGGCGGCTCCAACGGCGGCTCCAACGGCGGAGGTGAAGGCGGAGAGGGCGGCGACAGCGGCTCGATCGCCGGCACCCTCATCGGCGGCGGCGCCTCCTCGCAGGAATCGGCCATGACCGCCTGGGTCGAGGGCGTCAAGGGCGAGCACGCCGACCTCACCGTCCAGTACGACCCGGTGGGCTCCGGCTCGGGCCGCGAGGGCTTCCTCAACGGCCAGTACTCCTTCGCCGGCTCGGACGCCGCGATGGACGACGACGAGAAGAGCCAGGCCGAGTCGATCTGCGGCCCCGAGGGCGTCTTCCACGTCCCGGCCTACATCTCCCCCGTCGCCGTGGCCTACAACCTGCCCGAGGTCTCCGAGGCCGTGAAGATGGACGCCGACACCATCGCCAAGGTCTTCACCGGTGAGATCAGCAAGTGGAACGACGAGGCCATCGCCTCGCAGAACGAGGGCGTCGAGCTCCCCGACATGGACATCACCGTCGTCCACCGCGCCGACGAATCGGGCACCACCGAGAACTTCACCGAGTACCTCGCCGCCGCCGCACCCGACTCCTGGACCCACGACGTCGTCGAGGCCTGGCCCTCCGACATCGCCGCCGAGTCCGCCCAGCAGACCTCCGGCGTCGTGTCGCTGACCAACTCGACCGAGGGTGCCATCACCTACGCCGACGCCTCGCAGGTCGGCGAGCTCGGCACCGTGGCCGTGGGCGTGGGCGAGGAGTACGTCGAGTACTCCGCCGATGCCGCCGCGCAGGCCGTCGAGTCGGCCGAGCAGGCCGAGGACGGCTCCGTCGAGCTCGACCGCGACACCGAGGAAGGCGGCGTCTACCCGATCGTCCTCGTGTCGTACCACATCTACTGCAAGCAGTACCAGGACCAGGAGACCGCGGACCTCGCGAAGGCCTTCGCGACCTACGTCGTCTCCGAGGCCGGCCAGTCCGAGGCCGAGGGCGCTGCGGGATCGGCTCCGATCTCCGCCGGCACCCGCGATGCGGCCATGCAGTCCATCGATGCGATCGGCGTCCAGGGCTGATAGTGTCCACCACCTGCGGCGATCACTGACGATGCAGCCACCGGGTCACAGCTCCATCTGACCCGGTGGCTGCATTGCGCAGGTTGCACATCGATCGCCGCCCTGTCGTTCCACCCACCCGTGAGCGGATCAGCGCCGACCGGGGCAAACCGAGGAAGTCATCGTGACTCAAACAGCTTCTGCAGAGCCGAAGAAGGGTTCGGCTCTCAAGAGATCCCGCGGCGGGGCCGCCGGTGACAAGGTGTTCTCCAACACCGCGCTCGCCGCCGGCGTCATCATCCTCCTGGTGCTGGCATTCGTCGCCATCTTCCTGGTCACCGAGTCGCTCCCCGCGCTCTGGCCCCAGGTCTTCTCCAACCAGGACTCGATCGCGAGCGCCGACACCTTCGGCCAGTACGTGCTGCCCCTCATGGGCGGCACGGTCCTCGCCTCGATCATCGCGCTCATCCTCGCCACCCCCGTGGCCGTCGGCATCGCGCTCTACATCTCGCACTACGCGCCGCGGAAGATCGCCACTCCGGTCGGCTACGTCATCGACCTCCTCGCCGCGATCCCCTCGGTCGTGTACGGCGCCTGGGGCATGACCTTCCTCGCCGCCTCGATGGTGCCGATCTACGGGTGGCTGCACAACAACCTCGGCTTCATCCCGTTCTTCGCCGGGGACCCCTCGACCACCGGACGCACCCTGCTCACCTCCGGCGTCGTGCTCGCGGTGATGATCCTGCCGATCATCACCTCGCTGTGCCGCGAGATCTTCATCCAGACGCCCAAGCTCCACGAGGAGGCGGCGCTCGCGCTCGGCGCGACCCGCTGGGAGATGATCAGGATGACCGTCTTCCCGTTCGCCCGCGCCGGCATCATCTCCTCCGTCATGCTCGGGCTCGGCCGCGCTCTCGGCGAGACGATGGCCGTCACCCTCGTGCTGTCGCCCGGCGTGTTCTCGCTCAGCCTCATCACCTCGGGCCGCAACGCGACGATCCCCTCGGAGATCGCGCTCAACTTCCCCGAGGCCTTCGGCATGCGCCAGTCCGAGCTCATCGCGGCCGGCCTCATGCTGTTCATCATCACCCTCGTGGTCAACATGATCGCCCGCTGGATCGTGAGCCGCCACAAGGAATTCTCGGGAGCCAACTGATGAAGACGACCGATACCGCAGCGCCGGACCCGCGCACGCAGGTCAAGAAGAAGAACGCGCTCACCGCCGGCCAGAAACCCGCGTGGACCTGGATCGCCGTGCTCGTCGGGGCGCTCGTCCTCGCCGGGGTCGTCACCGCGGTGCTCAGCGGCGGATTCAACTGGCCCGGCTTCGTCATCCTCACCGGCGTGTTCTACGTCATCGCGATGTACATCGTCACCCTCGTCGTGGAGAACCGCCGCCGGGCGACCGACGGCCTGTGGAAGAACCTCGTGTGGGGCGCGTTCCTCGTCGCGCTGCTCCCCCTGATCTCGGTGATCTGGACCGTCGTGGGCCAGGGCCTGCCGACCCTGCTCGCCAACCCGAACATGCTGTGGGTCGACATGGGCGGCGTCACCGGCGCCTCCGACCAGGCCACGGTGAATGAGGGCGCCCCGCTCATGGGCGGCTTCCTCCACGGCCTCATCGGCTCGGTGGCGATCACCGCGATCGCCACGCTGATCTCGGTGCCGATCGGCCTCATGGCCTCGATCTACCTCGTCGAGTACTCCCGCGGCGGCTGGTTCTCGAAGGCCATCACGTTCTTCGTCGACGTCATGACGGGCATCCCGTCGATCGTCGCCGGCCTGTTCGCCTTCGCCGCCGTGCAGCTGTTCATCACGACGTTCATCGGCGAAGGCCCGGCACAGCTGCAGATGGTGAAGATGGGCCTCACGGCCGCGATCGCACTGTCGGTGCTCATGATCCCCGTGGTCGTGCGGTCGACGGAGGAGATGCTGCGGGTCGTCCCCAACGAGCTCCGCGAGGCCTCCTACGCGCTCGGCGTGCGCAAGTGGCGCACGATCCTCAAGGTCGTGCTCCCCACTGCGATGTCCGGCATCGCCTCGGGCGTCACCCTGGCGATCGCCCGCGTCACCGGTGAGACCGCTCCGATCCTCGTCACCGCGGGCTTCGCGGCCACGGTCAACTGGAACGTGTTCTCCGGCTGGATGACCGCCCTGCCGGTCTACATCTACCGCCAGCTCGTCAACCCGACCGCTCCGGCCGCGGCGGAGCCCTCCGCTCTGCGCGCCTGGGCCGCGGCCCTCGTGCTCATCATCATCGTCATGGTGCTCAACCTCATCGCCCGCATCATCGCCCAGGCCTTCGCGCCCAAGAAGACCGGCCGCTGAGTCGCGGTCCGACTGAATCCCAGGAAGAGATCTCATGTCCAAGCGCATCGACGCCCGTAACCTCAACGTCTACTACAGCAAGTTCCTTGCGGTGGAGGACGTCAACATCAACATCGAGCCGCGCTCGGTGACCGCGTTCATCGGTCCGTCCGGCTGCGGCAAGACCACCTTCCTCCGCACCATCAACCGCATGCACGAGGTCATCCCCGGCGCCTACGCCGAGGGTGAGCTGCTCCTTGACGGCGACAACATCTACGCCCCCGGCGTGGACCCGGTCAACGTCCGCGCGATGGTCGGCATGGTGTTCCAGCGGCCCAACCCGTTCCCGACGATGTCGATCCGCGACAACATCCTCGCCGGCCACCGGCTCAACGGCGCGCGGATGTCGCGCTCGGAGGCCGACGACATCGTCGAGCGCTCCCTGCGCGGTTCGAACCTGTGGAACGAGGTCAAGGACCGCCTGGACCGCCCCGGCTCCGGTCTGTCCGGCGGTCAGCAGCAGCGTCTGTGCATCGCCCGCACGATCGCCGTCTCGCCCGATGTCATCCTCATGGACGAGCCGTGCTCCGCTCTCGACCCGATCTCCACGCTCGCGATCGAGGACCTCATCAACGATCTCAAGGAGGAGTACACGGTCGTCATCGTCACGCACAACATGCAGCAGGCCGCGCGCGTGGCGGACAAGACCGCGTTCTTCAACATCGCCGGCACCGGCAAGCCCGGCAAGCTCATCGAGTACGACGACACGAGCACGATCTTCTCCAACCCGGCGAACGAGGAGACCCAGAACTACATCTCCGGTCGCTTCGGCTGATCTGAGGCCGGTGGCCCGGAACTGAACTCCGCCCGGGATCCGACGCGCCACGACTGCCGCGCAGCGCTGTCCGACGACAGTCCTGCGCGGCAGTCCGCATTCATCCCGACGCACGCCTCGGCACCCGGCGCGCACCTCGGCCCCCCGCGCACACCTCGGGAAGTGTGGTGGTTCCGAGGGAGAATGCCACCATCAACACCACCACTCTCGGACGGAACCACCACACTCCTGCCGGGAGCCCCCGTGCTCAGGCGCGCAGGGCGAGGAGTGGGAGGGCGAGGAGAGCGGCGAGCAGCCCGGCGGCCGGCAGGCTCAGCAGCCAGGAGCCGACGACCGGCATGAGGTAGCGCATCCGCACCGAGGCCCGGCGGCCGCCCAACTGGGTGCCGAGGTTCGCGGCGACGACGATGAAGCTCATCGACACCGGCACCCGGAGCATCAGGGCGGTGATGTACATGAAGGTCGTCGAGGTGAAGTCCGAGACCGCCGCCTTCACCGGGTCGAGGTCGACCATCCGCACGCTCAGCGTCCGGGCGATCCGCCAGCCGCTCACCAAGGTGCCGAGCGCCAGCGCGACGGCGATGGTGATCCGGACCGGCCAGTCGATCGAGAACGCCTCGAGGCCCACCGGTGCGGAGGTCGTGTAGGCGAGCACGGCGACCATCATGATCGCCGCGGACTTCTGCGCGTCCTGGATGCCGTGGGCCAGGGACAGCCCCCCGGCGAGCACGCTCGATATGATTCGGCTGCGGCGGAACAGCGGCTTCGTGGCGAGCGACCCGCCGAACGCGGCCATCGCCCGCATGGCGAGCATCGCGAGCACGAACGCGACGAGCGGGGTGAGGACGAGGGGCGCGAGCACCGAGGTGAACAGCTCGTGCCCGGAGGAGCTCGCCCCGAACACCAGCCCGGCACCGATCAGCCCGCCGAACAGACAGTGCGTCGAGGACACCGGGAGGGCGGCGAGGTAGGTCGCGATGTTCCACAGCAGCCCGCCGAGCACGCCGGCGAACACGATGAGGAGGATGTCGCGGTGGTCGCTCGGGAGCTCGATGATGTTCTCCGCCACGACCTGCGCGATGCCCTGCCCGAGCAGCGCCCCGATGAAGTTGAAGACCGCGGCGAGGGCGAGCGCGAGCCGGGGGGTGAGCGCACGGTGGACGACGGCGTTGCCGACGGTGATCGCGGCGTCGTGGAACCCGTTCATGAACGCGAACGCGACGACGAGGACGATCACCGCCGCGAACAGCAGCTCCACCTCAGGACTCCTTGACCGCGATGGTCCCGATCACGCGGGCGATCTCCTTAAAGGAGCGGGAGGCCTGGACGAAGGCGGCGGAGAGCTGGATCGCGGCCATCGCGTAGGTGAGCCCGCGGCGGGAGGCCGGGACTGCGTCGGACACCCGCTGCTGGAGGCCGACCGCCCGGTGGTAGAGCGTGTCGATGCTCTCGACGTACTCCCACTGGTCGGTCTTGCCGCGCAGCCGCTGCGTCATCCGCAGGGTCTGGTCGGCCTGGGTGGAGAGCAGCGCGAGCATCTCGAGCGCACCGACCGGCAGGTCGTCGAACGCCGAGGACGTCATCGCGAAGCCGACAGCGTCGAGTGCGTGGCACGTCACACGCAGGCTGTCGGAGAGGAGGTACAGATCATCCCGGTCGAGCGGGGTGACGTAGTTCTCCCGCAGGCGGCGCAGCACGGCCCCGGCCGAGGCGTCGGCGGCATCGCAGATCTCCTGCATCCGCCCGGCGGCCGCACGGCGTTCGTCGACGGGGATGCCGGAGAGCTCGGCGAGGACGAGGCTGCCGTCCTGGAGGTGCTCCGCGAGTTCGATGAACAGCTCGTAGAACTGCGATTCCCGGGGGACTCGGCGCAATCGCACGCGGTTCTCCTCGTTCGGCGGCGCTGGGGAGGGGTGGGTGCCGGACCGAGAGCGCCTCTCGGCGGTAGGCCGCTCGAAGCGGCTGATGTTGGAGCCCGGGGCTTCAGCGGTCCGGCACCCGGTGCGACCCTTGCGGGCCACGTCAGCAGGATACAGTCCGGGCCGAGGAAACCCAATGCGCGCAGGTGCGGTCCGACCGACGGAGCGTGGTCGACCAGTGCGACGGTGCTGCCGACCGCGCCGGGCCCGCTCAGCCGAGGCGCCCGATCCGGTGGGCGCGGGCCGCGCCGGCGAGGTCGCGGGCGAGGTTCTCGAACTGCTCGGCCCCCGTCCCCGTGTCCCCGGTGAGCACCCGGCCGCGCGCGGCGACCTCGACGAACGCCGAGGCGCGGGCGAGGGCGATCGCGAAGTCGCCGGTGAAGGCCCCGGCGAGGATCTCATCGGCGGCGCGGGCGACCGCATCGGGTCCCGGCGGTGCCTCCACCCCGGCGATCACCTCGGCGACGGTGTGACCCTCCCGCCCGGCGGCGAACCAGGCGGCGGCCTGCTGCGGGGAGCGGCGGATCCAGTCGCGCAGGGCGTAGAGGCGCCACAGCGCACCGGGCAGGGACACGGCGGGGGCGGTCGACCAGATCTCGGCGACGGCCTCGAGCCCGACCTCGTCGGCGAGCTGCACGAACCGGGCGGTCGCAGCGGCATCGCGCTCCCCGTCCCGGGTGCCGACGAGGAGCGCGGCGGTGGCGTGCGCCGCCTCGGCCCGGGCGGCCGGGTCGGGCTGGGGCGCGAGGTGCTCGAGGTCGGGCATCATGCGCGGCTTGTGGTGACGCGGTGGGTTGGACATCGCCGTCCAGTGTAGTGCGGGGGCACCGCACGGCTATTCCCCGCCGGCGCTGGGAGTTGGATCGGAGCGGGGGCGCGGGCACGGTCGTAGACTGGGCACCGGCGTCAGACTTCACAATGCCGCTTGTGGGTATCCCCCGTGCAGGTCACGGGGCCCGCAGCGCGCGAGAGAGGAACTCCCATGGTGAAGAACGCAGTGGTCAATGCCGGGCTCGGACGGGCCGCCGGGATGATGGTCAACGAGGACGGCACGCTCCACCCCAAGGCCGAGGGCGGGGTGCGCAGGCTGCTGAGCGTGCAGCGCCCGATCGTGCTCGCCTACCTCCGCAGCCTGCGGCGTCGGCACCCGGAGGCGACTCCGGCCGACATCGCCGAGATCGTCCGCAGCCACTACGTCAACCTCACCACCGGCGGCGGGGCCGCGGTCGGTGCGACCGCCGTGGTGCCGGGCATCCGCACCGGTGCGGCGATGGGTGTGGCGGCAGTCGAGACCGCCGGGTTCCTCGAGGGCTCCGCGCTCTACGCGCAGGCCGTCGCCGAGCTCCACGGGCTCCCGGTGCGGGATCCGGAGCGCGCGAACGTGCTCGTCATGGGCCTCATGCTCGGGGAGTCCGGGCGGGAGCTGGTGAAGAAGTTCGCCGGTCAGGCCAGCGGCACCGGACCCGCGGTGACCGCGAACTGGGGCCAGATGGTCACCAAGCAGCTGCCGGCGTCGATGATGAATTCGCTCACCCGCCGGATGCGCAAGATGCTGTTGAAGAAGTACGCGGCGAAGGCGAGCGGCTCGTTCGTCGGGCGGATCCTGCCGTTCGGGGTCGGCGCGGTGGTCGGGGCCGTGGTCAACCGGACGATGGCGAACACCGTCGTCGACCATGCGCGGACCGCGTTCGGGCCGTTCCCGGTGAACTTCGAGCGCGAGCTCGACCCGCAGGTGAGCACGCCGCGCCGCGATGCGAACATCGTCGGCGGGCTCAAGAACGTGCTCCGGCTGAAGAAGAAGCGCGCCGGGGAGGTCATCGACGGCGAGGTCGTCGACGAGCAGGAGGCCGAGCGCGGACGGAAGGGCCGCAAGGGCCGCGGCTTCGGTCGGAAGGGCGACGCCGGTCGGAAGGGCAGTGACGGCCGGGGCGGGCCGGACATCGTCGCCCACACCGGCTCCGCGGACCCGGATACCGCGGACGAGGCGCCCCGCACCTACCACCCCGACGCCCGCCTCTGAGCCGGCTGGATCCCGTGCTCCGCTGAGGGTGCCGGGGCCCGCGCCCGGCTGAGCACCGCCGTCCATCGACCTGTCGCTCCTGCCCGTTTCTCCCACCGAGGATCGAGCATGAACGGCAGGTCGACGGCGTTCTGGCCCGGGGCCTGCAGGGTTACCGGCAGAGCCGGGTCAGTGGGAGCGGTGCGCGGCCCACACGAGCATGAGGCATGCGAGCGCGGTGACGAGGCCGAGCGCGAAGACGACGAGGAAGCCGGACAGAGCGGGCACTTCGGCCCCGGCGTGGCTCTGGCTCGTCGCGGCGAGCACCATGCCGGTGACCGCGGCCCCGCTGCTCGTGCCGACGCTGCGCATGAGGGCGTTGACGCCGTTCGCCGAGCCGGTGACCGAACGCGGCACCTCGGCCATGACGAGCGTGGGGATGGCCGCGTAGGCTAGGGCGAGACCCGCGCAGAGCACGGTGCTCGACAGCACGAGGTGCCCCACGGCGTCGTGCCACACGAGGGTGTAGCCGTAGGCCAGTGCGATGGTGAGCGCCCCGATGCCGGTCGCCATGTGCCCGCCGAGGCCGCGGATGAGCCGGGCGGAGACCGGGGCGAGCGCCATCATCGCGAGCGCGCCGGGGACGAGTGCGAGGCTCCCCCCGAGCATCGTGAGGCCGAGCCCGGCGTCGGTGTCGGCCGGCAGCTCGAGCATCTGCATGAAGGCGACCTCCATGACGAAGAAGGAGAAGCCGAGCGCGATCGAGCCGAGGTTGACGAGCAGGAGCCGGCGGCGGGCGAGCAGACGCAGGTCGACGATCGGCTCCGCCACGCGCAGCTCGAACACACCCCAGGCCAGGAGCACCGCGACCCCGCCGAACCCGAGGCCCAGGGTGGGTGCCGAGGCCCAGCCCCAGACCGGGCCCTGGGACACGGCGATGAGGATGCCGGACAGGCCGGCGGCCAGCCCGATCGCGCCGAGCACGTCGACGCGCTGGTGGGTGCCCGGCGAGGCCGGGACAGCGGCGAGGATGCCGAGGAAGGTGATGACCCCGAGCAGCGCGGAGGCCCAGAACAGGAGCTTCCAGTCGCCGAGCTGGACCACCCAGGCGCTGAGCGGCAGACCGAGCGCCCCGCCGAACCCCAGGCTCGCGCTGACGATCGCGATGCCGGTGGTGCTGCGGCGGGGGTCGGGGTGGTCGCCGAGGATCGAGATCGCCACGGCGATGATGCCCATGCTCGCACCCTGCAGCGCCCGGCCCACGAGGAGCCCGACCAGGCCGGTGGACAGTGCTGCGACGAGCGAGCCGAGGATGAGCAGCCCGATGAGGGCGAGCGCGACGGTGCGCTTGCCGAACAGGTCGCCGAGGCGCCCGGAGATCGGCGTCGTCACCGCGGCGGCGACGAGGGAGATGGTGAGGACCCAGGCGGTCGAGGCGCGCGAGGCGTCGAGGAGGCCGGGGAGGTGGTTCTGGATGGGGACGACGAGCGTCTGCATGAACGAGCCGCCCGTGCTCGCGACGGCGAGCGCGGCGATGAGGCGCCAGGTGCCGCGCGGGTCGGCGGGCGCGGGGTCCGTGCGGTCGTGGGCCATGTTCCACCGCCTCCGCTCGTTCGTGTTCCGCTCGTGGTCCGGTCGTGGTCCGCTGCTCGCCTGCTCGCGGTCTGCGCGTGGTCTGCAGACCGGCGCTCGGTCCGTGATCTGCGGGCGCGGGCGGATGGGACGCACCGTCGATGTGTGCCCGTGCAACATTACCGATTCGGCCGGTGCGGCGTGGGCAGGCGTCCACGAATGGAATTGGGCGGGGGCTCGCGCGCGGATTAGACTTGACCCGCGCACGCTCGTGCGCTGAACGGCCGGCTCCGCGCTGGAACCGCCGTTCGGGCCTCTAGCTCAGTTGGTAGAGCAGCGGACTTTTAATCCGCGGGTCGTGGGTTCGATCCCCACGGGGCCCACCGTGCGCTCCGGGGTCTGTTGTCGCCTCCCCGGATTCCGAGGTGCTCCACCAGCGGGAGCACAGGCATCTGCGA
Source organism: Brevibacterium sp. CS2 (assembly GCF_005280295.1). Classification (GTDB taxonomy): domain Bacteria; phylum Actinomycetota; class Actinomycetes; order Actinomycetales; family Brevibacteriaceae; genus Brevibacterium; species Brevibacterium pityocampae. Next base: position 1,317,230 of record NZ_CP040020.1, on the reverse strand, counting down.
CGATTCGTCGCGCCTGTCCGAGCGCGCCCAGGCCGGGAGCTGACCGGTATCCGAAGACCGTCGCCGCCGCACGCGCCGACTGCCGGACACACCCGAGCCGCCGACCGGGGCCTCGCAAATCTGACGTCAACCTCAAGAATCACCGCCGGCGGTGGTATAAATGAGGGAGCTCACACAGTTGTGGGCCCGGCATCGACCACCGCACCACGCACCCGGCACCATCGACGGGCAGCGCGCCACGCGAGAGTCCCTCGACGAGGAGGAACCCCATGACCACTGTTCGACACGGACGATTCCTGTCCCTGGCCGCACTCGCGGCCTCCGCGACCTTCGCCCTGAGCGCCTGCGCGGGCAGCGCCGGCGGTGGAGGCGGAGGCGGTGAGGGCGGCGGCAGCGGATTCGACTACGGCGCCTCGCAGGAGGACGTCGACGCCGCGCTCTCCGAGCTCGAACCGGTGAACATCGTCTACCAGGCCGGCGCCCAGGGCCCGAACTCCGTGTCCGCCCAGTCCGCCCACGACTTCAAGGAGTACGTCGAGGAGCGCTCCGGCGGGAAGATCACCGTCGAGGTCATCTGGGCACAGGCGATCGCCGGCTACTCCGAGATCGACGATGCCCTGTCCGACGGCCGCATCGATGTCTCCTACGCCCTGCCGATCTACGATCCGTCGACCTACCCGGCGTTCGATGCCCTGGCCACCACCTCGGCCGGGCTGCCGAACTCCCCCGTCGTCGGCGAGCTCGTGGGCAACGCCGCGATCATCGACATGGCGTGGAACTCCGAGGAGATCCTCCAGGGATACGAGGAGCAGGGCATCGTTCCGCTGACCCCTGTGGTGAGCACGGGCAACCACCACGCGATCTGCTCGGATTCCGGCACCACGCTCGACGACTGGAAGGGCCGCCAGGTCCGCATCCCCAGCGTCTCCCTCGAGAAGGTGGCGAGCAACCTCGGCGCCACCCCGGTGTCGATGGAGTACGTCGAGGTGTTCGAGGCGATCCAGCGCGGCACCGTCGACTGCACGCTCGCCCAGCTGCTCCCCTCGGAGGAGGCCGGTCTCCTCGAGATCGCCCCGAACGTCTCCTACGCCTCGCCGGAGGCGAGCCTGTCGAGCCGCGGCGCCGGGGCGATGCTCGCGGGGACGAACTTCCAGAACCTCCCGCTCGCCTACCAGCAGATCATCTTCGACGCCGGTGAGGGCGGCTTCATCGCGAGTTCCGAGGTCATCGCCAACGGCAACGCCGCGAGCGTCAAGCAGCTCCGCGAGGCCGGCGGCGAGATGACCCCGCTCGATCCCGAGGCGGAGAAGAAGTACAAGGAGACGAACGACGAGCTCATCGCACAGGTCGAGGAGGACGGGCTCATCGGCTCCGACGCCTCGCAGCGGATGAAGGACGCCGCGGACAAGTGGAGCGGTGTGGCCGAGGAGATCGGCTACGAGGAGGGCGGCGACTTCGACTCGCTCGACGAGTGGTACAACGCCGATGACTTCGACTACGCGCCGTTCGCAGCACAGCTCTTCGAAGAGGTCTACCTCCCCCACCGCCCGAGCTGATCGCCTGCGGCCGCACGCACCCGTCCGGGTGCATGCGGCCGCCGGCCGGCAGCGGGCCTCAGCTCGATCCCGGGTACGCCACCCGTCCGTCATCGCGGACGACGGCACCCGGGGTCGACTGCGTCTGCGTCATACGCAGCGCACGGATGTCACTTGTAGTAGACGAGCTGGTGCGTGGTGGCGAGCAGGTCACCGGACTCGCCCCAGATCTGGGCGGCCTGGTCGAACAGCCCGTGGCCGAACCGGGAGCCCTGCGCCACGCCGAGCAGGTACTCGCCCTGCGCGGCGAGCTCCTCGGCGCCGGCGTGGAAGTACGCGGTGAAGCTCACCGTGCCGGCCGGGGCGCGCTCGCCGGTGCGCAGGAAGATCCGCGGGAAGAACACATCGCAGGCCGAGGCGAGCGCCGGGAAGTCCCAGCCGCGCGGCTCGGCATGGCGGAACCACTGCTGCGTGAGGGAATCGGGGCGGGCCTGGCCGGGCCCCTCGGGGATCTCGCCGTCGATCACCCGCATCTCGTAGCGGTTGAGCCACGGCAGCGGCAGCGCGCCCGGCCGCGGGTCCACCTCGGCCGGCGGCGGCACCTGCGGGAACGCCGCCTCGGTGTCGGACCAGGTCTCGCGCACCTGTGCGAAAAGCGCGGTGCCGGTGACGGTGACCTCGCCGTTCTGCGTCGCCGTGATCGTCCAGTGCTGGTTCGAGCGGTTGGTGCGCACGGGGACGGCGGTGAGCGTGTACTCGCCGTCGGCGATCGGCGCCAGGTAGTTCACGGTGAGGGCGGCCGGGCGGCCCAGCACCTCGGGGTGCTCGAGCACCGCACGCAGCGCGACGGCCGCGGTGACCCCGCCGTAGGGGCCGACCATGTTCGCCCAGTCCGGGTGGGTGCGCGCGGTCACCGAACCGCTGCCGTCGGGGGTGAGGGCGATCGCCTCGTCGAACGAATGGGTCATGGGTCCTCCTGGATCCGGCCGCGCGGCGGCTGCGAGTGGGCGGCGCCTCGGCGGTGAGGCGCATCACACCCCCGAGCCTAGTGAGCCGACCGGGCGGGCGCGAAACCGGGGTCCCACCAGGCGGTCGGATGCGGCCCGGCGGAGATCCACACCGGGCCCGTCGCGCGCCCCGTCAGCCGGACGCCGGAGCCGAGGCGGCCGCGAGTGCGGATTCGAACTCCGCCCGCTCGAGCCGGCGGCCGAACACGGGCCCGTCGACGTCGAGGAGGTGGGCGCGGTCCGGGCCCAGGACCACCGGGTCGAAACCGAGGCGGTCGACCAGCGCGGCGACTGCTTCGAGCGCGGCGGGATCGTCCCCGGCAACGCCGAGCGCCCGCCGGCCGGGAGCCCCGGCGGGGCGCGCATCGGCGGCGAGGTCGGTGTAGGCGGCGTGGTTGAGCGTGCGGACCACGGCGAGGTGCGGGAGGTCCCGGGCGAGCCCGCAGGTGCCGCTCAGCTGCGGCTCCGCCCCGGCCGGCGCAGCGATGCCGTCAGTGGCCTCCCAGGCGTTCGTCGCGTCGATGACGATGCCGCGGAGGGCCGCGAGGTCGAGGCTCGGCGAGGGCGGGGCGGGGAACGGCGAGGGCGGGGCGGGGAACGGCGAGGATCGTGATGTCGGCGCGGGCGGCGAGCTCGGCGAAGTCGACGAGCTGCGCCTCCGGCAGCAGGCTGGAGACGATGAGGTCGAGCATCGGCTGGCCGGGCCGTCCGGCGAGCGCGAGTTCGCAGCCGGCGTCGATGACGAGCCGGCCGAGGGCCGTGCCGAGCTTGCCGACACCGACGATGCCGATGGTCGTCGCAGTGGTCTTCACGACCGATGCAACGTGCCCTGCGCACGGGCTATTCCGCGAGCCCGCAGCCGGCCCGGAATAATTGATCCTTCAACCAGGTTTCGACTGGCATGATTCATGAATTCGGCATCGACACCTTCGGCGACGTCACTGCGGGCCCCGAGGGCGCACTCCTCACCCACGCGCAGACGGTGCGCAACGTCGTCGAGGAGGGCGTGCGCGCCGACGAGGTCGGGCTCGACTTCATCGGCATCGGCGAGCACCACCGCGACGACTTCGCCGTCTCCGCCCCGGAGATGGTGCTCGCCGCGATCGCCGCGCGCACCGAGAACATCCACCTCGGCTCCGCAGTCACCGTGCTGAGCTCCGACGACCCGGTGCGCGTCTACGAGCGGTTCGCCACCCTCGACGCACTGAGCTCCGGCCGCGCGGAGGTCATCCTCGGCCGCGGCTCCTTCACCGAGTCGTTCCCGCTGTTCGGCTACCGGCTCGAGGACTACGAGGACCTGTTCGAGGAGAAGCTCGCCCTGTTCGCGAAGCTCCGGCAGGAGCAGCCGGTGACCTGGCAGGGCACCCACACCCAGGACCTCGATGCGGCCACCCTCTACCCGCCCGTCGAGAGCGGGGAGCTCAAGACCTGGATCGCCGTCGGCGGCAGCCCGCAGTCCGTCATCCGCGCCGCCCACCACGACCTGCCGCTCATGCTCGCGATCATCGGCGGTCCGGTGGACCGGTTCGCCCCGTTCGCGGACCTCTACCGGCGCGCTCTCGCGGAGTTCGGCGCCACCGAGTCCAACCCGACCGGCTACCACTCCTACGGTCATGTGGCCGACACCGACGAGCAGGCGATGGAAGAGCTCTACGAGCCCTACACCGCGCAGGTCGCCCGGATCGGCGCCGAGCGCGGCTGGGGCCGGCCGTCACGCGCATCGTTCGAGCACGAGGCGCAGCACGGCTCAATGGCCGTCGGCTCCCCGGAGACCGTGGCGAAGAAGATCGCCGCCGGCATGCAGGCCCTCGGTGCCACCCGGTTCGACCTCAAGGTCAGCACCGGCCCGCTCGCGCACGAGAAGATCATGCACAGCATCGAGCTCTACGGCGAGAAGGTCGTCCCGCTCGTCCGCGACATGCTCAGCTGACCTGGAGCGCGCGCTCACGACTGTGGGGATTTCGGCAGAGGGTGGTGGCATCAACGGCCCCATTCTCCGCCGGAAGCCCCACAGTTCCGTCCATGCCGGGGGCGCGCCCCCGGCTCCCACCTCGGCGGCGGGGTGCGCCGGGGCGGGCAGTCACGACTTGGTCACGAAGGCTCGACACCACCCGCATGACCTGGGCATGCGCCCCTCATCTCGCTACCTTGGATGACACCGCGACCGCTCTGCGGAGGCGCGGACGGGTCTGCCCGCGCAGGCCGTACGGAACACACACCATGCTGACGTGAGATGAATCGATAGGGGCGGACGCCATGTGGGACTACCTTGTGGACCGACTGCCCCAGATCCTGTTCGCCGGCTGGCAGCACTTCAGCCTCGTCGTCCAGTGCCTCATCCTCGCCACCGCGCTCTCGATCGTCCTCGCCGCGCTCGTCTACCGCTCCGGCGCCTGGACCTCGGTCGCGAACTCCGTGACCGCGATCGGCCTGACCATCCCGTCCTTCGCGCTCATCGGCCTCCTCATCGCCCCGGTGGGCTACGGCGTGACCCCGGCGGTCATCGTCGTCACCTTCTTCGCCACCCTGCCGATCCTCCGCAACGCCGTGGTCGGCCTGTCCTCCGTGCCGGCCGCCACCGTGGAATCGGCACGCGGCATCGGGATGAGCCGGATGCGCACCCTGCTCACCGTCGAGCTCCCCATGGCCTGGCCGGTGATCCTCGCCGGGATCCGCGTCTCCGCCCAGATGGTCATGGGCATCGCAGCCGTCGCCGCCTATGCGCTCGGCCCCGGCCTGGGCGGGCTGATCTTCTCCGGCCTGTCCCGCCTGGGCGGCGCGAACTCGCTCGAGTCCGTGGTCGTCGGCGTCATCGGCATCATCATCCTCGCGCTCCTGCTCGACCTCATCCTCGTCGGCATCGGCCGGCTGACCACCCCGAAAGGTATCCGTGCCTGAGAATCCCACCGGTCCCGCCGCGCCCCAGGACCGCACCCCGCAGACCACCGGCTCGAGCGCAGGAGCCGCCACCGCACCGACCGGCGCCCAGCCGACCGACACCCAGCCGACCGGTGCTGACATGAGCAGCACCGGCGCTCCTGCCGACGCCGGCTCGCAGGGCGCCTCGATCCTCCTGCGCGAGATCACCAAGGCCTACCCCGGACAGAAGAAGCCGGCCGTCGGTGGACTCACCATGGAGATCCCCGCCGGCAGCACCGTCATGCTCGTCGGACCGTCCGGCTGCGGCAAGACGACGACGCTCAAGATGATCAATCGCCTCATCGAACCCACCGACGGCAGCATCATCATGGGCGACGAGGACATCACCACGATGGACGCGGACAAGCTGCGCCGCCGGATCGGCTACGTCATCCAGGCCGGCGGACTGTTCCCGCACATGACGGTCGCGGCGAACATCGGGATCGTGCCGAAGATGCTCGGCTGGGACAAGCAGCGCATCGCCGACCGCGTCGACGAGCTCCTCGACCTCGTGTCGCTCGACCCCGGCACCTACCGCGGTCGCTACCCCAAGGAGCTCTCCGGCGGCCAGCAGCAGCGCATCGGCGTGGCCCGCGCGCTCGCCGCGGACCCGCCCGTGCTCCTCATGGACGAGCCGTTCGGCGCGGTCGACCCGATCACCCGTCAGCGCCTCCAGGACGAGCTCATCAGCATCCAGGCCGAGCTCAAGAAGACGATCGTGTGCGTCACCCACGACTTCGACGAAGCGGTCAAGCTCGGCGACTGGATCGCGATCTTCGCCGAGGGCGGCCAACTCGTCCAGTACGACTCCCCGGAGCAGATCCTCAAGCACCCGGCGAACGACTTCGTCGAGAACTTCATCGGCTCCGGCGCCGGCCTCAAGCAGCTCACGCTCAGCCGGGTCGCCGACGCCGAAGTGCGCGAGGCCCTGACCTCGCCCGTCGACGCCGGACCCGCCGCCGCGCTCGAGGCGCTCCGCACCGCACAGGCCGCCGGCACCGCCCCGGCCGGCACCGAGGACTCCATCGTCGTCCTCGACTCCCGGCAGCGGCCGGTGCACTGGTTCTCCGCCCGCCAGCTCGAGCGCCTCTCCGCCTTCCCCGACCGCCCCGACGAGGATCTCCCCGTCGTCGGCGAGCGCGCCTCCCTCAACGACGCACTCGACACCATGCTCGTGTCCTCGACGAGCAACGCGATCGTCACCGGGGGCCGTGACCGGTTCCTCGGCGTCATCGGCGTCGAGACCGTGATGGACGCGATCACCTCCGCGCGTTCGGCGGGCGCGGAACAGGCCCCGCCCTCCCCGCTCGGGGAGAACACCGGCCCGGTCGAGGTGACATCGCCATGAGCGAGAGCACCGACACCCGCGCCCCGCAGTCCGGCACCGAACAGTCCCGCAGCGACCGCCGCACCACCGACCCGGCGGTGCCGACCGCCGGGACCCGGGATGCCGCACGCGCCCAGGAGCGGCGCACGCTCGTGCTCCAGATCCTCGTCATCGGGGCCGTGTTCGCCGCGGTCGCGATCTGGCTGGCGACCGCGGACCTCTCGGAGACCGAGCTCGGCACGCTCAACGCCGCCACCCTGTGGGGCTACACCGTCGAGCACCTCGCGCTCACCGCGGTCTCCGCGGTCATCGTGCTCGCGATCGCGATCCCCGCCGGCGTCCTCCTCACCCGCCGGCCGCTGCGGTTCCTCACCGCCCCGGTGATGACCGTGGCGAACATCGGTCAGGCCGCACCTGCGATCGGCCTCATCGTGCTCCTCGCGTTCTGGCTCGGGTTCGGGTTCTGGGCGGCGGTCGTCTCGCTCGTCCTCTACGCCGTCCTCCCCGTGCTGCGCAACACCATGGTCGGCCTCACCCAGGTCGACGACAGTCTCATCGAGGCCGGCCGCGGGATGGGGATGAGCTCCGCCGCAGTGCTGTTCCGCGTCGAGCTGCCGCTCGCCGTGCCGCTCATGCTCGCCGGCATCCGCACCGCCCTCGTCCTGCTCGTCGGCACCGCCACCCTCGCCACCTTCATCAACGGCGGCGGGCTCGGCGTGCTCATCACCACCGGCGTCAACCTCAACCTCACGACGGTGCTCGTCACCGGTTCGCTCCTCGTCGCGCTCCTCGCCCTCGTCGTCGACTGGCTGGGCCGCGTCGTCGAGTACTTCGCCCGCCCGAAAGGACTGTGATGGAGAAGCGCACACGGAATCCCCGCACCCGGTTCGGCATCGCCGCACTCCTGTCCGCCGCGACCTTGGCCGTCACCGGGTGCGGGCTCGAGCCGGCCGCCTCGTTCGTCCCGGCCGTCGGGCCCGGGGAGATCACCGAGGTGCCGGGCGCGGCGGATGCCGACCCCATCACCGTGACCTCGAAGCAGTTCACCGAGCAGCTCATCCTCGGCAAGATCGCCGTCCTCGCCGCCGAGGCGGCCGGCTACGAGGTCGTCGACCTCACCAACGTACCCGGCTCCCAGCCGTCGCGGGAGCTCATCGTGTCCGGTGGAGCCGACGTCGGCTACGAGTACACCGGCACCGCATGGCTGACCTACCTGGGGCAGGAGGAGAGCATCCCCGACACCCAGGAGATGTGGGAGGCCGTGGCCGCGGAGGATGCGGAGAACGGGGTGGTGTGGGGCGAGCCGATGCCGCTCAACAACACCTACGCCTTCGCCGTGCGGCCCGAGGCGGCCGCGGAGTTCGGCGACATGACCACCCTGTCGGAGATCGGCGAGGTGCCCGTGGAGGAGCGCACCTTCTGCGTGGACGCCGAGTTCAACTCCCGTGTCGACGGGATGAACCCGATGCTCGATCTCTACGAGCTGCCGCGCGGCGACGCCGAGGGCGTGCCCGACGACCAGATCGGCATCTACGACATCGGTGCGATCTACTCCGCGACCGCGGCCGGCGACTGCAACTTCGGCGAGGTCTTCACCACCGACGGGCGGATCGACGCGCTCGACCTCGTGGTCCTCGAGGACGACCGCCAGTTCTTCCCCGCCTACAACGCCGCCCCGACCTTCCACGCGGAGTCGCTGTCGAACCACGAGGAGTACAAGGATGTCCTCGACTCGTTCGGCGGGCGGCTGACGAACGAGGTCATGCGCCAGCTCAACCTGCGCGTCGACGTCGAGGGCGAGGAGCCCGCCGACGTCGCCTTCGACTGGATGGTCTCCGAGGGGCTCGTCACCGACCCCAACGCCTGACCGGTGGCAGTCCGGCCGGCCCGCACCTCAGCCCCGGGCCCGCACCTCGGCGGCGGTCCGGTCGGACTGTGGTGGTTCCGTGCGAGTGTGGTGGCATCAACGGCGCTACTCTCTCTCGAAAGTCCTACAGTCGCGGCGATCACGCGGCCGGCGCCTCGGGACCGGGCCCGCGGTCCGGGCGCCGAGGCACCCACAGACGTGAGCGTGGTCACAACGAAACGGACACGATTCGCCCCGGGGCGGCGTCAGCACACCCCGGTCGCAGCCGTCCCGGAGTAGCTTGTCCTCCATACCGGCCCCCGCGGCCAGTCCACGGCCGCCCGGCCGCCCGACCCACCGAGGAGACATTGTGAAACGACGTCTGACGACCGCTCTCGCCCTGCCCGCCGCCCTGCTCATCGCCCTGTCCGCCTGCGGCGGCGGAGGCGACTCCGAACCCGCAGCCACCGGCGAGGGCGGCGTGCCGCTGCTCGAGGAGGGCAAGCTCAAGGTCTGCACCCACCTGTCCTACCAGCCGTTCCAGTTCGAGCGCGACGGCGACGTCGTCGGCTTCGACGTCGACCTCGTCGACCTCGTGGCCGAGGAGCTCGGCGTCGAGCAGGAGATCGTCAACACCCCGTTCGAGACCATCACCACCGGTGCGGCGTTCAACACCGGCGAGTGCGACCTCGCCGCCGCGGGCATGACGATCACCCCGGAGCGCGAAGAGGTTATCGAGTTCTCCGAGGGCTACTTCGACGCCAACCAGGCCGTGCTGTCCAAGGCCGACTCCGGGATCTCCGACGAGGCCGGGCTCGCGGGCAAGAGCATCGCCGCGCAGACCGGCACCACCGGCCTGCAGTACGCGGAGGAGAACCTCGGCGACGCGGAGGTCATCACCTACGAGGACCTGCCGCTGTCCCTCCAGGCGCTGCAGAACGGCGAGGTCGAGGCCGTCATCAACGACAACGGCGTGCTCTACGATTTCGCCAAGGAGAACACCGACTACGCCGTCGGCTTCGACATCCAGACCGGCGAGCAGTACGGCATCGCCGCGAAGAAGGGCAACACCGCCCTCATCGAGAAGGTCGACGAGGTCATCGGCGCGGCCCGCGAGGACGGCACGTACGACGGCATCTACGAGGAGTGGTTCGGCACCGCCCCGGCGAGCTGACCCGCAATCGTCATCGTCGGCGCCCCTTCCCCGTCCGGGCGCCGGCGATGACCCTGCTCCCCCACGCCCACCCGTCCGGGACCACCCCTTCGACCGGCCCGTCGACCGGACCCGGAGCCCGCCACTCGCCCTCCGCACCGCGGGAGGGCCGTCGAGAGAAGACCGACCGTGACCCAGGACAGCTCCCCGGCAGCGGAGACCCGCACCTCGGACCCGAGCACCCGTCCCGCCTCCGACCCCGCACCGCCCCCGCACGTCAAGCCGGGGATGAGCAAGCGCAAGAAGGCGAAGATCTCCCGCGGCATCCAGTACGCGATCCTCCTCATCGCGCTCGCACTCGTCGTCATCGCCGCCGACTGGGGCCGGCTCGCGGAGACCTTCCTCAACGTCGACGTGGCCCTGGACATGTTCCCCGAGGTCATCACCGTCGCGCTGAAGAACACCCTGCTGTTCACGCTGCTCGGCTTCGTGCTCGGTCTGGCGCTGGCGATCGTGCTCGCGCTCATGCGGCTGTCCTCGGTGGGGCCCTACCGCTGGATCTCCGCGATCTACATCGAGTTCTTCCGCGGCCTGCCCGCCCTGGTCGTGTTCCTCGTCATGGGCTTCGGGCTGCCGGTCGCGTTCCCGGGGATGGGGCTGAGCAAGCTCGTCGTCATCATGATCGCGCTCGGCCTGGTGTCGAGCGCCTACATGGCGGAGACGATCCGTGCCGGCATCCAGGCCGTCCCGAAGGGCCAGGTCGAGGCCGCCCGCTCGCTCGGCATGTCGTCCTCGCGGGCGATGATCACCATCGTGCTGCCGCAGGCGTTCCGCATCATCCTGCCGCCGCTGACGAACGAGCTCATCCTGCTGACCAAGGACTCCTCGCTCGCCTACATCCTTGGCTCCGCGGTGGGCGGGCGCGAGCTCGCCGCCCTCGCCCGGGCCGAGATCGTCAACTCCGCCAGCCTCACCCCGTTCATCGTGATCGCGCTGTGCTACCTCGTCATCACCATCCCGCTGTCCTACCTCTCCCGGGTGCTCGAACGGAAGTTCGGCGACGTCGGGACCAAGAGCTGAGACGGAGAGGAATCCTCATGAGCACCCCCACCGGAGACACCCCGCACCCGCCGGTCGCCTGCGAGACCGATCCCGCCGCCGAGGCGCCCGCCACCGGAGCACACGCCGCCGGCACACATGCCGCCGGGTCTCCCACCACCCAAGCGTCCCCCGCCGAGGCGCCCGCCCGGCACCGCGTCGACCGCACCGGGGAGCCGATCGTCCGCATCACCAAGCTCGCGAAGTCGTTCGGCGACAACGAGGTGCTCACCGACATCAACGGCGCCGTCCACCGCGGCGAGGTCGTGTGCATCATCGGCCCGTCCGGCAGCGGCAAGTCGACGCTGCTGCGGTGCATCAACCTGCTCGAGGTGCCGACCTCCGGGGAGATCATCGTCGACGGCCAGTCGATGACGGACCCGGACATCGACATCGACGCCGCCCGCACCCGGATCGGGATGGTGTTCCAGAGCTTCAACCTGTTCTCCCACCTCAGCGTCCGGGAGAACCTCACGGTCCCCCAGCGCAAGGTGCTCAAGCGCTCGAAGGCCGAGGCCGACCGCGTCGCCGAGCACAACCTCGAGCGGGTGGGGCTGAGCGACAAGATCGACGCCTCGCCGGCCTCCCTGTCCGGCGGCCAGCAGCAGCGCGCGGCGATCGCCCGCGCCCTGTCCATGGACCCCGACGTCATGCTCTTCGACGAGCCCACCTCGGCGCTCGACCCGGAGCTCGTCGGCGACGTCCTCAACGTCATGCGCTCGCTCGCCGACGAGGGCATGACGATGATCGTCGTCACCCACGAGATGGCGTTCGCCCGCGACGTCGCCGACCGCGTCGTGTTCATGGCCGACGGCATCGTCGTCGAGGAGGGTCCCGCCGCCCAGGTGATCGGCGACCCGCAGCAGGAGCGCACCCGGGAGTTCCTCCACCGGGTGCTCCACCCGACCGGCTGAGCACATCCGGCAGGATTTCTTGTGACGTGCCGCAGTATGCTGGGAAGCAGGAACCACGGTCGCAGCCGCCGCTGCCACCGCCACCACGAGGGGAACACATGATGTCGAAGGACAAGCAGACGAAGAACGACCCGGTCGAGACGAGCGGGAACACGGGTCTCGATTCGCTCAACGACGCGGCCAAGGAGGTGCTCGGCCCGTCGGACCGGACCGAGGACAACCGCGGCGGCTACGTCGAGGCGAACCCGGATCCGCGCGCGGTCGCAGCGGCCCACGGCGACCGCCTCATCACCGATGCCGACGGCAACACCGTCATCACCGAGGACCCCGCCTCGCCGAACCACCCCGATTCGCCGACCCGCTGAACGGCTGCACGGGCCCGGGCATGCACGTCTACCTCGATATCGACGGCGTGCTCGTCACCGAGCCGTCGCCGCCGTTCCCGCGTGACTTCACCGCCCGCGACGTCCGGGTCGCCGACGGACGATTCGTGCCCGTCGCGTACTCCGCGTCGATCATCGCCGGCCTCGCGGAGATCCTCGGCGCACCCGGCGTGAGCGTGACGACCGTGTCCTCCTGGGAGCACGACGCCCCGTACCTGTTCCGCGCGCTCGGTCTGCCCGAATGCCCGTGGCTCGAGGTCATGGGGCACGGTCCGACGATCTTCCACGGCAAGGAGCGGGCGCTCCTCGCCGACCTCGCCGCGCAGGCGCAGCGGTCCGGGCAGCCGCCGGGCCGGGTGCTGTGGATCGACGACCACCTGCCACCGGCCGAGGCGGACCGGGCCGCGCTCGCCGCCTCGCTCCCGGCCGCGGACGCCCTGCTCATCCGCACCTCGGCGCGGGAATGCCTGACCGCAGCGCACCTCGGCGAGATCGCGGAGTTCGTGCACCGCTGAGGCGGGCCCAGCGGTGCACGCCGCGAGTTGCCGAGGTCTCTTCCTGTGACACGCCTCACTCCGTGACCGGGTCCGTGGTTAGAGTGGTGCCATGAGCGACGAAGCCGCATCCACCACCCCTTCCTCCCCGCAGTCCGCACCCGCCCCCGCGCCCGGGAACCCGCGCACCGGACCGTGCTCGGCCGGCCACCTCATCGTCCGGCAGCTCGAGCGCCACGGCGTCGACCGGATCTACTGCGTGCCCGGGGAGTCCTACCTCGACGTGCTCGACGGCCTCCACGACTCCCCGATCCGCACCGTCGTGTGCCGGCAGGAGGGCGGCGCCGGCTACATGGCCGTCGCCGAGGGCCGCCTCACCGGCCGGCCCGGCATCGCCATGGTGACCCGCGGGCCGGGCGCCTCGAACGTCATGATCGCAGTCCACAACGCCTACCAGGACGCCACCCCGCTCGTCGTGTTCGTCGGCCTCATCCCCACCGAGGTGCGCGGGCGCGAGGCGTTCCAGGAGTTCGACCTCGGCGGCTGGTTCGGGTCGACGGCGAAGAAGGTGCTCGTCCTCGACGACCCCGCCTCCGCCGCCCGGATCGTCGCCGACGCCATGCACACCGCGGTCTCCGGCCGCCCCGGCCCGGTCATCGTCGGGCTGCCGGAGGAGACCCAGCTCGCCCGGACCGACGGGGCCACCGTGCCCCCGCGGCCGGTCGCCGAGCCCGGGCCGGCGGCCGCCGACCTCGAGCTCCTCGACTCCGCGATCGCCCGTGCGCAGCGGCCGGTGCTCGTCACCGGCGGGGAGATGTGGGATGCGGAGACCTCGGCGGCCGTGGCCGCGTGGGCGGCCGGGCGCGGCGTAGGGATCTTCGCGGACTTCCGCGCCTACGACGGCATCGATCACGCCCACCCGCACTACCTCGGGGCGCTCGGCATCGGATCCGCCCCGGTGAGCCGCGAGGCGTTCGCCGCCGCGGACCTGCAGATCTTCCTCGGGTGCGCGCGCACCGACATCATGACGAACTCCTACGAGCTCGGCTGCGATCCGGAGACGACGATCGTCATCAACCGCGACCCCACCACGCACGGCCACTTCGGGCCGCTCGACCACCTCGTCGTGTCGACGACGCGCGCTTTCGGTGCCGCCGTCGCCGGGCTCGAGCCGGTGGTCGCGGAGACGCCGGGCTGGGTCACCGAGGTGCGCGAGGCGTTCCTCGACTGGCGCGAGCCCCGGCCGCCGGCCGATGCCGCGGGCGGGGCGGGCAACTCGCGCAACACGGGCAACTCGGATGCGGCGGGCGCCTCGGGCGGGGCGGGCGGTGCCCCGGAGTACGTCGACATGGACCTCGCGTTCGCAGCGATCCGCGAGCAGCTGCCCGACGACGCGATCATCGCCTACGGGGCGGGGAACCACACCGGCTGGGCGGCGCGGTTCCTGCCGGTCCACGGCTTCCCCTCCGTGCTCGGCCCGCGCAACGGCTCGATGGGCTTCGGGGTGCCGGCGGCCGTCGCCGCCGCCCTCGTCCACCCCGAGCGCACCGTGTTCTCGATCGCCGGCGACGGCTGCTTCATGATGAACGGCCAGGAGTTCTCCACCGCGGTGAATGAGGGCGCGGACCTCACCATCGTCATCAACGACAACTCCCGCTACGGCACGATCGTCGCCCACCAGGAGCGGGAGTACCCCGGGCGGCCCTCGGGCACGAACCTCGGCAATCCGGACTTCGGCGCCTGGGCCCGCTCCTTCGGCGGCTTCGGGGTGCAGGTGACGCGCACCGAGGACTTCGCCGCGGCCTTCGCCCAGGCGCTCGCCCACCCCGGCCCGGCGATCGTGCACGCGCTCACCGACCCGGACATCCGCACCAGCCGGCCCTGAAAGGAGTCCCACCGCTCATGGAGATCGACCTGCTGCTGCGCAACGCCGCCGCCGTGACCTTCGACGACGCCCGCCCCACCGCGTCGACGATCGGCATCCACCAGGGCCGGCTCCTCGGCTTCGACGAGGAGCTCGAGGGCCTCACTGCGCGGCGCACCGTCGACCTCGAGGGTGCCGCGGTGCTGCCGGGATTCAACGACGTCCACTGCCACACGACGTGGTTCGGGCTCACGCTCGCCTCGATCGACGTGGAGAAGCTGCCCGGCGGCCTGCCCGAGGTGTACCGCACCCTCGAGGACGCCGTCGCCGGGATCCCCGCCGGGGAGTGGGTCAACGCCACCGGCTACTCCCACCAGGACTATGACGGCGCATACCCCGACATCGCAGTGCTCGACCGGATCGCCGGCGACCGGCCGCTGTTCATGCGGCAGGTCAGCGGCCACGCCGCGATCGTCAACACCCGCGCCCTCGAGCTTGCCGGGGTGTTCGAGCCCGGGTTCACCGAGCCGGTGGGCGGGAAGATCGTGCGCGACGCCGAGGGCCGACCCACCGGGCTCGTCGAGGAGACCGCGCAGACGCTCGTCCAGGACCTCATCCGGCCGTACTCGGCCGAGGCGATCGTCCACGCCCTCGACCTCGCCACCGCGCACTACGCGCGGGAGGGGATCACGAGCTTCGGGGAGGCCGGGATCGCCGCCGGATGGATCGGCCACTCCCCCATCGAGGTCACCGCCTACCTCCGGGCGCGAGCGGAGGGGCGGCTGCGCGCACGCGCCCAGCTCATGCCCTCGATCAGCGCCCTCCACCCGATGGCCGCGCACGCCGCGGACGACATCGGGCTCGGTCTCGACCTCGGCATGCTCTCCGGGTTCGGCGACGACATGATCAGCCTGGGCCCGGTGAAGATCTTCATGGACGGTGCGATGTCCGGCGAGACCGCCGCGCTCACCGAGAACTACGAGGGCCGCGATCACCCCGGGTACCTCCAGGAGGACCCGGCCGAGCTGCGCCGCCTCACCCTCGATGCCTACCGCTCCGGGTGGTCGCTCGCCGTCCACGCGATCGGCGACCTCGCCGTCGACCAGGCGGTCGCGAACATCACCGAGGCCGTCGACCGGTACGGACGGCGCCGGATCCCCAACCGGATCGAGCACGCCGGGATGGTGCGGGACGAGCACCTGCCGGTGCTCGCGGAGTACGGCATCGCGGTGACCCCGCAGGGCGCGTTCGCCGACGGGATCGGGGACGGGATGAACTCCTCGGTCGGCCCGCAGCGCGCCCACCTGCTCTATCGCGCGGCCTCGCTCGTGGCGGCCGGGGTCCTGGTGCCGGGCAGCTCGGACCGGCCGTGCGCGGACGGCAACGCGCTGCGCGGCATCCAGTCCTTCGTCGACCGCCGCACCCGCTCCGGCGCGGTGTTCGGCGCCGAATCCGAATGCCTGACCCCGGAGCAGGCGGTGCGCGCCTACACCGAGGTGGCCGCTCGCGCCTCGGGCCAGGAGGAGTCCAAGGGGACGCTGAGCACGGGGAAGCTCGCCGACCTCGTCGTGCTCGGGGCCTCGCCGCTCGAGGTCGATCCGACGACGATCAAGGACATCCCGGTGCGCGCCACGCTGCTCGGCGGCGAGTTCACCCACTCCACCCTCTGACCCCAGACTACAATTCTCGACGGTTCCTGAGAGCGTTTCCGCAGATCATCGCAATCTCGATCGCCGTCTCGCACGCCGACGGCCCACTCACCACCCACCCCGACACCCGAGGAGAGACATGACGGACCCCGCCTACTCGCAGCTCACCGCCGAACAGCTCGACGCCGAGGTGCTCGCCGACTTCCGGGAGCTCTCACGGTTCGGAGAGACACCCCGCGGCGGCGTCGACCGTGAGGCGATGACCGCCCCCGACGTGGAGCAGCGCGGCTGGCTCACCGCCTGGCTCACCGAGCGCGGGTTCCGCGTCGAGTGCGACCGGGTCGGCAACCAATTCGGCCTGTACACGTGGACACCCGGCGCACCGTACGTGCTGCTCGGCTCCCACCTCGATTCCCAGCCGCTCGGCGGAAAGTTCGACGGCGCCTACGGGGTGCTCGCCGCTGCGCAGGCCGCCTGGCGCCTGGTGCGCCGCTTCGAGGAGTCCGGGCACACGCCGCGGCACAACATCGCCGTCGTCAACTGGTTCAACGAGGAGGGCTCCCGGTTCCAGCCCTCGATGATGGGCTCGAGCGTCTACACCGGGAAGATGGACGCCGACGCCGCGCTCAAGACCGTCGACCTCACCGGGGTGAGTGTCGCCGAGGCGCTCGAAGCCGGTGGGGCGCTCGGCACCGGTGACGGCCCGGAGGCCGCCGCCTATGCGGAGATCCACATCGAGCAGGGCCGCCACCTCGACGAAGAGGGGGTGACGATCGGCCTCGTCGAAGCGACATGGGCCGCGCAGAAGTACCACCTCATCGTCACCGGCGACCAGTCGCACACCGGGTCCACGGTGATCTCCGACCGGCACGATGCGCTGCTCGGCGCCTCCCACCTCGTCGTCGCGGCCCGCGAGATCGCCGACCGGTTCGGTCCCGACATGCACACCTCGGTCGGGCAGATGGTCATCGAGCCGAACTCCCCGGTCGTCGTCGCGCGCGAGGTGCGCCTCCACCTCGACATGCGCTCCCCCGACGAATCGCTCGTCGCGCAGGCCGATGCGCTGCTCCACGAGCGGATCGCGGAGATCGAGGAGCTCGCGAGCGTCCGGATCGAGAAGGACACCGCGCATTCCTGGGGGCTGCTCCCCTACGATCCGCGCGGCGTCGAGCTGTCCCGTGAGGTCGCCGAGGAGCTCGGGCTCAGCCACCGGGACATCATGACGATCGCCGGCCACGACTCGACGAACGTCAAGGACGTCGTGCCCTCGGTCATGCTGTTCGTGCCGAGCGTCGACGGGGTGTCCCACAACGAGGGCGAGTACACGACGGACGCGGACCTGTGCGCCGGGGTCGACCTGTTCACCGGGGTGGCCGCGCGGCTCGTCGGGGGCGCACTCGACTGACAGCCTCGGCTGACGCGCAGTGAGGACAGCACGGGAGGCGGTCGGGTCGGTCGCGGGAGGCGGTCGGGTCGGTCGCGGGAGGCGGTCGGTCACGGGAGGCGGCCGGCCGCCGAAGAAGACCGTTGAGAGTGCAAATTCTCGCGGATTCGCTCACAGGAACCGCCGGAAATTGCGATCTGCTCAGGTGTAGTGCGCCTCGGAGAGGACCTGCTCGAACACGTCGAGCCCGGCGTTGAGCTCGTCGGCGGAGATGTTGAGCGGCGGGACCACGTGGAGCCGGTGGAAGTTGTTGAACGGCAGCACGCCGCCGGCCTTGAGCTTCCCGACGATCTCCGCGACCTCCGGCGAGCTCCCGCCGTAGGGCGCCAGCGGCTCCCGGGTCTCCTTGTCGCGCACGAGCTCGAGCGCCCAGAACATCCCCACGCCGCGGGTCTCGCCGACGTTAGGGTACTTCTCGGAGAACTCCTGCAGCCGCGGTCCCAGGATCTCCGCACCGAGCTTGGCGGCGTTGTCGATCATGTTCTCCTCGTGCATCGCGGTGATCGTCGCGACGGCGGCCGCGCACGCGAGCGGGTGGCCGGAGTAGGTGAGGCCGCCGGGGTAGGCGCGCTCGGCGAAGGTGGCGTAGATGTCGTCGCTCATGATGACGCCGCCGAGCGGCACGTAGCCGGAGTTGACGCCCTTGGCGAAGGTGATGATGTCGGGCACGATGTCGAAGTGCTCGAAGGCGAACCACTTCCCGGCCCGGCCGAACCCGGCCATGACCTCGTCCGCGATGAGCATGAGGCCGTACTCGTCGCACAGCCGCCGCACGCCCTGCATGTACTCCGGGCTGGGGATCATGATGCCGGCGGTGCCGGGGATCGACTCGAGGACGATCGCGGCGATGGTCTGCGGGCCCTCGAGCTGGATGGTCCGCTCGAGGTGGCGCAGCGCCCGCTCGGTCTCCTCCGCCTCGGTCGTGGCATCGAATTCGCTGCGGTAGAGGAACGGTCCGAAGAAGTGGACGACCCCGGAGTCGCCGCGGTCGTTGGCGAAGCGACGCGGGTCGCCGGTGATGTTGATCGCGGTCTGGGTGCCGCCGTGGTAGCTGCGATACCGGGCGAGCACCTTGTGCTTGCCGGTGTGCAGGCGCGCCATGCGCACCGCGTGCTCGTTGGCGTCCGCACCGCCGTTGGTGAAGAACACGTGATCGAGGCCGGCCGGCGTGAGCTCGGTGATGAGACGGGCGGCCTCGGAACGGGCGGCGTTGCCGTGGGCGGGGTTGATCGTGCAGATGAGGTCGGCCTGATCCTTGATCGCCTGGACGACGGCCGGGTGCTGGTGGCCGATGTTCGTGTTGACGAGCTGCGAGGAGAAGTCGAGGAACCGCGTGCCCTCGCCGTCGAACACGTAGGGGCCCTGCGCCCGGGAGATCACCATCGGCGAGATCTGCGCCTGCGCCGACCACGAATGGAACACGTGCGCGCGGTCGAGCTCGTACGTGCGCTCGGCCTCGCTGCGGATGGCTGCGAGCTCTGCCTCGGTGAAATCGGACATGGACACCCCTTCTCGGCGTGGCGGGTGCGGACCGCAGTCCGCGGGCCGGCGGCTTCGTCCCCTCATCGTAGGCCACCGCCGAGGCGCGGGCGCGGTTTCGGCCGCGTCATCCCGCGGGTCGGGACAGGCCGGCGTGCACCGGGCCGGGGCGTCGCCGGGACCGGTGCTCCCTGTCGTGTTCCGACTGCCGACAGGCCCCGGCGGGGCCGCCCGATACAGTGGCCGGCATGGGCTACGAGGAGCCGGTGGGCGAGAACACCGCGGAGATCGAGATCAAACGGTCCCGCTTCATCGCCCGCGTCGCGCATGCCGCGACCGAGGAGGCCGCCCGGGCGATCGTCGAGGAGCAGCGCGCGGCGCATCCGAAGGCCCGGCACCACTGCACCGCGTTCGTCCTCGGACCGGACGGGCGGACCCAGCGGTCCTCCGACGACGGAGAGCCGGCCGGCACCGCGGGCGCCCCGATCCTCGAGGTCGTCACCGGGCACGGGCTCACCAATGTCGTCGCCGTCGTCACCCGCTACTTCGGCGGGACGAAGCTCGGGGCGGGCGGGCTCGTGCGCGCCTACGGCGCCGCCGCATCCGAGGCGCTCTGGGAGCTCGAGACCGTGCGCCGGAACCTCGTCGTCCCGGTGACCGCGGAGCTCGACTACGCCCACGCCGCACAGGCACAGCGCCTGGCCGAGCAGGCCGGGTGGACGGTGGCCGACAGCACGTGGGCGGAGACCGTCACCCATCGCTTCGCGGTGCCGGCCGGAGAGGTGGACGCCTGTCTGGCGATGCTCGCCGATGTCACCGCCGGGACGTGCGCACCGGAGGTGGGCGAGGCGGAGTACCTGTAGGAGAGCCCGATGCGTCCGAACGCGGGCCCGTGACTTCGACGTCGCTCAGTAGATCCCGTTGCCGGTGGAGAGGTCGCCGACGACGGCGGAGTCGATCGGTGCACTCGCCGGTCCGGCCTGCCGATTGCCGTACCCGGTGAGAGGCAGAGAACTCGTGGGCCCGCTGATCCCGGTGACGACGACCTTGTTGGTGATGCGGCCGTTCGACGTGAGTCCGTCGCGCCAGTAGAACGCGACATCGGGGTAAGCGGTGTCCCCCGGGTTGGAGGTCGACAGACTCGGGATCCGCGTTCCGGCGGGGATCACCCAGGAGAATCTCGTCGTCCGTGTCGTCGGATCGTAAGCGAGTTTCGTCACTGTGCCGTCGGAACTGCTTGCGGTGAAGCTGCGTTCATCGACGGTCCGCGTATTGAGTCCGACGACCTGGAAGTACACCGTCATCGATGCCGGAAGCGTGAATGCCGAGGTCCCCGGCTGCATCCCGAGGTTGAGGTACGACTGCTGCACGAAGCCGTCGGAGCCCGCGAGCGCCTGATTGAACAGCACCGAGAACCCCCGCGTGCTCATCGCGAGCGCCGGAGTGGCCGTGACGACCACGAGGGCAGGGGCTGTCCAGGCGGTGGCGGTGATGAAGCGTCGACGGGAACTGTAGGTCGCCACTATCGCATCCTGTCCGCAGCCGCAAAGTTACTCGACAGTATAGGCGCGTCTGCTCGAGCTCTGTCAACCGATTCGATGCAGGGTTCCCTGCCGGGATCGGCGATCAGTCGAGGTTGGCGATCTTCCCGATGCGCGCGTTCGTGAGCATGACGAGGTCGTTGGGCCGGATCTCGATCTCCATGCCGCGGCGACCGGCGGAGACGAACACGGTGCTGAAGTCCTGGGCGGTGCGGTCGAGGACGACCGGGGAGGCATTGCGCTGGCCGAACGGGCTGACCCCGCCGGCGACGTAGCCGGTGCGTCGCTCGGTCTCAGCGATCCCCGCGAGGTGAGCCTTCTTGCCGCCGAGGACCCCGGCGAGCGCCTTGAGGTCGAGCTGGCCGGAGACGGGGACGAGCGCGATGACGGGCTCGGCGTCGACGAGGATCATCAGGGTCTTGAAGACGCGCGCGGAGTCGGTGCCGAGCTGTTCGACCGCTTCCGGGCCGTAGCGCCGGACCGCTGGGTCGTGGTCGAACTCGTGGACCGAGTACTCCACCCCGGCCAGGTTGAGCACGCGCAGTGCCGGTGTCGCTGAGCTGTGAATGCGGGCCGCAATCGACATGTGTGGCTGTAGCCTCCTGCTCGTCTTCATGCTGTCGAAGCATCCGGACCACGCAGTCCGGTCGAACGAGAGTGGTCTGAATACCCCCGCCACTCTAGGTGATGGTTCAGCGTGTGAGCCAATCCACGACTCAGCCCCAGCCGAGCTCGTGCAGCCGGTCGTCGTCGATCCCGCAGTGGTGGGCGATCTCATGGACGATGGTGATCCGGATCTCCGCCCGCAGATGCTCCTCGTCGCGCGCGAAGTCGATGAGCGGGTTCTTGAACAGGACGATGGTGTCCGGGGGCACGAACCCCCAGGAGCCGTCGCGCTCGGTGAGCGGGATCCCGTCGTACACCCCGAGCAGGTCCGGGGTCTCCGGGGGCGGCGCGTCCTCGACGAACAGCGCCACGTTGTCCATGAAGTCCTCGACGCCCGGCGGCAGGTCCGCCATCGCGGCGTCGACGAGGGCGTCGAACCGCGCATCGTCGATCTTCTCCATGCCCCCAGTCTACGAACGCCGGCCGGCGTGCCCCTTCGCCCCGGTGGGCCGTGATGCACCTCACGCCCCGGGGAGCCGTTCCGGTTTTGCAAAGCGTCGCGGCTCTGGGGTAGGCTGACTGAGGTTCAAACGCCGTGAGAACGGTGAGGCAACTGGGCCCCCATCGTCTAGTGGCCTAGGACACCGCCCTTTCACGGCGGCGACACGGGTTCGAATCCCGTTGGGGGTACGTGTACGATGAGCGGATCCCCGCAGCACGACACAAATGAATATGGCCCTGTGGCGCAGTTGGTTAGCGCGCCGCCCTGTCACGGCGGAGGTCGCGGGTTCGAGTCCCGTCAGGGTCGCGGAGCAATGAAGGCTCTTCTGTTTCAGAAGGGCCTTCGTTCTTCCGTGCGGTACGATGGACCGCACTCGGCTCTGTAGCTCAGTTGGTAGAGCGTTCGACTGAAAAT
Source organism: Brevibacterium sp. CS2 (assembly GCF_005280295.1). GTDB lineage: Bacteria > Actinomycetota > Actinomycetes > Actinomycetales > Brevibacteriaceae > Brevibacterium > Brevibacterium pityocampae. Next base: position 1,295,055 of record NZ_CP040020.1, on the reverse strand, counting down.
CGAAAGGTCACCGGATCGACGCCGGTCGGAGCCACAGCAGTGATACAGCAGAATCCCGCGGATCCGTTCTCAGGAACCGCGGGATCTCGCTATTCATACACCCTCAGGACGGCTGCTCATACACCCTCAGGACGGCTGCGTCGGCTCGCCCGCGCGCGGGTGCCCGTCTGCGGTCCGGCCCTCGCCGGAGAGGCGCGGCTCCGTCCGCAGCTCCGGCTTCATCCCGGCCTTGTCGGCGTAGAAGGCGCGGATCCGATCCATGTCGGCGGCCATGTTCCCGGTGAGTCGGATCGTCGGCCCCAGCCCGGTGGTGCGGGAGCGTACATCGATGAACCCGAGCGTCACCGGCAGTCCGGTCGCCATCGCGATCCGGTAGAAGCCGCTGCGCCAGCCGTCGCCGGAGCGTGTGCCCTCGGGCGTGACGACGAGCGAGAAGTCCGGCTCGGTGCGCGCTCGCTCGATCACCGCGTCGACGAGCCCGGCCGGGTTCGACCGGTCCACGGGGACACCGCCGAGCATCCGCATGAGCGGGCCGCCGACGCCGCGGAAGAGCTCCTGCTTGCCGAGCCAGCGCACCCGCAGACGTGCGTCCCAGGCGATCGCGAGCATGTGGACGAAGTCCCAGTTCGAGGTGTGCGGGGCGCCCAGCAGGATCCGCGACCCGGTCACCGGCGGATCCTCGCGCACCAGGCGGTAGGAGGTCGCGCGCCACCAGCAGCGGGCGAGAACGCCGCGCAGCGGCATCCGGGGGAGGCGGGCGGAGGCGCCCTCACTGTTCGTCACGAGTCCAAGGCTATCCGGTCCGCCGCCGCCTGGAATTACCGCGGTGAGAGTGCAGAATCATGCGGATCCGCTCTCAGGAACCGCAGGAAATTGCCGTTCGGGTGACGCGAGCTGCTGGAGCAGTGCAGGTGCGCTCAGCCGACCGGGTCCTCCGGCAGCGGGGTCTCCGTGAGCAGGGTGTCGGATTCGTCGGCGGCCCGCTGCGGATCCTTGAGCGGGTCCTCCGCGTCGAGCAGCTCGGGCTCGTCGGATCCGCCGGCCGCCGGCTGGCCGTCGCGGCCGTCGAGGGGCTCGGGCGAGTCCGCGTCACCGGGCTGGGCGAGCAGGTCGTCCTCGGCCTCGGGGACCACTGCGTCGAGCGGCTCGGTGGGCAGTGCGGGGTCGTTCGGGGTCGTCGCGCCGTCCGTCATCGTACGTCCTTCCTCGTGCGGTCAGGTGCGTGCTCCAGCCTAGACCCGCGGCGCGCAGGCCGGAACCGGGCCGGGCGCCTCGCCTGCGGTGGCCGAAGGCATGCGCGGAGGTGGACGAATGGCTGGTCTGCGGTGGCCGGGCGCCTCGCCGGCGCTACCGCTGCCGATCCTCCGACCACCGGTACGAACCGTCGTCCAGGCGGTGGACGAGCACCGGGATCTCGGGGTCGAGCACGAGCCGGTAGCCGCCGGCCCGCGCCTGCTGGTCCGCCGCACGGCGGGCATCCCGGTCCGGCAGCTGCACGCCGGTGCTGCGATCCATGGGCAGGCGGCGCACGATCCGGTCGCGCACCCGCTTGGGCAGCACCGGAGGGCTCTTCCAGTCCATCGTGCGCCGGACGGTCTGCCCGTCCTCGGTGAACCGGAGCGTCAGATGGATCCCCCGCGGGTCCTCGTCGTTCCATGTGTGGGCGTAGCGCTTCCAGTTGTGGAGGATCAGTGCGGACTCGATGACGCCGGGCGTCGTCTGCTGCACCCGCGACATCGGCACGCTGCGGCGGCGCATGACGGTGACGAAGCCGAATCCGACGACGATGAGCATGATGACGATGATGACGGGTATGAAGACGCCGAATCCCCCTGCGGTGCTCGTCATCGCACACCTCCGCACGCCACTTGGACGACCCGCATCACGAGTGCGCCTTCTCAGCGAACACCCAGCGCTCGGCAGCATGGACCACTCCGAGGCCGAGGGCGGCGACCACGAGGGTGCTCACGGTCCCCAGCGCGATCTCGCCGACCGAATGGCCGTCGGGGATGTCGTGGACTCCGACGAAGTACGCTTCCATCGCCACAGGGACGATGAACGCCGCGAGCAGGTGACGCCCCCAGCCACCCTTCCCCTTCCACAGATGGACGGCGGATGACACGACCGCAGCCGCGAACGGGCAGAGGAGGAAGACGTCGTAGAGGCGGTAGGGCAGGATGAAGGTCAGTGCGAGATTGAGCAGCAGGTAGACGGCCGCGCCGGCGGTCCAGGCCCGGATGAGATCACTCATCGCCACGTCTCCCCTCGTCCTGCGGATCGAGCTCGAGCGTTCTCTCGACATCGCGGATGAGGTCGGGGTCCAGCACATCGGATTCACCGACGAGTTCCACCCCGGACACCTGACCGGTGTCCGGATTCGACATGAACCACCAGCGGCCCGTCATCGCGGTCCCCGTGGTGGACGAATAGGTGAACTCAGTCTTGAACGCGGATCGCGCGCCCTCGATCTCGGTCTCCTCGCGCACGTCGGCATGGAAGTCCTTCCCGTATCGCTGCCCCATCTCGGCATCGGCGAAGAGAGTCGATTCCGCATTCACCGGATGGGGCGAGGAACCGTACATCGGCGCGACGCGGAGTCGAGCCCTGGTCTCTCCCTCAGCGCTGTCGTCCAGACCGAACTGCCACGTGTCGTCGAGGGCATCGGCCGGCGATTCGGCCCAACCGTCCGGCACCGCCACTCGGACGTCCTCGAAGCGATGTTCGGTGAAGCCGGATGGGGTGCAGCCGGACAGCGCCAGGAGCACGACGGCCCCGAGCACCGCAGCTGCAGTGTGTAGGTGTCTCATGGGAGTCTCTCCTCACTCGGTGACGTCGGCGCGGACGGCGACGCCCCGGGCCGGAACCCGTCGCCGGGCCGGACCGGGGCGACCTCGCGCGTCACTGCAGGCACGCCTCATTCTGCACGACTTCCCGGTTCCCGGACGGATCCTTCGAGAGGTGGGTAGCTTCGATGAGATCGGCACCGCTGATCGAGCTGTCGATGCTGAAGCCGAGCTTGTCGTTGCCGGACCCCTCGCTCGCGCCGATCGACGAATCCGCACCGGTCTTCTGATAGGTGTTCGCCCCCAGCTGCCCTTCGTCGTAGGCGAGGTTCGAGAAGTCGGTGACCGTGTCGTTGAGCAGGTGATCGGGTGCGCCGTCGTGCATCATGTCGTAGAGGTTCGGGGCGATGAACCCGGACTGGGTGAAATCCGCCCACTGCTTCATCTTCGCTATCTGCTCCGGGGTCATCCCCTCAGTGTTGAGCGTCATCGTGGTCGTCGTGTATGTGCCGCCGTCGGCACCGATGCTCACGGTCTGACCATCGGCGAGCTTGATCTTCCCGTCGGGACCGACGTTGACCGCCCGCGTCTGGGTGATCCGGATCTCGTAGAGCTCACCGTTCTGGTAGGAGATGCCGACCCGGTCCTTCATGGACGCATCGTATCCGGCTCCGTAGGATGCCTTGTTCCCGTCCACTTTGGCGCTCATCTCGGCACGGGCGCTGCCACCGGCCTCGAGCTCGAACTCGTACGAGGTGACGACGCCGCCGTCCTTCGACGTGTCGTTGCGGACGGTGTAGGAGCCCCCGGCGTTCACGGCCGCTTGAGCACTCGCCTCTGCGGAGGGGATACCGGGAATGTCGAGTCCCTCGGGGCTGTCGGTGCCGAGCGGCTCGGAGACCCCTGCCTCGGCCTCGACCTCGAGACTGCCGGTGGTGTAGGTGACATCCGGGTCCCGCGGCGGGGTCGGGTTGCCGGAGATGAAGCTCGCAGGCCCGCCGAGCCAGCCGCCCGACGCCCGGTCGGCGATCTGCACGAGAGCGTAGTCGCGGATCTGCTGCTCGAGCGCTGCAGCGTCCTCGGAGTTCGGATCGACGATCCACGTGTCGCCGAGCGAGAGCCCGCCGTTGATCCCGGCAGACGCTTCGGCCCCTTCCGTGGGGGTGGACAGCTTGGCACCGACCTCGCCTTCGCCGACGAGCGTGTACTTGAGCGTGCCGTCGCTCATCTCCTCGATCTTGATCTGGTACCCGCCCTCGATCGTCACGAACTTGATGTCGAGCTTCGCGGAGCTGTTCTCGGTAGTGGTGGAGACGAGACACGTCGGAGGCAAGTCGTTGGGATTCTCGGACTGTTCCGGCGCAGCTTCCGGGCGTTCGGATCCGCCGCAGTCCCCCGACCCCCCGTTCTCGGAGAATATCCGGCACACGGCAGCCTCGAAGTCCTCCGTGACCTGCGGCTGTGTGGCGACCGGCACGACGATCAGAGTCCCGATGATCGCTGAGGCGATGAGAGCGGTCGCGAGGTATTCGACGCTCACGAGCCCGGTGTCGGACATCCGGGTCGTGCGCTGCTTCAGGGCGCGCAGCATCCGCGCACGGGTGGATGCGGGAACGGGCGGGGAATCCGGCGGATGCGGCACGGGGATGCGGGATCGAGGGGATGAAGAATACATGCCCTCAGGATACGCAGGCCCGTTCCGACGGAGGAGAGCACCGAATCCCACTCATGGACCCAAGCACCCTGGGCCCTCAGGCCCGGTTCTCGCTCCAGCGCACGGAGCCTCGGATCACGCTCCCCCGAACGCCCACAGGCACAGCAGAGCGGCACACAGCATCGCAGGCCCGAAGGGGAAGCTCGTCGAACGCCCCTGACGGGTGAGCACCATGACCACGAGACCGTGGACGAGGCCGAGCACGAGCATCCCGAAGACCCCGACGACCGTCACCAGCGGCCCGAACCACCCGAGAGCCGGCCCCAGGCTCAGTGCCAGCTTGACGTCGCCAAACCCGATCGAGGTCGGGGAGATGAGGAAGAGGGTGAAGAAGAACAGACCGACCCCAGCGCCGGCGAGCAGCGCCATGCCGAATCGGGCCCAATCTCCCCCCGCGGCCGCAGGCACCGCGAGAGCGCCGATCACCAGCGGAACGAGAGGCAGCGTGATGACATCGGGCAGCCGGCGTTCGAGCAGATCGACCCAGATCAGAAGGGGCGCGGCGACGCTCACGAGCAGCGCGGCCCACAGCACTCCGGAATCGGGATCCACGCGCCACACCGTCACGAGCACGGTCGCGAGCGTGCCCAGCACCAGGAGGGCCAGCTCCCCTCGACTGACCCGCCGCGGGAATCTCAGCAGCGGAGACATCGTCTCATTCTCCTCTCCGCCGATTCATCGGCGACGTGACCTCGAACGCCGCGCCGGTCGGCGCTGCGGCCGGCGCTCGCGGGGGGCGCGCTCCTCCCGCGGCGTCAACCGCGCGCGCAGGTGGGCGAGGAGGGCGCCGAGGGCCACCGCGGCCAGCCCCACCCCGAGATCGATGCCGGCGGCGAGGACGAGGGACCCGACCGGCACTCCCGCGTCCCCGATGGCCATCAGGAACGCGGGCAGCACGAACGCGAGCACGAACCCGCTCATGACATTGAGCAGACTCGTCGCCACCGACGCTCGGATGACGATCAGCCGACCGGTGAGCCACCCCGACACGAGTGCGCGGGCCAGGAAGCCCAGCACGCCGAGCAATGTCGCCGCCGTCGTCGGGCCCGCCACGGTGACGAGAGCAGGCCCGCCGATGAGCGCGATCGTGAGCAGGAGAGCTGTGCAGACCACGAACGCGAGAGTCGAGACGAGCAGAGCGGGACCGTAGAACCTCACTCCTCCTCGGTCTCCTCGATCTCGCAGTCGACGAGCGATTCGGGTTCCGTCTCGGGGTTCGCCAGGTCCATCGATTCTGCCGATTCGAGCATGAGCTCACCCACCCCGCGCTGCGGCACCCCGGACACGAGCGACAGCATCGCTGCCGTGCTCAGCGATCCGGAGCCCGCCCGACCGGGAGCATAGCGCGCGCTGACCAGCACCGCGTCGGCTCCGATCCGATCGGCGAGGGCGTCGACGGGATTGCGGTCGTAGTCGCCGTCGACGACCAGGCGGTCGAACTGGCGACGGGGCAGAACCCGGATCTCGGCAGCTCCGTGACGCACGGTCTCGAACACCGCGTCGAAGGCCTCGGCGTTCCGTGCGGTGCGGAGATCGAGGGAATAGGTCCGGATGGCGAACGGCTCGACGTCGTCCGCCGCGGCCGATGACTGGGACCCGACCTGCTGCGACCGCAGCACGTCCATGTTCCAGCGCTCCCGTGCAGTTCCTGACAGAGTCAAACCGACGGGCACACCCCGCGGATCGTGCTCGATCGCATAGGTCAGCATCCCGGTGATGCCCATCCATGCGGCCATCGACGTGATGCGGGGACTCTCCTGCCACGGCAGCTCGGCGACGGCGAAGGTGGTGTACGAGCCGTCCGCACGGGTGCTCACGATCACCGACCGCTCGGTGGCCCCCGGCACGCTCACCGCCGACACCGCAGCATCAGCGGGACGGTTCTGCATCGCGCCGAGGCCGAGCGCCTCCTGCATTCGGAAGTAGCCTGCACCGACCGTGTCATTGGCCGGTCCAGCGCTGGAATCCGCGACTGCGCGATCCCCCGGAGTGCGCCCGACGAGCCAGCGCCGGGCATCGACATGGGAAGTGAATCCGTACTCTTCGAAGGGGCCCACCTCAGCGACCGGGCCGCCCTGCGACGCCTCGGCTGCAACCGGGTGGGGCCCGTCGACCTCGACCACGGTCGCCGTCCCGTCCGCGAACAGGCTCAGCTGCGACCGGCCGTCGTCGACGGGTGCGTGGTAGACCGTCGTGCGGGCTTTGCCGGTGATCGCTCCGCGATCGGGGCGACTGCAGGCGAGTGACATCTCCTCGAGCGTCGTGCATGCGCCGAAACGGCTGCACGCATCCTCCTGGATACGATGCCCCAGCTGCGGGGCCACCGGCAGCAGGACTGCGATCACCACGACAGCGGCGAGTCCTCCCCAGATCCCTGCGCCGAGCTCGAGCCGCGGCCCCCTGCGCTTCATGACCGCCCTCGAGGAGCGGGGCAGGCTCGACGGCCGCCCCCGGCGACCGGAGCACGGAGCTGAGACGTCATCAGCCCTCGGCCCCCGTCGCCTGCTGGCCGAGGTAGGACTCCAGATCGAGCTCCCATTCGCCGCTGTCTGCGAACCGGAGCACCGTGCCGCCCTCCTCGATCGCCGCTGCGGGATAGTAGGCGAACATCGGCGAGCTCAGGGTGAACCCGTGGCCGCGGGTCCCGGCGGCCTCGGTGCACAGACAGCTCACCCCGTCGCCCGTCACCGGCCAGTACTGCTGACCCGAGTCGGTGCCGATCACGGTGACATTGCTGCTCGACGGGTTCTGACCGAGGCCGAAGGAGTTCACCCCGAAGTGCAGGTGGGACTTGACCAGGGCGCTGCCGTAGAAGAGATTGCGCTGGATCGGCCCGCCATCGGCCATCGCGAACGCATAGCCGACCCGGACATGGTCCCCCGCCTCGGCCACCTCGAGCAGGTCTATGCGAAGTGGGGTGTCACCACGGTCGCCGGGCTGTTCGAGGATCGCAGAGGCGAGCACACCGTCGGGCGCCTCGGCCCCCGCCATCACCGGCGCCTCCGGCAGCTCCTCACCCGTCTCGACGCTGAGATCGCCCGAGCCGCTCGGCTGGTACACGAACGAGACCCGGCGATTGAGCGCCCGGTTGTCCTCGTTCGGCTTCCCGTCCGCCGTGAGGTTCGGCGCCAATGGATCCGTCTCTCCGAAGCCCTGCGTCGAGAAGGTGAGCCCGGCATCGGCGAGCTTGGGCTCGACATATTCCCGGACGGTCTCCGCCCGCTTCTCCGACAGCGTCTGGTTGTAGTCCTCCTCGCCCTGATCGTCGGTGTGCCCGGCAATGACGACCTCCTGCCCCTGTGCGGTCGTCCGCAGGGTGTCGACGGCGCCGTCGAGGACCTTCTCCGCCTCGCCGTCGAGCTCGCTCGAGTCGACCTCGAAGAGCACGTCCGCGGGCAGGGAGAGCTCGGTCTCCTCGTCCTCGACGTTGACCGAGGACCCGGTGACGGAGCGTATGCGCGATGCGAACGGCAGCACCGCGCGCTGCGCCGATTCCGCACCGTAGCCCGCCGGGAGCGCCCCGCTGTCGCTGCGGATGTCGAACACGGCAGTCCCCTCTGCGGTGTTCTCGAACTGCTGACCCTCGGACACCGGGATCTCGTCGGTCGGCTCGATGAACTCACCGAACATGACCGAGACCTGCTGCGAGGCGGGAGCGGGGAAGTCGGCGTAGAAGAGCTCGATCTCCTCCGGTACGAAGTCCTCCCCCTGCTCCTTGGAGGTCGTCCGTGAGCACAGGCACTCGTTCTTGCGGTCATTGCTCGCGACATCGGTCTCCGCACCGTAGAGCGGTTCGATGAGATGGCCCGACTGCGCGTCGAGCAGCCGGACCCACGGGACCTGATGGAAGTAGTCCGATCCTCCGGTGAGCTCGTGCGAACCGAGGGAGGGACCCGAGGTCGGCCGCAACCAGGCGCCGACGAGCCGGACGCTGTCTCCCGCCCTGTCGAGGGACAGCACCTGGGCCTTCGCAGTCGCCAGGGCCTCACCGGCCTTGGGTTCGGGCAGCTGCACCTCGACCTCCGCGAGCGGGTCGGGCAGCCGAGCGTCCGACCAGTAGCCGTCGATGTCGACGATGCCCCCCGATGCGTCCGTCGTGTCGGGGGACCGGTCGCGTCCGCCGCCGTCGTCCTGGCCACCCGAGCAGCCGACGGCGCCGAGCAGGGCGCCGATGAGGAACAGGCCGGTCAGCGATCGGCGGAAGGGGATCGAAGTCACGGGAGACCTCCTGGGGAATAAGGGGATTCGTCACGGGGTGGGTGCGGGGAGCTGTCCGGTACATCGTACCCGGGCCCCCTCCGCACGACCCCGTCCGTTCCCACCCCGTGCTCGATCCCGCCGTCTGCCGGGCGGGATCCGAACTCCACGCGAACTCCGCCTGAACCACGGGCGACGTCCACGTAAGCATTTGGCGGGGTGTCCGGGTCCTCCTATGATGGGAGACGCAGATCCCCGGCCGCCCTGTTGCCCTGCCCGCTCAGAAAGTCCCCGATGAAGTCACACCCCTCTCCGCTCCGCACCGACGCTGTCCGCGCGCTCATCCCGCACGAGGACTTCGACGCGCTGCTCGAGCAGCTCGACGCGCCGGAGGACACGTGGGTCGCCCTCATCGTCGATGCCGAACGCGCCACTGAGATCGAGCGCAGGATCAGCCATGCTCGCGCCCGATCCACCGAGAGCAGGGTGCTCATGTTCGAGTCGAACCTCAGTCCGCTCGGCATCCAGGTGCTCACCGAGATCGCCCAGTCCACCCAGACGGAGCTGGATCCGGGTGCGCTGCTCGAACTCCTCCACCGCGTGTCGGGCGCGATCCGGTGTTTCGCAGTGCTCGAATCCGTGGCACGGCTCACGCAGGCTCAGCCGTCGCTCATGCAGCACGCTCTGAGCCTGCTCCCGAGCTCGCGCTTCATTGCGGAGGCGCACGGCCGCGTCCTCCGTGGAACCCGCGCGGAGGACTTCTCCGCGATCCAGCCCTCCGAATCAGCGTCCGTCGCCTTCACCGTCGAAGGCGACCGCCAGGCCACCGAGGCGATCACCGACGCGCTCCTCGCTCGACTGCAGCCGGTGACCGTGGTCCCCCGCAACCGGCCGGCGGGAGCCGGATCACGCTGGTGGGGCCTGGAGCATGCGACCGAGGTCTGTCTGGCCCCTGCGGATCTCGCCCCTCATATCACCACCGTCCGAGAGCAGTCGACCGCGTGCGACTGGTGCGGATTCTCCCGCATCGCGCCGGTCTGCCGCGTCTGCCACCGTCTCGCACCAGACGACCAGGAGTAAGCACCCATGAATCCACGTCAGCGCCGAGGTGTCATCACCCTCGTCATCGCTGCGATCGGCGCGATCGCGGTCTTCCTCGGCGTCGTGTCGTATGTCGGATCGGTCAGTGCCGAGGTGGGTCCGAAGACCACTGTGTACGCGGCGATCGAGGATATCAGCATCCACCAGACGATCGACCCGGGGACTCACCTCGAGACCCAGGAGGTGCCGGACAAGTACGTCACTCCGCAGATGGTGACCCACCTCGATCAGCTGGCCGGTCAGAAGGCCAGGACGGCGATCACGGCCGGCTCGTACATCCAGTCCGACATGCTGGCACCGGTCTCGTCGCTCGAGGACGGACAGCGTGAAATCTCGGTGAACTTCGAAGGGGACGCAGGGATCAACGGCCGGGTCAATCCGGGCGATCTCGTCGATGTGGTCGCGGCCTTCGCCAAGGACCGCGAGAACGACCAGGACGCGAGCTACCGCCGTGCGGACATCCCGTACAACGTCGCCGGTGTCCTCGTCCGCAACGCCGAGGTCGTCGCGGTCGGCCAGCCGGACCAGCAGCTCGCACCCGACGCCGGCCAGGCAGCGGCGCAGGGCGCGCTCGTCGAGACCGTGCCGGTGACCTTCGCGGTTTCGGTCAACGATGCGAGCAAGCTCGCCTATGCCGAGGCGTTCGCAGTATCCCTGCGGATCACACGGTCGGGCAACAACGAGACGGGTTCGACGATCACCGATGACGATCTGTCCTTCGAGGATCCCGATCTCGCACCGGCGCTCGGCTCTGCCGACGGAGGGGGAAACTGATCATGGCACGTGCTGTCATCCTGTCGACCGATGAGCAGAGGGGCTGGGACATCCGCCAGGCGCTCGGCGCCTCCGATGTCGACACCCTGCAGGTCTACACCACGAGCCACGCGCTGCTCCACGGCCTGTCCGCCAATACCGACATCTCCCCCGACATCCTGGCCGTGGACGAGAACTGCGCGCCGATGCCGATGTGGGACCTCGTACGCGAGGTTGCCTCGCGCACTCCTGCGCTCGCGATCCTCGTCGTCCTCGCCGACCCGGCACCGGAGGACTTCGCCGCAGCACTCGACAACGGTGCGCGCGGCGTGGTCCGGTACCCGCTGAGCTACGAGGAGGTCAGCTCACGGGTCGAGAACGCGGTGGCATGGTCCGCCTCGGTCAATCAGGCGGTGCAGAAGCGGTCCGAGAACGAGACCGCAGTGCTCGGCGGCCGACTCGTCGCCATCGCCTCCTCCAAGGGCGGCGCCGGCAGTTCGAGCGTCGCGCTCCACCTCGGGCTGGAGACTGCGCGATCCCGGCCCGGCGACCGGGTGGTCGTCGTCGACCTCGACCTGCAGAAGCCCGATCTGTCGATCCTCCTCGACATCCCGCGATACCGCGACATCACCGACCTTCTGCCCGTCGTGGAGGAACTCACGCCCCGCCACCTCCAGGACGTCGTCCATGAGCACGCTTCCGGGCTGTCGCTGCTGCTCGGCCCCCAGCACGGCGAACGCGGCGAACTCGTCACCGAGTTCGCCGCCCGGCAGATCCTCGGAATGCTCGTCTCGCGCTCGGATGTCGTCATCGTCGATGTCGGATCAGTCATGGGCGAGGCGAACTCGGTCGCCGTGGAAATGGCGGACGAGGTCATCGTCTGCGCCACTCCGGACGTGCTCAGCCTGCGCGGAGTGCAGCGCATCACCGAGCTGTGGAGCCGCCTGTCGATCAGGGACGGCGGCCCTGTCAAGGCACTCCTCAACAAGGTCGACAAGAAGAGCGACCTCCAGCCCGAGACCGCGCGCAGGATCGTCACGGTCCCCACTCTCAGCACCTCCATCCCCCATGAATTCGCTTCCCTGGAACTTGCGGTGAACCGCAGAGACCCCGAACTCGCCGGCGCCGCCTGGTCGAGCAGAATCGAAGATCTAGGAATAGAGATGTCTCTCATCCCCTCGCACTCCCTCGATGACCGAAGCAGCAGACCCCGATTCCGTTCCGCGAGCCGCAGCACCCGGACCGAGACCGCCCCCGATGCTTCAGACGTCGCCGCAGCTGCTCCGGCCCAGCCCGACTCCCGTGCCGCGACGACGGGCCGATCGCGTTTCCGCTCCGACCGAGGTGCCGTGAGCATCGAAGCCGTCGGGATCACTGCGCTGTTCGCCCTCTTCACCGCCATCGCTTTCCAGGTCCTGCTGGTGGGCGTCACCGCGATCTTCGCGAGCAATGCAGCGAACGAGGGCGCCCGCGCGGCCGCTGTCGGCGCGAGCGCCTCACATGCTGCGCACTCCCATACTCCACAGGGATGGCGCGATGGCCTCCAGGTGAGAGAATCGCCCGGACGGGTCTCGGTCGAGCTCAGCACGCCCCTGCTCGTCCCCACCACCGAAGGGTTCGATCTGACCATCCCCGCGAGCGCCGGAGTCGTGAAGGAGCCGTACTGATGATCACCCGCATGCATGCCGCACTCGCACGGCTCCGCGCCGGCCGGCAGGCCGAGCACGGCGCCGTGAGCATCGAGTTCCTCGCCGGCTCCGTCGTCGTGTTCGCCGCCGTCCTCATCGGCCTGCAGGCACTGCTCGCCATGCACTCGCTGTCGCAGGCGAACTCCGCAGCGCGGAACGCCGCCCGCGCCGAATCGATCGTCGCCGGGAGCGGAGTCGCCGCAGGCAACTCCGCCGTCTCGGAATCACTGCGCGCCGGGACCACGACATCCTGCGCGAACGGCGCGGAGATCCGCTGCACCACCACCGTCAGCGTGCCTGTGCTCAACATCAGCTGGCTCGAGGAGCGCGTGCCTCCCATGCAGGTGTCGCGCACCGCTGTATTCCCACGGACGGAACCCTGACCTCGGATGGCACTTCTTCGCAGAGCACAGCAGCAGGCCGATGTCGCCGATGTCGCCGACCCCGGTGGCGAGAAGCTCACGAGCGAGCAGCTCGCCGTGCGCCAATACCGTCGGCTGCTCCTCGAGGAGATCGACCTCGACGAGCTGAGTAAGCTCGACGCCACACAGCGACGGGTCCGGCTCGAGCGCGTGATGAGCCACCTCATCTCCCGCGACGGCCCGGTGCTCTCCGCCCACGACCGACAGGTGATCATCCGACGCGTGGTCGACGAGGCCCTCGGTCTCGGTGTCCTCGAACCCCTGCTCGCCGACCCCACGGTCACGGAGATCATGGTCAACGGGTATCAGAGCATCTACGTCGAGCGCCGGGGCAGGCTCGAGAAGCTCGATGCGACCTTCACCAACTCGGCGCAGCTCATGCAGACGATCGACCGGATCGTCGCCGGGGTCAACAGGCGAGTCGACGAGTCTTCCCCGATGGTCGACGCCCGACTGCCTTCCGGCGAGCGGGTCAACGTCATCGTCCCGCCTCTCGCTCTCGACGGCCCCACCATGACGATCCGTCGATTCCCCACCCCGTTCACGCTCGACGACCTCATCACCAAGGGCTCGCTCGACGCAGCGACGCGCGATCTCCTCACCGCCTGCGTCAGGGCGCGCTTCAACATCGTCGTCTCCGGAGGCACCGGCACCGGCAAGACCACGATGCTCAACGCCCTCTCCGGACTCATCCCTGACGGTGACCGCATCGTCACGGTCGAGGACTCCGCCGAGCTCCAACTCCAACAGCCGCACGTCATCCGGCTCGAATCGCGCCCGGCCAACGTCGAGGGCAAGGGCGCGGTGACGATCCGTGATCTCGTGCGCAACAGCCTCCGCATGCGGCCCGACCGGATCATCGTCGGCGAGGTCCGCGGCGGCGAAACCCTCGACATGCTGCAGGCGATGAACACCGGTCACGACGGCTCCCTGGTAACGGTGCACGCCAACAACGCCACCGACGCGGTGTCGCGACTGGAGACGCTCGCAAGCATGAGCGAGCTCCCTATCCCGTACGAGGCGCTGCGCGATCAGATCAACAGCGCCGTCGATCTCATCGTCCAGCTGTCGCGCGGGGCCGACGGCAGCCGGCGGATCCAGGAGATCGCGGCGGTGACGTCGCGGAGCCGGGCCCAGTTCGAGCTCACTCCCCTCGTGACGTTCCGGGCGAACGCGCTCGGCGCGGACAGAGTGGTCACCGGCGAGTTCGCCGTCCACCCGATGCCGTACCACCTGGCCCATCGCATGTGGCTGTCCGGGTACGAGCTCCCGACGACCTACCCGATCGCCCCTGATCCGGAGACCGGACAAGCGCGCCCGGGCACCCACTCATGAGGGAACTCGTCATTCTCGGCGCCCTCTTCGGAGTGCTCGCTCTCGCCGCGATCGGCTCCTCGGCCTTCATGGTCGGCTCACTCGAGAAGCGCGAGCTGGTGAGGAACCAGACCGAGACCTACCGGCGGAGCTTCCGGGCGCGCTTCGTCACCCCGGTGAATCGTTGGTTCATCGGCACCCGCATCGGCCGACGTCTCGACGACCTCATGCTCCAGGCCAATGTCACGCAGCTCACCCCGGTCGAGTTCGTCCTGATCGGCCTCGTCATCGTCGTCGTGGTCGGCCTGAGCCTCAACACCGTCATGGCGACCTTCTACGCCGTCATGGCCGGGGTGCTCATCGTCGTCGCAATGGTGTACGCGCTCACCATCCTTCGTCACAAGCAGCGGGAGAAGTTCATCGCTCAGCTCCCCGAGTTCGCCCGCATCCTCGCCAACGCGACCGGCGCGGGGCTGTCCATCAACACCGCGCTCCACATCGCCGGCACCGAACTGTCCGACCCGGCCGGGCGCGAGATCCGCCGGATGACGAACGAACTCGACCTCGGAACGCCGATGGACATCGCGTTCGAACGGCTCGAGCGGCGGCTCCCCGGCAAGGATCTCAGCGTGCTCGTGTCCACCCTCGTCATCGCCCACCGCTCCGGAGGATCCCTCATCACAGCACTGCGCGACCTCTCACTCGCGCTCGAGGACCGCAAGGAGACCACCCGAGAGGTCCGCACACTCGTTGCGGAGGCGAGCTACACCGGGTACATGGTCGCCGGCCTCGGAGTGGGTCTGGTCATCATCCTGTCGCTCACGTACAACGACCTGCTGCTCGACCTGACGAGCACGGTCATCGGACAGATCGCGATCGTCATCACCACGGCGTCGTACATCATCGGGATCGTCGCGATCAATCGGCTCACACGGGTGAAGCTCTGATGTGGTCCCTGGCGTTCGGTATCGCAGCACTGTTCATCGCCGGCCTGGCCATGCGCGGCTACGCCCTGGTCAAGACCGACCCGCTGGCTAAGCTCTCGCCCCAGGACCGTGCTCTCATCACCACCTCCGCCAAGCGGAAGCGACGACAGACCGGCCCGCTCGACAGCCTCGCCGCGGCGATCGCGCCCGATGTGGCCAATCTGCTCGGGCCCGCGTACCGACGCTTCGCCAGCGACCGGATCGTCCGGTCCGGCAACGCCGACTATGCGGACTTCCGCCAGTTCATGCAGCAGAAGTGCAAGCTCCTCCTCATCGGTGTCGTGCCGGCAGTGCTCATCAGTGTCCTCGTCCAACCGCTGCTCGGGGTCGGTTTCCTCGTGGCGCTCTTCTTCATCGCCGATATCAGCCTGGCATCGAAGGCATCCGAACGGCAGGAGCAGATCGAGGACGCGCTCCCGGATTTCCTCGACGTCCTCGCAGTGACGGTGTCCGCCGGCCTGTCCTTCCGGGCCGCGCTCGAACGCGTCATAGAAAGGGTCGAAGGGCCGCTGAGCGACGAGCTCCGCCTGACCCTCCGGCAGATGGACGTCGGGCAGTCCCGCAGCGAGGCCTTCGCCGCCCTCCGCAGCCGCACCACCTCGGAATCACTCGAGTCCTTCGTCACCGCTCTCCTCCAGTCCGAGGAGCTCGGCTCCCCGCTGTCCGATGCGCTCGACCAGATCGCCCTCGACATGCGACGCGTCACTGCACAGCGCGCGCGACAGAAGGCGTCCAAGGCCAATCCGAAGATCTCCGCCGTCGTCACCCTCGTCATGGTCCCCGGCACCATGGTGCTCATCATGGTGAGCATGTACTTCGTCGCCGGTATCGATTTCGGAGAGATCCTCTCCAATCTGCAGGGATGACCGGACATGAGACAGCTGCCGCTACCGGAGACGGATTCCCGCACACACCGTGCCACGGCCACCAGTCGGCGCCCTGGTGCCGTGCTTCTGCAGTCGGGGAAGATCGCCCTGCTCCTCCGCCTGCTCTGCGCGTTCCCCGTGCTGCTGAGCTGGCGCTCCGACCGGGCCCCGGTGGTCGAGGTCGTGCTCGTGCTCGTCACCACGGTGCTGTCCGGTGTGCTCATCATCTGGTGGTCGCGCGTCGTGCCGTTCCTGCTCCGCCACCCCGCAGTCGTCCTCGTCGACATCATCGCCTCCCTGGCGCTGCTCGCACTCCAGGGGCCCGATTCCCCCTTCGTCGCCTACATGTTCAGCTCGGCTCTCCTCATCGGCATGCTGTACGCGTACCCAGGGCGCGAGCTGCTGTCAGCCCTGCTCATCACCGGCCTCACCGCAACGGTGTTCCTCGACCGCCTCGCTGACCCGACGCGCTCGGACGGGCCGGTCGATGTGTCTCTCGTCGGCTCGATCGTCGTCATCGTCATCGCAGTGGTCATCGGGAGCTCGCTGCGCACCCTGCAGTCCCAGGTGGACGCCTCTCTCGTGGTGGCGCAGCAGTCCGCCCGCGACGCCGCGCTCGGGGAAGAACGCTCTCGCCTGGCGCGCGAGCTCCACGACTCGCTTGTCAAGACGCTCGTCGGCATCGGGCTGCAGGCGAAGGCGCTCGCCATGACCCAGCCCGGAGCGCAGCCGACCGCCCGGTCGATCAGCGAAGCCGCCGCCGATGCGGTCGCGGAGTCGCGGAGGATCCTCACGAACCTCCGCACGGATTCGACGCCCTCGCTCAACACACTGCTCCAGCGGACCGCAGAGGAGATCGGCGTGCTCCACGGGGTTCCCGTCGATGTGCGGCTGAGCCACGATCTGCCTTTCGATGATAAGCACCGGCACAACATCTGCAAGGTCGCCGAGGAGGCGCTGACGAACGCCGCGCTCCACTCCTCCACCGAGCGGATCGATCTCACCACCCACGTTCACAGCGGGGTGTTCGAACTCGTCGTCACCGACCACGGCCGCGGATTCGCCAAACATGATCGCACCCGCCAGGCCGAGGGACATTTCGGCCTCGCAGGCATGGAGGAGCGTGCTGCGCAGATCGGTTCCTCGCTCGCGATCAGGTCGCGACCGCGCCACGGGACCACCATCACCCTTCGTCACCGGATCCCAGAGGAGGTCATCGATGTCTGAAGCACTGCGGGTGCTCATCGCCGACGACAACAGAGTCGTGAGAATGGGCCTGGAGCAGATCATCGATTCGTCCGACGGGCTCGAGCTCGTCGGCTCGGCGTGCGACGGGCAGGAAGCGATCGACCTCGGCGAGCGCCTCCGTCCCGATGTCTGCCTCCTCGACGTCCGGATGCCCCGACGGGACGGCGTGTCGGCGGCCCGTGAGCTGTCGCAGATCACCACCGTCGTCATGCTCACCCACAGCGAGGAGTCGGAGATCATCGAGGGCGCGCTGGAAGCAGGGGCGAAGGGATACGTCGTCTACCACGAGCTCGATGTCGAGGGGCTCTCGCACGCGCTCCGCTCCGTGGTTCGCGGCAGCATGCTCATGTCGTCGACCGCAGCCGATGTCATACTCTCGAACCACACGCGCCGCAAACAGACCGACTCGGACCACATCCCGGAGCACTCGGGCGGATCCGCACCGTTCGGACTGAGCCGGCGTGAGCACGAGGTCATGGAGCTCGCCGCAGACGGATTGACCAACAGACAGATCGCCCAGCGCCTCTTCCTCAGTGAGAAGACCGTGAAGAACCACATCAACCACATCTTCTCGAAGCTCGACGTCGCGAACCGTGCAGAAGCGGTGAGCGTCTGGTTCAAGAAGCTCCGATAAGACAGGGGAAGAGATGCGCTCCTGGACCCGGTCCTGGGCCCCTGTGCCCTCCCGATTCCGCTCCCAGATGTGGACAATGAAGACGTTCCCTGCTCGCTCCCCGAGGACAGTATGATCCCCATGCTCCGCTTACGCACCCTCCGGCGACCCCCGTCCCTCTTCGACCTGCGCCGCCGCGACCCCGAATCCGGCCAGGTCTCGATCGCGCTCGTCCTTGTCTCGGTCGCCGTCATCGGCGCCTCGCTGCTGTTCATGATCTTCGGTGAGGCCGTCGATCGGAAGACCGAGGCGCAGAAGGCGGCGGACTCCTCGGCGCTCGCTGAGCGCCGAGGCCGCCCGCGGCAACTGGATCACGGCTTGGTTGGGCGGGCAGTCCATCACTGTCAGCAAGCCCACTCCTCCGCCGCCACCTCCGCCCCCGCCGCCGGCTGGGACCCCTCGGACCCCGATCCTCCGCCTCCCCCACCTCCACCGCCGGAGGACGAGGAGGAGGAGATCTCGTTCACCTTCGTCGCCCCGGACCCCTTCTGGGCGGCAGCGGGGTGGACGGGATACCCCAGCGCGAGCAGCTTCGCGGCGAAGAACGACTCGGTGATCCTCACCCAGTACCAGGTCGAGTCACCGCGCACCATCGCTGTGGACGTGTCGACCCAGTCCAAGGCCGTCAAGTCTCCGCAGGGCAAGAAGATCCAGGAGACCCTCACGGCGCCGGGCAGCGCAGCCGCCGAGGTCCGTACCCCGCCCGGCCTGACCTGCATGCCCGAGGGAATGCCGAGCCTCGAGGCGTGGACGCTCGTGTGCACGAGCATCTACGGGTCGGCCCGCGCCTATTATGTCGGCCCGACCTATATCTCCCACGACCACGATGCCTTCGAACGGATGTTCAAGATCAAGCTCGTCGAGTGAGCATTCCCCACCTGCCACGAGGGCACCCGGCTCCGCGCCGGGTGCCCTCAGTCCATTCATCCCCCACAGCGCTCCCGTCCACCAGTCGATCGCCCGCACGAGCGCACTGCCCCCCGGGGGCCCATTCGGCTGGGCCCAATCGCTTTGGGTCCACTCCCGGAACCGGAGACCCTTCTGACGCTCACATCGACCCGGCAGACTGAAGTCACAAGCTCGGCACCGAACCGAAAGGACTTCACCATGAACGCTCTCACCAAGATGACCCAGGCCATCCGCACCAACCGCGAGACCGGCGCCGTCTCGATCGAGTACCTCGCGATCGCCCTCGTCGTCGCCGTCGTCGTCGGCATCGTCATCGCAGCCGCCAGCGGCATCAATCTCACCGGCCCCTTCCAGGACGCCGTCAATTCGATCTTCGACTACTGACCCCCACCCCTCGAACACCCACCATCCCCGAAAGGACTTCACCATGAACGCTCTCACCAAGATGACCCAGGCCATCCGCACCAACCGCGAGACCGGCGCCGTCTCGATCGAGTACCTCGCGATCGCCCTCGTCGTCGCCGTCGTCGTCGGCATCGTCATCGCAGCCGCCAGCGGCATCAATCTCACCGGCCCCTTCCAGGACGCCGTCAATTCGATCTTCGACTACTGACCCCCACCCCTCGAACACCCACCATCCCCGAAAGGCACCCGGTCCCCCGGGTGCCTTTCGCATTCACCTGTGCTTCCTCACCACCCGATCGAGCCGTAAGCGGCACCCGGCCGGTTCTACTCGGAACACCGGACCGCCCGGCTCAGCTGCTGCGGGCGTAGAGCCCGAGCATCTCCCACATCCGGGTGTAGCGGGTGAAGGCCGCTCCCGCGCCCTCGCGGTCGTCGGCGTCGAGGCTGTCGACCCAGTCCGCGACGAGCTCCGCCCCGGTGTCCGGCCACAGCACCTCGCTCATCCCGCCGAGGTCGAGCTCGAGGATCGAATTCATGTCGAACCCGTCGAGCCACTCGGAGAACATCTCCGTCGACTCGACGACGCTGACGAGCTTCGACTTCTCCTTGATGACCTCGAGCGCCCAGTCGACGCGGGAGGAGGCGGTGAGGATCGGCGTGCGGATGCGGATCCGGAAGCCTTCGTCGCCGTCGCCGATATCGTCGCTGATGACCTGGTCGCGCTGCGGGTCGAGGGCGAGCCACCACACGGGCGACACGTCCCACGCCGAGGTCCGGGTGAACACGCGGGTGTCGGGGTCGTCCTGCATCCATTCGACCCGGTGGGCGGCCGCCCGGCGGCGGGCGGCCTTGGGCACGATGAGGTCGAGCTCGCCGCGGGTGCTGTTCTCCGCGAGCGCCTCGAGCGCATGCCACGACCGGATGTCGTCCTGCACCGGGCACACCCGGTCGAACTCGTCGCCGGCGTCGGCGGCGGGCATGAAGATCGGCGTCCCGCGATAGGAGTCGGCCACCGGATCCGGCGGGATGCTGATGAGGCGGATGTCGGCGTCGGCGGCGACGAGACCGGCGATCGCATCGCGGTTGTCCGATACCGGGAAGTCGGCGAGCTCCGGGTGCACCACGCACGGCTCGAACACCCGCAGCCTGATCTCGAAGTCACGCTCGTAGGCCATGGCCCAACCCTATGCGAGAACCGCGCTCAGCGAGCCTTCCGCCACCGCAGGTCCCCGTCCGCCGTCTCCTCGACGGCGACCCGGACCGGCTCCGGCAGGTCGAACCGGAAACCTCCGGACTTCGCAGCCTGGACCGCCTGCCGCCGCAGCTCACCGGTCGGCAGGTTCAAACGGGGATTGAGGGTGTCGTAGATCGTCGACCCGAACAGCTGTCGGAGCACCACGCTCGGCAGCGCATCCACGACCCTGTTGTCCGCCATCCGCTCACCGCCCCCGGCCCGCTCCCGGATCACCGGGGCCGCACTCAGCGGGCTGTCGTCGCCACGCAGCCGCGGGTTGCGCGCGTAGTGCACGATCACCGCGACGATCTCCCCGTCCCAGGTGCGCACAGCGGGCCGGAGCACGGGGAGAAGGAAGCGCCGGCCCAGAGCGAGCAGCGCGGCAAGGGCGACGATGCCGATGAAGACGATCATTCCCACGTCCAGCTCCATCGCTCAGCCCCACAGCGAGAGCGCACCAAGAGCTACGAGGCGCAGCAGGACGAGGTGTCGCTTCCGGGAATGACAGGTTCGGGGGTGCATGATTCCGCAGTGTAGACCGCTCCGTCGAACCGCCGTGAGCCCTGTGGAAGCCGACCGCACTGGCCACCGCACACTGTCCACAAGGCCGTCCGAGGAATGGCACATCCTATCCCGACCGGGTAGGATTCCGGGGTAGAGATGACAACCACGATGCCGGGGTTCGCGCACAGTCGCGTCCTGGACCGACGACAGAGGGGGTCGACGCCTGTGGGTCGCGGCCGCGCTAAGGCGAAGCAGATCAAGGTTGCCCGTAAGCTCAAGTACTACAGCCCGGAGACCGACCTGACTGCTCTGCAGAGGGAACTCGGCGGATCGACGTCCGAGGAGGACGGCGACCCCTTCGACGAGGAGCCCGACTACTCCGAGTACGCCGACAAGTACAACGACATCGACGACGACTGAGCATTCGTCCGTCCACCTGGCACGCTCCGACTCCGACCCGGCGGTTCCCCGACCGCCACGACGATGGCCCGCTCCCTCCGAAACCCGTCCGAATCACTGTCCCCTTGAGCGAAAGCATTCCCCGATGCGCAGAATCCCCTCGGTCCGACCCACCACCGCGATCGCGTCCCTCGTACTCATCCTGAGCCTCGGCGCCTGTTCGCTCGGATCCGACGACACCACCGCCGACCGGCAATCACCCGACGACACCTCGGCAGCCGGTGAGTCCCCCTCCGCAGCACCGTCCGGTGAGCCCGGCTCGCCGGAGTCCGCCGGACTGGACCCGAACAACCTCCCCGAACCGGTAGCGACCGCAACGGTCCCCGTCCACGTCAGTGGAGGAGACGAGCCCGATTCGACGATGACCGTCTAGCTCCTCGGCCTGTACCGCGAGGGCAGGACCGTCGTCGGGCAGTTCGCCTTCACCGTCGATGCCGCCGCCGGCTCCGAACGCAACCATCTCTACCACTATCTCGGCAACAGCGGGTGGGCGCCGTTCTTCATCGACAACACGAACCTCAAGCGCCACCGGGTGCTCAGCGACTCCAGCGGTGTGATCCGCGCCCAGACCGACTACATGGGCGGGAAGTTCGGCCCGGGGCAGACGTTCTACGCGTTCGCGGTCTTCGCAGCACCACCGGAGGACGTCACCGAGGTCGACGTCGCCATGGTGGACGGGGCGCCGCTCGCTACCGGGATCACCATCCAGTGAGCGCCGCACACGACTTCCGCACCTCGTTCCTCGGCGCTGCCGCGGCTGCACTGCTCGTCCTCACCGGGGCGGGCAGTGCAGCGATGGCCTCCCCGACGACTCTGGCGGATGTGGGGGAACCGAGCCAGACCGAGCTCGACGACAGCATCGACGACCTCGACGAGAACACGACCGACCTCCTCGAGAACACCGACGAGGTCGAGACCACGGAGACGGACGGGTCGGAGACGACGATCTCGCTCTCGTCCGACATCCTCTTCGACTTCGATTCCTCGACGGTCAAGGACGCCGCGAAGACCAGGATCCGGGAGCTCGTCGCCGACATCCCGGACGGCGCCCGCATCGAGGTCCACGGCCACACCGATTCGAAGGGCGACGACGACTACAACCAGTCGCTGTCCGAGGACCGGGCGCAGGCGGTCGCCGATGTCATCTCCGATGAACGGTCCGACGTCGAGCTCGATGTCGAAGGATACGGCGAGACCCAGCCGGTGGCCCCCAATGAATCCCGCGGCGAGGACGATCCCGACGGTCGCGCAGCACGGCAGACCCAGCAGCCGAAGGCGGCGCCTCAGTCGAGGAGGATCGCAGCTCCGCCGTCGACGCCCTTGGCGCCCTGCACGTAGTACTCGTCCCCGGCCAGCGCACGGTCGTCGGCGGTGACCTCACCGAGCACCCAGGCACCGTCCACCGCGGCGAGCACGGCGTCGACGGACTTCCGATCGACCACGAGGACCATGCCGACTCCGAGGTTCCATGTGCGCTCGCGGTCGATGCGCGGCACGGAGCCGAGCTCGCCGAGGACGTCGAAGACCGCCGGCACCGTCCAGGTGGAGCGGCGCATGGTGGCGAGCAGTCCCTGCGGGAGCACGCGCGCGATGTTCGCCGACAGCCCGCCGCCGGTGACGTGCGACATCGCGTGCACCGCGTCGGGCTGTGCGGCGAGCAGCTCGAGCAGCGGGCCGGAGTAGACGGTCGTCGGGACGAGGATCTCCTCACCCAGTGTCCGGCCGAACTCGGGCACCTCACGATCGAGGCCCCACCCGGCGTCGGCGATGATGCGCCGCACCAGGGAGTAGCCGTTGGAGTGCAGGCCCGAGGACGGCAGGCCGACGAGCACGTCACCGGCGCTCACGCGGTGCGCGCCGAGCACGCGAGAGGCCTCGACCACACCGGTCGCCGCACCGGCGACGTCGTACTCGTCGACCCCGAGCAGGCCGGGGTGCTCGGCGGTCTCCCCGCCCACGAGCGCGACCCCGGCCGAGGCGCACGCCTCGGCGATGCCGCGCACGATGTCGGCGATCCGCTCCGGCACCACCCGTCCGCAGGCGATGTAGTCGGTCATGATGAGGGGCGTCGCCCCGCACACGACGATGTCGTCGACGACCATGCCGACGAGGTCGAAGCCGATGGTGTGGTGGATGTCGAGGGCCTGCGCGATCGCGACCTTGGTGCCCACCCCGTCGGTCGAGGCCGCGAGCTGGGGCCGCTCGTAGTCCTTGAGCATGGAGACGTCGAAGAGTCCGGCGAAACCGCCGAAGTCCCCGACGACGTTCGGGCCGTGGGTGGCCGACACGGCGGCCTTCATGAGCTCGACGGCCCGGTCGCCGGCCTCGACGTCGACGCCTGCGGAGGCGTAGGTGGTGCCCTGTGCTGCGCTGTCCTCGGTCATGTCAGCAGCTCCTCTCCGGCGCCTGGCCGTCCGGGATCCTGATCGGGTACTCCCCGGAGAAGCAGGCGGTGCACAGCTCGCTGCGCTCCTGCTGGGTCGCGGAGATCATCCCGTCGAGCGAGATGTAGCCGAGCGAGTCCGCGCCGAGCGACTGGCAGATCTCGTCGGTGGTGAGTCCGTTGGCGATGAGCTCGGCACGGGTCGCGAAGTCGATGCCGTAGAAGCACGGCCACTTGACCGGCGGGGAGGAGATGCGGATGTGGATCTCCCGGGCGCCGGCCTCGCGGAGCATCCGCACGAGGGCGCGCTGAGTGTTGCCGCGGACGATCGAGTCGTCGACGACGACGAGCCGCTTGCCCTCGATGTTCTCCCGCAGCGGGTTGAGCTTGAGGCGGATGCCGAGCTGCCGGATCGTCTGCGAGGGCTGGATGAAGGTGCGGCCCACGTAGGCGTTCTTCATCAACCCCTGCCCGAACGGGATCCCCGACTCCTCCGCGTAGCCCACGGCAGCCGGCGTCCCGGATTCCGGGGTG
Organism: Brevibacterium sp. CS2; assembly: GCF_005280295.1. Taxonomy (GTDB): domain Bacteria; phylum Actinomycetota; class Actinomycetes; order Actinomycetales; family Brevibacteriaceae; genus Brevibacterium; species Brevibacterium pityocampae. Next base: position 1,270,882 of record NZ_CP040020.1, on the reverse strand, counting down.
GCGATGACCATGTCCGCGTCGACTGGGTACTCGCGGGCGAGCACCCGGCCCATCTCCGTGCGGGCGGAGTGCACGGTCTTGCCGGCGAGGATGCTGTCCGGGCGGGCGAGGTAGACGTACTCGAACACGCAGCGGGCGAGCTCGGGCTCGGCGAAGGTGTACGAGCGCAGGCCGTCCTCGTCGATCGCGATGAGCTCGCCGGGTTCGACGGCGCGCACGAACGAGGCGCCGACGATGTCGAGCGCGGCGGTCTCGCTCGCGACCACCCAGCCGCGGTCGAGCCGGCCGAGAGCGAGCGGGCGCACGCCGTGGCGGTCGCGGGCGGCGTAGAGCGTGTGCTCGTCCATGAACACGAGGCTGAAGGCGCCCTCGAGCTTGGGGAAGAGCTCGAGCGCGACCTCGGTGAGGTTCTCCCCCGTGCCGGAGGCGAGCAGCTCGGTGATGAGCGAGGTGTCGTTCGAGGAGTCGCGGTGGCCGCGGGTGCGATTGGTCTTCTGCGTCGCCTGCTTGACGGTCTCCTGCCGCACCTCCTGCCGGGTGTCGGCGAGCTCCTGGAGCTCGAGGAAGTTCGTCAGGTTGCCGTTGTGGCCGAGGGCCACCGTGCCGAAGCGGGTGGGCCCGAGCGTCGGCTGCGCGTTCTCCCACGTCGAGGAGCCGGTGGTGGAGTAGCGGGTGTGGCCGACGGCCATGTGCCCGGGCAGCGTCTCGAGGTCGTTCTCGTCGAACACCTGGGACACGAGTCCCATGTCCCGGTAGACGATGATCTGTTCGCCGTTGCTCGCCGCGATCCCGGCCGATTCCTGGCCCCGGTGCTGGAGGGCGTAGAGGCCGTAGTAGACGAGTTTGGACACCTCCTCGCCCGGTGCCCAGACCCCGAACACACCGCATTCGTCCTGCGGCTTCTTGTCCTGGGGGTCGATTTCGTGAGTCAGCTGTCCATCTGCGCGTGCCACGCCGTCATTCTCCCACAGTGCGCGGGGCCTCGGGGCCGCGACCGGCATCCGGGCCGGGCCCCTCCGCGGGCGCCTCGGGAGCGTTCGGGGCGGCATCCGCGGCCGAGGCGGGTGTCGAGGAGTCCGCGGCACGGCGCCGCTCCGGCTCGTACTCCGCGCCCACGGCGAAGGTGCGGGCGCGCTGGACGCTGCGCCGGTCGACGAGGAGCGCGACGATCGCGCCGAGGAAACCGCCGATGATCCCCACCACGACCATGAGCATCCAGACTGCCGAGCCCTGCGTGACCTGGGTGGTGAGGGCGCTCGTGTCCACGGGCAGGAGGCTGAGGACCAGTCCCACGGTCATGCCGAGGACGACCCCGACGATGATGAATGCCGAATACCGTGGACTCCGTCTCACCGAGACGTCGATGGTGTCCTTCATGAACTCCCCTGGGCTGCCGTCGTGTGCGCCCCCGAGTCTAGTCCACCGGGCTCGGCGAGCTCGTCGGTGCACCGGTCTCCGCGGGCCCGTCGGCACCGCCGGCTCAGAGCTTGATGACGACGGTCTTGGTCTGGGTGTACTCGTCGAAGGCCTCGATCGACTTCTCGCGCCCGTAGCCGGATTTCTTGAAGCCGCCGAAGGGCAGCTCGACTCCGCCGCCGGCGCCGTAGGTGTTGACGAACACCTGGCCGGCCTCGATCGCCGCGGCCATCCGGTGCGCCCGGCCCACGTCCCGCGTCCACACCGCGGACACGAGCCCGTAGTCGGTGCCGTTGGCGAGCTCCACGGCCTCGGCGTCGTCGTCGAACTCGGTGGCGACGACGACGGGGCCGAACACCTCCTCGCGGGCGATCTCCGCGGACGGGTCGACATTGTCGACGAGCGTCGGGGAGAAGAAGGCACCGCCTGCCAGATCGTCACCGAGGTCGCTCGGCGCTGATCCGCCGGTGACGATCTCACCGCCGCTGAGCCGGTCGAAGAAGCCGGCCACGCGCTCCTGCTGCTTGACCGACACGAGCGGGCCGAGCATCGGGTCATCGGCCCCGCGGCCGATGCTCACCTTCCCGAACTCCGCGGCCATCTTCTCCACCACCTCGGCGTGCACATCCCGGTGGACGAGCAGGCGCGCGCCGGCCGAGCATGTCTGCCCGGCGTTCTGGAGGATCGACCGCACGAGGCTCGGGATCGCGGCGTCGACGTCGGCGTCGGCGAACACGACGTTCGCAGACTTGCCGCCGAGCTCGAGCACGGTGGGCACCACGCGGTCGGCCGCGGCGTGGGCGATGAGCGAGCCGGTGGCGGTCGAGCCGACGAACCCGAGGTGGGCCACCCCGTCGTGCGCGGCGAGCGCGGCCCCGGCCTCGGAGCCGAGCCCGGTGACGACGTTGAAGGCGCCGGCAGGCACCCCGGCGCGGTGGACGAGCTCGGCGAGGCGCACGGTGGTGCGCGGGGTCTCGTCCGCCGGCTTCGCCACCGCGCAGTTGCCGGTGGCGAGCGAGGAGGCGGCGGCCCGGCCGATGAGCTGGAGCGGATAGTTCCACGCGACGATGTGCCCCGTCACGCCGTAGGGCTCGCGGCGGGTGTAGGCGTGCATGCCCGGGTCGAAGGGGATCGTCTGCCCGTAGTACGACTCGATGGTGTGCCCGTAGAACTCGAAGTAGCGAGCACAGGTGTCGGCGTCCGCATAGGCCTGGGTGAGCGGCTTGCCGGTGTCCTCGGTCTCGAGGCGGGCCAGGGTGTCGCGATCCTCGCGGACGAGCCGGGCGATCTCGACGAGGAACCGGGAGCGCTGCTCCGGCGAGGTGTTCCGCCACTCGCGCTGGGCGCGGGCGGCGGCCGCCACCGCCTGGTCGACGTCCTCCGCGGTGCCCCGGGAGACCCCGCCGAGCGCCCGGTTGGTCGCCGGGTCGATGTTGTCGTAGGTGTCCCGGGCGGGCACGGAGCGGCCGTCGATGAACGAGGTGGTCGGAGTCGTCTGCGCAGTCATGGCCTCATTGTCCTCGCGCACCCGGGGCGTGGGCAACGACCCGCCGCATGCTGGACGGGCGGGCGGGCCGGGGCGGGGTGGGGGCTGGCTGCACGGTTCGGTTCGGAGGGAGGCCTCTCCCGCTCAGCTCGCGGAGATCCCCGCTCGACTCGCGAGGAGCCGCGCTCAGCTCGGGAAGAGCTCGGCGGCGTCGAACAGCGGGGTCACCGCGGTGAGGTCCGCGCGCGTGCCCGAGGCGCTCATGCGTCCGGCGGCGAGCGCGGCGGCGAAGTCCGTCTCCCCCACCGCGACCTCGAGCCAGGCCTCGGGGTCCGCCTCGACGACGTTGGGCGGGGTGCCGCGGGTGTGGCGGGGACCGGCGATGCACTGGGTGACGCCGAAGGGCGGGATCCGCACCTCGACGGAGTTGCCCTCGTTGCGCGCGGCGAGCTCCTCGAGCGTGAACCGCACGGCGGTGGCCAGCGTGGTGCGCGGGGCGGGTGCGGCGCCGGTGCGGCGGGCCTGCACCCAAGCGACGAGCGCCTCGTGCCCGGCGGCCGGGTCGATGCGGCGGCGGATGCTCATCGCCGCCCCAGCTGCTCTGCGGCGGTCAGCACGGCCGAGGAGGAGCGCAGCGCGCCGACGACCGCGGGCTCCCCGTCGCCGCCGATCCCCCCGGTCACCCGGTGGTCGAGCTCGGCGAGCACCGGCACGACCTGCTCGGCGGGCAGGGCGCCGGCGGTGACGAGGAGCTCGAGGGCGACCATCGTCGTCGGCCGGCTCGAGCCGTCGAGGCATTTGACGGCGACCGCGTGGCCTCCCGGGGTGCCCATGACCATGACGCCCTCGGCGCCGAACTTCGCGAGGATGCCGAGCTTCTCGACGACGACGGAGTTCGGTCGGCCGTGCCCCTCGATGGCCCACGGGTGGGCGAGCACGGCATCGCGCAGGGTGCGCGCGTGCTCGGTGGTGCCGGCGGCGAGCCGCCCGATCCCGGCCGCCAGCCGGGTCAGCGGCAGCGCGTGGACCGGGGCCCCGCAGCCGTCGACCCCGACGAAGTCGGACGGGCCCCCGCAGTACTCAGCGACGGTCGCCGCGACCTGCCGCTGCACCGCGGAATCCGGGTCGAGGTAGGCGGCGGTGTCGTGGCCGCCGAGCTGCTGGGCCATGAGGAACGCCGCGTGCTTGCCCGAGCAGTTGAAGTGGAGCGGGGACACCAGGGTGCCGTCCTTGCGCACCCGCATCCGGTCGCCGCGGTCCGCGGGCGCGACGGCCGGGCACTGCAGGTCCTCGGGCCCCAGGCCCACGGAGTCGAGCATCCCGGCGACGACCTCGACATGGCCCTCCTCCGCCCGGTGGGAGGCCGTGGCGAGCACGAGGGACTCTCCCGCCAGCGGCACACCCATCTCCAGGCAGGCGAGCGCCTGGAGGGGCTTGAGGCTCGAGCGGGTGAGGACCGGCTCCGCGGGCGCGCCGAGCTCGATGAGCGGGGCGCCGTCGGGGTCGACGACGACGGCGGAGCCGAGGTGGCGCGACTCGACGAAGCCGGAGCGCTCGATGACGGCGAGCTCGACGGCCGCCGCGGCGGAGAAGGTCTCGGAGGTCGGGGGGTGCGTGCTCTGTGGGCTCATGGGTCCACACTATCGGCGGGCGCCGCCGGCCGTCCGACGCCCGGTTCGGGAGCCCGCCGTACTAGTCTGGGGGCGTGAAGGTTCTCGTCATCGGGCCCGGTGCCCGCGAACACGCCCTGGCCGCCGCGCTGTCCCGCGATCCGCAGGTCGACGCCGTCATCGCCGCGCCCGGCAACCCGGGCATCGGGCTGCTGTGCGAGACCCGGCCGCTCGGCGCCACCGACCCGCATGCTGCGGTCGCGCTCGCCGAGGAGCTCGACGTCGACCTCGTCGTCGTCGGTCCCGAGGCCCCGCTCGTCGCCGGAGTGGCCGATGCGCTGCGCGCCGCCTCGTTCGCGGTGTTCGGCCCCGGCCAGGAGGCCGCGGCGCTCGAGGGCTCGAAGGCCTACGCCAAGGACGTGATGGAGGCCGCCGGGGTGCCCACCGCCGCCGCCGTCGCCGCCACCACCGTGGACGAGGCCGCCGCCGCTCTCGATCGGTTCGGCGCCCCGCACGTCGTCAAGGCCGACGGGCTCGCCGCCGGCAAGGGCGTCGTCGTCACCGAGGACCGCGCCGCCGCGCTCGCCCACGCCGAATCCTGCCTGAGCGTGTCCGACCGGGTCGTCATCGAGGACCACCTGACCGGGCCGGAGGTGTCCCTGTTCGTGCTGTGCGACGGCACCACCGCCGTCCCGCTCGAGCCCGCACAGGACTTCAAGCGCATCCACGACGGCGATGCCGGGCCGAACACGGGAGGTATGGGCGCCTACTCGCCGCTGCCCTGGGCCCCACCCGGGATGGTCGAGGAGATCGTCGCGCGCGTCGCCCAGCCGGTCGTCGACGAGATGGCCCGCCGCGGCGCCCCGTTCGTCGGCCTCCTCTACTGCGGGCTCGCGCTCACCCCGAAGGGCCTCCGGGTCATCGAGTTCAACGTGCGGTTCGGCGACCCGGAGACCCAGTCCGTGCTCGCCCGGCTCGAGACCCCGCTGGCCCAGGCGCTGCTCGCCGCCGCGGAGGGCCGCCTGGCGGAGTTCGGACCACTCTCCTGGTCCCCCGAGGCCGCGGTCACCGTGGTCCTGGCCGCCGCGGGCTACCCCGAGGCGCCGCGCACCGGGGACCCGATCGCGGGGCTCGAGGAGGCCGCCGCCCTGCCCGGCGTCATGGTCCTCCACGCCGGCACCGCCACCTCGCCCGCGGGCGAGGTCGTCACCGCCGGCGGGCGCGTGCTCTCCGTCGTCGCCACCGGGGAGGATCTCACCGCCGCCCGCGAACGCGCCTACGAGGCCGTGGGCCTGATCTCCTGGGACGGCGAGCAGCACCGCACCGACATCGCGCGTGCGGCCGCGGCCGGAGGGGTCGCCGTCCCGGCCGGGAGTTCCGCACCCGGCGGGGACTCCGACCCCACCTGATACCCCCGCCGCCGGCGCACTCCGGCACCGCATCCGACCCGAAGGAACGCCATGATCGACACCGAGCACCCCGACATCCCCGACTGGACCCACGTGTACTCGGGCAAGGTGCGCGACATCTACGTCCCGGCCGAGGTCGGCACGCTCGAGGGCGCGGATCGGATCCTCATGGTCGCCTCGGACCGGATCTCCGCCTACGACCACGTGCTCGCCTCGGAGATCCCGGACAAGGGCGTCGTCCTCACCGGGCTCACCCTGTGGTGGTTCGACCAGCTCGCCGACGTCATCGGCAACCACGTGACCTCGACCGAGGTGCCGGCCGAGGTGGCCGGGCGCGGCATGGTGTGCCGGCCGCTCGACATGTTCCCCATCGAATGCGTGGCCCGCGGCTACCTCACCGGGTCCGGCCTCGCAGACTACCGGCGCACCGGCGCGGTGTGCGGGGTCCGCCTGCCCGCCGGGCTCGGGGAGTCCGACAAGCTCGAACCGGCGATCTTCACCCCGGCGACGAAGGCGCAGATCGGCGACCACGACGAGAACATCGGCTTCGACCGGGCCGCGGAGATCGTCGGAGCCGCGGAGGCCGAGGAGCTGCGCGACGTCACCCTGCGGATCTACACCCGCGCGGAGGAGATCGCCCGCGAGCGCGGCATCATCCTCGCCGACACGAAGTTCGAATTCGGGCGCGGCCCGGGCGGCACCATCCTGCTCGCCGACGAGGTCCTCACCCCGGATTCCTCCCGCTTCTGGGACGCCGCGGCCTACGCGCCCGGCCGCGCGCAGGCGAGCTTCGACAAGCAGTTCGTCCGCGACTGGCTGACCTCCGAGGCCTCCGGCTGGGACAAGGACTCCGGAGATGCCCCGCCGGAGCTGCCCGCGGAGATCGTCGAGAAGACGCGCGCCCGGTATGTCGAGGCCTTCGAGCGCATCACCGGCGAGACCTTCCCCCTCTGAGCGGTCCCGGGAGCCGACGATGAGAACGGTGATGTTCGTGTGCACCGGCAACACGTGCCGTTCCCCCTTCGCCGAGCGCCTCGCAGCACTCCTCGACCCCTCCACCCGGTACACGAGCACCGGCACCCACCTGCTCGCCGACCTCGGCATCGACCCGGCGATGGCGGCGTGCCTGACCCGCCTCGGCGCCTCGACGGCGGGTTTCACCTCCACGCAGCTCGACGCGGACCGCGCGGCCGGGGCCGACCTCCTCGTCTGCCTCACCCGCTCCCACCGGGACTTCGTCGTGGGCACCTGGCCGGAGGCAGCCGCCCGGACCGTCGTGCTGCGCCCCTACGCGGAGCTCGCCGCCGCCGGAACGGTCGCGGCCTGGGACCCGCCGGGCGCGGGCGTCGAGGTCCCGTCCCGCGGATACCTCGACGACATCGCCGACCCCTACCGGCTGGGCCGCGACGAGGCCGAGCGCGCGGCGGCGGAGATCGAGACCGCGCTGCGGACGGTGCTCGGGCTGGGGTGACACAGCAGCTCGGCGTCGGAGGTTCTTATGCTGCCGGCGGGTTCAGGCGGTCGGTGGGCACGGCGCACCGCGCGGGATCACGGTGAGGCCGGGTGCGCGGCGAGGAACGCCTCATAGAGCTGTCGCCTGTCCTCGTCCGCGGCGGCCCGCGTCAGGGCGGCCAGGTGGATGGCGAGCCGGCCGCGCCGCTCGCGGTAGTTCACGCTCGCCCCGGCATCGACGAGGCGCTGCGCCAGCTCGCCGTCGTGTGCTCCGAGCCAGCGGTGGGCACCCAGCAGGATCGAGAGCGTCGACTGCCCGTAGCCGACCGGGGAGGCGTCCGCCCCGTCGTCGAGGAGCCGGCGGGAGATCTCCCACCGCGCCTCCGCATCGCGATTGCCGAGCGCTTCGACGAGCAGCTCGGACGTCGCGTTCCCGTCGTACTCGGCGGAGAAGGCGGAGAGGTCGCCGTCCTTCGCTGATCGCTTCGCAGTGGGCACGGGGATCTCACCTCCGCCAAAGCACGAGCGGGTGCGGACGACCCGGCTGACCCGGCTGACCCGGCTGACACGGCCGATACGGTCGCGCAGCTGCGCGTCCTGGTATCGGCCGCTCCAGGGTGCCCGACACCGCGGTCACTGCTCGAGGTAGGTGAGGACGGCGCCGGCGAGTTCTCGCGCCCGCTCCCGTGTGTCGGCGCCCCCGGTCGCTGCGGCGGTGACCACCAGTGTGCCGCTGCGTACGACGACCTGCGACACCTCGCCCTCTTCCGACGAGGCGGCCTGCGTCATCGTGCTGTGGATACCGACGGCGCTGTCGGCACCGTCGACCTCGACGTCGAATCCTTCGATGGTGGATTCGGAGACAGGCTCGCCATCGTGCAGAAGGCGCATCTCAGGACATTCCGCGACCATGCCGGAGAACATCGATTCATGGGACTCCGCATCGGAGCCCGCAGCATGGCTCGAGATATCGACGCGCATTCCGCCTTTGGCGCTGAGACCAGCGACGGTCGGCGCCTCGGTGCCGTCGAGCGAGCTCAGCGCATCGTCGAAGAATGCTGCACACGATTCCGGCTCGATCTCCGGACGCTGTTCCTGACTTCCGAACTGGGCGAATCCGAGCGTGGATTCGGCGAAGGTGAAGTCATCGAACTCGTTGAAGGTGAATCCGTTCGCTGCCGCGAGCAGGTCGCTCGTCGACCCGAACTGGTGGGCGCCGCCACCGGAATCGGCACCAGGTGTGGTCATCGCGGTCTCCTCTGCCGATGTGCCCGGGTCGTTCGGTTCGGTCCCGTCGGGACCCCCGGCGGAGCATCCGACGAGCGCCAAGGACAGTGCCGCAACGGCTGCGCCGCACCTTACGATTCTCCGCATCCTGTCGTCTTCTCCTCGGGTTCGACATCATCGGGCTGTCTGCTGTCTCGACTGTATCGGATGCTCCTGCGGCAGGCTCCGAGATCGGAACGGGTTGTGTCCGGCACCGGTGCCGGACACCGCGCTCCCGACGATCCTCGGCGTTGGTAGACTCGCAGGTGTTCGGCGCGCGATCGGGGCGCGCCATCCAGCGGTCCGCCGCACCTGCGAGATTCAAGGAGCACCATGGGACGTGTCGTCGTCGAAGTCATGCCGAAGCCGGAGATCCTCGACCCCCAGGGCAAGGCGATCGGCTCGGGCCTCGACCGCTTGGGGCTCACCGCCTTCACCGATGTGCGCCAGGGCAAGCGGTTCGAGCTCACGGTCGACGGCGAGGTCACCGAGGAGATCCTCGCGCAGGCCCGCGAGGCCGCCTCGACGCTGCTGTCCAACCCGGTGATCGAAGACGTCGTCGCAGTCGAAGCGGCACCTGACGCCCCGGAGCCCGCCCACCCGGGCACCCCTGGTGGGCGCCGCCTCGGACTCCGTCGCGGAGGCGAACGACGATCCGGCCGGTGCCCGGTGAGCGGCGACCGCAGCCGGTACACCGCCGGCGGACCCCTCATCGGTGCCGCCGAGTCCACCACGACGCTGCCCGGCGCCGAGGGCGCTCGCGTGGGCGTGGTGACGTTCCCCGGCACGCTCGACGACCGCGACGCCGCCCGCGCCGTCACCCTGTCCGGTGCTCGTGCCGTGCCCCTGTGGCACGCCGACACCTCGCTCTCCGACGTCGACGCCGTGATCCTGCCCGGCGGCTTCTCCTACGGCGACTACCTGCGCTGCGGGGCGATCGCCCGCTTCGCCCCGATCATGGACGCCGTCATCGACGCCGCGCACGGCGGGATGCCGGTGCTCGGCATCTGCAACGGGTTCCAGGTGCTGTGCGAGGCCCACCTGCTGCCCGGTGCGCTCGTCCGCAACGACACCCAGCAGTTCATCTGCCGCGACCAGGTGCTCCGGGTGGAGAACGCCGGCACCGCGTGGACGAACAGCTTCACCGAGGGCCAGGAGATCATCATCCCGCTGAAGAACGGCGAGGGCGGCTTCATGGCCTCCGAGCCCGTGCTCGACGAGCTCGAGGGGACCGGCCGCGTGGTGGTCCGCTACGTGGGCAGCAACCCGAACGGCTCGCGCCGCGACATCGCCGGGATCACCAACGAGCGCGGCAACGTCGTCGGCCTCATGCCCCACCCCGAGCACGCCGTGGAACCCGGCTTCGGGCCGGACACCGCGGACGGTCTGCGCAGCGGGGTGGACGGCCAGGGCTTCTTCACCTCGGTCATCCGCACCCTCGTCAACGCCTGAACCCGGGCCCGGGCCGTGCCCGGACGCGGGACTCCGGGTGCCGAGCTCCGCCCCGGTGAGTCCAGTACCCTGAGATCATGAGCGATTCTCTGCAGAGCCTCGTCAACCGGGCCATCTTCTTCTCCACCGAGATGCAGACGCGATTCGGCCTGCGGATCGCCGACGCCGAGTGGGAGGTCGACTTCTCCGAGAACCCGCGGCTGGCGTTCACCGGCGAGCACCCGCTCACGCTCACCGCGCACCTCATCGGCACCGAGGCGGATTCCCCGCGCACCTGGCACTGGGGCTGGGACAACGTCAACGAGTTCCCCGAGCCCGTCGTCGCGCGCTCGCACGAGGTCCGCAGGCTCGGCGCCGCGCGGGGCATCGGCGAGCTCACCACCGACGAGTTCGACTCCGACGACGAGCTGCCGCTGCGGCTCGTCCTCGCCGCCAAGGAGCTCACCGGCATCTGGGCGCACTACCCAGCGGCCGCAGGCGGGGGCACCGTCGTGTGGATGCTCGTCGAATCACCCGAGCTCGCGCTCGACGCACCGGCCATCAAGTCCCTCGTCCGGTCGATGGCCCAGGGCCTCACCGAGACCACGGTGACCGACCATGTCGAAGCCCTCCAGGCCTATGCGGAGCACCGCGGATTCCCGCTCGTCATGTGTCCGGACGGCACCCTGCGGGTCCTCGCCGCCGACGGCTGGGCCGACGTCACCGTCGACGAGCAGCGCCGCATCACCAACTGCCAGGTCCACTCCCCGCTCGAGGGCCAGGCCGCCGAGGAGTTCGCCGCCGCACGGTCCGCCGCCCCCGGGGAGCCCGGCGCGCCCACCGAAGAGACCGTCCCGTCCCCGGCCGAGGCGCCGGCCGAGACCTCCGCCCCGGTCGAGTCCCCTGTCGAGGAATCTGCCGAAGCACCGGCCGCACCCGAACCGGTCGAACCCGCTCCGGCACCCACCGCGCCCGAACCCGTCGAACCGGCACCGGACGTCCAGCAGCCGGCCGAGGACACCGCGCCCGCTCCGGAATCCCCGGCTGCGGAGACCGCCCCGGCGCCCGAGCCGTCCACCGCCGCCGAGGCGCCCGCCCCGGAGCCGCAGCCGGAACCGCGCCCGGCCCCGGTCGAGCCCTCCGCACCGGAACCCGCTCCGGAACCGGCCGACAGCGCACCCCGCCCCGCTCCAGAACCGACCGCGGATCGTCCCGCGGATACCCCGGCCGAGGACGCGGAGCCGCGCAAGAAGGGCTTCTTCCGCAAGCTGTTCGGCCGCTGAGGCGAGCGCGTCCGCGCGGGTCGTCCAGCACTCCCGGTCGAGCGGCCCGGCCGCGCGTTGCCGCCCCGGACCGGGATCGGTATCCTGAGTCATGGAGCCCGGCACCAGGGCTCGCGGACGAGGGAGCAGTACCCGCACCACGACAAGACTGACTCACACGGGAGTTCGTCATGGCCTGGTTCGTCCTCATCGTCTCCGGCATGCTCGAGGCCGTCTGGGCCTCCGCGCTGTCGGCCTCGCACGGCTTCAGACGCTGGAAGCCCACTCTCCTCTTCATCGTCTCCGTCACGCTGAGCATGGCCGGCCTCGCCTGGGCGATGACCTCGCTGCCCACCGGGACCGCGTACGCGGTGTGGGTGGGGATCGGCGCCTCGCTCACGGTGCTCTGGGGATTCGTCACCGGGCAGGAGCGCGCGACCGTCGCACGCGTGCTGCTCCTCGTCCTCCTCATCGGTTCCGTCGCCGGCCTCAAGGCGGTGAGCTGAATGCCGTGGCTCGTCCTGCTCCTCAGCGCTGTCTTCGAAGCCGTCTGGGCCACCGCGCTCGGCATGTCCGACGGCTTCCGCGCACTCCTGCCCACCGTCGTGTTCGCCGTCGCCGCCGTCATCAGCATGCTCGGCCTCGGCTGGGCGGCCAAGCACATCCCGATCGGCACCGCCTACGCCGTGTGGACAGGAGTGGGCGCCGCACTCACCGTGGGCTGGGCGATGGCCACCGGCACCGAGGCGATCTCAACCGGGAAGATCGTCTTCATGTGCGGGATCATCGGCGCGGTGATCGGGCTCAAGCTCGTCCCGAGTCCCCGGGCCGCGCCCGCTCCGGGAGCGTCGGACGAGGCACCGACCGCCGACGGTCCGGCGCAGAGCGGCTGAGCCGCTGAACGCGCTGGCCGCTGCGTGACCGAGCCGCTCAGCGTGCGCCGCCGACACCGATAGACTGTCAAGATGACTTGTCCCGAATCCTCCTGGGCCGAGGTGCAGGGACGCTGGTGGTCGACGGACGTCCTCCGCATCCTCGCGGTCCTCAGCGTGCCGCTGGCCTGGTGGTACGCCGGGGTCGCCTCGGGCGGGTGCCTGTTCCTCGTGCTCGGTGGGGTGACGCTGCTGCGCTTCCTCGTGCTGCCCCGGCTGGTCGATGCCCTGTGCCAGCTGACCTTCCTCGCCGCCGCCTGGGCCGCGGTGACCGGCCTCTACCAGAACTTCTCCTGGCTCGACATCCCGGCGCACGCCCTCGCCACCGCCGCCGCCGTGCTCATCGCGTGGCGGCTCGTCATGCTCCGCGACCCGGCCCACCGGGTGCGCCCCGATCGCTCCGGCGCGCCTGCAGAATCCGCCCCTCCGGCCGCGCATGGGCCGAGAGACGGCGCTGTCCGCCCTCCCCTGCCATGGTGGTCGCTGCTCTGGCACCTGCTCGCCCTGTCCGCGCTGCTGAGCGTGCTGTGGGAGTTCGGCGAGTGGGCTGGATTCGTCTTCATCTCCGAGGAGATCGGCGTCGGCTACCACGACACGATCGGCGACCTCGCCGCCGGGACGCTCGGCGGCGGGCTCCTCGCACTGCCCCTCGCCCTCGGGCTCGAGCGCGAGGCCGCCTCGCACGCGGGGGCCGACGAATGAGCCCGTCCGACCCGCCGCGCGGCACCGCCCCGCCGTCGCCCCGTGGCGGCGCCGCTCCGGCGCCGAGCACAGACGACTCCGGGGTCTCCGTCGTCATCCCGGTGCTCGACGACGCCGAGACGCTCGCCGGCTGCCTCGCCGCCCTCACCTCCCAGACGCGGCCGCCGCTCGAGATCATCGTCGTCGACAACTCCCCGCCCGGGCCCGCGGATCCCGCGATCTCGGCGGTGGCCCGGAGCGTCGGCGCGCGCGTGGTGCGGGAGGTCAGGCCGGGGGTCGCGGCCGCCTCGGCAGCCGGCTACGACGCTGCGCACGGGACGATCCTCGCCCGCCTCGACGCCGATTCCCGTCCTGCCCCGGACTGGGTGGCGACGGTCGTCGCGGAGATCGAGGGGCGCAACCTCCACGCGGTGACGGGCCCCGGTTGCTTCTACGACATCCCCGGGCTGCGCGGGCGGATCGCCTCGGCGGCGTACCACTCCTCGCTCCAGCTCGGGGTCGGCGCGGCGATGGGCAACGTCCCGCTGTGGGGTTCGACGATGGCGGTGCGCCGCGGGGTGTGGCTGCACGTCCGCCACCGGGCCCATTCGACGGATCCCGCGGTGCACGACGACCTCGATCTCGCGTTCGCGCTCGGCCCGCTCGCGCGGATCGGCTGGAGCCGGGGCATGGCGGTCGGGGTCGAGGGCCGGACCTTCGGCTCGGCCCGGGCGCTCGCCTCGCGCGTGCGGCGGACCCTCTACACGTGCCGGCTGCACTGGGACCGGCAGAGCGCGGGCGAGCGCCTGCTCTGCGGTCTCACCCGCGGGCGCCTCTTCCGGAAGCCGGAGATCGCCCTCCTGTCATGAGTCTGCGCCCCGTGCGGTGAGTGCGCGCCCCGTGCAGCGAGCGCGCCGCCCCTCGGATACCCCGCAGTACGGCGAGGTGCGTCCGGCCGCTCAGCGCGAGGGCGCCTCGGCGCCGGTGATCGCCGATCCCGCGGCACCGGCGGGCACGCACTCTCCGCAGTGCGGGTGAAGTCCCGACTCCGTACACGCGGCGCAGCGGAGGAAGAGCTTGCGGCACTCGTCGTTCGCGCAGTTGACGAACAGCGGCGTGGGCTTCGCGCATTCGGCGCAGCGCCCCAGCGACTCCGCGCCCTCGCCGAACTCCATGTGCATGCGCTTGTCGAATACGTAGAGCGATCCGTCCCACAGGCCGGAGTTGCCGAACGATTCGCCGTAGCGGACGATCCCGCCCTCGAGCTGGTACACCTCGGAGAAGCCCCGGTTCTTCATGAGCACGCTGAGCACCTCGCACCGGATCCCGCCGGTGCAGTAGGTCACCACGGGCCGGTCCTTGAGCTCGGCGTACCGGCCGGACTCGATCTCCGCGATGAAATCGCGGGTGGTGTCCGTGTCGGGCACGATCGCACCCTTGAACCGTCCGATCTGCGCTTCCATCGCATTGCGTCCGTCGAAGAACACGACCTCGTCGCCGCGCTCCTCGATGAGACGGTGCAGCCGTCCGGGCGTCAGGTGCTCGCCGCCGCCCTGCACCCCGTCTGCGGTGACGGTGATCTCGTCCGGGGCGTGGAAGGTCACGAGCTCGGGGCGCACCTTGACGCTGAGCCGGGGGAAGTCGTTGCCGGTCCCGGTAGACCACTTGATGTCGGCGTCCCGGAAGGGTGCGTAGCTGCGGGTGGACCGCACATAGCGCTTGACGTCGTCGATCTCGCCGCCGAGCGTGGCGTTGATGCCCTGGTGGGAGACGATGACCCGCCCCTTGAGCCCGCAGCCCTCGGCGAGCGCGTGCTGCCACAGGCGGACCGCCTCCGGGTCGGACAGCGGGGTGAAGACGTAGAAGAGCACGATCTTGGTCAGCGACATAGGCACATTCTAGGGAGGGTGCGCGGATCGGATCCCCCGGCTCCCGCCTGCCCCTCAGCTCCGAGCGGCGGCCATGCGCTCCCGAGCGATCTCCTCGGCCACCTCCGCACTCGACCGGTCCTCGCGCTCGGCCTGCTCGAGCACGGCTCGCACCCGGTCGAAGAGCGTGAGGACGGTCTCCCGCGAGGACTCGAGCGTGGGATCGGAGTAGATCATCGTCGCCGCCGCCATCACCCCGCCGGCGTTGGCGAGGAAGTCCGGCACGACGGTGATGCCGTGCTCCCGCAGGATCCGGCCGTGCTCCGGGGCGGCGAGCTGGTTGTTCGCGATCCCGCTGACGAGCCGGGCGGAGATCTCCCCCACCGTCGCGTCGTTGATCACCGCGCCGAGCGCGCAGGGAGCGAACACGTCGACGTCCTGGGAGTGGATGACGTCCGGGTCGACCGCCATGGCGCCGTAGGCCTCGACCACGGCGGCGACGGCGTCCGGGGAGACGTCGGCGACGACGAGCTCCGCCCCGGCCTCGTAGAGCAGCCGGGAGAGCTCCCGGCCGGTGCCGCCGAGCCCCTGCACCGCGACCCGCAGCCCCACGAGGTCGGTCCGGTCCCACACGTGGGCGGCCCCGGCGCGCAGCGCGGTGAACGCCCCGAGCGCGGTGAACTGGGAGGCGGTGACGCCGGTGGGGAACTGGCTGGCCCGGGCGAAGATGTAGTCGCACTCCTCGGCGAGGACATCGGCGTCCTCCGGCCCGACGCCGACGTCGATCGCGGTCCAGAAGCGCCCGCCGAGCGTCTGCACGTGCCGGGAGAAGGCGCGCAGCACCTCGGCCTTGTCGGGCCGGCGCGGGTCGGCGATGATCACGCACTTGCCGCCGCCGAGCGGGAGGCCGGCGATCGCGTTCTTGTAGCTCATCCCGCGCGACAGGCGCAGGACGTCGGTGAGCGCATCCTCCTCCGTGGCGTAGGGGTGCATCCGGCAGCCGCCGGCGGCCGGGCCGAGCGCGGTGTCGTGGATGGCGATGATCGCGCGGAGGTCGGTGGCCGGGTCGTGGCAGAACACGACCTGCTCGTGGTGGTCGAACTCGGGGTGGGTGAAGATGTTCACGGCGGCTCCTTCGCAGCGGGCGGGACGGCGGCCGGATCGACGTCCCGGGCCGCAGGCGGGCGATGCGTCCGACGTTACCGCCCACCGGCGCGTGCCACGATCCCGCGCGCCTGGGTCGTCGGGCCCACGACGGCCGGGTACCGGGGCGCTCCGACGGGCGATGTCCGAGGCGCGGTCGACCGGCGCCCCCGCGCCCGGCGGCGGTACGATGGACACGGCGCTGTCTTCACGAAAGGACCACCCCAGGATCATGACGAACACGCACTCGGCACCGGCGGACAAGAAGGTCAGGGAGACGGTCGACTTCGCCGCCGCGAACCCCGATGTCGAGCAGCCGTTCGCGGAGCTCGGGCTCAAGGAGAACGAGTACGCGAGCATCAGGGAGATCCTCGGCCGGCGCCCCACCTCGGCGGAGCTCGCGATGTACTCCGTCATGTGGTCCGAGCACTGCTCCTACAAGTCCTCCAAGGTCCACCTGCGCAAGTTCGGCGACTACGTCACCGACGACATGAAGAAGAACCTGCTCGTGGGCATCGGCGAGAACGCCGGCGTCGTCGACATCGGCGACGACTGGGCGGTGACCTTCAAGGTCGAGAGCCACAACCACCCCTCCTACGTCGAGCCCTACCAGGGTGCGGCCACCGGCGTGGGCGGCATCGTGCGCGACATCATCTCCATGGGGGCGCGCCCCGTCGCGGTCATGGACCAGCTGCGCTTCGGCGCGATCGACCACCCGGACACCGCCCGCGTGGTCCACGGCGTCGTCGCCGGGGTGGGCGGCTACGGCAACTGCCTGGGCCTGCCGAACATCGGCGGCGAGGTCGTCTTCGACTCCGTCTACCAGGGCAACCCGCTCGTCAACGCGCTCGCCGTGGGAGTGCTGCGCCACGACGACATCCGGCTGGCCAACGCTTCGGGCGTGGGCAACAAGGTCGTGCTGTTCGGGGCGCGCACCGGTGGCGACGGGATCGGCGGCGCCTCGATCCTCGCCTCGGAGTCCTTCGACGACACCAAGCCGTCCAAGCGCCCGGCAGTGCAGGTGGGCGACCCGTTCGCGGAGAAGGTCCTCATCGAGTGCTGCCTCGAGCTGTTCGCCGCCGAGGTCGTCGAGGGCATCCAGGACCTCGGCGCCGCCGGGATCTCCTGCGCCACCTCGGAGCTCGCCTCCAACGGCGAGGGCGGCATGCACATCGCGCTCGACGACGTGCTGCTGCGCGACCCCTCGCTCACGCCGGAGGAGATCCTCATGAGCGAATCCCAGGAGCGGATGATGGCGGTCGTCACCCCCGAGAAGCTCGAGGAGTTCCTCGCGATCACCACCAAGTGGGACGTCGAGACGAGCGTGCTCGGCGAGGTCACCGACACCGGCCGGCTCGTCATCGAATGGCACGGCGACATCATCGTCGACGTGCCGCCGCGCTCCGTGGCCCACGACGGCCCGGTCTACGAGCGCCCCTACCACGAGCCCTCGTGGACGGAGGCCACCCGCGCGGACTCCGTCGCCGCCGCCGGCCTCACCCGCCCGGAGTCGGACGAGGAGCTGCGCGCCACGCTGCTGCGACTCCTCGGCTCCCCCAACCTCGCCTCGAAGTCCTGGGTGACGAACCAGTACGACCGCTATGTGCAGGGCAACACCGCACTCGCGTTCCCCGACGACGCCGGCGTCATCCGGGTCGACGAGGAGACCGGGCTCGGCGTGGCGATCGCGACCGACGCCAACGGCCGCTACTGCTATCTCGACCCCGCACGCGGGGCGCAGCTCGCGCTCGCCGAGGCGCACCGCAACGTCGCCACCTCCGGCGCCCGGCCGCTCGCCGTCACCGACTGCCTCAACTTCGGCTCGCCGGAGGACCCGGAGATCATGTGGCAGTTCGCGCAGGCCGTCGAGGGTCTGGCCGCCGGCTGCCAGGAGCTCGGCATCCCCGTCACCGGCGGCAACGTGTCGCTGTACAACCAGACCGGCGGCGTCGCCATCCACCCGACCCCGGTGGTCGGCGTGCTCGGCGTGTTCGACGACGTCACCCGTGCCACCCCGGCGGGCTGGAAGGACGCCGGCCAGACGATCTACCTGCTCGGCACCACCGCCGAGGAGCTCGACGGCTCGGCGTGGGCCGATGTCGTCCACGGCCACCTCGGCGGCGTGCCCCCGGAGTTCCGGCCGGACACGGAGAAGGAGCTCGCCGACATCCTCATCAACGCCTCGCGCGACGGCATGATCGACGCCGCGCACGACCTCTCCGAGGGCGGGCTCGCACAGGCCCTGGCCGAGGCGTGCCTGCGCCGCGGCACGGGTGCGCGGGTATGGCTCGACGAGGTCGCCCAGCGCGACGGCGTCGACCTCTTCACGCTCCTGTTCTCGGAGTCGACGGCACGCGCGATCGTCGCCGTCCCCCGCTCCGAGGAAGTGCGCTTCAAGGACATGTGCACCGCACGCGCCTTCCCGTTCGCGCGGATCGGCATGACCGACGCCGGTGAGGGCAACACCGGTGCGGTGCTCGAGCTCGTCGACCGCTTCACCATCCCGGTCACCGAGCTGCGCACCGCCCACGAGGCGACGCTGCCGCAGCACTTCGGCTGAGAGGCGGGCGCGGCGGAAGCTGCTGCTCTCGAGCGCGGAACGCCCATCGACCTGCCGCTTGAGCTCGGAACGCCCATCGACCTGCCGCTCGTGCTCGAATCCGGACGTGGATATCGAGCACGAGTGACAGGTCGATGCAGGTGCAGCGCCGTTGAACTGAGCTGCGCTGCGACTCGGCCGTAGGCTCAGTCCTCAGCGCGGCCGTAGGTGATCTTGGCGCTGCCGGTCCGGGACGAGATCGTGCCCTCGGGCAGCCGGCGCCTCCGCCCCGGGCCGTCGTGCGCACCGCTCGCGTCCACCTCGTCGACGTAGGGGTCGGCCATGACCGGCACTTCGTCGGCAGCCTCGGGATCGACCACCGTGTCCGAGGTGTCGTGCTCGTCCTCGTCCTGCCGGCGCGCGTACTCCTCGGGCGGGAGGACCTTCTTCCAGCGCCGGGTGCGCATGGGCGGCAGCTCGCCGGCGTCCTCACGCAGCGCGCTGTACAGGGCGTACATCTGGAAGTAGCCCATGATGAAGAACGGGAGCCCGACGAGGATGATCGTCTTCTCGAGCGCCTCGAGCCCGCCGGTGCCGGAGAACACGAGCAGGGTGGCGGTGATGATGCCGATCGACAGGGCCCAGAAGATGCGCTGACCGAGCGGGTTGAAGTCCTCGTGGCCGTTGGCCATGGTGTCGGTGATGAGCGCTGCGGAGTCGACCGAGGTGACGAAGAAGACGACGACGAGCACGATCGCGACGATGGATACGAAGAACGGCAGCGGGTAGTGCTCGAGGAACGCGAACAGGGCTCCCGGGATGTCGCCGTCGGTGACCACGCGGTCGACGAGGCCGCCCTCGCCGTTGAGCTCGATGTCGAACGACGCGAAGCCGAAGATCCCGAACCAGATCACCGAGAAGCCGGCGGGCACCGCGAGCACACCGGACACGAACTGGCGGATGGTGCGGCCCTTGGAGATCCGGGCGATGAAGATCCCGACGAACGGCGACCAGGTGATGGTCCACGCCCAGTAGAAGACGGTCCAGCCGCTCTGCCAGCCGGTGTCGGCGAAGGTGTCGTTCCACAGGGCGAGCTCGGGCAGGTTGACGAGGTAGCTGCCGAACGCCTCGATCGTGCCCTTGAGGAGGAACAGGGTGGGGCCGGCTAGGACGATGAAGATCAGCAGGCAGATGGCGACAATGATGTTCGCGTTCGACAGCACCTTGATGCCCTTGTCGAGACCGAGCGACACCGAGATCAGCGCGACGCCCGTGACGACGCCGATGATGATGAGCTGCCAGCCGGCGTTCTCCGGGATGCCGAACAGCTGCGACAGACCGCCGTTGATCTGCAGGGTGCCCAGGCCGATCGACACGGCGATGCCGAACACCGTGCCGACGATCGCGACGATGTCGATGGTCTTGCCGATCGGGCCGTGGATGCGCTCGCCGAGGATGGGCTGGAAGATCGAGCTCACGCGCGGCGGCAGGTTGCGCTTGTGGATGAAGTAGGCGAAGCACAGGGCCGGCAGCGTGAAGATCGTCCAGGTGTGGAGCGTGAAGTGGTAGAGCGTGAAGTTCATCGCGTCGACGGCCGCGGCCGGGGTGCCGGCCTCGATCCCGAGCGAGGCTCCGCGCGGCGGCTCCCCGAAGTGGCTGATCGGCTCGGCGACACCCCAGAACATGAGGATCGTGCCGATGCCGGCGGCGAACAGCATCGAGAACCAGGCGAGGCCGCTGTGCTCGGGCGGCTCGTCGTCGGGCCCGAGCTTGACCCGTCCGAACCGGCCGACGGCGATGAAGATCAGGAAGGCGAGGAAGATCGTGACCCCGAGGATGTAGAACCACCCGAACTGCGCGAGCAGCCAGTCGGAGGCGGAGGTGACCGCGGCGTCGAGCAGTTCGGTGAAGGCGATCGTCGCGATGACGAAGAGGACGATAACCCCCGCGGCGCCGAAGAAGATCGCCGGCGAGGTGCGCAGGCGCAGGGTGTCGTGCAGTCGGGTCAGCATCGGGCTCGTCTCCTTGAGTCTGGTGCGGGGACTGCCGAGGCGTGCTGCGACGCCCACCCCGGGGACGGCCCGGGCCCCGGACCGCGCATTCAAGGCTACTGAATGGTCACGGCGATGCAAGCGCACAAGGGCACCTGCCGAACCCAGCGGGCGGAACCCACGCCGCGCTGCCGACCCGGTGCAGCACGGCAGTTCTCCGATGCAGCTCTTTCTGCCCAGACCCATGGATTCTCACCTGGTTCCCCTTCGTTGCGAGTGAATTCAGCTGTTGATCCGCGAAACTGCTGCATCCCGCCAGGAGGCCATCCGCAGGGCAGGGGTGCGCCGGAGAGCCCCGGTCGATACGGAGTGCGGTTGTCATCTGCGCCGATGTCCGGGATGCACGCCCGGTCACAGGAGAGCGCACCTCGGGTCACAGGGCGCACGCACCGGGCGGCCTCGTCCACAGGACGCCGCGCGGGATTCCCGGGCAGGGGATCCGACGTCACCCTCGACCCATGACTCTCATCGCCTCCACCCGCTGGCTCCGCTCGATCGGGATCCGTGACGCCGCGCTCGGATCCGCGCGGAAGTGCTGCTTCTCGGTCGTCCTCACCGGTGTTGGAATCATCACCCGTGACTGCCCCGCTCACCCCTCGATCTCCCGGCTCCTCACCGCCGCGGACCACGAGGTGCACCGCGTCCTGCGCACCGTTCCCACCTACGAGGTCGAAGCGCTCAAGCGCCGGATCCTCCTCGAGGCCTTCGACCTCACCGCCCACGGGCTCGCGGCCTCGGCCGCCGGAGTGCCGGTGCTGTCGCACACCTCGGCGGCGCAGGTGCTCGGCCTCGCGTTCGCGGTGCCCGCCGAGCCGGTCGTCGAAGCACAGCGGGAGGGCCGACGATTCACCAATCGGCGCCTCCGGCTCCATCCGCTCGCCGCACCGGAGCTCCATCGGGTCCGCGCACCCGCCCGTGGGCTGCTCCGCCCCGGCGCGCTCTCCGGAGCGGAGTCGGACGAACCGGATGTCCATCTGCCCGAGGGGTTCATCCCGCTTCCCGGTTCGGCTCCCGGCACCGTGCGGCCGGCGCGGTCCCGAGCGGTGACGAGCGTCCCGTGGACAGTGCTCGACGTCGCGCTCGAGCACGGACTCGACCTCGGATTCCCGATGGCCGAGGACGCGCTCCACCGTGGCCTGCTCACCCCGGCCGAGCTGCGGGAGGCGCAGGTACTGCATCCCCACGGTCACCGACGACGCGCGCTGCGCCTCCTCGTCGAGCTCGCCTCTGCAGTCTCGGAGAGCGCCGGCGAATCGCTGACGAAGCTGCGGCTCCACCAGATCGGGCACCTGGCCCGCTTCGAGCAGCAGGTCGAGGTGTACGACGAGGAGGGGTTCATCGCCCGTCTCGACTTCGCCGACTCCGCGTCACGGACGGCCGTCGAGTTCGACGGACACGAGAAGTACCACCTCGCCGGGGACCCGCACGCGGCGCTGAGGCGTCAGTGGCGCAAGGAGCAGCGGCTGCGGAAGCTCCGGTGGTCGGTGCACCGCGTCGAATGGGCCGAGCTGTTCGACCTCGACCGCTTCATCGCCGCAGTCCTCTGAGCGCCGGCACCCCGCCCCGCACATTCCGCCTCGATGCAGCTCATCCTGCAAGCGACAATCGAATATCCGCCCGCAGAGGCCGGCCGGGCGGATATTCGGTCGGCTCCCGCAGAAACAATCGCATCCACCCGGAGGTCCCCGGGTGGGCCGGCGTTCGTCAGCGGGCGGCGATGTGGGCGAAGATGCGCGCCATCGCGATGATGAAGACCTCGATGGCGAGGCCGACGAGGCCCACCGCGAAGCCCACCATCGCACCGCCCCAGAGCGTGCCGGCGATCCCGCCGAGCACGACGAGCACCATGATCACCGGCATCGCGCGGACGTAGATCATCGCCGCCTGGTGTCCGAGCTGCCAGGCCTCCGGAGAGCGCAGGGTCGCCGAGGTGCGGATCCCGCCGCCGTCCTCGGGCCCGAGGCGACCGTCGGCGGCGGCCTTGATGGGCCGGTGGACCACGACGCCCAGGGCCACCACGGCAACGAACAGCACGAGGAGCCCGGCCAGCGCCCCGAGCCCGAGCCCCGGGGCCTCGGGGACACCGAGGGCGAGCGGTGCGGCTGCGGCGCTCACCGCCGCCGCACTCGCGTCGGGTGGCCCGGTCACCGCTCGCCCTCTGCGCCGGTGGCGCTGTCAGTGGACGACTCGACGTGCGCGCCGTCCGTCGAGGTGCTGCCCGCACCATCACCCTCCGCGTCGCGAGCCGGGGATGCACCACCCTCCGCATTTCCGGCAGGAGACGAACCACCCTCGGCGAGTCCGAGCACGTCGAGTGTCCAGGCGAAGTCGAAGGCGGTCTCGCGCCACGCGTCGTAGCGGCCCGAGGCGCCGCCGTGCCCGGCGGCCATCTCCGTCTTGAGGAGGGCGTCCGCCCCGACCTCGCGCAGCCGGGCCACCCACTTGGCCGGCTCGACGTAGAGGACGCGGGTGTCGTTGAGCGAGGTGATCGCGAGGATCCGGGGGTATTCCTGCTCGGTGACGTTCTCGTACGGGGAGTAGTCCCGCATGTACGCGTAGACCTCCGGGTCGTGGAGCGGGTCGCCCCATTCGTCCCACTCGATGACGGTGAGCGGCAGCTCCGGCATGAGGATCGAGGTCAGCGCGTCGACGAAGGGGACGTGCGCGCTGATCCCGGCGAACCGGTCCGGGGCCATGTTCGCGACCGCACCCATGAGCAGCCCGCCGGCGGAGCCGCCCATCGCGACCATCCGCTCCGGCACCGCACGGCCGGCGGCGATGAGGTGGTCGGCGGCGGCGATGAAGTCGGTGAAGGTGTTCTTCTTCGTCAGCGTCCGCCCCTCCTCATACCACTGGCGACCCATCTCGCCGCCGCCGCGCACGTGGGCGATCGCGTAGACGACGCCCCGGTCGAGCAGCGAGAGCCGGGCGACGGAGAAGTACGGGTCCATGCTCGCCTCGTAGGAGCCGTAGCCGTAGAGCAGGGTCGGCGCGGGCCCTTCGGCCGGAACTGCATCGGTGCGCCACACCAGCGACACCGGGATCTCCGTGCCGTCGGCGGCGCGCGCCCACACGAGGTCCTGCTCGTAGTCGGCGACATCGACGCCGCCGAGCACCGGCTGCCGCTTGAGGACTGTGCGCTCCCCGCTCGCGACGTCGTACCCGAACACCACCGAGGGCGTCACCATCGAGGTGTAGCCCAGGCGCAGGCGCGGCTGCGTCCATTCCGGGTTCGCCCCGACGCCCATGGTGCCGATCGGTTCGTCCGCGGCCACCTCGACCATCTCCGAGTACGGGGAGTGCGGAAGGCCCTCGAGCGAGCGCCCGGTGTGAGCGTCCGGCACGGGCTCGGATTCCGGGCGCGGCGGGACCGGGCTCCCTGCGGCGAGCGCGACGCCCGCGG
Source organism: Brevibacterium sp. CS2 (assembly GCF_005280295.1). Taxonomy (GTDB): domain Bacteria; phylum Actinomycetota; class Actinomycetes; order Actinomycetales; family Brevibacteriaceae; genus Brevibacterium; species Brevibacterium pityocampae. The sequence continues at coordinate 1,246,933 of NZ_CP040020.1, read as the reverse complement.
CAGAGCCGTCCCGCGCCTGCCCCGCATCCGTCGCCGAGGCGCCCCGCGCCTCAGCTCCGGCCGCACCGGCACGCCGCCCGGCGTCCGCCTCGGCCCCGGTCTGCTCGTCCCCGCGCTGGGACTCGGCACCGAGCCCCGAGTCCCCGCGGTCGGCGACGAGCTCCTCCGGGCTCTCGTCGCGCACAGCGATGACCCCGACGCGGGCGAACCCGCCCTCCCGGTAGGACACGGCGAGGAACGAGCGGAACGCGTCGATCTCCTCGATCCTCCTGCCCTCGATCTCCGTGAGCACGGCGCGGCCCTCGGACTCGGGGTCGCTGACGGGGACGTCGGTGATCTCGAAGTCCGCCCGGTCGCGGTTGTGGACGATGAGGAACCGGTCCTCGCCGCTGATGATCGCGTGCTCGACGGAGTACTCGACACCTTCCCGGCGCGGCCACACCGGGCGCGGGGTGCCGGCGGGGTCGAGTGCGTCGAGGTACCAGTACCCGGTGGTGATCTTCGAGGCGGTGACGAAGAAGAGGTAGCGCTCCGAACGGCTCACGCCCATCCCGACGAAGTACTTCTCGTCCTCCTCGGCGAACACGCAGACGTCGTCAGCGGCAGGCGAGCCCACGCGGTGGCGCCACACCCGGTCCGGGCGCCAGGCGTCGTCGACGGTGGTGTAGAAGACGTACTCGCCGCTGACGTCGAAGCATGCCCCGGCGAAGGTGTTCGGGATCTCGTCGGGCAGGTCCTCCCCGGTGGTGAGGTCGCGGATGCGCAGGGTGTAGCGCTCGTCGCCGGCGGTGTCCGCCGCCCAGGCCAGGCGGGTGCCGTCCGGGGACACCGAGTAGGAGCCGAGGGAGAAGAAGTCGCAGCCGTCGGCTTCGACATTCGAGTCGAGCACGACCTGCTCACCGGGCAGCTCCCCGCCCCCGCTGATGTCCGGCGGGGTCCAGTCGTCGGGACCGGACACCGGGACCCGGCAGCGCGCCGCGTAGTCCTTGCCCGCGGTGGTCCGGGAGAAGTACCACCAGTCGCCGCGGCGCACGGGCACGGAGAGGTCGGTCTCCTTCACCCGGGCGCGGATCTCCTCGAAGATGTCCTCGCGCAGACCGGCGAGGTGGTCGGTGCGGGCCGCGGTGTAGGCGTTCTCCGCCTCGAGGTGGGCGATGACCTGCGCGGACTCCTTGTCCCGCAGCCATTCGTAGTGGTCGACGAAGGTGTCGCCGTGGTGCGTGCGCTCGTGCGGCACGCGCGCGGCGACCGGCGGCGCGGGGACGGAGGCGGCAGGGGACGGGGAGTGCTGCGGTGCTGTCATACCCTCACCCTATCGAGCACCGCGGACAGCACCCGAGTTCAGACAACTCACATTGTGGCGTGGAAGAGTCGTTGGCCCGACGACGAAAGGTGAGTGCCGTGGGAATCCTCAGCCGCATCCTCAACGGAGCCACGAACACCCGCGGAGGCCGCCGAGGCGGTCGCCCGATGGGCCGCAGCGGAGGGACCAGCGGCGGTCTGCTCGGCATGCTGCGCCGTGGCGCCTCCGACCCGAACACCCGCCGCAAGGCGAAGCAGGCCGTGCGCGGACTCCGCAACCGCCGCCGCTGAGCCGCAGCGCTCCAGCGCACACCCAGCGCCCCTCGCGCCGGGGGCCGGATGACTTCCGGCCCCGGCGCGTTCGCGTTCGCGTTCGCATCAGCAGGATCGTGCTTCCGGGCGAGCGGCCACGGCTCGTTCCCCGCTGACGGCACGCCGACACCGGCTCAGAGACTCTCCCGCACCCGCTGCTCGAAGCTGCGGACGTGCTCCACCGCGATCCGCGCCGCGGCCTCCTCGTCGCCGGCCGCGATCGCCCGAAGCAGGTCCTCGTGCTCGTGGACGTGGCCGGCGAGGTGCGGCAGCCGGTCGAGCACGAGGCTCCAGATCCGGGTCGCCAGGTTGTCGAGCCGCACGAGGACGTCGGCGAGGTGGGCGCTGCCGGAGGCCCGGTACACGAAGCGGTGGATATCGAGGTCGGCGGCGAGGAGCTCCCGCCGTGTGCTGTCTGCGCCCAGCGAACCCAGCCGCTCGAGCAGGTGCTCGGCACCCGAGCGCACCTCGGCGGTGGTGTTCCGCGCAGCCCGCCGGGCGGCGACCGGTTCGAGGTGGATGCGCACCTCGGCGATCTCTGCGAGGTCGGTGATGTCGACACCGGTGGCGAAGGTGCCGCGACGCGGATAGCTCACGACGAGGTGCTCGGCCTCGAGCCGCTTGAGCGCCTCGCGCACGGGGGTCCGGCCGATGCCGAGCTCCTCGGCGAGCGCCGCCTCGTTCACCGGGTCGCCGGGCCGGATGTCGAGCATGATGAGCCGATCGCGCAGCACCGCGTAGCTGTGCTCGGCGAGCGAGCGATGGCCGTGCGCCTCCGCTGCCGTCATCCCACTTCACTTCCTTTCCTCCCGGGCCCTCCACCAGGAACCTTCCCGGGAACCGTTGACACCCACCTGATCCCGATCCTATGCTGATCGCACTCTGATATATCAGTAGTCGACGCTACCTCAGCCGATCGGAGCCTGCAATGGCCGACGCTCTCCCCCAGCATCCCGATTTCCTGTGGCGCAATCCCGAACCGCGCGCCTCCTACGACGCGGTGATCGTCGGCGGCGGCGGACACGGTCTCGCCACCGCCTACTACCTCGCGGTGAATCACGGCATCACGAACACCGCGGTGCTCGAGAAGGGGTGGCTGGCCGGGGGCAACATGGCCCGCAACACCGCGATCATCCGCTCGAACTACCTGTGGGACGAATCCGCCGCGATCTACGAGCACTCGCTCAAGCTCTGGGAGGAGCTGCCGGCCGCCCTCGACTACGACTTCCTCTTCTCCCAGCGCGGCGTGATGAACCTCGCGCACACCCTGGGCGACGTCCGCGAGGGCACCCGCCGGGTGGGCGCCAACGTCCTCAACGGCGTCGACGCCGAATGGCTCGACCCGCAGCAGGTCAAAGAGCTGTGCCCGATCATCAACGTCGCCGACGACCTCCGCTACCCCGTCATGGGGGCGACCTACCAGCCGCGCGGCGGCATCGCCAAGCACGACCACGTCGCCTGGGCGCTCGCCCGGCAGTGCGATGCGATGGGCGTCTACATCATCCAGAACTGCGAGGTCGAGGGGTTCCTCACCGCAGGAGACCGCGTCACCGGGGTGGAGACGAACCGCGGGCGGATCGCCACCGGCACCGTCGGCATGGCCGTCGCCGGGGACAGCTGGGACCTCGCACAGAGCGCGGGCATCCGCCTGCCGATCCAGTCCCACCCGCTCCAGGCGCTCGTGTCCGAGCTCTTCGAACCCGTCCACCCCACGGTCGTCATGTCCAACCACGTGCACGTCTACGTCTCGCAGGCGCACAAGGGGGAGCTCGTCATGGGCGCCGGGGTGGACGGCTACACCGGGTTCGGGCGTCGCGGGAGCTTCCACATCATCGAGGAGCAGCTCGCCGCGGCCGTCGAGCTGTTCCCGATCTTCGCCCGCGCGCACGTGCTCCGCACCTGGGGTGGGATCGTCGACGTCACCCTCGACGCCTCGCCGATCATCAGCCCCACCCCGCTCGACGGCTTCTACGTCAACGCCGGCTGGGGCACCGGCGGGTTCAAGGGCACCCCGGCCTCCGGGTACACCTTCGCCCACACCATCGCCACCGGCAGCCCGCACCCGCTCAACGCGCCCTTCACGCTCGACCGCTTCGAGACCGGGCACCTCATCGACGAGCACGGCGCCGCCGGCGTTGCGCACTGACCCCACCGCCGCCCCGACCACCGGAGATCCCATGCTGCTCATCGAATGCCCGTACTGCGGGCCGCGCGACGAGACCGAGTACCGCCACGGCGGGCAGGCCCACGTCCCCTACCCCGCCGACCCGGAGGCGCTGAGCGACCGGGAGTGGGCGGAGTACCTCTTCTACCGCGACAACCCGCGCGGCATGCTCGCCGAGCGCTGGCTCCACACCGCCGGCTGCCGCCGTTGGTTCAACACCATCCGCGACACCGAGACCTACGAGATCTCCGCCGTCTACCCGATCGGCGCCCCGCGCCCGGACACCGCGGCCGAGGCGCCACCCGGGTCCGCGGCCGCACTCTCCCCGGCGCACCACGCCAAGGGCGACCCCGCGGCCCGCGCGATCGCCTCCTCCGGCTCCCACGCCCGGACCGCCACCGCCCACACGGCTCCCGCCTCAGCGGGCTCGCCGGCCGGCGGGTCCGCCGCGGGAGACCCGGCTGCGCCCGGGGAATCCCCCGCATCCCACCCGACCTCCGAGGGAGACGAGCGATGACCCCCGCACCCGCGCACAGCCTCGCCCGCGGCCCGCACCGGCTCCCGGCCGCCGCCGTCCCGCACGCCCGGATCGACCGGGACACCGCGTTGAGCTTCGAGCTTGCCGGCCGCACGCTCACCGGCCACCCCGGGGACACGCTCGCCTCCGCAGCACTCGGCGCCGGCCTTGTCCGCTGCGGCGACTCCCTCTACCGGAACCGCCCGCGCGGCATCATGGCCGCCGGGGTCGAGGAACCCAACGCCCTCGTCACCGTGGCCGCCCGCCGCCCCGGCGAGGTCGACGAGTCGATGCTCACCGCCACCACGGTCGAGCTCATCGAGGGCCTACGGGCCGACTGGGTCTCCGGACAGGGCGTGCTCGACCCACGGACGGACGAGGCGGAGTACGACCACGTGCACATCCATACCGACGTCCTCGTCGTCGGCGCCGGGCCCGCCGGGCTGGCCGCGGCCCTGGCGGCCGCCCGCACCGGGGCGCGCGTCGTCCTCGCAGACGACCAGCCCGAGCCCGGTGGCGCACTGCTGTCCACCCGGGAGGAGCGGGTCGCAGGCCGGCCGGCGGCGGACTGGATCTCCGCGACCGTCGACGAGTTCGACGCCGCCCCGGAATCGACCCGCCTGCAGCGCACCTCCGCCGCCGGCAGCTACGACTCGAACCATGTCGTCGCCGTGGAGAGGCGCACCGACCACCTCGCAGGCCCGGTGCCCGCCGGCGTCTCCCGCGAGCGCGTGCATCACATCCGCGCCCGGCAGGTGGTGCTCGCCACCGGTGCGCACGAGCGGCCGATCGTGTTCCGCGGCAACGACCGGCCGGGCATCGTGCTCGCCGGTGCCGCCCGCGCCTACCTCAACCGCTGGGGTGTGGCCGTCGGGCACCGCGTCGTCGTCGCGACGACGAACGACTCCGCCTACGCGACCGCCGCGGACCTCCACGCCGCCGGGGTCGAGGTCGTCGCGCTCGTCGACTCCCGGCCCACCGCGAGCCCCGCCGCCGCCCGGGTGAGCGCCGCGCTCGGCCTCCCGGTGCACCTCCGCTCCGCGGTGACGAACACGGCAGGCGACGCCGACGGCCACCTGTCCGGCGTCAGCGTCCATGCGCTCGACGACTCCGGCGATCCGGTGGGGGATCTGCTCGCGTTCGACGCCGATGCGCTCGCGGTGTCCGGCGGGTGGAGCCCGGCCGTGCACCTCCACAGCCAGCGCGGTCCGGTCGAGTGGGACCCGAGACTCGCGGCGTTCGTCCCGAGCACGCCGGTCCGCGACCAGCACCTCGCCGGGGCGCTCCGCGGCACCCTCGACACCGAAGCGGCGGTGGCCGAAGGGGCGAAGTTGGGTGCTCGCGCGGCCGCAGCTGCCGGATTCGCCGCCGAGGCGACGGTGGGCAGCGACGTCGGTGCGCCGGAGTACGTTGCCACCGGCAAGCCGGACCCGGACACCGCAGCCGCAGCAGACGCGCCGGAGTCCGATGCAACCGGCACACCGGACCAGGACACCGCCCCCATCCGCCCGCTGTGGCTCGTCCCCGCCGGGCCGGCGAACCCCGCCGGGCCGTTCAGTCCCAGCGCCGGCGGCGACTTCGACCCGGCGGACCTCGACGAGCACTTCGTCGATCTCCAGCGCGATCAGACCGTCGCGGACATCCTGCGCGCCACCGGGGCCGGCATGCGCAGCGTCGAGCACATCAAGCGCTACACCTCGATCGGCACCGCGCACGACCAGGGCCGTACGAGCGGCCTCGCCGCGATCGGCGTCATCGCGCAGATCATCGGGGCGGACGATCCCGGGGAGATCGGCACCACCCGGTTCCGAGCCCCGGCCACCCCGGTGTCCTTCGCCGCGCTCGCCGGCCGGCGCCGCGGCGAGCTGTTCGAACCCGCCCGGGTCACCTCGATCCACCCCTGGCACGTGGCCCACGGCGCGGAGTTCGAGGACGTAGGCCAGTGGAAGCGCCCCCGGTACTTCCCGCGCCTCGGGGAGGACATGGACGCCGCGGTGCTGCGCGAGTGCGCCGCCGTCCGGGAGTCCGTGGGCTTCATGGACGCCTCGACGCTCGGCACGATCGACGTGCGCGGGACCGACGCCGCGGAGTTCCTCAACCGGATCTACACGAACGGCTACACGAAGCTCGGCATCGGCAGGGCCCGCTACGGGGTGATGTGCACCCCGGACGGGATGATCTTCGACGACGGCACGGTGTTCCGGATCGCCGCTGACCACTTCGTCCTCACCACGACCACCGGCGGGGCCGCTGCCGTCCTCGACTGGCTCGAGGAATGGCTGCAGACCGAATGGCCGGACCTCGACGTCGTGTGCACCTCGGTGACCGAACAGCTCGCCACCGTCGCGGTCGTCGGCCCGCAGTCGCGAGCGGTCGTCGGCGCACTGGCTCCGGATCTCGACGTGTCCCGGGAGGCGTTCCGCTTCATGGACATCCGCGACACGGTGCTCGCCGGCGGCATTCCGGCGCGGGTGTGTCGGATCTCGTTCTCCGGCGAGCTGGCCTTCGAGCTCAATGTCGAGGCGTGGCACGGCCTGGCCCTGTGGGATGCCGTCGCCCAGGCGGGCGCCGAGTTCGACATCACCCCCTACGGCACGGAGACCATGCACGTGCTCCGCGCGGAGAAGGGCTTCATCATCGTCGGGCAGGACACCGACGGCACGGTCACTCCGCAGGACGCCGGGATGGAGTGGATCGTGTCCACGAAGAAGGACTTCATCGGCAAGCGCTCGTACTCCCGCGCCGACAATCTGCGCGAGGACCGCAAGCAGCTGGTCGCCGTGCTTCCGGTGGACCGGTCCCTGGAACTGACCGAGGGCGCGCAGCTGATCACAGCGGGCAGGGAGATTCCACCAGGGGTGCGCTCAGGGGCTGGGACGGTGTCCCCGGAAGCCCACCCGGTGCCGATGGAGGGTCACGTCACCTCCGCCTACCGCAGCGCAGCACTCGAGCGCACCTTCGGTCTGGCGCTGGTGAAGAACGGCCGGGCGCGAATCGGCGAGACGCTGCAGGCCTACCACGACGGTCGGCTCGCCGAGGTGGTCGTCGCCGAACCCGTGCTCTACGACCCTGCGGGCAGCCGGCGCGATGGGGAGGAGCAGCCGGGGAGCGGCCGGAGTGACCGGCGCGACAGTGTCCTCGACCTGGACCGGCGTCCCCGCAACGTGCGCCGGAGTCCGCTCGCCCACCTCGCCGACGTGCTCGCGCAGACCGAAGCGGCGGCCGGAGGCGCGGCCGGCGTGCGGCTCCGCGAGGTGCCGTTCCTGACGATGGTCGGGATCCGAGTGCGCCCGGGATCAGCCGGGGCACGCGCCATCGAAACGGCCGCGGGCCTCCCCCTTCCCGCGACGGTCGGTCGGGTGACCGGCACCGCTCCCGAGGCGGCGGGCGTCTCACTCACGTCCGGCACGTCAGGGGCCGGTTCCGCTCCCGAGGCGGCGGGCGTCTCACTCACCTCCGGCACGTCAGAGGCCGGTTCCATTCCCGAGGCGGCGGGCGCCGTGGCGGGTTCCGGTCCGGCCGGAACGGCGCGGGGCGCAGAGCACTGGGCTCGCGCCTCGGGAATGGCGATGATCTGGCTGGCGCCCGACGAGTTCCTCGCGGTCGCCGGCCCGGACCAGCCGGTGGCCGAGGTGCTGCGCACCGCGCTCGGCGAAGCGCCTGGCTCGGTGGTCGAGCTGTCGGCCAATCGCACGGTCATCGAGCTGGTGGGGCCGCAGGCGCTGCAGGTGCTGCAGAAGGGCTGTCACGTCGACCTGCATCCGCGGGCCTTCCCCGTGGGCGCGGCGGTGTCGACGCTGCTGGGACCGGTCCAGCTCATCGTGTGGCGGACGGGCGAGGACAGGTACTGGCTGATGCCGCGGTCGTCCTTCGCGGACTATCTGGCGGGCTGGCTCCTCGACGCCGTGCGAGAATTCAATCCGACGCCGGAAGGAGCTTGACCATGTAGGACCACACTGAGCACATTCTGACCTTCGCCTGCCCGGAGAAGCTGGGCGTCGTCCACTCGATCACCGAGGTGCTCGTCCAGCAGCGCCAGGAGATCATCGACCTCAAGCAGTTCGGCGACCGGAATTCCCAGCGCTTCTTCCTGCGCGTGCACTTCGCCTGCGAGGGTGGTTCGGCGGTGTCGACACAGGCGCTGCGGGAGGCATTCGCGCCCCTGGCGGAGCAGTACCGGGCGGAGCTCACGGTGGAGCCGAAGGGCCGGAAGCGGCGCGTGCTGCTCATGGTGTCGAAGTCCGAGCACTGCCTCAATGACCTGATGTTCCGCGCCCGCGTGGGCGAGCTGCCGATCGAGGTCGTGGCCGTGGTGTCCAATCACGACGATCACCGCGACCTCGTCGAATGGCATGGGATCCCCTACCACCACATCCCCGTCACTCCGGCCACCAAGCCGCAGGCCGAGGCGGAGCTGCTGAAGCTGCGGGAGCGGTACGACGTGGAGCTCGTGGTGCTGGCCCGGTACATGCAGGTGCTCAGCAGCCGGCTCGTCGAGGACATGGCGGGCGAGGTCATCAACATCCATCACTCGTTCCTGCCGAGCTTCAAGGGCGCCCGTCCCTACCACCAGGCGTACGAGAAGGGTGTGAAGACCGTCGGCGCCACCGCCCACTACGTCAACGCCGAGCTCGACGAGGGCCCGATCATCGCTCAGCAGGTGGTGGAGGTCGACCACACCTTCGACGCCGCCGACCTCGCCGCCGCCGGCCGCGACACCGAGCGCAAGGCGCTGGCGAACGCGGTCAAATGGCACTGCGAGGGGCGTGTCTTCCTCAACGGCAACCGGACTGTGGTGCTGAAGCAGGCCCGGCGCTCAGCACCCGGTCGTGCTGAGCGCCCGAATCAGGCGTCGATGACGACGGCAGTGATCAGCGGCGCCCTACGGTAGGCGCGCTCCAGGTGGCGGCTCACGGTGTCGACGATGAGCTTCTCGAGCTCGTCGATGTCGTCGATCTTCGACGCGTCAGGCGAGGCGAGGGCCTTCTTGACCTTCTCCGCGGCGCCCTTGAAGATCTGCGGGTCCTGGATGAAGCCCTTGGTCATGAACTCGAGCGGTTCGGTGAGCGTGTTCGTGTCGGGATCGACGATCGCCACGATCGTCACCGCGCCGCCCTCCTGGAGCAGCCTGCGCTCGACGAGCGTCTCCTCGGTGACCTTGCCGACCATGTGGCCGTCCACGTAGACCAGCCCGGCCTCGACCTTGCCCGAGACCTTGGCCTGGCCCTTGACGAGATCGACGGTGGTGCCGTCGCCGACGACGAGCACGCGCTCACGCGGCGCCCCGGTCCTCGCGGCGAGCTCGGCGTTGGCGTGGAGGTGCTTCGACTCCCCGTGCACCGGCATCACATGCTTGGGTCGCACGATGTTGTAGCAGTAGACGAGCTCTCCGGCCGAGGCATGACCGGACACGTGGACCTGGGCGTTGCCCTTGTGCACGACCTTGACTCCGAGGTCGGTGAACTTGTTGATGATTCCGTAGATGGCGTTCTCATTGCCGGGGACCATCGAGCTGGCCATCAGGACGGTGTCGTCCCGATCGAGCTTGATCTGGTGGGTCCCGGACGCCATGCGCGACAGCGCCGCCATCGGCTCACCCTGCGAGCCGGTGCACACCAGCGCGATCTTGTTGTCGGGCATCGACTGCAGCTTCTTGAAGTTCACGATCAGGCCGCGCGGGATCTTCAGATATCCCAGCTCACGGGCGATGCCCATGTTCCTGACCATCGAGCGGCCCACGAACGCGACCTTCCGACCACTGGCATGGGCGGCGTCGAGGACCTGCTGGATCCGGTGGACGTGGCTGGCGAAGCTGGAGACGATGATCCGCTTGGGAGCGGTGGCGAACACCTTCTCGATCGCGGGGTTGAGCTCGCGCTCGGAGACGGTGAAGCCGGGCACCTCGGCGTTGGTGGAGTCGGTGAGGAAGAGGTCGACACCCTCCTCGCCCAACCGAGCGAAATGCCGCAGGTCGGTGATCCGGTTGTCCAGCGGGAACTGGTCCATCTTGAAGTCGCCGGTGTGCAGCACGAGCCCGGCACGAGTGCGGATGGCCACAGCAAGGCTGTCCGGAATCGAGTGGTTGACCGCGACGAATTCCAGCTCGAAGGGTCCGACCTTGTGGGTGTCCTCGGCCTCGACGTGGACGGTGGAGGGAGTGATCCGGTGCTCGGTGAGCTTGGCCGTGATGAAGGCCAGGGTCAGCTGCGAGCCGATCAGCGGGATGTCCGGCCGCTCCTTGAGCAGGTACGGCACTCCGCCGATGTGGTCCTCATGGCCGTGCGTGAGCACGATGCCCACCACATCCTGGAGCCGGTGGCGGATGGAGGTGAAGTCGGGCAGGATCACGTCGATGCCGGGCTGGTGCTCTTCGGGGAACAGCACCCCGCAGTCGACGATGAGGAGCTTGCCCTCGTGTTCGAAGACGGTCATGTTGCGCCCGATCTCACCCAGGCCACCCAGCGGGGTGATCCTCAGGCCCCCTGGTGTGAGGGCGGGCGGGGACGTCTGCTTGCGGGAGGAACGAGCCAAAGAATCACGCTTTCATCATCGGTGGGGAAACAGTGGGGTGGTGCAATGTCTTGGGACCCGCGGCCGGCCGAAGAGTGAGCGCCGAGCGGGAAGTCTGCATCGATCGTACCTGCGACCGCCGGTCGAGAGTTCAGGAGTGGTGATTCTGCAGACCTCGCTCCCGCATGCCTGTTCCGAGTCGCTCCATTGCGGGGTGTGACGTCGTGTGAAATCGGGCGTCAGCATGTGACGGCCTTCACGTCGGAGCACCGCGTTTCGTGCTGATCTGGTCCTACCCACGAAAAACCTAGCCGGGTAACCGGGTTGAAGGAGACAGACATGTCCGCAGGAATTCGCACTTCGCACGCCGGGTCGCTGCCGCGCACCCCCAAGCTCATCGATGCCAACGCCGCCAAGGCTGACGCAGCGGTGTCGGACGCAGAGTTCGGCGACCTCCTCGAAGCCAGCGTCGTCGACATCGTGCAGAAGCAGAAGGATCTCGGCATCACCGAGCCGAACGACGGCGAGTTCGGCCACGACATGGCCGCGCAGTTCGACTACGGCGCGTGGTGGCACTACTCCTTCAACCGCACCGGCGGCCTGAAGATCTCAGGCCAGGGCCTGTGGGAGCTGCCCGCCCAGCGGAGCGAGCCGGGCAACGTGCGCCTGACCAGCTTCCAGGACCGTCGCGACCGGAACCTCTTCCCCGCCGCCTACAGCGATCCGACCGCCGGCACCGACACCGGCACACAACCGGGGTTCCCGCAGGCCGTCGGTCCGATCTCCTACATCGGCCACGAACAGGTCAAGCGCGACATCGCCAACGTCAAGAAGGGCCTGGAAGCCGCCGGGTACGATCCTGCCCGCGGGTTCCTCAACTCGCTGTCGCCCGCCTCGGCGGCGCGGATCGAGAACAAGCACTATGAGAGCTATGAGGACTTCGTGTGGGCCTGGGCCGACGTTCTCCGCGAGGAGTACCTGGCGATCACCGAGGCGGGCCTCATCGTGCAGATCGACGACCCCTCACTGGCGGAGAACTTCGACCAGATCAACCCCGAGCCTTCGATCGCGGACTACCGCACGTTCACGCAGCTGAGCATCGACGCCCTCAACCACGCCCTGCGCGGCATCGACCCGCAGCAGGTCCGAATTCACACCTGCTGGGGATCCTGGCATGGACCGCACGTCACCGATCTGCCGTTCTCGGCGATCGTCGATCAGGTCCTGACCATCAACGCTGCCGGGATCACCTTCGAGGCGGCGAACGTACGTCACGAGCACGAGTGGAAGATCTGGCAGGAGACGACTCTTCCGGATGGCAAGTACATCATCCCCGGCATCGTGTCCCATTCGACGAACGTCGTCGAACACCCCGAGCTCGTCGCCGATCGGATCACCCGATTCGCAGAGCTCGTCGGGCCCGAGAATGTCGTCGCCTCCACCGACTGCGGTCTGGGCGGACGCGTCCACCCGGAGATCGCGCTGGCCAAGCTCGAGTCGCTGACGCAGGGCGCGGAGATCGCCACGCAGCGTCTGCGCCAGCGGGCTGTGGTCTGACGGGCAGCCGCTGTCGCGGGTCTGAATCCCACGGCAGCGGCGCAGCGCCTGAGGCGGCGGCCGGAGTTCTTCTCCGGCCGCCGCCTCAGGCGTTGCGGGTGGTGTCAGCTCTTCCGGGGTTCGGTCGCGACCCCGGCACGCTGGGTCGAGACTGAAGTCCCGAAATCCAAGAATCGATCTCGGGACTTCAGTCTCGACTGAGGACAGGGCCGGTAGCCTCAGGAACGCAGCCCAGCGGATGCGGTCCTGGCACTGCTGTCGACACTGGCGCGGCTGCCGGCACCAGCACTGCTGCCGACGATGGCACTGCCCGGGTTGCTGCTGTCAGCAGCGACGCCGTTGCCGGCACCGCAGCCCACGCTGAGCCGCGCCACGATTCCCGCCCGCAGATGTGGAGTCAGGTGCTCGCCCCAATCCTGGACGTCCCCGAGCTGATCGAATCCGCGGATCAGGAAGTTCTGCACTCCCAGATGCCAGTACTCGAGCAGCGAGTCGGCCACCTGCTGGCCCGTTCCCACATGACCACTCGAGTTGCCCTGCGGCCCCATGAGCTTCGTGATGCCGAACCACAGTCGCTCGTCGTGGACGTCGCGCTGGTGGGCCAGACGCTGCAGTCGATCGGCCGACTCCGCTGTTCGCTCGTCGGAGGCCTTGTGCCGCAGCCGCAGCGGATTGTCCTCGGCGCCGGCGGCCTTGTTGTGCGCCGCCTGCTCAAGGTAGGCCTCGGCTTTGGCCCATGCCTCATCCTCCGTCACCCCGACGACCGGGCGGGTCGACAACGAGAACGACAGCCCGTGGTTGCCGGTGCGCTCCGCGACGGCGCGGATCGCAGCAATGCGATCAGCGACCTGTGCTTTCGGCTCACCGAACAGGGCATAGACATCGGCGTGCTCGCCGCCGACTCGCACCGCATCCTCCGACAGCCCGCCGAACCACAGCGGGATGCCGCCAGGGTGGACGGGGTGCACCGCGCTGTTGGCGTCGGCGACTCGGTAGAAGTCTCCGGCGTAGTCGAAGGGCTCGGACGAGTTGAGGGCCTTCCGCAGCACCTGCATGAATTCGGCTGTTCGGGAATAGCGCTCGGGCTTGGTCGAATAGTCGCCGTCGCGGGCCTGCTCGGCATCGGAGCCGCCGGAGATGTGGTGGACCGCGACCCTGCCGCCACCACTGAGGTGGTCGAGCGTGGCGAGCTTCCGTCCGAGGACGGTGGGTGCCACGAAACCGGGCCGGTGGGCGATGAGCACGCCGAGGCGTTCGGTCGCCTGCAGCACCGCCGAGGCGATCGCGAACCCGTCGGGGGACGCTGAGGAGTATCCGATGAGGACCCGGTCGAAGCCGGCTTCCTCGTGGGCACGTGCGAAGTCCCGAATCCATCCGGGATCGACGGCCGGACCGGTGACCGGGTCGGTCTCCGAGCCTCGCTGGGACGAGATCATTCCGAGGATTTCTGCCATTGTCGTCTCCTTCAGAGTGGGGTTGCGGTTGCGCCGCTGATCGTCGGGATCGCGGCGATGAGCTTGCGCGTGTATGGATGCTGAGGCGCGCCGAGAACCTCCGCCGCGGGGCCGGACTCCACGATCGTGCCGTCATTGAGCACGAGCACCCGGTCGGCGATCGACCCCAGCGAGGACAGGTCGTGGGAGATCAGGAGCATTCCAGTGCCCGCGTCGGCGGTGGCGCGCAGCGTGTCGACGACTTCGCTCCGGCTCGAGGCGTCGAGGGCCGACACCGGCTCATCGCACACGAGGAGTCGCGGCTGGACGGCGAGCGCCCGCGCTATCGCGACTCTTTGCCGCTGGCCGCCCGACAGCGCGCCGGCACGATCCGCGGCACCACGTGGGCCAGTACGAGCTTGGGAATCGGAACGCCGAACAGTCGCGCGGCATCCACGTACTGGGTATGCGCGATCTCGATGACGACAGCCCGGACCACCCGGAAGAAGGTCGGGGAGGCGAGGATGCCCACGGCGACCATCGCCGCGTGGATGCTGTTGCCCAGCAGCGCGCCGATCGCGACGGCGAAGGTGATGAAGGGCAGCGCCATGAACGAGTCGAACACCCGCTCGAGCACCCAGCGGATCCCGCGTGGGGCGAACACCGATGCCACGGCGGAAACCGTGCCGAGCAGCAGCGCGATGACGACCGCCTCGAGCGCGGCGAGCACCGACAGCCGTGTGCCGGCCAGCAGTCGGGAGAGGATGTCGCGGCCGAGGTAGTCGGTGCCCAGCCAGTGCGCCGCTGAGGGCGCCGCCAGGACCTGCGAGGTGTCCTGGGCGAGCGGATCGGAGGGAGCGAGCACGGAGCCCAACGCGGTGACCACGGCCACGAGGATCAGCACCGCGAGCGCGACGGCCGCGGTGGGGCGGCTCAGCAGAGTTCGGACGGCGATCACAGGGAGCTCCTCTCGGTGGCGGGGGTGGTCCGGGCCGGGGTTGCCTGAGCCGGGGTGGTCCGGGCCGGGGTGGTCCGGGCCGCGGGATTCAGCGCGAGGATGAGCAGGTCGACGATGAGCGTGCTGATGAGCACCACGACGACGGTCACCATGACCGCGCCGAGCACCACGGGCTGGTCCCCCTGCATCGCGCCGTCGTACGCCATCAGGCCGAGTCCCGGCAGGGAGAAGATCTGCTCGGCGATGATCGCTCCGCCGATCAGCCGCGGCACCTGGATCCCCAGTGCTGCCAGCGCAGGTCCGGAGGCGTGGGGCAGCGCGTGCCGGAACAGGATCCGAGCCGGGGACAGCCCGCGCAGGCGGGCGCCGATCACGAGGTTCTCCTCGTACGTCCGCACGAGCGCGGTGCGCAGCTGACGTGCGATGTCGGCGGCCGCCTCGAGCGACAGGGCGATCGCCGGCAGGATGATCGACGCCAGCCAGCCGCCCGGGCTCCGCTCGAAGGGCACATAGCCGCCGGTGGGAAGGAAGGGCAGCGCCACCCCGAACAACAGGATCAGGCCGATCGACACCACGAACGGCGGCAGCGTGGCCAGCGTGGATGCTGCCAGCGTCACCAGGCGGTCGACCCAGCTGTCGCGCAGCAGGGCTGCCGCGATCCCCGCCGAGGCGCCCAGCACCACGGCGATCACCAGGGCCAGTCCCGCGATGGACAGGCTCACCGGCATCCGGTCCGTGATCGTCGTCAGCACCGGGATGCCGGTGAACCAACTGGTGCCGAGGTCGCCCTGCACCGCCTGGGCGATCCAGGATCCGAACTGGACGAGGAGGGGGCGGTCGCGACCGAGCTCGTGGTTGAGCTCCGCGACGGCTTCGGGGGTGGCGGCCTCGCCGAGGAGGATATCGGCCGGCTCCTGCTTGGTGAACGCGCTCAGCAGGAAGGTGATCCCCGCAGTGGCGAACAGCACCGGCACGGCGCGGCCCAGGCCGTGCAGCACCCAGATTGCAGCGCTCATGAGCGGACCCCCACTCCTTCGAATCGCTGGGTGTGGATGCAGTGCGTGAAGCCCGTGACGCGGTCGTTCAGCGCGTGCGCGCGGTTCCAGTTGACGAGCCACGCGTGCGGTGAGGCCCCGCTGACGGCAGCGCGGGTGGCTGCCTGCAGATGCGGCAGGTAGTCGGGTGACTCTAGCGGGGTGCGGCGCACCCGCTCGAGTGCAGTTGTGAACTCCTCGGGGGCCTGCTGGGAGATGTTCATCCAGCCGCCCTCGCTGTAGAGCACCTCGAGCGCCTGCACCGGAGACTCCCGGCCGGAGAACGAGTACATGTAGAGCGTGTACGAGTGGGCGGCCTTCTGGCCGGCGCCCGGCGGGGCGATCTCCAGGCGTAGGTCGAAGCCGGCTTCGGCCACCTGGGCCTGGACCGCCTCGGCGATCTTCCGGCTGGTGTCGTTGCCGGCATCCCCGATGACGTGGAACGTGACGGAGATGCCGTCGGGGTGGCCCGCCTCGGCGAGCAGGCGGTGGGCCTCCTCCGGGTCGTGGTCCCAGCGCCGGTGGAGTTCGGGGTCGTAGCCCTGCACGCCGCGGGAGAAGGGCTGCCAGTCCGGCTCCCCGTGGCCGAACAGCGGACCTTCGATGATCCCCTCCCGGTCGATGGCGCGGTTGAAGGCCTCGACGACGCGGGGATCGTCGAAGGGAGCGTGCCGATTGTTGACCTCGATGGTGTGGACGTTGAAGCAGGTGCCGCCAATCACGGAGAACCCGGACTGCTCGAGGGGAAGGATCTGGGAGTCGTCGACGTGGGCGAGGTCGTATTGGCCGGAGCGGAGCCCGGCGTAGGCAACCGCTTCAGCGGGGCGGGGCACCACCTGCAGCTCGTCGAGGAGGATCTCCGCGGCGTTCCAGTGATTCGGGTTGCGGCGCAGTGTGGCGTGCGAGCCCGGCACGTACTCGGCGAGCACGAATGGGCCGGCACCCACCGGCGCGATGTTGAGCTCAGCCCCTGATTCGATCGCGGCCGGGGACACGAGATGGCCGATGAGTCCTGCGAGCAGCAGGGGCAGCTGATAGCTGACCTCGGCCAGGTGGAGCGTGACATCGGTGGCGGAGTCCGCGGTGATGTCCTGGATGATCGCCAGGGATTGCCCGCTCGTCGCACCGGGCAGGTCCCGGCTGCGTTCGAGGCCGGCCTTGACGGCTGCGGCGTCGACCGGGGTGCCGTCGCTGTAGGTCAGGTTCGGGCGCAGATGGAAGGTGACAGCGTCGCCGGTGCCGTTGTAGGTCCAGGACTCGGCGAGGTCCGGCTGCAGCGCACCGTCCGGACCCAACCGGGTCAGCCCGGAGTAGACCAGCGACAGGACATGCACGTCGTAGCCGATCCCCTTCGCGGAATCCCACGTGGTCGGCAGCCGCCAGCCCCAGGTGAGCCGGCCCAGCTGCCCGTCCCCCGCCTCGCCGACCGCGCTCACCTGCTGCCGGGGCGGAGCACACCCGGCACCGAGCAGGGCGGTGCCGATCACCGCCGCGGACAGGCGGGCGAAGGCGCTGCGGGATATCAGCTGCTGGGACATGGACCCTCCTCGTGGTGATCGTGATCGCGGAAGCACGGCGGGTTCTGCTCGGCCCTGGAATCCAATGTGCTGAATCCGGGAGTGCGGACGTCGTGCTGGAGTCGTGCTGAATCCGGGCGTCGTTCGGAGCTGGATTTGATGGTCACGGTGGCACGTCCGCCCGCCGGAGACCGTGCCGCCGGTCACACTGCGTCGCGCACGTTCACGGGCTGACGCGGAAGTTCACAATCCGCAACGACGATTCGACCCCGCGGCTGAGCGTGCCCGACTATGACTGCAGACACACGAGAGGACGCACCATGTCAGCCATCGCCCGAGCAGGGTCAGAAAACACGCCGGCCGGCGCCGGGCTCGCTCCGGCGACCCGGCAGATCCACGTCGGCTATACCCCGGGGACACCCCAGAACACGGTCGCCGTGCCGATCTACCAGTCAGCCGCATATGAGTTCGAGAGCTTTGCCGCCGCCCGCGACACCTTCGCGCTGCGCCGCCCCGGCAACATCTACAGCCGCAACGGCAACCCCACCAACGCCGTCCTCGAGCGGCGGGTGGCGGATCTCGAAGGGGGCGCGGGAGCAGTCGCCCTGGGCTCCGGGCAGGCGGCCGTGGCCGTCGCGCTCCTCACCCTGGTCGCCGCCGCCGGGCCGGGCTCGGCGCGCGGGCCGGGCATGCCTCACCACATCGTGGCGTCGAACAAGCTGTACGGCGGTACCAGCGACCTGCTGGGTGACACCTTCGCGGACCTCGGCATCGAGGTGACGTTCGTCGACCCGCTCGACCTCGCGGCGTGGGAGGCCGCGCTGCGCGAAACCACCCGCGCAGTCTTCCTCGAGTCGATCGGCAACCCGATCCTCACGGTGCCCGACATCGCCGCGATCGCGGATCTCGCCCACTCCCGAGGCGTGCCAGTGGTCATCGACAACACGATGGCCACCCCCGTCCTGCTCCGGCCCATCGAGCTGGGCGCCGACATCGTGGTCCATTCGGCGACCAAATATCTCGGCGGGCACGGCACCTCGATCGCAGGCGTGATCGTCGACGCGGGCACCTTCGACTTCACCGCCGAGGCGCCCCGCTGGCCCCGGCTCACCCGGCCCTACCACCGGTTCGGCGACATCGTGTTCACCGAGGAGTTCGACGGCAGCGGCGGCCGCACGCCGTTCCTCGTGCTGGCACGCGCCAAGGCCGTCCATGACCTCGGTCCGACGCTGTCACCGTTCAACGCCGCACAGATCATCCAGGGCATCGAGACCCTGGAGCTGCGGATCCGGCGTCAGACGCAGACGGCATTCGAGCTTGCGGAGTTCCTCGTCGAGCAGCCGCAGGTCGCACGAGTCCATCATCCGGGGCTGCCCGGCCACCCCGAGCACGCGCTGGCCGGCCGGCTGCTGCCCGAAGGCCTCGGCAGCGTCTTCGCCTTCGACCTCGCCGCCGACCCGGTTCAGGTGGAGACCTTCGTCGATGCGCTCGAGCTGTTCGCGCTCGTGGCCAACATCGGCGACACCCGCTCGCTAGTCGTCCACCCCGCGACCATGACGCACTCGCGCCTCGACGAGGCGGGCCGGGCTGGGGCCGGAATCGAACTCACCACTGTCCGCCTGTCGATCGGGCTCGAGGATCCGGCGGATCTGCGCCGTGACCTCGCCGCCGCATTGGCGGCCCTCACTCCGGCTGCGGCCGCCTCGGCCACCGACCACTCCCCCGCCCTGGCTCACTGAAGCCCCACTGAAGGAGAACTATGCGATTCGGCTACTGGACCCCCGTCTACGGCGGCTTTCTGCGCAACGTCGGCGACGAGGGGATGCCCGCGACCTGGGATTACATCCGCACCATCAGCACCCAGGCCGACCGGCTGGGCTTCGAGCTCACCCTCGTCCCGGAGCTCTACCTCAATGACCGCAAGGGCGTGAATGAGCCCAGCCTGGAGGCATGGTCGCTGGCGACCGCGATCGCCGCGGTCACGGAGAAGCTGGAGATCCTCACCGCGATCCGCCCCGGCTACCACAACCCGCAGGTGACGGCGAAGCGACTGTCCACCCTGGCCGACGTCTCGAACGACCGGTTCTCGCTCAACGTCGTCGCGGCGTGGTGGGAGGAAGAGGCCAAGCAGTTCGGCGGAGTCTTCCCCTCCCACGACGACCGGTACGTCCACTGCACCGAGTTCGTCGACGCCCTCCGCGGGCTGTGGACCCAGAACCCGTACAGCCAGCACGGGCGGTACTTCAGCTTCGAGGACACCGTGGTCGAGCCGAAGCCGGCGAAGACCCCGAAGATCTACGCCGGCGGAGAATCGGAGGGCGGCCGCGAGGCGATCGCCGGCTTCGCCGACTCCTACGTCACCCATGGCGGCACCGTCGAGGAGCTGCGGGAGAAGGCCGCCGACGTGAATGCGCGCCGCTTCCGCCTGCAGGGCGCGCCGTTCGAGACCATCGGGATGAGCGCCTACGTCATCGTCCGCGACACGGAGGCCGAGGCGCGGGCTGAGCTCGAGCGCATCACCACCGTCGACCCGAACTCGCCCGGCTACGCCTCGTTCGAGGAGTTCGTGGCCCACTCGAAGCTCGATGTCGAAGTCTCCAAGCGGGAGTATTCGGTGGGTACCCGCGCGCTGCGCCCGGAGCTGGTCGGCACGCCCGAACAGGTCGCGGAGAAGATCGCCGCGTACCGCGCCGCCGGAGTCAATCTGCTGCTGATCCAGGCGTCGCCGCTCCATGAGGAGCTCGAGCGGATCGCCTCGGACCTCATCCCGCTCGTGCGCGAGATCGAGGCGGGTGCGGAGTCCCAGACGTCGGTCGGGGCAGGAACGAAGCCGGCCGGCGCGGAAGCCGATCGCGCTGCCACACGAGTCTGATCCGCACGTCCTCCGCAACCGTCCGCACATTCTGAAAGGAACCCCCATGACAGTCACCTCATCGACGAGCACCGTCACCACCACCGCCATCGAGATCAAGCCCGGAGCCAACCCTCGCGGCACGGTCACCATGATCGCCGGCCGTGGCGAGGCCGCCTCCGTCTACGACAGGTTCGCCGGCCGCATCGCCTATGACGCCTACCCGGTCCGCGTCGTGACCGGGGCGGCTGCGGACCCCCAGGCAGCGGCCGAGGCGGTCCACGCCGTTCTCAACGATCCCGAGCTGCCCACTCCGCACTTCCTTGTCGGCTCGGATGCCGGCGGGGTCCTCGCCCTCGACCTCGCAGCCGATGAAGCGCCAGTCGCCGGCGTGGTCATCGCGGGCCTTCCGGTGGCGCCGTCACCGGCCGCGACTGACGGGACTACCGCCTCGGACGCGGGTTCCACGCCGGCTGCTGATGCCAGTGGGACTGTGCTGGATCCCGAGGCGCAGATCGGCCGGCGCTCCACCTGCCCGGTGCACCAGTCAGTGCTCAGGCAGCCGGGGAACCTGGACCCTGCGGCACTGTCGACGCCGCTGCCGGCCAGCCTGTCCCTGCCGGCGCCGGAGTCGGTGAAGGTTCCGGTCCTCGGCGTCTACGGTGAGTCCGATGACGTGGTCGACGTGAACGCAGGCACCGCATGGCTGACTCGCGTGCCGGGTGCGGCTGTCGTCCGGACTGCCGACGGCGCCCATGACGCGCTCAACGACCGCTCGCATCGCAGCGTCGCTGCTCGGATCGTCCAGTTCCTCGAGGACATCAAGAACGACGGCAGTCCGATTCTGCGGTGAACGCGTCGAATCATTCACCGTCGAACGGGGCGCCGATCGCTGGCTGAGCGGCCGGCGCCCTTCTGCTGAACGGCGAGCAGGCGAGAAAGTCCCAGGGTCTGAGATCAGAACCCTGGGACTTCTGGTTCCAGCGAGCAGCACTCGTGCCGCCGCAGCCGGCAGCCGACACTCAGTCCAGCAGGTCGTGGCGGACGATCGACTGCTCGCGGTCCGGGCCGACGCCGATCACCGAGATCCGGCAGCCGGACATCGCTTCGAGCGCGAGGACGTACTTCTGCGCGTTCTCCGGCAGGTCCTCGAAGGTGCGGGCGCCGGTGATGTCCTCGGTCCAGCCATCGAAGTGCTCGAAGATCGGGGTGGCGTGGTGGAAGTCTGACTGGCTCATGGGCATCTGGTCGTGGCGGACGCCGTCGACGTCGTAGGCCACGCATACCGGGATCTGCTCGATGCCGGTGAGGACGTCGAGCTTGGTGAGCACGTAGTCGGTGAAGCCGTTGACGCGGCTGGCGTAGCGCGCGATGACGGCGTCGTACCAGCCGCAGCGCCGGGCCCGGCCGGTGTTGACGCCGAACTCCCCGCCGGTCTTCTGCAGGTGGACGCCCATGTCGTCGAACAGCTCGGTGGGGAACGGGCCGGAGCCCACGCGGGTGGTGTAGGCCTTGATGATGCCCACGACCCGCGAAACCCGGGTGGGACCGATGCCGGAGCCCACGACCGCACCGCCGGCGGTCGGGTTCGAGGAGGTGACGAAGGGGTAGGTGCCGTGGTCGACGTCGAGCATGGTCGCCTGGCCGCCCTCCATGACGACGACCTCGCCGGCGTCGAGCGCCTCGTTGAGCAGGAGCGAGGTGTCGGCGACCATCGGCCGCAGGCGGTCGACGTACTGGAGGAAGTGCTCGACGATCTCCTCGGTCTCGACAGCGCGGCGGTTGTAGACCTTGAGGAGGAGCTCATTCTTCTGCCGCAGTGCTCCCTCGACCTTCTGCCGCAGGATCGACTCGTCGAAGATGTCCTGGACCCGGATGCCCAGGCGCCCCACCTTGTCCTGGTAGGTCGGCCCGATGCCGCGGCCGGTGGTGCCGATCGCGCGCTTGCCGAGGAAGCGCTCGGTGACCTTGTCGAGCACCTGGTGGTACGGGGCGACGAGGTGGGCGTCGGCGGAGATCCGCAGCTTCGAGGTGTCCGCGCCGCGGGACTCGAGCATCTCGATCTCCTCGAACAGCGCCTCAAGGTTGACGACGACGCCGTTGCCGATCACCGGGGTCACCGAGGACGAGAGGATGCCGGCCGGCAGGAGCTTGAGCTCGTACTTCTCCCCGCCGACGACGACAGTGTGCCCGGCGTTGTTGCCGCCGTTGGGTTTGACCACGTAGTCGACACGGGTGCCGAGGATATCGGTGGTCTTGCCCTTGCCTTCATCGCCCCATTGGGCGCCGACGACCACGAGTGCTGGCATGTGTTCTCATCACCTTGGTTTGTCCGGGCAGCCTGCTCCCAGGCCTGACCCGGCCAGTCTACCGGCGGTCCGGGGCGCCTCCGCCACCGGCGGTCGGCCCGTCGGTGGCAGCAGCTCCGCCACCGGTCGTGGCCGCGCCTCGACGATCATGCGGGAGCAGGGCGCGCAGGCCGCGGGCACACAGGTACACCCAGAGCGGGCAGCCGAGGGCGAGGACCCAGATGAGCGGGGAGACCGCGGCATCGCCCCGGCCGAACACGAGCACCTGCCCGAACGCCGCCCAGCTCTGCGGGGCGTGGGCGATCATGGCCGCGGTCATCGACCCGGTGAGCACGTACACGATGCCGAACGCGGCGCCGGTGATGAGGTAGGAGATCGCCTCGACCCCGGTGAGGGACTCGCCGAGGTGCGGGAAGGCGAACATCACCGCGCTGACGAGGATGCCGAGCACTGCTCCCAGCCCGGCCCGGCCTCCGCGGGCGAGGTGGTCGTGGGTCGGCCGCAGCACGGCACCGCGGCAGAGGATACTTGGAAGGTTGACTCGAAGGATCACACGGTGGCCGCGTCTACATCCGGAAGGGTGTGTCCGGGCCTCTGTGCGTTACACCACTCTATGGGGCTCTACCCCAGCGCCCGCCTCGCCTCAGCGGAGGTCGGCGGCGATGCGGTCGATCGCCTCGGGGTCGGACTCGCGGAGGAACTTCTCCACCCGCGCGGCCTCCTCGGCCTCGCCGATCGATGCGGCCGCCCGGCCGAGTGCGTAGAGCGCGCGGAGGAAACCGCGGTTGACCTCGTGGGAGTAAGGGATCGGGCCGGCGCCGCGCCAGCCCGCCTGCCGGAGCGCATCGAGGCCGCGGTGGTACCCCACCCGGGCGTAGGCGTAGGAATCGACCTTGCGGCCCTCGTCGAACGCCTCGTCTGCGAGCAGCGCCCAGGCGAGCGAGCTCGCGGGCAGGTCGTGGGCGACGTCGAGGGGCTCCTCGCCGGCGTCGATCCGGCTCCTCGCCTCGACGTCGGGGTGGTCCTCGGGCAGGTGCGTGGGCTGCGGGCCGAGCTGCGAGGCGTCGAGGTTGCCGATGCTCACGGGGCTGCCGATGGGCTGTGACATGGTGTCGTTCTCCTCCGTTGGGTGGTTTCCGCAGGTCGCGGGTGTCAGCGGGCGTGCGGTCCGCGCACGCGGCTCGTCTCAGTCAGTCTTCACGTTCGAGGGCTGGATGGCGAACGGATTCGCGCTCAGCGCACCGAAGGCCCCGCGCTCGGCGAGGTCGGCGAGCGCGCCCTCCGATTCCACTCCGGTCGCCCACATCTTCACCTCGGAGCCGAGCCAGGTGTCGAGCTCGTCAGAATCGGCGGGCACCGCGGCCATGCCGACACCGGCTTCGAGCAGCGCGCCCGGCGTCACCGCGGTGACGTCCCCGGAGTAGAGAGCAGCGATGTCGCGGTCGACAGCGGTCCGCAGCACCTCGAGGTCGGACGAGCGGATGATCACACCCTCCGGCCGGCCGCCGGCCTCGATCGCCTCGAGCACGGGGCCCATGACCTGGGCGGAGGCGACCTCGGGCATGAACACCGTCGCGTCGCCGTACTCCATGAGCGCCTGCTCCCAGGTGATCGGGGTGCCGTCGCGGGTGGTCTCCGCCTCCTCGGCCTCCCCCTCGGGGTCGGCCGACAGCGGGGCCGGAGCGATGCGCGCGGCGGTGAAGGCCGCCGCGTCCGTCTGCTCGAGCGGCTTCTCCAGCCCCAGGTCCTCCTGGCCGGTCTCCGGGTCGGCGAGCGCGACGGTGCCGTCGGACAGCAGGGCGGTGGCCACCGCGGGCAGGTACCCGAACTTGACGTTCTCCTCGATCGCCTCGGCGGAGTTCGCCGGATAGATGTCCTCGCCCGCACCCAGCGCACCCACTGCGGGGCTCTGCAGGGCGTCGACGGTGAGGGCCTCGGGCTGGCGCACCGCGTTGGCGATGACGAGGGCGATGACCGCGACCAGCACGATCGCCCCGGCGATGAGCGGGGCGTAGAAGCGGCGCGGCTGCTCCGCGGCGTCGCTCTGCTCGGCGTCGCTCACGGGCGCAGCTCGGCGGGGACGGCCGATTCCACGATGTCGGCCAGGCCGCGGGAGGCCCGCCAGCCGAGCTCGCGTTCGATCGCGGAGACGTCGGCGACGAGCTGGGGCGGGTCGCCCGGCCGTCGCGGCGCGATCTCCGGGGTGAGGTCGCGGCCGAGTGCGGCCGACATCGCGTCGATGACCTCGAGGACCGAGGCGCCCCGTCCGGTGCCGACGTTGAACACGGACTCCGCGATCTCCCCGGCCCCGAGGTGGTCGAGGGCGGCGATGTGGGCGTCGGCGAGGTCGGCGACGTGGACGTAGTCGCGGATGCACGTGCCGTCCGGGGTGGGGTAGTCGTCGCCGAACACCACCGGCGCCCGACCTGCCGCAGCGCGGTTGAGGATGATCGGGATGAGGTTCATCACCGCGGTGTCGGCGAGCTCCGGCCAGCCGGCGCCGGCGACGTTGAAGTAGCGCAGCTTGATGGCGCGCAGGCCGTGGCGGGCGGCGTTGTCGATCATCCACTCGCCCACGAGCTTCGTCTGCCCGTACGGGTTGATCGGGCGGCAGTCGATCTTCTCCGGCACGATCCCGACGTCGGGCATGCCGTAGACCGCGGCCGAGGAGGAGAACACCATCGTGGTGACGTCAGCGGACTCCATGGCGGCGAGCAGGTTCGCCAGCCCCTCGACGTTGTTGCGGTAGTACCAGAGCGGGCGCTCCACCGACTCCCCCACCTGCTTCTTCGCTGCGAAGTGGATGACCGCGGTGACCGCGTGCTCCTCCATTACCGCCCGCAGCCGGGATTCGGCGTCGGCGGCCGACAGGTCGAGCTCGACCAGCGTGGCGTTCGGCACGCGGGCGGGGATGCCGTTGGAGAGGTCGTCGACGACGACGACCTGCTCGCCGCGCTGCTCGAGGAGGCGGACGACGTGGGAGCCGATGTACCCGGCCCCGCCGGTGACCAATGTGCTCATGAGCGCCTGACGCCTTTCGTCGGGTGTGGTTCGGGGACGTGCCGGTGCCGGGAGCAACGGCGATTCCCTCTCGAGGATAGCCGGGGTGCCGGCGCGGAACTCAGCGGGAGCGGTCAGCCGCCGTGCCGGCGCCGGTGAGCAGGCCGCGGAGGAAACCGGCGCCCCAGCTCAGGTGCATGGTGGGGAGCACGAGAGCGAACCACGCTCGCTCCCGCCTGCCGCAGTCCCGCGCCTGCCCGGCTGCGGCGACGATACCGGCGACGTAGGCGAGGCTCGGCACGTGGACGAGTGCGGTGAAGTGGCGGAGGAACCGCGGCCAGGTGTGGGTGGCCCCGGAGAGCTGGAGGAGCGTTTCGATGAGGGAGGCCGCCACGCCGAGCACCAGGAGGGGCGGCGCGAAGTAGCGCCACGAGTTCTTGGTGCCGTGGCGGCGGATGAGTTCGGCGCGCCAGATCCCGGTGGCGTGGAACTGCTGGACGATCTTCCTCCACGTGGTGCGCGGCCAGTAGGTGACCTCGAGGCGCGGGTCGAACCATATCCGTCCGCCGGCCTCGCGGATGCGGAGGTTGAGCTCCCAGTCCTGACCGCGGCGCAAGGTGGAATCGAAGCCGCCGAGCACGTCGAACACCTCGCGGCGGTAGATGCCCAGGTAGGCCGACTCGGATTCCTGCGGCTCGTCCCCGGTGTGATAGGCGGGACCGCCCAGACCCACGCGGGACATGTAGGCCCGGGCGACGGCCTTCTGGAACGGGGTCCGACCGCGGGCGAGCATGAGCCCGCCGCAGTTGGCGGCCCCGGTGTCGCGCAGCACTGCGATCGCAGTGTCGGTGTAGTCGCCGGTGAGCTCGGAGTGAGCGTCGACGCGGACGATCACCGGGTGCGAGGTGGCGGCGATGGCGAGGTTGAGGCTCGTCGGGGTGTCACCGGCCGGGTTGTGGACTATGTGGATGCGCGGTTCGCCCGCGGCGAGCGTGGTGACGATCGACGTCGTCTCATCGGTCGACGGGCCGAGTGCGAGCACGATCTCCTTCTCGCCGGCGTATTCCTGGTCGAGGATCGTGGTGATCGCGGCAGAAATGTGCTCGGCCTCGTTGAGGACCGGCATGATGTAGGAGACTCCGGGCCGGGCGGGCAGCGGCGGCAGGGCCTCGGCGGTGAGCTTCTGGGGACGTTTCGGCACGGCTCGATTCTTCCATACGGCGGATGAGCGGCATCTGAGACGCGTCTCAGATGCCGCTCATCCGGGTGGGGCAGCCGCCGGCGCGTCCGCTCGGGCCGGCATCACCGGTGCTGCTCGTACTCCTTGACCACCGCATCGGTGTCGCCGTCGGCGCGGAGCTCACCCTTCTCGATCCAGATGGTGCGGTTGCACGTGTCGCGGATCGAGCGCATCGAGTGGGAGACGAGGAACACGGTGCCGGCACGCTCGCGGATGTCGCGGATGCGCTTCTCGCTCTTCTTCTGGAAGTCGCGGTCGCCCACGCTCAGCGCCTCGTCGACGATGAGGATCTCGTGCTCCTTGGCTGTGGCGATCGCGAACTTGAGTCGGGCGGACATGCCGGAGGAATACGTGCGCATGGGCATGTCGATGAAGTCCTCGAGCCCGGTGAACTCGACGATCTCGTCGTACTGCGCCTCGATCTCGGACCGCTCCATGCCCATCGCGAGCCCGCCGAGGATGATGTTGTTGCCGCCGGACAGATCCGGGATGAGGGCAGCACCCACGCCCAGCAGGTTGGGCCGTGACTTCGCGTAGACCGCACCGCGGGTGGCCGGGGTGAGCCCGGTGATCGTGCGCATGAGGGTGGACTTGCCCGAGCCGTTCGTACCGATGATGCCGATCGACTCGTTGGCGCGCGCCACGAAGGTCACTCCCTTGAGCGCGTGCACCGTGCGCAGGGACCGGCCGCGCTGGAGCAGGCCGCTGCTCATGCTGGGCTTGATCGGCTTCCCGGTGGCCAGGGTGCGGAACTCGACGTGGACGTCGTCGCAGGCGACGACCGGCCGGCCCTCGGCGGGCTTCTCAGTTCTCTCGGCCATAGCGCTCCTCCGCCTTCCAGAAGAAGACCGTGCCGACGACGAGGATGACGACGGCCCAGATCGCGAGCTTCCACCAGTAGTCCCACGGGATCGAGTACTCGTCGAGCAGGATGCCGCGCGCGATCGCAAGCACCTCGTTGAGCGGGTGCCAGGCGTAGACCGCCTGCAGGGTGGGGTAGGGCTCGAGCACGGTGCGCGGGTCGAAGAACACACCCGAGGTGTAGAAGATCAGGCGGGAGATGAACGGCACGAACTGGCTGAGGTCGCGCACGTGCACCGTGAGCCGCGCGAAGATCAGCGCCACACCCTGGTTGAACAGGTAGAACAACGCGATGAGTGGGATGAAGAGGAACCAGGAGAGGTTCGGCCGCGCCCCCCACAGCATGGTGAGGACGAACATCAGCAGCAGGGTCGGCATGAAATTGAGCAGGTTCTGCAGGACCGTGGCGATCGGCAGCACCATGCGGGGGAACGGCAGGGACTGCACGAGCGCGGTATTGCTGATGATCGACTTCGCTCCGCCGTTCATCGAGGTGTTGAAGAACTCGAGGAAGAACACGCCGATGATGAGGAAGGGCACGAAGTTCGCCGGGCGCATGCCGGCGAGGATGAGCCCGAACACGAGCCCGTAGACCATCGCGGAGAGGATCGGCCGCAGCACGACCCAGAGCATGCCCAGGCGATTCCGCTCGTTCTCGCTCTGGATGCGGTACTTCGCCAGGGAGTATGTGAAGTCCCGGCGCCGCCACACCTCGGTGACGTAATCGGTGAACGACGGCCGGGCGCCGACGCGCTCGAGCGAGTTCGCGGCGGCCAGTTCGGACATGCTCATAGACAGCGGGACACTCTCCGATCGGGACTCTGACCCGCCAAGTCTACGCCCTCACGTGTCCGGAGCCTGCCAGGCGCGAGGCGACGACGAGGTCGAAATCCGGGGCGCTCACCTGCGCTCGGGTGGGCACCGTGCCCGAGGCGAGCAGCCGACGGGCTGCGAGGTGCGGCTTGGGCGGGCCCAGGGTCTCGACGCCGACGAGCGGGGCGTCATCCGCCTCCGAGGCGAACAGCGCCACCTGCCCGCTCCCCGTCGCCAGGTCACCGAGGACCACGGGCTCGCCCTGAGATGCGGCGGCGGACATGCCGGCGGTGAAGACGCGCACGGGGCCCTGGAAGCTCCAGTGCCACGGGAGGTCGCTCCAGGCGGCGGTCGGCGCGGAGTGGCCCGGCTCCACGTGTTCGGAGGGGTCGGGCTCGGCGGGACCCGGTGATTCGGCGTGGTTCGATGCGGCACCCAGGCACCGACCGAGCCACTCCCCCTGCGAGGCGGCCACCGGTTCGGATTCCTGGGGGCCGTAGGCCGCCATCGGGCCGTGCGCCACCTGCCCGCAGTCACCGATCGCGTAGACCGCCTCCAGCGGGGCGCCGCCCGCAGCGAGGACCCGGAGGTGGGCGTCGGTGAGGAGCGCGCCCGCGCTCGTGCGCTGGACGCCACGGCCGGCGAAATCCGTGGCGGCCTGCGCTCCGACGGCCGTGATCCAGAAGTCGCGGGCGACGTAGTCGACCGGTGTGGAGTGCGGGACGAAGCGGACGCCGGCGGATTCATGGAGCGCCATGACGGCGTCACTCAGCGGTGCGCTGAGCCGGGGCAGCGGGCGCGGCCCGTTGAGGTGCACGGTCGCCGTATGGCCGGCGTCCACCGCACCGCGGGCGAGCTCGAGCGCGAGGAAGCCGGAGCCGATGATGCCGATATCGACCGGGGTGTCCTGGGCGGAACCGGAGCGGAGCGCCGCGAGGTGCTCGCGGATCGCCTGTGCGTCGGCGGCGGAGTGCAGAGTGAAGGCCGGGCCCCCGGGCAGCTCGATGTCGAGGATCCGGGCGGCGGATCCGGTGGCGATGACGATGGCGGAGCCGTGGACCCACTCCCCGGTGTCGAGCCGGACAGAGCGGGTGTCGAGGTCGAGCTCGACCGCTGCGCCCTGAAGAAGTGCGACGCTCGAGCCGCCGGACACGGCATGTCCCGGACCGGAGTCTGCGGCGGCCGGGTCCACACTGTGCGCGGTGAGCGTCAACGATTCCGCGAAGAGCTTCTTCGACAGCGGCGGCAGTTCGACGCCGGGCGAACCGTCGGGGGAGAGAACGACGACCGGTGCGCCCCTGCTGGCAAGTGCACCGGCCACACGCGAACCGGCCTCGCCTGCGCCGACGACGAGCACCGCACCGCCGACGGAGTCAGGGTGCAGGCCCGGAGCGGCGGCGGAGCGGGATTCATCGCACATGGCACACCGACACTACCTGAGATCGCCTCGCCGGCCATGACCGCGGCGCCTCTGCCTGTTCGTCGCGACCCGACGCCGACCTCGTTGCGACGACTGCTCAGATCACGCGCTCGTCGCGGGCGCGTTCGATCGCCTGGGTCCGATTGTCCGCTCCGAGCTTGTCGAAGATGTGCACGAGGTGGGTCTTGACTGTCGCCTCGGAGATGAACAGCCGGCGCGCCAGCTGGCGGTTGGTGGCACCGCCGGAGAGGAGTTCGAGGATCTCGATCTCGCGCGGGGTCAGGGCTGTCGCCGGGGAGGCGATCCGCTTCATCATCTGTGCGATGACGGACGGAGAGAGCACCGATCTCCCGGCCGCCGCGTCCTCCACGGCACGCGCGATCTCATCGGCCGGGCAGCCCTTGAGCAGGTAACCGATGGCGCCGACCTCCAGCGCCGCCACGACGTCGGCCTGGGTGTCGAACGCCGTCATGATCAGCACCAGTATATCGCAACGCTCCCGGATCAGTCGAGTCGCCTCGATCCCCGACACTCCCGCGCCCATCCGCAGATCCATCATGATGACATCGATCTGCGCGCCGAATTCCTCGAGGCGCAGCAGCGCCTCCTCGCCCGTGCCGGCCTCGACCGCCACCGTCATGGTCTCGCGCCCGTCCACCAGGGCGCACAGACCTGCGCGCACGACGGGATGGTCATCGACGATCATCACCTGTACCCGCGGCACTGTGCCTCCCACCGGTGGATCGTGCGACGACGACGCACGACGACCGATCTCCGCAGGGCCTGTCGCCCGTCTCTTCCGCGCGTCCGCACCCACCGGACCCGACGCGCCGAGCCGCCGATCCGCCGGCTCACCGCGGATGATACCTGCTGCCGCTCCGGATGAAGTCAACCGATCGGATGATCTCCGCGTCGTCCGGATGATCCCTGCGGTTCAACCGGTGGGGCGATCCGCGCCCGCGCCCCCTCCACCATGATGGATGGACACCCGACATTCCTACCGACCTCGGAGAGCAGACATGTACCTGGCCTTCCGCGATATCGTCTTCGCGAAGGGGCGCTTCGCCCTGATCGGCGGCGTGGTCGCACTCATCACCCTGCTGCTCGTGCTGCTCACCGGTCTGACCGACGGACTGGGCCGGCAGAACACCTCGGCCCTGGAGAACCTCGGCGCGTCGCATATCGTCTTCGCCGCCCCGGACGACGACGGCGACGAGCCGTCGTTCACTGAGTCGGTCATCACAGCCGATGAGCTGCGGGCATGGAATAACGCAGTGAGCGGTCCGCGGGCTGAGCGCCTCGGTGTCACCCAGACCCGGGCCGAGGCCGCCGGCACCGGGGGCGGCTCGAACGGGCCGGCCGCTTCCGTCGCGGTGATGGGCCTGGAGACCGGCACCGCTCTGGCTCCCTCCCTGGAATCCATCGATGGCCGGACCCACCCGCTTGCAGGACAGGCCGTACTCAGCGAGGAAGCCGCGGCGGATCTCGCTGTTTCGCTCGGTGACACCATTCACCTGTCCTCGACAGAGCTCGATGTGGTCGGGATCGTCGGGGACGAGTACTACAGTCACCTTCCGGTGGCGTGGACATCGATCGACGACTTCGCCGGCATCGCACATCTGGGCGATGGGCTCGAGGCGACAGCCCTCGCGATCCCGGCCGACCGCATCGCCGACTCGGCGGGTCCGCCCACCGAGGACACTCTCGCGTCGGCCGACGCGGCCGCCGGGACAGTGTCGAAGGACACCCGCACGGCCTTCTCCGCGCTGCCCGCCTACCAGTCCGAGCGCGGTTCGCTCCTCATGATGCAGGCATTCCTCTACGGCATCTCCGCCCTCGTCGTGGTGTCCTTCCTCACCGTGTGGACCATCCAGCGCACCCGGGATCTCGCCGTCCTTCGCGCATTGGGGTCCTCCCGCGGTTACCTCGTACGGGACTCCATGACCCAGGCCGCCTTCGTCGTGCTCCTCGGAGCTGCGGCCGGAGGCGCAGCCGGCGCCGCCGGAGGAGCGGCGGTCGGCTCCGCAGTGCCGTTCGCGCTGACGCCGATGACCATCCTCACGCCGGTGCTCGGCGTGTTCGTCCTCGGTCTGATCGGGGCTGCACTGGCCACCCGGCGCGTGACCCGGATCGATCCCCTGCTCGCTCTCGGAGGGAACTGACCATGCACTCATCGACGCCTCAGCCCCTGCCCTCCCCCGCACCCCACCGATCCGCTCCCGCGCTCCGGCTCGAGAACGTCAGCCTCGTCTACCCCGATGGCGTGGACGAGAACGGCGCACCCCGCACCATCCGCGCCCTGGCCGCCGTCGATCTCTCCGCCGAGTCGGGAACCGTCACTGCTCTCGTGGGACCGTCGGGATCCGGCAAGTCCTCGCTCCTGGCCGTCGCGTCGACCCTCATCGGTCCGAGTTCGGGATCGGTGCGCCTGGCAGGTCGCGAGCTCACCGGACTGCCGGAGAAGGACCGCGCGATGCTGCGGAGAACGCAGCTCGGCACGATCTTCCAGCAGCCCAACCTGCTCCCGTTGCTCACCGCGCACGACCAGCTCGTGCTCACTGAGCATCTGCGCGGGGCCCGGGGCCGGCAGCTGGCCCGTGCCGGCCAGCGGGCGCACGAGCTGCTCGAGGTCGTCGGTCTGGCCGCCGCCGCCGACCGGCGACCGCATCAGCTGTCCGGTGGTCAACGGCAACGGGTGAACGTCGCGCGAGCTCTCATGGGACGACCGAAGGTCATGCTGGTCGACGAACCCACGTCCGCGCTCGATCACGACCGCTCGAGAGCCATCATCGACCTCATCGTGGCGACGACCCGGCAGTTCGACACCGCAACGGTCGTCGTCACCCACGATACCGAGTTCGTGCCCCTGGCCGACACAGCCTTGACGATCCGCGGCGGCCGCCTGGACTGACCTGCTCCCGGACCCGTGATCCGAGAGCTGCCGGTCGGGTCGAATCCCGCCCGGTGCGCAGAACCGATCACCGCGCGGAACAAATCTCACGAAGTCCCGCATCCGGTCGAGGTTCGGCGAATTGGCACGATAGTTGGGGCGGCAGTGATGAGTGGAAGCGGAATCCCGCGCAGGCAACCGCACCTCCGCCGGGAATACGCGCGACGGGGTTGGGCCGCCTCGATGACCGGCGGCAGGACGCGCGCCGACAGCGTTCGACCGGGTGCCCGTCTGATCGACGTTCACGATCACCGTCGAGCCCGAGGGCGGGTCGGCGGCGCCGACCACGGATCCGATCGTGGCCATCCCGACCGGCTGATCCGCCGAATCGCCGCAGTGCACCGGCGGCATCGTCCGGCCGGCGCTCATTGCCGAACCGGCGTCCGCGTAATAGGTTGCTTCTACCCGAGGTGCAGGGCGGCCGCTCGGCGAGGGCCGCTGCGACTCGCATCGGCGCCTCGGCCCTTCGACGACGAGGCGGTCGGCCATGACGACATTCGGAATCGAGGAGGAGTACCTCCTCATCGATCGGGACACCGGACTGCCGGCCTCCCCCTCCCCCGAGCAGACGCGCACGCTCCACGCGCTCGAGGTCGCCGGCGGGAGCGCGACCGCCGAATGGTTCACCTGCCAGCTCGAGTACAACTCCCCCGTGCACACCGAGACCGGCACGGCACTGTCCAAACTGCTCGGTTTCCGCCGCGCACTCGCCGCGACCGCGGACCGCATTGGGTTCGCGGTCGCGGCCCTGGGGACCGCACCGGACCACCCGCGCTCACCCTCCGAGGTGAGTCCCGGGGCTCATTACTCGACCCTCGCCGAGCTCGCCCCGCGCTTCACCGTCGACCATCATGTCAACGGCCTGCACGTCCACGTGGGTCTGGCCGACCTCGCCACCGGCGTCCGGGCCCTCAACGGGCTGCGCCCCTGGCTGCCGGTGCTGGTCGCGCTCGGAGCGAACTCGCCCGTGTGGCAGGGCGCGGACACCGGGTTCGCGAGCTGGCGGACCATCCAGTACCGGCGCTGGCTGGTCAACGGCATACCGCCGCGCTTCCACGACCTCGCCGACTACGAATCCCGCGTCGCCGCCCTCGTCGCACTCGACGCGGTCCCCGACCGCAACTGCCTGGGGTGGATCGTGCGGCTCTCCCCGCGCTACGGCACGCTCGAGATCCGCGCGTCCGATGCCCAGCTGCGGGCGGGGCAGACTGTTGCGCTCGCGAGCCTCGCCCGGGCGCTCGTGGTGATGTCCCTCGCAGCTCCCCTGCCCGGGGACCCGCCGCCGGAGCTGCTCGACACCGCGTGCTGGCAGGCGGCCCGGTTCGGGCTGTCCGGCACCCTGCTGGATCCGGTGAGCGGGACGCAGCAGCCTGCTGAGGCCGTGGTGCTCGGGCTGCTGCAGCGGGCACGTCCGCACTTCTCGAACGACGCGGATCGGGAGTGCGCGGAAGCCGGCATCGCGCGGCTGCTCGACCAGGGCACCGGGGCGGCGCGGCAGCGGCGCGCGCTCGGAGCGGGCGGGCTCCCAGGTCTGCTCGACTTCGCCGCCGCCGAGCTCACCGCTGCCGATGTGGAGTAAACCCCCGCACCGCCATCTGCCACACCCCGGGGCTTCGCACCCGGGCCGCGGAATCTACTCTATAATCAAGGTGCCTTGACTATTGAGACCATATTCTGCACCAGGGGGCAGACGATGAGCGAGACTCGATCCGCAGATCACCCGGCGGATGCTCCGCATCCCGAGGACGACCGGAAGCCCGACGATCCGACCGACCTCACGAAACCGTCGTGGAAGTACGTGCTCCGGACGACCATCCGCGAGTTCGCCGCCGACGGTTGCACGGACGTGGCCGCAGGGCTCACCTACCGCACCGTGTTCTCCGTGTTCCCCGGCCTCATCGCCCTGGTCTCGATCCTCAGCCTGTTCGGGCAGAGCGGGCAGACCGTCACCGCCGTCCTCGACCAGGTGCAGGGCGTGGTGCCGGAGGACACCTGGAACAGCGTGCGTCCCCCGCTCGAGTCGGTGCTCACCGCGCCGGCGCCCGGCCTCGGCCTGATCATCGGTCTGCTCGTCGCACTGTGGTCGGCCTCGGGGTATGTGAAGGCCTTCGGCCGCGCGATGAATACCATCTACGACGTGCCCGAGGGTCGTGGAGGCATCAAGCTCACCCTGCAGATGTACCTGCTCACGGCGCTCATCCTGGTGCTGGGTGCTGTCGCGCTGATGATCTTCGTGCTGTCCGGCCCGGTCGCCGAAGGAGTGGGCGATCTGATCGGCCTGGGTTCCGCCGCGGTGGGTGTGTGGAACGTGGCCAAGTGGTTCGTCCTGGCGTTCATCGTCGTCTTCGTCGTGGCACTGCTGTACTACGCCACGCCGAATGTGCAGCAGCCGAAGTTCCGGTGGGTCAGCTTCGGTGCGCTGATCGCCATCCTCGTCTCCGTGCTCGCGACACTCGGGTTCTTCTTCTACGTGTCGAACTTCGGCAACTACAACGCGACCTACGGCGCCCTGGCCGGCGTCATCATCCTGCTGCTGTGGATCTACATCATCAATGCGATCCTGCTGTTCGGCGCAGAGGTCGACGCCGAGCTCGAGCGCGGACGCGAGCTGCAGGCCGGGATCCCCGCAGAGGTGGACCTGCAGCTGCCGCCGCGCGACACCGCTGCCAGCGACAAGAAGGCGAAGAAGTTCGACGAGGATGTGCGCCGCGCCCGCAGCCTGCGGGTGACCGCGGGCGGCACGCAGGAGCACCCCGTCGCCGCCGAGAGAGAGGAGACGGCTGCCGGAGAGTCCTCCGGAACCTCAGAGGACGACCCGCGGCGGTGAGCAGCGCGGGGATGCCCCGCAGCGGGTGAGGCCCGCTCGGTGCGGGCCCGGGCTCAATCGCCGGGCCACTCGCCGGCGAGCCGCTCGCATGCGCGGGCCCGGCTCTGAAGCGTCCAGCGCCTTGACCACGGCGGACAGACCGACGGCTCGCTCATGTCCTCACTCCCGCAGCGCCCGGGCCACCTCGCGCCGCTGGGCCTGCTCGACCGGATCGGGCACCGGGAGCGAAGCGATGAGACGCCGCGTGTAGTCGTGCTGCGGGTTGCCGAGCACCTGCGCACCTGTCCCCTCCTCCAGCAGCCGGCCGTGGAACAGCACACCGATCCGATCGGAGAGCATGTCGACCACGGCGAGGTCGTGGCTGATGAAGAGCGCCGCGTAGTGGAACCGCTCCTGCAGCTCGCGGAACAGCTCGAGCACCTTCGCCTGCACCGAAACATCGAGTGCCGAGGTCGGCTCGTCGGCGATGAGGAACTCCGGGTCGAGCGCGATGCCGCGGGCCAAGGACGCACGCTGACGCTGGCCGCCGGACAGCTCGTGGGGGAACCGGGCGGCATAGGACTGCGGCAGCTGCACGGCCTCGAGCAGGTCGAGCGCGGCCCGCCGGCGCTGCTGATCGCCCAGCTCCGGACGGTGCACCGCGAGCGGCTCGGCCACGCACTCGCCGATCGACAGGTGCGGGTTGAAGGAGGCCGCCGGGTCCTGGAACACGAACCCGATCCGCTTACGCACGGGTCGGAACGTCTTCTCCCTGAACCCGACCATCTCGTGGTCGAACACCGTGAGCGAACCCCCGGTGGCACGGGTCAGACCCGCGATCGCGCGCCCGATGGTCGTCTTGCCCGACCCCGATTCGCCGACGAGGCCGAACACCTCGCCCGGCCGGATCTCGAAGCTCACGCCGTCCACGGCGGTGAAATCGCTCTTGCCGAAGCCGCCCGGATAGACGATCTCGAGGTCGCGCGCGACGACCACCGGCGCGATATCCGGGCGCACGTCCGCGGCCGGATCGGCACCGGGAGCCGCGGCCGCCGCCCCCGCCGAGGCGCCTGTTGCAGCCTCGGCGACCGGCACCTCGGTGACGGAGAGCCGGGGCACGGCGGCGAGCAGCGCGCGCGTGTACTCGTGGGTCGGATTCGCGAACAGGGTGCGGACGTCCGCGGTCTCGACGAGGTCGCCGCGGTACATCACGGCCACCCGGTCGGCGAGGTCGGCGACGACGCCCATATTGTGGGTGATGAGGACGATCGAGGTGCCCATGTCGTCGCGCAGGTCGCGGAGCAGGTCGAGGATCTCGGCCTGCACGGTGACGTCGAGCGCGGTGGTGGGCTCGTCGGCGACGATGAGCTCCGCCCCGAGCGCGAGCGCCATCGCGATGACGATCCGCTGCTTCTGCCCGCCGGAGAACTGGTGCGGGTAGTAGTCGTGGCGCTCCTCGGCGTTCGGGATGCCCACGTTCTCCATCGCCTCGACGACGCGCGCCCGCATCGCCTTCCTGCTCATCTTCGGGTTGTGGGCGCGCAGGCCCTCCGCGATCTGCCAGCCCACGGTGAACACCGGGTTGAGCGCCGTCGAGGGCTCCTGGAACACCATCGACACATCCGCCCCGCGCATCTGCCGCAGCTTCTGCTCCGAGGCGGTGAGCACGTTCCGGCCCGACAGCAGGATCGCGCCGTCGGTAGTGGCGGTCTCCGGGAGCAGGCCGAGGATGGCGGGACCGGGACGGTCCAACGAGCATGAGAACCCGCACATCGTGGCTGGTGACGACACGGTGCTAGCCACGGTGGAACCGGGTAAAGAGCTCGACCGTGACGATGCTCTCGCGCTGGCTAACACGCTGGATCATCCGCGCAAGATGTATGGCCGCGAAGTGAAGGTTCCGATCCGCCGCTACGACGCCGAGGCCGGCAAGAGAGTGAAGGTGGGCGAGAAGGACGGGCACGTGTGGCACTGCTCCCTGTCGCTGAAAGCAGACGCCGACGAACCGTTGACCGACGAAGCCTGGAAACTCATCGCCGAACAGTTCGTGGATCGCATGGGATTCATCGACCCGGACGGCGCGAAATCCTCACGATGGGTCGCGGTCCGGCATGGCATGTCGAAGAACGGAAACGACCACATTCACCTCGCCGTGCAGATGGTCACCGAGGACGGTTCCCGCGCACGAGAGCACAACGATCAATCACGCGCGCAGAGGATCTGCAGACAGCTTGAACGCGAGTGGGGCCTGGCGATCACCGAAGGTGCTGCCCTCAAGCAGACTCTGCCGCACGAGAAGCGGTGGGAACGCGAACGCAGCGAGCGGGAGCACGCTCCGCACTACGAGCGGCAGGAACTACGGCGGCGCCTGCGAGCGGCAGCGGCCGGAGCCACGAGCGAAGCGGAGTTCGTCCAGCGCGTCTACTCGTCCGGCGTCATCATTCGACCCCGCTTCGCGCAGGGCAGCACTGACCAAATCACCGGCTGCTCGGTGGCGCTTCCCGCACCCAAGGGCGTCGACCGTGACCCGATCTTCTACTCACCTGCGAAGCACCTAGACAAGAACCTGAGCTTGCCCAAGGTGCGCGCCTCACTCGGCGCACCAAAGGAAGGCGACCCACAAGCCGTGGGAGTGTGGCAGGAGCACCACACCGCCACCCGGAAGGACGCGCCACCGCAGACGCTTGCGCGCCCAACGGAAGCACTGCGGAACCGTCTCGCGGCTGGCAACGTGTCGTTGGTGGACCTCTCACGGATCTACGCATCCGCCTCGATCCACTTCGAGAAGGGCGAGGCCGGCCCCCTGGCCGAAGCCAGCGAACACATCGCAGCTGTGGCCACCAACCCGATGCAGGCCGGACACTCGGCCCGACTCATGGACCGGGCGCTCAGTCGGGATTCCATCGAGGGCTGGACGGCGCTCATGCGCCAAGCCATGAAACTCTCGCAGGTGATGAGCCGCAATCGGTTCGGCGGTGGCCGCGTCCAGCTCGCCGCAGCACATGACCAGGTACTCGAAGACGCCGCGAAGCGGCACAGTTCGGGCACCACAACAGCAGTGCGCGAGCGTTCCCCCGAGACGCGCGAACGCGGCCGAGGAGGCGGCGCAGCGATGAACTCCCGCGAACGGCTGTTCGGGATGCCCGGCAGCAGTGCGAAGCCGACCAAACCACCAAGGCCCGGACAAGGACAACCCACCCGCGACCCGGCGCGCGACCGCGACGACGGGATCGGACGATAGGAGGCGGAACCATGAGTGTGAACCCCGCAGAGGAAGAGACCGAGTCCTTCAACGAGATGGGCCGGATCGCACGCGGCCTCGGCATGGCCGGCATGCAGATCAAGGAAGCCGGCGAACGCAAACGTGAAGCACGAGAGCGAACGTGCAGAGCGCCAAGAACAAGGCGCTGAGGCAGAGCAGCAGCGGCAGGCTCAGGACCGCCACCGCGACGAAGCCGAAGCGGCCAAGGCGCTACACAAGGACGCCTACTCGGCGCAGTTCTGGAAGTCGACATCGAACGCACACCTGGATCGCTCCATCGTTGACGCCCAGGACCTCGCAGCAAAGGGCCACGGACCGGCGAACAGCGCCTACATGGCGTTCGCTGACCGCGTCCGGGACTTGCACGGTCTCAACATCGAAAACCTGACTTCTCAAGGTGCCGATGGAACCGCACGTTTCAACGCACTGCAAGCTGCCCTCGACGACCACAATGCCGCTGGCCGTCTGCGTGCCGAGGAACGCACGAACGACACCGCCGCCGAGTCGGTCCGGGAAGAACAGCAGGCGCAGGCCGAGGACGAAGCCGCCCACGATCCTGCCCTCCGCGAGGCCGCGATGAGTGAAGCCGCCGAGGCCGGTATCGACACCGACGACTACCTCGACCGGTTGTCAGCCGAGGACAGGGACGCGTTGCTGGCAGACCCGGAGAACCCGGAGGCGCGAGACGCCCGAATCGAAACAGCCACACGCGAGGACGCTGGGGCTGATGTCGACCGCACCCACTCGGAGTCCCACCCTGAGGAAAAGCACTACGACACCGCCGCCGATACAGCCGGCGACGACGCCGACCTTGCGCGGAAGCGCGAGCCCGGCCACCTGGCAGCCGCAGCGTCACTGCCTGACTCCCAGCACAACCGGGACATGAGCCGGCATCTGGACGAAGTCGCCAAGCGCGACCCACAGGCAGCTGCCACCAGACGGGAAGCGCTCAAGAACATCTCGGGCGACGCTAAGGACTACCTGCGGCGTTCCGTTGATTCGAAGGCTCATGTCCGCAAGGCAGGCCAGAGTCAGCCCACACGCGAACGCGAGCACGTCCAGCAACGCTGACGCACACATCAAAGGGGCACCCAACCGAAGCGGTTGGGTGCCCCTTCGTGTGCCGGTCAGTCGAGTCGGAACAGGTCTGGAACCGTCAGCGGAGAATGCGGCAACGGCTCCGGCATATCTCGCTCACCGTCCGGGTCCGTCTTGTTCGGATCGTAGGCATGGAACGGCCCCTGCGGGTCGAGGATGACCCGCATCATCGGGTCCAGGTAGTCGCGAAAGAACGTCACGATTCCCGGCCCGCCCTCCAGCCGCATCTTCTCCCAGGACGCCCACAGCGCCTCCAGGCGCATCACGACCTCCGAGCACCGCCACCACTGCGGGTCCCACCGGAACTGCGAGACATCGCGTAATGGCCGCGAGTAGTTCGGCAACAGCCAATCAGTCACCCACTGATCCAGGGACGAGTAGAACGGCTCGAAGGCCGGCTCCGTCTCCGTGATCTCTTCCTCTGTTGCTTCCTCGATGGGTTCGGCCGGTGCGAAGTCATCCGACATGCTGGTCCTCCTTGCCGATCTGCGAGGTCGACGCGCCGCTCTGGGTCGCCGAGGACGTCTACGACCAGGTGAGCGTCGAGACCGAGGTGCAGTCCGAGGACGAGGAAGAGGAGATCAAGGAGTTCCGCGACTTCGTCGAGCACGTCGACCCGGAAGAGTTCGAGAAGTGGACTGACTGAGGGCGCACCGGCCCCGGCCTATCGCGTCAGGTGCGCCTCGGGCGTCAGGCACCTCAGAAGCCTGACTACACCGTCCGCGTTCTCGACAGCGAGGGATCCCAGCCTGACCCAGGGCAATCAGACTTGGGACGCCTCCACGAACTCCGCGTAGTACTTCTGCGCGACGTTGGGGTGCGACCGCAGCCGCGATGCAAAGGCATTCTCCCCGTAGACGGCGTGCAGCGCGTCCCGCTCGTCCTGGGAGACTCCACGGGCGCGGGCGGCGAGCTCCGAAGGCAGCTGCACCTCGGGCAGCGAGCTGCGCAGTGCGGGATTGAAGAAGAACGGGACGGAGATCCGGTCCTTCCCCGGCTGGGTGGGGAGCACCCTGTGAACCGTGGCTCTCAGATACCCGCCGGTGGCAACCTCGAGCAGCTTGCCGATGTTCACGATGAAGACGTCTTCGATCGGGTCAGCGTCGATGTAGCCGTCATCGGTCAGCACCTGCAGACCTGTGGTGCCGGGCTGCGGGTACAACAGCGTGAGCACTCCTCCGTCGCGGTGCTCTCCAACCCCCTGCGTGACCGTCTCGTCAGCTGGGGCCGGGTAGCGAACGATCTTGATGAAGGACTCCGGACCATCCTCGAAGGCCGGAGCGAAGAGGTCTGCCGGCTGCCCGAGGCTCAGCGCCCATTCGGACAGCAGCTTGCCGCCCAGAACGGTGAGCTGCCGGTGCCACCGGTCGGTCACCTCACGAAGCTCGGGCAGAGACGCAGGGTACTGGTTCGGACCGGTCAGCCGATCGAAGGGGAACTGCGGATCTGCAACCGGTTCGCGGTTCGGACCGATGTCGATCTGCTCCCGCCAGTCGACCTTCCCCCGCGTTCGCTCCCCACCCGTCCGCGTGTAGCCGCGGAAGTGAGGGGACTTGGTGTTCTCGATCGCCAGCTTCTCCTCCTCAGGAAGAGCGAAGAAGCGCTGGGCCACGTCGATGATTTCGCCGAAGTCCTCAGCGGGAATGCCGTGGCCGGTGAGGTAGAAGAATCCGATTTTGTGGGTCACGCGACGGAGATCGTCGCGAAAGGCCTGGGCCGTACTCGGATCGTCGGCCCGGGACAGGTCGATGATCGGCAGTGTGGAATCTGACATTGTGCTCTCCTCGTCTCGTTGTCGCTTGCGGCGGGCCGTAATCGCCCGACGTCATGCTCCGCTCGCCGCGACTTCTTCCTCGCTGCGCAGCAATTCGACGAGCTGCTCGGCGGTCCAATCGTCCTTGAACTTCAGATTTCCCCCGTTGAGCTCCGTCACGGCCTCTTGCACCTCGGACGAGTGGTAGACATCGATGAGCGTCTCCCACCGCGGATCGTCGGCGTTCTCCTCTTTGGTGACGAAGGCGTTGATGTACGCGTCGTTCGTCCCGGACTCGAGGTCGTCCTTGTAGATGATGGCTTCGTCGCCGAGCCCGCCCTTCTGCGCCTGGGTGTTGTTGACGACCGCTGCAGCGGCCGAGCCGTTGAGGGCGGTGACGGTCTGATTCGAGTCGACCGGCGTGATCTCCACCTTCGCGGACTCGATCTCCGCCGGGGTCGAAAGCGAGTCGCCACCGTCCTTGAGGGTGAGCAGTCCAGCTTCCTGCAGGTTGAGCAGGGCGCGGGCCTGGTTCGTCGGATTGTTCGGAATTGCGACCTCCGCACCCTCCGGCAGTTCCTCGAGCGAGCCGTAGTCCTTCGAGTACAGCGCGAGCGGATAGACCGCCGTCGCTCCCACGGGAACCAGAGTCCCGTTGTTGTTGACGTTGTACTGCGCGAGGTAGGCGAGGTGCTGGAACAGGTTGATGTCGATATCGCCGTTCTCTGTGGCGGTGTTGATCTGCGTACCGTCCGAGAAGGTCTTGACCTCGGCCTCGATCCCTCCTTCGGCGAGCTTCTCCTGGATGATCAGCCAGTGCTTCTCCTGGCCGTCATCGGTCCCGATGGTGAGGACATCGTCTGGGCCTTCCGCAGAGGCTGCCCCTCCCCCGCACGCTGCCACGCTCAGCAGCAACCCGGCGGCGGATAGGGAAAGGGCGGTCTTCACCCACGAATGAGTTGTCGGACGGGTCATGGCATTCTCCTCGGCGTCGAGTTGAGTCTGATGCTCGGAACGCTATGCCCGAGGCGCATCCGGAGTATGTGGGGAATGTCTCAAAAAGTCGCGATTCGTCACACATCCACCTCAGGTGACGCACAAGGTCACCATATGACGATTGGCGGTTCCCGTTCAGCCGGCTCGTCGTTCACTGTCACCTGTGCAGACAACCGCAGGGAGTGATCCGGTGAGTGACATCGATCCCCACATCCGCTTCATAAGTATTTTCAAGGAGTACCCATCCCCGCGCGGCAAGGAGAGCAGCGTGAAGGCTCTCGACGGGGTGTCTCTCGACATTGCACGCGGCTCTGTCGTCGGCATCGTCGGCTACTCCGGTGCCGGCAAGTCGACCCTCGTGCGACTCATCAACGGGCTGGAGCTGCCCACATCCGGCAGCGTCGTCATCGACGGCACCGACATCACCGGACTGCCGGAGACCAAGCTTCAGAAGGTGCGCAGCCGCATCGGCATGATCTTCCAGCATTTCAATCTCTTCGGCTCGCGCACTGTCGCCGGCAACGTCGGGTACCCGCTGAAGATCGCCGGCTGGTCCAGGGAGAACATCAAGGCCAGAGTCACCGAGCTGCTGCGCTTCGTCGACCTCGAGGACAAGGCTGATGTCTATCCGAGGCGGCTGTCCGGCGGGCAGAAGCAGCGGGTGGGCATCGCGCGCGCCTTGGCAACCAGCCCTGAGATCCTGCTCGCGGACGAGGCGACCTCCGCACTCGACCCGGAGACGACGACCGAGGTGCTGGGACTGCTGCGTCGCGTGAACCAGGAGTTCGGAACCACCACCGTGGTCATCACCCACGAAATGGCCGTGGTCCGCGAGCTCTGCGACAACGTCGTGATGATGGAGAAGGGTCGCATCATCGAAGCGGGCAGCACCTACTCCCTCTTCTCGAATCCAGTGACCGACACCACGAGGAAGTTCATC
Source organism: Brevibacterium sp. CS2 (assembly GCF_005280295.1). Classification (GTDB taxonomy): domain Bacteria; phylum Actinomycetota; class Actinomycetes; order Actinomycetales; family Brevibacteriaceae; genus Brevibacterium; species Brevibacterium pityocampae. The sequence goes on along the minus strand of NZ_CP040020.1, from coordinate 1,203,330 downwards.
GCCACCGCTATTCAGGGAACTCCGTCCGCAGCCACGCTCGAACGCCTCCGTGCCCGCCATCCGGGCACGATCGTGGCCATAGAGATCAACGAGGAGTACGGCTCGTCGGAGGTCAACCGCATGCTGGCGGCCGCGCAGGTCACGGGCACCGTGGTGTTCGGCGGAGTCACCGAGATCGGCGAGCGCCCGCTCGGCACCCTGACCTACGAGCTGACCGGACCACCCGAGGCGATCACCGCTGCGATCGAGCAAATCGCAGCACACACCCGCACCGAGGTGCTCTCCTCGCAGCAGCCCCAGAAGGAGGTTTCCCATGGACACTGATTGGCCGACTTTGCTCCCCGTCCTCCTGCAGTCGGTGCAGGAGACACTCGTCATGGTCACCGCCACCATCGTGCTGAGCGGCATCGCCGGGCTGATCATCGGTGCTGCGCTCTACGCCTCCCGACCAGGCAACCTGTTCGAGCAGCCGGTGGTGTTCGGAATCCTCAACGTCATCGTCAACATCGTGCGGCCGATCCCCTTCATCATCTTCATCACCGCCATCGGACCGCTCACTCTTCTGGTCGTCGGGACCACGATCGGCACGGCTGCGGCGATCCTGCCGATGACCCTCATGGCCTCGGTCGTCATCGGCCGGGTCGTCGAGCAGAACCTCGTCGCCGTGGACCCGGGAATCGTAGAGGCGTCCCGGGCGGCCGGTGCCGGGCGACTGCGCACTCTGTTCAGCATTGTCCTTCCCGAGGCGCTCGCCCCGCTCATCCTTGGCTACACCTTCATGCTCATCGCCATCGTGGACATGTCCGCGATGGCCGGCGTGGTCGGCGGCGGCGGCTTGGGCAACTTCGCGATCATGTACGGCTACCAGCAGTTCGACTGGAACGTCACCCTCGTCACCGTGACCGTCATCATCGTCATGGTGCAGGTCGCTCAGCTCGTGGGCAACTGGGTCTCACAGCTCATCCTTCGGAGGTGATCACAGTCCGCACGACGAGGCAATGCCACGACGGCACAATGCGTAGATCCCAGTTTCACCGGCGGTCTGCATCCGGATGCGGCACGGTGCGATAGGCGTGCACGGATGTGACGAGCAGCCAGGCGAACCCTGCGACAACCGCAATCCAGAGGGCAAGCACTCCGAGACCGCTCAGGCCGCGCCGAACGCGACACCTGAACTGTTCTGACCGGGGCGTGCAGTGAGCAGCGCAAGCCGGAACTGTTCAGCACTCTGATTTCGCGCCGCGCGGGCCTTCGCCAGTGCGCGCAGGACCATGTAGTCGAGCCGTGGATCGATGTGTTCGCGAAACTTCGACGGCGGCTCGGGTGCGTGATGAACGTGCTGGAAGGTGAGCTCCACTTGAGAGCTTCCCACAAACGAGGTCCGGCCAGTCAGCATCTCGTAGAGGACGCATCCCGCGGAGTATGCCCGCCTCATGAACGATCGCCCGCCACGCACTGAGCTGAGTCGCCTGCAGCCTCCGACGCCGCCCCGCGTACAGGTTGACGACACCAATGATGCAGTCATTCACGCGCAGCGGCATCGCATAGATCGATCCGAAGCCAACCTCGACCGATTTGGCGCTGAAAGTGGGCCAGCGCCGAACTCAATCTCCATTTGTGCCCCCGTGCTCCGATAGAGCTCGAGTGAGCTTCTGACAATTGCGCACTCCGGGGTCTGAAATGAGCTGCGCTTGGATCCTTCAGCCGTCTGCTTTCCTGCGGCTCAGGTCTAGACAAGGAAGCAGAAGACGGCGGTCGCAATGCAGATCACCAGCATCCCGATGGCGTTGACGAAGAGGTTGCGGCCAAAATCACGAGCGCGGATGTGCATGCTGATGGCGAGGATGAAATACACGATCAGGCACACAGTGGTGAGCGCGGCCAGGCCGGGAATCCGGATCCCGAGGATGAGGCCTGCCGCCGCTGCGAACTTGATCGGTGGAATCACCCACCACCAGCGACGCGGGAAGCCGACGTCCTCGAAGCACCGCCCGATGAACTCCAAGGGCTTGATGCACACGAGCCCGTCGATGAAAGAGATGACCGCCAGCAGGATGACCGGCCATACAGGATCCGGCAGGAGCTCCATAACGCATACCGTACCGTGCAGCGCAGCGACCGGCGGTGCGTCGCGTGGTGAAGCGCCTCTGCAACGACCCATTGAACCCGAGCCCATTTTCTCGACCACGAGTGATCACGGTCCGGGTGATGATGCCACCGGTGATGCCGCCGGTGGCCGCGGGCCCGCCAGCCCCCGCGGGACTCGCCAGCCCCCGCCCCTACCGCAGCGCCCGGGCCACCTCGCGCCGCTGGGCCTGCTCGACCGGATCGGGCACCGGGAGCGAAGCGATGAGACGCCGCGTGTAGTCGTGCTGCGGGTTGCCGAGCACCTGCGCACCTGTCCCCTCCTCCAGCAGCCGGCCGTGGAACAGCACACCGATCCGATCGGAGAGCATGTCGACCACGGCGAGGTCGTGGCTGATGAAGAGCGCCGCGTAGTGGAACCGCTCCTGCAGCTCGCGGAACAGCTCGAGCACCTTCGCCTGCACCGAAACATCGAGCGCGGAGGTCGGCTCGTCGGCGATGAGGAACTCCGGGTCGAGCGCGATGCCGCGGGCCAAGGACGCACGCTGACGCTGCCCGCCGGACAGCTCGTGGGGGAACCGGGCGGCATAGGACTGCGGCAGCTGCACGGCCTCGAGCAGGTCGAGCGCGGCCCGCCGGCGCTGCTGATCGCCCAGCTCCGGACGGTGCACCGCGAGCGGCTCGGCCACGCACTCGCCGATCGACAGGTGCGGGTTGAAGGAGGCCGCCGGGTCCTGGAACACGAACCCGATCCGCTTACGCACGGGTCGGAACGTCTTCTCCCTGAACCCGACCATCTCGTGGTCGAACACCGTGAGCGAACCCCCGGTGGCACGGGTCAGACCCGCGATCGCGCGCCCGATGGTCGTCTTGCCCGACCCCGATTCGCCGACGAGGCCGAACACCTCGCCCGGCCGGATCTCGAAGCTCACGCCGTCCACGGCGGTGAAATCGCTCTTGCCGAAGCCGCCCGGATAGACGATCTCGAGGTCGCGCGCGACGACCACCGGCGCGATATCCGGGCGCACGTCCGCGGCCGGATCGGCACCGGGAGCCGCGGCCGCCGCCCCCGCCGAGGCGCCTGTTGCAGCCTCGGCGACCGGCACCTCGGTGACGGAGAGCCGGGGCACGGCGGCGAGCAGCGCGCGCGTGTACTCGTGGGTCGGATTCGCGAACAGGGTGCGGACGTCGGCGGTCTCGACGAGGTCGCCGCGGTACATCACGGCCACCCGGTCGGCGAGGTCGGCGACGACGCCCATATTGTGGGTGATGAGGACGATCGAGGTGCCCATGTCGTCGCGCAGGTCGCGGAGCAGGTCGAGGATCTCGGCCTGCACGGTGACGTCGAGCGCGGTGGTGGGTTCATCCGCGACGATGAGCCGGGCCCCGAGTGCCAGCGCCATCGCGATGACGATCCGCTGCTTCTGCCCGCCGGAGAACTGGTGCGGGTAGTAGTCGTGGCGCTCCTCGGCGTTCGGGATGCCCACGTTCTCCATCGCCTCGACGACGCGCGCCCGCATCGCCTTCCTGCTCATCTTCGGGTTGTGGGCGCGCAGGCCCTCCGCGATCTGCCAGCCCACGGTGAACACCGGGTTGAGCGCCGTCGAGGGCTCCTGGAACACCATCGACACATCCGCCCCGCGCATCTGCCGCAGCTTCTGCGGGGAGGCGGTGAGGACGTCGGTGCCGGACAGGACGATCGCCCCGCCGGTCGTCGCGGTCTCCGGGAGCAGCCCGAGGATCGACTTCGCGGTCACCGTCTTGCCGGAGCCGGACTCGCCGACGATCGCGAGCACCTCGCCCGGGCGCACGCTCAGGTCGAGGTCGTTGACGGCGTGGACGTCGCCGGCGTCGGTGGCGAAGGTGACGTCGAGGTCGGAGATCGTCAGCCGGGCCCCACCCGCCCCGGTGCCGGCGGCCCCGGTGCTCCGGGCGCGGCTGTTCTCATCGTGCGCTGCAGCGAGGTTGTCCGAGGTCATCGCAGATCCCCCTTCGTCGTCGTGGCGGCCGAGGACCCGGTCGCCGAGGTGCCCGCGGCACCGGGGGCAGTCGCCGAGGACCCGGCAGCACCTTTCGCACGGGCACCGGCACCGGCACCGGCCCGCCTGCGGCCGCGGGCCCGGCGGCGCACGCGCAGGCGCGGGTCGTTGAGGTCATTCATCGACTCGCCGACGAGCGTGATGCCGAGCACCGTGAGCACGATCGCCAGGCCCGGGAACACCGAGGTCCACCAGATGCCCGAAGTGACGTCGGACAGCGCCTTGTTGAGGTCGTAGCCCCACTCCGCGGCCGAGGTCGGCTCGATGCCGAAGCCCAGGAAGCCCAGCGCCGCGAGCGTGAGGATCGCCTCGGAGGAGTTGAGGGTGAAGATCAGCGGGATGTTGCGCGTCGCATTGCGGTAGATGTGGCGGGTGATGATGCGGAACTTCGACTCACCGATGACCTGCGCGGATTCCACGAACGGCTCCGCCTTGAGGCGCACGGTCTCCGCCCGCACCACGCGGAAGTACTGCGGCACGAACACGACGGTGATCGAGATCGCCGCGGCCAGGACACCGCCGACGACGTTCGACTGCCCGCCGGAGATCACGATCGTCATGACGATCGCGAGCAGCAGGGACGGGAAGGCGTAGATCGCGTCGGCGACGACGACGAGGATCCGGTCGAGCCAGCCGCCGATGTAGCCGGAGATCAGACCGAGCGCCACGCCGATGAACAGCGACATGACGACGGCGACGATGATGACGAACACCGCGGTGCGCGCACCCCAGATGACCCGGGAGAACACGTCGAAGCCGCCGACGGTGGTGCCCCAGATGTGGGCCGCGCTGGGCGGCTGCTGGGCGCCGAACGCCCCCTCCGGGGTGCGCAGCTGGGCGTAGTCGTAGGGCGCGATGAGCGGGGCGAAGATCGCGGCGATGAGCACGAGCGCGCAGATCACCAGGCCGCTGATGAGCATCCCCCGCTGCAGGCCGACGGACTGGCGCAGGTGGCTGACGACCGGCAGGCGCGACCAGCGCGAACGGGAGCTCGACGGGGCGCCGGGGGTCGCGGACGCCTCGGGGGCGGGCGCTCCGGGAGCGCCGGGGGTGGGGGTGGTCTCGGTGCTCATCAGTACCTCACTCGCGGATCGATGAGAGCGGCGATGATGTCGACGACGAAGTTCGTCAGCGCGACGAGCACGGCCAGCAGGACGACGATGCCCTGGACAGCGACGAAGTCGCGCGCGGCCAGGTACTGGGCGAGCTGGAAGCCCAGCCCCTTCCACTCGAAGGTCGTCTCCGTGAGGACCGCGCCGGCGAGCATGAGGGCGATCTGCATGCCCATGACGGTGATGATCGGGATGAGTGCGGGCCGGTAGGCGTGCTTGGTGACGAGCCGGAACTCGGACACCCCGCGCGAGCGGCCGGACTCGATGTACTGGTTGCCGAGCGTGCCGATGAGGTTCGTGCGCACGAGCCGCAGGAACGTGCCGCCGGTGAGCAGGCCGAGCGCGACGGCCGGGAGCACCGCGTGGCGCAGCACGTCCCCGGCGGCGTCCATGTCGCCGATCCGCAGGGCGTCGAGCAGGTAGAGGCCGGTGGGGCCGACGACGCCGGACATGAGGAGCTCGGTGTTCCCGGTCGCGCGTCCCGCGACCGGTAGCACCGGCCACATCACGCCGAACACGAGCTTGAGGAGCAGGCCGGCGAAGAACACCGGGGTGGCGTAGCCGAGGATCGCGAGCACGCGCAGCACCGCGTCGGGCCAGCGGTCGCGGAACTTCGCGGCGACCATGCCGAGCGGGACGCCGACGAGGAACGCGACGATGAGGGCGAAGAAGACGAGCTCGAGCGTGGCCGCGCCGTAGGTCAGGAGGACCTCGGTGACGGGCCGGTTGTCCGACAGGGTGGTCCCGAAGTCGCCGCGCAGCAGACCGCCCATGTACTCGAAGTACTGGACGATGAGCGGGCGGTCGTAGCCGGCGGCGGCGACGCGCTCGGCGAGCTGCGCCTGCGTCAGCCGGCCGCCGAGTGCGGCGGTGATCGGGTCGCCGGTGATCCGCATGAGGAAGAACACCAGGGTGGTGAGGATCCACACGGTCGGGATGATGAGGAGGAAGCGGACGAGGATGTACCGGCCGAGTCCCGAGCCCTGACGGGTCTTCGGGGACTTGACCGGACCCTCGGCGAGTTCCGGGGCTTGCACGCTGGCTGTCATGGATTCGCAATCGGGCTGGGGAGCAGGGGTGTGGTGCGGCGGCGCTGTCCGCGGATCACGCGGGCGGCTCGCACGGGCCGGGCCCAGGGAGACCCGGACGCCGCAGCGGGACGGGCAGGAAGATCCTACCCGCCCCGCTGCGGTGGTGGTGCCGGCGGGCGCCTCGGCCGAGGTGCCCGCCGGGTGATCGGGTGACGTCACCCGGCCGGCCGGGCGAGGACCGCCCGACCGTTCGGCATCACTTGCCGAGGAGTGCCAGACGGAACTGGAAGGACGGATCGAGGGTGTCCTCGATGCCGGTGACCTCGGAGTTCGCCACGGCGATCTGCTCGCCCTGCAGCAGCGGCAGGGTGGGCAGGTCCTCGGACAGCGTCTTCTGGATGTCCTCGATCGCAGTGGTGCGCTCGCCCTCGTCCTCCATCGACACCTGCTCGTCGAGCTTCTGGTTGAGCTCGTCGTTGGTGTAGTCGTTGCCGAGGAAGCTCGGGGAGTCCTCGGTGTTGTAGAAGAACGGGACGAGGTAGTTGTCCGCGTCGGAGTAGTCCGGGAACCAGCCGAGCTGGTACTGCGGGTAGGCGTCGATGCGCTCTTCGGCGTACTGCACCCACTCCGTCGACTGGAGGTCGACGGTGAACAGCTCGGTGCTCTCCAGCTGGTCCTTGATCTGGGCGTACTCGTCGCCCGAGGACGGACCGTAGTGGTCCGGGCTGTACTGGAGCTTGATCTCGACGGGGGTCTCCACGCCGGCGTCCTCGAGGGCCTGCTTGGCCTTCTCGACGTCCGCGCCGCCGCTGCCGTCGCCGTAGGCGCTCTTGAGCTCCTCGGCCGCACCGGGCAGGCCGTCCGGCACGTGGCCGAACAGCGGGGTGTAAGTGCCCTTGTAGACCTGCTCGGCGATCGCCTCGCGGTCGATCGAGTGGGCCATCGCCTGGCGCACGGCCTTGGCCTTGTCCTCGTCGGCCTCGTCGGTCTCGGTGCCGAAGGGCATCGAGTCGAGGTTGAAGACGATGTAGCGGATCTCGCCGCCGGGGCCCTCGTGGACGGTGAGGTTGTCGTCGCCGCCGAGGTCCTCGATGTCGGTCGCCGACAGCGAGCGCCAGGCCACGTCGATGGTGCCGCTCTGCACGTCGAGCTTCATGTTGTTCGCGTCGGTGTAGTAGCGCATCTGCACCGCGTCGGACTTCGGCTCCCCGAGCGCACCCTGGTACTCCGGGTTGGCCTTGTAGGAGACGAGCTCGTTGAACTGGTAGGAGTCGATGGCGTACGGGCCGCCGAACGCCTCACCGGAGACGATGTCGTCGTCGGCGGTGATCTCCTCGGCGGAGAACACGTCCTCGTCGACGATCGGGCCGGCCGGGCCGGCGAGCACGAGCGGGAACGTCTGGTCGTTCTCACGGGTGAGGTTGAAGACGACCGTCTGCTCGTCCGGGGTGTCGATCGACTCGAGGCCGCCGAGCAGCGAGGACGGTCCGTTGGGGTCCTGGATCGACTTCTGACGGTCGAAGCTGAACTTGACGTCGGACGAGGTGAGGTCGTTGCCATTGGAGAACTTCAGGCCCTCCTTGAGCTTCACCTCGTACTTGGTCGGCTCGGTGAATTCGGCGGACTCCGCGATGTCGGGCTCGGTCTCGGCGGTGCCGGGGGTATAGGCGAGCAGGAACGGGAACACCTGCTGCATGACGAAGAACGAGCCGTTGTCGTAGGAGCCGGCCGGGTCGAGCACGGTGACCTTGTCGGTGGTGCCGATCGTCAGGGCGTCACCGCCGCCTTCACCGCCCTCTCCCGAGGTGTCGGTGGTGGAGGTGGAGCAGGCGGACAGCAGGAGCGCGGTGGCGCTCAGTGCTGCACCGGCTTTGAGCAGCGCACGAGTGCGAGTCATCGATACATCCTTATCTCGGTCGGGATCTCAGGGTGGAGATCCGCTGGGGCTCGGCCGACATCGCGCGAGGCGGTGGGCGGCTGCTGCGCTCAGATCTGAGCACGCCATCCCTGTTCCGTGGGCATCGGCTGAGAGACACGCATCATCGTAGTCCCTTCCGGAACTCCCGGCCCCTGTTCGCCCGCCGGACGCCCGAATGCAACCGAATCGTCACTTTCGCGGGGCATGCGGGCCGGGCACGCGGCCTCCCCGGTTGCGCGGGCTGCGGCCCTCCCGCACCTCGATGCGACTGATTCTGGAGCAGACGATGGAATTCAGTCGCAAACAGCCCCGAAGGGCCGATATTCGGCTGCCGTCTGCAGGAACAGTCGCATCCCCGGACCGGACGCCTCCCCGGGGCCGGCCTGAGCGGTGCGGAGGACGACCTCCGCACCGTCGGTCACTTGAGCGCGTTGCCGGCGGACCCGAGATTCTCGCAGGCCTCGACGATGCGCGCGGCCATGCCGGCCTCGGCGGCCTTGCCCCAGGCGCGCGGGTCGTACTGCTTCTTGTTGCCGACCTCGCCGTCGATCTTGAGCACGCCGTCGTAGTCGCGGAACATGTGGTCGGCGACGGGCCGGGTGAAGGCGTACTGGGTGTCGGTGTCGATGTTCATCTTCACCACGCCGTGGCTCACCGCGGCGGCGATCTCCTCCGCCGTCGAACCGGAGCCGCCGTGGAACACGAGGTCGAACGGCTTCTCCTTGCCGACCTCCGCGCCGACGGCGTCCTGGATCTCCTTGAGGAGCTCGGGACGGAGCTTGACGTTGCCCGGCTTGTACACACCGTGGACGTTGCCGAAGGTCAGCGCGGTCAGGTAGCGGCCCTTCTCACCGGTGCCGAGCGCCCGCGCGGTGGCCAGGCCGTCCTCGACCGTGGTGTAGAGCTTGTCGTTGATGGCGTTCTCGACGCCGTCCTCCTCGCCGCCGACCACACCGATCTCCACCTCGAGCAGGGTGTTCGCCTTCGCCGACAGCGCGAGGAGCTCCTCGGCGATCTGAAGGTTCTCGTCGAGCGGCACCGCGGAGCCGTCCCACATGTGGGAGCCGAACAGCGGCTGCTCGCCGTTGCGGGCGCGCTCGGCGGAGAGCTCGAGGAGCGGCTTGACCCACGCCTCGACGGCGTCCTTGGGCGCGTGGTCGGTGTGGAGCACGATGTTGACGTCGTAGCTCTTGGCGACCTCCTGGGCGAACGCGGCGAACGCCACGGCGCCGCGCACGCGGTCCTTGATCGTCGGGCCGGACATGTACTCCGCGCCGCCGGTCGAGATCTGGATGATGCCGTCGGACTCCGCCTCGGCGAAGCCGCGGATCGCGGCGTTGATCGTCTGGGAGGAGGTGCAGTTGACGGCCGGATAGGCGAAGCCGCGGGACTTGGCGCGGTCGAGAAGCTCGCTGTAGACCTCAGCAGTTGCAATGGGCATGTCGTCTCCTTGTTCCACCGGGCCGCGCTCGGAATCGGCGGCGTGCGGGTCCTGCCTCCGATGTTTTCACGTCCGCCCGGCCGGTGCCAGTCATCAGCGCGCCCCTCACGGGGCTCCCAGGAGCCCGCCCCCAGGTGCCCGCCGATTCCGCGCGGCGCGGCACCGCGGCAACGGGGGTGCGCAGAGCACGGGCGGGATGGCGCAGACCACGGACGGGGTGGTGCGGACGGCGCCGAGGCGCCCGCCCGGTGCCGGTCCGGGCGGGCGCCTCGGGCCCGGGTCACTCGCCCTGCGGCGCCCCGCCGTCTGCGCGAGCGGCCTCCCCGGCACCCGGCGCCTCGGCTCGGCCGCGGGTGAACGGGCCGGTGGTGCGGGAGAGCCGGTAGTCGATCCGGTCGTCGACGCGCGTGTCGACCTGCCGGCCGAACGCGTGGTCGAAGTCGTCGGCGAGCTTGCCGCTGAGCATCGCGTAGCGCTCCTCCCGCTCCCGCTTCTCCCGCAGCGCCTGGTCCACCTGCAGGCTCCGCAGGGTGGACACGGCCATGAGGAGCATGACCACGCTGAACGGCAGCGCGGTGGCGAGCGAGGCCGCCTGGAGCGCCTGGAGACCGCCGGCGAGCAGCAGGCCGATCGCCAGCGCACCCTCGAGGAGGGCGAACATCACGCGCGACCACGTGGGCGGGTTGGGGTGGCCGCCGGAGGCGAGCATGTCGACGACGAGCGAGCCGGAGTCCGAAGACGTGATGAAGAAGATCGCGACGAGGACGATCGCGGCGACCGACAGAATGGTGCCCAGCGGCAGGCCGGTGAGCACGTCGAACAGGGCGGCCTCGGCGACGACGCCCGCCTCCGGGTCGACGAGGTCTCCGGCACCGAAGATCTGCCGGTAGATGCCGGCGCCGCCCATCACGGAGAACCAGAAGAAGCCGACGATCGTGGGCACGAGGAGGACGCCGGCGATGAACTCGCGGATGGTGCGCCCACGGGAGATCCGGGCGATGAAGACGCCGACGAACGGCGCCCAGGAGATCCACCAGCCCCAGTAGAAGATCGTCCACGAGGAGTTCCACGCGGCCCCCTCCTCGCCGGTGTAGGCGCCGACGTCGAAGGACATGTCGAGGACGTTGGCGAGGTAGGTGCCGAGCGACTCGATGAAGTTCTGGAACAGGAAGAGCGTCGGGCCGAGGAGCAGCACCGAGATGAGCAGGATGCCGGCGAGGGAGAGGTTGATGTTCGACAGCCACTTGATGCCCTTGCCGAGACCCGACACGACGGACAGGGTGGCGAGGAAGGTGATGACGACGATGAGGATGACGAGGATCGTGTTGTCGACCGTGTCCACGACGCCGAGGCTCGACATGCCCGAGGCGATCTGCTGGACGCCGAGGCCGAGTGAGGTCGCGACGCCGAACACGGTGCCGAAGATCGCGAGGATGTCGATGACGTCGCCGACCCAGCCCTTGACGCGCTCGCCGAACACCGGTTCGAGGGCCCAGCGGATCGAGATCGGACGGCCGCGACGGTGCACGGCGTAGGCGAGCGCGAGGCCGATGACGGCGTAGATGGCCCAGGGGTGGAGACCCCAGTGGACGAAGGTCTGCGCCATCGCGAGCTGCGCGAGCTCGGTCTCGTCGCCGCTCCAGCCCGGCTTCGGGCTCGACGTGGCGTAGGTCAGCGGCTCACCGACGCCGTAGAACACGAGGCCGATGCCCATGCCGGCGGAGAACAGCATCGCGAACCACGACAGGAGCCCGAACTCGGGGCGCTCGTCGTCGTCGCCGAGCCGGATGCGCCCGAACTTCGAGAGCGCGATGCCGACGACGAACACGATGAACCCGGCGATGATGAGCATGTAGTACCAGCCGAGGTTCGTCACGATCCAGCCCTGCACCGCCTGCAGCGCGGTGTCGGTGGGGCCGGGGGCGAGGATCGCGATCACCGCGACGGCGAGGATGACGAGCAGCGACGGCCAGAACACCGCCGGTGCGACGTTGCCGCGGCCCAGGCGCACTCCCTGCCGCTTGAGCTTCTCGGTGATCTGCGCGTCGGTGTCGTCCTCGGCGATCTGGTGCCGCGGTTCGAGATCGGGGTCGATCGGGTCGACGCCGTCGTCGCGGGTGTCGGCGCGCGCGCCGGCCGCGCCGGTGCTGTCTGATGCGTTCATCCGGGTGTCCGTTCCGTATTCGCTGAATCGTCGTGAGGTCTGGGTTCCGTATGGCCTGGGTTCCGTGAGTCCCGGGTGTCGTACCGTGACGAGGGTACTCGGGAGATTCCCAGGTTTCATCCCCTGGACGCCCCGTGTGACGAGGTGCACGGCTAGAGTGCCCGGTATGAGCACCCCCGAGACGGAGCGTCCCGCATCCGAGGTGCCCCGTCCCTCGGGGACCGCACCCAAGCGCACCGTGCTGTCGTGGGCGCTGTGGGACTGGGGCGGTTCGGCGTACAGCGCCGTCGTCGTCACCTTCGTCTTCGCCCCCTACCTGACCTCCGGCGTCGCGGCGGACGAGGTCGCCGGCTCCGCGGCGCTCGGCTGGGTGACCGGGATCGCCGGGGTCGTCGTCGCCCTCCTCGCCCCGGCCGTCGGCACCCGCGCGGATTCGAGCGGTCGGCACCGGCTGTGGCTCGGCGTCAACACCTTCCTCGTCGTCGCCTGCGTGCTCGGCATGTTCTTCATCCGGGACTCCCCCGGCTACCTGTGGCCGGGCCTGCTGCTCCTCGGGCTCGCCGGGATCTTCTACGAGCTCGCCGAGGTGTTCTACAACGCGATGCTCTCCCGGATCTCCACGCCGAGCACCGCCGGGCGGATCTCCGGTTTCGGCTGGGGGCTGGGCTACTTCGGCGGGCTCGCGCTCCTCGTCATCCTCCTGTTCACCGTGATCCAGCCGGAGGTGGGCCTGTTCGGCGCCACCGACGAGGACGGGATGCGGTATCGGATCGTGGCGGCGGCCTCGGGCGTGTGGTTCGCGGTGTTCGCCGTCCCGCTGCTCGTGTTCGGCCCGCGCGATGTGCCGGGCGCGGCGGCCGGGCCCGGTGGGGGTGTGCGCGGCATGGTGCGGCAGTGGGGCCGGGACCTCCTCCACGTCGTCGAACGGATCCTCGACCTGTTCCGCAGCGACCGGGAGACGCTCAAGTTCTTCCTCGCCTCGGCGGTGTTCCGCGACGGCCTGACGACGATCTTCGCCTTCGCCGGGGTGATCGCACTCGGCTCCTACGGCTTCAGCGGTGCGGAGGTCATCTACCTCGGGGTGGCGGCGAACCTCGTCGCCGGGATCGGGGCGGTGAGCGCCGGCTGGTTCGACGACCGGTTCGGACCGCGCGCGGTGATCATCGTCGGGCTCGTCTGCCTCATCGCCGGTTCCCTGCCGATCATCGTCAGCGATTCGAAGACGGTGTTCTGGGTCGCGGCGATGTGGCTGTGCCTGTTCGTCGGCCCGGTGCAGGCCGCCTCGCGCTCCTTCCTCTCCCGGATCACGCCGCCGGAGCGGGCCGGTGAGAACTTCGGACTCTATGCCACGACCGGGCGGGCCGTGAGCTTCCTCGGCCCCTTCATGTTCTCGACCTTCATCATGCTGGTCGGCTTCCAGCGCGCCGGCGCGATCGGGATCGCGCTCGTCCTCACCGTCGGCCTGATCCTCTTCCTGCCGGTCGGCCGACCCGCCGAGGTGCGCGCACAGGAGAGCTGATCGCGCGGGCCGATCGATCACGCAACGCCATCGACCTGCCGCCTGTGCTCGAGACCCGGGCGGATTCTCGAGCATCCGTGACAGCTCGACGTGCCGATCGCGCGGTGCCGGCAGCTCGTCGCCCGAGGGCGCCTCGGCGGCGGGCATCCGACCTTACTCAGCGGTAACGGTCAATTGTGACTGTTGCCACTCCGGCTACTACACTGGGATGCAGACCCCATCCCTGAACGAACGATCGAGGAAGATCCATGGATAATCTGCTGAGCAAGGAAGAACTCGAGTTCGCACAGCACATGCGCGAGTTCTATCGCACCGAGATCCCCGAGGACATCCGTCGCCGCAACGCGATCGGCGAGGAACTGAGCAAAGAGGACATGGTCACCTCGATGCAGATCCTCAACAAACACGGCTACGCGGTGCCCAACTGGCCCGTCGAGTGGGGCGGCCAGGACTGGACTCCGGTGCAGCGCCACATCTGGCTCGAGGAGATGCAGCTCGCCTCCGTGCCCGCGCCGCTGGCGTTCAACGCCTCGATGGTCGGCCCGGTGATCGCGACCTTCGGCAGCCAGGAGATCAAGGAACGGTTCCTCCCCAAGACCGCCAACCTCGACATCTGGTGGAGCCAGGGCTTCTCCGAGCCCGACGCCGGCTCCGACCTCGCCTCCCTCAAGACCACCGCGGTCAAGCAGGGCGACAAGTACATCGTCAACGGGCAGAAGACCTGGACGACGCTCGGCCAGTACGGCGACTGGATCTTCATGCTCGTGCGCACGGATCCGAACGTGAAGAAGCAGGCCGGCATCTCCTTCCTGCTCATCGACATGAGGACCCCGGGTGTCACCGTGCGCCCGATCCAGCTCATCGACGGCGGCCACGAGGTCAACGAGGTGTTCTTCGAGAACGTCGAGGTCCCGGTCGAGAACCTGGTCGGCGAGGAGAACAAGGGCTGGACCTACGCGAAGTTCCTGCTCGGCAACGAGCGCACCGGGATCGCCCGGATCGGCGCCTCGAAGGTTGCACTCGCCCGCGTCAAGGCCTACGCCGCAACCACCCGCACCCCGCGCGGCACGCTCCTGCAAGACCCGCTGTTCTCGGCGCGCCTGACCAAGGTCGAGGCCGAGCTCACCGCGCTCGAGTTCACCCAGCTGCGCATCCTGTCGACCCAGGCGGCCGGCTCCGACAAGCCGGACCCGCGGTCCTCGGTGCTCAAGCTGCGCGGCTCCAAGCTGCAGCAGGACATCACCGAGCTGCTCGTCGACGTGCTCGGCCCGCAGGCCCTCGACTTCGTCGACTCCCGCGAGGTCGCCGACGGCTTCACCACCCTGCCGCCCGGTGCCTCCGACGCCCTCAAGGCGTACTTCAACTACCGCAAGGTGACGATCTACGGCGGTTCGTCCGAAGTCCAGCGGTCCATCATTTCCAAGGCTCTGCTCGGCCTCTGAGCCGCGACGATATTCGAAGGAGAATCGCCCCATGGATCTCGAACTCACCGATGTTCAGCAGGAGCTCGGCTCGACCGTCGCCCGCCTGCTCAAGACCAAGTACGACGCGGGCACCCGCGAAGCCCTCCTCGCCACCGACCGGGGTTGGAGCGAGGAGATGTGGAACCAGTACGCCGAGATCGGCCTGCTGGGACTCCCGTTCGCCGAGGAGCACGGCGGTGCCGGCATGGGCTTCGCCGAGGTCGCCGTGGTGATGGAGGAGTTCGGCCGTGCCCTCGTGCTCGAGCCCTACCTCCCCACCGTGGTGCTCGGCGGCGGCCTGGTGGACGCCGTCGGCACCGACGAGCAGAAGTCACAGGTGCTGCCCGGCGTCGCCGAGGGCACGACCTTCCTCGCCTTCGCCGGCCAGGAGCCCAACAGCCGCTACGACCTCACCAGCCCGGCGACCACCGCCGCGGTGTCCGGTGACGGCGCGACGCTCACCGGTGAGAAGTCCGGTGTGCTCGGCGGCGACGCCGCCACGCAGTTCGTCGTGTCCGCGGCCGTCGACGGCGGCGTGGGCCTGTTCCTCGTCGACGCGCAGGCCGAGGGCGTGACCGTCGACGTGCGCACGCAGGCCGACGGCCTCAAGACCGCCTCGGTGCTGTTCGAGAACGCACCGGCCACCCGTCTGGGAACCGGCGATGCGAGCGATGCGATCGCCCGCGTCATCGACACCGCCAACGCCGCGCTCGCCGCGGAGGCCGTCGGTGCGATGTCGGCCTCGCTGAAGATGACCGCGGAGTACCTCCACACCCGCGAGCAGTTCGGGGCGCCGATCGGCCGCAACCAGGTGCTCCAGCACCGGGCGGCGGACATGTACGCGACTCTCGAGGGCGCGAAGAGCATGGCGCTGTACTCGAAGCTCGCGATCACGCAGGACGTGGACGGCACCTCGAAGTCGCGTCACGCCGACGTCATCGCCGCGAAGATCATCGTCGACGACGCCGCCGAGCAGATCAGCCAGGAGTCGATCCAGATGCACGGCGGCATCGGCATGACGATGGAGTACCCCATCGGCCACTACGCCAAGCGCCTCACCGTCATCCCGCGCACCTTCGACGACGAGGACTCGCTCGTCGCGGAGCTCGCCGGGCTCGGCGGACTCATCGAGCCGGAAGCCGCAGATGTGAGCTGAGTCCCGGTCTCCGACAGCACAGAGCCCCTCGGTCACCCGAGGGGCTCTGTCGTGTCAGCCGGTCCTGCCGGTCGACCGCGCTGGGCGCCGCAGCCGACCGCCCGGCTCACCGCTGCGGCCGGGTCGGCGTCGAACTCAGCGCCGCGGTGGCCGGAAGCGGTCCTGCGGGTTCTGTCCCGGATGACCCTGACCCGGGTGGTTCTGACCGGGGAATCCTCCCTGCTGCCCAGGAGGGTACTGCCCGGGCGCGTGCTGACCGGGCATCTGCGGCCCGCCCTGGGGATGTCCTCCGGGGTGGCCGCTGCCCGGCTGCACCGGCGGGGAGCCCGCGGGTCCGCCGCAGCCCGCAGGTGCCGGTCCGGAGCCGTACCCCAGTGCGGGCCCCGAGCCGTACGGGCCGGGCTGCTGCTGACCGGGCTGGGGTCCGGGGCCGTGGTGGCCGGGCGCGGGTCCCGAGCAGTACTGACCCGGCTGAGGTCCCGAGCCGTATTGCCCCGGCTGAGGTCCCGAGCCGTATTGCCCCTGCTGAGGTCCCGAGCCGTACTGACCCGGCTGCGGACCCGAGCCGTAGGGACCGGCTGCCGCTGCAGGTCCGCCCGGGTACCCCTGACCGCCGGGGGCACCGTACTGCGCACCCGGGGCACCGAATCCGGCGCCCTGCTGCTGCCGCTTCTTCTTCCGCGACATGACGATGAGCACGATGATGAGTGCCACGATCCCGAGGATCACGATGATGCCGATGACGATGAGGACCCACCACGGGAACCCTGAGGCCTGCGCCTCAGCGGTGAGCTCTTCGCCCTCGAAGGTCTGCAGGTCCCAGGACGCGGTCGAGCCGTTGACCTCCGCACCGGGCGCATCGATGACCTTGCCCGGGAAGGTGAACGCGATGACCGACTCGTCGAGCATCGAGCGGATGCTGTCGACGCCGAGACCGGTGTCGATGCCGGGTGCGGCGCCGGGGTAGCCGCCCGTCGGCGGGGCGGGCATGTCCATCGACGGCATCGCCACCGGGTTGGGCATCGACAGGGAGATCGTGCCGTCCTGCTCGCTCAGCGAGAGCTGCGAGATGAATCCGAGCTCGTCCTCGGTGAACTCGGTGGGGTCGACGTCATCGAGGGTGAACCGGATACCGACGTAGAGCTCGTCGTGCACCTCCCCCGTGGTCACGCCGCGGTCGGACATGTCCGGCACGTCCCCGGTCATCTCTTCCAGGGCCTCGTCCGTGGTCTGCCCGAGATCTTCGACCGCGGACTTCTTCATCATCACCGACATCGTCCCGGACAGTGTGAGGTCCGTGCTCACGTCGAGGTCGGAGTTGAGCTTCACACAGCCGGTGAGGACGAACAGGGTGAGCAGGAGGAGTGCGACCCCGGCGAGACGTGAACGCCGAGCGCGAGGCGGCAGGGACGCGGTGGGTGCCGGGGACATGGCCGAGCCTTTCGACGATGAGTGCTGGCTCAAACCTATGCGGCAGGCGGCCTCCCGCGCCACTGCCGGGCCGGCCCGTGGGCAGCGGACTCCCCGGTCCTGCCGTCCCCGTGCCCGAGGTGCGGGCTCACCGGCGCTCGGGCGCCGGGTCCCGGCCCGGGGCCCCGGCGGCGAGCTGGCCAAAGGCGTGCCGGCGGATCCAGGCGTGCATCGCGATCGCGGCGGCCGCGGCGGCATTCATCGACCGCGTGGACCCGTACTGCTCGATCGAGAGCACGGCATCGCACGCGGCGTGCGCGGCGTCGGTGAGGCCGGGGCCCTCCTGGCCGAAGAGGAGCATGCACGCCTCGGGCAGCTCAAAGGTCTCCAGCGGCACCGAGTCGGGGAAGTTGTCCACGCCGATGAGGCTCAGTCCGCGCTCGGCGCACCAGGCGGCGAGCGCCGCGGCGTCGGGGTGGTGGTGGATGTGCTGATAGCGGTCGGTGACCATGGCCCCGCGGCGGTTCCACCGCTTCCGGCCGACGATGTGGACGGCGGCGGCGTTGAAGGCATTGGCGGTGCGCACCACGGACCCGATGTTGAGGTCGTGCTGCCAGTTCTCCACGGCGACGTGGAACGAGTGGCGGGACCGGTCGAGGTCGGCGACGATCGCCTCGAGCGTCCAGTAGCGGTATCGGTCGACGACGTTGCGGCGGTCACCGGCGGCGAGCAGCTCCGGGTCCCAGTGGTCGCCTGCCGGCAGCGGGCCCTCCCACGGTCCGACGCCGACGGGCAGGCGCTCTGCTGAGCCCGCCTGCCCGTCGTCCTGGTGCTGCTCGGTCACCGAGCGCCCGGCTTCTTCCGCTTCGAGGCGGCCGAGGAGCCGGCTTTCCCGGACTTCCCGGCGGTACCCGGCTTCGCCGCGGACTTCCCGGTCGCGGTCTTCGCGGCCTTCGTCGCCGGAGCGGGCTTCCCGGTCGACTTCCCGGTCGACTTCGCGGTCGTGGCCGTGGACTCCTCCGCGGCATCCTCGTCCGGGTCGGAATCCTCGACGTCCGCGTCATCGAGGTCCGCGCCATCGACGTCCTCGGACCTGCCAGCGGTCGTCGACTTCCCGGACTTCCCGGACTTCGCGGACTTCGCGCCCGTGGCAGCTTTCGCGCCCTTCGACGACTTCGCGTCCTTCGTGCTCGTCTCCGCGGCGTCGTCGTCGCCGTCCTCGGTCTCGGCGCCCTTGCTCCGATCCCCCTTGACCTTCGCGGTCTTACCGGTGCGACCGGAGCCGCGCAGGAGGTTGCGGCGGTAGGCGGCGGAGGCGAGGGCGAACGCGATGAGTGCGGCGACGAGCACCGAGCCGAGCGCGATCAGACCCTCCCACCACTCGGCCTGGGAGGCGAAGTAGCGCAGCGGGGTCGCCACCGGAGCGGTGAACGGGATCCACGACATCCACTTGAGCGCCTCGAAGTTGTTGAGGAAGAACAGCGGCGCAAGCGCCCCGCCGAGCACGAGGATCACGGTGAGTCCTGCGCCCACCTGGCGGCCGCGGCGCTTGGCGGCGGTCGCGGCCCACAGGTACAGCGACAGGAACAGGAGGTGAGCGAGCAGGAACAGGCCGGCGAACCAGCCGAGTCCCGGCATCATCGACACCGCGAGCGAGGTGCGCGAGGCGATCGAGAGTCCGAGCAGGAGCACGCCGACGGCGATCGCGAGGTACCCCAGCGACAGCAGCGTGAGGCCGTACACCCGGCCCCAGGCCGCGGACTTCGCCGGGATGGTGGCGGCGATGATCTCCGCGATGCGATTGCGCTTCTCGACCCGCATGTTCGAGTAGAGCAGCGCGCCGAGGGTCATCACCGAGGCGATGAGGAGGAACGCCAGGCCCCAGCCGAGCGCCTTCGCGGCCTCGGTGTTGACCGCCGGGGGCTCGAGGTAGGTCACCGGCATCTGCGGGGCGAACTTGTCGAGCACGGCGGTCGGCTCGCTGTTGAGCGCGACGATCGTGTCGTTGCCCTGGCCCGTCACATCGGGGATGAGCGCGGCGTCGGCCTCGCCGTTGCGCACCATCTCCTGGGCGACCTCGACGCTCTCCGCGTCGAGGACCGTCATGCCGAGCTGCTGCTCGAACAGCGGGGCCTGCTCACCGATCCCGACGACCGCGACCGCGGTGTCGGAGCCGTCGCTCGTCGAGTCCGCGTTGCCGAGCCCGATGACGAGGGCGGCGAGCACGGCGAGCCCGATGGCGAGGGCGGTGACGTAGAACAGGGGGCTGCGGGAGGCGGTGGTCGTCTCCCGGTTGGAGACGAGCCAGGCCGCCTGGCGACCGGTGAGGTCACGGAACTCGGAGACGAGGCCGGTGCGCGGCTCGGTCGCCGGGTCCTGCCGGTCCTCCCGCAGCTCGTAGGGCACCTCGTCGTCATCATCGATCGTCGCGACCTCGATCTCCTCGTCGGCCGCATCCGCGTCGAGATCGTCGTCGGCGAGTTCATCGTCATCGGGATCGTCGGTGGCGGGATCCTGCGGGTCGACGGCGTCGTCCTCGGTCGTCGTGGTCTCGTCCTCGGTCGTCGTGGTCTCGTCCTCGACCAGGAATTCGTCGTCCTCGAGGTTCCCGAGGTCGGAGGACAGGTCGCGCTTCGGCCCGTTGGCGCCGGTGTCCTTGGGATTCGTCATCACACCTTCTCCTTGAACAGTTCGGCGAGGCTGGGCTCGACGGTGGTGAAGCCGCGCAGACCGCTCAGTCCGGTGACGGCGGCCCCGGCGGCGTCGACGTCGTTCGCCTCGAAGGCGACGGAATCGCCTGTGCGCGCGGCGGTGGCGACGCCCGGGCTCGCGGTGAGGTGCGCCTCGGCGGCGGTGGCCGAGGCCTCGTCGGCGAAATCGGCGCGGTAGCTGCGGTGGTCGGCGCGGAGCTCGGTCAGGGTGCCCTCACCGGCGATCGTGCCGTGCGAGAGCACGATGATGTCGTCCGCGGCGGCCTGGGTCAGCTCCCAGCTGTCGGAGGTGAACACGATCGGCACACCGGAGTCGGCGTGGTCGCGCAGGAGCTCGAACACCTTCTCCGAGCTCGCGGCGTCGAGTCCGTCGAACGGCTCGTCGAGGACGACGACGTCCGGGTCGGCGGCGAGGATCGCGGCGATGTCGACGCGCGCGACCTCGGTGCCGGAGAGATGCGACAGCGGCGCATAGGCGCGGTCGGACAGATCGAGGCGGGAGAGCAGGGTGACGGCGTTGCGCTCGGCCGCGCCCATGGTCATCCCGTGGAGGCGGGCGAAGAAGACGATCTGCTCGAGCACCTTCATGTTCGGGTAGCCGCCGCGCTCGCTGGGCAGGTAGCCGAAGTTCTGGCGGTCGCCGAACCCGAGCTCGTGGCCCTCGAGGGTGATGGTCCCGGAGTCCGGTTCGATGAGGCCCATGATGATGCGGGTGAGCTCGGTCTTGCCGGAGCCGCGGGGGCCGACGACGCCGGTGATCCGGCGGGCCTTCGCGGTGAATGACACGTCCTTGAGCCAGGTCTTGCGACCCGACTTGAGCGTGATTCCTGTGAGTGTGAGCACTGATCGTCCTTCTGTTCCGCCAGGGGTGCGCACGCGTCAGACCGATGGGTGCGCAGAGACAAGTGTGTCCCGAGGGTGGGACATGCCACAAACCGAGGGGCGGCCCGGCGTTCGTTATCCGGACAATTCCCAGTCGCCGCGCGGGGTGTGCCGGGGTGCCGAGGAGGCCCTGGGGCGCCCCGCAGCTTCGCCGGGGCCTGGGGGGCTGGAATCGGGGGCCTAGCCGGGGCGTGGAGCGGATCTAGTCGAGGCCGAGGTCCGCGGTGGTGAGGGCGGTGAGGTAGGGCAGGCCGGCCGCCTCGACCCGCTGCTTCGCTCCGGTGTTGCGATCCATCACGACGGCGACCGCGACGACCTCGGCCCCGGCTTCGCGCAGCGCCTCGACGGCGGTGAGCACGGAGCCGCCCGTGGTCGAGGTGTCCTCGACGGCGATGACTCGGCGCCCGGCGACATCGGGGCCCTCGACGCGCCGGCCCATGCCGTGGGCCTTGGCCTCCTTGCGGACGACGAAGGTGTCGAGCGGGGTGCCGCGCACCACGGAGCGGTGCATGACCGCGGTGCCGACCGGGTCCGCTCCCATGGTCAGGCCGCCGACCGCGTCGACGCGGTCGAGGTAGCCCTCGCGCTCGAGCAGGTCGAGCACGACGTCGCCGATGAGCGGGGCGGACCGGTGGTCGAGTGTGACCCTGCGCAGATCGAGGTAGTAGTCGGCCTCCTTGCCGGAGGACAGCGTGACGCGGCCGCGGACCACGGCGAGTTCGTCGATGAGGGCGAGGAGCTGGGTGCGCGCATCCGCGGCAGAGGTCTCAGACATGGCCCCAGTCTACGGCGACGGGGCGCCGGTGCCGGAGTGGTGAATACAGAAGTCCCGGGGCGCGGAGACCGCGACATCCCGGGACTTCTGCAGCACTCCCCTCGAGTACCCGGACGCATCCCCATACGTCCGTTTCATTCGTCCGATCCCCACCGGACGAATGGTTCCATTTGACCACAGGATTCCGACGGCTGTAAACCGGGCGTTCACTTTGCTCGATTACTCTCAGTCTTCTCACAAAAAGCATAGACAAGCGCGAATTCGTGCGGGTCACAGGCATCACCCGGGCGCTCCGGGCGTCGGCGCAGGTCAGACCTACTGTGGAGTAGAGCCGCCGCTACTCGCGAGTACTGTCAGATGTCCACACCTCGTCACTGCGCCCGGGCACGCCGCGCCGCCCGATCGGACTCGGACGGCCCCCGCAGCGGGTGCGGCCCGTTCAGGAGTGCGGTCCGGGCCGGGCCGGGCGGCGCAGACGGCGGAATCGGAATCCATTGCTCAGGCCTCGCAGCAGCGGCCGAGGCACGGCCTGCGCGAGGAGGTAGGCGAGCTTGTACTGCAGGCCCGGCACGGACACCGCCTTCCCGGCGCGCGCATCCGCCAGCCCCTCCCGGGCGACCTGGTGCGCTGCGACCCAGGCGATGGCCGGCATCGTCGACATGTCCACGCGCATCCGGTCGTGGAACTCCGTGCGCACGAACCCGGGCAGCACCGCGGTCGCCGTGACCGGGGTGTCGGCGAGCTCCGCGGCGAGGTTCTCGGTGAATACGAGGGCGGCGGACTTCGCTGCGGCGTAGGCACCCATGGTGGTGAGAGCGGCCATCGACACGACGTTGACGATCCCGCCGCGACCCCGTTCGATCATCCGGTGAGCGGCGTGCCAGGAGATCTGCTGGACGGCGGAGTTGAGCACCCGGTCGAGCGCGACGAGGTCTGCGGGGCCCGTGCGGAGCACCGAGTGCTTGAGCCCGTAGCCGGCATTGTTGACCACGACGTCGACCCGTTCGCGGTCGAGGAAGCCGGTGACGGTACGGATCCCCGATTCGGCGGCGAGGTCTGCGGTGAGCACTCGCACCGGGACGCCGTACTCGTCCTCGAGCACCTCGGCGGTCTCCTCCAGCCGGGCGAGAGTGCGGGCGACGAGCACCAGGTGATAGCCGTCGGCCGCGAGCGCCCGCGCGAACTCCAGCCCGATCCCGCTCGTGGCCCCGGTGACGAGGGCGACGGGCACGGGGCCCTCCGGGGCATGCGCGGCGCGGCCGGGGTGGGAGACGGCGTCGGAGGTGCGGGAGTGGGGCGAACGGTCCATGGGATCACCCTACGGCGGGCCGCTGACGCGGCGCCCGCGAAACTCCGGCCTCGCTCCGGGCCGGAACGCCCGGGGCTCGACCCTGATCCCCAGGCAGTGCGCTCCGGGTCCGGCCCGTTCCGGTGTCCATGCGCTCAGGCCCCGGCCCCGTGTCCGAGGCGTCGAATACAGTGGGGGCATGCGAATCGCGACGTGGAATGTGAACTCGATCCGGGCCCGGGCGGAGCGGATCGGAGCATGGCTCGACCGCTCGGACGCGGACGTGCTGGCGATCCAGGAGCTCAAGTGCCGCGACGACCAGTTCCCCGCCCAGGTCTTCTCCGAGCGCGGCTACGAGGTCGCCTTCCACGGGCTCAACCAGTGGAACGGCGTCGCCATCGCCAGCCGGGTGGGGCTCGCGGATGTCGAGATCGGCTTCCCCGACGTCCCGGGCTTCGGCGACCAGGACGATGTCGAGGCCCGCGCGATCAGCGCCGACTGCGGCGGGGTGCGGGTCCACTCGCTCTACGTGCCGAACGGCCGCGAACTCGACCACCCGCACTACACCTACAAGCTCGCCTGGCTCGAGGCGCTCCGCGCGGAGGTCTCCCGGACGCTCGCCGCGGACGCCGGCACCCGGCTGGTGCTGTGCGGGGACTTCAATGTCGCACCGGAGGACGACGACGTCTGGGACATGGCCGAGTTCGACGGCGCCACCCACGTCTCGGAGCCGGAGCGCACGGCGTTCGCCGCGCTCCTCGACGCCGGCCTCACGGACGTCGCCCGACCCTTCACCCCGGGACCGGGCGTCTACACGTTCTGGGACTACCAGAAGCTGCGGTTCCCCAAGAAGCAGGGGATGCGCATCGACTTCCAGCTCGCCTCGCCGGCTCTGGCCGAGCGGGCCGAGGATGCGTTCGTCGACCGCGAGGAGCGCAAGGGCAAGGGTGCCTCCGACCACGCACCGGTGGTCGTCGACTACAGCGGCTGAGGCGCAGGCGTCCTCCGAATCGCCCTGATCTGACCCCTCATCCGACAAACTTAAAAATTCTGGCCGCGTTTCTTATAAGATCATCCAGTGGACCCTGCCAGATTTGTAAGTTCCGTGTTCGGCACCGTCATCACCGACCCCCTGCTCGCGTGGGACCACCCGTTCTTCAGACCGGCGCCGATTCCGCGTTCGATATCTCTGCGACAGGAGACCAATGATGCACTCTCCCGCGCGAGCCTGGCACTGGGGAAGCTCGGGGGAGCGAGTCTGATCGTTCCGGACCCTTCGCTCTTCCTGGCCCCGTCGATGGCACAGGAAGCCGTGTCGAGCTCTCGAATCGAGGGAACCCAGGCTTCGCTCAGTGATGTTCTCTCTGCTGAAGCGATATCCGATTCGTCTGCAGTGGATCCGGACCTCCAGGAAGTCCAGAACTATCTGGCTGCGATGAGGCTCGGTGTCGAGCTCCTGCCCGATCTGCCACTGACGCAACGCTTCATCAATCGACTGCATGAAGTGCTGATGACAGGCGTTCGCGGGGAAGAGAAGAGTCCCGGGGAGGCTCGCCGATCGCCGGTCTGGATCGGGGCAGCAGACGCCACTCCCCGAACAGCCGCTTTCATTCCGCCCCACAATGAGTATCTGCCCGAAGCCCTGACCGACTGGGAACGATTCGCCAATGGCGACCACGCCATGGCGCCCGTCCTCAAGAGCGCGCTTCTCCACTACCAGTTCGAGACCATTCACCCGTATCTCGATGGAAATGGCCGCATCGGCCGATTGCTCATACTCTTCGGCTTCATCAGCGACGGGATCCTGCCTCATCCCACTCTCAACGTGTCCGGATACTTCGAAGCCCACCGACGCGAGTACTACGACCGGCTCCAGGCGGTGAGAGAACGCGGTGAGATCGACGAATGGGTGCAGTTCTTCGCCCGGGCCATCGAAGTGCGCTCCGACGCGTCATCCCGCAGACTGCAGCACTTGATCTCCACACGGGAGCGGTATCGAGAAGCTGTCACGCGCAGGAACGAAAGGACTGCATTGACGCATCTCGTCGAAATCATCTTCCGCAACCCCCTGGTCACCGTGGAGAGCGTGAGGCGGGAGCTCAACGTCAGCCAACCGACCGCGTCGACGGCCATCAGAGCAGCCGAGGCCGAAGGGTGGCTGAGATCCGAAGGCAGATGGGGCCGTGGCGGAAAGGAACGATGGGTAGCCCCTGAGATCTGGGACGCCATCAGTGGAGACGAATGATCGCAGGAACGGAATCGGCGCACTGGTGAGTCGCGCTCTCCGTCAACCGTCGACTACAGCGACTGAGGCGCAGGGGGGGGCATCCCGTGTTGCAGTTCCGCCATACTCCCGCTCGGGCGCTGGTAGGCGGCGGGAACCGTGACCTAGTGTGGACGCCATGAGCTATCCCAACGATCCCTATCGGCGCCCGAATCCCCCGCAGGTCACCCCCCGGCCGCAGACGGGCCAGGGACATGGGGCTCCTCCCGGCACGGGCAGCGGTCAACCGGGCGGCCCGTTCGCCGGACAGCCGGGCGGTCAGCAGCAGCCCGGTCCGGGCGCCGACGGATACCCCGGCGGCCCGCAGCGCCCGAGCGGTCCCGGTGGACCCGGCCCCTCCGGAGCACCGGGACATCCGGGTGCAAGTGGTCCCGGCCGTCCCGGCGCACCCGGGCCCCAGCACCCCGGCACTGCACACCCCGGCAACGCGCAGCCCGGCTATCCGGGCGCCCCGCAGAGCGGCGGACCCGGGAGCACCGGAGGTCCAGGAGGCCCCGGCGGCTACCCGGGGGCATCTCCGGCATCCGGCTACCCGGGAGCGTCCCCGGCCTCGGGCTACCCCGGTTCGCCGAGCGGACCGGGCCACCCGGGCGCACCGGGATATCCGGGCGGGCCCGGCGGCCCCCCGCCCAAGAAGAAGCGCACCGGGCTCTTCATCGGCCTGGGCGTCGGCGCGTTCCTCGTGCTCGCGCTCATCGTCGGCGGCGGCCTGTGGGCCGGGAGCACAATCCTCAACAAAGGCGAGCCCGAGCCCTCCGAGTCGGCCGTCGCCGAGCCCACGCAGGATCCCACCGGGGAACCCACGCAGGAGCCGACCCAGGATGCCGCGGGCGAACCCGACCTGGCCGTGGGCGACTGCATCGCCAATCCGGACGTCACCACCGCCCTGCAGACCGTCGAATGCGATCAGCCGCACTTCGCGCAGGTGTACGCCCAGCAGGAGATCGATGGCGACACGTACCCGGGCACGAGCACGCTGACGGCGGACGCGCAGGCTTTCTGCGAATCCGGCACTGCCGGAGCACTCGATCCGGCGAAGCTCAGCTCCGACTTCGCCGCGAGCTACGTCATCCCGACCGCGGAGACCTGGGGCCAGAACGACCGCCACATCCACTGCCTCGTCCACCGGGCGGACAAGGGCGACTTCACCGAGAACCTGCTTCCCAGCTCCTGAGGCACGTCGCGTGCACCTGCCCGAGGCGCACGCACCTGCACGCGCTGCGCCCCGGAGCAGGAGTTCTCGCACGCATGAAGCGTCCCCGCTGTGATGTCACAGCGGGGACGCTTGATCTCACGGTCGTCCGATCCGTGCACTCCGGCGGCGCGACGCGGGCGTCCCGACGGGGACGCCGCCGCGCGGGGCACCGGGGCGACCGGTCACACCGGGGCGATGACCAGCCCACCGGAGGCATCGGCCGCGGTGTCCTCCGGACGGTCCACCCGCACGGTGTCGCCGTCGTGGATGACGCCGCCGAGGATCTCCTTGGCCAGCCGGTCCCCGATCTCGCGCTGCACGAGGCGGCGCAGCGGCCGGGCGCCGTAGGCGGGATCGTAGCCCTCGATCGCCAGCCATTCGGAGGCGGCCGGGGTGATCTCGAGCGTGAGCCGGCGCTCCGCCAGGCGCTCCTGCATCGCCGCGATCTGCAGATCGACGATCCGGCTGAGATCCTCCATGGACAGCGGCTCGAACATCACGATGTCGTCGAGCCGGTTGAGGAACTCGGGCTTGAACGCCTGGTGCACCACGTTCATCACCGCGGCCTCGCGGGCCTGCTGGTCGAGCGACTGATCGATGAGGAACTGCGAGCCGAGGTTCGAGGTGAGGATGAGGATGGTGTTCCGGAAGTCCACCGTCCGCCCCTGCCCATCGGTCAGCCGGCCGTCATCGAGCACCTGGAGCAGGATGTCGAACACGTCCGGGTGCGCCTTCTCCACCTCGTCGAGCAGCACCACCGAATAGGGCCGGCGCCGGATCGCCTCGGTGAGCTGGCCGCCGGTCTCGTAGCCGACGTATCCGGGAGGCGCGCCGACGAGGCGCGACACCGAGTGCTTCTCCCCGTACTCGCTCATGTCGATGCGCACGAGCGCGCGCTCGTCGTCGAACAGGAAGTCCGCGAGCGACTTCGCGAGCTCGGTCTTGCCCACGCCGGTGGGCCCGAGGAACAGGAAGCTGCCGGTCGGCCGGTCCGGGTCGGACACGCCGGCCCGCGAGCGCCGGATCGCATCCGACACCGAGGCGACGGCCGCCTGCTGGCCGATGAGTCGCTGTCCGATGATCTCCTCGGCGCGGAGCAGCTTGTCGCGCTCGCCCTCGAGGAGCCGGCCGGCGGGGATGCCGGTCCAGGCGGCGACCACCTCGGCGATGTCGTCGGCGGTGACCTGGTCGCCGACCATCGGGCGGGCGGTGCCGGTCCCGGACTCCTTCTCCTCCGCCTCGGCGGCGGCGATCTCCTTCTCGACAGCCGGGATCTCGCCGTAGAGCAGGCGCGAGGCGGTCTCCAGGTCGGTGTCGCGGCGGGCGATCTCCGCCTGCGAGCGGAGGTCGTCGAGCTTCTGCTTGAGCTCGCCCACCCGGTTGAGCCCGGCACGCTGGGTCTCCCAGGTGGCATTGAGCCCGGCGAGCTCCTCCTGCTTGTTCGCGAGGTCCTCGCGGAGCACCGCGAGCCGTTCGACGGAGGCCGCGTCGCTCTCGTGCGAGAGCGCCATCTCCTCCATCTTGAGCCGGTCGACGGCGCGGGTGAGCTCATCGATCTCGATCGGCGCGGAGTCGATCTCCATCCGCAGGCGGGAGGCCGCCTCGTCGACGAGGTCGATCGCCTTGTCCGGCAGCTGCCGGCCGGCGATGTACCGGTTGGACAGCGCAGCGGCGGCGACGAGCGCGGAATCCGCGATCGTCACCTTGTGGTGCGCCTCGTAGCGCTCCTTGAGGCCGCGGAGGATCGCGATCGAGTCCTCGACGCTCGGCTCGCCGACGAACACCTGCTGGAACCGCCGCTCGAGCGCGGGGTCCTTCTCGATGTTCTCGCGGTACTCGTCGAGCGTGGTCGCGCCGACGAGCCGCAGCTCACCGCGGGCGAGCATCGGCTTGAGCATGTTGCCCGCATCCATCGCGGAATCGCCGGTAGCACCGGCGCCGACGACGGTGTGGATCTCGTCGATGAACGTCACGACCTGGCCGTCGGAGCCCTTGATCTCCTCGAGCACGGCCTTGAGGCGCTCCTCGAACTCGCCGCGGTACTTCGCACCGGCGACCATGCCCGCCATGTCGAGGCTGATGAGCGTCTTGTTGCGGAGCGATTCGGGCACGTCGCCGGCGACGATGCGCTGGGCGAGGCCCTCGACGACGGCGGTCTTGCCGACGCCGGGCTCGCCGATGAGCACCGGGTTGTTCTTGGTCCGGCGCGACAGCACCTGGACCACCCGGCGGATCTCCGAGTCGCGGCCGATCACCGGGTCGAGCTTGCCCTCACGGGCAGCCGCGGTGAGGTCGACGCCGTACTTCTCGAGCGCCTGGAAGGTGTCCTCCGGGTTCTCGCTCGTGACCTTGCGCCCGCCGCGCACCTCGGGCAGGGCGGCGAGCAGTCCGTCGCGGGAGACGCCGTTGCGGACGAGCAGCCTGCCGGCCTCCCCGGTGTCCGCGGCAGCGGCGATGAGGAGGTGCTCGGTGGAGACGTACTGGTCGCCGAGCGCGGACATCTCCTTCTCCGCGTTGTTGACGAGCTGGAGGCCGGCACGGGACAGGCTCGGCTGCGCCTGGTTGGTGCCGGAGATGCTCGGGAGCGTGGCGAGCAGCGTCTTCGCCTCGCTCTGCACGGCCAGGGCATCGGCGCCGAGGTGCTCGAGGAGGGCGGAGGCGATGCTGTCCGGCTGGGACAGCAGGGCGAACAGGATGTGGGCGGGCTCGACCTGGGAGTTGCCCCGTTCGACGGCGTCCTTGACCGCCGCCGACAGGGCCTCCTGTGACTTCGTGGTGAACTGGGATTCCATGGGTGTTCCTTTCGAATTCTGGCTTCTCAAAGGTCAACAGCACCAGAGTTGAGTCTATTCCACTCAAGGTGGCTTCCCTCAAGTCCGATCTCGCTGTGCGGGTCCGCCTCTCCTCCGGATTTCACCGGCGCGCACGCGCAGGTCAAAGGCTCAGCGCGGCGCGGCCGCGGCGGCCACCGCTATGAGCGCGGCGGCGGCCGGGGGCGGCTGCGGGCCGCGCCACACCGCGCGGATTTCCCGGGTGAGGTCGAGACCGGTCACGGGGATCGCGATGAGGTCGCCGCGCTGCAGGGGCCCGGCGATGACGAGCTCGCTGAGCACCGCCGGATCCGCTCCGGCGGACACACTGGCGAGCACTGCCGCGTTGCTCCCGGATTCGAGCGCCGGCGGCACCGGCCGGTAGGGGGCGAGCGCCTCGTCGAGGGTGACCCGGGTGCCGGAGCCGGGCTCGCGCACGACGAGCGGCGTCGCGGCGAGCTCCTCCGGCGCCAGCCCGTGTCGCCGGGCCGCCCAAGGGTGCCCGGGCGCCACGACGACGACCAGCCGGTCGCGCGCCACGGTGCGCGTGCGCAGCGTCGGGTGCAGGTGCGGGGTCTCGACGAACCCGAGGTCGCAGTCGCCGGCGGCGACGAGGTCGAACACGTGCGAGGAGTTGTGCACCCGCAGGCGCACCTCGGCATCGGGGATCTCGCGCCGGAGCTCGGCGAGCCATCCGGGCACGAGGTGCTCCGCGACGGTCATGCTCGCAGCCACGTCGAGGTGAGCGGTGTGCTGTGCGGCGAGCGCCTCGGCGACGGAGCTGAACTCACGGGCGGCGTCGAGCACGCGCCGGGCCCAGTCGACGACGACCGCACCCTCCTCGCTCACCCGTGAACCGGACGGGTGGCGGACGAGCAGGTCGACGCCGAGCTGCTTCTCGAGCGCCCGCATCGCGCGGCTCGCGTTCGGCTGGGCCATCCCGACGGCGCGCGCCCCGGCGCCCAGTCCCCCGCGTTCGCTCACGGCGGTGAGGAGCTCGAGGACGGCGAGGTCGGGCCAGCGGGCAGTCATATCACTATGATATGTCCGGATGCGGGATCGGGGTCTACCGGCGCTCCGGCGCGGGGCGCAGGCTGGAACGCATGCCCTCCGACCCGACGACGCTCCCGCGCAGCAGCGCTCGCATCGCGCGACTGCGGGAACTCGCACCGGGTGCGGGGCTCGCCGCCCTCGGCGCCGCGGCGGCCGTCGGCATCGGTGCGCTCCTTCCCACCGTGAGCGCCCTGCTCGTCGCGATCGTCCTCGGCATGCTCGTCCGCAACCTCGCGACCCTGCCTCCGCGCGTCGAGCCCGGCCTGAACTTCGCCGCCAAGCACGTGCTCCGCGCGGGCATCGTGCTGCTCGGCCTGCAGCTCGTCCTCGGCGACATCCTGGGCCTGGGCACCGGGGTCGTCCTCACCGTCGTCGCGGTGGTGGCCGTCGGGTTCGCAGCGACACTGCTCGCCGGGCGGCTGCTCCGGCTGTCGTCGACGCAGACGCTGCTCATCGCCTCCGGGTTCTCGATCTGCGGGGCCGCCGCCGTCGCCGCGGTCGACGGGGTGATCCGCACCGAGGACGAGGAGGAGGTCGTCACCGCAGTCGCGCTCGTCGTGGTGTTCGGCACCCTGATGATCCCCGCACTCCCGCTCGCCGCCGCCGCGCTCGGGCTCACCGAGGCGCAGACGGGGCTGTGGGCCGGCGCCTCCGTCCACGAGGTCGCGCAGGTCGTGGCGATCGGCGGGAGCCTGGGGGCTGCGGCGCTCAGCGCCGCTGTGCTCGTCAAGCTCGCCCGGGTACTCCTGCTCGCACCGGTGATGATGATCATCGCCGTCCGGCAGCGCCGGGTGATCCTCGCCGCGCGCACCTCGGAGGCGACGCGCACCTCGGACGCCGGCACGGATGACGCGCCGTCGCTGCCGCCCCTCGTGCCCCTGTTCGTCCTCGGCTTCCTCGCGATGGTCGCGCTGCGCTCCACCGGGATCGTCCCGCTGCTCGTCGTCGATGCGGCGGCGATCGCGCAGACGGCGCTGCTCGCAGCGGCGATGTTCGCACTCGGCACCGGGGTCCGGCTGTCCATCGTGAAGCGGGTGGGGGCGCGCCCGTTCGCACTCGCCGCGCTCTCCACCCTCGCCGTCGCGGCCACCGGGCTCACCGGGGTGCTGCTCGCCGCGTGATGCCACCGGGCCGAACGGCACGGCCACCGCAGCCGGCCCGTCCGGGCGCACTGTTCAGGTGCCGATGAACTCCCAGTTCTCCTGGCAGGTGATGCCGATGATGCTCGGACCCGAGCGCATCTCGTCGAGCTGCGAGGGCACCTCGGTGTCCTGCGTGCGGCCGAGCTCCGTGCCTTCGCCGAAATCGCCGGTGATCTCCTCGACGATGCAGGCGTCGAAGTAGGGCTCGTCGGAGTTCACCGCGAGCTCGAACACGCCTCCGGGGCCGGCGTGGAGGAAGTGGCCGGAGCCGAAGCCGGACTCGGGCACGAGCATCATGTCGCCGATCGGCTCGAACCGGATCTCCCAGTCGGCGTCGCCGGTGACGGTGATCGTCGACCAATCGACCGACACCCCGCCGATGTAGGTGTCCGAGGTGCCCGTCCCGTCGGCGCCGAGCAGCCAGCCCTGGCGACCGGACTCGTCGGCCTCGACCATCTGGAAGGTGCCCTCGCTCATGATCTCGTAGGTCACGACGGCCGGGCCGGTGACGTCGGCGGGGACATCGAAGTGGTCGGGGCCGGAGCCGGAGACGGTCTGCGGCTCGAAGGTGCCGTAGTTGGCGTCCGCCCAGTCGCGCGCATCCTGCTCGTCGGCGGCGGCGACGTCGATGAGCGAGGGACCGTAGTCCGGGCGCTCGGGCGCCTCCTCCTCGCCTGGATCCGGCGGCGGCACGGGCGCCTCCGTGGGCGGGGCGGAGGCCGCGGCCGGGTCCGAGGCGGAGGACGACTCCGCGGTCGGGCCAGCCACGGGCTCGTCCCCGATGGTGGCGCCGAAGCCGAACCAGATCACCCCGGCGACGAGCGCGAGGACGAGGACGCCGGCTCCCAGGGCCAGGCCGATGATGAGGCCGACCGGCTTCCCGCGCCGCGGCATCGTGCTCGGCCCGACCGGCGGGCCGGGGAGGATCGGGGCGCGGGGGTGGTGCGGGGCGCCAGGGTGCGGACCGCCCGCGGACCGCGCGCCGTCGTCGTACGGAGCGGCGCCGTCGTACGACGGGGTGCCGTTCCAGTGGGGCGGCTTACCGGGCGGTGGGGGGCGGTGTGCTCATCGTGGGACTCCGGGATGGGGGCGGCCCGCCGCCGTGCGCGGCAGGCGTGACCTGGACGAATACTCGTCATCGTAGTCGCCGTCCGGCGCCCGGACCGGCCCGGGATGTGCCAGGTCCGGGACATCCGTTCCCGGCTCCGCCACACCGGCCGCCGCGTTCGGATCGCGGTCGCGCGGGACCCGTGTCCACGCCATCGGGCACACTGGGGACATGAGCGAAGACACCGTACTCCTCACCGTCGAGGACACCGTAGCCACCGTCACCCTCAACCATCCGGCGACCCGCAATGCGCTCTCCCTCGAGCTCATGCGCGCCCTCATCTCCACCTTCCGCGAGCTCGGCGGGCGCCCCGACGTCCACGCGATCGTGCTCGCCGCCGCCGGCCACGTGTTCTCCTCCGGCCACGACCTCAAGGAGGTGAGTGCGGCGGACCACGCCGGGCAGCAGGAGATCTTCGACACCTGCTCCGAGCTCATGCTCCTCATCCAGGAGATCCCGCAGCCGGTGATCGCCCGGGTACAGGGCGTCGCGACCGCCGCCGGGTGCCAGCTCGTCGCCACCTGCGATCTCGCCGTCGCCTCGCGTGAGGCGCGGTTCGGCACCCCGGGCGTGCGGATCGGGCTGTTCTGCTCGACCCCGATGGTCGCGCTCAGCCGCGCCGTCGACCGCAAGACGGCCATGCGCATGCTCCTCACCGGCGACATGCTCAGCGCTGAGCAGGCGCTCGCCCGCGGCCTCGTCTCCGACGTCGCGGACGCCGCGGAGCTCGAATCGGCCGCCGCCGCGCTCGCCGCCCAGGTCGCCCAGGCGTCCTCGGCCACCGTGGCGATCGGCAAGCGGGCGTTCTACGAGCAGATCCACCTCCCCACCGCGGAGGCCTATGCGCGGATGAGCACGGTCATGGCCGACAACGCGGGCATGCCCGATGCCCGGGAGGGGATCGACGCCTTCCTCACCAAGCGCGAACCGCAGTGGCAGCACCGGCAGTGAGCCGCCCGACCCGTCGGGTCCGAGCGGCTGCCCGGGCCCCGCACGCGCACCGCACCGGCGCCGCGTGTGCACCGCACCGGCGCCGGTGAGGGGTGAGTTCGCACGTGTGACTTCGCTCGACGGCCTGGCTTAGGATCGAAACGGTCGCAGGCCCTGCCCGCGCCCGCCGCCCGGGCCGGTCGGGAACCGCGTCCGGAACCGCCGGCGGACCGCCGCCGCGACCGCACCCGCACCCCATCAGCAGCGTCAGGATCCCAGTGAAGTACGCAGACACCGTGCTCGACCTCGTCGGCAGCACCCCCCTCGTCAAGCTCAACTCCGTGGCCTCCGGGGTCCGGGCGACCGTCCTGGCGAAGCTCGAGTACATGAACCCCAGTGGCTCGATCAAGGACCGGATCGCCGTCAGCCTCGTCGCCGACGCCGAGCGCTCCGGCAAGCTCGCCCCCGGTGGCACCATCGTGGAGCCGACCTCGGGCAACACCGGGGTGGGCCTGGCGATGGTTGCGGCGATCCGCGGCTACGACGCCGTGTTCGTCACCCCGGACAAGGTGGGCAAGGGCAAGCGCGACGTGCTCTCGGCCTACGGCGCCGAGGTCGTCGTCACCAAGACCAACGTCGCCCCCGACTCCCCCGAGTCCTACTACGGGGTGTCCGACCGCATCACCGCCGAGCGGGAGGGCGCGTTCAAGCCCGACCAGTTCTCCAACCAGGCCGGGCCCGAGGCGCACTACCGGACCACCGGGCCGGAGATCTGGAACGACACCGACGGCCGCGTCACCCACGTCGTCATGGGGCCGGGCACCGGCGGCACGATCACCGGCACCGGCCGCTACCTCCACGAGGCCTCCGAGGGGCGGGTGAAGGTCGTCGCCGCCGACCCCGCCGGATCGATCTACGCCGACCACTCCGCCGACCTCCACAGCTACTACGTCGAGGGCGTCGGCGAGGACATGATCCCCGACACCTACGACCCCTCCGTCCCCGACGGCTTCGTCACCGTCGACGACGCCGCTGCCTTCGAGATGACGCGCCGACTCGCCGTCGAGGAGGGTCTGCTCGTCGGCGGCTCGTCCGGCATGGCGGTCGTCGCCGCTCTCGAGACCGCCCGCGAACTCGACGAGGACGCGGTCGTCGTCGTCGTGCTGCCCGACTCCGGGCGCGGCTACATCGACAAGATCTTCAACGACGAGTGGATGGCCGAGCACGGCTTCACCACTGCCGCCCGCCGGGGCGGAGACGTCGTCGCCGCTCCCGGCGCCGAGGTCGAGGACTCGGAGCCCGCAGGATCCGGGCAGCCGGGTGCCGGACACGGGCAGCAGGGCGCCTCGGTCGCGGATGTCGTGACCGGGCTCGGGATCACCCCGGGCGACTATCCCTGCGTCGGTCCCGACACCCGGCTCGCCGAGGCCGTGGCCGCTCTCAGCGGAGACGTGCTCCTCGTCGCGGACGCCGGCGCGGCCACCGAATTCAACGTGTTCGGGGCATTCGAGCGCAGCGCACTGACGTCCCTGCTCCTCGACAGCGAGGCGGTCGCCGGGCGCTCCTCCGGCCCCTCGCTCGGCCCCGACCGGGTCGACGGCGACACCGCGGTCGGCACGCTGAGCGACGCGCTGGTCGACCTCCCGAAGGTCGGCATCGGCCAGACCGCCGAGGTCCTGCGCGCCCGTCTGCTCACCGCCCCGGCGGCCCTCGTCTACGACGCCGGCCGGCCCGTCGCCCTCATCGACCGCACCGCCCTCGCCCGCTGGGCCGCCTCCCGAAAGGACCACTCGTGACCGAGAACATCACCCCCTCCTTCTCCACCAAGGCCATCCACGCCGGGCAGGAGCCGGATGCGCAGACCGGCGCGGTGATCCCGCCGCTCCACATGAGCTCGACCTACAAGCAGGACGGGGTGGGCGGATTCCGCAGCGGGTACGAGTACTCGCGCAGCGCGAATCCCACCCGCGACGCCCTGCAGGCGCAGCTCGCCGCGATCGAGGGCGGGGCGCACGCGTTCTCCTTCGCCAGCGGGCTGGCCGCGGAGGACGCCCTGCTGCGCGCGCTCACCGCTCCCGGTGACACGATCCTGCTCGGCAACGACGCCTACGGCGGCACCTTCCGCCTCATCAACGCGGTGTTCGGGCAGTGGGGCGTCAAGCACTTCGCCGTCGACCTCACGGACACGAGCACCGCGGCCGATGCGATCGCCGCCCACCGGCCCAAGGTCGTGTGGGTGGAGACGCCCACCAATCCGCTGCTCAACGTCGTCGACATCCGCGAGACCGCCCGTCTGGCCCGCGAGGCCGGGGCGATCCTCGTCGTCGACAACACCTTCGCCACCCCGTACCTCCAGAACCCGATCAGCCAGGGCGCGGACATCGTCGTGCACTCGGTGACGAAGTACCTCGGCGGCCACTCCGACGTGGTCGGCGGTGCGCTCGTCCTCGCCGACGACACCCACGCCGAGGCGATCGGCTACATGCAGAACGCCGCCGGCGCGGTCTCCAGCCCGTTCGACGCCTGGCTGACGATGCGCGGCATCAAGACCCTCGCCGTGCGGGTCAAGCAGCACAGCCAGAACGCCGCCGCGCTCGCCGCGGCGCTCACCGACCACCCGAAGGTCGAGACGGTCCTCTACCCCGGGCTCGAATCCCACCCCGGCCACGCGGTCGCGGCTCGCCAGATGCGTGAGGGGATGTTCGGCGGCATGATGTCGATCCAGGTGGCCGGCGGGCGCGAGGCCGCCCGGACCCTCGTCGACAGCACCAAGGTGTTCACGCTCGCGGAGTCCCTGGGCGGGATCGAGTCGCTCATCGAGTACCCCTACGACATGACCCACGCCTCGGTCCAGGGCACCGACCTCGAGGTGCCGGCGAACCTCGTGCGGCTGTCGGTGGGCATCGAGGACGTCGAGGACCTCCTCGCCGACCTCACCCAGGCGCTCGACCGCCTCTGACCCTCCCCTCCCCCTCACAGCAATTTTCGAAGGTTTCTGAGAGGTGGTGTCAAGCTTCTAACGCATCAGGAGCTTTTCGAACATGTCGGCCGGGGTCTGCAACTCGAGTGTGGGCCTCGGCCGCGTGTTGATCAGGTACTCGACGTGGGCGACTTCTTCATCGGTGACGTCGCGGAAGTCTGTGCCTTTGGGGAAGAACCCGCGGATGAGTCCGTTGGTGTTCTCGTTCGTCCCGCGCTGCCACGGGGAATGCGGGTCACAGAAATACACGTCCATCTTCGTCGCGGCGGTGATCTGCTTGTGCTGCCCCATCTCGACTCCCTGATCCCAGGTCAAGGACTTGCGCATCCGGGTCGGGAACTCCCCGAATCGCTCTGCGATCACCCGGGCGACGGGTTCGGGCCCATGCCCATCGGGCAGCCGGATGATCACCGCGTACCGGGTCTGGCGCTCCACCACCGTGACCAGCGCGCTCTTGTGGTCCTTCCCGATGATCTCATCGCCCTCCCAGTGCCCGGGCACACTGCGATCATCAGGGTCGAAGGGCCGGTCGGCGATATTGACCATGTCACTGATCCGGCCGCGTCGTTCCGTGCTGGAACGGGACTTCCGCTGTTTCCTGCGGGTCCGCAGGTACGTGGTGAGCTCACGTCTGAGTCCGCCCTTGGCCTGCACGTAGAGCGCTTGATAGATCGTTTCGTGACTGACTCTCATAGACACATCGTCGGGGAACTCCTCGACCAGCATCAACGCGATGAGTTTCGGTGACCATCGCTGCTGGCTGAGTTTCTCCTGCACCCAGTCCCGCAACCGGGCGTTCGTCGCGAGTTTGCATGGCCGCGTCCGGTGCCGGCGATGCACCGCTTTGAGCTGGGCGCGTGCCGGGGAGTAATCGACCCCGGCCCCGACGAGCCTGCGATCACGATTCCGCGCGACCTCGCGACTGATCGTCGAGGGACTCACCCCCAGCGATGCTGCGATCGTGCGCATCGAATACCCCGCGGCCAGACCGGCGAGGATCGCTTCGCGATCCGAGATCGTCAAGTGCTGGCCCTTGCGGGCCCGTGATCCCGGAGGGATGCGCCGCGGTGGCATTCCCCCGCGGCGCGAGATGATCCGCGAGACCCAGGTCGCGGACTTCTCGACCGTGGAAGCGATCTCCTCGATCGAGAGTCCCTGCCCGCGTAGTTCCCAGACCCGGAATTCGAACTCCCACGCCAGACCGTACCGACCGACCCTGCCCGCATTCCTCGACCCGACCATCACACAACCCCTTTCGCACCTACCCTGACAACGAGTGTTGCGATGACTGTATGACACCACCAGAGCAGTTCCGCGCATCTATGCAATGTCACGGCCCGGTGCCGGGGCGCCCGGCACGGTGTCGCGGACGCGGTGTGAGGTCATCGTGCCCGGGCACGGGGTCAGCATCGGTGCCCCGGCACGGCGCCCTCCCACAGCGCCCCGGCACGGTGTCGCGGACGCGCGGATCCGCGGGGCGCCCCACCCGGCCTCCAACCCCGGACGACCGCGCCGGAGGACACACCGGCCAATGCACTCCGCCGCACCTCGGGCGCACTAGCCTGGAGGGGAGGAAAGGACGTGCATGTCGATCGTCGTCACCGGAGCTTCGGGGTTCATCGGGCGCGCCGTCGTCCAGCGTCTGCTGGAGGACGGTCGACGCGTCGTCAGCCTGGGCCGCACCGACCCGCAGATCCCGGGCCTGGCCCATCACACTTGGGACATCCGCGAACCGGTCGACGCCTCGGCGCTGCGAGCCCTGCCGTACCTGGAGACGGTGGTGCACTGCGCCGGTCTCATCGACGACTGGGCCGACCCCGACGAGCTCCACACGGTCAACGTCACCGGCACCCGGCACGTGCTCGACGCCTTCCCGGACCAGCGGATCATCCACCTGTCCTCGACCGACGTCTACGACCCGCAGCGCGACCACCATCGCCTCTACGAGGAGGCCGGTCCTGTCGCGGAGGACCGCTACCCGGAACCCGGGCCGGCGCTGTCGAAGGCGCTCGCCGAGGCGGTCGTCCAGCGGGTGCGCCCGCAGACCCTCGTGCTCCGCCCCACCGTGGTCTACGGCCCCGGGGACACCACACTGTTCCCGCGGCTGCGCGCGACGATCGAGAACGGCACACTCCGGATCCCCGGTGGAGGCCGCAAGCAGATGACGCTCACTCACATCGACACCCTGACGGGCGCCGTGCTCGCCGGTATCGACCGGCCCGGCATCTCCGGGCCGATCAATGTCGGCGACCCGAAGCCCTATGTGCTCAAGGACGCGCTGCTCACCTACCTGGCGCGGGCCGGCGAGGAGCGGGTCGAACTCGACGAGGTGGCCGCCGACCTCGCGCTGGCGAAGACCTGGTATGCGGAGCGGCGCGCGCGGAAGAGGGGCGGCCGCCCGCTCATCACCCGGTACACGATCCGGCAGGTCATCCACGAGCGGACCTACGATCTCACCCGCCTCGAGCAGCAGCTCGGATTCACCGGCATCCAGCACCTCGCCCCGCGACGGGCCTGACCGGCAGCCGAGCATCTGCCCGGCAGCCGAAGGCCTGCCCGGACCGCAGTGCACCGATCGCCCCGATCACTGTCAGCACAACGGAAGGACCCGATGATGGACCACACCGACGGAACCGGCACCGGCCTCCGCGCTGAGCACCGCGATCGGATCCTCCGGGCGGTGGACGAACGGTTCGACGAGCAGATCAGGTTCACCCAGGAGCTCGTCCGACACCCGTCGCTGCGCACTGCGGAGGGTTCTGCACAGGACCTCATGGAACGGGCCATGGAGGCACGCGGGCTCGACATCGACCGGTGGGCGCTCGATGCCTCCGAGCTCGCCGAGCACCCCGGAGCCGGGATCGTCGAGGTCTCCTACGACGGGGTCGACAACGTCGTGGGCACCTATCGCCCCGCCGCGGAGAACGGCAGGTCGCTCATCCTCAACGGGCACGTCGACGTCGTCCCGGAGGGTCCGGAGGACCAGTGGTCGCGCTCACCGTGGGACGCGACGATCAGCGACGGCTGGCTCCACGGGCGCGGCAGCGGCGACATGAAAGCGGGCCTGGCGGCGAACCTCTTCGCCTTCGACGCGGTGAAGGCGGCCGGCTTCGCACCGGGCGGCAGGATCCACTTCGAATCCGTGGCCGAGGAAGAGTGCACCGGCAACGGGTCCCTCTCGGCCCTCATGCGCGGATACACCGCCGACGCCGTGATCATCCCCGAGCCCGAGGAGGACATGCTCGTCCGCGCGAACGTCGGCGTCATCTGGTTCCGCATCCGGGTGACGGGACGGCCTACGCACGTGCGGGAGATGGCGACGGGCTTCAACGCGATCGACGCGGCGTACTTCGCCGTCGGCGAGCTGCGGCGGCTCGAGGAGCGATGGAACGCGGAGAAGGGCCGGCACCGCCACTTCGCGGACCTCGATCACCCGATCAATCTCAACGTCGGGATGATCCGCGGCGGCGACTGGGGGTCGAGTGTGCCCGCATGGTGCGAGGTCGATCTCCGATGCGCGCTCTACCCCGGTACGACGGCGGACGAGGGGTGGGCCGCCATCACCGAGGTGGTCGACCAGATCACCACGGACGCCGCCGGGAACCCGATCAGCGTCGAAGCGAAGCGCACGGGCTTCTATGCCGAGGGGTACGTGCTCGAGGAGGGCTCCGCCGCGGAGTCCGTTCTCGAGGGGGCGCACCGGGAGGTCTTCGGCGCGGAGCTCGAGTCGTTCACCACTCCCGGCTACCTCGACGGGCGGGTCTTCGTCCAGTACGCCGGTATCCCGACTCTGGTGTACGGTCCGGTCTCGCGCGCCATCCACGGCAATGACGAATGCGTCGATCTCGAGTCCGTCCGCCGGATCACGAAATCGATCGCCCTGTTCATCGCCGAGTGGTGCGGAGTCGACGAGGTCGCCGTCGCGCAGTGACAGTGCGGTGCCGGAACTGCCTTCCGAGTCCGTTCGCACAGGCTGCTGCCTCTGCAACCATGCAGGGCGCAGACGCCGCCGGCCCGGCCCCCGGGGGGGGGGGGGCCGGGCCGGCGGGTGCGGCTGGGTCCGTGGGGCTCAGAGCCCGTCGCGGTAGTGCTCGGTGCGCTCGACATTGCCGCCGGGACCGGCCTGCGGTCCGGGGGCGGGGGCCTCACGGTAGGTCACATCGCTGCGACGACGCCGCGAGGCGAGCGTGACGAAACCGAGGATGAGCGCGAGGACGCCCACGGCGAATGCGAGGATCGCTCCGACGAGGATGAGGAAGACTCCGACTCCGAATCCCATGACTGTCTTCTGACATTGGTGGTGCGGCGACTCGGACCCGGATCCGCGGACTCCGTGCCCGCGGAGAGGGCCGCCCCCGGCGGGGACAATGCGCCTTGATTAGCTGGTACGCCTTTCAAGTATCGACGACACCGGCCCTGCTGACAACAGACACACCGGCCACCTGCGGGAATGAGGCTGCCTCTGAGATCGCAGAGAACGGCGGTTTCGCGCTCAGGAACCTTCGAAAATTGAGTGTTCAGGGGCGGGAGGTGGAGAGAACCGTGTCGAGCCAGGCGCGCGCCT
Source organism: Brevibacterium sp. CS2 (assembly GCF_005280295.1). Classification (GTDB taxonomy): domain Bacteria; phylum Actinomycetota; class Actinomycetes; order Actinomycetales; family Brevibacteriaceae; genus Brevibacterium; species Brevibacterium pityocampae. The sequence goes on along the minus strand of NZ_CP040020.1, from coordinate 1,162,270 downwards.
CGGCGAAGGAGGTGTCCGTGGTGCGCGGGTCGACGATCACCGTGTCCCCGGCCGCCGCGGGGTACGAGCCGAGGAACTGCATCCGCCGGGCCACCCGGTGCACGCCCATGAGCGCCTCGGCCATCCGCGCCTCCGCGATGTGCCCCTGGAGGTCGATCGAGAACTGGTAGAGGCCGAGCCCGTCCCCGGTGGGACGCGACTCGATGCGCGACATGTTGACCCCGCGTGCGGCGAACTGCTCGAGCAGCTCGAGGAGCGCGCCGGCCCGGTCGCTCGACAGCACCGCGACGATCGTCGTCTTGTCCGCCCCCGTAGGAGCGGGGAGGTCGGCCGGGGTGCGCACGAGCACGAACCGCGTGATCGCGTCCGCGCGGTCGCCGATCCCGGCGGCGAGGACCTCCAGCCCGTAGCGCTCGGCGGCGAGGGCCGGGCAGATCGCGGCCTGGTACTCAACGTCCCCGGCGGCGAGGTCGCGCGCGGCGGCCGCGGTGGAGGAGGCGGGCAGGAAGTGCGCGTTCCCGAGGTGTTCGGAGATCCACGTGCGCGTCTGCGCCTCCCCGTGCGGGTGGGTCGCGAAGCTGCGGATGTCGGACAGCTGCGTGCCCGGGCGCACCGCGAGGACGAAGGTCACCTGCACGAGGGTCTCCGCAACGATCTGCAGCTTCCCGTTGCGGGTGAGCGCGTCGAGCGTAGCCGGCACCCCACCCTCGAGCGAGTTCTCGATCGGCACGACAGCCCCGTCGAGCTCGCCGCGGGCCAGCCCGGCCAGCGCCGCCTCGGCGTTGTGCATGGGTACCCGCTCGGCGTCGGTGATGCCGCGCTCGTCGAGCAGCCGGATGAGGGCGGCCTCGGTGAAGGTCGCCTCCGGGCCGAGGTACCCGAACGCCGTCATGACGGGTTTCCGTTCCCGGCCCGCCGCCTCCGCAGCCGCCGGGTCAGCAGCGCCCGGGCGACGTCGCGGTACTGGGCGGCGCGGTGGAGCTGCGCCTTGAGGTCCTTGCCGGTGACCCGGTGGTGGAGGTCGCATTCGACCTCCTCGACGCGCAGCCCGGCGTTGATGACGTCGATCGTCATCCCGGTCTCCACGCCCCAGCCGGCCGCGAACGGCAGGGCAGCGTCGAAGGCCTCGCGGGTGAGGCAGCGCATCCCGGACAGCGGCTGGGTGGCGGTGAACCCGGCGAGCTCGCTGATGCCCCTGCGGGCGAGCCCGACGACGAACCCGAACCCGCCGCCGGTGCGCTTCTGCGGGGGCAGGATCGCGATCGTCATGTCGGCCCGTCCCGCGAGCACCGGTGCGGTGAGCGGGGCGGTGTTGACCGCGGAGTCCTCGAGGTCGCCGTCGATGAAGAGGAGCGCGCGGTGTCGCGGCCTCTCGCCGGGTCCGAGCCCGGAGATCTCCCGGTTGCGGACGGCGAACGCGCCGGTCATCATCGCCGCCGCCTTGCCCCGGTTCTTCCGGTGGGTGACGACCCGGGCGCCGGCCGCCGTGGCGAGCGCCCCGGTGTCGTCGCGCGATCCGTCGTCGACGACGATGACGAGGTCGACCCCGGGGATCTCCTGCGCCGAGGCGACGGTCGCGGCGATGCGCTCCGCCTCGTCCTTGGCGGGGATGATCGCGGCCACCGCGACGGGCGCCTCGGGCAGCGCTCCGACGGGAGCCGCCTCGGGCGCGGGTCCGGCGGTTTCCGGGTGCGCAGGCGTCATCAGCGGATCGTGAGCTGGCGGGAGACGACGCCGGCCTTGGCGCGCCGCTCCTCGTAGTCGAGGTTCCCGGACTCGTTCATCGCCTCGGTGAGCTGGGCGTCGAAGGTGCCGAGCGGTCCCTCGACCTCGTCGGGCTGGGTGCCGTCGGGCAGCTCCCACACGGGGATCACGATGCCGTGAGCGCGGAAGCAGCCGAGGTACTTGCCGATCCCGCCGAACGTGTTGTCGCCGCGCGCGTGGAGGCGGGCGAGGCCGTTCATCACGGTCTCCTCGCCGTCGGTGCGGGCCCAGCGGACGTAGATCCGCCCGCCCATCTCGGTCCAGTAGGCGGCTTCGGCGGAGACGAGCTTCTCCGTGGGGCTGATGTTCTCGTTCGCCTGCTCGAGGGCGGCGGTGATGTCCTCGTCCTGCTGCGCGGTGTCCTCCGGCAGCCAGTAGTCGAAGGTCTCGCTCACGCTCACGGAGAACGGGACGGAGGTGTCGAGGATGTCCTGCAGGCGCGGACCCTCGCCGGGGTCGGAGTCCGCCTGCTGGTAGGTGCCGGGTTCGGCGTCCTTGACGGAGAGGATCGCCGCGGCGATGTCGCGCGAGGGGTCCGGTGAGGAGAACGGGACCTGGAGGCCTGCCATGACGACGCCGTCGGCACGGTGGAGCGCCTGCCAGGCGGCGGGGAGGAGGGAGGCGAAGATGATCTCGTCACCGCCGTACTCCTCGGTGAGCTTCGCGGTCGCGGTCGCGGCGGGCACGAGCTCGCGCAGGCACACGAGGTCGGCCTCGAACGGCAGGCCCTCGAAGGGCCGCTGCACGAACGCCCCGGCCTGCGCCTTGGCCAGCCGCTTGGCGATGAGTTCTTCCTTGGACTTCTTGGACTTCTTACCCATGAGGTGCAGTCTACTGGGGCGAGTCAGTCCGACCGAGGCGACCCGGCGGAGTACTGCGCGGAGAGGCCCTCCCAGCCGACCTCCATCGCGTCCGCCCCGACGACCCGCTCGACGTCGACGCCGCGCAGCCGGAGGCTCAGCACGGCGAAGCACACGTGCCAGCCGGCGGCGGTCATCGCCGCCTCGGCGTCGGTGGCGAAGTCCTGCCCGAGGCCGAGGGTGCACCCGTCCGGGCGCTCGACGATCGTCCAGGTGACGAGGCCGCCACCCCAGCGGTGGCTGAGATGGTGGGGTGCGTCTGCGGTGATGACCGTCGCGTCGACGGGGTCGTCACCGGGGTTCTCGCGGGATTCTGCCGCACCGACGGAGTCGAGCGGCCGGTCCGGCACGATCGGCGACCACCGCGCGAGGAGCGCGGGGTCGGTGAGGTGGGCCCACACCTCGGCCGGGGAGGCGGCGAGCTCGAGGGTCTGGGCGAGCGCGAACCCCGGACCGGTGCGGTCCCCGGCCGTGATCAGCTCGGTGCGCAGCGGGAGCCCGTCGATCGCCTCGGCGACGCGGGTCCGGGTGGTGTCGGTGATCATGATGGGCCTTCCCTTCGACGACACCGCCAGCGTACCGGGCCGGGTCGCCAGGGAACCGCGCCCCCTCAGCCGCGGGTGACGGTCGTGCGCACCGGCACCGGGTTCTCGATGATGTCGAGGACGGGGCAGTTGGCGTCGACGGCGGCGCGCAGCACCTCGTAGCGCTCCTGGGTCTCCTCACCGCTGAGGGTGATTTGGATGCGGACCTCGGAGAAGCCCGGGCGCACCGAGTCGTCGGCACCGAGCAGGCGGGCGGCATCGAGATCGGCCTCGGCGGTGACGGCGATCTCGTCGAACGGGATGCCGAGAGTCTGGGCGTAGAGCCGGTAGACCACGACCTGGCAGCCGGCGAGCGCGCCGAGCACGTAGTCGACCGGGCTCGGCCCGGCGTCGTCCCCGGCGAGGGCCGCGGGTTCGTCGACGATGAACGCGTGCCGTCCGGCGCGCACGGTGGTCGCGACGGTGCCGACGCCGGCTGCGGTCGCGCGGCTGGTGAGGTGGGCGCTCGTGCGGTCGGCGGCGATGCGCTCGCTCCACTCCTGCCCGGCGCGGGTCAGGCGCTCGGCGCGCTCGGCGGCGGAGGTCGTGGGGACGGTGGTCGGGTGGGCCGTCTGGGCGGCCGGTGCTGTTGTCGTCATGGTGTGGATTCTCGCCGCCGAGGCGCGAGCGGGGTCGGAGTCCCGTCGTCTCCCGTCATCCGGCGTCACCGGATGTCATGTCCGGGCACGGCCGCTGCCGGCGGGGCGTGCTTCAGGGTGTGGGCGGTCTGACCGGGACCGGACGCACCGGTGGGCCCAGCCGGGTGTCGAATCGAGTGCTCGCCAACCGCCGCTCGGTGGCCGCCACGAGATCGAGGACTTCCGAGGCGATGTATGCGCGTCGGCGCTTGCCGATCGCTCGGGTCTCGAGGATTCCAGCGGCCTCGAGTTCGTCGAGCGCCTTGACCGCGGCTGCCGCGGTCACGTCATGGATCCGCTGCACGGTCGCCGGTGTGAGCACCGGCGACCCCGGAAGGTCCCGGAGCACGAGCGTCACGGCCGAATCGCTGCGCAGTCGGCGAGTCCTGCCTTCACGCCGGCGGTGCCCGTCCAGGCGCTCGTTCCACTGTCCGCGCAGCTCGTCGAGGTCCTCGGCGAAGCTCAGAGCCTGGATGCTCGCTTCGATCACCGCGTCGGCGAAGGTGGTGATCCACCGCTCCACGGCGTCGATGGCGTCGGAGGAACCGGGTGCACCGGCATGGCGGTAGGCGGTGAGCCCAGCGACGTACTCTCCGCTGAGCGTCGACAGCACGAGGCTGACCGGCAGCACTGCCCCGGAGGTCAGTCCGCGCCGGGCGAGCACCGTGTGGATGAGAGCACGTCCCACTCGACCGTTGCCGTCGGCGAAGGGATGGATCGTCTCGAACTGCGCATGGACGAGCGCCGCCTGGATGACCGGGGAGTGAGCCGCCCCGTTGAGGTAGGTGACCCAATCGTCGAGCAGTCCGTGCACGCGCTGCGGCGCAGGGGGCACGAAGTCGGCGTCGAGCGGGTGACGGCCCGACCCGCCGATCCAGTTCTGGCGCGTCCGCACCCCGTGCATCCGGTGTGCATCCGGGAGCAGCGCGCGCTGCAGGCTGACCACGTCGTCGATCTGCACCGTCGGTGCGGCGACGAGAGCCGTGGTCGCGGACTTCACGATCGTCATATTGTTCGCGACGAGCTGCGCCTGCTCGCTGATCCCCGAGACATCCTCGGACAGACCGAGCTCCGCGAGCGCGACGTTCCGCGGATTCGGCGCGATCCCCTCGATGCGCGAGGAAGCAATCGCCTCCGAGCGCAGCAGGTACCGCGAGACTCCGGCCAGGTCCGCTCCCGCGCGCCGGTCGAGCCGGCGCACGGCCTGTTCGGCCTCGGCCACACGTGCGTCGACCTCGCGACCGAGGACGAGCGGCATGCCCACGAGCGTGTCGGGCAGGTAGGTGCGGAAGCTCCCGGTCTTCCGGTCGCGCCGCGAGATGCCCGAAGTCTCAGCGGCGACCCATTCGGCCGACTCCCAGATTCCCACGTAGCTCCTAAAGTGAACGTTCGACCCCTACTTGTTGAGTTTAAGCCTTAAAGTAAGCAACCAAAAGGTCGCAGACCGGCAGACCGCCCCCGCGCCCACCATCTGTTCCGCCCCGTCACAGCTCCGGCTGGGACCTCAGGTACCGCCCGAAGTGGGGCACGGTGAAGGCGATGCGGCCGCGCTCGGCGGAGAACACGAGGCCCTTCTTGATGAGGCCGTCGCGCGCTGGGGACAGCGACTGCGGTTTGCGGCCGAGGTGCTCGGCGAGGTCCTTCGTCGCGACCCCTGTCGGATCCGGCGAGGCACCCTCGCGGACCTCGAGATCGGCGAGCCCCTTCATGTACTCCCGCTCGGCCGGGGTTGCCCGCTCGTAGCGGGAACCGAAGAAGCCGACGGCGAGCTCGTTCTGCGCCGCGGGTGCGGCGACGGTGATGTCCTCGGCGGTGATCGGGGACTTCGGGGCGACGTCCCAGGCCGCCTTGCCGTAGGCCTGCACGAAGTAGGGGTACCCGTCGGTCGCCTCGTAGAGGGCGGCGAGCGCCTCGGCGGTGAAGTCCGCGCCCTCGTCGAGCGCCGGGGTGCGCAGTGCACGATCCGCCTGCTCCCGGTCGAGCCGGTCGATGCGCCGGTAGTGGAACAGCCGCTCGGAGTACGACTTCGACGCCGAGAGCACCGCCGGCAGGTGCGGCAGCCCGGCGCCGACGACGACGAACGGCAGTCCGAGCTGGGAGATCTCGTGGCAGGCGGCGCACAGCGCGGACACGTCGGCCGGCTGCACGTCCTGCATCTCGTCGATGAAGATCGCCACCCCCTTGCCGCCGTCCTGCGCGAGCCCGGCGATGTCGGTGAACAGCTCGACGAGGTCGATCTCGATGTCACCGGAGTCCGCGCGTCCGGTCACCGCCGGGGCGTCGATGCCCGGCTGCCACTTGTCGCGGAGCTTGGCGTCGGCACCGGCGCTGCGCTGGGCGAAGGCCTTGAGGATGCCGAGGACGTGGTTGCGGGAGTCCTCGTCGCGGATCCCGAGCTCGCGCACCGCCTGGTGGAGTGCGGCGGACAGCGGCCGGCGCAGCTCGGAGTCCGGGCGCGCCTCGATCTTGCCGGTCCCCCACCGGGACCGCACCGCCGAGGAGCGCAGGCTGTTGAGGAGCACCGTCTTGCCGACGCCGCGCAATCCGGTGAGCACGAGGGAGCGTTCGGGCCGGCCGCGGGCGATCCGCTCGAGCACGACCTGGAACATGTCGAGCTCGGTGTCGCGGCCGGCGAGCTCCGGCGGGCGCTGGCCGGCGCCGGGTGCGTAGGGGTTGCGAATCGGGTCCATGGCCTCACGGTACCGGCCTCTAGCCCGCTCTAGCCCCAGCGACATACGAGGCCGGGCCCTCCGGATGCGGCTGCTCCGCGGACGGGCCTCCCTCCCTGGACGGGCCTCCCTCCCTGGATGCAGCTGTTTCTCCGAACTGCAACCCGAGATCGCTGTCTCAGCCGGGATCGCCGGAGATTCGATCGCTCGGGAGAGAAACGCTCGCATCGACGGGCTCGACGAGTGGTGCCGGGGCGAGGCGATACTGTGGCGGGCATGGCGATCCTCTACCCCGGACTGCACAACGATGCGGTCAAGAAGCGGCACGTGCGCTGGGCGCAGACCCTCGTCGATGCCGGATTCTCCTTCGACCTCCTCGTCGACGAGGAGCGCGAGGAGACCGCCGCGCTCATCCGCGGGGCGACCGGCGCCGCAGGGTCGAGACCCGCCGAACCGACGGAATCTGCCGAACCGACGGCACCGACGGGACCCACTCCCGCCGAGCCCGCCGAACCGACGGACCCCGCCCCCGGCGCACCGCCGTCCGCGCCCACCGGCTTCGCGCTCGAGTCGCAGGACACGGGGCTCGTCGTCCGCGACGCCTCCGGCACCCTCGTCGGCGCCCTCGTCCTCACCGCGGTGAGCTACGACAACGGCACCGCGCTCTTCGTCCGGGCACTCGCCACGGCACCGGTGTTCCGCTCCCGCGGGATCGCAACCGTGCTGCTCGGGCTCGCCCCGCAGGTGCTCGGCCAGGCCGGACTGCCCACCCGTGCCCTGCTCACCGGCGCCGCTCCCGAGGCGCTCGCCGGGTTCGTCCACCGCGCCGGGTTCGTCGTCCTCGAGGCCGGGGACGAACCGCCCTTCACCTTCGGCGAGATCGAGGACGAGCTGCTCGCCTCCTCGGCGACGGCCCCGGACGACCGCTGCTGGTTCTTCAAAGAGGTCGCATGACCCGGTTGCTGTCCACCGCCACGGCGGGGGCGCACTGATGCCCGAGGGCCATACGATCCACCGCCTCGCCTCGGCGTTCGAGGACGGGTTCCTCGGCGCCCGGCTCGCCCTGTCGAGCCCGCAGGGCCGGTTCGCCGCCGGCGCCGCCCGGCTCACCGGACAGATCCTCGTGAGCGCAGAGGCCGTGGGCAAGCATCTGTTCCTCGGCTTCGCCCCGGAGGAGCGTGCGCTCGATGACGGCACGCCGGACTCCTACGTCCACGTCCACCTGGGCCTCTACGGCTCGTGGACCTTCGCCGGGGACGAATCGTTCTCCCGGGTCCACGCGATCGGCGCCCCGCGCCGGCGCCTCGGCGAGCAGGAGAGCACCCCGGGCGCCGGCTCCGGGCCCGCGGACCAGCAGTCGTGGCAGCACCTCGCCCCCGGGGAGAACGTCCGGCTGCGGGTCGTCGGCCCGCACGGGCTCGCCGACCTCACCGGGCCGACCGCCTGCGCCGTGCTCGAACCCGCCGAGCGGCAGGCGATCATCGACCGCCTGGGACCCGACCCGCTGCGCGCCGATGCGGACCCGCGCGTGTTCGTCGAACGGGTGCGGCGGTCGCGGACGGCGATCGGCACCCAGCTGATGAATCAGGCCGTGGTCGCCGGGATCGGCAACATCTACCGCGCCGAGCTCCTGTTCCGCGCCCGCCTGGACCCGTTCGTGCCCGGCACCGAGCTCACCGCGGGGATCGTGCGCGGCCTGTGGGACGACCTCGTGCCGCTCATCGGCTACGGCGCGCGCACCGGGCGGATCGTCACCACCGAGCCCGAGCACCGCGACATCCACCCGATCATCCGGGAGCGCTCGCGCGGCACCCGGCAGAACGGGGACGACGACCCAGATGTCGTCCCGCGCGAGAAGTCCTTCTACGTCTACCACCGGCAGGGGCTGCCCTGCCGCCTGTGCGACACCCCGGTGCGCGACGCGACCGTCTCAGGCCGCGCCGTCTACTGGTGCCCCCGCTGCCAGACCGCGCGGAAGCGCCGCGCCTCCTGGGACCGCGGGACCTGGTTGGACTGAGCGCACCGGCTCGACCGAGCGCAACGACACGACCGAACGCACCGGAGTGGGAATAGACCCGGCCGGTCGGCCGTTGGTCCACTCGGCCCCACCCGCCGGTCATCCGCACGGCCCGGCCCCGGATCCGAGGCACCCCGCCGCCGCGCATCACCGGCGCACCCCACCCATCTGCCCCACCCGTCACCCCACCCGCGCGCGTCGATCGATGTGCGCGTCGCCCCCGGAGGAGGATCCATGGCCGCCCGCCTCGCCGTGTTCGCGCTCGCGATCGGCGCCTTCGGCATCGGCACCGCAGAGTTCGCCACCATGGGTCTGCTCCCGCAGATCGCCGCCGGCTTCGACGCGAGCCTGCCCGAAGCCGGCCACGCGGTCTCGCTCTACGCGCTCGGCGTGGTCGTCGGCGCGCCGCTCATCACGGTGCTCGGGGCGAAGGTGGACCGGCGGCGGCTGCTGCTCGGCCTCATGGTCGTCTTCGTCCTCGGGAGCATCGGTTCCACGCTCGCGCCGAGCCTCGGCGCGCTGCTCGGATCGCGGTTCCTCACCGGCCTGCCGCACGGCGCGTTCCTCGGTGTCGCCGGGATCGTCGCCGCGTCGCTGGCGCGCCCGGAGCGCCGGGGCACCGCGATGGCCCGGGTGATGCTCGGGCTCACCGTGTCGAACATCGTCGGCGTCCCCGCCGCGGCTGCCCTCGGAGCAGCGTTCGGCTGGCGCGTCGCCTACGCCCTCGTGGCCGCGATCGGCCTCGTCACCCTGCTCGCGATCCTCGCCCTCGTCCCCACCACCGCACCCGCGGCCGCCCCGTCGATGCGCGGAGAGCTCCGCACCCTCAAGCGCCGGCAGGTGATCCTCACACTCATCGCGGGCTCCGTGGGCTTCGGCGGGATGTTCGCCGTCTACACCTACATCGCGCCGACGATGACGGATCTCACTGGCATCCCCGCGGCGGGCGTCCCCTGGGTGCTCGTGTGCTTCGGCGTCGGGATGACCGCCGGCTCGCTCATCGTCGGGCCGCTCGTCGACCGCTCGATCGAGCGCACCGCGCTGCTCGGGATCGGCGGCCTCGGCATCGTCCTCCTCACCTTCGGCGCGTTAGCGCACTTCGTCTGGGCCGCGATCGCGTGCGTGGCGCTGCTCGGCATCTGCGGATCGATCTTCACCACCGCGCTCCAGGTCCGGCTGCTCCGCGACTCCCGCGACGCCCCCTCCCTCGCCGCGGCCATGAATCACGCCGCCTTCAACCTCGCGAACGCCATCGGGGCGTTCCTCGGCGGCGTCGTCATCGATGCCGGCCTGGGACTGCGCGCGCCGGCGCTCACCGGTGCCGGACTCACCGCCATCGGCCTGGTGGTGACCGCGGCGGCGGTGGTCACCCACGCACGGTCCCGCAGCCGCTCGGTCATCGACCTCTCCGGGCCGGGCTCCCCGTCGGCGGGCACACCGGCCGCCGGCACCTCGACTGCGGACGCCCCGGCCGGCCGCACCCCGGCAGCGGGCGCCTCGACCGGTCGCGCCCCGGCTCCGGGCGCCGGAGATCCCCGCGGGTCCGCGCCCGCCGATTGACGCGGGGGCCACCCATGGGTGAAGGTAGTAAACAATCGTTCGAACCGTGTTCAAAGGCTGAGCCCGGTCCACGACACCCCCATCGCACCGGGAACAGAGGAGAGTCATGACCCGTCGATTCGAGAACACCGTCGCCATCGTCACCGGAGCCTCGCGCGGCATCGGCCTGGGCATCGCCCAGCGCCTCGTCGACGAGGGCGCCAAGGTCGCCATCACCGCCCGCGGCCAGGAGGCACTCGACACCGCCGTCGAGGCGCTCGGCGGCCCCGAGCACGCGCTCGCCGTCGCCGGCAAGGCCGACCGGCCCGAGCACCAGGACGAGGTCATCGCGAAGGTCACCGAGACCTTCGGCCCCATCGACATCCTCGTCAACAACACCGGCATCAACCCGGTCTACGGACCCATGATCGATCTCGACCTCGGCGCGGCCCGCAAGGTGTTCGAGGTCAACGACATGTCCGCTCTGTCGTGGACCCAGAAGGTCTACCGGGCGTCCTTCGCCGAGCGCGGCGGTCGCGTGCTCAACGTCGCCTCCGTCGCCGGCCTCGGCCAGCCGGAGAACATCGGCTTCTACGGCTCCTCGAAGGCCATGCTCATCCACATCACCAGGCAGCTCGCGATGGAGCTCGGCCCGGACGTGCGCGTCAACGCCGTGGCACCGGCCGTCGTCAAGACGAAATTCGCCGAGGCGCTCTACGCGAAGGACGAGGAGGGCGTGGCCGCCGGCTACCCGATGAAGCGCCTGGGCACCCCGGAGGACATCGCGGCCGCCGCGGCGTTCCTCCTGTCCGAGGAGGCGAGCTGGATCACCGGCCAGGTCCTCGTGCTCGACGGCGGCAAGGGCCTCATCGGCGGGGTGTGACACCGCCCGGACCCCGCAACGGCCACCGCGAAGGCCGCCTCACCGATGGGTGGGGCGGCCCTTCTCGTGCTCCGATTCCGCTCCCCGGTCACGGGAACCGCTAGCGTGGAGCCATCATGTCTCTCCTCCGCACGATCGCCCTGGCCACCGCAGCGATGTCCACCGCCGTGCTGGGCGGGTGCGCGCTCGGCGGCGACCGGGCCCCGGAGGACCTCGACCTGTCGCTGTACACGGCGGCGCTGATCGGCTCCGCGGTGGAGAGCGCCGAAGGCGGATCCGAGTACTCCCTGCTCACGGTCCGGCCGGACGGCTCGCTCGACCGCTTCGATCTGGGCAGGGACGACGCCGAGCTCGAGGTGCAGGGCGAGAGCCTAGTGCTCCGCAGCGGCCGGATCGTCACCCGGTACGGGACGGACCCGGTGACCGAGCGGCTGGGGAGCTTCGGCGACGGCGGGGGCGGCCACCTGCTCGGTCGGGAGGATTCGACGACGGTCGTCCGTGCGGGAGGGAAGGGCACCGAGGTCGTCGAGATCGGCGACACCGGGGTCACCACCCGCGCCGAGATCGATGGCAGGCCGGTGGCGTCGGCCGTCTGCGGTGGCACCACAGCGGTGCTCACCGGGTCGGACTCCAGTGATGACGACGGGCATCTCTGGACAGTCCGCGAGGGCAGGGCCGAGCAGCTCGACGCGCCCATCGAACCGGGGATCCTCGAGGGCCGCACCGGGGACCACCCCTGCATCGACGGGACGATGGTCCTCACCGAGCGCGTCCACCCCGACGAGGGTCTGGAGCACGGAATCCGACTCCGCGCGATCGACACCGCCGACGGCACAGTCACGGAGCGCGTGGTCGACTCCGCCGGCGACGGGTTCCTCGGCTGGGGCGAACCGCGCGGAGCAGTCGGAGGCGGGACCGGCGGCGCGGTCGTCTGGCTCGACCAGACCGGAGCGTTCGAGCAGGTGCCGATCGACGCGATCGACGGCAGCCCGGAGCCGGTGGCGGCCCGCATGCTCGACGGCGACTTCACCCCGGACACCGTTCACGGCGCCTGGATCGACGGCACCGAGGCGGTGATCGTCCACCACGCGGAATCCGTCGCGCAGCGCGACGCCGGCTCCCCGGTCCCGCAGCTCGAGTTCGTCGACCTCACCGACCCCGGGTCGAGCACCCGCCTGACGGTGTTCGAGGAGCTCTCCGACTTCACCTTCCGCGGCGAGAACGCTCTCGTCCTCGACGCCGTCCGGTTACCCTGACGGGCTCGCAGCGCCTGCGATGACCGCGAGGATCGCCTCGCCGTACTCGGCACGCTTCTTCAGGCCCACCCCGCTCACGGTGCCGAGCGCACCGATCGAGGTCGGCCGGGCTTCGACGATGCCGACGAGCGTGGCGTCGGAGAACACCATGTAGGGCGGGATCTTCTTCTCCCGCGCGGTCTCCGTGCGCCAGTCGCGCAGCGCCTCGAACAGCTCCCTATCCGCACCCTCCAGCCCGTCCGCCGCCGAGGCGCGGGCCCCTCCCGCACCGCTCGCACTGCGGGAGCGGCGGGACGCCCGGGCCGGCTCCGGGTCGTCGCGCAGATGCACGATCTCCTCCCCGCGCAGCACCCCGGTGGCGCGGGGTCCGGGCACCAGCACGTTGTACTCACCGGCCGCGGCGACGATGTCGGCGGCCATGAGCTGCCGGATGACGGTCCGCCACTGCTTCTCGGACAGCTCCGCGCCCACGCCCCAGACGCTGAGCTCCTCGTGCCGGGACTGCGCGGAGCGCGGGTTGTCGCGGCCGAGCAGCACGTCGATGACCTGGCCGGAGCCGAACTGCTGGCCGCGTTCGCGGTCGAGCCGGATGAGCGCGGACAGGAGCTTCTGCGCGGCGATCGTCGCCTCCCAGGTGCGCGGCGGGTTCAGGCAGGTGTCGCAGTTGCCGCACGGCTCGGACTCCTGTCCGAAGTAGCGCAGCAGCTGGACGCGGCGGCAGTCGACGGTCTCGCACAGGGCGAGCATCGCGTCGAGGTGGGCGCGCTGGCTGCGCTGGAACTCTGCCGAGCCCTCCCCGGAGTCGATGAGCCGCCGCTGGTTGACGACGTCGCCGAGCCCGTAGGCCATCCAGGCGGTCGCGGCGAGGCCGTCACGCCCGGCTCGCCCGGTCTCCTGGTAGTAGCCCTCGATCGATTTCGGCAGGTCGAGGTGGGCGACGAACCGGACGTCGGGTTTGTCGATGCCCATCCCGAACGCGATCGTCGCGACCATGACGATGCCGTCCTCGTGGAGGAACCGCGCCTGGTTCGCCGCGCGGTCGGCGGCGTCCATGCCCGCGTGGTAGGGCAGGGCCGGGATCCCGCGGGCGTCGAGCGCCTGCGCGACGGCGTCGACGCTCTTGCGCGACAGGCAGTAGACGATCCCGGCCTCGCCGGAGTGCTCACCGGCGATGAAGTCCATGAGCTGCTTGCGCGCCTGGTCCTTGGGCACGATCCGGTACTGGATGTTCGGCCGGTCGAAGCTCGACACGAAGTGCCGGGCCCGGCCCATCCGGAGGCGCTCGGTGAGCTCCTCGTGGGTGGCGCGGGTGGCGGTCGCGGTGAGCGCGATCCTCGGGATCTGCGGGAACTCCTCGGCGAGGAGGGACAGCCCCAGGTAGTCGCGCCGGAAGTCGTGCCCCCATTGGGAGACGCAGTGGGCCTCGTCGATGGCGAACAGCGACACGTGCCCGCGCCGGAGCAGGGCGCGGGTGCGTTCGAGGACGAGCCGCTCCGGGGCCATGTAGAGGAGGTCGAGCTCGCCGGCCTCGAACGCCGCCTCGACGGCGCGCGCCTCGTCGACGTCGAGCGAGGAGTTGAGGAACGCCGCCCGGATGCCGAGCGATTCGAGCGCCGCGACCTGGTCGGCCATGAGGGCGATGAGCGGGGAGACGACGATCCCGGTGCCCGGGCGCAGCAGCGAGGGGATCTGGTAGCACAGCGACTTGCCGCCGCCGGTGGGCATGAGGACGACCGCGTCCCCACCGCCGGCGACGTGGTCGATGATCGCACCCTGGTCGCCGCGGAAGGAGTCGTAGCCGAAGACCTCGGAGAGGATCCGCAGCGCCTCCGGGGAGCCGGCGGGAGCCGAGTCCGACTCGCCGGGCCCTCCCCCGGGCGGGTCGTCCACCGTCACCCAGGCGCCCGCCGACTCCCCCGCACCCGCTCCCGGGTCACCAGGCGCGGGGTCATCGGTGGACATCGTGTCCGCGTCGGACATGACAGACTCGCCGGGCACCTCGGGTTCACCGACGGCCGTCGGCGGTGCCTGTTCGAAGGGTGGTGCTGGGGTGGGGTGGGGGTGCGCGGCCTCGTCCATGCTTCCAGCCTACGGGTCGCCGCGGACACCCCGCGGGGAGGGCGCAGCCGACCCGCGTCCCGGCACCCCGAGCCGCCCGGCTCAGACGGGTTCGCGCGCCGGTTCGACCTGCCCTGCGGGGCCGCCGATCACCGTGGTGAGCAGCGCGACGAGCGCGACGACCGAGGCGCCGGCGTACAGGAGCACCGGCGCACCGAGCGGGTAGATCAGCGCGGCCCAGGCGTATCCCGTGGCCATCCCCATGAAGCGGGAGGTGTTGTGGATCCCGAAGGCCATGGAGTTCTTCGCCGCGAGCGAGCGCGAGATCGCGTACGCCGCGATGCTCTGCCCGGCATTGAGCCCGGCGCCGATGAGCAGGAGGAGCACGATGACGACCGCGACCTGGACCGCGGCGGAGTCGGACTCGCGCGAGGTCCACCAGCCGAGCACGAGCGGCGCGAGGATGAGGACCCCGAGCCCCATCTCGATCACGGTGCGCATCGAGAGCTTCGCCGACAGCCACGAGGTGAGTCGGCCCGACACCGCCATCGCGAAGGCCATCGCGAACACCACGAGGCCCACCGGGCCCGGTGTCAGGCCCAGCCGCTCGCCCAGGTAGAGCGGCAGGCTGACCAGGCACACCCCCATGATGAACATCGTCGAGCCCGCCGACACGGTGCCGCGGATGTAGCGCTTCTCGAGGAGCGAGCGCGGCTCGAACAGGGTCTCCGGGTAGCGCGTGGCGAGCACGACGTAGACAACGAGGCCGAGCGAGGCGATGATCGCCACGACGGCCTCGGCGAGCGGGTCCGCGCGCTGCCCGACGAGGGTGACGAGGAGGACCGAGGCCCCCATCGCGATCATCAGCACCGCCATCCCGATGCCGTGGATGGGCGCCTGCCGCCCGCGCACCTTGGGCACGGCGACGACGATGACGACGGCGAGGAGAAGGCACAGGGAGGCCTGCAGGATGAACACGGCGCGCCAGCCGAAGATCTCCGAGACCACGCCGCCGACCGGCGGTCCGACGGCCTGGCCGACACCGATCGCTGAGGCCCACGCCGCCATCGCGGCCTGGCCCTTCGACGGCCACAGCGCGACGAGGGCGCGCTGCACACCGGGCGGGAAGGTCGAGCACGCGATCCCCTGCACCACCCGGAGCACGATGAGCATCTCGAGGTTGACCGAGAATGCGGCGAGGGCCTGCGCGACGATCATGATCGCGAGTCCTCCGAGCACGATCCGCACGGTGCCGAAGCGATCGCACAGCCACCCGGTGAAGGGCACGAAGATCACCATCGATACGGTGAAGGCCGACACCGCGAGCACCGTCTGACTGTCGGTCGCCCCGAAATCCTGCTGGATCCGGTGGAGGGGGGCGTTGATGACGTTGCCCGACAGCGCACCGACCGTGGTGGTGCCGAGCATCGCGACGTAGGCGAGCCGGCCGGGCTCGACCTGCTTCGCCTGCTTCTCCGGCACGCGCTCCGGTCCCGGCCCGCGCCCCTGTGCGGGATCGCGTTCCGGGACCGGGTGCGGTCCTGCGGCGTCGGTCACGCCCTTCAGGCCTCGGCGGGTCGCTGCGGTGCGGCCTCGTCGGGGCGGGTGTAGTCCTCGTTCAACCAGGCGCGCACGAGCTCGGTGTCCTGCCCGAGCGCGGGCGGGGCGAGGTCGTAGACGACCGGGGACTTCGACAGCGAGATCGGGTTGCGCACGGTGGGGATCGTACGGTCCCCGGTGCTCACCTCGACGATGGGTTCGAGACCGATCCGCTCGGCGAGCTGCACGCCCTGCTCGATCGAGTTGATCGGGGCGCACGGCAGGCCGGCAGCGGTGAGCAGCTCGTACCACTCCTGCGCGGTGCGGTGGGACAGCGCCTCGATGAGCAGCGGTTCGAGCGCCTTGCGGTTGCTGTTGCGCGGGAAGGCGGTGGCGAAGCGCTCGTCGGTGAGCCATTCGGGGCGCTCGACGGCGTTCGCGAGCACCGCGAACTGGCGGTCGTTGCCGCAGGCGACGATGAGGTCGCCCTCCTGCGTGGGCATCGGCTGGTACGGGTAGAGGCTCGGGTGCTCGTTGCCCATGCGGTGCGGCACGACGCCGCCGGCCACGTAGGCGGAGGTCTGGTTGACGAGGCCGGACAGCGCCGAGGACAGGAGGTTGGTGTCGACCTTCTGCCCCTCCCCGGTGCGGTTGCGGTGCTGGAGGGCGGCGAGGATGCCGATCGTCGTGTGGAGGCCGGTGATGACGTCGAACACCGCCACGCCGCCGCGGTAGGGAGGACCGTCGGCGTCGCCGGTCAGGCTCATGAATCCGGAGAGACCCTGGACGAGCAGGTCGTAGCCGGGCTGCGGGTTGTTCGGCCCGAAGCCGGTGACGGAGGAGTAGATGACGTCCGGGTTGCTCCGTGCGACGGTCGCGTGGTCGAGCCCGAACTTCTCCAGCCCGCCGGGCTTGAAGTTCTCGACGATGACATCGGCGCGCCGGGCGAGCTCACGGGCGAGCGCGAGGTCCTCCTCCTTGCGGAAGTCGAGCACGACGTCGGTCTTGTTCCGGTTGACCGACAAGTAGTAGGTCGCGTCGTCCTCGCGCACCGGCGGCTTCCACAGCCGGGTGTCGTCGCCGCCGGGGCTCTCGACCTTGATCACCGTCGCGCCGAGGTCGGCGAGCAGCATCGTCGCGTAGGGGCCGGCGAGCACACGGCCGAAATCGGCGACGATGATCCCGGAGAGGGGGCCGTTACCGGTGCGCGAGAAGCGCTCGCGCAGGTCCTGCGCCTTGCTGTCCTGAGCCGTGGTGTCCACGTGTCTCCTCCTGTTGCCACCCGCCGGTGGTGACGGCGGGCGATCGGTCTGGCGGCCGGTGGCGGCCGGGTCGGTCGTGCGCGTCAGCGCAGGTAGAGCCTGACGGTGTCGATCTCGTCGCGCAGCAGGCGCACCTCCTCGACGGTGGGCTCCGCGGTCGTCTCCACGGTGGGGCCGACGGCGAGGTCCCAGCCCGTATTCTCCCGCACCTGCTCGACGGTGACGCCGGGGTGCACATGGGTGAGCTCGAGCTCGCCGTACTTGTCGGTGCGCTGGAGCACGCCGAGCGGCGTGATGACGACGCTCACGCCGTGGCCGGCCGGCTGGATGCCCACGGCGGCCTCGCGGGCGCGGACCGGCGAGGGGGAGGTGACGAAGTCGACCGCCTCCGGGAAGGCGGAGAGGTCGTGGCGGCGGACGATGACGAAGATCTCCCCGGCGTTGGCCATGATGTCCGTCGCCCCACCGGATCCGGGCAGCCGCACCTTCGGCCGGTCCCAGTCGCCGATCACCGTGGTGTTGAGCGAGCCGTGCCGGTCGATCTGCGCCGCGCCGAGGAAGCCGACGTCGACGTTCCCGCCCTGGAGCACGTAGCCGAACAGCGCCTGCATGTTCACGACCGCCTCGGCCCCGGACACGACGACGGAGTCCGCGATCCCCTCGGCCATGGCCTCCGGGTGGGCGCCGGACACACCGGACTCGTAGATGAGCTCGATGTCGGGGTTGATGGTGCGGTGCGCGAGGTCGACGGCGAGCGTGGGCAGTCCGATCCCGGCGAACACGGTGCGCTTGCCGGCGAGCATCTGCGCGGCGGCGCACACGATGAGCTCGGTCTGGGTGTAGTCCGGTGCGGTGCTCATGCCTGCCCTCCGTCGGTGGTCGTGGTGGCCGGGGGTGCCGGCGGCGCCGCCGGTGCCCTCGGTGCGGTCCGCTGGGCCGGCGGCGTCCGAGGTGCGGGCCGCTGCGTGCTCTCCGGCCTCGGCGGCGGCGAGCTCGGTGCCGAGCAGGCGGCGGCCGTAGTCGACCGAGCCCGAGGGCCGGGATCCGACGGCGAGGCCGGCCATCCGGTCGCGTCCGAGCACATCGAGGTACTCGGCGTGGTCGGCGGTGTTCCGCACGTGGTCGTCGAGCCATTCCTGCAGACGCTGCGGATCCTTGCTGATCGGCGTCCACTCGCGGTAGAAAGCGCAGTCGCGGTCGTAGGATCCCTGCACGTAGGACGGGTGCGCTCCCTGCGGGACGACGCATACGGCGTCGACCGCGTGGGCCGGGATCAGGGTGCGGTTGGGGTCGGCGCGGATGACCTCGGGCGCGACGATCTCCTCGACGACGACGATCGCCCGCTCCGCGGCGTAGACGGCCTCCTGCTGGACCCCGGTGATGCCCCAGATCTGGGCGTTGCCCCTCGTGTCGGCACGCTGCGCGTGGATGATCGTGACGTCGGGGTTGAGCGGGGGCACGACGTAGGTGGTGCCCCCGGTGTAGGGGTCGGCGACGAGCTTGATGTTCGGGTTGATCGACGGGATGTCGGAGCCGGCGAAGGAGCGGATCGGCATGAAGGGCAGGCGGGCCGCGCCGGCATGGTAGCGCAGCACCATCGCGTGGTGGCTGTACTCCTCGACCTCGAGCGGCTCCGGGTCGTGGTGCTCGAGGCGGCGGCGCACCTCGTAGAGGCTGCCGGCGGATCCGGAGGCGAAGAAGGAGCACACGAGCTTCGACACGCAGCCCGCGGCGAGCATCATGTCGCAGATGAGGTCCGGGGTCATGCGGCAGAACGTCAGGTCGGTGATGCCCTGGCGGATGATCTCGTGGCCGGCGGCGAACGGGATGAGGTGGGAGAAACCCTCGAGCGCGACGGTGTCACCGGAGTGGACGTGCGCGGCGATCGCCTCGGCGAGGTCGACGACTTTGTCTGTGTTCATGTTCGCTTTCACTGGTGGATCCGCGATACTGGCAGTGGACGAGCGCGGTGCGAGGAGCGGCTCGTTCCACATTAAGTCATCTGGCGCACGAATACCACCCCCATTCTTTACGCGACGTGCAATAATGTGGGCATGGAAATCCACCAGATCCGCGCGTTCCTCGCCGTCGCCGAGGAGCTCCACTTCGGTCGCGCCGCAGACAAGCTCGGCATGGCGCAGCCGCCGCTGAGCCGCACCATCCGGCAGCTCGAGCGCGAGCTCGGCACCGACCTGTTCCGCCGCACCACCCGCTCGGTGAGCCTGTCCCCGGCCGGCGCCGCGCTCGTCGAACCGGCCCGCGCCGTGCTCGACAGCACCCGCACCGCGCGCGAATCGATCAAGCTCGCCACCCTCGGGGACATCGGCCATGTGCGCTTCGGGTTCGCCGGCGCCTCCTCGAACAAGCTCGTCGCCAAGCTCGCCTACGCCTCCCGGCAGCGCAAGCCCGGGATCACCCTCGACCTCGAATCGACGACCTTCGCCAACGAGGCGCTCACCCGCGTCATCGACGGCTCGCTCGACCTCGCGCTCGTCCGCTGGCAGGCCAAGCCGCCGCGGATCTCCGGCCGGCCGGTGATGATGGAGCGCCCCGTGGTCGCCGTGCACACCGAGCACCGCTTCGTCGGCCGCTCCTCGATGGACATCGCCGAGCTCGCCGACGAGGATCTCATCCTGCTGCCGGCGGAGTCCGGGGCGAACATGCGCGACCTCATCGACCACTGGTGCTTCCGGGCCGGCTTCACCCCGAACGTCATCCAGGAGGCCCCGGACTCGTGGATCGTCATCGCGCTCGTGTCCGCGGGGATGGGCATCACCATCACCTACGATTCGGTGGTCGCGAGCTTCAACGACCCGAACATGGTGACGATCCCGCTCACCGTCGACCACGACCCGATCAAGGTCTACCTCGCCCACCGCGAGGACGACGACAACCCCGCCCTGCGCGAGGTGCTTGCCGCCGCCGAACTCGCCCTCCCCACCGTGGGCTGAGCGGCGGGTCCGCGGGGTGAGGGGGCGCGGGCCATGGGTTGAGCGGCGGGCCGAGGGTCCGCAGCACCTGCTCTCGCATCGACCTGCCACTTCTGTTCGATCCTCCCGTCGAGCTGTCGCTCCCGCTCGAAGCACCCATGGATCCTCGAGCACAGATGGCAGGTCGATGCCGGGGTCGCGCAGAAGTGGCAGCTCGACGGCACCCGCGGCGGGTGGGCGAGACCGAGGTCATCCCCAGGAGCCCTCCGCAGTCATTTCAGTGCGGTGCCGGCCTCGCCCAGCCAATCCAGTGCGGTCCAGCATCACCCCAGCCACTCCAGTGCGGTCCTGCATCTCCGCAGCCACTCCAGTGCGCTTACCCGCCGGTATCCGCACTGGAACGACCCGGGAACCCAGCCGGCGACCGTGGTCCCGCTCGGCGACCCTGGTCCCGGCCGGACCGCCGCCGTACGATGGGATCCCGGGGCCGTGCAGCGCAGCACCGCATCACGGCGCACCGCAGCACCCCAGCACCGCAGCACCCCAGCCCAGCAGCACTGCAGTACCACCCCACCGCAGCGCACCACCGCACCGCCCCCGCGACCCGCCCGCCGAGGGAGAGCCATGACCGCGACACCCACCGGACGGACCCCGACCGGACGCCTGTCCGCGCACCACCCGCTCACGCTCGAGATCAGCCGCGAGTTCGCCGTCGAACCCGCCGAGCTCTGGGCCGCGCTCACCGAGTCGAGCCGCACCGCGGCCTGGATCGGCCCGTGGTCCGGGGACCCGGCCTCCGGCACGATCGCCATCCGACTCAACGCGGAGGAAGGTGCCCCGGAGCAGACCGCGCGCATCACCGCCTGCGAGCCCCCGCACCGGCTCGGTGTGACCGTCGACGCCAGGGCCGGGCAGCCGTGGCGCCTCTCCGCCGAGGTCTCGGCAGCACCCGACGGAAGTCGCGTCACTCTCCTGCACCACCTCGACGATCCCGCGACCGCGGAATTCAGCGGCCCTGGCTGGGAGTTCTACCTCGACCGGCTCGCCGCGGTGATCACCGACGCCGAGGACCCCGCGGAGATCGACTTCGAACCCGACTACGTCCCCAGCATGTGCGCGCACTACCGGGCACTCATCGAGGACGCATGAACGGCTCCGCGGAGGCACGTGAAGAGGAAGGCACCTGAACCCCTCCCCGCGAACGCCCTGCCCGCACACCGGACACCTCGCCCGCACACCGGAGCCCACCCGAAGGCCCTGCCGGGGCCCCGCCAGGGGCCTGATTACCTGTCGAAGAAGTATTAATCCAACGTGAATACCCTCTGGACAGGTATAGATAACCCGTGACACAGTGGACCCATACGGTCACGACTCCCGTCACCCATCGCCTCCAGGAGGGCACCCATGTCTGAAGACATCGTCATCTGCGAACCCCTGCGCTCCCCCGTCGGCGCCTACGGCGGCCAGTTCAAGGACATCGCTCCCGAGGAGCTCGGCACCCAGGTCGTCAAGGCCCTCATCGAGCGCACCGGCATCGCCCCGGACGTCATCGACGACGTGATCTTCGGGCAGTGCTACCCGCAGATGGAGGCCCCGGCGCTCGGCCGCGTCGTCGCGCTCAACGCCGGCCTGCCCACCACCGTTCCCGGCCGCCAGGTCGACCGCCGCTGCGGCTCGGCCCTGCAGGCCGTCATCGACGGCGTGTCCGCGATCGCCACCGGCGGCGCCGAGGTCGTCATCTCCGGCGGCGCGGAGACCATGAGCCGCGCCGCGTTCTTCAACGAGAACATCCGCTGGGGCGTGCGCGGCGGCAACATCGAGCTCAAGGACAGCCTGGTGCGCGGGCGCCTCACCGCCGGCGGCACCCACTACCCGGTGCCCGGCGGCATGATCGAGACCGCGGAGAACCTGCGCCGCGAGTACGGGATCTCCCGCCAGGAGCAGGACGAGCTCGCCGTCGAGTCGCACCGCCGCGCCGCGGCCGCGACCGACAACGGGACCTTCGCCGAGGAGATCGTGCCGATCACCATCCCGGCCACCCGCAAGAAGCCCGAGCAGCAGATCACCCTCGACGAGCACATCCGCCCGGGGGCGAACCTCGAGTCGCTGTCCAAGCTCAAGCCGATCATGGGCAAGCAGGACTCCGAGGCGACCGTCACCGCCGGCAACGCCTCGGGTCAGAACGACGGCGCCGCCGCGACCATCGTCACCACCCGCTCCAAGGCCGAGGCGCTCGGCCTCAAGCCGCTCGCCCGGTTCGTCAGCTGGGGCGTGGCCGGGGTCGAGCCGAACCGGATGGGGATCGGCCCCGTGCCGGCCGTGGAGAAGGCGCTCGGCCGCGCCGGCCTGACGATGAAGGACATCGACCTCATCGAGCTCAACGAGGCCTTCGCCGCACAGGCGCTCGCCTGCACCCGCGAGTGGGACTTCGGCAAGGCCGACTTCGAGCGCACCAACGTCAACGGCTCGGGGATCTCGCTGGGTCACCCGGTGGGCTGCACCGGCGTGCGCATCCTCACCACCCTCGTGCGCGAGATGGACCGCCGCGGCGCCCGCTACGGGCTCGAGACCATGTGCATCGGCGGCGGCCAGGGGCTCGCGGCCGTGTTCGAGCGGGTCGAGGCCTGATGGCGCTCAAGCCGCTCGCCGGGATCACCGTCTTCGAGAACGACTCCTTCGTCGCCGGACCGTCCTCCTGCCTGGGCCTCGCCCAGCTCGGGGCCGAGGTCATCAAGATCGACCCGATCAAGGGCGGCCCGGACATCGACCGCTGGCCGATCACGCCGGAGGGCCGGTCGATCTACTGGGGCACCCTCAACCGGAGCAAGCGCTCGGTCGCGATAGATCTGCGCAGCGAGGCCGGCCAGGAGCTCGCGCAGGCGCTCATCACCTCCCCGGGCGAGGACGCCGGAATCTTCGTCGAGAACAACGTCGGCCGCCCGTTCCTGTCCGATGAGGTGCTCCGCGGCAAGCGGGCGGACCTCATCCACGTCAAGGTGCAGGGTTCGGCCGACGGCGGGCCGGGGGTCGACTACACCGTCAACGCCGAGGCCGGCATCCCGCTCATCACCGGCTCCGCCGAGGTCGACGGCCCAGCCAACCACGCGCTCCCGGCCTGGGACCTGCTGTGCGGTCAGGCCGCCGCGACCGCCGTGCTCACCGGGCTTCTCCACCGCCGGTCCACCGGCGAGGGCCTCTACGAGGAGATCGCGCTCAAGGACATCGCGCTGGCCGCGGTCGCCAATCTCGGGTGGTACACCGAGACCTTGCAGCCGGCCGGTGAGCGCGCCAAGCACGGCAACCACATCTTCGGATCATTCGGCTCGGACTTCGCGACCTCCGACGGGCGCTACGTCATGATCACCGCGATCACCAAGCGCCAGTGGGGCAACCTCGTCAAAGTCACCGGGCTGACCGAGGTGGTCAGCGCCTTGGAGACCGCCCTCGGCACCGACTTCGCCCTCGAGACCAACCGGTACACGTACCGGGAGACCCTCGAGGCACTGCTCAAGCCGTGGTTCGCCGCGCGCACGGCCGCACAGATCACCGCCGACCTCGAGGGGTCGGGAGTGCTCTGGGCGCCGTATGCCTCGCTCGGCGAAGTGGCGCAGGACACCCTCGCCGCCGCGCAGGACGTCCCGGCGGGAGCCGGCGTGCTGCGCACCCTGGAATCCGAGGCGCTCGGCACCATGCTCGTGGGCGCCTCGCCCATCCGGGTCAACGGGGAGTACCTCGCCGAGGATTCCCCGACGGTCTTCGGATCCGCGACCGAGGCGGTCCTCACCGAACGCCTCGGCTTGGGATCTGCTGAGATCGGCAGACTCCATGATGAAGGCATCATCGCCAGTTGATAACGTTAGAGAGCTATCCCTTTCGAAGGTGCACGTCTTCGCGTTCGAACGGGTACCAGGTTCTTCAGGAAGGATGAATCTCCCCATGCGGATTGTCACTTTTGTCAAGTACGTCCCGGACGCCGCCGGTGACCGCTCGTTCGAGTCGGACAACACCGTCGACCGCTCCGTCGACGGCCTCCTCTCGGAGCTCGACGAGTACGCGGTCGAGGCCGCCCTCAAGATCGCCGAGGACGAGGACGACGCCGAGGTCATCGCCGTCACCGTCGGCCCCGACGATGCCGTCGACGCCGTGCGCAAGGCCCTGCAGATGGGCGCCGACTCCGGCGTCCACGTCCTCGACGACGCGCTCGAGGCCTCCTGCGCCCTCGGCACCGCGAAGGTGCTCGCCGCTGCCGTGAAGAAGGTCGAGGAGGAGGAGGGTCCGGTCGATCTCGTCATCACCGGCCTCGCCTCCACCGACGGCCAGATGTCGGTCGTGCCGGTGCAGGTCGCCGAGCTGCTCGGCCGTCCCGCCGCGACCCAGGCCTCGGCCCTCGAGGTCTCCGGCGGCACCGCCAAGATCCGCCGCGACGGCGACACCGCCTCGCAGCACATCGAGGTCACCCTGCCGGCGCTCGTGTCGGTCACCGACCAGATCAACGAGCCGCGCTACCCCTCCTTCAAGGGCATCATGGCCGCGAAGAAGAAGCCGCTCGAGGAGTACGAGCTGTCCGAGCTCGGCGTCGACGCCGGAGAGGTCGGCGCCGCCGGTGCCACCACCGAGGTCGTCGAGCTGACCGAGCGTCCGCCGCGCACCGCCGGTGAGATCGTCACCGACGAGGGCGAGGGCGGCAACCAGCTCATCGAGTGGCTGGCGTCGAAGAAGCTCGTCTGATCCGCCGGTCCGCACCCGAATCGCACAGACTCCTCCTGACTGAAGGATTGATCACACACCATGTCTGAAGTTCTTGTTCTCGTAGACCACGTGGACGGCGACGTCCGCAAGTCCACCCTGGAGATGCTCACCTTCGCCAAGCGCCTGGGCGAGCCCACCGCCGTGTTCGTCGGCGACGCCGCCCAGGGCGAGGCGGCCGCCTCGACCCTCGGCGAGTACGGCGCCGAGAAGGTGCTCGTCGCCTCGGATCCGGCCTACTCGGAGTTCCTCGTGGCTCCGCAGGCCGAGCTCCTGGCGAACCTCATCGAGACCCGGCAGCCCGCCGGCGTGCTCGTGCCCGCCACCGCCGACGGCCGGGAGATCGCCGCCCGCGCGGCCGTCCGCACCGGTTCCGGCATCATCACCGATGCCAGCGACATCGCCGAGGGCTTCGTCGCCACGCAGTCGGTGTTCGCCGGTTCCTACACCGTCTCCGGACGTGTCACCAAGGGCACCCCGATCGTCGCCGTCAAACCGAACTCGGTCTCCCCGGAGGCCGCCGCCGGTGCCGGTGCGGTCGAGACCGTCGACTTCGCCCCGAGCGATGCCGCGAAGACCGCCCGCGTCGTCTCCGTCGAGGAGAAGCCGCAGTCCGGTCGCCCGCAGCTCAACGAGGCCGCGATCGTGGTCTCCGGCGGCCGCGGCACCGCCGGCGACTTCGCTCCGGTCGAGGCGCTCGCCGATGCGCTCGGCGCCGCTGTGGGTGCGTCCCGCGCCGCGGTGGATGCCGGCTGGTACCCGCACGCCAACCAGGTCGGGCAGACCGGAAAGACCGTGTCGCCGCAGCTCTACGTGGCGGCCGGCATCTCCGGTGCGATCCAGCACCGCGCCGGCATGCAGACCTCGAAGAACATCGTCGCCATCAACAAGGACGACGAGGCGCCGATCTTCGAGCTCGCCGACTACGGCGTCGTGGGCGACCTGTTCCAGGTCCTCCCGCAGGCGACCGAGGCGGTCAACGCCCGCAAGTGAACCACCCCGGCTGAGCCCTGACCCCTGAGGCTCATCCAGAACGCGATATCCCGCGGTTCCTGAGAACGGAACCGCGGGATTTCGCTGTCTCGGCACCCGGCCGGATCGCCATGGCGTCGGACCCGCATCGGCCCGGCGCCGAGCCCGGCGCCGGGCCCCGTCAGCTCAGCGTCGGGAGCGGGGCGGAGTCGTCGAGGGGGACGCGCTTGTCGATCGTGCCGTCGTGGCCGATGAGGGTGAGCACGCCCTCGCCGCCGCGGTCGGGACCCGCAGCGATGCGCGCGCCGGGCGCGACGATGCAGTTGCGCAGCCGCACCCCGGATTCGACCACGGCGCCGTCGAGGAGGACCGAGTCGCGCACCTCGGCTCCGGCCTCGATCCGGCAGTCGATGCCGACGACGGAGTGCTCCACGCCGCCGTGCACCTCGGCCCCGGCGCTGATGAACGCCCGGCGCGCCTGCGCCGACTGGCCGAGGAACGCCGGCAGCCGCTGGGGCTGTGCGGACAACAGCGGCCAGTCGGGGCGGTGGAGGTCGATCGCCTCGCCATCGATGAGCTGGAGGTTCGTCGTCCAGTACGACTGGAGCGTGCCGAGGTCCATCCAGTACCCGCCGAGGTCGTGGGACACCACGGTGCGCTCGGCGAGGAAGTGCGGGATGAGCTCGTCGCCGTAGTCGGAGAGCTGCCCGTTCTCCTCGAGCAGCTCCTCGAGCGCCTCGAACAGCGCCTCGGCCCGGTAGAGGAAGATCTCCGTCGTGACGTAGGTGTCGCGGGCGCCCTCCGGCTTGTACTCGAAGCTCGCGATCCGGCGCTCCGGCCCGATCTCGACCACCCCGTAGCGCGAGGCGTCGCCGTCCTGATGGGTGGTGACCATGGTGAGGTCCGCCCCGTGCTGCAGGTGGGTGTCGTAGACGTCGAGGAAGTTGAGGTTGTAGAGGTGGTCGGCGCTGAGGACGAGCACGTGCTCGGGTGCGAACTCCCTCATCGCGTCGAGCTGGCGGGCCAGGGAGTCCGCATTGCCCTGCGCGAACCCCTCCCCTCCCCGCCCTCGAACGGCGGGGTGACGACGAGCCCGCCGTGCGTGCGGTCGAGGTCCCACGGCCGCCCGTTGTCGATGTAGAGGTTGAGCTTGTGCGGCTGGAACTGCTCGACCATCCAGACGTCGCGGATGTGGGAGTGCGCGAGATTGCTCAGCGCGATGTCGATGAGCGTGTACGTGCCGCCGATCGGCAGGGTGGGCTTGGGCTGGTCCTGCGTCAGACTCTCGAGCCGGCTGCCCCTGCCGCCGGCGAGGACGAGTGCGAGGATGCGGGGGATGCGCACGGGAGGGACCACCCTTCATGAGGAACATGCCTTGTCGGAACCCGTCCCATCCTAGAGCGCGGAACCGGCGCGCACCGGCTCTCCGATCCCGTGAAGTCGCCTAGACTTTCCCTGTGAGCACCCAGTCGAAGCAGGACCCGCGCCAGGACACCCGCCAGGACGCCGCCGGCGGCCCGAACCCGGGCCGGAGCGCGTCCGGGCATCAGCATGCCGAGTCCGACCGCCGGCACACCGGCAGCACCGCCGAGGCCTCGCCGCACCGGCTGACGAAGACCTCGTGGAAGTACGCGTGGGCCCGCACCATCCATCAGTACAAGCACAACCGGCGGCACAACACCGCCGCCACGCTGTCCTTCTACTTCATGCTCGCGCTGCTCCCGGCGATCGTCGCGGTGCTGTCGATCCTCAACGTGTTCGGCCAGGGCCCGCAGACGGTGTCAGCAGTGATGGACTGGCTGTCCCAGGTGTCCGGCGAGGGCAGCGTCCAGCAGCTCGAGCAGCCGCTGCTCAGCCTCGCCGAATCCCCCGGCGGCGGTGCGGCGTTCGGCATCGGCATCCTCGCCTCGCTGTGGTCGGCGAGCAAGTTCGTGCGCGCTTTCGGTGCCGCGATCAACGACGTCTACGGGATGGCCGAGGGACGCTCGAGCTGGCTCCGCTTCCTCCAGACCTACCTCGTGACGATCGTCGCGATCGGGCTCGTCGTCGCGATCCTCCTGTGCCTGCTGGGCTCCACTGCGCTCCTCGAGCCGTTCGGGTTCGACGACACCCTCACCACCGTCTGGGCCTGGGTCCGCTTCCCGCTCGCACTCGTCCTCACCCTCCTCCTCATCACCCTGCTCTACGCCGGCACGAGCAACGTCCGCCGCGCCAAGTTCGTGCTCTCGACGATCGGCGCGCTCGTCGCGCTGCTCGCCTGGGCGATCCTCACCGCCGGCCTCTACCTCTACGCCGTCGTGTTCAGCGGCTTCGATTCGACCTACGGGGCATTCGCCGGAGTGCTGATCTTCCTGTTCTGGCTGTGGCTGACGAACATGGCGCTGCTGTTCGGCGCGGAGTTCGACTCGGAGATCGAGCGCACCCGCCAGCTCCAGGCCGGGATCCTCGCCGAGGACACCATCCAGCTCCCACCGCGGTCGACGAAGAAGATCATCGACGACGCGCAGGTGCAGGCCCGCTTCCAGCGCCAGGGTCGAGAACTCCGGGAATCCCGCGGAGCCACCGACGGGGACGAGAACTCCCTGCCGGTATAGACTGGCACCGAACCGGCAGGCGCTCTCGCGCACGATCGCGCGGAGCAAGGATGCTTGCCGTGATATCCATGCGCCGTTCAGGGCGCTGACCCCAGGGAGGGACCATGAAGAAGCGACTCATTCTTCTCGCCGGCGTCGGAGTCGGGTTCGTGCTCGGTTCGCGTGCCGGCCGCCAGAGCTACGAGAAGCTCAAGGCCCAGGTCGAGGAGTGGTGGCAGGACCCCCGCGTCCAGGACTCGGTGACCAAGGCGACCGACACCGTCAAGGAGCAGGCGCCGATCGTCGCCGACCGCGTCAAGGAGAAGGCTCCCGAGGTGGCCGGCAAGGTGCAGTCCGCCGCCGGATCCGCCGTCGGTGCGGTGCAGGGCAAGGTCGACGACGTCAAGACCAACCGCGAGCAGAAGAAGGCGGAGAAGAGCGCCGCTGCCGGCGCAGACGACCTCGACGCGAAGAAGGACGCCGAGGCGAAGGCCGCCGCTGCCGCCACGCCGGCTTCCGGCAGCGTCGCGGATCCGACCTCGCAGGCGCAGCAGGACACCGGCGTGGAGGCCGGATCGAAGACCAGCGCGGGCGGATCCGTCACCGAGCCCTCGTCGAAGGCCACCGGCACGTCCGGCGCCGGCAGGGCGAGCGCCTCCGGCAAGGCCGCGGGCACCTCGTCCGACGCCGTCATCCTCGACGACTCGATCTCGGATCCCTCGACCCCGCTCGAGGCCGAGGGGCCGACCACCGGCGCCTCGAGCTGAGAGACCCGCGCATCGGGCGCTGCGCAGCGCTCTGAGCCCGCTGGGCGCCCAGCGCGTTGCGCACTGCTCGGCGAGCAGCACGAAGCCCCGTGCACCGGAAGGTGTGCGGGGCCTCGTGCGTTCTCGGCAGGCCGGCGGCGCTAGAGCAGGGAGCTCGTGAGCCGGCACAGGCTCTCGAGGTACTTCCGGCCGAGCGAGCGCTGCCGCCAGGCCTCCACGTCGAGCTCCACGGAGTTGGCACGATAGTCGTCGACCTCGAGGCCGTACATCCGGTCGGTGAACTCCTCATCGACGATGAACAGGGTGACCTCCATGTTCATCGCGAAGGACCGCTCGTCCATGTTCGAGGAGCCGATGAGAGTGACCTCGTCGTCGATGAGGAGGAACTTCGAGTGGAGCACCGTGGGGGCGTGGTACTGGAAGATCCGCACCCCGGCGTCGACGAGCTCGTCGTAGTAGGACTCCTGGGCCTTCTGCGCGATCGCGTGGTCGCTCGTCGCCCCCACGTAGAGCCGCACGTCCACCCCTGAGAGCGCCTCGGTGACGAGCGCATGCATGAGCGACTCGTCCGGGACGAAGTAGGGCGAGCACACGACGACGGTGTGGTTGGCGTTGTAGATCAGGTGATTGAAGAGCCGGAGGTTGTTCTCGAGCTCGAACCCGGGGCCGCTCGGCACCACCTGGGCCATGATCCCGCCGTCGTCCGGCGATTCGACCTCGGAGTCGAACTCATCGGTGAGCATGACGCCGGTCTCGGAGTACCAGTCGGAGGCGAACACCGCATTGAGCTCCGCGACGACCGGGCCGGTGCACCGCACCGACAGATCCTTCCACTCGAAGCCCTTCCTGAGGTTCGCGCGCTTGTTGTACGTGCGGTGGATGACGTTCTGCGAGCCGGTGTAGGCCACGGTGCCGTCGACGACGAGGATCTTGCGGTGGTTGCGCAGATCGGGCCGCTGGTACTCGAGCTTCCACGGACGGATCGGCAGGCACCGGCGCCAGCTCACCCCGGAGGCGTCGAGCATCTTCACGAGCTCCGCGTATCCGGGGTAGCCGAGCGAGCCGATGTGGTCGATGAGGATCCGGACCCTGACGCCGCGGGCATGGGCGGCGAGCAGCGCGTCGAGCAGCGGGCGGGTCGCCTCGTCGATGGCGACGATGTAGAACTCGAAGTGGACGTAGTCGGTGGCCCTGTCCACCTCGGCGGCCATGTCGAGCATGCACTGGTGGTTGTCGGGCTCGAGGGTGAAGTCGTTGCCGTGGGTCATCGGCAGCGCCCCGAGCCGGTAGTTGAGCTGCGCGGAGGTGACGAGCGGCTCGCTCAGGTGGTCCTCGCGGCCGAGGATCGCCTCGTCGTCGGTGCGGCTGCGGATGAGCTCGTTGACCTCACGCTGCTGGGCGCGGCGGCTGGGCGGCAGCTTCGCGGAGCCGAACAGGAGGAACGCGATGATGCCCACGTAGGGGATGAGGAAGATCGCGAGCAGCCAGCCGAGCGCCACCGAGGGCTTGCGGCGATAGGGCACCCAGCCGAGCGCGACGATCCGGATCACGGCATCGATCGCGATGAGCGTCACGAGGACCCAGGTGGGCCACCGCGCGTCGAAGGGGAAGATGATGAAGGATTCCACAGGCCGTTCGTCTCTCGCAGGTGCGGCACCGCGGCTCGGCCGAGCCGGTGCCGGTGTGCCCTCATCCTACGTCCCCGCCGGGGGCCGCGGCCCGGCCGTCCACGTCCGCCGGAACACCGTCGACCTGCCGGTCGTGCTCGAGGTCCGGGGCGGGATCGAGCAGCGACGGCAGGTCGACGGTGCGTGCGGCGCAGGCTGCGGCCGGAACCGCGGCCGAACCGATCAGATGTGGCGGCCGCCGGCGATCTCGAGCACGGTGCCCGACATGTAGGAGGACATGTCCGAGGCGAGGAACAGCACGACCGAGGCGACCTCGCTCGGCTCGCCGGCGCGGCCCATCGGGATCTCGGCGAGCTTCGCGTCGATGACGTCCTGGCGCATCGCGGCGGTCATCGCGGTGTTGATGAAGCCGGGCTGGATGGCGTTGACGCGCACGTTCTTGAAACCGACCTCCTTGGCGGCGGCCTTCGTCATGCCGACGATGCCGGCCTTGGCCGCGGAGTAGTTCGTCTGGCCGAGCATGCCGACCTTGCCGGAGATCGAGGACACGTTGATGATCGAGCCGCCCTTCTCCTGGTCGCGCATGATGCCCGAGGCGGTCTTGAGCCCGTTCCAGGTGCCGCGCAGGTGCACGGCGATGACCTGGTCGAACTGCTCCTCGGTCATCTTGCGCATGGTCGCGTCGCGGGTGATGCCGGCGTTGTTGACCATGACGTCGACGGCGCCGAACTTCTCCTGCGCGAGCGCGCACAGCGCCTCCACCTGGCCGAGGTCGACGACGTTGCAGGCCAGGCCGACGGCGCGGTCGCCCACGCCGAGCTTCTCAGCGGCCGCGACGACGGCCTCGTCGTTGAGGTCTCCGAGGACGGCGTTGGCGCCCTCGGCGACGAGCGTCTCCGCGATGGCGTAGCCCAGCCCCTGAGCGGCGCCGGTGATGACGGCGGTGCGGCCTTCGAGCAGACCCATGATGTACTCCTTCGATCGGTGGTGCGGACGTGATGATGATGCGGTGGACGGGGTGACGGGAACCGGTGCGGCCAGCGGTGCACGGACCCGTGCGGGCGGCGCGCCGACCGCTGCGGTCGCGACCCGCCGGGCCCGGCGGGCTCACTCCCCGGTGAACTCCGGGGAGCGTTTGTCGAAGAACGCCGCCTTGCCCTCGCGGAAGTCGGCGGTGAAGAACAGCGCACGCTGCCCCGCCGCCTCGGCCGCGAAGGCCTCCTCGAGGCTCGGCGCGCCGACGGACAGCGCCTGCTTGATCGCCCGCACGGAGCCCGGCGCCCGGGCAGCCAGGCGGGCGGCCACCTCGGCGGCGGTGCTCAGCGCGGCGCCGTCCTCGACGAGGTGGTCGACGAGCCCGTAGGCGGCGCCGTCCTCGGCCCGGACCGGGTCCCCGGCGATCATCAGGCGCCGCGCCCGGGCCAGGCCGACGCGCGCCGGCAGCAGGGCGAGGAGCCCGCCGTCGGGCACGATCCCCAGGCGCGTGAACGGCAGGAGGAACTGTGCGCTGCGCCCGGCGACGATGACGTCGCAGGCGCAGGCGAGGCCGACCGAGGCACCGGCCGCGGCCTTCTCCACCGCGGCGACGGTGACGACCGGCAGGCCGGCGACGAGGCGGATGAAGTCGGCCACGGCCACCATCCGCTCGTCACTGGCCTCGGGGCTCTCCGGCGGCATCGAGGCGAGGTCGCCGCCGGCGGAGAACACGGAGTCGGCACCGGTGAAGACGACCGCCCGCACCTCCGCCGGCAGCGGGAACAGCACGGCGGAGATCTCCGCGCGCATGTCCGCGCTCAGCGGGTTGCGGCGGGCCGGCTCGTCGAGCGTGATCGTGAGGATCCCGGCGGCGAGCTCCGTGCGGATGAGGCTCATGCTCAGCGGCCCTCGAGGTGGGCGCCCTTGAGCATCTGGCGGGCGATGACGAGCTTCTGGATCTCGGAGGTGCCCTCGTAGATCCGGAACAGGCGGGCGTGGCGGTAGAATCGCTCGACCGAGGTCTCGCGCATGTAGCCCATCCCGCCGAACACCTGGACGCCGCGGTCGGCGACGCGGCCGAGCATCTCGGAGGCGAAGAGCTTGCAGGAGCTCGGGCCGAGCTTCTTGTCGGTGCCCTCGTCCCAGCGGCGGGCGGCGGCGAGCACCATCTCACGCGCGGCGGAGAGCTCCGCGTAGGACTCTGCGAGGAGCGCCTGCACGAGCTGGAACTCACCGATCGCGGTGCCGCCCTGCTTGGCGACCTTCGCGTGCTCGACCGAATCGTCGAGGATGCGGGTGGCCTGGCCGACGCACATCGCGGCGATGTGGAGACGACCCTTGTTGAGCGAGGCCATGGCCGCCTTGAAGCCGACCTCCTCCTCGCCGCCGATGAGGTACTTCGAGGGCACGCGGACGTCGTCGAAGAAGATCTCCGAGGTCCAGGCGCCGGCCTGGCCCATCTTCTTGTCGTGCGGGCCGACGGTGACGCCGGGGGAATCGGTGGGCACGAGGAACACGGAGATGCCCTTGCTGCCCTTGGCCTCCGGGTTGGTGCGGGCGAAGACCATGAGGACGTCGGACAGCGCGGCGTTGGTGATGAAGCGCTTGGCACCGTTGATGACGTAGTCGTCACCGTCCTTGACCGCCTTGGTGGTCAGGCCGGACGGGTCGGAGCCGGCGTCGGGCTCGGTGAGCGCGAAGGAGGCGACGACCTCGCCCGAGGCGATCCGCGGCAGCCACTCCTGCTTCTGCTCGTCGGTGCCGTAGTTGACGAGCACCTGGCCGGCGATGCCGTTGTTCGTGCCGAACAGCGAGCGGAAGGACGGGGTGGTGTAGCCGAGCTCGAAGGAGAGCTTCGCGTCCTGGTAGGCGTTGAGGCCGAGGCCGCCGAACTCCTCCGGGATCGCCCAGCCGAACAGGCCCATCTCCGCGGCCGCGACACGGATCTCCTTGGGGATCTCGTCCGTGTCCTCGATCTCGAGTTCACGGGGGATCACCTGCTCGCGGACGAACTCGCGGACGGTGGACAGGATGTGCTTGAGATCGGAATCGTCCATGATCTGCTTTCTCTCGGTGACGGCGGCAGGTGATGCCGGGCGGGGTTCCGGCGGTCTGCCGGGATGTCGATGGCGCAGGGCCGTCGGCGCCGAAGGCTGGGCCGAACGGCGCCGACGGGACGGCGGGAGGAGCTCAGTCGTCCTCGACCATGAGGGTGACGGCCTCGGCGATGCAGGCCGGGCGGTCCGAGCCCTCGATCTCGATGACGTGGTCCATGACGACCTGGATGCCCGAGCTCTTGCGGACGATCTCCTTGAGGGTGACGACGTCGCGCACCTTGGCACCGGCCGGCACGGGCTTGGGGAAGCGGACCTTGTTGAGGCCGTAGTTGATCTTCATCTTCATGCCGGTCACGTTCATCACCTCGGCGCCGAGCAGCGGCAGCAGGGAGAGGGTGAGGAAGCCGTGGGCGATCGTGCCGCCGAACGGCCCGGCCTTGGCGCGCTCCTCGTCGATGTGGATCCACTGGTGGTCGCCTGTGGCATCGGCGAAGGTGTTGATCCGCTCCTGGTCGACGGTGACCCAGTCGCTCGTGCCGAGCTCCTGCCCGAGGTGCTTCTCGAGCTCTGCGATTCCCTGGAATTCTCGCACCATTGCGCGTCTCCTTCTGTGCGGTGTGGAGGGGTGTCCGGGTGCGTGCGGCCCTCGGTGATTCTTACCTCAAACTGCATCAATCGCGCCGGACTTTTTGTGTTTTCTGCAACAGTCTAACCCGCTAGAGTGAACTTCGGTAGTACTGCCCCGGACTTCTTCGAAGGACATCCCATGGCGGACACCGCCCGGTCGGACGCTGCAGCCCCGCGCAGCCTCGATGTCGCCCAGACCCTGCTCTTCGTGCCCGCCACGCGACCGGACCGCTTCGCCAAGGCGCTCGCCTCCGGCGCACACGCGGTCATCATCGACCTCGAGGACGCGGTCGCCCCCGAGGACAAGGCGACCGCGCGGGATTCCGTCGCCGCCTGGCTGTCGGAGGGCGAGTGGACCGGCGCCGGCTCGGACACCGCGGTCGTGGTGCGGATCAACTCCGCCGACACCGAATGGTTCGCCCCCGACGTCAGCACCCTGGCGGCGGTCGCGTCCCGCTTGAGCACCGTCGCCGCCGAACGCTCGGGACACTACGCGCAGTGCCCGTTCGGGGTGATGATCCCCAAGTGCGAGTCCGAGGACCCCGTCCACGAGATCCGCCAGCGCTTCACCCAGCACGGCGTGGCCGCGCCGTACTTCATCGGCCTGCTCGAGACCCCGCGCGGCATCGTCGCCGCCGAATCCCTGGCCCGGGCCCATTCGGTGCACCGGTTCGCGTTCGGCAACTACGACCTCGGTCTCGAGCTCGACGCGATCGTCGGACCCGAGGAGACCGAGCTGCTCCATGCGCGCTCCCGGGTCGTCATGGCCGCCCGCGCGTTCGGCATGCCCGGGCCGATCGACGGCCCGTGCGCGGACTTCTCCACGGACGGGGCGACCGAGGCCTCTGCGCAGCGCGGGCGGGCCCTCGGCTTCGCCGGGAAGCTCGCGATCCACCCCCGTCAGCTCGCCGCGATCGACGCCGAGTTCGGCGATTCCGCCGAGGACGTCACCTGGGCCCGCCGTGTGGTCGACGCCGCCGAGGCCGCCGGCGGGGCCGCGGTCAACGTCGACGGCGCGATGGTCGATGCGCCGGTGCTCAAGCGCGCCCAGCGCATCGTCGCCCGCGCCGGACGCTGAACCGGGCGCCGAACCGGGTGTTGAGCCGGGCACTGGGCCGGAGCGCCGCGCCGGGGCACCGAACCGTCCGCCGCAGCCCTTCCGGTCAGTACTGACTGCCCGGATGCCGGACCCGCGCGTGACCTGGATCACGGCGCCGATACAGTACGGAG
This sequence comes from Brevibacterium sp. CS2, assembly GCF_005280295.1. Lineage (GTDB taxonomy): Bacteria > Actinomycetota > Actinomycetes > Actinomycetales > Brevibacteriaceae > Brevibacterium > Brevibacterium pityocampae. The sequence goes on along the minus strand of NZ_CP040020.1, from coordinate 1,126,696 downwards.
AAGACACGTCCGGCCCGCACCTGCAGCGGAGCAGCCCGAGCGGCGGAGCCGGCTGAGCCGAAGGTGGATGAATGGTGCGCGACCTGCACGACGAAGGACATGATCGCTCCGACCGCGTGGGCACATCTCTCAAGAGCAATCTCGCCCCGCCCGGGGTCGAGACGCCGATCAAGCCCGCAGTGAGCGTCATCGTGGCCCGCGATACCGCGGACGGCCTCGAGGTCTTCGTCCAGCACCGGGTGACGACCATGGACTTCGCCGCCGGCGTGCTCGTCTATCCCGGCGGTCGGGTGGATCCGCAGGATCACGAGATGGCGGCCGCGCTCGAGGTGCCCGGAGAGGTGCTCGACGCTCACGTCCGCGCCTGGGCGAAGACCGAGCTCGGCGCCGAGCCGGAGTTCGCGAAGGCGCTCATCGCGACCGCGCAGCGCGAGGTCGGCGAGGAGGCCGGGGCCACGATCGCGACCACCGCACTCAAGCCCTGGGCCAACTGGATCACCCCTCCCGGGCGCACCCGCCGCTTCGACACGTACTTCTACGTGGCGCGCGGCGACGAGATCGGCGATCTGCGGCACCAGACCACGGAGGCGACGAACTCCGAGTGGATGAACGTCGAGCACATCCTCGCCGAGGAGGCCGCCGAGCGGCTCAAGCTCATGCGTCCGACCCTCGTCCTCCTCAACGAGGTGCACTCCTTCGGCAGCGTCGAGGCACTCATGGCCGCCGAGCGCGACATCGAGCCGGTGCGGCCGGCGATGCCCGGAAAGCACGGCTGACGCGCGCGATCGGGATACAGCCCAGCCCCACCCGGCGGGGCCCCACCCCAGGAGCACCGACCCTCACCCGTCGTCCGTCCGCTGTGCGCCCACGTGGCCGCACAGCGGACGGACGGTGAAATCTCAGCGCCGTCCGAGCCACAGGCCACGGAGCGCACAACCTGCGCTGATACCCTCGATGAGATCCACATCACACCAGCGCGAAAGGGTCGCAGGTGCATTCTTCGCCCCAGGCTCACTTCTCCGATTCCACGACCTCCACCTCGTCGGCCCCGCCGACGACCCCTACGACACCCGCGCGTCCCGCGCCGCCTGCGCCCGGTTCCTCCGCACCTGAATCCTTCGCACCGAGCGGCTCCGCCGGCCCCGCGGCGGACCTCGGCGCGGTGTGGTCCCAGGCGGTCGCCTGCCGCGGCACCGCTCCGTTCCTCACCTTCATCACCGGCACCGGTGACTCGAACACGTGGTCGTACCGCCAGTTCGCCCAGCTCGTCGGGCTCACCGCGCAGCGCTTCCGGGCGCTCGGCGTCGCACCGGGCACTGCAGTCCACCTCAATCTCGAGAGCTCGCCGGCCTTCATCATGAGCTGGCTCGCCTGCGCCTCGCTCGGCGCCGTCGCCGTGGCGAGCGATCCCGAGGCCGAGGTGCCCGCCCTGCTCCGGGAGCTCTCCGGCACCCACCCCGTGCTCGGGGTTGTCGGCCTCCGCCGTCGCTGGACCTACCGCAACGCGGTCAGCCGCTCCGCGACCCCGGAGTTCCCCGTCATCGAGGTGTCCGAGGACGAGCCCGACACCCTGGCGGGCTCCCCGCTCTTCACCCCCGGGCCCGTCTTCGGCGCCGTCCGACGCCGCGACAGCGCGGGTCGATCCGGACCCCCGTCCCACCCCGTTGCGGGCTCCCGGGCAGCCGAGCGCCCCCGGCCCTGCGGTCCCACCGCCGCGGCCGCCGGCTCCCTGCCCGAGTCCGGACCGATCCGAGCACTCCCGGCCGGTGCGCTGAGCATCGTCGTCGGCGCTGAATCGGCTCACGACCCGACCGCAGCAGGGGCGCACCTCCTCACCCATGCCGACGGCCTCAGCGAAGCGCACGAGGCAGCGGCCGCCGCCGGGCTCGGCCAGGACCACCGCTGGCTCATCACCGGCGATCTCCACACCCTCGCCGCTCAGGCGCGCGAGCTCACCGCCGTGATCACCGCAGGCGCCACCGTGGTGCTCGCCGCTCGCTTCGCTCCCGAAGCCTGGCTCGAGCAAGTGCGCACCCACGCGGTGACTCACACGTGCCTGACCGCGGACCGGGCCCGCGAAGTGCTCGGCGACGGGTCCGTCGGTGAGGATCTCGATCGCCTCGCAGCGCGCACCGGCGTGCGCATCGGACCCGTCGCGTCGGACCCCGCAGTCGGCACGACATGGGCCCTCGCCGCGCCCGACGCCGCCGTCGCCGTTCCCGCCGGTCTCTGAGCCGGGCCGGCTCGCGCCGGAGCCCCGGTCACGAGCGAGGCGGGGATCCGGCCGCCAGGTCAGCGGCAGGCCGCCCGGTCACGGGGCCAGCCGGTCAGCCGGTCAGCGGCAGGGATCCCGCCTCGAAGTCGAGCACCCACTGCTTCCGGTCGTGGCCGCCGCGGTAGTTCCCGAAGCTGCCGTCGCTGCGGACGATCCGGTGGCACGGAAGGATGAGCGGGATCGGGTTCTTCGCGCACGCCGTGCCGACGGCCCGCACCGCCTTCGGGTTCCCCAGATGCGCAGCCATCTCCGCATAGCTCATCGTGCTCCCGAAGGGGATGTCGGCGAGCGCCTGCTGGACCTCGGCCCGGAAGCCCCGGGTGAGTCGGAGGTCGAGGGCGATGTCGAAGGACCTCCGCTCCCCCGCGAAGTACTCCCCGAGCTCCGCCACCACCGTCCGGGTCATCCCGCTGTCCTCGACGACCACGGGTCCGACCGCCTCGGCGACCTCGGTGAGAACGGCGGAGAGCTCCTCGGTGTCGAAGCCGATCCGGAGCAGGCCGCGGTCGGTGACGACGACGACGAGTTCGCCCATGGGCGAGGGCATCAGGGTGTAGGCGGCATCGACGAGCTCGGTGGCGTCACCGCGGGCGAGGACCTCGGCGTTGAGGGCAGCCACCATCGATTCCTCGAGCGCCGACGCGGGTCCGGAGAGCCGGTCCTCCGGCACGGCGCCCCCTGTTCCGGGACCCGGCTGCGAGTCGAGCCCGGCCGATGCGAATCCCTCGGGTGGTCCCGGGGTCGTGGGCACGGTGCGCGTCATGAGTGGTGCGCGGGTCATGGTCTCTCCTCCTCGATCATCCGCCGCAGTGCCGCGATCCCGTCCGCCGCCGCCCGGCGGGCGGCCGCCGGTGTGCCGCCGACCTGGGCAGCGACCTCGGCGTAGGGCAGCCCCCACACGTGGTGGTAGGCGACCGCCTCCCGCTGCCGGTCGGTGAGCCGCCACAGCAGAGCGAACACGTCGATCTCGCCCTCGCTCCCCTGGCCGGGGTTCTCCGGCCGGCCGCCGAGCGAGAAGCCGCCCGACCAGGTGTTGCCCGGCCCGGTGCCCACCGGCTCCGGCAGCTGCTCGACGGGGATCGCCCGCCGCGCGTTGCGCCGGTGCACGTCGATGCAGGCATGGCGTGCGATGGTGATGAGCCAGGCCTCGAGGTTGGCGTCCTCGGGCAGGGATGCGTATCCGCGCAGCGCGGCGAGGAACGCCTCGGAATAGGCGTCCTCGGCGTCCGCCGGCTGCGCGTGCATGGACCGGCAGAACCGCAGGATCCGCACCGAGTGCGTGCGGACGAGCTCGTCGAACGGTGGCTTCTTCATCATCCTGCAGACGTTCGGGAGGCCCGGAACGTGAGGTCGATGGGGAAGTTTCTCACTCCTCGCCGAACAGCGCGCGGCCCACCGCGTCGGAGATCTCCCCGGAGCCCACCTGGGAGAGCCCGCCGTCGACGAGGAACTGCGCGCCGGTGACGTAGGCGCCGAGCGGGCCGGAGAGCACCGCGGCCATCGCCCCGATCTCCTCCTTCTCCGCGTAGCGGCCCAGCGGCACCGCCTTCCTCCACATGTCGTCACCGGTCGGTCCGGCCAGCCGCGACATCCCCTCGGTGCCGGACACCGGCCCGGGGACCAGGGAGTTGGAGCGGATCCCGTGCCGGCCCCATTCCACCGCGAGATCCTTCATGAGCATCTCGATGCCAGCCTTCGCCGCCCCGACGTGCGCCTGGTAGCGGGTGGCCTTGAAGGCCTGTGAGGCGGAGATGAAGAGGATCGAGCCGCGGGTGCGCTGGAGGTACGGGAACGCGCAGCGGGCCGTGTGGTAGGCGCCCATGAGGTCGATGTCGACGACGGTGCGGAAGGCGTTGGAGCTCATCTCCTCCGCCTTCGCGAAGAAGTTCCCGGCGGCCCCGGCGACCGCGATGCTGATGTCGCCGAGTTCGGCGGCGGCATGGTCCATGGACGCCTGGAGGGCGTCCATGTCGCGCACGTCCGCGGCCCGGTAGGCGACCTTTGCACCGAGCGCGGCGAGCTCCTCGGCGGCGGCGGCGAGCTTCTCCTCGGTCCGGCCGCAGATCGCGACCGCGGCACCGCATCGGGCGAAGGCCTTGGCGATGCCGAGGTTGATGCCGGATCCGCCGCCGGTGATGAAGGCGACCTGCCCGGCGAGGAGATCGGAGGACAGGTGCCCGATCGGGTCATGGGCGGACTCGGCGCCGTGCGGCGCGGTCCCCTGCCGGCCGGTCATCACTGCGCTCCCTTGCGTGCGGCGAGAGCGGCGAGTCGCTTGTCGACGGCCTCGATCTGCTCGGGCCCGCCCATGAGCTCGGCGATGACCTCCTGCTCCGCATCGAATCCCTCGGCGAGGTCCGCGGTGGCGGCGAGGTCGATGAGCATCTTCGACCTCACCAGCGCGGTGCGGGACTTGTCGGCGATGGCGCGGCCCACCTCGAGCGCGCGCTCGACCGGGTCGTCGACGACCTCGTCGGCGAGCCCGATCTCCCCGGCCCGGGCGCCGGAGAAGACCTCGCCGGTGAAGATCAGCAGCTTCGCCCGGGAGGGGCCGACGAGCCGCGGCAGCAGCTGGGTGCCGCACATGTCCGGGGCGAGGCCCCAGTTGATCTCCATCATCGACAGCTTGGTGTCGGGTGCCATGATCCGCACGTCGGCGCCCATCGCGATCTGCAGGCCTCCGCCGAATGCGACGCCCTGGACGCCGGTGATGACGGGCACCTCGAGCAGCTGCCAGATGTGCACAGCCTGCTGCGCGATCGCACGGGCCGAGCCCAGCCGCTCTCCGAGGGCCACCGCGGGGTTCTTCTCCCCCGACTTCATCATGCCGAACTCGCCGAGGTCGAGGCCGGCGCAGAACGCGCGCCCGGTGCCGGTGAGCACGACCGCGGCGACGGAATCGTCGCCCCGCAGTCGCGTGCCGATCTCGACGAGGTCCTCGAAGACCTCGCGGGTGAGGGAGTTGAGCGTGTCGGGGCGGTTGAGCTCGACGCGGGCGAGGCGGTCCTCGATCGTCAGGGTCACCGTGCCATGGGAGGCGGTGTCGGTCATCATGCTCCTTCGCAGTGATGGTGCGGGTGCGGCGCCGCGCGGGCGGCCTGATCGGGCGTGATCAGGCCGGCAGGATCGTCGGACGGATCGGATCGGATCGGGCCGGGTGGATCGGATCGCTCCGGGCGGGGCCGGCGGCTCCTCCTACTCTAAACCGAAACCGAACGCTCGTTAAGAGGTGGGGTGCGCGCCGCACCAGCCGGCAACTCTCCCCACCCGCTCCCCCGGTGCGCGACAATGTCCCCATACGCATCCATCGTTTCGAAGGAGAGACCATGCGCGGCACCACCGTCGTCCTCGCCGAGCCCGGCCGCATCGACTACCAGGAGTTCGAGGCCGTCGCGCCCCCGCCCGGCGGCATCCTCATGCGGATGGTGCGCGCGAACGTCTGCGGCTCGGAGATCCACATCCTCAAGGGGCACCATCCACTCGTCCGGCCCGGCTGCGTGCTCGGGCACGAGGGCGTCGGCGTCGTCGAGGCGCTCGGCGACGGGGTGGACTCGGACTTCACCGGCGCACCCCTGGCCGTCGGCGACCGGATCGTCGCCACGTACTTCCAGGCCTGCCGACGCTGCCCCGAGTGCAACAACGGCACTCCGCACATCTGCCGCAACGCCTACACCCTGTGGGGCACCCCGGCGGCGGAGGCTCCGCACTTCAACGGCACCTTCGGCACCTTCTGCGCGATCGGCCCGAACCAGGCGGTGTTCAAGGTCCCCGACTCCGTGACCTCCACCGCGGTGTCGTCCGCGAACTGCGCGCTGTCGCAGGTGTACTTCGGGTGCGAGCTCGGCGAGGTGTCGCTCGGCCAGAAGGTCGTCGTGCTCGGCGCGGGCGGGCTCGGCGTGTGCGCCTCGGCGGTGGCGAGCCGGATGGGGGCCGAGGTGTTCGTCGCAGAGATGGCACCGGCCCGGCTCGACAAGGCGCTCGAGTTCGGGGCGCACCACGGCATCGACCTGTCGCAGGCCGAGGACTCCGCCGGCCGGGTTGAGCTCATCCGGGAGGCCACCGCGGGCTCCGCCGACGTCGTCATCGACCTCACCGGGGTGCCGGACGGGTTCACCGAGGCGGTCCGCTCCACCCGCGCCGGCGGCATCATGGTGTCGATCGGCAACATCAGCCCGAACCGCTTCACCGAGTTCGACCCCGGTCTGTTCACCCGCTCCGGCGCGCAGATCCGCGCGGCGATCCGCTACCCCGGGGCGACCCTGGGGCGTGCCGTGCGGTTCATCGCGGACACCCCGGAGCTCGACTGGGGGCACCTCGTCGACAAGGACTTCGCCTTCGACGACATCGGCTCCGCGCTCGAGGCGGCGGAGTCCCGGTCGGTGACCCGCGCCGGGATCGTCATCGACCCGAGCCTCTGAGACCGGGGCTGCAGCCCGCGCCTCCCGCAGATGCACAGGATCGCAATCTTCGAAGGTTTCGTTCTGGTGGTGTCAAGCTTCTAACGCATCAGGAACCTTCGAAAATTGAGTACTGGGGGTCAATCGACGTCGATGTCGAAGGGATCCTCGACGGGCCCGCCGGACACCTGCGCGGCGAGGCTGAGGAACCCGTGCGCGATGTGCTCGCTCACCGTGCGCGCGGCGGCGGCCGGATCCACGGCCCGCACCGCCTCGACGATCGCGAGGTGCTCGCCCTTGACGTCACTGAGCCGCTCGGCGCTGTCGAGCGTGAGATCCCAGGGGAAGGCGTGCCAGCGCGCCTCGATGTCGTCGCGCAGCCCGGGCAGCCCGCAGCGGTCGTAGAAGAAGAAGTGGAACTCCATGTTCTTCGCGTTCCGGGCCGCGGCGTCGCCGGCGGCGGAGGCCTCGTCGAGCTCGTCGAGGAGGCGCTCGGCCGTGCGCAGCTCGTGCCTCGAGATCCGCGGGGTGGCGCGCTCCATGGCATAGGCCTCGGTGAGGCGCCGAGTGATGTAGAGCGCCTTGAGGTTCTCCATCCGCACACCGGCGACGCGCACACCGCGGTGCGCCTCCGAGGTCACCAGCCCTTCGGCCTCGAGCGCCCGCAGCGCCTCGCGCACCGGGGTGATCGAGGACTCGAACCAGGCGGCCACCTCGTCCTGGCGCAGGCGCGCGCCGCGCTCGAGCTCACCGGCGAGGATCCGCCGGCGCAGCCCGGCGACGATGAGGTCGCGCTTCGTGGCGCCCCGGGTCGTGGTCGGCGCTGCGCCCATCGTGGGTCCTCCGCTGTGGGTCTGGATGATGTGAAGAATGGATGATCCGCGGCAGATGACATCATCGACTCCCGTCGCGGCATGCAGTCCTCCCAATCTACCGCACAGTCACCCGATTCCGATACTGTCGGAGCCGGACTGTTGGAATCATGCATGATCTGTGCGATCATGTTTTCATCCGGATTCCGCATCCTGCGCCCGCGTCGGGACGCCCGCCTCCGGGCCCGCGCCCCATCACTTCCGTCCGTCACACCGCCGTGGAGGCACGATGAGCACCGCTCTCCCGCTCGCAGGCATCACCGTCGTCAGCTGCGAACAGGCCGTCGCCGCCCCGTTCGCCACCCGCCAGCTCGCCGACCTCGGCGCCCGCGTCATCAAGATCGAGCGGCCCGGCGTCGGAGACTTCGCCCGCGGCTACGACACCACGGTGCACGGCCAGTCGAGCCACTTCGTGTGGCTCAACCGGTCGAAGGAGAGCCTCGGCCTCGATCTCAAGGCCCCGGAGGCCGCCGGGATCATGGACGACCTCGCCCGCGAGGCCGACGTGTTCGTCCAGAACCTCGCCCCCGGTGCCGCCGAGCGCCTGGGCCTCGGAGCCGAGCGCCTGCGCGAGCTCAACCCGCGCCTCATCCACGTCTCCGTGTCCGGCTACGGCTCCGACGGCCCTTACCGCACCGCCAAGGCCTACGACGCGCTCGTGCAGTCCGAGGCCGGCCTCGTGTCCGTCACCGGGACGGAGGAGTTCCCGGCGAAGACAGGTATCTCCACCGCCGACATCTCCGCCGGCATGTATGCCTACTCCGGCATCCTCACCGCGCTCTACACCCGCGAGCGCACCGGTGAGGGCGCCGCGCTCGAGGTCAGCCTGTTCGACTCGCTCGTCGAGTGGATGGGCTTCCCGCTCTACTTCACCCGCTACGGCGGCTCGCGGCCGGTGAGGGCGGGCACCTCGCACGCGGCGATCGCCCCCTACGGCACGTTCGCGTGCGGCGACGGCGCCCAGGTCGTGCTCGCGATCCAGAACGAGCGCGAATGGCAGCGGTTCTGCGAGACCGTGCTCGGCCGCCCCGAGATCGCACTCGATCCGCGCTTCGACCGCGCCGCCCAGCGCTTCGCCCATCGCGAGGAGCTCGAGGCCGTGATCGACGAGGTGTTCGCCGGGTACACCGGGGACGAGTGCGAGAAGCTCCTCCTCGAAGCGCAGGTCGCCCACGCCCGGCAGCGCGACATGTCCGAGGTCGCCGCGCACCCCCAGCTCGTCGACCGCGGCCGCTGGACCTCCATCGACACCCCGGCAGGACCGATCGAGGCGGTGCTGCCGCCGGTGACGATGTCCGGCGTCGAATACCGGATGGACCCGATCCCCGCCGTCGGCGAGCACAGCGACACGATCCTCGCCGGGATCGGCCGGACGCCCGAGCAGATCGCCGCCCTCCACGCCGAGGGCACGGTCTGATGAGCACCCCGACCGCCTCCTTCCGGTACTCGGAGATCCTGCCGACCGGGCCCGCCGAGGTGCCCATGCGGCGGCTGGACATCGACGGGGTGGGCATCGCCCGCGCCGAGGTGGCCGGCACCGAGCGCACATTCCTCACCATCGCCCCCCAGGTGTTCTCCGAGCTCGCCCGCACCGCCTTCACCGAGATCGCGCACTTCCTGCGGACCGACCACCTGGCGAGCCTGCGCCGCATCCTCGACGACCCGGAGTCGAGCGACAACGACCGCTATGTGGCCCTCGACCTGCTCAAGAACGCCGTCGTGTCCGCCGGCCGGGTGCTGCCGATGTGCCAGGACACCGGCACCGCGATCATCACCGCCAAGCGCGGTGCGGAGGTCCTCACCGACGGTGCGGATGCCGAGCACCTGAGCCGCGGGGTGCACGCCGCCTTCCGCGACCTCAACCTCCGCTACTCGCAGCTCGCTCCGCTCTCCCTGTTCGAGGAGACGAACACCGGCACCAACCTGCCGGCGCAGATCGACATCGGGCTCGACGCGCACGGCGGCTACGAGCTCCTGTTCATGGCCAAGGGCGGCGGCAGCGCGAACAAGTCCTTCCTCTACCAGGAGACGAAGGCGATCCTCGACGAGCAGCGTCTGCTCGACTTCCTCGCGGAGAAGATCTCCTCGCTCGGCACCGCGGCCTGCCCGCCGTACCACCTCGCGATCGTCATCGGCGGGACGACTGCGGAGGCCGCGCTCAAGACCGCGAAGCTCGCCAGCGCCCACGCCCTCGACACCCTGCCGGAGACCGGCGATGCCGCGACCGGCCACGGCATCCGCGACCGCGCCTTCGAGGACAGGGTCCTCCGGCTCACGCAGACGCTCGGCTTCGGCGCGCAGTTCGGCGGCAAGCACTTCTGCCACGACGTCCGCGTCGTGCGGCTGCCGCGCCACAACGGCTCCCTGCCGGTGGCGATCGCGGTGAGCTGCTCGGCCGACCGCCAGCTCGTCGCCCGGATCGACGCCGACGGGGTATTCATCGAGGAGCTCGAGCACGACCCTGCCCGCTTCCTGCCGGCCGCCGGCACCGTGGAGGAGATCGAGTCCGGAGAGGTCACCCCGATCGACATCGACCGGCCGATGGACGCGATCCGCGCCGATCTCTCCGCCCGCGCAGTCGGCGACCGCCTGTCGCTCACCGGCACGATGATCGTCGCCCGCGACATCGCCCACGCCCGGCTCCGCGCGATGCTCGAGGCCGGCCAGGAGCTGCCCGCCTACTTCCGCGAGCACCCCGTGTACTACGCGGGCCCGGCGAAAACGCCCGAGGGCATGCCGAGCGGCTCCTTCGGCCCCACCACCGCGAGCCGGATGGACGCCTATGTGCGCGATTTCCAGGCAGCCGGCGCCTCGCTCGTCATGCTCGCCAAGGGCAACCGCTCCGCCGAGGTCACCGAGGCCTGCCGCGAGCACGGCGGGTTCTACCTGGGATCCGTCGGCGGCCCGGCCGCCCGGCTCGCCGCGGAATGCATCACCGAGGTCGAGGTGCTCGACATGGCCGACCTCGGGATGGAGGCCGTGTGGCGCATCCGAGTCGAGGACTTCCCCGCCTTCGTCGTCGTCGACGACAAGGGCAGCGACTTCTTCGCCCGCACCCGCGACGCCGGCCTGTCGCTCGGCCGCACCCGCACCGCGGCTCAGGACGGCACCCTGATCTGACCTCTGCACCGCCGCCCAGACCGAATACCGAACCCCACCGCCGTAAGGAGCTCCCATGACCATCAGCAGCGAAGAGACGATGATGATCACGACCGTCGCGGACTTCATCGACCGCGACGTCCGGCCCACCGTCAACGAGGTCGAGCACGCCAACGAGTACCCGACCCAGTGGATCGAGCAGATGAAGGCGATGGGAATCTTCGGGCTCGCGATCCCCGAGCCGTGGGGCTTCGGCAAGGTCTCCACCGCGGCCTACGTCCACATCACCCAGGAGCTCGCACGCGGCTGGATGTCGCTCGCCGGCGCGATGGGCGGCCACACCGTCGTCTCCAAGCTCATCCTCGAGTTCGGTACGGACGAGCAGAAGGAGAAGTACCTGCCGCGCATGGCCACCGGTGAGATCCGCGCGACCATGGCGCTCACCGAGCCCGGCGGCGGCTCCGACCTCCAGGCCATGCGCACCGTGGCGAAGAAGGACGGCGACGACTACGTCATCAACGGCACCAAGACCTGGATCACCAACGCGCGGAAGTCCGACCTCCTCGCGCTGCTGTGCAAGACCGACCCGGAGGCCGAGCCCCGTCACCGGGGCATCTCGATCATCCTCGTGGAGAAGGGCGAGGGCTTCAGCATCTCGCAGGATCTCCCCAAGCTCGGCTACAAGGGTGTGGAGAGCTGCGAGATCTCCTTCGACGGGCTGCGCCTGCCGCAGTCCCAGCTGCTCGGCAGCACCGAGGGCGTGGGCTTCAAGCAGATGATGAAGGGCCTGGAGATCGGCCGTATCCAGGTGGCCTCCCGCTCGCTCGGCGTGGCCCAGGCCGCGCTCGACGACGCGGTGAAGTACGCGCAGGAGCGCGAGTCGATGGGCAAGCCGATCTGGAAGCACCAGTCGGTGGGCAACCACCTGGCGACGATGGCGACGAAGCTCGAGGCCGCCCGCCAGCTCGTCCTCCACGCCGCCCGCACCTACGACTCCGGTGAGCGCGTGGACATGGAGGCCGGGATGGCGAAGTACTTCGCCTCGGAGATGGCCGCCGAGGTCGCGCTCGACGCGATCCGCGTGCACGGCGGCTACGGCTACTCGACGGAGTACGAGGTCGAGCGCTACTACCGCGACGCCCCGCTCATGATCGTCGGCGAGGGCACGAACGAGATCCAGCTCGGCGTCATCGCCAAGCAGCTCGTCAACCGCAACAAGATCTGACACCCCCGCCCCTGCCAGACAGCAATATCCTGTGGTTCCTGAGAACGGATCCGCAGGATATTGCTGTCTCAACCAGGCGCCGGGCGGGCCCGCAGCCGGCGCCGACCCCGCGCCCACCTCGCACCTGGCGCGTGGCCCGGGTCCGCCAGGTCGACGCCCTGCCCGCGCCTCGCACCTCGCGCCCGGCCCCGTGATCCGAGCGGCTTCCCGCACCCCCGAGTAGGGGAAGCCCCAGTGCCCGCGCGCGGCGCACGGAGAAGAATCGAAGCACGAGGAACCGGGAGATCGCCCCGGATCCCCACCCGATTCGAGGAGCTCCGATGAACACCCCGACCTTCCCTCCCTCCGTCGACCCCCACCCCCGCGCCACCCCTCCCGCCGGAGCTGCCCCGCTTACCACGATGCCTTCGACGGCGACGCGGAGCGGATCCACACCATGTACACCGCCGGCGGGCCCGAGGGGCGCGTCACCCACCATCCGCTGCCGCAGACCCACCCGGGCGCCGGGTTCCAGCCCACCCCCGGGACGGTCGGCGCCCGGGACCACCACGGTCAGCGCTCGTTCCTCACCGCGGCACTCCTGTCGATCCTCGTCGGCAGCTTCGGCGTCGACCGGTTCTACCTGGGGAAGATCGGCACCGGCGTGCTCAAGCTCGTCACCCTCGGCGGCTTCGGCGTGTGGTGGATCATCGACGCGATCCTCCTGCTGACGAACAGCACCCGCGACGCCGAGGGCCGCGAGCTCCACGGCTACGCGGAGAACCGGACGATCGCCTTCGTCGTCGCCGGGGTGGTCGGCGGGCTCACGCTGCTCAACGGCTTCTGGTTCCCCGTCTTCCTGTTCTGACGCCCCGCCCCCGGCGCCACCGCCCGAGCGGCCCGTCCCGCAGCACTCCTCCCCAAGCACCCGGCACCGGCACCCTCCCGAGGCGCCCTCCGGCATCCCCGCTGACGGGCGCCTCGGCCTGTGTCCGATTCCACGACGCCGGGGTCGGGACTGCCGCATCGGTGTGATCGGGTCCACAATGGTGGGACGCAGGTACCGTCGCCGGCCGCGCCCCCACTGCTGCGGGCCCCACAGAAGGACGCACCATGACCCACCCCGGAACCCCGCGCGATCAGCAGCCCACCACCGGCGAGCAGGCACCCACCGGCGCCACCAGCCCGCCGACCCGTACACCCGGGCCGCCGCCCGCGCGGCCGAGGACCCGGAGGGCTTCTGGCTCGAAGCCGCCGGGCTCATCGACTGGACCACGCCGCCCACCCGCGCGCTCGACGACAGCCGCGCCCCGATCTACCGCTGGTTCCCCGACGGCGAGCTCAACGTCTGCTACAACGCGCTCGACCGCCACGTCATCGCCGGCCGCGGGGACGACGCCGCGCTCGTCTACGACTCCCCGGTCACCGACACCGTGCGCACCTACACCTACGCCGAGCTCACCGAGCTCACCGCACGCTTCGCCCGGGTGCTCGCGGACCGCGGGGTGGGCAAGGGTGACCGGGTGATCATCTACATGCCGATGATCCCCGAGGCAGTCATCAGCATGCTCGCCTGCGCGCGCCTCGGGCCGTCCACTCGGTCGTGTTCGGCGGCTTCTCCGCCCACGAGCTCGCCGTCCGGATCGACGACACCGCCCCGAAGGCCGTGATCTCCACCTCGTGCGGGATCGAGCGCAGCCGGGTCATCGAGTACAAGCCGCTGCTCGACCGCGCGCTCGAGCTCGCCGAGGCGCGCCCGGAGTTCACCGTCATCGTCCAGCGCCCGCAGCACCCCTGCCCGCTCGTCGAGGGCCGGGACCTCGACTACGCGGAGCTCATGGACGCCACCCCGGAGGGCGCGCCCTGCACCCCGGTCAAGGCGACCGACGAGCTCTACGTGCTCTACACCTCGGGCACCACCGGCAAGCCCAAGGGGATCGTGCGCGACTCCGGCGGGTACGCCACCGCGCTGGCCTGGTCCCTGCCCAACCTCTTCGACCTCCATCCCGGGGACACGATGTTCACCGCCTCGGACGTCGGCTGGGTCGTCGGCCACAGCTACATCGTCTACGCCCCGCTCATCGGCGGCGTCACCACCGTGCTGTTCGAGGGCAAGCCGATCGGCACCCCGGACGCCTCGACGTTCTTCCGCGTGGTCTCCGAGCATCGCGCGAACGTCTTCTTCGCAGCCCCGACCGCGATGCGCGTGATCCGCAAGGAGGACCCGGAGGGTGCGTTCATGCAGCAGTACGACCTGTCGAGCGTCCGCGGCTGGTTCCTCGCCGGCGAGCGGCTCGACCCGGACACCTACGCCTGGACGACCGAGAAGCTCGCCGCGGCCACCGGCCGCGACATCCCGGTCATCGACAACTGGTGGCAGACGGAGACCGGCTGGCCGATCGCCACGAACCCGATCGGGCTGCACCGCTTCCCGCTCAAGGCCGGTTCGCCCACCAAGCCGGTGCCGGGGTACCAGGTGGAGATCGTCGATGCCGGCGGCGAACCCGTGCCGGCCGGGCAGGACGGCCTCGTCGTCATCCGCCTGCCGCTGCCACCGGGCACCATGGCTACGGTGTGGGGCGACGACGAGCGCTTCGTCTCCTCCTACCTCTCCGCGTTCGAGGGGTACTACCTCACCGGCGACGGCGGCTACCTCGACGAGGACGGCTACGTCTACGTCATGGGCCGCACCGACGACGTCATCAACGTCGCCGGCCACCGCCTGTCCACCGGCACCATGGAGGCCGCGATCGCCTCCCACCCGGCGGTCGCCGAGTGCGCGGTGATCGGCGTGCACGACGAGACGAAGGGCCAGGTGCCGCGCGCCTTCGTCGTGCTCGCCGACGGGGCGGACACCGATGCCGAGGCGCTCGCCGGGGAGCTCGTCACGCTCGTCCGCAGCGAGGTCGGCCCGGTCGCCGCCCTCAAGCGGGTCGACATCGTGCCCGCGCTGCCGAAGACCCGCTCCGGCAAGATCCTCCGCAAGACCATGCGCGAGATCGCCGACCACCGCTCCGACGTCGTCGTCCCCTCGACGATCGAGGATCCCGAGGTGCTCGAGCGCATGCGCGGGGCGCTCGAGGGGTGAGCGGCGCGCCGGGCGCACGCCGGGGTGACGACGATCGGCCCTCGGCGGATGCGATCGACCCGTTCGAGGTGACAAGCGCGTTCCCGGAGCCGGTGTCCTTCGACGGGTTCCGACGCCCGCACCCGCCGAACCCGGCCCCCGGGCCCGAGGCGCCCGCCCCCGACCTCGATCCCTCCGCCCCGGCGCCCGAGGTGCGCTCCCCGGAGCCGACTCCGGCATCCCCGCCGACACCCGGAGGAGCCGATCCGGACGCGCGGGACGAGCCCGTGCTCCCGGACTTCTCCGCGCTGGCCCGGGAGTCGCGCGTCCAGGAGACGGCGGAGGACCCCGATCCCGCCTCGCCCGGGGTCGGGTCCCGGGCCGCCCCCGGTCGGGATCCGGCGACGGTCCCGCGTCGGCGTCCGGAGGGCTTCGCCCGGCGGCGGATCTCCGACGAGGAGCGGGACCGGCCCGGTCCGCGGAGGCTGTCGGCCGTCGAGTTCATCATGTGGGTGGTGCTCGGATCGGTCCTCCTCGTCGTCCTGGACCGGGTCTTCGGGCTGTTCTGAGCCACCGCACCGCGAGTGCCGGATCAGCGCGCAGCTCCTCGACCGCACCGCGGGTGCCGGGTCATTGCGGGTGCCGGGTCACGCGGGTGCGCGGTCAGAGCATGACGATGCCGCGCACGAACGCCACCGCGCCGCCGGCACCGGCGAGGGTGATCGCGAGCCGGCGGGCGATGTGGGTGGGGACCCGCCGAGACAGCCACCCGCCGATCCGGATCCCGAGGACCACGGTGACGACGATCGCCCCGAACAGCTGCCAGGGCGGGAGCTGATCGAAGGTCGTGGCGCCGACGGCGACCTTCGTGCCGACGGAGAAGATCCCCATCGTCATGAAGGTCGGCTGCATGGTGGCGGCGAAGGAGCGCTGGTCCCAGCGGGCGAACCGCGAGTAGATGACCATCGCGGGGGCGGCGACCCCGGCGCTCGTGTTGAGGAACCCGCCGACGAGTCCCGCCGTCCCGGTGAGCGCCGGCGACTGCACGTGCGGCACCCGCGGCATCCCGAAGGTCAGGCCGAGGGCGAGCAGGACGACGCCGCCGATGACGATGTCGAGCCAGGCGGCGTCGAGCTCGCGGACGAGGAGCGCGGCCGGGATCGCGCCGAACAGCGCGGTGGGCGCGAAGATCAGGTAGCGCTTCCAGTCGACCTCGCGGATGACGGCGAGCATGATGAGGAAGCCGGAGACGATCGTCGTCGCGTTCGTCATGAACACGCCGAGCGCCGGGCCGAGGAGCAGCGCGAGCACGGGTGCGACGACGAGTCCCACCCCGGTGCCGGACAGCCGCTGGAGCACCGCGCCGACGAGGATCGCGGCGAGCGCGATGAGGACGACAGAGGTGCTCACCGGCGGTCCCCGCGACGGGGCTGCGGCCGGATCCGGGCGGGCACCTCGGGCGTGGTCGGCATCGTCTCGCAGTCTAGCCGCGGCACGCGCACGAGGCTCCGGGGTGTGACGCGACAGACGCCCGCGGCGGGAACACGCGGCACCGAGATCCGGTCGTCCTGGAGGACGGCGACACCACGGCCGCCCGATCCCGATTCTCGAGGAGTGATTCGACATGACCGATCGCTAGGCAGGCAAGTCCATCATCATCACCGGTGCCGGATCCGGTCTGGGCCAGGCGGTCGCGGAGCGTCTCGCCGCCGAGGGCGCCCAGCTCGTCCTCGTCGACCTCAACGCCGAGGGGCTCGAAGCGACGAAGCAGCTCGTCCTCGACGCCGCCCCGCAGGTGCAGGTCGAGGTCATCACCGCAGACGTCACCCGCGAGGAGAACGTCAAGAAGTACGTCGACGCGACGGTGGCGAAGTTCGGCAAGATCGACGGCTTCTTCAACAACGCCGGCATCGAGGGCAAGCAGAACCTCACCGAGGACTTCGGCGCCGAGGAGTTCGCCAAGGTCATCGCCGTCAACCTCAACGGCGTGTTCCAGGGCATGGCCCACGTCCTCAAGCAGATGCGCGAGCAGGGCTTCGGCTCGATCGTCAACACCGCCTCCGTCGGCGGCATCCGCGGCGTCGGCAACCAGTCGGGCTACGCGGCCTCGAAGCACGGCGTCATCGGCCTCACCCGCAACTCCGCCCGCGAATACGGCCAGTTCGGCATCCGGATCAACGCGATCGCCCCGGGCGCGATCATGACCGCGATGGTCGAGAACTCGCTCAAGCAGATGGATCCCGACAACTGGGAGTCCGCCGGCGAGCAGTTCGTGTCGGTCAACCCGATGAAGCGCTTCGGCAAGCCGGAGGAGGTCGGCGGCCTGGTGAGCTTCCTCCTCAGCGAGGACGCCGGGTTCATCAACGGCACCGTCATCCCGATCGACGGCGGCCAGCACGCGATGTACTGAGTTCCACCGCGGGCTGAGGCCCGCAGCGGGAAGAATCCCGCGGCACTCCTCGCTGAGTGCCCCGGCGGCCGCCGACCCCCCCGGGGGCGGCGGCCGTCGTCGTGGCTCAGGCGTTCAGGTGCCGGCGTCCCCCGCCGAGGCGCCCTCACCTCTCGATCCGGCGCACCATCTCCGGGGTGAGCTCGGACAGGTCCGCCGCCCCCATCAGCTGCATCGTCACCCGCATCTCCCGCTCGAGGATCTCGAGCACCTTGCGCACCCCGGCCTCACCGGCGGCCATGAGGCCGTAGAGATAGGCGCGGCCGATGAGCGCGAAGTCCGCCCCGAGCGCGAGCGCGGCGATGACATCGGATCCGGTCATGATCCCGGAGTCGAACATGATCTCGACGTCGTCCCCGGCGGCGGCCCGCACCTCGGGCAGGGCGTCGAGGGTGACCGGGGCCTTGTCGAGCTGCCGGCCGCCGTGGTTGGACACGATCAGGCCGTCGGCGCCGGTGTCGAGCGAGCGGCGGGCGTCGTCGGCGGTGAGCACGCCCTTGACGAACAGCCTCCCCGGCCAGATCTCCCGGATCCAGGCGAGGTCCTCGATGCTCAGCGTCGGGTCGAACATCCCGTTGATGAGCGAGGCGAGGTCCGAGGTGCTGCCCGACAGCGAGGCGAAGGTCAGCGGGTCCGTGGTGAGGAGGTCGAACCACCACTGCGGCCGGTACGAGGCGTCGAGCACCGTGCCGGCGGTGAGCTTGGGCGGCACCGTCATGCCGTTGCGGGTGTCGCGCAGCCGCAGGCCTGCGACCGCGGTGTCGACGGTGACGAGCAGGGTCTCGAAGCCGCTCGCCCACGCCCGCTCGATGAGCGCGCGGGACGCCTCGTGGTCGCGCCACAGGTAGAGCTGGAACCACTTCGTGGCCGCCGGGGCCGCGGCGGCGACGTCCTCGACGGACCGCGAGCCCATGGTCGACAGGGTGAAGGGCACGCCGGCGTGCTCGGCGGCGCGGACCCCGGCGACCTCGCCCTCCGTCTGCATCATCCGGGTGAACCCGGTGGGCGCGATCCCCACCGGCAGAGCGGACCGGCGGCCGGCGATCGTCGTCGACAGGTCGACCTCGGCGTTGCCGGCGAGGATCGCCGGGGTGAGCACGAGGTCGTCGAAGGCCGCGCGGTTGCCCTGGTGGGTGCGCTCGGCCCCGGCCGCCCCGTCGACGTAGTCGAAGGCCGCCCGCGGCGTGCGGCGGCGGGCGATCGTGCGGAGATCGGCGATGTCCCCGACCCGGCTCAGGCGTGCACGCCGACGGTTGAGGGTGAGATCGAACTGCAGGAGCGGGGCGAGCTCCTGCCAGCGCGGAAGGCGACGGGTGACGGCCATGATCCTCCGATGCGGCGGCGGTGGGCGCCGGCGGTGCCGACGCAGGCACCGGGCCGGGCGGCCCGGGCTGCGGCCCGCGACAGTGCGGACCTCCTCTCAGCCTACGACCCGGATGGCCCCGGTGCGCATCCCGCCTCCCGCGCCGGGTCCGCTCCTCGTCCGGGTCCTGCCGGACCGGGCCGACCGCCGTTGCGCGGGCCCGCGGCGTGGGCGAGGATGAGGCCATGACCACTGTCGTTCTCTTCCACTCCGCCGTCGGCCTCAACGACGGCATCCGCCTCATGGCGCGCGTCCTCACCGATGCGGGGCACACCGTCCATACCCCCGACTACTACGACGGGCACGTCTTCGAGACCACCGAACCGGGGATCGCCTACCGCGACGAGGTGGGCTTCCCGGAGCTCGCCCGGCGCGCTTCGGCGCTCATCGAGGAGCTCGAGGGGCCGCTCGTGTTCGGCGGGTTCTCGCTCGGCGCGGCGATGGCGCAGTCGATGGGCAAGCGCGACCCGCGCGCCGCGGGCTCCCTGCTGTTCCACGCCGGCGGGGTGCCGAAGCCCACGAGCTGGCAGCCCCACGTGCCGCTCGAGATCCACCACAGTGTCGGCGATCCGTGGATCGAGGAGGGCGCGCCGCAGCGGCTCATCCGCTCCGCCGCCGAATCCGGCGCCCAGACCGCGCACTACGTCTACCCGGGCAGCGGGCACCTGTTCGCCGACCCGACGAACCCGGAGTACGACGAGGCGAGCGCGGCCCTGATGTGGCGCCGCGTGCTCGCCTTCCTCGACGACCTGCGCTGACCGGACCGCGCGAGGCGGGACACGATCACCGGCGACACCCGGCAGGCAGGAGTCCGCCGGCCGCAGAACGCGGTTCCCCGGTCGATCCAGTGCGGTCGACGCCCGGAAACCGCACTGCAGTGACCCCGGTACCGGACGAACCGCACTGGGACGGCCCCGGAGCAGCTCGCAGCTCAGTCCATGACGAGGCCGTTGTCGACCACGAGGTTCTGCCCCGTCACGGCCCGGGAGGCGGGCGAGGCGAAGAACGTGATCGCCGAGGCGAACTCCTCCGGCGTGGTGACGTGGCCCAGGGGCGTGCCGGCCGCGATCGCGTCGAACACCTCCGCCGGAGTGGCCGAGGAGGCGTCGGTGGTGCGCAGCAGCCCGCCGGACACCATGTTCACGCGCACCCCGGACGGGCCGAGGTCCTTGGCGAAGGTGCGGGTGAGCGACAGCAGGGCCGCCTTCGCCGCGGTGTAGTCGTGGTAGGGCACGACGGGGTTCTGGAACAGGTTCGTGCCGACGTTGACCACACGACCCGAACCGATCTCGCGGAACCCGCTCATCGCACCCTGGATGACGTTGAGCGCACCGCCCACCGTGCCGCGGTACTGCGCCTCGAGCGCGGCGTAGGAGATCTCGTCGGCGCCGTCGCGCTCGTCGCCGTTGAAGGAGAAGTCGACGAGCGCATTGTTGATCACCGTGGACACCGGCCGGTCGAACTCCGCGCGGGCGGCGTCGAACATCGCCACCACGGCGCGGAAGTCGGTGACATCGGCCTCGACGGCGAGCGCCTGGCCGCCGCGGGCGCGGATCGCCTCGGCGAGCTCGTGCGCGGCATCGGCGCTGTGCCGGTAGTTGATGACGAGCGCGGCGCCCTCCTGGAAGAACGCCTTGACGACCGCGGCCCCGAGTCCCCGGGCGCCGCCGGTGACGAGGACGACCTGCTCGGCGATCGGCAGGGCGCTGGTGGTGTGGGCGTGGGCGTTCGTCATGGCGACTCCTCCGGTTCTCACTTCCGCCCTGCTCACAGCCTCGTGCGCAGGGGCGCGTCTCCTCTCGAGCCTACCCGGCCCGGGACCCCGGCGGGGCCTGCGCGCACACCGGCCGCCGCAGGGTCCGGTGCGGGCACGGCGAACCGCGGACGGGGAGCCGGATGGGAACCTGCGGGGAGCCGTCGCCGAGGCGCGGGCCGGCCCGTGCTCGCACGCGGGCCCGGTGGTGTCTGTCAGCGGCGGCGGCGCTCGGCGCGCAGCCGCTCGCGGCGCGAGGCGAACACGACCTCGGCGGGAGAGTCGTGAGCCGCACCGGGCTCTCCTTCGGCCTCGTCCTCACGAGCCGCACTGCCCGGCCCGCTCCGCGGAGCCGTCGCTGCGGCAGGTCCTCCCGGACGGCTGCGCCGTGCCGCATCGGCCCAGGTCTCTCCGGCCGGGAAACCCAGGGGCCGACCCGGGGCGGTGAGCGGAGTGAGGACGACGAACCACAGGATCACGAGGAGGGCCGCACCGATGAGCACGTTCGCCCAGGCCGGCAGCCCGAGCACGGTGGACTGCAGCCACGACGCGACGGTCATCGAGAGCACCTCGGGCACTCCGATGAGCCCGTTGGTCAGCATGAAGACGAGGCCGACGGCGATGAACACGAGGCCGCCGATCACCTGCGTGGAGTGGAACTCCCGGCCGCCCACGGTGATCGTGCGGCCGCGCAGCCAGCGCAGGCGGGAGGCGCCGAGCCGCTGCCACACCGTGGCGATGACGAGCATCGGGGCGGCGATCCCGAGGGCGTAGACGAACAGCAGGAGCAGACCGGATGCCGCGGTGCCGGCCGAGGCCGCCATGGTGAGGACCGCTCCGAGGATGGGTCCGGTGCAGAAACCGGCGACGCCCGACACGATGCCGAGCACATAGGAGCTCAGCAGCCCGGAGACGCCCCCGGCCCGATCGGCTGATCCGGTGCCCCCGGCCCGGTCGGCGGGTTCGGCGCCCCCGGCGGTACCGGACAGCCCGGTGTCCCGGCGGGCACCCCGCGGACCGGCGCTCGCCGTCGCAGCACGCGCACCGCCGGGCAGGCGGGCGCCCAGGTCGAAGCCGATCCCGAGGATCTGGAGGATCCCGAGGACGACGAGCACGGCCCCGGAGACGAGGATGAGGGTCGAGCGGTGCTCGGTGAGCAGGCTGCCGATGAGACCGGCACCGGCTCCCATCGGCAGCAGGATCGTGAGCAGGCCGAGGAGGAAGATCCCGGTGCGCAGGAGGAGCCGGCCGGCGCCCGCGGTGGTGAACGCGAAGAACGCCGGGACGAGGAGCGCGCCGCACGGGCTGAGCAGGGCGAGCACGCCTCCGAGGAAGGCCGCGATGATGCCGATGGTCATCGGATCGACCTCAGCCCTCGGACGCCGGTTCGGACCCGGCACCCGAATCCTGACCCGATTCAGAGCCCCCGCCCGCCGGGTCGTAGGGCGCGGCCTCAGCGGCGAGCTCGATCGCGGCCTCGAACTCCTCGGCCGGCAGCGCCCCGGCCAGGGGCTGGCCGTTGATGAGGAAGCTCGGGGTGTTGAAGGCGCCGATCGAGCTCGCCTCCTCGACGTTCGCCTCGACCCAGGCGGAGGCCTCGGCGGATTCCATGTCCGCCCGGAAGGCCTCCTCGTCCAGGCCGAACTGCTCCGCCACCGCGACGAGCTCCTCCTCGGTGAGGTCGGCCGGACCCAGCTGCTCGCCGTCGCCGAACAGCGCACCGTGGTACTCGCGGTACATGCTCTGCCGACCCGCCGCCCAGGCCGCCCGCGCGGCGCGGTTCGAGTCCTCGCCGAAGAAGTCCATGTCCCGCCACTCGATGCGCAGGGTGCCGGCGTTGACGTACTGCTCGATGAGCGCGCTCTCCGTCGTCGCGGCGTGCTGCGCGCAGTACGGGCACTGGCCGTCGGAGTAGACGACCATCGCGACCGGCGCATCGACCTGTCCGAGCGCGTAGGGGTCCTCGGCATCGCGCCGCGCGGTCGACTCGATCCGCTGGACCTCGTCCGCCCGGGGCCCGGCCTCGGCCGTCGCAGCGGCCTCGCCTCCGGCGACCGGCGCCTGCTCCCCGCCGTCCTCGTCGATGGCGAGGATGCCCACGGTGATGAGGGCGATGATGACGATATTGACAGGAATCGCTCAGAACCAGAACAGCCGGGAGGAGGGATGCATGTGCTCGATCCGAGGTCGGGGACGAGCCCACTCCAGGCTACGCCCCCGCGTCCACGTCCGCCGCTGGGCCCGCGTCGCCGCCCTGCCTCCCGCCGCCGCATCCGGCCGGCGCGTGGTCCAGGTCACGTTCCGAGGCCCCTGATTCCGGCAGTGCCCATTGTCTCAACGAACGCCGTGTCCAGCATGTTCTCCGCGGTATTAGGATGAGGGAGGCTCGCACCCGACCATCACCTGCATCGAACGGACCCTCTTGAACGGCAACTCGACTTTCCGACATGACAACGTCGCCCTCCTCTCGATCACCGAGGTCACCGCACCGATCGAAGTGAAGTCCGAGGTCTTCGACGAGACCCTGGCGGACACCCTCGCGGAGCTCCGCCTCCCCAAGGGCCTCCTCCAGCGCGTCGCCGGCGTCCACGCCCGCCGCAACTGGGAGAAGCCCGGCGACTTCGCCACCGGCTCCGCCGAGGCCGGCCGCGCCGCCCTCGCGCAGGCCGGGATCTCCGCCGACCAGGTGGGTCTGATGATCAACGCCTCGGTCAGCCGCGAGAACCTCGAGCCCTCCGTCGCCACCCGCGTCCACCACGAGATGGGCCTCGGCCCTCAGGCGATGAACTTCGACATCACCAATGCCTGCCTGGGCTTCGTCAACGCGATGACCGTCGCCTCGACGATGATCGACTCCGGCCAGCTCGACTACGCCGTGGTCGTCGCCGCCGAGGACGCCCAGCGCGTGCAGCGGGCCACCGTCGAGCGGCTCGCCCGCCCGGGCGTCACCCGGCACGAGTACCTCAACGAGTTCGCCTCCCTGACCCTGGGCTGCGGCGCCGCCGCCGCGGTCCTCGGCCCGGCCGACCGCCACCCGGAGGGCCACCGCGTGCTCGGCGGGGTGACCCGCGGCGCGACCCGGAACCACGAGCTCTGCGTGGGCGGCTTCGACGGCATGTTCACCGACACCAAGGGACTGCTCGACAACGGCATGGAGCTCGTCACCTCCGCCTGGCACGAGGCGCTCGCCGACGGCTGGGACTGGCAGCACATGGACCGCTACATCATGCACCAGATCTCCGACGTCCACATGAAGTCGGTGGCCACCGCCGCGGAGCTCGATCCCCAGCGCATCCCGAAGACCTACCCGCAGCTCGGCAACGTCGGCCCGGCCTCGCTGCCGATCACCCTGGCCCTCGAATCGGAGAAGCTCGAGCGCGGCGAGCGCGTGCTCTGCGTGGGCGTGGGCTCCGGCCTCAACACGGCGATGACGGAGATCGTCTGGTGAAGTTCGCAGCCGCACCCGCCGCCCTGCCCGGTCCGCTCCCCGAATGGGACCCGCAGTGGTCCCGGCTGGTGCGCGCGGACACCGTCGACGGCGAGCACACCTTCCACGTGCTCGACACCCTGCCCGCGCTCCGGGCCGCCGGACGCGAGCCCACCGGGACGATCCTCGCCCTCCACGGCAATCCCACGTGGTCCTACCTGTGGCGCCACCTCGCCGCGGCGAGCCTGCGTTCGACGACCGGCCGCACCTGGCGCGTCATCGCCCCGGACCAGCTCGAGATGGGCTTCTCCGACCGGCTCGCACACGATGCGCTGCCGACCACCCACGGGCCCGGCTACCGCCGCATCGCCGAGCGCGTCACCGATTTCGACGCCGTCGTCCGCACCCTCCTCGCCGAGGTGCCCGCCACCGCCGCGGCCACCGCTGCCGCGACTGAGCCCGCGACCCCATCGCCCACAGCCGGCTCCCCCGCCGCCGAGGCGCCCGCCGGCGACCACCCGATCGTCACCATCGGCCACGACTGGGGCGGCGTCCTGTCGCTCACCTGGGCCGCCCGGCACCTCGACCTCGTCGACGCCGTGATCAGCCTCAACACCGCCGTGCACCAGCCCGAGGACGCGCCCCTGCCGGCGCCGCTCCAGGCTGCGCTCGCCGGGCCGATGCTGCCGACCTCGACGGTGCTCACCGATCTGTTCCTGCGGATCACGCTCGGCCTCGGCCAAGGCCCCATCCGCAAGGAGATCAAGGAGGCGTTCCGCGCCCCCTACCGGACCGCAGCCGACCGCCGCGGGATCGGCGCCTTCGTCGCCGACATCCCGGCGCAGGACACCCACCCGAGCCGCGCGGAGCTCGAGCAGCTCGGCGCGGACATCGCCGGCATCGACGTCCCCGCCCTCCTCATCTGGGGCCCCAAGGACCCGGTGTTCCTCGAGCGCTACCTCCGCGACCTGCGCGGCCGCCTGCCGCACGCGGACATCCACCGCTTCGAGAAGGCCTCCCACCTCGTGTCCGAGGACGCCGACGTCGCCGGGCTCGCACTGCGCTGGCTCGAGAACCGCTTCCCCGCCGCCGAGGCGCCGGCCGCGGATCCGACGCACGCCGCCTCCGGAGCCGCAGCAGAGTCCGCCACCGCCGGCTCCCCGGACACGCAAGCTCCCGGCACCGGGGCTCCCGCCGCCGCTCAGTCCTCCACCGACTCACCGCTGATGTTCGACGCGCTCCTCGCCCGCGCCGGCGACCGCTCGATCGCGAGCGTCGACATGTCCCAGCAACCGCCGCAGTCGGTCACCTGGGCGCAGCTCGCCGGCGTGGTCGACGGGATCGCCCACGGGCTGCGCGACCTCGGACTGCGCCCCGGCGACCGGGTCTCCCTGCTCGTGCAGCCGGGCAACAACCTCACCGCCGCGCTCTACGCCGTGCTCCGCGCCGGCGGCGTCGCGGTCGTCGCCGATGCCGGGCTCGGTGTCGCCGGGATGACCCGCGCGATCAAGGCCGCCGACCCCCAGTGGATCATCGGCCAGGTCCCCGGCCTCACGCTCGCCCGCACCGCCGGCTGGCCCGGGCGCCGGATCTCCGTCAGCCCGCTCAACGCCCTCGAACGGACCGCGCTCGGAGTGGAGACGAGCATCACCGAGCTGTCCCGCACCGTCCCGAGCGCCCCGCTGGCCCGCCCGGACGCCGACGACGACGCCGCGATCCTCTACACCTCCGGCTCGACCGGCCCCGCCAAGGGCGTGCGCTACACCCATGCGCGGCTCGGGGCGCTCGGCCGGAAGCTCGCCGACCACCTCGGCGTGGAGCCCGGCTCCGGACTGGTCGCAGGATTCCCGCCGTTCGCGCTGCTCGGACCCGGGATCGGCGCCACGAGCGTCACCCCGGACATGTCGGTGACGAAGCCGCGCACGCTCACCGCCACCGCGCTCGCCGACGCGATCCTCACCGGCGACTGCACGATGGTCTTCGCCTCCCCGGCCGCGTACCGCAACGTGTGCGCGACCGCCGGCGAGCTCAGCGCGGAGCAGCGCGGCGCCTGCGCCTCCGTTGAGCTCGTGCTGTCGGCCGGCGCCCCGGTGCCGCTGCGCCTCATGGACGCGCTCGCCGAGCTGTTCCCGAACGCCGCGATCCACTCCCCCTACGGCATGACCGAGGGCCTGCTGCTCACCGACATCGACCGCCACGGGGTCGCTGCCGCCGCGGCGCAGTCACGCGACCACGGCGTCTGCGTCGGCACCCCGGTGCCGGGCGTGTCGCTCGCGCTCGCCCCGATCGACGCCGCGGGCCGGTCCTCCTCGACCCTGCTCACCGGGGCCAAGGCCGTCGACGTGCTCGGTGAGTTCGTCGTCTCCGCGCCCCACGCCAAGGCCGGATACGACCGGCTGTGGCTCACCGATGCGGACTCCAAGCGCGACGAGCTCGACGGCCGCATGTGGCACCGCACCAACGACATCGGGCACATCGACCCGGAGGGCCGGGTGTGGCTCGAGGGCCGCCTCCAGCATCTCCTCACCACCGCGGACGGCCCGCTCGGCCCCGGCGGCATCGAGGCGGTCGTCGACGAGGTGCCCGGCGTGCTGCGCTCCGCGGTCGTCGGGGTCGGCCCGCGCGGCACCCAGGCCGTGGTCATCGTCGTCGAACCCGACGCCGAGGCACCCGCCGGCGCCCGGCAGAAGCCCGGCCTCGCCGACCTCGAGCTCACCGACGCGGTGCGCACCGCGGTCGCCGGCCACTTCGCCGCCGACATCGCCGCCGTCCTCATCAGCCCCACCTTCCCCACCGACATCCGCCACAACTCGAAGATCAACCGGGAGCGCCTGGCCGGGTGGGCCGACGCCGTGCTGCGCGGCGAGCCCGTCGGCAAGCCCTGAGCCGGCAGGCGGAGCCTGCTCCGCACGCCGTAGCCCACCCCGTTCCCGCGATCCGCAGGAGGCACACATGAAGGTACTCGTCACCGGCGCCTCGGGCCTGCTCGGCTCCTCGGTCGCCGCCGCGCTGCTGGCCGAGGGCCATGCCGTCACGACGCTGCAGCGGCGCGCCTCCGGCGTCACCGGTGCTCTCGACGTGCTCGGCAGCGTCACCGACCCGGGGCTCGTCGAGCAGGCGACGGCCGGGCAGGACGCGGTGATCCACCTCGCGGCGAAGGTCGCGATGACCGGGGACCCGGCGGCCTTCGAGGCCGTGAACATCGAGGGCACCCGCACCCTGCTCGCCGCCGCGCAGGCCGCCGGCGTCTCCCGCTTCGTCCACATCTCCTCGCCGTCCGTCGCCCACGCCGGCGACTCGCTCGTCGGCGAGCCCGCCGGGCCGGCCGACCCGGAGCACGCCCGCGGGGAGTACGCGCGCACCAAGGCCCATGGCGAGCTCCTCGCGCTCGCCGCCGATTCCCCGGCCTTCCCCGTGCTCGCGCTGCGCCCCCACCTCATGTGGGGCCCCGGCGACACCCAGCTCACCGAGCGCATCATCGACCGCGCCCGGGCCGGCCGGATGCCGATCCTCGGCAGCGGTGCAGCCCTGGTCGACACGCTCTACGCGACGAACGCCGTCGATGCGATCCTCGCCGCGCTCACCGCCGTCACCCGCACCCACGGCGAGGCGCTCGTCGTGACGAACGGGCAGCCCCGGCCGATCGGCGAGTTCATCACCCGGCTGGCGCTCGCCGGCGGGGCGTCCGCGCCCGGCCTGCGCATCCCGGTGGCTCCCGCGCTCGTCGCGGGAGCGGCGGTGGAGAAGGTCTGGGAGCTCGGCGAGCACGACGACGAGCCGCCGCTCACCCGCTTCCTCGCCGAGCAGATGTCGACCGCGCACTGGTTCGACCAGCGCCGCACCCGCGAGGTCCTCGACTGGACGCCGCGGGTGAGCATCGCCGAGGGCATGGCCGCGCTCGCCCGTCACTACAGCGGGACCTGAGCTCGACCCCTTTTCAACTCTCTCGAACGATCGCTAGGATGAGTCCGATGTCCGGGCCCGCCGCCCGGGCGCGATCGGCCGGACGACGGAGTTCACCCATGCCACCCGCACCGCATTCGGCGAGCGCGCTCGCCGCCGACACCCGCGCCCTGCTCGCGGAGTTCCCGCCGGAGGAGGTCCGCATCGAGGAGGACCGCTTCACCTTCCTCGAGGCCCGCTACGACGCCGGCCTCGCCGCGGTCCACTACCCGCCGGGATACGGCGGGCGCGGACTGCCGCGCGAGCACCAGGCCGAGGTCTACGCGATCCTCGCCGCGGCCGGCGCCCCGGACAACCGCCCGGCCCACATCATCGTCAACCTCGGCATGGCCGGCCCGACGATCCTCGGCGCC
Source organism: Brevibacterium sp. CS2 (assembly GCF_005280295.1). Lineage (GTDB taxonomy): Bacteria > Actinomycetota > Actinomycetes > Actinomycetales > Brevibacteriaceae > Brevibacterium > Brevibacterium pityocampae. The sequence goes on along the minus strand of NZ_CP040020.1, from coordinate 1,098,474 downwards.
GGGACCACCGAGCAGAAGGACCGCTTCATGCGGCGTCTGTGGACCGGCCGCGACCGCTGGTGCCAGCTGTTCAGCGAGCCCGGGGCCGGCTCCGACCTCGCCGGGCTGTCCACCCGGGCCGTGCGCGACGGCGACGACTGGGTGGTCTCGGGGCAGAAGGTGTGGACGACGCTCGCGCACCTCGCCGATTTCGCGATCCTGCTCGCCCGCACCGACCCGAGCGTGCCCAAGCACCAGGGCATCACGTACTTCCTCCTCGACATGCGCTCGGCCGGGGTGACGGTGCAGCCGCTGCGCCAGATCACCGGCGAGGCGGAGTTCAACGAGGTGTTCCTCGATGAGGTCCGCATCCCGGATGCCATGCGCCTGGGCGAGGAGGGCGAGGGCTGGGCGCTCGCCAACCTCACCCTGTCGAACGAGCGCTCCGGCTCGATGAAGCGCCCCGAGCGCGAGGGCGGGCCGATCCGCACCCTCCTCGACACCTGGCGGGAGACCCCCGTCGAGGAGCGCGACCCCGCCTACCGGGACTCGATCGCGCGCGCCTGGGTGCGGGCCGAGGCGGTGCGGCTGGCCGGCATCGCGATCCATCGCGCGATGGCCCAGGGTGATCCCACCCCGGAGGCGAGCGCACTCAAGCTCGCGAGCGCGGAGACGAGCAAGGCGATCGCCTCGCTCGCGCTCGAGACCGCGGAGGCCGGCGGGCTCCTCCAGCCCGACGGCTACGACTTCCACCAGCCGGACTTCATGTCCGTGGACATCACCGGCCGCTCGGCCGGGTACGCGTACCTGCGCACCCGCGCGAACTCGATCGAGGGCGGCACGTCCGAGGTGCTCAAGAACATCATCGCGGAGCGCATCCTGCGGCTGCCTCGCGAACCGCGCACCGACACCCAGGTGCCCTTCACGGAGGTCCCCCGATGACGGACACCGACACGACCCCCGCCCCCGGGGCGCACACGGCTCCCGGGGGCGGAATCGGCCCCCGATCCCGCGCTCGCCGGGGAGCTCGCCGCCGGTCTGCGCGCCGCGGTGCGCGGCCTCGGCGGCATCGATGCGGTGCGCGACGCCCTCGACGACCTCGCCCCGATCCGGCAGGCGCACCGGCAGATGATGGACACGATGGGCCTCGGCGGCGTACTCGCCGAGGAGGAGCGCGGCGGGCTCGGGGCCGGCATGGCCGCGATCGTCGCGCTCGGCCGGGCCGCCGGCGCGGTGCCCGCCGCGGATCTCCTGGGCCCCTACGTCAGCGCCCCGGTGGCCTTCGGCATGCTCGTCGTCGGCCACCCGGATGCGGGGGTCCGCTCGCTCGCCGGCGACACCCTGCGCCGGATGGCTGAGGGCACGACCTGCGTCGGCACCGTCGCCGGCGGCCTGCTGTTCGACGCGGAGCTCTGCGAGGAGGTGCTCGTCCACCAGGACGAGACGATCCACCTGGTGCCGCGCACGGAGCTCGAGCTCACCGCGCTGCCCGCCCTCGACCCGACCCGCACGCTCCACCGGGTCACCGAGTCCTCGGTGCTCGGCGCGGGGACGATCCTCGCCGACGGCGACATGGCAGCCGAGATCGTCGGCGCGTCGATCATCGCCGGGCGGGTGTACCTCGCCGCCGAGCTCGAGGGCGTCGCCCGGGCCGTGCTCGCGGAGACCGTGACCTTCCTCAGGGAGCGGATCGCGTTCAGCCGGCCGCTCGGGTCCTTCCAGGCGCTCAAGCACCAGCTCGCGGAGATGTGGTCGGAGGTCTCGCTCATCGGCCCGCTCGTCGACGAGGCCGCGCTCCTGCTCGACACCGGGGACGACCCGACGGAGGCGGCGATCTATGCGGCGGCCGCGCTGTCGTTCGCCGCGGACACCGCGACCCGGGTGTGCGAGCAGGCGCTCCAGCTCCACGGCGGGGTCGGCTACACCTGGGAGAGCCCGGTGCACATCTGGCTCAAGCGCGCAGCGGCCGACCGGGTGCGCCTCGGCACGCCCCACACCCTGCGCGCCGAGCTCGCCGCCCTCACCGACATCTGACCCGGCCGGCGGAGTCGGCGGACCCTACTTCCCGTACTCGTCGCGGAGCCTGTGCTTGAGCAGCTTGCCGGAGGCGTTGCGGGGCAGCTCGGGCACGACCTCGAGGCGCGTCGGCTTCTTGAATGACGCGAGCCGGTCGGACAGGAACTCCTGGATCTCCTCGAGCGTCGGCGGATCGGCGGAATCGGCGGGCACGACGATCGCCACCGGCGTCTCCACCCATTTCTCGTCCGGGGCGCCCACGACCGAGGCGTCGGCGACCTTGGGATGGGCCGCCACCGCGTGCTCGACCTCGATCGAGGAGATGTTCTCGCCGCCGGAGATGATGAGGTCCTTCGCGCGGTCGACGACGTACATGAAGCCCTCCTCGTCGCGCTTGACGAGGTCCCCGGAGTGGAACCAGCCGTCGTGCGTGGCCGCCTCGGTCTCCGCCTCCTTGTTCCAGTAGCCGGCCATGAGGCCCGGCCCGCGGTAGACGACCTCGCCCATCTCGCCCTCGGCGACGTCCGAGCCCTCGGCGTCGACCACGCGCACCGCCACCGGCCCGACGGCCTTGCCGATCGACCCCATCTTGCGGATCGAGTCGTGGTCGTGGAGCTGAGCGGTCACCGGGGACATCTCCGTCTGCCCGAACGCCGCACTGATCGTCGCTTCGGGGAAGGTGTCGGCCATGAGCTGCAGGGTCTGCTTCGACGCCGGCGAGGCGCCCCAGGACAGGGTCCGCAGCGGCAGGTTCCGCTCCTTGATCCCGGGCAGGGAGCACAGCGCCTGCCAGATCGTGGGCACGAGGAACATCGAGGTCACCTGCTCGCGCTCGACCATGTCGGCGAGCGCCGGGATGTTCGTGAGCACCTGCGGCGGCGCGAGCACGATCCGCATCCCGGTGAAGAACGCCGGGGTGAGGAAGCCGACGGCGGCGATGTGGAACAGCGGCACGACGACGAGGTTCGCCTCGGGAAGCTCCGTGGGCGGCTGTGCCGAGCGCAGGATCGGGATCATCTGGCTGGCGAGGTTGAGGTAGCTCAGCATGACGCCCTTGGGCGCGGCCGTGGTGCCGGAGGTGTACATGATCATCGCGATCGAGTTCTCGTCGACGTCGACGACCTCCGCCTCCCCGCCGCCGGCGATGATCCCCGGCACGTCGTCGTCGAAGGAGATGATGTCGATCTCAGGCGCGGCACCGCCATCGGCGCCGAGCCCCGCGACCGCCTTCGCACCGAAGCCGTCGACGAACATCGCCCGCGCGCCGGAGTCCTCGACGAAGTAGGCGACCTCGCGCGGCACCGAGCGGATGTTGAGCGGCACGGTGATCGCGCCGATCGTGTTGATCGCGACCATCGCGGCGATGTACTCCGCGCGGTTGAGGGCGAGGATGAGCACCCGGTCGCCCGGCTGCACCCCGCGCCGCTGGAGGTCCGCGGCGATCGCCTGCACCTGGGCGCGCAGCTCGCCCCAGGTCACATGCCCCGCCTCCGAGGTGATGATGACCTCCTCAGGCCGGTCGATCGCATGGAGCTCGAGCATGTTCATCCAGTGCAGCCGGCGGGACAGGAACGGCTGGCGGTTGGGGACTGCGGGAATGGTCATGGTGGCGCCTCTCTGCAGGTCATCGCTGCACATGTCGGTGCTGCACATGCCGGTGCTGCACATGCTGGTGCTGCACATCGTCGTGCGGACACAGCACTGTGTCGTACCTCACAGCCTAGGGCAGAGTGCGTGAGCGAGCGTTCGAAATTCGGTAAAAATCTGGCAACGACCAGGCGTGCGCAGTGCGCTCTACTTCGTCAGTCCGCCGAACAGCAGGGACACCGTCATCGCGACGATGACGGTGTTGAAGACGAAGGCGAGCGCGGTGTGCTCGCGGGCCGCCCGCCAGCCGGTGCGCGTGCGGATCCGGGCGCCGAGGGTCGAGGCCATCGTCGACATCGTGAAGGCCATGGTGAGGTGGTCGCCGAACACCGGCGGCTCGAGCTGGTCGAAGTCGATCCGCTCCCCGCCGGAGTGCAGCCGCGGATACCGCAGTGCCTACGAGTAGACCATGGCGAACCACGAGGCGGCGACGGTGGCCATGCCGAGGAGGATGAACACCAGTTCGGAGCGGAACATCTCCGTCCGCGCCAGGCCCACGGCGAGGATCGCGGCCACGAGGGCGCCTGCCACCGTCCAGGAGCCCGCACCGCCGTAGCCGAACATCTTCGACATCAGCGAGGGTCGGTGCCGGCTCTGGACCGCGGCGATGCGCACGAGCTCGGGCCGGGGCGTGCGCGCGTAGACCACGTGGGTCCACGCGATGTAGCAGAGCACGAAGAGCACCCCGTGCGGTCGTCAAAGTAGCCACGTCTTGACCGGTTACTTCTGCTGGCTTCTTGTCTCATGAGAGTGGGCAGAGGGCTGAGCAGTGGTCGTACTCAGCGTGTCCGCCAGCCAGGAAATCACGTCGGCTGGGTGTCCGTTGGGCGCAGAGGTGAAGCCGATCGGCGTCACCTGCGCGGCCTGCTGTTTGGCGTAGGGCGCGGGGCAGGTGATGTACGGCTGGATAGGCAGTAGGTGCGCTGTCGTCGTGCCGGTTAGTGAAGCCGTTGCGCAGTGCCCGTGCCGGGCGTCCGGTGAACGCGCGGGTGATGACAGTCTCAGTGAATCTCGGATTGGCGAGAGCGGCCCGATGTGTCGGCGATGTTCCTGCCTCGTCGGTGCGCAGCAGCAGCGTGCCGACCGTGACCGCCTCGGCTCCCGCATCCAGGAGTGCGCGGACAGTGGCCGGGCCATCCACACCACCGGCAGCGATCACGGGCAACTGGATCGTGGAGCGAACATCGCGCACGAGCGCTCCGGTCGAAACCTCGCCCAGGCTCCGCGCGGGATCGTAGGTGGCGCTGTGCCCGCCAGCAGCCGGGCCTTGCACGATCAGCCCATCCACGCCAACAGCCTGCGCTTCCAGTGCTTCACCTGGCGTCGTGACGGTCGCGAGTACCTGCGATCCCGCCCGCTGCAGCGCGGCGATCGCGGCAGGATCGGGCAGCGCGAACGTCAGCGACACGACTGGAACCGGATGATCGATCAGCAGGCCGAGTTTGTCCTCCCAATGGTCGTCATCGGACACCGGGTCGGGATCGAGTTCGAGGCCGTAGGCGTCGGCCTCGACCTGCACCTCGGCGGCGTAGCGGCGGAACGCGTCACGGTCGAGATCGCTCTTGCTCGGCACGAACAGGTTGACCCCGAAGCGGTCGGTGTGCTCGCGCACCTCGGCGATCTGTGCGGCGAGTCCATCGCGGGTCTGGTAGCCGCCGGCGAGGAACCCGAACCCGCCCGCGCCAGCGACTGCGGTGACGAGCGCGGGCGTGGTCGGCCCGCCAGCCATCGGAGCGGCCACGATCGGCAGTGGAGTGTCCAGCAGGGGGGTGCAGTTCACGGATTCTCCTCTCGATACGGCCAACCATCGACGGTCTCGATCCCACAAGTGCTCGTCACAGGTGGCGGCGCCGCGGCGTCGGCGACCCTTCCATCCTACTTGGACATTCAGTATCCAAATACTCTAGGTTTGGTAGGGCGTACCCGTATCGACCCAGGAGGCAACAAGGATGACCGCTACTCGAACCGCACTCGTGACCGGAGCCAGCCGAGGAATCGGGCAGGCCACAGCCCGACGGCTGGCGTCGCTGGGCTTCGACGTGATCGCCCAGCATCGCGGCGATGACAGCGAGCTGGGTCCGATCCGTGAGATCGCCGCCGAGCACCAGACGACCGTGACCCCGGTACAGGCCGACTTCTCCGACCCCGGAGCGGTCGAGGCCCTGCTGCCACAACTCGATGCGGCACTCGACGGCCGCACGGTCGATCTCGCGTTCCTGAACGCCGGGATCGCGCCGTTTGGCGACTTCACCCAGCTGACGGAGTCGGCGCTGCGCGACCTGTTCCAGGTCAACACCATCGCCCCCTATGCACTCGCCGCAGGGCTGGCGGACAAGATGACGAGCCCTGGCGGGCAAGTCGTCTTCACCGGATCTGCCCTCACCCGCTACGCGTTCCCGGCATTGACCGGGTACGGGATGAGCAAGATCGCCCTGGAATATCTCGCCCGCAACATGGCCGCGAGCCTCGGGTCGCGGGGCATCACGGTCAACGTCGTCGCGCCCGGCGTCGTGGACACCGACATCAACGCCGGCTGGCTGCGCGGCAACGAGGAAGCAGCGGCCGGCACTCGTGAGTCGTCGGCGCTGGGGAGGATCGCCGAGGCCGATGACATAGCCGAGACGGTTGCCCTGCTTGCGCAGTCTTCGTCGCAGACGATCACCGGGCAGGTCATCGACGTGTCCATGGGCACCAGCCTGTAACCGACGAGGAGGCGAGCACTGATGAAGACCGTCGCGATCATCTACCACTCCAGCACGGGGAACGTGCACCAGATGGCCCTGGCCGCGCACACCCACGCCGAACAGCTCGGACACGGCGTCCTGTCCACCCGGCTTCCCGAACTGGACGACCCAGACGCTACCGTCGCCGCGCATCGGAAAGCCCTCGGCGACCTTGAAGCCGCCGATGCGGTTCTGTGGGGCACGCCCGGCCGGTACGGGGCAATGTCGGGGCCGATGAAGCACTTCCTCGACCAGACCCTGCCACTGCACCAGCGCGGCGCCCTGGCAGACAAGTACATGTCGACGTTCGTGTCCACCGCCTCCAACCACGGAGGACAGGAGTCCACGATCCTCGCGTTCAACAACGTGCTCTACCACTGGGGCGCGATCATCGTTCCCGCCGGAGCCGCAGGCGAGGCCCAGGCGATGCCGCTCAACGGCAACCCCTACGGTGTCTCCAGCGTCTCCAAAGCCCAGCCCGACGCGGTGCCGTCCGAGAACCTGGAAGCGATGAAGTTCCTGGTCGAACGGCTCCTCACGCTCGTGCCAGGCGAGTGACCCACGATCGTTCCGCCCCTGCCGCATCATCTGCGCGGCAGGGGCGGGCTGCTGCTCGCACCGTTGCTCAACCCGGACAATGCGGGTCTTCGTTGAGTAGGATCGACGTGTGAAACTGCCGCGCGGAACCGAGTGGATGGCCCACTGCCTCGTCGCGCTCTCCGCCTGCGAGGACATCGGCCCGCTCGCCAAGCACACCCTGGCAGAGATGTTCGATATCCCCGACGCCTACCTGAGCAAGCAGCTCCAGCAGCTCGTGCGCGCCGGCATCATCCGATCCTCCGCGGGAAACCGCGGCGGCTACTTCCTCGCGAGACCCGCGAGCACTGTGACCCTGCTCGACGTCATCAAGACCGTGCAGGGCGACGCCCCGCTGTTCGTATGTGAGGAGGTGCGCTGCCGCGGCATCTTCACCGACGACGCCGACGCCATCAGAGAGACCGGCCCCTGCGGTATCCACCACGCCATGGTCGAAGCCGAGAACCGCTGGCGCGACTCTCTCGCCACCGTCACTGTCGAAGCACTGACCCAACAGATCGGAGAACAGGGCGTCACCAGAATGCGCGACTTCGCCCGAGCACAGCGCGCCCATCAATAGTTGGCGCGGTGCCGCTACCCGAAAGGTAGAACGCCACGGGCCAGCCTGTGGGTCGTCAGTTCCCCAGGAGCGGCATCCCGTTGATCAAGCCGCGAAGGGCGAGTACGTCGCGTGGGATGAACTCTGCGACCGTCAGGCCAACCACGTCTGCGGCCGCGGTGAGGTCAGCGACGATCCGCCGCACGTCTGCGCGGGTAAGCCCACCGGGAACCATGCCCAGCCCGAGCGCGACCTCGTCACTGTCGACGACATCGACATCGAGGTGGATCGCAAGTTTCGTCGCCACGGTGCCCGCCACCCACTCCAACAACCTGGCGCTGGAGCCTCGCAGATCGTCAGGCGTGAACTCGGGCAGACCCCACGAGCCGACGTTTTCGTACGCGTCCTCGACCCAGTCGTGCAAGCCGACCAAGGCCAGCCGAGAGGCAGACACCGTCGCCGGAAGCATACTCGTGACCTCCGGGTCACCGTGGCCGAGCAGCGTGCTCACAGCCATGGCGTGGTAACCGTCGTAACCGGTGGCGTTGGTGTCAGTGTCGGGATGCGAGTCGATCCAGACCACGGCTAGATCCTCGCAATATTGCTTCGCGAGGGCGGCGAACGGAGCCACGCTCACCGAGCATTCCCCACCGAGGGTGAGGATGCGATCGGCCTCGTGCCGGGCGATAGCTTCCTGCGCGGCAGCCAGAGAGTCGATGACCTCCTGACGGGATTCAACGCCGTCGGTGGAGTCGCTCTCGCTGTCGGCGACGGGCACGACTTCGGTGGGGCCGTCGTGGTCGGGCAGGATCGCCAGCAGCACGCGCGAGCCGAACGCGTATCCGCACCTGGCCTCATCCAGGGAGAACTCCGACAGCATCTCGGCGACCCCGTTGCGGCCCGCGCCTTGCCACTGCGGCCAGACCAGGCGCAGCGTGCTCGTGGCCTCGGTATCGTTCACGTTCTCGGTCATGTAGTTCGCTTCTCCTCGTCAGGTCTCGGTGCGATGTCTCAGTCGTGGATGATCGCGGTGATCTCGATCTCGACGCGCATCTTCTCGTCACCGAGCGCTGCGACACCGATGTTGGTCCAGACCGGTGGCTGCTCGGGCATGTACTGGCGCAGCTTCGAGGCCATGTAGGCGACCGTCTCGGCATCGATGTCGACGTGGTAGGAGCGCACGTTGACCACATCCGCCCAGCCCGCACCGGCAGTGGCGAGGGTGCGCTCGATGTTCTCGAACGCCTGGTCGGTCTCCTCGGTCAGGGTCCCGGGGAACTCCCACTCGTCATTCCAGCCGCCCTGACCTGCCAGCTCGACCCGGTCACCGATCTTCACAGCTTGCGAGTAGTGGAACAGTTCCCGATTGCGGTCGCCATAACCGGGGGTGGTGAAGAACTCGACGCCGCTCATTCTGTGGATGCTCCCCTCGTTCTCGGTGCAGCTTTTCGCACATGAGCTACTCACATGCGGTGACCAACAATCGTATCGACTGGCCACCGACCCGAGCGAACTCGCGGTCAAGACGCTCCCGTCTGCACGAACACACACCACTACATAGAGCAAAGAACCCAGAACACCATGTAGTACGGGATCAGGATCGATTCCGTGTATTCGGTGAGCCACGCCAGGCCCTCCGGACTCGCCTCGGTGCGGTCGGCCTCGCGGATGATGACGGGGACGAAGATCGCGGTGGCGCCGACGACGCCGACGAGCCCGGCGATGTTCGCGCGCACGGTGTCGGAGTAGCGACGCGGGATCGCGCGGGCGCCCGTCCGCTCCTCCCGGCGGCTGCGCCGCGTCGACGCGGTGTCGGTGTCGGCGGATCAGGTGTCAGCAGCGTCGGCACCGGCCGCGGCACCGGTGGTGGCGGTCCCGGCGTCATCGGCGGCGGGATCGGACCCTGCCGCCCCCGCCTCGGCCGAGGTGCCCTCGCCCCGGGTGGTCACGGCGCGTCCGGCCGGTCCCCCAGGGGCCCGTTGCTCGCCGGGCCGGGCCCCTCGGCCACCGGACCCGGCGCCTCGGGACCGGTCGCCCCGGGACCGGTCGCCTCGTGGCGGGCGGAGCGGTCGATCGGCCGGTTCCACGAGCCGTCGCGCTTCTGCGCCCGGCGCAGCTCGCGCGCCTCCGCGCGGGCGGCCTCCTCGATCTTGAGCCGCTTGTCGCGCTCCTCGTGGTCCTCGCTCGGGCTCCGGTACTCCCAGACGAGGAGCACGGCGACGAGCACGACGCCGGCGATCGTCCCCAGTCCCAGGCTGCCCCAGGGGCGCGGCAGGCTGCCGAGCCCGAACGCGAGGTGCACCCCGGAGGTGACGGCGGCGGCAGCGAGGATGGCGACGATGTAGCGCATGCGCTCATCATTCCAAGGCTGCACACAACCGGCAAACAGGCGGGCCATGCCGCACGCGGATGCCGATCGCGCAGGCCGCCCGGAAATCGGACGGTTGAAGCCTTAGTCTCAGTTCACCGGACCTTCATCCCGGACCGGCCGCCGACCCCTTGAGACCCGGCCGGGCACCTTGCCACGGTGGGTGGTGTCCAGCGAAGCCGAGCACACCGACAGGAGAGATCCCGAATGCTCACCCGCACCGCAGGAACCACTCTGGCCGCAGCCGGGCTCGTCGCCGGCGGAGCGCTCGTCGGCCCGACCGTCATCGCCCCGGAGACCTCCGGCACCGTCGCAGCGGCCCAGTCCGTCGAGGACCGGAGGCAGAACATCATCGACCGCGCGAAGCACTGGACCGACCAGGGCGTGCCGTACGACATGACGAAGTACGCCGCGGACCCCGACGGCGTGAACTACCGGACGGACTGCTCCGGGTTCGTGTCCATGGCCTGGGGACTCGACACCTCGCTGAGCACCGTCACCCTGCTCGAGGTCGCCCACGAGATCCCCAAGGACGACCTCCAACCCGGCGACATCCTTCTCAAGGGCGGACCGGGCACCGCCGGGGCGGCCGGTCACGTGACGATCTTCAACGGCTGGGCGAACGCCGAGCGCACCGCCTACCACGGACTCGAGCAGGCCGGGGCCACGGGAGCCGTCGAGCGCGTGATCTCCTACCCCTACGATCAGGACGATTCGTACGTCCCCTACCGCGGCAACGGGCTCTGAGCCCCGCGCCCGGATCCCGGCCGCCACCCCGGCACGGGATCCGGGCCCCGCACCCCGGCGCGTGCCGGGCACCTGCAGACCCGGGTACCCGGCACGCGCCGTGCCGTCACCGCGCTTCCCCGAACCTCCCAGCCGGCGTCGCTACGATGGTCGCGATGTCCCAGCGCACGTCTGCCCGCCCTGCCCCGCGCCGTACCGCCCCCGCGGTGCGGCGCTCCGCCGCGTCCGCCGCGACCGGGCGGGACAGCGGGCGGGCGAGCCGCCGGGATGGTGACCGGGAGAGTCGCCGGAACGGTGGCCGCGCGGCCGGGAGGGCGCAGCCGAGGTCGGCCGGTCGTGCCGCCGGGCACGCGGCAGGAGTTGCCGGCCGGCGCGCGACACCCCGCAGCACCTCGACCCGCAGCGCTTCGTCCCGCAGCACCGCTCGCCGCCGCCCGGCCCGCCGCTCCGGGGGCGCCCGCGGCCCGCTCATCGGGCTCGCGCTCGCCGCGGGTTTCCTCGCGGTCGTCATGGCGTTCAGCTGGGCCGGCGGCCTCGTCGCGCCCGTCCCCTCGCAGATCCGACAGTGGGAGTACAGCAGCGTGGACCGACTCAACCGGGCCCAGATCGACAACGCCCGCACGATCATCGCGGTGGGCCGCGGCGGCGACATGTCCGACGACGCGATCACCATCGCGCTCATGACCGCCATGCAGGAGAGCTCCCTGCGCAACCTCGACCACGGCGACCGCGACTCGCTCGGGCTGTTCCAGCAGCGCCCGTCCCAGGGCTGGGGCACCCCGGACCAGGTGCGGGACCCCGTGTGGGCCGCGAAGTCCTTCTACGGCATCAACGACCGGGGGTCCAACCCGGGGCTCGTGCACATCCGCGGCTGGGAGTCGATGACCCCGACGGAGGCCGCGCAGGCCGTCCAGCGTTCCGCCTACCCCGACGCCTACGCCCAGTGGGAGGGCCTCGCCGCGGAGCTCCTCAGCACGCAGGACGACGTGGCGCCCATCGTCTGAGTCCGCGGCGCAGGATCCGGAGGCACGATCCGGGGGTGGACGGGCCGGGCCGCACCCGCGGGAGCGCGGCGCACCGGTGCGGACACCGCGCACGCGGACGCGCCGACCGCACCCGCGCCCGAGGTGTAGCATTCCATCCATGACTCACCCGGTGCGCACGCACACCCATCCCGGAACCGACTCCCACAGCCACGGCGTCGAGGAGAGCAGCGGGTCCGCCGACGGGCTCGGGCACGTCGACGATCTCGCCGCGATCGAGCGCACCGCCGAGGTGTTCAAGGCCCTCGCCACCCCCTCGCGCCTGCGCATCCTCCTCGTCCTGTCCCACGGGCAGTCGACGGTGACGAACATCGTCGACATCACCGGGCTGTCGCAGCCGCTCGTGTCCCAGCACCTCAAGCTGCTGCGCGGGCTCCACCTGGTGAGCGTGCAGCGCCTGGGACGCGAGGCGATCTACTCCCTCATGGACGACCACGTCGCCCACATCATCCTCGACGCGATGGCGCACACCACCGAGCCCCTCGAGGGCTGAGGGCCGACCCCGGCGTTCACCCCCGGCGTGCGGACCAGCGCTGCGCCAGGCGCCGTCCGCCGGACACCCACCACACGCTCAGCGCGACGAGCGCCATCCCCGCGAGCTGGGCGAACGTCGGCTGCTCGCCGGCGAGCACGACCCCGAGCAGCAGCGCCGAGGCCGGCTGCAGGAGCATGAGCGAGGCGCTGACCTCGGGGCGCACCCCGGTGGCGGCGGCGCTCAGCAGCAGCCACGGCAGCACCTGGCCGAACACCGCGAGCGCGACGAGCCAGCCCACCGACTCCGCCGCCGGGATGACGGACAGGGTCCCGGCCGCGCTGCCGAGGACGAGCACGGTGAGCGCGGCGGTGCTCGTCGCCACCGCGACGGGCACCGCGATGAAGCGGCCGTCGACGGCCCGGCACCGGTGGTTGCCGTAGAGGTACACCCCGTAGCAGACCCCGGCGAGCACCCCGAGCACACCGCCGCGCAGCGGGTCGACGGCGAAGGGGTCCGCGCCGAGCACCCCGGCGGCGAGCACGAGCCCGGCGAGCATGACGGGCAGCGCGAGGACGAACTGGCGGGAGGGCCGGTCGCGGTGGAGGAGCCACAGCAGGCCGGGGAAGACGAACACCTGGGTGCTGATGAGGAGCGTGGACACCGCCGCCCCGGTGTCGAGCACCGACTGCGCCCACATCATGAAGTCGAGGCCGAGGAACACCCCACCGCCGGCGGCCAGGCCGAGCACCGCCGCGCGCGGCCGGCCGCGGCGCCGGATCTCGACGAGCGCGAGCGGCAGCAGCACGAGCGCGGCGAGGAAGCAGCGGTGGAACGCCGCGGTCGACGCGTTCGCCTGGGAGAGCGCGACGAGCACCGCGGACGAGCCGAGCATCACCGCGCCCGCGACGACGAGCGCAGGCGCCGCCGGGACGGGTGCCGGCGCCGGTGATGCGGGCGCGGGGGGCATGCGGTGCTCGAACCGGGCTCAGGCCGGAGCGGGGCCGCCGGCCGGTCCCTCGCCGGTCCCGCCTGCCGCACCGGTCGCCGGGGCCGCGCGGACGGTGAGGCGCTGCTGGAAGGCGCGGATCCGTTCGAGCGCGGCATGCGTCCGGTCCGGTCCCACGGCGAGCGAGAGACGCACCCACCGGTTCCCGTTGACGTTGTCGAAGTCGAGGCCCGGGGTGAGCGCCACGTGCTCCTCCTCGAGGAGGGCCGCGCACCACTCGGTCGCGTTCCGGTACGGCCCGAGCACGTCGTCGATCCGGGCGTACATGTAGAAGGCGCCGTCGGCAGGGGCGATGTCGAGCCAGCCGAGGTCGTCGAGCGCGTCGAGCACGTACTGGCGGGCGGCGGCGAAGCCGGCCACGGCGAGCTCCCCCTCGGCGTATGCGGCCTCGGAGAACGCCTCGATCGCGGCGTGCTGGGCCGGCACCGGCGGGCACAGGGTGAGATTGCCGGTGATCGCGAGGCAGGGTGCCACGAGGTCCTGCGGCAGGATGGCCCACCCGAGCCGCCAGCCGGTCATGCCCCAGAACTTCGAGAACGAGGAGATGACGATCGCATCGTCGTCGAAGGCGAGCGCGGTCTCCCCGATCGAGTCGGTGAAGGTGATGCCGTGGTAGATCTCGTCGGAGATCAGCTGCACGTCGTTGGCCCGGCACCAGTCGCTGAGCTCGGTGAGCTGCTCGGCGTCGAGCATCGTGCCCGTGGGGTTCGCCGGGGAGGCGACGAGGAGCCCGGACAGCGGCGATTCGGCGTGCGCGGCCGCTAGCAGCTCGACGGTGGGCTGGAACCGCTCGTCGACGCCGCAGTCGAGCTCCACGACCTCGCAGCCGAGCGCGGTGAGGATGTTCTTGTACGCCGCATAGCCGGGGCGGGCGAGTGCGACCCTGTCGCCGACGTCGAACAGGGCGAGGAAAGTCATGGAGAACGCACCGGAGGACCCGGTGGTGACGAAGATCCGCTCGGCCGGGACGTCGAGGCCGTACCAGCGCCGGTAGTGCCCGGCGATCGCCTCGCGCAGCGGGCGCACTCCCTGGACCTGGGAGTAGCCGAGCTCGGTGCCGTCGCTGAGCACCTCGGCGGCGCGCGCCCGGACCCCGGCCGGGGCGCCCTGCGCGGGCTCGCCGACGCACAGCGAGATGACGTCGGCGCCCTCGGCCTTGAGCTCGGCGACGCGCTCGATGATGTTCATCACCGCGAAGGGCGGGACCCCGCGGGCGCGCTCGGACACGCGGGTGCGGGAGACGGGACGGGCGGGTGCGGCGGGGGTGTCGGTCATGACCTCACTGTGCCACACGCGCCGGAGCGGCGCCCGGACCCCGGTGAGGAACCCGCGTCCCGGTCCCGGCCGCGCGCCCCGGTCGCGGCCGCGCGCCTCGCCCGCAGAGGTGGGCCCGTCTGCGGGGGTCGACGCTCAGACCTCGCCGACGGGCCAGGTATGGACCGGGGCCTCAGTGCGCTGGTGGGCGATGTAGAGCTCCATGAGGCGGGCGAGCGCGGCCCGCCGCTCCGGGGAGTCGGGTTCGGTGACGCGCGGCTTGAGGGCGTTGAGGGTGCGCAGCTGCCAGGTCGCGCCGTTCTGCCGGGTGCGGGCGCGCTCCTCGATGATCGTCATGTAGTGGTCGATCATCTCCGCATCCGCATCGAGCATCTCGAGCCCCTTCCGGGCGCGCGGTGCGAGCCCGGTGCGGATGAGCTCGGCGACGTCGACGCGTCCCGCCTTCGGCCACACGACTCTGGAGTACAGGCCTGACCGGGCGGCGGAGAAGAAGTTGCCCTCGGCCTCCGGGAAGGACAGCCGGGACCACACCGGCCGGTTCTCCTCGGTGAGGTACTTGACGAGCCCGTAGTAGAAGGCAGCATCGGCGACCATGTCCGCCACCGTGGGGCCGGCGGGCAGCAGCCGGTTCTCCACCCGGATGTGCGCGAGGTCGTCGCCGCTGGGTGCGTAGATCGGCCGGTTCCAGCGCCACACGGTGCCGTTGTGGAGGTTGAGCGCATGGAGGGTCGGGGCATTGCCCTGCATGACGGGGGTGCCGGCGTCCTCGCGGGACTCCGGGAGCATCGGCGGGAAGTAGCGGACGTTCTCCTCGAACAGGTCGAACACGCTTGTGATCCACCGCTCCCCGAACCACACGCGCGGGCGCACGCCCTGCGTGACGAGCTCCGGGGTGCGGGTGTCGATCGACTGGGTGAAGACCGGAATGCGGTTCTCGTGCCACAGCTTGCGGCCCATGAACAGCGGGGAGTTCGCGCTCAGCGCCACCTGGATCCCGGCGATCGCCTGCGAGGCGTTCCATGCGCCGGCGAACCGGTTGGGCGCGACCTGGAGGTGGAGCTGCATCGAGGTGCACGAGGACTCGGGGGCGACATCGGCGAAGTCGTGCTGGTAGAACTCGCGGTCGGTGACGTCGATCCGCACGAGCTCGCCGCGGGCGTCGAGCACAGCGTTGCTCAGCGCCCGGTACCGGTTCTCCTCCGTCATCCACGCGGGGTCCTCGAGGAACTCGGTGGTCAGAGTGGGGAGGGTGCCGATCATCCCGATCTGCGCATCGTGCGCCCGGGCCCCGGCGTGGGCGGCGGCGAGGCGGGCGCGGAGACCGGATTCGAGCTCGCGCAGGCCGGTGCCCGACACCTGGAGGACCGGGTGGTTGAGCTCGATGTTGTAGGAGCCGATCTCGCTCTGGAACTCGTCCGAGTCGATCGCGGCGAGCACCTTGTCGTTGACGCGGAACGGCTGCATGTCGGCGTCGACGAGGTTGAGCTCGAGCTCCATGCCGATCGTCCCGTGGTCGACGAACGTCGCCTCCTGGAGGTAGGAGTCGAACGTCTCGAGGTCCGCGTTGAGGAGCTCCCGGTAGCGCGTCCGCTGCTCGGGGGAGTATCGCTGAGAGGAAACCGCATCGCCCATGACAGTAGACAACCACACTTGTGGACGCGCGCGCACCGGTTCTGCACGGATTCGGGTGGCCCCTCCCCTGCCGGACCCGGTGGACGGGGGGGCCGGGTACTAGAGTGAATCGGGCCAGCCGATCCCATCCGCGACCCCCAGGAGACCCCGTGACCCAGCCCGCCGCCCTCGCCGACCTCGACCGCAGCGCCCTCGTCGCCGCCGCGCAGAACTCCCTGCCGCAGATGCTCGCCGACATCGAGCGGGTGATCTCGATCGAGACGCCGAGCGACGACCAGGAGGCGGTGGCCCGCGGAGCGGCGGACTTCGCCGCGCTCATCGAGGAGCGCCTGGGCGTCGCGCCGGAGTCGCTCGTCGTCGACGGCACCACTCACCTGCGGCTGCGCTTCGGCGACGGCCCCGCGCGGGTCGTGCTCGTCAACCACCAGGACACGGTGTGGCCGCACGGCACGCTCGAGCGCCTGCCCTTCAGCACCGAGGACGGGATCCTCCGCGGGCCCGGCAGCTTCGACATGCTCACCGGTGCGATCATGAGCGTCTGGGCCACCCGGCTCCTCCTCGCCGCCGCCGGCGTCCCCGTGCCGGACACGGAGAGCACGACCACCGCCTCGGGCGCGGGAGCAGCGGCGACCGGCGGGGCCTCGGCAGACGCCGGCGCCTCGGGACCGGTCCCCTCCCCCGCCGAGGCGCTCGCCGGGCTGTCGATCCTCGTCACCGGGGACGAGGAGATCGGCTCGGTGACCTCCTCGGACCTCATCCGGGCCGAGGCGAAGGAGGCCCGCGCCGTGTTCGTCATGGAGGCCTCCGCCGACGGTGCGCTCAAGCTCTCCCGCAAGGGCACCTCGATGTACACGATCCTCGTCCACGGGAAGGCCGCACACGCCGGGCTCGAGCCGGAGAAGGGCATCCACGCCGGGCTCGAGCTCGCCCATCAGATGCAGGTCGTCGCAGGCCTCGCCGACCCCGCGGAGCAGACCACCGTGACGCCGACGAAGTTCTCCGGCGGGACCACGACGAACACGGTGCCGGCGCTCGGGCAGTTCGACGTCGACGTCCGCGCCCTCACCGCCGAGGAGCAGCAGCGCGTCGACGACGCGATCCGCGGCCTCACGCCGAGCATCGACGGCACCCGGATCGCCGTGCGCGGCGGGATCAACCGGCCGCCGTTCGAAAAGGAGATGTCGGCGGCGCTGTTCGACCGCGCCGTCGCGCTCGCCGCGGAGATCGGGATCGAGGAGCCGCGCGGAGTGCCGGTGGGCGGCGCCTCGGACGGGAACTTCACCGCCGGTGACGGCATCCCCACCCTCGACGGCCTCGGTGCGGTGGGCGACGGCGCGCACGCCGAGCACGAGCACGCGATCATCGAGCGCATCCCGCCGCGCACCGCTCTCCTCGCCG
The DNA here is from genome assembly GCF_005280295.1 of Brevibacterium sp. CS2. GTDB lineage: Bacteria > Actinomycetota > Actinomycetes > Actinomycetales > Brevibacteriaceae > Brevibacterium > Brevibacterium pityocampae. Next base: position 1,081,030 of record NZ_CP040020.1, on the reverse strand, counting down.
CCCTCGTCGCCGACGGCCTGACGGACTGAGCGTCGCGTGTATACACGTGCCGGCAGGACAGCGACACGTGCATGGGCCTCCCGGTGCACCCCAGTGCGGATACTCGCGGGTAATCGCACTGCATTGCACCGGGCACCCCATCTGGGGCTCCGCTCGCGGGCCTGGCTCGGACCGCGGTCGCCTCAGGCGATGATGCGGCCGAGGTCCGCCTCGAGCGCGGCGGGGGTGCGGGCGGAGAACAGCCAGTCGCGGTGGACGGGATCCGGGACGATGCGCTCGCGCGCGGCGATGTCGTCTGCCCGGACGAGGTACCAGCGGTAGCCGTGCGGGGCGAGGAGCGCCTCGAGCGCCCGGCCGTCGGCCTGCCCGTGGAGCACCTCGCACAGGATGTCGGGACGGTGCCGGGCGAGGAGCTCCTGGCCGTGCTCGAGCACCGCGTCCTCCGCACCCTCGACGTCGATCTTCATCACCACCTGCCCCGGCGCATCCGCGCGCTGTTCCGCTTCGACCTCGGGGAGCTCGAGCGGGAGCAGATCGTCGAGGGCGAGGAACTCCACCTCGGAACCCTCGGCGAACTCCATGTGCGCGGAGTAGAAGGAGGGGAGCGCGGAGCCGCCCTCCCCGCTCGGCACCCGCATCCGCGTGCCCGAGGCGCCCACCCCGGTGGGGTGCACGCGCACCCGGTCGGCGATCCCGTTGCGATCGACGTTCCTCTGCAGTCCGGCGACGACCGCCGGCACCATCTCGAAGGCGTGCACCCGCAGCCCGGGGTTCGCCGCTGCAGCCGCCACGGTGAACACACCCGTGTACGCACCGACGTCGAGGAGGACCGCGGCCCGGCGGGCGAGCGCGGTGACGATGTCGAGGGCGAGCGCATCGGCCGGATCGGGACGGCGCCCGCCGCTCCAGTAGAACTCCTTGGCGATCTCGCAGCGGCCCGGGTCGACGAGCACGAAGCGGGCCCCAGCCGCCGTCCCGGCCACCTCGGCGAGACCGGCAGGGGCGGGCAGACGGCCGACACGGATACCCGGGACCAGCCGGGCGGCCACACGCAGGAGGGGATGGAGCGGCCGGGCGGACAGCCCGGTCTTGACGAGAGGCTTGAGGCCGAACCAGCGCTGTCGTCGGCCGGCGAGGGTGCGTCTGTAATCCGTCATCGGATGTCTCCCACGGTCCGCGCGGCATCTGCGACCGCGCTGTCCTGAGTATCGCTGTCCTGAGTCGTCGTGCGTCCTGTGTCGTCGTGGTCCTGCCACGGTACTACGGGACGCCGAGGCGAGGCCCGCGCTGCAGGACGACTCCGAGCGGCCGCACCGACCGACCCCCTCCAGGGCGGCCCCCGCCGGCCATCTGTCCCGCGTCCGCGCCGGTTGTTAGGGTGGGTGGAAGCGACCGACAGTCTCTCCCGCGCCTGCCCGCGTTCCGGGCCCGCGCCCGCCGCACCCGCGCAGAAGGAAGTGCCCCATGCAGCTCACCGGACTCACGCTCCACCGCCTCTCGATCCCCCTGGTCACCCCGTTCACCACCTCGTTCATGACGGAGACGGAGAAGGACTGCTACCTCGTCGAGGCGCGGTTCGACACCCCGTCGGGCCCGGTCACCGGCTGGGGCGAGTCGGTGGCGATGATCGCCCCGCTCTACTCCGAGGAGTACATCGACGGCGGCATGGCCGTCACCCGCGACTGGCTCGCGCCGATCCTGTTCGACGTCGAGGACCTCACCGCGGAGACCGTCGGCTGGCACCTGCGCCACGTCATCGGGCACCGGATGTCGAAGTCGGCCCTCGAGATGGCCGTCATCGAGGCGCAGCTCAAGCAGGCCGGCCTATCGTTCCAGCAGTACCTGGGCGGCGTGGTCGACACGATCCCCTCCGGCGTCTCGGTCGGCATCCAGGACACCGTCGAGGACACCGTGCGGGTCATCGGCGAGTACCTCGAGGAGGGCTACGCCCGCATCAAGCTCAAGATCAAGCCGGGCGCGGACATCGCGCCGGTGGCCGCGGTGCGCAAGGCTTTCGGCGACGACTTCCTGTTCCAGGTCGACGCCAACGCCGCCTACACCCTCGTCGACGCCGCGCACCTGAAGAAGCTCGACGACTACGGCCTGCTCCTCATCGAGCAGCCGCTCGGTGAGGCGGACATCCGCCAGCACTCCGAGCTCGCGAAGCTCATGGACACCCCGATGTGCCTCGACGAGTCGATCGTGTCGGCGGAGGCCGCCGCAGACGCCATCGCGCTCGGCGCCACCTCGGTCATCAACATCAAGCCCGGGCGTGTGGGCGGGTTCATCGAGGCCAAGCGGATCCACGACCTCGCCTCGGCCCACGGCGTCGCGGTGTGGCACGGCGGCATGGTCGAGACCGGCCTGGGCCGGGCCGCGAACGCGGCGATGGCCTCGTTGCCGGGCTTCACCCTGCCCGGTGACGTGTCCGGCTCGAAGCGCTTCTTCCACGAGGACATCACCGAAGAGATCGTCATGCACGACGGCGTCGTCGACGTGCCGACCGGCCCGGGCTTCGGCGTCACGATCGACCCGGAGAAGCTGCGCCGCTTCACCACCGACACGATCGAGATCACCCGGAAGTGACCGCAGGGCCGGGCGGGTCGCGGCCCTGGGAGCCGAGGTCGGGCCGGACCGTACCCGGGCAGCCGGGACCGGGCGGGTCGGATGGGCCCGACCGCCCCTTCGCGGCCGCACTGAACCGGGCGCGCACGGAGCATCGGGCGCTCGTGCTCGACGGCGCCTCGGGCACGGAGCTCGAACGCCGGGGCGCGGATGTGTCCGGCGACCTGTGGGCGGCCGCGCTCCTCGAATCCGATCCCGGCCTCGTCACCGCCATGCACGTCGCCTACCTCGACGCCGGGGCCGAGGTCATCGAATCGATCTCCTACCAGGCGACGGTCCCGGGGCTCGTCGCCGCGGGGAATCCGGAGGACCGGGCCCGCGCGCTGCTCGCCCGCTCCTGGGATCTCGTCGCGCAGGCGGCCTCCGGCCGTCGCACCCCGGACGGCCGCCCGGTGCTCGCGGCCTCCTCGATCGGGCCCTACGGCGCGTACCTCGCCGACGGCTCCGAGTACACCGGGGACTACCCGGCAGGTGTCGACGCGACGCACCTCCGGGAGTTCCATGCCGAGCGGATCGAGGTGCTCGCTGCGGCCGGCTGCCGGCTGTTCGCGTGCGAGACGATCCCGCACGCCGCAGAGGTCGCCGCACTCGTGGCCGTGATGCGCGAGCACCCGGAGGCCGAGTGGTGGCTCAGCCTCTCGATCCGCACGGACGCCCACGGCGGGATCACGCTGGCCGACGGCACGCCCCTCTGCCGGGCCCTCGCCGTGCTCCCGGCGTCCGGTTCGCCGGGTGGGCCTGCGGCCGTGGGCATCAACTGCTGCCCGGCCCGCCTCGTCGCCCCGGTCCTCGCCGAGGTGCGTGCAACCGGGCACGCGGGCCTCGCCTACCCGAACTCCGGGGAGACCTACGACGCCGCGACCGGCACCTGGTCGCCGCCGGACAGCGAGCACGCAGGCGATACGCCACCGGCCGGTCCGGTGCCGACCGATGAGCACCCGGCCGGTGACGGCACAGACCCGGCAGGCGGACACTCGACCCACGACGCGGTGGACCCGGTCGGCTTCGCGGCGGCGGCCGCGGACTGGGTGGGGGCCGGTGCGGCGATGATCGGCGGGTGCTGCCGGACCACGCCCGCAGTCGTCCGCGCCCTCGCACAGCGCACCTGACCTTGCACTGCGCGCCTGACCAGCAGGCTCACCGCATGTTCTGTGCGACCATCGTCTGCAGACCGTAGCCGATCCCGCCGTGGACGTCGGTGAGCTCGGTGTGGACGACCCCACCCTGACCGGGAGTGACGATCGACTGGGCGTTCATCCGGATCCACTCGCCCTCGGGCTCGCGGTCGAGCACGACGTGGAGGTCGCAGTTGATGAGGCGGTGGCGGGCCGGGTCGACGGGCAGGCTGACGCCGCCGCCGGAGTCGGCGAGGACGAGCGCGCGCTGCCAGCCCGTGGGCTCCTCCCCCTCGACGAGTGCGTTGTGCTGCCGGCCCCACACGAGTGCGGGCGACCGGTCCCCGCCCTCGATGAAGCGCCATTCGACTGCGGTGCCATAGCCGCCGGTGTGGGCACCCGGGATCGTCGCGAGGCGCTCCTCGGGAACGGGGAGGTCGTCGGGCAGCACAGCGGGGTCGTCCGGATCGCGCCGTCCGGGCACCGCAGGGTAGTTCTCCGGTGCGGCCAGGATGCGCCAGGCGCGGGCGAGCAGCGCCGGTCGTCCGCCGGCCGAGGCGGTGGCGGACACGAGCTCCATCGAGCGGCCGCTGCGGATGACCTCGGTGGTGATCTCGAGCGCGGCGACCGGCACGGGCCCGAGGATGTCGATACGGACGTCGGCGAGCCGCTGGCCCTCCTTGGGGTCGACGGCGAGCATCTGCCGGGCGAGCAGCGCGGCGGGCGGGCCGGCGTGCTGGAAGTCCGGGCTCCACGGCCCCGCGGTCATCGGCGTCGACTCGAACCGGGCCTCGTCGAGCTGGCGGTAGAAGGCCTCCATCGGCAGTGCTCCTCACGTCGTCGGGGGGTCTGTTCCGACCCTACTGCACCCGTGACGCACGTCACCGGCCCGGCGCCGCAGGTCACACATCCCGCGCCGATGGACACCGGCTCGGCGTCGCCGGCCACCGGCTCGGTGCATCGACCGGCGCGAACCCGGCCGCCCCGGCGCACGCCGCGGCGTCCCCGGCCGGTTCGAGCTGGAGGGTGGTGTGGGTGAGCGCGGGGCTGAAGTGCGCGGCCAGGCAGGAGCGCAGATCGCGCAGGACCGGGCCGGCCCGCCCGGACTCGAAGCACGCCTCGGCGACGACGACGTGCGCGGTGAGGACGGGCAGGCGGGAGTCGATGAGCGCGATGTGGAGGTCGTGGACGTCGAGCACCTCGGGCCGCTCGGTGAGATGGCGGTGCACCTCGGCGAGCTCGATCTCCGCCGGCACGCTCTCGAGCAGGATCCGGACCACCGCCCGCAGGATGACGAGCGCGCGCGGGACTATGACGAGGGCGATGAGGATGCCGGCCACCGCATCCGCGCGGCCCCAGCCGGTGGTCCAGATGACGAGCGCGGCCGCGATCACGGCGACCGAGCCGAGCGCATCGGCGGCGACCTCGAGGAAGGCCGCACGGAGGTTGAGGCCGTCCGCCCGGCGGGAACGCAGGAGGAGGAGTCCGGCCATGTTCCCCGCCAGACCGATGGCACCGAACACGAGGAGCAGCCCGCCGGGCACCTCCGGGGGCGCGAACAGCCGCCGGATCCCCTCGACGAGGCCGTAGACGCCGACCCCGGCGAGCAGCAGCGCCTGCGCTCCGGCGGCGAGCACCTCGACGCGGCGCAGCCCCCAGGTCCGGCGGGCGGTCGCCGGGCGCCGGACGAGGCCGGCGGCGAGGAACGCCATCGTCAGGCCGCCGACGTCAACAAGCATGTGGGCGGCGTCGGTGAGCAGCGCGAGCGAGCCGGTGAGGACGGTCCCGATGAGTTCAGCGAGGAGGACCGTCGCGGTGATCGCGAGCACGAGGCCGAGGCGCCGGCGCGTCCCCGCCGCCGTCGCTTCACCGTGCGCCGAGCCGTTCGCGAGGTCGTCCGCCGGTCGCGCGTGATCGTGGCCGAGTCCCATGGGATCTCCCTTCACTGCGGTGATCCCATTGTATATCAATACATGGTCATATGTTGATACTTCGTCGGAGTGCGCTTCCACTGGCCGCCCACCGCGACGCTCGGATCCGCCCCTCGGATCCAGCCCTGCCCCGGGTGCTGCACGACTCCGCCCGCCGGTCCCGGGCACGACCGCACCCGGACATGACCGTGGCCCGCACACCACCCGGCTCGGGAGACGACCGTGACCCGGGGCGCTGCGGCTCCCGGGGCACGGTCCTCGGATCAGGTGCTGCCGTCGCGGCGGCCCGTCTCGTCGGAGTCGTCGTCCTCGGCGGAGTCGGACCCCGCCGCACTGGAGGTACCGGATGCACTGGAGGTACCGGAGGTGCCTGTACCGGGCCGGGCAGTTCCGGACGGTCCGCCCGCCCCGCCGGTCCGCTTGGTGCGCAGGGCCTCCTCGATGAGGGCGTTGACGTCGATGCCGGTCGAGCGCTTGACGTCGTCGCCGAGCCGGCCGAGCCCGGCGGCGAATTCGCTGCCGGACGCGGTCCGCGGATCGGTGCCGCCGCGCACATCGGCCGGACCCCGGTCGCCGGCGCCGTCGTCACCGGGATCCCCGGCGCCGTCCGCTCCCGCGGCGTAGCGCTCGACGATGTCGGAGATCGCACTCGCCGCCTCGGAGGCGCTGCGCGGCATGCCGGTGCCGTCGGGGGCGAATCCGCCGGACTTCCCCGACGCCCGCTTGACCATGTCGGCGAGGTCGACCCCGGTGGTGCCGCGGAGCACCTCGAGCACCGAGGCGAGGTTCGACGACATGCTCTGCGCGAGCTTCGACTCCCCGTCCGTCGACACGATCGACAGGTCCTTGATGTTCGCGTAGGGCTCGACGAGCTTCCCGGCGAGGCTCGGCAGGGTGTGGAGCACCTGGTTGAGCACGGCTGCGTCGTTGAAGTGCTTGTACGCGGCGGCCTGCTTCTCCAGTGCCTCCGCCTCTGCGGCGCCCTGGGCGCGACGGGCCTCGGCCTCGGCCTCACCGCGGGCACGGATCGCGGAGGCCTCGGAGTCGCCCTCGAGGCGCACCGCCTCGGCGTCCTTCGACCGGCGCGCGAACTCAGCGGCCGCGTCGGCCTCACCGCGCGCCCGGGTGGCGGCGGCCTCGGCCTCACCGGCGAGCCGCACGGCCTCGGCATCCTTGGACCGGCGGGCGAGCTCCGCGGCGGCCTGCGCCTCGCCCTCGAGCTTGACGGCCTCGGCCTCCTTCTCACGGCGGTGGAGCGCGGCGGCGGCCTCGGCGCGGCCGCGGGCGTCGATCTCGTAGGCCTGCGCGTCGGCCTCGGCCTGGCGGCGGTACTTCTCCGCGTCGGCCGGCCGCTTGACCTCGGCCTCGAGCTGCTCGGCGCGGACCTCGGCCTGCTCCTTGGCGACGATCCGCTCCCGCTCGAGGAGCTTCTGCTGCTCGGCGGCCGCGGACAGCGGGCCGGCGTTGTCGGCGACGGCCTGGCGGACGTCGGCGTCCTCCTTGAGCTCGGCGCGGCGGAGCGCGAGCTTCTGCTGCTGCTCGGCGATCGCCTGGTCGGTGAGCGCCTGCTGGCGCTGCGTCTCCTCGTTCTGCAGAGCGGCTGCGACGGCGGCCTCGCGGTGGGCGTTCGCCTCGGCGATGGCGGCGTTCTTCGCGACCTCGGCGGCCTGCGGGCGGCCCCAGTCGCGCAGGTAGGAGCCCTCGTCCTCGACGGCCGAGATCTGGAAGGTGTCGATGACGAGGCCCTGGTTGTTCATCGAGTGCGCGGACTCCTCCTGCACCTGGGCGGCGAACGAGGCGCGGTCCTGGATGATCTGCTCGACGGTGAGCGTGCCGACCACGGCGCGCAGGGTGCCGGACAGGATCTCCTGGCTGTAGTGGTCGATCTGCGCCTGCTGGTCGAGGAAGCGCTGGGCGGCCCGGCGCACGTCGTCGACGTTGCCGCCGACCTTGACCTGCGCGACGCCGCGCAGCCGCAGCGCGATGCCGTTCTTCGAGATGCCGTCGATCTCGACGGAGATCTGCCGCGATGACAGCGACATGACGAAGGCCTTCTGTACCACCGGGTACACCACGGCGCGTCCGCCGATGACCACGCGGCCGCCCTGCGCGACGTCCTCGCTCGAGGAGCCGCGGCCGGTGATGATGAGGGCCTCGGACGGGGAGGCGATGCGGTAGGACCGCAGCAGGACGAACAGCCCGATGAGGACGACGACGATGATCGCCGCGATGATGAGAACGGGGACGAGATCCGGCATGGGCGCGGCCTTTCGCGATGGGCCGGTGCGAGCGGCCCGGGAGCAGTGATCCTCCCACTATGCCACGCGGTCCGTGGCGGCGGTGCGGGCGCGATGTTCCCGCTCCGACACCCGGGTGGCGGTGGCGGCGCCCCGTCGCGGCGGAGGCGTGGGTGCCGAGCACCGGCTCCGCGGTCACTGTGCATGACGGGGCATCGGCAGCGGTCCCTCACCCGGATGTCCGGCGAGGAGGCTGATCCGATTCGGGGGTATCGTTCCCATCACACCCGAGCAGGGCCGGCCGGAACAGCGGGCGCCTGCATGCCGGAGAGGAGAGAGCAGTGAAGACGCTGCTGGAGACGTGGATGACCCCGGAGACCAACCGGTGGGCATTCACCCATGTCCGAGAGATCATCCCCACCGCGAAGGTGGCACGGGGGAACAGCACGTTCGAGCTCACCGCGGCCGCGCGCAGCGCAGTGGGCCCGGATACGCCGCTGCGCCACAGCGGCGTTCCGGTCGAGAAGTACCTCGAGAGCACCGCCACCGACTCGATCGTGGTGCTCTCCCGGGGTGAGGTGCAGTTCGAGTGGTACGCCGAGAACACGTCCGCCGATGCCGTCCACATCAACTTCAGCGTCACGAAGTCCCTGCTCGGCGTGCTCGGTGGGATCCTCGCGGCCGACGGCGCGTTCGCCTTCACCGACCCGGTGACGAAGTACGTCCCGGAGGTCGCGGGCTCCGGCTTCGACGTCGGGATCCAGTCGCTGTTCGACATGGCGGTCCCGCTCGCGTTCTCGGAGGATTACGCGATGGGCGACCCGCGCATGATCGAGTACCGCCGCGCGACCGGCTGGATCCCGGGCGGGAGCGAGGGACTCCACGCCTTCCTGCCCTCCCTCGAGCGGCGGGCACCGGAGGGCGCCGAGTACCACTACGCCTCCCCGACGTCCGACATGGCCGGCTGGGTGCTCGAGCGCGCGACCGGACGGCGGCTGGCGGATCTGTTCTCGACACACCTCTGGACGCCGATCGGCGCCGAGTCCGATGCGGACCTCACCGTCGACGCCCACGGTGCGGGGCGGGCCGCCGGAGGCCTCTCCTGCTCGACCCGTGATCTCGCCCGCCTCGGCCACCACCTCACCATCGATCGCTCGCCGGTGCCGGAGGGCTTCGTCCGCGATCTCTTCACCGGAGACGCTGCGCGGTGGCGAGCGGGCGCCCACATCCGCGATTTCCCCAACGGCACCTACCGGAACTTCTGGTACGTCCCCGACGCCGACGCTCCGGTCGTGTGCGCCGTGGGCATCCACGGCCAGATCCTCTATGTCGACCTCGCCGAGGGCATCGTCATCGCCAAGCACAGCTCCTGGCCGACTCCCCTCGACGACGAGATGCGCACCGTCCAGTTCCGCGGCCTCAGGGACATCGCCGCCGCTGTCGCCGACGGAAGGCAGTGACGGTGGGCCGCCACGATGCGACCGGGCACGGCATGACACCCCTACCGCACGGACCGTTCCACGGCCTGTCCGCCTTCCCGCTCACCCCGCTGCGCGACGACGTCCTCGATGCGCCCGCCCTGCGCGGACTCGTCGGACGCCTGGCCCCGGCGCCCGCTGCCGAGGGTGCGGACATCGGCCCGGCTCTCGTCGACAGCATCGGTGCCCTCGGGTCGACCGGATCGTACGCCTATCTCGACCGGGAGGAGTGGACGACGGCGCTGCGCACGATCCTCGCGGGGGCCGGGGGCACACCCGTGGTCGCCGGCGTCGGAGCCCTGCGCACCCGCGAGGTCCTCACCCGGGCGCGCACGGCCGAGCAGCTCGGCGCCGCGGGGCTGCTGCTGGCCCCGGTGAGCTACCAGCCGCTCCGGGATTCCGAGGTGATCGGCCTGTTCGCCGCCGTCGCCGAAGCGGTCGACCTGCCGATCTGCATCTACGACAATCCCGGCACCACCAGGTTCCGGTTCTCCCTCGACCTCTACGCCCGCCTGTCTGGCATCCCCTCGGTCACCGGGGTGAAGATCCCGCCGACCGACGGCACCGAGGCGCAGCCCGCAGACCGGCTGGCCCGGATCCGGGAAGCGGTCGGACCCGATGCGGCGATCGGGATCAGCGGCGACGCGGCAGCGGCGGCGCACCTGGCCGCGGGCGCCGACGCCTGGCACTCGGTGGTCGGCGGCCTGTTCCCGCGAGCCGCCCGCACGCTGTTCGACGCCGCCCGATCGGGCGCGTCGGACACTGCACACGACCTCGAGGAGCTGTGGCCGCTCCTCGCCCAACACGGCAGCGTCCGGGTCATGGCCGCCGCCGCGGCGGAGCTCGACCTCGCCGCGGATGACTGCCTGCCGCATCCGCTGCGCCCCCTCGAGGAGGACGAGCGCGCCGAGGTCGCCCGGACGGTGCGGGGTGCGGGACTCGCCTGACACTCGCCAGGAGACGGCGCCCACAGTGCGAGCCGGGTGTCGGCTCAGCCCTTGGGGATCGGCGGGCCGAGCATGAGGAGCACGGTGAAGAGCAGTGCGACGCCGAGCAGGCCGACGACGACCGCGAGGAGCGGGTGGGCGATCGCCCAGGCGCAGAGGCGTTCGAACCAGTTCCGCGGAGCATGGCCGCCGCGAGCGAGCTGCCAGTCGCCATCGAGGAGGCCGCGGCGGCGTGCATCGATTTCGAACGGGATCGTCGCATACGGGATGACGGCGCTGAACAGGCCGAGGATCGTGCGGCCGAGCGGCCAGCGCTGCGAGGTGCCGACGAGCACGGTCACGACGCAGTAAGTGAGGAACACGAAGCCGTGGATACCACCGCCGATCCGCACCCCCACCTCCGTCGTCTGGGTGACGTACTTGAGGATGAGGCCGATGATGAGCAGGGTCCAGGTGATCGCCTCGGCGATCGCGAACACGGTGAAGAGCTTCTTGGGAGTCACCCGGACAGTATCCCCGGTCCGGCCAGGCGATGCATCAACCGTTCGGTCGATCCCGTGCCCGCGCCTGCTCGCTCACACGTGAAACGGCAATATCCTGCGGTTCCGTTCTCAGGAACCGCAGGATATTGCCGTGTGGCGGATGGGTCAGATGGGTCGGGTCAGGCGATCAGCCCTTGCCGCCCACGGTGAATCCGACCTCGACGGCGGTGTCGCCGGTGTCGACGCTCACGGTGTAGCCGCCGGGCAGGCCCCGGACGGCGCTCGGGTCGATGCCCTTGACGGTGAAGGTCGCGGTGCCGGACTCATCGGCGGTCGCGGTGCCCGAGGCCGGCGACTTGCCCGGCTTCGTGCGACCGTCGGCCGTCAGCGTCCAGTCCACGGTCTGGCCCGGTTCGAGGTTGGTCACGGTGACCTCCACGCCGGACTTCTTGAGGTCCTTGACGGAGATACGGTCCCGATCGACAGAGGCGACCGGATCGAGATCGTAGGCGACGACGTGGGCCGCGTAGGCCATCGCCGGCACCATGATGCCCATGGCCTCCTGGTCGACGTTCTCGTAGGTGTCGTCGATCGTGTGGTAGTTCCGGTCCTGCTGGACGCCGGCGGTGCCGCCGAACAGCTCCACCTCTTCCTCGGTCTTGATCGCGTCGGCACCGGTGAACAGGCCGGAGACCGGGATGCCGTTGTCGATGAACGCCTGGTAGTCGGAGCGACCGGAGAACTCGGTGCCGACGTGCGGCTGGCCGATCGAGTCGAAGTAGCCGGTGAAGATCTCCTCGAGCTCCACCGATCCCTCCGGCACGTTGACGCCGTCGGGGATCGGGACGTCCGAGCCGTCGGAGTCGAGCGTGCCGATGACGTAGTTCTCCGAGCCGATCATGTCGTAGTTGAGGTACGAGGAGATCCGCTCCTTCTCCTCGTCGCTCAGCGACGCGACGTACTCGGTGGAGCCGACGAGACCGATCTCCTCGGCACCCCAGAATCCCATCCGGACCTGGTTGTCGACGTCGTGCGGCTGGGCGGCGAGGCCTTCTGCCACGGCGAGCAGCCCGGCCACGCCGGAGGCGTTGTCGTTAACGCCGGGGCCTTCGGCTACGCCGTCGAGGTGCGCGCCCATCATCTGCACGTCGTCGGGGTCGCCGGCCTTGGTCTCGGCGATGACGTTCCAGGTCTCGATGTCCTCGAAGGTCGTCTCCACGGTGAGGTCGCCGAGCACCGGGGTGTCCCCGGCGGCGAGGATCTGTTCGCGCAGCGCATCGCCCTCGGCGAGCTCCATCGAAGCGCCCGCGATGTTTCCCTCGACGCGGTCGCCGACGGTGCCGTTGAGCGCGCCCGGGGAGTGGTTGTAGATGACGACGGCGGCCGCACCGGCCTCGGTCGCGGCGGTGACCTTCTCGCCGAAGGCGCAGACGCCGCGCTGCACGAGCACGATCGTGCCGGCGTTGGTGTCGCTGTAGTCGCCGGCCTCGCAGCCGAGCTCGCCGCCGGCCTGGTCGCCGTAGGCGTCGTCGGTGGGCAGGGTGACCGCGGTGTCGGTGAGCGGGGCGTCGGTGCCCTCGGCGTTCGACAGCGTTGAGAACGTCTCCTGCGCCTCGCCCTCGACGCTGAAGGAGACCTCGCCGAAGGTCTGGGTCGGCACGGTGAAGGTGTCGCGGGTGACGTCGAACTTGCCGCTGGCCTCGAGCACCTCCTCGACGTATTCGCTCGCGGCCTCGTAGCCGGGGGTGCCGACGGCGCGATGGCCCTCGTCTGCGTGGGCCAGGGAGATGTCGGAGAGCTCCTGGAGGTGGGCCAGGGCGGCCTCTCCGGTGACATCCATGTCGGTGTGCTCGGAGATGGGCGCCGCGAGTACGGGGCCCGCGGTGGCGAGCCCGAGCGAGGCGGCCGCGGTGACGGCGAGCGCGCTGTGGGTGATTCTTCTGGACATGTCGACCTCTCGATTCGGTGGTGCGGATGCGTCTCTGTCAGTCGTTCGACGGAGCCGCCCAGCGGTGCCGGTCGTGCAGTGGAGCTGGTCGTGCGTCGCCGGATGGTGCCGCCGGAGGACGGTGCGTGCAGTGCGTGGTGCGAAGGTCACGATTTGGTGACACGCATCACATGGTCCACCACGGTAGTACACAGACAGTTCACAATTGAGGCCCGAAAGTCACGAAAAGATAAAGAAAAAACGGCAATTGTCTTGACATCCGAGACACCGATAACTTCTCAGACTCGAGTGGAACAGTGATTCCATGGGACATTCCGAGGACCCGAACACCGCCCCCGCCCGTGACGACCTGCTCTCCGCAGAGGACTTCCTCTCCCTCCCGAGCGAGACCCTCGCCGAGGGCGAGCGCGGCCGCATCGACGCCACCCGGATGGGAGCGGTCGACCTCCTCGTCCTCCGCTTCGACACGGCTGTCGCCGTGGTCTCGCGTTTCGGCGCGCAGGTGCTCGCCCATCGTCCCGCCGGCCGGCCCGACACCCTCTTCACCTCCTCGCTCGCCCGTTTCGACACCGGGGCGGCGATCCGCGGCGGGATCCCGGTGTGCTGGCCCTGGTTCGGCCCCGCATCGACCCCACAGCACGGCTGGGCGCGCCTGCACACCTGGGAGGTCGAGGCGCTCACCGTCGACGGCACCGGGGCCGAGGTGCGCCTCGGCTTCTCCCACCGCGGCGCCGCGGCAGGTCTCACCGTGCGCCTCGCCGACGGGCTCTCCGTCGAGCTCGCCCACCGCGCCGATCCCGTGCCGGAGACCGCTGCCGGGACTCACCTGCGGGCCGTGCGCGCACCCGGGGCCACCCCGGCCGCGCCCGAGCTGCCCGTCACCGCCGCGCTCCACGCGTACTTCGCGGTCGGCGACGCGCAGCGCACCGAGATCGCAGGAGTGACCGACCGGACGCTGCGCGTCCCGGCCGAGGGCATCGACTCGGTGTTCCCGCTCGCCGGAACCGCGGGCACCGCCGCCCACCGCATCGCCATCACCGATCCCGCGCTCGGCCGGCGCCTCACCGTGACGACGAACGCGAGCGATGCGGTGGTGTGGAACCCCGCGCAGCAGCTCGGCGACACCACCGCCGCCGCACACCACGGCTTCGTGTGCGTCGAGCCCGCCCGGATCTCGTCGCCGCTGACCCCCGGCGACACCCTGCGCATGCACCTCGCCGTCGACTGACGCACGCACCGGCCACACCCCCACCGGCGAGCCGGGGGCTCCACCGGGAGCCCTGGACCCCACCGGCGAGCCCGGCCCCTGCAGCACCGTCCCGACGGCCGCCCATCGCCTGACCCTGACCTGCCGCACCCATCATTCAACCAATTGCGCAAGTATTGAATTCATGCGCGGATCCTCATATGCTCATGACCGTGCCCGAACGCAGAGCAGTCCCCCAGGAGCCGAGCTACAAGCTCATCCATCGCTGGCAGCGCCACCTCGCCAACGAGCGCCTCGAGGAGCGCGTCTACCGCAGCCTCGCCGACCGCAAGACCGGCCAGGAGCGGGAGATCCTTCTCGGCCTCGCCGACGCCGAGCACCGCCACCAGCAGCACTGGATCACCCTGCTCGGCCCCCATGCCGAACGGCGCCGCCTGCCCGACCTCGGCACCCTCATCCTGTCCGTGCTCGGCCGCATGTTCGGCTCGGTGTTCGTCCTCGCCCTCGCTCAGCAGTCGGAGACGAGCTCGCCCTATGACAGCGACTGGTACGCCACCGACGCGATGGCCGCCGACGAGAAGATCCACGCCGAGGTCGTCCGAGCGCTCGCCGCCCGTTCCCGCGCCAAGCTCTCCGGCAACTTCCGCGCCGCGGTGTTCGGCGCCAACGACGGCCTCGTCTCCAACCTCGCCCTCGTGCTCGGCGTCGGGGCCGCCGGCGTCTCCACCGGCACGATCCTCCTCACCGGCATCTCCGGCCTGCTCGCCGGCGCACTCTCGATGGGGGCCGGCGAATACGTCTCCGTGCGCTCCCAGCGCGAGCTCCTCGAGGCCTCGACCCCGGACCCGGAATCCCGCACCGCGATCGCCGCCCTCGACATCGACGCGAACGAGCTCGCCCTCGTGTTCCGCGCCCGCGGCATGGACACCGACGAGGCGGAGGCCGCCGCCGCCGAGGCGATCCGCACCGCCTCCCACCCGGGCGGCCGCCACGGACTGCACGTGCCCGCCGAAGGCGAGCACGAGGAGCTCGGCACCGGCCTCGGCGCCGCCTCCTCCTCGTTCTGCTTCTTCGCCTCCGGCGCGGTCATCCCGATCCTGCCCTACATGTTCGGCATGTCCGGATACCCCGCGATCATCCTCGCCGCCGTGCTCGTCGGCCTCGCGCTCCTGTTCACCGGCGGCGTCGTCGGCGTGCTGTCCGGCCGCGCGCCGCTGCCGCGGGCGCTCCGCCAGCTCGCGATCGGCTACGGAGCGGCGGCCGTGACCTTCGCCCTCGGCCTGCTGTTCGGCACCGCGATCGGCTGACGCGAGAGCTGCGCCGGCGGGGCGCACTGGGCGGGTACAGTCGCTCGCATGTCCCGGTTCACCCTGAACGATGAGGCGCGCGCGTACCTCGCGGAGAATGCGCGCCGCAATCCTGTCCCCGCCCCGCAGCTCACCCTCGCCGAGGCGCGCGCCGCCGCCGTCGACCTCGCCTGGCGCCAGTCCGCACCGGTCCCCGTCGCCGCGGTCCGCGATACCTTCGCCGTCGGGCCGGCCGGCTACGTCCCGCTGCGCATCCACGACCCGGGGCCGGCCCCGCGGCGGGCCCGCCGGGAGCCGCGGGCACCTCGGGCACGGATGCCGCGGATCCGGCTCCGGCCCCTGCGGAATCGCCCCTGCGCCCCGCGCTCCTCATGCTGCCCGGCGGAGGCTGGGTGACGGGGACCGCGGAGATCGCGGATGTCGCGGCCCGCCGACTCGCCGTCGACGCCGGCGCGGTCGTCGTCACCGTGACCTATGCGAAGGCCCCCGAGCACCCGTTCCCGCTCCCCCTCCTCGACTGCGTCGCGGCCTTCGCCTGGGTCGTCGCGCACGCCGCGGAGCTCGGGGTCGACCCCGCGCGGATCGGGATCATCGGGGACTCCGCGGGCGGGAACCTCGCCGCCGCCACCGCACTCGCCCTGCGCGACACGGCGGAGATCGCCGTGCCGCAGCACCGGGCGGCCGCGGGGGCCGACCCCGCCGTCCCACCCGTCCACCGCTGCACGAGCACCCACCGACCGGCGGCCCTCGTCCTCCTCTATCCCGCCACCGACGCCGCCTGCGACACCGCCTCCTACCGCGACTTCGCCACCGATCACGGGCTCACCGCCGACCGCATGGCCTACTACTGGGACTGCTACACGGACGCGGGATCGCGCTTCCACCCGCTCGCCTCGGTGGGGCGGGCGGAGCTCCACGAGCTCCCGCCCACCGTCGTCGTCACCGCCGGCTGCGACGTGCTCCGCAGCGAGGGCGAAGCGTTCGCCGCCGGCCTCGCCGCGGCGGGGACGCCGTGCGAGCTCTGGGTGTACCCGCACACGGTCCACGGCTTCTTCCACTCCGACGGAGTGCTCCACGACGCGGCGGAACTCCTCGGTCGGCTCGGCCGCACGCTCCCCGCCCTGCTCGGCGACCGCGCATCGCTCTAGGATGAGCCTCATGCCAGCTGCCCCCGTGTCCGACTCGCTCGCGCTCATCGACCTCGCCGGCGCGGAGTTCCGCCTCGTCGACCCCCGCGCCCCGCACCTGCGGGTCGACGACCTCGCCCCGCACCGCGGCGACGGCATCTTCGAGACCGTGCTCGTCACCCGGCTCGCCGGCGCCGACCACGTCCACGCGCGCGAGCTCCACTTCTCCCGGTTCCGCGCCTCGGCCGCGATGCTCGACCTGCCCGCACCGGACCCGACGCTCTGGCACGCCGCGCTCGACGCGGTCATCGCCGACCATCGGGAGCGGCGCGGCGACGACGAGGCGTTCACCGTCCGCTACAGCATGAGCCGCGGCCTGGCCGAGGCCTCGGGCTGGGTGCTGTCGATCCCCCTCGACGCGAAGTACCCCGGGCAGCGCGCGCACGGGATCGACGTCATCACCCTCGACAAGGGATTCCCGGCCTACGTCGGGCAGTCGGCGCCGTGGATGCTCATCGGCGCCAAGACGCTGTCCTATGCGACGAACCAGGCCGCCGCACGCTGGGCGGCGTCCCAGGGCGCCGACGACGTCATCTTCCTCTCCCACGACGGCCGTGTGCTCGAGGGCCCCACCGCGAACGTCGTGATCCGCCGCGGCGGCGAACTCCTCACCCCCGACCCCAAGGCCGGGCTGCTCCACGGCACCACCCAGCAGACGATCTTCGCCCACGCGGCCGAGGCGGGCCTCCTGTGCTCCTACACCGACCTCACCGTCGACGACCTCACCGCCGCCGACGGCGTCTGGCTCACCTCCTCGGCCCGCATCAGCGTGCCGCTCAACACCCTCGACGGGGAGGAGCTGCGGCGCGACCCGGAGCTCTCGGAGCAGATGCTCGCCTGGGTGCTCGGCGGCGGAGACCCGGAGCCGCGCGCCGCACCCGGGCACGCACCCCGGAACCTGCGCACGCACCGCACCGGATCCCGCGCCTTCGGACTAGGCTGGACCCGACACACCCGATACGACTTCTGAGGAGACCACTCGCATGGGCGGAAAGATCGCTTGGCAGATCATCGGCGTCGGCGGTGCGGCACTCGCCGCCATGGCCGCGCGCAAGACCCTCGGCCTGGTCTGGGAGAAGACCACCCACAAGCCGGTGCCGATCAACACGCAGGACGACGAGATCGGGCTCGGCGAGGCACTCGCCTGGACGATCGTCTCCGGCGTCGGCATGGCCGTGGTGCAGCTCGTCGTGCAGCGCGCCGCCGCGACCACCGTGCGCAACAACTGGGGCGAGACCGCCCTGCCCAAGAAGCTCCAGAGCGCCGCGCGCGTGAGCAAGGACGACGAGCGCGGCTGAGCCGCACCGGCAGATGCCCGGGGCGCACGGGCCACCTGCCCGTGCGCTCCGGGCATCCGCTCCGCCGCACCGCCCCGGAGTCCTCCTCCGGCGCAGCTCCGACACCCGGCGCGTCCCGCGCATGTGTCCAGGTCATGGGCGATTCTGATCAATCGTTCAGGCCCCGGTTACAGTATGCTGAGCACTTCAGTAGAATTGCCGCACAACTGTATCCGCGCCCGACTTCCCCTCGGGCCACCTGGGAGGTTCACTCATGCACGCCCTGCAGATCCTCGCGATCATCATCGGCGTCGGCGCGACCATCGTCGGCTGGTCGTTCTTCCTGACCCGGGTCGGGAAGTTCGTCGGCTTCTTCAAGCTCGGTGCCCCGACCGCCGCCGGCGAGCGGACCTCCGAGCCGGGGAAGCGCACCGGAACCCTGATCAAGGAGTTCCTCGGCCACACCCGCATGGCCCGCCTCCCGATCGTCGCGATCGCCCACTGGTTCACGATGATCTCCTTCGGCGTGCTCGTCCTCACGCTCGCCCAGGCCACGATGCAGCTGTTCGACCCGCACGCGGTCCTCCCGCTCATCGGGCACTTCTTCCCGTACGAGTGGATCACCGAGTTCTTCGCCGTCACCGGCCTGCTCGGCATCATCGCGCTCATCATCATCCGGCAGCGGAACCATCCGCGCGACCTCCATCGCAAGTCGCGCTTCTTCGGCTCGAACTTCTGGCAGGCGTACTACGTCGAGTTCACCATCCTCATGGTGGCCCTGTGCATCGCCCTGCTCCGCGGCCTCGAGTACGTGCTCCAGGGCCGCGCCGGCCAGGAGAACCTGCTCCTCCACTTCCCGCTGACCTTCTGGATCGGCGAGCTCTTCTCCGGCCTGTCGACCGGCGCCGTCGAGGCCCTCATCGTCGTCATCGCGCTCATCAAGATCCTCGTCTCCTACGCCTGGATGGTCACCGTCGGCCTCACCCCGACCATGGGTGTCGCCTGGCACCGCTTCCTCGCGTTCTTCAACATCTGGTTCAAGCGCCATGCGGACGGCCGCACCAGCCTCGGTGCCCTGCAGCCCATGCAGAACAAGGGCGAGGCGATCGACCTCGAGGCCATGGAGGACATGGACGAGGACGCCGTGCTCGGCGTCGGCAAGGTCGAGGACTTCACCTGGAAGGGCCTGCTCGACTTCTCGACCTGCACCGAGTGCGGTCGCTGCCAGAGCCAGTGCCCGGCCTGGAACACGGAGAAGCCCCTGAGCCCCAAGCTCATGATGATCAACCTCCGCAACCACGCCGACGCCAAGGCGCCGTGGCTCAAGGCCGCGGAGCAGGCGAAGGCCGAGGCGACGCCCCCGGCCCCGCTGCCCGAGGACGCGGACAAGAAGGCGAAGAAGGCCCACGCCAAGGAGATGGCCGCCTACCAGGGCATCACCGACCCGCACGAGAACCTCGACCTGCTCGGCACCCTGTCCCAGGCCGCCCAGACCGAGGCGGTCCGCCCGCTCGTCGGCGCCCAGGACGTCGAGGAGCTCGCGGAGATGGGCGTCATCGACCCCGATGCCCTGTGGTCGTGCACCACCTGCGGCGCCTGCGTCGAGCAGTGCCCCGTCGACATCGAGCACGTCGACCACTTCGTCGACATGCGTCGCTACCAGGTGCTCATCGAGTCGGCCTTCCCGACCGAGCTGTCCGGCCTGTTCAAGAACCTCGAGAACAAGCAGAACCCGTGGGGGATGTCCCAGCGCAAGCGCATGGAGTGGGCGAAGAACCTCGACTTCGAGATCAAGCAGGTCGGTGCCGACATCGAGGACCTCGGCGAGGTCGAGTACCTGTTCTGGGTCGGCTGCGCAGGCGCCTTCGAGGACCGCGCGATGAAGACCACGCAGGCGATCGCGGAGCTGCTCCACACCGCGGGCGTCGACTTCGCCGTGCTCGGCGACGGCGAGTCCTGCACCGGCGACCCGGCCCGCCGCGCCGGCAACGAGTTCCTCTACCAGATGCTCGCGCAGGCGAACGTCGAGGTGCTCAACGAGATGAAGGCGCGCAAGATCGTCGTGTCGTGCGCGCACTGCTTCAACACGATCGCCAACGAGTACCCGCAGATCGGCGGCAAGTTCGAGGTCGTGCACCACACCCAGCTGCTCAACAAGCTCGTCCGCGAGAAGCGCCTCACCCCGGTCGCCCCGGCCGCCGGTGAGACCGTGAGCACCCCGGTGACCTACCACGACCCGTGCTACCTCGGCCGTCACAACGGCATCTACACCCCGCCGCGCGAGCTCATCGGCTCCCTGCCGGGCCTCGAGTACCGCGAGATGGAGCGCTCCCAGGAGCGGTCGTTCTGCTGCGGCGCCGGCGGTGCGCGGATGTGGATGGAGGAGACCATCGGCTCCCGCATCAACATCAACCGCACGCAGGAGGCCGTGGCCACCGGTGCCGAGCAGATCGCCGTGGGCTGCCCGTTCTGCCGCGTCATGCTGTCCGACGGCCTCACCGCCGAGCAGTCCGAGGGCAACGCATCGGAGGGCGTCGAGGTGCTCGACGTCGCGCAGATGCTGCTCGCCGGCGTGCGCCGGGGCCAGGGCGGACAGGGCGGTCGCACCGACGCCGAGGAGCCCGCTCCCGTCTGATCCGCAGGACCGGGAACGCTCTCACATCACCGGATCCCCCGCACGGCCTGCACCGCTGGCCGGACGGGGGATCCGGTGCGTCCGGGCACGAACGGTGCCGCGGCCCGAGCTCGCGGGAGCGCGGCCCCTGCGACTCGGGGCCTCCTACTCGAAGGGCAGGGTGACGGCGCCGAGGCCGGCGAACTCGGCGCGGACCACCTGGCCGGCGGCCACCGGCACGGCCGCGCACACCGAACCGAGCATGACGACGGAGCCGGCACGCATGACCGTGCCGCGTGCACCGAGCTCGTTCGCGAGCCACACGAGGGCGTTGAGCGGGTTGCCGAGGACCGCACCGCCGGCACCCGAGGCGACGGTGCGGCCGTCGACCTCGAGGACGCAGCCGGTGAGGACCGGATCGAAGTCGTCCCAGCGGATGCGCCGGGTGCCGAACGCCGCGGCTCCGAAGCTCGCGTTGTCGGCCACTGAGTCGACGACGGTGATCCGCCAGTCGGCCACCCGGGAGTCGATGATCTCGAGCGAGGCGAGCGCGTGGTCGATCGCGGCGAGCGCCTGCAGCGCGGTGACGCCGGGCCCGGCGAGATCCTGGCCCAGGACGACGGAGATCTCCGGCTCGATCTTCGGTGCGATGAACCGGCCGGTGTCCACGGGAGCCCCGGACAGCAGCAGTCCGCTGCGGGTGAGCACCCCGAAGTCCGGTTCGCGGACACCGAACTGGTCCTGCATCGCGCGCGAAGTCAGACCGATCTTGTACCCGACGACCGCATAGCCGGATCCCACCCACTCCTCGATCTGGAGACGCTGCACCGCGTAGGCGTCGTCGAGGTCCATGCCGGGGTGGGCCGCGCTCGGCTGCGGGATCGGCGTCCCGGTGCGGTGCGCCTCGGCGAGGGCGGAGGCGAGTGCGGAGCGCTGGGTGTCCTCGAGCATGGTGTCCTCCTGGCGGGCGGCTCCCGGCGGGTCTGTTCCGGCAGGAGCCGGTGGGGGCTGAGGTCAGTCGGCGCCGAGCGCGTCGAGCGCGGCCCGCACCTGGGGGACGGTGAGCTGGCCGGGTGCGGAGATCTCGCCGACGGCGGCGAAGGTGGCCGCGGAGCCGAACTCGCTGCCGACGAGGCGGGTGGCCTTGCCGAGCTCGCCCATGGAGATCGCGACGACCGGGATCGGCAGGGTGGCCTGGGCGCGCTCGCCGACGCTGAGCACCTCGAGCACGTCGGTGCGGTGCTCGGGCATGACGGCGATCTTCGCGACGTCCGCACCGGCCCGGTGCATCTTCGTCATGAGGCTCATGAGGTGCTCGGCCGGAGGGGTGTGCTCGAAGTCGTGGAAGGACGCCAGCACGGACACCCCGGCGTCGTGGGCGCGGCCGATGAGCGACTCGGCGGTGTGCCGCTGGAACTCGATGTCGACTGCGGCGGGGGCGAGCTCGATGAAAGTGCTCACGAGCCCGGCGTAGGCGTCGTCCGTGAGCGGGGCGAAGCCGCCCTCGCCCCGGGTGCGGACGGTGACGAGGACGGGCTGGTCGGCGGCCGCGCGCAGTGCCTCCCAGCCCTCGCGCACGACGCCGCGGATCCCTTCGAGCTCGTGGGTCTCGAGCGGGTGGTCGGCGCCGCGGAGGACGTCGAGGGCGTCGACGCGCCATTCGATGACGTCGACGCCCTCGGCGCACCGGGCCGCCTGCTCGCCGAGCGCGGACGGGGTGGGTGCGGTGAGCGGGACGATGACGGCGGGAAAGGCATCCGCGGGCGCGAAGGGCAAGGGCTTCATGCGTCCCACTGTAGTCCGCCCGCGCGGCGTCTCATCCCTCGAACAGGCGGCTGCCGATGTAGTCGCCGTCCGCGATTCCCGGCGGGATCGCCCACACCGTCGAACCGATCGGGGTGGTCCACTGGTTGAGCAGGTCCATGCCGCCGAGCCGGCGCTGGATGGGGAGGAACTGGCGTCCTATGTCCGCCTGGTACGAGGCGAACATCAGTCCGGCCGTGCTCACCCGGCGGGACCCCGACGGGCCGGTGCCTGCCGTGGAGGCCTCGGGCACCCCGTGGTAGTTGTACACCCGCCGGAAGATCTGCTCCTCCGGCTTCGCCTCGTTCCGGGACCGCGCCACGTGGCTCGCCGGCGAGATCCTCGTGAGCCCGCGGGCGTCCACCGCGGTGAGGTCCGGGACATCGTGCTCGTCCGTGCCGGTGAGCGGCGCGCCGGAGGCGAGGTCCCGGCCGACGGCGAACTCACGTGCCGGCCGGTCCGCCTCGTCCCAGGTCTCCATGTCCATCGCGATGTCGCGCAGCACGAGGGTGGTGCCGCCCTCGCGCAGCCAGGCGGGATGATCCGCGCCGAGGTCGAGAGGCGGCTCGCCGCGGGCGGAGAACACCGGATCCGCCCGGCCGGTGCTCTCTCCCCAGACGAGGCGGGCGAAGTCCTCGGAACCGGGGCCCGGATTGGCGGTCCCGTCGACCTGGCCGAACATGTTGCGCTGCGTGGTGCCGGTCGGATCGGACCCGTAGGCACGGCGGAACGCGGTGCGCGACCAGGCGACCGCGGCGAACGCGCGCGCGTCCTTGAGCAGCATCCGTGCGGCGTGCGCGACGGCGAGCGCATCGTCGCCGCAGATCTGCAGGAGCAGGTCGCCGCGGCTGCGCTCCGGTTCGAGACGGTCGATCGTGAACTCCTCGAGGGGTCGCAGCCAGTCGGGGACGTGGCGGCGGCCGGCGAGCGCGACGAGTCGCTCGCCGAATCCGAACGTCACGGTGAGCCTGGCCGGCTGCGGCGTGAGCTCGGGCTCGGGGTCGGCGAGCGGGGCGCGGCCCTGGGTGAGGGCCGCGGCGTCGTCGGTGAGCAGCCGCAGCATGCTCACCGCTCGGCGCGCGGTCGTCTCCTCCTCGAGATCGAGGCCGATGAAGAGGGCGTGGGCCGGCGGAATCGTCTCGACCCCGGCCTGGTGGCGGGCGTGGAAGGGCTCGAGGCGGGCTCCGTTGAGGCCGGAGGTGTCGGGCAGCGCGGCGGGTGCCGGTGCCGGGTCCCGCGGTGCGAGGAGACCGGCGCCGACCCCGGCGCCGACACCGAAGACCGAGGCGCCGAGGACGTGGCGGCGACGGATGTCCATGGGTTCAGCTCCTGGAGGTGTGTGGTGGTGGATGGGCAGCGCATCGGAGTGGGCAGTGCGCTGGAGTAGGCGGAGATGGTGGGCAGTGCGTCGGGGTGGGTGGAGACGGGACCGGGGCGGAGCCGGCCCAGCACCGGTGAGGAACCGGTCCCAGGAGGAGCGGGTCGAGGTGCTCCGCGGCCCGGGCACCTCGCGCCCGGGCCGCGGTGCACCCTCGGCCGGTCAGTGGCCGTGGTCCTGCACGTACTCCTCCTGGGCGCCGGTGAACTCCTTGGCGACGACCGTCGTCTCGACCTCGCCGCCGTCGGTGAGCAGGGTGATCGTCACCTCGTCGCCGGGGAGGATCGGCTCCTGCAGGTCCATGAGCATGACGTGGTCGCCGCCGGGCTCCAGGGAGAGGGAGCCGCCGGCGGGAACGAGGAACCCGCCCTCCTTCTCCTGCATCATCGTGCTCCCTCCGTCGTCGCTCGCGGTCTCGTGGAGCTCGGCGGATCCGGCGGCCGCGCTCTCGGCCCCGGTGATCCGGAGTTCGGAATCGGTGGGGTTGCGCAGGGTGCCGAAGGCACCGGTCATCCCCTCCTCGGCGGCCTTGACCCAGCCGTCCTCCCAGACGAGGGGCGCTGCGTCGGAGGCCTCGGCAGCGGCATCTCCGGTCTCGGAGCCGCCGGGGTCCGCTGCGGCCCCCGCAGTCGGATCCGCAGCGCCGGATTCGGACGGGCCGGGTGCGGAGCTCCCTGTCGGACCGCAGGCGGCGAGGCCCAAGCTCAGGCCGATCGCGGTCGCGGTGAGGAGCGCTCGGCCGAGCCCTGGAGCGACTGCTCGCGAGGTGGCCCGGGTCGTGGTGGTCGGTGCTGTAGCGGCCAGTGCTGTTCTGGCCGGTGCTGTGGTGGTCGGTGTCTTCACGGTGTGTCCTTCTGGGGGTGATCGGTCGAGCCGCTCGGCACCGGGGACAGGAGTCGGCACCGCCGCGCTCCGCCGTGGTGCCGCGCCGGCAGCCGCAAGGCCGGTCGGCCGGTTGGGCAGACGGGCGGACCGGCGGGAAGGCCGGCGAACCGTCGTCGAGCGCGCGACCAGTTGGGCCGGGGCCATGGGCTGGGCCGGCGATTGCGCCGAATGCTGGACCGACGGTCCATCACGGCCGGCGGGCCGCCGCGGGGGCGGGTCAGCGGGAGCGTGCGTGCACCTCGGCGTCGGAGCGAGCGACCGATCGGTGGATGGGATGAAGCACCCGAGCGGGTGCGCTGTGCCGGACGACGGCGGCGTCAGGCAGGGAGCGCCGACGGGGGCCCCCGGCGGAACTGCGCGCCGAGGACCGCCGTGGAGACCCGCAAGACCAGCGGGGACCGCGGAGTGCGGGGCGCCCGGCGCTGCACGAGCTGGGCACGCGGAGCGAGGAGGAGTGCGAGCGGGGCGAGGAACTCGTCGAACAGTGCGAGCAGCATCCCCTCGCCGTGCCGCAGGAAGGCGACGGTGAGGACGGTGGCGCACAGGTGGGCGAGCAGCATCGCCGAACCGGTCCCGGCGCCCGCCACGTGGGCCGCGTGGGCCGCATGCGTCGTGCTGCCCGCGGTGCCGAGCACGAGCAGCTCCGCACCCGAGTGCATGCTGCGAACCACGATCGGGCCTGCGGAGAACACGGTCATGGTGCCATGGAGGAGCACCTGGCCGAGCGCGACGACGACGGTCAGGGAGAGGACGCCGAGGCGCCGGCGGGCGAGCACCGCCCCCACCCACAGAGTGAGGACGAATGCGACGGCGACGGCGAGCACGGATCCGGCTCCCCCGGCCCCTGCATGGAAGACGAGGGCGGTGAGCGTCGCGCCGGAGGCGGCGGCCAGTGATCGCCGCAGGCGCACGTGCCCGGCCATCCGATCGCCTCCTCCTGGCTGTCGCCGTTCCTGCGGGCCGCGGTGGCGAGCGAACGACAGCGCCACCGGGTCGGCGCCATTCTACCAATCGTAGAAATACCTGCTGCCGACCGGAGGAGCAGGCGCGGATGCCCAGGCGGGGAGCCGGCCTCGCGCCACGGCAGTCGGGGGGCGACTCCCGGGGTCAGAGGCTCAGGATTGTGACCGCGCGGGCCGTTTCCGACCGGCCGGGAGTAACGATCCCGTAACTCCCCACTGGCGATCATCGTCCCAGGTGAGAAGGTCATAAGTGGCCAGATTCGCACCTCGGCCACGGGATGGGACTGCTCGCTGAGACAGTCCTGACGACGCCGGTCGATATGGTCGATGAGTCAGAGGTGGAGCACACCCGAGGTCCCCACGCGCTTCTCGCACCGTCTTCCGCGGTCGTCCGCGACGCCCAGCGCCGCACCGAGCGGCCCCGCAGCCGGCACCGGCGAGCTCGCTCCACTGCACGCACCGACAGGAAGGACTCGTCCTAGTGACAGCTGTCCGCGCCTCCCACGTCTACAAGGTTTTCGGCCGCAACGGGAAAGAGGTCGTCCAGGGCCTCAAGGCCGGTAAGACCCGGGACGAGCTCAAGAGGCTCGGCACCGCGGCCGTCATCGACGCGAGCTTCGAGGTCGAGAAGGGCGAGAGCTTCGTCGTCATGGGCCTCTCCGGCTCCGGCAAGTCGACTCTCATCCGGATGATCAACGGCCTGTGGGCCCCCACCGCCGGCACCGTGGAGGTCGCCGGTCAGGACATCTCACGGATGAGCTCCGGCCAGCTGCGCAAGCTCCGCAGCGACAACATCGCAATGGTGTTCCAACACTTCGCGCTCCTGCCCCACCGCACGGTGCGGGAGAACGCGGCATACGCGCTCGAGATCAAGCAGGTCTCGAAGACGCACCGGCTCGAGCGCGCCGACCACTGGCTCCAGGTCGTCGGGCTCGGCGGCTGGGGCGACAAGTATCCCGGCCAGCTCTCCGGCGGCATGCAGCAGCGCGTCGGCCTGGCGCGCGCGCTCGCCGCGGAGACCGACATCCTCCTCATGGACGAGGCGTTCTCCGCACTCGACCCGCTCATCCGGCGCGAGATGCAGGACCAGCTCGTCGAGCTCCAGTCGACCCTCAACAAGACGATCATCTTCATCACCCACGACCTCAACGAGGCGATGTACCTGGGCGACCGGATCGCGGTCATGCGCGACGGCCGCATCGTGCAGATCGGCACGGCCGAGGACATCCTCACCGACCCGACCGATGAGTACGTCGCGAGCTTCGTCCAGGACGTCGACCGCACCCGTGTGCTCACCGCCTCGTCGATCATGCAGAGGCCGACCGCGGTCATCACCGACACCGCCGGGCCGCGCATGGCGATCCGGATGATGGAGGACGTCAAGACCTCGGGCCTGCTCGTCACCACCCGCGACCGGCGGCTCGTCGGCCAGATCAGCGACCGGGCCGCCGTCAACGCCTCGCGCGAGGGCGCCAAGGACCTCCGCAGCGTCATCACCACGGAGAACGTCCTCACTGTGCGACCCGAGACCCCGATGTCGGAGCTGTTCGCCCAGAGCTCCTCCTCCCCCGTGCCGCTGGCCGTGGTCGACGAACAGGACCGTCTCATCGGCGTCGTCCCGCGCATCGCGCTGCTCAACTCGATGGCGAGCGTCAGCCCGTCGACCGGCGAACTGCCGATCACCCGGCTGTCCGACAGCGACACCGGCCAGCAGGCGGAGGCTGATGAGGTGGTCGCGAGTCGGCCGACCGCCGGCGATCCCGCCGGTGCTTCCGCGGTCGGCGGCGCATCCGCAGTCGACTATGCATCCGACTCCGCCCCAGAGGGCGTCTCGGGCGAGGGGCCGAACGACATCGACGATGCCGGACGACCGGGAGCGGCCTCACCGATCGGCGGCACCGCCCCCTTCGTCTTCACTCCCCCGGAGTCGGCCGGCGCGTCCGCATTCGGCGGCGAGTCTCCCGAAGCGGAGCCCCCGACCGGCCCCGATGCCCCCGCACCCACCGACGAGAAGGGAGTCTGAGCCATGGAGTTCGATTTCTTCAACCCGCGCATCCCGTTCGGTCAGTGGATCGAGAGCTTCATCGATTGGTCCACCGAGACCTTCAGCCTCCTGCTGAGCCTCCTCTCCACCGTGCTCGGCGGTCTCTACGACTTCTTCTTCTGGGCGCTGAGCTCGCCGGTGTACCTCATCATGATCGTCGTCCTCGCCGCACTGGCCTGGCTCGCGAGCGGCTGGAAGCTCGCCGTCTTCACCCTCGTCGGCTTCTATCTGATCCGCGCGCTCGACCAGTGGACCAACTCGATGTCGACGCTCGCTCTCGTCATCGTCGCCGTCCTCATCGCAGTCGCGATCTCGATCCCGCTCGGCATCCTCGCCGCCAAGTCGGACATCGTCTCGACGATCCTCAAGCCGGTCCTCGACTTCATGCAGTCGATGCCGGCACTCGCCTACCTCGTGCCGATCATCGTGATCTTCGGCATCGGCCAGGTCCCGGGAGCGATCGCCACGATCATCTTCGCGCTGCCCCCGGGAGTGCGCCTCACCGAGCTGGCGATCCGCCAGGTCGATCCCGAGGTCGTCGAGGCCGGACAGGCGTTCGGCGCCTCGGACGGGCACATCCTCTCCCGGATCCAGCTGCCCCTGGCGATGCCGACGATCATGGCGGGCATCAATCAGGTGATCATGCTCGCCCTGTCGATGGTCGTCCTCGCCGGCATGGCCGGAGCGCAGGGCCTCGGCGGTGCGGTGATCTCCTCGATCAGCTCGCTCAACATCGCTCTCGGTGTCGAGGCCGGGCTCGCCGTCGTCATCATCGCCGTCTACCTCGACCGTGTCACCGCCGCGCTCGGCAACCGCTCCGCCCTCGAGCGGGCTCGATCCGCGTGACTCGACCCGGGCACGGGCGCCGACCCCGGTGCTCGCTACGCGGCTCTTCAGCCCCATCGCACTGACCATCTTCCGATACCAGCATCCGATCCACCGAGGAGGAACCATGAAACTCACCACGATGTCCAAGGTCGGCGGCGTCCTCGCCGCCTCCGTGCTCGCACTCACCGCCTGCGGCGTCTCGAACGAGGGCGGAAATTCTGGAGGAGGCGGAGACGAGACCGCCGCCGGCGGCGGCTCCGAGGTCGACTGGTCCGACTGCACTCCGGGTGAGGAGTCCGCGGACACCAGCTCGATGGAAGCCGATTCGGACACCGACATCACCATCGGCGCTTTCGACGGCTGGGACGAGTCCTTCGCCGCGGCCCACCTCTACAAGTACCTCCTCGAACAGGACGGCTACACCGCCGACGTCCAGTCGTTCCAGGCCGGGCCGGGCTACACCGGCCTCGCCGAGGGCGACATCGACGTCATCCTCGACGGCTGGCTGCCCCTGACCCACGCCGACTACCTCGAGCAGTACGGCGAGGACATCGAGGCGCACGGGTGCTGGTACGACAACGCCAAGCTCACGCTCGCCGTGAACGAGGACTCGCCGGCCCAGTCGATCGCCGACCTCGCGGAGATGGGCGACGAGTACGGCAACCGGATCGTCGGCATCGAGGCGGGCGCAGGCCTGACGAAGACCACCGAGGAGTCCGCCATCCCGACGTACGGCCTCGAGGACTACGAGTTCATCGTGTCGTCGACCCCGGCGATGCTCTCGGAGCTCAAGAAGGCGACCGACAGCGGTGACAACATCCTCGTCACCCTGTGGCGTCCGCACTGGGCCTACGACGCCTTCCCGGTCCGTGACCTCGAAGATCCCGAGGGTGCGATGGGCGAGGCCGAGCTCATCTACAACTTCACCCGCTCCGGATTCAGCGACGACCACCCGAAGGCCGGTCAGCTGCTGAAGAACCTCGTCATCGACGACGAAGCCCTCTCCAGCCTCGAGAACGTCATGTTCTCCGAGGAGAACTACAACGGTGAGGACCTCGACGGTGCCGTGGAGGAGTGGGCCGGCGACAACGCCGAGTTCTTCGAGAACTGGAAGTCGGGCTCGATGGCCGGCTGATCCCGACCCGACCGACGAGGAACGGCCCTGCAGCGTCACGCTGCAGGGCCGTTCCGTGTGCAGGGCCGTTCCGACAGCTGCTCTCCACAGCATCCGGTGGATGAATCCTGCCGCGCGAAACTCTGTTCGAATATACCCTTGCACTGTTCGATTCCATCGGCTAGCATGGTCGTATGATTCGAACACATTATTCATTCGATGACGATTGGATCGGAATGCGTAGAGGAAGCGACGGCGATGCTCACTGTGCATGAGCCCACGGGCTACCGCAGCCGCCACACGCGTCCTTCACCGGCGCTGGTCTCCGAATCGGACCTCAGCGCGATCACCGCAGGCTTTCCCGAGGTCCTCGAATCGATCACCGCCATCACCCGCCTCGCGGCCGACATCCGGGCGCACGCCCGCAGCCTCAGCGCGTCGGACATGCTCGCCGGTCTGCGTGGGATCGAGGACCTGCGTCGCCGCCTCGATGGCCTGTCGGCCGAACTCACCGCCCAGTTCTCCCGTGAATCCGATACCGCTGCCTATGGCGCGCGCAGCACTCGCTCGCTGCTGCGGGAGAAGCTGCGCATCTCCGGCGGGGAGGCGCAGAGGCGGCTGCGACTGTCGGAGGCAGTCGGTTCGCGTACGAGCCTGACCGGGGAGAGCATGGAACCGGAGATGCCCGCACTCGCCGAAGGCATCCACTCCGGCACCTTCTCCGCCTGCCAGGTCACCGGTGCCGCCCGGGTCGCACACGAACTGCCGTCGACGGTGTGGGAAGCCGAAGCTCCGACGATCGACCGGCTGTTCGCCGAGAACCTCAACACGGTGCAGGTCGCCGACATCCCCACCCTCAACCGACGGGTGCTCGATCGCCTCGATCCGGATGGGGAGATGCCGAGCGAGCGCACGCACCCCGACCGCTACCACGTGACGCTGTCCTCGCGGAAGAACGGCGACTGGTCGCTCACCGGACTGCTCACTCCCGCGACCGGCACCGCCCTGCACGCACTGCTCACCGACCGGTCCGCCGACCGCGCGGACCAGCGCTCAGGGGATCCGCGATCAGGCACGCCAGGATCGATTGACGCGGGCTCCTGCGAAACCTCACCCCCGAGCGGTGGTGACGGAGCCTCACCCCCGAGCGGTGGTGACGGAACGACCGCAGACATCCCTCCGCGCACAGCAGAAGCAGCAGATTCACCCGCCGGATGGAGCTTCCTCACTCCATCGGCCACGGGTGTCACGCGGGACGGAGAGCCGGCCCATCATCATGTGGAGCCTGATCGCCGCCCCGACGGCGTCCGCCGGCACGAGCGCTTCTCACAGCTCATGACCTCCGTCGCCCGTGATCGCACGCAGCACGGCCCCGGGTTCGCTCTCATCGTCAGCGCGACAGCAGAGCAGATGGCCCGGGGCCGCGGAGAGGTCGAGACCCAGGCCGGGACCCCGATCCGGCTCGAGGATCTGCTCGCGCTGTCAGCCGGCGGTCAATTCTTCTACCACTCGACCAAGCCGGGCACCGAGAAGGTCGAGATGCGCACCGAGAACCGCTTCGCGAACAAGAAGCAGATGGTCTGCCTCACCGCACGCGACCACGGGTGCACCTTCCCCGACTGCGACATGCCCGCCGGCTGGTGCGACGCCCACCACATCGTTCCCCACGCCCGCGGAGGGCCGACCGACACCGAGAACCTCACCCTCGTCTGCGCCTTCCACCACCACCAGCACGAGCGATGGGGCTGGGAGGCCGTGATGATCGACGGGCTGCCCGCCTGGCGCCCGCCGGGATATCTCGATGCCTTCCGCGAACCGGTCTTCCACTCCCGCTTCCGCGCTCGGCTCCTCGAGCTCCCCGCCGCACTCGTCAGCACCCCGTCCGGAGCGAACGGCAGAGAGGAAGCACGCCGACGATCATGGGACGACGATGTGCCGCCGTTCTGAGAGCGTGGGGTCGCTCAGCTCTGTGCGCGTGCGGTCCCTCAGATCTGAGAGCGGGTGTCACTCAGTCCTGAGCGCGTGCGGTCGCTCAAAGCGCGGGCCGGTCGCTCAAGGAGACAGAGCGTCACATCCGCAGCCAGACGTCGGCGACGTCCTTGATCATCGCGCCGGACTCCTCGGCGTCGGAGAGCCACTCGACCGGCGTACCGGAAAGATCGCGGGTGCCATCGGCGAGGACGATCACATCGAAGTTGCACGCCAGCGCCGCCATCGCGGTGTGACGGATGGCCTCCTGGACGTCGACGCCGCCGATGATGATCCGGTCGACCGCGAGGTCATGGAGACCCGCCGCCAGATCATCGACACCGTCGAATGCATCGGCGGACTCCGACACCAGGCCCAGGTCGTCCCCGACCTCGAACACCGACTCCGGCAGCTCCGGGGCGCCCGGCGCCACGGGTGCCGACACGAACACCACGACCCCGCCGGTGGCCCGTGCACGGGAGATCAGATCAGCGATGACCTCGGTGATGCCCGTCGCCTCCGCGCGCGTCTCCTCCGTGTTCATCACCATGAGTGCGTCCATGGGATTAGCATGCCATAGTGAGGCATCACCCGATCGGCGCGGACATTCGGCCCCATCCCGGGGCGGCGGACACGCGGATCCACGCTCGACCGAGCGGCACACGAGGAGGCACAGGATGTCCGACCCGAGCGACGAGGCGCCTCCCGGTCCCGGCGGAATGCCGGGCGGCTCCGCGCCGGGTGAGCCACCTCGACGCCCCGACACCGCCTCGACCTCCGGCACCTTCGTCCTCTACACCGACGGCGAGGACTCGACTCACCTCTCCACGATCACCGAGGCCGCCGATGCGCTCGCCGCGGCACCCACCAACCCCGACGCCCCGCCGTTCCTGTGGATCGACATGCTCCGACCCACCGACGCCGAGCTCGCCGAGCTCGCCGCACGCTTCGACCTCCACCCGCTGGCCGTCGAGGACGCCGTGGAAGCCCATCAGCGCCCCAAGTACGAGCGCTACGGCTCCACCGACTTCATGGTCCTGCGCCCGGCGGCGCCTCGGCCCGGACGCCGCCCTGCGCACTCCCCCGTGAACCGGTTCACCGAGGCGCCCGCTGTCGACTCCGGCCCCGCCGAGCCCCGGTCGTCAGCCGCCCTGACGACCGCGCACGCCGCCCCGCGGGCCCCGCACACCCCGGAGGCCGCGGAAGCCGACGCCGCAGGGCTCGACCGCACAGCCCCGGAGGAGGCCGAGATCACCGAGGTCGTGATCGGCGAGCTCCACATCTTCCTCGGCACCGACTTCATCATCGTCGTCCGGCACACTCCCGCCTTCGACATCGACGCCGTGAGGACCGTGTTCGAGGACGACCCGCGCTTCCTCGACCACGCCCAGTTCTCCGCGCTCTACCGGATCATGGACCGGGTGGTCGACGACTACGACCCTCTGCTCATCTCTCTCGAGGATCGCGCGGACGGTCTCGAGGAGCAGCTCTTCGGCACCGGCCCCATCCCCTCTCAGCAGGTGTACCAGCTGTCCCGCGAGCTCATCGAGCTCGAGCGCGCGGTGAGTCCCCTGTCCCCGCTCATGTCCGCCGTCTCCACCGTCCTCGAGCAGCACACCGCTCCTCCGGACCTCGCCCGCGGGCTGCGCGACGTCGCCGACCACGTCCACAGCGCCACCGAGCGCATCGAGCGGCTCCGCCAGCTCCTCCGGGAGATCTTCACGGTCAACTCGACCCTGATCTCCGAGCGCCAGAACGAGGACATGCGCCGCATGAACGAGCTCTCGATCACCCAGAACGAGCACATGAAGAAGATCTCGGCGTGGGCCGGCATCCTCTTTTTCCCGTCCCTCGTCGCCGGCGTCTACGGCATGAACTTCCAGCACATGCCGGAGCTCCACTGGCTCATGGGATACCCGTTCTCGCTCGCGATCATGGTGGCCGGCTGCGCGATCTTCTATGTCATCTTCAAACGCGTCGACTGGCTCTGAGCACCGGCCCGCCCGTCGACGACTGCCGCGCGACGGCGCGGACCTTCCGGCGGCGCTAACCTAGCGGCGACGCTAACCTACCGACGACGCCGTGCGCCCCGTCTCACCGGTAGCCGAGCCCGTCCCGCGCCTGCTCACGGAGGGCATCCACCGTGCGTGCGATGAGCGGACGCTCCCGCGCACCCCGACGGATCGCGGCGACTACCCGTCGGTGGGGTGCCGCCGGGCCGGCGACGGGGACCCGGACCACCCGGTAGTCGCTCGAGATCCGCGCCAGCCGCGGGACCAGCCCGATCCCCAGACCCTTCTCGATGAGCGTCGCCTCGGTGTCCCACTCAGCGACCTCGTGCGCCACCCGGGGTGTCGTCCCGGCGGCCGTGAATGCCGCGATGAACAGGGCTCGGTACGGAGTCCCCGGTCGCGCCGCGATCCACGGCTCCTCACCGACCTCCTCGAGGGAGATCGACTCCCGCCCGGCCAGGCGGTGGTCCGCCGGCAGCATGATGTCGAGCGGATCATCGAGGAGCGCGATCCGCTCGTAGCGGGGATCGCCGGCCCCGGCGCTGGCCTGCATCGACACGACGATCGCCAGGTCGAGGCGGTCGGCCAGCAGGAGGTCGAAGCAGCGCTGCGGGTCCGCCTCGACGATGGAGATCCCCAAACCGGGGGCCTCGGCCCGCAGCCGCACTGCGACCGGCGCGAGCAGGGCCGCCGTAGCTGTCGACATGCCGCCGAGCCGCAGCTGCTCCGCCTCCGCTCCGCCATCCGCGGCGAGGGCTGCACGCACGCCCTCCCAGTGCGTGAACAGGCCGTCGGACTCCTCGACGAGCCGCCTGCCGGCCGAGGTGAGCCTCAGCCCGCGTCCGTCCTTGTCGACGAGTCGCAGTCCGAGATCCGCCTGCAGCCCTCTGAGCTGGGCGGACACTGCCGACGGGGAGTAGTCGAGTGCCTCGGCGGCAGCCGTCACCGACCCGCAGGCGGCGAAGGTGCGGAGCACGGTGAGCCGATGATCGATCATCCACCTATTCTGCACGATACTGTCGATTTTCCTGCGCTTTTATTCGTCACTCACCGCTCGTACGCTGAGAGGACATGAGGATTCCGGGGCCGCCCCGGAGCCTTTCGGCCCCATCGCTGTGGAGCACAGATCATGACACTCGACTCGGTCCAGCACACCTCGGCAGCCCCGGCCCGCCGAGCCGCTCCCCCATCTCCCGCTGCGGAAGACGCCGCGTCCCTCGAGCGGCTCCGCACCCTCCTCGACCGGCGCCGCCGGTGGACCGCGCTCGAATCGCCCTTCTACTCCGACCCGGCGATCTTCGCCCACGACATCGCCGGGATCTTCGATCGTCACTGGTTCTTCGCCGCCTCGGTCGCGGAGATCCCCGAGCCCGGCGACTTCGTCACCATCGACGTCGGCAGCCGCTCCATCATCCTCATCCGCGACGACGACGGCGGGGTGAATGCGCTGCGCAACGTCTGCCGCCACCGCGGCGCCCGCGTGCTCACCGAGCCCAGCGGAAGCGTCGGCAACCTCGTGTGCGCCTACCACTCGTGGACCTACGGCCGCGACGGCTCGCTCATCCACGCCGCCGCGGCAGGTGCGGACTTCGACCCGGGCTGCTTCGGTCTCCGCAAGGTCCACAGCATGACGGTCGCAGGCCTGATCTTCCTCTGCCTCGCCC
Organism: Brevibacterium sp. CS2; assembly: GCF_005280295.1. GTDB lineage: Bacteria > Actinomycetota > Actinomycetes > Actinomycetales > Brevibacteriaceae > Brevibacterium > Brevibacterium pityocampae. The sequence goes on along the minus strand of NZ_CP040020.1, from coordinate 1,046,017 downwards.
CGGAACCGCCCGCCGACTTCGCCGCCGTTGCCGAGATCTTCGCCCCCTTCGTCGAACCGCACGACATCCCCCGGACGAAGGTCGCCTTCCAGCAGGAGATCGTCGAGGAGGGCAACTGGAAGCTCGTGATGGAGAACAATCGCGAGTGCTACCACTGCGACGGTCATCCCGAGCTCGCCTGCTCCTACTTCACGACCTGGGGCCTGGAGGAGCACGAGGTGCCCGAGCACCAGATCGACACCTGGCACCGCTCGGTGCTCGCCGACCACGAGCTGCGCGAGCGCTGCGAGCGCTACGGCATCCCCTGGCAGGTCTACGACGCCCCGGATTCCCGCGAGGCCGGGATCCGGATGGGCCGCGATGCGCTCGACGGGGACGGCGAGTCCTTCTCCGCGACCGGCCGGCGACTGAGTGAGAAGCTGCTCGGCGACCTGCCGGACTTCCGGCTCGGCGACGGTTCGCTCCACCTCCAGCCCAACAGCTGGTTCCACCTGCTCGCCGACCACGTCATCACCTTCGCCGCGTTTCCCATGAGCGAGAACCGCACCCTCGTGCGCACCACCTGGCTCGTCGCCGACGACGCCGTCGACGGGGTCGACTACCGCGCCGAGGACCTCACCCACGTATGGCGGCAGACGAACATCCAGGATGCCGGCTTCGTGGGTCTGACCCAGCGCGGCGTCACCGATCCCGGCTACGTCCCGGGCCCCTACACCCCGACCGAGCACCAGGTCGAGGCCTTCGTCAACTGGTACACGATGCGCATGCAGGAGTACATCCGATGACCGCAGAGACGCAGCTCCATCCCCATTCCGGATTCGCCGACACGGCCGCGGAGGCCTTCCCCCGTGATGACGCGGGACGAGAGCACCGTGCCCTCGCCGAGGCGTCGGCGGACATGGCCACCGGGCCGGCGCTGCCCCAGGAGCACGTGTGGTGGCGGACCATCGGCCCCCGGTCCCCGGCGCGGCGCGGTGTGCGGATGCCGTGGGTCGCCGACCCGTCACAGCGGGCCGACCGGACGGCGTCCGCGGAATCACCCGGGCTCGAGGCCGCGGCCGAGGCCGTGATCGCACGCACCCCGGCACCCATGCACGCCCACGAGTTCGACATCGAATGCCTCGCCGTCACCCCGGAGACGCCCGAGATCATGAGCCTCACCTTCCGGCGCCGCGACGGCCGGCCGCTCGGGTTCCGGCCCGGGCAGTACCTCAATGTCGTCTTCCCCACCGACGCCGGACCGCGGGAGCGGAACTACTCCCTGTCGTCGTCCCCGACCGACCCCGCAGCCTTCCGGCTGAGCATCAAGCGGGAGGATTCCGGCACGGTGTCCCGCTGGGCCCACCACCACGTGCGCCCCGGCACCGTGCTCGAGGCGCTCGGACCGCTCGGCGGCTTCCACCTGCCGGACTTCGACCGGCGCGCCCGCTACCTCCTGCTCGCCGCCGGGGTCGGCGTCACCCCGCTCATCTCGATGGCGCGCACCCTCCACGCGCTCGACGGCAGCGCCGACGTCGTCGTCCTCCACCACGCGAGCACACCGCGCGACTTCGCCTTCGCCCGCGAGCTCCGCATCCTCGACGAGACCGATCCGCGGTTCACCGTCCGCTTCAGCCTCGGCGACCGGCCCAGCTCGGACTGGCGGGGGCTCACCGGCCGGCTCAGCGCGGACGCCCTCGGCGCGCTCGTCCCCGACGCCTGCGGCCGGATGGTGTTCGCCTGCGGGCCCCCGGACTACCTGGCGCGGGCCCGCGCGGTTCTCGCGAAGCTCGGCGTCTCCCCCGTCTCCTTCTTCACCGAGACCTTCGACGACACGACCACTGCCGAGGGCACGGGGGCCGTCGATGCCACCGGAACCGGTGACGGACGGCGGGCTGCGGAGCACACGCTGCGCGATAGCGGCACGAGGCCTGCCGGCGGCGCGCTCACCCGCGATGCCGCGCCCGCCGCGGCCTCGCCTCAGCGCGACAGCGCGGATACCCGCCCGTGGGTCACCTTCGCCCGGACGGGCACCTCGGCCCCGGTCGAGGACGGGGACACGCTGCTGAGCGCCGGCCGGCGGGCCGGCGTCCCCCTCCGATCGAACTGCGCCTCCGGCATGTGCGGCACCTGCAAGGTCGGCCTGCTCTCCGGGCCGGTGGAGATGAAGCACGCCGGCGGCATCCGACAGCGTGAGATCGACGCCGGCACGATCCTCCTGTGCTGCTCGACCCCGGACGGCGACGTCGTCGTCGACGCCTGAGCCCCGGCTCGCGCAGGGCCGGCCGGTCTCAGACCTGCACCACCGGCTGCACACCGCCGGGTTCCGCATATCATCGGGAGTACGAGGCGACGCAGTCCGCGCGCCCCGCCGCTCCGATCGCAGAGGATCCGCATGACCACCGAGAACGTCCGCCGCGCCCTCGCTTCCGGCGACCTGTCCCTGGGCACTTTCGTCATCGAGTTCGCGACCGAGGGCATCGGCGCTCTCACCACCCGCGCCGGAGCGGACTGGGTGCTCTACGACCTCGAGCACACCGGCTGGTCCCTCGACCGGATCCGCCCCGCCCTGGCGGTGTCCCGCCGGGAGGAGATCGCCTCGTTCGTGCGCGTCATCGGCACCGCCCAGCACCTGGTGTCCGGCGCCCTCGACGCCGGGGCCGAAGGGATCATGGTCCCCTACGTCAACTCCGCGGAGCAGGCCGCGGCCGTGGTGTCGTGGATGAAGTACCCGCCGCTCGGCGTGCGCGGCTCCGCGATGGGCATCGCCCACGATTTCTACACCGGCGGCAAGCCCGGACCCAAGCAGGCCGCAGCCAACGAGTTCACCCTCTTCCTCCCGCAGATCGAGACCCCGGAGGCCGTCGCCCACGCTCGTGCGATCGCCGCGGTCGACGGCGTCGACGTGCTGTTCGTCGGCCCGATGGATCTGAGCACCAACCTCGGCGCGCCCGGCGACTTCACCACGGTGGAGTTCCGCGATGCCCTGGCACGGGTGGGCGAGGCCGCGCGCTCCGCGGGCAAGGCCGCGGGCATCTTCTCCGTCGACGACGAGCTCACCCGCGCCGCGATCGCCGAGGGGTTCCAGGTGATCTCCCACACCGCCGACTTCGCGATCTACCAGAGCGCCCTGCGCTCCCAGCTCACCGCCATGCGGTCCTGGGCCTCCGACTCCGGGGAGTGAGTTCCCGGTCGGGGTGGGCGGCTGCGGAGCGGCCGCCTCCAGGGTGATCGCTCGGCCGACATCATCGATTGCGGAGTGGCCTTCTGCGGCACCGCCGGCTGCGCGGGTGACCGCTCAGCCGGCCCAGTCGGGCATCGGCACGAACCGGCCGTCGACCTCGACGAAGTCCGCCGCCGGCTGCAGCCGGTGCTGGCCCGCGACGTCCTCGGTGGGCGCGGTCGCTGCGTACTTGAGCGTGAACAGGCGACCCTCGGCGGTATAGGCGATGTCGGCACCGTAGAGCATCGTCTGAGAGGTCCCGGCGAAGATCTCCCGCGGAGACATGTCGACCTGGTAGCTCCAGAAGTAGCCGTTGCCGAACTGGCCCTTCCGCTCGGAGATCTTGGTCGTCCCCGCCTCCTGATAGCCGTAGCTGCGAGTCGTCTCGATGTGCTCGGCCGCGGTCTCGCTCAACACCGAATCCGAGCAGTAGATCGAGATCGTCGGGTCGTCGAGCGCGGCGGTGCCCTCGACGAAGGTCACGTAGTCGCCGGTGGAGGAGCCGACGGAGAACCCGTCGGGGACCGCGACCCGCATCGGGACCCCGCACCCCTCGGAGAACGGCACGTCGACGAGCTGGTAGCCGTCGGCAAGAGCCGGTCCGGTCTCCGTGGGCGTCGGGGTGGGGCCGGCGGTCTGTGCCACGCGCACCCCCATCACGCCGCCGCCCTCCTCCGAGGTGCGGACCTGGAAGGCTCCGCAGCCGGCCAGCAGAACGGCTGCGCCGGCAGCGCACAGGGCCTGGATGCGCCGCATCAGTGCCGGGGCTCCGAGCCCGAGGTGGTGTCCCGCGGGGGCTCGTCGCCCTCACCGGAAGGGGCCTGCCGGGACGGAGCCGCACCGCGCTCATGGGCCACCGGGCCGCCCTGCTGAGGCGCGGAGCCGTACTGCTGTGGCGCGGAGCCGTAGTGGTGAGGAGCGGAGCCGTAATGCTGGGGAGCGGGCGCCGGTCGTCCCATGGGAGCCCGGTCCATCGCCCGCTGCTCCGACCCGCCCTGCTGATACGGCTGCGCCGCAGGTGCCTGCTGGTACAGCTGGGCCTGGCCCGGGCCGCTCGGGCCCACCGGCCCCGAGCCGTACTGCTGGGGGCCTGAACCGACGTTCTGAGGTCCCGAGCCGTACTGCTGCGGCACCGAACCGACATTCTGCTGGCCCGGCCCGAGGTCCTGCGGCCCCGGCGCGTGCTGCTGCGGTCCCGACCCCATCGGCTGCGGGGGCGGCGCGGCCGGCCGCGGCGGCTTGAAGTGCTGGTAGGGACCCGAGTCGAACGGCACCTGATCGCCGAAGGTCTCGCCGGTCGCGGAATCGTGGAGCTCGCCGTTGACCCGCTGCAGGCGACGCTTCGAGGTGCGCCTCGGGGTGCCGAGGATGCGTCCGTCGAGCTCGGCCTCGGAGGGCTGACGCGGCGGCAGGAATCCGCCGGCGCCCCCGCCGCGGCTGCTGTCGTTGAACGGCTGCACCGGGGCCGACGCCGCGGCGACCTGCGCCCCGTCGTCGTGGGGCGCGCCGGGTGCCTGTGCGTCGCCGAGCACCGGGAGCACGAGCCGCACCGAGGTGCCCACGCCCTCCTGGCTGAACAGCTCGACCGATCCGCCGTGCCGGGCGATGATCGAGCGGACGAGCGACAGGCCCATGCCGGAGCCGGCCACGGAGCGCACGCGCTTGCCGCGCGACAGCTCGTCCCACACGGTGTCCTGCTCATCGGACGGGATGCCCTGCCCGGTGTCGGCGACCTCGACGACCACCCAGCGGTGGTTGCGGATGATCTGCTCGTTGGCGCGGAGCTCGACGACGTCGGTGTCCGCGGAGTACTTGATCGCGTTGCCGAGCAGGTTGAGGATCGCCGACAGCAGCAGGTCCTCCTCGCCGGCGACATCGGGCAGCTTCCACGGGGCGCGGGCGACCGTCGCGACGATCATCCGGTCCTCGGCGCCGGGTGCGGTGCGCGCATCCTCGACAGCCTGGTGGATAAGTCGATCCATGTCGACGCGGGTGAACTCGATCGTGCGGGACTCGACATCGGCGAGCTTGCGCAGATCGGCGAGCAGGCGCGCGACCCGGCGGGCCGAGGTGTCGATCTGGCGCACGACGGGCGCGATCTCGTCCGGGTTCGGGCTGTCGTCACGGATCATCTCCCGCACCGTCGCCGCGGAGGTGCGCAGCGCGGTGAGCGGGTTCTTGAGCTCGTGGTCGAGGCGGATGAGCATCCGATTGCGGCGGGTGAGCGCGTCCCGCTCCGCCGTCCGCCGGTTCTCCGCCACCAGCCGCGCTTCACGCCGCTGCAGCCAGCGCCACGCGAGGTAGGCCGCGCCGGCGAGCAGCAGCAGACCGACGAGCAGGAGGACGAGGAAGAGCCAGATCCGGATCTCGAAGACGAGGAAGGTGTTCATCGGCCGCCCAGATCGTTGGCGCCGCGCACCTCGGCGACGAACCGGTAGCCGCGGCCCTGGACGGTCGCGATCCACCGCGGGTTCGCCGCGTCCTCGCCGAGCACGCGTCGCAGCTCGGCGACGCGGGAGTCGACGGCGCGGGTGCCGACGGCATCGTCGAAGCCCCACAGCACCTCGAGCAGGCGGGTGCGCTCGATGAGCTCGTCCTGGTGCACCATGAGGTACTCGAGCAGCGTGAAACCCTTGGGGGTGATGACGAGGTTGCGGTCGTTGATCCATGCGCGGCGGCCCACCCGGTCGAGCTTGAGCCCGAACGTCGAGATCAGCACCGGGGCGTTCGCCAGCGGCGGCCCGTCCTGACGGGTCCGGCGCAGCACCGCGCGGATCCGGGCGATGAGCTCGTGCGGGTCGAAGGGCTTGTTGAGGTAGTCGTCGGCGCCCTCCTCGAGCGCCATCGCCCGCTCCACCGCCTCGCCCACCTGGGTGAGCAGCAGCACCGGTACCCAGTTCTCCTCGCTGCGCAGCGTGCGTAGCACCTCGCGGCCGTCCGCACCGGGCATGAGCACGTCGAGGACGCACACGTCGGGCTGATGGCGGCGGATCTCATCGAGGGCGAGCTTGCCGTCCGGGGCGCTGATCACCCGGAATCCCGAGCGGCTGAGGAAGGGCACCACCGCGCCCAGCACATCGGGCTCGTCGTCGGCGACGAGGACGAGCGGTCGATCGTCCTGGGCGAAAGCTGAGGTCATGTCTGCGAGTCCTTCGGCACTGTGCGGGCGGTGCGCTGTGCGGAATCCCGCGCCTCGGCACGGGCGACGGCGTCCGCCAATTCATCTCGGTACAGCATAGATCGGCGCAGCCGTTTCGTGCGATAGCCCGCGCGGCCCACCATGTGAGTGCCCACCGGGGTGGTCATCATCTGGAAGGTCACGACGAGGAACATCGTGGTGATCGGCCCCCAGTGCGGGATCTGGATCGCGATCGCGAACATCATGAGGATGAGGCCGAGGATCTGCGGCTTCGACGCCGCGTGGAGCCGGCTCATGAGGTCGGGGAAGCGGACGAGGCCGATCGCCGCAGCGAGCGACAGCGCGGCTCCCGCGCAGATGAAGACCAGGGTGACGATGTCGGCGATCATGACCGCCCCTCCTCCTCGTCGTCGCCGAACAGGGGTCCGACGGAGTGCTCGGTGGCGCGGTGCTCAGTGGCGCGGTGCTCGACAGGTGAGTGCTCGTCGGTGGGCGCCGCGGCGCGGTCCGCGGCGGGTGCGGCGCTGCTCGGCTCGATGCCGATCTCCGCATCGGCGTTCTTCGCCGCGGAGTCGCGCACCGCCTCATCGACGAGATCCTCCTCGTCGGGGCCGGCCGCGGGGTGCTCCTGCTCGGACGGCGCCTGCCCCTGCCCGGGCCCTGCGCCCTCGGGCGCGGTTCGCGCCTCGCCCTCCTCGGGCGATCGCTCGCGCTGCTCGGGCAGCGTGCGGATCGGCTCCTCCTCGCCCGTCACCGCCGGGCCGGCGACGTCCCCCGCGGGCCCCGGATGGTGGTCACGGGCGGCTCCGGCGGCCACCATTCCGTCGTCGGGACCGCCGGCCGGCGACGCCGCCCCACCTGCCGAGGTGCTGGCCGCGGTGCGCGCGGCGCGCGGGATCGCGCCGTCCGCGGCCACCTCGTCGTCCGCCTCGTCCATCTCCTCGAACACCGACGACCCGATGACCGGGGCGGAGGTCTCCGAGCGGGACACGTAGCGCGACACGCTCACCGAGCCGAGGAAGCCCAGGCACGACAGCGCGAGCAGCACCGGCAGCAGATCGACGCGACCGGTCACTGCGACGTACCCGCCGAATCCGCACATCAGCGTCGCGAGCAGCACATCCGAGGCCATCATCCGGTCGAGGATCGATGGGCCCCTGATGATCTTGAACACCGCGATGAGCATCGCGACGAAGAAGACGACGCCGATGATCGGTCCGGCGATCCGGAGGATGTCAGGATCGACGATCGGCGTGGACGAGAGCCCGGTCATCGGTCGGCCTCCTTGCCCGCAGGTCGGATCGTGCGCTGTGCGAGGACCGGCTTCCGGCCGTTCTCCACCCGCCACTCGTTGAGCGCGGTGAGGTCGTGGGCGGAGCCGAAGGTCGCGATGAGCAGGTGCTCGATCCGGTAGATCTGCTCGCGCGCCTTCTCGATCGCCTCCTCCGTCGAGCAGTCGAGGACGTGGACGTAGATCACCGAGTGCGGCCGGTCGACCTCGATGCAGATCGAGCCGGGGATGAGCCCGAGCACCACGGAGACCGCGGTGATGAGGAGATCGGAGCGCGTGTGGAGGTCGAGCTCGATGACGCTGCCGGCGCGCACCCCCCGGCGGCGCACGGCCGACCAGCTGACGTGGACGGAGGCGATGATCATCGAGGCGGTGAACCAGAGGATGAACTGGACGGCGTAGAAGGGGTTGAACCGGCCCGAGAGCTCGACCGGCGGCAGGTAGAACCAGCGCGTGACGAGGATCCCGAGCACCAGCCCGGTGACGATGTTGAGTACGGTGAACTGGTCCCACAGCATGATCCACAGCGCGCACAGCACGAGCACGAGCAGGGCCTGCTGGAGGATGGAGCGGCGCGCCTTCGACCGCTTGGTCGTCATGATCCGTCCTCCTCTCCGAGCACCGAGGACACATAGGTCGACGGGCTCCGGAGATTCTCCGCGGCCCGCGCGCTGATGTCCCAGAGATTGCCGGCGAACACCGTGACGAGCACGCTCACCGCGACCATCACCGTGGCCGAGCCGATCATCGTGCGCGGCATCGTCTGCGTGCTGCGCCAGCTGCGGCCGTCGGCGACGGCCTCCTTGCGCTCCTCGAACTCCTCGACGAGCTCCGGGGTGGGCTCCTCGGTGTCGTCCGGGTCCCGCCAGAAGGCGAGGTTCCACGTCTTGCCGATGACGTAGAGCGTGAGCAGCGAGGTCAGCGCGCCGGCGCCGATGAGCACGAAGATCAGCCAGTCGCGGGTCTCGAACCCGGCCTGGAACAGCGCGGCCTTGCCGATGAACCCGGAGAACGGTGGGATCCCGGCGAGGTTGAGCGCGGGGATGAAGAACAGCAGGGACAGGCCCGGGGCGAGCACGGCGAGGCCGCCGAGCTTGCGGATCGAGGTGGTGCCGTTGCGCTGCTCGACGAGACCGATGGCGAGGAACAGCGCGGTCTGCACGATGATGTGGTGCACGGTGTAGAAGATCGCCGCGGTCAGACCTTCGACCGTCCCCATTGCCACGCCGAAGATCATGTAGCCGATGTGCGAGATCAGGGTGAAGGACAGGAGTCGCTTGATCTCCGACTGCGCGACGGCGCCGAGGATCCCGACGAGCATGGTGAGCGCGGCGACGACGAGCAGCGGGGTGCGCAGGTTCGATTCGGCGAAGAGCACCGTCTCGGTGCGGATGATCGCGTAGATGCCGACCTTGGTGAGCAGGCCGGCAAACACCGCGGTGACCGGAGCGGGTGCGGTCGGGTAGGAGTCGGGCAGCCAGAACGCGAGTGGGAACACCGCGGCCTTGATCCCGAACGCGATGAGCAGCGTGATGTGGAGGATCATCTGGATGTCGGGCGGCAGCTCGCCGATCCGCACCGACAGCTGCGCGATGTTCACGGTGCCGGTCGCCGCGTAGACGAGCCCGATCCCCATGAGGAAGATCAGCGAGGACACGAGCGAGATGACGATGTAGGTCACCCCGGCGCGGATCCGCTGCGCCGTGGCGCCCAGGGTGAGGAGCACGTACGAGGCGCCGAGCAGCATCTCGAAGCCGACGTAGAGGTTGAACAGATCGCCGGCGATGAAGGCCGCGGCGACACCGGCGCAGAGGATGAGGTACGTCGGGTTGAATACGCTCACCGGCGTCTCGTTCGCGGTGTCGGCCATCTCCTGGCCCACCGCGTAGAGGAGCACGAGCAGGGTGACGATCGCGGACACGACGAGCATGACCGCGCTGAGCCGGTCGACGGCGAGCGCGATACCGAAGGGCAGCTCCCAGCCGCCGACCGCGACCACCTGCGTGCCGCGGGCGTCGACGCCGAACAGGAGCACGAGGTCGATCGCGAGCACGATCGCGAGCGTGATGACGGTGACGGCGGTCTGGCCCCGCCGGCGTCCGGACAGCATAAGGGTGATGCCGGCCCCGATGAGCGGCAGGACCACGGGCAGGGGCACGAGGACGGCGAGCATCAGGTGTCCCTCCCGGTCTGATCGGAGTCGGTGCGGCGGTCGGCGGCGCCCGGTTCGTCCGAGCCGGCCTCGCGGGAGCCGGGTTCACCGGAGTCGGTTCGACGGGAACCGGCCCGCGCCTCGGCCCCGGTGTCGGAGCCGCCCTCGGCCCGCGCCTCGGCCCGGTCCTCCGCCCGGTCCTCCGCCCGGCGCTCGACCGGCGAGCCGTCCTCGTCCAGGTCGAGCGCCCCGGCGATCGGGGTCTGGGCCTCGTCGCCGAACTCGGTGTCGTCGTACTCCCCGCTCGTGCCCGCCTCGTCGCCGGAGCCGCGGCCCTTGGCGAGCGCGATCCGCACGTCCTCGATGTCGTCCTCGAGGTTCTCGTTGCGGACCAGGCGCCAGGAGCGGTAGATCATCGCGAGCAGGAACGCCGACAGCGCGAAGGTGATGACGATCGCGGTGAGCACGAGCGCATGCGGCAGCGGGTCGTTCATCCCGTCGGTGGTGAGGTTCTCCCCGTCGGTGAGAGGCGGCCGCCCCGGAGGGCCGGCGGTGAGGATGATGAGCATGTTCACCGCGTTGCCCATGAGCAGGAAGCCCAGCAGCACACGGGTGAGCGAGCGGTCGAGCATGAGGTAGAGGCCGCAGGCGAACATCACGCCCATGGCGAGCAGCATCACGAAAGAGGTCGTCACAGTCGGCTCCCCCCTGCCGGCCCGTCGACCTCGACGTCGTCCATGCGGCCGAGGATCGCGTGGAGCTCGGTGGTGTCCGGCCCGGCGTGCTCGTCGCGGGAGAGCGATTCCGCCAGGCGCTCCTCGTCCGCCTCCTGGTGGCGGTCGACCCCCGCGCCGAGGCTGCGGAGGATGTCGAGCATGAGGCCGACGACGACGAAGTAGACCCCGATGTCGAAGATCGTCGAGGTGCCGAACGACACGTAGCCGAGCACCGGCAGCTCGGTGCTCCAGTAGGCGGACTCGAAGAATACGCTCCCCCAGAGGAAGCCGCCGAGCGAGGTGCCGGCAGCGAGCGCGAGGCCGAGGCCGAGGAGCAGACCGGCGTCGATCGGGGCCGCCTCCGCGAGCTCGTGGCGGCCGGCGGCCAGGTAGCGGGCGACGAGCGCCATGCCGGCGACGAGGCCGGCGGCGAATCCGCCGCCGGGCAGGTTGTGGCCGGCGAACAGGAGGTAGACGGAGAACACGAGGATGGGGTGGAACAGCAGGCGGACGAGCACCTCGAGGAGGATCGAGCGGTTCTTCGGGGCGAGCGCGCGCCCGGCGAGCAGCCAGGCGCTGCGCTTGGTGTCGGTGCTCGGGCCGTCGTCGGTGGTGCGCATGGGCGAGAACAGCTCGTCCTCGACGGGCCGGTGGCGCGCGGCGAAGCTGTCCGGCCGGTGGCTCTGGAAGCGCTGCAGGCGACCCTCCCGTCCGCGCACGAAGATCAGGCTCGCCACGCCGGTGGCGGCCGCGACGACGACGGACAGCTCGCCGAGGGTGTCCCAGGCGCGGATGTCGACGAGGGTGACGTTGACGACGTTCTTGCCGTGGCCGTACTCGTAGGCGAGGAAGGGGAACGCCTCGGAGATCGGAGCGGCGGTGCGGGCGCCGAATGCGACGAAGACGAGGAGCATCATCATGATCCCGAACACTGCGGCGATGAGGCCGCGCAGGGACGGGGAGAGGCGGCCCGAGGAGTTGCCGATCCGGGCCGGCAGGCGGCGGAGGACGAGGACGAACACGACGATCGTGATGGTCTCGACGAGCACCTGGGTGAGCGCGAGGTCCGGAGCGCCCTGGAGCGCGAAGAAGGCGACCATCATGTAGCCGGAGATGCCGACGATGACGACCGCCGCGAAGCGCTTCTGCGCGCGGGTCGCGGCGAGCGCGGCCATGATGATGGCGGCGGCCACGATGATCTGCAGGGCGTTGTCGGCGAGTGCGATGCCGCTGGGCCAGGTGTCGTTGAGGAGCAGGGCGGCGGACATCGAGCCGATGAACACGATGTAGATGACGCCCTGGTAGAAGGGCATCGAGCCGCGCTGGGTGCGCGCGGTGACGTAGGCGGCGGACGCCTCGAGCCCGGTGATCGAGCGGCGGTAGAGCCCGTGGAAGTCGATGCCGTCGGGCATCGCGGCCTGGAACACCGAGACCTGCCGGGCGAACCAGAACATCGCGAGGCCGAGCGCGAGGTTCCCCGCCGACAGGAGCAGCGCCGGCTCGAGCCCGTGCCACAGCGCGAGGTAGTAGGGCTTCTCCGCACCGCCGGCCAGGCGCGAGGACCACGAGGCGATGACCGGGTCGAGCCAGGACGAGGCGAGGCCGGCGAGCACGGTGAGCGCGGCGAGCAGATAGGGCACCGACATGAACAGCGGGCTCTCGCGCGCCGGCTCGATCGGCTCCACCCCGGGCTTCGTGGCGAAGGCGCCCCACACGAAGCGCGCGGAGTAGGCCACGGTGAGGACCGAGCCGAGGAAGATGCCGATGACGGCGATGGCGCCGGCCTTGGTGCCGTCCTCGAGCAGCGTGGTGTAGACCGCCTCCTTGGCGACGAAGCCGAACAGCGGCGGCACCCCGGCCATCGAGGCCGCGGCGATGAGCGCGGCGACGAACAGGCCCTTCGAGCGCGCGCCGTAGCCGCTGAGCTTGCGGAGGTCGCGGGTGCCGGCCCGGTGGTCGATGATCCCGACGATGAGGAATAGCGCGGACTTGAACAGGCCGTGGGCGAGCAGCAGCGTGGTCGCGGCGAGCGTGATGTCCCGGGTCCCGAAGGCGCTGACGATCATGAGGAAGCCGAGCTGGGACACGGTGCCGAAGGCGAGGACGAGCTTGAGGTCGAACTGCCGCAGAGCCTGCCAGCCGCCCATGAGCATCGTCGTGATCCCGAGGGCGAGGAGCACGGCGGTCCAGCCGGGCATCGCGTGGAAGCCGGGGGCGAGGCGGAGCACGAGGTAGATGCCGGCCTTGACCATCGCCGCGGCGTGCAGGTAGGCGCTCACCGGGGTGGGCGCGGCCATCGCGCCGGGGAGCCAGAAGTGGAACGGGATGAGCGCGGACTTCGACACCGCGCCCACGAGGATGAGCATGACGGCGGTGATGACGAGCCCGTCGTTGATCCCGACGGCGTACCCGATGTCGACGATCGTCGAGATCCGGCCGGTGCCCATGACGACGGTGAGGAGGATGACGCCGACGAGCATCGCGAGCCCGCCGGCGGTGGTGACGACGAGGGCCTGGAGCGCGGCGCGGCGCGACTGCTGGCGGCTGTTGTACTGCCCGATGAGGAGGTAGGAGAACACCGTCGTGCCCTCCCAGAAGATGAAGAGGAGGAGCATCTCGTCGGCGAGGATGAGGCCGTACATCATGCCGGCGAACGCCATGAGGACCCCGGCGAAGCGGGCGAGCCGCGGTTCGTCGGCGGCGAAGTAGCGCGCGCAGTAGACGAAGACGAGCGCCCCGATCCCGGTGACGAGCAGGCTGAGCAGCCAGGCCAGGGGATCCATGAGGAACACGACCTGGAGATTGAGCGCCGGGAGCCAGTTGAAGTGCTCGAGCCAGTCGTCGCCGCCGGACAGGATGCGCGGCAGCTGGGCCAGCGACACGAGGAACCCGGCGCCGGGGACGAGCGCGAGCACGAGGAACGCGGCGCGCCCGCACAGGCGGAACAGCGGTGCGGCGAGGAGCGCGGCCACGAAGAACGCCCCCACCAGCACGGTCATGTTCCAGCCCCCTCCGAGATTCGACACACGTCTGCACATTTTTTCACAGATCGCCCGCGTTGACGAAGTCGATCCGGCCGGTGACGTGTGATAGTACCCAACCCGCTCCGTTCTCGGAGCGCCGTGCATGCGGGCCCGATCGGCCCGGTGCGGCTCAGCCCAGCTGGTGCTCGCTGAGCAGGAAGCCGTCCTGGTCGACGCCGACCCCGGCGGTGAGCCGCAGGACCTCCGCGGCGAGCCGGTCGAGGCGCAGCGCGGCCGCGGTGCGGATCCGCCGCAGCTCCGCGTCGATCTCCGGCAGGTAGCGCTGCTGCTCGGTGTCGACCCAGCGCAGGTGGTACATCACCTGCGGCGATTCGAGATGCGCGGCGACGGCACGCGGCAGCGCCTCCTCGACGAGGACGCCGATCTCGAGCAGCCCGGCCCGCGGGCCGAGCGAGTCGAGGGGCACCTCGATGGCGTAGCCGTCCCGCACCTCCGGGCCGTCGGCCGAGATCAGGTGTGCGATCTTCTCGAGCGCCTCCGGCGGCACCGGGTCGGGCTCGCGCGCGCCGGCGTCGACCTCGGTGAGCCGGGCGAGCAGCACGTCCGGAGCGAGCCAGTACGGCGAGTACACGAAGACGTCGACGTGCGCCTCCGGATCGGGCACGAGGATCCGGGCCGGCGCCTCGGCCGCGGCGGCGAGCGCGGCGCGGGAGGCCGACGGCGCCTCGAGCGCGAGCGGGTCGACCGGCTCGTCGGCGAGCCGGAGGGCGAGGTGGAGGCGCCGGGCGAGCGCGATGAGGAGATCGAGCGAGCGCCCCTCTTCCCGGTTCGGGAGCCCGGCGGAGAAGAACAGGTGGAGCCCGTCGGAGTCGGTGAGCCAGGACGGCGGCGGAGCGGGCTCGCGGTCGCGCGGACACACGAGGGCGAACACCCGGGTGGCCCAGTCCGGCAGCCCGAGCTCCGCGCGGACCGCGGCGGGCACGAACATCGGGCCGTGCAGCCGGGAATGGCGGGTCAGCCGCCACTCGAGCACCTCGTGGCCCCAGCGCGGATCCGCGTCGGCGACGACGACGGGCTCGGCGAGGGCGGGGAAGTGGTTCGTCACGAGCGCGATGACATCGCTCGGCTCGACGTCCTCGTCGAGCAGCAGCAGGTGACGGGCGGAGAGCGCCTCGGGCGAGCGCGGGTCGCGGGCGTCGTGGGCCCCGGCCATCAGGGCATGCCCCGGCGGAATCCCACGTGGGCGCGCGATGCGGTGGGCCCGCGCTGACCCTGGTAGCGGTTGCCGGTGGCGGGATCGGAGCCGTAGGGGCTCTGCGCAGGCGAGCTCAGCGAGAAGAAGCACATCTGGCCGATCTTCATCCCCGGCCACAGGGTGATCGGCAGGGTGGCGACGTTCGACAGCTCGAGGGTGACGTGGCCGGTGAATCCGGGATCGATGAAACCGGCGGTCGAGTGGGTGAGGAGGCCGAGACGGCCGAGCGAGGACTTGCCCTCGAGCCGGGCCGCGATGTCGTCGGGCAGGGTGATGAGCTCGAGGGTCGAGCCGAGCACGAACTCGCCGGGGTGGAGGACGAAGGGCTCGTCCGGATCGACCTCGACGAGACGGGTCAGGCCCGGCTGCTCCTGCGCGGGGTCGATGACCGTGTACTTGTGGTTGTCGAACAGCCGGAAGAACCGGTCGAGGCGCACGTCGACGCTCGAGGGCTGCACGAGCGTGGGGTCGTAGGGGTCGAGGCCCACGCGCCCGGAGTCGAGCTGGGCACGGATATCGCGATCGGAAAGCAAACTCACACCGCCAATCTACCGTCGATCAGGCAACGATTCGATCACTATTGGGCAACGTGGATGGAGAACTCCGGCGCATTGCCTTGGAGAATGCTCTACAGTGGGTGCTGTTATACGCCCGCGCCGATGGTGCCTTCCCCCTTAACCGAAGGGCCGGGAGTAACACTGTCGCCTTTGCGTGGTCGAATACGCCACGACCGAAAGGCCATACTGTGAAGACCTCTGCAAAGAGTCTTGTGCTTGCCCCCGCAGTAGCCGCCGCGGTTTCCGGTTTGATCGCCGTTCCCGCTGTTGCGTCCACCACTGCACCGTCGGCCCCTGCGCCGGCCGAATGCCTGCCCTCCGAGGGCGCATCGCCATCGACTCCTGCCGCCGTGCCGGCGCTCGCGGATGCCCCCGAGGCCACCGTCGAGGTGCCCGAGGTGTCCCAGACCGACATCGCGGACACCGAGGAGGGCATCGGCTTCTCCGGGACCGGCTTCACCCCCGAATCCACTGCCACCGTCACCGTGATCGGCACCGAGGGCACGGAGTACGCGGTGAAGGATCCGCTGACCGTGACGCCCGAGGGCGAGGTCAACGGAGTCTTCTTCTTCACGACCACGGACGCGGCGAAGGTGCCCACCGGCACGTACACGCTGTTCCTCACCGACACGGAGACGAAGAAGGACTCCTCGAAGGTCACCTTCGAGGTCGTCGAGAAGGTCGCGGAGACCCCGACTCCGGCCCCGTCGCCCACTGAGTGCGCGACGCCGAGCGCCACCCCGACCCCGACCGAGACGCCCGAGGAGACCACTCCACCGGAGACCGCGACTCCCTCGGAGACCGCGTCACCCACCCCGAGCGCGACGCCGTCCGAGACCGCGACCCCGAGCGCCACGCCGTCCGAGACCGCGACCCCGAGCGCCACGCCGTCCGAGACCGCGTCTCCGACCCCGACGGAGACGGCGACGCCGACCCCGACCGAGTCCGGCGCCAGCGACAACCGCCGTGAGGCGCCGCGCCCGACGCCGACTGCACCCGAGTCGCAGATCCCGGCCCCGCCCACCTCGTCCGCGCCTGCGGGCAGCGACGCGGCCGAGGCGGCGGCGTTCAGCATCGCGATCGATCCGACCGAGATCTCCTCGTCCGACTTCGCCGACGACGACAAGGGCGTGACGATCACCGTCACCGGCGCCCAGCCCGGCGAGCAGATCACCGTCCAGGTCGAGCACGCGCAGGGCCAGGTCGAGCGCTTCCAGATCGACAAGATCGCCAACGAGCAGGGCGACGCCGTCGTCGGCGTGCACGCCGCGAGCGACCCGGTGCTCGGCGAGTACCGCGTCACGGCGTTCGGCCCCGAGTCCGAGGCGCAGGCCGGTTCCTTCACCGTGGTCACCAACAGCACCTCGGTGGGCGACGAGGCCGGCAACCGTGCCGGCGGCGAAGGCAGCGACTCCGGCTCCGGCGGAGGCAGCGGCTCCGGCGGCTCGTCCGACTCCGGCACCGCGCTGCCGCGCACCGGTTCCGAGATGACCGGACTGGCGCTCGGCGCCGGCCTGCTAGTCGTCGGTGCCGCTGCGGTCGTTGTCACCCGTCGCCGCACCCGCTCGACCGACCCGTCGGACGTCTGAGCCGCCCGGCTCCAGGCACCGCACCCCGGCCGCACCGCATCTCGCCCATGGAATCCGCCCCGACACTCGATCTCTCCGGGATCCGGGTCACGGGCGAGGCGGTGTCGGCTGAGCCGCTGAACGCCCTCGACAGGCTGACCCTCCTCGGGCAGCCGTCCGACGTCGGGGGCGTTCTGCGCGCCATCGGACGCCTGCCCGGCGCCGCCCGCGTCGCCTGGCCGGACGAAGCCGGGCGGCTCACCGTCGGCCGGTTCGCGGCCCCCCACGGCACGCCATCGGCACTCGCCGACGCCTGCGCGCACTTCGGCTTTCCGTTCGACCGCAGCCGGCGCACCCGGCTGCGCGACCTCGACGCGGAGTCCCGGGCGCGCCTGATCTGCGCGCTCACACTCGCCACCGGCGGGCAGTGGCTGGTGCTCGAGGATCCGCTCCACGGTCTCGGCGGGCAGGCGCGCGCGGGCCTGCGGGGCCGGCTGCTCGATGCCTGCACCCGGTTCGAGCGCGGGCTCGTGGTCTCCGGCTCCTCGGTGATGGACGCCGCCGTGCTCGGCGGGCGGACGGTGACGATCGAGAAGGAGCAGATCGCCGACTCCGCCCCGCTCGCGGTGCAGCTGCGCGAACCGCGGAGCAATCTCGCCGCTGCGGCGACGGGCGTCTCCGTCTTCTCCGGCCTCGCCCGGCGCGGCTGGCTGTCGATCGGGCACTCGCAGGTGCGGGCGCGGACCGAGCTCGACGGCAAGGTCTACGTCACCATCCCGACCTCCGCCGCGCGCCTGTCGTTCGACGAGTTCGATCCCGCCTTCACCTCCAATTCCGTGTTCGAAGCGCTCATCGTCGCCGTCCGCGACTCCGGACCGATCCTCCAGGTGGTCCTGTCCCCGGCCGACACCGAGGTCGGACTCGCGATGACCGTGGACCTCCTCGATTTCTCCGCCGTCGCTGACACCGGCGGCTCCGGGTTCGGTGTCATCCACCCGGGCCTGGCGAGCACCGTGGCGGACACCGTGGCGCGGGTCCGCACCGGCACGCGCCTGTTCGTCGACGTCGACACCTCCCGCATGCGGGCCTATCCGGCCGAGGCACCGGCCGGGCGTCTAGACTGAGCCGAGAGCCTCCGCGACCGGCCCCGGTCGGTGCCGGGGCGGTCGGCAGGCGCGCGGGGGAGGAAGGGGGCCATGACCACGACACCTCCGCCCCAGGGGACGCGGAAGCAGCCGCGCCGCCCACGCCTCGTCCTCGACCCGCGTGCCTTCCGCCTCCTCCTCGCGGCGATCGTCGCGGTTCTCCTCACCGTCGCCTCCGTGCCGGTCCTCAACCTCACCGCCCACGCCCCGCAGCGCGCGGTCGTGGCGTATCTGTCCGCGCTCGAGGACGGCGACGCCTCCCGAGCCCTCGGCCTGCTCGCCGCCCCGTCGACCCGGAACACCGCCGCACTCGACGATGCGGTGCTCGCCAACGCCTGGTCGCTGCCGAGCGACCCGCGGGTCGTCGACTCCCGGGTCGAGGGCGACCGGGCCACGGTCACCGTCGGCTTCACGCTCGGCGACTCCTCCCACGAGGAGACGTACTCGCTGGTGAGAGCGGCCCCGCAGTGGGGCCTGTTCGACCGGTGGCTCATCGAGGTCGAGAAGTGGCCGCGCCTGGGCCTCGACGTCACCGGCTCCTCGGTCGTCGAGATCAACGGGGTCGCCGCCCCGGCGGACCGCGGCGGCGTGCCGCTGCTCTTCCCGGCGGGCTACACCGTGGGCTTCAACGCCGAGTACCTGCACGCCGATCCGGTGCGCGTCGATGTGCTCCGGCCCGGTGAGATCGCCCCGGTGACGCTCGATCCGGAGCCCACGGAAGCGCTCGCGAGCGAGGTCGCCGCCGAGGCGGTCGCGCAGCTCGATGCCTGTGCGGAGCAGACGACGCTCATGCCGTCCGGGTGTCCGTTCGGGTTCGAGACCGACCACGAGATCCTCGGCGACGAGGTCGCGTGGTCGATCGTCGAACACCCCTCGATCACCCTCACGGCCGACGGCACGCAGCTCACCGTCGCCCCGGCCGAGGCCGTGGTCGAGGTGTCCGGCCGCTCACGCGACATCGTCACGGCCTACGAGTCCGACTTCACCGAACGGATCATCGTCCGGATCACCGGCCTCGTCACCGTGGCCGACGGCGAGGTGTCCGTCACCCTCGTCAACGAGGGGCAGTCGCTCGGCCAGTCGCCCCCGGCGAGCTGAGCCGCTCCACCCGGGGCACCCCCCAGCGGGCGGGCCCGCGAGCCGGACGGAGAGCTCCGGAACGAGCCGGACGGGGACCTCCGGTGCGAGCCGGATCGCACGCGAACGCGCGGACGCGGCGCGGCTCGGATCCCGCCGGTCAGGTCCCGCGCAGATCGAGGTGGAGCGTGTTCTCAGCGCCGTCGGCGATCGTCACCGGGATGCCCCAGTCCTGCTGGTAGAGGTGGCAGGCGGCGTGGAGGGGGATCTCTCCCCCGGGCTCGCCGTCGCAGGCCGCGGCCCGCACCGTGACGTGGAGGACCCCGGAGTCGATCCCCGGGTCGAGGGTCACCGTGCGCTCCATCCCCTCCGCACCGCCGGCGCCGTCGGTGATGAGCTCCGGCGGGGTCGACGACACCTGGAGGTAGGTCGGATCGCCCCAGCGGTCGTCGAGCTTCTGGCCCGCGGGGACCGTGAAGCCGATGCTGATCTCCAGCGGTCCGCGACCGATCTCGGTGGCCGGACGGGTAGTGCTCTTCGCACCCTCGTCGACCTGCTGCGCCTCGGCGGGGATGCTCACCCGGGTGAGCCGGTGGGCCGCGGACTCCGCGACGAGCAGGGCCGGCGGGGCGCCGTCCTCACCCGGGAGCACGAGGATGTCGGAGGGCTCGGCGAGACCCCGCGCCAGGGTGGTCATGACGCCGGAGGCGGGATCGAAGCGGCGGATCGCCCCGTTGTAGGTGTCGGCGACCGCGACGGATCCGTCGGGCAGCGCGGCGACGCCGAGCGGGTGCTGGAGGCGGGCCTCGTCCGCCGGGCCGTCGCGGAACCCGAAGTCGAACAGGCCGGTGCCCACAAGGGATTCGACGGCACCGGTCCGCGGGTCGAGCCGACGCACCGCCGAGGTCTCCGAGTCCGCGACCCAGATCTCCCCGGAGGCCGCGGCGTCGAGGCCCGAGGTCTGGGCGAACCAGGCGTCTTCCGCCGCACCGTCGAGCAGGCCCTCGTTCATCGTGCCGGACAGCAGGCGGATGGTGCCCGCGTCCGGGTCGAAGGACCAGATGGTGTGGTTGCCGGCCATCGCCACGACGACCTCGCCGGTGGCCGTCGAGTACTCGACGTCCCATGGGCTCGAGAGCTTGATGCGGTCCGCCCGACCGTCGTAACGGCCGGTCTGCCGGTGCTCGCCGGTGATGTTGTCGATCGCACCGACCATGTACTGCTCGCCGGTGCCGGCGATCGTCGTCACCGTGCCCGCCTCGAGGTCGACCCCGCGCAGCACGTGGTTGACGGTGTCGGCGACGACCACGCGGTAGCCGAGCCGCGCGGCGAGCTCCTCCGGCAGCTCGGTCATGCCGCCGGGCTCGGAGAAGCGGGCCTCGGTCAGGCTGCCGTCGGTGTACCCCCGCTCCCCCGTGCCGATCCGGCGCAGCACCTCGGTGCCCGTGGGGTCGTACTCGACGAGCGAATGGTGACCGGAGTCGGCGACGAGGAGGTTCCCGTTCGCCAGGCGCAGCAGCTTGCCGGGGTAGAACAGCTCGGTCTCCACCGGCTCCGGGGGGACGTAAGGCCCGGTGCCGCGGTGGAGGGTGCCCTTCTCCGAGTGCTCGGCGATGAGCTCCTCGATGAGCCCGGCGAGCCCGGCGGAGTGGCCCTCGCCGGACATCGAGGCGACGAGGTAGCCCTCCGGGTCGATGACGGCGAGGGTGGGCCAGGCGCGGGCGGTGTAGGCCTGCCAGGTCACGAGGTCCGGATCGTCGAGGACGATGTGCTCGACCTGGTAGCGCTCGACGGCCTGGTCGACGGCCTCGACGGTGCGCTCGAACTCGAACTTGGGCGAGTGCACGCCGATGATGACGAGCTCGTCGGCGTACTTCTGCTCGATCGGACGGAGCTCGTCGAGGACATGGAGGCAGTTGATGCAGCAGAACGTCCAGAAGTCGAGCAGCACGACCTTGCCGCGCAGGTCAGCCAGCGTCAGGTCCGTGCCACCGGTGTTGATCCAGCGCCGCCCGGTGAGTTCCGGGGCGCGCAGCCGCACGCCGCGGGACGCGGTGGCCGGGGTCCCCGTGGTCGGGGCCTCAGTGGTCGGGGCCTGACCCTTCTCCGTGGTGGTTGGGGCCTGACCCTTCGCCGTGGTGGTCGGGGTCGACCCGTTCGAGGTGTTCGCAGACGTCGTGTCGGGGCTCATGGCTCCATCATGGCACGCGGCACGGACACCCGCGGCGGACCGCGTCATCGCCCGTCATCGGCCGCCTCGGGCCCCGCCCCGGCGCAGCGCTGCGCCCGAGCTCCGAACTGCGCGGTATCCGGAACGCACCGCGCAATTGCGCGCCGATCATGGGATACCGCGCAGTTCGGCCGGCGCACCGGGGGTCGGACCCATCAGGCCGGTACGCCGCCGAGCCACCGATCGCGCCTGCGGCGCATGCGGCGGCGGACGACGACCGCGACGACCACGAGGCCGATCACCGCGAGGACGACGACGAGCGGCAGGAACACGGCGATGAGCGAGAGCCCGGCGGACACGATGTCCTCCCCGGTGGAGAGCACGGGGGCGGCGGTGCCGGCCGTCGCGGTGTTCGCCATCGGCCGGGTGAGCGCCTTCGTCAGGTGGACGACGAGCGCGATGACGATGCCGGTGACGACCGGTACCCAGGTCTGCCAGCCGGCGACCGCCTCGGGATCGGTGACGGTGAGCGTGCCCGCGCCGAGCCCGGCGATCTCCGAGGTCGCGGCGGAGCCGAACACGATGCCGCCCGAGGTGGGCCGCACGACGGTCTGGATCGCATCGTTGATCGAGTCGACGGCCGGGAACTTGTCCGCGAGCAGCTCGATGACGAGGAGCACCGCGAGGAGCCCGAGGATCCAGCCGTTCGACAGCCAGGCGAAGCTCGGCCCGAGCTCGACGACGGGGGTGAACCGGTCGAGCAGCCCGAGCACGAGCAGCGGGATGTAGGCGTTGAGGCCCGAGGAGGTCGCGAGGCCGAGCCCGGAGAGGAGTTCCATGGACACAGAGTAGCCCCGCGCCGCTGAGCAGTCGCTCGGCTCGGGGCCCCGGCGGGCACAGCACAGCCGTGCGGCACCGCCCGCGCGACACCGGCGGGCCCGGTGCCGTGACCGCGGCGCACGACTGGTGAGACGATGGGGGCATGTCCGCATCCCACGACAGCACCGAGCCCCGTAGCAGCACCGAGCCCCACACCGGCGCCGCGTCCCCCGGCAGCCTCGCGCCCGAGGAGGCGACGGCGGTCCGCGCCCGCCTCGACGAGGTGGCCGAGCGTGCCGCCGCCGCGGCCGAATCCGCCGGACGGCCCGCCGACAGCGTGCGCATCATGCTCGCGACGAAGACCCAGTCCGCGGAGCGCATCCGCACCGCGCTCACCCACGGGTTCACGCTCATCGGCGAGAACCGGGTGCAGGAGCTCACCGGCAAGGCCGAGGCGCTCGCCGACATCCCCCACGAGACGCACCTCATCGGCCCGCTGCAGAAGAACAAGGTCAACCACGCGCTGCGGGTCGCGACGTGCATCCAGTCGATCGACTCGCTCGAGCTCGCGCAGCGGATCCAGCGCCGCCTCGAGACGACCGAGGCACGGGTCGAGTACTTCGTCCAGGTCAACACCTCGCGCGAGGACTCGAAATCCGGTGTCGCGCCCGAGGCCGCCGGCGAGCTCATCGGCGCGCTCCAGGGCCTCGACCGGATGCGGATGCGCGGCCTCATGACGATCGGGCTGCCCGGCTCGACCGAGGCGGAGATCCGCCCGAGCTACCGTGAGCTCACCGGGCTGCGCACCGCGCTGCTCGAGCAGGGCATCATCGACGAGACGATGACCGAGCTGTCGATGGGCATGAGCAACGACTTCGAGCTCGCGATCGACGAGGGCGCGACGATGGTGCGGATCGGCTCGAGCGTGTTCGGCGCCCGGCCCGCGGCGGACTGAGGCGCACCGGGCCGGGGCGCCCTCAGTCCTGCGGGACGCCCGGCGCCTCGGGGTCGATGTTGCGGATGACGAGGGAGCAGTCCTTGTCCGCGTAGCCGTCGTCCATGAGCTTCTGCAGGTTGTCGAAGGCGACCTGGGCCGCCGGCAGGGTGACGCCCACGGACTCCGCACCAGCCATCGCGAGCCCGACGTCCTTGTGGGCGAGCGCGGTCGCGAAGGTCGCGTCGAAGCCCTTGTTCGCCGCGGACGTCTCGACCACGCCGGGCACCGGGTACCAGGTGCGCAGCGGCCACGAGTCGCCGGAGGACACATGGGCGATGTCCCAGAAGGTCTGCGCGTCGAGCCCGAGCTTCCGGGCGAGCACCGCGCCCTCCGCCGCGCCCTGGAGGCTGATCGCGAGCATCATGTTGTTGACGATCTTCGCCGCCTGGCCCGCACCGTTGCCGCCGGCGTGGAAGACGTTGCCGGCCATCGGCTCGACGAAGGTCCGGGCGCGCTCGACGTCGGCATCCGCCCCGCCGAGCATGAAGGTCAGCGTCCCGGCCGCGGCGCCGGAGATGCCGCCGGACACCGGAGCGTCGACGAACGCGAACCCGGCCTTCTCGGCGGCGTCGTGGAGCGCGTTCGCGGAGTCGACGTCGATCGTCGAGGAGTCGATGAGCAGGGTCCCGGGTGCGGCGAACTCGAGCACCCCGCCGTCGCCGAGGTGGACGCTGCGGGCGTGCTCGCCCTTGGGGAGCATGGTGAAGACGACCTCGGCCCCGTCGACGGCCTGCGCGATCGAGCCGACCGCCTCGACGCCGTTCTCCGCGGCCGCCGCCACGGCGCGCTCGTCGAGGTCGTAGCCACGCACGGTGTGCCCGGCGGCGATGAGGTTCTTCGTCATCGGCCTGCCCATATTGCCCAAGCCGATCCATCCGATGGTTGCCATGGTGCCTCCTTGCACACGGGTGGCGGCCGACTGCTGTGCATCCGGGCCGCGCTGTCCTGGTCGTGCCACCAGCCTACGTCCGCCCGTGCGGGCGCGGCACTGTGCGCGGCGGGCCAGTTGCGCAAACCGAGTGTGCAGCCGTGCAGATACACTCCGAACATGCCCCACACCGATGCACACGGCGAGCCGGTCCGCGGCCGGACCGGCGCCGGCCCCCGCCCGGACAGCTCACCTCGGCCCGGCACCGCTCCCCGGCCGGGCCCGCACCTTCGCCCCGGCCACAGCGCGCACCCCGTCGCGCCGGACGACCTCCTCACCCTGCTCGCCGTCGCCCGCCTGGGCAAGTACACCGCCGCCGCGCACAGCCTCGGGATCAACCACACGACGGTGTCCCGCCGGATCGCCGCACTGGAGAAGAGCGTCGGCGACCGCGTGCTCGTCAACGCCCCCGAGGGCTGGGAGCTCACCTCACGCGGGCGTGAGCTGCTCGCCGTCGCCGAGGACATCGAGGCGGCCCTCGCCCGCGCCCAGCAGACGGTCACGGGTGCCGCGGAGCTCACGGGGATGGTGCGCGTGGCCGCCCCGGAGGGCTTCAGCCTGACCTGGGCCGCGCCCGCGCTCACCGAGCTCCAGCGCCTCCACCCCGGGCTCCAGGTCGAGCTCGTCACCGCCACCCAGCGCGCCCGCCAGTACCGGTCCGGCGTCGACATCGAGATCGTCGTCGGCCGCCCCCAGGTGGCGCGCTCGCTGAGCTACCAGCTCAATGCCTACAGCCTGGGTCTGTTCGCCACCCCCGAGTACCTCGCGGCCAACGGCACCCCGGGCACGGTCGCCGAGCTCACCGACCACCGGCTCGTCTACTACATCGAGCACACGCTCGGCGTCGACGTCCTCGACTCCGCCGGCGCGCGCCTGCCGGAACCCCGCGGCTTCCTCCGCTCGAACTCCATGCTCGTCCACGTCCGTGCGGCCGAGCACGGCGCCGGGATCGGGCTGCTCCCGAACTACCTCGGCCAGGCGAGCCCTGCACTCGTCCGGGTGATCCCCGAGTTCGACCTCCGGATCACCTACTGGGCGAACGTGCGCCGCGAGGCGCTGCGCAACCGCGGGGTGGAGGCCGCGCTCGAGATCCTCCGCGAGTTCTCCGCCCGGCCGCCGGTCGTGCCCGAGGTGCTCCCCGGCTCGGCCCTCCCCGCGGAGGCGCCCGAGCCGGCCGCCGACTGATGGGGGCGGGGAAGCGGCGCCCGGCCCGGGACGTCGCACGGCCCCGCCGTGGCGCACGTGCCCGAGGCAGTGGTGGACGGCAGCTGACCCGACTGCCCGCAGCACGCATGCAGGCGCCGCCCGGCGGACGGCGCCCGCATGCGAGTCCGGCCCCGCAGGGGCCGGGGGTCGGCGCTCAGCCGGCGGACCAGCCCCCGTCGACGACGTGGGCGGCACCGGTGATGACGGCCGCGGCGTCCGAGGCGAGGAACAGCGCCAGCTCGGCGATCTCCTCGGGCTCGGCGAGCCGGGGCACGGCCGAGTGGGCGAGGAACACGTCCTCCATCACCTGCTCCTCGCCGATCCCGCGCGTCTGCGCCTGGTCGGCGACCTGCCGCTGCACGATCGGCGTCATGACGTAGCCGGGATTGATCGCGTTGCACGTCACCCCGTGCGGACCACCCTCGAGGGCGGTGACCTTCGTCAGGCCCATGAGCCCGTGCTTGGCCGCGACGTAGGCGCTCTTGTATGGGGAGGCGCGCAGACCGTGGATCGAGCTGAGGTTGATGATCCGCCCCCAGCCGCGTGCGTACATCCCGGGCAGCACCGCCTTGGTGAGGAGGAACGGCGCCTCGAGCATGAGCCGGTTGATGAGCCGCCACTCGCTGAGCGGGAACTCCTCGAGCGGGTGGATCCACTGGATCCCGGCGTTGTTGACGAGGATGTCCGCCTCGAGGGTGATCCCGTCGAGCGCGTCCGTGTCGGAGAAGTCCGCGATCCAGGTCTCCCCGCCGATCTCCTCGGCGACCGCGTGCGCGGCCTCCGCGTCGATGTCGGCGACCGTCACCCGCGCACCGGCGCCGGCCAGGGTCGAGGCGATCGCGCGCCCCAAGCCCGAGGCGGCGCCGGTGACGAGAGCGCGCTTCCCGGCGATGCCGGCCCCCGCCGGCCGCCCGGTCATCCGGCCGCCCGGGCGGCGCGCTCACCGGCACGGCGCTCGTTGTCGAGGCGGTCGATCTCGAGCAGGTCGATGCCGCGGGTCTCACGGGTGAACAGCAGCGCGACGAAGCTCACCGCTGCGGCCGCCGCGAGGTAGAACGAGATCGGGATCGAGGACTCGAAGTTCCGCAGCAGGGTGGTGGCGATGATCGGCGCCATGGAGCCGGCGACGATCGCAGTGACCTGGTAGCCGAGCGAGACGCCGGAGTACCGCATGCGGGTGGGGAACATCTCCGCCATCATCGCCGGCTGGCAGGCGTACATGAGCGCGTGGAACAGGAGTCCGGCGACGACGGCGACGAGGATGAGCATGTCCTCGCCGGTATCGAACAGCGGGAAGGCGAAGAAGCCCCAGGTCGCGGTCAGCACGATGCCGATCCCGTAGGGGATCTTGCGGCCCACGATGTCGCCGATCTTGCCGACCAGCGGCACGGCGGCGGCGTGGATGGCGTGCGCGACGAGCAGCAGGCCGAGGATCTCCATGCTCTCGACGCCGACCTGGATGGAGAGGTAGGTGATCGAGAAGGTCACGACGAGGTAGTAGTGGATGTTCTCGACGAAGCGCAGACCCATCGCGGTGAAGACGCCGCGCGGGTAGCGCTTGAACACCTCGGCGACGCCGTAGCCGGCCTCGCCCTCGACGACCTCCTCCTGCGCCTCCTGGAAGATCGGGGCGTCGGCGACCTTGGTGCGGATGTACCACCCGACGAACACGATGACGGCCGACAGCCAGAAGGCGACGCGCCAGCCCCAGGACAGGAACGCGGCGTCGGACAGCACGGCGACGAGGCCGAACAGCACGCCGGTGGCGAGCAGGTTGCCCATCGGCACCGCGGCCTGCGGCCAGGAGGACCAGAACGCGCGGGAGTCGCGCGGGGAGTGCTCGGCGACGAGCAGCACGGCGCCGCCCCACTCGCCGCCGACCGCGAAGCCCTGGATGAAGCGGAGCAGGACGAGCATGACCGGCGCGATGTAGCCGACGGCCTCGAAGGTCGGGATGCAGCCCATGAGGAACGTCGAGGTGCCGACGAGGATGATCGAGAGCTGGAGCAGCTTCTTGCGACCGTGCTTGTCACCGAAGTGGCCGAACACGATGCCGCCGAGCGGGCGGGCGATGAAGCCGATCGCGTAGGAGCCGAAGGCGAGGATGATCGCGTCGAACGGGTTGTCCGACTGGGGGAAGAGGATCTTGTTGAAGACGAGGGTGGCGGCCGCCGCGTAGAGGAAGAACTCGTACCACTCGACGATGGTGCCGGCCATCGAGGCCGCGACGACGCGCTGCAGCTGCGTGCGCTCCTCGGGCTTGAGCGCCTCCGATGTGTTCGTGCTCATGATGCTCCTTCGCTCGGCGGATGCCGAGCCGGGTCGACCCGGGGCTCCCGGGATGGTCCTCTCGCCGGGCGGTGATCCGCAGGCGGGTGAGTGAAGGAGATGACGTAGTCGTACCGATCACAGCGCTGTGGGCCGGTTGAACGCGGCCACTCCTTCGGGGTGCGTTCGATAGCCCATCCTGAACCTTTCCTGTGTGCCCTTCAAGCACGGAGCGCGCATCGTGACCCGATTGCAGTGTGCAAGTCCGCAGATGATGTGTGCTCGGCGGTGCACCCGGGCACAGGAGAGGGAGGTGGGGAGCGGCCCGGCGGCCCTGCCGCACAGCCCCGCGGCCCTGCTGGACAGTCCGGTGGATCGGCCGCGCTGCTCAGCGACGCCGATCGAGGCCGGCGAGCATGTCGTTGTACGCCTTGAGCTCCGCGTCCCCGGTCCGGTCCTCGGCCCGGTCCCGACGCTTCGCCTCGCGGTCCGAGGAGCGCGACCACTGGACGGCGGCGATGATCGCGAGCGCGAGCGTCGGCAGCTCGCCGATGCCCCAGGCGATCTCCCCGCCGCGCACCTGGTCGTCGATCGCCGGGATCCAGCCGTGGCCGATGTTGCCGTACCAGTCGCCCTCGATGAGGGTCGTCGAGGCCATGATCGACAGGCCGAAGAAGGCGTGGAACGCCATGGTGATGAGGAGCAGCAGGAGCCGCAGCGGGTAGCGGAAGCGGCTGACGCCGGGGTCGATGCCGATCATCGCCTGCGCGAACATGTACCCGGCGGCGGTGAAGTGGAGGATCATGAGCTCGTGGCCGATGTGCGTCGAGAGCGCCCACCACATGAGTCCGGAATAGTAGAAGACGACGAGCGAGCCGGAGAAGTTCACCGCCGCCACCACCGGGTGGGCCCAGAACCGCAGATACGGGTGGTGGACGGCGCCGAGGATCCAGTCGCGGGCGCCGCGCGAGCCGTCGGTGCGGGCGGGCACCGCGCGCATGAGCAGGGTGATCGGCGCGCCGAGGACCATGGGCAGCGGGATGAACATGACGATGAGCATGTGCTGGATCATGTGGGCGGAGAACAGCACCCGCCCGTAGACCATCGGCCCGCCGGAGGTCACGTAGACGAGCAGCGCCATGCCGAAAAGCCACAGGATCAGGCGTCCGACCGGCCAGGCGTCCCCGCGCCGGCGCAGGCGCACGAACCCGGCGATGTAGGCGATCGCGAGGCCGACGGCGACGACCACCCACAGCGGGTCGAGCTGCCACTCGGTGAAGAACGTGGCCCAGGTGGGCTCCGGCGGCAGGGGCTCGGAGGTCAGCCGCTCGGCCGGGGTGGGCACGGCCGGCGGCTCGTCGGGCACGGGCGGCTGGGAGCGGGCGAGCACGGTGCCGAGCGCCATGACGGCCGAGAACAGCAGTGTCTCGATGCCGATCAGGCGCCAGAACTCGACCCGGGAGGAGACGGTCCCGCTCGTCCCGGTGGCCTGCACCGTCGCTCTCCCGGCGGCGGAGCTCGCCCCGGCCGTGCCCGGCCGCCCGGCAGCGGCGCCGTCCGCGGGCGAGCCGGCGAGGCGGCCGATGACGAAGCTGCGGTGCCACCAGCCGATGACGCCGAGCGCCGCGGTGAGGGCGATCTTGACGACGACGAGCATCCCGTAGGGGGTCGTCCAGTCCGCGAGCGAGTCCACGCGCAGGAGGGCGTTGAAGAACCCGGAGACGATCATGAGTGCCCAGGCGAACAGTGCCAGCGCGGAGAACCGCGAGACGAGCACGCCGAGGTCCCCGCGGCCGGTGAGCACGGGGGCGAGCACCGCGAGGGCCAACAGCCCGCCGAGCCACACGACGACGGCGACGAGGTGGAGCCCGATGCTGTTGACCGCCTGCATGTGGCCGGAGGCCTCCGCCGCATGCCCCATGAGGGCCTGAGGGACGAGCGGGATGAACGACAGGACGGTGACGAGGCCGATCCCAGTGAAGCTGCGGACCGCGAACACGAGGGTGGAGACGATCGCGGCGAGCACGACGATGAGCGTCCACAGCTGGCCGTAGGGCACCTGGGTGACGTACACCCCGAGCTGGGCGGAGAAGTCACCGGTCAGCGCCTGCGCGCCGGCCGTGTCGACGAAGGTGAGGACGAGCACGCCGATCGCGGACACCGTCCACGCCACCGAGGCGACCTCGGCCACCCGCAGGCACGCCGACCAGGCGGGATCGAGCTCCTGGTCCGCGTCGGCCTTGCGATCCCTGTGGCGACGGCGGACCGGGGCGCTGCGGGGCAGCACCACGGAGGCGAGCACGAGAGCGCCGATCGTCACCGCCATCGCGGAGTTGAAGAGGAACTTCGCCGCCGGCAGGCCGAAGCGGCCGAGCGGGCCGGCGTCGTTGAGCAGGGTGGGGGCCGCGGCACCGGTGGAGTCGAGGGCGAGGAGGCCGACGACCGCGCCGAGGACGATGAAGCCCGGGAGCGCGGCGAGGCGGAGCCGGCGCGCGGTGCGGCGGTCCGCTGCCGCCCCGGCGGGGCCGCGACCGGCCGGACCGGTGGTGCGCGTGGCCTGGGTGGTGGTCACCGGCCGCTCAGCGCAGCCGTCGGTCGGCGAGCGCGGGGAAGCTCTCGCGGCGGGTGTGGATCGCGTCGATGTCGATGTCGGCGACGATCACGGTCTCATCGGTGGCCGCCTCGGCGAGGACGGTTCCGGAGGCGTCGACGATGACGGAGTGCCCGCCCATCTCCGTGCGCGAGTGGAAGCCGGCGGTGTTGCAGGCGATCACGGCCATGAAGTCCTCGGCGGCGCGGGCGCGGGCGAACAGGCTCCAGTGGTCGACCCGTGGCGCGGGCCAGGCGGCGGGCACGGCGACGACCTCGGCCCCGGCGTCGAGCAGGGCGCGGAACATCTCCGGGAACCGGAGGTCGTAGCAGGTGGCGAGGCCGAGGGCGACGGTGCGGCCGTCGACCTCGAGCGGCACGGTGACGATGTCCTCACCGGCCTCGAGGAGCTTGGGCTCGCCGGAGCCGAACCCGAAGCGGTGGATCTTGCGGTACGTCGCGATGACCTCGCCGGCCGGGGACACGACGACCGAGGTGTTCCACAGGTGGCGCTCGCCGTCGGGCAGCTCCGGGAGGGCGGTGACGTCATGGTCGTATTCGGCGAGCCGGGCCAGGGCGGTCTCGCTGCCCTCGATGACGGAGCCGATGTGCACGTAGGCGCCGATGTCGCGGGCCGCCTGGGCGAGCGCGGTGACGGTCGGACCGTCGGTGGGCGATTCGGCGCGGGGTCCCCAGTCGCGGTAGGAGAAGCCGCCGGGCGACCACAGCTCGGGCAGGACGACGAGATCGGAGCCGTGCTGGGCCCTCACGAGCCGGGCGGCGCGCTCGATCCGCGTCTGCTGGGAGTCCTCATCGGTATAGGCGAGCTGGATCGCTGAAACACGCATGTCTCAAGGGTAGTCGCCGCCTGCGCCCCGGACCAACGCACCCCCTGGAGCGCAATCTCCGAAGGTTCCTGAGAGGTGGTGTCAAGCTTCTAACGCATCAGGAGCTTTTCGAACATGTCGGCCGGGGTCTGCAACTCGAGTGTGGGCCTCGGCCGCGTGTTGATCAGGTACTCGACGTGGGCGACTTCTTCATCGGTGACGTCGCGGAAGTCTGTGCCTTTGGGGAAGAACCCGCGGATGAGTCCGTTGGTGTTCTCGTTCGTCCCGCGCTGCCACGGGGAATGCGGGTCACAGAAATACACGTCCATCTTCGTCGCGGCGGTGATCTGCTTGTGCTGCCCCATCTCGACTCCCTGATCCCAGGTCAAGGACTTGCGCATCCGGGTCGGGAACTCCCCGAATCGCTCTGCGATCACCCGGGCGACGGGTTCGGGCCCATGCCCATCGGGCAGCCGGATGATCACCGCGTACCGGGTCTGGCGCTCCACCACCGTGACCAGCGCGCTCTTGTGGTCCTTCCCGATGATCTCATCGCCCTCCCAGTGCCCGGGCACACTGCGATCATCAGGGTCGAAGGGCCGGTCGGCGATATTGACCATGTCACTGATCCGGCCGCGTCGTTCCGTGCTGGAACGGGACTTCCGCTGTTTCCTGCGGGTCCGCAGGTACGTGGTGAGCTCACGTCTGAGTCCGCCCTTGGCCTGCACGTAGAGCGCTTGATAGATCGTTTCGTGACTGACTCTCATAGACACATCGTCGGGGAACTCCTCGACCAGCATCAACGCGATGAGTTTCGGTGGGGACTGATGCACGTTTAAGTGTCAGTTTGGGTTTCACGCTGCGAGGTTCGCAGCGGGTTTCATGATCGCCTCGTACTCCACCGGCGTCAACCGGCCCAGGCGCGCTTGCCGACGCCGACGGTGATACGTCCGCTCAATCCAGGTCACGATTGCGATCCGCAACTTCTCGCGGGTAGACCAGCGCCGGCGGTCGAGGACGTTTTTCTGCAAGAGCGCGAAGAACGATTCCATTGCCGCATTATCGCCCGCTGCACCCACGCGACCCATCGATCCGGCCAGCCCGCGCCTGGTCAGAGCGGTGACATACTTCCGTGAACGAAATTGCGAGCCCCTGTCGCTGTGGACCACGCAACCGGTCACGTCCCCGCGCCGCACGGCGGCCATCTCCAGGGCATCCACAGCCAGACGGGCCTTCATCCGGCTGTCAATGGAATAGCCAACGATCCGGCCGGAGTACACATCCTTGATCGCACAGAGGTAGAGCTTGCCCTCGTCCGTCTTGTGCTCGGTGATGTCGGTCAGCCACAACTCGTTAGGACCAGCCGCGGTGAAGTTCCGTTCGACCCGGTCGTCGTGGACGGGCGGACCCGGCTTCTTCCCGTTCTTCGCCCGAGCCTTGCCGAACACCGACCACCACTGATTTCTCGAGCAGATCCGCCAAGCGGTTCGGGTGCTCATGGCCTCACCGGATGTGCAGGCTTCATCGGCGAGGAACCTGTAACCGAACTCCGGATCATCGCGGTGGGCATCATAGAGAGCATTCGCCCGATAGGCCTCGACTAATTCGGCATCAAGGACCGGCCGTGTGAGCCAGCGATAGTACGGCTGGCGGGAGAGCTTCAGAACCCGGCACGACACCGCAACGGGAATCCCGTCGGCGGCGAGCTCTCTCACGAGCGGGTAGAGCCTTTTGACGGCAGGTTCGCCTGCGATAGATAAGCGGCCGCGCGGCGGAGGACTTCGTTCTCCTGCTCGAGCAGCCGGTTGCGTCGCCTGAGCTCACGCAGCTCCGCGGAGCCGTCGGTGCTGGTGCCGGGTTTGTTGCCGGCGTCGATCTCAGCCTGGCGGAGCCATTTGGCTACGGTGCCTTCGTGGATACCGAAGTCGGCACCGATCTGCGCGATCGTCGTCGACTCGTCACGGTTAAGAGCGACGCGGACGACGTCCTCGCGGAACTCTTTCGGGTAGGGCTTGGGCATGGTGACATCCTTCCAGGCCCACGCATTGGTAAGCCAGATCAGGTGACACCTATCCGTGCATCAGTCCCGTGACCATCGCTGCTGGCTGAGTTTCTCCTGCACCCAGTCCCGCAACCGGGCGTTCGTCGCGAGTTTGCATGGCCGCGTCCGGTGCCGGCGATGCACCGCTTTGAGCTGGGCGCGTGCCGGGGAGTAATCGACCCCGGCCCCGACGAGCCTGCGATCACGATTCCGCGCGACCTCGCGACTGATCGTCGAGGGACTCACCCCCAGCGATGCTGCGATCGTGCGCATCGAATACCCCGCGGCCAGACCGGCGAGGATCGCTTCGCGATCCGAGATCGTCAAGTGCTGGCCCTTGCGGGCCCGTGATCCCGGAGGGATGCGCCGCGGTGGCATTCCCCCGCGGCGCGAGATGATCCGCGAGACCCAGGTCGCGGACTTCTCGACCGTGGAAGCGATCTCCTCGATCGAGAGTCCCTGCCCGCGTAGTTCCCAGACCCGGAATTCGAACTCCCACGCCAGATCGTACCGACCGACCCTGCCCGCATTCCTCGACCCGACCATCACACAACCCCTTTCGCACCTACCCTGACAACGAGTGTTGCGATGACTGTATGACACCACCAGAGCGAAACCTTCGGCGATCGCACTCTCAGCGAACACCCTGGGGGTGTGACCGCGCCCGGCGATGCGCCTTCGGGCCTGGGCGACCGACCCCGGGCGCCCGGCCCCGGGACCGGGCTCGGGCGACACGCCTCGGGACGGCCGGGCCACCTCGGCCCATGAATGGGCGAAGGCCCGGACCCTCAGGGGGTCCGGGCCTTCAGCGCAGGTGCGCGAAGAATCACTTCTTCGGGGTACCGGCGGCAGCCTTGAGCTTCGAGCCCGCGGACAGCTTGACCGAGTAACCGGCAGCGATCTGGATCTCTTCACCGGTCTGCGGGTTGCGGCCCTTGCGAGCGGCACGCTCGGTGCGCTCGACGGACAGCCAGCCAGGGATGGTGAGCTTCTCGCCCTTGGCGACGACGTTCGAGAACGACTCGAAGACGCCGTCGAGAACATCGGAGACCTGCTTCTGGGTCAGGCCGGTGCTCTCTGCGACCTCGGAGACGAGTTCACTGCGGTTCTTAGCCATAGTTGTGCCCTCCTTCAGGACATCGGATCTGTTTAACCGATTACGAACTTACCAGAGACTACCAGCTGGACTTGGTGATCCCGGGGAGTTCGCCGTTGTGCGCCATCTCGCGGAAGCGGACGCGCGACAGACCGAACTTGCGGAGGTATCCGCGCGGGCGACCGTCGACCTGGTCGCGGTTGCGCAGACGGACCGGCGAGGCGTCGCGGGGCAGCTTCTGGAGTGCCAGACGTGCCTCCTCGCGCTGGTCGTCGGTGCTGTTCGGGTGGGTGAGCTGACGCTTGAGGGTGGCGCGACGCTCGGCGTAGCGCTCGACGACCTCGCGGCGCTGCTGGTCACGGGCGATCTTCGACTTCTTGGCCATGTGCGCTCAGCGCTCCTCTCGGAATTCGACGTGCTTGCGGATCGTGGGATCGTACTTCTTGAGCACGATGCGATCCGGGTTGTTGCGGCGGTTCTTGCGGGTCACGTAGGTGTACCCGGTGCCGGCCGTCGACTTGAGCTTGATGATCGGGCGGATGTCCTGTGCTTTGGCCATCAGAGCTTCACTCCCTTGGCGATGAGTTCATTCACCACGGAGTCGATTCCGCGGGCGTCGATGATCTTGATGCCCTTGGTGGACACCGTGAGAGTCACGGAACGCCGCAGCGAGGGCACGAAGTAGCGCTTCTTCTGAATATTCGGGTCGAACCGGCGCTTGGTGCGGCGGTTCGAGTGGGACACATTGTGTCCGAAACCGGGAACGGCTCCGGTCACCTGGCAGGTTGCTGCCATTTCTCTCCTCCAGTTTCACTAATGCCGACGGTCCACCGGACTGCCGGTTCCCCACCGGTCCGCGCACGGACCGTTCGGGGTGGACACGCCGAAGACATCACACATGATTCGACACCGGGCCGGCGCCTGCTGACTCCGCGGTGCGGAGGGCCGACATGCCTGCGCCCGGCGAAGGGCTCGTGTCCGTCAGTTCCGCACGCTCCCGCGGACGGGAGCGCACTTTCGTGACGAGATGTCTCATCAGCGCTGAGCTGAAGCCTGTGAGAGGGGGCCGAAGCAAGATGCAGCGCTCAATGAGCACTGTGTCGACGTCCGGCGATCGGATCCTCCACGCGACGCGGCGGATGCGCGGGCCGTGCGGGGGAAGCTGATCGGTCATCGATCGACACAACAGAAGACAATCTTATGGGAGCCCGGTCGGACCAGGCAAATCCGGTTGATCCCGCGCAGCGGACGTGCCACAGTATTCTCCATGGACTGCCCGCAGGCTGCCCACGGACCGAGGCCACGCACCCGATGAGACCCCTTCCTCCGGATGGCACGACGCCCGGCCGAGATCCGCGCAGACCCCGGATCCGCCCGGCACAGAGCGAGAACTGGGATCCCGATCGCCCGGCACGCATCGACGCACCCGCAGACGGGCGACCGGCACCCCGGGCGCTCCCGCATCCCACCGCGCCGTACCCGGCCCCGCCGGCTGTCCCCGCCCGCCTTCCCGGCTACTCCCTCCTCCGCCCCGAGCCCCGCCCCGCAGTCTGCTCCGCAGCCCGGGGCACCGGCGACGGGGCACTTCACCGGACCCGACGGCCTGGCCTGCTTCCGCGCCGCCGACGGCTCCGTCTACTTCCAGGCCGCCGACGGGCAGTACTACCCGCTGTCAGCACTCGACAGGTCCGCGACGGGCGGCACCGGGCAGACAGGCCACGACCGCAGCGACGTCGACCGGTCCACCTACTACGAGTACATCGCCGCGCACACCGGTGAGCAGCCCAACGCGGTTCCCGGCACGCACCCCGCTCCCGGTGCCGAGGCGCCCGCCGGGTCCGGCAGCGGCGGCACCCCGACCCGCGACAGAGGGGGCCGTCGCAGCGGCCCGCGCATCCTGCTCGCCACCGTGGCCGGTGTTTCGGTCCTCGCGATCGCGCTCGTGCTCGGCGGGAACTTCCTCGGCCCCGACAACGGCATCCGCTCCACCGAGATGCCCTCGGACAGCTCGCAGCCGCAGACCGATGCGGGAACGGGCCACGCCTCCGGCTCCACCGACTCCGCCGCAACCGCCGTGGCCGCCGGCGAGCAGCTCCGGTCGATCTCCGAGGACGACACCGCCCGGGCGATGGACGGGCTGCAGGACCGCTGGGTTGTGCAGCTGAGCGCCAAGCAGGACGGCCTGCGCACCGAGGGCCGCACCTGGACCGAGGAGGACATCCTCGAGGAGTTCGAGCAGAACCGTACCGAGCACCCCGAGGCGATGCTCCTGTGGAGCGGCGACTGGTCGACGTTCCGATTCAACGACTACTGGATCACCGTGCTCGACACGGGCTACGAGGACCCGCAGGAGGCGCTCGCGCACTGCCGCGAGCTCAGCATCGACCGCGACCACTGCTTCGCGAAGAAGCTGTCGACGACCGAGGGCCCGGACGAGGCCACGAAGCTCAATCCCTGAGCGGCCCTGCCCGGCAGGAGCAGGTCAGCGGTGAGGGTGCATGCCGGCGCGCACCCTCCTCGGCGGCCCCGGCTCAACTCATGGCGCTCGCACTGGGAGCGCACTGCGAGCGCACTGCGGCCGGGGTGCCGCAGGCGCGGCGCCCCGGCCGCTGCGGCGGCGGGCCCGGTCAGGACAGCATGACGAGGGGCTCTTCGAGCGCCCGGCCGATGTCGGCGAGGAACTGGGAGATCGCCGCCCCGTCGACGACGCGGTGGTCGGCGGACACCGACAGGGTCGTGATCTCGCGGGGGACGATCTCGTCGTCGACCACCCAGGGACGCTTCCGGATGCTGCCGAAGGCGACGATCGCCGATTCGCCCGGGTTGATGATCGGCGTGCCGGAGTCGACCCCGAACACCCCGACGTTGGTGATGGTGATGGTACCGCCGGCCTGGGACGCCGGGGTCGAGCGGCCGGCCCGCGCGGCCGCGGTGAGGCCGACGATCTCCTGCGCGAGTGCGCCGAGGCCGAGCGCGTGAGCGTTCTTGATGTTAGGGACGACGAGCCCGCGTGGGGTGGCCGCGGCGATCCCGAGGTTGACGTAGTGCTTGATGACGACGTCGTCGCCGTCGAGGACGGCATTGATGCGCGGGGTCCGCAGCGCCGCCCAGATCACGGCCCGCGCCACGACGAGCAGCGGGGAGACCTTGACGTCGGGGCCGAGCAGCTGCGTGGACTTGAGGTGGCGGACGAACTCCATGGTTCGGGTGACGTCGACGTCGAGGAACTCGGTGACGTGCGGGGCGGTGAACGCGGAGTCCACCATCGCCTTGGCCATCATCCGGTTGACGCCCTTGAGCGGCACGCGCTCCTCCGAGCCGGGCTGCGCAGCAGCGGCCGCGGCGCCGGCAGCAGCCGACGCCCCCGCACTGCCGGCCGGCGTCGAGGCGCCCGCCGGGGTCTCCTGTTCGGAGCCTCCGTCGAGGTGGGCGAGCAGGTCGGCGCGGGTGACCTCGCCCCGCGAGCCCGTGGCCCGCACCCCGGCGAGGTCGATGCCGCGATCCTTCGCGAGCTTGCGCACCGGCGGTTTGGCGAGCACCCGCCCAGTGGAGGAACCGGGGTCGGCCGGCCCGTCCGTCCGCGGCTGTGCCTCGGCCGGGGCGGCAGACGGGGCGGTCTCCGTGTCAGCGGCGGGCGCGGCCCGGGAGGCGGGCGCCTCGGGTGCGGGTTGTGCCGCGGCCTGCGGGGAGCCCGCCTGCTTGCGCGGGCGGCGCTTGGAGGACGCGGCCCTCACCCCGTAGCCCACGAGGTTGCGACCGGCCGTGCCGTCGCCGGTCTCCGTCGGCGCGGGGACGGCATCGGTCTGGTCCGGCGCGGGAGCACCCGGCTCCGCGACCGGGGCGGTGCCGGCCCCCTCGGATCCGTCGGAGCCCTCGCCGCCGAAGCGGACGATCGGGGTGCCGACGTCAACGGTCTCGCCCTCACCCACGAGGAGCGCCTCGATGGTGCCCGCCTGGGGGCTGGGGAGCTCGACGAGGGACTTCGCGGTCTCGATCTCGACGAGGATCTGGTTGACGGTGACGGTGTCGCCCTCGGCGACCTTCCACGCCACGATGTCGGCTTCGGTGAGGCCCTCGCCGACGTCGGGGAGGGGGAAAACGTTGGACATGAGTACCCTTGCTTGTCTGTCGTCGGGTGGTCGGTCGATCCTCGGGGCGGCCGGCGGCGCTCAGCGTGCTGCCGACCCGCGGCGCCCCGCCCACCGGGCCGGGGCGCCGGGGGCGGGCGGGCGTCAGTAGGCGAGTGCGCGGTCGACGCCGTCGAGGATCCGGTCGAGGTCGGGCAGGTAGTGGTGCTCGAGCTTGGAGCCGGGGTAGGGCGTGTGGAAGCCGCCCACCCGCAGCACGGGCGCTTCGAGGTGGAAGAACGCGCGCTCGGTGATCCGAGCGGCGATCTCCGCGCCGAGGCCCAGGAACACCGGGGCCTCGTGGGCGACGACGAGCCGGCCGGTCCTGCGGACCGAGGCCTCGATCGTGTCGAAGTCGATCGGGGACAGCGAGCGGAGGTCGATGAGCTCGATGCTCGTGCCCTCCTCCGCCGCGGCCGCGACGACGTCCTTGGCCGTCGGCATGAGGGGGCCGTAGGCGAGGAGCGTGAGGTCGGTCCCCTCGGTCACGACCTGCGCCCGATCGTGGGGCAGGCCGCGCTCGGCGGTGTCGACCTCCCCGCGCATCCAGTAGCGGCGCTTGGGTTCGAAGAACATCACCGGGTCCGGGCTCTGCACGGCCTCCTGGATCATCCAGTAGGCGTC
Source organism: Brevibacterium sp. CS2 (assembly GCF_005280295.1). Lineage (GTDB taxonomy): Bacteria > Actinomycetota > Actinomycetes > Actinomycetales > Brevibacteriaceae > Brevibacterium > Brevibacterium pityocampae. The sequence continues at coordinate 1,007,239 of NZ_CP040020.1, read as the reverse complement.
GTGCGGCGTCGACGGTGAGATGAGGCGCAGCCCGGCGTGATGGGCGAACACCGTCTCCGGGCTCTCCGAATGGTGCTCCGGGGAGCCGATCCCGCCGCCGTAGGGCACGCGGATGACGAGCGGCATCTGCTCGTGGCCCTGCGTGCGGTTGTGGAGCTTGGCGAGCTGGGTGACGATCTGGTCGTAGGCCGGGTAGATGAAGGCGTCGAACTGGATCTCGATGACGGGCTTGTAGCCGCGGATCGCCATGCCGATCGAGGTGCCGACGATGCCGGATTCGGCGAGCGGGGCGTCGATGACGCGCGCCTCGCCGAAGTCCTTCTGCAGGCCCTCGGTGACGCGGAAGACGCCGCCGAGCTTCCCGATGTCCTCACCGATGAGGACGACCTTGTCGTCGTCCTCCATCGCCCGGCGCAGCCCGGCGGTGATCGCCTTGGACAGCGGCAGGGTGGTGAGCGAGGATTCGGGGGCCTCGGTCGTCGTGGTGTCTGCTGCCATGTCAGCGCCCCCCGTCCGTCGTGTCGGCGAAGGAGTCGAGGTAGTCGAGGTACGCGGCCTTCTCCTCGGCGACGAGGGAGTGCTCCCCGGCGTAGGCGAAGTCGAAGATCTCCGCGGGGTCGGGTTCGGGCATCTCCATGCACGCCTTGCGGATGCGTGCGGCCAGGGTGTCGGCCTCGGCGTCGACCTCGGCGAAGAAGCCGTCGTCGGCGAGACCCGACTTCTCGAGGTGGGCGCGCAGCCGACTGATCGGGTCCTTGGCCTTCCACTGCTCGGTGACAGCGGCGTCGCGGTACTTGCTCGGGTCGTCGGCGGTGGTGTGCGCGCCCATCCGGTAGGTGAAGGCCTCGATGAGCATGGGGCCGTGACCGGCGCGGACGCTGTCGAGCGAGGCGCGGGCGACTGCGTACATCGCGATGATGTCGTTGCCGTCGACGCGGACACCCGGCACCCCGAAGCCCTCGCCGCGCTTGAACAGCGGCACCGTGGTCTGCACGCTCGTCGGCTCGGAGATCGCCCACTGGTTGTTCTGGCAGAAGAAGAGGACGGGGGCATGGAAGGCGCCGGCGAAGGTCAGGGCCTCGGAGACGTCGCCCTGCGAGGTGGCGCCGTCGCCGAAGCACGCGATGGTGGCGCTGTCGCGCTCGAGGTCACCGGTGCCGACGTCCCCGTCGAGGCTGATCCCCATCGCGTACCCGGTGGCGTGGAGCACCTGGGAGCCGATGACGATCGTGTAGGTGTGGAAGCGGTTCTCCTGGGGGTCCCAGGCGCCGTGGTTCTGCCCGCGGAACATGCCGAGCAGGGTCTCCGGCTGCACGCCGCGGCACCAGGCGAGGCCGTGCTCGCGGTAGGTCGGGAAGACGAAGTCCTGCGGGCGCGAGGCCCGGCCCATTCCGATCTGGGCGGCCTCCTGGCCGAGCAGCGGGGCCCACAGGCCCAGCTGACCCTGGCGCTGCAGGGCGTTGCCCTCCGCGTCGACGCGGCGCACGAGCACCATGTCGCGGTAGAAGTTCCGGAGGTCGTCGTCGGTGAGTTCTGCGGCGAAGGCGTCGTACTCTCCCGAGCTCACGCGATCGCCTTCGGGGGTCAGCATCTGAATCATTCTCGGCTCCGAGTTCGTCTTCGAGTCGGGGGCCTGCGCAATGTTCGATGTCATACCAGTTCTCCTCATGTCGTGGCCCCCGGATGAGGGTGTCGTCCGGTCGCCAGCGGCTGTGGTGCCGTGATGCGGGTGTGCTCGGCGGCCCCGTGGTGGTGATGCATTTCACATAGTGGATATACGCTAACGGATTCATCGCACTCTGCAAAACTATGCGGCTCGCCTTCCCGGGCGCCTCCCGGCGCCCGTCCTCGCGGCGCGGCGGCATCGCTGCCCTCGGCCCGTCGGCACCGCGGCCGGTGCCCGCGGATACGCCTCACGCTAGGCACCGTCCGGCGTCGCTTGTCGAGGACTGCCGAGGTCCGATCGGGTTTTGTCATCTCCTCCACAATTGCTCGGACGTCGGAGTGAATCCCCTCGTCAGCGGCCTGGATCCGCAGCCGCGAGCGTGCTCAGCGGCGGGTGCCGACGGAGTCCTGCACCGATTCCACCTCCCCGGAGAAGAACCCGGCGCGGGAGTCCTGCCAGGCGAGCAGGCCCGGCTCCCCCTCCCGGTGGAGGCGGTCGATCGTCGCGGCGTAGACATCGCCGCCGTGGGCGAACCCGGGATTCGCGAGCACCTCGTCGATCTGGTCCTCCGTCCGCCCGGCGGACAGCTCATCGTCGCGCAGCGCGTCGGTGTCGAGGTCGACGGTGATCGTCGTCCAATGCGGCCGGTCCGGGTTCTCGCCGCCGTCGAGGTCGGGGACGAGGTCCTGCTCGTGCTCGATCGACAGCGTCGAGATCCCGTCGGGGATGTCGAAATCCGAGACCGGGCTCGCGACGGTGAGCAGGGCCGTGACGGAGACCGAGTTCCGGAACGCGGGGTCCGCCGCGAGGGAGGCCGCGGTGATGCCGCCCTGGGAGTATCCGACGAGCATGACCTCCTCGTCCGCGCCGATCCCGGCCTCGGCGACCGCCTGCCGCACGGTCTCCCGCATCGCTGTGTCGTGCCCGGCCACGCCCTCGACATTGGTCGTGAGATCGGTCGAGTTCTTCCCGGTGCGGGCGGACCAGTCGGTCGTCGCGGGCACGTACACGATCCACCGCACCGCGCCGTCGGCCCCGCGGATCCGCTCGATCTGCACCCGCCCGTTGTCCCTGCCGCGGTGACCGGCCAGCGTGCGGGCGAACAGCTCGGGGAGGCCGGCGGGCGCCCGGGCCGGCCGCCGGCCCGGGGAGCGCTCCGTGTGCGCGACGTCGACCCCGGTGCGACGCATGAGCCCGCCCGCCCGACCGCCGGCGATCACCCACTCGGTGACCGACTGCGAATCGTGCGGCCACGGCCCCCGGTCGCCGAACTGCGCCTGGAGTCCCGGCGGCACGCCGAGGAAACCGGCGACGAACCCGGGCAGCACGTGCTCGATGATCCGGGCGGCACCGTCGGAGCCGGCGAACAGCTCTCGCCCGAGGACGGCCAGACCCGCCGCGGTGACCTCCGGCAGGTCGATGCCGAACGCGTTCTCGAGGAGCTCGTCGAGACCGATCCGGTCGGCGATCGCGAGGACGACGCCGACGGTGACGAGGCCGCGGACCAGGACCGGGGCGAGGAGGGGGATCGCAGTCCGGACGGCGTGCCCGAGGACGTTGCCCATGGCCGTGAGCACCCTGTCGAAGAGACTCGCGGCGAAGTCCTCGGCCGCCCGGTAGGCGAGCACCGCCGCCCCGAGCGCGGTCCCGGTGCCGGCGAGCCGCCCCGACACCCCGGCCGCTGCGCCGAGGAACTCCGTGCTCCGCCGGGACACCTCGAAGGCGGTCGTCGGCGCCGTCACCGCGGAGAGCTCGAGCACGGGGTCGAGCTCGCTCCCGGCGCTGCGGAGGAAGAGCTCGGCGACCTCCTCGGCGTTCCCGCGCAGCTCCGCGGCGAAGTCGGCGAGGTCCTCGGTCCGCGCGCGGGTGCCGCCGGGCCCGCCGTGGGTGGAGACTCCGTGGCTCATCGACGACCCGTCCCGCACCGGCCGCCTCGACGGGAGTCACCGACGCCGGGCTCCCCGACGGGCCCTCCGGTCGCGCTCCCGCGGGTCTCCCCGGCCGCGGCGAGAACGGCGCGATGCAGATCGGCGCGGACCCGGTCACGCACCTGTGCGGCGAGGGGATGCGCGCCGAGCGCGGGTGCCGCCGTGCGCGCCACCGGCCCCGCCCCTCCCCTTCCGGGCGGGGACGCCGACCGGCCGATCGTCCACGGCTCCGGTTCGACCCCGCGGCACCCGAGGACGCCGAGCGCCGCCGCCGGGGTCTCGCGGGGGACGAGCTCGGCGATGAGCTCCGGCAGGCGAGCTGCCCGATCGACCCGGCCGAGCAGGCAGCCGCCACCGGGGTGGGTCGACCGGCCGTGAGCGTCCGTCCAGCGCCAGACCACGCAGCATGCGCGGTGGAGCACACCGGCGCTCACGACGATCCGGAGGCCCGGACCGAGCAGCTCGAACCCGCCGACCACCGGGGCCCCGCCGAGGATGAGCGAGGCCCGCGCGACCCAGGCCGCGGTCGGCCCGGCCGACAGCTCGGTCGGTGCCGGCTCGGGGTCCGACGGCCCGGCCGACAGCGGCCCGGTCGACGACGTGCCCTGTCCGCCCGGCCCGGGCCGGGCGGACAGGGCACAGCTCACAGCCGTGGGACGCTGGGTGTCCGGCCAGCCGGCCTGCAGATCCGGCGGCAGGGCGAGCACCTCCGCAGCGGAGAACGGGATCCAGCGCCTGTCCGGCCCATGCTCCCGAGGCGATTCCACGACCCCCTCCTCATGGCGATCCCCCTCCTCACAGCAGGCCCCCTCCTCACAGCACGAGCGCATCGGCGGGCAGCTCGGCGTCCTGCACCGCAGGAATATGACGCGCATAGGCGTCGACGACGGCGAGTGCGAGCTCCCGGAGCCGGTGGAGCTCGGTGACGCGGTCGGCGAGCTCGTCCCGGAACCTGTCCGCGGACGTCGACGCCCAGTCCGTTCCACCGCCGCGCAGACAGCGTTCGGCGATCTGCGCGAGGGAGTCCGCCACCTCCTCCCAGCCGCGCCGGTTCTTCTCGAGTTCGTCGATGAGCATGCGCTCACCGTGCACCGGGCCGCAGCCGCCCATCGAGCCTCCGGTGCTCCCTGTGGACGGACGTTGATCCGTCCACCGTCGGGAACCGCACGGGAGAGACCGCGATCCCCGCCCCGGGGTCGCAGGGGAGGCAGCCCTGTCCACAGGCCGCGCTCGCACCGGTCGCACGGCCGTGCGCCGATCACCCGTGCACCCGGCCCGCGGGCGTATCCGCTCACCCCTCAGCGCGCTCCGTCGCACCCCACAGCGCGCTCCGGCTCGCCCCCTCGATCACCCGCCGGTGCGCCCGCCGGACTCCCCTCCCACCGCCGGGACGCTCATGCGAAGATGTGGGCATGACTCGCGTGACTCTCGCCCAGCTCGATCCGACCATCGCCCTCGGACCCCTCGACGGCCGCTATCGGGCGGATGCCGCTCCGCTCGTCGACCACCTGTCCGAGGCCGCCCTCAATCGCAATCGGATCCATGTCGAGGTCGAATGGTTCATCCATCTGGCCGATGCCGGCGTGGTGCCGGGCACCCGCGCGCTCCTCGACGAGGAGCGCGCCCATCTGCGGTCGATCGTCACCGGCTTCGACCAGGAGACGATCTCCCAGCTCGCGATGTTCGAGGCCGTCACCGTCCACGACGTCAAGGCCGTCGAGTACGCGATCAAGGAGGCGCTGAGCCACGTCGGCGCCGAGGACCTGTCCGAGCTCGTCCACTTCTGCTGCACCTCGGAGGACATCAACAACCTGTCCTACGCCGTGGGCATCAAGGATGCGGTGGAGACCGTGTGGCTGCCCCGCGCGGCCGCCCTCATCGACGCGCTCGCGGCGATGGCGCTCGAGCTCGCCGACGTCCCCATGCTCTCCCACACCCACGGACAGCCCGCGACGCCGACGACCATGGGCAAGGAGGTCGCAGTGGTCGTCCACCGGCTCCACCGCCAGTACGACCGGATCGCGGCGACGGAGTACCTCGGCAAGATCAACGGGGCGACCGGCACCTATGCCGCCCACGCCGTCACCGTCCCCGACGCCGATTGGCCGCGGATCGCGCAGACGTTCGTCGAGGGGCTCGGCCTCACCTTCAACCCGCTCACCACGCAGATCGAGTCCCACGACTGGCAGGCGGAGCTCTACGCCGACGTCGCGCGGTTCAACCGGATCGCCCACAACCTCGCCACCGACATGTGGACCTACATCTCGATGAACTACTTCACGCAGATCCCGGTCGAGGGCGCGACCGGCTCGTCGACGATGCCGCACAAGGTCAACCCGATCCGCTTCGAGAACGCCGAGGCGAACCTCGAGCTGTCGTGCGCGCTCCTCGACTCCCTGGCCTCGACGCTGGTGACGAGCCGCCTGCAGCGCGACCTCACCGACTCGACCTCCCAGCGCAACATCGGCGTGGCGCTCGGCCACTCGCTGCTGGCGCTCAACAACCTCGTCAAGGGCCTCGACAAGCTCGCGATCAACACCGCGGCGCTCGACGCCGACCTCGACGCGAACTGGGAGGTCCTCGCCGAGGCGATCCAGTCGGTCATGCGCGCGGCCTACCTGCAGGGCGTGCCCGGCATGGACAACCCCTACGAGAAGCTCAAGGAGCTCACGCGCGGCCATCGGGTGGGACGCGAGGAGCTCGTGGAGTTCGTGCGCGGGCTCGGCCTGCCGGAGCCGGAGACGGAGCGGCTCGCAGCGCTCACCCCGGCGACGTACACCGGTCTGGCCGCAGACCTCGCCCGCGCGAAGGGGCGCGCCTGGCAGGAACGCAGCGCGGGCTGACCCTGACGACGGTTCCGGAGCAGTCCGGGCGACCGTGCACAGGAGCTGCGACATCCCGGGATCCCCGCGGAATCAGCCCATCCGCAGGGCGCGCATGACGTCGAGGGCGCCGGTCATCACCTGCTGGAAGCGAGCCGGGGAGAGGCGTCCGCCGGGTGCGAGCGGCACGAGAGCCTGGTGGGCGATCGTCCGGGTGCGGGTGAACTGGAGCAGGCCCTCCGGCCCGTGACGGTGCCCGAGCCCGGAGTCCTTCCACCCGCCCGAGGGAGCGTCGATCGACCCCCAGGCCGCGGCGAACGCCTCGTCGACGTTGACCATCCCGGTCTCGAGGCGCCGCGCGACGGCCATCCCGTGCCGCCGGGAGCCGGCGAACACGCTCGCGTTGAGACCGTAGGGGGTGTCGTTGGCCGCGAGCACCGCCTCGTCCTCACTGTCGACCGCGGACACCGCCACCACCGGACCGAAGGTCTCCTCCCGGCACAGCCGTGCGGACTCCGGCACATCGACGAGCACCGTGGGCTCGAAGAAGAACGGGCCGAGGTCGGGCCGCACCCGGCCGCCCGCGAGCACTCGGGCGCCGGCGGCCACGGCATCGTCGATGTGCTCCTGCACCCGATCGAGCTGCGCGGCCGAACTCAGGGTGCCGACCTCGGCCGAGTGATCGAAGGCCGCCCCCAGGGTGAGAGCCCGGGTCGCGGCCGCGAAGCGCGTGCAGAACTCCTCGTAGAGCGGCCGCACGACGTAGATCCGCTCCATCGACAGGCACAGCTGGCCGCTCGAGCTGAAGCTCCCGCGCACCGCGCCGACGACCGCGGCGTCGAGATCCGCGTCCGCACACACGATCATCGGGTTCTTGCCGCCGAGCTCGAGGACGGTGGGCAGCAGCCGGGCCGCCGCCTCGGCCGCGATGCCGCGCCCCGCGCGGGTGGACCCGGTGAAGGACAGCCCGTCGACGTGGTCGAGCAGACTCTCCCCGACCTCGGCGACCTCGCCGGGCACGAGCTGCCAGACGTCGGCCGGGAGTCCTGCCCGGATCGCGAGCCGCCGCACGAGCACGCTCGACAGCGGGGTCGCGGAGTCGGGCTTGTGGACCACGGCGTTGCCGGCGACGAGGGCGGCGAGAAGATCCGTGGCACCGAGCGACAGCGGATAGTTCCAGGGGCTGATGAAGCCGACGACACCGAGCGCGGACCGGTCGATGCGCGTGGTCGTCAGCCCCGGGATCGCGCCGCGCCGGGAGCGCGCCCGGAGCACCCGCGGGGCGGTCACCCCGGTGTAGCGGCACACGTTGTAGGCGTCGAGCACCTCGTCGTAGGCGTGCAGCCGCGCCTTGCCGTTCTCCGCCTGGATGACGTCGAGGACGAGCTCCTCGTGGGAGCGGATGAGGGTGTGGAGGCGCAGCACGACGGCGGCGCGCTCCCGCACCGGGCGGTCCGCCCAGGCCCTGCCGGCGATCCGGGCGGCGCGGGCGCGCACGGCGACATCGTCCGCCGTGCACCCGGCGAAGGTGCCGAGCAGCTCCCCGGAGAAGGGTGCCCTGACCTCGACCGGGGCGCCGGAGCCGGAGACATCGGCGAGCGGATCCCCGGCGAGGAACTCCCGCAGCCGCTCGGGCAGGGCGACCGGGTGCTCGGCCGAGGCGGTTGCAGGAGAGGCCGCGGAGGAGGCGGCAGCGGACCCGTGGTCCGCGGAGGAGGCGGCAGGAGTGGTAGCGGCAGGAGAGGTGCCGGTGTCGGCTGTGCGCTTCGCAGTCATCCCCCCATGATCCCAGACGCGCCCCCGGGATCACCCGACCCTACGCATGAGTAACAAATCGGGTCGCCGTCGATTAGGCCGGCGCCATGGTGAGTGCAGAGCTGCGCAGGGCCGTCGGCGATCTCGACGGGCCGTTCGGCGTCATCGATCGCGATGCCTTCGATCGCAACATCGCCGCGCTCCGCGCCCGTGCCGCCGGGCTCCCGATCCGGGTCGCCTCGAAATCCCTCCGCGCACCCCACGCCCTCGAACGGGTCCTCTCCGCCCCCGGCTACGGCGGGATCCTCGCCTTCTCACTGCCCGAGGCGCTCGATCTCCACCGGCTCGGCTTCCGCGACATCGTCGTCGCGTATCCGACCGTCCACCGGGAGGGTCTCCGCGCGCTGGCGGCCGACGCCGAGGCGCTCGCCCACATCACGCTCATGGTCGACTCGGACGAGGGCATCGATGTCCTGCTCGCAGCGCTCGCCCCCACTCACGGCCCCGCCGGTTCGACCGCCGCGCAGCCGCTGCGCCTGTGCCTCGACCTCGATGCCTCGCTCCGTCCGGCGCACCGATTCACCCGCGGTCGGGTGCACTTGGGCGTCCGCCGAAGCCCGGTGCGGGAGGTCGCCGAGGCGCTCGCCCTCGCCGGGCGGATCGTGGCCGACCGGCGACTCCGGCTCGTCGGCGTGATGTCGTACGAGGGGCAGATCGCCGGTCTCGGCGATGCCGGGCGCGGTGCGCATGCGCTCGCCGTGCGCACCGTGCGCCGGATGTCCGTCGCGGAGCTGCGCGAGCGCCGCACCCGGGTCGTCGCCGCGCTCCGCGAGGTCGCCGAGCTCGAGTTCGTCAACGGCGGCCGCACCGGTTCGCTCGAGACGAGCGCGGCCGAGGGCACGCTCACCGAGCTCACCGCGGGCTCCGGCCTGTTCTCCCCCGGCCTCTACGACACCTACCGCGGCTTCCGTCACGAGCCGGCGGCGTTCTTCGCCCTCCCCGTGGTCCGCAGGCCGGCCCCCGGCTGGGTGACGGTCGCCGGCGGGGGCTGGATCGCCTCGGGCCCGCCCGGGGACGACCGGCGGCCGACGATCGCCTGGCCGGAGGGCCTCGCCTACAGCTCCACCGAGGGCCCCGGCGAGGTGCAGACCCCGCTCCACGGTCCGGGCGCGGACACGCTACCGCTCGGCGCCCACGTCTTCCTCCGGCACGCCAAGGCCGGGGAGCTCGCGGAGCACCTCACCGGATTCCACATCGTCGCCGGCGGTCAGATCATCGACTCATGGTCGACGTATCGAGGTTCCGGATGGGCGCACTGACAGGTGCGCCGACGGGCGGGACCGGACGCGCCCGCCGCGTGAGCACCTGGTCGGGCACCGCGCATGCCCACCCCGCGGCGTTCCATGCTCCCGCCGACGAATCCGAGCTCGTCGCGGTCGTCGCGGTCGTCGCCGCGGCGAACGGGAGCGGGGAGCGGATCCGCGTCATCGGCGCCGGGCACTCCTTCACCCCCGTCGCACTCGGGACCGGGACCATGATCTCCCTCGACGCGCTGAGCGGGATCGTCGCCGTCGATGCCGCCACCCGGCGGGTGCGCTTCCGGGCGGGCACCCGGCTGCGCGACATCCCCGCGCTGCTCGCCCCGCACGGCCTCGCGCTGGCCAACCAGGGCGACGTCGACCCGCAGTCGCTCGTCGGCGCGATCTCCACCGGGACCCACGGCACCGGGCGCGGCTTCACCGGGTTCGCCGGGATGGTCACCGGCCTCACGCTCCTCACCGCCGACGGCGCGCGCCGCGAACTCTCCCGAGCCGCGGACCCCGACGTCTTCGACCTCGCCCGCCTCAGTCTCGGCGTGCTCGGTGTCATCACCGAGATCGAGCTCGCGTGCGTCCCGCGCTTCGACGTCGTCGCCCGCGAGCAGTCCGAGCCCTTCGACGATCTCCTCGCGACCTTCGTCGCCCGCTCCGCGCAGTGCGATCACCTCGAGTTCTACTGGTTCCCGCACACCGACCGAGCGCTCGTCAAGACGAACGTGCGGGTGGCCCCCGGCCAGGCGCCGCCAGCCGGGGTGTCCGCCGCCCGGCCCCGCCGCCGCCTCGCGCAGCTGCTGAACGAGGAGGTGCGGTCTACCCGCGCTTCGAGGACTTCCGGACCCTGCGGGCGCGCCTCGACCCGCACGCGGTGTTCGGCAGCGCCTACACGGATTCGCTGTTCGCCCCCGCGCGCTGACAGCCGTCGCCCGGGGTGGTCGGCCGCCTGGCGCGGCGGGCGCTCACCGGCCGGTGCGGCGGCTGCTCAATCGAGGATCCGGTACTCGAGCACCGGCCTGCCGGCGGAGCCGTAGCGCGGCCGGCGGTCGAGCGCTCCGGCGTCGGTGAGCGCCTCGAGGTACCGGCGGGCGGTGACGCGCGAGACCCCGATCCGGTCCCCGACCTCGGCTGCGGACATCGCGCTCCCGTCGGCGAGCACCCCGGTGATCTGCTCCTGCACCGCTTCCGGCACCCCTTTGGGGGCCGTCTTCGCCGGCGCGGCGCCGAGGGCCGCGAGCGCGGCGTCGACCTCGGTCTGCGTCATCTCCGCCCCGTCGCAGTCGGCGGCGAGCGTGGCCCGGTAGCCCAGGTACGCCTCGAGCTTGGACTTGAATACCGGGAAGGTGAAGGGCTTGATGATGTACTGCACGACACCCAGCGACAGCGCCTCCTGGACGACCTGCATGTCGCGGGCGGCGGTCACCGCGACGACGTCGACGGGGATGTGCTTGCCGCGGATCGCGCGGAGCAGCTGCAGCCCGTGGCCGTCGGGCAGGTTCATGTCGAGGAGGACGAGGGTGATCCGCGCCGGGTCCATGCCGATGATCTGGCCGCTGAGCGCGGCGAGCGCCTGCGTCGCGTTGCGGGCGATCCCGGCGACGTGGAATCCCTCGAGCCGATCGACGTACTGGGCGTGCGCCTTCGCGGCGACGCTCTCGTCCTCGACGACGAGGACTCCGACACCGTGATCATCGGTCTGCCTGTGCTGCGCTCCCATACTCGTCTCCAGCCTAATGGATTCCCTCGGATCCGGGCCGCGAGCCGGCTTCGGGCGTCGTCGCGGGCCCGATGGAAGACCCCGTCGCGGGCCCGGGCGCGGAGGCCGGCGCGGCATCGCGCGACACCCCGGACCCCGCGGCGCCTCCTGCGGCATCCCGCGGTTCCTCCGGCATCGCGACGATCGGCAGGCTGCCCGTGGGGACGCCGGACTGGCGGATCGGCGGTGTGCCGGGCAGCCACACCTCGAACGCCGCGCCCAGCGGGTCGCCCTCGCAGTCGGGCCCGCCGCGCACGTCGATCGCCCCGCCGAGGCGGCGCACCGCCTGCACGACGAGCGACAGCCCGACCCCGCGGGCACCGTCCTCGGTGCGGCCGGCGCCCGAATCCTGCTCGACGCCGTCGTGCTTGGTGGAGAAGCCGCGCTCGAACACCTGGTCCACGGAGTCCTCGGGGATGCCGGGGCCGTCGTCGGCGACCTCGACGGTGTAGCCGCGCTCCTCGGCTCCGGAGATCGTGAGGTACACCCGGCGGCGCTCCGGTGCTGTGCCGGCCCGGGACACCGCGTCGAAGGCGTTGTCGAGGAGGTTGCCGATCACGGTGACGAGGTCGCGGTCCTCGGCCGCCAGCCCGCCGGTCAGGCCGCTCGTGTCGACCTCGAGGTCGATGCCGGCCTCCTTGGCCTGGGAGAGTTTCGTGAGCAGCAGGGCCGAGAGCACAGGGTGGTCGAAGCCGCCGAGCAGGTTGTCCGCCGGCCGGTCCATCTGGTCGATCTCACGGGTGGCGAACTCGAGCGCCTGGTCGCTGTGACCGATCTCGATGAGCGACACCATGGTGTGGAGCCGGTTGGCGTACTCGTGGGTCTGCGAGCGCAGGGACTCGGAGAAGGACCGCACCGACACGAGCTCGCCGGACAGCTCCTGGAGCTCGGTGTGGTCGCGCATGGTGGTGACCCAGGTGTCCGGGGACTGCTCAGTGGGCTGCTGGTTCACGACAAGCACGTGGTCATCGGTGTAGTGGATCTCGTCGCGCGCCCAGCGGCCGCTGACGAGCAGCTCGCGCAGCGATCCGGGCAGCTCGAGGTCGGCGATCCGCACCGGGTCCCCTGTCCCGTCCGCGGGCAGGCCGACGAGTTCGGCGGCCTCGGTGTTGTGGAGGACGATGCCGTGGTTGCGGTCGACGAGGAGCAGCCCTTCGCTCACCGCCTGGAGGACGGAGGAGTAGAAGTCGAGCATCTCGCCGAGCTCCTGGGTCCCGTAGTCGCCGGTCACCCGTTTGAGTCCGCGGGAGGCGAGCCACACCGCGATCGTGCCCATGAGGATCGTCAGCGCACCGCTGCCGATGATCCAGCGACCCTGGGGGGCGAAATCGGCGCGGATGGAGTCGGCGTGGAGCCCGGTGGCGACGACGGCGGCGACCTCGGCGTCCGCGGCCGGTTCCTCCCCCGGGGGCGTGCTGTAGACGGGGGCGACGGCGTAGAGGGTGCCACCGGCCTCGCCGTCGACGAACTGGAGGACGGTGCGCCCGGAGAGCACGGGGTCGGGATCGATCGCGGCGAGGACCTCCGCGGCGGCCTCCTCCGTCGCCGGGCCGCCGGTGGCGGGGATCGTCTCCCCCGGGTCGCTCGTCCCGGAGCCGATCTCCGCCCCGCGCAGCGCATCGGCGGAGAACACCGCGAGCCGATCGAGCTCGTAGTCGGCCTTGACCGCGGTGAGGTAGTCGGTGAAGTCCTCGCGCCCCTGCGTGCCCTCGACCCACCCGGGGCCGGCCCCGGGGGCCTGCTCATCGGGGGAGTAGAAGGCGGAGTCGGCGAACAGCGCCTCGTGGACGGCCGGGGAGGCGGCGAGCGAGTCCGCGGAGGAGGCCAGGAGGCTCTGGAAGTGCTCGTTGTTCTTCTGCGAGAGCTGGATGTAGAGGATCGTCGTGGTGAGCAGCACGATGCCGAGGAACATCACGGTGATCGCGCGGAGGATCTGTCCGGCCACGCCGATCCGGAACCAGCGCAGCGGCCCCCTGCCGCGGCGGCGACGGCGATCGGGCCGGCGCCAGTGCACGGCCCGGGCGGACCGGCGGCGCGGTCGCTCGGGATCCCGCTGCGGCTCGCCTCCCGGTCCCGCAGGCGCGGCGCCGGGGACCTGCGCACGCGACCCGTCCTCCGGCTTCGGCTGCGGCACAGGCGGTTCGGGCAGATCACGGGCGCTCATGGGGACATTGTGCCGCAGTCCGCGCCCGGGCCGGGCCCATCGGGTCGCCGGATCGGCAGATGCGCGTGGTGGATCCGCCACGTCCCCGGGCCGGCGGCTACCCGGTTCCCCTCACCTCCCCGGGCCGGGCGCCTCACCTCGCCGGACCGGGGTCCACCCGGACGCCACCCGGGCTCCGGCCGCCGACCGCCCGCCCGGCTGATCCGCACATCCTGCCGCCCGGCCCTCCCGTCACCCTCTTGATTCATACCCCCTAGGGGTATATCATCCAGACATGGACACACCGCAGACCCGCCCGGAGCCGCAGCCGCCGCACGGCTACACCGCGGACAAGGCCGCCCACCTCGCACGGGTCAGACGCATCGAGGGGCAGGTGCGCGGAATCGGCCGGATGATCGAGGACGACAAGTACTGCATCGACATCCTCACCCAGGTCTCCGCCGCCACCGCCGCTCTCCACTCCCTGTCGATCCGCCTGCTCGACGAGCACATGCAGCACTGCGTGGTGACCGCGGCGCAGGAATCGCCCGAGTCGGCCGAGGCGAAGATCGCCGAGGCCACCGCCGCGATCGCCCGCCTCATCAAGAGCTGAGGGGCTGCGCCGGCTTCACCGGATCCACCCGCCAATCACCGCCATCCACCACTGAAGGAGCACCACATGACCACCACCACGATCACCGTCACCGGCATGACCTGCGGACACTGCGTCGCTGCCGTGAAGGAGGAGGTCGGGGCGCTGCCCGGCGTCTCCGCCGTCGAGGTCGACCTCGTGGCCGGCGGTGGCTCCCCCGTCACCATCACCTCCGAGCAGCCGCTCGATGATGCGGCCGTCGCCGCCGCGGTCGACGAGGCCGGCTACGAGGTGAAGTGACATGACCTCCCCCAGCGCCTCGCGCACCTCGGGACCGGGCGGAGCCGCAGGACCGGCGGGCACCCCCGCCGGCACCTCGGCCCCGGTGGGGGTGCGCGAGCTCGACCTCGACATCACCGGGATGACGTGCGCCTCGTGCTCGGCCCGGATCGAGAAGAAACTCAACCGGCTCGACGGCGTGAGCGCGAGCGTCAACCTGCCGCTCAACTCCGCCCATGTCGAGGTCACCGGCGACGTCAGCGATGAGCAGATCACCGACACGGTGTCCCGCGCCGGCTACTCCGCGACCGTCCGCGCCCCTTTCACCGGCGGCGCCGGCCCGGAGGTCGTCGACTACGGCACGGAGCGGCTGCGTCCCCGCCTCATCGGCTCGGCGATCCTCGGCGTGCCCGTGATCGCGATCTCGATGGTGATGGGCTGGCACTTCCCCGGCTGGCAGTGGGTGGTGCTGGTCCTCAGCCTGCCGGTCATCACCTGGGGCGCCTGGCCGTTCCACCAGGCGGCGTTCAAGGCCGCCCGCGGCGGTTCGACGACGATGGACACCCTGGTCAGCGTCGGCATCACCGTCGCCGGCCTGTACTCGCTCTTCACCCTCGGCCTCGCCGTGTCCCGCGGCCACGTCCTCCACCTGCCGCACGACTACCACATCTGGTTCGAGGCGGCCGTCGCGATCACGGTGTTCCTCCTCATCGGCCGGATCACCGAGGAGCGCGCGAAGGGCACCGCGACGCGCGCGCTGCGCGAGCTGCTGAGCCTGGGCGCCCGTTCGGCGACCGTGCTCCGGGGCGAGGGCGCTGCCCGCACCGCGGTCGAGGTGCCCGTCGAGGACCTCGTGACCGGCGACGTGTTCCGGGTCAGGCCCGGGGAGAAGATCGCCACCGACGGGGTCGTCGTCGCCGGCCACTCCGCGATCGACGAGTCGATGCTCAGCGGCGAGAGCGTGCCGGTCGAGGTCGCCGAGGGCGATCCCGTCACCGGGGCGACCGTCAACACCTCCGGCTCGCTCGAGGTCCGCGCCACCCGCGTCGGTGCGGAGACCACGCTCGCCGCGATGGCCGATCTCGTCACCCGCGCGCAGACCGGAAAACCGCCGGTGCAGCGCCTGGCCGACCGGGTGTCGGCGGTGTTCGTGCCGGCCGTCATCGTCATCGCCGTGCTCACGCTGCTCGGCTGGGGGCTGCTCGGCGGCACCTGGACCACCGGGCTCCATGCCGCGCTCACCGTGCTCATCATCGCCTGCCCGTGCGCGCTCGGACTCGCCACCCCGACCGCCCTCGCGGTGTCCTCGGGCCGCGGCTCGCAGCTCGGCATCCTCGTCTCCGGGCCCGAGGTGATGGAGAGCACCCGCAAGGTCGACACCATCGTGCTCGACAAGACCGGCACCGTGACCGAGGGCCGCATGGAGGTCGTCGGACACGATCTCGCACCCGAGCAGCTCGCCCGGGTCGGCGCCGCCGAGTCCCGCAGCGAGCACCCGATCGCCCAGGCGATCGCCCGCGCGGCGGAGTCGGCGAGTGCCGGGGACGCCGAGCCCGCGCGTCTCGACGTCACCGACTTCGAGAACATCCCCGGCGGCGGCATCCGCGCCGTGGTCGACGGCCGGACGCTGCTCATCGGGCGCCCCGGGCTGCTCCGCGAGGCCGGGATCCCCGGTGTCGCCGACGAGTCCGAGGGGGCCGCCGCGACGCTCGTCGCCGCGGCGATCGACGGGGAGTACGTCGGCCGCATCGAGGTCGCCGACACCGTCAAGCCGAGCGCCGCCGCCGCGATCGGCGAGCTCCGCGAGCTCGGGCTCGAGCCCGTGCTCCTCACCGGCGACCACGCCGGGGCCGCGCACGCCGTGGCCCGCGAGGTCGGCATCACCCGGGTCCACGCCGACGTCCGCCCGGCGGACAAGGTCGCGGTCGTCGAGCGGCTGCAGGACGAGAGCCGGGTCGTGGCGATGGTCGGCGACGGGGTCAACGACGCCGCAGCGCTCGCCCGCGCGGACCTCGGGCTGGCGATGGGCAGCGGCACGGATGCCGCGATCGCGGCCTCGGACATCACGCTCGTGGCCAGCGATCCGCAGCAGATCCCGCAGGCCGTCCGCCTGTCCCGGCGCACGCTCGGGATCATCAAGGGCAACCTGTTCTGGGCCTTCGCCTACAACACCGCCGCGATCCCGATCGCCGCGGCCGGGCTGCTCAACCCGATGATCGCCGGGGCCGCGATGGCGTTCAGCTCGGTGTTCGTCGTGCTCAACAGCCTGCGCCTGCTCCGCTTCCGCTGACCCCCGGAATGCGATATCTCGCGGTTCCTGAGAAGGAATCCGCGAGATATCGCAGTCTCAGCGCTTCACGTGAGGACGCCACACATGGGCTCGCCGGCACGAGTTCGCCCCCACGAGGCCGCCCGCTCAAGGTCGCCCGCATGCGGCCGTCCGCACGGGGACGGGGAGCTCACTTGAGGACGGGGAACTCCGTGTTCTCGTGCTGGGTGTCGTTGCGGGTGACCCAGTTGAGCAGCGCGGCCACAGTGGTCACGACGACGAAGGTGATGGCGGTGTAGAGCACCGAGAGGCCGAGCGCGGTGAGCGACTTCCAGGCCTGCGTGAAGATCACCGTGGAGACGAACACGACCATCGCCGCGATGAAGCCGAAGATCATCGTGTGCTGGTAGGTGACGGCCTTGGCCGGCTGCCCGGCGGGTGTAGTGGGCTTCCGAGGTGAGGTCATGGCCTCCATTCTACGCCTCGGCCCCGCACCCGGCCTCCCGGCGGCGGGCGCCACCACGGAGTATCCGGATCCTGCCGCGCAATTGCGCGGCAGGATCCGGATACTCCGCAGTACGCATGGGTACGCATGGCAGCAGGTGTCCGTCCGCATGGACGTCCGCCGCGCAGCCCGCGGTCCAGCGGGGAGGCGCCTCGTGCTCCGGACACGCACCTGCCGCGCCTTGAGAGGACGCCCGAGGCGGGGCACACTGAGGTGGTGACGAGGCAGCCCGGATCCCCCCGACAGGCAGCACGTCGCCCTGCCCGCACCTCGGGATCCCGCCGAACCTCGGGATCCCGCCGAACCTCGGGAAACCGTCCCACCTCGACGACCGCCCGCACCTGCGCACCCCGCCAAACCTCCGCACCTCGCCACACTTCGGCACCCCGCCGCACCTCGGCACCCCGGCGCCTGCTCGCGCTGCCGGCGCTCGGTCTCGCGCTCGCGGCACTCCTCGCCGGCTGCGGCCCGGACCCCGGACTGCGGATCGAGAACCCGCAGGACCGGTCCTCGAGCACCGTGAGCCCGCCGCCGGCCGGCCCGGCGGACCAGCCCTTCGACCTCCCCTCGATCCGGGAGGCGATCCTCGCCGACACGACGATCAGCAATCAGCCCGACGCCTCGCAGGTCGACGAGGTGCTCCTCGTCTGCACCGAGTGCATCGAGCTCGCCGAGCCGTTCGTCGCCGACGGGCAGAAGTTCCAGATCGCGCTCGTATCCACCCCGAGCGACGACCGGGTGTTCGCCGGCGTCGTCGTCTCCCAGGTCGAGGACCGGCCCCGCGTGAACCTGATAGTTTCAGGCCATGATCTGACACTCACCCCGGGTCGCGGCGGCACCCTGGTCGCCCAGGAGTCGATGTACCGGGAGGGGGATCCCGAATGCTGTCCGTCCGGGTGGTCCGTGCGGGTCTACCGTCATCGCGACGGCGGGTTCGAAGCCGGGCAGCGGATCACGCAGAACGACGGGGCATGAGGAGCGAGGAGAAGAATGCATATCGTGCTGGTCGAGGATGACGAGGTCATCCGCGAGACCACCCAGATCTCACTCGAGCGGTTCGGGTACACCGTGTCCGCGTTCGAGGACGGCCGCGACGGCTACGAGTTCGTCGCCGCCCACGGTGCCGACGTCGTGCTGCTCGACCTCATGCTCCCGACGATGAACGGCGCCTCGATCTGCCGTGCCATCCGCGAGCGCTCCACCACCCCGATCATCATCATCTCCGCCCGCTCGGAGCCGATCGACATCGTGCAGGCGCTCGAGGCCGGCGCCGACGACTACCTCACCAAGCCCTTCGACATGCAGGTGCTCAACGCCCGCATCCGCGCGGTGGTGCGCCGGTTCATCACCGCCGGCACCGGCCGCATGGGCTTCTCCCCCGACGAGGTCGGATCCGCGGCGGACGCGCCCGCCGCCGGGCTCGGCGCCTCGGGCACGGTCGGCACCGACGGGATCCCCGAGGTGCTCGGCCCGTCCCCCGGTCTGGCCGAGCCGCCCTCCCAGTCGCCCCACCGGAGCGCCGAGGGCCACTCGGCCGGGTACCCGGCGCGCCCGCACCAGCGGCCCACCGCCGGCGCCGCCCAGGCCCCCGCCCAGCAGCAGCCGTCGGGCCGGTCCGGGCCCACCGAGCGCGAGGAGCTCGGCCCCTACCGCACCCAGCTCGGTTCGCTCGTGCTCGACACCGGGCGGCTCACCGTCATGGTCGACGGCGAGGAGGTCCACCTCACGCCCACCGAGCTGCGCGTGCTCCTGCTCCTCACCGAGGAGCCGGGCCATGTGTACTCGCGCGAGAAGATCGCCTACACGGTGTGGGGCTACGAGTGGGCGGGCGACTCCCGCGTCGTCGACGTCCACATCCAGCGGCTGCGCAAGAAGATCGGCGCCCGGATGATCGAGACCGTGCGCGGTTTCGGCTACCGGTTCGCCGGCTGACCGGAGTCGCCCGTGTCACTCCGGTGGAAGATCGTCATCCTCATCGTGTCCTCGGTGATCATCGCCGTGCTCGCCTGCGGTGTCATCGTCCGGCAGAGCGCCGCGGCGGCGGAGGACGACCGGATGCGTCAGAACATCAGCAGCCAGCTCGCCGACGCGATCTCGATCTACTCCGACACCGGCGTCCTCACCCTCAACACGAGCGTCGACGACCCCGAGCTGCCCGACGAGGCCCGGGAGGCCGCGCTCGCCGGCCGGAGCGTGACGATCCGGGGCATCGCCGACGGGACCGAGGTGATCTGGGCCGCCGCCCCGATCGAGGTCGGCTCCCACACCGCGGTCATCGCGGTGCGCGCCTCGACCGCGGAGTCCCAGCAGCTCCTCAACGCGATCGACCGCGCGATCCTGTTCGGGATGCTCGGTTCGGCGATCGTCATCGGCGGCATCGGGTCGATCGTCGCCGGGCAGATCTCCCGCCGCCTCACGCTCGGCGCGCAGGCCGCCCGGAAGATCGCCGCCGGCGACACCTCGGCGCGGATCTCCGACGTCATCGACACCGGCGAGGACGAGGTGGCCGCCTTCGCCGCGGCGGCGGACTCCGCCGTCCAGCGACTGGCGGAGAAGCTCGACTCCGAGCAGCGCTTCACCGCCGACCTCGCGCACGAGATGCGCACCCCGCTCACCGGGCTCGTCAACGCCGCGAACCTCCTCGAGGAGCAGTCGCGGCCGGCGGAGCTCGTGCGCGACCGGGTGGCCCGCCTGCAGGTGCTCGTCGAGGATCTCCTCGAGGTGTCCCGGCTCGACGCGGGCCGGGCGCACCCGGAGTTCGCTCCGATGTCGCTCGACTCCTCGGTCCGCTCGCTCATCACCACGCTCGGCGCCTCGGGGGTGACCACCGGGCACGAGATCGAGGTCGCCTACGCCTCCGAGGGGCGCACCGTGGTCACCGATCAGCGCCGCTTCGAGCGGATCGTGTCCAACCTCATCGTCAACGCGACGAAGCACGGGGCGGATCCGATCATCGTCACCACGACGCCGCACGCCGTCGTCGTCGAGGACCACGGGCCCGGCTATCCGCCGGACATCATCGCCACCGGGCCCACCCGCTTCGTGTCCGCCGGGGGCGGCGGCATGGGGCTCGGCCTCGTCATCGCGCAGGGCCAGGCCCGGCTGCTCGGGATGCGGATCGCCTTCAGCAACGGCCCGTCCGGCGGCGCCCGAACCGAGGTGTTCCTCCCCGAGCACGATCCCCGCACCGACGCACCGGGCTGAGGGGCGCGCCCGCCCCGCCGGACTGCGGAGTATCCCGGGACCGTCGCGCAATTGCGCGGCTGAGTTCGGATACCGCGCGGTTCGGCGAGGGGTAGCGCCCAGGACCCGCCGCCGAGGCGCCCCGGCCCCAGATGACGCGTGACCCGGAAGGCGGGTGACCCGGAGGGTGCGTGGCTCAGATGATGCGTGCGCTGCGGGCCCGGTCGATCGCCTGGGTGCGGTTGTCCACCCCGAGCTTGGCATAGATGTGCACGAGGTGGGTCTTCACCGTGGCCTCGGAGATGAACAGCGCCTGCGCGAGCCGGCGGTTCGTCGCGCCGGTGGCGAGCAGCCGGAGGATCTCGATCTCGCGTGGGCTCAGTGCCGTCGCCGGCGCCGCCGCCCGCTTCCTCACCTGGGCGGACACGCTCGGGGACAGCACCGGCCGGCCGGCCGCGGCATCGCGCACGGCTCGGCGCACCGCATCCGGCGGCGCATCCTTGAGGAGGTACCCCGTGGCCCCGGCGTCGAGCGCGGCGACGATGTCGGCCTCGGTGTCGAAGGTCGTGAGGATGAGGACCGGGGGGCCGTCCTCGGCACGGATCCGGCGGGTCGCCTCGATCCCGGTCAGCCCCGCGCCCATCTGCAGGTCCATGACGACGACGTCGAACGCCCGGTCCGGCGCGGCGAGGAGCGCGAGCGCCTCCTCCCCGGTCCCCGCCTCCGCGGTCACCTGCACGCCGCCGGCGTCGAGGAGCGCGCGCAGTCCCGCGCGCACCACCGGGTGATCGTCGACGAGCAGCACACGGGTGCCGGTCATCGCGCCTCCCCGTCCGTGCGCGGCTGGCCGATCCGCGGGTCCTGCGGCTGGATGCGCTCAGTCTGCAGGGCAGCCGGCGCGGGCCCCTCGCTCCGCGATGCGTCCGGCAGCGGCAGGCGGACGCTCACCGCCGTGCCCTCCCCGGGTGCGGACTCGACGACGAGCGTGCCGTCGAGCTCCGCGATGCGGGCACGGAGCTTCACCAGCCCGTAGCCGTGGTCACCGGCAGCCATCGCGGGACCCCCCTCGCCGCCGGCATCTCCCGCACTGCCCGCCTGCGCGGCATCCACCCGGAAGCCCGCACCGTCGTCGTAGACGTCGAGGGTCACCGCGTCGTCCCAGGCCGCGAGGGTGACGACCGCGGTGCGGGCGCCGGCGTGGGCGGTGACGTTCGCGAGCAGCGATTGCGCCGCCCGCAGGAGCACGGCGCGGTGCGCCCCGGGCAGGGCCGCGCCGTCGAACACGCCCTCGGCCCGGAAGCAGCAGTCGAGCTCCCGTCCGGCGGCGCGCGCGAGCTCGGCGGTCTGGGCGCACAGCGCCTGCAGCGCCGAGGGCAGGTCCGCATCGAGCGCCGGAGCGCTGAGATCGCGCACGAAGCGCCGGGCTTCCGCCAAGTTCCGCGCCGCGGTGTCCTCGATGACCTGCAGGCGGCCGGCGGCGAGGTCCCTCTGCTCCCCGGCGAGCGCCTCGTGCGCGGCCCGCGACATGAGCACGATCGAGGACAGTCCCTGCGCCAGCGTGTCGTGGATCTCGCGGGAGAGCCGCTCCCGCTCCCCGGCCCGGCCGGCTGCCCGCTCCTGCAGTGCGAGCTCCGCGCGCGCCGCCTCGAGCGCCCGCACCGTGCGCCGGTGCCGCTGGGCGTCGCGGTACAGCGCGCGGTAGGCGAATCCGATGACGACGGCGACGATCGCACCGATGACCGGCCCGATCGCCATCGCCGGACTGAATCCGGACGGCGGGGCGTGGAGGATCTGGGCGAGCACGACGACGGCGGTGAGCCCGGCGATGCACACGAGCGCGGTCGCCCGCCCGAGGACGACGAGGACGACGAAGAAGAGCGGGAACGCCGCCCAGGAGAAGTCGGCGCTGTGCAGGGTGAGGACCGTCCACAGCGCGATGATGAGGAGCAGCCACGGCACCGCGAGCGGCCCGGGATCACGGCGGGTGCGGCCCTGCGCGAAGTTCCGCTCCCACACCGTGCCCGCGAGGTAGACGCCGGCGAGCACGAGGGTGAGGCTCAGGACGAGGGCGACGACCGCCCGGTCGGGCCGATGGGTGAGGAGGACGCGCAGCGCGCCGATCGCCAGCAGCGTAGCGAAGCTCAGGTGGAGTGCGACGCGCAGCGTGCGCAGCAGCGCCGGGGTCGATGTCGGTTCCACCGCGCCTCCCTTCGTGCCCGTGTGCCCGTCCGAGCGCCGCTGCCGTGCCGGTCCGGGCGCTCATGCCTCGGCACCGATCGTACTGCGGGGTATCCGAAAGCGGGCGCGCAATTGCGCGCTCGGTCCGGGATACTCCGCGGTTCGGCACCCGGGGCCCGCTCAGGCCCGGTCCGTGTCCTCCACGTCGTCGAGGTCGGTGTGGCCGCTCGCGGGGTCGGGCACGCCGGTGAGGTCGTCGAGCAACCGTGCGACCCGGATGTAGCCGAGGTGCGAGTACGCCTGCGGGTGGTTGCCCAGGTGGGTCTCGGAGGCCGGGTCGTACTCCTCGGGGAACAGCCCGGTGGGGCCCATGAGGTCGTCGAGCCGCCGGAACAGGTCGCGCGCGTCGTCGAGCCGGCCGACGAGGATGAACGCCTCGATGAGCCAGGTCGTGCAGATGTGGAACCCGCCCTCGAGGCCGGGCAGCCCGTCGTCGTAGTGGTAGCGGAACACCGTCGGGCCCACCCGCAGGTCGCGCTCGATCGCATCGACCGTCGCGGCGAACCGCGGGTCGTCCGGCGCGAGCAGTCCGGACAGGCCCATGAAGAGGCAGGCGGCGTCGAGGTCGTCCTCGCCGTAGGCCACGGTGTAGGCGCCCACGCGTTCGTTCCAGCCGTGGGTGATGACGTCGTCGGCGATCGTCTCACGCAGCTGCCGCCACGCCCCGGGCATGGTCCGCCCGAAGTGCTCGGCGATCGCGATCGCACGGTCGACGGTGACCCAGCACATGACCTTGGTGTAGACGTTGTGCTTGGGCTCCCGGCGGGCCTCCCAGATGCCGTGGTCGGCCTCGTGCCAGCGCCGCTCGACGGCGGTGACCATCTCGCAGGTGAGTCGCCAGTTGTCCTCCGACAGGTCCTCGAGGGTGAAGGTGAGGTCGCGGAGAAGCTCGGTGACGGGGCCGAACACGTCGAGCTGCACCTGGTGCTCGGCGGCGTTGCCCACGCGCACCGGACGGGAGCCCGCGTAGCCGGGCAGGTGCTCGAGGACGGCCTCGGTGGTGAGTGCGGACCCGTCGACGGCGTAGAGGGGGTGGAGCTGCTCGGGGCCGGCGGCGTCGGCGAGGATCCCGGACAGCCAGCCGAGGAAGCCCTCGGCCTCCGCGGTCGAGCCGAGGTCGATGAGCGTGCGCACGGTCATCGAGCCGTCGCGCAGCCAGCAGTAGCGGTAGTCCCAGTTGCGGATGCCGCCGATCCCCTCCGGCAGGGAGGACGTGGCCGCGGCGAGCACGCCGCCGGTGGGCTCGTGGCACAGCGCGCGCAGCGTGATCGCCGAGCGCGTCACCTCCTCGCGCTTGAGCTGCGGCAGATCGAGGCTGTTCACCCAGTTGCGCCAGTAGCCGGCCGCCCGGCGGCGCACGAACTCCTCGCCGCCGTCGAGCAGGTAGTCGGTGTCGCCGAAGTACCCGCCGCACACGAGCACGAGCACGACCTTCTGCTTTTCGAACTCGCTCGGGCGCACCCGGGCGACCGCGGTGTCGGAGCCGTTCTCGGTCACGATCTCGAACTCGACGCCGCGCGCGTGGAGCATGATCGGCTCCGCGGTGCCGAGGACTCGGACGCCGTCGCCCACGCGCTCGAGCCGGGTCGGGTAGGCGCCGAAGTCCGGGCGCGGGGCGAACCGGATCTCCGCCTCGGCGTCCCCGGTCAGCGCGCGCACGAGCACGGTGTCCTGGCTGTCCTCGGGGACCGGGGCGAGGTAGTCGCGCGCGGTGAGTCCGGCCCAGCGGGTCTCGACGAGGGTGGAGTGCTCCTGGTAGCGCTGGGTCAGCGGCTTGGCCCCAGAGGCGAGTCCCACCGAGTAGTAGCCTGCGGCGTCGGAGCCGAGGATCTCGGAGAACATCGAGGCCGAGTGCGGCAGCGGGTGCGGCATCCAGCAGATCCGGCCGGCCGGGTCGACGAGCGCGGTCGACTGGCCGTTGGCGAGCATCGTGTGCCGCTCGATCGGGACGGCGTTCTTGCCGAACAGCCAGGCACGGCGGAGCTCGAAGATGCTCGTCAGGATGAGCGCGACGGTCTCCGGGTCGGGGATCGTGAACCGCGCGTGGGTGTCCGGGCGACCGGACGCCTCCCCGGTGCCGAGGTGCCCGCCGGCTGCACCCGCGCCGATCGCCGCGTCCGGCGCACCGGACCCGGGGCCCTCGCCCGCCGCGCCGGGTGCGACCTTGATGCCGAGGTCGCCCTCGCCGAGCGTGGCGAGCGCGAGCTCGTCGGAGATGTCGTCGCCGATGTAGAGCACGGCCCCGGAGTCGAGGCGGGCGCGCAGCTCGCGCAGGGCGTCGCCCTTCGAGGTCGTCACGACGCTGAGGTCGGCGACCTCCTTGCCGCGCACGAGGTTGACCCCGGCCTCGCGTGCGATGCGGCCGAGCGCGGCCTGGGCGACAGCACGGGAGTCGTCGCTCAGACCCCGCAGGTGCACGGCGGAGCCGGTGGGCTTGGTCTCGACGTGGAGGTCGGGGAGTTCGGCGCTGAGCTCGGCGACGGCGCGCTGCAGGCCGGCCAGGGCCCGGCGCTCCTCGGCGGAGAGCGCGTCGACGGCGTCGATGTCCGTCTCCGAGCCGTGGGAGCCGACGAGAGTGACCTCGCGGGGGAGCCGGGACATCGCGGCGAGGTCGCGGAGCGAGCGACCGGAGATCACCGCCACCTCGGTCTCGGGCAGCGCGGCGAGTGCGCGCATGCTCACCAGGGAGATCGGCAGCGGGTAGGCGTGCGTGGGCCGGTCGACGATCGGGGCGATGGTGCCGTCGTAGTCGGTGGCGACGAGCAGCCGCGGGGCGCGCGCGATGAGTCCGATCGCGGTGAACAGGTCGGCGTCGAGGGTGCGCATCGCCTCGGCGAGGTCGCCGAGGGGCCCGGCGGTCGGGGCCGCGGGATCCCAGGTGTCGAGTCCGGAGGTGATGACGGTCATGGGGCTCTTCTCACGTGGTGGCTGGTGGCGTGGGGGTCGACGTGGTGTTGGTCGGCGGGGCGGCGCCCGGCCGCAGCCGAGGTGCGGGCCGGCACCGCGCCGGTCGGTGGGCCGGGGCGGAAGCCGGGAATCGGGATCGTCGCGACGCGGATCGTGGGGCGGACGGTCAGGCGCGGGCGCGGGCGACCCGGGAGTAACCGCCCACCATATACAGTACCGAGGCGATGACGACCGCCGCACCGGCGAAGCCGAAGATCGTCAATGCCCCCATGTCCGAGCCGAAAGCGAGGATCACTCCGAGCAGCAGGTGGCAGGCGGCGGCGATGAGGTGGTCGGAGGCCATCGGCGCGGCGCGCAGGGTCCGGTGGATCCACAGCTCGAGGGCGCCGTGGAGGATCGCCCAGATGCAGACGGCGGCGCGCAGCTGCGGCGGGGTGTCGGCGATGAGGAGGAAGACGACGGCGGGGACGACGACGACCGCCTGGCCGAGCAGCGCAGTGCGCACCGGCTGCGGGGCGCGGCGCGCCGCGAGGACGAGGAGGACCGCGGAGAGCGCGAGGTAGGCGATGATCACCCAGTCGACGGTCTGCACGCCGAGGGTGAGCTGGGTGGCGTTCGCGAGGATGTCGCGCGGCCAGAACACCGTGGCCATGCCGAACGCGAACCCGAGGAGGCCGCGGGCGAACATCCAGCGTCCCATGCTCCGCAGCTGGTCTCCGGTGAGGACGGGGTCGACGGAGTCGGTGCCCTCGGGACCGGACTCGAACCGGCCCGGTGCGGGGTCGCCGTCGACGGGTTCGCGGTCGACGAGGGCGGGTTCGCGGTCGACGGGGTCGGTCGGGGTCTCCGGATCGCCCGGGGTCGCTGGATCGCTGCTGCCTGACATCACCGATCCAGTGTAGAGGACGGGCGATCCCGGCTCCTGCCGTTCATCCGGCGGCCGGGCGCCGTTCGTCCGCGGCCCGGCTCCGGTTCGTCTGCTGCGTCTAGCGTGGCGGCCGTGCCCGAGCTCGTCCGACCTGTTGCGGGGACACCCGCTCCTCGACGTCGCGAAGCGCCCCTCGGCCGCGCGGCGCTGTGGTTCTGCCTCGGGCTCGGTGCCGGGATCCTCGTCTGCGCCGTCCTCGTCGCACTCTCCGGACCGATCCGCTTCCTGGCCGAGGCGTCGCCGGGCGTCCGGGTGCTCGCGCTCGCCTGGCCCGTGGTCCTCATCGCGGCCGCCGCATCGCTCCTCCACGCCGGCACCATGGCCGCGTGCGACATCGCCGTGCCGCGAGCAGAAGCGGAGACTCTGCTGCGCACGGGCGCGGCCGGCCTCGCCCGGATCCGCCGCGTCCACGTCGAACGGCTGGGATCGCAGCGCCTGGTCCGGATCGCGCTCGACGCCCGACGCCGCTCGGGGTGCGCGCTGCGCAGCCGGCTGACCTGGCTGCTCGAGCCGCTCGACGCGGAGATGCTCGCCCGCGGGTCGGTGATCCCGGTGCGGTTCGACGCCGCCGCACCCCAGCGCATGGTGTTCGACGTGCGTGCGGACTCGCGCGAGCACGCCGCCGGGATCGATGTCGAGGAGGAGTTCTCGCCGCGCGGCATCCTCCGCGCCCGGCTGCGGTCTGTGCGCGCGTCCTCCTGCGCGGCCCTCGCGCTCGGGCTCGCCGTCGGTGCGGCCACCGTGCTCGCCGGCTGACAGGCGGGCCATCACTGGTCGGTCCCGCATTCACCGCTCGAGAGCCGGATGTCCGCGCTCCGGCCGAGGCGCGGGCCGGCCCGCTCAGGACCGGCGGTGTCGCAGCTCCTCGGGGAAGCGGTCGCGCTCGAAGGTGATGTCGGTGTAGCCGTGCTCCTTCGGCTCTCCGGACTCGTCGAGGCCGACGAACACGATCTTCTCGATCGACAGGATGAGCTCCTCGGTGATGATGTTGCGGACCTCGCAGCGCATGGTGAGCGAGGTGCGACCGAAGCTCGTGGCCTGCAGGCCGATCTCGATGATGTCGCCCTGCACGGCGGAGGCGCGGAAGTTGATCTCGGACAGGTATTTAGTGACGATCCGCTGGTTGCCGAGCTGGATCATCGCGTAGACGACGGCCTCGTCGTCGATCCAGCGCAGCAGGCTGCCGCCGAACAGCGTGCCGTTCGCGTTGAGGTCCTCCGGCCGCACCCACTTGCGGGTGTGGAAGTTCATCTGCGCGAACCGGGCGCGCTCCATCTCCGCGGCCGGGGAGTCGTCGTAGGTGCCGGCGGACCGGGGCGCGGCAGGTCCTGCTGTGCCGGGGGCCGGGGGTACCGGGGTCGCGGAATCGGTCGGGTCGGAGGACGGGGTGCGGGGCGTCTCGCTCATGGATCCATCGTAGGCCGAGGGGCCGGTCAGCCCGATGCCGGATCGGTCGGCCCCACGCCGGCCCGGCGCCGGCACGGCCGGGCCGGCCGCGCCTCGGCCCCGACGCAGCCCTGCCCCGCTCGAGCGCGCACTCCCCCTGATCCTCCCGTCGAGGAATCCTCCATTTACGTAATTACAGGAATTACGTACTATGGACACATGACCGATCACCGCGACCCCGCTCAGACGCCTTCCCCGGGCGACGGGCAGCCGGCTGACGCGCACGGCCCGGCCGGGAACCACCCCCCGGCCGACGATCTCGCAGCTCGCCTCACCGCCCTCGAGGAGCAGGTCTCCTCGCTCGTCGCAGCTCTCGGCACCGAGCCCGGCACCGCCGCCCGCGCGCCGGACCTCGCCGACCCGCTCCCCGGTGACACCTCCGCCGGCGCGCAGCCCACCTCGGGCTCGGCTCGCGGCTCCACCGGTGCGCAGCCGACCGCCGGCGGCGTCGATCCCTTCTGGGCCCTCAACGGGCTCAAGGACACGCTCGGCGACCTCGGCGGTGTCGTGTTCGCCGGCTACCTCCGCAAACAGGACGGCAGGCGGGCCGACTGGCAGTACGGCCGCACGGCCGCGCATATCGAGGCGGCGGACTTCGCGGACTCGGCCGCCGCGCTCGCCGCGCTCGCCAGCCCGGTCCGCCTCGCACTCATCCAGGCCGTGTACGACGGCGCGCACTCGGTTGCAGACCTCGTCGAATCCGGCGACTTCGGCACGACCGGTCAGATCTACCACCACGTCAACCAGCTCGCCGCGGCCGGCTGGCTCGAATCACCGCGGCGCGGCCGCTGGACGGTCCCCGTCGAGCGCATCATCCCGCTGCTC
Organism: Brevibacterium sp. CS2; assembly: GCF_005280295.1. Taxonomy (GTDB): domain Bacteria; phylum Actinomycetota; class Actinomycetes; order Actinomycetales; family Brevibacteriaceae; genus Brevibacterium; species Brevibacterium pityocampae. The sequence goes on along the minus strand of NZ_CP040020.1, from coordinate 978,684 downwards.
ACCATCATCCTCGCCACCCAGGGTTAGGAGCGCCCATGTCCCCCCGCACACTCGTCCCGGCCATCGCGGCGATGGCGGCACTCGCCCTCGTCCTCACCGCCCTCACCCCGTTCCCCCGCTCTCTGCCCGCTGCAGACGCCGCCACCGGTGATGCCGAGCTCGCCGAGGAGGTCCGCACCGCGCTCGACGGCGGACGCGGCCACCACGCCCTCGCCGTCACCCGGATCCATCCCGACGGCTCCACCGAGTTCGCCGGCTTCGATGCCGATGAGCGCACCGAGTTCGAGATCGGCTCGGTGTCGAAGACCTTCACCTCCATGCTCTTCGCCGACGCCGTGGAGCGCCGCGAGGTCACCCCCGAGACCACGCTCGGCGCGGTGTTCGGCGAACGCGCCGACAATGCGCAGGAGGTCACCCTCGACGAGCTCGCCTCCCACCGCTCCGGGCTGCCGCGGCTCGCACCGTCGGGTGCAGCAGGCTTCGCCCGGACGTTCCTTCTCACCTTCCTCCGGCTCGACCCCTACGTCGAGACCCGGGAGGGACTGCTCGACGGGCTCTCCGCGGTGGAGATCGACGCCGAGCCGGAGCCGCTGTACTCGAACTACGGCACGGCCCTCCTCGGCATGGCGCTCGAGGAGGTCACCGGCACCGCCTACGCCGACCTGCTGCGCGAGCGGATCACCGCACCGCTGGGCATGGACGACACCTACGCCCCCATCACCGAGGACGGCCTGGCGACCGGTGCGCCCACGGGCTACACTGCGGCCGGCCTGCGCTCGGGCGCCTGGACCCTCGGACCCGAGGCACCGGCCGGCGGGATCCGCTCGACCCCGCACGACATGGCGATCTGGCTCACCGCGGTGCGTGACGGCTCGGCACCCGGGGCCGCGGCCACGGAGCCCCGGCATCCGTTCGAGGAGCCCGGGGAGGAGATCGGCTGGGCCTGGATCACCAATCCCCTGGAGTCCGGGGAGGGCACCCTCACCGCGCACTCCGGCATGACCGGCGGGTACGCCTCGTTCGTCGGCTTCACCGACTCCGGTGACGCGGTCGTGGCCCTGGCGAACACCGCACTCGCCGTCGGCGGCACCGCCGCCCTCCTCGGCGGCTCCGCAACTCAGGGCACCGACACTGCGGACGACGCACCTGCGAACGAAGGAGCAGATCGATGACCACTGTCCTCACCGCCATCCTCATCGTCGGCCTCGGGATCCTCCTCTGGCTGTCCGCATCCCGGTTCCTCACCATGCGCAGGCTCGCGGCCGCAGTGACCACCGGAGCCGCTCCCGCGGAGTCGATGACCTCCGTCGACTCCGCGGCCCCGGTGACCGTGTCATCGACGCCGGCCGGCCGGGCGGGTCTCTCCGAGAAGGCCGAGAAGACCCTCGCCGGGTCCTCGCGCACCGGGATCATCACGGGCTACATCTCCGTGGTCACGACCTTCGCCATCGTGCGGCTGCTGCTCGGCTTCCCGCTCTGGGCGTTCCTCCTGTGGACTCTCGGCGCGCTCGTCCTCATCGCCTCCGTGTGGTTCGCCGCGCGCGCCTTCCCGGCGCTGCCGTGGCTGCCGACCGCCGGGCGGCGGGCGCAGATCGCCTCCACCGTCGTCGAGTGCATCGTCGCCGTGCTCGTCCTCGGCGTGCTCTTCGCCCCGATGCTGCTCGCCTGAACGGTGAGCGCCCGCTCCGGCGGGTGACCGCACTCCCCACCGGTCGCGCTCTGCTCTCTCGCCGGTGCCGTGCGGCTCACCGGGCGTTCACCGGCGCTTCCTCCCGTCGTCATATGGCCTCATCGCCCGAGCAATACCGGCCGGTAAGACTGTCCTGGATCGCCGTCCCGTGCCACGATCCGACCTGGGAGTCCCATGCAGCGCCTCGGAGCCTCAATACTGATCGCCGCCCTCGTCCTCTCCCCTCTTCCCGCCGCAGCGCTCGGGAGCACCGATACCGGTTCGACCGGCACGACGCCCGAGGCGCAGGTCTTCTCCGATGCCGAGCTCGACGTCCGTCGACTCGTCATCAACCCGACCGCAGCCCCCGACACCTCGGTCGCGGTCAACTTCTCCGCTCCGCCGGCAGCCGGTTACGCGATCGAGGTCGAACACCCGGACGGCACCATCGATTCGATCCCCACGGAACGCGACGGCTTCTACCTCATCAAGCACACGTGGCACGCCGCGCTCACCGGCCTGCAGCCCGCGACCGCATACCGGTACCGGGTCGCGCGGGACGACCTCGACGAGGAGTCTGCGACCGGCCCGGACAGCGGGGCCGGGGACTGGCACTCCTTCACCACCGCCGCCGCCGGCGCGACCGACTTCGACTTCCTCTACTTCGGCGACGCTCAGGAGGGTCTGCGCGACGCCTGGCCGCCGGTCGTCGACGCCGGGTTCGAGGCCGTTCCCGAGGCCCGCCTGTCAATCCACGCCGGCGACATGGTCAACTGGGCGCCGATCCAGATGGAGTGGGATGACTGGTTCGCCGGCCTCGGGGCCAACGCCGCGGACCGGCTCGTCATGCCGGTCCCGGGCAATCACGAGACCTACGGCGACTCCCGCATGCGCTACTTCCGGATGAATTTCGCGCTCCCGGACAACGGCGCCACCGACGAGACCTCCTACTACTACGACTACCAGGGCGTCCGCTTCGTCGGACTCGACGGCAACCGGGACCTCGAGGCGCAGGCGGCCTGGCTCGACGAGGTGCTGACGGACAACCCCCACGATTGGACCGTCGTCACCATGCACCAGCCGATCTTCTCCTCGGCGGTGGGGCGCGACGAGCCCGAGGCGCGTGCGGCGATCGGCCCGGTGCTCCAGGAGCACGATGTCGACCTCGTCCTCCAAGGCCACGACCACACCTATGCCCGCGGCTACGTCGACGAGGACGCCACGGAGACGCCGGGCGTCACCTCCGGGCCGGTGTACGTGATCTCCAATGCGGGGCCGAAGCACTACCAGCAGCAGCCGATCGACGACAACACGTGGACGCAGAACGGAGCGACCCAGGTGGTCCGGCACGGTCAGGTGTCGACGTACCAGAGGATCGCGATCCGCGGGTGCGAGCTCGAGTACACCTCGGTCATCGGCGCGAAGGGATCGAACCCGACGACGGACCTCGGAGTGGGCGAAGTCCTCGATCAGTTCTCCATCGACCGCTGCGGCGAAGACAAGCTCGTGACCGACGGGCCGATCGCCGACGACGGGCGCGCCCCCGAGGACCAGAACCCCGACGAGGATCCCCGGCCGGGCGAGGAGGTGCCCTCGGAGGACCCGACGCCGAGCGACGACGACCCTACCGTCGCACCGACGGGCGACGCTTCGCCGGCCCCGGACGACCCGGAGACCGCCGCGCCGACCCCTGATCCGACCACGGACCCGACCGCATCACCGACCACGGACCCGACGGCATCACCGACCGCCGGCCCGTCCGACGCGCCCGACGAGGAGCAGCCCGGGCGCGAGGACGATGAGGACGACGAGGGAACCGATCCCGGCCAGCCCGGGGATGACCGTTCCGATGGTGATCGCTCCGATGATCCCCCGCGCACGGAGCCCAGGGGCGGGAACGGCACCGAAAGTGGTGAGGACTCCGGCGGCGACCGGGGCACCCTGCCGCGGACCGGGGCCGAGGCCGGTACAGCGCTCGGGGTCGGTGCGGCCCTCATCGTGCTCGGCGCGACGGCCCTCATCCTCCGTCGGCGCCTCGGCTGACCCCGCTCCGCTCGGCCGCGGCGCCGACGCTGCTGTCGGATCCGGCTCAGCTCGCCGGGCCGATGGTGAGCTGGCCGTCGGCCTCGGTCACCTGCGCCTCCTTGAGCGGCACGTCCGTAGGCCCGGACATCACCGTGCCGTCGGCGGTGGAGAAGCGCGAGGAGTGGCAGGGACAGATGATCTCCGTCTCGGTGATCTCGCGCACCGTGCACCCCTGGTGGGGGCAGATCGCGGTGTAGGCGCGGAAGTCGCCGGCGGTCGGCTGCACCACCGCGTAGGTGTTGTCGAGCACGAGTCCGGAGCCCACGGGCACCTCGGAGGCGGCGACGGTGAGGGTTGGGCTGCTCTCCCCGCCGGAGTCGTCGGAGGAGCAGGCGGCGGTGAGGCCCACCCCGGCGAGTCCACCGGTGACGGCGGCGGCCTGGATGACGCGGCGACGGTTCGGCTGGCGGATCATGGGATTCCTCCTGGGGGCGGGGTCCGGGTGCGGGTGGTCGGTGTCAGCGCGGCGGGCGCTTGCCGGGGCCGGCGGCGGGCACGGGGCTCACGAGCCGAGCACCGCGCGCAGCACCGGCCAGGTGCTGCGCATCCTCGCGCGTCCGGTGCGCGCGTGCGGGTGCTCGGGCGGGGCGGTGATGGCGCGGGCGGTCCAGGTACATGCGATGAGCGCCAGCCGGGTGAGAGCGGCGTGCTCGACGAGCGCGGACTCCGCCGGGTCGAGCGCCGCCGAGGTGCCCGCCGCCTCGGCCTGGTACGCCCGGTGGGCGGCGGTGAGGGCCGCGGCCGGATCGCTCTGCCCGATCATCGCCGAGGCGGCGGCGATCGCGAGCTCGGCCAGCCGCGGCGCGGTGGCGGAGTCGTTGAAGTCGATGACGCCGGAGACCCGCCCGCCCGACAGCAGGATGTTGGAGTCGTTGAGGTCCTGGTGGACGACCTGGTGCGGGAGCCCGGTGAGCGCCGGCCGCACCGACTGCTCGAACTCCTGGGCGTGCGCGCGGACGAGCGCGAGGTCGGCCGACAGCGGGGTGCCGAACTCCTGCGGGACCTGCCCGGCGGCCTCGAGCGCGTTGATGCGGTCGCAGAGGGAGAGCACGTTCGCGCCGGTCGCGACGAACGACCAGGGGTGGACCACGGGTGCGGGTTCGGCAGGTGCGTCGGCGAGCGCGTTCGTCATCCGGGCGGCGAGCGCCCCGGCGAGTCCCGGATACCACTCGGACCGGGCGGCGGCCGCCTCCTGCCCGGGCAGGAAAGCGTGGAGCCGGACCATCGCCGGAGTGCCGTCGACGTCGACGAGGGCGAGCGCACCGGAGGACTCCCCGGTCGAGGGGTCGGTGAAGGGGGTGCGGGCCGGGACCTGGGCCGCTATGGGGAGACCGGCGGCACGCGCCTGCTCCTGGGTGCGGCACACCCAGTCGAAATGGGCCGGCGTCATCGTCGGTGACGGGTACTCGGCCTTGAGCACGAACCGTGCAGGCGGCTGCCCGGGATCACCGGCCTGCTCGACGGCATCGGTCTGCTCGGGGTGATCGGATCCTCCGGGTCGATCGGGCTGTCCGAGCTCCGCGCGCAGCAGCACGTTGATCGCGGCGAGTCCGGGCAGGGACTCCTCGAACACGACGTCCACCCCGAACTGCGCGGCGCACAGCCCGACGATCTCCTCGGGAGCGAGCGAATGCAGCGGGCGCGTCATACCTTCCAGCCTACCCGTCGGCCCGCGGCGCGTCAGAGCCGTCGCCCGGGTCCGCAGGCGGTGCGCCGCCGGTGCGCGAGCGGTCGTCGCGCCCCTGTTCCTCCGCGTCGCTGCTCCCGGCGTCCCGGGCCTCGCCCTGGCCCCCACTCCGGCCCGTGGCGTGGCTGCCGGATGCGGTCGCCGGGCTGCGGCGCACCCACAGCGGGCGGAAGGCGGACCCGCGCTTCCGGGCCTGGGCGTGGATCTCGCGGAAGGACCAGCCGCGCATCGGCTGGGGCACGCGCCACTGGAGGCGCCAGGCGAGCATCCGGAAGGCGAACACGAGCACCACGATCACGCTGCCCGTCCACACGTTCCAGATGTCGTTGAAGCGGACGAGCGCGGTGAGCACCGCGCCGACGAAGGCCGGGATCACGTAGAGGTCGGAGCCGTTGAACACGGCGGGCACCTCGTTGGCGACGACGTCGCGCATGAGCCCCCCGCCGGTCGCGGTGAGCACTCCGAGGATGACGGCGGCCGGGAAGTTCATCCCGCCGCCGATCGCGATGATCGAGCCGGTGACGGAGAACAGCGCGAGCCCCAGGGCATCGAACACGACGATCAGCACGCGGGCGCGTTCTGCGCGGTGTCCGAGCAGGTAGACGACGACAGCGGCGAGCACCGGCGGGAGCAGGTAGATCGGCTCCCGGAGCGAGGTGGGGGTGGTGCCGAGGATGACGTCGCGGATCACACCGCCGCCCAGCCCGGCGAGGAGACCGAGGATGAGACCGCCGGTGATGTCGAAGTTCCGGCGCGCGGCCAGCAGGTTGCCGGAGATCGCGAAGAAGAAGACGCCGAGGAGGTCGAAGACGAGGAGCAGGACGGAGGGGGAATTCACGCCTCCCAGCGTAGTCCGCACCCACGCTCGTCGGCACAGACGGCGCCCGTCCGTAGTCGGGACGGCAGCCCGGCCCGGACCTCGGGCCGCACCCACCGACCCCGGATGCAAGTGTTTCTCACCCGGGCAACCGAATATCAGCTCAAACGGCCCGGAACGCCCCCGAAACAGCTGCTGTTCGCAGAGACTCTCGCATCGGCATCCGCAGCCGGGGATGGGAGCCCGGCCCGCAGCCGGGGACGGGAGCCCGGCCCGCGGCCGGGACTGCGGGCCAAAGGCCGACAGGTGGAACCTTTTGCTTCCCAGTGTCCGCGCGGCTGAGGTCGTATCGTGGACCATGTCGTCACCACGCCTCGGAGGTGCGCTGCCGGCCCGCTCTGCACCACCGCACCCAGCACCGCCGCACCTCGCGCCGGCAGGCCTCCGCCCGTCCGCCCCGCCTCCACGAAAGGTCTCCATGTTCACGCAGTCGGCCAAGCTCTCCAACGTCCTCTACGACATCCGCGGGCCCGTGCTCGAGGAGGCCGACCGGATGGAGGCGGAGGGCCACCGGATCCTCAAGCTCAACATCGGCAACCCCGCCCCGTTCGGCTTCGAGGCCCCCGATGCGATCCTCGTCGACATGATCAAGCACCTCCCGGAAGCACAGGGCTACAGCGACTCCCGGGGGATCCCCTCGGCCCGCCGCGCCGTCGTCCAGTACTACGAGACGAAGGGCATCCGGAACCTCGATGCCGACGACGTCTACCTGGGCAACGGGGTGAGCGAGCTCATCACGCTCTCGCTCCAGGCGCTGTGCGACCCCGGAGACGAGATCCTCGTCCCCACCCCCGACTACCCGCTGTGGACCGCCTCGGTGGCACTGTCGGGCGGCACCCCCGTCCACTACCGGTGCGACGAGCACGACGGCTGGAACCCCGACCTCGACGACATCCGCGCGAAGATCACCCCGCAGACCCGCGGGATCGTCGTCATCAATCCGAACAACCCCACCGGCGCCGTCTACTCCCGCGAGCTGCTCGACGGGATCGTCGAGATCGCCCAGGAGCACGACCTCATCGTGTTCGCCGACGAGATCTACGAGAAGATCACCTACGGCGACGCGGAGATGGTGAACATGGCCACCCGCACCGGCGAGGACGTGCTGTGCCTGACGTTCTCCGGGCTGTCGAAGGCGTACCGGATCGCCGGCTACCGATCGGGCTGGCTCGCGATCACCGGTCCGAACTGGAAGGCCGAGAGCTACCTCGAGGGCATCAAGCTGCTCGCGAACATGCGGATGTGCGCGAACGTGCCGGCCCAGCACGCGATCCAGGCCGCGCTCGGCGGCCACCAGTCGATCGAGGACCTCATCCTGCCCGAGGGCCGCCTGGGCGCGCAGATGGCACTCGCGGCCGAGCGCCTCAACGCGATCGACGGGGTCAGCTGCTCACCGGCACGCGGCGCGCTGTACCTGTTCGCCAAGCTCGACACGGAGAAGTTCGGGATCGTCGACGACGAGCAGTTCGCCCTCGACCTGCTCCGCGAGCAGAAGATCCTCGTCAGCCACGGCACCGCATTCAACTGGGGGCGGCCGGACCACTTCCGGCTCGTCACCCTGCCGAGCGTCGAGGTGCTCGCCGAGGCGCTCGACCGGCTCGAGGAGTTCCTCGCCGGGTACCGGCAGACCGAGGCGGCCGCCGCCCGCTGAGGGGAGCGGGCGGCCGCGGCGACCCGCTCGCCGCGCGCCCGCCTCCTGTGGGCGGCCTGGACGCGCCTGCCGGCGCGATTGGGCACAATGGGGTCATGAGTGAGTTCGATGACACCCCCACCGACGGCCCCGACTTCGACGACGCCCTCGCCGGCGACGACACCGCGGTCGACAACAACACGTCCGACGACACCCTCGACGACGCCGCATTCGACGACGTGCTCGCCGAATCCGCGGAGGGCGAGGTCGGCTCCGTCGAGCTCGAGGACGATTCCTTCGACCTGCGTGCCGTCGACATGCCGCTCACGGCAGCAGATGCCACAGCCCTCGGACTCACCGGGCTGCTCTCGCTCATGCGCCCCGACGACGTGGCCCCCGGCCCCGGTCGGTTCGCCTACCGGCTGGCCTACGGCGCACTCTCCGGTGCCACCCTGTGGCTGACGAACACGGCGGAGGAGACCACGGACCTCGACGCCTACGCCGCCCGCAACCTCAATACGGGCATCGCCCTGGGCGGCGGCGTGCTGTGCTCGGCCCTGTTCGACCCGCGGATCTCCGCGAACTGGTGGGCCGACGACTTCTTGGCGAAGCTCGGGATCAAGCACCCGCGGGTGACGGTCGCCGGCCTGACCGTCGCCGCGACCGCAGGTGCGATCATGCTCGAGCGCTGGCTCGACGCCCACACCAAAGGCATCGGCTTCGAGGCCCCCGAGGACGAGGAGACCGAGGTCGAGCTCACGCCCTCCCAGCGCACCGTGCTCGACCTGCTCGTCGTCGGCGAGTCCGCGAACGCGCGCTCGCTGCGCGACCAGCTCGCACGGGCCCGGTTCTTCGTCTACGGCGACCACAACTTCTACCGGGTCGAGGTGCCGCAGGAGGGACAGCGGATCCTCCCGCACTCCCACATCCACCCCACCCGGGGCCGCTTCACCGATGCCGACGGGCTGCCGGCGCTCGTCACGCTCCACATCGAGGACGGGTACCTCTCCGCGGTCGAGGTCGGCCCCGACTGGCTCGACCTCACCGAGGAGCCCGAGGACTGGACCCCCTACGAATCCGCCGATGCGTGGCCCAAGCCGGCCGAGGTGACGCTCGTCAAGGACGAGCGCTGAGCTCTCACCCGGCGTCGTAGGCGGCGTACGTCCACAGATGCATGAGCGCCCGCGCACGGTGCGGGCGCCACGGCTCGGCGAGGTCCTGCGCGGCGCGCGGGGACAGGGTCGCCTCGGCCCCGGTGAGGCGGGCGAGCGCCTGCCGCAGCACGAGGTCCCCGGGGACGCAGGCGTCGGAGTCGACAGTGCACCGGAACAGCAGGTAGTCCACGGTCCACGGCCCGACCCCGGACACCGCGAGCAGCCGCTCACGCAGCCGCGCCACCGCCTCGACGTCCGCTGCGGCGAGCTCTGCCGCCCCCACCGGGTGGTCCCCGGCGTCCGCGAACACCGCGGCGGTGCCGACGATCGCCCGCGCCCGCATGCCCGGCACCCGCAGCAGGCCGGCGAGCTCCCCCGCATCGAGTGCCGCGACCGCCCGCGGGTCGGGGAACCGCACACCGTCCGGGGACAGCAGGGAGTGGAACCGGGCGTCGAGAGTGCGGGCCGCGGCGAGCGACACCTGCTGGCCGAGGATCGCGAACACCGCGGTCTGGAAGGGGTCGAAGGCCCCCGGCACGCGCACACCCGGCCGCGCCCGCACGAGCGGGCCGACGATCGGGTCGCCGCCGAGCGCGGTGCTCACCTCGGCCGGATCCTGGTCGAGATCGAGGAACTGCCGCACCTGGTCGAGCACCGCCGGGTGATCGGACTCCGACCCGCCGAGGCGCACAGTCACCGCGGACTCCCCCGGATCCGGCAGGTCGATCTCGAGCGGGACGGGCCCGTGCGCGCCGTCCACCGAACGGGAGTACGTGCCACCGGCGAACGCATCGACCCCGACCACGAGGTGCGCGCGGAGGAACCCGGCGAACGCCGCCGCATCGAAGGGCGGGGTGAAGGGCAGGCGGTGGACCGCCGTCGGGCCGGACCGGGTCACCCGGCCTCGGTCTTCCTGAAGTAGTGGAGGTTGTCGACGACGAGCCGCTCCGCCTCGTCCGCACGGCCGGCGGCGATCGCCTCGACGAGCTCGATCGTCTCCTGTGCGCTGCGGAGGTCGACAGCGGGGGACTTGGGGCCGAGGTCGGCGACCCGGCTCTGATCGCGCAGGCGCAGGCCGATGCTCGCCGCCCGGTGTCCCAGCCCGGCGCGGAGCACCTCGCCGTAGAAGCGTCGGTCGGCGGTGAGGAAGGCGGCGGAGTCCTCACTGCGCGCCGCCTCGAGCACCGATCCGGCGAGCTCGCGCAGCCGTTCGATCGACTCCGGCTCGCCCGCCTCGCATAGGCGCCGCACCGCGGGCACGGTGAGCAGGGAGCGGATGAGGATGATCTCCTCGAGGTCCGCCTCGGTCACCGGCACGAGCCGGTAGCCGCGGTTGGGCACGGCCTCGACGGTGCCCTCGGCGACGAGCGACATCATCGCCTCGCGCACGGGGCTCAGCGACATGCCGAGCTGCTTGGCGAGCGCCGCGGCGGAGTACACGGTGTGCTCGGCGAGCTCCCCGGTGATGATCGCCGAGCGGATCTCGTCGAGCGCCTGCTCCCGGAACGAGGGGCTGCGCACCACCCGCCGGCGCCCGGTGTCCGCGCTCATGCCGCCGGCCCCGGCCGTCCGGTGCGCGCTCCGCTGTGCTCCATGGTCCTCACTCCTCCTGCCGGGGCACCGCCGACCTCGGGCCGGCGCGGTGCCGACCCAGCCGGTGCGGCTCCGTCATCGGTGCGCCCCGGACCCTTGACATCCCTGTGACGCACATCACTATACTCATCCTATCGGTAATCGATTACCGATCACACCTCGCTTCGCGTCCACGGGAGCTCCCATGACACCGGACATCCTGCTCGAACCCTTCGATCTCGGATCGCTGCGGCTGCGCAACCGCATCGTCTCGACCTCCCACGAACCGGCGTACACCGAGAACGGGATGCCGACCGACCGCTACCGCGTCTACCACCTGGAGAAGGCGCGCGGCGGGGTGGGGCTGACGATGATCGGCGGCTCGGCGTGCGTGTCCGCGGATTCGCCGGCGGCGTTCGGCAACATCGACCTGTCCACCGATGCGGTGGTGCCCTGGCTCGACAAGCTCGCCGCCGACTGCCACGGGGCAGGGGCGGCGGTGATGATCCAGGTCACCCACCTCGGGGCGCGGACCTCGAACTACGCCGGGGACTGGCTGCCGGTCGTCGCGCCGAGCCGCTACCGGGAGCCGCAGCACCGCGCGTTCGCCAAGGAGGCCGAGGACTGGGACATCGAGCGGATCGTCGCCGACTACGCCGCGGCGGCCCGCCGGGTGGCCGCGGCCGGCCTCGACGGCCTCGAGCTCCAGCACTACGGACACCTCATGGACGCCTTCGTCTCCCCCTGGCTCAACGACCGCGAGGACGAGTACAACGGGAGCCTGGAGAACCGGCTGCGGTTCCCGCTCAGGGTCATCGACGCGGCGCGCGCCGCGGTCCCGCCGGGCTTCCTCGTCGGGATCCGGATGAGCGTCGACGAGTGCCGCGCGGACGGGCTCGTCGAGGACGACGCGGTGGAGATCCTGCAGGTGTACGCCGAGCACGGGATCGACGTCCTCTCCCTCATCAAGGGCCGGCTCGACTCCGACCGCTCGCTCGCCGACACGATCCCCGGGATGGGCACGCCATCGGCCCCGTTCCTCGACGTATGCCGGCGGATCCGGCAGCGGATCCCGATCCCGATCATGCACGCCACCCGGATCGCCGACGTCCCGACCGCCCGGCATGCGCTGGCCGACGGCTGCGTGGACCTCGTGGGCATGACGCGCGCGCACCTCGCCGACCCGCATCTCGTGGAGAAGATCGCCGCCGGTCAGGAGGACGACATCCGGCCGTGCGTGGGCGCGAACCTGTGCCTCGACAGCATCTACGTGTCCGGCGCCGCGCACTGCATCCACAACCCCGCGACCGGCCGCGAGCTCACCCTGCCGCAGGTGGTGCCCGCCGGCGAGGTGGCCCGTCCCCGGCACGTCGTCGTCGTGGGGGCGGGCCCGGCCGGGCTCGAGGCGGCCCGCGTGTGCTCGGTCCGCGGCCACCGGGTGACCGTGCTCGAGGCCGGCGGCGAGTACGGCGGGCAGGTGCGGATCGCCGCGCGCTCCCCGCGGCGGCGCGACCTCATCGGGATCGTCGACTGGCGCTACCAGCAGGCGCGCAAGCACGGCGCCGAGTTCCGGTTCTCCGCGTTCGCCGACGAGGAGATGATCGCCGGGCTCGCCCCGGACGCCGTCGTCGTCGCGACCGGCGGGCTGCCGGATTCCGCGGTGGCTCCCGGGGCGAAGCTCGTCCACGACGTCTGGGACGTCATGACCGATCAGCTCCCGCGCCGCGGCCGGGTGCTCGTGTACGACGACCACGGGCTCAATCCCGCGCTCGACGCGGTGGAGCGGCTCGCCGAGGCCGGCGCCGAGGTCGTCTACGCCTCGCCGGAGCGGATGATCGGGATCGACGTCGGCTCGATGAACTCGCCGGCCTACCTCGAGGTGTTCGGCCGCCGCGGGGTCCAGGTGCGCCTGGCCGAGCGGCTTGCGGACGTCAGCCGCGCCGAGGGCCGGCTGCGCGCCACCCTGCGCAACGAGTACTCCGACACCGACACCGTGCTCGACGTCGATGCGGTGGTCGTCGACCACGGCACGATCCCCAATGCCGAGCTCTACGAGGCCCTCAAGCCGGGCTCGCGCAACGGCGGCGCGACGGACCAGCAGGCGCTGCGCGATCCGCTCGCCGCCCGGGCGCGGAGGATCCCGGTCGCGGTGGGCGCGGAAAGGGCGGGGGGTGCAGAAGGTTCCGGCGGCGGCTCGGAAGGTTCCGGCAGCGGTGCGGTCGGCTACGACCTGTTCCGGATCGGCGACGCGGTGAGCAGCCGCAACATCCATTCCGCAATCCTCGACGCGCTCCGCCTGGGGCTGCTCATTTAAGTTTGGCCCGAAAGCACTCCATCACAGCAAGAACTATCCGAGGTCAGAATCAACGTCCAGTTTACCGAGCCTAGCGGTAGCTGTTTGCAATCTCATACAAACTCTTACCCTCGAACTTCCATGAATCACCGGCAGAGAACCCGCGTTGCGGAGCTCCAGCACGTCGGAATATTTCATCGCGCAGTTTAGTTGGCGACCATCCCAAGTTCGGATCATCGTGCTCCGCCCAGACGAGTGGTCTGGAACGATGGGTACGCCACCTCACGTCTCTTCTCGATGAATCTTCGTCCAGCCAATTCTCCACGACTTTGGCAATCTCAGGTGAAACCATTGATTCCAAGCTCAGATCGATTCGTGAGTCAACGGGTATCAAACCCTCATCGTGAATGATGCTCACAGATTTCGCTCCGCGCTTATTCTCACTAATAGCATGACTCACGGATTCGGCTGCTGCAATCGAAGGCTTCAAGGTACGATCCGATAGATCGTCTACTGGATACAGGCGCTGGAAACTGACGTACTTGTCACCCTCACCGTCATCAAATACGTGATACTCATGGCATTCGATCCCTACATTCGGAGCAACCGTTGCCATCCATTGCACAGTTGTGATCACCTGGCCAGGAAAGTCTTCGGCCACCAAAATAATGCGCGGAACAGTCAAAAGTTCATCGGTCCACTCACCGTCAACATGAGCTGAAAGCTGACTCAAAGAGTCTTCTATAGATACTGGCTCGCCACACGAGTTCGACAACCATTTTGCATGCGCTCTCGCGAGGTCGACCCGAGTAAACGATGAACTCATGGCTGCATAGGTAAGTGCCTGCAAATGGATCAGCCTGTCCGATCCGCGCTTCAATTCAATAACCACCAACTCTCCGGAATCGGAGAGCGCGAGCAAATCGGGTCGTTCACTCGCAGAAGCTGACTCGGACTGCCATCGAGAGAACTGGCTGGCGACGATTTTCAACCCGGGGTCAATCATTTCTGGGGATTCAATGAGCCACTGCTCCAGATCTCCCACTTCGCGCAACCTCGCCTCAGACATCGAAGTTTGATGCAATTTAACTGCCCCTGATTCGGTAATTCTAAGCAACGAACTCATGGTGCCCTTTCACATCTTGCGCGAATTGGTAGATTGGCTAAACACATACATTACATTAATAAGTTTTCCGGTAGTCGCCATCGTTACGCATTTGCGCTTTCAGTCATCTAGCATCGGACCAGTCACGTGCTCGACCCCTTGGCCCCATTCGAGGGTGCCCGAGGACTGTGGGCCGGCGGTGACAGGTCGATCCGCAGCTCGGACGCTTTCGGCCCGAGGTAGCGGATGAGGTCTTCCTGCCGCGGCTGACCCATGACGAAGCGGTACGCGCCGAGCGTCCGGCGGAGATCGTCATATCTCCTGCTCTCCATGCTCAACGGCATCGCTGGAACATAGCGCTCGATCTTCGTATCACCCTCGAACACCCAGTAGGGTGACATCATCGGGTCATCGTCTGGGCGGTCTGCCTCCGCGGCCAGAAAGATCGCCTCCCACGGATCCGAGGTGCCCCTCGCTGCCGCGGCGGATCCGTACGCCGCCGCGACGTTCTTCCGCACCGCATGACCCTTGTATCGGTGAACCCGGCCCTCTCGCTGTTCTAGGTCAACAGGATTGGAGGGAAGATTCCAATGGACCACCGCATGACTGTACGTGTGGAAATCGAGTCCCTCTTGCCCGATCGAAGTGCTGACCAGGACGAATGGCCAGAATGGCGAATTGAACGCCTGGAGCACCGTCGCTTCGCGTTCTGCCGCTGCGTCGTCTGACTGCACGCGTCCGAACCGAGCAGCGATATGGGAGTTCACTGAACGGGGCTCCAGGGTCACACCTCCTCTGCCGGGCCTGATGTCGAGGACGGTGTTCTTGACGGTCCGGATCGAGGCGGTCCCGGCAATCCGAACAGCCAACTCCTCGGCTCGCTCGGGTGCCGAAGCGGTCCGCAGTGATTCAGACTCAGTGAGCATGTGGCAGTACTCATCGAGGACCGCCTGAAGATTGCCATCCATGCAGTACCGGAGGACCTGATTCCAGTAAGAGTCGACGTCGTCGGTACCGGAACCGCTTACTGCGCGAACGAGTGGAACGATCTCCTGTCGATTGAAGAGGGAGCGCACACCTCGTGCGGCGACGACTGCCGCTTCCCGCACCCGTAGATCGGTCGTGCGGTCAGCTGATCCACCGCGCGTCAACGCCCGCAGTGCACAGATGCCCGGCGCGGCCACTGCCATGAGGCCGAGGACCCTAACGAGATCTTCGGGCGGAGGGCCGAGTTCCTCGACGACATCGGTCGGCCTCCAACTGACATGGTCGGCAAGGTGGGAGTTGCTGTCCCGCTCGCCCCAGATCGTGGAGGGGAGTGCGTTGGTCCACCCCTCTTCACGAGAGACCGCATCGTCGAGCAGCATCGGGGCAATTCCATACCATCGTCGGCGGTGCCCGTCCGCACCGGCTTGCGGCTGCATCCCGTACTTGTCGAGCAGCCTCCGGACCCGATCTTCGACGAGGCCCCGGAGCCACTCTCGACCGAGCGGCAGCTCCTTGCCCGACGTCCGTGCGATCTCCAGCGGATCGCCGATCCGAGCGAGCACGGGCGAAGGGTACAGAACGGTCAGGTTGGGAAGACTGCGGGGCATATTGCGATCCGTATCCCAGCCAAAGCTCAGCGCCTGGGCAGTCGGGGGGCTGTCGTATGTGCGCTTGCTTCCGTCCCGTGACCGGGTGTCGACGACCATTCGGCGCTCTGCGTCATAGCTCAAGAGTGCTGCGACCGTCTTCGGAACTACATTCCATGCAGAGAATACGAGCCGTTTGGTGAAGCTCTGCGCACGGTCGTTCGCGAAGACCCCGGCGGGTTCGACATACGGGAGAGCCGGGCAGAGCCAAGCCATCCGCCATGCCTGGTGGTCAACCAAGTTCTCGGTGAGAACCCGCAACTTGGGATTGCTCGGGTCGACAGGCTTGAACGACCGGATCCGCTCCCAATCGAGAAGTGCCCCGCGATGCTTCGATAGCACCGATGCCACATCAGGATGATTCGCCTCGGCCCCAGCGAGGAACTTCTGCTGGACCTTGTACGACTTCTCCATCAGATTATGGGTGTACGGTGCCGCCCTCCAGTACTCGAAGGAATCCTGGCCTGCCACTGCACGGGAGACCGCATCCACTGCCTGCCAGCCTCGCAGATCCGACTGGTCCAGCCGCATGTTTCCCAGGCTCGACTCGACAAGCATTCCGTCACCCGCAGTCGTCGCCGACAACCTTTCGGTGCGGGACATCACCCGGCGCAGGCCGCACTCCGCCCGATCGCGAGCCCTCTGTGCACGGAGGTGCCCCTCCGACGTCCCGAGCAGGATTCCCTCCCGCAACTCGCGCAGTGCGTGTGCGACCTCGGTCGCCCTCTCCCAGCCTGAGAGGAAGCTGATCGTGGCGGTGAAGTCGGTGTAATGGTCTTCTCCCTCCGGATCATCGGGGAGCGTGTACATCTTGTACGGGGTTGCCGAGAGGACGAGAGATTTCGTTCCCCGTGTCGAGATCACCCGGCGCGACAGGCGTCGAGCGTGGTCGGTCGTGCGACCGCCATCCTCGGCGAAGAGGTCCTTGAACCGCTGAAACTCGTCGAGGATCACGAGGTCCGGGTTGAGAAGCTCGACCGCGGAATGCGCCATCGCCATTCGGAGGTGCGCGATATAGGGATACCTCGACCACTGGAACTCCGTCGAACGCCTCGGCGTCCGCGCCCACCGACGTTGATGCTCGATAAGCTCGTCGAGCAGCACGCCCCCCTCTGGCCCCTCTTGTGTCATGAGATAGTGGTCGAAAGATCGGATCAACCCGGGGGACAGCTCGGGTTTGAAGTCCGGTTGAGCAAGAGTCCATGCGAAGTTCTCGACAGCCATCCGACCCGCCAGGTAGGTCGTCCACGACCGCCGGCGCATCTCATCGGGGCCGAGCACATGGCTGAGCATCCAGTGAAGGAGCGCGCGCTCGGATGCGCGCCCTGGCGCATGGCCGAAGTTCAATGAAGTTCCCGGAGTGAAAGAATTCACTTGAAGGCGATCTCGATGGGCACCGGCAAGACTCAGAGGCAGCATCGTGAGCCTGTCTGCGTTCGTCGTGGTCTCGCCCTGGGTCAGCTCCTTGAGTCGACGCAGATTCTGCCGAGCGATCTGCCTGTTAGAGCAGATGTAGACGATGGTGATGGGATCACCCGAACGCTCCCGTTCGTCCCAAAGCCGGTCGATCGCATGCGCAGCGACACCTTTGGCGATCATGGTCTTACCCAGTCCGACTTCGTCCGCTACGAGGAACCGATCGACGGGGTCGTCAGCGGACCACAGTCGGTCGACGACGTGGTCCACCGTTGCACGCTGGAACGGCTTGAGCCCGGAGCGGATTCCCTCGAGATCGGGGCGGGTCTCAGTCATGGCCGGTGCCCCCGACCGATCACCTGCATGACTACATCCCACATCTCGGTGAATTCTGCCGGAATGATCTCCGCTGCCCGGGGCATTCTCCGAAGGTCGTCGATCTGCCGGGCGACAGAAGCGAGACGTGCAGGGTCGCTGCCGGCGGCTCGTACTAGCGGTTCGAACAGCACTGTGGGCGGCAATCGCGCAGCGCTGTCCTCCCCCAGGTGAATCGACTCCGAATGCATTTCATCGAGTGTGCTCGGCGCGGCATCAGAACGACCCCCGGCGATTCCGTCGATGCCCAATAGAAGCGCGAGGTAGCGCAGTACACTCTTCCGGCTTGAGAGGATCGCGGCTAAGGCGGCGCGGCGCCGATCAACGTCGTCACCAGTCAATCGGCACTTGAGCACGCACCGGCGTGTGACGCGAGCGACACCTTCTCCGGCCGTAGTCTCCACCGCGAGCAGAGGAGTCACGTTGAGCACCGCAATCTCCCATGGCCGACCAGACCGCAGCGGCCTCGTCTCCGACGGTGTCGATGCCAGCCAGATCCGCGTGTGATCGACGAAGTCGGAGCGAGGCAGATCAACATTGAGAACCGCCCGCGCCCGTTCCTGGTCGTCCTGCAGAGTCACATGCAGTGCCGGTCGCAACCGCGCGAGCTCACGATGGAACTCTTCAATGCAGTAGGACACTTCGATAGCGGAGTCATTCTCCCCTTCGGCCGTCTGCGGGGTGAAGGGCTGCATCAACGAGCGCATCCCGATCACTGCTCCGTCGACGTCTAGAACTGCGGCTACTCCACAATCCTGTGTCGGGCCATGGAGCGCCGCATCGAATTCGACGTTGCCTCCCCATGCCGCCGTGGTGAGATTGGCACTACCCGTGACGGTGAGCGACCGCCCACCCGGTCGATCGATGATCACGGTCTTGGCGTGAATCCCGTCAAGACGCGTGACGACGCCGATGCTCCCCCCGGAAGGGTCGCCAGGCTCGTCATGCGCCTCCGGTTCGGATTCCGGCTGTTCCACGGCTTGATGAAGAACCATGGTGTTCCAGGCACTCAGACGCTCCTGACCGAGCAGATTCATGGATTCCGCTCGGGACAGCAAAGTGGCCTCCGATGCTCCGCCTCGCACCTCCTCAAGCTGACTTTCGGTGAGAAAGGGACTGATTGCGAACACACGAAGGCTGTCCGATGGAAACGACCAGGTGTCGCAACCATCGACCCCGAGGGGCAGCAATGCTCCGCCGCTGTACGGTGGCGGCGCGGCGAAGCGCACGTACCTCATCGTGGCTGCAAGATCGTTGACAGCGGATGCGCGCTTCTCGGGCAACGAACTCAAACACAAGGCGGGCAGAGCTGCGACGAAGTCCGCCGCGGGCGCGGCAGCGATTGTTCCTTCCGGGTCCTCTTCGAGGACGAGAACTGTATCCCAAGACGAATCGAGGGTGAGATTTCGGCTGGCGATGACAAGCCTATGAAGATGAGTCCCTTCTTCATCGACGAACCTCACCGCCCAGACCTTGGGATGGAAGAGCGCCTTCTCACGCGGAGGCTCCACCTCATGGACGCTGTCTTCGAGAAAAGTGTAGATGCGACTGAAGTTCCTCGGCACATGGATACCGCCGCTCTGCACGAACACGGTGGTATGACTGATATGTCGCTCAACCGCGTCAAGGACGCGCACGGCGTCGAAAGAATCCGCACCTTCAGCTGCGGCCGCATCGTCCACTTCGGCGAGGGCGAAGGTCATCGGAGCCACGAGCATCGCCGTCAGGTTCAACGTATATGTCGTTGCTACAGCGTGGTCGACATCGAATCCCGGCGGGGGGCGCAGAGCATCGGTGAGAAGGACGTGAGCGTCCGGATCCAGCATCAGACTCGCACCCTTGCGTCATAGAGGTCCTGCAGATGCACCTTGGCGTAGCTCCACCGGTATTCGTGCCGTCCGATGCCTGAAGCTCCGCTCCAACCGTCAAGGGCCCGTGCATTCCCGGGTGAAAGGCGAGCCCGTGTGCCCTTCTTCTCCAGTTCTCGGTCTTCAATCAGGATCCGCGCCCGGGGTGAGTCGATGAGCTCATCATGTGATCGAGCCGAGTTCACGTGCTCGAACCAGGACTCGAGGAATCCGATGGTTCGCGGGGTGATGTTCCGACCGAGCGCTGTCACCATCGTCCAAATCCGCTTCTGATCGTCCGCTGTCGGCGTGCCGAGCGCAGCGACCTCGTCGAACCACTCGGCAATTCGGCCGCGGTAATGATCGGCATAGGAATCGCCTTTTTCATCCTCCCGGCCCGTCTTCTCGGCGAGCACGAGATTGTAGAGCAGGTTCGCTCCGTGAACGGCGACGGCATAGTTCTGTGCGCGGGAGACGAGAGCGTCGAGCTCAGCGGGGAGCCCCGCCCGGACTGCCGGGTCGGCGAAGGACTCCGGTGCAGTCTCTGGGGAGGTCCACGACTCCGGGCGGTGGTAGACGAGGTGGGACAGCAGGCTGCCCGCTGTGGTCCGGGCGATCGATTCTGAGAGGTAGTGCTCGTCCTCGGGTCGAAGCCGGAAATCAGTCGTCCGGAGAAGGTCCGCAGGAACCGGCGGCAGGCGGACGTCGAGTCCGGTGGGTGGAAGTTGAATGGTGACCTCCGGATCATCGGCACGCGGGGTCGTGGCAAGAATCTCCCTCTGCTGTCGGCAGCGCGTGAAGTACTCGGAGTACGAGAATCCCCGCTCGAAGATGCCCCATCGTACGAGCATGCCCCAATACACCGTGGAAGCAGGGCGTTTGAGACTTTCGCGTGCTATTCGCCCGACCACACCTGTTGACTCCCCGCCCCGCTCGAGCGCAAGCATGAGCTGGTTCTCACTCCTTCTGAAGGCTGCCTGCATATGCTCGATCGTGTCCTGCTCTCTTGCGAGCTCCAGGAGCCAGGGAATGAAGAGCGAATATCGAAGCCGCGTATGCAGCGTCGACGTGCCCGGGAAAAGGGTGTCCGAGAAGGCGTCACGAATCGCACCGAGACCGAGGTCATCGATGGTGGATTTGTCACGGAACTGGTCGACCGCCTCCATCATGCTCCGGCGCTGCTCAGGATCGGTCGCGATCCACCCGAACATCGAGGACATGCATCACATTCTCGTGGCGACTCCTTCGACTTTCAAACAGCAGTGGGACCGTGGCGGAGCCGAACTTTTCCGAACTCGGAAACACAGTGGGCGCAAAGCCACGGTGCGTCCGTCCTTTACCCCGGGTCCGTCACGTGCTCGGCGCCGCGGACGCCGTCGAGGACGCGGGGGTCGATCGGGGTGTCGGCGGGGATGACCGAGAGCGAGCCGGTGGGCTCGAGGATGACGCACTGCACCAGGTCCGGGCTCGCGATGCCGCGGTGCCGCAGCGCGGCCATGATGTCGGCCTCGGTGACGTGGACCCGGCGCAGGTGAAGATCGATGAGGCGACCGTGGGCGAGGACGACGACCGCGCGGGTCTCGAGCGCCCGGCGCAGGCCCCGCCATTCGCGCACGGTGCCGAACACCGCCTCGGCGGCCATGAGGGTGAACAGGCCGATGACGCCGGCGGCGAGCGTCGGCGGGTGCCCGAGGATGACGCGGCCAGCGACCGCCCCGAACATGATCGTCACGACGACGTCGAAGCTCGAGGTCACCGCGAGCACGCGCGCCCCGAACAGCTTGACGAAGAGCAGGAACGCGACGTAGATCGCGATCGCGGAGAACACGACGATCGGGATCCGCCACGGCTCGATGCCGAGCGCGGCGATGAGGGTCTCGGTGTCCGGCATGATGCTCATGAGCCTACCGGCAGCACTGCCGCCGGACGGGTGCGGTGATCACCGGCGGCCGGTCCCGCCGGTGATCACTGCGCCTCGGCCGTGGGGGCCGTGGACCCGGCGGCGCGGGCCCGGCGGCGGTCGATGTTCTGGCAGATGAGCGCGAAGAGCGCGCCGGACACGTTGTGCCACACGGAGAACACCGCTCCGGGCAGGGCGGCGAGCGGGTTCATGTACTGCGCGGCGAGGCCGGCGGCGAGGCCCGAGTTCTGCATCCCGACCTCGATCGCGACGGTGCGGCGCGAGGGCAGCGGGAGGCGGAACAGGGCGGCCGCACCGTACCCGAGCGCCATCCCGAACACGTTGTGGAGGATGACGGCGGCGAGGACGAGGAGTCCGGCCTCGATGATCCGGTCGGCGCTGCCGGACACGACGATCGCGACGATGACGGCGATCGCGAGCACGGAGAGCCACGGCAGGACCGGCAGCAGGCGGGCGACGATCTTCGGCAGGAGCAGCCGGACGACGACGCCGAGCACCACGGGGACGAGGACGATCTGGACGATGGTGAGCGCCATCGAGCCGGCGGCCACGGGCATGTACTGTCCGGCCAGCCACAGGGTGAGGAGCGGGGTGAGCAGCGGCGCGAGGAGCGTGGACACCGAGGTCATCGTCACCGACAGGGCGACGTCGCCGCGCGCCAGGTAGGCCACGACGTTCGAGGCGGTGCCGCCGGGCGCGCAGCCGACGAGGATGACGCCGGCGGCGATCTCCGGCGGGAGCTGGAGGAGGAGGACGACGAGGAGCGCGACGAGCGGCATGATGACGAACTGCGCGATGACGCCGAGCAGCACCGGCAGCGGGCGCTTGGCGACCATCGCGAAGTCGACCGGCCGCAGCGTGAGGCCCATGGTGAACATCACGATGCCGAGCAGGGTGTTCACCGCCGGTGCCGCCTGGGAGACGGTGTCGGCGGCGAAGTAGCCGACGACGCCGCCGGCGATGATGAGGAGCGGGAACACGGTGACGGCGATGTAGCCGCTGCGCGCCTCCTTCGCGGCAGCTCGCGGGTCGCCGGGTCGGGCGGTGTCGTCTCGCAGTGCGGCGTCCGGCATCGGTCGCTCCTTCGGGTCGTGCGTCTGGAATGTCGGCTGATTTCCGCGATTCTACGCGGATGTCAATGATTGAGACATCCGTCTCACAATGTGTCGGCCTGCGGCGGCCCAGGGGCCTGGTGCCGGCGGATCCGCCCGCTCGGATCGGCACGCGCCCACACTCCGCCGTGGCACCCGGTGACCCTCCATGACAGCAGGTGTCACCGGGTGACCCCGGATGACGTGCTCCGGGTACGTGTTCCGGCCGACGCGGCAGACTGGTGGTGCCTCGCGAGTCCGCAGCCGCGTCGCCCATTGCACCGCTCCCTAACGGGCGGTCGAGCGCGCTGCGTGCCGATCGCCCTCACGGAGAGCACGGACCGATCCGAGTGAGGAATGATGACCGAATCCACTGAGCACCGCACCCCGGACTTCGACCCCCGGGACCACGGCCTCGACCCCCGGACCACCCTGGCGCGCGTGCCCGGCGCCGAGGAGTGCCGCCGCACCTCCCCGGGGCACGAGATCCACTTCATCCAGGCCCGGCTCCTCGGCCAGCACCCCGAGCGCTGGCAGGACGCCGTCATCACCGAGGCGGCCGAGGACGGCCGACTGAGCGGCCGGCTGCTCGAGGGCGATGAGCGGTGGTGGGGCGTCCACCACGCGTCCCTGGCCGATGAGCTGAGCCCCGGTGCGCCGGTGCAGGTGAATATCGGCACCTCGGCGATCTTCGTCGCACCCGGACAGGTGCGCTCCGTCCGCTTCTCGACCGACGGCCCGCCGGAGCCGCTCAACAGATGCCGCGGGCTGCGCCCGGTGATCCACCGTGCGCCGGACGGGACCGAGACCATCAGCGGGTACACCGCCGACGGACCGGGGGACTGAGCCGGTGGGTTGAGCCGGAGGGCTGAGCCGGTGGATTGAGCCGGTCGCTGCGCCATCGATCAGCCGGCAGCCGCCGCAGCACCGATCGCGGCGAGCAGCGCCACCTCGGTCCCGGCGAGCCCGCGGGACAGGTAGACCCGCCGACCGGTGAGCGGGGCCTGCACGAGTCCGGCGGCCACCCGCCCGAGCGGCACGATCGCCTCGGCCCCGCCGGGTGGCAACAGCGGGTCGGCCTCGCTGAGGTGCTGGGCCGGGGAATCGGCGGTGACGAACGCTCCGGCGAGCAGTTCGGGCGGGATCTCGCTGCGACCGCCGGCCGCGACCCCGAGCGTGTGGACGAGGACATCGGGGGCGAGCCCGGCGGCGTCGATCACCGGGCTCGCGGAGTCCGTGGCGAGGACGACGATGGTCGCCGCGCCCACCGCCTCCGCCGCCGCGGCGTACGCCCGGGCGGGCAGGCCGAGCACCGTGCGGGCGTGCTCGGCCAGACGCTCGCGGCGGGCCACGCGGGGCGAGTGGATGCGCACCTCGGCGATGTCGAGGACGCCGCCGAATGCCCACAGCTGGTTGCGGGCCTGCACGCCGGAGCCGATGACCGCCACGGTGTGCGGCCCCGGCCCAGCGAGCAGCGAGGCGGCCGCACCTCCGAGTGCGCCCGTGCGGCGCGGGCCCAGGAGGTTCCCCACCGCGATCGCCTCGACCGCGCCGGATTCCGCGCTGTGGGCTACGACGACCTGCTCTGCGGCCGGCCCGCCGGCGGCGGCATAGGACCGGTAGCCGTGATGGGTGGGCGTGGCGCCGGCGGTGAAGACCAGCGGTCCTGCGGTGACGCGGGCGGGTGCCGTGAGGGCGCCTCGGCCGTGGTCGGCGAGCGCGGCGAGCATGGTCTCGATGGCGAGCCGGGGCGTGAGATGGGCGCGGATGTGCGCGTCGGTGACGAAGCGGGGCGGCATGGAGCGAGGGTATCGCGGCGGCGCGGCCTGATCCTCGATAGGAGGACTGCGGCCCTCCACCGTGTTCTCAGGTGCTGGAGCCCTGCGAGGCGAGCCACTGCTCGTGGAGCTCGCGGCGGCGCTCGTACTCGCGGCGGTTGCGCACCCGCGGATCGTTGCGTCCGTTGCCCGTCGAGGGGCCGAAGACGTGGAGCAGGATGTACTCGATCCGGGCGAAGAATCGGTAGGACCGGGAGAAGCTGTCCTGTCCTCTGGGTTTGTCCACGGTGGCTCCAATCCTGGGGTGCCGAAGGCGGTCGGCTTAACCCTCGACCCTACCGGGCGACCGGACTGCGGGGGGCGGCGGGTGCAGCGGTCCCGTCGGGCGGCCGCTCGGTGGGTGCCGTCCGTCTCAGCGGCCGAGGAGCCGGGCGAGGAATCCCGGCTTCCCGGCTCCCTTCTCGCCCTTCGGGTGCCCGCTGCACCGATCGGCGCGCGGGACGCCCTTCATCACCTGGTCGACGTGCTGGCCGCAGCCGGCCCAGGTGGTCTTTCCGCACTTCTTGCAGGTCACTGCTCGGCACATGATCGTGGTCCTTTCGTCGGTGGTGCACAGGTGATCGGGGGTCCGCTGCCCGTCGGGCGCGGTCGATGGCGGCCGATCCGGATGGACGGCCGCGCCGGTGGGTGTCAGGACAGTGAGAGGAACAGCTTCTCGAGCTCGTCGGTGGTGAGGCCGTCCTCGTCCTCGGCGGCACCCTCCGGGTCGATGAGGCAGTGCTGCATGGCCGAGGACACGACCATGAAGCCGGCCCGGTCGACGGCCGTGGACACCGCGGCGAGCTGGGTGACGACCTCGCGGCAGGAGCCCTGGGTCTCGACGGCGCGGATCACGGCGTCGAGCTGCCCGCGCGCCCGCTTGAGGCGGTTGAGGATCTTGCGCTGGGTGTCGGGATCGGCTGTTCGCATGTCGGTCTCGCTTTCTGGTTGCCCGGCAGGGTGCCCCGGTCGGGGCCCCTGCGCTGGAGACGGGTGTCAGGCCTGCTGTGCGGCGACGGCCCGGTGGATCTCCTCCATGTCGAGATCCTTGACCTTCTGAATGAGCTCTTCGAGCGCCGCAGCCGGCAGCGCACCGGGCTGGGAGAAGACGAGCACGCCTTCGCGGAACGCCATGAGGGTGGGGATCGAGGTGATCCGGGCGGCGGAGGCGAGCGCCTGCTCGGCCTCGGTGTCGACCTTGGCGAAGACGATGTCGGAATGCTCGGCGGAGGCCGCCTCGAACACCGGGGCGAACATCCGGCACGGCCCGCACCAGCTCGCCCAGAAGTCGACGAGCACGATGTCCTGGTCGGCGATCGTCCGGGCGAAGGTGTCGCCGGTGAGATCGATGGTGGTCATGTCTGCGGTCCTTTCGGGATCGATGGTTCTCGAGTGGGAGATGCGGATCGGTGCGGCCGGCGTTCCCGCACCGGCAGCGGGCACCGGTCGCCGAGCAGCAGGCAGAGGTGCTCGCCGATGCGCTCGGTGAGATCAGCCGCGGCCAGGAGGTCGTCGAGTTCGCGTGCGGCATGCCGCACCTCCTCAAGGGCGGCCACACCGAGAACGCGTCCTCCGGGGTCGACGTCCATTCGCTGCGCCAGCCGGTCGGGGTGTCCGCGATCATCTCGCCGTTCAACTTCCCGGCGATGGTGCCGATGTGGTTCTTCCCCATCGCGATCGCGGCCGGCAACACCGTCGTGCTCAAGCCCTCGGAGAAGGATCCCTCGGCCGCCAACTGGATCGCCGCCCTGTGGCAGGAGGCGGGCCTGCCGGACGGCGTCTTCACCGTCGTCCACGGCGACAAGGAGGCCGTCGACACGCTCCTCACCGACGAGCGGGTCGCCTCGGTGTCGTTCGTCGGCTCCACGCCGATCGCCCGGTACGTCTACGAGACCGCGACCGCAGCCGGAAAGCGGGTGCAGGCGCTCGGCGGGGCGAAGAACCACATGCTCGTCCTCCCCGATGCCGACCTCGACCTCGCAGCCGACGCGGCGGTCAACGCCGGCTACGGGGCGGCCGGTGAACGGTGCATGGCGATCTCCGCGGTCGTCGCGGTCGACTCGATCGCTGACGCGCTCGTGGAGAAGATCGCGGAGCGCACCCGCACGCTGCGCACCGGCGACGGGACCCGTGATACCGACATCGGTCCGCTCATCACCGCCGCCCACCGGGACAAGGTCACCGGGTACATCGACGCCGGGGTGGAAGCCGGCGCGACCCTCGTCGTCGACGGCCGCTCGCCGGAGGTCGACGCCGACGGCGAAGGCTTCTTCGTCGCACCGACCCTGTTCGACGCAGTCACTCCGGAGATGTCGATCTACACCGACGAGATCTTCGGGCCGGTGCTCTCCGTCGTGCGGGTCGCCGGATACGACGAGGGGCTCGAACTCATCAATGCGAACCCCTACGGGAACGGCACGGCGATCTTCACGAACGACGGCGGTGCCGCCCGGCGGTTCGAGAACGAGGTCCAGGTCGGGATGATCGGCGTCAACGTCCCGATCCCGGTGCCGATGGCGTACTACTCGTTCGGCGGCTGGAAGAACTCGCTGTTCGGCGACACCCACGCCCACGGCACCGAGGGCGTCCACTTCTTCACCCGCGGCAAGGTCGTCACCAAGCGCTGGCTCGATCCCAGCCACGGCGGCATCAACCTCGGATTCCCGACCAACGCCTGAGCGGCACCCGAACCTGAAGGACACACCATGACCACCACCGTCGAATCCACCACTCGATCCGAGGCCGCGATCACCGAGGCCGAGATCGATGCCGGCCGGCGCGCCCATGAACTCGACCGGGCGCACGTCTTCCACTCCTGGCAGGCCCAGGGACCGTTCTCCCCGATGACGGTGCTCCGGGCCGAGGGCTCCCGGGTGTGGGACGGCGAGGGGCGCGAGCTCCTCGACTTCTCCTCCCAGCTCGTGAATACGAACATCGGCCATCAGCACCCGGCCGTCGTGGCCGCGATCCAGGAGCAGGCGGGGAAGCTCTGCACCATCGCCCCGCAGCACGTCAACGATGCCCGCTCCGAGGCTGCGCGCCTCATCACCGAGCTCACACCGGACGGGCTCGACCACGTGTTCTTCACCAACGGCGGGGCGGATGCGAACGAGCACGCGATCCGCATGGCGCGGCTGCACACGGGCCGTCACAAGGTGCTCTCGGCGTACCGCAGCTATCACGGCGGGACGCAGCTCGCGGTCAACGTCACCGGTGATCCGCGCCGGTTCCCCAACGACTACTCGGCCGAAGGCGTCGTCCATTTCATGCCCGCCTACCCGTATCGGAGCTACTTCGGATCGGAGACCGAGGAGCAGGAGACCGAGCGGGCGCTGCGCCACCTCGAGGACATGATCCTCCTCGAGGGACCGGACCGGATCGCCGCCCTGGTCCTCGAGACCGTGCCCGGCACGGCCGGGATCTATGCGCCGCCGCCGGGGTACCTCGCAGGCGTCCGGGAGCTCACCCGGAAGCACGGGATCGTCTACATCGCCGATGAGGTCATGGCCGGGTTCGGGCGGACCGGCGCCTGGTTCGCCGTCGACCACTGGGACGTCGCCCCGGACCTCATCACCTTCGCCAAGGGGGTCAACTCCGGGTACGTGCCGCTGGGCGGGGTGGCGATCTCCCGGCCGATCTACGAGACCTTCGTCGATCGCACCTATCCGGGCGGCCTGACCTACTCGGGTCACCCGCTCGCCTGCGCGGCGGCGGTCGCGACGATCACCGCGATGCGCGAGGAGGGGATGGTCGAGAACGCCGCACGGCTCGGAACCGATGTCATCGGCCCGCGCCTGCGGGAGATCGCCGAGCGCCACCCGTCCGTGGGTGATGTGCGCGGTCTCGGGTGCTTCTGGGCGGTCGAGCTCGTCAAGGATCGGACGACCCGGGAGCCGCTGGCGCCCTACGGCGGCAGCTCGAAGGCGATGGCGGAGCTCATGAAGGCACTGCTGGCCGGCGGTGTGCTGGCGTTCGCGAACTTCAACCGCATCCACGTCGTGCCGCCGCTCAACACCCCGGACGAGGACGTGATCCGCGGTCTCGAGGTGCTCGACGAGGCGCTCGCAGTGGCAGACGCGCACGTGGCCTGAGGGGCGTGGGCCGAGGGGCGCCGAGCGGCCCTCGGCCCGCCCTCACCCCGCCGGCGGCTCCCAACCCTGCACCTGTCGGATCTGCCGGACGAGCGCGCGCTCCGGGGTGAGGCGGAGCACCTGGTCTCGGACCCGGCTCACCGCAGCACCCCGCACGTGCCCCATCTGTCCCACCAGGCGCGACATCCGGGCGATGCGCTGGGAGCGCGGTCGGCGCAGGGCGTCGTAGCGGGCGAGCGCGGAGCCCACTTGCACCGGATCTGGGGCGTCATCCCGCGCGAGCCCGCCGAGCGCCACGGTGAGGACGGCGGCGTCCTCCATCGCCTGGCCCCCGCCCTGTCCCAGGTTCGGTGTCATGGCGTGCGCGGCGTCGCCGAGCAGCACCGTCCGGCCGCGGACGTAGGACGGGAGCGGACCGGCGAGCTCGTTGATCGGCAACCGGTGGACGCGGTCCGCGGGCGTCGCCTCGAGCAGCGCGGGGATGGGTGCGTGCCAGTGCCCGAACGTCGCGCGGACTGCCGCCATCTCGTCCTCGATCCGCACGTCCTGTGCCATCGTCGCCACCGCGAACCAGTACACGCGCCCGTCGGACAGGGGTGCCAGGCCGAAGCGCTGCCTGATGCCCCAGGTCTCCCCGGCCTCGCCGTGCAGGTCCACCGGCCGGTCGGTGATGCCCCGCCACGCGGAGTAGCCGGCGTACCGGATGCCGGGGTCGCCCGGCCAGGAGCGCCGGACCGTGCTCCGCAGCCCGTCGGCGGCGACGACGAGGTCGAAGGATTCGTCCGATGTCCCGGACGGCCCGGCCTCGGCGTCCTGTCCGGGGGCCGGGGCGCCGTCTGCCTCGGGCTCCCTGCCCGGGTCCACAACCACGGACCCGTCGGGATCCCCCGGACAATGCGGCATCCCGAGCGCACCGTGCCGGGGGCGAGGTGGTCGAGGAGGAGATCGTGGAGCACCGCCCGGTCGATGACCCGGAGCTCCGCGACGGCCTCGATGGGGATGCGCGCGAGCCAGGCGCCGTCGGGCCGGCGCTGCCCTCCGCGCAGCTCCCGCACCTCGGCCGAGGTGGCCTGCCGGAAAGCGTCCCCGGCACCGATGACGTCGAGGGCGCGGAGTCCATTGGCGAACACGGACAGACCCGACCCGCCGGCGCGGAGCACCGGAGCCTGCTCGAACACCGTCACCTGCGCTCCCGCGCGCTGCAGCCCGATCGCCGCGCACAGCCCGCCGATCCCTGCTCCCACGATCCCGATCCGCATGTGCGCCTCCTGCCCCCTCGGTGCCGGCCGTCGACTGCGACCGGTGATGCTCCTGCCAGTCTGACCCGACTCGCACCTCGGCGGTAGGGGACGAGCCGGTCGCGGTGGGTCCCCGGGTCATGGACCCCGGCCTCCCCCTCCCGCGCCCCGGTCGCGTGCATTCCCAGCGAGTACAGAGGTATTCAAATCGAGTCGCACACTGATTGAAGGCTGTGGGCGGCGACGCGCAGGCGCGAGCGCCTCGGCCCCGATCGTTGAAGCGTCAACGCACCGATTTCCGAAATGCCGTCCACCTGGCGTTCACCGGCGGCATCGCAGGCCCGCTTGACGGCCGAATCCGCCGGTGACAGCGTTGTAGGCGTGGTCGCGATCACAGCTCGCGGCCCGCTGCGAAACGGAATCCATACGAAAGGTTCGAGACTCATGCGCACGGTACAGACTGCACACTCCTCCACCCGTCCCCTCCTCCAGCGGATCGGCGTCCTCGGTGCCGCCGGCGCTGTCGCGGTCACCGGATTCGGGTTCGGGGCCGACGCGATCGGTCTCGGCACCGCACCCGTCGCCGCCGCAGAGGCCTCCGGCACGCAGAGCCCGTCCTACGTGGCGATCGACCAGTTCCAGGGCCAGCCCACTCAGGACGCCGACTGCGGCCCCACCTCCGCGGTCATCGCGATGCTCGCCGAGGGCTACCAGCCGCAGGGCTACGATCAGGGGCCGCGCGCTGCGATCGAGACCGCCCGCGGACAGACCGGACTCGCCTCGGGACCGACCGTGGAAGCCCACATGGTCAGCATCCTCGACGCGCAGGGCGTTCCGGCGAATGCCGACACCGACTTCACCGGCGCCCTCGACGAGGTGCGCGACGGCAAGTCCGCGATCATCACCGGCTACATGGACGCGCTCCCCTACGTCTACGACTACCGGGCCGCCCAGGGCGTCAACCCGCACATCGTCCACGCCGTGGTCATCACCGACTACGACTCCGCCGACGGCACATTCCGCATCCTCGACCCGAACACCGGAGTCGATGCACGGGCCACCGCCGGCCAGCTCGAGACCTTCCAGGGCAGCCTGTCCCCGGCCGAGCAGCACCAGACCGTCGTCGGCTGAGCACCGCGGCCGTTCCCAGCACCTCTCGGAGCACACGACCGGCACCGCCGCAGTCATCGCCGACTGCGGCGGTGTCGTGCTGGGTGCTCCCGCCCGCGGGGCCCGCCGGTGCTCGCCCGGCGTCTGCGGTGCACCGCGCGTCGTCTGGGACGATGGTCCCGTGGAGAGAATCGTGGAGTGGTGGGATTGCCACCAGGTCACCCTCTATCTCGTGGCGATCGCCGTCGGGGCCGGGATCGGCCTCGGTCTGCCGGCGCAGGCGCCCGCACTCGCCCACGCGATCGAGCCTGCGCTCTTCCTGCTCCTCTTCGCCACCTTCGTGGGCATCCCGCTCATCACCGTCGGCCGGGCGCTGCGCGATGTCCGCTTCCTCCTCACGGTCCTCGTGGCGAACTTCCTCGTCGTCCCGATCATCGCCTTCGCGCTCTCCCGCGTCGTCACCGGCGACCCCGGACTCGAGGCGGGCGTCCTCCTCGTCCTCCTCACCCCGTGCATCGACTACGTCATCGTGTTCACCGGTCTCGCGGGAGGCGCGCGCGACCGGCTCCTCGCCGCGGCCCCGCTGCTCATGCTCGTGCAGATGCTCCTCCTGCCGGCCTATCTCCTCGCATTCACCGGCGGCACCGCGGCGTCCGCGATCGACCTCGCTCCGTTCGGCCGGGCATTCCTCGTCCTCATCGTCCTGCCCCTCGGGGCGGCAGCCGCCGTGCAGGCCCTGGCGCGGCGGCACCGGGCGGCTCGGGTGGCGACCGACGCCTCGGGGGCGCTCATGGTGCCGCTGATGATGGTGACCCTCGTCGTCGTCATCGGCTCGCAGATCGCGGCGGTCGGCGGGCAGATCACCGCGGTGCTCCGTGTCGTTCCCCTCTATGCGGTCTTCCTCGTCCTCGCAGTGGGGGTTGGGCTGGTCGCCGCGCGCAGCGCCCGCCTCGACGTGCCCGGTGCGCGCGCCGTGGTCTTCTCGACCGCCACCCGGAACTCGCTCGTCGTCCTGCCGCTCGCCCTCGCCATGCCCGCGGAACTCGCCCTCGCTCCGCTCGCGGTCGTCGCGCAGACGCTCGTCGAGCTCCTCGGCATGGTGCTCCTGGTCCGACTGGTGCCGGTGCTCGTGCCGCACCGCCCGGGTGGGATCAGGGCGACCGGACCCCACTGAGCAGGTCGGCTCTCCTCCGCTAGCGTGGATCCCATGCTGACCCCCACACCTCGCGCCCGCCGCTTCCGCTCGATGATCACCACCCCGCAGCCCGAGGCTACCGACGCCGGGGTCGAGGTGCTCGCCGCGGGCGGCAACGCCGTGGACGCCGCGATCGCCGCGGCCATGGTCCAGGGCGTCGTCGACCCGCTCATGTGCGGGATCGGCGGGATGGCCGACATGCAGATCGTCACCCCGGACGGCACCCGCCACATCATCGACGGCCTCGGCACGAGTCCGGCCGGGGTGCGCCCGGACATGTGGGAGGCCGACCTGCTGGGTCCCACCACGGACGGCTTCGGCTACCGGGTGGCGGGCTTCGTCAACGAGACCGGCGCCCAATCGGTGATGACGCCGGGCACCCTGCGCGCCTTCGGCCGCCTCCACGCACGGTTCGGCTCGCTGCCGTGGGCCGATCTCTTCGCCGCGGCGATCCGGCTGGCCCGCGAGGGATGGCTCGTCCGCCCCCACACGTACACCGTGCTCACCCAGAACGAGCGCCGCTACGGGCGGATGAACATGGGCGAGAAGCTCGCGATCACGCCTGATGGCCGCCGCATCTATCTGGGCGAGGGCGGCAGCTTCCCGAGCGTCGGCGACACGATCATCAACCCGGAGCTCGCCGACACCCTCATCCACCTCCGCGATCACGGCGCGGAGGCGCTGTACACCGGTGAGCTCGCCGTCTCGGTCGCCGATTCGGTGGCCGCCGACGGCGGATTCCTCACCGCCGCGGACCTCGCCGACTACGAGCTCCACGAGCCCGCACCGCTCTCCGCGAGCTACCGGGGCCTCACCGTCTCCGCCGCCCCGGCACCAGCCGGCGGGGTCCAGCTGCTCCAGACGCTGGGCATCATGGACCGGTTCGACCTCTCCGCACTCGAGCACAACAGCCCCGAGCACATCCGGATCCTCGCCGAGGCGATGAAGACCTCGCTGCGGGACAAGGAGCGGCTGTGGAACGAGGCCGATGCCTCACCGGAGGACTTCGCGGCCCTCCTCACCGCCGACTCCCTCGACGCGGCGGCCCGGGCCGTGCGCTCCGGGGAGAAGGCCGACGTCGACGCCGCCCGGCCCCAGGTCTCCACCCACGAATCCCGGCACACCACGCACCTCTGCGCGGCCGACGAGTCGGGGCTGACGATCTCCCTCACCCACACGCTCGGCAACCCGTCGGGCTACATCCCGGCGGGCACCGGTTTCGTGCTCAACGGCGGCATGAGCACCTTCGATCCGCGGCCGGGCCACGTGAACTCGATCCAGCCGGGCAAGCGCCGCAACACGACGATGGCCCCGGTCGTCGTCATGTCCGGCGATGAGCCGGTGGTGGCGATCGGCGCACCGGGCGCTTCGTGGATCACCCCGGCGGTGGCCCAGGGGATCTCGAACATCCTCGACTTCGGGATGAACGCGCAGGAGGCGGTCATGGCACCGCGCGTGGTCGCCACCTCGAACGCGATCGACATCTCCAACCGGATCCCGCGGCGCGTGCAGACCGCGGTGGAGGACATGGGCTACGAGGTGCGGCGCTCAGCGCTGTCCTACGCCTTCGCCGGCGTGCATGCACTCACCCGGTTCGAGGGGACGCTGGCCGGCGGCGCCGACCCGCAGCGCGACGGGTACGCCTCGGGCGTGTGAGCCCCGGCGCTCCCGCGCCCGAGGCGACGCGCGCCTGATGTGGAGATGCGCCGGCGGGTGCCCGGGAGCAGGGTCAGCGCAGGGCGAGGAAACCGCTGAGGTCGTCGAAGGCCTCGTGGATCACGGTGTAGTGGGCCCAGCGGCCGCGCTGCTCGCGGGTGAGGAGGCCGGCGTCGACGAGCTTCTTGAGGTGGTGGCTCACGGTGGGCTGGCTGATGCCGAGCTCATCGGTGAGATCGCAGGCGCACACCGCCTCGCACCCCTGGGCGGCGACGTGGGAGAGCAGCCGCAGCCGCGTCGGGTCGGAGAGGGCCTTGAGCTTGAGCGCCATGTGCTCGGCATGCTCGACATCGAGCGGCGCGGCGGTGAGCGAACAGCAGGGCGCCTCGGCTGCGGCACCGGCATTCGACGGAATGGTCTGCCGGGGCGAGGACGGGCGCGGCGAGCCGGGGATCACCTCGGGAACGGTCGCTGCAGTCATCGTCCCATTATACATTGACGCCCGTCGATCAGTGGGCGTACCCTTTCATCGACGGATATCGATATGAGGAGTGCACGCCGATGACCACGACCCATGCCCGGCCGGAGGCGGTACCGGTGATGAGGGAGATGTCCTTCCTCGACCGCTGGCTGCCGGCCTGGATCCTGCTCGCGATGGTCGCCGGCCTCCTGCTCGGCCGGTTCGTCCCCGGGCTCGGCGCGGCGCTCGATGCGGTCGCGATCGGCCAGGTGTCCGTCCCGATCGCCATCGGCCTGCTCGTCATGATGTACCCGGTGCTCGCGAAGGTCCGCTATGACGAGACCCACCGGGTCACCGGGGACAAGCGCCTGCTGCTCCTGTCCCTCGCGCTCAACTGGGTCGTGGGCCCGGCGCTGATGTTCGTCCTCGCGTGGATCTTCCTCGCCGACCTGCCGGAGTACCGCACGGGGCTCATCATCGTCGGCCTCGCCCGGTGCATCGCGATGGTCCTCATCTGGAACGATCTGGCCTGCGGCGACCGGGAGGCCGCGGCCGTGCTCGTCGCGATCAACTCGGTGTTCCAGGTCGTCGCGTTCGGCGCGCTCGGCTGGTTCTACCTCCAGGCGCTGCCGTCGTGGCTGGGGCTGCCGACGACCTCGGCGGACTTCTCCTTCTGGGCGATCGTCGTCTCCGTCCTCGTGTTCCTCGGCATCCCGCTGCTCGCCGGGTTCCTCACCCGCGTGCTCGGGGAGAGGGCCAAGGGGCGCGAGTGGTACGAGGAGCGCTTCCTGCCCAAGCTCGGGCCGTGGGCGCTCTACGGCCTGCTGTTCACCATCGTGCTGCTGTTCGCACTCCAGGGCGAGGCGATCACCTCCCAGCCGTGGGACGTCGCGCGCATCGCGCTGCCGCTGCTCGCCTACTTCGTGGTGATGTTCGCCGTCGGGCTGCTGTCGGCGAAGGCGGTCGGGCTCGACTACGCGCGGTCGACGACGACGGCCTTCACCGCCTCGGGCAACAACTTCGAGCTCGCGATCGCGGTGGCGATCGGCACCTTCGGCGTGACCTCGGGCCAGGCGCTCGCCGGCGTCGTCGGCCCGCTCATCGAGGTGCCCGTGCTCGTCGCCCTCGTCTACGTGTCGCTGTGGGCCGGGAAGCGCCTGTTCCCCGGGGACCCGACGGTGCCCGGCACCGGTCCCGAGGTGCGGGCCGGCTCCGCAGTCGCCCCGCCGGGCGCCGCGCGTCACCGTTGAGGCCACGGAGTCCGCCCATGAACCCAGGAAACCGTCGAACCGTGAACCCAGGAGACCCCATGACCGCCACCCCTCCCGCCGAGGCCTCCCGCCCGAGCGTGCTCTTCGTCTGCGTGAAGAACGGCGGGAAGTCGCAGATGGCCGCCGCCCTCCTCCGCCGCCGCGCCGGAGAGGCGATCGAGGTGCACTCCGCCGGCACCCGGCCGGGCTGGGCGATCAACGGGCTCTCCGCGGAGGCCGTCGCCGAGGTCGGAGCGGATATGAGCGAGGGCTCACCGAAGCCGATCGACCCGGAGCTGCTGCGCCGCGCCGATCGGGTCATCGTGCTCGGCGCCGAGGCGCACGTCGAACCCGTCGAAGGCATGCGCGCGGAGATCGAGACCTGGCACACCGACGAGCCCTCCGAACGCGGCATCGAGGGGATCGAGCGCATGCGCCTGGTCCGCGATGACATCGACGCCCGAGTGGAGGAGCTGGTCGGGGCGTTGACCGAGCGGTGAACACGAGCACCGACTTCTCCCGGCGTCCGGGGTCGGGTCAGCAACGCCCCGCCGGCCCGCCCGCGATCACCCTGCGGCAACGGCGAGAACGACGAGGACGAATCCGAGCAGCTGCAACGAGCCCCGAATCCCTTGGAAGACGTCCCACCGGCGCCGCATCCGGATGAATGATTCGGGCGCCTCGGTCAATCTGCGAGTGCGTTCATTGATCGGGACGTTGCCGACGATGGTGACCACCAGGGCCACCGTGAGGACGAACGCAGCCGCAATGAACCAGCTGGAAGAATCACGCGCGGCGGCGACTCCGGCGAGGATCGGCGCGGCGGTCATGCCGACGGGCATGGTCCTGCCAAACGTTTCGAGCAGCCCCTTCTCCATGATGAACTGCGCGTCCTCGGGAAGTTTCCGGATGATTGGATGGACGAAGGCGACGGACCCGAACTCCGCGCAGCCGACGAAACCCGAGACCAGTACCACTGCGAACGTCAGCACGTCCATGAGTCGGCTCCTTCTCCTTACGCACACATGTTGTGAACAGTGTTCACAACGGCTAGCGTACACTTGCAATGTGAACACCGTCAACCGCGCCCATGCACGCACCACTTACCGTCATGGCGATCTCCGCACCGCACTGATCAGGATCGGCGTCGACCTCGCTGCGACCGGTGGTCCCCCCGCCGTCGTCCTGCGCGAGGCCGCACGCCGGGCCGGAGTCTCCGCCTCGGCCGCCTACCGTCACTTCGCGAACCACCAGGATCTGCTGGCAGCCGTGCGCCACGAGGTGCTCGAACGACTCGCCGACCACATGCGCAACGGCCTCGCGTCGCTCCCGCCGCGGACTCCGGCAACCGCGCGGCTCGCTGCCGCAGGCCGCGCGTACTTCGAGTTCGCCGTCACCCAGTCGAGCTCTTTCGCCTGCCTCATCGATGCCGTGCCGCTGGGCAGCGCCACACTGGGCAAGGACACCGCGGACCCCCTTGCGGTCCTCCAGGAGCTCCTCGACGCACGCCGGCAGGAACTCCTCGCAGCGGATCGAACAGACGCACTCGAACCTGCCGTCCAGCAGTCGGAGGGCTCAGCCGACCACCACGCGGGCACACAGCCCCCGGAATCGGACTGTGCTCCTGCGCCTGCATCGGCGGCGGGAACGCCTCAGGTCGACCCAGAGGTCGTCGCGCTGTGGGCGCCGATCCACGGAATCGCGGTGCTGTGCAGCGTCGGAGCGCTGGCCTGCCTTCCGGCCGACGACCGCACCGCATGTTTCGACGCCACCCTGGCAGCAGCCCTGCGAGGCATCACCTGAAGGCGGCGATCCCTGCGCTGGCGCACCCCACATCCCCCGACTCTTCAAAACTGCCTGAGCATTTGTTAGGGTGTTTTTGAGGTCGGTTCGACGATGAGCGACCCATCCGACTGCGCGAGTCCCGATTCACAGGTGAGATCATGAAGCGCCCCCTCTCCACAGATTCGCCCTTTTCCCCGTCCACAATTCGGCACCGCCGCAGCCACGTCATCGCCTTCGCAGCGGCCCTCTGTCTCACCCTGTCCGCCTGTGCCGGCAGCGCCGGCGGAGGTACCGGCGGCGGTGAGCGCGGCGAAGGCTACGCGTTCGGCACCTCCCCTGAGGTCGTCTCCGCCGCGATCGAGGACCTCGAACCGGTGACGATCACCTACCAAATCCCGGCGACCTCACAGAACTCCCCACAATCTCCGATCGGCACGTCCTTCAAGGAAGCCGTCGAAGAGATGTCCGACGGGCAAATCACGGTGGAGCTCGCCTGGAATCAGTCGATCGCCACCTACGACGAAATCCATAACGCATTGGCCGATGGCCGCGTCGACATGGCGTTCACTCTGCCCACGTACGACCCGGCACGGTTTCCCGCGTTCAATGCACTCAACCAAATCCTGGCTGGTGACGAATCCACCCCGGTAGTCGGCGAGCTCGTCACCAACCTCGCGGCAGCCGAACTGTCGTGGAACACCCCGGAGATCCTCGCCGAGTACGAGGAGAACGACGTGACACCGTTCCTCCCCGTCATGGCGTCCGGTGAGTACTACTCCGTCTGCACCGAGCCCAGCCCAGAACTCGACGACTGGCAGGGTCTCCAGGTGCGCGTCGGCTCTCCGGCGGCCTCCGACATGGTGAGCCACGTCGGCGGATCGCCGGTGTCGATCGCCGGAGTGGAGGCGTACGAAGCCCTGCAGCGCGGCACGATCGACTGCTCGCTCGCGGTGCTCTCCGACGTGGTCCAGGGCGGATTCTTCGAGGTCGCCCCGAACCTCGGCTACACGACCACGACGAGCTTCCCGCGCGTGTCCGGTGCCATCCTCACCGGTTCGGGAGTCGAGGAGCTGCCACTCGCATACCAGCAGATCCTCTTAGACAACTTCGCCGACTACTTCCACGGTGCAATGGTCTCTAGTTCGAAGAGTGAAGCCGTCGCCTCTGCCCGCGAGCAGGGCGTGCAGATCGATGAAGCTTCGGAGGAGCTCCAGGCCGAGGTGAAAGCCTTCGCGTACGGAAAGCGTCAGGAGGTCGAGGAATCCGGCATCATCGGCGACGACATCCTCGACCGGATGGCGACCGTGCGCGAGGAATGGACGACCGAGGTCGAGGAGCTCGGGTACTCCGACGGTGGACCGCTCGCCGACATGGACGAGTGGTACGACATGGACACCGACTACCGGCCGCTCGGTGAGGCCTTCATGGAGAAGACGATGAAGGACCACCGCCCCAGCTGATCGAGAAGCAGCGCAGGTCCGGATAGGAAACATCTCCTTGAAGGTCGGAGTGCTGTGCCGGCCCCGACGCTAGGAACCCCCATCACGGACCGGCAAGGCATCTGATTGCCCCCTGAGGGGGTGCTGAACTGCCTGCCAGGCGGGCCCGGTCGAGGTGAACTGCAGGTGAAACACGCGCTAGCCGCCCCGTGGCAGGACCCTTGGCATCACCTTGGAGAACCCGTCCGAGACCCGAACGGACTCCGCGCGGCCCCCACCCGGGCCCGCCCCATGCACATGCCGCACGGGCGGCCCTTGCCGGCACGCACCTCGGCGCCGGGGCGCTGAGGCGGTACTCAGACTCCGCTGTTCGGGTGGGTCGTGTCAGTTCAGCCGGACTGATGCGCACGTCCAGATCCCCGATTCCTCACAAAGGATGATTCACAGTGACACGCACCATCCACACGGCTGCCGCAACTGAACACCCCCGCCGCCCGGCTCGCCGCGGCCACCGTCGCGTGGCGCCGGCCGTCGGACTCGCCGTCGGCCTGGGCCTCGCCTTCGGCGGACCCGGCCTGGTGGCCAACGCCGCCGAGGCGAGCGCCGGAGCGGACACCGCGCAGGAGAGCGTCGAAGCCGCCGCCGATCGCGTGTACAGCTCACCGGTTCCCTCCGGGACGACGGTGACGGCCGACTTCGACAATCCGGGCTACCCCGGACACCTCGGCACCGACTACGGGACCCCCACCGGCACCCCGATCACCTCGGTGACGGACGGGAAGGTCCTCCGGGTCGAGGACGGCAAGACCGTCGGCGACACCTCGCCGAGCTCCGCGCTCAAGCACCACACGGGCAACGGCCTCGTCGTCGCCCACGGCGACATCAACGGCGACGAGATGTACACCTACTACGGGCACCTCAGCAGCGTCGACGTGAAGCCCGGCGACACCGTCGAGGCCGGCACCAAGCTCGGTGAAGCCGGCAACACCGGCAACAGCGAAGGCCCCCACCTGCACTTCGGCGTGTTCCTCAACTCCGCGGAGCCCAGCGGTGCGATGTGGAAGTCGTCGACCGGAGTCGGGTTCATCGACCCGCACGACTGGCTCGACCGCAAGGGAGTCGATGCGGGAGCCGACTCCCCCGTGAAGTCGTGACCGGCTGACGCCCGCACGAGAACGGCCCGAGGCGAATTCGCCTCGGGCCGTTCGTCGTTCCGCTCACCGCTGGGAGGTGATCACCCCGGTGTCACTCCGTCGGCCGGTGATCGAGGGCACCGGTGTTCTCGTAGACGTCCTTGGCGAAGGCCGACCAGTCGTCGTCGGCGCTGTACCAGTCGTCCATCTCCTCCATCGAACCCTCGTCCTCGTAGCCGAGGTCGGCCACCCGCTGGGTCCACTTGTCGGTGAGGTCGGACACCTGCTCCTTGATGTCCTCGGGCAGGTGGCCTTCCTCGACCGAGGCGTCCTGCAGCTCGATGAGGAACTTCCCGAGCTCGTCCTGGAACTCGTCATCGAACTCGTTGATCGTGCCGTCGACGCTCGCCAGGTCGGCGACGTGGACCGCGTTGGAGTCGACGTAGCTCTGCGTCGAACCGCTGACCATCGTGCCGCCGGCATCGAAGATGATCTGCTTGTAGGCCAGCGGCAGGTCGTTGAACTTCTGACCGGCGAGGTAGGTCGCGGAGAACCGTGGCCAGTTCGCACGAGTCGAGTAGGCCAGGTGGGGGGCCGCCTCGTAGATGCCGCTGATCTCCTTCGCGCTCATCGGGGAGAGATCGCAGTCGACGGTGCCGCGCTGCAGCGCCTCGAACGCCTCGGTGAACTCGAGGCTCGTCGGCACCGCGCCGAAGTGGTCGAGCGCCTGGCTCTGCGGGGCACTGCCGGCGCGCACCTGCTTGCCCTTGAGCACCTCGGCGGTGTTGATCTCCGAGTTGCAGTTGAGCGAGTAGGCGCCGTTGGCGAGGATCGGGGAGAGCACGGTGACGCCCTCCGCCTCGTAGCGATCGAGCAGCGCCTGGTCGTTCCAGCCGATCTCGGAGCCGACCGCGTTCGCCACCATCTCCCCGACGAGCGGGGAGTAGGGCACACTGCCCAGCGCAGTGCCGATCGCGCTCGCCTCGGGGAAGCGCTGGGGCTCGTAGGACACGAGGTGGTAGGAGATGTCGACGCGACCGTCGACCACGGCATCGACGGCCTCGGGATAACCGGCGACGGCCATGCCCCAGATGATCTCCAACTCGATCTGTCCGTTCGAGGCCTCCTCCACCGCCTTCTTGTAGTCCATCGAGCGGCGCCCGGCGACGGAGTTCTCCGAGGGGGAGCCCACCTGATAGGTGAGCTTCACCGGCTCGAGGTCGGCGATGGCCTCGTTGATCTCATCCTGCGAGGCGCCGTACTCATAGCCCTCGCCGCCGGTCTGCCCGCCTCCACCGGCGCCGGCGCTGCCGGCACATCCGGTGACGGCGAGCATCGCAGTGGCCAGCACACTGCCGGCCAGGAGCTTGGTGGTGCGTGATGCGAGCGCTCGGCTCGCTCCCGTGCTGATCCTCAAGACGTCATCGTCCTTTCACGAGGCGGTCCTCGATCCCCGCAGGGACTCCGGATCCACATTGCTCGACACCCTGGCGCGGAGGAAGCAGGGCCTCTTCGCCCAGCTCATCCCGTGTGCGCCTCGGATGCGTATCCACGTCGATACAGTCCCGAACCTAGACCGGGATCGTTCAAGAGTCCATATCTAACGTTCGATCTGTGAGCAGTTCGTCACCGAGCGAAGGAGCGCGCGGGGGTGTGCCGTCGGGCACGGCATCGCCCGGTCCCAAGTCCGCTGCGCCGGTAGCCGGACGGTCCCGAGTCCGGCCGATTCGGGTCAGCGGCACATCCGCGATAGGCTGAAGGTACTTGCGAACCCGTCATTCGGGTTCCCTGCGTCGTCAGGACTCCTCGTCATGGGAACCGTGTCCACTTCCGGTTCGTGTTTCTGAAGCTACTTCCTCGCGGCGATCGAGAGCACCGTCCGGTGCTCCCGCCACCAGCCAGCTCCAGGGCCCCGCACCATGCACCACGCCTCGGCCTGGCACAGTGAAAGGCCCCACCATCACCTCCACGCACACCACCCCGCAGTCCCCCGCGCGTTCGCGCAACCGCACCCGTTCGCAGAAGGCGACGCGCGCCCAGGGCGCACCCGGCGCCCAGCACGCTGTGCGGACCGAGGACTCCTCGGCCACCCGGGCACCCCGCAACCAGGAGCGCCCCGCACGCTCCCAGAGCGCGGACCGCTCGACCGGTGCGGCCGCCCCGCAGCGCTCCACCCGGACCTCGGCCCCGGCCGCGAAGACCCAGGACCGGAAGCCGTCGGCGGCCAAGGCACCGGCAACGAAGTCCCCGGCCCAGCCGACCACCTTCGCCGCACTCGGCGTGCCCGCGCGGCTCGTCGATTCGCTCGCCGCCGAGGGCAAGACCGAGGCCTTCCCGATCCAGCAGGACACCCTGCCCGACACCCTCGCCGGGCGCGACGTGCTGGGCCGGGGCAAGACCGGTTCGGGCAAGACCCTGGCGTTCTCCATCCCGATGGTCGCGCGCCTCGGCGACGACGCCCGCGGATCCCGCCGGCCCCAGCGCCCGCGCGGCATGGTGCTCGCCCCCACCCGTGAGCTGGCCACCCAGATCGATGCCGTGCTCAAGCCGCTGGCCGCGGAGTACGGGATGCGCACGACGACGATCTTCGGCGGCGTCAGCGCCGGCAAGCAGATCAGCGCGCTGCGCAGCGGCGTCGACATCATCGTCGCCTGCCCCGGGCGCCTCGAGGACCTGCTCCAGCAGCGGGCGCTGACCCTCGACGAGATCGAGATCACCGTGCTCGACGAGGCCGACCACATGGCCGACCTCGGCTTCCTCCCGGGCGTCACCCGCCTGCTGCAGAAGACGCCGGCCGACGGCCAGCGCATGTTCTTCTCCGCCACGCTCGACAACGGCGTGGACAAGCTCGTCAAGCGCTTCCTCCACAACGAGGTGCTCCATTCCGTGGACGAGGCGACCTCGCACGTGTCGGCGATGACCCACCACGTGTTCGAGGTGAGCAACGACGACAAGAAGCCGCTCATCGCCAAGCTCGCCTCCGGCACCGGCAAGCGGATCCTCTTCACCCGCACCAAGCACCAGGCGAAGCGCCTGGCCAAGCAGCTGACCACCCAGGGCATCCCGGCCCGGGATCTCCACGGCGACCTGTCCCAGGGCCAGCGCGACCGCAACCTCGGCGCGTTCGGCGACGGGGACGTGCGCGTCCTCGTGGCCACCGACGTCGCCGCCCGCGGTGTGCACGTCGACTCCGTCGAGCTCGTCGTCCACGTCGATCCGCCGGCCGAGCACAAGGCGTACCTCCACCGCTCGGGCCGCACCGCGCGGGCCGGCAGCGCCGGTGACGTGGTCACGGTCGTGCTCCCCGAGCAGCGAAAGGACACCCGCGACCTGCTCCGCAAGGCCGCCGTCAAGGTCTCGCCGATCAGCGTCACCGCGGAATCCGACGAGGTCACCCGTCTGGTCGGATCCCTCGCGCCGCACGTCGAGCCCGCACCTCGGGCGCCGCAGCAGCAGAACCAGGGTCAGGGCCGTGGACGCTCCGGCGGGCGCTCGTCCGGCCGCGGTGCGCAGGGTCAGGGCGCAGGCTCCTCCGGCGGACGCCGTCGTCGCGGCGGCCAGTCGCGTCGCAGCGGCGGGCGCTCGTACGCCGGCCGCTGAGGCGGTGCATGAGCTGGTCGACTTCGACTGTCGGCGAGCACCGCGCATGACTCACTGTGCATGACCCACTGTGCATGACGAAGGGGCGACACGAGTATCGTGTCGCCCCTTCGTCATGGGTGGGTGCCGGTGGGGCCGTGCCGTGATCGCTCGGCGGCCGAGGTTTACCCGGCGCGCTCAGCCCGCTGAGGTCAGCGTCACCGGGGTGCGCCACGGGTCGAGGACCCGTACGGCCGCGCCGTCGTCCTGGAAGTTGATGCGCCGGTCGCGCAGGCGCTCGGCCACCGCCTCGACGTCGGTGCGTGCCGGGAGCGTGATCCGCACGTCGCCGAGGCCCAGGCTGGCCGCCCGCGGGCCGGCGCCTCGGCTGTTCCACACATTCATCGCCATGTGGTGGTGGTAGCCGCCGGCGGAGATGAAGAGGGCGCTCGGCATCATAGCCGTCTGCTCGAAGCCCAGGGTGTCGACGTAGAACTGCTTGGCCGTGCCGATGTCGCCCACCTGCAGGTGGACATGTCCGACCTCGGCGCCGGGGCGCTCGGCGGCCGGGCCGGCGTCGGGGTCGGTGGGCGCGAGGTGTGTCTGCAGATAGCGGTTGGGGTCGAGGTGGATCGTGTCCATCGCCACCTGCCCGTCTGACCAGGACCAGTCTTCGCGCGGCCGGTCCCAGTAGAGCTCGATCCCGTTGCCTTCGGGGTCGGTGAAGTAGAAGGCCTCGCTCACGAGGTGGTCGGAGCTGCCGACGAACTCGGAGTGCGGGTGCCGGGCGGCGGAGAGCACGGTCGCAGCGAGCTCGGCCTGGGTCTCGAAGAGGATTGCGGTGTGGAAGAGGCCGGCGGACTGCCGGGACGCCCGGGGCAAGCCGGGTCGGTGCTCGAGGACGATGAGCGGTGTCGTGCCGCGGCCGAGCACGGCGGTGCGCACTCCGTCTGCGGCATGGTGACGGGAGTCGGTCAGTTCGGTGAGTCCGAGGGCGTCGCGGTAGTAGGCGACCATCGCCTCGAGATCGCCGACGGCCAGGGTGACGACGTCTATGCGGAGGTCGTCGGGCAGCAGGTCGCCTGCAGTGCGGCGGTGCTCGTCGCGCGACACGTCGATCGTCGGTCGACGCCGGGTTTCGGTCTGGTCGGTCATCGTGCTCCCTCTCGGGCGCGACGCGTGTCGGATGATCAGCAGGCTCGCCGCGCTGGATAGTAGAACATTCAACTAATGGCGGGGATTCCGTCGCCTGCGTCACAGTGCCCGACAATTTGCTCAGGACGAGCGGGGCAGTCCTGCCGCATTCGTCCCGAGCTCGCCGGGAGCGCGGCGAATCTCGTACCTCACCGCTCGATGGTCACCGCGGCGTGCACCGGTTCGTGATCGGATGCCGCGCGGCCTGCGAATCGCGCAGCGTTGATCCCCGCGGCATGCACGGTGATGCCCGCGCTCACCAGGATCCAGTCGATGCGCCGCCCGCCGGTGCGCGGCGGA
Organism: Brevibacterium sp. CS2; assembly: GCF_005280295.1. Classification (GTDB taxonomy): domain Bacteria; phylum Actinomycetota; class Actinomycetes; order Actinomycetales; family Brevibacteriaceae; genus Brevibacterium; species Brevibacterium pityocampae. The sequence goes on along the minus strand of NZ_CP040020.1, from coordinate 934,081 downwards.
CGGTAGCCGGAGTAGGTGGCCCATTCCTCGGTGAGGCGGTGCTCCGCCGTCGTCCACGAGTCCCGCAGCCCGCCCTCGCGGGTGAGTACTCCGTACGGCGGTGAACCGACCCGGCAGTTGGCGTCGACCGTGAGCACCACCGCCCCTGGCTGCGCCGCAGCCAGGGCCCCGAGCATGTGCGCCGAACGGAGCCGGGACCTCGGCGACAGGTGATCGAGGTGGGTGTTGATGGCGGTGAAACGCTCCCCGGTGCGCTGATCGGCGAACTCCGCGGTGACGACGGCGCGCGGGATGAGGTTCCCCCAGCTGCGCGATCCGGGCTGTTCCGGGGTGTCGGAGAGCGCCAGCTGATTCCACCCCAGGAGTTCCAGCCGTCGGCTGTCGTAGAGGATCGGGATGCCCTCGTCGCTGCCATCGGCGCTGCGGCCCCGGCCGACGCTGCGATAGTCGGGTCCAAGGCTGTCGCGCACCCACGCGGCCTGGTCCGGCAGTGCCTCCTGCACCCCGAGGACCGTGGGCTGCTCTGCCCGCAGCAGTTCGCGGACCAGCCATCGGCGTTCCGTCCACCGGTCGAGGCGCCTGCTGCCGAGGAGCCCTCCCCGCCGGCGGATGTTGAAGGACGTGACGTGCAGGCCCGGGGGTCGGATCGGCCCGATCAGCGCGGAGTGGGACATGCCTGCCGGCGTGGGGGTGCCACGCGCACTCCGACCGTCGGCAGGGGTCTCCACACCTGCACCCTACTGCGGCATGTTCGCGAAGCGGCTCCGCGCGCCCTGGAAGGCGACCTTGATCTCCCCGGTCGGGCCGTTGCGGTGCTTGGCGACGATGATGTCGGCCTCGCCGGCGTGCGGCGACTCCTTGTCGTACATGTCGTCGCGGTGGATGAGGAGCACCATGTCCGCATCCTGCTCGATCGAACCGGACTCGCGGAGGTCGGAGATCATCGGCCGCTTGTCCGTGCGCTGCTCGGAGGAGCGGTTGAGCTGCGACAGCGCGACCACGGGCACCTCGAGCTCCTTGGCCAGCAGCTTGAGCGAGCGGGAGAACTCCGACACCTCCTGCTGACGCGACTCGACGCGCTTGCCCGAGCTCATGAGCTGGAGGTAGTCGATGACGACCATCTTCAGGTCGTGCTGCTGCTTGAGCCGGCGGCACTTCGCGCGGATCTCGGTGAGCGCCATGTTCGGCGAATCGTCGATGAAGAGCGGCGCCTCATTGATCCGCGCCATCGTGGATGCAAGCGTCGTCCAGTCCTGCGGGGTGAGCTCGCCGCGGCGCAGATTCTGCAGCTTGATGCTCGACTCCGCGCTGAGCAGGCGCATCGACAGCTCGATGCGCCCCATCTCGAGCGAGAAGATCACGGTCGTCTGCTGCGCATGGATCGCAGCCGACCGCACCATGTCGAGCGCGAGCGTCGACTTGCCCACGCCGGGCCGGGCGGCGATGACGATCATCTGCCCGGGGTGGAGGCCGTTCGTCAGCTGGTCGAACTCGGTGAATCCGGTGGGCACACCGGCGGTGTCCCCCTCGTGGTCCCCGGACCGCTCGATCTCCGCGGCCGTGGCCTCGATGATCTCCGAGAGCCGGACGTAGTCCTCCGCCGTGCGCCGCTCGGTGACCTGGTAGATCTCCGACTGCGCCCGGTTGACGAGCTCATCGGTGTCGCCTTCGGCGTCGTAGCCCATCTGCACGATCCGGGTGCCGGCCTCGACGAGGCGGCGCAGCAGTGCCCGCTCGCGCACGATCGTTCCGTAGAACCCGGCGTTCGCCGCCGTCGGCACCGAGGACATGAGCGTGTGGAGGTAGGCGGCTCCGCCGATCCGGGCGAGGTCGCCGGACTTCGACAGGGCGTTGGACACCGTCACCGCATCGGCGGGTTCGCCGCGGGCATAGAGGTCGAGGATGCAGTCGTAGACGGTCTCATGGGCCGGCTTGTAGAAGTCCTCGCCGCGCATGCCCTCGACGACGTCGGCGATCGCGTCCTTCGACAGGAGCATCGCACCGAGCACGCTCTGCTCGGCCTCGAGGTCCTGGGGCGGGGTCCGCAGACCGCCCTCGGCCCGCTGCCAGTCGTTCGATTCGCTCATTCTCCCCGTCCCGCGCACAGCTCGATCCACCGGCATCGCACCGGCCACACAACTCTATCGCGGCCCGCGGACACCGGGTGCCGGGCGGTGAGCACAGGGCGCTCGGGCACCCGCCGCCGAGGCGCGCACCGGTGACGCTCTCACGTCACCGGCCGCGCGCCTCGGCTCCGGTCGGGTCACCGGGAATCACTCCCACTCGGCGGTCTCCGGGTCGACCCCGTGGGCCCGCGCCTCGGCCTCGATGACCTCACGCAGCCACGCCGCCAGGCCCGCCTCACGGGTGTCGTAGTGCTCGCGGAAGCGCGGGTCCTCGGTGTATCCGCGAGCGATGAGCACGTGCTTGGCCCGGCTCACCTCGAACCACTGCCCGATCGACTCCCGGTGCCGTTCGGCGAGCGCGCTCGCCTCCTCGGACCCGGGTTCCACTCCACGGCGCTTCGCTGCCGCGAGGTCCGCCTCGAGCGCCTCGGCCTCCTGCTTGACCTGCTCCCAGTCGGACCGGCCCATCTGCGCCTTGCGCCCCTCGGCCTCGGCCCACTCGTCGGTGGCGCCCCAGCGCTCCTCGGCCTCGTAGTGCCACTCCGGGTTCCAGTTCGAGCCGAGGACCTCGGCCTGCTGCTCGGGGGTGAGCTTCTTCTCCATGGTTTCGACCTCCATCATCTGTTCGACCGCAGACTTCATGGCCTGCAGGCGGGCGATCCGATCGGCGAGGAGATCATGCTGGCTGCGCAGCTGCTCGGCCACATCGGCCTCCGGAGCGTCGAGCAGGTCCCCGATCCGCTCCAGGCTCATCCCGAGCTCGCGGTAGACCAGCACCTGCTGCAGCCGGGCGATGTCCGCCCGCCCGTACAGCCGGTACCCGGCCCACGTCCGCGCACTCGGGCACACGAGCCCCAGCGCATCCCAGTGGTGCAGCGTCCGCACGCTCACGCCCACGAGCTCGGCGGTGCGCCCGACGGTGAGTCCCGCCTCGGCATCCCCGAGGCCGGTCCCGTCCTCCGCCGGTTCCCGCCGTGCCCGAGGTGCGTGCCCGTCCGGCATCACTGCCACCGTTCTCCTTCGATCGTCGTCGTCCACAGGATCACTGTCGTGCCTCACGCGATGTGAGGGTCAAGCCCATGCACTTGGAGACCTGCCGCCCCGGGCCCACCGCCCTGCTGCCGGCCCGCGAACCCATTGCCGACGCCGCCGGGCGGCCCTCCTCGGCGCCTGCGGCCCCGTGCACCTCAGATCCCCGGCAGGATGAGGGTGATGGCGTGGATGACCAGGCCGACGAGCGCGCCGATCACCGTGCCGTTGATGCGGATGTACTGGAGGTCGCGGCCCACGTAGAGCTCGATCCGGTCCGAGGCCTCGCGCGCGTCCCAGCCGGCGATCGTGTCGGAGATGACGCTCGCGAGCTCAGGACCGAACGACTCCGCGAGGTCGCCGGCGGCTCTCGCGATGCGGTCGTCCATCGACCGGGCGAACTCGACGTCGTTGACCATCCGGTCCGCGATCTGGGCGAGCAGGCCGCGGATCCGGGCGTGCACCTCGCCCTCGGTGTCGAGCACCGCGCCGCGCAGCAGGCGCTTGAGCGAGGCCCACACCTCGAGCACCGAGTGGACGACGCCCTCCTGCCGCAGCAGATCGTCGAGCACACCTTCGGCCCGTTCCGCGATCGTGGTGTCGCTCTTGAGCGCCTCGGCGAGTTCGAGCAGCCAGCGGTCGAGGGCCTGCCGGGCCTTGTGGTACGGCTGATCCCGCACCTCGGCGACCCAGCCGAGCACCTCCTTGCGCAGGCGGTTGGACACGGTGTCGTTGAGGAACCCGGGCACCCAGTCCGGTGCCTTCTGCGCGACGATCTCATCAATGACGCGTGGGTTGTTCGCCAGCCACACGTAGGCCTCGCCGACGACGAGGTCGACGAGCCGGTGGTGCGCCCCGTCCTGCACGATCTCCTGGAGCAGCCGTCCGAGCACCGGGGACTTGTGGGTGGAGACGAGCTTGGGGACGAGGACGTTTCGGGTGATGCCCTCGATCGCATCGTCGTCGACACGCTTGAGCACGTACTCGAGCCCCTGCCCGGCCCGCTCGACGACGATCGCCTGGTTCTTCTCCTGCTCGAGCCAGTTCCCGGCCCGGCGGGTGATCTCCGCCTTCCGCAGCTTCGGCGCCACGGTGTGCGACTTGAGGAAGTTCACCGCGACGAAGTTCGACAGGCTCTCCCCGAGCACGTCCTTCTTGCGCGGAATGATCGCGGTATGGGGGATCTTGAGGCCCAACGGGTGCCGGAACAGCGCGGTGACCGCGAACCAGTCCGCGATCGCACCGATCATCGCCGCCTCGGAGGCGCGCGCAACGAAGCCCCACACGCCGGTGAGGTCGGTGAACAGATGGGTGACGAGGAAGACGAGAGCGGCGAGGACGAGCAGCCCGGTGGCCAGCCGGCGCATCCGCCGCAGCCCTTCGGCCCGCTCGGCGTCCTCCGGCTCGGTGGTGAGCGCGGGGCGCGGGGCCGGTGGCGCGATGTTCTCTCGGGTCGGAAGCTGGGTCATGTGCGCCATTGTTCCACTCCCCGCTGGAACCGGAGCACACGCGTGGGCTCGCGATCGTGGGAGTTTCGGTGGAGTGTACGCCCGTCGATGCCACCACTCTCCACCGGAAGTCGCACAGTCCGCCCGCGGGCGCCGGCCGAGCACGGCGCCCCGTTCGACGGCCCCGCTCGACGGCTCCGCCCGACGGCCGCGCGCACCGCGGCCCGACATCTGCCCGACAACGCCCGAGGCGCCGCGCCCCTGGGGGGACGCGGCGCCTCGATCGAGCGGCCGTGCGCTGAGACTGCACTATCCGGCGATTCCGTTCTCAGGAACCTTCGGATTCTGCAGTCTGGAGCAGTCGATCAGGCCTTGCCGATGACGTCGAACTTGGCGTTCGCGGTGATCTCCTCGTGCACGCGCACGGTGGCGGTGTACGAACCGGAGCTCTTGACGTGACCGGGCAGCGCGACGGCGCGGCGGTCGATGTCGACTCCGGCCGAGGCGGCGAGCGCCTCGGCGACGAGGGCCGGGGTGACGGCGCCGAACAGGCGACCCTGCGCACCGGCCTTCATCTCGATCTTCGCCGAGGTCGACTCGAGCTTCTCCTTGAGAGCCAGGGCCTCGTCGCGGTCCGCGATCTGGCGGGCCTGACGGGACTTGCGCAGCGCATCGATCTGCTTCTGCGCGCCCTCGCTCCACGGGGTCGCCCAGCCGCGCGGGATGAGCAGGTTGCGCGCGTAGCCCGCACGCACCTCGACGACGTCGCCGGCGGCACCGAGGCCGTCGACTTCATGGTTGAGAATGAGCTTCTTGGTAGCCATGGTTGATTCCCCTTACGGATCAGCGAGACGAGCTCGAGTAGGGAAGCAGAGCCATTTCGCGGGCGTTCTTCACTGCCTTGGCGATGACGCGCTGCTCCTGCACGGTCACACCGGTGACGCGGCGGGCACGGATCTTGCCGCGGTCGGAGATGAACTTGCGCAGTGTGGACGTGTCCTTGTAGGTGATCTGCGAAGCCTCACCCGGCTTGAGCGGGTTCGCCTTCTTCTTGATCGGCTTCCGGGGATCCGGCTTTGCCATGAGTGTCTCCTGTCAGAAAAAGTGATGATCAGAACGGGGGCTCGTCATCGGTCGGGTTGCCCCAACCGCCGCCCTGTCCGCTCTGGGGGGTGGACGATGCCCAGGGGTCGTCCTGCGGCGACTGCTGCGGGGGGCGGTTGTATCCGCCCTGGCCTCCTTGGCCGCCCTGGGAGTAGCCGCCACCGCCGGCATTGGGGTTCTGTCCCCATCCGCCGCCGGAGTTGCCGCCCCCCTGGCCGCCGCCCGCGGCATTGCCGCCGCGTCCGCCGCCGTAGTTCCCGCCACCGCCGCCGAAGCCGCCGCTGCGCTCGTTCTTCGTCACGCTCGCCGTGGCGTAGCGCAGGCTCGGGCCGACCTCGTCGACGTCGAGCTCGAAGACCGTGCGGCGTTCGCCCTCCTTGGTCTCGAAGGTGCGGGACTTCAGGCGTCCCTGGACGATCACTCGGGAACCGCGCTGGAGCGACTCGGCGACGTTCTCGGCCATCTCGCGCCAGGCGTTGCAACGGAGGAACATCGTCTCCCCGTCCTTGAACTCCTGGGCCTGACGGTCGAACGTCCGCGGGGTCGAGGCGACCGTGAAGTTGGCGACGGCCGCGCCGTTCGGGGTGAACCTGAGTTCGGGATCGGCGGTGATGTTTCCAACGACGGTGATGATGGTCTCGCCTGCCATGCTGGCTCCTTAGATCAACGGCTCCGGTGAGTGATTACTTGGCGTCCGGGCGAAGGATCTTGGTCCGCATGACGGTCTCGTTGAGTCCGAGCTGGCGGTCCAGTTCCTTGGTGGTGGCCGGAGTGGCGTGGAAGTCCACGACCACGTAGTAGCCTTCGGCCTTCTTCTGGATCTCGTACGCGAAGCGACGACGTCCCCAGACATCCACATTGTCGACGGTTCCGCCATCAGCGGGAACCACCTTCAGCAGCTTTTCGACAGTGGCGCTCACATTGCGCTCGTCGAGTTCCGGATCAAGGATGAGCATGAGCTCGTAATGACGCACGTGTAACCCACCTCCTCTGGTCTCAGCGGCCATGGTCGGTCCATGGCAGGAGGGTACATACGTTGTGTCGGGCCCACCGGCGGAACGGTCCGCCGGCAGCACAGACCTCACCATTCTAGTGATTCGGCCGGGCCGTGTCACCTTCGCCGGAGCCCCCGCCCGGCACGCTGCTCGCGATGTCGGATCCGGCGGCGGCCGACACCGCATCGGCTGTCGAGTCCCGCGACATGCGGGCCGGGGGTGCGGCGCGCAGCCGCTCCGTGGCGAGGTAGACGAGGAAGGCGAGGGCGAACAGGCGCAGGAGGGTGAAGACCGACAGCCACATCGGCGACAGCCCCTCGTTCGCGTCGAGCGCGGTGACGTCGGACAGGTGGACGGCGACGGCGAGGGCCGCCTCGGACAGCGCCCAGGCCACGTGGAGCCACAGGTGGCGCACGGCGAGCGCGGCGAAGGGGACCAGCCACAGGGCGTTCCACGTGGGGGCGGCGGGCATGAACAGCAGGCTGAGGCCGAGCAGCACGGTCGCCACCACCGGCAGCGACAGCGGGGCGACCGGTCGACCGGTGAGCAGCAGGGCGGAGGCGATGCCGAGCGCCACCACCCAGACGATCACCGACACCGCGGTGAGCACGCCCGGGTCGAGGGACTGCTCGTAGCTCAGCAGGGAGACGACGGAGCCGCGGTCGATCGCCTCGGCCCACCAGGCCGCGAGCCGGCCGAACAGCCGGCCGTCGACGACGATGAGCGCGCCGACGGCCACGATGAAGGCGCCGCACGCCGCGATGAGGTCGGTGGTCTCGCGCCGGGAGGCCAGGACGAGGGCGAGCGCGAGCAGCACGACGAGGGCGAGCGGATTGATGAACGCGGCGAGCGCGAGCAGCGCCCCGGCCGCGATCGGCGAGCGCGGGACCCGCGAGGGCGCCGGCCGCAGGAGCACGAGTGCCCACAGCGCCAGCGCCACGCCCACCGGGTCGAGCGACTGCCCGAGGGTGAACACGATGACCGGGGAGACGAACGCCACCGGGATCCACACCCGGTCTCCCCGGCTGCGGGCGAGGAGGAGCAGGGCGATGCCGGCCGCGGCGATCGCGAGGACGTTGAGGAGGAGGACGAGGACCATGAAGAACGCGACATCGCCGGACTCCGCCCCCATCCCCAGCCGCTCCCCGAAGCCCACGAGCCAGGCGGTGACGGGCGAGAACTCGATGCTCGCCCCCGGGGCCCGGCCGGGGGCGTCCGGGAAGGTCGTCCCGGTGAGCCCGTTGGCCAGGGGCGAGGCGCACATCCGGAACGAGGCGAAGGGCTGCTCCCAGCCGCGCGCCACGCACGGTGCCTGGACGAGCACCCCGATGAGCGTGGTGACGCCGAGCAGGCACATCGCGAGCACCCCGCCGACGAGCCCGTGCTGCGGCCCGCCGGTGGCCAGGCGCGCGCCGCTCGGTCCGCCGAGCAATGGGCGGGCCAGGGTCTCCGGGGTGAAGCGGGTCATGGGGTCAGCCTAGAGGACCGCCGCGCCCGCCCCGGGAGGAGGCACCGCCGCGCGCGCTCGCAGGACCATGGCGGAATCGCAGGACTCCGGGGACGGCGACCTCGGGGACGGCGCAGGACCCGGAGAGATCTCCGGGTCCTGCGCTGCCGTGCGGGCTCTCCCGCACCGTGCGGTCGAGCCGGGGGCGCCGAGGCGTCAGCCCGTCAGGTCGTTCTCCTCCGGAGCCGGCGGTGGTGGCGGGTTGGGTGCCGGGGGCTGCTCCGGATCCGGCGGAGGATTCGGCCGGTCGGGCTCCGGTGCGGGGAGGCGGCTCGGGGCTGGCTCCTCGGGCGGGGGCTCCGGTGCGGGCTCCTCCTCGCGCGGCTCCTCCGGCTGCTCCTCGATCGGGGCCTCGTCCTCCTCCTCGCGCGGACGCTCCTGACGCGGCTGTTCGTCGTCGTTGCCGCGCGGCCGGTCGGGGTTCGGGTTCGGCCGGGCCGGCGGGGCCTGGTTCGGCACGCCGGAGTCGTTCTGCGGCTTCTCCACATCGGGCAGCTCCCCGCGCTTGGGGAACTTCTCGATGTCCTCGCCCTCGAGCGCATCGCTCATGTACTGCGTCCACGCCTGGACGGGGAACGAGCCGCCGGTGATCGAACCGCGCCCGCCGTAGGAGCCGATCTCCATCGGGTTGCCGGACTCGTCCTCGCGGTAGATCGCCACCGAGGTCGCGAGATTGGGGGTGTACCCGGCGAACCACGCGGAGTAGTTGTCCTGCGAGGTGCCGGTCTTGCCGGCGGCCGGACGGCCGAGGTTCTGGGCGTAGGAGCCCGAGCCGGAGGTCACCACGCGGGACAGCGCATAGCTCGTCTCGGCCATGACGTTCTCGTCGAACACGCGCTCGCCCTCGGTGTCGGCCTCGTGGACGACCTCGCCGTCGGGGTTCTCGACCTTCGCCACGGAGTGCGGGGCCCGGTGGATGCCGTTGGCGGCGAAGGTCGCGTACGCCGTGGTCATCCGGCCGACCGTCGGGCTCGCGGTGCCGAGCACGTTCGCGGCGTTCGCCTCGAGGCCGCTCGTGTCCTCGCCGAGCCCGGCGCGGATCGCGACGTCCTTGGTCTTCTCCGGCCCGACCTCGATATTCAGCTGCGCATAAGCGGTGTTGATCGAGCTCTCCGTGGCACGCAGCAGGCTCACCGAGCCGTAGTTCGCGCCGCCGTAGTTTTTCGGCCGCCACGGGGTGCCGTCGTACATCATCGTGGTACCGCTGTTGCCGGCGAAGTGGTCGGTCAGCCGGAACCCGTTCTCGAACCCGGCGACCAGGGTGAACGGCTTGAACGTCGAGCCCGCCTGGGTGATGTCCTCCGTCGCCTGGTTCTGCTGCCGCTCGAGGTAGTCCTCGCCGCCGTACATCGCCTTGATGCCGCCGGTCTTCGGGTCGATCGACATGAGGCCGACGTGCATGCCCTCCTTGAGCTCCGGCAGGTCCTCGACGGCCTCGATCGCGGCCTCGACGTCCTCCTGGTTGTAGGTCGTGTGGATCTGCAGGCCGCCGCGGTCGAGCATCTCCGGGGTGATCCCGGCATTGACGAGCTCCTTGCGGACGTTGTCGAGCAGGTAGCCGTTCTGGCCGCGGAACTGGTTGTCCTTCTTCGCCTCGGACAGCTCGGGCAGCTCGGTGCTCACGGCCTCGTCCTCGGTGATGTAGCCGAGCTCGGCCATGTTCTCGAGCACGTAGCGGAACCGGTCCTCGTACTCCTCCGGGTTCTCCGCGGGGTCCGCGGCGCCGGGGCGCTGGATCATCGCGGCGAGCAGCGCGCTCTCGGCGACGTCGAGCTCGGAGGCGGGCTTGCCGTAGTAGTTCTGCGCGGCGACCTCGATGCCGTAGCTCTGCCGGCCGAGGAAGATCGTGTTGAGGTAGTTCGCGAGGATCTCGTCCTTCGTCAGCTCCTGGTCGATCTTGATCGCGATGAACATCTCGCGGACCTTGCGGTCCATGCTGCGCTCGTTCGTGAGGTAGAAGTTCTTGACGTACTGCTGGGTGATCGTCGAGCCGCCGCCGGCGTAGTTGTCGGTGACGACGCCCCACACCGCGCGGGACAGGCCCTTGATGGAGATGCCGCGGTTCTCGTAGAACGACTGGTCCTCCGCCGCGATCGCCGCCTGCTGCATCGCCGGGGAGATCTCGTCGATCGGGACGCTGCGGCGGTCCTCGATCTTGAAGGTGCCGAGCGGCGTCTCGCCGTCGTCCCAGTAGACGGTCGACGTCTGGCCCTCGGCCTCGACGTTGGGCTCGGGCACGTCGGTCACCGCGTAGCCGATGCTGAACAGGCCGATGACGAGGACGAACATCGCCAGCACCCCGACGCCGATGAGGCGCAGGGACGGCAGCCAGCGGGTCCACCCTGTCACCCCCGAGCGGGGGTAGTTGAGCAGACCCTTGTTCACCCCGGACCTCCCGGTGGAACTCGCGGCGGCCGAACCGGCCGCGGCGGTCTTCTGGTGCTTGGCCAAAGATTCTCCCTCGTCGCGCGAACCGGGCAATTCAAACACGCGAACTTTGGAAGTCGATGAGCGTGAGGTGTGAGCGGGCGCACTCGACCCCCGGACCCGAGCGCATCCGGACCCGATCCCGCGTCACCGGGCCGGCCCCGCCCGAGGCGCCCCGGGCCGGGCGTCACCGGTCCGGGCTCAGCCGCGCAGCTCGGGGAAGTCGGCGTCGGAGTACTCGGTGTGCTCGACCGTCGTCGCCCCCTCGTCGGGGTGGAGATCGCGCTCCCGGCTCCGCAGCTCGACCCGGCGGATCTTGCCGGAGATCGTCTTCGGCAGCTCGGTGAACTCGATCCGCCGGATCCGCTTGTACGGGGCGAGGTTCTCGCGGCAGAACCCGAGGATGTCGCGCGCGAGCTCCGGGCTGGGATCCCAGCCGTAGCCGAGCACCACGTACGCCTTGGGCACCGCGAGCCGGACCGGGTCGGGCGAGGGCACGACGGCGGCCTCGGCGACCGCCTCGTGCTCGATGAGCACGCTCTCGAGCTCGAACGGGGAGAGCCGGTAGTCGCTGGCCTTGAACACGTCGTCGGCACGGCCTACGTAGGTGATGAAGCCGTCCGCGTCCCGGGAGGCGACGTCGCCGGTGTGGTAGACGCCGTCCTCGAACGCCTCGGCGGTGCGCTCCTCGTCGTGCCAGTAGCCGGCGGTCAGGCCCACCGGGCGCGGGTCGAGGCGCAGGCAGATCTCGCCCTCGTCGCCGATCTCCCCGGTCGCCGGGTCGCGCAGCACCACGTCGTAGCCGGGCAGCGGCAGGCCCATGGAGCCGTACTTGACCGGCTGGCCGGGCGGGTTGCCGATCTGCAGGGTGGTCTCCGTCTGCCCGAAGCCGTCGCGGATGAGCACCCCCCAGCTGTCCTTGACCCGGTCGATGACCTCCGGGTTGAGCGGCTCGCCGGCGCCGAGCGCCTTCTGCGGCGGGGTCGACAGCAGGCCGAGATCGGCCTGGATGAGCATGCGCCACACGGTGGGCGGGGCACAGAAGCTCGTCACGCCCACCCGCTCCATCGTGCTCATGAGCGCCGGGGCGTCGAAGCGGGAGTAGTTGTAGAGGAACACGCAGGCTTCGGCGATCCACGGGGTGAAGATGTTCGACCACGCGTGCTTGGCCCAGCCCGGCGAGGCGACGTTGAGATGGATGTCGCCGGGCTCCATGCCCATCCAGTACATCGTGGACAGGTGTCCGACGGGATAGGACACATGGGTGTGGGCGACCATCTTCGCCTTCGAGGTGGTGCCCGAGGTGAAGTAGAGGAGCAGCAGGTCGTCCGCCGGAGTCGGCCCGTCGGGCTCGAACCCGGCGGGGAAGTCGTCCGCCGTGGCGTAGGCGATGTCGCCCTCGCGGGTCGGCTCGCCGCCCACGACGATCCGGGTCAGCGGCAGGTCGACGTCGTCGAACTTCGCGGCGTCGGCGGCGGTGGCGACGACGAACGCGGCCTCACCGCGCTCGGCCCGGTCGGTGAGGTCGGCGGCCTGGAGCTGGGTGGTGGTCGGCAGGAGCACAGCGCCGAGCTTGATCCCGGCGAGCATGGTCTCCCACAGCTCCACCTGGTTGCCGAGCATGACCATGACGTGCGAGCCGCGGGTGACGCCGGCGGCGCGGAGCATGTTCGCCACCTGGTTCGAGCGCGCTGAGAGGGTGCGGTAGCTCCAGATCCCCTCGGTGCCGTCCTGCTCGACGATCCACAGCGCCGGGGAGTCGTTGTCGCGGGCGACCTCGTCGAACCAGTCGAGGCCGAAGTTGAAGTGCTCGAAGCGGGGCCAGGTGAAGGCGGCGCGCGCCTGTTCGAGGTCGGTGCGCATCTCGAGCAGGCTGTCGCGGGCCTGCCGGAACGTGTCCGTCGCGGTGCTCATACGGTCTCCTTCGATGTATTCCGTCACCTCTGGCTTCAAGGTACCAGGCACCGGAGGCGCGGAACCGGGCGTCTCACGGCACTTCCCGCACTCCGGTCATCCCTGTCGTGCGTCCCACCATTCGCGCAGCACCGCCGCAGCGCGCTCCTCACCGAGCGGGCCGTGCTCCATCCGCTCCTCGAGGAGGAAGCGGTAGGCCTCGCCGACCTCGCGCCCGGGCGGGATGTCGAGCAGCGCCATGATCTGCTTCCCGTCGAGGTCGGGGCGGATCGCGTCGAGCTTCTCCTGCTCGGCGAGCGCCGTGATCCGCTCCTCGAGGTCGTCGTAGGCATGCGCCAGCCGCTCGGCCTTGCGGCGGTTGCGGGTGGTGACGTCGGACCGGGTGAGGATGTGGAGCCGGGGCAGCAGGTCCCCGGCGTCGGTGACGTAGCGGCGCACCGCGGAGTCCGACCAGCCGGCGTCCCCGTAGCCGTAGAACCGCAGGTGGAGCTCGACGAGCCGGGCGACCTTCTTCGTCGTGTCCTTGTCGAAGTGGAGGGCCTTCATCCGCTTCGCCGTCATCTTCGCCCCGACGACGTCGTGGTGGTAGAAGGTCACCGCACCGCCCGGCTCGAAACGGCGCGTCGAGGGCTTGCCGATGTCGTGCATGAGCGCGGCGAAGCGGACGACGAAGTCCGGCACCGGGAGGCGCTGCGGGTCTCCTTCGGCGATCCCCGCCTTCTCCTGCCGGGCGGCGTACCGGGATTCGAGCTCGATCGCCTGGTCGAGCACGGTGAGGCTGTGCTGGTAGACATCCTTGTGGCGGTGGTGCTCGTCGCGCTCGAGGCGCAGGCCGGCGACCTCGGGCAGGATGCGCTCGGCGAGCCCGGTGTCGACGAGCAGCTCGATGCCGCGGCGGGGTGCCGCCCCGCACACGAGCTTGACGAGCTCGTCGCGCACGCGCTCGGCGGACACGATGTCGATCCGCTCGGCCATCCCGGTCATCGCCTCGACGACCTCGCCGGCGGCGGCGAAGTCGAGCTGGGAGGTGAAGCGGGCGGCGCGCATCATCCGCAGCGGGTCGTCGCCGAAGCTCATCTCCGCGCTCCCCGGGGTGCGGATCCGGCCGGCCTCGATGTCCGCGAGCCCGCCGAAGGGGTCAACGAACACGCGGGCGGGCAGCCGCACGGCCATCGCACCGATCGTGAAGTCGCGGCGCAGCAGGTCGTCGTCGAGGGAGTCGCCGAACGCCACGCTGGGCTTGCGGGACTCCGGGTCGTACGCCTCGGCGCGGTAGGTGGTGATCTCGATCTGGTAACCGGAGCGGATCATCCCGATCGTGCCGAACCTCCGGCCGATGTCCCAGTGCGCATCCGCCCAGCCGGTGATGAGCCGGAGGATGTCGTCGGGCCGGGCGTCGGTGGTGAAGTCGAGGTCGGGCATCCCCCGGCCGAGCAGCGCATCGCGCACCGAGCCGCCGACGAGTGCGAGCTCGAACCCGGCGTCGGCGAACCGCTGCCCCAGGGGGCCGAGGATGGGGTCGAGCCCGTCGAGGGCATCGGCCAGCCGGGCATGGGCCTGGGCCAGGAACACCTGGGACCTCCTTGGGATCGCGTCGTCCCGGACCGTCGGGTCGGGGACCCTCACCAGGGTACCGGCGCAGGTCCCGGTGCGGGCGCGACGGCCACGAAACCTCCAGGTGCGGACGATAGAGTGAAGTCATGCCCAGGCCGTTGCCGAAGCCCGGACCGTTTCCGGTGCGCTCCAACACCGTGGAGGAGACCTCCGCGGGCGGCATCGTGGTCGATTTCTCCCGTGCGGACCGGCCGGTCGCGGTGATCGCACGGATCAACCGGGCCGGGCGCCTCGAATGGTGCCTGCCCAAGGGTCACCTCGAGGGCGAGGAGACCGCCGCGCAGGCGGCCCGCCGCGAGGTCGCCGAGGAGACCGGCGTCGAGGGCAGCGTCGTCGCCCCGCTCGGCAGCGTCGACTACTGGTTCTCCGTCGCCGGCTACCGCGTCCACAAGGTTGTCCACCACTTCCTGCTCAGCGCCACCGGTGGGGAGCTCACCGTCGAGAACGACCCGGACCAGGAGGCGATCGACGCCGCCTGGGTGCCGTTCGACGAGCTCGGCTCGCGCCTGACCTTCGCCAACGAGCGCCGTATCGTCGCCGCGGCCCGCACCGTCCTGCCCCGGTACGCGCCGTGACGCTCGCCTCCCCCCGGCGCGGCGCCACCCTCGTTCTCCTCGCACTCCTCGTGCTGCTCCTCAGCGGGCTGCCGTTCCAGCTCATCCCCGCCGCGGTAGGCCCCGTGCCCCAGCCCCCGGTGGGGGCCCCCGATCCCGCAGCCGAGGCGCCCAGCACCCCGGAATCCGCCCAGGAACCGGGCACCGAGCTCGTCGTGGTCGACGAGATCACGCCCTGGCTCGACCCGGACGGCGCCCTGCGGGTGTCCGGCACGGTGATCAACCGCAGCGACACCGATCTGCGCACCCCGGCGCTCGAGCTGCGGATGTCCACCGATCGCCTCGACTCCCGCCTCCAGATCAACCGGTGGAGCGAGCGCGGCGGCCGCCACCGGATCCTCGCCGCGAGCACCGACACCCCGCCCGACGACGCGGACGGCGCGCCCCAGGTGCCCGACCTGCCGGACTCGCTGGCACCGGGACAGGTCGCCGAGTTCGCCTTCGAGGTGCCGGCCGACCGCCTCGAGCTGCCCACCTCCTCCCCGATCTCCGCCTGGGGGGCGCGCGGGGTCGAGGTCGCCCTGTCCGGCCGGACCGATTCCGGTGCCGTCGCCGGCTCCGCGACCGGGTTCACCACCTGGTATCCGGACCCTGACCCGGACCCCACCTCGATCACCCTCGTCATGCCGGTGACGCTGCCGGGCTTCTCCTCCACCGGTCTCCTCCCGCAGGAGACGCTCGAACAGGCCGCCGGGCCGGAGGGCCCGCTCACCGCGCTCCTCGCCGCAGCCGAGGTCGACCCGGCGATCGCGCTCGCGATCGACCCGCGCCTGCTCGCCTCGATCGACTCCGCGCTGCGCGCGTCCGAACCCGCCGAACCGGAACCGTCCGCACCCCTGCCCACCGGGACGGCCGCGCCGAGCGAACCGTCCGAGCTCGTCACCGAGCCGGCCGACGGCACCGACCCCACCCCACTCCTGCGGGACTGGTTCACCCGCTTCGCCGATCTCGCCGAAGGCCGCACGCTCATCGCGCTGCCCTGGGCCGACGCCGACCTCGCCTCGCTCACCGAGGGTGACCTCGACGGACTCGCCGAACGGGCGCAGGAGGACGCGGCGATCGTCACCGAGATGTTCCCACAGGCCCGCACCGATGTCGTGTGGCCGGTGTCGGGCACCGTGACACAGGAACACCTGCCCGACCTCGTCACCCCGGACACGAACACCGTCGTCGTCTCCGACCTCCAGCAGCCGGCCCTCACCGGGTACACCTCGGACGCGCACTCGACGGTGACCGTCGCCGCGGGCCCTGAGGACGGAACGGGCGCGGACGACTCGGGATCCCGCGCGGCGGCCGACGACCCGGGCGACGGCTCCGGCGCCATGGAGGGCGGCGCGCGGGACACCTCGGCGGGCTCCCCGCGGATCCTCGACTCGCTCGTCGTCGACACCGGGCTCTACGACGCCGTCGCCACCGCTGGCGCAGCCGGGGCGCCCGCCGCAGCGGTGAGTGAGTACGTCGCGGAGAGCTCCGCGATCACTGCCGAGCGCCCCTACGACTCCCGCCACCTGTTCGTCACCCTGCCGCGCACGGCCGCGGACAGCTCCTGGCGGGACATCGCCGAGGCCACCCGCTCCGCCCCGTGGCTGGCCTTCCGCTCCGTCGACGCACTCCTCGAGGGGCAGCCGGTGTCCCGCGCCCCGGTCGTGGCCTCGACCCGTCGCACCGGTCTGACCGCCGAGGCCATCACCGGGCTGCGCTCCGCCCACTCCGCGGTGGGCGATTACGCAGCGGTGTTCAGCGATGCGGACTCCGCGCGCCGCGACCTCGACCGGATGATGCTCGGCTGCGCACAGGCCGCCTGGGCGGACGCCCCCAACCGCGCCGAGTGCACCGAGGCGCTCGACACCGAGGTCGCCGCGCTCACCAGCAGCATCCGACCCGAGGAGGGGTCCCCGGTGCTCCTCGTCACCGGCGAGCGCACGACGATCCCGATCCGGGTGGAGAACACCTCGGGTCGACCCGCGACGGTCACCGTGCGCGTCACCGCGCCCACCCCCCAGCTGCGCACCGCGGTGAGCGAGACGGTGGAGCTCTCGCCGCACGAGAGCACGCGCGTTGACGTGCCCGTCGAGGGGCTCGCGAACGCCGACCTCATCACCCGGGTGGAGATCGTCGCGGACAACGGCTATGTCGTCCCGCACACCGGGGAGCTCATGGTGCGGGTGCGCGCCGACTGGGAGAACATCGGCACCGCCGTCATCGCCGCGGGCCTCCTCATCGTGTTCGTCGTCGGCCTCGCGAAGTCCGTGTCCCGCGGTCGGCGTAAGATTCCCAAGAGCCAGCTCGAGGCCGCCATGGCCCGGGCGCAGCAGAACGACCGAGGATAGGAGAACGGGTGGCACGCACCGGGATCTCCTCACTGGCGAAGTCCTCGGCGGTGATGACTGCCGGCACGCTCGCCTCGCGCATCCTCGGCTTCGTCAAGACCATGCTCCTGGCGACCGCGATCGGCGTGACGATCGGCGGCGCGGCCGACGCCTTCGACGTCGCCAACAAGGTCCCGAACAACCTCTACATGCTGCTCGCCGGCGGAGTCCTCAACGCCGTCCTCGTCCCGCAGATCGTCCGCGCGACCCGCCGCTCCGACGGCGGCCGGGACTTCACCAACCGGCTCCTCACGCTCACCCTCGTGCTCCTCCTCGGCGTCACGGTCATCGCCACCCTGTGCGCTCCGCTCCTCGTCCGCCTCTACTCCTCGTCCGCCTGGAGCCCGGAGCAGACCGCGCTCGCCGTCGCCTTCGCCTACTGGTGCCTGCCGCAGATCTTCTTCTACGGCCTCTACACGATGCTCGGGCAGGTGCTCAACGCGCACTCGTCCTTCGGTCCGTACATGTGGGCGCCGGTGGTCAACAACCTCGTGTCGATCGCCGGCCTCATCGTCTTCATCGTCGTGTTCGGCCCCGGCGAGGCCGGTCAGCACGCCGTCGGCACCTGGGACACCCCCAAGCTCGTCCTCCTCGCCGGCTCCGCCACGCTCGGCGTCGTCCTCCAGGCGCTCGTCCTGCTGTGGCCGCTCAAGCGCATCGGGTTCTCCTACCGGCCGACCTTCGGCTTCCGCGGCTTCGGCCTGCGCACCGCCGGCACCGTCGCCGGCTGGACCTTCGCCGCGGTGCTCATCGGGCAGCTCGGCTTCATCGTCACGAGCCGGGTCGCCGCCTCGGCGTCCTCGACCGGCGGGGAGGCCTCGGCATCGAACGCCGCGTACTCGGTCTCGTACCTCATGTTCATGCTCCCGCACTCGCTCGTCGCGGTGTCGCTCGCCACCGCGCTCTTCACCTCGATGAGCTCGTACGCCGCGGAGGACGACACGCGCTCGGTGCGCGGCTCGCTCACCCTCGGCCTGCGGGTGGTCGGGCTCGTCAACATGTTCGCCACCGTCGCCTTCATCGCGCTCGCCGGCCCCGCCGCGATGCTCATCGGCGGCGGATCCCAGGCCCAGGCCCGCTCGATCGGCCTCGTCCTCGTCACCATGGTCATCGGCCTCGTCCCGTTCAGCGCGAACTATCTGCTCCAGCGGGTGTTCTACGCCTACGAGGACGCCCGCACCCCGTTCTGGGTGCAGGTGCCGCAGGTCGCGCTCACCGCCGGCGGCGTGATCGCCTCCGGTGCGCTCCTGCCACAGCAGTTCGTCGTCGCCGGGATCGGACTCTCGATGAGCGTCGGCTACCTGTTCGCCTGCATCACGAGCGCCGCCCTGCTGCGCCGCCGCCTCGGGCATCTCGAGTCGACCGCGATCCTCGTCGCCCACCTCAAGTTCGCCGTCGCCGGTGCGCTCGCCTGCGCGGCGGGGATGGGTCTGCTCGCGTGGGCGGGCGAGGGCGCCTGGGCCGGGCGCGCCGGTGCGCTCGTCACCGTCGGCTGGATCGGCATCGTCATGCTCGGGGTGTACCTCGGCGTGTGTTGGCTGCTGCGGGTGTCGGAGCTCCACGCGGTCGCCGCCACGGTGCGCGCCAAGGTGAATCGCGGCGCGGGCTGAGACGAGGGCGCGGTGCCGAACGGTAGTATTCGACTCTGAGGCGAAGCATGACTCTGCAGAGGTGGTCCCCCTGATCAACATCGAACGCGGCACGGTCATCGCCGACCGGTACGTCGTCTCCGAAGTCCGCCGACCCTGGTTGGCCGAGTTCCCCGAAGCGGGAACCGTGTGCCTCGTCATCGACGCCATCCTCGATGAGCCCGCGCAGCTGTTCGCCGCCGACGCCTCCCGCTCCGGCGACCTCCTCGACGCCGCCCGCCGCGCCTCGCTCCTCACCGATCCCCGGATCCCCGACATCCACGACGTCGGACGCGCCGACGGCATCGACTTCGTCGTCGTCGACCGCACCGAGGCCGTCGGCCTGCCCGCCCTCCTCGGCCACGGGCCGCTCGACCCCGAGGCGGCCCGCGCACTCGTCGGCGAGGCCGCGACCGCCCTCGTCCACGCCTCGAAGCGCGGCCTCCACCACCTGTGCCTGGGCCCGGAGTCCATCGCCCTGACCCCCACCGGAGAGGTCGAGGTCCAGGGGGTGGCGATCGACGCCGCCGTGGCCGACGGCCCCTACGAGCTCGGCCTCGACGCGCTGTCGAGCCGGGAGGCGCTGCGCGAGGACGCGCTCGCGCTCGTCAACATCCTCTATGCCGCGCTCACCGCGCACTGGCCCGGGCCCGAGGCGCGCAGCGGACTCGAGCCCGCGCCCAAGAAGAACGCCCTCATCGTCCGCGCCGAGTCGGTCACCCCCGGCATCCCGCGCGACCTCGAGGAGTTCGTCTCCGGAGTCGTCTCCAAGACCGAGGCCGGCCCGCGCAGTCCGAGCGAGATCGTGCGCTACCTGGGCGAATGGGACACCCGCGCCCTCCACCGGCTCGCCCGGGGCGGAACGGCCGAGCCCGGTGAGCCGCTGTTCCCCGGCGGCACTACCGACTTCAGCGGCACCCCGCGTGATTCTGCGCCCGGCAGCACCGCCGACGCTGCGAAGCGGGCGCCCGGACAGGCCCCGGGCGCCGAGTCCCCGGCGGGACGCCTCCCCGACACGGCAGGTCCGGCCGGAACCGGCGCTGCCGCGGCCGCCGCCGCCGCGGCGGGCACCACCGCCGGAAGCACCCCGTCGCTCCCCGAGCGCAACACTCCCGCAGGGACTTCCGCCGGTGGCCGCAGCGGATCGCGGCCGAGCCGCACCCCCGTTGCGACACCCGCACCCGCCGCAGAGGAGTCCGCACCCACCCGCCGCGCCACGCCGCAGCAGCTCCAGGCCGCGCTCAAGCGCATCGGCATGGTGCGACCGGGCACCACCGGGCTGGCCGCAGGCCGCTCCGGCAGCGAGACCTCCCCGTTCGACGACCAGATGCAGATGCGTCGGGCGTCGACCTTCCCCGTGGCCGCGGCGAGCATGGACGAGGTCGCCGACGACACCCGCGAATGGCAGCCCGAGGACACCTTCTCGAGCTACTCCGAGTACGCCTCCCGCGAACAGGACCCCAACCTCACCGCCCCGATCCTCGATCGTGACGCGATGTGGAACGACAGCGAGGACACCCAGGTCATCGAGCTCGACCGGGCCCCCGATCCCGAGGGCTCCGGTGAGGACGAGGACGACGGCTCGTGGTTCCTCGGCGGGATGTTCACCACCCGCGAGGAGGAGCTCGCCCGCCAGCGCGCCGAGTTCGAGCGCGAGCGCCGTCTCCAGCAGGAGGCCGAGGAGCGGCTGCGCCTCTCGGACCCGAACCGGCGGACCTCGCGCGGCGGAGTCGCCCACGACCTCGACGATTCCCCGATCGATGACGCCGCGGGGCCCAGGCCCGGGGCCGGGGCCGGGGCCGGAGTCAGGGCCGGTAACGGGGCCGCCGCAGCATCCCGCGGCGGGGCTGCGGCTGCTCTTCGCAGCGGTTCCGAAACGAACGGCGATGATGCTGCCGAGACTCCGGAACAGGGTTCGAACCCTGCCGAGAACGCCGTCCGCTCGGACGCGACTACAAACGTTTCCGCACTTCAGACGGGTTCCAGCCCTACGCATTCCAAGCGCGCTCACACGAGTGCTGTCGCCGGTGCCGCCGCCGGAAGCGGATCGTCCGGTGCCGGTCCCGCGGATCGCGGATCGCGCAGCAGCTCGCTCAAGCCGCTGCCGCTCATCATCGGGGTCCTCGCCGTGCTCGTGGCGATCGGCCTCATCATCGGTCTCTTCGTCCGCCCGGGCGACGATCCGACGGCCGGTGAGACCACCGCTCCGCCCGCGGAGCCGTCCTCCGCAGAGCCCTCGCCCACCGAGGAGGCCGGTCCGCCCCCGGTGATCGCGGCCGCCGAAGCTCTCGACCCGGAGGGGGACGGCAGCGAGAACGACGCCGATGCGGAGAACGTCCTCCCCGGAGTGTCCGGAGTATGGGAGACCGACCGGTACAACTCCGCAGAGTTCGGCAACCTCAAATCGGGCCTCGGGCTCGGCCTCGAGCTCGAGGATGAAGCGACCATCTCCTCCGTCGCGATCATCTCCGGCACCCCCGGTGGCGCCGTGGAGATCCGCGTGGGCGACTCGGCCGACCCGGAGGACGCGGAGACCGTCGCCACCGGCGAACTGCCCGACGACACCGGGACCATCGAACTCGACGAACCGGCCACGGGCACCCACGTGTTCGTCTGGATCACCGAGCTGCCCTCGGTCTCCGAGGGCTACCGCGCGCGGATCAGCGAGATCGAGCTGTCGTGACACCGCGGTCCCGGGCCACCTGTCCGGGCCCGCGGCAGCGCGCGCGGAATAACCCCGTGCACCGTCCTGTTGTGCGTACATCGAACTGATCCACCCC
The DNA here is from genome assembly GCF_005280295.1 of Brevibacterium sp. CS2. GTDB lineage: Bacteria > Actinomycetota > Actinomycetes > Actinomycetales > Brevibacteriaceae > Brevibacterium > Brevibacterium pityocampae. The sequence continues at coordinate 912,526 of NZ_CP040020.1, read as the reverse complement.
TCGCCTGCTCATCACGAGCAGGCGCCGTCACGACCGGCCCGCTGAGCCCCGGTCACCGAGGAGAATCCATGACCGAACGCCACGTCGTCATCATCGGCTCCGGCCCTGCCGGGTACACCGCCGCGATCTACGCCGCGCGGGCGAATCTGCAGCCTGTCGTCATCGCGGGATCGGTGACCGCCGGCGGCGAGCTCATGAACACGACGGACGTCGAGAACTTCCCGGGCTTCCCCGAGGGCATCCAGGGTCCCGACCTCATGGAGAGCATGCGGGCACAGGCCGAACGCTTCGGCGCCGAGGTCGTGTACGACGACGTGACCGAGCTGCGAATGAACCCCGGCGCCCACGGCATCACCACGGCCCTCGGCACGGAGTACACGGCGCGCGCGGTCATCCTCGCCACCGGCTCGGCCTACCGGGAGCTCGGGCTCCCCAATGAGAAGGCGCTCTCCGGCCACGGCGTGAGCTGGTGCGCCACCTGTGATGGGTTCTTCTTCAAGGATCAGGAGATCGCTGTCGTCGGCGGCGGGGACTCGGCGATCGAGGAGGCGACCTTCCTCACCCGATTCGCCTCCAAGGTCACCCTCATCCACCGCCGCCAGGAGCTGCGCGCCTCGCAGGCCATGCAGGACCGTGCCAAGGCCGACCCGAAGCTCGAGTTCCTCCTCGACTCCGAGGTGGCCGAGATCCACGGTGAGGACGCGCTCACCGGGCTCACCGTACGCAGCACCGCCACCGGAGAGACGAGCGAGCTGCCCGTCACCGGTCTGTTCGTCGCCATCGGCTCCGATCCGCGCACGGAGCTGTTCAAGGATGCCCTCGAGATCCGCCCCGACGGCTATCTCGCCGTGGACGGCCGGAGCTCGCGGACCACGGTTCCCGGGATCTTCGCCGCCGGCGACGTCATCGATCCCATCTATCGTCAGGCGATCACCGCCGCCGGCTCCGGCTGCGTGGCCGCCACCGACGCCGAACACTACCTCGCATCACTCAACGACAAGGAGTCCTGAAATGACCAAGGAAGTCACCGACGCCACCTTCGACGCAGAGGTCCTCCAGTCCGACAAGCCTGTGCTCGTCGATTTCTGGGCACCCTGGTGCGGGCCCTGCCGCATGGTGTCCCCGATCGTCGACGAGATCGGCGAGGAGCAGGCGGAGAAGCTCACCGTCGTCAAGGTCAACACCGACGAGAACATGGAGACCGCCGCGAAGTACGGGATCACCTCGATCCCGGCGCTCTACGTGTTCCAGGACGGCGAGGTCGCCAAGACGATCATCGGCGCCCGGCCCAAGCCCGCGCTGCTCCAGGAGCTCGCAGAGTTCACCTCCTGAGCCGCACTCAGCCGACCGCAAGGCGCCTGTTGTAAACTCAACAGGCGCCTTGCCCGTTCCCACCCCTAGTCGACCATTGCGAGAACGATGACACCCACCTCTGTTTTCCCCTCCCTGTCGCGGGGAGACCGCAGCGACATCCTGCTGGCGACCAAGTCGCAGCTGTCGCGCCTGGGATACCGGGTGGGGGACTCCGATTCTCCGGAATTCGATCACCAGTTCGATTCCGTGATCCGCCGCTTCCAGCAGGAGCGGGGCCTCCTGTGCGACGGGCTGCTCGGCCCGGAGACCTTCGGTCAGATCGAGCTCGCCCGCTTCCGGCTCGGCGACCGGGTGCTTCGCTTCGATCCCGTCCGCCCGCTGCGCGGAGACGACGTGGCCGAGCTCCAGAAGATCCTCAGCCGCCTCGGCATCTACACTGATCGCATCGATTACATCTTCGCCGAGGCCACCGATGCGGCTGTCCGGGAAGCTCAGACCGGACTGGGGCTCCGATCGGACGGCATCGCCGGGCCGACCACGCTCAGCGGCCTCCGTGCAGTCAAGAGGGACCAGGGAGAGGGCGATGTCTTCGCGCTCCAGGAGCGCGCCCGCGTGACCGCCTCAGGACCCTCGCTCGCCGGGCGCGTCGTCGTCATCGAGGCGGCGACCACACGGACCGACTTCGTCACGACCACGTTTCCGCCCGGTACTCAATCATGTGCCGAGGAGTACGCTGCGGACATCGCCCGCCGGCTCGAGGGACGACTGTCAGCGCTCGGCACCGCGACCGTCTACGTCGAGGACAGTGCTGAGCGCGCCACCCTCGGTGACGAGCTCGGCGCCTCGGCAATCGTCACGATCAATCTCGACAGCTCATCGTCCCCGAAGGCACAGGGAGCTGCGACGTACTACTTCGGACGCGGTGACGATCCGTCCGTCGCCTCCCCGGTGGGACGACGCCTGGCCGAGCTCATGCAGAAGGAGCTGTGTGCTCGCACCGGTCTTCTCGACTGCCGCAGCCACCCACGCACATGGGAGTCGCTGCGCAGGGTGCGCACGCCCAAGGTCCACGTCATGCCGGGCTACATCAGCAACGACGAGGACCGGGCCGCCCTCGAGGATCAGCGCCTCCGCGATCTCATCGCCGAATCCGTGGCCGTCTCCCTGCAGCGCCTCTACCTGCGCGAAGAGACCGACCCGCCCACCGGCACGCTCGACCTCGCCGCCGTCAGCTCTCAGCTCTGACGATCGCCCGCGCCACGGCCTTTCCGCGGCATCGGTCGGCCGCACTGCCCCGAGCGGCCCACTTCCGGTTGCGCAGCATTCACGGGCCGCCCTCGACCTCCGCCTTCAGCTCATGGATTGTGTTGCGGTGCCTCGACCGCCGATGTGTCCGAGCCGTCCGGGGCCATCTGAAGCCGTCTGAGCTGTCTGAGCCATCTGAGCCATCTGAGCTTGCTGAGGATTGTTTCACGTGAAACATCCCCTGCCGAGCGAAGTGGCATGTCTGCGCGTTCTCAACCACAAGCTCTGCGGTGCTGTCATCGGTCGAGCAACCGCTCGTGCATGACCCGAGCCGGACTCATTCGGTCAACCCCTGCTCATCCGACAACTACCAATCCCGCGATGTATCGCTGATCTCCACGCCGGATAGCTCTCGACCCAGAACAGCAGAGGGCGGGCTGCCATCGTGGCAGCCCGCCCTCGTCGAATCCTCCGGAGCGGCAGCGTCAACTCACAGTGTCACCGGAATCGGCCTGGGTGATCCCGAGAGTCTGGAGAATCCGCTTAAGATCATCCTCGTTCGCGAACTCGACGCTGATCTTGCCCTTGCGCTTGCCCATAGTGATGTTGACTCGGGTGTCCAAGCGGTCGCCGAGGTCCCGCGCAATGCTCGAGAGTTCTGGATTCGCAGCCGGTGTTTCACGTGAAACATTGACGCGATCACCACGGTTGAGGAGGACGACAGCTTCCTCCGTCGCACGCACCGACAGCCCCTCGGCCACGACGCGCTGCGCCAGCACCTCCATCGCTGCAGGGTCGACAAGTCCGAGGATCGCTCGTGCGTGCCCCTGCGAGATCACGCCGGCGGCAACTCTGCGCTGGACCAGCGGAGGCAGCTTGAGAAGCCTCAGAGTATTGGTGATCTGCGGACGAGACCGCCCTATGCGCTCGGACAGCTCCTCCTGTGTGCACGCGAAGTCATCGAGCAGCTGCTGATACGCGGCTGCCTCTTCCAGGGGATTGAGATCAGCGCGATGGAGGTTCTCGAGCAGGGCATCACGGAGAAGATCGACGTCGTCGACCTGCCGGATGATCGCTGGAATGCTCTCGAGCCCGGCCTCCCGCGAGGCCCGGAGCCGTCGCTCACCCATGATGAGCTCGAATCTGGGCTCCTCAGGGTCGATCACACGAACGACGATCGGCTGAAGCACCCCGACTTCGCGTATCGAATGGACGAGCTCATCGAGCGCATCCTCATCGAAGACCGACCGGGGCTGCCGCGCATTCGCCGTAATCGCATCGACCGACAGCAGTCCGAAAGCCGTGCCGGGAACCGATTCGAGCGATGTTTCACGTGAAACACCGGCCGTCTCTGCCTGCGTGCCGGCTTGCGCGGAATCAGCGTGCTGATCCTGATCCGCGGTCGGGGTCTGCGCGCCGGAACCAGTGTGTGCGGGGTTCTGCTCCGGTGACCGCTGGGTGTCGGCACCAGCAGATTCTGTCGATCCCTGCGACTTCTTCCGCCCGGTGGGCCCTGGTGGCACAGACGTGCCCGCAGTGGCGTTCTTCGCGGTCATGCTCGTCGCCCTGGAGCCGTTCGTGGTCGAACTGTTCGCGGATTCGTCAGCGACCGCCGTGTCGCTCACCGACGCCGACTCAGTCTTCGCTGTCCGGCGCGTGGTCGCCTTCGAGCGCGAGCTGGCGGGGGACTTCTTCTCAGCTCGTGCGCGACGCATGGAGACTGCCGGATCCTTGCTCGATCGGGCTTCGGATGTTTCACGTGAAACATCCGAGCCTTTCTCCTGCGCGGGGAAGAACACGTCCACGGGCCGCTCGCCGCTCACGACGTCCGGGATGAGCGCCCCCAGTCCACGTCCCAGTCCACGTCGGCGTTCAGCCATGGCTCTTCACTCCTCTCTGTGAGATCTCTTCGGCGGCTTCGCGATAGGAGAGCGCGCCGGAAGAGTTCGGTTCATAGGTGATCACGGTCTGTCGATAGCTCGGCGCCTCGGAGATCCTCACAGATCGTGGGATCGCCACGTCGAGGACCTGACGGGGGAAATGAGCTCGCACATCCTCGGCGACCTGCGAGCTCAGGTTGGTGCGGCCATCGAACATCGTGAGCAGGATGGTGCTCACCTGCAGCTCGGGGTTGAGGTGCTTGTGGATGAGCTGGATGTTCTTCAGCAGCTGACTCAGACCTTCAAGCGCGTAGTACTCGCACTGGATGGGGATGAGCACCTCTCGTGCCGCGACGAATGCATTGACCGTGAGCAGGCCCAGGCTCGGCGGACAGTCGATGATGACGTAGTCGACCCGGTCCTCGGCCTCGGCCCGCAGTTCGAGGTACCGAGCCAGGGATCTCGCCAGACGCTGCTCGCGAGCGACCAGGGAGACCAGCTCGATCTCAGCCCCCGCAAGGTCGATGGTCGCCGGCACGCAGTGGAGGTTCTCGATATCGGGGCACTGAGCGACTGCCTCCTCCATCGGGAGATCGTCGATGAGCACGTCGTAGATGCTGTTGACCTCTGTCGAGTGCTCGATCCCCAGTGCCGTGCTCGCATTGCCCTGCGGGTCGATGTCGATCACGAGAACGCGGAGTCCCTGCGAGGCGAGCGCGGCAGCGATATTCACCGTCGTCGTCGTCTTCCCGACCCCACCCTTCTGATTGGCAACCGTGAAGATGCGCGTTGCATCGGGCTTGGGGAAGGTCGTCGTCGCAAGCCGCTGGGCTCGGCGGTTGTCGCGTGCGATCTGCGCCCCGAGGGGAGTCGACTCGTCCATGATCGGCATTGTGCATGCTCCGTCCCTGGGAAGTGTGTGCCACGTGAAGTCTACCGACGTCGGTGCAGTGTTTCACGTGAAACATTCACGCGGTGCCGCGGATCAGCGTCGTTTTGCGTTCGAATTACGTTCTATTACTGCTGCTGCAAGCTCTTCCGCACGCCCGCTCAGCGCCGCCGCAGCTCCGCCACGCGGGTAGGGATCTCCAGGGGAGGCGAACCGAGCTCGTGCACCACGGGTGGTTCGAGCTTCGCCCGTCGGATCTGCTTCCGCGCCTTCTCGATCTCCGCATCGACGGACGCACCCTTGAGCGCGAGGAGTCGACCGCCGGGGCCGAGCACCGGAGCGCACCATTCGACGAGCACGGCCAAAGATTTCACTGCCCGCGCGGTCACGACGGTGAACACCTCGTCGTCGACGAGCTCCTCGACGCGTCCCCGGACCACACGAACGTGCGGAAGCTCGAGGTCGTCGAGGACCATGCGCAGCCACTCCACCCGACGTTCCATCGGCTCGATGAGCACGTACCGGGCGTCCGGCCGGGCGAGTGCCAGGGGAATGCCCGGCAGCCCCGCTCCGGAGCCCACGTCGCCGACGACGTCGTCGGGCGCGATGAGCTCCGCGACCACGGCGCAGTTGAGGATGTGGCGCGTCCACAGTCGCGGCAGCTCTCGGGGGCCGATGAGCCCCCATTCGACACCGGTCGTCGCCAGGTGGTGCGCATAGCGGCGGGCGGCATCGATCCGCTCCCCGAACAGTTCAGCGGCGAGCGCGGGCTCGGACTCCACCGATGCGTCATCCGGTGACCCCGCGCCCGCAGCAGAGCGTTCCGGCTGGCCCCGGGTCCCCGACGCCGCGGCCTCGGTGCCCTGTCCGCCTGTGCTCCGGGCGGTGCTGTCGCTGCGTGCGTCGTCCGTGCCGGCCTCCACGGGGTTCACTGCGCGTGGATGACCACGTGCCGGCGGTCGCCCTCGCCCTCGGACTCGGAGCGCAGGCCTGCCTTGGCGACCTGGTCGTGGACGACCTTGCGCTCGAAGGAGTTCATCGGCCGGCAGGTGTAGGGCTCGCCGGTCTCGGTGACCTTGCCGATCGCGCGATCGGCGAGCGCCCGCAGGTCATCCTTGCGACGGTCGCGGTAGCCGTTGATGTCGAGCATGAGCCACGAGCGCTGACCGGTGCTCGTCTGCACGGCGAGCCGGGTGAGCTCCTGGAGAGCGGTGAGCACGGCGCCATCGCGTCCGACGAGGGTCGAGAGGTTCGAGTCCTCGTCCTCGCAGACGATCGCGACCTCGGCCCGCCCGTCGGCCACATCGATGTCGATGTCGCCGTCGACATCGGCGATGTCGAGCAGCTCCTCGAGGTAATCGGCTGCGATATCGCCCTCCTCCTCGAGCATCTCCGCACGAGTGGGCTTGGTGTCCTCGACCGGCGCGGTCTCGGTGTTCTCAGTCATCGCTCTCCCAACCTCTTATCTCTTCTTCTTCTTTTTCTTCTGCCGGGCCTTGCCCACCGGTTGCTGACGCTGTCCGGCGGCGGGCGCCTCGGGCTCGGGGGTCATCTCGATCGGCTTGGAGCCGGGGAGCGGGGACTTGCCCTTCTTGGCGCGGCGCTCCATGAGCTCCTTCTCGGCCTTCGAGCCGGGCGCCGGCATGTTCCGGATGACGACGAACTGCTGGACCATGGTCCACGTGTTCGACACGAGCCAGTAGACGAGCACGCCGAGCGGGAAGTAGACACCGCCGACGGCGAACACCACGGGCATGATGTAGAGGAGCATCTTCTGCTGCTGCATGAACGGGTTGTTCATCGCGGCTTCGGACATGTTCTTCGTCATCATCTGCTTCTGGGTGATGAACTGCGTGACACCCATGATGACGATGAGGACGGCGGTCAGCGCCTTGGCGCCGATCCCGTCGGTGAGGAAGGTCGCCTGGAGCGGGATCCCGAAGATCGTCGCGACGTCCGCCGACTGCGCCAGCGCCTGCGTCACACCGCCGATCGGCGGGAGGTCGCCGACCGCGATGAGATGCATGTTGTTGATGACGCGGAACAGCGAGAAGAAGATCGGCAGCTGCACGAGCAGCGGCAGGCACGAGGCCCACGGGTTGGTGCCGTGCTTCTTGAACAGCGCCATCTGCTCCTCGGCCATGGCCTGTCGGGAGAACTGGTCCTTCTTGCCCTTGTACTTGGCCTGGAGCCGCTGGATGTCCGGCTGGATCAGCTGCATCTTGCGCTGCGCCTTGATCTGGTACACGAACAAGGGGATGAGGATGGCCCGGATCACCACCGTGAGGCCGGCGATCGACAGAACCCAGGTCCAACCGCTGCCGGCGTCGAGGCCCAGGCTGGTGAACACCTGGTGGAAAATTGCGAGGATCCACGCGACCACCCACTGCAGGGGCAGAAGCAGATTGTCAATCCATGACATTCAGTCTCTCCTTGGCCGCGGATCGGCGCGGTCGTCCGTGATGAGGTCTCGATACATTGTGCCACTGTTGCGGTCGGCGTTGATCTCCCGGCTCCGGGCCTCCATGAGGGACCCGGGTGCGTAGTCCACCCCACCGCCGGAGAACGGGTTGCACCGCAGCACCCGCCACGTCGTCAGCAGCGCACCGCGCACGGCACCCGTCGACTCGAAGGCGTCGAGCGCGTACTTCGAGCAGCTGGGGTAATAGCGGCACACGTCACCGTACAAGGGCGAGATGATCCTCCGGTACAGGCGCATGAACCACACGAACGGCATCCGCGGGGCGATGCGCAAGAGGTGGACGAACCGCGCCCGGCCGCCGGCCGGTGCCGACGGCAGCGAGGACGGGGTGTCCTCCCCGTGCCTCATCCTGCAAGCCGTTCGAATGCCCGGTCGACCGCGCGTGACAGCTCGGCGGAGTCGGCGTCAGCGGCTGCCGGCAGTGCGCGCACCACGATCATGTCCCCGATGCCGAGCTCCGGGAGCCGGGTGTGGAGGATCGCCCGGAGCCGGCGCTTGACCCGATTGCGGACGACCGCGTTGCCGACGGCCCGGGAGACGACGAATCCCACGCGCGGAGCGTGGGATTCATCGAGTGTCGACAGGAAATGGATCACCAGATGCTTCGTCCCGGCTCTGCGGCCGGTGCGGAAGACGCGGCGGAAATCGTCGCCCTGATGAATCCGGTTCCTACCGGGGAGCACGATCAGGCGGACAGCGCGTTGCGTCCCTTACGGCGACGCGAAGCCAGGATGGCGCGTCCGGCGCGGGTGCGCATACGCAGCCGGAAGCCGTGGGTCTTGGCGCGCTTGCGGTTGTTGGGCTGGAAAGTACGCTTGCTCACTTCGGTTCTCCGATTATCTGTCGTTGCTGGTGCCGGGCAGCACGGTTCTGCTTTCGCATCTCACACGAGGTGGACCACTCACGGCCGTGCACTCCTGATGCTGTTGGCCGTGGGGAAGTCACTCACACCTCGTCGATGGGCCCGCAACACAGGACACTCCAGCATAGACGCCACGCCGAAAGACGGTCAAACCGGGCGCTCGCGGACGGAATCGTGTAATGCCGCGGCACCCGACCCATGACCGCAGACGGGCTCCTGCGCCCCTCATCGTTCAGGCGCACATCACCGGCCGGCCGCTCCGTCGACCGGGTGCCGGTTCCCGTTCACCGCCGATCCTCTCGGAGTTCACCACTCGGCCGTGAACAGGCCGGTCCACAAATGACATCCGTGTACTTTTCACACCTTTCTCCACCGATGTGGATGAATCCGGGGCCTCACCCGGTCCTCCTCCACAATGTGTGGAAAACTATGTGGAAGCGAGTCGCCCCTTATCCACAGTTCCGGGGAGGCAGGACAGGAGCAGCAGTGAGCAACCCGAGCACATCCGACGATCTGCATGAGATCTGGCAGGTCGTCCTGTCGAATCTGCTCAATGATCCGACGATCACCGCGCATCAGAAGGGATTCCTCTCCCTCGCGGTGCCCAAGGCGCTCGTCGAGGGTCAGCTCGTCGTCCTCTCCGTCCGCAACGATCTCACCCGCACGACCCTCGAGACCCATCTGCGCGAGCCGCTCGCCCGCGAATTCTCCACCGCGCTCGGTCACGACGTCACCTTCGCCATCGCGGTCGACCCGGCGCTCGACGTCCCGGCGCCGCTACCGCCGGAGACCCGGGGCACCGCACACCCCGGGTCCGGCTCCCCCGGTGCCGCCGCTGGCGCACCGGGCACCGCCTCCGCGGCCGAGGCGCCCTCCCCGGGGACCGGTCCCGCCGCCTCCGCGAGTCCTCCCGATCCGGCCGGCACCTCGGCCGCCCCCGCGGGCCCCGCCGACCTTACGCACCCCGGCAGCGGCGACCAGCCTGCCGTCGACACCGCCGGGAGCTCTCCCACCCCGAGCGCACCGGGTCGTCCGGCAGCCGCCTCGGCTCCGGCCGGGGCCGCACCGACGACCGCCGACGACCCGAGCGGGGTGTCCCAGCTCAACTCGAAGTACACCTTCGACACCTTCGTCATCGGCGCCTCGAACCGGTTCGCCCACGCCGCGGCGTTCGCCGTCGCCGAATCCCCGGCCAAGGCCTACAACCCGCTCTTCATCTACGGCGACTCCGGGCTCGGCAAGACCCACCTCCTCCACGCGATCGGCCACTACGCCGCGCAGCTCTACCCGAACATCCGGGTCCGCTACGTCTCGAGCGAGGAGTTCGTCAACGACTTCATCAACACGATCGGCTCCTCGACGACCTCGAACTCGCTGCGGCCGGCGTTCCAGCGCCGCTACCGCGAGGTCGACATCCTCATGATCGACGACATCCAGTTCCTCCAGGGCAAGGATGCGACCGTCGAGGAGTTCTTCCACACCTTCAATGCGCTCCACAACGAGCACAAGCAGGTCGTCATCACCTCCGACCAGCCGCCCAAGATGCTCAAGGGCTTCGAGGAGCGCCTCCGGTCCCGCTTCGAGTGGGGCCTGCTCACCGACGTGCAGCCGCCCGACCTCGAGACCCGGTTCGCGATCCTGCGGAACAAAGCCGCCGGCGAGGGCCTCCCGGTGCCCGACGACGTCCTCGAGTACATCGCCTCGCGCATCTCCTCGAACATCCGCGAGCTCGAGGGCGCGCTCATCCGCGTGTCCGCCTTCGCCAACCTCAATGACCAGGCGATCGAGGTCGGCCTCGCCGAGACCGTGCTCAAGGACTTCATCACCCACGAGGACACCCCGGAGATCACCGCGACGGACATCATGGGCCAGACCGCGGCATACTTCGGGCTCACGCTCGACGACCTGTGCGGCTCGTCCCGGTCCCGTACCCTGACCACCGCACGCCAGATCGCGATGTATCTGTGCCGCGAGCTCACCGACCTCTCGCTGCCGAAGATCGGCCAGGAGTTCGGCGGCCGCGATCACACCACGGTGATGCACGCGAACAAGAAGATTCGAACACAGATGGCCGAGCGCAGGGCGCTCTACACCCAGGTCACCGAACTCACAAACCGCATCAAACAGCAGCATCGACTATGAACCGCATTGTGCACAGCTGTGGATAACCCTGTGGGCGAAGGCCCTCGGCCTGGGTACGGGGACGTGCACGGATGACACGGCGTCGGTGGAGAGCTGTGTACTCACATCGATGTGATTCACATTCCTCCCCCTCGCGTCACCACGGCGTCCACACGATGTCCACCGGTGCCCGGAGGCGCTGCGCCCGATGGATACTCGATGACATCGATGTAGTTCCACAGTTTCCACACGTGCTGTTACTACGACTGCATATTCATTCGAGGACATCCCTTCGAGCACCGCTGATCGCGGGACGGGGACCTCGGGTGATCCGAGCGCGGAGGATCGACGAGCTCGAGGACCGATGGTTCGAATCGAACGCCGGGCCGGCTGCGGAGCGTCTCCGGACGGGTTCCGGCCGGTCCCGGTGCGGGCTTCGGAACCCGGGTGAGAAGCACATCCGACGGGGTGTTTCCAATTCGCCACGCCGGTAGGCTGAGTGTAGAGTTTCAACTCGCCATCAGACCGCGCTGCAGCGCATGCGAGACCTCAACCACAGGAGTGCCGTGAACGCCGAATCCGCCGGGGCCGTGAAGTTCAGAGTCGAACGCGATGTCCTCGCCGAGGCCGTCACCTGGGCGACCAAGAGCCTCCCGCAGCGCCCCGCCGTCCCGGTCCTCACCGGCATCCTCATCACCGCCGATCCCGCCGGCTCCGTGCAGCTCTCAGTGTTCGACTACGAGGTCTCCTCCCGCGTCGAGATCGCCGCGGAGGTCGAGGCCCCCGGCACCCTGCTCGTCTCCGGCCGGCTGCTCGCCGACATCGCCAAGGCCCTGCCCAACCAGCCCGTCACCCTCGAGCGCAACGGCTCGAAGGTCGACCTCTCCTGCGGGTCCTCCCGGTTCTCGCTCATGACGATGCCCGTCGACGAGTACCCCGCGCTGCCCACCGTGCCGGAGACCTCCGGCGTCGTGTCCGCCGGCGAGTTCAGCCACGCGGTGTCCCAGGTGAGCATCGCGACCTCGCGCGACGAGACCCTGCCGATCCTCACGAGCGTGCGCGTCGAGATCGAGGGTGACACCGTCACCCTGCTCGCCACCGACCGCTACCGCCTGGCGGTGCGCGAGTTCCACTGGAACCCCCGCACCCCCGACATCTCCGCCACCGCGCTGGTCCGCGGCCGCACTCTCGCCGATGCGGCGAAGGCGATGGGCGGCGATGTCGAGATCGCACTTGCGGAGTCCGGCGGCAAGGACATGCTCGCCTTCTCCTCGAGCGGCCGCATCACCACCTCGCTGCTCGTCGAGGGCGACTACCCCAAGGTCCGCTCACTGTTCCCCAAGGACGTGCCGATCCACGCCGTCCTCGAGACCGCCGCCCTGCGCGAGGCGGTGCGCCGCGTTTCGCTCGTCGCCGAGCGCAACACCCCGATCAAGTTCGAGTTCGCCGACGGCGCGCTCACCCTGAGGGCCGGTGCCGGCGACGACGCCCAGGCCAGCGAGTCGCTGCCGGTGGAGATCACCGGCGAGGACATCACCACCGGCTTCAACCCCGGCTTCATCTCCGAGGGCCTCGCCGCGATCGATTCCCCGTTCGTCCGGTTCTCCATGACCGAGCCGAAGAAGCCCGTGGTGATCTCCGGCCAGCAGGAGATCGACGGTGAATACGACTCCTCGTACCGCTACCTGCTGATGCCGATCATCAGATTCTGATGTGGGTGTCACGGCTCTCGCTGCGTGACTTCCGCTCCTACGCCTCGCTCGATCTCGAGCTCGAGCCGGGGGTCACGGCCTTCGCCGCTCCCAACGGCTGGGGCAAGACCAACCTCGTCGAGGCCGTCGGTTACCTCTCCGGACTGCGCTCCCACCGGGTGTCCCAGGATGCTCCGCTCGTCCGCCACGAACAGCCGGAGGCGACCGTCTCCGCCCTCGCCCATCGCGGCGAGCGGCAGGTCACCGTCGAGGTGACGATCAAGGCCCGCGGTGCCAACCGGGCCCGCATCAACCGCCGCGGGGTCCGCACCCGCGAGGTGCTCGGCCTCCTCCCCAGCGTGGTGTTCGCCCCGGAGGATCTCAGCCTCGTCAAGGGTGAGCCGGCCGACCGGCGCGACTTCCTCGACACCCTGCTCGTCGCCCGCCAGCCGCGGATGGCCGGGGTGATCGCGGACCTCGACCGGGCCCTGCGGCAACGCAACGCGCTCCTCAAGAGCCTCCGCGCCCAGCCGGACCCCGCGCTCGAGGCGACCCTCGACATCTGGGACCAGGCCTTCGCCGAGTCCGCCGCCCAGCTCGTCATCGGGCGCCGCGAGCTCATCGCCGACCTCCACGAACCGCTCGCCGACGGCTTCGCCTACGTCGCGGCCGAGGCGCGCAGCGAGCGCCGTGCCGCCGTGGTCGACTACGCCTCCCGGCTCGACTACTCCGGGGCGCACACCCCGGAGGAGGTGCAGGCCGTCGTCGTCACCGGGCTGCTCGATCGGCGGCGCCCGGAGATCGAGCGCGGCCTCACCCTCATCGGCCCGCAGCGCGACGACGTCGAGCTCACGATCGGCACGATGCCGGCGAAGGGCTACGCCTCCCACGGGGAGAGCTGGTCGCTCGCCCTCGCACTGCGCCTCGCCGGATGGGAGCTGCTCACCGGCGGCTCCGAGGAGCGGGAGGACCAGCCGGTGCTCGTGCTCGACGACGTGTTCGCCGAGCTCGACGCCGGCCGCCGCCGTCGCCTGGCGGCGCGGATCGGGGAGGCCGAGCAGGTGCTCATCACCGCCGCCGTCGGCGAGGACATCCCGGCCAACCTCGCCGGGCGGGTCGTCGACCTCACCGAGGTGACGACCCCGTGAGCACCGAGTCCGGGGATCTCTCCGCGGTGCCGGCCGCCGCGCTCGAGGCGCTCGACCGGATCCGCCGGATGGCCGACTCCGACTTCCGGCCGCTGTTCCGGTCCACCCGCACCCGCGGCGGACCGGTCGAGCCGGTCTACACCGGGTCGAAGGCGGACCCCCGGGATCCGCAGCCGCTCCGTGCGGGGCTCGGGCGGATCGCGCGCGAGCACGGCTGGTCGACCTCGCTCGAGGTCGGCACGGTGCTCGGCCGCTGGCCCGAGCTCGTCGGCCCCGACGTCGCCGCGCACTGCACTGTCGAGAAGTTCGAACCCCCCGTCCTCGTTGTGCGGGCATCGTCGACGACCTGGGCCACCCAGCTGCGGATCATGACCACCCTGCTCCTCGATCGGTTCGAGCGCGAGCTCGGCAGCCGGGTCGTCGAGGAGCTCACCGTCCTCGGACCCACTCAGCGGTCGTGGAAGCGCGGCTAGGCGCAGCGTCGCCTAGCCGCGGTCCGCGGGACACCTACGGCTGAGGTGCTGCGCATGGAACCCCTCGACATCCTCGACCGGGCACTCACCCCGACCGGGCTGCCGGACTCCCCGCAGCTCCTCGTGGGCACCGCGCTCGCCCTCGCTCTGCTCCTCGTCGTGCCCGGTGCCGTGTGGCGGCTCACCGGGATCGTCGTGACGATCGTCCACGAGCTCGGGCACGGGTTCGCCGGGCTGCTCACCGGCAGGCGTGCGGTGGCGATCCGCCTGTCGCCGGACCACTCCGGCCTGACCACCTCCCACGGCCGGGCCGCCTCGGTCCCGTGGACGACCTTCTGGGGCTACCCGGCGCCGGCGCTGATCGGTGCGGCACTCGTGATGAGCGGGCTCGCCGGCCGCGGTGCGACGGCGCTCCTCGTGTGCGCCGCCGTGCTCGCCGTCTCGCTCGTCTTCATGCGCGGGATCCTCGCCTGGCTCGCCGTCCCGCTCACCGCGGCGGTGCTGCTCGGTCTCCTGGGTTTCGCGCCGGATCCATGGCTGACGAGTGCTGCCGTGGGGCTCGGGGTGTTCCTCGTGTGCGGGGCGGTGCGGGCGCTGGCCAACCTCACCCGCCTGCACGCGCGCGGCCGCACGCATGGGAGCGACGCCGCGATCCTCGCCCGCGCGACCCGGGTGCCGGGCGGGGTGTGGCTCACCCTCATGTGGCTCCTCGCGCTCGCCTGCGCGGCCGGCTCCGGCTGGATGCTCTGGCGCGCGGTCACCGGCTGAGCGGGACCGGCGCCGGCCGCTGGGACGGGGTGATGCGGGACCGGCTCAGAACCGCGCACACGGCTTCAGGACCCCAGGAGACGAGTCGGGGTACGGAGGATGGCGTGAAAATCCGGATGCGCACCCGCGCAGGCGCGCTCAGGGCAGGATTCGACCGCCGTCCGGGGTAGAATCGGGGGAGTTCACGACCGATGACAAGGAGATCCATGGCTCTCGAGGAGAACCAGCCGTACGACGCGGGTGACATCACCGTTCTGGAAGGCCTGGAAGCGGTGCGCAAGAGGCCCGGTATGTATATCGGCTCGACCTCGGAGCGCGGCCTCCACCACCTCGTCTACGAAATCGTCGACAACTCCGTCGACGAGGCGCTCGCCGGCTACTGCAGCCACATCGAGATCACCATCCTCGCCGACGGCGGCGTGCGCGTGGTCGACGACGGCCGCGGGATCCCCGTGGCGATCCACCCCACCGAGGGCGTCCCGACCCTCCAGGTGGTCCTCACCATCCTCCACGCCGGCGGCAAGTTCGGCGGCGGCGGGTACGCGGTGTCCGGCGGTCTGCACGGCGTGGGCTCCTCCGTCGTCAACGCGCTGTCCGTCCGCCTCGACGCGGAGATCCACCGCGACGGCAACGTGTGGCGCCAGGACTACCGGCGCGGCGTGCCGACCGGCGAGATCATCAAGGGCGAGCCCACCGACCGGACCGGCACGATGATCACCTTCTGGCCGGACGAGGAGATCTTCGACACCACCGAGTTCACCTTCGAGGTGCTCCGCGCCCGGTTCCAGCAGATGGCCTTCCTCAACAAGGGCCTGAAGATCTCCCTGCGCGACGAGCGCGTCGAGCAGGTCGACGACGCCGACGTCCAGCTCGACGCGGAGGACACCGCGGAGTGGAAGCCGCGGGAGGTCACCTACCTCTACGAGAACGGGCTGCTCGACTACGTCGCCTACCTCAACTCGGCGAAGAAGACCGACTTCGTCAACGAGGAGATCATCGCCTTCGAGTCCGAGGACACCGAGCAGAAGATCGCCCTCGAGGTCGCGATGCAGTGGACGAGCTCCTACAACGAGTCCGTCCACACCTACGCCAACACCATCAACACGCATGAGGGCGGCACCCACGAGGAGGGCTTCCGCACCGCGCTCACCAGCCTCCTCAACAACTATGCCCGCGACCAGAAGCTGCTGCGGGAGAAGGACGCCAACCTCACCGGCGAGGACGTCCGCGAGGGCCTGACCGCGGTGCTGAGCATCAAGCTCGGGGAACCGCAGTTCGAAGGCCAGACGAAGACGAAGCTCGGCAACTCGGAGGCGAAGACCTTCGTGCAGCGCGTCGTCCGCGACGAGCTCGGCCACTGGATGGAGTCGAACCCCATCCAGGCCAAGGAGGTCGTGCGCAAGGCGATCCAGGCCTCGCAGGCCCGGCTCGCCGCCCGCAAGGCGCGCGAGGCGACCCGCCGCAAGGGCCTGCTCGAGTCCTCGGGCATGCCGGGCAAGCTCCGCGACTGCCAGTCGAAGGACCCCTCGCTGTCGGAGATCTTCATCGTCGAGGGCGACTCCGCCGGCGGTTCGGCCGTGCAGGGGCGCGATGCGATCCACCAGGCGATCCTCCCGCTGCGCGGCAAGATCCTCAACGTCGAGAAGGCCCGGCTCGACCGGGCGCTCGGCAACCAGGAGATCCAGTCGCTCATCACCGCCTTCGGCACCGGGATCGGCGAGGAGTTCGACATCTCCAAGCTCCGGTACCACAAGATCGTGCTCATGGCCGACGCCGACGTCGACGGCCAGCACATCGCGACCCTGCTCCTCACCCTGATCTTCCGCTACATGAAGCCCCTGGTGGAGCACGGCTACGTGTACCTCGCGACCCCGCCGCTCTACCGCCTGAAGTGGAGCAACGCCCCGCACGACTACGCCTACTCCGACCGGGAGCGCGATGCGCTGCTCACCGAGGGGCGGGCCGCCGGCAAGCGCCTGCCCAAGGACATGGCGATCCAGCGGTACAAGGGCCTGGGCGAGATGAACTACGCGGAGCTGTGGGACACGACGATGAACCCGGACCACCGCCTGCTCAAGCAGGTGACGCTCGACGACGCCGCCCGCGCGGAGGAGATCTTCACCATCCTCATGGGCGAGGACGTCGAATCGCGCCGCCGGTTCATCCAGGAGAACGCGAAGGACGTCCGATTCCTCGACATCTGAGGCCGGGTCCGCTCTCCGCTTCCCAGCGGAATATCCCAGAGTCTAGTCAATTTCCGATACTCACTGATACAGACCGATCTGCGACGAACACGAGGTAAGCAGGCACGTGGCCGACGACACCGAGAACACCCAGCACATCGATCCCGACGCCCCGCTCGAGGGCAACCGCGTCGAGCAGGTCGATCTCAACCTCGAGATGCAGCGCTCGTACCTCGACTACGCGATGAGCGTCATCGTCGGGCGCGCGCTGCCCGACGTCCGCGACGGCCTCAAGCCGGTGCACCGCCGTGTGCTCTACGCGATGTACGACGGCGGCTACCGCCCCGAGCGCTCGTTCAACAAGTGCTCGCGCGTGGTCGGCGACGTCATGGGCCAGTACCACCCGCACGGCGACACCGCGATCTACGATGCGATGGTGCGCCTCGTGCAGCCGTGGGCGATGCGCTACCCGCTGATCTCCGGCCAGGGCAACTTCGGCTCCTCGGGCAACGACGGCGCGGCCGCGCCGCGGTACACCGAGTGCAAGATGGCGCCGCTGGCCATGGAGATGGTCCGGGACATCGAAGAGGACACCGTCGACTTCCAGGACAACTACGACGGCAAGAACCAGGAGCCGATCTACCTGCCGAGCCGGTTCCCCAACCTGCTCGTCAACGGCTCGGCCGGCATCGCGGTGGGCATGGCGACGAACATCCCGCCGCACAACCTCCGCGAGGTCGCCGCCGGCGCCCAGTGGCTGCTCGCCCACCCCGAGGCGACCAACTCCGAGGCGCTCGAGGCGCTCCTCGGGATCATCAAGGGCCCGGACTTCCCCGGCGCGGCGACGATCCTCGGCCGCAGCGGCATCGAGGACGCCTACCGCACCGGACGCGGCTCGATCACCCAGCGCGCCGTCGTCGAGGTCGAGGAGATCCAGGGCCGCACCTGCCTCGTCGTCACCGAGCTGCCCTACATGGTCAACCCGGACACGCTGGCTGCGAAGATCGCCTCCTACGCCAAGGACGGCAAGGTCGCCGGGATCGCCGACATGCGCGACGAGTCCTCCGGCCGCACCGGCCAGCGCCTCGTCATCGTGCTCAAGCGCGACGCGGTGGCCAAGGTCGTCCTCAACAACCTCTACAAGCACACGCAGCTGCAGGACAACTTCTCCGCGAACATGCTCGCGCTCGTCGACAACGTGCCGCGCACGCTCAGCCTCGACGCGTTCCTGCGCCTGTGGGTCAAGCACCAGATCGACGTCATCGTGCGCCGCACCCGCTACCGCCTGCGCAAGGCCGAGGAGCGCGCCCACATCCTGCGCGGCTACCTCAAGGCCCTCAACGCCCTCGACGAGGTCATCGCACTCATCCGCCGCTCGCCGTCCTCGGACGAGGCGCGCACCGGGCTGATGGAGCTGCTCGACGTCGACGAGATCCAGGCGAACGCGATCCTCGACCTCCAGCTCCGCCGGCTCGCCGCGCTCGAGCGCCTCAAGATCGAGGAGGAGGCGACGAAGATCGAGCAGCAGATCAAGGAGTACAACCACATCCTCGAGACACCCGCGAAGCAGCGCGAGATCGTCTCCACCGAGCTCGACGAGATCGTCGAGCGCTACGGCGACGACCGCCGCACCCGGATCCTCGCCGGGTTCGACGGCGACGTGTCGATGGAGGACCTCATCCCCGAGGAGGAGGTCGTCGTCACGATCACCCGCGGCGGGTACGCCAAGCGCACCCAGTCCGCGCTGTACCGCGCCCAGCACCGCGGGGGCAAGGGGATCACCGGCGCCCGGCTGCGCGGGGACGACGTCGTCGACCACTTCTTCGTCACCTCGACCCACAACTGGCTGCTGTTCTTCACGAACACCGGCCGGGTCTACCGGGCCAAGGCCTACGAGCTGCCCGAGGGCTCGCGCGACGCCAAGGGCCAGCACGTGGCGAACCTGCTCGCCCTGCAGCCCGGGGAGACGATCGCCCAGGTGCTCTCGATCCGCGACTACGAGGAGCAGGACTACCTCGTCCTCGCCACCCGCAGCGGCCTGGTGAAGAAGACCCGGCTCGCGGAGTACGACTCGAACCGGACCGGCGGCGTCATCGCCGTCAACCTCCGGGAGATGGCCGACGGCACCCCGGACGAGCTCGTGTCCGCCCGGCTCGTCAGCGCCGAGGACCACCTGCTGCTCGTGTCCCGCAAGGGCATGTCGATCCGCTTCAAGGCCGACGACGCGACGATCCGCGCCACCGGGCGCGCCACCTCGGGCGTCACCGGCATGAAGTTCAAGGGTGACGACACCCTGCTCACCATGGACGTCATGACGCAGGACACCTACGTCTTCGTCGTCACGGAGGCCGGCTTCGCCAAGCGCACCCCGATCGACGAATACCGGATCCAAGGGCGCGGCGGCTACGGCATCAAGGTCGCGAAGATCACCGAGCAGCGCGGCGACCTCGTCGGCGGGCTCATCGTCGCCGACGGCGAGGAGGTGCTCGTCGTGATGGAGCGCGGGAAGGTCGTGCGGTCCTCGATCGACGAGGTGCCCGCCAAGGGCCGCAACACCATGGGCGTGGTATTTGCCAAGCCTGGCAAGAACGACCGTATTATTGCCGTAACCCGCGGCCCGGAGCAGGCCGTGGAGGGCGAAGCCCAGACGCCGGTCGACGAGGCAACCGTGGAAGCGGCTGTGGATGCGCTCGATCCGAGCGATCCGGCATCGACCGCGAGCGAAAGTGAAGACCAGCAGTGAGCGACAACGATCAGAAGCCCGGCAAGGTCATCCGCACCTCCTCCGGCTCGACCCGGCTGTCCGCCGGGGGGTCCGCGAAGGGCGCCGGTGCGAGCGGCGGGGCCCCCGTCGGCTCCGGTCCGGCGGGTGCCCAGGGCGCCTCGGGCCCGGCGACCCGCGTCGATGCGCCGGCCGTGCCGAGCGACCGTGGCCCCTCGGGCGCTCCTGCCGGCACTGCACCCGCCCGGCAGACCGTGTCCGCTCCGACGGGGTCCGCGCCCACGGGCTCGGCTCCGACCGGCTCGGCTCCGACCGGGTCTGCGCCCACTGGGTCTGCTCCCACTGCGGTGAAGACCGATGGGTCGGCGCGCACCTCCGGCACCACCCGCTCGCCCCTGTCCGCCGGGGCCGACGACGACGGCGACTCCCCGGTCCGCGCCTCCTCCGGGGGCGTGAAGATGGGCGGGAAGTCCAAGCGCAAGGGTCCGCGCACGGTGCGGCTCACCGTCGCGAAGCTCGACCCGTGGTCGGTCATGAAGATGGCCTTCCTGCTCTCCGTGGCGATCGGCATCGCGACCGTCGTCGCCGCGCTCGTGCTGTGGCTCGTGCTCCAGGCCACCGGCACCATCCAGGGGCTGCAGACGACGCTCGCGGAGATCGCCGGCACCGAGGGCGCCGACCAGCTGCTCGGCCTGTTCAGCCTGGGTCGCGTGCTGTCGTTCTCCGTCATCCTCGCGCTCGTCAACATCGTCCTCATGACGGCGCTGTCGACGCTGTTCGCGTTCCTCTACAACATCGGCTCGTCGATCGTCGGCGGCTTCCACCTCACCCTCACCGACGACTGATCGCGCCCCGGCCGGCTGCCGGACTGGCCGACTGCCGGACCGCCCGGCGGACCCGCTCGGCCCCTCCCTCAAGCTTCAATATCCTGCGGTTCCTGAGAACGGAACCGCAGGATATTGACGTCTGGGCAGGGTGCGGCAGCGGGCTCGACGGAGACGCATCGCTCTCCAGGCAATCCCGTGTGGCCGGGGCGGTTCCGCAGGCAGTCCAGTGCGGCCCAGGCGGTTCCGCAGTCATTACAGTGCGCTTTCGAGGGCCGAACCGGACTCGATCGATCCTTGAGCCGCGCTTGCCCGCCACTCGCGGAGAGTGGGGCTTTCGGTCGAGGGTGGTGGCATTGATGGTGGCACACACGGTCGAAAGCCCCACAGTTCCGGTTGGCTGCCACGGCTGCCGGCGAGAAGAGCGCGATGGCCGGGGTAGTCGAGGCGAGCGAGATGCGGAGCGACCGGCGGCAGCCGGGATTTGGCACCCGGTCGACTTGTGGCTATAGTTGATTTTCGGTTCATCCCGATTCGGGCCTATAGCTCAGGCGGTTAGAGCGCTTCGCTGATAACGAAGAGGTCAGAGGTTCAAGTCCTCTTAGGCCCACGGAACCACGACCGGACGGAGACGTTGTGAAGAAGTGGTTGACCCTGACGGGAGTGCTGTCCGCGGCAGCCGGAGTTCTCCTCGGATTCCGCAGCAGACGGCAGCGCACTCATCAGACCTGGTCCCAGTACACCGATCACGTGTGACGGACCGCGGGGGTATGGCGCAATTGGTAGCGCACCTGCTTTGCAAGCAGGGGGTTAGGGGTTCGAGTCCCCTTACCTCCACGTAAAGTTGAACGTTCGAACCTTGCCCCGCATCATCGCGGGGCAAGGTTCTTTCGTTGTGTGGCCTGGGGTTGGTGGCCAGGATCGTCTGGATCGCTTCAGTCGGTTGGAGGGTGGCGTCGTCCTCGTCATCGATGGTGATGCGGTCGAACAGTGCCCGGTTGAGCATCCTCCGCTCTGAGGGTTCGGCCTTGGCGTAGACGTCGCCGATGTCGGTGAGGAGCCCGAGGATCGCGTCGAGCCCGACCTTGGCCTTGTCGTAGGTCGTCTCCAACGTGTCGAGCCGGCTGGTGATCGCTTGCAGGCTCGCGCGGATGCGGTCCTGTTCGGTCTTGAGCAGGTCGAGGGGGATCGCGTCGGCGTAGTGGGCTTGGAGGAGCTTGACCTGTTCGGCTTCGAGCTTGGCCTTCTGCCCGGCGAGGAGCTTCTTCTCATCGCTGGTGGATTCGGCGAGGGTGTCGAACACCTGCCTGAGCACGCCCTGGACCTGCGCGGCCTCGCCGGGACTGAGGGAGATGTCCTGGTAGCCGGCCTCGATGGACTGCTCGACGCGGTGGGTGAGGACGGCGGTGCGCTGGCAGTTGTTGCGCTTGAACCGACGGCCGGTGCAGGTGAAGTAGTCGTAGGCGACGCCCTGGTGGTTGCGGGGCCGCTCGAACATGAGCCGTTTCCCGCAGGCGCAGTAGATCGAGCCTTTGAGGTAGTGGTCGTACTTCTGGGGCTTGTCGCCGACGACGTGGTTCTGTCGCAGGATCGTCTGCACCTGCTCGAACGTCTCCGGCGTCACGAGCGGATCGTGCGTGCCGGGGTAGGTGACGTCGCGGAAGGTGACGATGCCCTGGTAGTAGGGGTTGGTGAGGATCTTGTGCAGCGCGGTCGTGGTGACCGGCTTCGCCGGGAACGACGGCGTCGGCCTCGTGGTGAGGCCGCGGGTCTCCAGCTCCCTGGCGAGCCTCGACAGCGACCAGTCCCCGGTGGCGTAAGCGGTGAACGTGAACCGGATCAGCTCGGCCCGGTCGGGATCGAGCCGCACCTCGCGGACTTCGTGCCCGCCCGCGTCGACGGTGCGGATGTTGAGGTAGCCGATGGGCGCCTTGTGCGGGGTGCCGCCGATCGTGGCTTTCTGCACGAGCCCCTTGGTGACCTCCTGGGCGAGGTTCAGGCTGTAGAACTCGGCGATGGAGGCCATGATGCCGTGCATCAGCATCCCGGATGGGGTCTCGTCGATGTTCTCCATGACGGACACGAGCGTGACCCCGGCCTGGCGGAGGGTGGCGTGGATGATCGCGTCATCGAGCCGGTTCCTCGCGATGCGGTCGACTTTGTTGATGATGCAGTACCTGACGGGGTGCTCGGCGAGGTAGTCCAGCATCTCCTGGAGCGCTTTGCGGCGGGCGGTCTTGCCGGACTCGCCGGGCTCGATGAACTCCGCGACGATGACGGCGTTCAGTTGGTCGGCCTTGCGCTGCGCGGCGTCCCGCTGCGCGGGGATGGAGAGGCCTTCTTCGAGACCGTTGCGGGTGGCCTGGTCCTTGGTGGAGACCCGCAGGTAGGAGATCGCGGGCACCTTCCCATCAGGAAGGGCCGTCGCCTCGTGGGAGGGTTTCGGGCCGGTGGCGAGTGTGCGCAGGGCGCTTAGGTCGAGGCCGGCGGGGAGGTCGATGAGCGTCATGGTCGTGACTGCCTTTCGGGCTCTCACCCAGCCCCCAGCGATGGGGTTGGGTGCGGGCGCCGACTGGCGGTCACGACACAGATGGGGAGGCCTGCCGAACCGCGACGGGCTCGGGCAACAGATGGGTTAGCCGGTAGCGCCCTGGGGTGGACGTACAACAGGGATTCTACCGTTCGCTGGCCAGCAGCGCCCGGAACTGGTCTCCGGCCTGACCGACCGTGCTGCCGGTGCCGGCCTCGCGCAGGGCGACGCGGATGAGGACTTCGGCGATCTTCTCGGTGTCGATCTGCTCCCGCCTCGTGAACGTGACCCGCAACCGCCGGTCCGATGATGGGCGTTGGGTCTTGCGCTGATAGTTCCGCACCATCGCCACTCACCCGCCTTCGGAATCTCTACCCATGTCGGTGTCGAGGTCGGCGTCGTCGAGGCGGGCGAAGAAGGCGTCTTCGGCGGCTTTGCGGCGGGCGACCTGTTCGATCACGAAGGCCACGAAGTCCTCGCGCCGGTTCGTGATGGGGATGTCTTCGACCGGTGGGGCCGGGGGCTCGCCGGGCCAGGCGGTCTGCCGGTCGGGGCGGTCGCGATCCAGGCGGGTGCCGGAGGCGGCGACCCAGTCGCGCAGCCGCTGCCGGGCGGCGGCGAAGTCGCGGTGCCACCCGATCGCGGCCGAGGCGTCCTGTTCCGGATCGTACGCGGCGAGCCAGTGCAGGTGCAGCGCGGAAAGCTCCCACTTCAGCGCCGGATGCCGGTGCCACAACGGCGGGATCACCGATGCGGGCAGCGCGTACTCTCTCCTGACCCACTCGACCCAACGGTTGAGGGCGAGCCATTCCTGCTCCAGGTCGTGCGCGAGCAGCAGGTTCCAGTTCACCGGCCGCGGCGGCCCCGGCACATCATCGTCGGGGCCGACCGGACCGAAGTCCTCGTCGTCCCACTCCTCCGGTTCGGGGCGGTCGGGCGGGGTGGTGGTGTCGTTCATCGCGTCCGCCGCCGTTCACATGGCCCGTGAGGGCTGCTCGTGGGCGGGCTGTCCCTGCTCGGGCGGCTCGAACCCGCCCTGACGCTGCGGCTGCTGCGGGTTCGGGGACCCCATCTGCGACAGCCGGCGCGGCGTGCCAATCTCGATGTTCATCCGGGCGGCGTCGGGGCCGAACCGGTTGGCGATGAACTCCTTGCTCTCCACCCCGGTGTTCGGGTTCGTGCTGGTTTCGAGGCGGCCGTGCGCGATGAACCAGTCCTGCTTGGACAGCATCTCGCCACCGCTCTTCGCGGCGCCGCGGAACGCGACGACATCGTGGAAGGTGGTCGGCAGCTTGGTGCGCGACCCGTCCGGGCCGTACTCGTAGTGCTCCTGCCCCGCCTTGAAGTACAGGCGCGGCTTGCCGTCATGCCAGGTCAGCTGCGGTTCGGAGGCGACGAACCCGTAGAACGCCTGACCGATCTCCGGGTCGACGTCTGGTTTCTGCTCGCTCATCGTGTGCTCCTGCTCTGCTCATGCCGCCCGCTCGTCGTCGGGGCTGCTCGTGGCAGACAGGTGCACCCGACCACCCCAGGCCCGCCGGCGTCATCTACTCGCGGTGGGCGTTGTGCAGGAGCTGTTCGACCTCGGCTCGATCCGACTGGATCTGTTTGCCGTCGGGGCGGGCGGGCCAGGCCCGCAGGTCGGTGATGATCGGGGGCGCCGACCGCAGCAGGGTCACCGCGGTGCCGAACGGCAGGCGTCGGATGTGATCGGGCGGGAGGATCGCGACCCGCCGCACCGAGCGTTGGTTGGAGCGGGAGCCGTGGTCGCCGACGGTGGTGGTGTCAGTGAGCTCGTCGCGTTCCCCGATGAGCGTGGAGAGGTCCTGGAGGTCGCGGCTGTTGGAGGCGCCGCCGAGGATGATTTTCACGATGGACGCATCCCAGATCGCGCCGGCCTGGTGCTCGTTCCACTTGTCCCGCGCCTGCGCCAGGGACTGGAGCACGGCGAGGGTGGTAATGCCGGTGCCGCCGCCCTCGGCCATCAACGTCGGCAGGCTGGGAAGAGGCGCCAGGTTCCCGATCTCATCCAGGCACAACAGCATCGGCGGGTCCAACCGGGCACCCGTCGAGCGGGCGGCCATGCGACGGGCGGTCTCCACGAGGTCTTCGACCAGCGCGGTGACGAGTGCGGCGCTGTTCCCGGCGCCGGCGCCGGTGGCGAGGAGGAACAGGGTGCCGCGCTCACGGATGAATGCCTCGGGGTCGAACTCTTCACCCTCGGCGGGTGAGACCGCATCGAGCACCCTTGGATCGGCCAGCGCCGCGAGAGAGAGGCTGACGCCTTGCCAGATCGAGTCGCGGGTGCGCGGGTCGGCGTCGATCATCGACGCGAGCGAGTCCGCCCATCCGGTCGCGGCGTCGGGGTGGTTGGTGAGGATCGCGACCGCATCTGCCGCCGAGGTGGGGTCGAGGGTCCACCGGAACAGCTCAGACGGTGAGCGGCCGTCGAGGGCGGCGGCGTGCAGTAGCGCTTGCAGCGCGGCGCGGGTCTTGCCTTCCCAGAAGTCACCCCCTTCGACCCCGCCCGCGGACAAGCCGGTGGCAGAGGCCAGGCCGGCGGCGCGGATCATCGCGGTCTGCGGGGACTCGCAGCCCCGGATCGGTGACCACCGCATCCCCGCAGGCAGGCCCTCGGCGAGATGCTGCGGGTCGAACACCGCCACCGGGCCGATGCGCTTGCGGGCGCGCAGGCAGGCGGTGACGTTATCCGGCCTGGTGCTGGTGGTGACGACGGCGCCGGGTGCGTCGAGGATCGCGGGGATGATCAGGTGCAGGCCCTTGCCGGAGCGGGGCGGGCCGATCAGCAGGATCGAGTCCTCCACGCTCGCCCACACCTCGTGGCGGTGCGCGGTGCCGAGCCGATACCCGACATCGCCCGGCCGCGGGTTCGCCAGGCTGGGGCGGAGAGTGCCGGCCCGTCGCATGAGTGCCTTCGCCGACGCGACCTTAGCGACCTCGTGACCGGTGGCGGTGCCCTCCTGCCGGTGCGGATCGCCCGCGGCCTGCCGGGTCCGCCGGCGGATCAGGCTCCAGGCCCAGAGACCTGCCGCGGTCAGGGCGGTGAGCATGAGGGCGGCGGTGATCCAGTAGACGACCGGGTTCAGGCCGGCGGCGCCGAGCTGCCCGCCCGGGTCCGCCGGGTGGAAGAACACCGCGACCCCGCCGGTCGCCCCGGCGGTCGGCTGCGGGGTGCCGGTGAGGAACGCGGCGACGCTTCCCGCGGCGCGGAGCACGAAGGCGACCCCGAGCAGCCCGCCGATCGCGATGAGCAGGAGGTTGGCGAGCTCGTCGCCCATCGGCTGGCCGGGGCGGCCCTGCGGGCCGGTCACGGCAGGCCCCGGACGGCGATCGTGCCCGAGACGCGCCCGACCAGCACCACCTCCGCCGCCTTCGCCGCGGCGATGACCTGGGGGTCGAGGAGGGCGCGGGCCCGCCCATCCGGGGTCGCGTCGGTGTGGGCGACGATGAGGGCGACGGCGATGTCTTCGCCGGAGATGAACCCGTCACCGCCGTCGACCTCGATGGGACCGGCCCCGCGACGACGCCGGCCCGGCTTTTTCACCGGCTCCGGCTCCGAGTCCGTGTCGCGCTTCGGGGTGGGGCGTTTGACGGCGGGGAGGATGTCGGTGAAGGAGCTGCCGTCCACCTCGTGCACGGTGACGCGAACCGGGATCGTCCGGTCGCCGGTGACGTGATCGATGATCTGCGCGAACATCGCCCGCCGCCACGCCCCCACATCATCCGGCGCGGCGACCGGGTGGTGGTCGAGGGTGGCGGTGAGGGTGCCGTCCTCGTGCACGTGGAGCACGAGATGCGGCACGGACACCGGTGCGGAACTGGTCGAATCGGCAGGGGGGTGTGCGTGTCTCATGCCCGCCAGGTGCACCCGCCCCTCCTGGTGTTCCTAGCTGCGCGCCGCCGCTCGCGAGCTCGTGTCGAAGAGTCGGTTTTCGGCGGGGTGTAGCTGGTGTTGGACGACGTAGGAGGAGCCCTTGATCTTCCACAGACCCTGCCCGACACCAAGCGTGGGCAGCAGGGCCTGCTCGGTGCCGGTCAGCCCGAGCGCCGCGGAGGTGGGGCCGAGCTGGTCGGACTCCTGCCGGTAGATGATCCTCGTCTCCGCGTTCGCCAACAACGAGTTGGCGAGGCCGCGCATGGCCGAGCCCTGATCGCCGACGTTGTCGAGGTCGGAGACTTTGTGGAAGATCATCGCGTTCGCGATCCCGTACGCCCTGGCGAGCCGCCAGTGCGCGTCCATCCGCTTCAGCAGGGCGGGTTGGGACATGAGTCGCCAGGCTTCGTCGTAGATGCACCAGCGTTGCCCGCCGGCGGGGTCGAGGAGGGCGGCTTCCATCCACGCCGACGAGCAGGTCATGAGCGCGCTGATGAGGGTGGAGTTCTCGGTGACCTGGGACAGGTCGAGGGAGATCATCGGCAGCGACGGATCGAACACCTCCGTCGAGGGGCCGTCGAACAGCCCGGCCAGGTCACCGGCGACCAGGCGGCGCAGGGCGTGTCCGACCAGCCGCCCGTCCTCCTGGAGTCTCCCGTCCTCGTCGCCTTCGGGGTCGAGGAGGTGGTCGACGATCATGGGCAGGATCGGCACCGAGTTGGCCAGCATGGTCGCGGCCAGGGCGGTGTCGATCGCGGTGTGCTCCAACGGCGACATGGGTCGCGCCAGCACGGTCTCCGTGAGCGCCCCGATCAGGTCGCGTCGCCGGGAGACGACGGTGGCTGTCCATTGTTCGTCGCTCATCCCGGCGGGTCGGTATCCCTCATCGAGGGGGTTCAGGCGGGAGGGCAGGCCGTGGCCGAGCTTGATTGCCCGGCCCCCGACGGCCTCGGCGACGGCGGTGTGCTCGCCTTTCGGGTCGCCGGGGATGTAGACGCGGCGCCCGAACCCGAGCGAGCGGGTGTAGAGGCTCTTCGCGAGGCTCGACTTGCCGGAGCCTACGATGCCGGCGACCACGATGTTCGGGGCGGTGATGACCCCGTTCGCGTACAGCACCCAGGGGTCGTAGACGAACGACCCGCCGGAGTAGAGGTCTTGGCCGATGAACACGCCTTGGGAGCCGAGGCCGCCTTCGGCGAGAAACGGATACGCCCCGGCGAGCATCGCGCTGGTGTCCTGATGCTTCGGGAGGCGGAACCGGCCCGGCGTGCGCAGGGTGGCGGGGCCGGGCTCGCCGGCTGCGGGCAGATACCGGTTCGCCCGCCGTTCGGCCCGCTCGCGCTCCCGCTTCGCTCGGGCCTCGGCCCGCTCGCGGGTGCGCTGCTCGGCGACGAGCTCCGCGGCGGCGGCTCGGCGTTGCTGGCGCAGTCGGCGGCGTTCCTTGGCGGGGGCGACGAGGACGGCGGAGTGCAGCTTCTCGCGGTCGCCGCTCACCGCAACAGCCCCCGGTTCTCGGCGACCTCGTCGATCGCGTCCGGCCGGAACCACGACGACGCTTCCGGCCGTGCCGGTCGGCGATGCCGCTCCCGCCGCGGCTCAGGCTCCGATAGGGGCGGTGCGGTGGTGGTGCCGGAGGCCGGAGCGTCCGGGTCGGGCGCGTCGATGCGGCGGGACAGCCCGACGTAGCCCAGGTCGGGGCTGTAGGTGAGGGCGTAGTCGCCGGAGGTGGCGAGCCGGTCGGCGGCGCTGTGCGGGGCGGTGTCGTAGACGTACCCGTTCTCCATCGCATCGCTCACCGTCTCCTCGCCGTGATCCCAGGCGGCGAGGTATTCGATCGCGGCGTCCGTGCCCTGCCGGTCGATGATCTCCACCACCGGGTCCGCGTCCTCGCCTTGGATGAACACGATGCTGACCCACCGGTGCTGCGGATCGTCGGGCTTCCACGCGATCTCCCCCGCCTTCCCGGACGCCTGGTCGAGTGAGACTTCGGCTTGATCCATGCGGGCGGACGCGGTGCGCAGCGCGTCGATCGTGTCACCGAGGAGAGTTCGCGCGGCGAGCGGATCGCCGTGATCGGTCGTCGCCCGTGCCGCACTGCGGTGATGGTTCCGGGCGAGCTGATCGGTGACCTGGGCCAGGTACCGGGTGCTGGCCAGCAGGTCCCCGATGACCTCATACATGGCGCGCGGGTCCTCGATGGTGATCGTGGCGTGCGCGAGCCCGCGCAAGGCCTCGGCGGCTTCGCGAGCAGCTGCTTGGGGATCGGTGAACGTCGGCATGACAACTCCTCAGGTTTCGGCGGGCGCGGCAGCGCCCGACCCCGGCGGAGGTGAGGGGTCGGGGCGCTGTGCCTGCCAGGTGCGCGCGGCTCTGCTGTGTCCGTGGTGCCGGATAGCGTTGCCACGCAGGTGAGTCGAGAGGAGCCGGGGTGGGATCGCAGCAGTACCGCGGGGAGCTGGAGCGCAAGCGCAAGCAGCGCGTCGACGCGGAGAAGAAGGCCGGTGAGTACCGGAACAAGGAGTCGAAGAAGCGTGCCGAGGCGGACAAGGCGCGTCAGGAGGCGACGAAGACCAAGAGCGCGTCGACACAGAAATCGAAGTTGAGCCGGGCCGCCCAGCGCGACAAGGAGGCCGCGTCCGCCGGAAGCGAAGCGAACAAGTGGGCGGACAAGGCCTCCGGCTACCGGAAGCAGGAAGCAGACCTCCAGACTAAGCTCGCCCGGGCAGAGCGCTCCGAGGCCGACGCGGCGGAACGCAAGCGCAAGCGAGAGCAGACCGCCGCTGATCGGCGTGCGGCTGCCGAACGTGCGGCAACCGAAATGCGCTTCGACCGCACGGAACATGCTGTCGGCGAAGCGCTCCGGGAACTGCGTGCACCCAAGCCCGAGAAGCTGCGGGTGCTGTTGCTCGGCGCGTCCTCCGAAGGCGATCTGCGCGTCGGGCGAGAGCAGAAGCGCATCCGATCCGCCGTCGAGTCCGCGCTGCACCGAGACCTGATCGAACTCGATGTCCGCCCTGCCGCGACCGCGAGCGACCTGCTGGACGGCATCACCAAGTTCCGTCCGCACGTCGTGCACTTCTCCGGACACAGCAACGAAGACCTCATCGTCTTCGAACACGACACCGACGCACCGCACGCCGGGCACGTCGTCACGGCGCGCGCGTTCTCCCGCGCCATCGCCGCCACTGACGACCCGCCCCTGCTCGTGCTGCTCAACGCCTGCAAATCTGCCGCGCAGATCGATCAACTCGTCGCGGACGTCGTCCCGTTCGCCATCGGCATGGCCGACAGCATCGACGACGGAGACGCCATCAACTACGCCGCCCAGTTCTACGCCTCCATTGCGAACGGGCAGTCCGTGCGCTCGGCGCATCTGTCCGGACAGGCCGCGTTGGAGATGGCCGGCCTCGACGGTGCCGAGCTCCCGACCCTCGCCGCAGCTCCCGACGTCGACCCCGGCGCCACGATCCTGGTCAAGCCCACCGACTGACCACATCTCAGATGCGGCGGGCAATGGGCAGGGCGGCGGCGGTGAACGCGGCGGCCTGCTGCCCGACCAGGCGCCGGGTTTCGCAGGAGGCCTGGATCGCGGCCTGCTCGATCGCCGCGACCGCGGTGTCGAGCTCCTCGATGGTCGGGGCGGTGACGGCGATGAGGCCGGTGTAGCGCAGCACCCCGTGCCCCGCGGTCAGGTCGGCCTCCTGCCGCAGCACGTCCTCGTACTCGGCGGTCTGGGAGGCGTCCTGGATCTGGCCGATCTTCGCTCGCTGGGCGCGGTCGCTGATGTACTCCACCTTCTTCTTGCGGATGTCGCGCACGGCCTGATCGGTCCTCAGCGGGGTGCACAGCAGCGAGATCGATCGCTGTATCCCCGTCGACAAGGTCACCGGGGCGAGGAACCCGGGATACACCATCGCCCTCGGCCACTCGCTGATCCACAGCACGGCGTGATAGCCCGAGTCGGTGCGCAACCGCTCCCACGTCTCGGCGATGGCGACGGGGCCGGCAGTGGCGAGGTCCTGCCCGAGCTGGCCGTGGCGTTCCAGGGTCGGCCCGATCGCGGGGTCGTAAGCGGTGCGCAGCATCACCGCGATCTCCCCGGGACTCAGCCACCCGGACGGGGTGAGGTCGGCGGCGCGGAGCGCGGAGACGAGGGTGGTCATTTCCTGGCGGAGCACGTTCGCCGCGCCCTTGATGCCGCCGCCGGCGGTCCGGATCTGCCGGCCCGCCGCCTTCATATCCAGAGACAGCGACAGCGTCATGGCGTGCCGTTCCCCGGCAGGCCCGGCCCGGTCGATCAACTCTGCATAGGTGGTCGAAGCCCAGGAGGTGTCGTGGGTGCCGTGCTCGGCCCACCATTCGGCGAGCCCCTGCCCCGAATCCGGCAATGTCCGTTCCAGGACTTGGAGGGTGGCGACCCGGCCGGAGCGGCAGATCGTCGCCAGCACACGGCCCCAGGCGGTGACGCGGCGGTGCTGCTCGGACGGGTCCAGCAGCACGAACGCCGGATGCGTCACCGACACCACCACCGTCAGCGTGTTCGCGGTCGGGTCGTGGATCATCCCGGCCCCCGTCTCGGGATCGGTGTACTCGCGCAGCCTGGCCATGTCACCCGGCAGCGCGAGCGTACCCTCGGGCCTGGGGGTCACGATCCGGCGCCGGTAGAGGAGCTGTCCGCCGGTCGTGCGCCAGGCCCACCAGGCGCAGACGGGTATCCATTCGACCAAGGCTCGGCCGCTGATCTTCACCCAGGTCAGGGCGATCGCGGCCGCCCAGATGGGGGCGGAGTAGGCGATGAGGATGCCGCCGCCAGCGTAGAGCGC
This sequence comes from Brevibacterium sp. CS2, assembly GCF_005280295.1. Taxonomy (GTDB): domain Bacteria; phylum Actinomycetota; class Actinomycetes; order Actinomycetales; family Brevibacteriaceae; genus Brevibacterium; species Brevibacterium pityocampae. Next base: position 880,676 of record NZ_CP040020.1, on the reverse strand, counting down.
CCCGATCAGGGACGCGCCGCCGATGCCGAGGGCGATCATCTGCGACAGCGACAGGCCCAGGATGAGGCCGCGTCGGGTGAGGCGGGAGAACTTCACCGGCACCAGCTCGCCGGCGCCCGTGGTCGTGGTGTCGTCGGTGCGGGGCATCGCCTACTCCTTCGTGCCGGGGTCTGCCGGGGCGGACGGCTCGGTCGGGGTGTTGGGCACCGGTGCCGACGGAGCCGGCGGCGTACCGCCGTCGCCCGGGCCGCCGTCGCCGCTGCTGCCGTTGGGGGTGGTGTTGCCGGTGTTCTGCGCGCCCGCGGCGGCGGTGTCGGCCTGGGCGCCGACCTCGTTGCCGGCTGCCGGCCCTGCCTCGGCGGCTTCTTTGGCGACGATCACGCCGGCCACGACCGGGGCGGCAGGCCCGCTGCTCGCGGCAGTCTCGGTCCCCGCCTCGGCGGTCGCGGTCTCCGTGCCCGCGGTCTCGGTGCTGGCGGGCGGCTTCGTCGCGGGCGGGCTCCCACCGCCATCACCGTCACCATCACCTCCGCCGCTGGAGCCGTCGAGGATCTTCTTCGGGCCCTCGCCGCCCCGGGTGGGGATCGGGAGGGGGCGGTTCATGGCGTTCTTCGCGTCCTGTTCGGCGCCCATGGTGTTGTAGAGGTCGAAGCCCACGAAGCTCAGGAGCCGGTAGACCATGTACGGGGCGAAAGCGGCGATTCCGAGCAGCACGATCCCGGCGATGGGCTCGGTCACGGCGGTCAGGCCGGCGTCGATGGGGGTCGCGACCTGCGTGATCGCGACCAGGAACACCACGACGAGGACGAGCTTGGAGACAATCAGGGCGATCAGGAACGTCACCCATTTCCCGATCCACCCCTTGGTCACATCCCACGACGCCCCCGACAAGGCCAGCGGGGCCAGCACGACGGTGACGAGGATCAGGGCCTTGCGGATCAGGAGGGAGAACCAGACGATGCCGATCGCGGCGATCATCAGGCCGGCGAGGAAAATCGAGACGATCGCCCCGACGCCGGGAGCCGTAATGTTCAACCCCGCGAGAGCGCCAGCGAGGAGGAGGAGTTGGTTGCCCATAGATTCGGTGGTCTCCCCGGCGGCCTGGATGAGGCCGATGCACAGCTGGTCGACGATCTCCAGCAGCACCGTCGTCAACGTGATGACCACGAAGCTGCCGAGGATCGACTTGCCCGCCCCGAGCGCGGCACGGGAGAGGGCGCCGGGGTCGCGCTGGATCATCCCGGTGATCAGTTGCAGGAAGAAGAAGATCGCGATGATGAACAGGGCGATCCCGAAGACGATGTTGTAGACCGAGATGAACCCGTCCTGGTTCAGGTCGACCAGGGTGGTGGTGTCGAAGACGGTCCACATGGTCTCCATCAGCCAGGCGGCGGCCCCGGCCATCGAGGAGGCGAGCCAGTCGAACGGGGCGGCGATCAAGGACGCGGTGCCCTCGCCGACCGCATCGCACACGGTGGAGATGACGGGGATATCGCACACGCTCACGGCGCACCCCTCCTTTCACACTCAGAAGAAGGGGTCAGACCTGCTGGCCGACCGACCAGCCGAAGTTCACGAGGGCCACGGCGGCGCCGCAGATCACGGCAGCGCCGCAGGAGATCAGCAGCCCCGTCTTCCCCCGCCCGGCCAGGTGCGGGTTGGAGGAGTTGGAGCCGTAGGCCCAGACGATCGCGGAGATGATCATCGCCAGCACGCTGAGGATGAGGCCGACGGTCATCACGGCGCCGACGATCGTGCGCAGCTGCTCGATGCCCGGCAGCCCGCTGGAGTTGGGGTCGATGTCGATCACGATGTGCCCTTTCACGAGACGTGAGACAGTTCCGACCGCCAGGTGCACCCCGACCCCCAGGGGCACACGAAGAAGCCCGACCCCCGGAGGTGCCGAAGCACCCGAGGGGCGGGCCAGAGAAAACCGACGACGAGCAGCTGGGGGTTAGAGCTGGTTGCCGATGGTGATGAGCCAGTTCAGCCAGGCGACGCTGGCACCGGCGAAGATCGCGCCGGCGAAGGACACGAACACCCCGGCCCGGCCGCGGTGAGCGAGCTGGTAGTTGCCGTTGCTGGAGCCGATCGCCCAGCAGATGCCTGAGACGATGAGCATCAGCACCGCGACGATCAGCACGAACATCAACAGCGCGCCGGCGACCTCCCGCAGGTCCTCGATCCCCGACAGTCCCTCGAAATCCGGGAAGACCTCCATCACGCCCCCTCTCGGACCGTGATGTGCAAGTGATCGTCGTGCCGGGTCGTGATATCGGTGCCGCGGGTGTAGTCGCGCCAGCCCTCGCCGGCTCGGGCGAGGGACCAGATCTTGCCCTGCCAGATCAGGTATTCGACGCCGAGGGTCTCGGCGTGCTCTTGGAGCCAGTCGGTGACCTGCCACCCGTATTCGAGCTGGGCCGGGGTCGGGTACTGGCCGATCGCGTTCCCGAACGCCACATCGCAGGCTCTGCCGATCGGGTGCTCGGACTTGGTGCCGGGGCGGGGCGAGTAGCACGCCCACGTCGACTCCGGGAACGCGGTGAGGGTCTGTTCGTAGACGCTGCGCAGCCGCACTGTGATCTGCCCATCCGTGGTGGGGTCGTCCACCAGCTCGTCCGGGTCGCCCTCGACCGGGGCCGGATCACCCGGCGTGCCCTGCTGGGTGACGCAGTCCTCGTGCTGTCCGGGTGGGGTGACGTCGGACTCGTCGAGGTCGGCGGCGTCGTGGTCGTTGAGCCACTTCGCGGGATCGATGTACTCGCCGTCGGTGCCGCCGTCGCGGACCTCGAAATGCAGATGCGGCCCCGTCGACATCCCCGAGCTGCCAACGTCGGCGATGTGCTGCCCGGCCCGCACCGTGTCACCCGGCGCGACGTGGATGCCGTGCTCCCAGGAATGCGCGTAAGCGGTCGCCATGGTCTTCCCGTCGATGCGGTGCTCGATGACGACGAGACCCCCGTAGCCGCCGGAGAACTCCGAGACCGTGACGGTGCCGTCGGCGGCGGCGAGGATCGGGGTGCCGTCCGGGGCGGAGAAATCGCTGCCGGTGTGGAAGGACTGCTCCGCGGTGATCGGATGCGTCCTCGGCCCGAACGGGCTGGTCGGCACCCACGTGCCCTCCGGCAGCGGGAACACCACCCGCCCCGACCCGACCGGTTCCGCGCTCACCAGGACCGGGGTACGGGTGGGGCCGGGCTCGCCGCTGCCGGTGAGGGCGGTGAGGATGTCTTCGGCGACGGGCTCGTAGTTGTCGTACCGGTCCGGGAAGGCACTGACTTCCACGGCCTGGGCGGCTTCGCCCTTGCCCATCTGCTCCCAGCCGGGAATGTCCAGCAGCCCCCTGGGTGAGCCGGCGTTGGGGCCGTCGGGGCCGCCGTAGAACGCGGCGGCCTGATAGTCGGGGTCCATGAGCTCGGCGACGGTGCCCCACCCGGAGGCCGGCCGCATCTGAAACAGCCCCAAAGAGTCGTTATCGGAGCCGTTGCCGTCGTTCGGGTACTCGCCGCTCTCCGGATACGCAGAGGTGTTGGCGAGCATCCGCATCCGCGACTCGGTCAGCGCCGCCATCAACGCGATCACGATCCCATCCCGGCCGACCCCCTCAGTGCTCGAACCGGTCTCGATGATCGTGGCGGCGTGGGTGAGCTCGGCCTTGCCGAGGACGATCTGTTCCCCGTGGCGGGTGATCGAGGTCAGTTCGTCGGGGATGTCGCCGACCTGCACGCTGCCGCCAGGGGCTGCGCAGGAGGCGGCGGAGGGGTTGACGAGCAGCCCGACCGAGACGAGGACGACCATCGGGCAGAGCAGGACGAGGGCGGCGAGCCCCGCGATCGCTTTGCGCAGCATCAGAGCCTCCTCCCCGGTGTCAGCGCAGGGGCTGGTCGAGGATGGACAGGCGCAGCAGATAGCACGGGTCGCCGTCCGGCGGGCAGGTCAGGAAGATCGTGAACGCCACCTCATGCGCACTCGACGTGGCCTCGTCATTCCAGATGCCCTGCCGGTGGCGGACACCCTCGACCGTGTACGCCGTGGTGCCCGGCGCTAGTTGCCCCGGCTGCGCCTGCGATTCGGCTTCCGCCCACGCCTCCGGCACGAACACGTCCGTGATCTCCAGACGCTGCGTCGTGCCGTACTTGCGCAGCTCGACCCAGGTCTCCCGGTTCGGGAGATAGCCGGCGATATCCGAGGCCAGGCCCGCCTGCTCGACCCCGGACGGGTCGGCAACCTTCAGGAGCACGCTGGTGTAGTCCAGCGGCATCAGCCCGCTGGTCGTATCCCACCCGAACAGCGCCTCCGCAACGGCGCGGACGAACTTCTCCGGGTCGTCGGTCTCGGGGATCGGCGCCAGGTCCCGCGGCCCCTGCTCCGTCGTGCCTGGTGCGGTCGGTGACGGGGGCGCGGGTGGCGGGTCGCTGGTGGTGCGGGGGCCGGCGACCAGGCCGTAGACCCCGATACCGACCAGGAGCAGCACGACGACTGCGGCCGAGACCAGGACGACCAGTCGGCGGCGGGAACGAGAAGCATCTGTCGAGTTCATGCCCACCAGGTGCACCCGAACGCGCATCCGCCCCGACACCCCCTCATGGGGCCCGAGGCGGCGAAACGGGAGGGGGTCAGAGGGCGCGCAGATGCCGCATCCCACCCTCACCCTCGTCACGGTCTTCGTCGTTGTCGGTGTTCTGGTTGCATGCGGCACGGAGGGCGGTGGCGAAGCGGGCGGTGCCGTCGGCGATCGTCAGGAACATCTCGATCTGCTCCTCGGTGAGCTCGCCGGCGAGCACGGCCGGGTCGTAATGCGTCCACCAGTCGACCAGTTCGCCCCAGATCACGACGAACGAGCGGGCCGTCCACACCGTCAGCCCCGCCGGTGCCAGAGCGGCAGGGCTCTTCGTGCGGCGGGGGCGGTTCTTGGCGCGGGCGACCGCCTCCTGCGCGAGCCGGTCCAGTTCCGCGTCCCGGCTCCGGGCGGGGTCGTCGAGGAGGGCGCGGACCTCCTCGAAGATCGGATGCACCGGCGCGCCCGCCTCGATCCGCGCCAACGCATTCGCTACCGACGTACGGGTGTCGTCGGGGAGGTCGTCACGGTCGGCGGCCTGCTGGATCGCCTCGATCTTGTCCAATGTCCGGTACGACGCGGCACCGGGGATCATCGTCGCCGCCTGCTGCCGCGCCTCACCCGCCGGTGTCGGTGACGGTGCCGGAAATTTTCCGCCACCGTCCTGACCGCCCTCGGCGGGTTGGTGGTCGCTGCTGAACCGGGATGCTTCCTGCCGACGCGCCGCATCCTCAGCGAGGAGGGTCTTGAGCTCCCGGTAGAGGGACGCTGCTTCCAGTGGGGTGAGGTCTTTGTGCAGGAGGTTGTCGTCCTGCTCGGCGAGGAGATGCCCGAGCCGGTTCGAGATTCCTTGCCGCACCCACACGTTCACGGTGCGCCAGCCGAGCTGCTGGATCGCGGCGAGTCGGCGCCGGCCGCACACGAGCACCCCGTCCGGGGTGATCGTCGGGGGCTGGAGCAGGCCGTCGCGGGCGATGGACGCGGCCAGGGCGTCGATGCCGCCCAGGTCGGTGCGGTGCCGGTTCCCGATCCTGATCGAGGACACGGCCCGTTCCAGCTCGATACTCATCGCCGGCCCCCATTCCGGGGTGCCGCGAGTGACACGGTGAGCACGAGGTCGTCGTCGTGCAGCAGCACCGGCAGCGTCTCACCGATCAGCAACCGCAGCAGGATGCCCCGCCCTGCCGAGGTCGCGGCGACCCCGGGGGCGGGGTTGCCGAGCAGTGCCCGCAGCAGCGCAGTCCACGAGGAGCCGGGCAGGTCGAGCAGGGCGCGGGAGTGCTGGTCGCGGCGCAGCACCTCGAACGCCGACTGCCGCGACCCGGTACGGGCGAGGGCGTGGCAGACATGCTCGACCGCGGCGCGGGCCGTCTGGGCCGGCCAGCCGAGGACGGTGACGAACGCGATCGCGTCCTCCACCGCACCAGACGCCGACGTGACCACCCCCGCCGGCTCCACCACCTCCCGCTCATCTTGGCCCTCGTGCTCGTCGTCGGGGTGGGGGTCGGTGATGTGGAACGCGGGATGGTAGTCATCCAGCGGGTTGTCCCGGTCGGAGAGGCGTTCGGCGTCGTGGAAGACCGAGTAGTGCGGGCGGCGCGCCTGATGCGTCGAGCACAGCAGGCCTTGGGCGCGCTCCTCGGCGATGCAGGTGATCCGCACCGCGTGGGTGACCACGCCCCACGGGTCATCGGCCTCGCGCGCGGAACGGGTGCGCATCACATCGAACGCGGCACCCGCCGCCTCCCACGGATCAAGACCGTGCTTACGCGCCAGAGCGGCGTACTTGTCGGCCGCGTACTGCATCAGCTTCGCGGCGGTCGGATCGGTGCGCCACGCTCCCGGCCCTTCCTCGTGCAGCCGGGTCAGCAGGGCGCGCAGTCCCTCGCCGGTCGTGTAGTCCTCGCCGCCCGGGCCGGCGGCGGTCGTTGTGTGCGGGATCATCTCGGCACCTCCTGCCAGGCAGGTGCACGCCGGCTCCCACGAACTGCGGGGCGGTCAGGGAAAGAACGTCGGATCGTAGACATGACGGCTCACCCCTGGGTCACTTCCTGCCCAGACCCGGCGCCTCGGGCGCGGGCTCCTCGCGGCCGAACGCCGAGACCGGCGGCAGCCGCCTCGCGCCCGCGGCGATCTGCCGACCGACATACTTGGCGCTGACCGCGATGCCGTGCCGGGTCCCACGAGCGAGCTTGGCGTCCAGGTCGATGCCACGCCGCGACACATAGCCGCTGCCACGGGAGAGCAGGTCGGAGGCGCGCACCCAGTCCACCCCGCGCGTCGGCCTCTCCACGTCCACGCCCTCCGTGGGTTGCTTCTCGCGGTCGACGTCGGCGGCCTGGATCGCCTCGGGCGCCATCCCCGCCGACGGATCAGGCCGCTCCGGCCCTGCCGCCTCGGATGGTGGCGGCTGCTCGGGCGACTGCTGGTCGTGCGGGTGCTGTTCGGTGTTCATGACGGTTCCTCCTCGGAATGTTCAGGTGGGGTGCCGGCCTCCTGCGGGCCGGACGACTCAGACACCTCGGCCTCGGGCCGTCGGGGAAACCAGCGGCCCACAGTCGAGGGGTGCACATCGAGTTCGCGGGCGATCTGCTTGTTCGACCAGCCCGCCTCCCGCAGCCGCGCCGCCCGCTCCCGCCGATCAGCACCAACCCCCGTCGGAGCCGACTCGTGGGACTCGGGCGTCGTGGGCGCGGTCGGGCCTACTTCGTCCTCGTGCTGCGGTGAGGGATCGTCGGGCTCCGTCGCCGAGCGCGGGGCCGGGGTATCGGGCGCGGTGCCTGCCGGCAGAGCCGGCAGAGGCTCCTCGGTCTGCGGCGGTGTAGTCGTGGTGCGGGTGGAGCGGATGAGCACGACGGTCAGATGGGTGGACGCGAGCAGCACCAGTGGCGGGACGGCGGCGACGGTCGCGGCGAGCAGGCCCGGCGCGGACGCCTCGGCGGTGACCAGGGCGTGAGCGGCGTTCGCGATCACCGAGACAAGTGCGCCGCCGATGAGCAGCGCCCACGGATACCAGGCCGCCCGGTGCCCATCGAGAGCGACCACGGCAACGGTCGCGACCACGATCAGCCCATCGACCAGCAGCGGCCAGATCCACGCCTGCCCGCCCCCGATCCCGGAACGCACGGCGAGGTCGGCCAGCGCCGTGAACGACAGCCAGAACGCGCCTGCCCCGATGAGCACGGTTCCCGACGCGGCCGTGACCACCGCCCACCCGCGCCGCCGCTCCATCACAGCCCCCTCGCCGGCGCAAGCCGCTGCTCCTGAGATGCGCCGACGGTGGCGCGCGCAGGCCCGCCGAGGGGCGCTCTGTTCCCACGGACTGAGGGCGGATCGCCGTGGATGCGTTTGTAGCCGGAGGTGACGGTGCGGGTGATCTCCCGCTGCCCGAAGTCGGGCTGCTCGACCGTGAGCATCGCGTCCAGCGCATCCCGATAGGGCACGCCTTCCTCGGCGAGGACGCAGCTCGCCCAGAACAGCTTCCGGTTCCGGTCGGTGCGCTCTCCGCCCAGCCAGTTCGCGAGCTTCTGCGGATCGGTCCGCCCCTGCCCGCGCACCCGAGGCAGGAATCGGCGCGGCGGTCTGGGCGGTTCGAGAAAACGCCGCAGCCGTCCCGCCTCCAGCGGGTGTGCAGGCTCGGTGCCGAGCCCGGTGATCCGGTAGGGCACCATCTCGCCGTCGATCACCCGCAGCGAGGGTGGGGCGACGATGTAGCCGCCGTCGCCGCGGAAGTCGATCCCCGCATCCCCGGCCTGCCACGACCGCTGCTCCATCTCGTCGGCGGCTGGGTAGTAGAGGTGCAGGCCACCCGTGGGCGAGCGCACCAGAAACTCCCACCCGCTCACGAGCCCGGCGCGGTCTGCGCGGTTCAGGGCGTCGTAGCCGTTCGTGCCGTGCACGTCCACATCCACCACCGACAGGCCCGAGACTCGGCCGGTGGGTATCCCGATGTTCGCGTGTGGCGAACTACGCCACCACGCCTCCACCTGGCGCAGGTTCGTCGTCGCATCCCGGAAGCCCCGGCCGTGGCGGATCAGCGGCACCTTGTCGCGCGGCGCGACCGGGAACACCGGCACCCCAGCGACCGCAAGCTCACGGGCCGCGTGCGGGAGTGGCTGCTCGGTGGCGTTGAGGAAGATCGCCGACAGGTCACGGGCAGCCATCACAGCCCCCGCTCTGGTGTCGCGAGCTCAGGCTGAGGCTCCTCGGGCTCGCGTGTTCGTGACGCGGTGCGGGGGCGCTCGCGCTGCGCCTGCTGCTGGGGTGCGTCTCGGGTGAGGCCGGGCGGGATGCCATTGCTCACCTGCTCCGTGTCGAGCCGGTCGAGCACATCGAGAGCGGTCTTCCGTATCCGCTCCCCGGCGGCCTGCACCACCTCGACCGGGTTCTTCCCATCCACGGCCGCCGCCCAGCCCGCGACGTACGGGATCGTGTACTCGCTGGTGTCCATCCCGTGAGCGGCGCCGATCATCAGCGCGACGCTATCGGCCTCGACCTCCCCGATCCCGCGATGCTGCCGGGCCTCCTGCTGATCAGGGCCGTGCATCAGGACATGGGCGAGCTCGTGGGCGAGGGTCTTCACCTGCGCGGCGTCGTCCATGTTCGTGCGCACCGCGACCCAGTTCTCGGTGAAGTTCGTGCGCCCGTTCGCGCCGCCGATCATGCCCTCGTGCGGCACCCACAGCAGCTCGAACCCCTCCGCTCGCACCTGATCGGCCAGGCCGTCACGGAGCCCTGCCGGGGCTTCGCCTTTGAGCAGCTGAGGCTCGGGTCGTGCGGGGATCGGTTCACCGCTGGTCTGGGAGACATCCCAGACGTAGGCCGGTCGCACTCCGACCATCCGGGTGCGCACTGTTTCTCCCGGCTTCGGCTTCTCACCTCGGTTCAGCCGCCGCCACGACATTGCGTCGGCGAGGTTCGCGGAGGCGAATCTGCCCGTCACTGGTGCGAGAATCTGATACCCAGCCTGGCCTTTCTCGACCTGTCGGCCGAGTTGCTGCCACTGCTTGTATCCGGCGACCAGGGTGGGGAAAGGTTCAGGCACTCGGCCCTGTTCGAACGCCTCCATATGAGCCGTCCAGATCAGCAGCACATTGTTGAAGCTCCGTGACCTGAACTTCGCGGCGAACCGGAGCGCATCGGCCCAGTCATCCCCGGTGACGAGCCGCTCGACCGCACCGGTGAGCTTGTCGTGGAACTCGTCGAGCTTCGCCTCCCGCGCCTGGCGGGCCTCCTCTTGCCTCGTCGCCATCGTCGGCCTCCTCCCGAGCGGCCAGCCGCACGAGGGGCTGCTGGCCTTGCACCAGCGAGGTGAGCCAGGAGCTTCCGGCGAGTCAGACGGTCAGCGAACAGCGAAGTCGGTAGGTTGGCCGTCAGGAACGCGGAGGCACCTGACGTAGGACATACCGGCTTACCCACGGGCCGCGCCGGGGAGAAGGAGAAGCCGCCCTGACCGGGATTTTCCCGGTCGAACTGTCCCGTTCGCGAAACCGGGAACCTCGGAAGTCAGGGCACGTCGGCGACGACCGGCCGCATGTCTCGGTACCGGTTCGGGGTGACCCCGGTATGCGCGGTGAACGCCTCGATCGCGCGTGATCGGCTGCGCCAGCCGACCCGCTGCCCAGCCGCCGCGACGGTGATGTTCGTCTCCCGTAGGAGTCGCGCCATCTCCTGCACTCGCAGCATCGTCAGATAGGCGGTCGGGGTCTTACCGAACGCAGCGGTGAACACGCGGGCGAGCTGCTTCGGGGAGAGCTGCGCCAGCTCAGCCAGCTCTGTCAATGTCCACGGGGAGGCGACATCACGATGGAGCGCATCGCGCACGAGCATCGCTTCGCGGCGTAACGGTCCCAGCGCTCGCTCATGGGAAGAGACCGGGCGGGAGCGAGCGCGCTGGAATCTGGTCAGCCGCATCGGGGAGACGCGGACATGCGGGGCGATGACGTCCACGACGGCGAACCAGAGCGACTGTAACCGGGGGAAGCGTTCATGGAAATGCCCCTCGGCACTGAGTGCGACCATCTCATCGAGCCACGGCAGCATCAGGCCCGCCCGATCCCGGCCCGGATGCAGCACTTGGGCCGGTTCGGAGTAGACCTTCTTGGCGAAGCCCTGCGCGTCCAGTCGATCGTGCAGGATCGTGGAGTATTGCCAGAAGAACTGATCCAGAGCGAGATCGGTGTCGATGTAGATCGTCGTGACAGTCAGCTGCCCCTCCGGTTCGGTCCCGCAGAGCACGTTGGGTCCGAGGAGGATCGCGTCGCCGAAGCTGACCGGCTGCTCACCGAACTCGGAGAACACGATCGCCGTGCCATCGCGCACGACGACGAGTTGCACGCAGTCATATGAGGCAGGCCCGATGGGGCGATGAACGGTGCGGGTGCGGGCAGACAAGGGCGGGGAGAGTCGTGCGGTCACTCATTGCTGCTGTCTGACTCAGGGATCGACCGCAGCTGGATGCGGATCGTTCGAGAGGCGCCTCACGGCGACTCTTGCTGACTGCCGGCGGATCGGATGGTGAGTGCCCAACGGACAGCCTGGCAGCATCGGCGCACGGTGAGCTCGGCCTCGAAGGATCGGGCTATGGCTGAGGTCATGCGGGTGAGGAGTCGCATCGGTTTCCTTCCTTCAGGTGGACTTGATCAGTCGGGCGATGGCTTGGGATGCCTCATCGATCTTGTGATCGGCTGCGGTCTCACCGTTCCGGATGGCGCCGGTGACGCAGTGCCTGAGATGGTCATCGGGGAGACCGATCGCGACGTTCTCTAGCGCGGAGGTGATCGCACTTACTTGGGTGAGGATGTCGATGCAGTAGGCGTCCTCATCGATCATGCGGTGGATGCCGCGGGCTTGTCCCTCGATGCGCCTGAGGCGAGCGAGGTAGCGGGCCTTGTCGCTGATGTAGCCGCGGTCGGCCGCGCTCTCGGAAGCGTGACCGGAGGGAAGGGACAGGGTGCTCATCATCGGTCTCCTGATGGACGATAGGGACAGTCCGGATCACTCGGAGCGGTTGAGTAGCCGCCGCGCGCTGGCCGCGGGATCGAGGTTCAGGCGCCGGAGCAACTGCGCGTTGAGTGCGACGACGACGGTCGAAGCCGACATCAGGATCGCGCCGATGCTCATCGGCAGCACGAACCCGATGGGCGCGAGAATGCCCGCCGCGAGCGGCACGGAGATCAGGTTGTACCCTGCGGCCCACCACAGGTTTTGCTTCATCTTTCGGTAGCTGGCGCGGGAGAGTTCGAACACCGAGAGCACTGAGCGCGGATCGGAGGAGGCGAGGATGACGCCTGCGGAACCGATGGCGACGTCGGTGCCTGCGCCGATGGCGATGCCGACGTCGGCCTGGGCCAATGCGGGGGCATCGTTCACGCCGTCGCCGACCATCGCGACCTTGCGGCCCTCGTCTTGGAGTTCCTTGACTTTCGCGGCCTTGTCCTCGGGGCGCACGCCCGCGAAGACCCGATCAATGCCGAGATCCTTGGCTACGGTGTCGGCGACGGCCTGCGCGTCGCCGGTGATCATTACGACCTGAGCACCGGCGGAGTGTAGGGCGTCGACGGCGTCGCGGGACTCGGGACGGATCTCATCGGCGAGCCGCAGCGCGCCGATCACGTCGCCGTCGGCGAGGACGTGGAGGATGATCGCGCCCTCCTCCCGCCACTGGTCGGCCACCGGCAGCTCATCTCGGTTCTGCTGGTCGAGCAGGTAGGGGCCCCCGACCTCAATGACGGCGCCATCGACGGTGGCCTTGACTCCCACGGCCGGGGACGAGGAGAAGTCCGAGGCTTTCGGCACCTGGATTTTTTTGGATCTGGCGGCTCCGGTGATGGCGCGGGCCAGCGGGTGTTCGCTGTCGGCTTCGGCCGCCGCAGCCAGGGCGAGCACGTCGTCTTCGTCACGTCCTTCGATGGGATCGATCGCGGTGACGGTGGGTTCTCCCTTGGTGAGGGTGCCGGTTTTATCGAACAGCACGGCGTCGACGGTGCGCATGGACTCGAGTGCGAGCCGGTCCTTGATGAGTACCCCGCCTCGGGCGGCGCGCTCGGTCGCGATCGAGACGACCAGCGGGATCGCGAGGCCCAGGGCGTGTGGGCAGGCGATGACCAGTACGGTGATGGTGCGCACCACCGCGGCGTCGGGCATTCCCAGCAGCGTCCATGCGAGCGCGGTGATCACTGCGGCTCCCAGGGCGAACCAGAACAGCCAGGCCGCCGCGGTGTCGGCGATGCGCTGGGCGCGGGAGGAGGAGGCCTGGGCGTCGGTGACGAGCTTCTGGATTCCGGCCAGGGCAGTGTCATCACCAGTGGCGGTGACCTCGACGCGCAGACCGGAGTCGGTCGCCACGGTGCCGGCGACGACGTTCTCGCCGGCCTCGCGGCGCACCGTCTTGGACTCGCCGGTGACCATCGACTCGTCCATGCTGGCGCTGCCGTCGACGATCTTGCCGTCGGCCGGTACGGACGCTCCGGGTCGCACGATGACTACATCGCCGACCCGCAGTTCCGCCGGTGCGACCTTCACAACCTCGTCGCCATCGACCCGCTCCGCCTCGTCGGGCAGGAGTGCTGCGAGGGAATCCAGGGCGGAGGTGGTCTGAGCCAGCGAGCGCATCTCGATCCAGTGACCCAGCAGCATGATGACCACCAGCAGCGCCAGTTCCCACCAGAAGTTCAGCTCATGGTGCAGGATGTGCAGGCTCGCGCCCCAGGAAGCGAGGAACGCGACCGTGATCGCCAGGGCGATCAGGAGCATCATGCCGGGCTTGCGGGAGCGGATCTCGCTCAGTCCGCCGGTGAGGAAGGGCCAGCCGCCCCAGAAGTAGATGGCGGTGCCGAGGATCGGCGAGACCCACCAAACCCACTCCGCGTCGGGCAGGTGGTAGCCGAGGAGGTGGGCGAACATGTCGTTGAACCCAACGACCGGGACCGCGAGAACCAGCATGATCCAGAAGAGCCGGCGGAACTGGCCGACGTGATCACCGTGCCCCTCGTGCCCAGAGTGGCCTCCGTGCCCGCCGTGGTCCGTATGCCCGGCATGGTCGTGACCAGTATGAGTCTCGTGGCCGCCATGCTCGGTATGGGTGCCGTGCCCCTGGTGAGCGTTGTGCTCGTGGTGCTGTGCGTGGCTGTGGTGGCCGGTGTGCTCGTGGTGCTGTGCGTGGCTGTGGTGGCCGGTGTGCTCATCGACCTCGGTGCCGTGGTGGGCGTGCTTCTCGCTCATGTTCTGTCCGTCCCTTTTCTTCGCTCCAGCCCGGATGCTCCTGCGGGGTCAGGAGGCGGGCTGTATCTCGTTTTCCACGACCCATTTGTGGTTCGTCATCTCCATGCCGTCTGCTTCGTAGTCGACGACGTAGACGGTTTCGTCGGTCGAGGACGCGATCGTCGCCGTCGCGCCGTCCATGCCGTCCATGTGATCGGCGGTGACGGTGACCTCGGTGCCATCGGCCAGGCGCTCATCGCCGGGGTTCTGGAGTTCTTCCTGGACGACCCACTTGTGGTCGGTCACCGGTTCACCGCCGCCGACCGGGGTGTAGTCGATCGCGTAGGTGTAGGTGTCGTAGGCGCCGACGATAGTGGCGGTGGCGCCGTCCATGCCCTCCATGTGGTCGGCGGTCAGAGTGACCTCGGTGCCCACGGGGTACTCGGGGTCGACCGCTTCGGTCATGCCCTCGGGCACCGGGCCGCCGTCGGCGGGATGATCCATACCGTCGTGGCCGCCGTGTGCGTCCTCGCTCTGTGACGCCGAGGGCTCCGCGGGTTCGTCTGCGGCGGAGCAGCCGGCCAGGGCGAGGCTGCTGCCGAGAATGCCTGCGGCGATGAGGGTGGTCATGCGCGTGTTCAACGGAGAACTCCTTGCTCATGGGATGCGGGTGGTTCCGTGCCTTCCACCGGGTGCGGGAGGCACGGAACCCGGGTTGTTCTGGTGGTCTCTCAGGCGGCGTTGGCGTACCGGTCGGGGTCGGCGTCGAACAGCGGGCCGCAGGCGGCGCAGCAGAACCAGTACCGCTGGCCGTTGTGGTCGCGGTAGAGACCGGCGGCCTCGGCGTCGGCCTTCACGACCGGGGTGCCGGCCATGACCGGGCACTCGGCCATCTCCGCCTCCGGGGTCTTGGCGACCGCCTCAGCGCTCGGTGCGTGCCCGCCGCAGCAGCCCCCTCCCGAGGTGGCGGAGGTGTCGGTGAGGTTGAGGTTCTCGTGTGCAGTCATCGGATAGGTCCTTTCGTGGTTGGGTGATGACAATTGATGGTTCAGGCGGCGACCGGCTCGCGAGCCGCCGCCGCTCCGGCCGGTGCCGGAGTGGAGGCGTCGTCCGCGCGGGCCTTGAAGGTGCGCAGCCGGAGGCTGTTGGAGACGACGAACACGGACGAGAGCGCCATCGCGGCACCGGCGAGCATCGGGTTCAAGAGCCCGAACGCGGCCAGCGGGATCGCGGCGGTGTTGTAGGCGAAGGCCCAGAACAGGTTCGTCTTGATCGTGCCCAGCGTCTTCCGCGAGAGCCGGATCGCGTCCGCCGCGGCGCGCAGGTCGCCGCGCACCAGGGTGATGTCGGCGGCCTCGATCGCGACGTCGGTGCCGGTGCCCATCGCGAGCCCGAGGTCGGCTTGGGCGAGGGCGGGGGCGTCGTTGACGCCGTCACCGACCATCGCCACCGTCTTCCCCTCGCCTTGGAGGCGGGTGACGACATCGACCTTGTCCTTGGGCAGGACCTCAGCGATGACCTGGGTGATGCCGACCTCGGCGGCAACCTGCTCGGCCACCGCCTGGTTGTCACCGGTCAGCAGCACCGGGGTCAGGCCCAGCTCCGTGAACTGGCGGATCGCCTCAGCCGAGGTCGGCTTGATCTGGTCGGAGACGACCAGCACGCCCCTGGCCTGCCCGTCCCAGCCGACCGCGATCGCGGTCTTGCCCTGCGATTCGGCCTCCTGCTTCGCAGTCCGGAGAGTGTCGTCCAGGTGGATCGACCAGTCCGCCAGCAGCGACTCGCGGCCGGCGACGACGGCGTGGCCATCGACGACGCCCTGCACGCCCTTGCCCTCGATGTTCTCGAACGACTCCGGGGCAGGCAGCTCGCCGACCTCGCTGGTGGCACCGGCGGCGATGGCCTGCGCGATCGGGTGCTCAGAGAAGTCCTCCAGGCCGCCGGCGATGCGCAGCAGCTCACCCCGGTCCGCACCCTCGGCGGGAATCGCCTCGGTGAGGGTCATCTTGCCGGTGGTGACGGTGCCGGTCTTGTCCAGCACGATCGTGTCGACCTTCTTGGTCGATTCCAGGACCTCGGGGCCCTTGATGAGCACACCCATCTGCGCTCCCCGACCGGTGCCGACCAGCAGCGCTGTCGGCGTGGCGAGGCCGAGGGCGCAGGGGCAGGCGATGATGAGCACCGCGACTGCGGCGGTGAACCCGGCCGAGAGCGGGAACCCGGCCCCGATCCAGGCACCGAGCGCGGCCACGGCGACGGCGATCGCGATGGGCACGAACACCCCGGACACCTTGTCGGCCAGACGCTGGATCTCGGCCTTACCGGACTGGGCGTCCTCGACGAGCTTGGCCATCTGCGCCAGCTGCGTATCCGCACCGACCCGAGTGGCCTTTACGACGAGGCGCCCGCCGGCGTTCACGGTCGCACCGGTCACGGTGTCGCCCTCGGCGACCTCGACGGGCACGGACTCGCCGGTGAGCATGGACGCGTCGATCGCGGAGCTGCCGGAGGTGATGACGCCGTCGGTAGCGATCTTCTCGCCCGGCCGGACGACGAACTCGTCATCCACGCTCAGCTCGTCGATGGAGACGCGTTCCTCCTTCCCGTTCCGGAGGACGGAGACTTCCTTCGCACCGAGCTCCAGGAGGGCACGCAGGGCGGCCCCGGCGCGGCGCTTGGAGCGCTTCTCGAAGTAGCGGCCGAGCAGGATGAACGTGATCACCCCGGCGGCGACCTCCAGGTAGATGTGCTCGAGCCCGTCGGAGCGGGAGATGGTGAACTCGAACGGGTGGACGACGCCGCGATCGCCCGCGGTGCCGAAGAACAGCGCCACCAGGGACCAGATCATCGCCGCGGTCGTGCCCACGGAGATGAGGGTGTCCATCGTCGCGGCACCGTGTTTGAGGTTCATCCAGGCGGCCTTGTGGAACGGCCAGCCCGCCCACACCACCACGGGTGCTGCCAGCGCGAGGGAAGCGAAGCCCCAGTAGTCGAATTGCAGCGCGGGGATCATCGCCATCGCGATGACCGGTACCGCCAGGACGGCCGAGCCGATGAGGCGCTGCCGCAGGCTGCGCAGCTCGGCATCCTCACGCGACTCGCCCTCGCCGTTACTACCGGACTCGGGAGCTGTTCCCTTCGGGGTGGGCAGATCGGCGCTGTAGCCGGTCTTCTCCACCTCGGCGATGAGCAGCTGCGGGTCATAGTCCGCAGGGGCGGTGACGCTGGCCTTCTCGGTCGCATAGTTCACGGACGCGGTGACACCGTCGAGCTTGTTGAGCTTCTTCTCGATCCGGTTCGCGCAGGAGGCGCAGGTCATCCCGCCGATCTGCAGCTCGACACTGTTCGTGCTGATGATCGGATCACTCGCCGTGGTCATGGTCTCCTCCTTCCTCATGCCCGCCGCCGTGCTCGCCCTCGGCCCCACCGGTGGTATCGATCACCAGCGGCGCGGTGTGCACCTGACCGTCGACCTGGAAGTCGAGGTAGAGCAGGTACCGGCCGGGCGTGGGGGCGGTGGCCTCGAAAACGATCTGAGGCCCGGACGTCTCACCGGCCTTCGGTGCATCCCCGTGGGGATGGACGTGCAGGTAGGCCAGGTCGCCGTCGCGCAGCGCGACCAGGTGCCCGAACGCCCCCAGGTACGGCTCCAGCGCGGTGACCGGCTCTCCGTCACGGGTGACGGTCATGGTCAGCTCCGATGCGGAACCGGCGACCAGATCGCCCTCGACCGTGACGTCGAACCCCTCGACCGTGGTCTCGGTGACTGGTTCGGCCGCGGCGGGGTCGTAGTCGCCGGGCACCTGCACCGCAGTTGACAGGGTGATGCCCTCGCCGTGCTCGGCGGGTACGAAGTCGGCGAACACCCGGTAGGTGCCGGCCGCCTCCCACTGCCACGGGATCGACCAGGCGCCATCGGCGCCTCGTTCGGGGTGGACGTGACGGAAATGCGTGCCGTCGGCGCGGACGACGATCAGGTGCAGCTCTTTCTCGTGCTCCAGCTCGTAGTCGGTGACCGGCTTGCCGTCCGGGCCGGTGACCGTCAGCGACAGCTCACCGTCTGTGCCGAGGGCGTCCGGGGCGGTGACGGCGGTGAGCTGGTAGCCGTCCTGCGCGATGCCCAGGCCGAGCGACCCGGCCCCGGCGTCGTGGCCCTCGTGCCCGGTGCTGTCCATGTCTTCTCCTCCTTCTTCGTGTCCTTGGTGGGTGGTGCTCTCGGTGTCTTCTGCCCAGGCCTGCACCGTGCTCTCCGGGACGACCGCGTTCGCCGTGAACGCGGCCACGGCGAACACGGCCACCAGCACCAGCCCGTACAGGCCCAGCCGTGCAGGTGCTTTCATGTCAGCTCCTGACGGCGGTGTAGCCGGCCTCGTCGACCGCCGCGATCACCGCGGCGTCATCGACCGGCTGCTCGCTGGTCACGGCCAGCCGCCCGGTCTGAGCGCTGACCTCGATGCCGGTCACCCCGGCGATCTCGGACACCTCGGCGCGGATCGCGCTCTCGCAGTGCCCGCAGCTCATCCCGGTCACCTGGTACTCGGTCGTGGTTGCCATCTCTAACTCCTTCACTCGTGTACGACTTGCATTCAGGCTAATACCCCCCAGGGGTATAAGTCAAGGTGCGGCCTGCTCCTCGGCGGCCTGCTGTGCTTCACCAGTCGGGCGGACGTGGCGCAGCCTCGTGGCGGCGATGATCGCCGCGAGACCGGCGATGACCGCCGAGACGATGGCCGCAGTGTTGAGCCCGCCGGTGAACGCGGTCTGCGCGGCGGCCACCACCTGCTCTCCGAGCGCACCGTGCAGCTGGGCCGCTGCGGCCATGGCGCCGTCGACGCTGTCCGATGCCGCCGCGGCGGCATCGGCGGGCAGGCCGCCGGGCAGCAGATCGCCGATCTGGCTGCGGTAGGCGGCGATCCCGACGCTGCCGATCACCGCGACACCGAGCGAGATGCCCAGGTCGTTAGCGGTGGTGGCGAGGCCGGAGGCCCCGCCGGTCTTCTCCGGCGGCACGGAGCCGACGACGAGGTCGGTGGTCAGCGCCATCGAGGGGGCCACGCCGGGGTAGGTGATGACGAAGCTCGCGATCACCAGCGCCAGACCCGTGCCGGCGTCGAGCTGGGTGAACAGGATGTAGCCGACGACCTGGGTGAGCAGGCCGACCGCGATCACGTTGCCGGGCCGGAACCTGCGCGCGAGCACCGGGGAGAGCGTCGAGACGACGATTAGCACCGCCGCGGCCGGCAGGATCGACAGGCCCGCCTGCAACGGCGAGAGCTCCTGGACCTGCTGGAGGTACTGGGTGAACAGCGAGTACACCCCGCCGAGCGCTGCGGCCGAGAGCAGGAACACTGCCAGTGCCCCGGACACGGTGCGGTTGGCGAACAGTCGAACATCCAGCAGCGGCTGCTTGGCGCGCAGCTGCCGGATCACGAACCACAGGCCGATCAGCGCGCCCGCGACCAGCAGCCCGATCGAGGGGCCGGCCGGCTCCTGGGCGGCGAAGCGCTTGATGCCGTAGATGATCGCCAGCAGACCCGCGACCAGCAGCAGTGCGCTGAACAGGTCGATCCGCGCCGACGGGTCACGATGCTCGGGCACGAGGATGGGGGCGGCGATCGCGACGAGCGCCATGATCGGCACCGCGACCAGGAACGTCGCCTGCCAGCCGAAGGCCTCCAGCAGCAAGCCGGACAGCAGCGGGCCCAGCGCCACACCAGCGGAGATGCCGCCGGCCCACACGCCGATCGCGACACCGCGCTGCTTCGCATCGGCGAAAAGCACGAAGATCAGCCCGATCGTCGCCGGCACCATCATCGCCGCAGCCAGCCCGAGGACGGCCCGCCAGACGATCATCAGTTCCGGGATCGTCGTCAGCGCCGCGGCGATCGAGACAGCGGCGAACAGGATCGCGCCGATCACCATGAGCAGGCGCTTGCCGATCCGATCGCCGAGCACGCCCATCGCGACGAGGAACCCGGCCATCACGAAGCCGTAGATGTCGAGAATCCACAGCAGCTGCGTGCTCGACGGATTCAGGTCCGCGGCCAGATTCGGGGCGGCGAGAAACAGGATCGTGAGCATCATGAACAGCAGCGTCGAGGGGATCACCAGAACGGCAAGCCCCCACCACTGCTTGGCGCCGGCACGCGGCGCGGCGGTGTCGCTCATCGCGCACCCCCAGGGATGTGTGTCGTGGACATGGTAGTCATCTCCTCTCTGTCGGCCCCGCCTCGCCCTCCGAGCCGGAACTCGATCATCGGTGTACGAGTTGTAACAGCTACACTATCTCATACATTCCAGTACGACTTGTGAGGTGGATCATGACGGTGAAGAAGACGACGCCCCGCGGCACGACGACCGGTGCGTCAGGCGGCGGTGGCCGGGCGGCCAATCAGCGGGCGGATGCGCAGCGCAACCGGGCAAGGATTCTGGCCGCGACGGCGACGGCGATCCGCAAGAACCCCGACGCTTCGGTCGGCGACATCGCCGCCGAGGCCGGGATGGGCAGAGTGACCGTCTACGGGCACTTCCCGACCCGCGCGGAGCTGATCGAGGCCGCCCTCGTTGACAGCCTCGAACGCGGCGAAGACGTGCTCAGCGGGGTGCCCCTGGATGGTGATCCGGGCGAGGCGTTCCGGCGACTGGTGGCCTCCAGCTGGGTGCTGGTCGACCAGTCGCGGGCGCTGCTGGCGGCCGCGATGAAAGAACTGCCTGCGGCACGCATCCGCGAGCTGCACGAGAAGGCCGAGGGGCGGATGCGGGCTCTGCTGCTGCGCGGCCAGCGCGAGGGTGTCTTCCGGGTCGATCTGCCGGTGTCCTGGCTGCTGACTACTACGCACGTGGTGATGAACGGTGCCGCCGAAGAAGTGCGTGCCGGGCGCCTCGACGCCGACGACGCGCCGTGGTTCATCGAGGCGATCCTGCTGCCCGCCTTCGCCGCCACCACCAGCACCACCACCATTGGGGAAGGAGCCTGATGAGGATGCCCAGCATCGCGATCATCGGGGCCGGCGCCGCTGGCACCGCAGCCGCAAGAACCCTGCACGCTTCCGGTGTCGACGTCGACCTCTACGCCCGGAACGGTGAGGTGCCGTTCAACCGGACGTTGGTCAACAAGGGCATCGCGATCGGGCTGCTCGAACCGGCCCAGGCGGCCCTGCCCGACACCGGGGCCGCCCTCCGGTCGGAGACGGTGCGCGGCCTCGACCCCAGGGCTCGGCGCTTGCGGCTGGACTCCGGCGATACACACGCCTACGACGCGCTCCTCATCGCCACCGGCAGCCGGCCCCGCACTCTCGACGAGGAGGTGATCGGCCGCGACCAGGCCATCAGCGGCGGCAGACTGACCACCCTGCACTCGGCCGCCGACGCCGTCCGCGTCCGCGATCTACTCGCGACCACTCAGCCTGCCCGGGTGCTCATGCTCGGTGGCGGCCTCGTCGCCTCCGAGACCGCCTCGCTGCTCACCGACGCCGGCCACGACGTCGCCCTCATCACCCGCGCCGCGATCCCAGGAGCGAACGCCATCGGCGAACACGTCGCCCGGCGGCTACGCGACCTGCACCGCCCCCAGCACGCCGCCTACCTGGAACGCACCGTGCACTCGATCCGCACCCACGCCGACCGCATCAGCATCACCCTCAACGACGGCAGCCAGGTCGAAGGCGACCTCGCGATCGTCGCGCACGGCACTCTGCCCGCCGCCCCCGCACCATGGACCGGGCCCGACGGCATCCCCGTAGATTCCCGCCTGCGCTCCATGCACGCCCCGCGGCAACGGATCTACGCCGCCGGCGGCGTCGCCGTGCATCACTATCCCGGCCACGGCTCCTACCGGATCGATCACTGGGACGACTCCGCCGCCCAGGGTATCCACGCCGCGAACACGCTGCTGCACGACCTCGGTATCGCCGGCGACCCCGGCCAGTACCTGCCGAGCTCGACGTTCTCCGCACGCATCCACGGCCACACCCTCACCGGTGTTGGACACCCCGCCCTGGGCACACGCACCCGCGTCGTCTCCGAGGAACCACTGATCACAGCCCACTACCTCGACGAGGTGCTGGTCGCGCTCACCGGAGTGAATGCCGCCGGCCCTATGCGTGAGCTGATGCCCGGCCTGCACCACCCTGAAACCGCGGCTGATCCGGTGACGCGACAGCACGTATGAGCCCCTCGCGTCAAACGGAGTTCAGACGGTGCGCACGCAGGCGCACTGGCACGCCGCGAGGGTGCCTTCGGCGGCTTCGGTCTCCTCGCGCACCGCCCGATCACTGATCACCGGCTCTGCGGCGGCGACACCGGTCGGGGCGGCCTCGCTGTCCTTCTGCTCGCGCGGCCAGAGCAGGTGCGCCGCGATCGCCCCCGCGATTGCCAGGGCGGCGAGGACGGACCAGGCGAGCGTGAACCCGGACGCGGTGCCGATCCAGCCCGCGATCGGGTAGGTGACGAGCCAGGCGAGGTGCGAGAGGGAGAACTGTGCGGCGAATCCCGCGGGGAGGTCCTGCTTCGCCACCGAGCCGCGGATGACGCGCCCGGTCGGGGTGACGATCATCGCCATGCCGCCGCCGATGATCACCCAGATCGGTGCGGTGACCATCCAGGATGCGACTTGGGTGGCGGTCATCGCGACGGCGGCGAGCACTCCGGCCAAAAGCACCAGGGCGCCGGTCATCATCACAATCCGCTCGGCGATCCGGTCGAGCACGCGTGGCAGGAACAGCGCGACCAGCAGCGTGCCGCCGCCCGAGGCGGCCAGCATCCACGCGACGTCGGCCTGCGAGCCGCCCAGGTGGTCGCGGACGTAGTTGACCGTGTTGACGACGACGATCGATCCCGCTGCCGCGACGACCAGGTTCAAGGCCACCACACCGCGCAGCCGGGGCGTGGCGAAGAAGACCCTGACTCCCGATGTGACCCGCGCCCAGGCGCCGACGTGCCCGCTCGGGGTGGCATTGGGAATGTGGGTCGAGAGCACCAGCACGGCGGAGAGCGCGAACCCGATCGAGGTGCCGATGAACAGCCAGTTGAACGCCATGAACGTCAACGCGACGGCCGCCAGGACCGGGCTGAGCAGGCTCTCCATCGTGTACGCGACCTGCGACGCGGACAGTGCTCGGGTGTAGTCGGACTCCTTGGTGACGATATCGGGGATCACGGCCTGGAATGTCGGCGTGAAGGCCGCCGACGCCGCTTGCAGGACGCCGATGAGCACGTAGATGTGCCAGACCTCCGTGACGAACGGGAGCACCAGCACCACCCCGGCGCGCACCACATCGAGCAGTGTCAGGAACATCCGCCTCGGAAGCCGGTCAGCATACGCCGCTGCCAGCGGCGCGATCAGAACGTACATGACCATTTTGATCGTCAGAGCGGTGGCAAGCACCGACCCTGCGCTCGGGCCGGCCAGGTCGTAGGCGAGGAGGCCCAGCGCCACTGTCGCCAGCCCAGTGCCGAACAGCGCGATGATCTGCGCACCGAACAGGTGGCGGAAGTCGCGGATCGCGAACAGGCGCATCAATCTTCTCCTCAAACCCTCTCAAGAACACGTAACCCCTCCAACCTTTTACCCCCCTGGGGTATTTCCGACGGTGCTCCACGAGGAACGGAGTGCGCCCACGGTGTGCGCCGTACGGGGCGATCCGGCGCAGCGCTCAGGCGGCCGTCGGCGGGATCAGTAAACTGGGGTGCATGGCGTCCACCGCAGCAACGCGTACCCGGAGAGGTCATCTCGGCCTTCTCCGAGGCGTGTTGCTCGGCGGCCTGTTGGTCGCCGCGGTCATCACCGGTCTGCTCGCCATGCACACGCTGAACCTGCACGGCACACCCGCCGCCCACGCGGCCACCGCCGCGGTCTCCGTCACCGATTCTGGTGAGGCGCGCCAGGGCGCGGCGCATCACGACACAGCGAGCGCTCACGCGACCAGCGGCACAACGCACGATCCCGGCGGTTCCTGCACCGACTGCGGGAGCGATGGACACCTGGGCATGGCGATGGCGTGCGTGCTCGCACTGCTGCTCGCCCTGCTCGTCCTCGTGCTGCCGCGGATTCTGCCGGGATGGCCGCGCACCGCACCTCGATCTCTCCCGATCGCCCGCTTCTTCGACAGGGGGCTGTCGAGGGCTCCTTCATTACAGGTTCTCTGCATCAGTCGCACGTGACAGAGCGGTGAACCCGGCGCAGCAGCGCCGACGGTTCCCCCTGCACTCACGCGGTGCCCCTGAGGTCCCGCGCCACTGACACGACTGCTGACACTGGAGAACACTCATGAAGTTTCGTACCGCGGCGACCGCCGCACTCGCACTGACCGCTGCACTCGCCCTGGCCGGCTGCTCCGCCGGAGACGACGATGCGATGTCGGGCATGGATCACGGCTCGTCCGAGCACACGCCGGACGCCACCGGCGGGGACGTCAATGACGCGGACAAGATGTTCGCCTCGATGATGGTCGTCCACCACGAGCAGGCCATCGAGATGAGCGACATCGTCCTCGCCAAGGACGGCGTCGACCCGCGGGTCGTCGAATTGGCCGAGACGATCAAGACCGCCCAGGGGCCCGAGATCAAACAGCTTCAGGGCTGGCTGGAGGACTGGGGCGTCGACCCCGACGATCACCAGATGGGTGGGATGGACCACGGCGACGGGATGATGAGCGAGGACGACCTGGCCGCACTCGAAGCCGCCGACGGCGCCGAGGCGTCACGCCTGTTCCTGGAACAGATGATCCTCCACCACGAGGGAGCGGTCGAAATGGCCCAGACACAGGTCGATGACGGTAGCAACCCCGATGCCGTCGAGCTCGCGCAGACCATCATCGACGCGCAGACCACTGAGATCCAGGAGATGCAGGACCTCCTGGCCACCCTCTGATCGACTACTCGGGTCGGTGCCGGGGCGAGAGCGCCCGGCACCGACCCACTCAAACCCTTGAAGGATCACGCCATGAATCACCCCACCATGCGGCGGCGCCGAAATCTGATCGTCACTGCCACCGCAACGCTTGCCGCGGCCCTCGTTCTCACTGGATGCGCCACAACGTCGCCCGAACCCGAATCCATCTCCATCGGCAGTCAAGCCGTCGACACTGAATTCCTGACAGACCACAACCTGGACGGACTCGACGCCACGCAGGTCATTGGGCGGCTCGACACTATGCCCGTAGCCGACCGTCCCGCCGATCTGATCGCATCCGTGCAACCCGACGCCCTCGTCCTCACCGACGATCAAGACCGCGAGACACGACTGCCGATGCCCGATGATGAGGTGTACATCTCGGTCGCCCCCTATCGGGAGCAAACGCACGATTGCTACTTCCACAGCCTGACCACCTGCCTCGGCGAACTCGCCAACACCGAGGTCCAGGTCACGCTCACCAGCAAGGGCGGCGACGTGCTCGTCGACGAGGTACAGCAGACCTACGACAATGGGTTCGTCGGCGTCTGGGTGCCCCGCGGCATCGAGGCAACCCTCACGATCGAGCACGAAGGTCAGACGGGAACCGCGATCATCTCCACGATGAACGAAGACGACCCGACTTGCATCACTACCCTGCAACTCACCTGACCTCGGGCATCAGCTGCTCGTGCCCCGGGAAATCGTTCTGTTCTAGATCGGCACAACTCCGAGGACGTGGCGTGTGGCCGATCACCAGCGCTGCGGCTGTCACGCAAGGTGAGGAATTCCGCGCTCATCATGGCTCGGTCGCCGCCCGTAGTGCGTCAAGCTCGACGACTGCTTGGAGGGGCAGGACGCCATTGCCGAGGGCAGTGTTCTGTTGGTTCGCGGTCAGGCCGTGTTCGGGGTCGGTGACCCACCCCGTCGGGAGGCCCATAAGCCATTCCACGAACTCGGGCGCCGGGCGTGGTCCTTTCTCCTCGTTCAGGATCGCGGGGTCAGGGGCGGTTCGTTCGGTGATGTGTTCCCATCGGGCGATGGCGTTGGCGTATCGCCCCCAGCGGTGAAGATGTCCTCGATCAGGGCGAACAGGGGCTCCGACTCGTTCCAGCTGGCGGGCGAGCCATGCGGCCCGTGCAGGGCCAGGTCGATCACTTGATGGCTTAGGGCGATCGTGCCCCGCCGTGCCCGTACCTGGTCCAGGGTCTCGCCGCCGCGCGAGGAGTCCGAGGCCAAAGGCGTCCGGAACAGCGCTTTCGCGGTAGGCGGTGATGAAGACCCGGAACCGGTGATGCGGTGCGCCGGCCAGTGACGCCGGTAAGCCGATCCATCGTGCACTTCTCCGGAGGTCGGCCAGATCCCCGAGTACGGCTCCGTGCGCCCGAAGAGGTCGCGTTGGCTCGTCTCCCAGCAGCCACGGGTCGGGTTCCAGGTTGCGAACGGCGGTTGCATGCTCGTTGGTTGCATCGTCGGGGTTGCGTGCATCGGGGGTTGCGCCTTCCAGAGCGCGGATTGCGGGTGCGGAGAGTAGGCCGCGGACGTTCTCGATGACGACGAGCTCGGGTTGCAGTGCGTCGATCGCGGCCGCCATGTGCGACCAGAGCCCGGAGCGGGTGCCGGGTGCGAGGCCGGCGCCCTTGCCGACGGTCGAGACGTCTTGGCAGGGGGAACCCACCGATCAGTATGTCGACCGGTGGCACCGCCGCCCAGTCGACGGATGTGATGTCGCCGAGGTTCGGGATGCCTGGCCAGTGGTGGGCGAAGACGCGGATGGAGGGGGTGTTGATCTCGGAGAACCAGATCGTCTCCCCGCCGGTGGCGTACTCGACGGCAAGGTCCAGGCCGCCGTAGCCGGAGAACAGCGACCCGACCCGGACAGGGCGGCCGCGATGGGAATGGTCGTCGCGCATGAGAGCTCCGCAGGCTTTGTGAACCCCGGACCTCGACGCGACCGAGCGTGCGCCGACTCTCCGGGCTGAACACCTGCCAGGTGCACCGGCCGCCCGATGCATCCCGAGCACCGCAGCCTCAGAAGCGTCCCCGACCCGGACCCTCAACCACCGTCATCGCCCGCTCGTCCCCGCCGCTGCCGCCTGATCAGCAGCGCCTCCTCCCGCCGCTTCATGAGCCGCCACACGTCTTTCAAGCGAGGGCAGCCAGGACGAACAATCACGGAGCAGGTGGGCAGATGAAGGCGGCAATCGCGAGGTCGCGACTCCGGACGGGACCTCTAGGAACGCAGGCACAGTACAGTAAGGACTACCCACCTCCGCCACCGATGGTTGCCGACCACATGACACGAAGCCTCACATGATGTGCGGCCATACCGAGGTTAGCTCGTTCGTGAAAGCACGAGACGCATAGTAAGGGAAAACATTTGCGAATAAAGAGTCTCCGTGTCAGAAACTTTCGAACCATCACCGACGATCAAACGATCGAGTTTCCTCGGTCGGTCACTGTTGTAGGTCCAAACAACACCGGCAAGACCAATCTCCTGGGTGCGATCCGTATGTTCTTCACGGGCCACGAGAACGCATATGGATACGTCCGTCAAGACGATCTTTCTATCGGAAAATCGAAGCAGCAGACCACATTCGTTGCAACGTTCGAAAAATCCTCAGAGGCGGACGCTGAGCTGCTTGCCAAATACGACCAGATTCTAGCTCTCTACGAGCCTCCCCGCGTCCGTGAGCGTGATGAGCTGACTCTGCAATTGATCTTCTCCGATAAAGGAAACCCCACCTACCGACTCTCATCTGAATCAACGAGCAAGGTAGCCCGTGAGAACCAGCCGAACCACTCTCGACTTCTCCGGGATATCGTTTCGGAACTAGTTGAAGGGACATCCGTTCACTATGTTCCGTCCTCGAATAGTAGCGAGGACCTGTTTGGGGAACTTGTCTCTCCGTTGATCAAGCAGAGTGTTGTCGACAAGCTCGACGCCGAAATCTCGAAAATCTTCAACGCATTACAAACAGTCGCCACTGACCTGACCGCTATCCTCAGATCCGCCGGTCTCGACGGCTATAAAATCGACCTTGACCTTCCAGCGAAGGAACAGGGCGGATTTCTATCTCATTTTGATTTCTATCTTGCGGATCCCGCTAGGACGTCGGCATTTGCCAAGGGGCGTGGTATTCAGGCCTTAGCGATGCTGTCTTGTTTCGCCTGGATTGCAGAGCAGGAGGCTCTTGCGGGCAAGACTTCATTGTGGCTAATTGAAGAACCAGAATCATATCTACACCCAGAGCTCTACTCGACGGCGCTTGAGATTCTGGGGAAGCTTGAGGAATCAGGGCAAGTGGTTCGTACTACACATGCCCTAACGATGGTGCCAAAGGATGCTTCGGCAATCTTCGCCACCTCTCTCTCAGATTCGGGCGGCACGATTCTCCAACGTTACGACTCAACGGTTGATGCTACCGCTGCATTGCGTGGATCTTTGGGTATAAAGTTCGCTGATTTCTTTGGCCTCGGGTCCGAGAACATTTTTACGGAAGGTGAATCGGACGTTCGCCTCGTTCAGTGGGCGATCTCGATGCTCGGAGGAGCCGACAAGTTTCCTCACCTTTCGGATGCCCACTTTAGAAGCTTTGGTGGGGTGCGAAATCTTGAAGGCTTCCTTCACGCTAACTACCTGCATATTCGTCCGGAGACACCTGCGATATCGCTGTTTGACGGCGACGCGGCCGGAATCAAGGCGATCCGGGCTGTCCAGGGTTTTTTGGGTAACCACGGTTCCGGATTTGAATCGGGTGTTGACTACGTACTCGCTCGGACAGGCCGCGCAATCGAAGGCGTTTTCCCGGATTCGTACTTGGCGCGGCTGCATGAAGAGAAGTCAGACTGGTTTGATTCGTGGATTGTTGATCCTCAGGGCACGGTCGCGGATTTCAAAATTAAGGACGCAGCCAAGAGTCAGGCAGCTAGATGGCTTCAAGATTCCGCAGGGGCCGAAGACAACCAGTCGGAGTGGCATGAGCATTGGTTACCCCTGCTCGAAGCACTTGAGAATGCGTTGGCGACCTGGAGGCCCGGCAGGCGATAGCGCTGCTTCCGTTTTGTCTGCGGCCACTGTCACGTGCTGCGTTCTATTGGCACTCGGAAGCGCAGATAGTCGTCAATCGATCTCCAAGATGCGACATCCGCACGTTTCGATGTTTGCTTGGTCCACCTGTCGGCATGACAGTTTCGATGCGGGTGATGAGCGCGGGCGACGGCTATGCGTATCTGCTGCGCACGGTCGCCGCCGGGGATGGTGACCGGGATCTCTCGACGCCCCTCACGAGGTATTACACGGAGGAGGGAACTCCTCCCGGGTTTTGGATGGGGTCGAGCCTGCCGTACCTCGGCGGCGGTGAGCTCGCCGAGGGCGGGCAGGTGTCCGAGGCGCAGCTCCAGCTTCTCGTCGGGATGGGTCGCGACCCGATCACGGGTGACCCTTTGGGTGAGGCGTATCGGCAGTACGCGAGCGTGCAGGACCGCGTCGACCAGCGGGTCGCCGACCTTGACTCGGAGCTGGGGCCGGTGTCGCGTGCGGAGCACGTCGCGGCGATCGAGGCGGAGGAGGCCGAGCGCGGCACCCGCCGCGCGGTCGCCGGGTATGACTTGACGTTCTCGGTGCCGAAGTCGCTGTCGGCGTGGTGGGGTGTTGCGGACGGCGGTACGCAATCCTTGATCGCGGACGCGCATCATCAGGCGGTCGCGGAGGTGCTTGCATTCCTCGAACGCGAGGTCGCGACCACCCGCGTCGGCGCCGCCGGACCGGACGGAGCGGTCGCGCACGTCGATGTCGCCGGCGTCCTCGCCACCGCGTTCGACCACTACGACTCGCGCAGCGGTGATCCGCAATTGCACACCCACGTCGTGGTCAGCAACAAAGTGCCCACGGTGCAAGACCAGAAATGGCGGACCCTCGCCGGCCGCCCGGTGCACGCCTCGATCGTCGCCCTCTCCGAGCTGTACAACTCGACCCTCGCTGACCGGATCACGGGCATGTTCGGGATCGAGTGGGAGGCCAGGGAGCGGGGCCGGGATCGAAACCCCGCATGGGAGCTCGCCCCGGTACCGGACGAGCTAGTCTCGGAGTTTTCGTCGCGGTCTCGGCAGATCGAGGAGGAGAAGACCCGCCTGATCGACGCCTACCGGGCCAAGCGCGGCCGTGAGCCATCGGCGAAGACGATCCTGAAGCTCCGCGCCCAGGCGACGCTCGCCACCCGACCGGAGAAGCAGGTGCAGTCGCTCGCTGCCCTCACCGCCAATTGGCGTCACCGCGCCGGCGAGGTCTTGGGCGAGGACGCGACCTCTTGGGCGCGCACCCTCACCACCGCTACCGGGGAGCAGGCAGCACTGTTGCGGGCCGACGACGTGCCCCTGGACACCATCACCGACCTCGGCCAGTCCGTCGTCGCCGCGGTGGGTAAGAAACGGTCGACGTGGCGACGCTGGAACCTCCACTCCGAGGCGAGCCGGCAGCTCATGGGCGTGCGGTTCGCATCGGCGGAAGATCGGGAGGCGATCACCGGGATGGTGACCGACGCGGCCGAGCAGGCGTCGCTGCGGTTGACGCCGCCGGAGCTGGCATCGAGCCCGGTCGTGTTCCGCCGCCCCGACGGGTCGAGCCGCTTCCGCCACCCCAGTGCCATCCTGTACTCGACCGAGGAACTGCTGGCCGCGGAAGACCGCCTCCTCGACCGCTCCCACGCGACGACCGGGCCGACCGTGGAACTGGCCACCGTCGAGAACATCACCAGCAGGCCCGACGCGGAGGGCCGCCGGCTCGGCCCCGATCAGGCCGACGCCCTTCAACAGATCGCCGTGTCGGGCCGGATCGTGGACGTGCTCGTCGGGCCCGCCGGTGCGGGGAATACCACATGTTGAGTTTGACACCACTACGTCCTGCCTACCGGTAGGGCGGAGCAGGATGATGGCAGTACGTGCATCAACCCCAAGGTCTCCTACTTGAGGTCATGCTCACTCGTCGGCATCGAGGAGTCCGCTACCTGCCGCCGCTTCTACCAGTGGTTGTGCAACCGAATCGCCGACCGCGCCTCGTATCGCCTTGACCAGCTGATGCACGCGGTGCCTCACCATGTAGTCAGTGCCGGTCGTGTTCCGAACGCGCTCGGCGAAGAAGGCAACGAGCTCAGGGCCATAGGCGGCGAGGACTCCATCCGGCAACTCTCGATTGAAGAATCGCTCACCCAGACCG
Source organism: Brevibacterium sp. CS2 (assembly GCF_005280295.1). Classification (GTDB taxonomy): domain Bacteria; phylum Actinomycetota; class Actinomycetes; order Actinomycetales; family Brevibacteriaceae; genus Brevibacterium; species Brevibacterium pityocampae. The sequence goes on along the minus strand of NZ_CP040020.1, from coordinate 849,812 downwards.
ATGCCGTGCCCGCCGAAAAGGATCGCTGCGGCAGGGACGAATTCACCCACGACAGGAACGACGTCCGCCCAGCGTGCAAGCTCTTCGGGGGATGCGACCCGCGGCTGCCCGCTGAGTCGGCGTTCCAGATGCTTGCCGAGCCACCGGCGCCAGACCTCGGCCCCGTCGACGCCATCTTCGCGGAGGAATCGGGCGACCGCTTCAGCGAAGGCAGCGGCATGTGAGCCGTTTGACGCGAGCACTGTCTGATCAAGCAGGCGCCTCCGGTCGGTACTCGTGATGCCCGCGTATGACACCACGGAGGTTATGAACCCCAGGAAGATGTGATGCAGTTGTTGGTCTGGCAATTCGTCGATACGGCTGAGCTCGGCGACCATGCTGTCGAACAGCCCGGCTGCGAGGAGCCGGTCGTTCCACCGAGGATGGTGCAGGAACGGGTACCAGCCAAAGGCGTGTCGCTGCGGGTCGTTGAAGAGCGGAAGCAAATGCGCCGCCGCGAAACCAGCGTCCGCGGCAAAGTAGAAGAACAGCTGTCCAGCAATCGCGGGTTGCGTAGCGTCCAGTGCATCCTCGTTGCCGTTCAGCAGCGCGACGAGCGCCTCCGACTCCTCGTCGCTGAGTCCAGCCCAATCCTCACGTGAGTGTCGCCAGCGACGATCGACCTCGCTATTCCAGTACTGGGCCACGAAGCCCGGCCAAGAGTTTAGGTAGAGCGGCGCGAACGACAGGGGGGTCGAATCTTCTCGGTGTGTGAATCCTGCGCCTTGCTCGCGCCAGAGTGCTCGCGCCAGCTCGCGCATGGACGCGAGCACCGGCGACTCAGCTGCGTCGATCTGCTGTCGAATCTGCTCAAGTAGGAATCGCCCTAATGCATAGGCGGAGTCCTTGTCCGTAAGCAGTGTGGTGAGGCGCTGGACGGCCCCGAGGCCCGAATCTCCCAGCTGGGCTTTCCCCCAGCCTTCGGCGATCGCGCGCCATAGGTCGACCTGCTTGTCGTTAAGCTCGTCGCGGCGGAGGACGGCGTCCCAGAGCTGCAAGCCGAGGTCCGGGCGTTGCTCGACGGCCTGTTGCACAAGCCCGAGCGCATCTCGCCAGTCGGGCTGATCGAAGTGGCGTTCGGAATAGTCACGGGACAGCAGGTCATCGAGTGCAGCGCTCACGTTCTGATCGAGCGCCTGGATGAACTCCTCGATGTCCATCGGCGGCTTCCCACCCCAGGTTCCGCTTGTCATCCAGCTGTCGAAGTCAGGATGCTCTCGCACCCCGAAACCAGGGTTCTCAGCTTGGATCGCGTCGAACGCGGCCTGCGCCTCCGCCCAGTCAGGGTCGGCTTGCGTTAGCCATGCCAACAAGTTGTACTTCGCGTACGCGAAGTGACGGTCGCGGTCGGGAATCTCTTCGGGGTAGTCGGGTCCAGCGTCGGCAGCGTCCAAGACCCGCTGCTTGAGCGGCGGCGTCGCGCTACCGACCGCGGCGGCGAGTACCTGATAGGTCTCATGTTTCAGATCGCCTGCGTAGAGTCCAGTGCGATCGAGGAGCCACGAGAGCTTGTCGTCCGAACTCCGTTCCGGATCGTTCGCTACCAGATGCAGAGCCAGGCGCTGCATGAGCGCACGGTCGAGGTTCCACCATCGATCGGGCAGATCGGGCCAGAGGGGCAGCGCCTTGATCCCGTATTCGCGAAGGCCGTCTATGACTGCGTCGAGCGGCTCCCGGAATTCATCCTGGGCGTGTGGTTCGATTGCAGATCGGTGATGCGCGAGGGGGTCCCAGCTTCGGTCGCCGTGATACGCGGCGAGCAGGTCGTACGCCGCCGCGATGGCATCTTCCAGGACACTACCGAGGGAGCGATCTGCCGGGGCAGATTTCTGCAAAATAAGCATGATGTGCTGGGTCAGCGCGTACTCTTCCGAGTTCCAGGCGACCTTTGCATCGGGATGGACCGTGCGTTCCGTGGACTCATTGACGAACCAACGCCGTTCCAGCTTGAGGAACGGCCGCAGCGCGGCACGCAGCACGGCTGTGCTGCGTGCCGTCGAATCGGGCAGGAACGGCATGAGGAACTTGGTTCCTAGCGGAGCTGACTGCCCGTGTATCGATGTAGCCAGAAGTGTTTGCCACCGTTCTCCGGCAGACGCGTCTTGCTTGCTGAGGTCGTTAGCGAGCCAGCTGGCGGTCCGGTAGAGCGAAGCCGTCATCGATTGCCCGAGTCGTTGCACGGTCTGGAGTGCTGCACCGTTCAGCGTCGTCGACTCGATGAAAGTCCGTGCGAACCAGTTGCCTAGCACCGCCGTCGCGTCAGACACGTCCGCCGGTGAGAACAGGGCCTTGAACTCAGGAAGATCCTCCACCCAGGTCAGCCATTCGAGTTTGGTCTCGTCGGGCAGCGATCCCGTCGCAAATCCGAAGTCGCGGGCGCCGTCTGTCGTCCGGAGACGACCATGGAGGTAGTCGCGGTCGGGCAGTGGCATTGCAGTACCGCCGCCAACGATCTCCTGCACACGCGACTGGTGATCGGTCTGCCCCATCTTGGCTCGATCCGCCCACGCGGTAAGCGCCGCCACGAGCGCGTGATGATCGCGCCCCACCACCGGGTATGCGATCGGCCGTATCCCCAGGTATCCCCACTTGCTGTTCGTCGGGTCGCTCGTAAACGCGAACCGCTTGGAGGCCTTGCCGTTGCCGCTGGAGGGCAGCCCGAGCGCGAGGTACCGCATGATCACGTCGTCATGGCTGTAGCCGACGAACACCACGGTGAATCGATCGAACATGGGAAGGAGGAACCGTGCTGCCCACGCATCGGTGATGTATGCATGGCCGAAGTCACGGTCGGTGAGGATCAGCTCCTCCTTCGGGCGCCGTACTGAACCATGCAGGTGCACGAGCCCAGCAAAGTCATGTCCGAGAGGCAACGCCGGGGCATACCAGGTGTCCGGTACCGCGATCGATTCGCTTCTTGCAGCAGAGGCAAGGTGATCGTCGTAGTTAGTGGTGACCACGCGGAACGCTCCTCCGATTCCCGCGAGGTCCACAACCGCACTATGTAGCGGATTGAATCGTGACCTCGGATCGGAAATCAGCGTGTGGGCGTGCTGATGGGCGTTGAATCCCTGAGGGAGCGACTCCAGCTGCCCAACAAAAAAGTCCAGCCCGCCGCGCCTCGAGAATGGGTGCGACGCCAGTCGCGCAAGCTTCTTCGCGAGGCTCTCAAAGAGTGGAAGGTTCGACGGTTTGCCCAGCGAAGCCCCTGCGCCGACGAAGAACACCAGCTCGCCACGCTCGTGGGCGTCGAGGATCTCGTCAGGTAGCTCGACATCTCCAGTAATCCACATCAGGCCGCTAACTCTCTGTAGCCGTTCAGCGTGCTCACCGACGTAATTCCAAGGTGCCGTAGAACGAATCTAAACAATAGCCCGGCAAGGCGCGGACCATGTACCTTGTAGCGGTCCGGACCAATGCCATCTCGACTCCCTTGTGCTCTTCTGGCAAAGCTCTCTGGTGTTGCTCGCCGGGTACAAGTATCGCGCAGCCCAGCGCCAGTAGGCCAGACGAGGTTTCGTCTGATCACGCGGCGAAACCTCCACCCCGCAGGTTGCGGGCCCCAATGAGGAGTGAAGATGCAGGGGATTGCAGTGAATGTCGCATGCTGTACCTGACACCACTACGCGTACGCTGCGATCGGCCGCGGGCGGGCGGCGTAGGCGGTGAGGTGTTGGTCGAGGAGTGCTGCGGCGTGGAGCATGGCTCGTGCTCGCGCGGTGAACGCAGTGTGTCGTTCTTCGAGGACGGAGCGGAGGGCTGTGCCGGTTCGGGCGTTGCGGAGTTCTTCGATGACGGGCTTGATGCGGGTGAATCGGTAATGCCCTTGCCGGAGGAGTCGGATCACTCGGGCGTCTCGCACGTCGTCGGCATCGTAGGAGCGATGCTGCACGCCAGGTAGACGTTCCGGCGTGAGGAGGCCCGCGTTCTCCCAGACGCGGAGGGCGGAGGTGCGCACGCCGAGCAGGTGGGCGAGTTCCCGGATGGACATCGGCACGCTGGCGTGCAATCGCTCGTCTACGGCGTTGCTGATGGCGTTGAGGATCTGCGTTGTCTGGGCGAGCGCCTGGCGCTGTTCATGGAGCGTGTGGTGAGAGGCGTCGATGAGCGCGAAGGCTTCGGCGGTGTCGTCCCGATAGATGGCGGTCATGATGGCGCGGGCTATGGGTGCACCGTGGCCTCGGGCGAGGGCCTGGTAGCAGTGCAAGGCGCTGAGGTGTTCGTCGGTGTAGAGGCGGTATCCGGTGGCGGTGCGCGCGGCGGCGGGGAGGACTCCTGCGGCTTCAAGATTGCGCACGTGCTGGGGCGACACTCCCGCGCTGGCGGCAAGATCGGCGGTCTTCATCATCCTCTACGTTCGAGTGCGGTTTGAGGGTTTTCGGGTGGCTCGCGCTGGGAACAGGTGGTGGTCCGCCCCAAAGTGCCAACTGGCAGTTCAAGGATACGGTTGAAGTATGGGAAACACGGAGAAGACAGCGACTCGGTTCCATCTTGAAATCGACCTGGCCGCCGTCGCAGGCGACCCCGGAGAGGAGCTGTCGCGAGTGCTGCGGTACTGGGCGGGCAACATGAAGCACTATGACCTCGGTCAGCCCGCCGCTGAGACGGTGTACGACTCGGAGTACCGCGAGGTAGGCCACTGGACGCTTGCCTGATCAGAGACCGTGTGCCGGTCCCTCCGGGCCGGGACGGTCGCGTCGTGGGTCGCGCTCGAACGGGTCGTTGAGCTGCCGTTCCCGCCATGCCGCTTGCCGCTTCGTCTGCTCCTGCTCGGCGCGCTTGGCCTCGATCAGTTGGGCGGCGTCCACCGCGGTCAGGCTGCGCAGTTCGTCGGCCTCGGCCCGGATGAGGGCGGCTCGCGCACGGGCATCGCGGGCGGTGCGGTGTGGATTGATCGTGCGCATGCCGAGATGGTTTGCGCGGGCGTGCTCTGCCCCGTACTCGCTGACAAGCAACGCCATGCGCTCGTGCTGGTGTCGCTGCCTGGTCGCATTCTGGTCGGCGCGTGCCGCCTGAACGGCGTGATCAGCGTCGCTCACACGAGGATCACTCTGGGCGTGTCGTGCTGCCGCCTGAGCCGCCCATGCGGGAAGTGCGTCGGGGGTGCTCGGCGGTTCACCGCCCCAGACCGCACGCACCCGCGAACGGACGTTCCGGGTGTCTTCGGTCGCGGTCCGATGCTCGGCGCGGGCCTTGCGCCTGCCGAACCCGAACCGCCCAACCATGGAGAGGCGAGCACTCGCGGTGGCCTCGTCCTTGATCGCGTCGAGGTAGGCGGCGCCGTCGTGCTCGGCTTGCACGGTGAGCGGCGTGGTGACTTCGGCGCGTATCTGTTCGGCCTCTGTCTCGGCCCTTCGAAGCATGTCGGCCTGCTCGTCGTCCTCGGTGCGATGTGCTGCACGTTGGGCATCGAGCCTGGCGGCGGCCTGCTCCCACCGCTTGGCCGCTCGTTCCGCGCGTTCGGCCTCGGTGGTGAGGCGTGCGAGTTCGTCGGTGACCAGCCTGACAGGGCCGTCGGCGACGAGACCCTGCACGGCGTCTATCGCCTGCTGGCTGGCGTGGTCGAGGCCCCGGTCTGCGGGGTCGCGTTCCATCGCTGCGACGAATTGCGCTCTGGCGTCAGTCAGGTTTTCGGCGATGAGGTGCAGGCGGTTGTGTTCGCGGCCCCGGGTCATGCCGACGTAGACACCCGCTGCGCTCGTCGCCTCGCTGAGCATCGTGTGCGACGCGCCTACGGTTGCGCCTTGGACGCCGTAGGCGGTCGCGGCATAGGACAGGTGCGTGTGCTCAGCCACATACTCGGCAGGCATGGTGGCGGTGCGCGGATTCTTGCGTCCGCTGGCGGTTTCTCGCGCATAGACGGTGCCGTCCTCAGTGATGTGCTGCACGATCCATTGCTGCCGGTTCGCCACGCCCAGCCCAGTGTCGTTCCTGCGGGTCTGGATGAGGTCACCAGCACCAATGCTCAGCCCGTCGCCGCCGGTCGCCGTCACCGCGTCATCGACCTCACCGCGCTCGACGCGCACTGCGCGGATGCGCTCATTCAACGCGGCGGCTTCGTCGTTGGTGGCGACGGTGATCGCCTCCCTGCCGCGAGCATGGGCGGTGATGTGCTCACGGGCTGCATCCTCGTCGGCGTGCAGGATGATGAGGTTCGTTGAGGCGAGTCGGTCGAACACCTCGCCGGGGTTCTCCCGGTCGCGCATGGCGAGTGTGAGTGCTGCGTAGTCGGCATCAGTGAACCTGTGGAGTTCGGTCATGTCGTAGGTGCGGCCCCTGATCTGTGCGGCCATGTCGAGCACCCCACCTCTGCCGACTGCGGGCAGTTGTGCGCGGTCGCCGACGAGCGCGACGGTCGCGCCTGCCTCTTGGGTGATGGTGAGGAGGGCGTGGGCGGTGTCTTGGTCGAGCATGCCCGCTTCGTCCACGATCACCCGCTCACCGGGCGAGAGAGCCGCATCGCTGGGCGGGCCGGTGTAGGTGCTGCCGGTTGCGGGGTCGGTGTCGCCGGGCTTGAGGCGTGTCCATACGCCGTCGTTGTTCCACCGCCATCCGTGCGCGTGCACGAGCGCCGCAACGCTCGTTGCGGGGACTCCGAGTTCGTCGTGCGCGACCTGCGCCGCCCGCAGCGTCGGCGCAACGACTCGCGACGCACTGCCGTGCTCGGCGGCGGCCTCGATAGCCGTGCGGAGCATCGTGGTCTTTCCGCTGCCCGCGGCTCCTTCCACGATCACGAGCGGATCGGTCGAGGCAACCGTCGCTGCCGCAACGGTCTGCCCAGCGTCGAGTTCGGCAACGTGCGCTGCGCGGGTCAGGTCAGGGTGTTCCGGCTCCCGCTCCGGCGTCGACCCGGCGAGGCGGTCGCGCAGCGCGGTCTCGGCAGCAACGACGCTGAGGCTGGTCAGGTGCGCCACGTGTTCGGGTTGCGCCATCTCCGGCGGGAGCACGGAGAAGCAATCGGAGACGGCGAGACCGGTGGCCAGGTCGATGAACTCCCGCAACTCCACGGGGGTTGCCTGCACGCCCGCCTCGGTGGTGATCCTGGTGACGTGCTCGGCCACGGTGTGGGGTGTCCAGGTGGATGCGGCAGCGGCGCAACGGTCCAGCGCCCGGCTGGCGACCTCCTGCACCTCCAGGTCGTCCACCGACACCGCAGGTTGCACGGCACGACGGTTGAGCTTGCTGGGGTCGTATCCGGCCTCGATGAGTTCTTGCCGCCACCACTGCTCATTCTTGAGGTCGGCGGGCTTCTTCCCGGGGCGCTGGAACGCCCACGCGGCATCCTGCATCCTCGACGTGAGCGCTGGGCCGGGTGTCTCGCCGGGATGCTCCGCCTCCCACTCGGCGACCATGCGGTCCAGGTTGCGTCTGATCTGCGCGGACCGCTTGCTCATGATGGCGTTGAACGGTTCCAGCTCCGGGGGGTGTCAAATGAATTGTGTACCGGTTCACTCATGAGAGGACATGATGGTGACTGTGACCGATGCACAATCGAACCCGAATCAGGCATCCGAGCTGATTGAGCAGCTCAAGGCGTCCGGGGCTCTGGATGAGCTGTTTTCCAAGATCGATTCCGGTGAGGTCGAGCTGACCGGCGACGGTGGTCTGGTGCCGGCGCTGATCAAGGAGACACTCGAGCGAGGCCTGCAGGCGGAGATGACCTCGCACCTGGGCTACGCCAAGGGCGACCGCGACGACAAGGTGACGGCCAATTCCCGCAACGGCTCCTATGCCAAGACCGTCGCGTCGGAGGCCGGCGATATCGAGATCGCCGTGCCCCGGGACCGGGACGGGTCGTTCACCCCCAGGCTGGTGCCGAAGGGCTCCCGGCGGTTGGGTGGACTCGATGACATGATCATCAGCCTCTACGCCGGCGGGATGACGATCCGGGATATCCAGCACCACCTGCTGTCGACGATCGGCACCGAGTTGTCGCACGAGACGATCGCCAATATCACCGATGCGGTGCTGGAGGCGGTGATGGAGTGGCAGAATCGACCCTTGGAGGAGTTCTACCCGGTCATCTACCTCGACGCGATCCGGGTCAAGGTCCGCGACAACGGCCACGTCAGATCCAAGGCCGCTCACATCGCCGTCGGTGTCGACATGGACGGCATCAAGCACGTGCTCGGCATCTGGGTGCAGAACACCGAAGGCGCCTCGTTCTGGGCCCACGTGTGCGCGGAGCTGGCCAACCGCGGCGTCCGCGACGTGCTCATCGTGTGCTGCGACGGACTGACCGGCCTGGCTGAGGCGATCGAGGCGACCTGGCCGGATTCCATGGTCCAGACCTGTGTCGTCCACCTGATCCGGGCAGCGAATCGGTTCGTCGCTTACGGCGACCGCAAGGCCGTGTCGAAGGAGCTCAAGACGATCTACGCCGCTGCGAACGAGGAGACGGCCCTGCAAGCGCTCACGGAGTTCGCCGAATCACCATTGGGCCAGAAGTACCCCTCAGCCGTGGCGGTATGGGAGAACGCCTGGGACCGATTCACCCCTTTCCTGCAGTTCCCACCCGACCTGCGCCGGGTGATCTACACGACCAACGCGATCGAGTCGCTGAACTACCAGCTGCGCAAGGTCACGAAGAACCGCTCCCAGTTCCCCACCGACGACTCCGTGGTCAAGCTGCTGTGGCTGGCGATCTGCAACATCGAGGACAAGCGCGCCCGTGAACGCGAGAAGGAGCGCGGCAAGGCCGGCACACGAAGAGCTTCCGGCCGGCTCGTCGAGGGCCAAGTCACGACGAACTGGAAACAAGCCCTGGCCCAGCTGGCCGTGGCCTACCCCGACCGAATCAACCGATACCTGTAAAACCCCGCACACAATTCACTTGACAAGCCCCAGCTCCGCGACTTCACCGGACACCGGGTCGAGCGTCAGGCCGTGCTCTGCGAGCGTGGCGGCGAGCTGGGGATGGGCGGCGATCACCGCCGTGCCGAGGGCGCGGATCGCTCCCTGCTGCTTGAACAGGGCCGCGGTCGTCAAGGCTCGCCACTTCCCGCCTGCCCATACCCTGGTGCCGATCTGGAAGTGGATATGCCGGTGCGGGTCGCCCGCACGGCTCGTCTTGTGGGTGATCGCGACGGTCTGCATGTGCTCGACCGGCAGGACTTCCTGCGCGCCACGCGGCCCCGCCAGCGTCACCGAGTGCTGACCGAGGAACCGCCGTATCTCGCTGGCGGCGTCCTGCTGCGCGGCGTCCAGAGCGTCGGAGACCTCGGGGTGGAGGGCGGCGGCGACCGACAGGGACTTGGGGGCGTTGATCGTCATCTCCGCGAACAGCGGCGACCCTCTCCGCGCCTTCCCGGGCGTGGTGCCGGGATTGCGCGGGACGCCCATCGACTCCCCGGTGACGGGGTTGATCCAGTCCATCCACCCCTCGTACTCATCCGCCGACAGGGATCGTGTGGCGTTGACCTCGCCGCGAGCGTCGATCACGGCGTACTCGGCCACGGCGTCGTCTGCGCCGAGGTAGTACTCATCGGCGCGGGATCGGTCGGCCTCGACGTACCGGCGCGCGGCCACGCCGCTGCCGCGGAACAGGAGCACGCCACCTTTCACGCCGCTCACCGCCTCCCTCATGAGTGGTCTCGCGAGGGAGGTGTGCACGACGGCACCGCCGTAAAATGCGTGCATAGCCTTGTTTGGTGGACGGAACGGGAGCGTCTTGTGAAAGTGGGCTGCTGTCAGGCGCGGCGATGTAGCTGCCGGAGAGAAGCTGGGATGGGCGGGTCAGTCAGGACGGGCTGAGGGCGGCGGTGAGTTTCTCGGTGACGAGCCGGACGGCGGGTGCGGACTGTTCGTGACGGCTGATGAGTGCGAGCTTCGCGTGGATTGCTGCATCTCGCAGGGGCTTGCTGACGAGGGCTCCGGAGACCTCAGTTGAAGGCGGCAGCACGGCAACACCGCCGCCGCGCTCGGCGAGACCGAGCAACGTCAGGGGTGAACTGGCTTCGATATCGACTCTGGGAGCGATGCCGAGCTTGACGCACGACTGGTCGTAGGCAGCGCGGATTCCACTACCAACCGGAAGACAGAGAACAGGATGCTGCTGGATGTCCGCCACGCTTGGACGTGCGCCTAGGCCGAGGCTTTGTGGGGCGAAGACGTGAAGTTGTTCGTCGGTGACGAGGTTGTGTGCGAACTCCGGCGGAAGGGTGCCCGCGTAGCCGGTCAGTGCGATGTCGAGGCGGCGTTCACGGATGCCGTCTTGGAGGTCGGTGGCGCTGCCCTCGCTGACGTGGAGTGTGATGCCGGGATGGGTTGTGCGGAGGTGTGCGACGACATCGAGCAGGCCGGGGATCGTGCAGCCGGGAATCATCCCCAGATGTGCCGGGCCGCGCACAGCGTCGGCGAACTCGGCAGCGGTGTAGGTGATCGCCTCCAAGCTGGCAAGGGTCTCCCTGGCAAGCGGCAGGATGGAGTGTCCTGCCGGGGTGAGAGTGAGCATCCTGCCCCGGGTAAGAAGGCGCTGCCCCAGTTCGTGTTCGAGCTTCGCGAGTTGTGTGCTGACTCCGGACTGGCTGACGTGTAAGCGGGCGGCTGCGGCCGTGAACGAGCCCTCGTCGGCAATGGCTACGAAGTAGCGAAGCTGATGCACTTCCATACCCAGCAATGATAGTTGCGATCACTACTATCTGTTGGACGGATCGGCACAGTGGCGCTGAAGATTGAGGCATGAGCAATCTTGAGCAGATCGACCAGGCCTACTTCACCGCGTGGGAGAACGGCGACTACGACACCATCCGTTCCCTCGTCTCCGATGACGTGGACTTCATCGGCCCGCTGGCACAGACACAGGGCATCGAAGAGTTCCTGGCCGGCTTGCAGGGCCTCGGCCGCGTCCTCACGCACATCGAGGTGAAGGCCAGATTCGCGAACGACACCGATGTGCTCACCTGGTTCGACCTGCACAGCACCATTGCCAGCCCCGCACCCACCGCGAAATGGACGCACTTCGAGAACGGGAAGATCACCCGCATCCGCGTCGCTTTCGATCCCCGCGAGGTCATCGCGGCTCAGCAACGCAACGCAACCGCATCCTGACTGCCCGATTGACGTCGGGAGCGAACGCGCCTCGCAAGCTCCCGTCTACCGAGCTTCCGACACTGGACCGAAGGCCGCGAGCAGGGTCCGCACCGCCGTGACAATGTGCGCCAGGTCTTCGTATCCGGCCCCGTCTCGCGCTTGAACAGACATGCCTTGGATCAGTGCGCCGACAGTACGAGATAGCCCGGCGACGTCGGCCGTTTCAGGGAGCTCGCCTTTCGTGACGGCTTCGGTCATGCGCTGGCGGAGGCCGGTGAGAGCTTGGTCGCGTTCTGCTCGACAGGTCGCGGCAGCGGCCTCGGCATCTTGCCCCGTTGCGAGGAGGCCGGTTGATACGAGGCATCCGAGGCCGGGTTCGGTGGTGTACTCGCGGGCGGCGCGGTCAAGGTACTCGATGACCGCCTCGGTGAGGGGGAGGTCTGGGCGGAGGCCGAAGCCGTACTCGTCCTGGTAGAGCCGCACTGCTCGCTCGAAGAGGCGTTCCTTGGACTCGAACGCCCGGTAGAGCTGCGGCGCTGTCAGACCGGTCGCCTCCTGTAGCGCCGTCATGCTCGCACCCTCGTAGCCCCGTTCCCAGAAGACCATGAGGGCTCGGTGCAGCGCCTCGTCCGGGTCGAACGTCCGCGGGCGTCCTGCCTTGCGCATGGTTTCCATAGTGACTGCTACGATACCCTAAGATTATTACGTAACGATCACTACGGAGGAATCATGACCCGATCCACAGCACTCATCACCGGCGCATCCCGAGGCATCGGCGCAGCCACGGCAGCAGCGCTCGCCCGCGACGGCATCTCGCTCATCGGCATCCACTACGGCCACGACCACGCGGCAGCGGAGGCGACGGCGGAGCGTGTCCGGTCGCTCGGAGCGATGCCGGTGCTGATCCAGGCCGAGCTGTCCGAGGGCGAAGCCGCGGCCGCGGCGATCGCCGACGAGTGGAAGCGTGCAGTGGCCGAAAACGGCTTCACCGGCACCGACGTGCTCGTGAGTAACGCTGGCATCAATGGTGCGCAGGTACTCGCCGACCTCGACCCAGAGACCTATGCCCGCGTGCAGGCGGTGAACCTGACCGCACCTCTGTTCCTGCTGCATCACCTCGCGGACTCCCTGAACGACAGTGGCCGCGTGGTCGCCGTATCTACCGGCTACACGTCCGTCGCCGCCCCCACCCACCTCGCTTACACCGCGTCGAAGGCCGGGCTGGAGGGCGTCCTGCACGCGGTATCGCCCGAACTGGCCAAGCGCGGGATCACGGTGAACTCGGTCGCGCCCGGCATCATCGACACCGATCTCAATGCCGATTGGATCGACGCACCCGGAGCCCGTGACGGTGCCGCGCAGGTCTCCGCGTTCGGCAGGATCGGCACTCCCGAGGACGTCGCCGACATCATCAGTTTCCTCGCCAGCGATCGCGGGCGGTGGGTCACCGGGCAGACGATCGACGCCACCGGCGGCTCCAGCCTCTGAGCCGGCACGAGATGAGCATGACCAGAACCGAAACCTCTGTCCACTCCAATCCCGTGCGTCCTGGCCTCGTGCTGTCGGGGTTTGTGCTGCTGGTGTTCTGCACCGCCAGCGCTGAGTACCTCGTCGCGGGAGTACTCCCGCAGCTCGCTGCCGACATCTCGGTCTCCATCGCCGCGGCGGGCCAAACCGTCACCGCCTACGCGCTCGGTGTCGCCATCGGCGGGCCGATCGTCACAGTGCTGACCGCGAAGCTGCCGCGCAAAGGGCTCGCCATCGGGCTCGGCGTGCTGTTCATCGCGGGCACGGTACTGACTGTGCTCGCGCCATCGTTTGCGTGGATCATCGTCGGCCGGGTGCTCTCCGCGTGCAGCCAGGCCACCCTGTTCGCCATCAGTCTCACGACCGCGACCGCCCTGCTCGGAGCGGAGAAACAGGGTCGCGCGATCGCGATCGTCACCTCCGGGCTCACCGTCGCTACCGTGCTCGGCGTGCCCCTCGGAGCGTTCCTCGGAGGCGGCACGAACTGGCGGCTCCCGTTCGCGGTGATCGCCATCGCCGCGATTCTCGGCACGCTGCTGCTCGCATGGACGATGCCCCGCACTCCTGCTCCGACCACCGGCGTGCGCGATGAGATCCGCACCCTGCTCCGCGGCCCGGTGCTGCTGGCCGTGGCGACGACGGTGATCGGGTTCGCCGGGGTCAGCGTGGTCTTCACCTACCTCGTGCCGCTGCTGACCGACGTGACCGGCATCGCCGCAGGAGTGATCCCCGCGCTGCTGCTCGCCTACGGCATCGGCGGCTTCATTGGCAACCTCATCGCCGGTCGCCTCGCCGACCTCTCCCTCGGCAAGACCCTCGTCGGCGTGTTCCTCGCCCTCGTCGTCACACTGGCCGCGTTCCCACTGCTCGCGGGATACCGGGTGCCAATGATTGGGCTCGTGCTGATCCTGGGCCTGCTCTCGACCGCGACGATCGCCCCCTTGCAATCGCTCGTGATGAGACACGCGGGAGCCGCGCCGACCCTGTCGCTGGCGGTCAACGTCGGCGCATACAACCTCGCCATCGCGATCGGCTCCGCCCTCGGCGGCGTCGTTGTCGCCGCGGGGCTCTTGCAATGGGGTGGCTTCGGCGGTGCCGGTTTCGCCATCCTCGGCCTCGTCCTCACGACCCTTGCACTCCGCGCTAAGCCACGACCTCACACGCCCCCGACTGATTCCGCGACAGAGGAGACCCACGCATGAAGATCGCACCCATCACCGCCTATGGCGGCCCCGAAGTCCTCACCATCCAGGACGCACCGCTCCCTACGCCCGCCACCGGCGAAGCGCTAGGGCGTGTCTGACAATGATGTGGTTCGCTGGCTGAGAGCCTGGGAGCATGTCGAGATTCCAACTGCTCACGGATGCTCAATGGTCGCTGATTGCTGACTTGCTGCCTGCTCCGACCGGCCGCAGGGGCCGGCCCTTCGCTGATGCCCGCCAGATGGTCGAGGGCATCATCTACCGCTACCGATGCGGGATCGCCTGGCGGGACCTGCCCGAGACGTTCGGCAAGTGGCAGACGGTATGGACCTGGCATCGCCGGATGGCCGGCGACGGCACCTGGGACACCGCGCTGGCCCGCTTGACCGCTCACGCTGACGCTGCCGGCGAGCTCGACTGGTCGCTGTCGGTGGACTCCACGATCGCGCGTGCTCATCAACACTCAACGAACATCACGCGCCTAAAAAAGGGATTCGTCGAACTACACGAATCCGGACGTCGAGCCGCCTGACCACGCGCTGGGCCGGTCCCGGGGTGGGCTGTCGACAAAGACCCATCAGCTCGTCGACGGCCACGGACTGCCGTTGGTCACCGTGTGCACCGCCGGCCAGGACGGCGACTGCCCGATGCTCATCCCGCTCATGGATCAGCTGCGGGTCCAGCGCCCCGGACTCGGTAGCGCCCGCACCCGGCCGACAGCACTGCTGGGCGATAAGGCGTACTCCTCGCGGGCCAATCGTGCCTACCTGCGCAGCCGCCGGATTGAAGCAGTCATCCCCGAGCCGAAAGATCAACAGGGCCACCGCAAGCGCCGCGGCTCCAAGGGAGGCAGGCCGCCGAAGTTCGACGCCGAGAAGTACCGGGGCAGGAACGTCATCGAGCGCGGCTACAGCCGCCTGAAGCAGTGGCGGGCCCTGGCCACCCGCTACGACAAACTCGCCATCGTCTACCGCGCAGCAGTCGTACTCAACGCGGCTATTGCGTGGCTACACCATTTATCGGACACGCCCTAGTCGCGGTGATCGCGTCCACGATCAACCCTGTTGACGTGAAGACCCGCACGCCTGACACGCCGCAACAGGTCGGCCGCTTCCCGACGGTGCTCGGCTGGGACTTGGCGGGCATCGTCATCACCGCGCCCGAGGACTCCGGCTGGTCGCCGGGCGATCGGGTCATCGCCATGCACCCGCCACAGCCGGACGGGTCGGGAAACTGGCAGCAATACGCCGCGATCCCCGCAGCGGTCCTCGCGCCTGCGCCGGAGTCCGTCGACCTGCCAACAGCGGCGACTCTGCCGCTGGCGGCGCTGACCGCCGACCAAGCACTCCAACGGCTCGACCTCAAAGACGGTGAGCGCCTGCTCATCACAGGTGCCGCAGGCGGTGTCGGTGGCATGGCGGTGCAGCTCGCCGCACACGCCGGGATCACAGCCGCCGGGCTGGTCTCGCGCCCGAAACACGAAGCGGCAGTTCTCGAACTCGGAGCCGCATCCGCGCACTCAAACCCGACGAGCGTGAGCGCGTTCGATGCAATCTTCGATACGGCGGGAGTCCTCGACCATCCCCACCTGCTGCGCGAGGGTGGCAGACTCGTCACCGTCAGCGACGACACTATCCCCGAGACACTTGAACAGCGTGCAGTGATCGCGGTGCATAACTACGTCCAGCACGACTCGCAACGGCTCCGCGAACTCTCTGCCCTTGTCGACTCGAGCAAGCTCGCGCTGCGCGTCGCCGAACAGTACCCGCTGGCTCGGATCGAGCAGGCACATAGACGAGCCGAGGCGGGTGGTCTACTCGGCAAAGTCGTCCTCACGACGTAGGGCGGTACGCATGTGTCGAGTTACTCCAGCCGGTGCGAGTTGAGGTGCTCATAGAGCGTCTACTCCACCCGGGTTGTGCGCGGTGGAGTCAACGGAGCAGCCAGGACCTCTCCCCGTCAACAACTCGAAGTGTGACTGAGCGCCGGGTGCCCTCGTCCATTTGATGTCCAAGTGCTCGGCCAGCCGTAATCTCCGGCGCACATCAGCTGCCCGTCTCGACGCACAACGGTTTTCTGGCGAGTCGCATCCGCACCAACAGCTCTGTGCGTTGCGCAGGGTGAGCGGCGCGTCTGCTGACGGGTCGCCTTTGTAAGGGCTGCGCTGGTGCGGGTTCTGGTGGCGCACCTCCTTCACGGGAGGTGCCACCGTGACCGAACACACCCCACCCACTACAGGCGACGATGCCGCAGCCCCGGATGGCTCGCCGCGCCAGGGGTTCAAGACGCCAGAGGGCTTGCGTGCCCTGTTGATCCGGTTGCACAAGGCCGGGCCTGGGGCGTGGCGCAGTGACCGCGAAGCAGCGGAACTCATGCGCTACACGGCAGAGAGGTATCGACGCCTGGCCCGGAAGTACGCACTGGATGAGTGGGAGATCGCCTCGGCAGCGTTCGAAGTCATGCTCGCTCCCTCGACCAGGAACGCCGGGAACCCGTGGGCGGTGGTCACTCGCGCTATGAAGATCACCTGTGGCGTCGAGGTGCGGGCGGCGGGGATGCTGGTCTCGCCGAGCAAGGTGCGTCACACGGCCAGGATCGTCGGGTTCCACGACGCCATCCGGTTCGCGGAGCGTGAGAACCTGGCTGACTATGATCCCGCGTTCGCCGTCAACCCCGCCACCGACGAGCAGGAAGACTCCGGCGGCCGTGATCGGGTTGCTGCTGTCCTGTCGGAGATCGTGGGGCTGTTCGCCTCGGCGGGCTGGGATGCCGTGCTCGTGACCGACTGCATCGAGCATGTCGTTTACCGGGCCGGTGATCTGACCTCCCGGCCGAACGCGGTGGAGGTGCTACGCCGCGACCGCACGATCTCGACACTGCTGGGGATACCGCCGAGGTCGTGGGCGGCGCTGCTGCGAATCGTCCTGGGTCATCCTGACCGCAAGCACGCGGGCACCCCGACCGGCGACGGGGTTCTCTTGCGTCTCCTCGACGGGGAACCTCTCGATTCGCTGCGCGGCGACAGTGGCCTGTTGGCTGCGATATGGGCAGCCAAGCCCCGAACCGACACCTGAACGGTGAACCCAAGAAGAGACGCCACATGTAGTGCCACTTAGTGGATGCGGCTACTACATGTTGTGGTCTCAGGTGCGTACCTGTCGGGTATGAAGGCGAACACAGCAGCACCCAGTGCACCCAGAACGTCGGTAACCCCAGTGGCTCGTGAGCGGCGGGGCCAGGCACGCAGTGGTCTGCCGCCGGGTTATGACGTGGGCGCATGGACCAGGGAGGCGTGCGAGCGTTCCGGGGTGCCGGTCGAGGTGAGCGACCCGGTGGCGCTGGCCAAGCTCCGCGTCCTGACCCGCCCCGAGAACTGACCCGAGCACACGAACGCCGCCGTCCTTCGTTGGGACAGCGACGCTCGCGCGTCGGTGGCGAGTCAAGCTTTGAAAATGAGTTCCACGCGCTCGGGCCGGAACCTCGCCCCGGTCTTGCCGGGTTCTGCGGGCTTGACGACGAGGGTGTCGACCAGGGCAGCGATGATCGCTCGCTTCTGCGGGATCGACCACTCGGTCTCCCATGCCGCGCGTAATGCTTGCTCGTTGCCGATCGGGATGCCTTTCAACGCGGACGACTTCGCGTTACGTCCCAGGACGAGTTCGGCGTTGCTGATCGTCGCGGCGGCAGCGGTCTTCGCGGCGTGGAGCTCGGTGCGGGAGAGCAGCCCTGCGCCGTAGTCGCGGGCCATGTCCTCCATACGCTGCCGCGCGGCGGTGATCTGCTCCATCGCCGCAGTGACCCCCGCATCCTCACCCGGCGCAGCCGTGGGCAGGGTGGTCGCTGCCAGGCGGGTGATCATCGCCTCGCCCACGAGGGTTTCGATGCCGTGGGCGGACACGACGAGCCCGCCACGCTCCGGGCGACCGGGGAGCGGGAGGCAGCGGTAGAAGCGGCGCTTCCCGATCGAGGTCTCGCCTCGGTGCAGCCCCGAGGAGACGAGGGTGTTGCCGCACTTGGCGCAGGTGATCAGCCCGGCCAGCAGGCTCTTGGAGGATCGGCCCACGCGCCGGTCGGGATGGTTGAACACCGCCCGGATGCGCATCGTCTCCTCGGGGGTGATGATCGCTTCCCAGTTGCCCGGCCCGAGGATCGCCCGGTCGCGTCTCTCCCACGTCGCGGTCGTCTTCGATGCCGGCTCGTAGGCGCGTTGCCCGGAGATACGCGCTGAGCAGAGGATCGAGCCGACGGTGCTCTCGTGCCACACGTTCAACCGGCTCTTGCCCTTGTTGGGAGGTACTGGGCCGTCGTCGCGGTTGAGCCACCTCGTGATCTGCCGCACCGACTGGCCCGCGAGGAACCTGTCGGCCATCTCCCGGATGACCGCGGCTTCTTCGGGGATGAGGACGCCACCGATGCCGTACCCGTACTTCGCTCCGCCGTGCCAGTCACCACGCTCGGCCTTCTGCTGGTTCGCCCGCCTGATCCGGTCGGCTTTGTGCCCGGACTCGTAGGAGGCGATCGCGACGAGCTGACGCGCCATCAGCCTGCCCTCGTGGGTGTTCAGGTCGAACGCGCCGCCCTTGACCGTCTCGATGCGGATCGGGTGTGTCTCCACGAGATCGATGAGGTCTTCCAGCTCACGGGGGCGACGGTAGAGGCGATCCACATGCCACGCCACGATCCTCGACGGGCCGAGCTTCACCCGCTCCAGCAGGTCGATGTAGCCGGGGCGCTTCTTCCCCGAGTAGGCAGAGATATCGTTGTCCATGAACACCGCCGGATCGGTAATCCCCAGGCGGGCGCACATCTCTAGGCAGTCCTGGCGCTGCCGCTCGACCCCGGCCTCCGCGCCGGTACGATCCTCGGAGATGCGCAGGTACACCACGACCTGCTCCATGCTGTTGTTGTCTTCCGTGCCGTCCATGACGACCTCCCTCGTTGCCTGGTAGGTACGCCGGTCAAACCCGACACGTCGACAAGACCACGGCGATGAGCGCGTTGAAGCGGGCCTGGGAGCAGCAGCACGGCCCCGGCAGCGTGGTCGGTTTGGCACCGTCGGAGAACGCGGCGCAGGTGCTCGGCGAGGAGCTGGGGATCGAGACGGAGAACACGGCCCGCTGGTGGCAGATGCACCTCCTGCACGGGACCACGTTCGACAAGGACCAGCTCGTGATCCTCGACGAGGCCTCCCTGGCCGGTACCGGCTCCCTCGATCGCATCACCGGCCTCGCCGAACAAGTCGGCGCGAAAGTGCTTCTCGTGGGTGACTGGTCGCAGCTCCAGGCCGTGGATGCGGGCGGGGCGTTCGGGATGCTCGTCCACGACCGCGACGACGCCGCCGAACTCACCGACGTGCACCGGTTCACGCAGGCGTGGGAGAAGGCCAACTCGCTGGCCCTGCGGCACGGGCGTACCCCGGCGATCGACACGCTCATCGAGCACGACCGGGTGCGCGGCGGGGAGCAGGACGCGATGGTCGATGCCGCCTACACCGCATGGCGACACGACGTGCAGGCGGGGCGGGCGTCTATCCTGGTCGCAGAAACCCGCGACACCGTCACGCAGCTGAACGAGCGTGCCCGCGCCGACCTCATCCTCGACGGCACGATCACTCCCGGACGGGAGGTTACCCTGCACGACGGCACCCAGGTGTCCAAGGGGGATCGGGTCATCACGCGGGAGAACGACCGGCGGCTGCGGTCGAAGAACGGCAAGAACTGGGTGCGCAACGGCGACCGGTGGACGATCACCGCCGTCGCCGGGGACGGGTCGATCACCGTCCGCCCCGCCGGGCGACGCTTCGGCGGGTCACTGGTGCTCCCCGCCGCGTATGTTGCGGAGCAGGTCGAGCTGGGGTATGCGATCACCGGGCATCGCGCCCAGGGCGTCACCGTCGACACCTCTCACGTGCTGGTGACGGCGACGACGACGCGGGAGAACTTCTACGTCGCGATGACCCGCGGCCGGCACGGGAACTACGCCTACGTCGCCACCGACACCACAGACGACGCGCATGTCGCCCCGCACCCCTCCGAAAACCCCGACGCCACCGCCCGGTCCGTCCTGTACGGGGTGCTCCAGCACGTCGGCGCGGAGCTGTCCGCGCACGAGACCATCACCGCCGAAGAGGAACGCTGGGGGTCCATCGCTCAGTTGGCGGCGGAGTACGAGACCATCGCCCAAGCCGGCCAGCACGACCGCTGGGTCACCCTCCTCCAAGCCTCCGGCCTCACCGAGGGGCAGGTCGATCTCGTGCTGGGGTCTGACGCCTACGGTGCGCTATCCGCGGAGCTACGCCGCGCCGAGGCTAACCACCACGACCTCGACGACGTCTTCCCGCGGCTCGTGGGGGCGCGCGGCTTCGCCGATGCCGACGACATCGCCTCGGTCCTGCATCACCGCCTCGCCCGCGCCACCGCCCGCCCCGCCGGGTCCGGACGCACCCGCCGGTCGCCGCGGCTGATCGCGGGGCTCATCCCGTATGCCTCCGGTGTCACCGACCCCGAGATGCACCACGCCCTCACCGAGCGCGAAGAGCTGATCGAACACCGCGCATCCGCGGTCCTCGACCGCGACCTGGACGAGGGGGAGCCGTGGACGGCCGCGCTCGGGAACAAGCCCGCGGACGCACGTGTGGCTCAGCGATGGCGGCAGGCCGGCCGGGTTGTCGCCGCGTACCGCGACCGGTACCAGATCACCGACGACACCCCTCTCGGCCGCGATGCGGGATCGGATGCGCAGAAGCTCGACGCCGCCCGCGCCAATGCCGCGCTCACCCGGGCACAGCAGCTCGGCCGCCACACCCAGAACACCGAGCAGCCGGACCTCACCATGGAGGTCCGACAGGGGCGCACGCTCTGACCCGTCGGATTAGAGGGAGCGGGCGGGCCGGTTCTGATCGACGGCATCGACATCGCGCGCGGCGTTCAGGCCCGTGGTTCGTGCCGGGGCCTGGCGTCGGTCGCCGGTGAGGACTGGGAGGTCGTGGTGACCGGTGACGAGGGCGGCGGTGCCCTCGCTCAGCAGCAGATGCGTGCCGGTGCTCGCCGCGGACGTGACCGGGCCGGGCACCGCCCCAACCCCACGACCGAGGGCATGCGCTTCGCGGGCGACGTGCAGGGCGCCGGAGCGTGCCCCGGCTTCCACGATCACCGTCGCCGAGGACAGTGCCGCAAGGAGCCGGCCGCGGGCGAGGAACCGGTGCCGGGTCGGCGCCGACCCGGGCGGCATCTCACTCACCAGCAACCCCACATCGCCAACCCGTTCGAGCATGTCGCGATGCCCCGCCGGGTAGAGACGATCCGGACCGCCGGCCATCACCGCGATCGTCTGCCCACCGCTACCCAACGCGCCGCGGTGCGCGGCACCGTCGATGCCATAGGCGCCGCCGGAGACCACGATCTGCTCCGCGTGCGACGCATCCTGGGCGAGCTCGCCGGCGACGAGATCGCCGTAACTCGTCGAGGCCCGAGAACCAGTGATCGTCACCCGATCCTCGGCCCGGGTCGCGAGGAACGAGGTCGCCCCCTTCGCCCACAGCACGTACGGGGCACGATCACCCAGCGCGTCCACCGCGCCCGGCCAATGCGCATCGCCAGGAATCAGCGGCGCATACGACCCGTCCAGCACCCCCGCCAGGTCGTCGCCGAGGTGGTCTCGTGAGGCGAACTGCTGTGCGGTGTGGTGCAGGATCGCTGCTTCCTCAGCCCGGACGCCGGGCATCGACCCGCCCGCGTCCAGGAGCCGGAGGGTCTCGATGCCGCCTTCGCGGCGTAGCAGGCGACCGACGGTGCGGTCGGCGGGCTCGATCATCATCGAGAGCATCACGCGGGCCGTCCGCTCATCGGAGGCGTAGTCAGCCAGAGCAACCATGACCGGGTCCTTCTACTCACCAGGCACTACCAGCGCAGGTGCACCCAGCACCGCGACGAGACCTTCCCCTTCGCCAGGCCCCGGCGTAAACTCGGAGGTGAAGCGCAGGCATTCCATCTGTAGAGTCCTTCGGGATCGCCCCTTCCGGGGCCACCACCAACACGCCGCTTCTCGATCATTCGAACCGTGTTGAATGGAGGCCCACCGATGTTCCTCAGCGACCGCGTCCGACGCCGCTGGCACCAGAGCGAGAACACCGCCCAGAACCTGGAACCGGCCCGCCGGCTCTTCCCGACGAACCGCATCCGCGATGCCGTCTACACCCGCCGCGGACTCACATGGGGCGTCCCCGCGATGCTGCTCGCCGCCCCCTACATCGCCGCCGTCAAGCTCCTGACCGACCACATCGAGCAGGGCGGCCCCGGCTGGCTCCACCTGATCGCCCTGCTGTGCGCATGGAACGCGCTCAAGATGCTCTGGCTCGGCCCGATGAGCCTCATCGCCCTCGCCCGCACCCTCCACCGCGAACACGTCCAGCGTCGCGCTGCTCGCCGTGAAGCCGAGTCGCGCGGTACTACGCCGGATGAGGTTCTGGTCACGGCCGGAGGTGCGTCATGAAGGCCGTCACCTACCGGTACAGCGCGGCAGAGAACCCGACCTGGCTGAACCAGCAAGAAACCGCCTGCCGCCGCTACGCTGACGAGCACGGCCTGACCGTCACCGAGGTCTTCACCGACGTCGGGCGCAGTCGCTACGGTCTGCAAGGCGTGCTCGATGCCGTCGAGCGGGAGGACGTGACCGGGCTCATCGTCACCGATCTCGCTCGGCTCGGCTCCAAGTACGCCGATCACGTCGCCGTCGTCCAGCAGCTCCACGACGCCGGAGCCGACATCCACGTCACCAAAGACCGCACCTCGGCCCCCGGCCTTTGACTTCCCGACTGAGCACACGCTGGTTCGTGCTCGGAGGTAGAAGGTTGCAGTTCCGTCGTCAATTCGAAGCAGGACGAAGTGGGCATGGTCGCATCGCGCCCGGATGTCGGCGCGGATCGGCAGCCTCAGGGCCGTCCACGATAGACTAAGAGTTGCGGACACTGGCACAAGATTGGGGAGGCGGGACATGGCGCGAGCAGACCTGCTCCTCGACCTTGTCGAAGCGGAGCGCCGAGGTGATCGAGACCGCTTCCGGGTTCTGGTCGAGTCGGTCATCGCTGAGGAACGTGCCAACCAGCACCACTTGGTCGCCGACCGCCTCTCGGAGCTCATCACGACGACCGGTCAGAGTCACGTGCGCGACGATCACTCGGCGGCGATTCGCGACCTGGTACAGGAGATCGTTCCGAGCCGTCGTCTGAGCGATATCGAGTTGGCGCAGATACCGCGCCGAGTCTTGACGGAACTCGTCGAAGAGCAGAAGCGTGCTGAACTGCTGCGCAGTTACGGGATCGAGCCACGTAACCGTCTTCTGCTGTCCGGACCTCCGGGCAACGGGAAGACCAGCGTGGCTGAGGCCATCGCTGCCGAGTTGATGCTTCCGTTCTACGTCGTGCGTTACGAAGGCGTTGTGTCGAGCTTCCTAGGAGAGACTGCCGCCAGGCTCGACAATGCTTTCGAATTCGCTCGTACTCGCCGATGCGTCCTGTTTTTCGATGAACTAGACACTATCGCCAAAGAGCGATCTGACGAGCACGAGACCGGAGAGATCAAACGAGTTGTTTCCACGTTGCTCCTCCAAGTTGACCGTCTTCCAGCACATGTGATTTTTATCGGTGCTACTAACCACAGCGAACTTCTCGATCGCGCGGCGTGGCGTCGATTCCAGATTCGTACCGAACTCGCCGCGCCTAGCCGTGCCCAAGCGACGCAGTTTCTTGAACGACTCGCTGCTCGTCTTGGCGGCGATCTCGGATTCGCCCCCCGCACGCTGGCGGATAAGCTCGCCGGGGCAAGTTATGCGGAGTTGGAAGAGTTCGCCCTCGATGTCCGACGTCGCGCAATTTTGGAGCTCCCGGACAGCAACCTACGCCAGATAGTCCAAGAGCGACTTGAGCATCGGCGCGGTCAGGCAACGGGGTGACCGCGGAGAACAGGCCGCTCCTGGCATTCGCACCGCCAGTCGTCGATGCTCGGCCCTCACAACGTCGGCGCGATATGCCGCGACTCTCTAAACCAGGCTCGGGCCGCCAAGGCGCGCGGCTCTCTCCTCAGTTCAAAGAACTCACTGCTGCTTTTGATGCTGAGCGGGCACGCCTTGCCGAAACCGCGCCGAACGAAGTAGACCCTGCGTTGGTCGTTGTGTTCGACCTGGCCGGCACGGTAAAGGACTTCCAGAACGCGATTGACAAGATCGACGGATTCGAGTTCTTGTCCCAGCTCCTGGGGGATCGTGCCGATCCGGATGACGATTTCCACATGACCGAACGTGAGGCTGGTCGCACAGAAAAGCCGGTGCAGCACTCTCTGTACATGGTGATGTCGAGCTCGAAAGCGATCGACGAGCTCCTTCGACTCTTCGCGCTGTGGCAAGCAGACCCATCCGCTAAGTTTGAACATGGGCTCGGCAAGTTCAAAGACGCGTTCCATCAGTTGACATCGATTAGACGATGGGGGCCAGAGGACCGTATCCGAGAGACCGGCCTTCGCGAGCGCTGGCAGGAAACTCTCGACATGATTGGCCAGTCGATTAGCACCGTAAGAGTCGAGGTAGAGCTTTGGTATAGGCGGGACCCCTCGCAACGAGCTGCGGCGGAGTCGCATGTGGAGCAGGTTATTGCTGCGAGCGGTGGTCGTATCCTGGATCGTTCGCAGATCCGAGATATCACCTATCACGGCCTTCTTGCCGAACTGCCGATACAGCAGGTGCGCGCGGTGCTTAGGGATGGGGCCGCGGCAATCCGCTTGCTCACCACCGACGATGTGATGTTCGTCAGCCCATTCACATCCATGACTGTTGCCCCGGCAACCACAGATCCTGTGGCCGAGGTGCGGCTGCCCGCAGGCGAGCGCATCGAAGGTTTGCCTCGGGTCGCGCTCTTGGATGGATTGCCCTTCCAGAACCATGATGCGTTGACTGGTCGACTCATGATCGATGATCCGGAGGGCGTCGGTGACGCCTACTCAAATGCTGCTCGTAACCACGGCACTGCCATGGCTTCGCTCATCATCCATGGTGATCTGTCGGCGCCTGGTGAGCCGTTAGATCGTCCACTATACGTGCGACCGATCATGAGGCCGCACGAACTGTCCACGACCCATGAACAGGTCGATCCGGAGCGACTTTTCCCCGACCTGCTGCATCGAGCGATTCGCCGCATCCAGGAGGGCGAAGACGGCCGGGACGCCACTGCGCCCAGCGTCCGAATCGTTAATCTCTCCATCGGAGCTCAGGCCCGGGCTCTTACTCGCCGAATGAGTCCTGTTGGTCGGTTACTGGATTGGTTGGCACACACCTACAACCTCCTCTTCATTGTCAGCGCCGGTAATCACACTGCCCCCATCACGATTCCCGCAACCTCAGCAAACACGCTGGAGACGGCGCGACACGCGGCGACCCGGGCGGTCTACGAGAAGAGCATCTTGAAGGGAATCTTGCCTCCCGGCGATGCACTCAATGCTCTAACGATCGGTGCCACGCACGACGACGGGCTGGACGACACCGAGGTCTCCGACGCGGTATGGGATATCACAAATCCAGGAGCACCTGCGTACTACGGGGCAACGGGACCGGGTGTTGATCGTTCTATCAAGCCTGACCTTCACCACATTGGGGGGCGGGCACTCTACCTCCGACCCGTTCTTGTGCCTGGCGAGGATCTGGTGGACCTCGAACTGGCCCACACCGCTCAGACTGGCCCCGGCCTCCAAGTCGCAGCACCGGGGAGGGGTGGCGCAACGAACCGCACAGCCTTCACCTTCGGCACTAGCAATGCCACGGCACTGGTCACGCGTGAAGCAAGTCGCCTGTTCGACATTCTTGAAGCTGGCGTTGACGTCAAAGAAGACTCGCCCCTGCCGGGCCCGGAATATCATCCGCTTCTGGTACGAGCTCTCCTCGCGCACGCGAGCAGCTGGGGCGAATGGGAAGGTCAACTTCGCAGTGATCTCGGTATCCCCGGGCAAGATGCTCGCCGCAAGCTCTCGGCGCTGCTCGGATACGGCAAGCTCGATACCTCCCGTCTCGGAGTAGCCGCCACCAATCGTGCCGTGTTGGTCGCGGGCGGCCGCATCGGTGGAGACCAGCGACACACGTACGAACTGCCGCTTCCGCCATCGCTGAGGTCGCGAGCGGCGTGGCACCGCTTCACCATCACGCTTGCGTACGCGGTACCTACGGTGGGACAGCTCACGCGTTATCGAGGGGCCAAGGTCTACTTCGGTACCCCGGATACGAAGCTCGCGGCAGGGGACCGGATAGAGGGAGAGCACTTCACTGTTAGGCGTGGAAGCCTCCAACACGAACTCGTCCAAGGTTCACGGGCGATGACCTTCGCGGATGGCGATGCGTTTCCAATACACGTCGAGTGCATGGACGACGCCCAACACCTTCCCAAGAAGAAGAGCGTCCGCTACGCCCTTGTCGTTTCTGTCGAAACGGCTGAGGAAGTCTCGACTACCATTCACGACGAGGTTCGAGCGAGACTCCGCCAGCAGGCGCGTGAACGCGCCCGGGAGCGTGTGCGGAGCTAACCGAGCGTTCACCGTGCACGCGACGCTGCGGTCGAGGGCAGTGACTCCAGAAGACAGCGGGAGAATGGCCCTTCGACTTACCGATCTCGAGCGGTTTCTTCGGCTGAACGTCTACCGCTCCCGCCCGTGCGGATCACGAAGCGCGACACCCGCACGGAGCAAATGCACGCGAACGGTGCTGGCGTTGAAACCCATCCGCTCGCCGACCCTGGCCAACGACTCGCCCTGCTCGTAGCGCAGGCACATCTCGCGCACCTGCTCAGATGACGGCTTTTCACCGCGCAACCGCACACCTCGCTCCCGCAACCGGTCAGCGAGACGCTGCCGGCTCACGCCCAGATCACCCGCGATCGCCCGCAGGATCTCGCCGTCCTTGTAGCGGCGTTCCGCCTCGTCCAGCATCGCCGCCGTCAACCGCGGAACTGGTCGCGGCAACGGCCGCGAGGAGGCCGGGCCCGGCCCTGACCTACGGCGACGCCGGATCGCCCGATGCGACGAGACCGCCAACTGTAGAGCCGGGGCAAGGTTAGAGCACTGTCGCGCTACCTCCACGTAAGATGAGAAAATCGAAACTTGCCCCGCCTGATGGCGGGGCAGTTTTGTTTCTGCGGTGACGTGCGCCGGGGCATCGATGCTGGTGTGGGCGAGGACGCTGGCGGTGGTCTGCTCGGGAGTGTAGGTGGCGTTTTCTTCGTCGTTGAGGCTCGTGCATCGCTCGACGCGGGTGTCCACGGGCGCCTATATTGGTGAGCGAAACTGATCCTGTCGATCACCTCGTCATGAAAGGGGCACGCCGTGCTTGCCGATCAGTCCTTGGGTGAGAAGGTGCCGCGGGGCCCAGCCGTTGCGCTCGCTGTGGGTGGCTTGGCGGCCACGATGGCGACCCACGCCTCGGTACTCACTGGTCGCCTACCGCACACCGCTGTCAGCGGGGGTCGGGTTACGAATTCGGCGGACGGGCGCCGGGTTGCTGCTGTGAGCCTGTGCAGTCTTCTGCCGGTGGCGGCCCTGGTGGCGCGTGGCGCGGGGATTGCAGGGAAGGCTTCCCGGGCAGAACGACGCCTCTTGGGGCTCCTTGCCGTGGCAGCACTTGGCAGCGTCCCGCTCCAGGTGCTGGGCACCCCGTTCGAACGACGGTACATGGCTCCCGCCGCCGCAGCGCTGGCAGCGGGCCTGGGGCGCCTGGCGATAGAGCGCTAAACCACCCGGAGGCTGTGGCACGCTTCGCCAAGTGGGGCACACGCCCCGAATGGACCCTGTGGCTCGCGACCATTGACGCAAGCGCTGGGGGGAAGTTTCGACAAGCCTCCCGCAAGCTCCACTCGAGAAACCGTGAGACAGTGACTCGTTCGACGATCCCCGCCGGATTCCGGCGGGGATCGCGTCGTCTCCGGCAGCAATCCTCCTCCGAGCCCGAAGCACCCGTGCCGTCGAGCGCAGTGACGAGAATCCGCGGTCCAGGAACCAGCTGACGGCGGCTACTTGGGCGTCCCGGGGATCCGTCCGTCAGGCCCAGCGTCCGCCGAGCCGTAGTCACTCGCCGGCTGACGACCCGCCGCCGTCGCGACTCCGTGGGGTACGATCGGACCGTACGACAGGGGAGCGCCGAACGCGGGCGCTGAGAGTGCGGAAGCAGACCCTCGAACCTGATCCGGTCAGTACCGGCGGAGGAAGTCGTGTCGCGGTGCCCGCACCGTGCCCGCCCGAGGGCGGACGCAGCGGCGCTCGTCCCGCGGATGCCGCCGCCCCCGCGATCAGCACCCTCCGCTCGGGACTCTCCTGTCGACACGCTGCCGCAGGCGTCAGCGTCCGATCCGCGAGAGGAGACACCATGTCCGACAACCACCCGTCATCACCCGATCCCACCGCCACCACCGTCACCGTCGACCCCAGCGGCGCCGTCGCCGCCCTGCGCGCGTCGGCAGCGGAGGACTGGGACGCCGCCGTCGACCACCGGTTCGTCCGGGAGCTGTTCGCCGGCACGCTCGACGACGGTGTGCTCGCCGGCTACCTCGTGCAGGACTACCAGTTCTTCGACACCTTCCTGTCGATGCTCGGGGGCTGCGTCGCATTCGCCGACCGCGTGCCCGCGAAGCTCCGCTTCTCCCGCCAGCTCGGGATGCTCGCAGCGGACGAGGACGGGTACTTCCAGCGGGCATTCGAGGAGCTCGGCGTCGCGGAGACCGACCGCACCGCACCCGCCCTCACCCCCACGACTGCGGCGTTCCGCGATGCCATGACCGAGGCCGCCCGGTCCCGGTCCTACCCGCATCTCCTTGTCCTCCTCGTCATCGCCGAATGGCTCTACCTCGACTGGGGTGAGCGCACGGCGGAGATGCCGGAGCGATACGTCCACCGCGAATGGATCGAGCTCCACCGCGGTCCGGACTTCCGGGAATGGGTGCAGTTCCTCGTCGACGAGCTCGACCGGGTGTTCCCCAACGACCCCGCCGAACGCGAGCGCCTCACCGCTGTGTGGCGCCACGTCGTCGGACTCGAGCGGGCGTTCTTCGACACCGCCTACGCCTGAGCCCGCGCTCGCCGGCCGGGCACGATCCCGGCCGGCACCTCGCGCTCTGGCACCGACCGCCCCGCGTGCCACCCGGTCCGCGCGCCCGCCGCCCACTATCCTGTTCCCATGTCCACTCCCGAATCCACGGTGTCCGTGCCCAGCGGACGCTCCTACGAGGCGATGCGCGCGGCCTTCCGCCGGTCCATCCGCCTGGTCCACCGGCCCACCGTCACGGGTTTGGAGAACGTGCCGCTGACCGGCCCGGTGATCATCGCGAGCAACCACCGCTCGTTCGTCGATTCGGTGTACCTGTCAGCGCTCTCCCCGCGGCAGGTGTGCTTCATGGCCAAGGAGGAGTACTTCACCGGGAAGGGACCCAAGGGCCTCGCCTCCCGCACCTTCTTCCAGGCGGTGGGCAGCTTCCCGGTCAGGCGCGGATCGACCGCGGATGCGGTCAAGGCGCTCGAGGACGGCGAGGACATCCTGCGCCAGGGCAAGATCTTCGGTATCTACCCCGAGGGGACCCGGACCCGCACCGGGGCGATCGGCACCGGGAAGACGGGGGCGGCCGAGCTCGCGATCCGCACCGGGGCGACCATCGTCCCCGTGGGCATCATGGGCACCGAGGACGTCATGGCCGTCGAGCAGCGCTTCCCCCGGCCGGCGACCTTCACCGTCCGGTTCGGCGAGCCGATCCCCGCCCCGGCCCGTCAGCAGCCGGCGGGACCGCAGCGCCGGGCGCTCACCGAGCAGATCATGGCCGCGATCGCAGAGCTCGTCGACGACGCCTGAGCGCATCGCCCTTTGCGCTCATCGGCACCGCCGCCGCGGGTGCTGCGGCCACCGGTTCTGCCGCCGCGGGCACCGCCGTCACGAATCGCTCGCCTGACGGCCGGGGCGCCCCTGCCCGCCGCAGGAATCAGTGCGCTCCCACCTCGATGAGCAGCACCCCGCCCATGATGAGGACCACGCCGACGCCCATGACCCAGGTGAAGGGTTCGCCGAACAGCAGCCGGCCGAGCAGGGCGGTAAGTGCGACCCCGGCCGCCGCCCAGATCCCGTAGGCCACGCCGAGCGCCATCCCGGCACCGAGCGCGAGAGCGAGCAGGGTGAAGGCGAGGACGTAGCCCACGCCGACGACCGCGAACCAGCCCCGTCCCCCGAGCGCCGCCATCCGCAGCGCCAGGGTGCCGCTGACCTCGGTGATGATCGCACCGATGAGGAACAGCCACGCCATCAGGCGACCTCGGGCCCGGTCGATCGCGGACCCGGTCCGGTGGCTCCCCGGCCGCGAGCGAGCCCGTCGTCCTCAGAGCCGGCACCCGCGTCGCGCACCGGTGCCCTGCGGCCCCCGTGCGACCCGAGCTCGACGCACAGCACCCCGGCGATGACGAGTCCGATGCCGATCCCCATGAGCGGGGTCAGCGGCTCCCCGTAGATCGCTGCGGAGAGCATCGCGGTGAGCGCCACTCCGGCCGCCGCCCACACCCCGTAGGCCACCCCGAGCGCCATGCCGGCGCGGAGGACGAGGGTGAGCAGGACGAATGCCGCGAGGTACCCGAGGGCGACGACGACGAACAGCGCGGGGACCTCGAGGGCGGCCTTGAGGGAGAGGGTCGCCACGACCTCGGCGGCGATCGCTCCGGTGAGCAGGGCCCAGCCCCGTGCCGTGGAGTGCGTCATGGTCCGATCCTACGGCGCAGTGGGATCGCGGATGCGTCGTGTGCCGACCTCCGAGGACGGACGTGGGCCAGCTCAGCGGCCCCGGGTCAGCGGCCCCGGTTGAGGCGCGCGATCGAGCCGGACAGCGCGGTGGCGAGACCGGTCCATGCGGCGTAGGGGGCGAGGGCGAACCCGCGCTGCGGAGCCGATCGCGCGGCCCGACGCACGAGGTCGGCCGAGCTCAGTGCGAGCAGTGCCGCCTCGACGGTGGAGAGCACCGGCTTCTTCCCGCGGAAGAACAGCCCGGTCCAGCCGGCGTTGAGGACGAGGTTGGCTCCGAGGGCGAGCGCGTCGCCGCGCAGCGTCCTGCGCTTCCCCTCCTCGAGGCCATCGGCCGCGACGAGTGCGGAGATCACCGCGATGTCGGCGTAGAGCAGCGTCCACACGAGGGGGAACACCGCCGCCGGCGGCTGCCAGTCCGGCTTCCGCAGCGACCGGTACCAGGCGTTGTCGGGGTCGGTGAGGATCGTCCCGACCGCAGCACAGGCACCGACGGCCCCGGCCGAGGTGAGCAGCACCCGCCGCCACCGCCGGGTGTCGAGGCCTCGCCCGTCCTCGCCCCTCTCGACTGCCGTGCGCACCGCCTCGGCGAAGGACTGGGTGCCACCGGGCGGCGGGTCGAGGAGCTTCTCGAGATCGCGCTCGGTCACCACGGTGTCGTGGAGGAGGCTGCCGATGAGGGGCGCGGCGAGCCCGGCGTCCACGGGCGTGACGAGACCGATCCACTGTGCGCCCAGGCGCGGGGTCGTCACCGGGGCGGTGAGGACGCGACGCCTCGGCAGACCGACGACCTCGGCGTAGCGGCGCATCATCTCCGCATAGCTCATCGTGTCCGGGCCGCCGATGTCGAAGGCCCGATTCACCTCCGGCGGCAGGTCTGCGGCGCCGACGAGCCAGTGCACGGCGTCGCGCACACCGATCGGGGTGATCCGGTTGTCGACCCAGTTCGGTGCGATCGCACCGGGCAGCCGCTCGGACAGATGCCGGAGCATGATGAATGAGGCCGAGCCCGCTCCCAGCACCACCCCGGCCTGAAGGGCGGCGGTCGGCACGCGGGAGCTCAGGAGGATGTCGCCGACGGCCACCCGGGACGCGAGGTGCTCCGAGAGCTCCTCGCCGGCAGGATGGAGGCCGCCGAGGTAGACGATCCGACCGACGCCCTGCTGTTCGGCTGCGGCGGCGAAGGTGCGGGCCATGTCCTGCTCGCGCTCGGCGAAGTCCGTGCCTGTGCCCATCGAGTGGACGAGGTACCAGGCGACGTCGGCGCCGGCGAGCGCGCCGGCGAGGTCCTCGGCGGAATCGGCGTCGCCCTCGAACACCTCGACCTCTCCTGGTCCGGCGGTGTCACCCGCCGGGACGATCCGGTCCGCCCAGGGCATGGTGAGCGCCTTCTCCCGGGAGCGGGACAGGGTCCGCACCCGCCATCCGCGCTCGAGCAGCTCGGCGGTGACCCGGCTGCCGACGTATCCGGTTGCTCCGGTGACCAGTGCATGTCGTGCGTGTGCGACGTCCGTCTCCACGATGACTCCCTTCCGTCGACGCAAGTGTACGGCGGCACGCTCAAGTCTCCCTGTGAGGATCCGGCGGGTGCCCGGGTGCCCGGGTGCCCGGCTGCCCGGGTGCCGGGCAGGTGTTGGTCGGGTGCTGGTCTGGTGGGCCGGTCGACTTCCGGAGGAAGTCACGGGCCGGCTGCCGGGCGAGGGCCTCAGCCGTCGATGAGGGGGACGAAGGAGTACCGGCCGTGCTCGGTGATGTCGACGGGGCCGGCGGCCGTGCGGTGTACCCGCAGCATGGTGGAGGCGACGGGGATGACCATGATTCCGTCCGGAGCGAGCTGCTCGACGAGGGTCCGGGGCAGCGTCTGGGCGCCGGCGGAGACGAGGATCCGGTCGTAGGGCCCGTCGACCGGCGCGCCGAGCGTCCCGATGCGGGCCTGCCGCACCTCGGCCCACGGCATGTCGAGACCGGCGAGGACGGCTGCCGCGGACTCCCGGAGCGCCGGCACGAGCTCGCAGCCGATGACGCACCCGCTGCTTCCGACGAGCCGCGCGAGGATCGCCGTCGTCCAGCCCGAGCCGCTCCCGACGTCGAGGATGCGCTGCCCGGTGCTCACCTCGAGCAGGGTGATCATCGCGGCGACGGTGGAGGGCTGGGAGTTCGTCTGCCCGTGACCGATGGGCAGCGGCCGGTCGAGGTCGGAGAACCGTCGCTGCTCGGCGGGGAGGAACGGGTCGCGGCCGAGCTCGTCCATGACCGCGCGGATGCGTGCCGGGGCGGTCGGAGGGGGTGTCGTCATGCGCCCTCCCGAGGGGCTGTTGCGGGCTGGTGCTGCGTGCCACCATGGTAGTCACCGCGATCCGCTCACACAGCACCCCGAGGAGGCCGCCATGCCGAAGACGAACCAGGACGGGCACGCGAAGAAGTCCGAGATCCCGTCCACCCTCGAACGCTCGGATCAGTTGGCCCAGGACACCTTCGCCGAGGCCTATGACGCCGCAGCGGAGCAGTACGACAGCGGAGCCCGCGCCGCACGCACCGCCTGGGCCGCCGTCAAGCACACGCACGAGAAGGTCGGTGACCACTGGGAGCCCAAGGACGAGGCCGGGCCGTCCGACGAGCGCGCCGAGCGCGGCGGCCCCGGCACCGCGGGTGCCGCCGGCGGGGTCGACGCGAACGCGTCCAAGGAGCACCTCTACGGGCTCGCGCAGCGGCTCGACATCCCGGGCCGCTCGGAGATGACGAAGGACGAGCTCGTCGAGGCCCTGCAGAAGGCCAACGACCGGGAGACCGCGGAATCGCGCGAGGAGTGAGCCGGCCGAGCGGCCGCAGCACCGTGTGGCCGCCCGTGCGCGGGTGCCGCCGGAACCGCCCCCGTGCTGCCCGCTACACCCCGAGGATCGCCCGGGCGACGAGGAAGTAGAGGACCAGCCCGCTCGCGTCGACGAGCGTGGTGATGAACGGCGCGCTCACCACCGCCGGGTCGATCCCGACCTTGGTGGCGAGCAGCGGCACCACCGCGCCGGCGGTCGCGGCGAGCACGCAGATCCCGACGAGCGAGATCGCGAGCACGAGCGCCACCTCGAATCCGGCGAACAGGGTGACCGGGACGAGAGTGCACAGGCCGAGGGCGGCGCCGAGCAGCAGACCGGTGCGCAGCTCGGTGAAGGCGACCCGGAAGAAGTCGGAGAAGGTGATGTCGTGCGTCGACAGCGCCCGCACCACCGTCGTCACCGCCTGGGCGCCGGTGTTGCCGCCGGTGCCGATGAGCAGCGGGATGAAGAGGGAGAGCACGACCATGCTCTGCAGCGACTCCTCGAAGGCATCGAGCACCCCGACGGTGAGCGAGGCGGCGACGAGGAGGACGAGCAGCCACACGATCCGCTTCGAGGCGAGCCGGATCACCGAGGTCGCGAGGTACGGGCGGCGCAGCGGTGCGGAGCCGCCGGCGAGCGCGGCGTCCTCGTCGGACTCGAGGTGGAGGACGGCACGGGCGTCGGGTTCGGTGAGCATGCCGACGAGGCGGCCCTCCGCATCGACCACCGGGACGAGGTCCGCCGAGGAGTCCATCACCGCGTTCGCGGCGTCCTCCTGGTCGTCGTGCGTGTGGACGCAGATGTCATCGAGCGCGAGCTCGCCCAGGCGTGCGTCGGGGTCGGCCGCGACGATCGAGGACAGCGGGATCATCCCGCGGTAGCGGCGGGTGGCGTCGACGACGGGAGCATCGGTGATGCGCGCGCCGCCCGCGGCACGGTCCCGCAGGGTGTCGAGCGCCTCGGCGGCCGTCGCATCGGCACGGAGGATGAGGTCGAGCGGACTCATCCGGCGCCCGGCGGACTCCTTCGGGTAGCCGAGCAGCCGCATGGTGTCCGCACGGTGCGCCTCGGGCAGCTCCTGGAGGATCCGGTTCGCGACCCCGGCGGGCATCTCGTCGAGGATCGCGGTGCGGTCGTCGGGGGCGAGCTCGGAGAACACCTCGCGCACGGGGCCGTCGGAGAGGTCGGCGACGAGCTCGGAGCCGATGCCCGGGCCCAGACGGTCGAACACCCGGGCCGCCCGGTCCTTGGGCAGCAGTCGGAACACGACCGCGCGGCGGGTCCGGTCCATCCGGATGAGGTCGGTCACGAGCGTGGCGTCGGGGATCTCCGGCAGCCGCTCGGAGATCGTGTGGAGCGGGAGCCGGCCGATCGGTGTCGTCTCCAGGGGGTCCTCCGGTTCGGTGGCGGCACGGTCCCTCGATTGTCCCGCACGGGGGTCGAGAACGCGGCCCGCGGGGTGGTGCGAGGTGATGCGACCCTGCTGGTGGCGGCTCGGGACGGGCGGGTGTCCACCAACGGCAACCCGCACGATGCCTGCTGTTAGTATTCAAGTCACCCGTACCAGATTGGCTCGAAGGCTGAGCCACCCACCCCCTCGATACCCCTCGAAAGTGAGCACCGGCGCTGTGACTCGCCTCCCCGCATCATTCTCCCGTGCCCTGACGGGCGCGCTCGCCGCTGCTCTCGTGCTGCCCGGAGCCGTCGTCGGCCTGCCTGTTCAGGCGCTCACCACGGGACCGGGCGCGCAGCCTGAGCCCGCGGCGGAAGGCACCGATCCGACCGGCGACGATCCCGATGGCCGGGACGAGCCGGGCGGGAACGATCCCGACGGAGAAGAACGCGCCGAGAAGTCCGAAGTCGAGGCCGCCGAGTTCCCCGAGGACGCGCGGTTCGTCCTCTACGACGATGCATATCTCAAGTCCACCCTCACCCTCCGCAATGGTGACGGTGAGGCCCAGGGCCCGGTGTTCAGGATCCCCTCCGACGATTCCGGGACTCCCGAACCCGAGGAGCCCGGCGCCGATCCCTCGGACCCCGAGGACGATCCCCGGATCCCCGATGACGTCATCGCCGACAGCGCCGCCGACCTCGGAGTGCGCTTCGACCACGACGGCCCCGCCGCGGCCGGCCTCGATCAGCCCTACACCTTCGCCGTGACGGCGATCACCGGCGGTCGGCTCACCATCACCGGCCGCGACGATCGGATCAACGGCGGGACGGACACGACGCTCATCGACGCCGGCCCGGAGGCCACCGACGAACGGTGGGCATTCGACGTGGATCATGCCTTCTCCACGACGTGGAGTCTCGAGCCGGATCGGGGGATCGGCGGCGAGGAGCCGCCGTCCGAGGTGATCCCGCCGCTGGACGACGAGACCGCGCCGATCATGTGCGTGGCGCTCGAATCCCGCTCGACCGATGAGCGCGGGGGCACCCTGCCGACCGGGAAGAGCGCACGGACGGTGCTGACCTTCGCATTCGGCGAGGGACCCGTGACTCAGTCCTGCGGAAACGATCCGGCGCGCTGGCCCAGCGGGGCGACCGCCCCGACCGGGGATCCCGCGTTCTTCCCCGGAGACGCCTCGGTCGACGTCGACTGGACGAAGGACCGCTCCGGAGACTTCCACCCCGGTCCCGGGCTCGACCTCTCGGGCCGCGCACAGGGTGCCTGGGCCGGCATCCGATTCGAGCTGTACAAGGCCCCTGAGAACGGCGCGGTGACCTACCGCAACTCTTCTCTCGGGAACCCCGGGTCCGAGGACGCGCCGTGGTTCCACGCCAACGGCTACAACGAACGCCGGTTCACCGCTGCCCACCCCTCGGGGCAGTACTACCGCGCCCTGCCCTCCCGTGATGCCCACGCGTCCTGGCGGTTCACCGAATCCGGCACCTATTGCGTGGCGGCAGGTGTCCGGGCCTATGACGAGGACGACGCGGATGCAGGACCGCTCGAGGTCACCCCGGAGATCCTCCGCTTCACCGTCGGAGACGACGCCGATGCGAGCGTCGACTGCGAGGACGGTGCCCCCGAGACCATCGAGATCCCCGCTCCGGGGGACGGCGAAGGGCCCACCGACGGGATCGCGCCCCCGGAGGACAACGCCAACGGCAAGATCCCCGCGCGTGGGATGGAACCGCCCGCCGGCCCGGGCGAGGGCGGGATCCGTGCCCGCGACGGCGCCGGAGACGGCGGGATGCGAGCTCCGGGAGACGGAGGAGGCCCGGGCGCCTCGGCGACCCCGTCCCCGACTCCGAGCACACCGGCGACGCGGATCCAGCAGGCACCGCCGCTGATCCAGCAGTGCCCGGTCGAGGCCACCGGCACCCAGCAGGTGCGCAGCGGCCGGATCGACATCCGGGCTGCGAGCACCGCCGACGGACTCACCGGCGGCTTCACCGACCTGCGCGGGGCGGAGCCGCGCACCCTCGACTCCGCGGTCTCCGTCGTCATCCCCTCGACCTCCTCGCGCTCGCTCGGTTTCGAGACCGGCGAGCTCGGACCGGCAGGGACGACGATCTGGTCCACCGCGCTCGGCGTGGGAACCTCGGTGCCGCGGATCGGCTGGGACTTCCGGGAGCTCGCTCCCGATGAAGCCGGGGGCACCGTCACCCTTTCCGTCGGGCGGGTCGAGGGGCCTGGCGACTTCGCGATCCTCGACGGCGGCGCCGGCAACATCCTCGCCGACGCATCGACCCCGCTCACGGCGGAGACCGGCCAGCAGGGCACCGCCGCCTTCGCCTTCAACCGGCCCGGCGACTACACGGTGACCTTCGACATCGCCGCGGAGTCCGAGGACGGGGAGAGCCTGGGCGAGACGAGCGTGAAGATGGACTTCGTCGTCGCGGACACGAACTCCGTCGTCGGCAGCTCGCCGCTCATCCGCGCCCTCGTCACCGAATGCGCCGGGATGAACCTCCACGGCCAGTTCGCCGGATTCTCCGATTCCGGACCGAATGCACAGACCGCACCCGAGGCCACCGATCCCCAGTCGGAGGACGTGCTCGGGGACCAGTGGTGGCTCGTCGCGGGAATCGGGTTCGGTCTCGCCTGCCTGCTCGCCATCGCTGTCCTCGTGGTGCTCATGCGCGAAGGGAGGCGGTGAGCGATGACCCGGGCGACCAAGATCTTCATCGCCGTGGCCAGCGTGCTCGCGCTCGTCCTCGGGATCGGCTCCGCCGCTCTCATGCTCCGGCTCGCCTCACAGCCCGGCGTGGCCTCGGAGCCCGGGGACGGCCCGGCTTCGCCGCCGCCGATCGCTCAAGCGCCGCCGGCACCGTCCGCGGGACCTGTCGGGCCCACGGAGTCGGCGGACAGCATGGACGCGAGTTCGGTGGACTCCGAGTGGCTCGCATCCACCGCGCAGAGCACCGGGATCCCTGAGCGCGTGCTGCAGGCGTACGTCGCCGCCGGGGTATGGGCGGAGAAGAACCGCAACGGCTGCCGCCTGGGGTGGAACACCATCGCCGCGATCGGCTCCGTCGAGACGAACCACGGGCGCTACGAGGGGTCGAGCGTGCAACCCGACGGGAACCTCGACACCCCGATCATCGGTGCGCAGCTCAACGGCATGGGCGTCGCACAGATCGACGACACCGACGAGGGACGCCTCGACGGCGACGACGAATACGACCGGGCCGTCGGGCCGATGCAATTCATCCCCGTCAGCTGGAACCGTCACGGACTCGACGCCAACGGCGACGGGGTCAAGGACCCGAACAATATCGACGACGCGGCGATGACGACTGCGTCCTACCTGTGTGTGGCCGGCGACATGGGGACTGCACCCGGCTGGGAGCGTTCCGTCCTCAGCTACAACAACTCGCTCGACTACGTCTCCAAGGTCTACAACGCCGCGGTGCTCTACGCGCGCTCGGTCGATCCCGGCGCACCCGCCCCGCCCGCCCAGACGGTCCCGGTGGCGACGCCGCAGCGCCCGGGCGCATCCCGGGACAGTGAATAGCGGATGCCCCGCGGTCGTCGACCGCGGGGCATCCGCTCAACTGCTCCTCAGGCCCTCAGGCCCTCAGGCCCTCAGACGCCCGAGAGGCCTGCGCCTGGTCGAGGCCTCAGTGCTTCGGGGCGTCGGAATCCGTGTCCGAGCCGACCGTGTCCGCGTCCGCGGAATCCGGGTCGGCGGTGACGTCGGTGCTCGCCTCGGCCTTGGCGGCCGGGACGGGGGCCTCGGTCACCGTCGGGGTGACGGCGGTCTGCTGCGAGGCCGGGACCGAGCCCACGGGGCGGGCGTCGGCCGGACGGTTGGCCGGCAGCGGGGTCGACCACGGGTCCTCGACCGGCTGCGCCTTCTTCCACACGTAGTACGCGATGCCGGCGAGGCCGCCGATCGCGAGGATCCACACGAGCGCGGAGCCGAAGCCGCCGGACTTCTTGGCCTGCGTGCTCTTGGTGATGTCCTTGCTCGCCCGGGCCAGGGCCTTGCGGGCCTTCTTCACGGCCTTCTTGTCGCCGGTCACGCGGACGGCGAGGTCGTCGACGAACTTGGGCGTCTGCGCGGTGGCGAGCAGGCCGGCCGCGCTCGCGGCCACGGCCCCGGCGCGCTCAGTGGCCTGCGGGGCGATCTCGTCGGTGAACCGGTGGCGGGCGTCGTCGAAGCGCGCCTGCCCCTCGGCGGAGAGGTGGTCGAACTGCGAGCGGCCCTGCTTGCCGAGCTCCTCGAGCCGGGGGCGCAGCTGGTCGTTGAGGCGATCCACGCGCGGGCGCACCTGCGAGGCCGCGTCCTGGAGCTTGACCGAGGCGTCGCGCAGGCGGGGCGCGGCGGCGTCGATCGCGTTGGCCGAGCCCTGGCGCACCACATCGCTCACCGCGTGCACGACGTCGGCGACTTCGTCCTTGATGGTCTTGGGCTGGGTCTTGCGCTTGAACATCTCACCCTCCGATACGGCGGAGCCGTTGGTTGATCCGAACGGTGCTGCCGTCTGCGCGCTGACCGCGCGAAGGGTCCGGCAGTGCTCACCGTGTGTCGTCCCCTCCATTCTAGGGCCTCGCCCCCGACCGGCGACGTCGGGCCGTCCCGTTTTGCCTGGGCGTTCGCACAGGATCGGGTCCGAGGTGCGTGCGGGGACCCGGATCCGGGAGCGGCCCCCGGCCGCCGTCGTGGAACAATGGGGGCATGACGATTGCAACGCAGCAGGCGATCCTGCACACCAACAAGGGCGACGTGACTCTCAACCTCTTCGGCAACCACACGCCGAAGACCGTCGCGAACTTCACCGAGCTCGCCACCGGCGCCCGCGAGTTCGAGGACCCCAAGACCGGCGACAAGGTCTCCCGTCCGTTCTTCGACGGCCTCGGCTTCCACCGGATCATCCCCCAGTTCATGATCCAGGGCGGCTGCCCGCTCGGCACCGGCACCGGCGGCCCGGGCTACACCTTCGACGACGAGATCCACCCCGAGCTCCAGTTCGACCGCCCCTACCTCCTCGCCATGGCGAACGCCGGCAAGCGCATGGGCAAGGGCACCAACGGCTCGCAGTTCTTCATCTCGACCGTGCCCACCCCGTGGCTCAACGGCAACCACACGATCTTCGGCGAGGTCGCCGACGACGCCTCCAAGCAGGTCGTCGACGCGATCGAGGGCGTGCAGGTGGGCCCGGGCGACCGCCCCGTCGAGCCCGTCGTCATCGAATCCGTCGAGGTCCTCCCCGCCTCCTGACCGCCGGGACACCTGCGGCGAGGGCCGCAGCTCCCCGCGTCACCCGGGACACCCCGATGGAGGACGAGCACAGCAGCACCCCGGAGACCCCGGACAGCACGCCGGCAGGCGCGCCGTCCGGGGTCCCGTCGTCCCCAGGGACCCCCCGCACCCGCCGAGGTGACCGCCGACCACCGGCCCGCGCCCGCCGGCCCGCGCCCGCGCGTCACCCCCGTGCTCATAGGGCTCATCGGCGCGGTCTTCCTCCTCCAGTACATCCCGGCGCTCGGTCTGCTCGAGCGGTTCGGCTTCATGCCGGCGCT
The DNA here is from genome assembly GCF_005280295.1 of Brevibacterium sp. CS2. Classification (GTDB taxonomy): domain Bacteria; phylum Actinomycetota; class Actinomycetes; order Actinomycetales; family Brevibacteriaceae; genus Brevibacterium; species Brevibacterium pityocampae. Next base: position 809,433 of record NZ_CP040020.1, on the reverse strand, counting down.
CGCCGCCGAGCAGCCGTGGCGGATGCTCACCCACGCCTTCATCCACTCCCAGCCCTCGCCGCTGCACGTCGGCTTCAACCTGCTCGCGCTGTTCTTCTTCGGCAGCTTCCTCGAACGGGCGATCGGGCACGTGCGCTTCGCCGTGCTCTACGTCCTCGGCGCGCTCGGCGGGGCCGTGTGCGTGCTCGTGCTCGCCGACCCGACGAACCCGGCATCGTGGTTCGCCCTGCACGTGGGCGCCTCCGGTGCGGTCTTCGCCCTCGTCGGCGCCCTGCTCACCCCCACGCGGGAGCTCGACCGGAACCTCGGCGGAGTGCTCGTGCTCGTCGCGCTCAACGCCGCGATCCCGCTCGTCGAGCTGAACATCTCGTGGGAATCGCACCTCGGTGGGCTCATCACCGGCTTCCTGCTCGGCTGCGCCGCCCTGCTCCCGCCGCCGCGCCGCCGCCCGCTCGTGTTCGGGGTCGCGGCGCTCCTCATGGTCGCGGTGCTCGCCGGGCTCACCGTGCTCAAGCTCCTCGCCGTGGCGTCGCTGCCGCCGGCGCTGTCGACATTCTGAGGGTCACCGGCGGGCCGCCGGGTCGGGCTGTCGGTGCGCCGCCGAGTCGGGCGATCGGCGCGCTGCCCCGGGCACCCGGGGTCTCGCCGCCGGCGGGAGGCGTCAGGTGTGCTCGCTCGCCATCGGGTCGGCCGGGCCGAGGAGGCGGGCGGCGAGGCGGAGGAACAGCTGGGTGACGGGCCCGATCCCGAAGGCGTAGAGCACCGAGCCGACGAAGAACACGCCGCCGAGCAGCCAGCCGACGGCGATGACGACGACCTCGATGCAGGAGCGGACCACCGTGACCGAAGCACCGGTGCGCTGCACGAGACCGGTCATGAGACCGTCGCGGGGGCCGGGACCGAAGTTCGGGATGATGTAGAGCACCGTGGCCAGCCCGTTGAGCACGATGCCGGCGCACATGAGCAGGATCTGCGCCCACAGCACCTGCGGGCGGTCGACGACGAGCAGCGTGAGGTCGATGAACACGCCGACGAGCAGGGCGTTGGAGATCGTGCCGAGGCCGGGGCGCTGGCGCAGCGGGATCCAGGTGAGGAGCACGAGGATCGACACGATGATGCCGACGACGCCGATGGTCAGCGGCACGTGGAGCGAGATGCCCTGGTGGAGGACGTCCCAGGGCATGTTGCCCAGGCCGGCGGCGATCATCAGGCCGCCGGAGAAGCCGTAGAGTGCGAGGCCCCCGAACAGTGCGAGCAGTCGGACCGGCAGCGGATGTTGAGCGAGCAGCCGGAAGCCGGAGCTCATCGCCAGCGGGTCGACATGATGAGTCCGGAGACGAGGATCGCGAAGCCGGCGACGAGGTTCCAGTTGCCCCAGGCCTCGACGGGCCAGCTGCCGCCGGTGATGTAGAACACGACGAGCCAGGCGAGCCCGAGCAGCAGGATGCCGACCATGACCGGCGCGAACCAGCGCGGGTTCGGCTTGATCGACTGGGTCGTCCCGCTCGAGGTGTAGGTCGAGGTCTTGCGGGTCGTCGAGCGCTTGGCCGGGTTGCCCGAGCGCGAGGTGCGCTTGGGGGAGTCCTCGCCGGTCTTCTTCCCGGACTTCGCACCGGTCTTCGCCGAGCTCTCGGCACCCGTCTTCGAGGTCTTCGCCGCCGCGGCCGCGGACTTCTTCGTGCCGGCAGAGTCTTCTGCTGAGGTCTTGGCCGAGGTCTTCTTCCGGGCAGGCTTCCTGCCGGTCGTCGCCTCCCCGGTCTTCGCGCCGGTGCTCGTCTTGGCACCGGTCGTCTTCCCGGACTTCCCCGTGGTCTTCGCACCGGCGGCGGTCGACCCGGTGGTCGGGTCGCCGTCGCCGCCGGTGTCCGCGTCGACCTCGGCGTCCGCGTCGAGTTCCTCGGCGCGGTCCTCGTCCTCCGTCACCACGACGTCCTCGGTCACGACGACATCGTCGGCCGCAGCGGTCTCGCCGGGATCAGCGGTCACCTCGGACGAGGCCACCTCGGTCTCCGTGACCTCGGTCCCGGTGCTCTCCGGCTCGGTCGCCGCGGGTCGCTTCGCAGAGGTCGCCGCGGAGTTCCGCGAGGTCCGGTGAGCTTTGCTGGCACGGCTCGGCTTGGCCACGTTACTCCTCATTGGGCGGCGGCGGGTCCGCGCACGCGCGTGCGACTTGGGGACCCCCGGCACCGGTCGGTACATTGGTTCTAGGGCAATCATGCAAAGTGTACTCGTCCGCGCCGTTCGCGCGCATATCCCGAAAGCTCACCGATGACCACGCTGGCCGCGCGCACCGCCGTCTTCGTCGTCCTCGTGCTGTGCGGACTCCTCATGACGACGTCCGCCCGGGTGGCCGACGGCACCCAGCTGCGCAACGAGACCTCCTCCCTGTCCGACATCGTCGAACAGCGCTCGCAGAGCAATGAGGAGCTCCAGCAGCTCATCAGCGACCGGCGGGCCTCGATCGAGGAGCTCGAGAAGAGTGCCGCGGGCGGCGACAGCGGGGTGGAGGAGGCGCAGAGCGCGGCCGAGGCGCTCGCCGTGGAGGCCTCCACCGCGGCGACCACCGGCCCGGGGCTCGCCGTCACGCTCGACGACGCACCCCCGGAGTCCGCGGGCATCGACGGCGCCACCGCGAACGACCTCATCATCCACCAGCAGGACCTCGAGGGGGTCATCAACGCGCTGTGGGCCGGCGGGGCGGAGGGGATCTCCGTGCAGGGCCAGCGCATCGTCTCCACCTCCTCGGTCAAGTGCGTGGGCAACACCCTGCGGATCAACGCCCGGGTGTTCTCCCCGCCCTACACCGTCGAAGCGGTCGGGGACCAGGAGGCGCTGAGCGCAGCGCTCGAGGCGTCTCCCGCGGTGACCGTCTACCGGTCCTACGCCGAGCGTCTAGGATTGGGCTGGAAAGTCGAGACGGGGCCGATCACGCTGACGGAGTACGCGGACTCCCTCGAGGTGGACCAGGCGAAGGTGAAGCAGTAGTGGACGAACCCCTGACCCGGCGGGAGCGCAAGGCGCGCGAAGCCGCAGCCCGGGCGCAGGCCGAGGCCGGAGAGGCCCCGGCGCAGCCCGCGGCCCCCCGCGAGCCCCCGGCCGACGATCCGCCCCGCCCAGCGCACCTCGACCGGGCGCGGCGTCAGCCACCCCGGCGGGCAGTCCGGATATTCTCCGTCCGGCCCGGTCGGAGGAGCCTCGTCGTGGGGGGCGCCGCCGTCCGGCACGCCGCGCCCCACCATCGCGCAGCCGCACGTTCCGCAGTCCGGGCACCCGCAGTCCGGTGGCCACCATTCCGGCGCCCCAGCGCCCGGCGCCCCGGCGCCCGATGTCCGCTACTCCGACCCGCGCTCCGCCGTCGCCGCCGCCTTCGCCGAACCCATCGCGACCCGCCGGGACCCGCACCCGGCGGACGACGGCACCGGGCACCTCGACGAGGGCCCCGGTGAGCGCAGCCGCTCCGCACGGGGCTCCGGCGAGCGCGAGCCGCTCGGTGTGGTGCGCGGGACAGTGCGCACCTTCGGCGAGCTGTGCATCACCGCCGGCCTCGTCCTCATCCTCTTCGTCGTGTGGCAGCTGTGGTGGACGGACATCGCAGCGAACGAGGACAACGCCAACCTCGCCGACGAGCTCACGAGCGAATGGGCGGACAATCCGCGCAACGAGCTGCCGCCGGACCCGGAGACCCCCTTCGTCGCCGAGCCCGTCGACATGAACTCGGCGTTCGGGATCGTCTACATCCCGCGCTTCGGCGAGGACTACTACCGCACCATGGCCGAGGGCGTGGCGATGGAGCCGGTGCTCAACCGGATGGGTCTGGGCCGCTACCCGAACGCCGCGATGCCCGGCGAGGTGGGGAACTTCGCGCTCGCCGGCCACCGCGTGACCTACGGCAAGCCGCTCAACCTCATCGCCGAGATGCGCCCCGGCGACGAGATCATCGTGCAGACCGCCGACGGCTTCTACACCTACACCTTCCGCAACTTCGACATCGTGCTGCCCGACGCCACAGAGGTGCTCGCCCCGGTGCCGGACATGCCGGAGTTCAAGGGCAAGGACCGGATCATGACCCTCACCGCGTGCAACCCGATGTTCTCCGCCCGCGAGCGCTACATCGCCTACGCCGAGCTCACCGACTGGCAGCCCGCGGCCGAGGGTGTGCCGGAGAGCCTCGCGGACTCCCCGGCCTTCGAGAAGGCGACGGGGGGCGAGGTCTGATGTACGGACTCATCTGGCGCGCGCTGCCCGGCCCGTGGGCCGTCAAGCTGCTGCTGAGCCTGCTCCTCATCGCCGCGGTCGTCTACCTGCTCATGGAGTACGTGTTCCCCGTCGTCGCGCCCTACATGCCGTTCAACGAGGCGACCGTGACCGAGGACGGGGGCGGGGCGTGAGCGCGCGGATCCTCGTCGTCGACAACTACGACAGCTTCGTCTACACCCTGGTGGGCTACCTCCGGGAGCTCGGCGCGGACACCACGGTGATCCGCAACGACGACGTCACCGACGCCGAGGTGCCCGCCCTGCTCGCAGAGTACGACGGGGTGCTGCTGTCCCCGGGCCCCGGCGTGCCGGCGGAGTCCGGGATCTGCCCCGCCGTGGTGCGCGCCTGCGCCCAGGCTCAGCTGCCGCTGTTCGGCGTGTGCCTGGGCCACCAGACCCTCGCCGAGGTGTTCGGGGCCACCGTCGACCACTCGCCGACCCTCATGCACGGCAAGACCTCGCAGCTCACCCACACCGGGACGGGGATCTTCGCCGGCTGCCGGACGCCGCTCACCGCGACCCGCTACCACTCGCTCGCGATCGTCGACGCGACCCTGCCGACGGAGGTGTTCGAGGTGACCGCGCAGACCGCCGACGGCGTCGTCATGGGCATCGCCCACCGCAGCGCGCCGCTGTCCGGGGTGCAGTTCCATCCCGAGTCCGTGCTCACCGAGGACGGCTACCCGATGCTCGGGAACTTCCTCGCGCAGTGCGGCATGCCCGAGGCGGCGCTCACCGCCCGCGGCCGCTCCCCGATCGCCTCGGCCGGCCTCCACGACTGAGGCGAGCCGCCTCGGCGACGGGGTGCGGCACGATTGACGGCCCCGACCGTTCATCGGCCTGAGCGGACTGTGGGGCTCTTCGCCGAGAGTGGTGGCGTCGATACCACCATTCCTCGCCGGAACCCCCACAGTTGCGCGGCGTGCGCTCAGGACCGATCCGGTGAGCCCGGGGTCGCCGCCGCCCGTTCGCGGGCCCAGTCAGCGTGGATCGCGGCGCGGGCGGCGGCGAGGTCGACGTCCGCGAGGTCGCCGACGAGCGTGAGCCGCCCCGATCCCCCGGACATCTCCGGCGGCACGATTGCCATCACCGTGAGCCCGGCGTCCATCGCCGCGGTGATGCCGTCCGAGCCGGATTCCACCGCCACCCCGAACCGCGCGGGGATGCCGAGCTGGTGGACGGCGAGCAGGTGCGCGTACGGGTGCGGGCGGCGCCGGCGGACCTGTTCGGCGGTGAGCAGCACGTGCGGCCGCGGCAGCGCCAGGTGCTCGCTGAGCGCCTCCACCCAGCTGCGCGGCATCGAGGTGAGATAGGCGAGCCGGGCTTCTGTGGCGGCCGCGCGGGCGAGGAACGCCCGCGCCCCGGGGCAGGTGAGCTCGGCGTCGCGTGCGGTGGCGGACAGCCGGTGGAAGATCCGCATCCGCAGCAGTGCGCTCGTCAGGTTCGGCCCGGGCCCGTCCGCGATGACCCGGGCGAGCTCCTCGCTGATGTCGACGAGGTCCCCGGCGGCGAGGGCCAGCGCGAGGGGGTCCGGCAGGGCCCCGGCGGCGATCGTGGAGCATCCGCAGTCGGTGAGGACCTCGCGGCCCACCCGCTGCCAGACGGTCTCCGCGTCGAACACGACGGAGTCGAGGTGCACCGTGAGCATCCACGGCGGCGCCGGATCCGAATCGGGTCCGAGCACGCCGAGCGGCCCGGTCATCGTCTCGGCGAACCCGGGCGGAGGAGATCCTGCGGGCGTGGGGGCGGCCGGGGGCTCAACGGGGTGTGGGGATCGAGGGGGAGTGAGCGTCACGGTCGGCGGGCCCTATCCCCGCCCACGGTGACCCGGACGGTCCCGGGCCTCGTCGGGGCGGCCGGGCTGCTCCGAGGAGCTGTCGGTGCCGGTGTTGCCCTGGATGCCTCCCTGGTTGTCGCCCTCGTCGTCCGGGGGCGCCGGGATCGTCGGCCAGGGCGCCTCGGGCGCGGACGGCTCGGTGGGCTCGGGCGTCGGGCTGGGCGAGGGCGCCTCCTTGGCCACGGTGATGGTGATCGCCGAACCCTGGCTCACCTCGCCGCCGCCCTCGGTGCTCTGCTCGAACACCTCGCCGGCCGGGTGGTCGGCGGTCTCCGACTCCTCGACGGTGCAGTCGAGCTGGTAGTCCTCGCCCTCGAGGGTCTCGCACGCCTCGTCCTCGGTCATGCCGAGAACGTCGGGGACGTCGACCATGCCGGTGGAGATCACGAGGTCGACGGTGGAGTCCTTGGCGACCGTGGAGCCGGCGCCGGGCCGGGTCTCGATGACGGTGCCAGCGGCGACGTCGGGGGAGTTCTCGTCGATGTTGCTGCCGGCGGTCAGGCCGGTGTCGCCGATCCGCTGGCGTGCCAGTGATTCGGTGTCGCCGGCGACATCGGGCACCTCGACGGAGTCCGGGCCGGTCGACACGTAGAGCACGATGAGGTCGCCCTCGCTGACCTGGGAGCCGGCGGGCGGGTCGGTGCTCACGACGTTGCCCTCGGCGATCTCGTCGTCAGCGGTCTCCTCCCGGTCGACCCGCAGGCCCTCCTGGAGGAGGTACTGCTCGGCGTCGTCCGCGGGCCGGTCGCTGAGGTCGACGAGCTCGAAGGTGACGACCTCGGGCTCCTTGGACATGGTGTAGACGAACAGGCCGAGGCCGGCGAGGACGAGCACGAGCAGCGCGCTGCCCACCCACAGCCAGGTGCGGCTGCGCTGCTCCGGCTCCTCGTCCCGGTCCTCCTCCAGCACGGTGGTCACCGCATTGGTGGTCGGGGGCTGGTCGATCGCCTGTGTGGGCTCGCCGAGCTGGGAGTACGCCATCGTCGCCTCGGTCGGCGGGTTCGCGTACCCCGGTGCGGCGCCGGCGCCGAGCGCGGCACCGGCCGCTCCGCCGGCGAGCGCCCCGGGCACGGCGCCGAACGCCTGCGTGGCGGCGTCGTCGCCGTCGATGCTCAGCGGCCGCCCGTCGCGGGCGGCGAGCACGTCCTCGCGGAAGGTGTGCGCGTCCTGGTAGCGGTCGTTCCGGTCCTTCTGGAGGGCGTGGAGGAGCAGCCGGTCGACGGCCGGGGGCAGCTCGGGCTCGTGGTGCGAGGGCGCCTTGGGGTCCTCGCCGACGTGCTGGTAGGCGACCGCGAGCTGGGAGTCGCCGACGAACGGCGGCCGGCCGACGAGCAGCTCGTAGAGGAGACAGGCGGTCGAGTAGAGGTCGGAGCGGGCGTCGACGATCTCGCCGCGCGCCTGCTCGGGCGACAGGTACTGCGCGGTGCCGACGACCGACTGGGTCTGGGTCAGGCTGCCGGTGTCCTCGAGGGCACGGGCGATCCCGAAGTCCATGACCTTGATGTCGCCCTCGGGGGTGAGCATGACGTTGCCGGGCTTGATGTCGCGGTGGACGATCCCGTTGCGGTGGCTGTAGTCGAGCGGGGCGAGCACACCGGCGGTGACGTCGAGCGCCTCGCGCACCGTGAGCCGGCCGTGCTCGGTGAGCACCTGGCGCAGGGTCAGGCCCTCGACGTACTCCATGACGATGAAGGGGACGTGGACGACATCCCCGCCGGACTCGACGAACTCCTGCTCGCCGGAGTCGTAGACGGCGACGATCCCGGGGTGGTTGAGGCTCGCTGCGGACTGCGCCTCGCGCTTGAGGCGGGCGTGGAACGAGGGGTCGCGGGCGAGGTCGGAGCGCAGCAGTTTGATCGCCACGCGCCGGCCCAGGCGGGTGTCGATGCCCGCGTGGACCTCGGCCATCCCGCCGCGGCCCAGCAGCTCCCGGACCTCGTAGCGCCCGGACAGCATCCGCACCTCGCTCATCGGGTGCCTCCAGCGGGGCCGGGCAGGCCGGCCGGGGAGGTGCCGGCTCCGGCGGTCACGGTGTCGACGAGCGCACCGGCCGGGAACGAGGCGCCCTGCCCCTGATTGCCCTGGCCCTGGTTGCCCTGGCCGCCGCCGAGGCCGGGGTCGTCCTCGCCCTGGCCGCCGCCCTCGTTGCCGCCGCCTTCGTTGCCGCCGCCGTTGTTCCCGCCGCCGTTGCCGTTGTTCCCGTCCTCGGATCCGCCGCCGTCACCGGGGTCGGTGTCCTCCTCCGGTGCGGGCGCCTCCTGGGTGGGGCGCTCCGCCTCCTGGGTGGGGCGCTCCGGGGCCTGGGTGGGCTGCTCGGGGGGCGTCCTGGGTGGGCTGCTCCTCCGGCTCCGGCGCCTCGGCCGGGCCGCCGGAGATCTCGAGGGTGACGGTGTCGCCGGCGGAGAACTCGTAGCCGTCGTTGCCGCGGCGCACTCCGTCGACGGTGCCCTCGGAGCGCGAGGACTCGACGGTGACCGTCTCGACATTCAGCCCGAGGTCCTCGAGATTGCGGGTCGCGGTGCTCTCGCTCTGCCCGATGTAGTCGTCGGGGTCGATGGTGATCGTGTCCTCGGTGGGCTCCGCGGAGGCGGTCGAGGACTCGCCGGGTCCCGGCTCCTCGTCGCCGCCGCCGAGGAACAGCCACAGGATCCAGCCGAGACCGAGCAGCGCGAGGACGACGAGGATCGTGATGACGATCGCGGGGGTCTTCGACTTCTTGGGCTCCTCGTCCTCCGGGGCGAGCTCGTCGGTGCGCTGCTGGGCGCTCGCCGCGATCAACGGATCGTGGTAGCTGTGCGCTCCCGTCTGCGCGGGGTCGCCGGACCAGTCGCCCTGCGGGCTCCCCGCGGCGTGGGCGGCCCCGGCGCCGAGGCCGGCGCCGGCGGCGGCAGCCCCGGCGGCGGGCATGACGCGGGTGGCGGAGTCGCCCTGGTTGAAGACGCGGGTCACCGCCTCGCTCGCGGCAGTCCCGCTCACCATCTGCGGGACGGCGGCCTCGGCGGCGGCGACATCCCCGGCGAGCAGTGCGCGGGCGGCGGTCGCTACCGCCTGGCCGCTGTCGGGACGGTCGTCGGGGTTCTTGGCGAGCATCGCGTCGACGAGCCGGCGCACCGGCTCCGACACGGTGTCCGGCAGCGGCGGGTGGTGGCGGTTGACCTGTGCGATCGCGATCTCGACCTGCGACTCCCCGGTGAACGGGCGGACGCCGGCGAGCGCCTCGTACATGATGATGCCGAGAGAGTAGATGTCGGACTTCGGGATCGAGCCCTTGCCCGTGGCCTGCTCCGGGGCGAGGTACTGGGCGGTGCCCATGACCTGCCCGGTCTTGGTCAGCGGCGCTTGGTCGGCGACCCGCGCGATCCCGAAATCGGTGATCTTGACCCGGAAGTCCGGGGTGATGAGGATGTTGCCGGGCTTGACGTCGCGGTGCACCACGCCGGAGCGGTGGGCGGCGTGGAGCGCCTGCGCGGCCTGCGCGCCGACGTCGAGCACGTCGCGCTCGGGCATCCCGCCGTTGCGGTCGAGGATCGCGGACAGCGCCTCGCCGGGCACGTACTCCATGACGAGGTACGGCGAGCCGTTCTCCTCGCCGTAGTCGAACACGCCGGCGATCCCGGGGTCGGAGACCGCTCCCATGCTGCGCGCCTCGGCTCGGAACCGGTCGAGGAACGTCTGGTCGGAGAGGTACTCCTCCTTCATGATCTTCGCGGCGATCTCGCGCGCCAGCACGGTGTCGCGCCCGCGCCACACCTCGCCCATCCCGCCGATCGCGATCCGGCTGGTGAGCTCGTACCGGCCGCCGAGCATGGTTCCTGCGCCTGGTCTCATTCGTTGATCACCGCTTCCATCACAGCTTTCGCAATCGGTCCGGCCACGCGTCCGCCGGAGGCCTGGCTCCCGGCGTTGCCGCCGCTCTCCACCACGACGGCGACGGCGACCTGCGGGTCGTCGGCCGGGGCGAAGGAGGTGAACCACGCGTGGGGCGCGGCACCCTGCGCGTGCTGCGCGGTGCCGGTCTTGGCGGCCACGTCGACCCCGGGGATCTGCGCCGCGGTGCCGGTGCCGTCGTCGACCACGCTGACCATCATGTCGGTGAGCGCGCTCGCGGTGTCCCCGCTGATCGGCCGGGAGAACTCGCGCGGGCTCGGCTCGCTGATGAGGTCGAGCGTGCGCGCATTGCGCACCTGGTCGATGAGCTGGGGGTGCATGAGGGATCCTCCGTTGGCGATCGCCGAGGACACCATCGCCATCTGGAGCGGCGTGGCGCGGACCTCGAACTGGCCGAGCGATGACTGGGCGAGCTGCGGGGGATTCGTGTCCGAGGGGAAGCTCGAGGCGCTGACCTGCAGGGGGATGTCGAAACTCTCCCCGAACCCGAACTTCTGCGCCTGCTCGCTCATCGCGTCCGACCCCAGGGTCATCCCGAGGTCGGCGAACGAGGTGTTGCACGAGTTCTTCAGGGAGTCGGCCAGGGAGACGGTGCCACCGGAGCCGCACGCGCCGCCGCCGGAGTTCGAGATCGTCGCCGTGGTCTGGGGCAGGTCGAGCGTGGCCGGCCCGGACAGCTGGGAGTCCGGGGTGTACTCGCCGGATTCGAGCGCGGCGGCGGCGGTGACGAGCTTGAAGGTCGAGCCCGGCGGGTAGAGGTTGCCGCCGATCGCGCGGTTGTAGGCGGGGTTGTCGTCGTCGGCGATGAGGCGCTCGTAGGCGTTGAGGGCCTCATCGCGGTCGTGCGAGGCGATCGGGTTGGGGTTCCAGCCCGGCGAGGACACCATCGCGAGCACGTCGCCGGTCTTCGGGTCGAGCGCGACGACGGAGCCCTTCTGCCCGCCGAGCGCGTTCCAGGCCGCCATCTGCGCCTCGGGGTCGAGCGTGATCTCGATCGCCGCTCCGGCGGGCTGGCTGCCGGTGAAGATCGAGGAGATCTTGTCGTAGAACAGGGCGTCGTCGGTGCCGGCGAGCAGGCCGTTCTCCGTCTTCTCCAGGCCCGAGGCGCCGGACACGATGGAGAAGAAGCCGGTGACGGGGGCGTAGACCTCCGCCGGCATGCCGTCTGCGCCGTAGGTGCGCTGGTACTCGTAGGTGTCGTCGACGGGCACGGAGTAGGCGACCGGGGTGCCGTCGACGAGGATCGGCCCGCGCTCGCGCGACAGCTCCTCGACGAGGGTGCGGGTGTTGAGCTCGTGATCGCGCAGCGCCTGCGCCTGGAAGTACTGGACGAAGCTCGTCGAGCCGAACAGCAGCGCGAACATCACGAAGCCGACGACGGCGACGTGCTTGAGCGGGTTGTTCATCGCGGGTCACCCCCGTGCTCGGGCTCTCCGTGCTCGGGCGTGGGCTCGGCCCCGTGCTCGGGGGCGGTGCGGTGGGCCGTGGTGGCGACGTCCGCCTCGGGGCCGGGTGCCGCCGCGGGGTGGACGGTGGTGGCGACCTCGGCCTCGGGGTCCCGGGGGTGCCCGTCGGCCGCCTCGGCGCCGGCCGGGTCCGCGGCGTCGCGGTTCCGGAGCCCGCCGAGCAGTCCGCGGGACGGGCTGCGCTGCCCGGCGCGCTCCTCGGGGTCGGTGAGGACGGTGAGGACTCCGGTCTGGAACTCCTCGGCGGGGCGGCGGGCGTAGTCGGAGATCCGCAGCAGCAGCCCGATGATGATCCAGCTGCCGATGAGCGAGGAGCCGCCGGCGGCGAGGAACGGCGTGGTGAGGCCGGTGAGCGGGATGAGCCGGGTGACGCCGCCGATGACGATGAAGCACTGGAGGCAGATGGTGAACGTCAGGCCCACGGTGAGGAGCTTGCCGAAGCCGTCGCGCACGCTCGAGGCGATCTTCATGCCGCGCTGGAACAGGATGAGGTAGAGCATGAGGATCGCGAACAGGCCCACCATCCCCAGCTCCTCGCCGAGCGAGGCGTAGATGAAGTCGGACTCCGCGTACGGCACGACGCTCGGCCGGCCCTCCCCGAGGCCGGTGCCGGTGAGCCCTCCGGAGGCCATGCCGAACAGGCCCTGGACCAGCTGGTAGGAGCCGCCGGGGGTCTTCTCGAACTCCTCGCGGGTGAGCGCGCCGAGCCAGCCGTCGATGCGCTGCTGGACGTGGGTGAAGATCTGCGCGGCGACGAAGGCGCCGAGCGCGAACATGCCGAGACCCAGGAAGATCCACGTCTTCTTGCCGGTGGCGACGTAGAGCATCGCGACGAACAGTCCGAAGAACAGGAGCGAGGTGCCGAGATCGCGCTGGAGGACGAGGATGCCGACGCTCGCCACCCAGGCGATGATGATCGGTCCGAGGTCGCGCAGGCGCGGGAATCGGATGCCGAGGATCTTGGGCCCGGCGAGGACGAGCTGGTCGCGGAAGCTCACGAGGTAGCCGGCGAAGAACACGGCGAGGAGGATTTTGGCGATCTCGCCGGGCTGGAACGAGAACGGGCCGACGTTGATCCAGATCCGGGCGCCGTTGATCGTCGTGCCGAGGCCGGGGACGAGCGGCAGGAGCAGGAACGCGAGCGCTGCGAAGCCGCAGGTGTAGGTGAAGCGGCGGAGCAGCCGGTGGTCGCGGAGGAACACGATGACGAGGCCGGCGAGGATCGAGCCGAGCGTCATCCAGACGAGCTGGGAGGTCGCGGTCGAGGACTCCGTGGCGAGGTCGATCCGGTAGATCATCGCCAGCCCGATCCCGTTGAGGAGGATCGCGAGCGGGACGAGCACCGGGTCGGCGTACTTGGCGCGCCACCAGGTGAGGACGTGGAGGCCGAGGCCGAGTGCGGCGAGCCAGCCGGTGTACCAGTAGACGTTCGCCGGCACCGTGTCCTCGGCGCCGAGGCCCACGAGGGCGTAGGCGCCGGCGGAGATCACGACGGCGAGCGCGGTGAGCATGAGCTCCGCGAACCGGTAGGGGCGCGGGGCCTGGGAGCGCGCGGCGGCGTCCGGGGCGCGCTGCTCGGCCACGGCGGGGGCGTAGGTCATCACGGGCCTCCCGCGGCGTTCGGCTCCTCGGCCGGGGCGGGTGCGGGCGAGGCGGGGTCCGGTGATGCGGGATCCGGGGAGACCGGGGCGTCAGTGACGCCGCCCTGCATCTCGGTTGCGGCATTCGCCGCGGCCTCGTCGCGGAGGGTCTCGACGACCTGGTCGGCGGCGGCGCGGTCCCCGGCGGGGATCGTCGCCTCGAGGCGTGACTGCGAGAACGCGGAGAGCTCGTCGACCGGGATGTCGGTGGTCTCGTCGAGGGAGCTGAGCTCGAGCGGGCCCAGCGTCTGCGCGACGCCGCGGTAGATCGCGACCGTGCCGGATTCCGCACCGACGTAGTACTGTCCGCGCACCCAGTTCCAGCCCACGACGCCGGCGATCGCGACGGAGGCGAGCACGAGGATGGTGATGAGGAGGGGCAGCAGTCGCCGGCGCGGACGCTCCTCGGCACCCCAGCCGTCGAGGTCGTCGTCCGGGTGGTGGCCGTCGGTGCGGTCACGCTCGCCCGGCTGGGCGCGGTTCTCGGGATGGCCGCGGTGCGCGGCTCCGGGGCCTGCTGTCGCGGCGGCGGTGGCAGCGGTGCCGGTGGCAGCGGTGCCGACGGAAGCGGGTGCGGCGGAGTCGGTCGGGATCTCCTGGGTGTCGCCGGTGCGCGCACCCCGGGAGTCCGGGGCGCCTCGGCCGCGGCTGCCCTGCTCGTCCCGGGAGCCGTCCTCGTCCGGGGCGGCGCGCTCGGCGCCGACGACGTCGAGCTGCTGGGTGTCGGCGGATTCGTCGACCGTGTCGAGCGGGCCGGTGGGGATGAGCTCGGTGGGCGTGTCGGTGCGGCCGAGCAGGGCGTACTGCGGGTTGGTGCGCACGGAGCCCACGGACTCGCCCGCACCGCGCGCCGCCGCTCCCGCTCCCGCGGCGTCCTCGGGCGCGACGACATCGCCGATGACCACGGTGACGTTGTCGGCGCCGCCGCCGGCGAGGGCGAGGTCGACGAGCCGGTCGCAGCAGGCGCCCGGATCCGCGATGCCGGCGAGCGCCTCCTGGATGTCCTCGATCGAGGCGAAGCCGGTGAGCCCGTCGGAGCACAGCATCCAGCGGTCGCCGAGCCGGGTGTCGCGGAAGGACAGGTCGAGCTCCGGTGCCGAGCCGACGTCGCCGAGCACGCGCATGACGACGGAGCGCTGGGGGTGGGACTCGGCCTCCTCGGGCGTGATCCGACCCTCGTCGACGAGCATCTGGACGAAGGTGTGGTCGTGGGTCACGAGGGAGAGCTCGCCGTCGCGCAGCAGGTAGGCGCGGGAGTCGCCGATGTGGGCGAGCGCGAGCCGGTCGCCGGTGCGCAGGAGCGCGGTGACGGTGGTGCCCATGCCGGCGAGCTCGGGCTGCTCGGCGACGCAGGTGGTGATCCGCTCGTTCGCGTCGAGGATCGCCTGGCGGAGCACATCGAGGGCGTCGCTGCCGTGGCCGGGGGCGTCGAGGTCGGACAGGCGGGCGACGGTGATCGCGGAGGCGACATCGCCCCCGGCATGACCGCCCATGCCGTCGGCGACGAGGAGGAAATCGGGTCCGGCGTACCCGGAGTCCTGGTTGTTCTTGCGGACCAGGCCGGTGTTGGAGCGAGCTGCGTGCCGCAGCGTGAAATCCAGGCTGCTCACGGACGAAGCTCCAGGGTGGTGTGGCCGATGGTGACAGGGGTGCCGATGCGCATCTGCACCGGGGAGTGCAGACGCTGGCCGTTGATGAAGGTGCCGTTGGTCGAGCCGAGGTCCTCGACGTACCAGTGGCCGGAATCCGGGACGATCCGCGCGTGGTGGCCCGAGGCGAAGTCGTCCTCGAGGACGACGGTGTTGCCGCCCGCGCGGCCCAGGGTGATCGGCCCGGCGCCGAGCGGGATCACCATCCCGGCGAGGGCGCCGGAGGTCAGGTGGAGCGCGCGCGGGACCGGCGGTGCCTGCTGCTGCGGCGGTGCGGCCCGGGGCGGGGGTGCGTGCTGCGGCGCGGCGCGGCCGGGCGGGGGACCGCCTGCGGGGACCGCCCCGCGCGCTCCCCGGGAGCGGCCGCGGCGGCCGGCGCGGTTGCTGCGGCGGGGCCCGAACAGGTCCTGGCGCAGCACTCCGGCGACGAGGAAGACGAAGATCCACAGCAGTGCGAAGAACGCGAAGCGCAGGACCATGACGGTGAACTCGCTCATCGGCCTCCCGTCTCCGTCTCGCGGAACACCACGTCGGTGTCCCCGGCAGTGAGGGTGATGCCGTCGCTCAGGGGCAGCGAGGTGATCCGGCGGCCGTCGACCAGGGTGCCGTTCGTCGAGCCGAGGTCCGTGGCGGTCGCCTGGTCGCCGGAGACGGCGATCTCGAAGTGGCGGCGGGACACGCCGGGGTCGTCGAGGACGATGTCGGCGCTCGAGGAGGAGCGGCCGAACACCGTGGTGCCCTGGGGCAGGTGGGTGAGGCGGCCGCGGATCTCGACGGCTGGCTGGCGCGGGTCCTCGGAGCGGCGGGCCGGCTGGGGAGGAGTGGGGGCGGGTGCCTCGGCGGCGCGGGAGCTGCCCGCTGTGGGCGTGGACGTAGGCCTCGGGCACGATCGGGTTGGCGCGCGAGGGCGGGTCGTAACCGCCGCGGTTCTGGGGCTGCGCGGCCGGGGAGCCGTCGGGGCGCTTGGTCGAGGCGCGCACCCGGTACATGCCGGTGTCGAGGTCGTCGGCGGCTTCGAAGGTGACGATGACGGGGCCGATGAAGCTGTATCCCTGCTCCATCGCGTGGTCGCCGACGACCTGCCGGAGGTCGGCGCGGAGCTCGGACTCGATCGGTTCGAGGCGCTCGTGGTCGGACTGCGAGAGCTCGATGATGAAGCTGTTGGCGGTGAGCGTGCGGCCGCGGGACACCACGGCGGCGTGGGTGTCGGCCTCCTTGCGCAGCGCGCCGGCGAGCTCGACGGGCTCGACCTGAGCGCGGAACGCCTTGGCGAAGGCACCGTTGACGACGCGCTCGATGCCCTTCTCGAAACGGTCGAGTACGCCCATGGCTTGCCTCCTTCGGTCCGCTGCACCGGTCGCCGAGGCGGCGCCGTCTGCCAACACTGTCAACACTCCATGCTAACGGCAGACTCCCGCGTTGACATGTTCGCACGTGAGCGGGCGGGGATTCCGACAGGGATTGCCGGGCAGCTCGGGGGGAGCGCCGGGCGAATTCCCGGGTGCTTTCTGGGTGGGTGCCGGGGTACGAGTGGGGTGCCCCGCTGCCGGACTGCGCAGTATCCGACGATCGACGCGCAATTGCGCGTCTGGTTTTGGATACCGCGCAGTCGGGCGGCGCGCGGCCCGGGCGGACCGGGTGCGGAGGTCGTGCGCGCTCGGTTCCGGATACCGCGCAGTCGGGCGGCCCGGAGTCCGGTTCCGACGGCCCGGAATCCGGTTTTGGCGCGGAACGGCGGTGATGTTAGAGTTTCCTACTGTCGCTCGCGCGAGTGGCGGAATTGGTAGACGCGCTGGCTTCAGGTGCCAGTGATCGAAAGGTCGTGGGGGTTCAAGTCCCCCCTCGCGCACACTTCTCGAAGGCCTCGGACCCCACGGTCCGGGGCCTTCGTCATGACCTCATGGCTTCCCGCTGTCCCAGCGCGGAACCCGCGCAGCCCGTGCGGCATGCCCGGTCGACGGTGGGCGGGCTGGCATGATGGGGACATGGCAGTCTTCACGCACACGGCCGAGGCGCCCTACTCCCTCGACACCGTCTTCTCCTGGCACATGCGCCCGGGCGCGCTCACCCGGCTCAGCCCGGAATGGGCGCAGGAGGTCGTCGAGGAGTCGCATCCCCCGCTCGCCCCGGGCACCCGCGCCCGGATGAAGACCTCCGTCCCGGGCACCCGCGGGGTGGTCCGCGTGCCCTTCGTGTGCGAGCACGCGGCGGGCCCGGAGCCCTTCTCCTTCGTCGACCGGATGACGACCGGCCCGCTGCACTCCTGGACGCACACCCACCGGTTCACCGCAGCCGCGGATCCCGCCGCCTGCCGCATCGACGACCGGATCGACTACCACCTCGCCGCGCCCAGCGGCCGCCTGTCCGAGGGCTTCGACACACTCGCCATGGACGCGGTGCTGACGAACACCTTCGAGGCCCGCACCCGCCGGCTGCTCGGCGACCTCGATTTCCAGGCCGACCTCACCCGCCGCACCGGGGGCGCCCCGCGGCGGATTCTCATCGCCGGCGCCTCGGGCCTGCTCGGCCGGCAGGTCGCCGCCCTCCTGTCCACCGCCGGGCACGAGGTGCGCCGCCTCGTCCGCACCACCCCGTGGCGCGAGGACGAGGTGCGGTGGAACCCCGGCCTCGGCCTGCTCGACGCCCGGGCGCTCGCCTGGGCCGATGTCGTCATCTGTCTGAGCGGGGCGAGCATCGGCACCCGCTTCACCGAGCGTGCGCGCGAGCGCATCCTGTCCTCCCGCCTCGACAGCACGCGCCTCCTCGTCCTCACCATGGAGCAGCTCGACCCCGCCGACCGCCCGGACACCTTCGTGTGCGCCTCGGCCGTGGGGTACTACGGGGCGGAGCGCGGCGACGAGCGGCTCAGCGAGTCCGCCGGCTCCGGAGACGGCTTCCTCTCCGAGGTGTGCCGTCGGTGGGAGACCGAGGCGGCCCGGGCCGAGGAGCTCGGCGTGCGCCGGGTGTCGATCCGCACCGGGGTCGTCCTCACCTCGCTCGGCGGGCCGCTGCGCCTTCAGCTGCCCCTCTACCTCACTGGTCTCGGCGGCCGGCTGGGAACCGGCGACCAGTGGCTGTCGTGGGTGTCGCTGGACGACGTCGCCCAGATCTACGCCCGCGCCGCGCTCGACGACTCGCTGTCCGGGCCCGTCAACGCCGTGGCACCCGAGCCGGTCCGGCAGCGGGAGTTCGCGCAGACGCTCGGCGACCTGCTGTCGATGCCCTCGGCGCTGCCGGTGCCGCTGCTCGCGCCCATGCTGCTGCTCGGCCCGCAGGCGGCCCGCGAGCTCGCGCTCGCCGACCAGCGGGTCGTGCCCGTGGCGCTCACCGGGGCGGACTACACGTTCCGGCATCCGACGCTGCGCTCGGCGCTCGCCTCGACCCTGGGGTGCCCGCCCGCCGGCTGAGCGCGCTGAGGGTGGATCCGGTGGGGTGCACGGTGTCGATTCCGCGGTGCTCGGCCCCAGGTCAGGGTCACTACCGCAGGCTCATGTGCACCGCCTGTGTTAGGCCTGGGCAGAGCCTGCTTGCTAAGGTTCGTTGACGGTGCCGAAACCGGACCGACCATCCGGACGTAAAGCTACTGCCGCGCCACGTGACTATGAATCCTGAATCCGCACTCGTCCATGCCTTTTCACCGTCCTCAGATGTCACACTCTCCGCAGCACAGACGACGCTGACCGCCTCCGGCTTCGACCAGGCCGTCGAGAACGCGTTCGCTCCGATCGCCGATGTGCTGTCCGCCATCGTCTTCTTCGGAGTGCCGGTCGCCGGCACCGAGCTCCCCCTCATCGTCGTGTGGCTCATGGCGGCCGCGGTGTTCCTCACCGTCTACCTGCGCTTCCAGCCGATCACCGGGCTCGCGCACTCCGTCAAAGTGATCCGGGGAAAGCTCACTCGCAAGACCGATCCGGGTGAGGTCTCCTCGTTCCAGGCGCTCGCCACAGAGCTCTCCGGCACCGTGGGGCTGGGCAACATCGCCGGTGTCGCGGTCGCGATCACCGTCGGCGGACCGGGCGCGGCCCTGTGGATCATCATCTTCGGCTTCTTCGCGATGACCGTGAAGATGGCCGAGGCGACGCTCGGCGTGAAGTATCGGACGATCATGCCCGACGGCACCACCTCGGGCGGGCCGATGTACTACCTGCGCGACGGCTTCAAGGACATCGGCCGTCCCAAGATGGGCAAGTTCCTCGCCTACCTCTACGCGATCGCCACCGTGGTGGGCGTGTTCGGCGCAGGCAACCTGTTCCAGGCCAACCAGTCCGCGGCCATCCTCGTGAACTCCACCGGCGGCGAGGCCAGCTTCTTCGCCGACAAGCTCTGGCTCATCGGCCTCCTCATGGCCGTGCTCGCCGGCATCGTGATCCTCGGCGGCATCACCTCGATCGCCCGCTGGACCTCCGCGATCACCCCGCTCATGGCGATCCTGTACTTCGTGTCGGTGGTCATCATCCTCCTGCTGAACTTCACCGCGATCCCCAACGCCTTCGTCCTCATGTTCCAGGGCGCGTTCACCGGTGAGGGGATCGCCGGCGGCATCATCGGCGTGGCGATCGTCGGCATCCAGCGTGCGCTGTTCTCGAACGCCGCCGGTGTCGGCTCGGCCGGTATGGCGCACTCGGCCGTGAAGACCTCGCGTCCGGCGACCGAGGGCTTCACCGCGATGTGGGAGCCGCTCATTGACTCCGTCATCATCTGTACCCTGACCGCGCTCGCGATCATCACCACCGGCCTCTACGACGCGGACGCCGGCGACGGCTCCACCGAGGCCGGCGTCAACCTCACCGCGCAGGCGTTCGGCACCGTGGCGGACTGGTTCCCGATCCTGCTCACCATCTGCGTGGTGCTGTTCGGCTTCTCGACGATCCTGTCCTACGCCTACTACGGTCAGAAGGCGATCGGCTTCCTCACCAAGGAGTCCTTCTTCGCGCAGAAGGGCTTCCAGGTCGTGTGGGTCATCGCGGTCGTCGTGGGCGCCTCGATCTCGCTCGACAGCGTCATCGCGTTCTCCGATGCGATGTTCTTCCTCATGAGCGTGCCGAACCTGCTCGGCATCTACTTCCTCGCGAAGGTGCTGCGCCTGGAGATCCTGCGGCACAAGCACCAGGCGGCCTCCGGCACCCTCGAGGAGATCCCCGAGGACCTGCAGGTCGGTCTGCGCGACCACCATCCCACCGAGGAGCAGGTCGCCTCGGAGGAGAAGCGCCGCGCCGGCGTGCGGGAGAAGCGCAAGCGGATCCGCGCCGGATTCCGCAAGGCGCAGAAGGACCGCGGCGTCGACATCAAGAACGACCGGGCGTGAGGCGACCGGTGACGAGTCGGTGAGCTGATCACCGCACCGGCACCGGTGGTTGCATACTGCTGGCTCAGCACCGCTCCCGAGGCGGGTCATGGTTTCCGACCATGGCCCGCCTCGGGCGTTGTGGAGGCGGGGAACCTGCTGGAGCCGTGGTGGGTGTCGGTGTCCGTGCCACCCCATAGGCTGAGGGAATGGATGTGCTGACCCAGGCTCTGGCGCACCGGCGGCTGCTCGAAGACGACGCTGCCTGGGCATTCCTGCGCAGTGACAACGTGTGGTTCGCCGCAGCGGTGCTGCGAGCGCATCTCGCCGGTTCGGATCGGCGACTGCCCGCCTCCGCGCTCTTCGAGCGGATCGATGCGGACCTCGAACTCCTGAGATCGCACGGGCACGAGATTCCGGGCACGGCCCCGCACTACTGCGCCGAATGGCGGAAGAACGGCATCCTCATCCGCCGCAGCGCGGAGTCCACGAGGGACGAGACCTTCGAACTCTCGCCCTCAGGGCTGACAGCGCTCCAGTTCATCGAACGACTCGACTCCAACCGCACCACCGTGACGCAGTCGCGGCTGTCGAACATCCAGGAGCGGCTGCGTGTCCTCGTCCGCGACACCGACCCTGATGTCGAGACGCGGCTCACCGCGCTCCACGCCGAACGCGATCGGTTGGACGCCCGCGTCGCCGCCGTCCGCGCAGGTGAGGACACCGGACTCGATCCTGAGCGGGCGCGGGAAGCGGTTGAGGACCTGATCGCGCTCGCCGAAGAGCTGCCGAGCGACTTCGCCCGCGTGCGCTCCGCGCTCGAGGAGATCAACCACGGGCTGAGGGCCCAGCTCATCGAGAACACCGGCGCGCGATCGCGCGTCCTTGACGACGTGTTCCGCGGAGTCGATCACCTCGCGGATTCCGAGGCCGGACGGAGCTTCGATGGGTTCTACGCACTCATTCTCGAACACGAGTCCGGGTCCGAGTTCGAAGCGAACATCGCTGCGCTCCTCGACCGCGCTTTCGTCCGTGCGCTCGATCGGGCCGACACCAGGTTCCTTCGTCGTCTGACGCCGATGCTCCAGGACCGTTCCGCAGAGGTCGGCGATGTGATGACAGGTCTGACCCGGTCCCTGCGACGGTTCGTCCAGTCCGAGGAGTTCCGCGAGGACCGGGCAGTGAACACTGAGATCCACGCCGCCCGCGCGCTCGCTCTCCGTCTCGCGGTTGAGATACCTCCTTACAGGCAGCTCGACGTCGAATTGGGTCGTACCTCGGTCAGGATCGATTCGGTGACGAGCTTTCGGCTCCACAACCCCGCCGACGCCCGGGTGATCGAGCCCGTGGAGATGCGGGCGACAGGCACGGTCGACATCGAGGCGCTGCGGGAGATGGCCCGGCTGACCGAGATCGATATCGGCGAACTCGTCGAGAACATCAACGAGACCTTGGAGGCCGCGCGCTGCGGGGAGCTCGACGGCCGGAACCGTGAGGCAGGCGAAGGGGCGCCTCGGACGGATGGCGTCACCATCGCCGAGGTGCTCCGCCGCCACCCGGCCACCCAGGGTGTGGCGAGCGTCGTCGGGCTCCTCGATCTCGGAGTCGGGCACGGGATCCGGGAAGCCGGAGGTGAGTCGGTCACCTGGTCGTCGATGACAGGGCGTTCACGGCGAGCCCAGCTCGACCGATTCCGCTTCACCGAGGACGTTCCCGGCGGGCGTCGGCGCCGACGGGCGCAGCAGAGGAGGGGTGGCGCATGAACGATGGAACAGGTGCCCACGCGAAGGAATCGACGACGGCCGGGCTCGGTGCGGAGAAGGGCGAGTCCCGACGGCCGCTCTGGGCGACCGATACAGGAGTGCTCGCTCTCGATACGCGGCGGGCGCTCGTGGCCTTGATCAAAGGCCCGTACGTCTCCGGCCGCAGTCACCCGCAGCTGTGGCGATCCGTGCTCGGGGACGAGGCAGCGTTGCGAGCCCGGTTGTCCGACATGTTCCTCGAGCTCGTCGTGGATACCGATTCGCGCCTCGCGTTCGTGCGCAACGCGGAGGTACCCGACGAGCAGGTCCCGGCCGTGGTCCGTACGCACAGCTTGACCTTCCTCGATACCGCTCTGCTGCTCCATCTGCGGCACGAGCTGCTTAGAGCGGACCGGTCCGAGCGCGTGATCGTCGGTGTCGACGAGTCGCGCGATGCACTCCGGGTGTACGGCAGCGCATACGGACTCGACGAGGTGGGCTTCGCGAAGCGCTTCAACGCCTCGTGGACCAAGATGCACAAGTACGGTCTGCTCGCCGACACCGCGACGGAGGACCGGTTCGAGATCTCGCCGGTCCTGCGGTTGATCTTCGGACCGGACGAGATCCGTGCGGTGCGTGAGGAGTACGAGCGGCGGCTCGCCGAGGTCGGGACGGAACCCGCTCACGGACGGGAAGACCCGACGGAAGTCACGGATGCGATGGAGGACGACGAATGAACCGACCCGCTGAATCGCCGGCGAGCTTGTTCGACGTCGCGACGCCCGCCGATGAGGACCGGGTGTCCACCGAGCAGTCCGCGAGCTCAGGGGCGGTCGATGCACCGTTCCGCCGATCCGGCACGCTGCCTGCCGCAGCCGCCTCACCCGATGTCTCCGGGCAATGGCGCCTGTCGCGGATCGATGTGGTCAACTGGGGGACCTTCAACGGTCATCACGTCATCGACGTGCCGAGGACCGGTCTGGTGATCACCGGGGATTCCGGGACCGGCAAGTCCTCGCTGCTCGATGCGGTGACCACGGTACTCACTCCGCGCTCGAAGGTGCGGTACAACGCCGCAGCACAGGACCAATCGGTCCGTGCAAGTGATCGGAGCCTGGTGAGCTACATCCGCGGTGCATGGCGATCGACCGATGCCGAGGACGCCGACGAGGTGCGCAGTGACTTCCTTCGCGCGGGAGCCTGCTGGTCGGGAGTGCGCCTGCGCTTCGACACGGCTGACGGGCAGGATCCGGTGGTGCTCGTCAAGCTGTTCAAGCTCAACCGCGGACAGATGTCATCCGGCGACGTCAAAGAGATCTGTGTGCTCGCGCGGGAGGATCTCGATCTCGCGAACCTCGGGGCATTCGTCTCCGAGGCCGTCGACCTCCGCGGCCTGAAGAAGGAATATCCGCAGGCGACGATCACGGAGAAGCACTCCGTCTTCCAGCAG
This sequence comes from Brevibacterium sp. CS2, assembly GCF_005280295.1. Lineage (GTDB taxonomy): Bacteria > Actinomycetota > Actinomycetes > Actinomycetales > Brevibacteriaceae > Brevibacterium > Brevibacterium pityocampae. The sequence continues at coordinate 786,221 of NZ_CP040020.1, read as the reverse complement.
CGGTTCCAGCGCTTCCTCGGCATCGTGTCGGATTCGGCGATCCTGCTGCTCCACCGGACGATGGCGGCGAAGAACCTCGGCAGCCTCGATGCTCTGTTCCGTGAGTACATGCTCGACGAACCGAAGACCTTCGCCACTGCGGATATGGCGGTCGAACAGTTCTCGGAACTGTCGCTGGCGCACCGCAGTGTGGTCGAGGCCCGCCGCCAGTTGGACGTCCTCGACACGATCGCTGAACTCCTCGACCGATGGGAGACGGCGAGTGGTGACAGTGCTCGGATCCGAGCACTCGTCGAGGCGCTCGATCCGGTGACGAACGAATGGATCATCGAGCTCGCGGAGAAGGAGCTCGACCGGGCTCAGGCGTCGAACGCACGGGCCGAGGGCGAGCAGAGACAGGCGTCGACTGCGCTCGCCGAAGCGGAGCGGGATCGGGATGCCGCGCGCAGCCGACTGCTCGAATCCGGTGGTGCCGAGCTCGAGAACCAGCAGGCGCTGCTCACCCATGCGCGGCGGGAGCACGAGCGGATCACGCGCACCCGAGAGCGTCTGGAAGCCCGGATCCGCACGGTGGGCATCGAATCGCTGCCGGATTCGTGGGAGGAGTTCGCTGAACTGCAGCGGGTCGGGCAGAAGGAAGCCGCAGATGCGGACCTGCTCGATCGTCTCGACAACGCCAAGCTCGTCGCCCATGACCGGCTTCGGGATCTGCGGCAGACGCGGTCCGGCCTCGAAGCGGACCGGGACGCCGCCCGCAGGCAGCAGTCCAATCTCGACCGCCGACTGCTGGCCGCGCGGACACTGATCGCTCGCTCCACCGGCCTCAACGAGTCCGCACTGCCGTTCGCCGGGGAACTCATGGAGGTCCGCCCCGAGCACACCGAATGGACCGGGGCCATCGAACGGGTGCTGCGTCCCCTGTCACGCACGATCCTCGTCGAGGACCGGCATCTGTCCGAGGTCACGCGCGCCCTCGATCAACACCATTTCGGCACCCGGGTGGTGGTCGAATCCGTTCCCGCCGAGGTGCCCGCCCCGCGGTCGCTCGCCGATGACCGCTCGCTCGTCTATCGGGTCGACCTCAAGGACTGGTCGCCCAAGGCCGCCTGGCTGCGGACCGAGCTCGCCCGTCGATACGACTATTCGTGTGTGGGCAGCACTGCGGAGCTGACCGGCGTGGATCGCGGTCTCACCCGCGCCGGTCAGGTCAAACGCGGGCCCGGCCGATTCGAGAAGGACGACCGTTGGCGGGTCGATGATCCGAGCACCTGGGTGATGGGTTTCAGCGCCGAGGACAAGGTCGTTCGTCTCCTCGAACAGCTCGAGCACATCGACCGACAGATCGCGAACGCGGACGAGGAGCTCGAGCAGGCCGTGCGCCGACACGCGCAGGCTCAGGAGCGCCGACGACTCATGGTCGATCTCGCCGACACCGACTGGGCGGACCTCGATATCACCGCTGCGTCCGCAGCGATCTCCGCGGTGGAGCACCGGATCGAGACTCTCACTGCGGCGAGCGCCGGGCTGGCGGCTGCCCGGCGTGATCTCGACGCGGCCGAGAAGTCCCTGGCCGCAGCTCGGGTGCGGTGCCGGGACGCCGACCGCGAACATGCTCGGATCGGGCAGGAGCTCAAAGCCGTCACCCGGGCCTTGGACGACGCGCGTGCCGACCTGAGAAGGACCGTTGAGGGGCAGGTCGACGCCGAGCACACGTCTACTGGTGAAGTCCCGGTGCTGGCGGTGACATCCGGGCAGCGGGACGTCATTCGCAGGCGCATTCGAGCGGCCAAGCGGCACATCGAGTACTTCGATCTGGTGCGGCTCTCGAAGAACCTCTCCATCGAACTCCAGCGGGAGGAGAAGGCCGCTGACCAGGCGCGCACCGAGGCGGAGGCCGGGTTCACGGCCGCAGCCGGCGAGTTCAGGAGGACGTGGCCGGGCGTGAGCGCCGACCTCACCGGCTCGGTGGACGATCGCGGGGGCTACCGCGAGCTGCGATCACGGCTGAAGTCCGACGGTCTGCCGGAATTCGAGGATCGGTTCGCCCAGATGCTGCGCAAGCAGTCGACGCAGAACATGGGCAAGCTCAACACCATGCTCCGCAACGCCGCACAAGAGATTCGTGCACGGGTCGATCCGGTGAACACCTCGCTCCTGCGATCCCAGTTCGATGTGGGCCGATACCTCCAGATCCGGGTCAAGACCCGATTCAACGCCGATGTCCGGGAACTCATGCAGAAACTGCAGACCGTCACCTCCGGCGGACTGTCGGACATCGAGCCGGCTGAGGCGGAGAGGAAGTTCGCCGTGATGGAAGAGATCATCACCCGGCTGCAGTCGTCGGAGCCCGCCGACCTCCGCTGGAGGCGCGCGTGCCTGGACACCCGCAGGCACGTGAGCTTCGTCGGGGTCGATCAGGACGCGGAAGGCGAGGTGGTGAGCGTGTACGAGTCGGCCGCCGGACTGTCCGGAGGACAGCGGCAGAAGCTCGTCGTGTTCTGCCTCGCCGCCGCGCTGCGGTATCAGCTCACCGACGGAGCCGAGGATGTCCCTCGGTTCGGCACCGTGTTCCTCGACGAGGCCTTCGATCGGGCGGATCAGGACTTCGCGCGGATGGCGATGGACATCTTCGTCGCTTTCGGGTTCCACATGATCCTCGTGACTCCGAAGAAGCTCCTGCAGACTCTCGAGGACTATGTGGGCGGCATCACCCTGGTGCGGAACAGTGATCGCCGCGATTCCCAGTTGAGTCGGACGACCTGGGACGACGCATGAGCACGCGGGAGTCGTCGAGACCGACAGCGCCACTCACCGTTGCCGAGGCGCGGGCGCGCGTCCGGCGCGTAGTCACCGCACATCAGCGCGCGTGGGCAGTCGGCCTCGAGTTCTCCCCGATCACGGTCGGCCTGCGTCCTCCCACCGAGGCCGCCGCCCTCGCCGATCTGCCCGGGGTATCCGCGTGGATCGCGGATTGGAACCACATCGCTGGAAGGGATCGCCGCTCAGCACCGTCACCGCCCGACAGGCCGGAGGTGGAGTTCACCGTGCGCCGGTGGGCGGGCCTCGGAACTCAGCAGCTGCCTACCAGGTTGCGGCTCGGTTCCACCGGTGCGGCGGTGGAGTTCGTCGGCGGTCGCGCACAGTTCCGGCGGCTGCAGAGCCGTGCGGCGGGTGTGCTCGACTGGTTGAGCACGGTGCGGGCGACGGCGGATCCGAGCACGGAGGACCGGCAACTGGTGCGAGCACTCCTCGGCGACCTCGTCACACTCGAGGAGAGCGATTTCTCAAGGCTGCTCGGAGTCCTCGAATGGCTGACCGCTCACCCGGAGTCGGGGATGTACATCCGGCAGCTGCCGATCGCCGGGGTCGATACGAAGTGGTTGGGCCGTCATCGGCGCGTGGTGACCGGACTCGTCACAGCGGTTACGGGAGCCGACGATCTGGGGCTGGCGGCGATGGAGTCGCGGGTGCGCCTGCGCCTGCTGCACCCGGAGCTGCGGATCGTCGGACTCGACGATCTCGAGATCCCGTGGTCGCAGGCCGCTGCTCTCTCCTTGCCGGGGCTCGGCGCGGAGGATCGGCGTGTGCTCGTGGTGGAGAACCTCGAGAGCTTCATCGCATTGCCGACCGACGGGTCAATGGGATGGGTGATCGCGATCTACGGGGGTGGGTACGCTGCATCCCTGGTGGCCGATCTCCCATGGCTGAGCTCATGCCGGGTCTACTACTGGGGAGACATCGATTCCCACGGCTTCGGGATCCTCAACCGATTCCGCGCGCATGTCGGTCATGCGGAGTCGGTGCTCATGGATTTCGGGACGCTCGATACCTTTCGGCATCTGGTCGTGCACGAACCGCGTCCCCTCGATGTCGAACCCGAGCATCTGCAGACCCTCACCGAGGACGAGCGTGACGTCTACCGATCCCTCCGTGCGTGCTCTGCCGGCTCGGATGATGCTGAGGGCGTTGACAGCAGCGGACCTGGTGGCGTGAATCGGATGGGCGGGCTGCGCCTCGAGCAGGAACGCATCGCGTGGCCCTTTGTTCTCGAACGGCTGACGTGGGCCCTGAAGTGACTCCCGGGTGGGGGTCCGACCGTTGGTGACGGCGATCGATTGGTCAGTGCGACGGTGTCGGTGCCCGTATGTGACGTGTCAAAACCGATGACAGATCGGCGGAACGTGTAAAGAATCAGGTGATTTTTTTACACGTTCTGGCGATCTGCGACTATTGTTTGCATATGCACCGGGATCCTCAGAAGCCGTACAACGATCTGCCGCCGCTTCCTCCGACCGCAGATGTCGAGTCCAGGGAGATCCTCAAGGAGACGATCGAGGCACGGGCGTCGTTGGCATCGTTGGACCAAGCCGTGCAGAGGATCCCCAATCCGTCGATCCTCATCAACTCGCTGTCGATTCTCGAAGCCCAGGCGAGCTCCGAGATCGAGAACATCGTGACGACGAGCGACGATCTGTTCCGCAACGTCCAGCGCGAAGCGGAATCGGCCAGCCCGGAGACCAAGGAGACGCTGCGCTATCGGACCGCCTTGTTCGCCGGTCTGGAGAGCATCAGGAGCAGGCCGCTGTCCACGAACACTGCCGTGCAGATCTGCACGATCATCCATGACCGCGAGATGGCCATCCGGCGCACGGCTGGAACGATGATCGCGGATCAGCGTACGCGTACGGCCGTGTATACGCCGCCGACGGGCGAGCAGACGATCCGCGATCTGCTGTCGAACTGGGAGCGCTTCATCCATGCATCGGATGAACTGGATCCGCTCATCGCCATGGCCATCGGGCACTACCAATTCGAAGCTATCCACCCGTTCGGCGACGGCAATGGACGAACGGGAAGGATCCTCAACGTGCTCCACCTCGTGCATGCCGGGCTTCTCGAAGTCCCCGTGCTCTATCTCTCGCGGTACATCATCGAGCACAAAGATGATTACTACCGTCTCCTGTTGCAGGTCACGACGGAAGGCGCGTGGGAGGAATGGATCCTCTTCATGCTGAGAGGCCTCCGCGAAACGGCACGATCAACACTGCGGAAGATCGACGGGATCGAGGAGACGCAGCGATCGGTCATGCAGAGCATCCGCGATGTCACGACCGCCGGTCCCAACGCCGATCTGCTCGATGTCCTGTTCGAGAACGTCTACTGCCGGATCAGTGACGTCGTCGCACGGTGCGAGGTCTCCCGCCCGACAGCGACCGGCTGGCTCAATGCTCTTGTCGAGAACGGCACACTGGTGGACCACAAGATCGGGAGAGAGCGTCTCTTCCTCAACGTCGCGTTCGCCGAGGTGCTCGGGCGTCCTGAGCTGTAACCATGGGAGTCGCGATACGCAGTGCGGATCCGGTCAGCAGTGCGGGCTGTCGGACTCCCAGCCGATCCGGATGAGCTCGCGCAGCACGTCGAGGTCGATGTCCTCGGGCTTGTTGACGTAGACGCAGGAGGCACCGCGCCGGTGCTTGCCGAACCGGGCCCAGAGCTCGGGCGCGTCGTCTTCCTGCGGCAGCCCGTAGAGGGAGAGCGCGGCCTTGCGCGGGGCGAAGCCGGAGCGGAAGTACGTGCCCGACCAGCCGGACGCGTACGTGTAGTCGTACGTCCCGTAGCCGATCATCGTCGGCCCCCACATCACCGGCGGCTCCCCGGTGACCTCGGAGTAGATGTCGAGCAGCAGGTGCCCATGCACCCGCCGCCGCGGCGTCGCGAGGGAATCGATGTATGCGCGCGGGTCGACGTCGGTGGGGCCGGTCGCGGGGCCCGAGGCCGAGGCGCCCGCGTCGGGTGTTCGCGTGCTCGACTTCGCTGTGCCGGAGGATCTCGCACCGGACTTCGAGGTGCGCGCCGCCCCGGCCCATTGCTGGCGAAGCGGGGCCCGCACCGTGCGATTGCGGGTCTTTTCGGAATCGGCAACCGGATCTTCGGCGTACTGGCGAGTACAGCTGAGATCCAGTTGTCTTTCGCAGAAACACCTGTATCGGCGCTCGGTGTCGAAAGCCGGTGGTGTCGAGAGGCGGTGGAGTCGGGAGCCGGTGGTGTCGAGGTGCGTGCCGCCTCGGGCCCGGGAATAGCGCGTGGGGGTGCGCGGTTGTGGGTGGCGAGCACCATCACCCGCACGGCCCGGCCGACCGGAGGCCGGAGACCGTGCATGACTGCCGAGGAGGCACGATGAGCGTCAGCGTCGAGGAGTTCCTGCCCGAGACCGGGTCCGTCACCATGTTCACCACGAGCTGGTGCGGCTATTGCAAGCGCCTGCGCCCGCAGCTCGACCAGGCGGAAATCCCCGTCACCGAGGTCAACATCGAGACCATCGACAACGGCGCGGCCGTCGTCGAGCAGGCCAACGGCGGCAACCAGACCGTCCCGACCCTGCTGTTCTCCGACGGCACCACGCTCACCAACCCCTCGCGCGCCCAGGTGCAGGACAAGCTCGCCGCGATCGGCTGAGCCGGAGGCTGTCGCCGAACGCCGCTACCGCCGCCGAGCACCTGGCCGCCCGGCATGTCTGCGGACGAGCGCCGGGTCCGTCGCCGAGCACCTCTTCGGCAGCGCTCGGACGCAGGCCGGTGCTACGGTCGCTCCAACGGACCCGCAGGACCGAGGAGGACCCATGGCCGGCACCGACGTCACCATCCGCCCCGTCACCCGGGACGATGCCGCCCAGTGGCACCGCCTCTACACGGGCTACGCCGAGTTTTACCGGGTCGAGCAGACCGCGGAGATGCGCGACACTGTGCTGGCGTGGCTGCTCGACGACGCCCACACCTCGCAGGGCCTCGTCGCCGAGGCGTCCGACGGGACGCTCGTCGGGCTCGCCCATTTCCGGCCGTTCGCCCGCCCGCTGTCAGCGTCGACCGGCATGTACCTCGATGATCTGTTCGTCGACCCGGAGCACCGGGGTTCGGGAGCTTCGCGCCTGCTGCTCGCCGATCTCGCCCGGATCGCCGCGGACCGCGGCTGGACGCTGACCCGCTGGATCACCCGCGACGACAACTATCGAGCCCGCGGTCTCTACGACCAGGTCGCCGCGCGCACCGACTGGATCACCTACGACATGCCCCCGGCGGACGCACGCTGACCTCCGGCTCGTGAGTGCTGACCCCGACCCAGCAGGAGTTCCGGTCCCCGGCTCAGGCGGGCTGATCCGCTGACGCGTCCTCGCCTCGGATCGCCAGCGTCGACCAGTTGCGGCGCGTGAGCTCGGCGGCGCGCTCGGCGTCACCGTCAGCGCAGGCGTCGATGATCGCGGCGTGGTCGGCTGCGGAGTCGATCGCGCCTACGTCCCCGAACCGCAGGTACTCCGCCCGGCGCAGCATCGCAGTCACCGGCTCGAGGTGCTCGGCGACGAGCGGGTTCCCGCACAGCTCGACGGCGACGGCGTGGAACGCATCGTCGGCCCGCACAGCCGCCTCGGCATCCCCCGAGGTGAGGGCGGTGTCGAGAGCGGCGTTCGCCTCGGCCATGGCGGCGGTGTGGTGCTCGGTCATGAGGGGGACGGCCAGGCGGACGGCGAGCGCGTGGAGCTCGGCGGCGATCTGCTGGGCGTGGGCGACCGCCGCGTCGGTAACGGGGGAGACCATGGTCAGCCGGCCGGGCTCGGCGATGACGAGTCCCGAGCGCTCGAGCCGGAGCAGCGCCTCGCGGATCGGGGTGCGGGAGACGCCCAGCCACTCGCTGAGCTCGGCGTCGCGGAGCTTCTCCCCGGGGGCGAGCCTGCCGCTGACGATCGCATCGCGCAGGGAGAAGTACACGTCGTCGCGCAGGAGGGTGCGGCGGTGGACGCCCCGATCGGCGGGGACCGGCATGGAAGACCTCCTGGTGGGCGGGGTGACTGTTGACATCCTACCTCGCGAAGTGCAATATATTGCATACCACGTGATGACCATCACGCCACCGACCCTTAGGAGCTCCCGTGGCCATCTCCGACTTCGAACGCTATCCCCTGACCTTCGGGCCGAGCCCCGTCCACCCGCTCGACAATCTCAGCAAGCACCTCGGCGGTGCGCGCATCTGGGCCAAGCGCGAGGACGTGAACTCCGGTCTGGCGTTCGGCGGCAACAAGACCCGGAAGATGGAGTACATCGTCCCGACGTGCTCGCCTCCGGCGCGGACACCATCGTGTCGATCGGCGGCTACCAGTCGAACCACACCCGGCAGGTGGCCGCGGTCGCCGCCCACCTGGGCCTCAAGGCCCGGCTCGTGCAGGAGAAGTGGGTCGATTGGGATGACCCGGTCAACGACAAGGTCGGCAACATCGAGCTCTCCCGGATCATGGGCGCCGACGTGCGCCTCGACCCGGCCGGCTTCGACATCGGCATCCGGTCGAGCTGGGAGGACGCGATGGAGGACGTGCGCGCGAACGGCGGCACCCCCTACCCGATCCCGGCCGGCGCCTCGGAGCACAAGTTCGGCGGCCTCGGCTTCGCGAACTGGGCCTACGAGGTCGCCGAGCAGGAGAAGGAGCTCGGCGTCTTCTTCGACACCATCGTCGTGTGCACCGTCACCGGCTCGACGCACGCCGGCATGATCGCCGGGTTCGCCGCGCTCGAGGACGCCGGCGGCCGGAAGCGGAAGGTGCTCGGCATCGACGCCTCGGCGACGCTCGACAAGACCCGCGACCAGGTGGGCCGGATCGCTGCGAACACCGCGGAGCTCATCGGGCTCGGCCGCGATCTGCGCGACGAGGAGATCACCGTCCTCGAAGGCTGGGCGGGCGACTACTACGGCATCCCCGTCGAGTCGACGGTCGAGGCGATCCGCACGGCGGCGAGCCTCGAGGGCTTCATCACCGACCCGGTGTACGAGGGCAAGTCGATGGCCGGCCTCATCGATCTTGTCAAGTCCGGCGAGATCGGGAAGGATTCGAACGTCCTCTACGCGCACCTGGGCGGACAGCTCGCGCTCAACGCCTACTCGTCGATCTTCGACTGATCTCCCCGGGCACCGGGGCCGCGGGCACCGAGACCGTGTGCACGTGCCTACCGCCCCGGGGCCGTGGTGGTCCAGCGGGCTCCGGTTCCGTGGTCGATCCAGTGCGGTTCGCCTGCCGATTCCGCACTGGATCGACCACGGAGCATCCCGGACCGCACTGGAGTGGCCATGGAACCCGCCGCCCGCACCAGAAAGACTGTGGAATCGGACGGCTGCACCGCCGCCCGCCCCGCCCGCACTGCTGCCCCATCCTGCACCGCCCGCGCACCTGTACCGCCCGCGCACGCCGACCTGCTCGACAGGAGAATCATGAGCTCGAACCCCACCGCCCCTCAGGATGCCGCCGCCCCGGACGCCCGGTCCCAGGACACCCGCACCCCGGACGCCCAGCCGGAGGACCGCCACCAGTTCGAGACGAGCACCCAGCTCGACCCGCCGAGCGTGAACTCCAGGCCGCTGTCGGCGACCGCCTCGGCGGACGAGGCGGTGCTCGACGAGATCGCCCAGCGGGTGCTGTGGATCGCGACCGCGATGATCGACGCGGCCAACCGCGGGCGGGAGAATCCGGACGGGGTCAAGGTCGGTGGGCACCAGTCCTCGAGCGCCTCGATGGTGGGCATCATGACCGCGCTGTGGTTCTCCGAGCTCACCGCCGCGGACCGGGTGTCGGTGAAGCCGCACGCCTCGCCGGTGCTCCACGCGATCAACTACCTGCTGGGCGATCTCGACGAGCAGTACCTCACCACGCTGCGGTCCAAGGGCGGGCTGCAGCCGTACCCCTCGCGCGCCAAGGATCCCGACACCGTCGACTTCTCCACCGGCTCGGTGGGCATCGGGGCGACCGCGCCGCTGTGGGCTGCGCTGAGCCACCGCTACGTCAAGAAGCACTTCCCGCAGGCGCCGGAGGCCGGCCGCTTCTACTCGCTGCTCGGCGACGCGGAGATGGACGAGGGCGCGGTGTGGGAGGCGATCATCGATCCCGAGGTGCGTCAGCTCGGGGAGGCGGTGTGGATCGTCGACCTCAACCGGCAGTCGCTCGACCGGATCATCCCCGACGTGCAGATCGCGCGCCTGCAGGGGATGTTCGCCGCCGCGGACTGGCAGGTGCTCACCTGCAAGTGGGGCGCGCGGATCCAGGGTCTGTTCGCAGGCTCCGGCGGGCAGGCGTTCGAGCAGCGCATGACCGACATGCCCAACGAGGAGTACCAGCGGATCCTGCGTTCGCACCCGGACGAGGTCGCCGAGCGCGTGCTCGCCGGGGTCGAGGACGCCGAAGAGTCCGGCCTGCGGGCACTCGTCGAGTCGCTCACGCCTCGGGAGCTCGCCGAGGTGGTCCGCGACCTGGGCGGGCACGACATCTCCCAGCTGCTCGGCACCTTCGCGCAGATCGACGACACCCGGCCGACGGTGATCTTCGCCTACACGATCAAGGGCCGCGGCCTGGCGACCGAGGGGCACCCGAACAACCACGCCGCCCAGCTCACCGAGTCGCAGATGCGCGAGCTCGCGGAGATCTCCGGGACCGCGCTCGAATCCCCCTGGCAGCGGTTCGACGCGGACACCCCGGCCGGAGAGCTGTGCGCGGCGACCGCCGAGCGCCTGCACCGCGAGCCCATCGCCGAGGAGACCGTGGGCGCGATCCCGGACGAGCTCGAGTGGGGCCACAAGCAGGTAACCAGCACGCAGGCGACGCTCGGCCGGTTCCTGTCCGACCTCAAGCGGGCCGTGCCGGAGGTTGCCGAGCGCGTGGTGACGCTGAGCCCGGACGTCGCGACGTCGACGAACCTGGGCGGCTGGATCAACAAGACCGGCGTGTGGTCGCTCACCGGCCGGCATGACTGGTTCAGCGACGACCGCGAGCGGGTGCTCAAGTGGCAGGAGGTGTCCGGCGGCCAGCACATCGAGCTCGGCATCGCGGAGGTCAACCTCGTCAGTCTCGCCGGTGAGCTCGGCGCGACCTACAGCCGGTGGGGGCAGCCGCTCATCCCGATCGCGACGATCTACGACCCGTTCATCAACCGGGCGCTCGAGCCGTGGACGTTCGGGATGTACGCCGGCGGGCAGTCGATCATGGTCGGCACGCCGTCCGGGGTGACGCTCGCGCCGGAGGGCGGGGCGCACCAGTCGTTCAACACGCCGTCGGTGACGATGGAGATCCCGGAGCTCGTGGCGTGGGAGCCGGCGTTCGCGCAGGACCTCGAATGGACCATGCTCGAGGCGATGAAGTCGATCGGCATGCCCGGCGGGCACTCGGCGTACTTCCGGCTCTCGACCCGGCCGGTGGACCAGTCGATCGCGGCGCTGCCGGAGGATCCGGTGCTGCTGGCACGTCGGCGTGAGCACGCGGTGGCCGGCGGCTACCGGATCAGTGAGCACCCGGCCTACGAGGACGAGGTCGTGCTCGTGGGCGTGGGGGCGATGATGACCGAGGTCGTCGCCGCAGCACAAAAGCTCGCCGCCCGCGGCATCACCGCCGGTGTGGTGTGCCTGACGAGCCCGGACCTCGTGTTCCGCTCGTTGCAGGACCGGCACCGGGTGGCGGCAGGGGAGCGGTCGGCCATCGCCGAGGCGCTCTTCCCCGCCGACTGCCCGGCACCTCTGGTGACCGCAATCGACGGGCACCCGCACACGCTGGCTTTCCTCGCCGGGGTGCGCGGGGACCGGACGGTGAACCTGGGCGTGAGCAGCTTCGGCCAGGCGTCATCCGTGTCCGAGGCGTACGCGCTGCACGGGATCGACGCCGGCTCGATCCAGCGGGCGGCGTTGGATGTGGTGGGGCGGTAAAGAACTAATCCGACATATGGGCCTATGTGTAATGTCGGTGATCGTGCATACACGCGATCCAAATACACCGGAAACCCAGAAAAAAATGATTTGTTTCTATTTCTTATAGCGCGGTGCTCGAAATGGATAGTCCGAACAGAAGCCCTGCATATCGAATCAGCGCCGATCTGTCGCTGTAGGCCTACGCAGAGAACTGCTCGAAGCAGACCTAGGGCGGCGGTGGCCGCAGCCCTTCTCAAATATGTGCAAAAAGGTATGCACTGTCCAACTCAGATGCGCGATATAGTCGAGAACGACTATCACGCACCCTTAGTCGAGCTATCTAGTTCAGCTGCCTCGCGCCCACGGCACTTCAAATGGAATTTACGATCCACGAATTCTCTTCATGTTACCAAAACCGGAGGGCTAGCCACCCGGCACGCTTTAGCCGAACGCTTGTATCAGCGTCACGAAGTCTATCGTCTCAATCTTCGCAGGCCTGTAGTTGGGATTGTTCTTGAACTGGGTGCGGCCGTGACCGGGGCAACCATGCCAAAAGCATCCATCGAGGAATACGGCAATGCGTTTTAGCAAAAACAATGTCAGCTTGTCGGCGAAGGTTTGGTTCCGGAGCTATATCTACCCGGTAAAAATAACCTAGTCGGTGCAAATTCCGACGAACTCTCAACTCGAACGCCGTATCGTAGGATCGAATCGCTCGAACATTTCGGCGTCTTCCTGGGCTAGAAGTCCTAGAGGCGCCCTCAAATTTTGAACCTTAAGATGCCCAATACATCACTGTGATTATGATTGCGCCTGATGCCCGGACCCGTGCGGTGTCGGGTCGCAAGTTGCCAATCCTTATAAAGTGAGTTGGACGCCCTTCGAGCTGCGGGAGCTGCGGAGAGGGGTAGAATTAGGGTATGAATGACTCGATCAATTTCCAACATGATACTTCTGATAGCGCAATGGAGGAGGTTGCTGCTGAGCTTCTGCGACAGGACCCCGACGGCATGCGATGGGCCGGAGTTGTGAGGCGAACCTACGACATGATCTATAACGGCCAAGAGACCGGTCGATATCAGTGGAGTCAACTGATGAAAACCGAAAAGACCCATTTTGGGACGATGTTTGAGATTAACGCTCAGCGTGAATTTCAATTCAGCGGAGGAGACAAAACAGACTTTCGAATCGCCGGGCATGAAGTCGACGCGAAATGGAGTCAAATTGACGGCGGATGGATGTTGCCGCCAGAGGTGTTCGATGAGCTCGCTCTTGTTGCAACGGGGAACGACCGAGAATCGTGTTGGTCGCTGGGATTGATACGAGTGACAGAGGATGTTCGCCGGATCAAGGTAAATCGAGATCAAAAGACTCAGTTGAATCGGCTGGGTCGCCAGTCGATTAGATGGCTCTGGCGTAACACTGAACTTCGCCCTAATGTCCTACTGACCCTTAGCGAATCTGCTGTTGAGCATATATTCGATAGTATATATGGGACCCAAAGAACTCATCGACTATTTCGTGAAGCAGAAGGATATATTGTTCATAGAAACGCTGTCGCAACGGTGAGTAAGCAGTTGGACGCGCAGAAGCGGGTTCGGTCTAATGGCGGTTCGCGCGGAGCGCTCCGAAGTGAAGGATATCTCATTCTCTCCGGAAAGTACCATCGAGATATCGCGTCTGGTTTTGGACTCCCACTACTGCTCGCAGACGAGTACATTTCTGTTCGCGTCGTACCTACTGATGACTCGACTGGAGTTTTGATCGGCGGTCGTCGTTGGCGGCGGGCTAAACCTGGAGAGTCGGTTACGGAGCCAGCTCCACATTTAAAGGAGAAGGTAAATTCGAGTGAAGGCTCAAGCGATGGATCTTAAATTCGATCGATTCCGTTTGTGGGCTACGCCGAGGGTGGATTTGATGGACTCGCCGATTTTTTGTGCGACTGGTGGCGGGAACGCGTTTCCGATTTGCCGATAAACTGAAGTCTTTCTTCCGCTAAATTGCCAAGCCTGGTCGAAGCCCTGTATCGAAGCGACCATGGAGTTCGTGAGTCTTGGGACGTGGTCCACCGGGTGTTCGCTGGAAGGGGGCTCGTTAGCTATTCCGCGGCCGTCGACACCCAACTGTAGCCAGGCGGCCTTGGCGCGCGTCGGTCCTAGATCGGCGCCACCGTGTTTTTTGGAGCCACCCACAATCGTTGGAGCGATATTGTTGGCGGCCCGCGCCCAGGCTTTAGCGCCCGGCCACCCGTTTTCCGCCATCGCAGGCAAGAGTGTTTCACCGACGGTCGGCGGTGTACCGACTGGCCCTGGCCAGGCAAAATGCTTGAATAGCGCTTTGCGGGTGGCTACAAGAATAAATCTTGGCCGAAGCTGCGGAACGCCGTATTCTGAGCTAAACAGCAGCTGCCATTCCGCGTTGTACCCCAGCCGGTCAAGTTCGGAGAGTATTGAATCGCGATACGTGCGAAATCGTGCTGAGGCTAGGCCTTTCACATTCTCCAGCATTACCGCGCTGGGCCTCGCCTGCTTGACCAGCCGCAACGCCTCGGGAAACAGGTCTCTTTCGTCGTCGGCCCCAAGCTGCTTTCCTGCAGCGCTAAATGGTGGGCACGGAACCCCGCCTGCTAGGAGGTCAATTCCTTTATAGTCGCGTCCATCGATATCTCGGACATCGCCTTCATGAACGTTCCAGGCGGGCCTATTCAATCGAAGCGTCTCAGCTGCGTCGTGATCGATCTCTATCGCTAGCTCATGGTGGAATCCAGCCAGCTCTAACCCGTATGCCTGTCCTCCGGCTCCGGCGCAGATCTCAAGTACCGCGGGTTGCGTAGTCATGGAGTTCCTTTCTCGTCCTGCGGTTGAAGTCTATGTTGTATTTGGCGTCAGCCTGACATCAGCCACGGACATGGGGTGTTGTGTCTCGAACCCACTCCACCCCGTCGAAGTGCGCCAGGCCCATGTCCTCGAAGGTGCGCAGCCAGCCGTCCATGGGCCAGAAGCCCCACCGGCGATAGAAGGTATGGGCGTTGGTGAGGATCGCGTCGAGGTGCTCCACCGGCGGCGTCGAGACCGGGTGCCACTGGTGGTAGGCGTGCGCCCCGCCGACCCACACGAGTGGCACCCCGCAGGCCCGCAGATTCATGCCGAAGTCGGTGTCCTCGCCGCCGTAGCCCACGTAGTCCTCGCAGAACCCGCCGAACCGCTGCCGCAGCGCCCGCCACGTCCCTGCGGTGACGGCGAAGGACAGCGACCAGAACAGCTCGTACTCCTCCTCCGTTGCCCGCTGCAGCTCGTCCTCCGGCGGGTTGGGCCGCGCCCCGTGCGGGCGTGTCCACTCCGCCAGCCGGTCGAGATCATAGGGCCGGTCATCGGCCGCGAGGTACGTCACCGGGCCGGCAAGCACCGCCTCCGGCAGCTGCTCCGCCGCGCGTGCGTACCCCGAACAGAGGTCCTCCCCGGGCATGCAGTCCGCATCGAGGAACACGACGAGCTCCGCCCCGGCGGCCACGGCCGCATCTCCGGCGACGTTCCGGGCGCGCGCCAGGTTCACCGGACCCGGCCCGGTCCGATCGATGACCTGGGAGCCCGGCACGGCGAACGGCTCCGCGCCGATGAGCACCGTGTGGTGCGCCGCGTCCGGCATCCACCGGTGCACCGCCTCGAGCTGGTGCAGCACGTGCTCCCGCCGCCCGGCCGAGGCCAGGGTCACCACATGGATCGCGTTCACCGTCCGACCTCCTCGATGATCCGGGCCGCGCGCTGCGCCGCACCCGTACTGCCCCACTGCTCCCAGCGCGGCTCCAGCTCCCGCGCGCGCTCGATGAGTCCGGCCCACTCCTCGACGGCGGGCACCGACTCCGGCACCACCGCCAGGCCGGCTTCGCACACCACCCGGGCGGTGGCCTCCTGCTCCCCGAACGGCCGGTCCTGGGGAACGACCACGGCGCGCGCGCCCAGCACGGCGAGGTCCGCGATCGAGTTCTGACCGGCGGCGGTGACGACCACCTCGGCGGCGGACAGCAGAGCGAAGGGGTCGTCGACCCACGCACCCGGCCCGATCACCGTGACCGGCACCGGGAGCGATTCCGCCACGGCATCCCAGTACGCGGCCGGCTGGTCCGTCCCGCCGCCGCCGTGGACGATGACGACGCCGGTGCGCTCTCTATCCCCGGCGGGAGCGGGCACCCGGCCGGCGAACCGACTGATGCCGCCCACGGCGTGCACGCGCTCGGTCACCGGCTCCAGGTGCTCGGGCAGCTCCACCCGGTCGGGCCAGGCGGCGATGATCGCATCGGCTGCCCGGTACCCCACAGCGTGCGGGGCGTCGTCACGCACACCGGGCATCGCCTGCACGGTCACCGGCACACCCATGGCGCGCACGAGCACCGCGACCTCGACGGACACATCGACGTGGAAGGCACGAGGCCGGTGCTCGGCCACCCAGGCGGCGATCTGCGCCATCCGCTCGGCGAGCCCGGCATGGTGCGCGGGCGTCCAGTGGAAGGCCCCGTGCGCGTCGAGCGCGGCACCGGTGACCCCGGGGGCCGGGGCATCCATCGGCAGCACGAGATCCGCACCCGGCGCCGAGGACAGGATCGTGGTGTCGTCGTCGACCGCCGCGGCGATCTCCCGGCACCGTGTCAGGTGCCCGGTGCCGTGGTGGTGGGCGTAGAAGCCGATCACCGGACGGACTTCCGCGCGGAGCGCTGCTGAGCGGTGATGCGATCGATGCGGGAGCGGTGCGCGAGCCGCGGGTACTCGACGGCCGGGCGCGGTCCGGGAAGTGCCGGCCCGCCGTCGGCCAGCCGGCCGAACACCTCGAGGTAGCGGTCGATCATGATCCGCAGGTCGAAGCGCTCGACGGCGATCTGCCGGGCCTCCGCGCGGGGCTGTCGCAGGGCTGCGCGCACCGCGCGGGCGAGGTCGTCCGGGTCGGACGGGCGCGAGATGTGGTCGGGGGTGTCGGCGAGCACTTCGGGCACCCCGCCGCGGCCGAACGCCGCCACCGGCGTCCCGCACGCCAGCGCCTCGATCGTCACCAGGCCGAACGGCTCGTCCCATTCCGGGGTGACGAGCGCGACGTCCGCCTGCCCGACCTCGTGTGCGAGCTCGTCGGGCGACAGGGTGCCGAGCCAGCGGATGTCGTCGCCGAGGCGCGGCCGGATCTCCTCCTCGACATAGGACGGCTGGGCGGCGCGGCCGATGAGGGTGAGCGGCAGGCCCAGGCGCCGGCACGTGTCGATCGCATGGTGCGGGCCCTTCTCCCGGGTCAGCCGCCCGAACCAGACCGCGCCGCGCCCACCGGGGCCGAGCGGCCACCGGCCGGTGTCGACGCCGTTGTGGATCACCGGGGCCGGGGCGGGAAGCCGCCACTGGCCGGCGGTGAACGCGCTCACCGCGCTGAACGCCCCGGCATCCGGGCCCACCCGGTCGATCGCGGACTGGATGGACCGCTGCGGGGGCACGTGGAGGGTGGTGAGCATCGGCGCGCGCCGGCCGGGGTCGGCGAAGAGCAGCGCCGGGTGCGTGCTGTTGTTGTGGATGACGTCGTAGTCCGCGGTCTCCAGGTGGTCTCTCAGCTGGGCGAACGCATGCGCCTCGGACTCCCGGGCGCCCGGCGGGTACTCGTCGTCGCGCGCGTGCTGCTCGTACCCGGTCCAATCGACGCCGGGGAACTCGAGGGCGGTGCTGTGCCCGTTCGAGCCGCGTGCGGCGAACAGATCGACCTCCACCCCGGCGGCCGCCAGGCCTACGACGAGCCGGTCGACGAACACCTCGAGACCGCCCCCGAACGGCGGGGCGATCGGCAGGCGCGACGGCCCCACGACCGCGACCCTCACGGCGTCGCCGCCCGGGGAGCGGGCACGCGCGATGCCGCGGCCGCTGCAGTGCCGGGCGCCGGGGACCCCGGTCCGGCGGCCGGCCCGGGCACTGGGGTCGCTGCGCTGTCGGCAGGTTCGGAGGGTGCTGCGCCGGCGGGCACCTCGGCGGCGGGCCTACCGGTGTAGATCCGGTGGTGCGCGCGGACGATCTCCGCGTACTCGCGCTCGCGGTCCCCGCCGTAGGGCAGCGGGCCGCCGGCGAGCGCGGTGAGGGCCGCCGCCGCCGCCGAGGCGCCCGCCCCGGTGGCATAGGACACGACCCCGCCCGGCCGGTCGGCCTGGTCGGCGTAGTAGCCGCAGTCGGGGGCGACGACGGTGACGGCGAGGTCGCGGCACATCTCGAGCCAGCCGGAGTGGGAGCCGCGGATGTAGGGCAGGACGACGGCGTCGTACTCCGCGACCGCGGCGAAGAGCGCGGCGTCGTCCATGCGCGGGTGGACGTGCAGGCCTTCGCCCCACGTCGTCGCGAGCGCGGTGACGAGCGGGTGCTGCGCGGCGTCCTCGTGGACGTGGACGTGGAGCTCGGCCCTGCCCGCCTGGAGGCCGTCGGCCAGCGCGCGGTGGAACCCCGGATCCGTGGCGGTGTTGTGGCGCATGCTCTTGAGGAACAGGCCCACTCGGTTCCCGGTCCGGCGCGCTGCGGCGGCCGCGACGACCCGGCGGGCGGTGCCCGGGTCGACGATGAACGGGTGGGGGATCACCTCGGCGGCGACACCCAGCCGGGCGGCGATGCGGGCGGCGGCAGCAGGAGTGAGCGTGATGACCGATTCCGCGGCGCGGATGAGGTCGGTAAGCCGCGCGTGGTGGTCGGCCTGCTCGGTGAGGTGCGGATTGTCGAGGTCGTGGACGGTGACGACGAGCCGGGTCGCGGTGGCCGCGCACTCGTCGACGAACTCGCGGATCCGCTCCGGCGAGCAGTGCTCGAAGCCGAAGTGGATGTGGACGAGGTCGACCGCCTCCGTATGCGCCCGCAACCACCCGGGTTCGAGCGCGGGGTGCGGGAACCAGGCCCCGGCGCGGGTGCCGGGAGGAGGTTCGGGGGCGAAGGCCGCGATGTCGGACCAGCGGGAGGCGGGGAGGACCGCGGCGACGTACGGGTGATCGGCGGGGATCGCCGCGACGGTGACGCGAGCCGCGCCGGCCTGCAGGGCGGGTGCAGCGGGTGACGTGCGCATGGTCCTCTCCTTCCGGTGAATCGGTGGTTCAAGGTCGCTCGATGATGCGCCCACTCCCTCGTTTCAAGGTCGATTGTCGCACCTCGGCCGCCCGGCGAACTCGGGACGACGAAGCGGCGCGGATAGGATGCAGGCGTGAGCATTTCCGGACGCACCCGCCACTACGCCGACTTCTACAGCCTCAACGCCGCTCTGACCAGGAGCGATGATCGACCGTTCGGCATCGTGGTGGGCAACTGCCAGGCGGAGTCGATCCGCGTGCTCCTGACAAGCACCCTTGCTATTGACACCATACGCGTTCCCCCGGCCTTCGAGTGGACCGCGGACGATATCCGACACGTCACGGAACTCCTGCCGCGCCTCGACGTGCTCGTCGTCCAGCCCATCCGCGACGACTACCGCGGTCTGCCCGCCGGCACCCGACAGCTCGAGGCGCAGCTCGCTCGCTCCGCGGTGAGCGTGCGGGTGCCCGCCCTGCGCTATGCCGGCCTGCACCCGTACCAGGTCATCGCCCGCGACCCGGTCGACCCCTCGCTCGACCCGCCCCTCGTGCCCTACCACGACCTCCGCACCATCGTCGCCGCCGCACAGGGGCTCGAGGCGCCCGTCGACCACGCTCTCACCGAGCAGGCGCTGCGCGACTCCGAGGAGGAGTCGCTCGACCAGCTGCGCCGCCGCGAGGACCACCACGACACCATCCGGATGTCGGACGTGCTCGCCGCCCACCCGCACTGGCACACGATCAACCACCCCGACAACGCCACCCTCACCGCGCTCGCCGCCCGGGTGTGCGAGCGGCTGGGGATCGATTCCCCGGTGGGGGATCCGGGCCGTGAGCTGCTCGGCGCGGTCGAGGCGCCGGTCGACCCGGAGCACGCGCGGGTGCTCGACGCGGTCCTGCGCCCGGATGCCTCCGCCGGTGAGTGGCGGCTGTCCGGCACCCCGCCGACGACGCTCACCGAGGCCGAGGTGGCCCGCGCCCACCTCGAGTTCTACGCCTCCCGGCCCGGCCTCGTGGACAACGCGTTGATCCGCCACCGCGACCGGCTCGAGCTCCTGGGGCTCCGGCTGTGAACGCGACCGAAGGCTCGGGCCGGGGTCCGGACCGGGGCACGGGCCAGGGTCCCGACCGGGGCTCGGTCGGAGCATCGAGCGACTCCCCGGGTGTCGTGGCAGCCGCCGCGCGGCCGGTGGTGTGTCACGTGGTCGTCGGCCCGCCCCACCACGGGGTCACGCGGTACGGGCTCGCGCTCGTCGACGCCTGCACATCCTCGCCCGGCGGTTTCACCCACCGGCTCGTGCACCTCGGCGACCGGGAGGACCTGACGCCGCCCCCGCCGGTCGAGGCGAACATCATCCACGTGACCTTCACCGACCACCTGTTCGGGTCCGACCCCGAGGCCGCGGCGCGTGCCGTCGCCCGACTCGTCGCCGAGGCGCGGCGGCCGGGCCCTGTCGCAGGGCTGCTCTACGATCCGGCCGACGGCGGCGCCCCGGCAGGTGAGGCCGCGCAGGCTGTGAGCGGGACGGGTGAGGAGAGCCGCCGGGCCGGCGAGACCGAGGGGCGGATCGGTGAGGCGGAGGACCGGCCGCGGCTCACGGTCTCGGTCCACGACGTGCCCCAGCCCGCCGAGGGCGAGGAGCGGTACGCCCGCCGGGCACGCGGGTACGCCGCGCTCGCCGAGCAGGCCGATGCGGTCGTGGTGAACTCCGCGCACGAGGCCGCCTTCTTCGACAGCGACGCCTCCGTCATCCCCCTGCCGATCGAGGATCCGCGCCCGCAGCCGCCGGCCGCGGCAGGCCGGCGGGAGGGGGGCGAGGCGGACCGCGGGGCGGTTCCGACCGTCGGGCTCCTCGGCTTCGTTTACCCGGGCAAGGGCTACGAGCGGGTTATCGAGGCGGTTCCCGCCGGCGTCCGCGTGCGCGCGCTCGGTGCCGTCGCCGCCGGTCACGACGACTACGCCGCGCAGCTGAGCGCGCTCGCCGAGGAGCGCGGCGTCGACTTCGAGGTCACCGGGTACGTCCCGGACAGCGAGCTCGCCGCCGCACTCGATGCGATCACCGTGCCCGTGTGCCCGCACCGGCACGTGTCCGCCTCGGGCTCGCTCAACACGTGGATCGCCCACAACCGGCGGGTCGTCGTCGCCGACGGCCCCTACATGCGCGAGATCGCCGAGCGCTGGCGTGAGCGTGTGGTGCTCGCCGGTGAGGGAGCTGCCGAGCAGGTTGTTGAGGTCGGGCATGACGACCCGGGAAGCGCCGCGGGTCAGGGTGCTGCGGATCTCGGTTCCGTGATCGCCTCGCTGCTCGCCGAACCAGCGCGCACCTGGTGCGCCGAGCCGCCACCGGCCTGGGGCTGGCCCGAGCTCGCTGCCGCCTACTCGCAGCTGTGGAGCGAGCTCGAACGAGCGGGGCACTCCTGTGAGTGAGGACCGACCTCGGGTCTCGGTGATCATCCCGTACTACGAGAACCCGAACGGGCTCGCCCAGGTGCTCGACGGCATCACCGCCCAGACCTACGCCGGTGAGATCGAAGTCGTCGTCGCCGACGACGGCTCCGCCACCCCGCCCGAGGTGCCCGCGCACGTCCGCGTGGTCCGGCAGGAGGATCGCGGCTTCCGGGCGGCGGCGGCGCGGAACCTCGGTGCGGCGGTGGCCTCGGGCGCGGTGCTCGCCTTCCTCGACGGCGACACGATCCCCGAACCCGGCTACCTCGACGCCGTCGTCGCGCGGCTCCGGGTCGAACCCCGGGTGCTCGTCGTCGGCAGCCGCCGGCACCTCGTGACCGGGGAGGCCGGTGCGGTGCGCGACCTCGGGGAGCCCGCGTGGCTGCGCGCGGCGTGGGGGTACACCGATGATCTGCGGGCGGTCGACGACACCGGGTTCCGGTTCGTCATCTCCGCCGTGCTGTCCTGCACTCGGGCGGTGTTCGAGCAGGTGGGCGGCTTCGACGGCTCGCTCGTGGGTTACGGCGGCGAGGACTGGGAGCTCGGTTGGCAGGCCTGGCTCGCCGGGATCGACCTGAGGCACGAACCGGCGGCGCAGGCGGTGCACCTGGGCGCGGACTGGGGTGGACGCGCGGAGGACCGAGCGGCGGCGATCGCGGAGAAGAACCGGGAGAGCGTGGCGCTCGCCTCCCGGATCACCCATCCGATCATGCGCCCGGCCGGGGTCGTCAACGCGGTGCCCGACATCCGGGTGCGCTGGGCGGGGGAGACCGACCCCGGGATCGCCGTGCCGGTGGTGGCAGAGCTGCTGGCCGCGGGCGATGTGCACGTCGAGCTCGACGCGGTGCCCGCAGTGTTCGCCGCGGACCCGCGGGTGCGTACGGCGGATGATCCGGGCCCGGCCGGGAGCGGCCGGGTCCGGCCCCGGTTCGATGTCGAGCTGCTGCGCGCGTGCCGGATCCCTGCCGGCGGACTCCAAGCGGTGTGCGAAGAGGTGTCGCGCCTCGGCGGGTATGCCGAGGTGCTCGGTCCCGAGGGAGAAGCGCTGCTCCGCATCACTCCTCGGCGAGCACTCGCCCGAGGCGAGCATCAGGTGACGAGGCTCGACCGGGAATGGCCGGTGCTCACTACTCCGCTCCGCCTCGAGGACGAGTTCCGGGAGGCGGGTACTCGGTTCGCGGAGTGACGTGACTGTTGTCGGTGAACTCGATCAGACGTACAATTATCTGTACAGGGGGTTGCGATGAAGACGATGAGCTACACAGATTCACGGGCCAATTATGCGAAAGTGCTCGACGATGTCACCAATGATCGGGAGGCGGTCGTCATCACGCGCGCCGGCCATGAGCCGGTCGTCATTGTTTCCTTGGCGGATTACGAATCGCTTCGCGAAACCGCCTATCTCATGCGATCGCCGGCCAACGCCCGTCGACTGCTGGATGCAATGGAACGACTTGAAGCCGATCGCGGGCAGGCGCACGAACTCATCGAGACCGACTGAAGCATGCTTCTGGTGTGGGATGAAGGTGCATGGGAGGACTACCTGTGGTGGCAGGCACAGGACCGAAAGGTACTCAAACGCATCAATCGCCTGATCAAGGAGATCGAGCGCAACGGCAACGAGGGGATCGGTAAACCGGAACCCCTCAAACACGATTTCGCAGGATACTGGTCCCGGCGCATCACCGATGAGCATCGACTCGTCTACAAACTCGCTCGCGATGAGATCCGCATCGCAGCCTGTCGATATCACTACGGATAAGCGCGACGAACGCAATCGACCTGGCTGCCGCCGCGATCAACCGCAACGCGCCCGGCCGAACCCTACCGATTGATCGGCGGGCGCGGTGCCCAGCTGAAGTCGCGGTCGAACAGGTAGCGCGCCTCGGTGTCGGATTCGATGACGATGTCCACCCGGTCGCCGGTGAGCGCGATCCGGCCGTCGGGCCGCTCTTCCCACGTGAGGTCGAAACCCGCGACGTAGTCGTTGCGGCCCAGCGGCTGGCTGCCCTCGCGGATCCGGTCGAGCGAGAACGTCACCGTTTCGCCGTCGAGGCGATAGGTCCCGCTCTGGAAGTCGCCGTTCGCATAGCGGATGCCCACCCGCCCGCGGCCGTCGTGGTAGTCCCACTGGCCGAACGCCACCTGCTGCCAGCGGTCGTCCTCGGCGAGCTGCGCGGCCGGCTCCCGGGCGTCCTCGACCACACGGTACACCCCGGGCAGCGGGCCGTCGACCCGGGAGATCCCCTGTGCGGACCACACGAGCACCGCGCCGGAACCGGCGACCGCGACGACGGCGACGATCGCACCGAGCCAGCGGGTGAAGCGGGCGAGGCGCGGCCAGGGGATGGGCGTGGGGAGCAGCGCGGGACCGGTCGCCCGTCCCGCGGCGAAGCGCAGCAACCGGGGCAGGAACGGCAGGAGGATGATGATCCCGACCACGCCCAAGACCCCGGCGAGCTGCTTGACCGGGACGTCGTAGGCCATGTTGAGGAGGAACACGACGGCCATGTCCGCGACCGCGAGCAGCGCCCCCAGCCACACGGTCCGCCGGAACAGGAGGAGGGCGGCGGCGAGCACCTCGGCGACCCCGGCCAGGCACTGGACCACCGGCGAGTACGCCATGAACCGCCACAGCAGGCCCATCGGGCTCATCTCGCCGAACTGGGTCAGCGCGTCCCCGTGGTCGGGGAGCCCCATCTGCATGAGCACGACCTTCGACCAGCCGTAGACCAGGAGCATCGCGGCGAGCCCCATGCGCAGCACCCAGTGGAGCATCCACGCGAGGGTGACGAGGATGTTCTGCCGGCGGGTCCGGCGCTGCGCGTCGAGCTTCTCGATCGGGTCGCGCAGCTCGGCGGTCGGTGGTTCGGACGCGGGGCCGTCCGTGCTCATCTCAGCTCCAGATGTCGTCGCCGCGGCTCACCGCGTCGAAGCCGCTGTCGACGAACACGACCTGGCCGGTCATGCGGGCGTTGCCGGGGGAGACGAGGAACGCGTGCACCTCGGCGATGTCCACGGCCTCGGCCGGACCGCCGTAGGGGCTGGGCATCGCGGCCTCGACCATCTTCCGACCCTCCTCGGTGGAGAGCAGCTCCGCGGTCATCGCGGTGCGGACCTGGCCGGGGCCCACGGCGTTGATCCCGATCCCGGCGCCGGCGTAGTCCGCCGTCGGGGCGACGCGGCGCACCCAGCGGGAGATCGCGCGCTTCGAGCTCGAGTAGTTCGCATAGCCCGCCTGGCTCTGCGCGGCGAGCGCCTTCCCGCGCTCCACCGCCGCATCACGGTCGCCGGCGAGCAGGAGGTCGACGAGCTCGGGGTCGTTGCCCTGCAGGGTCGCCGCCGAGCTCGTCACGGAGATCCGCGGGGCCTCGGAGCGGGCGAGCAGCGGGCGCAGGCCCTCGATGAGCGCAACGGTGCCGAAGTAGTTGACGAGCAGCGAGAGCTCGTTGTTCGCCGACACCCCGGCGTTGGCGACGAGCCCGTCGAGGGTGCCGCCGGTGCGCTCGGTGATCTGCTCGACGACCTGCGCGATCGCGGCGTCGTCGGTGAGATCGGCGGTGATGTCCGCATCCCGGAGGTCGACGGTGATGACGGTGTCACCGCGGGAGGCGAGGAGTTCGGCGGTGGCCTTGCCGATGCCCGAGGCGGCTCCGGTGACGACGATGTTGCGGGACATGGGTCCTCCTGGTGAGCGTGGGAAGCGGCGGATCCGGGCGGGCCGACCGAGGGCCGGCCCGGGGTCGCCGGGCTGCCGGATCCACCGTAACCCTCCGGCCCGCTACGACCCGATAGGTGAATATCGTGATGTCCCTAGATGCGCGGATACTCCGGTGAGAAGGTGCCCGGGCCGCGCCCACCTCGCGGCCGGCCCCGGGTCAACCCGCCATCGGCCCGCGCCCACCTCGCCATCGGCCCGGGGTCAACCCGCCGCGGAGCCGGGCCGAGCCGCCCCGTCCCCTATAATGAGAACCGCACGTGCCGGTCCTCGCCGCTCACCGGCGAGGACGGCGACCGCGACGGAAGGCGAGACGATGAAGAGCCCGATCTCCGACTACCTCACCGAGATCATCACCGATGCCCGCTCCGCGACCGGCGGGGAGGTCGCCGACTACATCCCCGTGCTCTCCGAGGTCGACCGGGAGCTGCTCGGCGCAGCACTCTGCACGGCGTCCGGCGACCTCTACAGCGTGGGCGATGACGAGCACGCGTTCTCGATCCAGTCGATCTCCAAGCCCTTCGCCTACGCCGTCGCCCTCGAGGAGCGCGGGCCCGAGGTCGTCGACGCCCGGGTGGGGATGGAGCCCTCGGGCGAGGCGTTCAACGACATCTCGCTCGACGAGGAGACCGGCCGGCCGGACAACCCGATGATCAACGTCGGCGCGATCGCCGTCACCCAGCTCATCGGTGGACGGTCCGCGAGCGTCGACTCGCGGGTGGGCCTGCTCCTCGACCGGTTCTCCGCGCTCGCCGGGCGGCAGCTGAGCATCGACGAGCGGGTCGCGGAGTCCGAGCTCGCCCACTCCGATTACAGCATGGCGATGGCCTACATGCTCCGCGACACCGGCGTGGTGACCGACACCGCCGAGCACGCGGTGACGAGCTACATCCGCCAGTGCGCGGTGCTCGTCACCGTCCGTGATCTGGCCGTCATGGCCGCGACCCTGGCCAACGGCGGCATCCAGCCGATCACCGGACAGCGGGTGTTCTCACAGGCGGTGTGCCGGCAGGTGCAGGCGGTGATGGCCTCGGCGGGGATGTACAACGCCGCGGGCCGCTGGATGACGACCGTCGGGATCCCTGCCAAATCCGGTGTCGCCGGCGGCCTGCTCGGCACCCTGCCCGGCCGGCTGGGCCTGGCGACCTTCTCCCCGCCGCTCGACCCGCAGGGCAACAGCGTGCGCGGGGTGAAGATCTTCCAGCGCCTGTCCGAGGACATGGGGATGCACCTCATGGGCGCGGAGCCGACGGGCGACACCGCCGTGCGCGAGGTCGAGGTCACCGATGCCGCGACGACCATCGCCCTCCAGGGACCCCTCGATTTCAACGGCGGGGAGGCCTTCCTCCGCGCGGCGGTCGACTGCGCCGTGCCCTCCGGCACCGTCGTCGTCGACCTGGCACGGGTGGGGCGGGTGCACGATGTGGGCCGACGCATGATCCTCGAGGGGATGCGCCGGCTGCGCGGCGACGGGCACCGGGTGATGCTCCGCGATCCGGAGGGCCGGTTGCCGGGCCCCGACCTCGGCGACGGGACCCGGCCGGAGACCCCCGACCCGGTGGCCTGACCCGGCCGCGTGACCCGGCTGGGTGACCCGGTGGGCGCCTCGGGATCGGCCGGCTCGCGCGGTGCCCGGCCGGCTCGGTCACCGGCCCCTTCCGGGCAAGCCCCGTCGACCCGGCGGGCACCTCGGGAGCGCCCGCGTCCCACGATGTGCCCGGCTTTCCGCGTGACCCGCATCACTGCATACGATGGGGACGAATGCACTCGACGAGGAGGAACCCCGTGAAACAGATCAATGAAGTCGTCACGCTGAGCATCGAGGACGGGATCGCCGTCCTCACCCTGGATTCGCCCCCGGTCAACGCCCTGTCCGCCGCCGTGCGCGCCGGACTGCAGCAGGGATTCACCGCGGCCATCGACGACGACGCCGTGCAGGCGATCGTCCTCATCTGCGCCGGCCGGACATTCATCGCCGGCGCCGACATCTCCGAGTTCGGCGGCGACAAGACCGAGCAGACCGGTCCCGACGAGCGCGAGATCATGGACAACTCGCCCAAGCCGATCGTCGCCGCGATCCACGGCACCGCACTCGGCGGCGGCCTCGAGACCGCGCTCTGCGCCCACTACCGGGTCGCCGCGCAGTCCGCGAAGGTCGGCCTGCCCGAGGTGCACCTCGGCCTGCTGCCCGGAGCCGGCGGCACCCAGCGCCTGCCGCGCCTCACCGGCGCCGAGGTGGCGCTCGACTGGATGATCACCGGGCGTCACGTGCCCGTGGCCGAGGCCGCGGAGTACGGGGTCGTCGACGAGGTCGTCCCGGACGAGTCCCTGCGCGAGGACGCGATCGCGTTCGCCCGCCGGGTGGTGGCCGAGGGCGGCGAGCTGCGCCGCGTGCGCGACCGCGACGACAAGGTCGCCGCCGACCGCGACAAGCCGGAGCTCTTCGCCGACTTCCGGAAGAAGCACGCCCGGAAGTTCCGCGGCTTCAAGGCCCCCGAGGCGATCGTGCAGTGCGTGGAAGCGGCAGTGAACCGCCCCTTCGACGAGGGCCGCGAGGTCGAGAAGACGCTGTTCGCCGAACTCGTCAGCAGCCCCGAGTCCGCCGCCCAGCGCTACTACTTCTTCGCCGAGCGCGCCGCGGCCAAGGTGCCCGACGTCCCGCGCGACACCCCGCGCATCCCCGTCGAGTCCGTCGGCATCATCGGTGCGGGCACGATGGGCGGCGGCATCGCGATGAACTTCGCCAACGCCGGCATCCCGGTGACCATCGTCGAGCAGCAGCCCGAGGCGCTCGAGCGCGGGCTCGGTGTGATCCGCAAGAACTACGAGCGCACCGCGTCGAAGGGCCGCATCACCTCAGCCCAGGTCGAGGAGCGGATGGGACTCATCACCGGGTCGCTCACCAAGGACGACCTCGCCTCCGTCGACCTCGTCATCGAGGCGGTGTTCGAGCTCATGGACGTGAAGAAGAGCATCTTCACCGAGCTCGACGCGATCTGCAAGCCCGGCGCGATCCTGGCGACGAACACCTCCGGCCTCGACATCGACGAGATCGCCGCGGTGACCGAGCGCCCCGAGGCCGTCATCGGCATGCACTTCTTCTCCCCGGCCAACGTCATGAAGCTCCTCGAGGTCGTCCGCGCCGACCACACCTCGAAGGAGGTCATCGCCACGGTGATGGCGCTGGCGAAGAAGATCGGCAAGATCCCGGCACTCGTCGGCGTGTGCCCCGGGTTCGTCGGCAACCGGATCCTCTACGCGCGCCGCCGCGAGTCCGAGCGCCTGCTCATGGAGGGCGCGATGCCCTGGGACATCGACACCGCGGTCACGAACTTCGGACTGCCGATGGGGCCCTACCAGATGAGCGACCTCGCCGGCCTGGACATCGGCTGGCGCAAGGAAGAATCCGCCGGGCGCACCGTCCGCGAGGTGCTCTGCGAGATGGACCGGCGCGGGCAGAAGACCGGTGCCGGGTACTACGACTACGACGAGAACCGGAAGGCCACACCGTCCCCGGTGGCGGCGAAGATCATCGAGGACTTCCGGGCCAAGGAGGGTGTGGAGCCGCGCGAGATCTCCGAGGAGGAGATCTTCGAGCGCTGCACCCTGCCGATGATCAACGAGGGCCTGCACATCCTCGAGGAGGGCAAGGCGGTGCGCGCCTCCGACATCGACGTCATCTACGTCAACGGCTACGGCTGGCCGGTCTACCGGGGCGGCCCGATGTTCTACGCCGACCAGCTCGGTGCCGAGCACGTGCTCGAGCGGCTGCGCTTCTACGAGGAGAAGTACGGTTCCGACTTCACCCCCTCGCCGCTGCTCGAGAAGGTCGTCGCCGAGGGCGGACGCATCTCCGAGCTGTGAGGACCTCCGCGCGGTGAGCCGCATGCCGAGGAGCCGGCCGGCTCCGTCGTGAGCACCGGCCGGTTCCGCGGTGAGGTGCCGGTGATGTGTGAGGGCCCGGGGAAGGATCTCCTTCCCCGGGCCCTCGGCTATCCCTCGCTACCGGACTATCGGGTGGAGGCTAGATTCGTCGATATTGTCCTGAGCTCGGTTCCGGGCAGTGCAGTCGAGCCGGAGCCGGGACGTCGCGCGCTCTGTCATGGACCGAAGCGGTCGTCAGTGGTCGTGCCCCTCGTGGTCACCGTGGTCATGGTCGTCCTCGCTGTGCTCGTGGCCGTGGTCATGACCTTCGTGTCCGTGCCCCTCCTCGCCATGATCGTGCCCCTCGTGATCGCCGTGGTCATGAGCGTGGTCGGCAGCGGGGGCCTTCCCGGAGGCGCTGCCCACCTCATTGGGCACCTCGGGCAGCTCACTGCTCCGCGTCACCTCGCCGGCGCCGATGTCGACGACATGGAGCGTCTGCGTGCCGGGTTCGGTGACGAGCACCTCGTCACCGGCGACGTGGACGGTGGGGCGCGGCTCCTGCCACTCGACCGGCTCCTCCCACGGCTCGGTCACCTCGATCTCCCGGGTCACCTCGGCGGATGCGGGGTCGATGACCCGGAGCGTGCCGTCGGTGCCGAGGACGAGCGCCTCGCCCTCCGGTCCGCGGGCCAGCGAGCGGAAGGAGTACGAGGCGGGGAGATCGACGAGGCGCAGCTCGCCGGATCCGGTGTCGGTGAGGGTGACGCGGGTGGGTCGCTCGAGCTCGGCGTCCTCGTCGACCTTGTAGTCGCCGAGCACCACGGGGGAGCGCTCGCTGCCGAACTGGTTGCCGATCCGGCCGTAGTCGTCGGGGGAATCGACTTTGCGGATCTTCTCGCCGTCGATGATGAGGAGGCCGTCCTCGCACCCGACGGTGATGACCCCGCCCTCTGCGACCGCCTCCCCGTGGACGCCCGGGCAGCCGGTGCTCTCCGCGACCGTCTCGCCCGCCTCGTCGACGATCTTCACACCCGAACGGGACTCCTCGTTCCCGATCGTGACGACGGTGGAGTCGTCGGCGCGGGGCACGGCGACACCGTGGTGCGCCTCGTCCGTGGTGGTGACCGTGGTGTCGATCGGGGAGTCGGCGGGGAGGTTCGCGGGGTCGAACAGGTGCATCTCCCCCGTGCCGTCGAAGAACGCGAGGCTCCGCCCGTCGTGGTTCACGAGGTGGCCCGGGTGGCTGCCGGTGATGCGCTGCTCGGTGAGGAGCGGGTCGGTGGTGTAGGCGTGGGCGTGGTCGCCGTGCGGCTCGGACCATGTGCCGAGGTCGAGGAGCCGGAAGGAGTCGCCTCGGTGAGGAACAGGTGCCGGTTGTCGCCGGCCGGGTTGAGGCGGGTGAAGCCCTCGGCGGGGAAGGTGTCGAGGACCTCGAGGGACTCGCCGTCGAGCACCATGACCCCGCCGTCATAGGTCACGGCGAGGCGCGGCGCGGCGCCTGCGGCCTCGGTCGTCTCCCGGGAGGAGGGCTCCGCCGAGGCGCCCGCGGAGCTCTCATCACCGGCCGGACCGCCGGCCTGGCCGGGGTCGCCGCAGCCGGCGACGACGGTGAGTGCGAGGAGCGAGGCGGGCGCGGCGGCCCACCGGGACATGTGGTTGAGCTTGATCTTCGTGCCCGGAAGATTCGCACCGATACGAACCTATTGTCATAGCGCTATAGACGTATAGAAGAGGCGATCGGGGCTCGCCGTATGAGAAGCTGGCAGCAGCGACCATCCAGAGTCGGATGGGTCGACGTGGCGCCGGGTCGAGTCCTCGCCGCCCTTCAGCCCGCCGCCTGGAACCCATGACGCCAAGGAGGGCGAGAGATGAAGTTCGCAGAAGAAGGCACCAAGGACCACGTCGAGGTCGGCAGCACCGATCCCCAGGACGCACTGAATGACCTGCGCATGTCCGAAGATGCACTGCCGCTGCTCAACCACGTGAAGCGGTTCATCAAGGACACCGTCGACCCGATGTACGCGGAGTTCGTCAAGCTCGGTGAGGGCCACGCAGACCGCTGGAGCTTCGCGCCGGGACAGCTCGAGGTCCTGCAGAAGGCCAAGGACAAGGCGAAGGAGGAGGGGCTGTGGAACTTCTTCCTGCCCGACGCGGAGACCGGTGACGGTCTGTCGAACCTCGACTACGCCTACATCGCGATCGAGCTCGGCAAGAGCCCCTTGGCCTCGGAGACGATGAACTGCTCCGCACCGGACACCGGCAACATGGAGGTCCTCGAGCGGGTCGGTACGCCCGAGCAGAAGGAGCAGTGGCTGAAGCCGCTGCTCAACGGCGAGATCCGTTCGGCCTACGCCATGACGGAGCCGGACGTCGCCACCTCGGATGCCAAGAACGTCGCGACCCGGGCAGTGCTGGAGAACGGCGAGTGGGTGATCAACGGCGAGAAGCACTACATCTCCGGTGCCGGAGACCCGCGCTGCAAGATCATGATCACGATGGTCAGGACCAACGACGACGGTCCGCGCGGTCAGAACCACTCGCAGATCCTCGTGCCCATCGACACCCCGGGGGTCGAGATCGTCGGCCCGATGCACGTCTTCGGAGAGGACCACGCCCCCCGCGGACACATGCACATCCGGTTCACCGACGTGCGCGTCCCGGAGTCCAACATGCTCCTCGGCGAGGGCCGCGGCTTCGAGATCTCCCAGCTCCGCCTGGGCCCCGGCCGCATCCACCACTGCATGCGCACCATCGGCAAAGCCGAGGTCGCGCTGGACTACATGGTCAAGCGCGGCAACTCGCGGACCGCGTTCGGCCAGCCGCTGTCCAAGCTCGGCGGGAACATCGAGAAGATCTCCCGTGCGCGCATCGACATCGAATCGATGCGCCTGCTGGTGCTCAAGGCGGCGAAGGCCATGGACGTGCTGGGCAACAAGGAAGCCCGCGTCTGGGTCTCGATGGCCAAGGCGCACGTCCCGGAGAAGGCCTGCCAGATCATCGACCAGGCGATCCAGATCCACGGCGCCTACGGCATGTCGCAGTTCACGCCGCTGCCCGAGCTGTACGCGGACGTGCGGCACCTGCGCTTCGCCGACGGCCCGGACGAGGTGCACCACATGGTGGTCGGCCGCCACGAGCTGACGCAGCACTGATCTCCAGCACCTCTGCAGTCGACTTCGAGAGCGTGCGGGCAGCCACGGCGAACGCCCGTTGCCCGCGCGCTCGTCGTGTGCGCGGCCGGATGCACAGTCGATGGGGCGGGGGGTTCGGCTCTCTGGGCATCTATTGTGATGACGCTATAGATGTGTAGATCGACCGATCGATGGCGGGCCGAGCGAGTCTGCGCGCAGGTCACCCGGCCGTCGGTTCGGGCATAATCGAGGGAGCAGACCGAGAATCGGACCACCGGAAGGCCCGCCATGACCGTGCAGATCCCCCGTGTCGGACCGAGGCTCGCCGCCGCCGCCGGGGCGTTTCTCGTGCTCGTGCTGGTCGCCGGATGCTCCGGAGGAGCGGAGAGCGGGACGGCCCCGGCCCCCGAGGAATCGGCCTCCCCATCGCCGGAGCCGCCCGCGCTGTCCGAGCCGATCGATCTCGACTACAGCGGTCACGTCCTCACCGACGATGGGCGCGATCGTGCGCTGCTCGTCGACTGGTCGAACGGGCAGCTCCGCGCGATCGACAATCAGGGCACCGAGCTGTGGGCCGAGCGGGTGCAGCTCGACGACGAGATGATGTCCGCGCCCGTCGCCTACTCCTCCGGCGACATCGTCATCATCGACGACCTGTCCGGTGAGCTCGTCGCCCGCCAGTGGACCGACGGTGCGGAGGCGTGGCGATTCGCGCCCGCCGAGGCCGGAGCAGGGTGCCATGAGGACTGGGGCTTCGGCCCGTCGACCACCGCGACCGGCACGGTGCTGGAGGAAGGCGACGTCATCCTCCTCGAGTACTTCATGGCGATGAAGAAGGACAGCTGCACGACCGGCGCCGACGGCGATCCGCTCGTCATCGCACTCGACCCCGCGACCGGCGAGGAGGCGTGGCCGGCCCTCACCGTCGGTGCGGGCGGCCTGCCGTTCGGCGGGTCCACCTTGAGCATCTCCCCGGACCGCTCGTACGGGCTGCTTCCATGGGCTGACGACGGCAGCTCGATGCTCACCCGCGTCGACCTCGCGACCGGGGAGCACACGACGCTCGACCTCACCGAGCTCCGCACGGCCGACGACACCGGCGTCGAATGGTTCTCGGTGGTGCCCACGGGAGACCCGAGCACCGCGGTCTACGTGTACGGCGCGCAGGATCCGGATGATCCGTACAGCGGGCTCGTGCAGAGACAGGCGTTCCTGACAGTGCCGGAGGGTCTCCCGATGAGCGACGCCGGTGCGCTCACTCCACTCGATCCGGAGGAGCACGCCGAGGCGTACGCGGCCCTCGATCTCGAGGACACCTTCGATCCGGTGTGCACGGCACAGCCGGTCTTCACCCCGACCGGTGAGGGGGCATGCATCATGGTGCAGCTGTTCGCCTCGACCGTGGCGTACTGGGGCTCCGACCTCGCGGCGATCGCCTGGCAATCGGAGGAGCAGGCACCGGAGAGCGTCCTCGAGTACGCGACGCCCGAATCCGACATCGGGGAGCCCAGTACGCCGCCGTCGACGGGCCCGAGGGTCCGGTCGTCGTCGTCCCGACCGTCGACAGCTCCGTCACCGCGTTCGATGCCGCGAGCGGCGAGGTCGTGTGGGCCTCCGAGGCGCAGGGCGGATCCGACCCGTGGGGCGGGCAGGGCTACCTGCCGGACCTCGACCTCGTGCCGGTCGTCGACGACGGAGAGCTGACCTTCTACGATGCGGCCACGGGCGAGGCGCACGACTCCCTCGACGTCGCCGACTTCGCCTCCCTGAGCTCGACCACCCGCTTCCTTCTCGTCACCGAGGACCGGACCTCGCGGCTCTGGACCGTCACCGGAGGCTGACATGACCTTCCGCAGCGAGACCACCACGACCCGCCCGACTCTCGAAGGCACCTTCGGGATGACAGCCTCGACGCACTGGCTGGCGACCGGCTCCGCCCAGGCGGTGCTCGAGCTCGGCGGCAATGCCTTCGACGCGGCCGTCGTCGGGGCCTTCGTCCTCCACGTCGTCGAGCCGCACCTCAACGGGCCCGGCGGCGACATGACCGGGGTGTTCGTCACTGCTCAGGAGCCGGACCGTCCAGTCGTCCTCATGGGCCAGGGGCCCGCTCCGGCCGGGGCGACGATCGAGCACTTCCGGGCCGAAGGGCTCGACGCGGTGCCCGGTGCCGGGGCGCTGGCCGCCGCCGTGCCCGGTGCGGTCGACGCCTGGCTCCTGCTCCTCCAGGAGCACGGCACCTGGGAGCTCACCGATGTCCTCGCCTTCGCGATCGACTACGCCGAGCGGGGACATCCCGTGCTCGCCCGCGTCGCTGAGACGATCGACAGCGCGAGCGCGCTGTTCCGGACCGACTGGCCGAGCTCCGCGGACCTGTGGCTGGAGAACGGGCGGGCGCCCGAGCCCGGGTCGCTCATCCGCAACCCGGAGTACGCGCAGGTGCTCCGAGAGCTCGTCGCGACCGGGGACGGAGAACCCACCCGAGAGGAGCGGATCGCCGCCGCCCGGCGGGAATGGCGCACCGGTCGGGTCGCGCGCAGCATCGCCGATTTCATCCGCACCCCGCATCGCCATTCCGACGGCGGCCTGCACGCCGGGGTCCTCACCGCGGCCGATATGGCCGACTGGACCGCCGGCTTCGAGGACGCGCTCACCCTGGATTTCCGCGGATACACGATCGCCAAGACCGGGCCGTGGGGCCAGGGTCCGGTGCTCCTCCAGGCGCTCGCGATCCTCGACGGCTTCAACGAAGCGCACCTCGATCCTGGCACCGAGCTCGGTGCGCACACCGTGCTCGAGGCGCTCAAGCTCGCCCTCGCCGACCGCGACACCTACTACGGGGACAGCGGGTCCGCGACCGCACTGACCCCGGAGGCGCTCGCCGTGCTGCTGCGCCCGGAGTACGCCGCCGAGCGCCGCGCGCTCATCGGCGAGAACGCCTCCCACGAGTTCCGGCCCGGCACCATCCCCGGTGTCGACCCCGTGTCGCCGCCCCTGCGAACCGAGGCGGAGTTCGGTGCCGCAGGAGGCCTCGGGATCGGGGAGCCGACGGTGCCGAAGCCCGCGGACCCCACGCCCGAGGAGCGCGCAGCTGTCCGCGGCGACACGTGCCACATCGACGTCGTCGACCGGTGGGGGAACATGGTGAGCGCGACGCCCTCGGGCGGGTGGCTCCAGTCCTCGCCCGCCGTGCCCGGCCTGGGGTTCTGCCTCGGCACGCGGCTGCAGATGATGTGGCTCGACCAGAACTCGCCGTCCCGCCTGGAACCGGGAACGCGGCCGCGCACCACGCTCTCGCCGACCCTCGTGCTCCGCGACGGGGAACCGGTGATGGCGCTCGGCACCCCGGGTGGTGACCAGCAGGACCAGTGGCAGCTGCTCCTGCTCCTCCGGCTGCTCGTCGGCGAGCTCGACCCGCAGGCCGCGATCGACGCCCTGGCGCTCCACACCACCGCGATGCCCGGCTCGTTCTACCCGCGCACCTGGGAGCCGGCGGGCGCGGTGGTCGAGGACCGGCTGGGCGAGGACGTCATCGCCGGGCTCGAGCGGCGCGGCCACCGTGTGATCCGGGCCGGCGACTGGGCGCTCGGCCGCCTGTCGTGCGTGATCCGCGATCCGGCCACCGGTGTGCTCCGGGCGGCTGCGAACCCGCGCGGCATGCAGGGGTACGCCGCCGGCCGTTGAGTCGGCGCGGCCGGACCGGCGAGATCAGACGATTGCCGACGTGACCGGTGTCGTGTTCCTGCAGTCAGTGGTTCGCTGTCTGACGTCTGCTGCCGGCCGGAGCCGGACGCTCAGACCGTCGAGCCGCCCGACCGCGCAGCCGCGGCGCGGGTGAGGATCTCGTGGACGAGTCGGGCCGCGGTGCGGGCGGTGCGGCCGTCGACGTCGTAGCGCGGGTTGAGCTCGACGATGTCGAAGTGCCGCAGCTTCCCGCTCGCCGCCGCGGCACCGCACGCCGCGAGGATCACCGCGGTGGGCACCCCGAGTCCGGCCGGTGCGCTCACGCCCGGCGCCACCGCCGCCGGCAGGACGTCGAGATCGATCGTCAGATAGAGGTCGTCGACCCCGGCCGCGAACTCCTCGACCCAGCGGACCGCCCGCGCGACGTCCTGGGAGTCGACGTCGCTCAGCCAGGTCACACCGAGCTCGCGGGCGGTGTCGAACAGCGCGGTGGTGTTGTTCGCCTCGCTGATCCCGATCACCGTGTAGTCGAAGTCCGTCCCGCGCGCGGCCCGGTCCGCCGCGATCTGCCGGAACGGCGTGCCCGAGGTGGGCCTCTCCGCCTGCCGCAGGTCGAAGTGGGCATCGAGGTTGAGGATGCCCAGGCGCCGGTCCGCACACTCCTCGGCGAGCCCCAGGTAGCTGCCCCACGCGGTCTCGTGCCCACCGCCGAGCACCGCGGTCAGCGCTCCGGACAGCCCGGGGGAGCGCCGCAGTTCGGCGATCTGCCGGGCGAGGTCCGCCTGCCCGGACTCGAGGTCCTCGCCGGCGACGACGACGTCCCCGGCATCGACCACTCGCAGCGGGGAGTGCACCGCGAGGGAGCCTAGTGCTGCGCGGATCGCCTCGGGCCCTGCGGCCGCACCCTGGCGGCCGTGGTTGCGGCGCACCCCCTCGTCACTCGCGAACCCGAGGATCACGGCATCGGCGGCGGGCGCCTCGGCGGCGGGCCCACCGGGCCGGGAGGGATCGGCGGTGGCCCGGTCTCCCGGGGCGGCGGGCGCCTCGGCGGGTTCGACGATCTGCCAGAAGCGGCGATGCTCGTCTCCCGGACCGTCCGCGCGGCCGGTCCACGTGTGCGTGCGATTCATGCTCTGCTCCTCGGGGTTCTGCGGGGTCCCAACCAGGCTAGGAGAGCGAGCGCGTGCGCGGCACACCTCGGCGACGGCGTGCGTCCGAGATCTCGGACGGATTGGGAGGTTCGGGCCTGGTCGCGGGCCTCGCGCGCGCCAAGAATGGGGAGCATCAGCCGGTCCCGAGGACGCGCCCGCCCGGCCCCGCCCGTGGTGCCACTCCGGCGTCCACCTGACCACCCGCCCGATCCGGCCCGCCCCGAGGGAGACGCCATGACGATCACCCCCAGCAGCCCCGACCAGAAGCCGGGCTTCACCCGCCACGACCCCAGCCGCACCATCCGCGCCCCCCGCGGCACCGACTTCACCGCGAAGTCGTGGCAGACCGAGGCCGCCAAGCGGATGCTCATGAACAACCTCGACCCCGAGGTCGCCGAGCGCCCCGAGGACCTCGTGGTCTACGGCGGCACCGGCCGCGCCGCCCGCTCCTGGGAGGCCTACGACGCGATCGTCCGCACCCTCGACGACCTCGAGGCCGACGAGACCCTCCTCGTCCAGTCCGGCAAGCCCGTCGGCGTGCTCCGCACTCACGAATGGGCCCCGCGCGTGCTCATCGCCAACTCCAACCTCGTGGGCGACTGGGCGAACTGGGAGCACTTCCGCGAGCTCGAGGCCGAGGGCCTCATGATGTACGGCCAGATGACCGCCGGCTCGTGGATCTACATCGCCACCCAGGGCATCCTCCAGGGCACCTACGAGACATTCGCCGCGATCGCCCGGAAGAGCTTCGACGGCACCCTGGCCGGCACCCTCACCGTGACCGCCGGCTGCGGCGGCATGGGCGGCGCGCAGCCGCTGTCCGTCACCCTCAACGGCGGTGCCTGCCTCATCATCGACGTCGACCGCACCCGGCTCGAGCGCCGGAAGTCCAAGCGCTACCTCGACGAGGTCGTCACCGACCTCGACACCGCCCTCGCGCAGGTCATCGAGGCGAAGAGGAACCGGCAGTCGCTGTCCGTCGGGCTCGTCGGCAACGCCGCGGAGATCCTCCCGGCGCTCCTCGACCGTCCCGAGGCCGCCGAGGTCGACATCGTCACCGACCAGACCTCGGCCCACGACCCGCTGTCCTACCTGCCTCTGGGCGTGGCCCTCGAGGACTGGCAGACGGAGGCGGACGAGGACGCGGAGAAGTTCACCCTGCGCGCCGAGGAGTCGATGGCCAAGCACGTCGCTGCGATGGTCGGCTTCCAGGACCGCGGGGTCGAGGTGTTCGACTACGGCAACTCGATCCGCGACGAGGCCCGCAAGGCCGGCTACGAGCGCGCCTTCGAGTTCCCCGGCTTCGTCCCGGCCTACATCCGACCGCTGTTCTGCGAGGGCATGGGTCCGTTCCGCTGGGTCGCGCTGTCCGGCGACCCCAAGGACATCGAGGTCACCGACGCCGCGCTCAAGGAGTTGTTCCCGGAGAACGAGTCGCTCCGCACCTGGCTCGACGCGGCTGCCGAATTCGTCGAGTTCGAGGGCCTGCCGGCACGCATCTGCTGGCTCGGCTACAAGGAGCGCCACCAGGCCGGCCTCCTCTTCAACCGGCTCGTCGCCGAGGGCAAGGTGTCGGCACCCATCGTCATCGGCCGCGACCACCTGGACTCCGGCTCCGTCGCCAGCCCCTACCGGGAGACCGAGGGGATGCGCGACGGCACCGACGCGGTCGCCGACTGGCCGCTGCTCAACGCCCTCGTCAACACCTCCTCGGGTGCGACCTGGGTGTCGATCCACCACGGCGGAGGCGTGGGCATGGGCCGTTCGATCCACGCCGGCCAGGTGTCCGTGGCCGACGGCACCGAGCTCGCCGCGCAGAAGCTCGCGCGCCTGCTCACCAACGACCCCAGCATGGGCGTGCTGCGCCACGTCGACGCCGGCTACGAGCGCGCCGCCGAGGTCGCCGGCGAGCGCGGCATCCGCGTCCCCATGGTCGAGGAGCTCGACCGCCGCGACGAGGAGTCCGCCCAGGGCTGAGAATAAGAGGGGCTGAGGTCGTGAAGGGCTGAGACCATGACGTCATGAGGCTCCTGTGACTCTGGTCCCGAGGTTCGGTACCCGCGAACTGCGCGGTATCCCGAACCAGACGCGCAATGATGCGTTCGGCTTGGGATACCGCGCAGTTCGGTTCTCGGTGCCACTGCGTGTGACGGCACTCTGTGACGCCCCGCGACCGAATGTGACGCCGGATGACCGGTTCATGACGCTGAACGTCCCGTAGCCACGGCATCGCCATCAGCCCCTGTGAAGGTCTGCCCATGACAGCAGATTCCCGAGTCACCGCCACCGGTGCGTCGAGCGGCCCCGGCCGCGCCCCTGCCACCCCTGCCATCGACATCAAGAAGCAGCGGCGCTCGATGCTCGCGTCCGTCACCGGCCAGCTCCTCGAGTGGTACGAGTGGAGTGCGTACGCGGTGTTCGCCCCGTTCATCGCCGGCGCCCTGTTCAATCCGCAGAATCAGGTCTCCGCGCTGCTCTCGACCTTCGGGGTGTTCGCGATCGGCTTCCTGTTCCGGCCGCTCGGCGGCGTCGTGTTCGGGAGGATCGCCGACAAGCGCGGCCGCCGCTTCGTCCTCGTCACCACCATGCTCATGATGGCCGGCGGCTCGGTGATGATCGGCCTGCTCCCGACCTTCGAATCGATCGGCATCCTCGCCTCCGCGCTCCTGCTGCTCGCCCGCGTGGTCCAGGGCTTCGCCCACGGAGGCGAGTCCGCGACCGCGAACTCCTACATCGCGGAGATCGCCCCGGCCCACCGCCGCGGGCTCTGGGGCTCGACGGTGTTCATGACGATCTTCGGCGGCGCGATCATCGCGTTCGTCATCGGCGGCATCATCACCGGCACCCTCTCCGAGCCCGACGTCCAGTCCTGGGGCTGGCGCATCCCGTTCCTGCTCGGCGCAGTGCTCGCGGTCGTCGCCCTGTGGCTGCGCGTCGGCATGGTCGAGTCGCAGGTGTTCCAGGCCGACGAGGCCACCCCCGCCGTCGAGGACCCGGCCGCCACCCGCACCGGGAGCGCCGCGCTCCACGCCGGCCTCGGCGTCGAGTCATTCACGGAGAAGACCCTCGCCCCGCTCAGCCGTCCGCTGTCGATCGTGCTGATCTTCTTCCTCGTCTCCGGCGTCGCGGCGAGCAACTACACGTGGACCTCCTACGTCTCGACCTACGCGATCAGCCAGGAGGGCATGGACCCGTCCGGCGCCTACTGGTCGCTCGTCGCCGCGCTCGTCGTCGGCCTGGCCGCCCTCCCGTTCTGGGGTGCGGTGTCCGACCGGGTGGGCCGCCGGCCGGTGCTGCTGTTCTTCGCGATCGGCGTCATCGTCACCCAGTTCCCGCTCATGGCCTTCATCGACGACCGCCCGTGGACCCTGTTCGTCGCGACCTCGATCGGCCTGTTCGTGCTGTCCGC
Source organism: Brevibacterium sp. CS2 (assembly GCF_005280295.1). Taxonomy (GTDB): domain Bacteria; phylum Actinomycetota; class Actinomycetes; order Actinomycetales; family Brevibacteriaceae; genus Brevibacterium; species Brevibacterium pityocampae. The sequence goes on along the minus strand of NZ_CP040020.1, from coordinate 746,052 downwards.
CGGTGCGAGTCTCCTCGCCTGCGTCATGGCCGAGACCTTCCCCACCCATGCGCGCACCGCGAGCATCGGCCTGGCCTACTCGCTCGCCACCGCGGTGTTCGGCGGCACCACGCCCTACGTCAACCAGCTCGCCGTGTCCCAGGGCGTGCCGTGGGCGGCCAATGCGTTCATCCTGTTCGCCGCCGCACTCGCCCTGTGGGCGGTCACCCGCCTGCCCGAGCGCCGCGCCATCGACCTGACGATCGTCCGCTGAGCCGAGGGTCCACGGGATGGGAAAGACGATGGGAGAGACCGCGCCGAAGACTGGGGACAGCGCAGAACGTGTGGAAGGAGCAGAACGCGTGGCAGCAGCCGAGCAGTTGGATGTGAACCCGGTGGAAACCGCGGACGTGTCCGTAGCCGAACCGGGGGACGCGACCGGGAGGAGCGCCCGGGTCGAGTCCGCGGGCCAGGTGTGGAACACCGAGCTCACCCCGCTGTCCTTCCTGCGCCGCTCCGCCGACGTCTTCCCGCGCAAGCGCGCACTCGTCTACGGTCCAGAATCGTTGAACTATGAGGAGTTCGCCGCGGCCGTCGAGCAGCGGGCGCACGCCCTGCGCGCCGCCGGTGTCGAGCCCGGCGACCGGGTCGCCTATCTCGTGCCGAACCTGCCGGAGATGCTCATCGCGCAGTTCGCGGTGCCGCTGGCCGGGGCCGTGCTCGTGTCGATCAACACGCGACTCGCCGCCGAGGAGGTCCGCTACATCTGCGACCACAGCCAGGCGCGGCTGCTCGTCGTCGACGCCGAGCTGTGGTCCACCGTCGCCCCGGTGGCCGACGTCCTCGGGACCGTCGAGCGGATCGTCGTCGCCGAGGACCCGCTGCTCGCGGCGGGCGCCGCTGCGGATGCGAAGGCCGAAGGCGCGGCAGGTGAGGCGGGGGGCGCCGCAACGGGCACCTCGGGCACGGATGCCGGGCCGGCCCGCACCTCGGGCACGGATGCCGCGGCCGAGGCGCTCGCCCACCCGGCGACCGTCTCCCTCGCCGAGTTCCTCGCCGGCGCGGACGCGCACACCGCGGACCTGCCGTGGACGGTGGCCGACGAGAACGCGACGTTGTCGATCAACTACACCTCGGGCACCACCGGGCAGCCCAAGGGCGTGATGTACACCCACCGCGGTGCCTACCTCAACGCGATGAGCGAGATCATCCACTCCCGCCACGACCACGCGAGCGTGTACCTGTGGACGCTGCCGATGTTCCACTGCAACGGCTGGTGCACGGGCTGGGCGGTGGCGGCCGCCGGGGGCACCCAGGTGTGCCTGCGCGAGGTCCGCGCCGAGGTGATCTGGGGGCTCATCGACCGCGAGGGCGTCACCCACCTCAACGGGGCGCCGACGGTGATGACGACGCTCGTCAACGCCCCCGAGGCGCACCCGCTCGACCGCACGATCGTCGCCACGGTGGCCGGCGCGCCCCCGAGCCCGACGATCATCTGGCAGCTCGAGGAGCTCGGCTTCCGGATCGTCCACGTGTACGGCCTGACCGAGACCTACGGTCCGCACACCGTGTGCGAATGGCAGGACGAGTGGGACGGCTACGATCGGCGGTCCCGGGCGCGCGTGCAGTCGCGGCAGGGTGTGGGGATGCTCCACACCGACCCGATCCGCGTGGTCGCGGTGGGCGGCGGGGACGAGCTCATCGACGTGCCGGCCGACGGGCGGACGATCGGGGAGATCGTCATGCGCGGCAACAACGTCATGAAGGGCTACTTCCGCAATCCCGAGGCGACCGCGAAGGCGTTCGCCGGCGGCTGGTTCCACTCCGGGGACCTCGGGGTCATGCACCTGGACGGGTACATCGAGCTGCGCGACCGGGCGAAGGACATCATCGTGTCCGGCGGGGAGAACATCTCCACCGTCGAGGTCGAGCAGGCGATCGTCGCACACGAAGCCGTGCTCGAGGCCGCGGTGATCGGCGTGCCCGACGAGAAGTGGGGCGAGCGGCCCAAGGCCTACGTCGTGCTGCGTGCGGGTGCGGAGCTCGGGGCCGGGGAGCTGCTCGACCACGTGCGCTCGCTGCTCGCACGGTACAAGACGCCGCGCGAGGTCGAGTTCGTCGAAGCTCTCGCGAAGTCCTCGACCGGCAAGATCCAGAAGTTCGAGCTCCGCGAGGCCGCCTGGTCCGGGCACGCCAGTCGCATCCAGGGCTGAGTCCAGTCGTCCCCGTCCGAAGTGCAGTATCTGAAGGTTTCTGAGAGCGGATCCGCGAATATTCGCAAGGTGTGACCGGTGTGTGCACTGCGGCTGCCGGTGCAGTCGCATACTGCGCGGTATCCGAAGAGCGACGCGCAATTGCGCGCTCGGTTCGGGATACCGCGCAGTCGGGCCTCGGGGGGGTGCCGGGCGCCGGGTGCCGAGTCGTCAACCGGCACCCGGTGCGCCGCTGTTCAGGCCTCGCGGAGCCCGAGGGGGCGTGCCGGGTCGTCGGCGAACAGGCGCCAGCGGTCGATGAAGGGATGCGTGTCCGTGCGCGAGGTGTAGTCGAAGACCCGCACCGGGTGGGTGCTGTCCCAGGCCGGCCAGCCCGGGTCGCCGCTCGCGGCGAAGCGCACCCACGCCTGCCGCATCTCAGCGCCGAGGTGCCGGTCGCCGTCGTGCGGACGCGGATGGGTGACGGCGGCGAAGCTGCCGTCGAAGTTCCCGAACAGCGGCGCGATGTCCGCGGCGTGCGCCGCTCCGATCCCGCCGTCGGGCCGTGCGGCGAACACGTAGACGAAGGTCCGACCGCCGGAGTCCGAATGGGCCTGGGCGGCATCGAGGGTCGACACGGTGAACATGCGGTCGGTCTGCACCGCCTCGAAAAGGGTGTCCGGGGACGGGCCCTCCGCCGTAGGCACGCCCGGTTCGGCGCTCGCGTCCGCAGTCGGTTCGGCAGCCGCACCCTCACCCGCACCCTCACCCGCACCCGCACCTGAACCCGCCCCCGGACCCGCACCGATACCTGCACCTGCGCCGGATTCCGCTCCTGCCCCGCCCAGCAGCGCGGTGTACTCCTCGCCCCGACCCGCCGGTCCGACGAGCGCGACCCGCTGGGCGGCGCGCGCCTCGGACGCGGGGGCCGAACCGGCGGTGAAGAAGCGGAACTCCTCGGTGGTCTGCCCGATGAGCACCTCGATCCCGGCGGCCGCGCCGGCGCGCAGCGCCTCCCACGGATCCGTGGGCACCACCTCACCGTCGACGACCGGGCACAGCGGCGGTGCGAAGGTCACCGCGAGCCCCCAGCGTGCGGCGTGGCGGGTCTGCCCCCGCACGAACCGGGCCATGAGGTCGGTGCACTCCGCCGGTGAGAGCGCGGCGAATCCGGCAGCCGTCGGCTCCACCCCGGCGAGCCCGGCGAACTCCGCGGTCACCTCGGTGGCGAGGCCGGCGTCGAGGACCATGGCCGGCGGGCTCTGCAGGACGGCGCGGGCGAACAGGCCGCGCGCGGCGGGCATGGTGAGGAGCATGTGGATCGACCCGGCGCCCGCGGACTCGCCGAACACCGTGACGCGCGCCGGATCCCCGCCGAACGCCGCGATGTTCTCCCGCACCCATTCGAGTGCCGCGACCTGGTCGAGCAGGCCGCGGTTCGCCGGGGCGTCGGGGAAGTGCGCGAACCCCTCGATCCCCAGCCGGTAGTTGAGGGTGACGACGACCGCGCCGGCCCGGGCGAGACGCGAGCCCTCGTAGGCGGGGTGGGCGGAGGAGCCGTCGACATAGGCGCCGCCGTGGATCCACACGAGCACCGGCAGGCCGGGACCCGCAGTGGCGCCCGCGGCTCTCGAAACCGAGGCGCCCGCCGCTCTCGACACAGAGGCACCCGCGGCTTCCGTCGCCGAAGCACCCGCTCTGCCTGACGCGGTGCCCTCCGCCCTGGCCTCCGAGGCGACCGCGCCCGCCACCTCTGCATCCGGGGTCGCCTCTGCCGCCGACTCCGCTCCCGGCAGCTCCGGCGTCCAGATGTTCAGGGTCAGCCAGTCCTCACCGTCCCGGTGCGGTGCGACCGCGGCGGGCCCCAGTGTGCTGAAGCGCGGCGGCGGCGGGCCGAACTCCGAGGTGTCGAGCACCCCGTCCCACCGGGGCACGGACTGCGGCGCGGCGAACCGCAGGTCCCCGACCGGCGGAAGCGCGTAGGGGATGCCGAGGAACTGCGAGCACCCTGATGCGGCGCGGCCGCGGACGGGGCCCGCAGGCGGTGTGACGAGCGGTGCAGAGGTGCGCGACGCATCGGCGGGTTCGATCATGCTCGCACGCTACCAGGAGAAACATTCGCGGCTGAGACCGGGATCACATCGATCCATAACAGTTCAGACCATAATGATCAGAACTGGCATTCGGTAGGAACCGATGAGTAGTGTGCATGTACACTCCTTGTGTATATCCGGGGAATCAGCAGTCCTCCCCCACCGTCCTCCGCGTCCACGCGCGGTGAGCGCCCCGGGTCGTTTCGCGCACCAGAGGAAGGGACTCCGATGTCCTCCATGTCCAACCGTCGTCCTCGCCGCTCGCTCCGTCGCGGAGCCGCCGGCATCTCACTCGCACTGGCGGTCGCACTGGCACCCGGCGCCGTGCCCACCATCCTCATGGCCCCCGCCTCCGCCGCCGTCAGCGCCGACGGGCAGACCCAGATCGGTGTGCCGGAGTACCGTGCGGCCGGCAACGATATGGTCGACAAGCTCTATGCCGACGCCGACGCCGGAGTCCCGCGTCCCGGGAACATGGACATCTGGCCCACCGACGACATCAACCAGAGCCTCAACATCCAGACCCAGTCGAACCAGCAGTCCTGCGCCGTGACGATGATGGGCCAGTCCCAGGGCTTCCCCATGCGGGCCGACGGCGTCTACGCCGATGTCGACCGCAATTTCGCGCAGACGACTCCGCGGGTCACGCGCAACTTCTACGATCAGCGTCCGCACTTCGACAACGGCTACATGCTCACCCGCCCCGCCACGGATGCCGATTCGGAGGACAGCCTCACCACCTCCGGTCGCGTGCAGGTCACCAGCGCCGATGCCGGTTACCTCACCCTCGCCATGGACGGCTGGGGCAACAAGATCGGCGTCTCCTCGCCGAACAACATCATGCAGCACTCCCGCCTGCGCCTGGCGACCAAGGAGCCGATCGAGAACTTCCGACTCGTCCTCCGGATGGACAAGCACGCGAAGGTCGACACGCGCATCACCACCATGGGCAACTGGAACGGCTGGTGGGCGCCGGGCTACACGCAGGCTCCCTCCAGCAACTTCACCATCACCTACGAGACCGATGCGGACGGCCTCACCTACGCCGTCATCGAAGCTGACGAGGTGCCGGCCGAGTCGTGGGCCACCGTCACCTTCCGCGGCGAGGTCCTCGCAGATGACTTCGCCGAGGGCGGCCAGCTCTACTCGTGGTCGGCCGCGACTGCGGACTTCTCCACCCTCCAGTGCGAGGCGCCGCTGCCCCAGTGGGACAAGCAGACCGTGCGCCCGGGCGACTCGGTGACCGTCGAGAACACCGGGGACGCCATCCCGCAGGGCACTCAGCCGGATGCGACCACCGCCGTCGCGACCCCGCCCGAAGGCTGGGGCGAGATCGCGATCGACGCCGAGACCGGAGTGCTCACCGCCGAGGTCCCCGGCGACGCGGCCCCCGGCGACTACACCTTCCCCGTCGAGATGACCTACGGCGACGGCACCACGAAGACCGTCGAGGTCACCATCACCGTGCTCCCGATGCCGACCTACGAGGACACCACCGTCCAGCAGGGCGAGGAGAAGACCGTCCCCGTACCCGTCGACCAGAGCGGTGAGCCGCTGCCCGAGGGCACGGAGTTCGCCCCCGGTGAGGGCGGCCCGGACTGGGCGACCGTGAACGAGGACGGCACCATCACTGTCAATCCCGGATACGACGTCCCCGAGGGCGAGTACACCGTGCCCGTCGTCGTCACCCGCCCCGACGGCTCGACCGAGAACGTCGAGGCGAAGGTCACCGTGGAGAACCCGAACGATCCGGCCTACGAGACCGAGACGGTCGATCAGGGTGAGACGGTCACCGTCCCCGCGCCGACGAACCCGGACGGCTCGTCACTGCCGGAGGGCTCGGAGTTCGCTCCGGGTGACGACGTGCCGGACTGGGTGACGGTGAATGAGGACGGCACGCTGACCGTGTCCCCGGGCACGGAGGTGACCCCGGGCGGGCACACCTTCCCGGTGGTTGTGACCTACCCGGACGGCTCGGAGGAGACGATCCAGGTCACGGTGGTCGTCAACAACCCGAACGATCCGGCCTACGAGACCGGCATCGTCGATCAGGGTGAGACGATCACCATCCCGACCCCGGAGAACCCGGACGGCTCCGCGCTGCCCGAGGGCACCGAGTTCGCCCCCGGCGAGGACGTGCCGGACTGGGTGACGGTGAACGAGGACGGCACGCTGACCGTGTCCCCGGGCGCGAATGTGACCCCGGGCGGGCACACCTTCCCGGTGGTTGTGACCTACCCGGACGGAACCTCCGAGACGATCGACGTCACGGTGGTCGTCAACAACCCGAACGATCCGGCTTTCGAGACCGGCATCGTCGATCAGGGCGAGACGATCACGATCCCGGCCCCGTCCAACCCGGACGGATCCGCGCTGCCCGAGGGCTCCGAGTTCGCCCCGGGTGACGACACGCCGGACTGGGTGACGGTGAATGAGGACGGCACGTTGACCGTGTCCCCGGGTGCCGATGTGACCCCGGGCGGGCACACCTTCCCGATCGTCGTGACCTACCCGGACGGCTCGGAGGAGACGATCCAGGTCACCGTGGTCGTCAACAACCCGAACGATCCGGCCTACGAGACCGGCATCGTCGATCAGGGCGAGACGATCACCATCCCGACCCCGACCAACCCGGACGGCTCCGCGCTGCCCGGAGGCTCTGAGTACGCCCCGGGTGACGACACGCCGGACTGGGTGACGGTGAATGAGGACGGCACGCTGACTGTGTCCCCGGGCGCCGATGTGACCCCGGGCGGGCACACCTTCCCCGTCGTGGTGACCTACCCGGACGGAACCTCCGAGACGATCCAGGTCACCGTGGTCGTCAACAACCCGAACACTCCGATCTACGAGGACGGCGAGGTCGACCAGGGCGAGACGATCACCATCCCGACCCCGGAGAACCCGGACGGCTCACCGCTGCCCGAGGGCACCGAGTTCGCCCCCGGCGACGACACGCCGGACTGGGTCACGGTGAACGAGGACGGCACGATCACGGTGTCCCCGGATGAGTCGGTGACCCCGGGTGACCACACCTTCCCGGTCGTGGTGACCTACCCGGACGGCTCCGAGGAGACGGTCGACGTCACTGTCACCGTGAACAACCCGAACGATCCGGTCTACGAGAACGGTGAGGTCGAGCAGGGTGAGACGATCACCATCCCGACCCCGGAGAACCCGGACGGCTCACCGCTGCCCGAGGGCACCGAGTTCGCCCCCGGCGACGACACGCCGGACTGGGTCACGGTGAACGAGGACGGCACGCTGACCGTGTCCCCGGGCACCGACGTGGAGCCCGGCGAACACACCTTCCCGGTCGTCGTGACCTACCCGGACGGCTCCTCCGAGACCATCGAGGTCACCGTCACGGTCACCGAACCCGGTGACAACGGCACCGGACCCGGTGACGACGACAACGGCTCCGACGACTCGAACCCGGGCGACGGCCCCTCGGACGAGCCCGGCCCCAAGCCCGGTGACGACGGCGACGAGGCGCCGAACCAGGACCCGGGTGACCGGGACCAGGGTGACCGGGACGACAGTCCGCTGCCGCGCACCGGAGTCGACGTCGCTGCGACGATCGCCGCCGCGGTGCTCCTGCTCGGACTCGGCGCGGGCCTGATCCTGCGCGCCCGCCGCCGCAGCTGACACCCGGCTCGCCGGAAACCCGGCGGACCCGACACCGCGCCCGCGCCGACACCACGTCGGCGCGGGCGCGGTCCGTTAGGCCGCCGGGCCCGGTGGACCCTGTGAACCGCGCGCCGGGCACCCAGCGCCCGGATCCCTCCCGCCCCTGCCGAACGAATTCCGAAATCTCGGACATTCCGTTCTGCGGAAGCACTGTCGTCCCCGCGCGGGTGCGCGAGACTGAGATGTGCGGATCGAGGAGGATCCGCACCCGTCGACCCGACAGGAGGCGCCCGTGGCCCTGCTCATCACCGCGATCCCGGAACTCGTGACGAACGATCCCGAGGCGCCCGACCTCCTCGGCGTCATCGAAGACGCGGCCCTGCTCGTCGAGGACGGCACCGTCGCCTGGGTCGGCCCCGAATCCGAGCTCCCCGCCGAGGTGCGCGCTCGGGCGCAGGAGACCGTGCGGGCGGGAGGGGCCGTGATCCCCGGCTTCGTCGACAGCCACAACCACCTCGTGTTCGCCGGTGACCGCTCCGCGGAGTTCGCCGCCCGGATGGCCGGCGAGTCCTACTCCGCCGGCGGCATCCGCACCACCGTCGCCGCCACCCGCGCCGCCTCCGAGGCCGAGCTCGAGGCCAACCTCGTCCACCTCGTGGAGCAGGCCGAGCGCTCCGGCACCACGACCTTCGAGATCAAGACCGGCTACGGCCTCACCACCGCCGACGAGATCCGCGGCCTCGAGATCATCCGCCGCCACACCGACGAGGCGACCCTGCTCGCCGCCCACGTCGTCCCGCCCGAGTTCGCCGACGACCCCGACGGCTACGTCGACCTCGTGATCGAGGAGATCATCCCCGCCGCGGCCGGCCTCGCGAAGTGGATCGACGTGTTCTGCGAGGAGGGCGCCTTCACCGAGGAGCAGACCGCACGCATCCTCGACGCCGGCGTCGCCCACGGGATGCACCCGCGGCTCCACGCCAACCAGCTCACCGCCGGCGGGGCGCTGCAGCTCGCCGCCGCCCATCGGTGCGCCTCGGCCGACCACGCGACCTTCGCCTCGGACGAGGACCTCGCGGCGCTGGCCGCCGCGGGCACCGTCGTCACCCTGCTGCCCGGCGTCGAGTTCTCCACCCGCCAGCCCTACCCGGACGCCCGCCGGTACCTCGCCGCCGGGGTCACGCTCGCGATCGCGAGCGACTGCAACCCCGGCTCGTGCTTCACGAGCAGCATCCCGTTCTGCATCGCACTCGCCGTGCGCGACATGCACTTCACCGTCGAGCAGGCCGTCTGGGCCGCCACCGCCGGAGGTGCGGCCGCCCTCGAACGCACCGACGTCGGCCGCCTCACCCCCGGGTCCCGGGCCGACCTGAGCATCCTCGACGCCCCGTCCTACCGCCACCTCGCCTATCGGCCCGGCGTGCAGCTCATCGCCGAGGTGCACCGCGCCGGTGAGCGGATCGCCGGCTCCCCGGTGAAGAACTCAGTTGAAAGGGCCACCCGATGACGCAGAATCCCGTCGACCTCGACCCGGACGGCCTGACCTTCGCGCAGGTCGTCGCCGTCGCCCGCCATGACGCACCGGTCCGCGTCCCCGAGCAGGTGCGCGCGGCCGTCGCGGAGTCCCGCCGCGCGATCGAGGCGCTCGCCGACGCCCCGCGCCCCGTCTACGGGGTGTCCACCGGATTCGGCGCGCTCGCCCAGCGCCACATCCCCGCCGCCCTGCGCACCCAGCTCCAGAAATCCCTCATCCGCTCCCACGCGGCAGGCGTGGGCGACCCGGTGGAGCGCGAGGTCGTCCGAGCGCTCATGCTCCTGCGCGCCCGCACGCTCGCCACCGGGCGCACCGGGGTGCGCACCGAGGTGCTCGACACCTACGTCGCGATCCTCAACGCCGGCATCACCCCCGTCGTCCACGAGTACGGCTCGCTCGGCTGCTCGGGCGACCTCGCGCCGCTGTCGGCGTGTGCACTCGCCGCGATGGGCGAGGGCCCGGTGACGGTGCGGGACGCCGACGGCACGGAGCGCCGGACCACCGCCGCCGAGGCGCTCGCCGCCGCCGGCATCACCCCCGTCGTGCTCGCGGAGAAGGAGGGCCTCGCCCTCGTCAACGGCACCGACGGCATGCTCGGGATGCTCATCCTCGCGCTGTTCGACCTCGAGAACCTCCTCACCGCCGCCGACCTCACCGCCGCGATGAGCGTCGAGGCCCAGTACGGCACCGACCGGGTGTTCATGCCCGACCTCCACACCCCGCTGCGCCCGCACGCGGGGCAGGCGGCGAGCGCGGCGAACATGCTCACCGCGCTCGCGGACTCCGGGATCGTCGCCGGCCACAAGGACTCCACCCACCTCGTGCAGGACGCGTACTCGCTGCGCTGCTCCCCGCAGGTCACCGGGGCCGCCCGCGACACCGCGGCCTTCGCCGCGCAGACCGCCGCCCGCGAGCTCCGCGCCGCGATCGACAACCCCGTGGTGCTGCCCGACGGCACCGTGTCCTCCAACGGCAACTTCCACGGCGCCCCGCTCGCCCACGCGCTCGACTTCCTCGCGATCGTCGCCGCCGACGTCGCATCGATCGCCGAGCGCCGCACCGACCGGTTCATGGACGCCGCCCGCAACCAGGGCCTGCCGCCGTTCCTCGCCGGGGACGCCGGGGTGGACTCCGGGCTGATGATCGCCCACTACACGCAGGCGGCGATCGTCAGCGAGATGAAGCGGCAGGCGACCCCGGCCTCCGTCGACTCGATCCCGTCCTCGGCGATGCAGGAGGACCACGTGTCGATGGGGTGGACGGCCGCCCGCAAGCTCCGCACCTCGGTGGTCAACCTCGCCCGAGTGCTCGGCATCGAGTACTACACCGCCGCCCGCGCGATCGACCTCCGCGCCGAGGCGCCCGGCCCGGTCACCGGCGCCCTCCTCGCCGAGCTGCGCCACGAGGTGCCCGGCCCCGGACCGGACCGCTTCCTGTCCCCGGAGCTCGCCGAGGCGATCGAGCGGGTGGCCGACGGGCGCGCCGTCGCGGCCGCGGAGACCGCGACCTCGCTCACGCATACGCTGGTGGACATCGACGGGACGGTGCTCGACGGCCGGACCGTCCCGACGGACTGAACCGAGCCGCCCGGCCGACGGGGGCCGGTGACCGGTCCGGCCTGCCGGTGGGATGATCGGCGGGCCGAACCGACGACGAGACGAGGAGCCCCATGCCCGAGGTGCCGGCCCTGCGACGATCCGTCGCGATCCTCCGCCACCTGGCCGGGTCCAACCGGCCGGTGAGCGCCGGGGCGCTCGTGCGCGCCCTCGAACTGCCGCGCTCGAGCGTCTACGAGCTGCTCGCCGTGCTCGAGGAGCTCGGCCTCGTCACGAAGTCCTCCACCGGCTACCTGCTCGGCGCCGGAGTGTCCGAGCTCGGCAGCGCCTACATGCGGACCAACCCGCTGCAGCGGATGGCGCAGCCGATCGTCCGCGAGCTCGCGGAGCAGACCGGCGCGACAGCCCAGCTCGCGGTGCTCCGGGGCTGGGAGACGGTGTACCTCGTCAAGGAGCAGGCGGTGCGCTCCGCGGCGGTCATCACCGCGACCGGGGTGCGCATGCCCGCCTACCTCACCGCCACCGGCCGGGCGATCATGTCCGCGCTGTCCGGACGCGAGGTCCTCGCCCTCCTCAGCGGCGAGGACGCGTTCGTCAACCGCACCGGGCGCGGGCCCACCTCGCTGCGGCAGCTCAACGAGCTCCTGCGCCGCACCCGGGAGCTCGGATACGCGGTGGAACGCGGCGAGATCAGTACGGAGATCACCACCGTCGCCGCCCCGGTGTTCGACGTCCTCGACCGGCCGATCGCCGCCGTCGGTCTGTCGGTGCGCGCGGAGGAACCCGGAAGGCCGGGGGATACCGGGGGAGCGGGCGATACCGGAGAACCGCGGCACACCGGGGGAGCGGGGGGCCCGGGCGGGTCCAGTGGCGCGCGCACAGACGGCCGGGGCGCCTCGGTCGCGGAGATCGACATCGCCGGCGACATCGCCCCGCATGTCGTCCACGCCGCCGCCCGGCTCACCTCCAAGCTGCGCTGAGGCCGGCGGGCTGCGCTGAGGCCGACGGGCTGCGCTCAGTTCGCCAAGCTGCGCTGAGGCCGGCGGGCGGCGCTGAAAAGCCGGCGGGCCGTGCGGTGAGAACTCGGCCGCCGCGGCCCTGAGACCGACCTGAGCCCGCGCCTCGTCTTCGATAGGGTGGCGGGACCCTGACGAGGAGGAGCTCCCGGTGACAGACCCCCCCAACGCCCCCGCCGCATCCGCCGCCGCGGCACCCACGATCCACGCGAACCCGGAGGCCCGATCCTGGCGCACCGAGCACGCGCCGGAGGTCATCGACTTCCACCGCTCGATCCCCGGCTACGCCCCCACCCGGCTGATCGAGGTGCCCGCGCTCGCCACCGAGCTCGGCATCGCGCGCGTGCTCGTCAAGGAGGAGTCCGCCCGCTTCGGACTGCCCGCGTTCAAGATCCTCGGCGCCTCCTACGCCGCCTGCCGTGCGCTGTCCGCCCGCCTCGGCTCACCCGAGGCCGCTCTGCCGATGGACGAGCTCCGCACCCGGCTCGCCGAGCGGGCGCCCATCGAGCTCGTCGCCGCCACCGACGGCAACCACGGCCGCGCCGTCGCCCACACCGCCCGGCTGCTCGGGCTGCCCGCGCATATCTTCCTCCCGGCCGACATCACCGCCGAGGCGAAGGCCGGGATCCGAGAGGAGGGTGCGGACGTCGACGAGCTCAGCGCCCCCTATGACGCGATCGTCGCCGCCGCGGCCGAGTACACCGACGCCGGAGAGGCCGCCGGTGAGGAGCGGCTGCTCATCCAGGACACCTCGTGGGAGGGCTACGAGGAGATCCCCCAGTGGATCGTCGACGGCTATTCGACGCTCCTGGTCGAGGCCGAGCAGCAGCTCGCCGAACAGGGGATCGAACGGGTCGACCTCGTGGCGATGCCGGTGGGCGTGGGCTCCTTCGCCGAGGCCGTCGTCCGCCGCTGCCGGACCGCCGACGGTGGGCTGCTCTCAGGCGGGACCGCTGCCGACACCCGTCGAGAGGTCAGTTCCCTTCGGAATCCCGCGGAGAACCGCAGCGAAGTGACCACTCGAGCGGAGGAGGCGCCTGCGCCGAGTGTGCTCAGCGTGGAGCCGACCGCCGCGCCGGGCCTCATCGCCTCGCTCGCGGCCGGTGAGCTCACCGCCGTGCCGACCGGGGCGACGATCATGGCCGGCCTCAACTGCGGCACCCCGTCCGCCGCGGCCTGGCCGGTGCTCCGCGCCGGCATCGACGCCGCGGTCACCGTCGACGACGCCCAGGCTGCGCAGGCCGTCCGCGACCTCGAGGCGCACGGCGTCGACGCCGGGCCCTGCGGGGCCTCGACCCTGGCCGGGGTGCGCGCCTGGGCTGCCGAGCATCCGCTGTCCGCCGATGCCACCGTGCTGCTGCTGAGCACCGAGAGCCGCCGCGCGAATCCGCTCCCGGCAGGGATGGGAGGAGCGGTGCCGTGCCGCCACTGACCGGTGACCCACAGCCGGCCGGCGGCCCTCAACCCGGCGTCAGCCCGCAGCTGACCGGCACCGTCGAGCGGGTGCGCACCGGGTCCGTCACCGTCCAGCACTGGTCGGGCCGCGAGATCTCCACCGGCGCCCGCAAGACCCCGCACCCGGGTCCCGTGGCGCTCGAGACGCTGGGCCTGAGAGGCGACGCGCAGGGAAACCGGAAGGTCCACGGCGGTCCCGACAAGGCCGTGTGCTGCTACCCGGCGGAGCACTACCCGCGCTGGGCCGCCGATGGGATCGCGATCGGGGAGGACGGCTTCTTCGAGAACCTCACGGTGTCCGGTCTGCCGGAGGACGCGGTGCACCTCGGCGATGTCTTCGCGCTCGGCACCGCGCGCGTCCAGGTCACCCAGCCGCGCCGGCCCTGCACCACGGTGTCCGCGCGCTGGGGCGATCGCGAACTGCCGCGCCTCATGCAGTCCACCGGCCGCTGCGGCTACTACCTGCGCGTCCTCGAACCCGGTGCGGTGGGTCCCGGGGATGCGATGGTGCTGGAGGAGCGGCTGCCGGATTCGATGTCCGTCGCCGAGGTCAACCGTGTGATGAACGTCGACCGGACCGACCGGGAGGGCATCGAAGGCCTCCTCGCCTCGCCCGAGCTCCCGGAGAAGTGGCGCACCCAGCTCACCCGGCGGCTGCACACCGGCACGGCCGAGGACGACTCCACCCGCCTCGGCGACTGATTCCCCGCCCACTCCGGGGCCGCCCGTCTCGGCGACTGACCCCCCGCCCACTCCGGGGCCGTCCCTGCCGCCCGACGGCGGCCGGCATCGCCGCCCTGCCCCCGATGCAGGTGTTTCTCGAGATGACAACTGAACATCGCTCGTGAGCGGGCGCTGGGAGTGGGATTCGATCGTGTTCTGCAGGAACACTCGCATCAGCGATCCGCGCGCCCCTGCCGCCCGGCAGGGTGCAAGACGCCCTGCGGCGTAGAGTAGGGGCATGGCTCGGCAGTATTGGACGGAGGCCGCGCATCGCGGCGCATGGCGCGAGGTGCCCGAACCCCACGTGCCCGACCCCGCTGAGCACTGCTGCCGCCGACCCCGCCTCCACCGATGCTTCCGCCGCCTGGCTGCGGGTGCGGACCACCGCCTCGGCGATCTCGAAGGGCACGGAGACCCTCGTCCACACCGGCTCCGTTCCGGACGCAGTCGCCGCGCTCATGCGTGCTCCGCACCAGCTCGGCGACTTCCCGTTCCCCGTGTCCTACGGCTACCTCGCCGTCGGAGTCGTCGACGAGGGTCCCGCGGAGTGGCTCGGCGCGCGCGTGTTCGGACTGCTGCCCCACCACAGCCACCATCTCGTCACCGCCGAGGACGTCCACCGGATCCCCGACGGCGTGAGCGACCGGCGTGCGCTGCTCGCCGGGGCGGCGGAGACCGGCATCAACATCCTGTGGCAGGAGCCGCCGCGCCTCGCGGACCGGGTCGCGGTCGTCGGCGCCGGGATGATCGGCGCCGCCACCGCGCTGCTCGCCGCGCAGATGCCGCTCGCCCGGCTCGAGGTGGTCGAGACGAACCCCGAGCGTCGCTGCCTGCTCACCGGGCTCGGCCTCACCGCCGTCCACCCCGACGAGGC
Source organism: Brevibacterium sp. CS2 (assembly GCF_005280295.1). Classification (GTDB taxonomy): domain Bacteria; phylum Actinomycetota; class Actinomycetes; order Actinomycetales; family Brevibacteriaceae; genus Brevibacterium; species Brevibacterium pityocampae. The sequence goes on along the minus strand of NZ_CP040020.1, from coordinate 731,000 downwards.
GAGCGGCGACTGCGACATCGTCATCCACACCTCCGGCTCCGAGGCGGGACTCGCCCGGGCGCTCGCGCTCACCGGCGACGACGGCACGGTGGTCGAGGCCTCGTGGTACGGCACCCGCAGCCCGGCCGTGCCGCTCGGCGCGGACTTCCATGCCCGCCGGCTGTCGATCGTCGCGAGCCAGGTCGGGCAGGTCGCCGCCGGCCGCCGGCTGCGCCGCACCCGGGTGGAGCGGATGCGCGCCGCGCTCGCCGCCCTGGCCGACGAGCGGTTCGACGCACTCCTCACCGGCACCTCGCCGTGGCACGCGCTGCCGCAGGTGATGGAGGAGATCAGCGGGGACACCGCGCTCGCCGCCGCGACCCTCTGTCACGTCATCGACCACACCGCCCCGGAGCCGGAGGCGCCTCCGGCCGGCGGTGCCGACCCGGATTCCGACGCCGCCCCCGGAATCCCGCACTGACCACTGACCTGCGCCCCCACCGAGAGGACCCCGGATGTTCAGCCTCACCGTCAACGACCACGTGATGATCGCCCACAGCCTGCCCGACGAGTTCTTCGGCCCCGCCCAGGGCGTCCACGGGGCGACCCTCACCGTCGACGCGACCTTCACCCGCGCCGAGCTCGACCCCCACTCCGTCGTCCTCGACATCGGCCATGCCTCACAGCTCCTCGACGAGGCGCTCGCCCCCCTGCGCTACGCGAACCTCGACACCCATCCCGACTTCGCCGGCCGCCTCTCCACCACCGAGGCCGTCGCCCGCTACATCGGCGAGCGCCTGGCCGCCGGCCTCGCCGAGCAGCCTGACATCGGCATCACCGTGAGCATCGTCGAGAACCCCCGCGCCAGCGTGTCCTACACCGTGCCCGGCCGCACGTGACCGTTCACCTCCTCGAACCTGCGCTCGGCCGCGTGAGCGGCGGCCTGCGCTACAACGCGGCCATCGCCGAGGCGGCCGCGCCGCAGATCCTCCGGCACACCGTGCCCGGCGCCTGGCCCGAGCCCACCCCGGGGGACACCGCCGTGCTCGCCGGGATCGTCCGCGGGCTCGACGGGCCGGTGATCCTCGACGGCCTCATCGGCTGCAGCCTGCCCACGCCGCTCTCCGGCCCGATCGTGCAGCTCGTCCACGCCCCGCTCGGCAGGGCCGCCCCCACCACCGGCGCCACCACCGGCCCCGGCACCGACCCCGGTGATGACCCCAGCCACGTCCCCACGGCACGTGACCGCGAGCGCGCCGCGCTCGAATCCGCCGCGGCCGTGGTCACGACGAGCCGCTTCGCCGCCCGTGAGCTGGCCGAGCTCTACGGGGTGCAGGCGCATGCGATCCCACCCGGGGCCGCACCTCGACCCGTCGCCGCGGGAGGCGACGGCGGGAACCTCATCTGCGTCGCCTCGATCGAGGAGAACAAGAACCAGCTCCTCCTCGCCGAGGCGCTCCGTGCACTGGCGGAATCCGGCACCACCGGCTGGCACGCCACCTTCGCAGGCCCCGTGACGGATCCCGCCTACGGCGAGCGCCTGCGAACGGCCCTCACAGCACTGCTCGACGGCAGCGCCGCGCAGCCCGGTGAGCTCGACGAGCCCGCCCTCGCGGAGCTCTACCATGCGTCCGACCTGCTCCTCCTGCCCTCGCGCCGCGAGGCCTTCGGGATGGTCGTGAGCGAGGCGGCCGCTGCCGGGATCCCCGCGTTCGTCACCGCCGGCACCGGCTCCGAGGAGGCACTCGCCGCCGGCCGCGCGCTCCCTCCCGAACCGGCCGCCTGGGCCGACGCGCTGCGCGACTGGCTCACCGACCCCGCCCACCGTGCGGCCCTCCGCCAGGAGGCGCTGCAGCGCCGCGCAGGCCTGCCGACCTGGGACGATGCCGCCGCTGAGCTCCTCGACCTGGTGCATGGCCTGCGATGAGCGCGTCGCCCGCACCCACCACCATGACCCCGAGCGAAGGACGCCGATGACCGCCGCCGACCACGACTGGCTCGACCTGCGAGCCCCCTTCGACGACGCCGCCCGCGAGCACTCGCTCGCCCTCCTCGACCAGGCCGTCGAGGCGCTCGCCGGCACCGCGGAGGCGGAGCCGCTCATCGTCATCGACATCGGCGCCGGCACCGGGAACTCCGCCCGCTGGTTCGACCGCGCCCTGCGCCCCCGGCTGCCCGGGCGGGAGCTGCGCTGGATCCTCCTCGACGCGGACGCCGCATCGCTCCGGGTCGCCTCCCGCTCGATGCCCGACGCAACCACGGCGACCGCCCCGATCACCGAACTGCCCGCCATCGCCGCCGAGCACCTGCCCGGGACCACCGCCGCGCACGACTCCGACGGCTCCGCCGCTGAGCACGCGCCGGGTCCGCCGGCCCCCGCCCGCCTGCTCATCAACTGCAGCGCGGTGCTCGACGTCCTCGCCCCGGCCGATGTCGAGGCGGTCGTCGACACGCTCACCCGGTTCTCCGGCCTCGGGCTGTTCCTGCTGAGCATCACCGAGCACTGGCCCCTCGATCCGCCCGACCGGCGCGACGCGCTCATCGAGCACGCCTTCTCCGAGCACCAGGCCCGCGAGGGCCGGCTCGGCGACGCCGGCGGAGCCGTGCTCGCAGCCGCCGCACGCCGCGCCGGAGCCCGCGTCACCACGGGAGCCAGCCCGTGGAACCTGCAGGGACCGCGCGATCGCGAGTTCCTCACCCGTTTCCTCTCCGAACGCACCGACGCGGTCATCGAAGAGGATCCGGAGCTGCGCCCGATCGCCGCCGCCTGGCTCGCCGACAGGCTCGAGCAGGCCGGGACGGATCTCCACGTTGCCGTCGAGCACCTCGACGTCCTCGTCGACGCCCGCGGCTGAGGAGCCGGCGTGCGCAGCGAACCCGAGGTGCGCAGCGGACCCGGAGCGCCCGACGGACCCGAGGTGCCCGCCGGACCCGAGGTGCGCAGTGGATCCGGTGTGCCCGGCAGGACGACCTGGCTGCGGCGGGTGCTCATGCTCGCCGTCACCGCCGTGCTCCTCGTGCTCACCGCGCGGCTCGTCGGCACCGAGGCGCTCCTCGCCGGCTGGGACGTCCTCACCCCGGCGACCATCGCCGCGGCGCTCGGCTGCGGGCTCCTCGTCACACTCGCGCAGGCACTGCGCTGGACGCTGCTCGCTCGGGAGAAGGGCATCCCCATGCGGTATGCGCGGGCCGTGGCGGACTGCTGGTCCTCGAGCCTGGGGAACATGGTGCTGCCCGGCGGCATCGCCGGTGACGCGGCGCGGGTGGCGGTCTACCGCGGTGCCGGCGACCGGCGCTGGTGGTCACCGGCGGCCGCGCTCGGAGCGGAGCGGCTGACCTCGACGACCCTGCTCCTCTCCCTCTCCGCCGTGATCCTCGCCGGCATCTCAGCGCGGTTGGCGGTGATCGCCGGAGCGGTCGCGGTCCTCGCGCTGGCCGCCGCGCTCGCCTGCATGCGCGGCATGGCCGCACGCACCGCGGTGCTCGTGTGGGCTGCGGCGGCGGTGGGCGTCGGCGCGCTGCTGGGCCTCTATCTCATCGGGATGGCGGAGCTCGGCGGACCGGTGGCGCCGGGCGCGGCAGCGGTGGGGCTCGCCTCGATGAGCGTGCCGCTGGGAGTCGGCGGCTGGGGAGTGCGGGAGATCAGCGCCGGGGTCCTCGCCGGCGAGCTCGCGGTGACGGCCGAGTGGGCGGTCACCGCGGCGACCGCCTACGGGCTGCTCGCGACGATCTCCACCCTCCCGGGCGCGGTGACCCTCCTCCTCGCGGCCCTCAGGCGCCGTCGGCCGGCCGCGCCGGCCGTTCGGCCGAGTGCGCCTGCGCCGCATCGCTGAGGACGAACTCGGTGCACACGTCCTCGCCGAACGCGTAGCGGCGGAACGGGGTGCGCATCGCCTGGGCCATGACGGGCGAACCGCGGAACCGGATCCCGGGCACCCCGTCGCCGATCAGCACCGGGGCCGAGGTGAGGAAGATCCGGTCGAGCACGCCGGCGGCGAGGAAGTCCGAGACGGTGCGGCCGCCGCCCTCGACGAGGATCGAGCCGGGCACCCGCTCGCGGACGAGCGCGATCACCGCCGCCGGGTCGACGGGCTCGCCGTCAGCGGAGTGCGGCAGGCGTGCGACCTCGACGTGATCTCCGATCCCGGCGGGCACCTCGGCGTCGGGGCCGACGAGCCACAGGGTCGGGGCGTCGGGAGAGCGGAGGACGGCGCTCCCGGCGGGGATGCGGGCGTGCGGGTCGAGGAGCACCCGCAGCGGGTTCGTGCCGGCGACCGCGCGGACGGTGAGCTGCGGATCGTCGGCGACGACGGTCCCGGCGCCCACGACGACGGCGTCGACGGCCGCCCGGAGCCGGTGGAGATGGGTGCGGTCGGCCTCGCCGGACACGAACTCCGCGTCCCCGCCGCGTGCGGCGATGAACCCGTCGGCGCTCTGCGCGAGCTGCGCGACGACCTCGCTGTGCGCGGCGAGCGCGGCGTACAGGGGCAGGTCCTCGGGGTCGTCGCCCACCGGCTGCCCGGACAGCGAGTCGTGGCGCATGCGGCTGCGCTTGGTCTGCAGATAGCGGACGTTCTCCGGCCGGTCGGGCACCTGGAGGGCGAGGCGCTCCGGCACCTCGATGCCGAGCCGGGCGAGCGCCTCGGCCTTGGTCGGGTTCGAGGACAGGAGCCGGATCCGCGGGCAGTCGAGCTCGTGGAGGATCGCGGCGGCGGCCCGGTAGTCGCGGGCGTCGTCGGGCAGGCCGAGCGCGCGATTGGCGTCGACGGTGTCGAGCCCGTCGTCCTGGAGCGCATAGGCGCGGAGCTTCGCGGCGAGCCCGATGCCGCGGCCCTCGTGGCCGCGCAGGTAGAGGAGGATCCCGGTGCCGGCGGCGGCGATCGCCTGGAGCGCGGCCTCGAGCTGGTCGCCGCAGTCGCAGCGGTGCGAGCCGAGCGCGTCCCCGGTCAGGCACTCGCTGTGGAGGCGGACGAGCGGGGCCTCGACGGCACCCGGGTCGCCGCGGTACATCGCCACGTGCGTGACGCCCTCACTCGTGTAGGCGCGGGTGGTGAACACACCGTGGTCGGTCGGCAGGGAGGTCTCCGACTCGAGGACGAGCGCGGGCAGGTCGTTCTGCGCCGCGCTCGGGCTCGCGTTCGGCCCGTCGTCGGGCTGGGGCAGTGAGGACATGGGTCACAGTCTACGAGGGTCGCGCCCCGGGAACCGACAAGGTGCCTGGGCCTTCTGCGCGGTGCCGCTCGAGCCACACGATGTCCCGGCCGAAGGACCAGCCGAGGGCCAGCAGCGCCGCACCCGTGCACAGCACGCCGAGGATCGGGAACGCGAGCGCGGGCGGGGAGCCGGCCGTGAGCAGGAGGACACCCTGGGAAGCGGCGACGACCTTGCGGGCGCGAGACGGCGGGAGCGCTCGCCGCCACGCGGGGCGGAGCAGGGTGACCCCGCGGAACCCGTAGAACAGGAGACCGGGGAGCGCGCACCACCAGCCCCACAGGGGGACGAGGCCGAGCGCCAGGACGAGGACGACGAGCGCGTCGACGGTCTCGTCGTAGGCCGCCCCGGCTGCGGTCTGCCCGCAACGGCGCGCCACCGAGCCGTCGACCGCGTCGAGGGCCAGGGCGAGCGCACCGACCGCGACGGCGGCCCACCCGAAGCCGGGGCCGTCGACGACGAGCGCGGTGAACACGAGGAGGAGGCCGAGGCGGAGCGTCGTGATGTCGTCGGCCCGGCCCCACGGCTCGCACCGGGCGAGGCTGCGGCCGGCACCGAGCACGGCGAGGAGCACGGTGAGCCCGGCCATGAGCGGTGTGGGGGTGAGGAGGAGCGCGGTGACGAGCGCGAGGGCGAGGACTCCGAGGGGGAGCAGGCGGGGCCGCAGGCGCTCGCGCTTCACGGCGAGTCGCCGCCCTCGAGCCCGGCGGCCATGGAGGTGAGGAACTCGATGACGACCGCGCGCTGCTCGGGGGTGAGGCGGGCGGCGGCGTCGAACCGGCGCGCCTGCTGCCGACCCACGGTCTCCATCGCGGTGTGCCGGGTCTCCGGGGTGATGCGGATGGCGAGGGCACGGCGGTCGCTCGGGTGCGGGGAGCGGGTGATGTGGCCGGCCCGCTCGAGCCGGTCGAGGAGCTTCGTCGTCGAGGCGCTCGACACGTGGAGATGCGCGGCGATGGCGCCCGGGGTGGCGACAATGTCGCGGTTCTCGCACACGATGAGGAAGTGGAGGGCGCGCATGTCGTTGCGGCCGAGCTTCATGTATTCGAGCGAGGCCTCCATGAGCCGGTTCTCCGCATCGCGCAGGTTCCCCAGCGCCTGCATCACCGCGCTGATCTGCGCGAGGTCCTCCTCGGACACGCGGCTGCGGTCGACGAGCCGGCTGTCCGGGTCGTTCGAGGCGATGTCGTAGACGTGCGCGGACCCCGTCTCCGGACGTGCTGATCCGGCCCCGGCGTGCGAGGCGGCAGCGGGGCGATCCGGCGCGTTCATCCCGTCATAGTAACCCGGTTGATGTCATGCTAGGTTTATTGTTTGCCAGGCTAGATAAATCTTCCGGAAGGTCTCCCCTCATGGCGACTCGCGTGCCCACTTGGCTGCGCATCCTGCTCCCTGCCGTCCTCATCGTCCTGTGGGTGGCCGGTGCCGGCCTCGGCGGGCCGTACTTCGGGAAGGTCGAGGAGGTGTCGTCGAACGACCAGACGACCTTCCTCCCCGAGTCCTCCGACGCCACCCAGGTGCAGGAGCGCTTGGGCGAGTTCACCGGCAGCGATGCGATCCCCGCCGTCGTCGTGTTCGTCGGGGACTCCGAGCTCTCCGACTCCCAGCTCGAATCGATCCAGGAGGCCGTCGACGGCTCCACCTCCGTCACCGGGGTGGCCGACGACGTGTCCCCGGCCATCCCCTCCGAGGACGGGCTCGCCGCCCAGGCCTTCGTGCCGATCGAGGACGACGCCGACGTCGGCGAGGTCATCCCCGAGCTCGGCGACGAGCTGCGTGCCGAGGTGGGCGATGACATCACCGTCTACGTCACCGGCCCGGCCGGCTTCACCGCGGACCTGTCGGCCGGCTTCGCCGGGATCGACGGCCTGCTGCTGGCGGTCGCCCTCATCGCGGTGTTCATCATCCTCGTGTTCGTCTACCGCTCGATCCTGCTGCCGATCATCGTGCTCTCGACGTCGATGTTCGCGCTGTGCGTCGCGCTGCTCACGGTGTGGTGGCTCGCCTACTACGAGGTCATCCTGCTCAGCGGGCAGACGCAGGGCATCCTCTTCATCCTCGTCATCGGCGCGGCGACCGACTACTCGCTCCTCTACGTCGCGCGCTACCGCGAGGTGCTGCGCGGGGAGCGGGGCAAGTGGGCGGCGACGTGGAAGGCGATCCGCGGGTCGATCGAGCCGATCCTCGCCTCCGGCAGCACCGTCATCGCCGGCCTCCTGTGCCTGCTGCTCAGCGATCTGAAGTCCAACAGCACGCTCGGCCCGGTCGCCGCGATCGGCATCGTGTTCGCGATGCTCTCCGCGCTGACCTTCCTGCCGGCGATGCTCTATACCTTCGGGCGCGCGGCGTTCTGGCCCAAGCGCCCCCACTACGACCCCGCCGCCGTCGAGGCCGAGCACGGGATGCCGAAGAAGGGCATCTGGGCGCACGCCGCCCGCACCGTGGCCAAGCGGCCGCGCACCATCTGGATCGCGACGACGATCGTGCTCGCGATCGGCGCGGCCTTCGTCCCGCAGCTCAAGGCCGACGGCGTGCCGCAGTCCGACCTCGTGCTCGGCGAGTCCGAGGCGCGCGATGGCCAGGCCGCGCTCGGCGAGCACTTCCCGGGCGGCTCCGGGTCCCCGGTCTACGCGATCGTGGCCGAGGACGAGATGCCCGAGGCAGCGCGGATCATCGCCGGCAGCGCGGACATCGACGAGGTCAGCGTGACCGCCGCCGATTCCCCGGCCGGCACGGTCCCGCTCGACGAGAACGGCGAGATCGAGCTGCCCGAGGGCGCCGGTCCGCCGGAGGGTGCCGGTGCGCCGGAGGGTGCGGGCGCCTCGGACTTGGACCCGGCCGACTTCGAGCCGACGGTGCTCGACGGCCAGGTGCTCCTCCAGGCGACCCTGACGCAGGCGGCGGACTCCGCGGAGGCCTCGGACACGGTGCGCGAGCTGCGTGAGAAGCTCCACGAGCTGCCGGGCGAGGTGCTCGTCGGCGGCGTGACCGCGACGTCGATCGACACGAACGATGCCGCGATCCACGACCGGAATCTCATCATCCCGATCGTGCTCGTCGTCATCATGTTCATCCTCATGCTGCTGCTGCGCTCGATCCTCGCGCCGGTGCTGCTCATCATCACCACGGTGCTGTCCTTCGGCACGGCGATGGGCGTGTCCGCGCTCGTGTTCAACGGGATCTTCGACTTCCCGGGCGCGGACCCGGCGGTGCCGCTGTACGGGTTCGTGTTCCTCGTGGCGCTCGGCATCGACTACAACATCTTCCTCATGACGCGGGTGCGCGAGGAATCCCTGGTCCACGGCACGCATGCCGGCGTGCTGCGCGGGCTGGCGGTCACCGGCGGGGTCATCACCTCGGCGGGCGTCGTGCTCGCCGCGACCTTCGCCGCGCTCGCCGTCATCCCGATCCTGTTCCTCGCCCAGCTCGCGTTCATCGTGGCGTTCGGCGTGCTGCTCGACACCTTCGTCGTGCGCACCCTGCTCGTCCCGGCGCTCACCTACGACATCGGCAAGACGGTGTGGTGGCCCTCGAAGCTCGGGAAGTTCGACGGGCCGAAGGGTGCCGCCGAGGCCGCAATCCGCGGCGAGTCCGACGGGACCGACGGGCCGGGCGGTGCCGGTGGGACCGGTGGTTCCGGTTCGGGCGGTACCGGTGGTGCGGGTGGTTCTGGTGCCGGTGGCGGCTCCGGGGCGGGCGCCTCGGGATCCGGCAGTCCGGGCGAGAGCACCGGCAACTACCGGGAGGGGAAGAAGACCTACCTCCTCACCCGCGGCGACTGAGACTGCCGCGGCGGTCGGCCCGACGGCGGTTCGTCGCCGGCGCACTGCGCCACCGCAGTCTCCGCTGTCATCTCGGGTGCGGACCGTCGGCGGTGGCCACTCGCTGCCTGAGGCGCCTCAGCTCTGCCGGCCGTGGGCGCCCAGGCGGGCGGCGAGGAGGCCGAACACCACGGAGAGCACGACGGTGCCCAGGGTGGTGAACCCGTAGGCCGTCTGCATCGGCATGAGCTGCGCGAGACCGGCGAACACCGTCGACAGGATCGCGATCCCCAGGCCGATCCCCGTCTGCTGCCCGGTGGCGATGAGCCCGCCGGTGAGGCCGGCGACCTCGTCGGGCACGGCGGCCATGACGACGGACACGAGCGGGCCGAGCATGAGCCCCTGACCGCCGCCGATGAGCACCGCGCAGAGCTGGAACCACAGGGCGAACGGGGTGAGCTCGAGCAGGGAGAGGACGCCGAGGCTCGCGAGCCCGGCCGCCTGCAGGACCGAGGCGATGACGAGGACCCGCGGGCCGCCTCGGGCGGGGCCTCCGAGCCGGGAGACGAGGCGCGGGGCGACAGCGGAGCTCGCGACGAAGGCGAGTGCGAGGCCGAGGCTGACGAGCCCGGTGCGGAACGGGGAGTAGCCGAACCCGATCTGCGTGAGGATCGCGAAGTTGTACATGAACCCGCCGATCATGAGGAACAGCAGGCAGGCGAGCGTGACGCCCAGGCGCACACCGGGTTCGCGCATGACCGGGGCGGGGAGGATCGCGGGGCGGCCCGTGCGCTCGCGGCTGCGCGAATGGGGGACGAGCAGGAGCAGGCCCAGGACGGCGGCGGCGAGGAGGATCGCGGTGCTGATGAGCGGGCCGGTCGTGGTGAGCGGGGCGGAGACGTCGATCGCGGCGCCGTTGGTGAGGCCGGCGATGAGGAGGAAGAGCGCGGTGCCGAGGATGATCGAGCCGCGGATGTCGAGGCCCATCGGGTTCGCCGAGCGGGTCTCGGTGAGGCAGCGGGCACCGACCCAGGCGAACACGGCGAGCACGCCGACGCTCGCGAACGCCGCCCGCCAGCCGAAGGTCTCCCCGAAGGTGCTGTTGACGAACCCGCCGAGCACCTGGCCGCCGACGGTCCCGCTGCCGGCGAAGACGCTGTAGAGGCCGACCGCGCGCAGGCGGCTCTCCCCGGTGAGGATCGCCTGGATGCTCGAGAGCACCTGCGGGGTGGTGGCCGCCGCCGCGCAGCCCTGGAGGAGCCGGGCGATGAGGAGGAGCTCGAAGTTCGGCGCGGCGGCGGTGAGGAGCGCGGTGACCGCGAGACCCGCGGTGCCGAACTGGAACATGCGGCGGCGCCCGCAGCGGTCGCCCAGCCGGCCGCTCATGATGAGCCCGGCGGCGAAGGTCGCCGAATACGCGCCGATGACCAGGGAGGTGCGGGTCTCCGGGATCTGCAGTGCCGTCTGGATCCCGGGTGCGGAGATCGAGGCGACCGCGATGGTGTACGTCGCGAGGAAGGTCACGACGTAGAGCGGCCAGACCGTCGACCGAGGTGCGGGCGGGGTGGGATTCACTCCGGTCGGTGGGGTGCGATGACGTCTTCGAAGAGGCGCTCTGCGATCGGGGCGAAGTCGACGTCCCCCTCGGTGTACCAGGAGTCCATGTCCGAGGTGTCGCCGCCGTTCTCCTTCGCACCCGTGACGCCGAGGCAGTTTCTGTCGACGGCGAGTGCGGCCGCGCCGGGGGCCAGGACGAGTGCTCGGGATCTCATAGTGCGCCTCATGCTCGACATCTCCTTCGATGTACGTGAGCCGTGCTCGTGCGCGGCTGCCCGGTCGTGACTCTGACCGAATGATCGTTAGGTCGAACCTAACGTGGGTTGGCGCCGGGGTCAATGATCGGCGGCTCGACTACTGTGGCCGCATGACGATCCTCGTGACCGGATTCGAGCCCTTCGGCGGTGATCCGGAGAACGCCAGTGAGCAGGTGGTGGTGAGGCTGCGGGACCGGTCCTGGGACGCCGAGGTCGAGCTCGCAACGGCGATCCTGCCCGTGACCTGGGACGGGGCTGCTCCGGCACTGCTCGAGGCGATCGCGGCGCACCGGCCCGATGCCGTCGTCGCACTCGGTGAGGCCGGTGGGCGGGCGGAGGTGACGCCGGAGCGGCGCGCGCGGAACCTCGGGCACGACCGGATCCCCGACAACGCCGGCGTCGAACGCCCCGCTGCACCCCTCGACGAGGGGCCCGAGTGGCTCGACTCGCGGATCGACCCCGCCGCTCTGGTCGAGGCGATCCGGGGTGCGGGCGTCCCCGCCGGGACGTCCGGGGATGCCGGTGCCTTCCTCTGCAACGCCGTGTTCCGCACGCTGCTGCGCGACACCGAGCTGCCCGCGGCGTTCATCCACCTCCCGGCCGTCCGCACCCGAGGTGCCGCCACGGTGGGCAGCGAGACCGACCCGGGTGCGGCGGCGGCCATGCCGGAACTCACCTTCGACCAGCTCGCCGAGGCCGTCGCCGCGTGCATCAGGGTGGTCGTCAGCGCGTAGGGTCGAGCACGATCTTGCAGACCCCTTCGGCCCGGCTGTCCATGAGCGCGTAGGCCGCGGGCCCTGCGGACAGCGGCAGGCGGTGGGTGATGACCGCGGCGGGGTCGAGCCGGCCGGTGCGGGTGAGCTCGAGCAGCGTCGGCAGCTCGAACTGGACGGAGCACAGCCCGATGGCGAACTCGAGCTCCTTCACCTGTGCCCGCTCCATGTGGAAGGGGTACGCCTTGTTCTGATTCACCCCGACGACGCTTACCCGTCCCGCGCGGCGCACGATCCGCTGCGCCATCTCGATGGTGGCATCGGCGCCGACGGCCTCGATCGCCACGTGGGTGCCGAGCCCGCCGGTCCACTCCCGGACCTGGGCCACCGGATCCTCGGCGTCGACGACGCGGGCGCCCTGCGCGGCCGCCATCTCCCGGCGAGCCGGCACGGGATCGATGCCGATCACCTCGGCCGTGCCGAGGAGCCGGGCGTGCTGCACGGCGATCTGCCCGATCGGACCGAGTCCGATGACCGCGACAGTGTCGCCGGGGGAGATCCGGGCCCGCCGGGCCCCGTACCAGGCTGTCGCGGCGGCGTCGGTCATGACCACCGCCGCATCGTCGGAGATCCCGTCCGGGATGATCACGGTGTTGCGGTCGGCATCGGGGACGGCAACGAGTTCGGCCTGCGAGCCCTGGAGGGTCGCGCTGAGCCCGTAGCACTTCTCCAGCGCGCCGCTGCGCGAGCGACACAGGCTGGTGCGCCCGGCATCGCATTCCGGGCAGCGGGTGCATCCGACGGAGGCCGGTACGAGCACCCGGTCGCCCACGCGACGGCGGTCGACGCCGGTGCCGACCTCGGCGATGACGCCGACGGCCTCGTGCCCGACGCAGAAGCCGAGGTCCTCGCTGAACCCCTGCCCGTGGTAGATGTGCAGATCGCTCCCGCAGATGCTCGCGCGCGTCACGCGGACGATCGCCGAGCGGTCGTCGGAGAGGCGGGGGTCCGGCACCTCGCTGTACCGGATGTCGCGCGGACCGTGGAAGGTGAGGGCTTTCATGGGGGTTCCCTGTCTGCGGTGGATTCGGTGGGGCTGAGGTTTGAAGAAGCGTCGAACAGTTGTTTGGGACATTAACAGCGGGGTCTGCCGGCGACAAGAGCGTGCGTAACGGGCGCGGGTGCGAGCCGAGGAGCGCCCGCGATGGTTGTGCGAGAATTCAGTTGAACCGAACAATTGATCGGTTCTTCAATGCCCCGCGGCCCATTGCGCGCAGCTTTGCGCGATGAGCCCGACCATCTCCGACGAACAGGACAGGTGACATGACCGCCAATCCCCTCGATCGCTTCCGGCTCGACGGCAAGATCGTCGTCATCACGGGAGCCAGCTCCGGCCTCGGAGTCGGGTTCGCACGCGCCGCCGCTGCGGTCGGCGCCTCGCTCGTCCTCGCCGCACGGCGCGAGGACCGGCTCGACGCACTCGCTGAAGAGCTGCGGGATGCGGGGGCGCCAGTGGTGACGAAGCGCACCGATGTCTCCGTCCAGGCCGACTGCGAGGCGCTCGCCACGGCGGCAGTCGAGAAATTCGGGCGGATCGACGTGCTCATCAACAACGCCGGGATGGGGCCGGCCGGGGTGGCGCTGCGCGAGGACCCGAAGGTGTTCCGGCAGGTCGTCGACGTCAATCTCAACGGGACGTATTGGATGGCCAGGGCCTGCGCGCCGCACATGCCCGAGGGGTCGTCGATCGTCAATCTGTCGAGCGTCCACGGCCATGCCGCCTCGCGCTATCCGCAGGCGCACTACGCGGCGAGCAAAGCCGGTGTCCTCGGACTCACCCGCGACCTCGCACAGCAGTGGTCGGGGCGGAAGGGGATCCGGGTCAACGCGCTGTGCCCCGGGTACTTCGCGAGCGAGATGACGATGTCCGACGGCGGTGACCTGCTCCAGGAGATGGTCGCCGGCAATGCGATCCTCACACGGTTCGGCGAGCAGCATGAGCTCGATACCGCGATGCTGTTCCTCGCCAGCCCGGCCTCGTCGTACATGACGGGCCAGTCGCTCATCGTCGACGGGGGCCTGAGCGCGACGGTATGAGGCGTTGGAGCGGGGTGGTGGTCGCGGGAGTCACGCCCGCCGCTGTCTTGTGAACGATGGTCGCAATCATTGAAATTGGATCACTTGCCTGAGATCATTTGGCCATGAGTGCGAACCGAGAGCGATTCTTGTTCAATTTAAATATCGATTTTTCGGTTCATGGTACCGAATGGCTCACTTTGTTTTCTGAAGCTGTGTCTGAGCAGTCGTCGGCATGGTCAGTGGTTGGCTGGAGCTACTCATCGAATGACCCGCAACTGAAGGTTGATATAGGCGTGGATTCAGGATGTGCCGTTATCGAAGTCCTTGTGGCACACAGCGAGCGTCCCGTGCGTGTAGTTGCGGATGAAGGGCCTAACCTGGATGAATCCAGCGTCGAAATGATATCTAATGCGATTCGCATCGCCGAATCGCGGGTGGGCAAGTCGAATAAAGAATTTGAATGGAGTGCGGTCCTGCTCCAGCGTCCGGGACCGAGAGGCGTTGCTGAGCGATTAGACAGACCTTTTTCAATTGGACGAAATAGGCTTGCACCTCTTGATTTCGTTTTCCGGGATCCCTACCCAGTGAATCGTCATGACAGCTTGCATAGCTACGGAGTTCATCAATCAATCCCAGTACGAGTGGTAGGTCGTTCTCCGGGATACTCGTGGCGAGAGGATGCGTCGAAGAACGCAGCAAGGACTTTACGTGATATCTGTGCCATCCTGGCCGTGAGTTGGGAGTTTCATACGTATGAGGTAGTTGAGGCAGCGGCTCCGATTGATTGTGGAATTCGTCAAGCACGGGAATGTAGGCCTTGGCTGAGAGGTGCCCAATTTTTTAGGAATGGCGAAGTAGATTGGGCGAGTCATTCGATCAACGATTGGTACGATGTTGCGATTGAGAAAGTAAATCACGAGCAGAAGTTGAGATATGCGGTTGACGCATTCCTTGAAGCTCGATATGTGGAGGATCTGCATCCGTCTCTTGCGGTAGTGGCGTATACAGCTTCTATTGAGGTTGTGGCGGGCATGCTTTTTAAGGCTCAACGTTGCGCCGCTTGCGGTTCACACATGGAAATAGCTCGACGATTTCGCGCCGCATTGCGTGAGGTCCTTTCGGAAGGCGCAGCGGCTAGTTTGGAAAGAATGTACAATTCCCGGTCTAGGACCGTTCATGACGGTCGACTGCACGGGCGAGAGACCACTCCTGGTTACTGGGGGTTTAGTGTGTTCCCAGATGATGTGAGTGGCACCTTCAGCTGGGAGGTGATGCATTTGGCGACAGCGGCTCGTCTACTTCTTCTCAGAGCTCTGACTGGTGGGCTACCACCGCAAAGAGTGCTCTCGACTTCACTCCGGCAACCTTAACTAACCTTACCGAGAACCTTGCCTGCAACAGCGACTTCCTTCTCAGGGCAGTTTCGTTAGTTGAGCCCGTTCAAGCGCTGAGCGAAGCGACATCGTTGGCTGGAGCTTGGATTGACGGGAGAACGCGCGACGATCAGACGCTTTTCTCCGGCCGACTCAGATGGAAGACGGTGCATTGGACTGCGTAGAAAAGGACGAGTAGGGGTCTGCATGGCTCCTATTACTGCAGAGCAGAATTGCTCTGGTTGTGACGAAGATGTACTTGTATTTTTCGGCGGTGCCCGCGCCGGAGACCGACATGTGAGACCGTGATATTCTTTTCGGAATTGAACGAACGATCACTTGGAGTCAATGATGACGATCCGTGGTGCGGCGCTCATCGCCGGTGCCTTCGAGCACCCGCTGCGCAAGATCCCCGACAAGTCCGTGGCGCAGGTCCACGCCGAGGTGGCCGTCGGTGCGCTCGCTGATGCCGGGCTGACCCTCAGCGATGTCGACGGGTACTTCTGCGCCGGGGATGCCCCCGGTTTCGGTGCGCTGTCGATGGCCGACTACATGGGTCTGCACGTGAGCTATCTCGATTCGACCGAGACCGGCGGCTCGTCCTACCTGGCTCACGTCGGCCACGCGGCGGCGGCGATCGCGGCCGGTAAGTGCGAGGTGGCGCTCGTGACGATGGCCGGCCTGCCGGTCTCCGCCCCAGGTCCCGGCGCGGTCACCCCGAGCGCCCCGGAGTTCGCGTTCGAGAACGTGTTCGGCACGACCACCCCGTCGATGTACGCGCTCGCCGCCCGCCGCCACATGCACGAGTTCGGAACGACGAGCGAGCAGCTCGCCGAGGTCAAGGTCGCCGCCTCCCTCCACGCGCAGCACAATCAGAACGCGCTCCTGCAGAAGGTCGTCACCGTCGAGGACGTCATCAACTCCCCGCTCATCGCCGACCCGCTCCACCGCCTCGACTGCTGCGTCGTCACCGACGGCGGCGGCGCCGTCGTCGTGGTGAGCCCGGCGGTCGCCAAGCGCCTCGACCGGCACGCCGTCGCGGTGCTCGGCCACGGTGAGGCGCCGAAGACCGCGAACCGCGGGCGGATCGACCTCACCCACACCGGTGCGGTGTGGTCCGGCCCGCTCGCCTTTGCGGAGGCCGGCGTGACGCACGCGGACATCGACTACGCCTCGATCTACGATTCCTTCACCATCACCGTGGTGGAGACGATCGAGGACCTCGGCTTCTGCCCCAAGGGGCAGGGCGGCGCGTTCGTCGCCTCGGGCGCGCTGCGCGCTCCGGACGGTGGGCTGCCGTTCAACACCGACGGCGGTGGTCTGTGCAACAACCACCCTGCCAACCGCGGCGGGATGACGAAGATCCTCGAAGCGGTGCGCCAGCTGCGCGGCGAGGCGCACCCGGCCGTACAGGTGCCCGACTGCGAGATCGCGCTCGCGCACGGCACCGGCGGATCGTTGGGAACCCGGATGGGCAGTGCGACGCTCATCCTCGGACGGGAGACATGATGAGCGAGACAGTGGACACCCACGGCGCTGAGGCGCACATCGGCAGCGATCTGCTGGCCCCCACCCCGCCGATCTCCGCAGAGACGCGTGCGTTCTGGGAGGCGACGACCCGGGGCGAGCTCCAGGTGACCCGCTGCCGGACGTGTGAGGAGTACACCTGGTACCCGCGCGGCTTCTGCCCGCACTGCGGCGGGCTCGAGGTCGAATGGGTCCGGGTCTCCGGCAAGGGCGAGGTCTACAGCTGGAGCGTCGTGCGCCGTGGCGGCCTGGGCGACTACCGGGGCGCAGAGCCCTACGTGCTCGCCTACGTCGAGCTCGCCGAGAGCGTGCGGATGATGACGAACATCGTCGACGTCGACGAGAGCGCGCTCGCGATCGGCCTGCCGGTCGAGGTGGTGTTCCACTCGACCGAGGGCGAGGCGGCGTTGCCCCGCTTCGCGCCCGTGCAGGGGTGAGGGTTCTCTCCTCAGAACCCCTGCCGACCGACCTCGTGCGAGGCCTCAGCCGGTCTGCCCGGGCGAACCCTTCTGCAGTTCGGCTCCCATCGCCCCGATGACGGCCTGGAGCCCCTTGAGCGGGCGGACCATGACGGTGAAGTCGGTGATCTTCCCCTCGACGTCCCATTCGATGATGTCGACGCCGCTGACGTCGAGGCCGTCGACGGTGGCGCTGAACTGGAGCACCGCGGAGTTCGCGTCGTACCACTCGTGGTCGTAGGTGAGCGTGGGCCGGAGCACCTGGGTCGCCGCCCACAGGTAGGCGAAGGTCTTCTCCGCACCCTCCTGCGGGGTGTGGACGGCAGGGGAGCGGAAAGTCACCTCGGGGGAGAGGAGCGCGCGGAGCTTCTCCGGCTCGGGCGAGCGGACGAGATCGTGCCAGGCCTGGATGGGGGCGGGTGCTGCAGCGGTCATGTGCGGGTTCTCCTCGTGGTCGTCGACTCTGACGGTCTGTACGAGTGTATTGCGTGCGCGTGATACTTGCTGAGACGCCGAAAGAGTGATCCGAGCTGCAGGGACGATGCTCCGCTTCTCACCAGTAGGCGGTGATGGATCGCCCACCTGCACAGACCGTGCCCGTAGACTCGGGTCGCATGAACGCAGAGCACCGGTACACCGATGACGGCCGATACATCGTCGTCAACGGCCGCCGGTGGCGGGCCACGGATCCGGAGATTCCACCGGACATCAAGAGCGAACTCGTCGGCGAACTGATGCGGGCCCGGCGGCAGATCAAGACAGCCGGTGATTCCGCGCGTCCCCGGGTGCACGAAGCGAAGATCGCCCTGGGTGAGCGCGGCGAACCGTGGTGGGAGCCGACCGATGAGGGTCGGCGGCGTCGGGCAGAAGCTACCATAAACGCTCTTCTGCGGGTTCGCGACGGAGGTCCCGTATGCGCGTCCGAGGTGGCGCAGACCGTCGGCGGTGCGGGATGGAAGAGCTGCGAATCTCTCGTCGAGGCCGTGATCCGCGATCGGCAGCACACTCAGGCATGGGTTCCGTGCCCGAGCAGTGACGAGATGCGTGTGCGAAGTCCATCGGGTGACGGTGATGGGTGACCGACTGCCCTCACCCCGCTCGACGCGAGCACTCGGTCACTGCGGCAGGTTCGCATTCTCCGCGTAGTTCAATCGAACGCGACTGCGATGACGATGGATGTCTGATGGGCGCTTGAGAAATGTGATTCCGCTCGGTATCGGGCTCAACTGGGAGAGAAATCGAGTTGATCTGACCGAACAGCACGACCCGTGTCTGAGGTCCATTGCATACTGTGACGAGTGGTACGCAATACGTACTGTCATCGTTCTCTGAGGTAGGTATACGTGTCGGCAGAACCCATCGACAAGACTGTTGAGCTCGCGGCGGAGCAGAAATATTTCGATCGTGCGATGCGCAGGCACGTCGACGCGCAGCACCAGATCAAGAAGTCTCAGGCCGGTGCCGGAGGCAGTGCTGCGGACATCAGGGCCCTGAGCAGGGCTCTCAAATCTGGGGACACACTCGGACCGAATGACCCGGTGGCGATCGGACGAGTCGATACGCAGGATGAGCGGAAGATATATGTCGGGAAATCGGCAATCCTCGACGAGAACCGCGACCTGCTCGTAGCGAGCTGGAAATCCAAGGCGGGGAACTGGTTCTACTCCGCAACACCGGAGAACCCGGGCGGGGTGAACCGAAAGCGCACATTCCGGACGGACCGAAACACAGTCAAGGACTTCTCCGATCTGGTCTTCGCGCAGCTGGAGAACGAGATCGCTGCCCTTGAGCGCGGAGAAGTTCGGCTCGATGATGAGCTTCTCGAAAGCCTGGAAGCCGGCCGCACCGATTCAATGGGCGACATCGTTCGCACCATTCAGGCTGCTCAGTACGACGTCATCGCTCATACACCGAAATCACTGCTCATCATTCAGGGCGGTCCGGGCACCGGTAAGACTGCAGTGGCGCTGCACCGAGTGTCCTGGCTTCTCTTCAATCAGCAAGGCCTCCGACCGGAGGACGTGCTGGTTGTGGGGCCCAGCACCACACTCGTCAAGTACATCCAGGACGTTGTGCCGTCCTTGGGTGACGATGGGGTCCGGCATGCAGCGCTCGAAGATCTTGTGCGCGACTTGGTCGTCCCAAGGCACACGGAGCAGCCGGCGAGGGCTGCGCTCAAGGGTGATGCTCGAATGCAGCACGTGCTTGCGGAGGGGCTTCGCTTGCGAGTGCGAACTGGCGGCGAATCTCTCAAGGTCAAGCGTTCGAACACCGCGGGTTCGATTCAGATCTCCAGCATGACTGTGCGCAATCTGATCAGGCCGCTGTCCTATCTGCCATACGGGGAAGGCCGACACCGGTTCATCGAAGCTCTGCGCGGGGAATGCCTGCGGTCGCTCGGAACTCGAGCTGACGTGAGCTTCGAGCGAGAGTTCGACACCAGCTCCTTCAACCAGCAGGTCGATCGAGTATGGCCCAGCCTGTCACCGCTCCAGTTCCTCCGGGAGCTGTTCGGATCTCGCAATCGCACCAGTGCAGCTGGGGGCCATGAGCTGACATCTGAAGAACTGAACCTGCTGTATCGACGCCCTCAGCGGTACATCTCCGATGAGCCGTGGTCGATCGAGGACGCATTCCTCCTGCATGAGGTCGAAGCCCTGATGGACCCGGGCAATCAGCTGAGATTCGATCACATCGTCGTGGACGAGGCGCAGGATCTCAGCGGCATGCAGCTGCAGGCGCTCGCCCGTCGATCGCGGACCGGAGCGATGACGCTTGTCGGTGATATCGCGCAGTCCACCGGACCATTCGCCAGGAACTCCTGGAATGAGATCATCGACGCTTTGGAGAAGAAGGGTGTGCCAGCGAGTCGGCGGACGCTCAAACACGTCTACCGCGTGCCGAACGAGATCTTCCGGATCGCCGTTGCATTGCAGAGCGAGATCGCTCCAGACCTGGATGCGGCAGAATCAGTTCGATCGTCCGGTTCCGAGCCACGAGTATTGAGTGCCTGGAGCGGCGATGTATCCCGAGTCGTGCTCGAATGCGCGCGTGAGCACTCAGCGGACGGGCTCATGGTCGGGGTCATCGCGGCTGCTCCCATGCTCGCGGAGATCGCCGCTCGAATGGACAGCGAAGGTGTGCGGTACTCGATGGCCGACACCGGAACGCTGGGCAAGAACATCAATCTCATCCGGCCCGAGACCGCAAAGGGACTCGAGTTCGACGCCGTGGTGATCGCGGATCCGAAGGGCATCTACCACCTGGATTCCGGAGCCCGGCTCCTGTACATCGCACTGACGCGATCGACAGCCCGGCTGGACATGATCCTTGCAGGTGAGAACGTTCCGGCGCTGTTGCGACCGGTGCTCCCGTCGTTAGAGGTGGTTTCCGCCCCGCCGCCGTTCGATGTTGATGACAGGTTCGACCAGGAAAATTCCAACTCGGATGAGGTCGATGAACTGCTGCCACTGGCCCATGGCGTCGTCGTCGGTGCGAAGGGATCACCGCCCTTGGATTCCGCCCCGCTGCGTCATTTGTCGGATACGTCGGCATACGAATCTCCGGCATCTCCCAAACAGACCGCTGCAGTGTCTATCGCTGATCGCTTGATCGATGTCATGGCCGACACTGTGGTCGCCGAGTTGCGTGCAGTCATTGCACCCGGTGAGGTGATCAGGGTTGCTCGCCGAATCGTCGAGCTGCTCGACGATGAGGAGCCTCACCCCGCCCGCAGCACGAAGAACACGTACGAGTAGTACTCGCCGAACCGGTCGTACATCGCGGCCTCGTCGAGACCGGAGTCGAGGAACGCGTCGATCTCCGGATCGCGGCCGTGCGCTTCGCTGAATGCCTCGGACCGCTCCCGGATGGGCGTGTAGTAGCCATCCGTCCACGCCTCGGGCGGCAGGACGAAGTGTTCGATGCACGTGTACCCAGCCCGGGCGGCTTCCGCGAGCTTCTCCTCCACCGTCCCGATGCCCGGATAGCCCTCGGCCCAGTACTCCTCGATCTCCGGCGGCCGGTCATCCGTGAGCCAGCACAGCTCCGACACCACGAGCGCACCCCCGGGAGCGAGGAACCGCTTCCAGTAGCGCAGGCCCGCCTCGAACCCCACGGTGTACGCGCTGCCCTCCGACCACAGCAGATCATAGTGCTCCGGCGGCAGGTCGAGGTCGATCATCGACGCCTCGAGCGTGGCGATCCGGTCCGCGACCCCGGCCGCCCGGGCGCGCGCCTCGAGCTCCTCGAGGAACTCCGGCAGGATGTCCACGGCCGTGATCGTCGCCCCGGTCTCCTGCGCCAGGACGAGTGACTGCGCACCCGTCCCGCACCCCAGATCGAGCACCCGCCGGACCATGTCGACCCCCGGTACCAGGGAGAGCGCTCGCCGCGTGCTGTCGTCGCTGCCCGGCGCCTGCCGGGCGGCGTTGCGGTGGAACTCGATCATGTAGTCGGGGATGCTCATGCGGCCCATCGTTCCACGCATCGCTGACACGGGGATGCGTGTATGCCCGGGATTCGACACAATCCCAGGCCACCGTGCACAGCACCAGCTCCGTGATGCAGCTCCGGCCCCGTCCGCAGCAGAGGTGCAGCAGAGGACGGGGCCGGAGCCGGCGGATCGGCAGACGCGCCGCTGCCGGGACCCGGCGGGCACCTCGGCCGAGGCGCCCGCCAGGCGTCATGATCAGTTGCCGATGGGCGGGGGAGCGACGTCGCGAAGCGCCTCCCCGGTGTGGATGACCGGTGCCTCGGCGTCCGTGTCACCCTTCTCAGCGGCCGCCCTCTGCGCCTCGAGCTTCTTCTGCGAGGGCACGGTGAGGATGATCGACGCGAGGGCAATCACCACCATGAACACGTTGAACAGCAGGCCGATCGCTCCGCCGAACCGGAGCGCGATGGTGTCCTGCCGGCCGATGAACAGGCCCCACGACTGAACGAACTCCGGACTCACCGCCTGGCCGGCGACGCAGAGCGCGGCGGATACTGCGACACCGATCGCGCTGCCGAGCGAGGAGGCCATCGTGTAGATGCCGGCCGCCAAGCCGACCTGTGCCTCGGGCACGTTCGACAGCGCGGCATCCGTCGACGGGGTGGCGTAGAAGCCCAGGCCGATGCCGAACAGGGTGAACCCGATGACCGCGAGCACGATGTACTGCTCGATGAGGAGGAACGTCGCCGAGCACAGGAGCACGCCGACGCCGGTGATCATCGCGTCCCGCACCAGCCCCCGCCCCCGGTCTCACCCCTCCGCGTCGAGGAACTCCGCACTCGCCACACTCGGGCCGGGCGGTCCGAAGGTCTCGATGAGGACGTCGGCGTCCCGGTACGAGGCGTGTCGCACCCAGCCCGGCTGTGCGGCGAGTGCGGTGTGGATCGCCTCGGCGTCCCGGTAGGCGCCGGGGATCGGATGACGCCAGTGCACGGCGACCAGCACCCCGCCCTCCTCGAGCGATTCCGCAGCGCGCGCGAGCGCATTCTCGAACTCCGCGTCGGCGAGGTAGTAGGCGAGCTCGCTGAGCACGATGAGGTCGAACCGGCCCTCCGGCCAGTCGTCGATCCCCGCGACCCGGAGGTCGACGTGGTCGGCGGGCACCCGACGGCGCGCCGACTCGATGGCCTGCGGGATGATGTCGGTGCCGATGAGCTGCTCGCACCTCTGCGCCAGCTGCGCGCTGAGGACGCCGATCGAGCATCCGGGCTCATAGGTGCGGCGGAACGTGCGCCGGGGCAGGATCGCGAGGGTGAGGGCGTACTTGCGCTCCTCGTACCACCGGTCGGCGAGGTTCCACGGGTCCTCGCCGTGCGCATAGAGGGCCGCGAATCCGCCGCCCGGATGCGGGAATACGATCTGGCGGCGGCGCAGCATCCGCTCCCGCACCTGCGGCGGCAGCACGACCGCGGTCTCCGGATCGTCGCCGGTCCGATCGACCGGCACCCCGTGCTCGAGGCTGATCTGCGATCGGAACGCTGCCACCGCCCGCTCGCGCGCGGTGAACAGCTCGTCGTCGACATCGATGGCGCGGGCGGCGTCCCACTCCACCTCGAGGTGCGCGCCCGGCAGTGAGTGCTGCCACAGCCACACCGGGAACTCCACGACACGGACGCTCGGGAACCGGGCGGCGGCACGGCGGGCGGCCCGGCCGCTCGCATCGTGATCGGGGTGCCCGTCCACACACAGCGGGGCCGCGAGCCATGTGCCCGCCGGCTGCTGTTCGAGGACCGCGGCGATACCGTCGACCGCCTGGTCCTCGCCGCCGGCGACATGACCATCGGGCAGGCCGAGGCGGATGCGGCGGATCCCGGCGCCGCTTCCACCTGCGGGTGCCAGCCTGTCGAACTCGGCAAGTGCCGCCTCGGATTCCCGGGTGCGGATCCGCGCGAGCTCCTCCGGGTCGATGGCTGCCGCCGGGTGGGAACCCTCTCCATCCGTCACGGCGACCACGGTCACCGGAACGCCCGCACGCACCGCCGCGCCGAGCAGCGCGCCGGCGCCGACGACCTCGTCGTCCGGGTGCGGGGCCACGACGACGAGCGCGGGCATGTCCACCGGCGCCCACCGGCCGTGCCGATCCCGCTCTCCCGCCCAGTGGGGAACTCCGGCCTCGAACGCGGCGAGGTCACCCGCCGAGGTGGTGGGCGCGTCCCGGCCGGAGAACGCGGTGGGGTGATCCGCCTCAGTCATCAGTGCCGCGCAGCGGGGTCGAATCGAAGCCGATGAGCGCGTCCCAGTGAGCTGCTGCGACGACGTCCACGTCGGCAGTCCCAGGCCCGTTCCCAGGCCCGGTTCCGGTGCTCGTACCGGCGGCGCCTGCCCGCTCGGCGTGGGCGCGCACCTCGGCGGCGATCGTCGCCTCGTCCGCCTCGGCATGGGTCTGCCGGATGTAGACGCCGAGGTCTGCCACCCGCTGGGCGTGCTCCCCGTCCGAACACAGTGGTCCGGCCCCGAGCGCCCGGCCGACCCGGTCGATGACGCCGGCTGCCATCCGGTCGATCCGCGTGCGCACGGTGAGCGCGCGGGCCATGAGCAGGCCGCGTTCGTCGTCCGGGTCCGCGTCGACGAACGCGGCCGTGTGCTCGAGGAGGCTCCAGCCGGCGGCGAGCTCGGCGGCGACCGCACCGGCATGGGCCCGGACGAGCGGAGATGCGTTCGCCCGCGCCGCCCGCTCGAACAGCGGGGCGGCCACGGCGCGTGCGCCGCCGAACCAGCAGGCGGCGACCCCCACCCCGCCGTGCCAGAACCCCGGCCGCTCGAGGTAGTCGGCGTGGCCGCCGAGGCGCCGGGCGGGCACGTCGTCGAACTCGACCCAGCCGGAATCGCTCGCGGCCATCCCGACCGCAGGCCAGGTGTCCGGCACCGCCCGGACCCCCGTCTGCCGGAGATCGACTGCGAAGAGGGCGACCTCCGCGGGCGAATCCGGGGTGCGTTCCCGGGTGGTGGCGGTGACGAGCGCATGGGTGCACAGCGAGGCGCCCGAGCACCACGGTTTGGTGCCGTGGAGGACCCAGCCACCGGGCTGTCCTGAGCTCTCCGACGCGGTGAGGAGCGGCCGGGGCGGTTCGGCCGCCCACACGCCCCAGTGCGAGTCCGCGGTGACGAGCTCGGGAGCACCCAGATCCGTGGTGATCGCGATCGCGTCGGCATGGGCCTCGATGAGACGGCCGGTCACGATGTCCTCTGCGGTGAGCCGCGCGAGGTGCTCCCAGCGGCGAATCGTCCCGCCGCGCCCGGGCAGCGGCAGGGTGAGGGTGCGGAGCCGGGTCGCGAGTTCCCCGCGGGCAGTCGAATCAGTCGGGTGAGCGGTCATGGAACCATCGCCTTGAGGTCGTCGGAGAAGCCGCCGGGGGAGCGGCCGTGGGTGCGGCGCGAGGTCGCCACCGGGATGTCGAGCGCCCAGGCCACGGACAGGCCGGAGGCCGCAGCGCGCTGGACGAGGTCGACGTCCTCGTGGAGTGCGAGGGCGCTGAAGCCACCGAGCGCGCGGTACGCCTGCGCGGTGAAGCCGAGGTTGGCGCCGTGGATGTGATGGTGCCGGCCGGCCTCGATCTTGAGGGAGTAGGCGCTCGTCCACCGCTCGTGGAGGGGGTCGATCGCCGGGCCGGGTTCGAGGACCACGGTGCCGGCGACGAGGTCGGCGCCGGAAGCGCGATAGGCGAGGTGGCGGGAGAACCACGTGGACGGGACGGTGCTGTCCGCGTCGGTGGTCGCGAGCCACAGCGCGCTGCCCGCGGAGTCCGTGGGATCGCCGACAGCGCTCGCGCGACCGAGGAGGTGCTCGAACCCGGCTCGGCGGGCCGCACCGACGTTCCGTGCGTCGATCTCGACGACCTCGGCCCCGGATCGGTGGGCGATCACGGCAGTGGAGTCGGTGCAGGCGTCTGCGACGACGATGACGCGCGGCGCGATCCGTGCGGTCGCGGCGGCGGTGCGGAGGGAAGCGAGGGTGCGACCGATGAGCTCCGCCTCGTCGTGCGCCGGCACGACCACGCAGCACTCGACGCTTGCAGCTGACACCGGTGCCTCCCCTGACGAGTGCGCCGTCAGGCGCACGCTCGTGGCACAAGGAGCCTTGTGCCCGGGAGCCATCTTAGCCGCCGTGCCCGAGAAGAAGGCTCAGATCCGACCTCTCGGTCAGCTCCAGTGCGCGGCCGACCGGCTGCGCACACTGTCGCGGAACTGCGCAGTCGACTTCTCAAGCAGCTCCCCGGTGCCCCAGTCGAGGATCACGGCGTATTGCCGGACGACATCGTGCACAGTGAGGTCGCCCGACCTGAACCGCGCTGCGACCTCAGCGGGGTCCGCATCGAGCCGGTCACCCCGCTCGCTCCGGATCCGCGCACGCAGATCGGTGGTCGCGTGGTGGTCGATCTCGAACTCGTCGAGCTCGGCATCGATCTCCCGGATCACCACCCCGTAGTCGATTGCGGCGCGATCGATCGAGACGTACTCGTCGATGACGTCCTCGAGCACCTCCTCTGCAGGGCGTTCGAGAGGATCGCCGAATCCTCCGCCGCCCGCGGAGGGCCGCTCGAAGACGTCCCCTGGGGCGAGCGCCACACTGGAGAATGTCGCTCCGAGGTATTTCGCGTCAGCGGTGCCGGGGTTGAGCCAGACTCCGTGGGGGACGGAGGGCAATCCGCCTTCGATGCCCCAGGTCACCGACCGTCCACGGTCGCAGCAGTAGCTCATGACCGTGCCGCTCGCATCCGTGAGAATGCCGCCCTTCTCGATCCCGCAGCCGCCCCGGAACCGTCCCGGCCCTCCGGAGTCGGTGCTGATGGCGTGCTTGGTGGTGATAACCGGACTCAAGCGCTCCTGGCCCTCGAGCGGTTGGACTGCCAGTCCGGTGCCGAACACGGGTGCGGTCGCGGAGGACCCGTCCTTGGTGGAGCGTCCGCCCCACCCGCCGGCCATCCAGTCGTACCACATGAAATACGGGTTGCCGGCGACCCGGCTGTCGTGGCCCCCGACGAGCAGGTACTCCAGATTGAACGCGCAGGCCATGGCGCGTTCCGGCATAATTCGACTCCACAGCTCGAACACCGCATTCATGACCTTCTCGTACGGTCCCGAGCAGAACCCGGTCACCGCGTGCGGCCATCCGGCGTTGACGACGGTCCCCTCCTCCCCGATGTCGGCGGTCACCGCCTGATAGAACCCGGAGTTGAGCGGCACCTCGGGGAAGAAGGTCTTCGTGCCGGCGTAGACCGCCGAGAAGGTCGTCCCGTAGCCAGAATTGAGGAAGGTCGAGACCGCTGGAGCAGAACCGGTGAGATCGTAGTGGATGCCGTTGCCGTCCAAGGTGAGTTTGACCCGGATCGGCACCAGCCCTTCGCCCTTCGCCGGGTCGGCGTCGATGTAGTCGACGGTCTCCCACTCGCCCCGGGGCAGATTCTTGAGGCTGGCGAGGACCGTGCGGCAGACGTAGTCCTGGGTCTCCTGCATCGCGTCGAGGACCGTCTGCTTCGAGTACTTGTCGACCAGACGGAGGACCTCGCGCTCACAGACCGCTGTCGCCTCCGACTGGGCGTGGAGGTCGCCCATCGCTTGGTCAGGCGCCCGGGTGTTGGAGACCAGGAGCTGTGCGACGTCGTGGAGGAACTCCCCGCTGCGCCAGATCCGGACCGGCGTGATGCGCAGCCCTTCACCGAAGTGCTCGCTCGCCGAGACGTCGAACGAACCGGGAACACTGCCTCCGATATCGGCCCAGTGACCCTTGTTCTGGGCGAATCCGATGATCTCGTCCTCGGCGAAGATCGGACGGATGAAGCTCACGTCGTTGAAGTGCGTTCCGCCGCGGTAGGGGTCGTTGATCGCGAACACGTCCCCGGGATTGATGTCGTCGCCGAACTCCTCCATCACGGCTTTGCACTGGAAGTGGAGGGTGCCGACGTGGACGGCGATGTCGGCGCTGCCCTGCATCACCGTGTTCCCCTCGCGATCGCACAGGGCCGAGGAGAAGTCGCGGGAGTAGATGACGAACGAATAGCACGTGCGAAGGATCTGCTCGCTCATGAGATCGACGCTCGTCGCGAAAGCATTCTTGAGGACTTCGAAGGTCACCGGATCCAATGCCCGGTGCGATGCGGTCGAGGAGTCGGCCCGCTGTGCCGTGTCCATGGTGGTCATCGCGCACTCTCGCTTTCATCGTGATCGGTTTCCGGCTCGGACGCGGTGTCCCGGTCGGTGAGGACGATGCGGATATTCATCCATTCGTCGATCTCTGCACGGGCATTCGGCGGCACCACTGTCGTCGAGTCGAGTTGGCTGATGATCGCGGGCCCGGTGAACTCCGTCCCGGCGGCCAGTCCCGCGCGCTCGTGGACCGGGGTTGGGATCCATCGGCCCTCGAAGTACACGTCTCGGACCTCGACCGGCTCGCCCGGGCTCTGCGGTGCGGTGTTCTCGGGCCGGAAGCTGGGCTTGGGGGTCTTCCCCAGGGCCTTGAGGTGGATCTGGTAGATCTCGACCGGGGTGTCGTCCTGACGGAACGCGTACTGCTTCTCGTGCTCCTCGTGGAAAGTCTGCACAGCCGCCTGCAGCGCATCGGGATCGGAACCGATCGGGACCTGGAGGGAGCGCCACTGGCCCTGGTACCGCATGGAGATCCCGCGTTCCAGCACGGCCTGGTCGTCGCTCACCCCTTCATGGCGCAGGCGTTCCGCGCCCTCGGACTCGAGGGCCCGGAACTGCTCGGCGAGGTCTTCGGCGTCGACCTCGGATGCACTGGCGGTGAACATCTGCGACAGGTCGTGCTGGATGTCCACGAGGAGGCAGCCCAGTGCCGAGGTGACACCCGGGCTGGGTGGCACGATGACGACCGGGATGCTGAGCTCGCGCGCGACCTCGGCGCCGTGGAGCGCGCCGGCGCCGCCGAACGCGATGAGCGCGAAGTCCCGCGGGTCGAGCCCGCGGCGGATCGAGACCAGCCGGACCGCATCGGCCATGTTGGCGTTCGCGACCTTGAGGATCGAGTCCGCCGCCTCGTCGACCTCGAGTCCGAGCGGCTCGGCGATCGTGCTGCGGATAGCCTGCTCTGCACGCCGACGGTCGAGGGTCATCTCGCCGTCGGCCAGATCGGTGCCGAGACGGTTGAGCCAGAGGTTCGCATCGGTGTTCGTCGGTTCCTCGCCGCCTCGGTCGTAGCAGGCAGGACCGGGTGCGGCACCTGCGGACTGGGGGCCGTTGCGGAGCGAGCCGGCGATGTCGATGTGCGCGAGGGAGCCGCCGCCGGCACCGATGGTGAGCACCTCGATGCTGGGGAAGACGATGGGGTGGCCGTACTCGACCTCCCATTCGTTGGTCACGCGCAGTTCGCCCTCACTGATGAGGGAGATGTCTGTCGAGGTGCCGCCCATATCGAGGCCCACCGCGTTGACATACCCGCACTGCTCCGCGATGTGCTTCGCGGCGATCGCCCCGGCGGCGATGCCCGATGCCGCCAGCCTGACGGGGAACTTCTTGACCATGGTCGAGGTCATGGAACCGCCGCCGGAGTGCAGGAGCAGCAGTTCTCCGGCGTAGCCGCCAGCGGTGAGCTTCTCGTCGAGCTGCTCGACGTATCCGGACACCAGCGGGCCGAGGACGGCGTTGGCGACGGTGGTGTTGAAGCGGTTGTGCTCGAATATCTCCGGCAGGATCTCCGCCGAGGTCGAGACGTTCGCATCGGGGAGGTGCTCGGTGAGGATCGCGCGCATCCGCTCCTCGTTCTCGGCGTTGGCGTAGGAGTTGAGGAAACACACTGCAACGGTGTCGACTCCCCGCTTCTTGAGCAGTGCCGCCAGTTGCCGCGCCTCGTCCTCGTCGAGGGGTTCGACGACGTTGCCGGTGTAGTCGATCCGCTCGGACACCTCGAACCGGTCGCGGCGCCGGATGTACGGTCCGCTGACATCTCGGTATGCATCCCACAGGTCGTCCTTCGTGCCGTCGCGGATCTCCAGGACGTCGCGGAAGCCCTTCGTGGTCACCATGGCGGCCTTGGGGAATTTCCTAGTGATGAGCGCGTTCGTCGCGACGGTGGTCCCGTGCGAGAAGAGCTCGACCTCGGAGAGGTCGATCCGGGCGCGTGCGACGCCGTTGAGGACTGCCTCCATCGGGTTGTCCGGGGTCGAGGGGACTTTTGTCACTCTCATGATCTGGGATTCTTCATCGAAGATGCAGACGTCCGTGAACGTTCCGCCGACATCGACTGCGACTCTGAGGTCTGCCACATCCACTCCTTCATTCGTGATGTGGTTCATATCCTGGGTGTGCGGAGTTGCCTCGTCAATGGATCAACTCAAGGATCCGACGGGTATCCTTGGGGAATCCACAAAGCAGGGAGTCTGAGGTGGAACGATCCCGGGAATGGGTGCTCGACCAACTTCTCATTGCGATGGCGCAAGAGGACCCGCTTGAATCTCTCGTGCGTCGCGCAGCGCGGGTCTGCAATGGTTCGGCACTCGTGATCAATGAGCACGGTGAGATCGTGCGAAGCGTCGGCGCTGCTCCGGGACAGCTGGTGTCCCGCTGGGTTCTCGACCCCCGGACCGGGCGGAAGTCCCTTGCGGACCGTGAGGTCGTCGGCGACGGTGGATCCGGCATCGCCGGGACCGTCGGCAAGTGGCAGGTCCATGCGCACCGGGTGTCGATTCGCCGAAGGACGTACGCGATCGTCGTCGCCGTGCTCCCGGGGAACCCGCGCTCCGAGATGCCGGCGCTCGTGCTCGATTGCGTGGCGAAGCTCCTTCGCTCTTTCGAGAGCCTGGAGACGTTCGCGATCACCACGCGACGCGAGGAATCGGCTCAGGTCCTCAAGGAGCTCATCGTCGGGGTGAGCCCCGGCCGTGAGGGGTCGATGTGGAATCGGCTCGCCGAGTTCGGCTTCGCGGCGTATCAACCGCTGCGCATCGCCCGGGCTTCCATCGTGACGGGGGTCGGAGATGCGCCCAGCCCGAGTTCACCGCAGACGATCCCGGACGGTGTACACCTAGGGCGTGTCCGATAAATGGTGTAGCCATGCAATAGCCGCGTTGAGTACGACTGCTGCGCGGTAGACGATGGCGAGTTTGTCGTAGCGGGTGGCCAGGGCCCGCCACTGCTTCAGGCGGCTGTAGCCGCGCTCGATGACGTTCCTGCCCCGGTACTTCTCGGCGTCGAACTTCGGCGGCCTGCCGCCCTTGGAGCCGCGGCGCTTGCGGTGGCCCTGTTGATCTTTCGGCTCGGGGATGACTGCTTCAATCCGGCGGCTGCGCAGGTAGGCACGATTGGCCCGCGAGGAGTACGCCTTGTCGCCCAGCAGTGCTGTCGGCCGGGTGCGGGCGCTACCGAGTCCGGGGCGCTGGACCCGCAGCTGATCCATGAGCGGGATGAGCATCGGGCTGTCGCCGTCCTGGCCGGCGGTGCACACGGTGACCAACGGCAGTCCGTGGCCGTCGACGAGCTGATGGGTCTTTGTCGACAGCCCACCCCGGGACCGGCCCAGCGCGTGGTCAGGCGGCTCGACGTCCGGATTCGTGTAGTTCGACGAGTCCCTTTTTTAGGCGCGTGATGTTCGTTGCGTGTTGATGAGCACGCGCGATCGTGGAGTCCACCGACAGCGACCAGTCGAGCTGGCCGGCAGCGTGAGCGGTCAAGCGGGCCAGCGCGGTGTCCCAGGTGCCGTCGCCGGCCATCCGGCGATGCCAGGTCCATACCGTCTGCCACTTGCCGAACGTCTCGGGCAGGTGAATCGCCCCGGGGATAATAGAGGCAGGGAGATTGGAAGAAGGAGTTTCTCTCATGCCAGTGAAGTACACCGACGAGCTCAGGGCTCGTGCAGTAGAGCTCGTCATTCACGCTCAGGCCGATCCCGCGACTGCCAACGGCTCGATTACTCGGGTCGCGAAAGAGCTCGGGTTGAGTAAGGAGACCTTGCGCGTGTGGGTGCGGAAGCACAAGGAATCCGGCAGGATCACACCGTCGGAGTCTGTGGATCTGGAATCGGAGAACCGACGCTTGCGGGCGGAGCTGGCCGAAGCCAGGCGAGCGAACGAGATCCTGCGCAGAGCATCGGCTTTCTTCGCGGCGGAGCTCGACCGCCCATCAAGGTGATCGTCGACTTCATCGACGAGAATCGTGACGAGTTCGGAGTCGAGCCGATCGTGCGGGTCCTGCGCGGGACTGCTGCACGGATCGCTGTGAGCTCGTACTACGCGTACAAACTGCGCCGGCCCTCGGCCCGGGCTATTCGGGACTGCGATCTCATGGTCGTCATCCGGGACATCTACGAAGCGAACTACTCCTGCTATGGAGTGCGCAAGATGTGGAAAGCGATCAACCGTGATCACGCCGACCGGTTCGGGCCGGTGGCCCGCTGCACGGTCGAGCGCTTGATGCGCCAACTGGGCATCGATGGGGTGCGGCGCAAACGCAAACGTCCCAAGACGGCATCGGCCAGAGCCGAGGAGTGCCCGGAGGACCTCGCCTGGCGGGAGTTCACCGCGCCTGCACCGAACTGCTTATGGGTGGCCGATATCACCTATGTGCCGACGCGCTCGGGGTGGGTGTACACGACGTTCATCCTCGATGTGTTCCATCGCGAGATCGTCGGCTGGCAGGTGACGAACCATATGCGTGAATCCCTGGCCCGGGACGCGCTCACGATGGCTCTGGCGGCGAAGTACCGGGCCGGGCACGATGTATCCGGGCTCGTTCACCACTCGGATCGCGGAGTCCAGTTCCGCTCGATTCGCTATGGCGAGACGCTGGCTGAGTCTGCGATCGTGGCATCAGTGGGTTCGCGGGGCGATTCCTTCGATTGTCAGTCTGTTTCTGCCGCGTCCCGCAAGGATGAGGTAGTCCTGGCCGGAGTGTTCTGACCCTTGCTTACGATTGGCCCGCAGGGTGCCTTGGCGTTGATCTGTCGAACCTCCGGCCGGGCGCAGTACCGCTGCCGCCGGATCGGGCGTGACCTGATAGGAGCCTGGAGCCTCGTCAAAGCGTCCCCATGACAGTCCTGTCCACCCGCCGGCGACAGCGTGTGACCACGCTAACCGATGAAGGAGACAGCACCCCATGGAACAGATCGAGCCCGCCCGTTCCGGGCACGTCGTGATCGGCGTCGATACCCACAAGCACATTCATGTCGCCGCGGTGATGGACTCGATCGGCGGGGTCCTGGCGACTCTCACGATCGCGACCGACGCTGCGGGGTTCAAGCAGCTGCTCGAGTGGGCGTCGTCATTCGGGAAGATCATCGCGTTCGGAATCGAAGGCACCGGCTCCTATGGTGCCGGGCTGACCTCGTTCGTCCGCCGGAACGGACACAAGGTCGTCGAGGTCTCCCGGCCCGATCGGCGGCTGCGCCGACTGAACGGGAAATCCGACACGCTCGACGCGGAGAACGCTGCCCGGGCAGTACTTGCCGGGTTCGCGACTGCGGTCCCGAAGACCGCTGACGGGGTGGTGGAGATGATCCGGCAGCTGAAAGTCGCCCACGATACCGCGGTGAAAGACCGCACCGGGGCGATGGTGACGCTCAAGGCGCTGCTCGTCCACTCGGACGAAGAGCTACGGCGTGAGACAGCACGGAAAACGCAGAAGATGATCGCCCGTCACTGCGCCGCGCTCCGCCCACGCGGATTAGAGACGCCAGAGGACGCGAACCGGCACGCACTCCGATCGATCGCCAGGCGCTGGATTGCCTTGAACGAGGAGATCAAAAGCCTGGAAGCGCAGATCGAGCAACTCGTCGCCCAACGCGCCCCGCACCTGCTGGACGAGTTCGGCATCGGCGTCGACACCGCCGCGGAGATCCTCATCGTCGCCGGGGACAATCCTGAACGGATCCGCAGCGAAGCAGCGTTCGCGAAACTCGCAGGAATCAGTCCCGTGCCCGCCGGGTCAGGAATGAGCAGCGGTAAGCATCGCATCAATCACGGCGGACATCGGCAGCTCAACGCCGCGATCTACCGGACCGTGATCGTGCGGATGCGGTTCCACGAGCCGACCATCGCCTACGTCGCTCGCCGAACAGCCGAGGGCAAGAGCAAACGCGACATCATCCGGTGCTTGAAACGCTACGTCATCCGCGAGGTCTACCACCTCATCAAGACCAACCCACGAACAGGCGAAATCACGGCTTGACAACTATAGGAGCATCAACGCGATGGCCGAGGCGCTGAACTCGGTGTACAAGGCCGAACTGATCGACCGGCGGGAGTGGTCGGGAGTGATCGAAGTGATGGCCGAGACGTCGAAGTGGGTGGCTTGGTACAACCACGTCCGACTGCATTCGGCGCTGCACTACCGGCCGCCGATCGAGGCGCATTCTGATTGGATCAAACAGCAGACCACTACAGGCGTGGCCGCATAGGAAACCAAGAAAAGAAGCCTCTACCAAACCCAGGGCTTGACAAGGTCCCGCCAGGCGATCCCGCATCGGTAGCGGTAGATGATGCCCTCGACCATCTGGCGGGCATCAGCGAAGGGCCGGCCCCTGCGGCCGGTCGGAGCAGGCAGCAAGTCAGCGATCAGCGACCATTGAGCATCCGTGAGCAGTTGGAATCTCGACATGCTCCCAGGCTCTCAGTCAGCGAACCACATCATTGTCAGACACGCCCTAGCCGAGAAGATCGACGGGGCGGAGACGCTGATGCGGACGCTCGACCTGGAGGAAGGCAGCTACCTCGTCAAGGCGAAATCAGCGGCTGATGAGGGCGTGGTGATCACCGGACTGCCGACGGCTCCCGTGGAAGCGACCAAGGCCACGCTGGCCCGGGTGCAGG
The DNA here is from genome assembly GCF_005280295.1 of Brevibacterium sp. CS2. Lineage (GTDB taxonomy): Bacteria > Actinomycetota > Actinomycetes > Actinomycetales > Brevibacteriaceae > Brevibacterium > Brevibacterium pityocampae. The sequence goes on along the minus strand of NZ_CP040020.1, from coordinate 696,835 downwards.
TGCTGGGAGCGTCGGCGGCTCTGGTGCTGGCGGGCCTGCTAGGCTGGTGGTGGGTCCACCGCTCCCTGCGCCCCCTCGCCGAGGTGTCCCGCGCTGCAGCCGAGGTGGCCGAGCTGCCGATGGGGTCGGGTGAGGTGTCTCTGGCACAGCACCGCGTGCGTGATGAGCTGGCGCGTCCGGGCGACGAGGTCGGCGAAGTCGAACACCGCGTCGTAGCTCGCGTTGCCACCACCACCGAACGCAGCGAAAGCCGCGGCCAGGTCAGTCGCCGACCCTTCAACGAGGTTCACCCGACCGTGGTACCGAGTCAGCTGGCGGCGTGCCTTGACGATCATCGCCGGGTCGAGGTCGACGGCGTCGACCGGTGCGGCGCCGAAGACATCGAGGATCAGCTTGGTGCCGGACCCGGGGCCACAGCCAAGTTCGGCCACCCGAGCGCCCGGGGTGCGACCACCCAGCGCGATCAGACGCCGAGCCTCGAAGCGCTGGAGCAGGCGTCGCGGTGGTGAGTCGACCAGCGCCGCCTCCATCCGGTTCATACGCATGTCACCCTCCGAGGGTCCAAGAGTATGCTCCGGTCTTCCTCCGCGGTGCCGGCCGCCGTTGTCGCGTGCTGTGTTCGGGTTCCTCGCGCTCGTCGCCGGCCGACCGAAGAGGCGCTCGAACGGGTGGGAGCACGTCCTCTTCCCGATCGTCTTGATCGGTCGCGGTGTGTTCATCCTCGTCGAGGGCGCGTGCGGCTTGTGGACGGTGAGAGCGGGCGCATCGAGGCGACGTGATCCGCTCCCCGAACCATCGCTGCTTCGTGCTATCATCGTCGTATGGCGATTGATGGTGTTGCTGAGACCACCGTTTGGTCCGAAGACCGCAGTGCTTATGCGGCGCTGTTCCATGCGCTGGCCGAGCCGACGCGCCTGGCGCTGCTGGAGCACTTGGCCAGCGGTGAGCACCGCGTGCGGGATCTGGTCCACCACATGCATCTTGCGCAGTCGACAGTCAGCAAGCATTTGGCCTGTCTGCGTGACTGCGGACTGGTCACCGTGCGCGCGGAGGGGCGGTCCTCGTGGTTCTCGCTGGCCGATCCGGCCCGACTGGAGGATCTGGTCGAGAGCGCGGATGAGCTGCTGAGGGCGTCCGGGGTGTCGCTTTCGTTGCGTGACCACGATCATCACGAGCCGATCGTTGGGGAGGATGAGGGGTATGGCGGAAACTGATAGGGGTGGGCACGTGCACAGTCATGTCCCGGAGCGGGCTGATCGGGGGACGCGCCGGCGGCTGGTGATCGCGTTCTGCATCATCGCCGTCATTGTTGTGGCGCAAGCGGTGGGCAGCGTGATCACCGGCAGCCTGGCTCTGCTGACGGATACCGCTCATGCGCTGGCTGATGCGTCCGGGCTGTTGGTGGCGGTCATCGCGGCGACGATGATGCTGCGTCCGCCGAGCAGTGAGCGGACGTGGGGTTTCGCCCGGATCGAGGTCATCGCCGCGCTCGGGCAGGCTGTGCTGCTGCTCGTGGTCGGCACCTATGCCGCCGTCGAGGGTATCCGCAGACTGTTCGAACCTGCCGAGGTGCCCGGCACGGAGCTGCTGGTGTTCGGGGTGATCGGCCTGGTCGCCAATATCGCCGCGATCGCTGTGCTGGCATCCAACCGCGAGGCGAACTTCAATATGCGTGCGGCGTTTCTCGAAGTGCTCAACGATGCCCTGGGGTCTCTGGGCGTGATCATTGCGGCGATCGTGATCGCGACCACCGGGTTCCAGCGCGCCGACACCATCGCCGGATTGTTCATCGCGGCTTTGATCGTCCCCCGCGCGTTCCGGCTGCTGCGCGAGACCGTGCGGGTGCTGATGGAGTTCACTCCCAAGGGAGTCGATCTCGAAGACGTCCGCGCCCACATCTTGGAGCTCGAGCACGTCCGCGATGTGCACGATCTGCACGCCTCGATGATCGGCACCGGCCTGCCGGTCATCTCCGCGCACGTCGTCGTCGACGACGACTGCTTCGAATCCGGTCACGCCCCGCAGATCCTGGAGGCGATCCTCGCCTGCGTCAAGGAGCACTTCCCCGTCGCCTTCGATCACGCCACGATCCAGGTGGAAACGGCTGCCCTGCGAGACCGGGAACTGCCCGCAGTCCAGCACGCCTGACGAACCGGGTGTTCGGCATCGCCTCCAGCCGGCGAACCCGACTGCGATGGGCCGCAGTCGATGCTGTCTGTCTGGTGTTAGGTCCGCGGTACCGCCGTGGTTGATGGCGGGGCGATCTGGTGCCGGAAGTGGTCATGATCGCCGGGGGATGGGACCGGCCGCTGCTCCCATGGGGGACGGGGCAGCGGCCGGTCGGTCTGTTCAGTTGAAGGAGACGTGGACGTGGTCCATGTGGTTGGCGGTGGCCGAGCCACGGTCCTCCATGGCCCGTCCCTCCCAGCCGGTGTAGGGAGCGTAGATCTTCTGCTTGTAGATCACGTATTTCACTCCGAGCTCGGACGCGTGCTTGATCGCGAACTCTGTGATCTGCTGACCCGTGGGATCGGTGATCATGATGTCGAGGGCCTGGCCGGTATGGTGGTCGGATCCCGGATCGTTGCGCGGTCCGCCGAAGGTTTTCACCTCGGGGAACTCGGCGCAGACCGCCCGGTAGCCCTTCTTAGCGTTCGCGGTGAGCTTGGGTTCAATCTCGGTGGACACCGAGCAGGGCTCATCGGAGAGGCCCGAGGATTCGCGGCTGTCGGAGCGCGAGGACTTCGAACCCCGGTCCGAGGATTCTCCGCCGGAGGTCTCCGACGACGCGCTCTCCTTCGGGGGCTCAGGGGCCGGCAGCGCGGCCTTCACCTCTGGCTTCTGGTTGTACTTCGGATCGTCTTCGAGGGACTTCCGATACTCCTCGGCGGCCGCCTCCCGCTCCTTCTCACGTTCCTCGGCATCCTTCGTGGGAACGTCTTGGGCGCCGGGATCCGCGCTGGCGGTGGCTGCCTGCTCCTCGGCCGTGACGACGCTGGCGGTGTCCGTGGGTGCGAAGGCGAACGAGGAGGCCACGATCGCGGTCGTGGCAGCTGCCGGCAGTGCGATGGCGGCGACCATCGGGCGGCGCCTGACGGACTTGAGAACCCCGGTGGCGGTGCTCGGCTCCTGACTATGGCGACCGGCATGCTTGCGGTCGCCCGCGGCGACGTTCCGGATCAGGGTGCGCGCGTTCGCGCTCCAGGACGGCTTCGGATCCGAGTGCTTACCCATTCGACTAAACCCTTAACGCAGTTGTGACCATTTCGTTATCTTCGAGTGTACTGACGCACGAGGAGATGACAAAACGGTAACGAACGAGATAAGGGTGACGAGTGTCACGTGGTGTTGCGCGGGCGACATACCGCCACCGCGCCGGCTGGGTCGTCTCAGAGGGGGGAGGTGAAAGCGGGGAAGAACCGGAGGTAGACCGAGGCGGCTACCGCGATGTAGATGAGGGCCACCAGCGTCCATGCCCAGTCTGCGGTGAACCGGACCAGCCCGGCGGGGGCGGGGATGATGCCGTGGACGAGGTTGCGGATCGTCAGGAGGAGGAAGAGGGGGATCATCGCGGCCCACACGACCATGCAGTACAGGCACAGGAGGTAGAGGCTGAAGAGGGCTTGGGACCACAGCCAGATGACGAAGACGGTGCCCAGGCTCACAGCGACCTGCAGACCGATCCAGTACCAGCGTCCCAGCTGTGCTCCGGCGAGGACGGCCATGGCGGTGGTGATGATCACGGCGAAGGCGACGATCCCGATCAGCGGATTGGGAAACCCGAACAGCTCGGATTGCCAGCTGCCCATGACCTTGCCGCAGGAGACCCACGGATTGATGTCGCAGCTCGTGACGTGCTCCGGGTCCCGGAAGAGCGCCAGCCGTTCAGCGACGAGTACTGCCGAAGCCACCCACCCGATGATGCCCGTGACCAGCAGCAGGACCGCGAAAGGGCGCGGTCGGGCGAACCGGGGACTACTGGCTTCAGCGGGGCGATGATCGAGCGTGGCGGTAGCGTCCGGCATGGCCTGTCACTCCGCAACGGCTGCGTCGAGCGCAGCGCGGAGCTCGTCGAGACTGCTCGGAGCGAGGAGTTGCCCGTCGAGGAAGAACGTCGGCGTTCCGCTCACGTTCAGGGCGATGCCGTCGGCCAAGTCGAGTTCGACCCGATCCTGGGTGGCCGGATCTTTGACTGCCGCGTCGTAGGCTTCCATGTCCAGGCCCAGGTCTTCGGCGAAGGAGCGAAAGACCGCGCTCTTGTCGTCGGCGGATTCGCCCCATTCGGGTTGGGTTTCGAACATCTGCTGGTACATCGGTTCGTAGGCGCCTTGCTGGGCGGCGGCCTCCACGGCCAGGGCCGCGTTCATCGCGTTGCGGTGTCCGGGCAGCGGGAAGTAGCGGTGGACGAAGGTCACGGAGTCGGCGTACTCGACCCGCAGCTCCTCGACGAGGGGATAGGCGGCCCGGCAGCCCTCGCATTCGAAGTCGAGGAACTCCACCAGTACCGCTTTCTCGTTCGGCGCCTGCGACAGCACACGGCTGTTCTCGCGGACGAGCTGCCCGGTCTCTGCCGTCCCTGCCGGCGTGGCGGACTCGGTGGTCGTGTCGGGAGCGTTGCCGCGCACGATGACGACCACGACGATGGCGGCGATCACGGCGGCCGCCATCAGGATCCAGACAAGGGACTTGCTCTTCACGAGAACGCTTCGGTCGGCGGGGTTCATGGATGATCCGTTCTGTCCGGTCGGCGGGAGGCAGTGGAGGAGGGTTGGAGGGCACCCGCAGTGCCGGCGGGCGTCGGGCGTGGTCGGTGCAGGAGGAGCGTGGTGAGCAGAATCACGAGCGGGGTCACTCCGGCCAGCAGCACCGAGGTGCCCGCACGCTGTTGATCGGCGGCGATGGATGGCCCCCAGGTGCGGGCGAGGTTGCCGAACCAGTTTACCTCAAGGACGGGGGTGACACCGAACGCGAGCACGGTCGCCCAGAGCAGGAGCACCCCGGCCAGTCCGGCCACGGCAACGGTGCGCCGGGACAGTGTTCGTGCCGCGGTTCGGGGGCGGGTCACCGTGGTCATGAACCAGAACCCGATGAGCAGGAAGTACAGGTTGGCCATCTGGTGGGCGATCCAGAAATCCAGGGCCAGGCGCAGCAGCGGGGTGTAGTAAAGCAGACCGAGCGAGACGGCCACCACCGCACCGCTGAGCAGCGGGTTCCGCAGCGCTGGGCCGGCGGCTGAGCTGGCGGCGTGCAGCCATTCCCGGGGTCCCCGGCTGCCGTCGGTGCGCCGCTGCACGGTCAGGGCCAGCAGGTCCAGGGGAGCGCCGAGGGCCAACAGCAGCGGGATGAGCACGGTGATGGCCAACAGCATGACGGTGTGCACGCTGATGAGCACCATGCCGTAGATCGTCGGGGCCGCGCAGGTCACATAGACCAGGACGAGCAGTCCGGTCAGCCAGCTGGCGGTGTGCTGCCACGGCCACCGATGCCCGGCAGCGTGGGCCTTGCGCACCCCGAGGAGATACACGGCGGCCGCGGTGAGGGAGAAGGCCACCCACAGCCAGTCCCACCGCCACTCGGTGAACCACCGGAACCAGGTCAGGTCCGGCGGCAACAGATAGCCGGTGAGGATCTCGGCCGGGGTGATCGCCGGTTCCGGCTCCCGGGGAACCGGGGGTGCGGTCCGGCCGAGGGCCCCGGTGACCCCGATGACTCCGCCCATGATGAGCACTTCGGCGATGACCAGCCGCCACGCCGTCTGCCCGCCGGACTTGCGCCCGACCTGGGCGATGGCCCAGCTGCGATGGGCCAGCCCGATGGCGCCGAGCAGCAGGGTTGCGGCGAGCTTGATGAGGATCAGCTGACCGTACCGGCTCAGCAGCCCCTCCCACCCGCCGAGGCGGAGCACGGAGTTGAGCACGCCGGAGGCCAGGACGAGGAAGAACGCCACACCGGCCAGCACCGAGAAGCGGGAGAGCACCGATTTCGCCAGGTGGGCACCGTGGTTGGAGGCGAGGATCGGCGCGGTGACGGCCAGGGCCGCCACCCCGCCGACCCACACCAGCACGCCGAGCCAGTGCACGGCCAGCGCACCGACGCCGGCGAAGTGATCGTCGCTGCCGGCGGCGTGCCCGATCAGCGAGATCGGGACGATGGTGGCCAGGGCGAGCAGGGCCGTGCCGGCCAGGCCCGTGGTGGAGCGGACAAGGAAGGTCAGATTGCACACGAGGAAGGCAATGAGGGTGATCGCACCCCACGCCTGCCCGACGAGCAGATCAGTCAGGAAGTAGGCCAGCTGGCTGGCGAACTCGGCACTGTCCGACACCGGCTGGCCGGCGAGATTGGCATACGTCAGCACCAGCACGACCACCGCAGCCCCCAGCCACACGAGGGACACGACGGCGGCGACCGCCCGCACGCGGACGAACGCCGGGTGCGGGCGCGAAGGCCCGGGCGCCGACTCGTCATCTCCGGGGGGCAGGATCGTTGCCACGAAGATCAGGCAGCCAACAACCACGGCCAGCGCCAGGTGGTGCACGGTCAGCGCGATCGGCAGCGCCCAGCGCACGAACGCGCCGGGATCCAACGCTTCGCGTTCTGCCGCCGCCCCGGAGAACGCCGCACTTGCCACGACAGCGGCAACCGCGACCGCAAAGGCGGCCACGAGCCAGGCCGCGGAGCGCCAGCGCCCGGTCCCGGCCGGAGTTTCGGCCGGGGCACTACCCATCGGATGGCATTCGGAGTCCGGGGGCACCGGTCATGCCTCGTCGCTTTCCAACCGCCGGCGGCGGGCCACCACGGCGACGACGACAAGCCCCAGTGCGATGACGAGGAGGGCCAGGACGATCACGAAACTGAGCGGCACTCCCGTGTCGGCTTCGTCGGCGGCCGCCTGCTGAGTCTCCGTCTGCGGCTGCTCCGGCGCGGCGGGCTCGGCCACGGGCTGCGCCGGCTGGGAAGCCTCGGCCCCTGTCTGCCCCGGGTTGGGGGAGGAGGAAGCACCGGCACCGTCGGTCGCGGTGAAGGAGAACGAACCGTCGATCGGATGGGAATCCGAGGACACGACCCGCCAGGTCACCGTGTACTCACCGGCGGGCGCCTCGGGATTAATCGGCTGGACGGCCATGTTGCCATCGATCTCGACGCCTCCCTCGGCCCAGTTCGTCCCCGCCGCGTCCTTGATCAGGATCTCCGACCCCATCGACAGAGGAGCGTTGGAGAAGGAGACCTCAATCGCCTCGGGGACGGCATCCAGGCTCTGCCCGTCTTCGGGATTCGTCCCGGTCACGACGTCATGCGCCGCCGCCGGGGCGACCGGCAGCAAGACGACCGCCAACAGCACTGCCAGAACGCTCACGAGGCGGCTGACCGGCCGCACTGCAACTCTGCGAATCAATTTCTACCTCCTGTAGAGAACGGGGTCAGGGTACCAGCCCGCGCAGGTGACTGTGGGGGAGCAATGGCGAGCCCTGGGGTGGAAAGCACCTGGCTCATCAGATGATCGTCTGGAAGCCGCCGATCATGCCCTGCAGACTGTTGACCCACTGGGTCCACACCCCGGTGACGAGCAGCAGTCCGATGATGATGAGCATCCCGCCGCCGATCCGGCTGATCAGGATCTGATGGTCTCTGGCCCATTGCAGCCTGCCGGTGCCCTTGACGATGAGCACGGCCACGACGATGAACGGCACCCCGAGTCCGAGGCAGTACATCAGCGTCAGCGCCGCGCCACGCCAGATGCCGTCGGTGCCGGTGGCGCCGAAGCTGGTCGACAAGGCCAGCACCGCCGCCAGTGTCGGCCCCATGCACGGGGCCCAGCTGAGCGCGAAGGTGGCACCCAGGGCGGGGGCACCCCACAGCCCGGCCGGTGGGCGCTTGCTGATCTGGGTGCTGCGCTGGAACATGCCGATGCCGCCCATGAACACGATGCCGGCGAGGATGACGACGATCCCCATCACCCGGTTGAGGACATCGGCCCACTGGCTGAGCAGCACGCCGGCCACGCTGAACGCCAGGCCCATGGCGACGAAGACGACGGCGAAGCCGGTCATGAACAGCGATACCCCGATGATGACCTTGCTGGGTTTCCGGTCGGTCAGTGCGGTGGCGCCCAGCCCGGTGATGTAGCCGACGTAGCCGGGAACCAGCGGCAGAACGCAGGGGGACAGGAAGGACACCGCCCCGGCCAGGATGGCCACCGGGATCGCCAGCAGCATCGGTCCGGTCAGCACGGTCTGCGAGAACACCTCCCCGATGGGGGCCGCCAGTGTCATGCCGACTCGTCCAGCACGTCAGCGATCAGCGCTTTGAGAGTGGACTCATCGACCGCCCCGACCACCCGGGCCGCCGGCCTCCCCTGAGCGTCGAGGACGACCGTGGAGGGCACCGCCTGCGGCGGCAGCACGGTGCTCAGTGCTGCCACACCGACCCCGTCCTGATCCAGCATGGACGGAAACGTCAGACCGAAGGTGTTCGCGAACGCCTCGGCGGCTGGGGCCTGATCGCGGACGTTGATGCCCAAGAACCTCACGCCGTCGTCCTGGTACCGCTCGTAATTGGCCTGCAGGGCGGGAGCCTCCTCACGGCACGGGGGGCACGCGGCGTACCAGAGGTTGAGCACCACCGGGGCCCCGCGCCAGTCGGCAAGATCAAAGGCTGTGCCGTCGGTGTACTCGGCGGCCAACTCGATCGGCTCACCCCGCTCGCCCACGGCAAGCTGGGTGATGACACCAGACCCGGCAACATAGCCCTGCTCGCTGCCGGCCTGCCCGGCCAGCTCATCATCGGCGCCACCGCACCCGGCCAGCCCGAGAGCGATGATGGCGGTGAGAGCACCGGACCGGCGGATCAACGATCGGCGCGACACATGCGGGGACAACACTCTTTCTCAAACTCCTGACGATGGGGCAGCTCGACTGTTGACGGCTTTCACGCCGATGGGACGGGTTCCCAAGTCTCGGGGCAACGGACGTCACGCATCGCAGCCTCCCGGAAGGGACTGCTGCTTGGCGTCGCGCACGTAGGTGCAGCACACGCTGTCCGACTTGCCAGTGACAGCCAGCAGCGCCTCGGCCTGAGCGAGCAGCTCGAGCACCTCGGGCCGGCTCAGCGAGTAGTACACGCTGCGCCCCTGCGCCCTGCCGGCAACCAGACCGCAGTCGCGCAAGCAGGCCATGTGTGCAGACACCGTCGATTGGGCCAGCGCCAGCTCGCTCACCAGATCGGATACGCGCGCCTCCTCCACCGCCAGCCGCTTGACGATGGCCAGCCGCGTCGGGTCGCTGAACGAATGGAACACGGCCGCGACAGGGGCAAGCCCCCCGGCACGGTCCGACCGCGCCTCACTGATAATCGTCACGCGCCGATGATATCGGGAATCCTGATCTTCCCCGCACCGGGGCCTCCACACACGAAGGCGAGAGGAGTCGAAGGTGGAAATCCGCTCCGGCGACTCCGAAGCCCGCGAAGGGGCGGGCTGATTCGTTTACTGCGCTCCGGCTGGTTGCCTCACCGCATCCACGGTGGGGTGTGGTTGGTGTGCGAGGACGCGGCGGGTGCGGGCGGCGCGGAGTCCGTTGGCGATCACGATCACCTCGGCGACCTCGTGGACCAGCACGACCGCGGCCAGCCCGAGCACGCCGGTGATCGCCAACGGCAGCAGCACGATGATGATCGCCAACGACAGCGCGATGTTCTGGTTGATGATCCTCCGACCGCGCCGCGCGTGGCGCAACGCCGGTGGGATCAGGCTCAGGTCGTGGCCGGTGAAGGCGACGTCGGCGGATTCGATCGCCGCATCGGACCCGGTCGCGCCCATCGCGATCCCCACCGTCGCTCCCGCGAGGGCGGGGGCGTCGTTGATGCCATCGCCGATCATCGCCGTCGGTCGGTGCTGGGCTAATCCCGCGACGATGCGCGCCTTGTCCTTCGGGCGCAGCTCGGCGTGCACGTCGGTGATCCCGGCGATCTGTGCCAGCGCGGTTGCGGTGCGGGCGTTGTCGCCGGTGAGCATGCTGACCTCAACGCCCTGGTGGTTGAGGGTGCGGATGACCTCGGGCACCTCGGGGCGCAGCTCGTCGCGGACCGCGATGGCGCCGGCGACGGTGCCGTCGACGGTGACCAGCACGCAGGTCTGCCCCTCGGCCTCCAGGGCCGCGACCCGAGCCTGGAGCGATCCGGGGTCGATCCAGCGGGGGCTGCCCACCGTCACCCGCTGCCCCTCAACAATCCCGGAGATGCCGTGCCCGGCCTCCTCGGACACGTCCTGGGCCACCGGCGCCCCGGCCGCGGCATTGGTGATGGCCGCCGCCAGGGGGTGGGTGCTGTGCTGCTCGACGGCGGCGGCGTAGGCCAGCACCTGGTCCGCGTCCCTGCCGCCGGCCGGGATCACCGTGGTCACGGTCGGCTGGTTCCGGGTCAGGGTGCCGGTCTTGTCCACTGCCAGATGCCGGATCCCGCCGAGACGTTCGAACGCGGCACCGCTCTTGATGATGACGCCGAACTTGCTCGCCGCGCCGATCGCCGAGACCACCGTGACCGGCACCGCGATCGCCAACGCACACGGGCTGGCCGCGACCAGCACCACCAGGGCCCGGGTGATCCACAGCTGCGGGTCACCCAGCAGCGACCCGATCACGCCGACGAGGACGGCCAGGATCATGACCCCGGGCACCAGCGGGCGAGCGATCCGGTCGGCGATGCGCGCCCGGTCGCCCTTCTCGGCCTGGGCCTGCTCGACCAGCTCGACGATCGTGGTCAGCGAGTTGTCTGTGCCCGCGGCGGTCGTCTCGACCTCCAGCACGCCGGCGATGTTGATCGCCCCGGCCGAGACCTCATCACCGGATTCGACCTCGACGGGGATCGATTCGCCCGTGATCGCAGTGAATCGCCCCGGGGATAATAGAGGCAGGGAGATTGGAAGAAGGAGTTTCTCTCATGCCAGTGAAGTACACCGACGAGCTCAGGGCTCGTGCAGTAGAGCTCGTCATTCACGCTCAGGCCGATCCCGCGACTGCCAACGGCTCGATTACTCGGGTCGCGAAAGAGCTCGGGTTGAGTAAGGAGACCTTGCGCGTGTGGGTGCGGAAGCACAAGGAATCCGGCAGGATCACACCGTCGGAGTCTGTGGATCTGGAATCGGAGAACCGACGCTTGCGGGCGGAGCTGGCCGAAGCCAGGCGAGCGAACGAGATCCTGCGCAGAGCATCGGCTTTCTTCGCGGCGGAGCTCGACCGCCCATCAAGGTGATCGTCGACTTCATCGACGAGAATCGTGACGAGTTCGGAGTCGAGCCGATCGTGCGGGTCCTGCGCGGGACTGCTGCACGGATCGCTGTGAGCTCGTACTACGCGTACAAACTGCGCCGGCCCTCGGCCCGGGCTATTCGGGACTGCGATCTCATGGTCGTCATCCGGGACATCTACGAAGCGAACTACTCCTGCTATGGAGTGCGCAAGATGTGGAAAGCGATCAACCGTGATCACGCCGACCGGTTCGGGCCGGTGGCCCGCTGCACGGTCGAGCGCTTGATGCGCCAACTGGGCATCGATGGGGTGCGGCGCAAACGCAAACGTCCCAAGACGGCATCGGCCAGAGCCGAGGAGTGCCCGGAGGACCTCGCCTGGCGGGAGTTCACCGCGCCTGCACCGAACTGCTTATGGGTGGCCGATATCACCTATGTGCCGACGCGCTCGGGGTGGGTGTACACGACGTTCATCCTCGATGTGTTCCATCGCGAGATCGTCGGCTGGCAGGTGACGAACCATATGCGTGAATCCCTGGCCCGGGACGCGCTCACGATGGCTCTGGCGGCGAAGTACCGGGCCGGGCACGATGTATCCGGGCTCGTTCACCACTCGGATCGCGGAGTCCAGTTCCGCTCGATTCGCTATGGCGAGACGCTGGCTGAGTCTGCGATCGTGGCATCGGTGGGTTCGCGGGGCGATTCCTTCGATAACGCGATGGCCGAGGCGCTGAACTCGGTGTACAAGGCCGAACTGATCGACCGGCGGGAGTGGTCGGGAGTGATCGAAGTGATGGCCGAGACGTCGAAGTGGGTGGCTTGGTACAACCACGTCCGACTGCATTCGGCGCTGCACTACCGGCCGCCGATCGAGGCGCATTCTGATTGGATCAAACAGCAGACCACTACAGGCGTGGCCGCATAGGAAACCAAGAAAAGAAGCCTCTACCAAACCCAGGGCTTGACAATGGTCACCTACGCGCTGTCAAATCCCGGGTTTAGTTGAGGCTGAACGGTTGTTCTGTATTCAGGCTGCGTTGCCGATGGTCTGGTTCTCGGCGAAATGTGTGGCCTCGATCTCGGCAGGGGTCTGGTAGTCGAGCATGGAATGGAGCCGTTCGGTGTTGAACCAGTGGACCCAGTCCGCGGTCGCGGCCTCGACGTCCTCCCGGCCGGCCCAGGGCCCGTCGAGGTGGATCAACTCTGCCTTGTAGAGCGAGTTCAGCGCTTCGGCCATGGCATTGTCGAACGAGTCGCCCTTGGACCCCACGGAGGCCACGGCATCGACCTCCTCCAGGGCCTGGGTGTACCGCAGGGCCCTGTACTGCACTCCTCGATCACTGTGGTGCTTGAGTCCGGAGACGTTCTGACCTGCACGTTTACGGGTCCAGAGGCCCATGTTCAGTGCGTCCAGGGCCAGATCGGTGTACATCCGGGTCGAGGTCTGCCAGCCCACGATCATCCTGGCGAACACGTCCAGGATGAAAGCGACGTAGACCCACCCGGACTCGGTCCGGACGTAGGTCAGATCGGCCACCCAGAGCCTGTTCGGAGCGGTGGCGGTGAAGTCGCGTCTGACCAGGTCACCGGGTCGATTCGTCTCCGGCGACGGCTTCGTGGTGCGCGGATAGCGGCCCCTGACGGTGCCGCGGACCCCGAGTTCACGGCAGAGCCGCTCGACGGTGCAGCGGGCCACAGGGACCCCGTTGCGGTTGAGCTCGGCGTGGATTTTCCGGATCCCGTAGACCCGCATACGCCGGTGGGCGTGGATGGCCATGATGTGCTCCTTGAGCTCGGCGTCCCGGACGGACCGGGCGCTGGGCGGTCGGTTCTTGAAGGCGTAGTAGGTTCCCGGGGCGATCTTCATCCCGTGGTCCTGGGTCAGGACACGGCAGATCGGTTCGATCCCCCAGCGGTGCTTGTTCTCGTCGACGAAGGCGACGATCACCTCTGTGGGCGGTCGAACTCCGCCTTGGCGAAAAACGCTGTCGCTGAGCGCAGGATCTCGTTCGAACGCCGCAGCTCGCGGTTCTCAGCCTCGAGCTGTCGGATTCGGGCTTCGGTGTCGACCGGCTCCACGGGCAGGTCGGCGTCCTCGGCCTTGCGGACCCAGTTGCGCAGGGTCTCCTTGCCGATGCCGGTCTGCTCGGCGACCCGCGCGATCGCACCAGAGCGGGTCGCCGGATCATGACGGGCCTCTACGGCCAACCGGGTCGCCCGGTCACGGAGTTCTTGGGGGTATTTCGACGGGGCCATCAGAGAATCGATGTCCTTTCAGGATGTTTGGCTTACCCTCAATCAAACCAAGGACGATTCACGCGCGCCCGGTCACCCTTCTACCGCCGGTTGTATCAGCACCTGCCCGAGCACGTCACGGACCCGATGATGCTGCCCGTCACGAGCAAGGCCCAACTGATGTCCCACTTCGATGACTGGGTGACCGACCGGGAGGTCACCCTGTCCGCCGCGCGGGCATTCGTCGAGGATCCCGCCCTGGTGGGCGAGAAGTTCCGCGGCCGCTACACGGTGGGGACCACCTCCGGAACCACCGGCACCCGGGGCATCTTCCTGCTGGACGAGCGGTCCCTCGCGGTGACCACCGCCCTGCTGGCGCGGCTGCTCAGTGCTTGGCTCACCCCTGCCGATCTGCTCCGCATCATTGCCCGCGGCGGGCGCGTCGCCATGATCACCGCCACCGGGGGCCACTACGCCTCCCTCGCCGCGGCTGCCGCGTTGCGCAGGAACCGGTTAGTCCGCAGCCGGATCGGGGTGTTCGGCGTGCATACACCCATGGCGCAGCTGGTCTCTGGGCTCAACCGCTTCCGTCCGGCCATTCTTGCTCCGTACGCCACGATGGCCGCGCTGCTGGCCGCTGAGCAGCGCGCCGGTCGCCTGCACATCGACCCGGCGTTGGTGGTCTTGTCCGCCGAGGGCCTTCCCGCAGGGGAGTACGACAGGATCTCCGCCGCGCTCGGCGCCAAGGTCCGCCAGGGCTACGCCGCCACCGAGTGCCCCTTCCTCACCTACAGCTGCCAGTACGGGTGGCTCCACGTCAACAGCGACTGGGTTCTCCTCGAGCCGGTCGACGCCGATTACCGTCCGGTCCCCCCGGGTCAGGCGTCGCACACCACCTTGCTCAGCAACCTCGCGAACAGGGTCCAGCCGATCCTGCGTTACGACCTCCGCGACGTCGTCTTCGTCCGGCCTGATCCCTGCCCGTGCGGCGACCCGCTGCCCGCCATCCGGGTGCAGGGCCGCACCGCTGACCTGCTCGCTTTTCACACCCCCGCCGGCGAGCCGGTGACGCTCCCGTCGCTGGCCATCACTGCGCTGCTCGACCGCGTTCCCGGCGTGGAGCTGGTCCAGCTCGTGCACACCGCTCCTGCCCACCTCGATGTCCGTCTGCAGTCCGCCGCCGGGACCGACGCGGAGCACGTCCGGCAGGCGGTGCACGCAGAGATTCGGCGCCTGCTGGGGGACCACGGACTCGGCCACGTCATCGTGGCCCGCGGCGAGGGACCACCCCAGCCAACTCCGGGGGGCAAGTTCCGCTCGGTCATCCCGCTGCGCTGACCGGCTACTAGAGACTTGAGGTGGGGCGGCCAGTTGCGGCCGGTTGTCCTTCTGCCCTGAGGCCCAGTCCTCAATACAGCCGCTCCGACGCGATCCCCCCGGCGAGCAGGGCGTCGCGTTGCAGGTCCGTGGTCTGGGGCCCGTCGGCCTTCGAGTCCCGCGCATAACCTGTGACTGTTGGCGAGAAGGGGCGGCGAGCCGCAGTTTTCCTTGGCGGCCCCGAGCATCTTGATCCTGTCCATGAAGTGCCGGGAGTCAGAGCCCGAACGCGCCGCCCTCGACGAGGATGAACACCCCAAGACCGATCAAGACGATCGGGAACAGCACGTGCTCCCAGCGTTCGAGCACCTCGGCGATCGGCCGGCGAGTCGCGACGAACTTGGCCATCACGACGAGGACCGCGACGAGCGCGAGGAACACGATGCAGTAGGCGATGACGGCGGCCGGCCCCACGCTGAGGAAGACCGGAACATACACGCCGATGTTATCCCCGCCGTTGGCGAAGGTGACAGCGGCGACGGTCAGTACGGCGACGTTCTTACCACTGACCTTCGCCTCATCATCATCGTCGTCGTCTCCGCGCCACGCTTGCCATGCCGCCCACAGGCCGAGGAACAACGGGATGAGCCCGAAGTAGGTAATGGCTTGCGGGGGCAGGAATGCATCCGCTCCCAACGTGACGAGCACGGCGGCGGCCAGGATGCCGCCGAACCCGAGATACTGACCGGCCAAAATCCGGGCCGTGGTGCCCCGCTGGCCCGCACCGCGGGCGAAGAACAGTGAGAGCACGATGATGTCGTCGATGTTGGTGACAATGAACAGGCCGATCGCCTGCAGCACGGATGACAGGATCATGCGCCTGCCTCCATCTTGCAGCGCGTTGGAACGGAACATGCAGGGTCAATGCAGCTGGCCCCCTGGTCAACCGCCAAGGTCGTCTCCAGCAACGCAGTCAGCGCGCGGGTCAGGTGCGGATCAGCGATCTCGTACCGGGTTTTCCTGCCTTCCGGCTCGGCCACCACGATGCCGCAGTCCCGCAGGCACGCCAGATGGTTGGAAACATTCGACCGCGACAGGCCCAGCTCCCGGCTTATCACCGCCGGATGGTTCGGCCCCTCAAGCAGCATCAGCAGGATGCGGGAGCGCGTCGGGTCAGCCATGGCGCGGCCTAGGCGGTTCATCACGTCAAGATGATTGGTAATGGTCAGCATTCGATGAACTGTACATTGTTCGCTGAATAAGGGGCAACTTGCCCGCTCAGTGGAGAACTGCTGCCCGCCGAGGTCTTGTACCCAGTACTCGGGTGCAGGTTTACGCTTGATGCTGACCAACAAATAGTTCATTCGCGCTCGTAGGACTAATCTCGGCTTCGACCACGCGGGTGCGCCAAGAGAAGGGTCATGCCGAGGATGTCCGCCCTGGAAGCCTCATTCTGTCGCAGCCGGCCGTGGCGCCTTCTGGCCCGGCGAATGGTTCCCTGGGCGATTCAGGGCTTGCCTCTCGCCGGCAACGTGCTCGAGATCGGTGGGGGTAGCGGAGCGATGGCCGGAGCAATCGCTCGGGCCCACCCCCAGGTGCACCTCACCACGACCGACGCCGATCCCGCGATGGTCAAGGCTGCGCAGCGGCTCCTCACCCGACTCCCCACTGCTCAAGCGCGCCAAGCCGATGCCACCCGGCTACCTTTCAATGACCAGTCGTTCGACATTGTGCTGAGCTTCCTCATGCTCCATCACGTGATCGAGTGGGAACGCGCGGTGACCGAGGCGGCGCGGGTCCTACGACCCGGCGGGTCCTTCGTGGGATACGACCTGCTGGCCTCACGGATGGCCTCCCTGGTGCACGTGGCCGACCGCTCTGCGCACCGACTCATCGAACCCGCCACCTTCGAACCGGTCCTGGAACAGGCTGGCCTCGGCCCGCTCCGCATCCGGGTCTCCTTCGGCGGTCGGGTCCTGCGCTTCATCGCTCGGAAGCCGGACACAGTCCAGGACGATCCTGGCAACGACAAGCACGCGCCCGCGTGGAAAAACCATGGGTAACACCGTGACTGCGAGGGACGGCACCGAGCAGACGTGGGTGGGCACGAAATAAGGTCCATCAAGCCCGACTGTACCGGGCGGGTGCGCCCCCGGACACCACGATCGCCGAAGGGGCCAGCCGTCATGAGGGCTATTACCGGTGCCCCGGAAAGCGGAACCGCTCAGCGCTGTGCGTCTGCTGCTACCACGACCAGCAGGATGCGCCTTAGGATCTGTCGGCTCAATCACCTCCGAGCAATCCCTCGCAACTGCTTCGTCATTGTGTGCTGGTGAACCGTGCATCCCGTCGACGCCGGCCAGGTGAACCTATGCAAAGCGCTGAGCTGGTGGCGGCCGATCTAGTTCAGGCCGTGTCCCCGTCCCTCATACCGGACGCAGGCTCCCGCAGCATCCCGAGGACCAGTCCCGCCACCCCGACGGTGACGAAGACGTCGGCTGCGTTGAAGGTGGGAAACCAGCCGGTGTGCAGATAATCCACCACGCCGGCCCCGCCCAGTCGATCTACAAAGTTCCCCAAGGCCCCGCCCAGCAGCAGAACGGCTCCGCCTCGGGCCACTGTGCCCATAGCACGGACGTTCGCCAGCAGATACCACACCAATCCGGCGAGGACCAGCCCGGTCCCGGCGATCACCATCCAGGCAGGCAAGGACGCCCCGAGGCTGAAAGCCACCCCCGGATTGTAAAAGACGCGCAAGCTGATCCAGCCCAGATCGACTACCTGCCCAGCGGGTAAAGCGGTCTGAGCCAGGACCTTGAGCCCCAGATCCACCAGTGCCAGGATCCCCGCCCCGCCCAACAGCCCAACCACCTCGCGAGGCCGGGGCCGCTGTACAGACGTAGCGCTCACCGGCTGACCACGGGTGTCGACACCAGACGGTGGGGGCACCAACCCGTGGCCGGCCGACGCCTCGGCACCCGCACCCTGCAGCGGCGAGGCTGCCGCAACGGCCAACGCAGGCCCAAACCTGTCCCATCATTTCTTATCGTCACCCTCAGATGCTACCGGTTCAGGCTATTGCCTCTCGGGGAGGAACAGGCCGGACTTCTTCGTGGGCCCCACCGTGATACGACCACCTCCGAACGACCCGCCTGGTGCGCCCTGCTGGCTCTGATCCCGTCGAGTGCCACCGTCCTCACGGCCGGCGGCACGACCCGCACCGTCCCCGTCGAGCGCCTCGTCCCCGGGGACATGCTCCGGCTTGTCGCCGGTGAGCGCTTGGCCACCGACGGCATCGTGCGCTCCGGGGACAGCAGCCTGGACGTCTCGGCGATCACCGGCGAATCCATTCCCGTCGAGGTCAGCCGCCGACATCGGCATCGCCATGGGAGCCACGGGCTCGGACGCGGCGGTCGAATCGGCGGACGTGGCTTCACCTGCGATGATCTGCGCCTGATTCCTCGCACCGTCGATCATGCGCGCCGGGGGCGGCGCATTATCAACCAGAACATCGTCCTGTCGCTGGCGATCATCACCGTGCTGCTGCCGCTGGCCATCACCGGAGTCCTCGGCCTGGCTGCCGTCGTCCTCGTCCACGAGATCGCCGAAATCATCGTCGTCCTCAATGGACTGCGTGCCGCCCGCAGATCTCGGCAAACCACTGTGGATCGATCCATGGGCTCTAGGGCGTGTCCGATAAATGGTGTAGCCACGCAATAGCCGCGTTGAGTACGACTGCTGCGCGGTAGACGATGGCGAGTTTGTCGTAGCGGGTGGCCAGGGCCCGCCACTGCTTCAGGCGGCTGTAGCCGCGCTCGATGACGTTCCTGCCCCGGTACTTCTCGGCGTCGAACTTCGGCGGCCTGCCGCCCTTGGAGCCGCGGCGCTTGCGGTGGCCCTGTTGATCTTTCGGCTCGGGGATGACTGCTTCAATCCGGCGGCTGCGCAGGTAGGCACGATTGGCCCGCGAGGAGTACGCCTTGTCGCCCAGCAGTGCTGTCGGCCGGGTGCGGGCGCTACCGAGTCCGGGGCGCTGGACCCGCAGCTGATCCATGAGCGGGATGAGCATCGGGCAGTCGCCGTCCTGGCCGGCGGTGCACACGGTGACCAACGGCAGTCCGTGGCCGTCGACGAGCTGATGGGTCTTCGTCGACAGCCCACCCCGGGACCGGCCCAGCGCGTGGTCAGGCGGCTCGACGTCCGGATTCGTGTAGTTCGACGAATCCCTTTTTTAGGCGCGTGATGTTCGTTGCGTGTTGATGAGCACGCGCGATCGTGGAGTCCACCGACAGCGACCAGTCGAGCTCGCCGGCAGCGTCAGCGTGAGCGGTCAAGCGGGCCAGCGCGGTGTCCCAGGTGCCGTCGCCGGCCATCCGGCGATGCCAGGTCCATACCGTCTGCCACTTGCCGAACGTCTCGGGCAGGTCCCGCCAGGCGATCCCGCATCGGTAGCGGTAGATGATGCCCTCGACCATCTGGCGGGCATCAGCGAAGGGCCGGCCCCTGCGGCCGGTCGGAGCAGGCAGCAAGTCAGCGATCAGCGACCATTGAGCATCCGTGAGCAGTTGGAATCTCGACATGCTCCCAGGCTCTCAGCCAGCGAACCACATCATTGTCAGACACGCCCTAGTGGTCGAGACAGGCCGTTCCCGCCTGCGCACCGAGTACACCGTGCTGGTCCCGGCAGATACCGCAGCGGAGCGATTCATCGTCGATGGGGGCAGTGCCGAGATCGGTGTGTCCGAGCCGTTCGTGGTGCTGAGCCGGATTCCCGAGCTGTTGCGGTCGGCGGATGTCGCTCGCAGCATCGCGGCAGCCGATGGCAGCGGTATCCGTATCGTCCGCGTCGACGAACTCAAGCCGCATCAATGGGCGGCGGCCCGACTCAACACCCAGTACGACCACTCGGTGATCTCCCGCTTCCGGGATCGACTCGCCGCGGATCCAGCGGCGTGGGAGACTCTCGTCGCCTACATCGAGGAGGGCGCGCATGTTCCACGGGCCGCGGCTCGGCTCATGGTGCACGAGAACACCGTGCGGTATCGCTTGAACAAGCTCGAGCCGATTCTCGGTACGCCGCTCACCGACCCGCTGACCATCGCCGACATCGTCCTGGCCCTCGGGGCGGGGACGTCACCGACCCGGTGACCATGCCCCGCACGACCCGCCCGGCCTCACCCGTCGAGCAGGTCGCGGACGTCGTCGGCGGTGAGCGCCTCGCTGAAGGCCGAACCGTTGTCCATGAGCGCGGTGAAGAGCTCGGCCTTCTTGCGCTGCAGGGCGAGCACCTTCTCCTCGATGGTGTTCTCCGAGACCATCCGGTACACCATGACGTTCTTCGTTTGTCCGATCCGGTGCGTGCGGTCGATTGCCTGGGCCTCCGCGGCCGGATTCCACCAGGGGTCGAGGAGGAACACGTAGTCGGCCTCGGTGAGGGTGAGCCCGAAGCCGCCGGCCTTGAGACTGATGAGGAACACCGGCGCTGATCCCTCCTTGAAGCCGGAGATCGCTCCGTCGCGGTCCCGGGTCGCGCCGTCGAGGTAGGCGTGGTCGATCCCGGCTTCGTCGAGGCGCGCCGCGACGCGGGCGAGGAACGAGGTGAACTGGCTGAACACGATGACCCGGTGGCCCTCCGCTACGACCTCGCCGAGGCTGTCGAGCAGGCCGTCGAGCTTGCTCGAGGGGATGTCGCCGTACTCCTCGGCATCGACGATCGCCGGGTCGAGCGCGAGCATGCGCAGCAGCGTGAGCGAGCGGAACACGATGAAGCGGTTGCGGTCCATGTCCTTGATGAGGCCGAGGAGCTTCTTGCGCTCGCGCTGGAGCACGGTGTCGTAGAGCTTCCGATGCTTGGGGGCGAGCTCGACGACGGTGGTGTGCTCCTGCTTCTCCGGCAGATCGGAGGCGACGAGCTCCTTGGTCCGGCGCAGCATGAACGGCCGGATCCGCTTGCGCAGCTGCACCATCCGCCCGGGCGCATTGCCGGAATCGATCGGTTTGATGTACTCCGCGTTGAAGCGCGCGAAGGACGGGAACAGACCGGGGGCGGCGATCGCGAGCAGCGACCACAGGTCCGCCAGCGAGTTCTCCATCGGGGTGCCGGTGATCGCGAGCCGGAACGGCGCCGGGACGTTCTTCGCCGCCTGGTGCACCCGCGAGGATCGGTTCTTGACGAACTGCGCCTCGTCGAGGATCAGGCCCGCCCACGGCAGCTCGGCGAACTCCTGTCCGTCGATCCGCAGGATCGCGTACGAAGTGATGACGAGGTCCGCGCCGCCGACCTCCTGCGCGATCGTCGTCTTCCGCTTCTTCGACGTCGCGCGGAGCACCCGGACATCGAGGTCGGGGACGAACCGTTCCGCCTCCGCCTTCCACGTCGACACCACCGAGGTGGGCGCGACGACGAGGAACGGTGCATCGCCGACGAGTTCCCCGCTCAGTGCGGTCTCGCTCAGCGCCGACCCGTCCAGCGCTGTCCCGCCCGACGCGCCTGCCTGCCGCCCGCCGGGGAGGACGATCTCCCCGGAGAGCGCGTCGTCGTCCGGCTCGTGGGATGCGTCAGCGGACCTGGCGAGGAGCTCTGCTCCGTCCGATCCCCCGGCCGAGCCCCCGTCCGATCCTCCGGCCGGCAGGGCGCTCAGGTGCGCGTCGCCGCCGAATCCGCGAGCGTGGGCGATGAAGGCGAGGGTCTGCAGGGTCTTGCCCAGGCCCATGTCGTCGGCGAGGATCCCGCCCAGGCGATGCCGGTGGAGGAACGCGAGCCAGCGGAATCCGGTCACCTGGTAGGCCCGGAGCTCGGCGTGGACGGCGGCGGGGACGGGCACCTCGGGCACGGTGTCCACGTCCATGAGACCGGTGACGGCATCCCGCCACGCCATCGCCGCATCGACCTCGTCGGCGATGTCCTCGAACTCCGCGTACAGACCCGCCTGGTAGCGGGTGATGCGCGGCTGCTCCGGATCCCATTCCGGCAGGGCGTCGGCCTGGGCGAGCACCTCGCGCAGGGGATCGAACTCCGGCCGGTCGAGGGAGAAGAAGGAGCCGTCGGGCAGCAGCAGCGTCTTCGCGCCGCCGGCGAGCGCCTCGAACAGCCGACCGAAAGGGATCTGCTTGCCGTCGATGGTGACGAGGATGCCGAGGTCGAACCAGTCCGTGCGCGTGGATTCCGCAGTGGTGATCCGCACGTGCGGGGCGCCGGTGAGCTCGGTGTAGTCCGGGCGGTCGCCGGAGACCTCGACGCGGACGGTCTCGAGCTCCTCGATGCGGGGCAGGATCTGCTCGCTGAACTGTGCGGTGTCGATGCCGGTGAGCTCGGTCGAGCTCCAGCGCGCGGCATCCGGCCAGACCTCCCGCACCTGGCGCAGGGTCGCGGCCTCGAACTCCCGGTCGCGGCGACCGGTGCGCGCACCGCGGGAGCTGAACTCGTAGAAGTCGATGAGATCGATGGTGCGGTCGGGGTCGTGGTACTCCCAGTCCCAGCTGAGGACCACCCGGTCGCCGGCCTCGAACTCGGCATGGAGGTGGAGCTGGGGCGGCCGGTAGCGGGGCACCTCGATCGAGTCGTCGGCGGCGTCGATGGGGATCACCGAGCGGACGACGGGGACGGTCTGCTCATAGAACTCCGCGATGTCCTCCGGCGGCACGACGAGCGGATCCTGGCGTCCGAACAGCTCCCGGACGGGCGGGGCGAGGGGCTTGTCCGTCGGGGCGAGTGCGATGTCGACGTGCGGCAGGCGGCCCGAGGTGTCGAGGGAGGTGAGCGCGAAGCCGACGTTGCCGACCGGCAGCGGGGGGTGCGTGTCGGTGACCGGGACCGTGCGACCGTCGACGGCGACCGTGGGCACGACGTGGAGGTCGCCTGAGTCCTTGGCGAGGGTGAGCGTCACCGTCGCGCGCTCGCCGATGCGCACCTGGCCGACGATGCCCTGGCCGACGAACTCGATCCCGAGCTCCTGTGCCCGCGAGAACAGGTGCCACAGGAACGTGCTCGAGAAGCTCTTGAGCCGGATGTCCGGGCCGCCGGTGTCGAAGCCGATGCTGCGGGCGGTGAATTGCGTGTGGAACTGCGCCATGAGGTCGGCCTGCTGGGCGTCGTAGTTCTTCTGCACCATCGGCTGGCCGAGCGTGCGCCATTGCAGGCCGCCCTTGATCCACGTGCCCCGCTTGCCCTTGGTGAGCGGGCGCATGACGAGCAGCAGGCGGGACCCGTCCTGGTAGTCGGCGAGCGTGGCCTGGCGCAGCTCCCGCGGGGCGTACCAGGACTGGGGCTCGTCGACGAGGAGGTCGAAACCGATCCCGAGCGGCAGGACGGGAGCCTGTTCGACGGCGGAGTAGTGGAACCGCTCGAGGACGGTCTTCCACTCCGGCACCTTCGGGCCGACCGGCATCGAGATCGCCGACGCCGCCATCTGCAGCGCGATCTGCGAGAGCGTGTACAGCAGCGCCGCACCGTGCTTGCAGGCGATGCCGACCGGGCAGGTGCAGCGCGAGGCGACCGGGCGGTAGTGGGTGATGCGGCGGTCGCGGTCGATCTCCCGCAGGTGGATGAGGACCTCGTACGGCAGGTCGGAGTTCCCGTGCACGGACCCGACGACCGTGTCCTCCTCTGGCCCCCAGTCCGCGTCCTCCACCCGGTTCTGGAGGGAGTACTCCTTGCCCCGCGCTGCGGTGTCCGTGCCGAAGAGCGCGACGATGTCGGCCGGATGCACGTGGGGAGGGACGGGGGGCGAGTTCACGCTCTCATCGTTGCACGAGCCGCGGACACGGCCGGCCGGATTTCATCATCCCTGGTCAGGCCTGTGGATAACTGAGATGTGCGCATCGGATCCACCGGGCGGCTCAGGTGGGCCGGGTGCCTCTGACCTGCTGCGGGCAGCGGACGCGCCATGGGGATCGGAAGCACCAGATGCACCGGGATCACCGGGAGAGGAGGGACGCAGCGGCAGCCCGGTCTCGAATCGCGCGGTGAGCTGCTCCCGCAGGGCGCGGGCCCGGCGCTTCTCCTCCTCGGCTGCGGCCGCCTCGGGCCCGGGTCGCTGCGGCGAATCGGCATCGGTGATGCGCGCGGCGTGGAAGTCGCGGATGGCGGCGAGGGGGATCTCCGGACCCGAGGCGAACGCCGGCGCCCCGGTGGCCGCCGCCTCGGCCCACGGGGACTCGGATTTCGCGAGCGCGACGAGCGCGCTGGCCGTCATGTCGCCGTAATGGGCGACGACGGCCTCGATCTCGCGTCGCCGGTCCTCGGCATCCGGCCCGGTGAGCCTGATCCTCCGCGGCAGGGTGGTGGAGAAGGCATGGTGCGCGGCGGGCACGGCGGGACCGTGCTCCCAGGCCTCGACCGGCTCGTCGAACAGGGATTCCCCGCGCCAGGCCAGGGCCCATGCCTGGGCGTAGTGGACGAGGAGGACCGCTCTCGTCTTGTCGATGCCCGGGTGCACGGACTTGATGTGGGCGAGGACGGCCGGGGCAGTGGTGATGGACACGCCGCCGAGCGTACCGCAGCGCGGAACGGGCCTCAGCGGTCCTCCGGAATTCAGCGGACCCGGTCGCGCGAGACGCCGCGGGTCAGAGCGACACGAGCAGGAGCGCCGCCGTGAGGACCACGCCGGAGCCCAGCAGCGTCACCGTGGTGTAGCCGATGATGTCGCGCATCTTGAGGCCGGCGATCGCGAGGACCGGGAGCGCCCAGAACGGCTGGATCATGTTCGTCCACTGGTCGCCGTAGGACACCGCCATGATCGCGATCGCGGGATCGACCTGGAGCTGGGCCGCGGCGTCGAGCATGATCGGCCCCTGCACGGCGAACTGACCGCCGCCGGAGGGGACGAAGAAGTTGACGAGGCCGGCGGCGAAGAAGGCGAGCATGCCGAAGGTCGTCGGATTCGCGATCTGCACGAGCGCGGTGGAGAACACCTCGATGAGACCGGAGGCGGTCATGATGCCGAGGATCCCGGCGTAGAGCGGGAACTGGAGGAGGATCTCGCCGACGTTCGCCGCCGCCTGCTTGGTCAGGTGGATGATCTCGAACGGGTTGCGGACGAGCAGGAGGATGAGGGCGAGGAACGACCAATTGACGATGTCGAGGGTGAGCGAGCCGCCCTGGGTGAAGTGGACTGCGAGGTAGGCGACGAGCGCCAGGCCCACCACCAGGGTGAGGATCCGGGAGTTGTCGATCCGGTCCGCCGGGGTGACGACCTCCTCCTCGGCGGGGTCGAACTCCTCGGAGCCCACGTGCTCCGGCAGACCGACGACCGGCGCGTCCTTCTTGGGTGCGATGAGTGCGAACAGGGCGCCGCACACCACGATGACGGCGAGTGCGGCGAGCATGTTCCAGGTGGAGAAGATCGTCTCCGAGACCGGGATCAGCTGCCCGCCGAGCGACTCGGCGAGGAAGGAGTCCTCGGTGGCCGCGGTGAGCGGGCCGGACCCCGAGTAGCCCATGTGCCAGACGACCATGCCGGAGTATCCGGCGGCGACGAGGAGCGGGAAGTGCACGCGCAGCCCCCGGGTCCGGGCCTGCACCGCGATCTCGCGGGCGAGGAGCGCGCCGACGACGAGCCCGAGACCCCAGGTGATGAGGCTCGCGAGGGACGCGATGGCGAACACGAAGACGTAGGCGAAGACCGCTGAGCGCGGCACGCGGGCCAGCGCGACGAGCAGCTTCCGCACCGGTCCGGTGTTCGCGAGCATGTGGCCGAAGAGCAGGATGAGCGACATCTGCGTCATGAACGCGAGCAGCCCGGCCAGCCCCTCGCCCCAGCCGGTGATGACGTCGACGGGTCCGGAATCGGTGAGGAGGAAGGCGAGGAGTGCGACGACGAGGGTGAGGATGATCGCGAAGACGAGCGCGGACGGGACCCAGCGTTCGAGGAAGTTGTTGAACGGGCGCATGAGGCCGCCGCTGCGGTTGCCGCCGCCGGTGTCATCCGGGCCTCGGCGGTTCGGGTCGGCGGTGCCCGCGGTGCCGGCGGGTCGGGCGGAGTCGGGGGAATGCTGCGAGTCGCTCATCGGTGCGTCCTTCGTCCTTGAAGAGTGCAGTCATGCCGGGGTTTCCGGTTTCGGCGTCCACCCTAATGGATGCAGGCATGCCCCGTGTCCGTTCCCCGGCATAGAGTGGGGGCAGATCGAGGACAGTTCGCCACAACGACGTGAGGAGGCATCCGTGAACGGAGCCGAAAGCCTGCTGCAGACGCTCGAGCACAACGGGGTGGAGGTGTGCTTCGCCAACCCTGGGACCTCGGAGATGCACTTCGTCGCAGCGCTCGACCGCAACCCCGGGGTCCGCGGGATCCTGGGTCTGTTCGAGGGCGCCGTCACCGGCGCGGCCGACGGCTACGGCCGGATGACCGACCGGCCCGCCGCCACCCTGCTCCACCTCGGCCCCGGCATGGCCAACGGCCTGTCGAGCATCCACAACGCCCGCCGCGCCCGCACTCCGATGGTCAACATCATCGGCGACCACGCCACCTACCACCGTGAGCTCAACGCGCCGCTGACCTCGGACATCGAGGGCACCGCCCGCCCGTTCAGCGACTGGGTCCGCACCTCGCCGTCGCCGAACACCATCGCCCAGGACGCCGCGGACGCGATCGGCGCGAGCCTGTCCGGCCGCATCGCCTCGCTCATCCTGCCGGCGGACACCGCCTGGAACGAGGCGGACCGCTACACCTCTCCTCCCACCGCCGTGCGCCTGCCGGAGGTCGAGCAGCAGCCCGGCGTCATCGACGCCGCCGCCCGAACGCTCAAGGAGAACGGTAAGCGCACCGCATTCCTGTTCGGCGGTCGCTCCGCCCGGGCAGACCGGTTCGCCGTGGCTGCGCGGATCGCCGAGGCGACCGGGGCCACGCTGCTCGTCGACACCTTCTCCCCGCGCACCGAGCGCGGGGCCGGGCGGCACGCAGCCATCCGCATCCCCTACCCCGTCGAGCCGGCGCAGGCGCTGCTCAAGGACTTCGACGCGATCATCCTCATCGACACCCAGCCGCCGGTCGCGTTCTTCGCCTACCCGGACAAGGCGAGCGTCCTCACCGCCCCGGGCACCACCTTCCACCAGGTGGCCAAGCCGGAATCCGACTCCCTCGCCGCGCTCGAGGCGCTCCGCTCCGCGGTCATCGGCGACGCCCCGGCGCCGGCCCCGGCCGTCGAGCTCGATCTGCCCGGGCTGCCGTCGGGCTCCATCACCCTCGAGAAGCTCGCCGCCTGGCTGGGCCAGGCGATCCCGGAGAACGGCATCGTCCTCGACGAGTCGATCACCACCGGCCGGGACTTCTACCGGCAGACCACCGGTTCGCGTCCGCACGACTACTTCTCGCCCACCGGCGGTGCCATCGGCTGGTCCCTGCCGGTGTCGCTGGGCGCGGCCGTCGCCTGCCCGGACCGCAAGGTCATCGCGCTCGAGTCCGACGGCTCGGCGATGTACATGCCGCAGGCCCTGTGGACGATGGCGCGCGAAGGCCTCGACATCGTCACGGTCGTCTTCGCCAACCGGAAGTACCAGATCCTCCGCGACGAGATGCACAACGTCGGCGTCCACGACTTCGGCGTCAAGGCGAGCTCGCTGCTCGACCTCCACGACCCGGTCATCGACTTCGTCGCGCTCTCGCAGAGCATGGGTGTGCCGGCCACGCGCGTGGAGTCGATCGAGGACCTCGCCCGCACCTTCGACGGCGCACTCGCCGCCGACGGACCTCACCTCATCGAGGTCGTCCTCTGACCTGACAGCGGGGCATGACCGAGTCGAGCGGGAGTGCGAGCGGCCGCCCGGCGCGAACTCGGATCAGCTCCGCGCCGTCCACGGCAGTTCGAGGCAGTCGACCTGCCGGCCGGGCTCCACCGCCCGAGGCGGCAGGACGACGAGGCCGTCGGACTGCGACAGCCCGCGGAGCATGTTCGACCCGGTCCGGTCGCACAGCTTCCACTGCTGCTCCGCACCGTCGGTGCGCGCCTCCGCTGCCCCCGCCCCTGCGGTGATCCGGCGGGCCGGGGTCAGGCGCTCGACCGTCGCCGCCGGTGCCCCTGCGGCCAGCTGCACCCGGGCCACGGGAGCCGGTGGCAGACCGAGGGCAGCGCGGAGGAACGGCTCGACGACGACGCGCATCGCCACCATCGCGGCGAGCGGATTGCCGGGCAGGCCGACGTGCCAGGTCGCCGCGCCGGGCAGCCGGGTGCACATCGTCGGGTGGCCCGGGCGCATGTCGAGCTCCTCGAACACGACCTCCTGGGCCATGTCCTCGACGACGCGTCGCACATGATCTGCCGCCGAACGGCCGGTGGCGCCGGTGGTGAGCACGAGGTCCGCGGCCGGTGCGACTTCCTCGGCATCTGCGTCGTCGTCGGCTCCCGCGCCCGGTCCGCCGAGCGCCGATTCGAGGGCGCGCCGCGTCTCCGCCGGATCGTCGCCGATCCGCACCTGGGATACGACGTCCGCACCGAGCAGGTGGAGGTAGGCCGGCAGCTGGGGGCCGAAGGCATCGCGCACCTCGCCGACGGCCGGCAGCCCGGTGGCGCGCACCTCGTCCCCGGTCTGGATGAGCGCGACCCGCGGCCGGCGGCGCACCGGCAGGACGTCGAGGCCGGCGACCGCCGCGTAGGCGATATGGGCCGGCGAGAGCACGGTGCCGCCGGGCACGAGCACCTCCCCGGCGGCCGATTCCCGGCCCGCGCGGCGGATGTGCCGACCGGGCTCGAGCTCGGAGACCGGGCTGCCGGGCGCGAGGTCGAGGCGGGTGTGCCCCGCCCCGGACGCCGGAGGACCGTCGTGCGTCACCGCGGAGTACTCCCGGCGGATGATGCCCGAGGCGCCCGCGGGCACCGGGGATCCGGTGAAGACGCGCTGCGCCCAGCCTGGCAGCAACGTCGCGCCGGCCGACCCGGCGAGCGCGGGGCACCCGTCCTCGAGGACCCACGGTGGGGGGCCGGCGACAGCGAAGCCGTCCATCGCCGAGGAGTCGAAGTGCGGGATCTGCATCGGGGCATGGACATCATGGGCGAGCACGGCGCCCGCGCAGTCGGCGAGCGGCCGGTCGGCGGCGGGCATGAGCGGAGCGATCCCGGCGGCCAGGCGCATCGCCTCGTCCCAGCGCGGAGCGGCGGTCATCGGCGTTCCTCCCCGGCTGGTTCCCCCGCGGCGTCCTGGGGCTCTGCGGAGATTCGCTGCACTGCGGGAGCGCGGTGCCCTGCAGAGGCACAGCTCTCGGCCGACGAGTGGGGAACCGCATCCTCCCCGTGTGCCGGGGGAGCGTCCAGTCCGAACCGCCGGGCATCGTCCCAGGTGTCGACGTCGTCGGCGCTCCCGGCCGGCAGGTCGATACGGGCGATCTCGAGTCCGGAGAGGAGCCGGCGGACGGACATGCCGGCGGTGTCCTGAGCGGCCAGGGCCGCGCGGAGCGGTCCAACGCGATGGAGGGCGAGGAGGTGCTGCACCTGATCGTCGCCGCCGTCCGCGGCGCCACGACTCACCCCCACCCAGGCGTCGGGCGAGTGGGCGTCGTCCCGCGAAGAACGGGCACCGGCCGGGGTGGAATGGGTGCCGCCCGGCGAGGACGAGGCCCCGCCCCGCAGGCGGCTGCCCTCGCCGCTGTCAGCGTGCACAGAGCTGTCCTCGCCCGCGCTCGCCGCGTCCATGAGCGCACGGATGCCCGCCCCCACGCCCGGCATGTCGCAGGCGAGAGTGAGCACGAGACCGGCGGGCGCAGCATCCTCGGCCCGCGCCGCGTCCCCGGCGAGCGCCTCGACGCCGGCGGCGATCCCGGCGACCGGCCCTGCGAACGGCGGGTCCTCGCGGACAACGCGGATTCCAGAGTCCTCGCACCCGGAACCGGCGAGCACGTCCGCGGGGCCCACGACGACGATCCGCCGGGCTTCTACCCCGGCGTCGAGCAGAGCCGCGATCGTCACTCCGAGCAGCGTCGTCGATGTCGGCAGCGCCGTCGCCGGTCCGCAGGGCGCGGGGGCGGCCGCAGCCGGATCCCTTACCCGCAGTTGCGTCTTGGGCACCCCGCCCAGCCGGCTCGACCGACCGCCGGCGAGCACCACGGCGCCCACCTCACCGGGGGAGCGGGGCGCGCGAGAGTGTGCGGACCGCGTCGCATGCGGAGCGACCGCGTCTGCCCGCACCCGGCTCACGGCTCCGCCCACCGCGGTGTCACCCGCCGGAGAACGGCGGGAGCACATCCACGGTGTCGCCGGCGCCCACGGTGTGGCCCGGGCGCATCGCGACCCCGCCGACGAGCAGGCTGCTCTGGGCGAGTACACCGGCGAGCGCCGGCTCACCGTCCGGCGGGGTGGGATGGCGCTCGGCGAGCACGCGGACGAACGAGTCCCGGTCGAGCGGCACGGCGGCGGGCAGCTCCTCGAGAGCGAGCTCCTCCTGCGTGCAGGCGGCGGCCGCACGGGCCGCGGCGAAGTAGCGGACGGTGATCATCTCAGCAGTCATCTCAGCCCCCGATCTCGCTCATCGAGCGCTCGGGCTGGACGTATTCGGGGCTGTCGAGGCCGGCGTGGTCCATGCCGTGGGCGCGGGGCTTGAGCCACATCGCCTGCCGCCAGGCGCGGCCGATCTCCGCATCCGTCCGGCCTGCGCGCAGCAGGGAGCGCAGATCGAACTCCTCGTGCGAGAACAGGCAGGAGCGGATGGTGCCCTCCGCGGTGATCCGGGTGCGGGTGCACGCCCCGCAGAACGGCTCCGTGACCGAGGCGATGATCCCCACCCGGCCCAGCCGCTCGCCGTCCGGTGCGCGCACGACGAACCGTTCGGCCGGAGCACCGCCGCGCGGCTCCTCGTCGGGTTCGAGTCGGTACCGGGCGGCCAGGGCGGCGCGCACCTCGGCGGCGGTGACCATCGCCTCCCGCGTCCACCCGTGGTCGCCGTCGAGCGGCATCTGCTCGATGAAGCGGAGCTCGAGGTCGTGGGCGAGCGCGAAGTCGAGGAGGTCGCCGGCCTGGCCGTCGTTGACCCCGCGCATGAGGACGGCGTTGATCTTCACCGGGGTGAGGCCGGCGGCGACGGCCGCGGAGATCCCGTCGAGGACCTGCTGCAGGCGGTCGCGGCGGGCGAGCTGCCGGTAGGTCTCCGCGTCGATCGTGTCGAGCGAGACGTTGATGCGGCGCAGCCCGGCGGCGGCGAGGCCTGCCGCGCGTTCGGCCAGGCCGATCCCGTTCGTCGTGATCGACACCGGGAGCGCGGGGTGGCGGGCGTGGACGAGCCCGATGATGTCCTCGAGATCGCGGCGGATGAGCGGTTCCCCGCCGGTGAGGCGCAGCTCGCGGACGCCGAGGTCGCGGACGCCGATCGTCACGAGCCGGACGATCTCCTCGGGGGAGAGGAGGGCGGACTGCGGCATCCACTGCATGCCCTCGGCCGGCATGCAGTACGTGCAACGCAGATTGCACTTGTCGGTGAGCGAGATCCGCAGGTCCTCGCCCGAGCGCCCGAAGCTGTCGCGCAGCGGACCGGATTCTGGGGCGGCTCCGGCGCGCCGGGCGAGCTGCTCGGAGACCAGGCGCGCGGCATGCTCAGGACTCTCGTCCCGAGTGCGCAGACGTGGAGTTCCCAGCCGAACCGACATGTCAGCGAGTCTACAGAGGGCGAGGCGGAAGCGCAGGGGGCCTCGGGCCATGGCACCGAGGCGACCGCCGGCATCCGAGCTCCCGCCGGCATCCCCCGCCGCCAGCGTGCGGACCCGGTGTGTCGTCCGAGGACCTCGTCCCGTTCGCCATCACCACTAGTCTGGACGGCATGCAGCAGACGCCCCCGGAGAGTGCACACGATCCGAACGACGCCTGGGACTCCCCTCGCGGTCTCACCGCCCACTGCGAGGCAGTCCGCGCCGCGCTCGCCGCCCGCACCCCGCGCACGGAGACAGTGCCGCTCACGGCCGCCCTGCACCGCAGCCTGGCCCGGGACGCGGTCGCAAGCATCGCCCTGCCGCCCTTCGACAACTCCCAGATGGACGGGTTCGCCGCCGCCTCCGCAGACACCCCGGGCCGCCTCCCGGTCGCCGCGACGATCGCCGCGGGCCACGTCCCCGCGCCGCTCGCCCCCGGCACCGCCGCGCCGATCATGACCGGGGCACCGGTGCCGGCCGGGGCGGACACCGTCGTCCCCGTCGAGGACACCCGGGACGGCCGCTTCGACGTCGCCGAGGTCGTGCTGCCCGCCTCGGCGCCGGGCCGGTTCGTCCGCCCGGCGGGCAGCGACGTCGCCGTCGGGGACACCGTGCTCACCGCCGGCACCCGGCTGGGCCCCGCGGCGCTCGGCCTCCTCGCCGCGCTCGGCCGCACCGACGTCACCGTCCGCGCCCGGCCGCAGGTCCTCGTGTGCACCGGCGGCGACGAGGTCGTCCTGCCCGGGCAGCCGCTGCCGGAGGGCCGGATCTACGACGCGAACACCGCGCTACTCCACGCCGTCCTCACCGGGTGCGGCGCGGAGGTCTGCGCCACCCGCCTCGTCGCGGACTCACCGGACGACTTCGCCGACTCCCTGCACGCCGACATCGCCGCCCACGACCCCGATCTCGTCGTCACCTCCGGCGGGATCAGCGCCGGCCGGTTCGAGGTGGTGCGCAGCGCGCTCGCCGCGGAGCCGGCCGTGCGGTTCGGGTCCGTCGCCATGCAGCCGGGCGGGCCGCAGGGCCTCGGCGTGCTGCGCGGCGGCATTCCGATCGTGTGCCTGCCCGGCAACCCGGTGAGCACCTGGGTGAGCGCCGTGCTGCTCCTCGGACCCGCCCTCGCCGAGGTGTGGGGCACCACCGGGTCGACCGCCCGGCAGGCCCGGCTGGAGACCACGGTGACCCCGCTCGCGGCCAAGACGCAGATCCGCCGCGGCATCCGCGTGCCTGCGGCGCCGGACCGCGTCGACGTGCTGCCCGGCACGAGCTCCCACCTGCTCGCCGAGGCCGCCCGCGCCGAGGTGCTCGTCCTCGTCCCGCCCGGTCCCGAGCCGCTGCCCGCCGGCACCGCGGTCGAGGTCGTCGACCTGTGATGGCGCCTACGATGGGGATCATGAGCACATCGAACAGGAGTACGGGTGCACACCTCGACTGATCCGCGCTTCGGGGCGGGGCGCTCGGCGGCCGTCGTCGTCGCCTCGACGTCCGCCGCCGCGGGGCAGGCAGAGGACCGGACCGGCCCGCTCCTCGTCGACTGGCTGACCGGACGCGGCTACGACTGCCCAGCACCGCTCGTCGTCGCCGACGGGGAACCCGTGGCCGAGGCGCTCCGCACCCTCCTCGAGGACCGCCCGCCCGTCGACCTCCCGCGCGTCCTCGTCACCACCGGCGGCACCGGGATCAACCCGAGCGACCGGACCCCGGAGCTCGTCGAGCCGTTCCTCGATCGCCCGATGCCCGGCATCATGCACGCCCTGTGGAGCGCCGGGATGGAGAGCGTGCCGACGGCCGTGCTCAGCCGCGGTGTCGCCGGGGTGCGGGGCCGGACCTTCATCGTCACCCTCCCCGGATCCCCGGGCGCAGTCCGCGACGGCATCGCCGTGCTCGACGGGCTGCTGTCCCACCTCCAGGCCCAGCTCGAGGGCCTCCGCGACCACGGGGACCGGCCGTGACCGGCCGGCCGGGCTCGCCCGACGAGCAGACGCACCCCAGCAGGTCCGGTGCGCGGCAGTGCGAGAACACCCCGGCCCCGTACGTCGCCGCCCGCATCACCACCGATCCCCTCGACCCGCGTGCGGCGCAAGCTGCGGTGACGACAGTGGAGACGGGTGCCGCCGTCGTGTTCTCCGGTGTCATCCGCAACCACGACGAGGGCCGCACCGACGTCGTCGCCCTCGACTACACAGCCCATCCGGACGCCGCAGCGATCATCGCCGAGGTCGTCGCCCGGGTCGCGGCGGAGCATCCCGGGGTGCGCGTCGACGCCGCACACCGGATCGGTCCGTTGCGCGTCGGTGAGGACGCGCTCGTCGTCGCCGTGGCCTCGGCGCACCGGACGGAGGCCTTCGCGTGCTGCGCCGCCCTCGTCGACGCGATCAAGGCCGAGGTGCCGATCTGGAAGCGCCAGGACTACGCCGGCGGCGACCACTCGTGGGTCGGCCTCGCATGACCGACCCCGGGTCAGCGGCCGGCCCGCACGAGCACCCGAGCCCCGGCCCAGCAGCCGGCCCCGGGCGCTACGACCGGCAGATCACCGTCCCCGGCGTCGGGCCCGATGGCCAGGAGCGCCTGAGGGCCGCCCGCGTCCTGTGCATCGGGGCGGGCGGCCTCGGCGCCCCGGCGGCCCTCTACCTCGCCGGCGCCGGGATCGGCACGCTCGGCATCGTCGACGACGACACCGTCGACCTGAGCAACCTCCACCGGCAGATCATCCACTGCACCGCCGACATCGGCCGGCCCAAGGTCGACTCCGCCGCCCGTGCGCTCACCGCTCTCAACCCCGAGATCACCGTCGCCACCCACCGTGAGCGCCTGAGCCGGGACACCGTGCTCGCCCTGCTGGGCGACTACGACATCGTGCTCGACGGCTCCGACAACTTCGAGACCCGCTACCTCGTGTCCGACGCCTCCACCGTCCTCGGGATCCCGCACGTGTGGGGCGCGGTGCTCGGCGCCGGCGGGCAGCTCAGCGTGTTCGACGCCCGACGCGGCCCCGTCTACCGCGACCTCTACCCCGACGTCCCCGCACCGGGCAGCGTGCCGTCCTGCGCGGAGGGCGGCGTGCTCGGCGTGGTGCCCGGCGTCCTCGGCGTCGCGATGGCCGCCGAGGTGATCAAGCTCGTCCTCGGCTACGGCACGCCGCTCATCGGCACCGTCCTCGTCCACGACATGCGCACCGGAACCTGGGAGTCCGTGCCGCTCGCCGCGAACCCCGACGTCCACCGGCCCGCCGCCGCGGCCGAGGTCGGCGCCGGGATCCGCTCCCTCGTCACCGTCGAGCAGCTCGCCGCAGCACTCGGGGAGCGGGATGCCGGGGCCCGCGAGTTCGCGCTCCTCGACGTGCGCGAACCGGGCGAGCACGCGGCGGCCGCGATCCCTGGCGCGCGCCTCGTGCCGCTCGACCGGATCCTCGCCGGGGAGGACCTGCCGACGCCCGCCGGGGCCGAGGTGTTCGTCCACTGCCGCTCCGGTGCCCGGTCCGCGCGCGCCGCCGCCGCGCTCAGCGCGCGCGGGTACCGCGTCCACGACGTCGCCGGCGGTATCGAGGCCTGGGCGCGACGCATCGACCCCGGACTGCGCATCGGTCCCTGAGTCCGAGGCCACCTCAGTGCGGTGGCACGCTTTCCACGGCTGTTCCAGTGCGGATATCGAGAAGTAACCGCACTGGATCGACTCCGAACACCGCCCCGGACCTCGCGCGCACCGCACCCACCCGGCCCCAGCGCCTGGATCCGGGGCCGGCCACCGGGCATAGACTCGATCATGCACGATCACACCCGACACCGCACCGCCCGGCGGTCAGCCGCCTCCGCGGTGCACGGAAGGATTGCGTCATGGCCACCGTGTCCGAGAACATCGTCAAAACCCTGTCCGAGAGCGGCGTGGAACGCGTCTACGGCCTCCCCGGGGACTCCCTCAACGCCTTCACCGATGCCCTGCGCACCCACTCCCGCCTCGGCTGGGTCCACGTCAGGCACGAGGAGGCGGCCGCCTTCGCCGCCTCGTCCGAGGCGCAGATGACCGGCGGGCTCGCGGTGTGCGCGGGCAGCTGCGGGCCGGGCAACCTCCACCTCATCAACGGCCTGTTCGACGCCCAGCGCTCGCGCGTGCCGGTCCTCGCGATCGCCGCGCACATCCCGAGCTCCGAGATCGGCACCGGATACTTCCAGGAGACCCACCCGCAGGACCTGTTCCGCGAGTGCAGCGTCTACGCCGAGCACGTCACCCGGGCCGATCAGATGCCCCGGCTGCTGCGCATCGCCATGCGCGAGGCGCTCGAGAAGCGCGGCGTCGCCGTGCTCGTGGTCTCCGGGGACGTGCTGCAGGCGCAGCTCGACGCCGGACCCGAGGTGATCACCGCGCACCCCTCCCGCGTCATCCCTGCCGAGTCGCAGCTCGACTTCGCCGCCGAGGCGCTCAACACGTGCTCGCGCGTGACGATCCTCGCCGGAGCCGGCACCGCCGGGGCGCACGCAGAGCTGCTGGCGATCGCAGAGACCCTGCAGGCACCGATCGTCCACGCCCTGCGCGGCAAGGAGCACGTCGAGTACGACAACCACTTCGACGTGGGGATGACCGGGCTGCTCGGCTTCGCCTCAGGCTACCGCGCGATGATGGAGGCGGAGACGCTGCTGGTCCTCGGCTCCGACCTGCCCTACCCGCAGTTCTATCCGGGCGACGCCACGGTCGTGCAGGTCGACATCCGCGGGGAGCAGATCGGGCGGCGCACCCCGGTCGACATCCCGCTCGTCGGCGGGGTCTCCGAGACCATCGAGGCCCTGCTGCCCCGGCTCACGGCCAAGACGAGCAGCAAGCACCTCGACACGATGACCAAGCACTACGCGAAGACCCGGAAGAAGCTCGACGAGCTCGCCGGCCCGACCAAACGCACCATCCACCCGCAGTACCTCACCCGGCTCATCGACGAGGCGGCCGCAGACGATGCGGTGTTCCTCCCCGACGTCGGCTCCCCGGTGATGTGGGCGGCCCGCTATCTCACGATGAACGGGCGCCGCCGGCTCATCGGGTCGTTCACCCACGGGTCGATGGCGAACGCGGTGTCGCAGGCCGTCGGCGTCCAGGCCACCGACCGGGACCGGCAGGTCATCGCGCTCGCCGGCGACGGGGGACTCGCGATGCTCCTCGGCGAGCTCATCACCCTGACCCAGAACGAGCTGCCGGTGAAGACCGTGGTGTACAACAACTCCTCGCTCAACTTCGTCGAGCTCGAGATGAAGGCCGCCGGCTACGTCAACTTCGGCACGGACCTGAAGAACCCGGACTTCGCCCGTGTCGCCGAGGCGGTCGGGATCCGCGGGATCCGCGTCGAGTCGGCGCAGGACCTGCCGGCAGCCGTCGAGGAGTTTCTCGCCCACGACGGACCCGCCCTGCTCGACGTCGTCACCGAGCAGCAGGAGCTGTCGATGCCGCCGAGCGTGACGGCGGAGCAGGCCAAGGGCTTCGCGCTCTACGCGATCCGCACCGTGATGAGCGGCCGCGGCGACGAGCTCATCGACCTCGCCAAGGCGAACCTCCGCCAGCTGTTCTGAGGGCGCTTGCCCGGCTCTCTGCCGCTGGGGTACGGGAAGCCGGCGCTCCCGGTGCACCCCAGTGCGGTCTGCTGGTTCCCGGGGCGATCCAGTGCGGTCTGCCGGTTCCCGGTGCACCTCAGTGCGGATACTCGTCCGTAACCGCACTGGGGTGACTGCGGAACGACGCTCTCGCACGGAATCGGCCTCGGAAGGACCGGCACCCGAACCGGCCCCGAGCCGGCCCCGGAAGGGCCGGCCGCGCTGCCGCGTGCGTCCTCAGCCGTGGATGCGTCGCCAGGCGCGACCGAGGCGGGCGGCGCCCTCCTCGAGCGAGGGGACGTCGAGCTGGGCGAAGGTCAGGCGCACGGCCCCACGAGTGCGCGAGGGGTCGCCGCCGATGCTCTGGCCCGCCGCGCCTGCAGCGTCGCCGACAGGACCCGCAGCATTCGCGGCGCCTACAGCGTCGCCCGCCGCGCCCGCCGCGCTGGCGGCACCCGCCGCACTCGCCGCACCTGAAGCGCCGCCCGCACCACCCGTCGGGGTGACCCCGAACCATTCGCCGCGCTGATAGACGAGCCCCTCGTCCTGGGCGGCGTCGAACAGGGCCGCGAAGTCGGCCTCCTGGTCGCGGAACCGCGCCCACAGGAAGAACCCGCCCTGCGGCTCGATGATGTCGAGCTCGCCCGGCAGCTCGCGGTGCAGCGCACCGTGGAGTGCCCGGGCCTTCTGCGCGTACACCGCACCCGCGGCGGCATTGGCCTGCGCGTACTCCGGTCGTCCCACGATCCGCTCGACGATGTCCTGGAGCACCCCGCTCGCCTGCCCGTCGAGCCGGTTGCGGAGCTTGACGTACTGCTCCGCGAGCGCCGACGGGACGACGTTGTAGCCCAGCCGCAGCGCCGGCCCCAGGGTCTTCGAGAAGGTGTTGACCCCGATCACGTGCTCGCTGTCTCGGACCCACGCAGCCGCGGGCACCTCGGCCCCGGGGAAGGCGAGCTCACGGTACGGGTCGTCGGCGAACACGGTGAACCCCCAGCGCTCGGCGAGCTCGGTGAGCCGCTGCGCCTTCTGGGCGGACAGCACCGCGCCGCCCGGATTGTGGAAGGTCGGCACCGTGAACACCGCCTGCGGACGCACCCCGGCGGCGAGGTGCGACTCGAGCTCGTCGACGTCGAGACCGTCGGCCTGCACCCCGACGGGCACGACCCGCACGCCCGGCACGAGGTCGAGGACGCGGAGGAACAGCGGGAAGATCGGATCGTCGACGACGATCGTGTCCCCTGGATCGAGGGTGCCGAGCACCGCGAGGGCGAGGCCGTTGATGCCGCCGCTGGTGACGATGATCCGCTCGGGTGAGACGCCTTCGCGCTCGGCGAGGAGCGCGCGGAACGACGGTGTTCCCGCCGCCGGCACGTAGCCCAGCCGCGCGCCGTAGCCGGGGGAGTCCATGAGCTCGTGGACGGCCTCGCGGTAGAGGTCGACCGGGAGGAGGGACCTGTCCGGATTGCCGCCGCCGAGGTCGATGCTGCCGGTGCCGACCCGGATCAGGCTGGCGTCCCCGAACCCCTGCCGACCGGGCAGGCCGGAGAGCAGGGAGCTCCCGCCGGGCAGCCGGGTGCGCGCGGGATCGGTGCCGGTGGGTGCGGTGCTGTCGAGGTGGGTCATGGGTCTCCTAGTCGATGAATCTCTTCGCGATCCAGTTCCCGAGGAACTGGACGCACTGCACGAGCACGATGAGCACGATGATGATGAGCGCCATCACCGCCCAGTCGAACCGCTGGTAGCCGTAGGTGAGCGCGAGGTTGCCCAGGCCGCCCCCGCCCACCGCGCCGGCGACCGCGGTGGCGTCGATGAGTGAGATCGAGATGAAGGTCAGCGACAGGAGCAGCGGGCCGAACGCCTCGCGCACGACGAACCCGAAGAGGATGTGGAGCGGTCGGGCGCCCATCGCCTCGGCGGCCTCGACCACGCCGGGGTCGACGGCGACGAGGTTGGACTCCGCGACCCGGGCGATGCCCATCGCGCCTGCGATCGCGAGCGGCGGGATCGCCGCGCTCGGGCCGATGCTCGTGCCGATGATCGCCCGCGTCACCGGGGTGAGCGCGACGAGCAGGATGATGAACGGGATCGGGCGGAAGATGTTGACGACGAAGTTGAGGACGAAGTGGACCGCCCGGTTCCCGAGGATCTGGCCCGGCCGGGTGGCGAACAGGAAGATGCCGAGCGAGAGCCCGACGACGGCGGCGATGAGGAACGCCGCGGTGACCATGTAGAGCGTCTCGAAGAGCGCGTCGGCGACCTTGGGGACGACGGTTCCGAAGTCGATCACCAGCGGATCACCTCCGCCTGCGCACCGAGCTCGGCGACGAACGCCTCGACCGCCCGGTCCTCGCCGTAGAGGGCGAGGCTGAGCTGGCCGTAGGGGTGGTTCTTCACGCGCGCCACCCCGCCCTGGATGATCGAGAAGTCCACCGCGTGCGCGCGGGCGAGCCGCGACAGCACCGGGGTGCCGACGAGGGTGTCGTCGACGGTCACGGAGACCCGGTGGTCGGTGAACTCGCCGCGCAGCTGGGTCTTCTCCGCCTCGGTGAGCGCGGTCCGCGTGTAGGACTCGACGAGCCCGGCGGTCACCGGGTGCGCCGGCCGGGACAGGATCTGCTGGATCTCCCCGGTCTCCACGACCCGCCCGGCCGACAGGATCGCCACCCGGTCCGCGAGCCGGCTGACGACGTCCATCTCATGGGTGACGACGACGATGGTGATGCCGAACTCCTCGTTGACCGAGCGCAGCAGGGCGACGATGTCGCCGGTGGTCTGCGGGTCGAGCGCGCTCGTCGCCTCGTCGGACAGGAGGATCGAGGGCCGGTTGGCGATCGCGCGGGCGATCCCGACCCGCTGCTTCTGCCCGCCGGACAGCTGCCGGGGCTTGACGAACGCCTTGTCGCCGAGGCCCACGAAGTCGAGCAGCTCGCTCACGCGGGCGGAGATCTGCGCCTCCTTCATCCCCGCGAGCTGCAGGGGTACGGCGATGTTGCCGTACACCGTGCGCGAGTTCATGAGGTTGAACTGCTGGAACACCATGCCGATGCCGTGGCGCAGCCGCCGCAGCCGGTCCCCGGTGACCCCGGCGAGGTCGACGCCGTCGACCTCGACCGTGCCCGAGGTGGGCCGCTCGAGCGCGTTGATCATCCGCAGCAGCGTCGACTTGCCCGCGCCCGAACGGCCGATGAGCCCGAAGATCTCCCCGGCCCCGACCGACAGGTTGACGTCGTCGAGCGCGGCGGTGGTGGCACCCTGCTTCGTGGTGAAGGTCTTCGACACCCCCGACAGGACGATCCGGTCGGTGCCCGGGGTGGCCGGGGTGCCCGGCGTCGTGGCGGAGGCGCCGGCCGGCCCGGTCTGCTCGTGAGCGGCCGAGGAGGCGGCCGCGGCCGAGGCGCTGCTCCGGTCGCTCATGTTTCGCGGGCCTTGTCGAGCTCCTCGAGCGCATCGAGGAGCTCGCTGCGCGGGCGGTCGACGTAGGAGGCCTGGCCGTTCTTCTCCTCGTTGAAGGCGTCGACGACCCGCTGGTCGCGGTAGGTCTCCTCGAGCTGCTCCCACACCGGGTCCTCGGCGCGGTCGGGCATCGTGGCGACGATGATCGTGTACGGCACGGAGGAGGGCGCCTCGGGATCCTCGGCCTGGAGGGCGTCGTCGACGGTGATGCCGAGCGCCGGGTCGAAGTCGTCGGTGCCGACGACGACGCCGTCGACGGACGGGTCCTCGTAGGCCGTCTGCACGGATTCGTGGGCGAGCCGGGCGAACTCGATGTTCTTCGGGTTCGCGGTGATCTGCTCCTCGGTCGGGTAGAAGCCCTCCTCGTCGCTGATCTCGAGCAGGCCGGCGCTCTGCAGGATGAACAGGGCGCGGGAGAAGTTCGAGGGGTCGTCCGGCATCGCGATGCGGGCGCCGTCGGGCAGCTCGGCGAGGTCGGTGACGGTCGAGGAGTAGAGGCCCCACTGGGAGATGTTCGTCGAGAACAGCGGGGTGATGTCGGAGTCGTTCTCACCGTTGAACGCGCTGAGCCAGGCGATGTGCTGGAAGGAGTTCGCGTCGACCTCGCCCTCGAGCAGCGCGGTGTTCGGCAGGTACGGGTCGTCGAAGTTGACGAACTCGAGGTCGAGGCCGTTCTCCCGGCCCACCTCGATGATCGCGTCCTGGTAGTCGCTCTGCGCGGTGTCGGCGATGCGCAGCGCGGTGAGCTCGCCGGCGGCCCCTCCGGCACCGCCCTCACCGCCGGAGCGCTGGGTGAGCGCGACGATGCCGACGGCGACGAGTGCGAGCACGGCGAGGATCGCGGCGACGATCATCCCCGCCGCGGGGGCCGGCCCGACGGCGGTCGAGGTGCTCCTGGACGGAGGCGTGCGTGGAGCCGGAGCCGGGTGCGGAATCAGCGGCGGAGGGATTCGTGGAGTCCGGGCGGTCGGCGGGTGGGCGGGGTGAGGTGGTCATGGCTGGTCCTTGGTGACGAGGGCCCGGTGGGCCGGAAGATGCGGTGGAGTGCCCGGGGGTGGAGATGACGCGGTGAAGTGCCCGGGGGCGGGGAGGCGCGGCTGTGTGCGCACACAGCAGGACGCGGGGCATCACGGTGCGGTCAGTCGGTTCCCGGGGCGAACCAGTGCGGATACTGACGGGTAACCGCACTGCAGCGGCAGTTGAAAGGTGCATTCGCACTGACATGCCGGGGGAACCTGCAGAGTGGTCCCCGGCGTTCGTCGGTGAATGCTGTTCAGCGAGGGTGCAGGGAGGACATCAACAGATGACGGTGGTGACGCGCATGAGGTCGATGTGGAGGCGCCGCCAGCACAGCGGGCTCAGAGGATGCGTGGTCACCCCAGAATTGAACGCCACCGGGAGTCGAACGGTCAAATACCGTCTCGCGATCCGGAGCCCCCGCGGCGACGGTCGTCGTCGTCCTCGTCGTGCGGGGCGCCGTCCCTGCCCGTGGTGCCCGCGTCCTCGTCATCGGCGAGCTCGCCGGTGATCCAGCCGGGCGGGGCGGGATCCTCGGAGCCACGCGCGGAACCGGTCGGCCCGGAGTGCGCCGGCCCGCCGGATCCACCGGGCCCACCGAAACCGGGCCCGCCGGATCCACCGGGCCCACCGAAACCGGGCCCGCCGAAACCGGGCCCGCCGAACACCACCGGCCCGCCGGCACCGGTCCGCCCACCGAGCCCACCGAGGCCGCCGAGGCCGTTCTGCTCTGCCGCGGCACGTCCGAGCGCGCGCCCCAACCGGACGCCGAGGAGGATTGCGGCGACACCCTGGAGGACGAGGAAGGCGGCGACGAGCCACAGCACCGCACCGATGCCGGCCGCCGGGTCGAGCAGCAGCACGGCGCCGAGCACCAGCCCGAACCCGCCGAGCAGCAGCAGGCCCCACCACAGGGATCCGCCCAGCCGGCGCAGGGCGAGTGCGCCGAGCACCGCCAGCCCGCCGAGCAGGAACGCCCACAGTCCGGCGATGACGGCGATGACCGCCGCGGACTCGCCTGGCAGCAGGAGCACGAGGACACCGAGTCCGATCGCCAGGAGTCCGCGCGCCAGCGGCCAGCCGGAGCGGGAGCCGGAGCGCCGGGAGGCCAGACGCAGCAGCGCGAGGACGCCGTCGGCCAGGAGCCACGCCGCGCACAGGACGACGATGACGAGGAGCGCGAAGTCCGGGAACACCGCCATGAGAAGGCCGGCGAGCACGGACAGCACACCCTGCACGATCACGGTGGTGCGCATCCGAGCGAGGGCGCTGACGGGGTCGAAGGGCGTGAAGGCGGTCATCCGTGAGCCTCGATCCTGCGCAGCCGCAGCCCGGCCGGGTACGCGTCGAGCGTGTCGGGCAGGGCCGAGCGGCGCCCCGACATGTACGTGGCGAGCACCCGCCCGCCGGTGCCCGCACCGTGGCCGGCGGCGAGCGCCGGGTCGTCCGGGTCGAGGCCGAGGCGCCGCGCTGTCTGCCGGGCCACGGCGTGCGGGGAGTCGTGGAGATTGCGGGTGGCCGGTCGGCGGGCGCGGATCCGGTCCTCGACGAGGCCGTAGTGGGTGCAGCCGAGCACGATCGTCTCCACATGCTCGGGGGTGGCGGCGATGGCCGCGTCGATCGCGGTGTCGACGGCGGCGAGCTCGGCGCTGTCGATCGCCTCGGCGAGCCCGGCGCACGCCACCGGGTGCACCTCGGCCTCGGCGGCGAACTCCTCGATGAGTCCGCGCTGGTAGTCGCTGACGGTGGTGGCGCGGGTGGCCCACACGGCGAACGGCTCACCAGCGTCGGCGGCGGTCTTGATCGCCGGCACGGTGCCGATCACCGGGGTGCCCGGCTCGAGCTGCGCGCGCAGCGGGGCCAGCCCGTGGACCGAGCCGGTGTTGCACGCGATGACGACGGCATCGGGCTCCCACGGGGAGAACACCTGGGCCGAGGCGATGATGCGCTCGGCGACCACCTCGGCATCGAGCGCCCCGTAGGGCATCCAGTCGGGGTCCATGGAGAGGAGGAGGTCGGCGTGCGGGACGCGGCGGTGGAACGCGTCGGCGAAGTCGACGAGGCCGAGGCCGGAGTCGATGAACCCGACCAGCGGCGTGCGGGGGCGAGACATGTCTCAGTCCTTTCCGTGGACCCGGCGGCCGAGGCCTTCGGGGGCGACGAGTGCGTTCTCGGATCGGTCGGCCGGCGCGGTGCCGGGAGCTGCGGGCGCCTCGGCGGCGGTGCGCCGTCTGCGTCTGAGCAGGCGGGTGGTCGCGGCGGTGGGCTGCGGCCTGGGGTGGGTGAAGGCGCTGATGCGGCGGAAGTGCTCGGCGGTGAGCCCTCGGCTGAACTCGGGGGCGATGAGGAGGAGCCGGCCGGGGTAGGTCTCGGAGAAGTAGGAGTAGGTGGCGGGGGCCGCGAGGTCGTCGTCGATCCAGATCGCGCGCTCGTCGGGGTGGTCGGCGAGCCAGGCCTCGACAGCATGGGCCTTCCACCAGCTCTGCGGATCGCCGGCGAAGCGGTTGTAGGAGTCGTCGGGCATGGGGATGACGGGGTAGGTGCCGCGGAAGCCGAGCGTGGGCTCGAGCTCGGTCGTGCACCGGTCGGACCAGGTCGAGAGCCACACGAGGTCGACCAGGCGCTGCTCGACGAGCCGCTCGAGGCGGCGCACGACCGCCGGGCGGAAGTGGAGCTCGTAGTTCCAGGCGTGGACGCGGCGGCGCCGTTCGCGGTAGAAGCGCATGCCGGTCACCGGGTAGGAGTTGAGCACGCCGTCGACGTCGAGGAACAGGGTCACCTGTCGCGCACGTCGGCGTGCGGAGTCCTCAGATGTCATCGTGTGCGTGTCGGCCGGTTCGTCGTCGCGCCCGCGCACCGCAGGGTCGCCCCCCGGTGCGGCGCCGTGCCGCCTCCCTCGTGGTCCCAAGAATATCGGCTCCGCCTGAGCGCGCGACTCAGCGTCCGCGCAGGGCCGCTCACCGCGGGGTACGCCGGATCGGCCCGTGTGTACGGAGTGCGAGACCGCCCGGGCGGGAGCCGGGGAAGAATGGCACACTGGCCCCATGAGTGAACTGCACCACATGAGCGTCCTCGACGTGATCGCCGCCTTCCGCTCCCGCGAGCTCTCCCCCGTGGAGTATCTGACCCATCTGACCAGCAGGATCGCCGCGCATGACGGGGAGATCAACGCGGTCATGGACGTCATGGACGAGCCGGCCCGGCAGGCCGCGCAGGCCGCCGCCGAGGTGTACGCCCGCGCAGATGCCGACACCCCGCTGCCGGCCCTGCTCGGGGTGCCGCTGCTCGTCAAGGAGCAGCACAACGTCGCCGGCTGCTCCGCGACCCGCGGGTCGCGGG
The DNA here is from genome assembly GCF_005280295.1 of Brevibacterium sp. CS2. Classification (GTDB taxonomy): domain Bacteria; phylum Actinomycetota; class Actinomycetes; order Actinomycetales; family Brevibacteriaceae; genus Brevibacterium; species Brevibacterium pityocampae. Next base: position 652,055 of record NZ_CP040020.1, on the reverse strand, counting down.
TGCTCGCCGGGCAGACCGCGCCGGCGGACCATCCGATCGTCGCGCGGCTGCGGGAGGCGGGTGCGGTCCCCTTCGCCCGCACCACCACACCGGAGTTCTCCTGCGCGACCTTCACGCAGACCGCGGCCTGGGGCACCACCCGCAACCCCTTCAACCCGGACTGCACCCCCGGCGGCTCCTCGGGCGGCTCCGGTGCCGCGGTCGCCGCCGGCTACGGGCCGCTCGCCACCGCCTCGGACATCGCCGGCTCGACCCGGATCCCCGCCGCGTTCGGCGGACTGCCGGGCTTCAAGACGCCCTACGGCCGGACACCCGGCGTGGTGCCGCTCAACACCGACTGGTACCGCGGCGACCACGTCCTCGCCCGCACCGTCGCCGACACCGCCTACGCGACGAACATCATCGTCGGTCCGCACGCCGGCGACCACGCGACGATCGCGCCCGCACACGTCCTGCCCACCGCGTTCGCCGGGGCGGCCGGCGTGGCCGGGATGCGGATCGCGGTCTCCCGGGACCTCGGCTGCTACGACGTCGACCCCGAGGTGGCCGCCGGCCTCGACACCGTGGTGGCGGCGCTGCGCGGGGCCGGGGCGGAGCTCGTCGAGATCGACCTCGCGCTCTCGCTCGCCGACGTCACCGACGCCTCGAGCGCCCATTACGGTCACCTCATCGCGCAGAACATGACGCGCATGTGCGGCGGCGACCTCGACCTCCTCGAGCCGTACTCCAAGCGGTTCGTCGAGTACACCCGCGACTTCGCCGAGCGGATCAGCCTCCTCGAGGCCGCCGATCTCGAGACGACGGTGCAGGCGCAGATCGCGGACGCGATGGCCGGATTCGATGCGCTCCTCACCCCGACCTCGGCGATCGGCGCGCTCGAGGCGGACAATGCCTACCTCGAGGCACTCGAGCGGCCGGCCGGCCCGCTCGACTTCTACTGGCAGGCGCACATGACGATCCCGTTCAACATCGCCAACCGGTGCCCCGTCATGGCGGTGCCGAGCGGCATCGGGCCCACCGGCGTGCCGACGAGCGTGCAGATCGTCGGCCATCCGTTCGCCGACGACTCGGTGTTTACCATCGCCGCCGCGGTCGAGGAGCTCCTCCCGTTCCCCCGCAGCCCCCTCATGTGAGGCGGGCGCCGGGCCGCTCATGTGAGGCGGGCGGGCAGGTCGCGGCGGGTCAGCCGCGGCGGGCGAGGAGCACGATGTCGACGGTGTGCGTGCCCCGGCCCGTCCGGTCGAGGCGCTCCACGGTGATCCCGGGGACGCGCGCGGCTTCCGCTCGCACGGCGTCGACGTCCGGGCGGGGGACGTGCGGCGGCGGGCCGTGCGGCGACTCCGGCGCGTGCGTCGTCCACAGCAGCCGGCCGCCGGGGCGCAGCAGACGGAGCGCTCCCTCGAGTGCGCCGTCGACTCCGTGGAGGTACGCGCCGACGACGAGGTCGTAGTGCTCGGCGGTCGACTCCATCCATTCCATGAGGTCGCCGGTGATGCCGAGCAGTCCGCGATCCCACCCCTCGGCGAGCGCCCGCTTCCACAGCGCGGCGATCGCCGTCGGTGAGAAGTCCACGGCGGTGGTGCGCAGACCGGCCTCGACGAGGGCACGGGTGTTGCGTCCGGTGCCGGAGCCGAGGTCCACCGCCGTCCGCGCGGCGGCTCCCCGCACGGCGGGCCCGGCGTCGGAAGGGGCGTCCTGCCGGGTGATCTCCGTGAGGAGGGCGAGGAGCTCGCGATCCGGCTCCGCCCCCTCGACCGAGGTCTCCGGGGCCTGCGCGTACCGGGCTTCCCAGTTCATCCGTTCATCGGTGTCCATAGGACGTGTATACCGCCTCGCGCGAGACCGCACACATCGTCACATGCACATGCACATTCCGGTCCTGTGGGTCGTCCGCGTGGGCGTGCCGGTCCCCGGGGGCGGGCGTGGGCGCGCCGGTGCCGGCCCCCGGGGTGCGGAGCAGCGCTGCCCGGGGGCCGGTGATCAGCCCTCGTCGTCCATGTAGGTGCGCAGGTAGGCCTTGTCCTTCTCGCTGATCGGGCGCGGCCGCTTGGTCTCCGGGTCGACGGTGACCATGACGTTGAGCGCCTCGAACACGACCTCGTCCTCCTGGATGCCGGTCGTGCGGATGGTGAACGAGCTGTTCCCCACACGCGCGATCCGCAGCTCGAGGACGAGCTCGGGGCCGTACATCACCGGCTTCCGGTAGTCGAGCTCGAGGCGCACCGCGAGCTTCGGGGCGCTGATCGAATCGCGCCCGCGCATCCCGACGAGCCAATTGATCCGCCCCTCCTCGATGAGGGTGACGATCCGGCCGTTGTTCACGTGCCCGAGGATGTCCTGGTCGGACCAGCGGATCTGCGGACGGTGGATGAAGACTTCGGACACGGAGGTTCCTCTCGGCGGATCGGGTATCGGATCGGGTTCGGGATCGGCAGTGCGATCGCAGGGGTGGACATGCGTTCCCGGACCATCATTGCGGACCGGGCACCGGCCCTCTAATCTTAAGCTAATCAATCATTCGGTAACTGTTTTGAACGCGGGTCGTGCATCGTGGCGCGCCCGGGTTCGCACAGGATGGGCGACCCTCGTCCGACCGCCGCCACCAGCCCCGGAGGACGCACCGTGACCAGCTCAGACCACACCTCGCCCGCCCCGCAGGGATCACCCACCGCCGCCGGCCCCGCCGGGACGTCCGGATCTCCGGCCGCGCTCAAGCCGCTCGAGGGCTTCCGCATCATCGACCTCGGCGGCATCGGTCCCGGTCCCTTCGCCGCGCTCGTGCTCGCTGACCTCGGCGCCGAGGTCATCCGCCTCCAGCGCCCGAGCGAGCAGGGCGTGCCGAACAGCCCGGTGCTCGATCGCGGCAAGAAGTCGATCGTCGTCGACCTCAAGCAGCCCGAGGGCGTCGCGGTGGTCCGCCGCCTCGTCGCCGGGGCCGACGCCTGCCTCGAGGGCTTCCGGCCGGGGGTCGCCGAGCGCCTCGGCCTCGGCCCGGCCGAGCTCATGGCGGAGAACCCGGCACTCGTCTACGGCCGCATCACCGGCTACGGGCAGACCGGGCCGCGCGCGCAGGTCGCCGGGCACGACATGAACTACATCGCCTCGGCCGGCGTCCTCCACCAGCTCGGCCGCGCCGGCGAGGGCCCGCAGTTCCCCGCCAACCTCATCGGCGACTTCGGCGGCGGCGGCATGGTGCTCGCCGTCGGCATGCTCGCCGCGCTCGTGCGCGCGCGGACCAGCGGTCAGGGTGCGGTCATCGACGCGGCGATGATCGACGGCGCCAACCTCCTGTGGGCGATGATGCACGGATTCGCCGCCCAGGGCCTGTGGAGAGAGGGGCGCGGTACGAACATCCTCGACTCCGGTGCGCCGTTCTACGACCGCTACGAGACGAAGGACGGGCAGTGGGTGTCCGTCGGCTGCATCGAGCCGCAGTTCTTCAAGGTCGTCATCGACGGCCTGGACATCGAGGACCGGATGCCCGGGAAGTTCGGCACCTTCGACTATCGCAAGCAGGAGACCTGGCCGCAGATCCGTGCCGCCTTCACCGAGGCGATCGCCGCCCGCACCCGGGACGAGCTCGTCGAGATCTTCGACGGCACCGACGGCTGCGTGTTCCCGATCCTCTCCTTCGACGAGGCCGAGGCGGACGTCCACAACTCCGCGCGCGCCGTGTTCTACCGCGACGCCGACGGCGTCCGGCAGCCCGGGCTGGCGCCGCGGTTCGCCCCGGCCGGCGGAGCCACCTGGGCCGGCGGCGACTCCGACGGCGCGCCTTTCGAACACCCCGCACCTGCCCCGCGGACCGGTGCCCACACCGCCGAGGTGCTCCGCGCCGCAGGCTTCGACGCGGCGGAGATCGACCGGCTCACCGCGGCAGGGGTGGTCTCCGGCACGGAGTGATCGGGGCCTGCGGCGGCCGGACTGCGGTGGCCGGCGCGCGGCGGTAGGCTCGGTCCGCGACCCCGACCCGGAGCCGCTGCACCGCCGGATCCGAACGAATGGGCTGTGACCCGATGACCCCTGCCGCCTCGCGCCCCGCCTCGACCGGGACCGCCGCGACCGCCACCGCATCCTCGTCGGCGACAGCCGCCGTGCCCGGTCGCGCCTCGTGGTGGCCTGCGATCCTGTGCTGGGTCGTCGTCATGCTCGAGGGCTTCGAGCTCGTCGTGCTCGGCGCGGTCATCCCCACCCTGCTCTCCACCGGGCACCTCGGCTTCACGGCTGAAGCGGCGACCGCGGTGGCGACGCTCAGCCTCGTGGGGGTGGGCCTCGGAGCCGCCGGCGTCGGCTTCCTCGCCGATCACGTGGGGCGCCGGGCGGCGATCCTGGCCTGCGTCGTCGTCTTCAGCATCTTCACCGTGCTCGTCCCCTTCGCGCCGAGCGTGCTGTGGTTCGCGGTGTTCCGGCTGATCGCCGGGATGGGGCTCGGCGCGGTCCTTCCGACCGCGCTCACCTACGTGGGCGAGTACTCCGGTGCCGGGAGCACGGCGCGGGCGACGACCCTGACGATGACCGGCTACCACACGGGTGCGGTGCTCGCGGCGCTGCTCGCCGTGCTCGCCGGAGCGGACTGGCAGCTCCTGTTCCTCGGCGGCGGGATCGCCGGCTTCCTCCTCCTGCCCGTCCTCTGGCTGCGGCTGCCGGAGTCCCCGGCCTTCCTCGCTGCGCGCCGTGCCCGGGCCGCGGGGCACGGTGCCGGGGCCCCGGGGCACGGTGCCGGTGGATCCGCGGCAGGGCCGTCGGCAGGAACGGCGGCGGCCGCGGCAGCGGGAGGCCCGGCAAGCGCCTCAGCGGGTGACCCGGTGAGCGCCTCGGCGGGTGACCCGGCGGATCCGGCTTCTGCAACCGGGCGCGGGGGCCTGTTCTCCGGCGGGTTCGCGCGGGTGACGATCGGGGTGTGGGTGGCGAGCTTCATGGGCCTGCTCCTCGTCTATGGCCTCAACACCTGGCTGCCGTCGATCATGGAGGAGGCCGGGTACCGGCTGTCCGCCTCGCTCGTCATGCTCCTCGTCCTCAACCTCGGCGCGGTGGTGGGGCTCGTGGTCGCCGGCCGGACCGCGGACCGGTACGGCACCCGGCCGATGGTGCTCCTGTGGTTCGGTGCGGCCGCGGTGCTCCTCGCCCTGCTCAGCGTGCGGATGGAGAACCCGGTGGTGCTCCACCTCGCGGTCTTCGCCACGGGCGCGTTCGTATTCTCCGCGCAGGTCCTCGTCTATGCGTACGTGTCGTCGGTGTACCCGGCCGCGGTGCGCGGCACGGCGCTCGGGCTCGCCGCCGGGGTGGGGCGGCTCGGGGCGATCGTCGGGCCGTTCCTCACGGGAGCGCTCGTCGCCGCGGGGATCGCCTACCCCTGGGGCTTCCACCTGTTCGCCGTCGTCGCCGTCCTCGGTGTGATCGCGATGGCACTCGTCCCGCGGACGGTCCGCGGGTAGTGCGCCGCGAGCGGCCGGCGGCTCCGTCAACTGTCCGGTCCTCGAAGATCCCGCGATTCCTGCAAGCGCCCCCACAACCTGTTCAGGTCGGGTGGGCGCTTGCAGTTTTCGCGGGACAGTCGTGCAGCGGCAGGCCCATGCGCGTGCGGATTTCAGTCGTTGAGGGTCTCGACGCGGTGGACGACCTCGGACAGGGGAGCCCGTTCGGTGCGGTAGGTGTTGCCGGGAGCGGCGTGATCTGGGTGCCCGAGCGCCATCCCGGCGATGACGTCGACGTCATCGGCGAGTCCCAGGTAGCGGTGGATGAGATCGGCGTGCATGCCGATCGAGCCGAGCGCGCACGCGCCCAGGCCCGCCTCCCACGCCGCGTACTGGAGCGTGCCGGTGTAGGCGCCGGTGTCCACCCAGCCGTAGGGGCCGACCTCCCGGGTCGAGGTGATGACGAGACCGACCGGCGCTCCGAAGAACTCGAAGTTCGCCAGCGAGGCCTCGAACCGGCCCACCATGTCCTTCCGGTCGATCCCGAGCGACTCGTAGCGCCCGTAGCCGGTCACCCGCTTGCGGTGCATCTGCTCCTCGGTGAACCGGCCGGGCAGCGCGAGGTCGGACACGACCGTCTTCTGCTGGGTCCGGGCCGTCACCTCGGCGCGCAGGCGCCGGCCGATCTCGCGGAGCACCTCGTCGGTGAGCACGTGCACCTGCCAGGCCTGGGTGTTCGACCACGACGGGGTGCGCTGCGCGGTCTCGAGGACGGCGGTGAGCTGCTCCTCGGTGACCGGCTCCCCGGTGAAGTGGCGGACGCTGTAGCGCTCCGCGAGAAGGGTGCGGAAGGACCCGCCCCGGCCGTCCGCGCCCGGGCGAGCGGGCGCCTCGGGCACGGCGGAGGAGGCGTCGGCCGGGGCGGCTGCCGAAGCGCCGCCGCCGGTCGAGCAGTCGGTGCTCGTCACTTCCGGCGCTTCCTCTCGTTGATCTGCGTGAGGAGCTCGTGCTCGGCGTCGGGGCCGGGCTTGATGCCCCCGGGCAGGCGGAACATCAGCAGGATGCCGGCGAGCATCCACAGCCCGAACATCAGGTACGACTGCCATGCGAGGGTGACCGAGATCGGGGTGAGCTCCGGGATGTACATGATGAACAGGATGGCGCAGAGCACCGCGGCGATGATGCCGATGGCGATGCCGGCGCCGCCCTTGCCGCCCACGCGCAGCGGGCGATCCATGCCCGGCTCCTTCTTGCGCAGGATGACGAACGCGACCGCGACGAGGCCGTAGGCGAAGACGATCATCGGCGAGCCGGAGTCGACGACCCAGCCGAGCATCGCGGTGCCGGCGAACGGGGCGAAGGCCGACAGGATGCCGATGAACAGGAGGGCGTTGACCGGGGTGCGGTACTTGGGGTGGAGCTTGCCGAACCAGGCCGGGATCATCCCGGAGTTCGCCATCGCCCACATGAGGCGCGAGGCGCCCATGAGGAAGGCGATCCACGATGTGATGATGCCGGCGAGACCGCCGGCGATGACGACGTCGCCCCAGACCGGGTGGCCCATGAGGTCGGCGAGCGCATCCGCGGTGACGAGGTCGAAGGAGGCGAGCTGGGACGCGGGCAGCGCGAGCGAGGTCGAGAAGATGATGACGAGGTAGAACACCACCGCCATGACCACCGACATGACGACGAGGCGGCCGATCTGCTTCGGCGGGACCTTGATCTCCTCCGCCGACTGCGGGATGACGTCGAAGCCGACGAAGAGGAACGGCACCGCGCCGAGCACCGCGACGAAGCCGATCGCCCCGCCGTTGAACAGCGGCTGGGTGTTCGACAGCTCGCCGCCGACGACTCCGCCTGCGAGCAGGAGGAACGCCATGATGACGAGGAAGCTCACGACGAAGGTCTGGACGAGACCGGCGACCTTGACCCCCCGGATGTTGATCCACATGACGATGAGCGAACCGATCGTCCCGGCGAGCGCCCAGGTCAGGTGCACGTCGAAGTCGGCGATCGTCCACAGGTGGATCTGCTGGAAGTTCGGGAAGAGGTATTCGATCGTCCGCGGGAACGCCACCGCCTCGAACATCACCACGCTGATGTACCCGCCGGTGATCGCCCACGAGCCGAGCAGCGACAGACGCGGGCCCATGCCGCGGATGAGGTAGTTGTGCTCACCGCCGGCGTGGGGCATCGCGGCGACGAGCTCGGAGTAGACGACGCCGACGAAGCCCATGATGATGCCGCCGACGACGAACGCGAGGAGCGCGCCGAGGGTGCCGGCGCTCTCGAGCCAGCCGCCGGTGAGAGTGATCCAGCCGAAGCCGATCATCGCGCCGAAGCCGATGAACAGCGCGTCGACGTTGCCGAGGACCCGGACGAAGCCGTGACCGCGATCGACGTGGCCGAGCTCGTCCACGGACGCGCTGGAGGTGGATCGGGCCCCGCTGGAATCGGGCGTCGGCGGATGAGTGCTCATAGCAGCTCCTTCAGCAGCTCGGTGAGGATGGTCACACTATAGGAGATCGCGGGACCCGTGATGCGCACGACATCGACCGCAGTCGAATCGTGACCCGAACGGTTCCGGAGCCGGGTCCGTGCGGTGCTACGGTGTAGCCGTGCCCCGCGTACGCATTCCGCGCCCGGTGACCGTGATCCTGGCCGGGTTCTCGGTCGCGCTCGCCACCGGCACCGGACTCCTCATGCTCCCCTTCGCCACCGTCGACGACGGGTCGATCGGGGTGCTCCCCGCACTCTTCACCGCGACGTCGGCGCTCAGCGTGACCGGGCTCGTCGTCCTCGACACGGGCGGGGACTTCACACTGTTCGGGCAGCTCGTCATCCTCGGCCTCATCCAGGTGGGCGGCCTCGGCATCATGGTCTTCACGATGCTGCTCGGCATGCTCGTCGCGCGGCGCGCCGGTCTGCGGTTCCGGAGAGCGGTGGCCCACGAGACGCGCTCGTCCGGATTCGGCGGGATCCGCCCGGTGATCGTGCGGATCATCGGGTTAACCCTCGTGGTCGAGGCGGTGACCGCCGCGATCCTGGTGCCGCGCTTCCGGTTCGGCTACGACATGGACTGGGCGCAGGCCATCCTGTTCGGGGTCTTCCACGCGATCTCCGCGTTCAACAACGCCGGTTTCGGCCTCCACGCGGACAGCGTCGTGCGGTACGCGACCGACCCCCTCGTCATCCTGCCGCTCGCGCTCGCGGTGATCATCGGCGGGATGGGGTTCCCCGTCCTCGTCGAGCTCGTCCGCCGCTACCGCTTCCCGCTCTCCTGGTCGCTCACCACGCGGATCGTCGTCGTCCTCACCCCTCTGCTCCTGCTGGCGGGGACGGTGTTCATCGCGGTGCAGGAATGGCGCAATCCCGGCACCCTGGGTGCCCACGGGACCGGCGGCCGGATCCTCGCCGCCTTCTTCCAGTCGACCATCGCCCGCACCGCGGGGTTCAATTCCATCGACATCGCCCAGATGCACCCGGTGAGCTGGTTCGGGCTCGACATCCTCATGTTCATCGGCGGCGGACCGGCCGGGACCGCAGGCGGCGTCAAGGTCACCACCGTCGCCGTGCTCGCAGCGATGACCGTGTCCGAGGTGACCGGCGGTCGCGCGGTGAATCTCCTCGGGCGCCGGATCGACACCGCGGTCCATCGGCAGGCGTCGACGGTGATCGTCCTCGCGCTCGCTCTCGTCCTCGGCGCCACGATGCTCATCATGCTCGACGAGCCGCAGTGGGGCCTCGATCGGATCCTGTTCGAGGCGATCTCCGCATTCGCGACCGTGGGCCTGTCGACCGGCATCACCGCGGAGCTGCCCGCCTTCTCGCAGGTCGTCCTCATCGTCCTCATGGCGGTCGGACGGATCGGGCCGGTGACCCTCGCCTCGGCCCTCGCGCTGCGACGCAGGCACGCGAGCTACGCACTGCCCGAGGAGCGGCCGCTCATCGGCTGAGACCGGGTCTTCCGCGCGGCGCGGACGCGATCGATCCCGGCACCACCCCGCGCCGCAGGCACATCGGACCAGCGCAGAAGCACAGGAGGAGACGCAGTGAACACATCGAGATGGCTGGCGAAGCCGGCCGCATTCCTCACCGGCGACCCGGGCCGGCTCGCCGGCGCCGGGGCGATCGCAGTGATCGGCCTCGGCAGATTCGGTGCAGCGGTGGCCACCGAGCTCACCGCACTCGGCGCGGAGGTCATCGGCATCGACATCCGCCGCGACGTCGTCGACGACCTCCGTGACCGCCTCGCCTTCGTCGCGACCGCTGATTCCACCGATGAGCAGGCGCTGCGGCAGCTCGGGATCGCCGAGGTGCCAGCGGTCGTCGTGGGGATCGGCTCGGACATCGAGGCGAGCATCCTCACCACCTCCCGCCTCCTCAAGCTCGGGGTCCCTGCGATCTGGGCGAAGGCGATCGGCGAGCCGCACGCCGAGATCCTCGGGCAGCTCGGGGTCGAGCACGTCATCCGGCCCGAGAACGACATGGGCCGTCGCCTCGCGCACCTCATCAGCTCCCGGCTCCACGATTTCGCGGCCATCGACGAGGACTTCGCCGTGGTGCGGATCTCCCCGCCGGGGTCGATCGTCGACCGTCCGCTGGGGCCTCAGCACCTCGAGCGGCACCACGGCGTGGCGGTGGTGGGCGTCAAGCGCGGCGGCGGGTGGCACTTCGTCGAACCCGAGACCGTGGTCTACCCGGAGGACGAGATCCTCGTCGCAGGGCATCCGCGGGCACTCGAATCCTTCAGCACTCTGACCTCGGACTGAGCCCGGGGCTGCTCGCGACCGCCGATCGTCGACGGCCGCCCGGGCGCGCGACCACGACGGATCCGCCCGGGGCGGATCGAGGAGCGATCGGTGCGCGCGGCTAGACTCCGGAGCATGGCAGACATCAAGGACGCACTCGACGTGCAGACCGCCCCGATCGTCGCGCTCGGCCTCCTCGGAGGCTATGTCACCGCGCGGGAATCCGGCATCCGGCCCCTCGGCGGAGCCGTGCTCGCCGCCGCCGGGATCTACGCCGGCCGGACCTGGCTGGCCAAGCGCGGCCCGGCCACGGCCGCGGCCCTCGGCGCCGCCTACGTGCTCGGCTTCGGGCTCTCGCACCCGCTGGCCAAGAAGATCGGCGCCTGGCCCTCGGTGCTCACCGTCACCGCCGCCGTCGCCGGGGCATCGGCCGTCGCGGTCGACCTCCAGGACTGACACCGCCCGTGCCGCCGAAGCTCCCCGGCCTCACCCGGTACGCCCCGGCGATCGCCTCGTGCGCAGCGCTCGTCCTCTACGCGACGCTGGCGATCATCATGTGGCGGATCTTCTACTCGCCGTCCTGGGACCTCGGGATCTTCACCCAGCTCCTCACCCGGTACGCCGCCCTCGAGGCGCCGGTCGTCGACATCAAGGGACCGGGATTCAACCTCTGGGGCGACCACTTCCACCCGATCCTCATCCTGCTCACCCCGCTGTTCTGGCTCTTCCCCTCCGGGCTCACGCTCATGCTCGCGCAGGCCGTGCTGTTCGCCGCCTCGGTGTGGCCGGTCGTGTCGCTCGCCGTCGAGCGCCTCACGCCCCGCGGCGCCTGGCTCCTCGCGGCCTCCTACGTCGGCTCATGGGGTCTGCTCAACGCCGTCACCGCGCAGTTCCACGAGATCGCCTTCGCCGTCCCGCTGCTGGCATTCGGACTCGTCGGGTGGATGCGCGGGCAGAAGCTCGGCGCGGCGGTGGCGATCGCGCTGCTCGTGTTCGTCAAGGAGGACCTCGGGCTCACGGTCGCGGTGTTCGGCCTCGCCGTGTGGCTGCGCAGCCGCGCCGACCTCAAGTACGGGCTGTTCCTCGCCGGCTGGGGCATCGCCTGGACGATCTACGCGGTGCTGATCTTCATCCCCGCCTTCAACGTCAGCGGCGGCTACGACTACTCCGACAACGTCACGCTGGCCGAGACGCTCACCGCGGGGCTCACGACGAAGATCGGCACTGTCGGGTTCCTCGCGCTCGCCGCCGGGGTGATCGGCCTGCGCTCGCCGTTCATCCTCCTCATGCTCCCCACGCTCGGCTGGCGGTTCCTCGGCAACGTCGAGGGCTACTGGGACACGAGCTTCCACTACTCCGCCGTCCTCATCCCGATCGCCGCCATCAGCCTGCTCGACGGGGCCGGCCGGCCGCACCGGACGCTCGCCCCGGCGGTGGCGGCCGTCGCCTCCTTCGCGCTGCTGAGCCAGACGAGCATCCACCTGCTGTGGGAGGCGGACCGGTACCGCGTCGACGGCAGCGGCGCTCTCGAGGCCGCCGTCGAGTACGACTCCGTGGTCACCGACGTCCGGCTGCTCGCCTACCTCGCCCCGCACACCGACGTCTACTGGTACGGCAGCTCCGAGGAGTTCGTGCCCGAGGCGATCGCACTGCGGCCCGACGACCACGAGGGCTCGATCGAGGCCTGGGCCGAGGAGCGCTACGGCGGCGACTGGACCCTCGTCCACGAGAGCGGCGGCTACCAGGTGGTGACGAACGCCGGGTAGTTGCGGCGGAGGCGATCGGCGGCGGCGGGCGGAGGTGCAGTCGGGTCGGTCCGACCGCGCGGTATCCGGAACCGAGCGCGCAATTGCGCGGCTGGAATCGGATACCGCGCAGTAGGACGGCGCGGCAGCGCCTCAGTCGGGCGGATCGGGCAGGCGGGCAGCGCCTCAGTCGGGCGGATCGGGCAGGCGGATGTCGAGGAAATCGACGTCGAGGCCCGGGGACTGCTCGAGCAGTGCCGCCCCCGCCCGGCGCAGACGCTCGCGCATGAGGGCGCTGATCGTGGTGAGCGGCTCGCCGGGCTCCCCGCCCGGTCCCGTGCCTGCCCCAGCGGCGGGCTCCCTGCCCGTGCCCGTGCCTGCCGCGGCACCGGCGACGGACCGTGCCCCGGCGGCCCCCGCCTCGGCGCCGGTGCGGGCCCCGGCCACGGGCCGCAGCGCCTCGGGCTGCTGCACAAGGACGAATCGACGCGAACCGCCGTCGGCGGCGTTGAGCTCGAGCACCGCCTGTCCGGTGGTGCCGGAGCCGGCGAAGAAGTCGAGGACGATCGCCTCGCGGTCGAACATCGTCTGCGAGCGCACGAGCGTGCGGATGAGCTCGAGCGGCTTCGGATAGCCGAACAGCCCGCCGAGCCCGAGCGCCTCGAGATCGGCCCGCCCGCCCTCGTTGAGCGCCTTGATGATCGAGTACATCTTCGAGCTCGCGCGGTCAGCCGGGGTCAGCCGGAGCACCGCGTGCTTGCGCACACCCCGTTCGTCCGGCTCGCCCCATGCGCGCAGCCGCAGGGTCCCGGCGGCCAGCCCGGCGTCGACCTCGGCCTTCTTCGCCTCCCCGCGGACGGCGGCGATGTCCTCGTACATGAGCCGGCGCTCTGCACCGCGGGTGTACTTGCCGAAGCTCACCCGCAGCCAGTCGTCGTCCACGAGGTACCGCGTGCCGTCGATCGTCTCGTACCGGGCCGGCGGGCGCTTCTCGGTGAGGAACGGACCCACTGCCCGGGCGTCCTTCGCCCAGACGAGGACGAAATCGTGGCCGCGCACGAACGACCGCGCGTTCCCGCCGCCCTTGGCCCGCTGCTGGATGAAGGAGCCCAGGTAGTTCTCCTCGCCGAACACCTCGTGCCCGAGGAGCTGGAGGTGCGCGTTCTCCCGGTCGTCGATGGAGACGAACACGACACCGTCCGCGCGCAGGAGCGCGCGGGTGAGCAGCAGGCGGGGGAGCATCATCGACAGCCAGCCGCGGTGCCCGGCCGCCCCGAAGGTGTCGCGGTAGGGCAGGGCGTTGCCGGTGTTGTACGGCGGGTCGATGCAGACGACCTTGACCTGTGCGGCGTGGGAGCGGCGGAGAATTCGAAGGGCGGCGAGGTTCTCGCCCTCGATCGCGAGGTGCCGGTCGAGCGGGAGGAGCGGTCCGTCGGGGAGGAGCGGTCCGGTGCCGTCGGGGCCGGAGGGATCCTCGGCGGCGAGGGCGGCAGCGGCGGCCTTGCCGGGCCAGTCGAGGGTCAACGGCGACTCCATGCGGGCCCCTCTCCTGTCGACGGCGCCCACCGGGCCGGGCGGGCGTCTCGGATCCCGGCCCGCGCCTCGGACGCGGCCGAGCCCTGTCGGCGGGTGGGCGGTTCTGCCAAGATAGCACCATGACAATCTCACGCATCGCCGTCGTCGGCGGAGGCATCATCGGCACCGCCGTCGCCCGCGAGCTCGCCCTCCGCGAACCCGAGGCCACCGTCACCGTCTTCGAGAAGGAATCCCACCTCGCCGCCCACCAGACCGGCCACAACTCCGGCGTCGTGCACGCCGGCCTCTACTACGAGCCGGGCAGCCTCAAGGCGCAGCTGTGCCGGCGGGGTGTGGAGATGCTCGTCCAGTACGCCGCCGTCAACGGCATCCCCTACGACGAGTGCGGCAAGCTCGTCGTCGCCCACACCACGCTCGAGGTCGACCGGCTGGAGAAGATCCACGAGCGTGCGCGCGCCAACGGCGTGCCGCACGTCGCGCTCCTCGATCGGCACGAGATGCGCGAGATCGAGCCGAACGTCCGCGGTGTCCTCGCCCTCCACTCCCCGCACACCGCGATCGTCGATTTTGTCGCCCTGACCGAGGCGTTCGGCAACGACGTGCTCGCCGCCGGCGGGCGCATCGAGTACAACTCCGAGGTCGCCCGGCTCGACACCATGGGCAACGAGGTGCGGGTCGCGCTCGCGATGCCCGGGGTCGAGTCGAAGATGACCCAGGACGCCGGCTCCTTCGACCTCGTCGTCACCTGCGCCGGCCTGCAGGCGGACCGCCTGGCACGCGCCTCGGGCCTCGAGGCGGAGCCGCGGATCGTGCCGTTCTCCGGCGACTACTTCCTCATCGAGCAGCCCGCCGCGGACGTGGTCAAGGGTCTGATCTATCCGGTCCCGGATCCGGCGTACCCGTTCCTCGGCGTCCACCTCACCCGCCGGATCGACGGCGCGCTCATGCTCGGCCCCAACGCCTTCCTGTCGATGGGGCGGGAGAAGTACACGCGCGGGTACTCGAAGGGCGGGTTCGACCTCGGCGACATCGGCTCCACCCTGGGGTACAAGGGGTTCTGGAAGTTCGCCAAGGACAACGTCAAGGCCGCCGCCCGCGAGGCCCGCACCGCGGTGTCGCCCAAGGCGTTCATCGCCGAGGCGCAGCGCTTCGTCCCCGACCTCGACCCGCTGACCGTCAAGCCCGGTCCGCGCGGCGTGCGGGCGCAGGCGATGAACGCCGACGGCTCGCTCGTCGACGACTTCGTCATCACCACCCGCGGCCGACTCACCCAGGTGCGCAATGCGCCATCCCCGGGGGCGACGAGCTCGATGGCGATCGCCGAGCACATCGTCGACAAGGCGCTCGGCTCGCTGCGGTGAGGTGAGCCCGGATGCGCTTAATTGCGTATCTGTGATAAAGGCGTGATGATGGGCCTCGACCCTGCAGCCCAGTGACGGGAACCGCCGTGGAACGAACCCCGCTCGTCGAGATGACCGGCATCGAGATCGTCGACGACGCCCAGCGCACCGCGAAGCCCTCCGACCTGTTCTGGCCGTGGTTCGCCGCGAACGTCTCCGTGTTCGGCATGAGCTACGGCTCGTGGGTGCTCGGCTTCGGGATCTCATTCCTCCAGGCGACCGTCGTCACGGTGATCGGCGTCGTCGTCTCGTTCTTCCTGTGCGGGCTCATCGCGATCGCCGGCAAGCGCGGCAGCGCCCCGACGATGGTGCTCTCCCGCGCGGCCTTCGGCGTGCACGGGCAGAAGGTGCCGGGCATCGTGTCCTGGCTGACCTCGATCGGCTGGGAGACCTTCCTCGCGATCACCGCCGTCCTCGCCACCGCCACGGTGTTCGAGGCGCTCGGCTGGGCGAGCGGCACCGGGGTGCGGGTGATCGCCGCGCTCGTCGTCGCCGGCGTCATCGTCACCGCCTCGGTGCTCGGCTACCACATGATCATGCGGCTCCAGTCGATCCTCACCTGGCTCACCGGGGCGATCACCGTCCTCTACGTCGTCCTCGTCATCCCGCACATCGACTTCGCCGCCGTGATGGCGCTCCCGCACGGCAGCCCGCAGCAGATGATCGGGGCGCTCGTCATGGTGATGACCGGGTTCGGCCTCGGCTGGATCAACATCGCCGCCGACTGGTCGCGCTACCAGAGGCGCTCCGCCTCGGACTCCTCGATCGTCGTGTGGAACACGATCGGCGGCTCGGCCGCGCCGGTCATCCTCGTCACCGTCGGCCTGCTGCTCGCCGGCTCCGACCCCGCCCTCATGGACGCCGTCGCCGTCGACCCGGTGGGCGCGCTCGCCACCCTGCTGCCGGTGTGGGCGCTCATCCCGTTCTGGATCACCGCGCTGCTCGCGCTCGTGTCCGGCGCGGTGCTCGGCATCTACTCCTCCGGCCTCACCCTGCTCAGCCTGGGGATCCGGATCCCGCGCCCGGTCGCGGCCGGCATCGACGGGCTCATCCTCACGATCGGCACGATCTGGGTGGTGTTCTTCGCACAGGACTTCCTGGGGCCGTTCCAGAGCTTCCTCATCACGCTCGGCGTGCCGCTCGCCGCATGGGCCGGCATCCTCATCGCCGACATCCTCACCCGCCGCGCCGACTACCACGAGCCCTCGCTGTTCGACGCCCGTGGCGTCTACGGGGCGTTCGACTGGACGAGCCTGGTGACGATGGCCGTGGCCTCCGTGCTCGGCTGGGGCCTCGTCATCAACCAGTTCGCCGCCGAGGCGGCCTGGAACAACTGGCAGGGGTACCTGCTCGGCCCGCTCGGCGGGAAGGAGGGCACCTGGGCGTACGCGAACCTCGGGGTGCTCCTCGCCCTCGTGCTGTCGTTCCTCGTCACCCTGCTGCTGCGCCGCCGGACGATCCGCCGGCAGGAGGCAGCGGCAGCCGAGCTCGCCGTGGCGGGGCTCGACAACGCGCCCGGCCCGCTCGACGGGGGCCGGGGATGACGGCGAAGCCGGTGGGTGCCTCGGGAGCGGTGGGTGCCGCGGAGCCGGCTGGGCTCCTCGGATCCGGCGGCTGCCGGGGTCGAGGGGCGGGCCGAGGGGCAGCCTGCGTTCCGGGCCTACCGCACCCGGGTGCCCCACCTCGTCGTCATCGACCCGCAGGCGATCTTCGCCGAACCGGGCTCGGACTGGTCATCGCCGGATTTCGCTAAGGCGTTCGCGCGGATCCGGGAGATCGCGCCGCTGTTCGAGGGCCGGGTGAGCGTGACCCGCTGGCTGCCGACCGCGGACCGGTCGACGGCCTGGGGCGACTACTTCCGGCAGTGGCCGTTCGCCGATGTCAGTGCCGCGGACCCGCTGTACGCCCTCGTCGACGGGGCCGCGGAGCTGTCCGCGCGGCCGCCGGTCGACGCGCCGACCTTCGGCAAATGGGGCGCGGAGCTCGCGGCACGGGCGGGAGCGGATGCGCACCTCGTGCTCACCGGGGTGTCGACGGACTGCTGCGTGATCTCCACCGCGCTCGCCGCCGCCGACGCCGGTATGCAGGTGAGCATCGTCACCGATGCGTGCGCGGCTTCGAGCGCGGAGAACGGCCGGGCGGCGCTCCATGTCATGGGCCTCTACGCCCCGCAGATCGAGCTCGTGAGCGCGGCCGACGTGCGGGAGATGCTCGCCGGCTGAGCCGGCGTGCGCCGAGCCGCAGGGTGCCTCGGACCGGGTGGGTTCCCGGGTGCGCGGCACCTCGGGCACGGCCTGCCCGTGCGGCCCGCGCACGCGACTGTGGGGCGAACGGGGGAGTGCGGGGCCGTTGATGGCCCTGCTCCCACTCGTTCGCCCCACAGTTCACGGTGCTCCGGAGTTGCGGTGCCGCGGAGCTGCGGCTCGGATCAGAAGCGGCTCGGATCAGAAGTGGACGCCGGGGAACTCGAGCTTGTACTCGACGTTCCCGCCGGAGATCGAGGTGACCTTGACGAGCGGGAAGTACTTGTCCCCGTTCGGCATCTCCATGTCGCAGGTGGTCGAGGCGCCGACGGCGTAGGCGTTGAGGTCGCGGCAGGTGACGTCGATGCCGGTGACGCCGGACTCCTCCTCCGCGGCCTCCTTGACCGATACCGCGAGCTCGCTGCCCGGGATCGTGACGTCGGAGCCGTCGCCGGAACCGGAGGTGTACTCGTCCTCGGACGACCTGCCGCTGCCCGAACCGGAGTCGCTGCCGGAACCGGTGCCGGTGTCCTCGGTGGGGTCCTGGTCGGGGATGTCGCGCTCCTCGGTGCCCGAGTCGTCGCGAGAGCCGCCGCCGTTCGTGTCCTCGGCGCCGGTCCCCTCGTCGCCGTTGCGGTCGCGCTCGGTGGTCTCCTCCGTCTGCTCCTCGTCGTTGCCTTCGCTGCCGGGGCCGACGGAGAACTCGAAGCTGCAGGCGGACAGGGTGAGGGCAGTGGCGAGCCCGGCGACGACCGTCGCGGACTTGGTGATGAGTGCTCGTCGCATGGTGTCTCTCCTGGGGATCGCGGTTCCCGCTCCTGCGGCGAACCTCTTGATCCCAACCTATGAACGGTGCGTGTGGCACCTGTTGCGACGGCAGTGGCCTTCCGGCCATTCGTGTTCCGGCCTCGACACATCGTGCGCGGGTGGGGGCTGGGCGGCGGCTCGGGACCGCGGGTCCGCAGCCCGCCGGTCACAGCCACCGAGGTGCGCTGATCTCGCCGTAGGCTGACAGGTGTTCGCGCACGCCGCCGGAGCACTGCTGCACGTGCAGCGTGAGGAGCTCGGCGAGCGAGACCGCATAATGCCGAGCGCAGTAGGTGGAGGCGTGCGGCCCGGAGGCATCCTCGTCATGGTCCGGGACGACGATCGTGTGGGTCGGGGTGTCGGTGCAGACCGACTCGTTCCAGTCGCAGCCGCGCGGCCGCTGCCCCTCGGCCGGGAGGTCGATGTCGATGTCGCCGTGGTCGAGCGTGATCTTCGTGCTCATCATGCGTCGCTGTCCTCACTGTCGTCGGTCGTCTCCTCGGCAAGGAGTTCGAGCACCATCTCCTCGGCGCGAGCGATGCCACGCCGGATCTGATCGGGGCCGAGTGCTGCGTCCGGGTCGAGCCACGGGCCCCACCGGCGGGCGAAGCGATCCCGCTGCTTGTCGCGTTCGGCTTTTGCTCGGCGGGGTTCGACATGGATGTGCACCGTGGCGCCGTCATCGTCGGTCTCGACGGTGACGAGATGGTGCTCCCGGGAGACGAGCAGACCGGTTCTCGTGTTGGGATCCTCGATGACCCACCACGGGGAATCCTCGTCCTCCGCTGCTCGAGTGAAGTGTTCGAGCTGCTCGGTGTCGAGAGCATGATCGACCCGGGCATCGCGGAGGATCCCTCCCTCCGAATGCAGGACGAGGGTGGGCTGCAGAGGGGCGAGGCCGTCTTCGCCGTCGACCCATGACCGGATGCTCTCCGTCGACTGGTCGTTCGCCAGCCAGGGCTTGATGGGGAAGTCGACGGATCGATCCGTCGAATCGATCCTCACCCGCCGCAGGATGAAGGCCTTTTCTTGTGGAAGATCGACCGGGAGAAGAGCGGACTTCACCACCGGTGCTGCGACGTGGATCCCCTGCAGAGCTGAGGTTGATGTCGAGGACCTCCTGCCACACCCGCTCGAACTCCTCGTCCTCCTGGGCGACGGAGTTCCGCCGCGACACCCCGGCGTTGTTGACGAGCAGGTCGATCCCGCCGAACTGCTCGACCGCGGTGTCGACGAGCGTGCTGAGGTCCTCCGGGCGACTCACATCGCAGGGGACGGCGAGCGCCCGGGCGCTCGGGGCGAGCTCCTCGATCTCGTCGATCACCTCGGCGAGAGGGTCGAGCTCGCGATCGGCGAGGACGACGTGGGCTCCCTCGAGTGCGAACAGTGCGGCGGTGGCGCGACCCATCCCGCTCGCCGCTCCGGTGACGATCGCGGTGGCACCGGCGATCGAACGGGAGGCGAACTCGAGGAGCGGGAGCGCGGAGGTCGTCGCGGCGTCCGCGGCGGACGATGCCGGGGCGGGGTGAGGATCGGTGGGCACGGGGACTCCTTCGTCCGGGGCGGCAGGCCACTTCAGCCTAGCGTGCACCGAGATCACCGGACCGAGCTCTCCGGGCCGATAGCACTGCGACCGCCCCGAGCGCCGGGCCGGCCACGTCGAGATGGATCCCTACCCTGAGTGCCGTTCGAGGAACTGGTACACCTCGGTCGTGTCGACGCCGGGGAACACGCCGGGCGGCACCGCGGCGAGCAGCGAGGCGTGGGTGCGGGCGGCCGGCCAGGAGGTCTCGGCCCACTTGTCCTCGAGCTGCTCCGGCGCCCGCCGGCAGCACGTGGGGTCCGGGCAGCGCGACTCGGAGCGCTTGGCCGTCTCCCGGCCATCGAACCACTTGACGTGCGCGAACGGCACGCCGACGCTCACCGAGAAGTCGCCGGCGCCGGGCAGCACGCGGGCCGTGCACCAGAACGTGCCGGAGGGGGTGTCGGTGTACTGGAAGTAGGGGCTGAACCGGTCGGATACCCGGTAGACCGTGCGCGAGGTGAAGCGCTTGCACGCGTACTGGCCCTCGATCGCGCCGAGCGGATCGGTGGGGAACGGCAGGCCGTCGTTCGAGTACGCTTTGTGCACGGTGCCGGAGATGTGGACCTTCATGAAGTGCACGGGCAGCCCGAAATGCTCGGTCGCGAGATTGGTGAACCGGTGGGCGGCGGTCTCGTAGCTCACTCCGAAGAAATCGCGCAGCTCCTCGATGGAGATCCGGCGGTCCTTCTTCGCCTCCGCCAGGAACGGCACCGCGGCCTTCTCCGGCAGGAGCAGCGCGGCGGCCAGATAGTTCGCCTCGACGCGCTGGGACAGGAACTCGCCGTAGTCCGAGGGCGGCGTGTGCCCGAGCAGGTGCGCCGCCAGCGCGGTGAGCAAGTGCGAGCGGGGGTCGTGGCCGGAGGCGTCCTCGTTCGACAGGTAGAGGCGCCGGTTGCGGGTGTCGGAGACCGAGCGGGTGGACTTCGGCAGATCGGATACGTAGTGGAGCGAGAACCCCAGCCGCTCGGCGATCCGCGCGGCCTGCCGCTGGCTCAGCGGGCCGTCCTCGTAACCGATCGCTTCGAGCACCTCGGCGGCCTGCGCCTCGAGCTCGGCGAAGTGGTTGTTGCGCGCACGCATGGTCTCGCGCAGGCGCTTGTTGGCCCGCCTGGCCTCCTCCGGGGTCGCGGCGCGGTTGCGCACGACCTGCCTCAGCTGCCGCTGGAGGCCGACGATCGCCTCGAGCGCGTCCTGCGGCAGCGACTTCACCCGCACCTGCGGGAGATCGAGCGAGGAATAGAGCGGGGAATTCTGTGCGCGCTCCGCCTCGAGCTCGAGCGCCTGCCGGGCGTCGAGCGGGTGCGGGTCGAGCAGCTCCTCGGTCGAGGTGCCGAGCGCCTCGGCGAGGGCGGAGAGTATGGTGAGCGAGGGCTCGCGCTTGCCGTTCTCGATCGAGGAGATCTGGGAGGCCGCCCGGCCCACCGCCTCGCCGAGCTGCCCCAGGGTGAGATCGCACCGCGTGCGGAAGTGGCGCACCTTGCGACCGATGCTCAGCGCATCGGTGACGGGTGCCTCGTCCGCGGTGCGGCGCTCGGTGAGCCGCTCCGAGGTGCGCTGAGCCGGGTGCTCCGAGGCGTGGACGGGGGTGCTCGCGGCGGTGCGAGCAGGGGTGCGGGATCCGGTGGCCATGCCTCCAGTGTCCCATCCTGTGCGATTTCCCGCCACAGAACCGGCTGAATTCTATACAGCGGAAATATCGCCAGATTTCTAACGAGAAACCTCTGTGCACGCCTCGCAGATCCGCCCAGACTGGTGAACACCACCAAAGAACCGGAACGATTCGATCGGACCGGGACGGAGGCGGCTTGACCAGCACCACCGCACGACCCGCACAGCAACGCCAAACCCTTGACTCAGGAGTGATCTTCATGACGCAGAACGATCTGCACAACGCCGCAGCCATCCAGCAGGACTGGGACACCAACCCCCGCTGGGCCGGCATCACCCGCGACTACAGCGCCGAGGACGTCGTCAAGCTGCGCGGCTCGCTCATCGAGGAGCACACGCTCGCCCGCCACGGCGCGGAGACCCTGTGGAACCTCATCCACACCGAGGACTTCGTCAACGCGCTCGGCGCGCTCACCGGCAACCAGGCCGTGCAGCAGGTCAAGGCCGGCCTCAAGGCGATCTACCTCTCCGGCTGGCAGGTCGCCGCCGACGCCAACCTCGCCTCGCAGACCTACCCGGACCAGTCGATCTACCCCGCGAACTCCGTGCCGGCCGTCGTCCGCCGCATCAACAACGCCCTCATGCGCGCCGACCAGATCGAGATGTCCGAGGGCCAGAAGCAGATCGAGAACTGGCTGGCCCCGATCGTGGCCGACGCCGAGGCCGGCTTCGGCGGCGTCCTCAACGTCTACGAGCTCATGCGCGGCATGATCAACGCCGGCGCGGCGGGCGTCCACTTCGAGGACCAGCTCGGCTCCGAGAAGAAGTGCGGCCACCTCGGCGGCAAGGTCCTCGTGCCCACCGCTCAGCACATCCGCACCCTGAGCGCGGCCCGTCTGGCCGCCGACGTCGAGAACGTCCCGACCCTCGTCATCGCCCGTACCGACGCCGAGGCTGCGACCCTCATGACCTCCGACATCGACGAGCGCGATCAGAAGTACGTCACCGGTGAGCGCACCGCCGAGGGCTACTACAAGATCACCAACGGCATCGAGCCCTGCATCGACCGCGGTCTGGCCTTCGCCCCGTACTCCGATCTGCTGTGGATGGAGACCTCCACCCCGGACCTCGAGGTCGCCAAGCGCTTCGCCGAAGCCATCAAGTCGGAGTACCCGGACCAGCTGCTGAGCTACAACTGCTCGCCGTCGTTCAACTGGAAGAAGCACCTCGACGACTCGACGATCGCGAAGTTCCAGCGCGAGCTCGGGGCGATGGGCTACAAGTTCCAGTTCATCACCCTGGCCGGATTCCACGCGCTCAACTACTCGATGTTCGACCTCGCCCACGGCTACGCCCGCGAGCAGATGAAGGCCTACGTCGAGCTGCAGGAGCGCGAGTTCGGTGCCGAGGACCGCGGCTACACCGCGACCAAGCACCAGCGCGAGGCCGGCACCGGGTACTTCGATCTCGTGTCGACCGCGATCAACCCGGAGTCGTCGACCACCGCGCTCGCCGACTCGACCGAGGCCGCCCAGTTCTGAGCGACCGGGGCCTCACCCATAGCGTGCCATCCGGGCCCGAGGGCTTTTCAGGGGTTTAGCCCCCGGCCCCGGTTGGCCACGACACGCGGTGCCCGGTACCTGAGCCGGTACCGGGCACCGCACCCCTTCTTCACCAGGAGATGACACCGATGTCCCGCATGATCATCACCGGCCCCATGACGACCGGTTACGAGCAGATCCTCACCGCCGAGGCCCTCGACTTCGTTGCCGCGCTGCACGAGGAGTTCGTCGGCCGCCGCCGCGAGATCCTCTCCGCGCGCGAGGTGCGCCGGGCGAACATCGACCACGGCCGGTTCCCCACCTTCAAGGCCGAGACCCGCAGCATCCGTGAGGACGCTGACTGGCAGGTCGCCGGCCACCGCGGCGCCCCCGGTCTCGAGGACCGCCGAGTCGAGATCACCGGGCCGGTGTCGGCCCGCATGGCGGTCAACGCCCTCAACTCCGCCGCCCGCGTCTGGCTCGCCGACCTCGAAGACGCCACGTCCCCCACCTGGGACAACATCGTGACCGGGATCGGGAACCTCACCCGCGCGGTGCGCGGGGAGCTCGAGTTCACTGCGGCGGACACCGGGAAGCAGTACCGTGTGACCAACCCGACGCCGCCCACCATCGTCGTCCGCCCGCGCGGCTGGCACCTGCCGGAGAAGCACCTGCGTTTCGTCGACGACAACGGCTCGGAGTTCGCCGCCTCGGCCTCCCTCGTCGACTTCGGCCTCTACCTCTTCCACAACGCCGCCGAGCTCATCGCCCGCGGCCGCGGACCGTACTTCTACATCGCGAAGCTCGAGGCCGCCCGCGAGGCGAAGCTGTGGAACGACGTGTTCGTGTTCGCGCAGGATTGGCTCGGCATCCCGCAGGGCACCATCCGTGCGACCGTGCTCATCGAGACGATCACCGCGGCCTTCCAGATGGAGGAGATCCTGTGGGAGATGCGCGAGCACATCGCCGGGCTCAACGCCGGCCGCTGGGACTACATCTTCTCCCTCATCAAGAACTTCCGGAACCACCGCGACTTCCTGCTGCCGGACCGCTCCGAGGTCACCATGACGGTGCCCTTCATGCGGGCCTACACCGAGCTGCTCGTGCAGACCTGCCACAAGCGTGGGGCGCACGCGATCGGCGGGATGAGCGCCTTCATCCCCAACCGCCGCGAGCCGGAGACCACCGCGCACGCCTTCGAGCAGGTGCGGGCCGACAAGCAGCGTGAGGCCGGCGACGGCTTCGACGGCTCGTGGGTCGCCCACCCGGACCTCATCCCGGTGGCGCAGGAGGCCTTCGACGCGGTGCTCGGCGACCGCCCGCACCAGCTGGACCGGCTGCGCGAGGACGTGGCGGTGTCCGCCGAGGACCTCATCGACATGTCCGGGATGGACGGCACCCCGACCGAGGCGGGTGTACGCGCGAACATCCGCGTGGGCCTCGGCTACCTCAACGCCTGGCTCGGCGGCACCGGGGCGGTGGCGCTGAACAACCTCATGGAGGACGCCGCGACCGCGGAGATCGCCCGCGGCCAGATCTGGCAGTGGGTGCAGCACGGCGCGCAGCTCGAGGACGGGCGCACCGTCACCCGCTCGCTCGTCGACCGGTTCCTCGCCGAGGAGCTCGCGACGATCCCGCGGCACCCGGCCGACCACTACTGCGATGCGGTGGAGATCTTCCGCCAGACCGCACTGCGCGAGGAGTTCCCCGACTTCCTCACGACCCCGGCGTACACGCAGTACCTCGTCGACCGCCGGGCCCGCGAGCTCTCCTTCGTCGCCTGATCCCACCCACCCCTGAGGGTGCAATTTCTGAAGGTTCCTGAGAACGGAATCGCCGGATTTTGCACCCTCAGTCGTGTCCCGGGCCGGTGGAAGGATGGTGGCTGACCTGCGGTGATGCTGCGGTGCGGGTGAGGTGCCGGAGCGACTGCGCCTCGGTTGCGGGCTTTCTGTGGTCGGCGCCGGGCCGGCGGGCGCCTCGGCGGGGGACCCCCCCGTGGTCGGCGCCTGGCCGGTGGGTGCCTCCGCGGCGGACTGGCGCGGATCGCGTCGGGTGCCATACTGATGCCATGACGGTTCTCATCGGTTACCTCCCGGCGCCCGAGGGTGAGGCGGCGCTCGAACTCGGATTCACCGAGGCGAAGCTGCGCGGCGCTCGAGCCGTCGTGGTGAACTCGCCTCGCAAGGGCGCGGTCGACAGCGTGACCACGATCCAGCAGCAGGACGCTGCGCGCATCGTCGAGCTCGGCACGGAGGCCGGGGTCGAGGTCGAGGTCATCCAGCCGACCCACGAGGACGACCTCGTCGGCACGCTCAACGATCTCGCCGAGGAGCACAACGCGCAGATCATCGTCATCGGCTTGCGCAAGCGCAGCGCGATCGGGAAGTTCATCCTCGGATCGCAGGCCCAGCGCATCCTCCTCGACGCAGCCGTCCCGGTCCTCACTGCCAAGGCCTGATCGGCCGGGCCTGGTGGAACCAGGCGCGATGCGCGCGACCCGGGGCACTG
Source organism: Brevibacterium sp. CS2 (assembly GCF_005280295.1). Lineage (GTDB taxonomy): Bacteria > Actinomycetota > Actinomycetes > Actinomycetales > Brevibacteriaceae > Brevibacterium > Brevibacterium pityocampae. The sequence goes on along the minus strand of NZ_CP040020.1, from coordinate 626,914 downwards.
ACTCCGTGAGCCCTGCGGCACCGAACTGCGCGGTATCCGGAAAGAGCTGCGCAATTGCGCGCCGGGAACGGGATACTCCGCAGTTCGCGGACCGGTGCCCCGAACCGACGGCGCCCGTCCGTGTCCATCCGCGTCCGTCCGCGGCTACTCGGTCAGCCGCCGACCGCAGACCGCGCAGGCGCAGACGTGGTCCGCAGGCGCATCCGCATCTGCACCCCGACCTGCATCCGGGCCCGCGCTCATATCCCTGCCCGCTCCGGCACGCGCCTCGACACCGGCACGCGCCTCGGCGACTGCGTCCGCCTCAGCCTCGGCCCGGCGGGTGCGGTCCTGCTCGACCGCGGCCACGAGCCACGCCGCCATGCTCGCCGTCACAGCACCGAGGAGCGCGATCCCGAGGATCATGAGCCCGACGGCCACCGCCCGCCCGGCCGCGGTGACGGGGTACAGGTCGCCGTAACCCACCGTCGTCGAGGTGACCACCGCCCACCAGAGCGCGTCGCCGAAGCTCGTGATCTGCGAATCCGGGGCCTCCTGCTCGACGTCGAGCACCGCGAGACTGCCGAAGAAGATGCAGAAGACCGAGGCGACGACGACGTAGGCACCCGTGCGGCCGATGAGCCGCTGCTGGAACACGCGGTTGAGGATGCGCAGGGTGCCGAGGATCCGGAGCAGCCGGAGTGCGCGGAACATCGGCAGCGCGACAAGGAACACGTCGTACCAGTGCTGGAGGATGTAGCGCAGGCGGTGCTCGGCGAGAGCGATCCTGATCACGAAGTCGACCGCGAACGCGAACCACGTGGTCCACGAGACCGCGACGAGGAAGCTCTCGAGCGTCGGCGACAGAGTCGGATCGATGACCGTCCACGCATAGGCGCCGACGAACGCGAAGGACAGGAGGAGCATCGGGACCTCGGCCCGCCGCTCCCACCGCTCGACGCGCGTGAGCTCCGCGGTCGAGCCGGTGCTCGGGTGGAGGGTCGTCGAACCTGCCATGCATCACCTCGGTCCTCGTGGTCCACGGAAGTGGATCGGTAGGAAGAAGAGTACCGAGTGACGCGCCCGCGCGGCCCGCTGACCTTGCGATGGATCGCGGATCCGCTCTCAGGAACCTTCGGAAATCGAGTTCTCAGGGGAGGGGGCTGGGAGGCGCCAGGCGAGGAGCTCGGCGAGGTGGACACCCTTCCGATCGCTGAGATCCGCGAGCTGCGTGCGGCACGAGTAGCCGTCGGCGAGCACGATCGCCTCCGCCGGGGCCTCGCGCACGGCCGGCAGCAGCGCGAGCTCGCCGACCGCCTCCGAGGTCTCGTAGTGGCCCTCGACCACCCCGAAGTTCCCCGCCAGTCCGCAGCACCCGCCGAGCACTCGGGTGGTGATCCCGGTCCGCGCGAGCAGCTCCCGGTCCGCGGCGAACCCCATGACTGCCGAATGGTGGCAGTGCGGCTGCACGACCGCGGTGAGATCGGACAGGTCGGGCACCGGGTACCCGATGTCGAGCAGGTACTCCGCGAGCGTGCGGGTGCGGGCGGCCACGCGCGCTGCCGCCGAGGTGCCCAGCAGCTTCCCCGTCTCGTCCCGCAGGGTCGCCGTGCAGGACGGCTCGATGCCGATGATCGGCACGTCGCAGGTGGCATCGAGCGCCTCGACCGCGGACCCCATGACCTGCTTGGCCAGGTCGAGCTGGCCGGTCGAGATCCACGTCAGGCCGCAGCACTCGGTGCTCGGGATGACGCGGACGTCGACGCCGGCATCGAGGAGCACCCGGACCGCGGCGGCGAGCACCCGCGGGGCGAAGAAGTTCGACCAGGTGTCGGCGAACAGGACGACCTCGCGGGTCCGCTGCGTGACCCCGGCCGCACCGCTGCCGTCCGTCGCCCTGGCGGCGGCCCCGGTGCCGCCGAACCGAGGCGAACCACCGGCGGCCAGCCGCCCCGCATCGTCCGAGCGCCTGCCGAACCAGCGGGTGAAGGTCGTGCGCGTGAAGGCCGGGATGCGGCGGCGGGCATCGATCCCCGCGACCTTCTTCGCCAGCCTGCCGAGCACCGGCAGCCGCTCGGTCAGGTTGGCGAGCGGCGCGAGCGGCGCTCCCACCCGCGAGAGCCACGGCAGCCAGCCGAGCACGTAGTGGTCCATCGGCCGCAGCCGGCCCTTGTACGCCTGGTGGAGCACCTCCGCCTTGTACGCGGCCATGTCGGTACCGGTCGGGCACTCGGAGTCGCACGCCTTGCAGCTCAGGCACAGGTCGAGCGCCTCGTGCACCTCGGGCGCCCGCCAGTCGGTGTCGACGAGGTCCCCGGACACCATCTCCTGGAGCACCCGGGCGCGGCCGCGCGTCGAATGGAGCTCGTCACGAGTCGCCTGGTAGGACGGGCACATCACCCCGCCCGTCGCCGCGGAGTCCGCCCGGCACTTGCCCACCCCGGTGCAGCGGTGGACCGCGGTGGTGAAGTCGCCCTGGTCGTGGGCGAAGCCGTAGCCGAGCCCGGCCGGGCGCACCGGCAGCAGATCGCCGGGGCGGGCGAGCGCCACGCGGATCCCGGCATCGAGCGGGTCCGGGTCGACCATGATCCCGGGGTTGAGGAGGTTCCGCGGGTCGAACAGGTGCTTGACCGCGGCGAACAGGGCGATCGCGGCGGGGGAGTACATGCGCGGCAGGAGCTCGCCGCGGGCCCGGCCGTCCCCGTGCTCGCCGGACACCGAGCCGCCGTAGCGGGCGACGAGGTCCGCCGCGGCGAACATGAAGTCGCGCATGGCCTGTCTGCCGCCGTCCTCGCCGAGCGGGAAGTCGACCCGCATGTGGAGGCAGCCGTCGCCGAAGTGCCCGTAGGGCAGCGCCCACAGCCCGTGCTCCTCGAGGAGCGCCATGAGCTCGCGCAGGTAGTCGCCGAGGCGCTCCGGCGGGACCGCGGAGTCCTCCCACCCGGCATGGGCGTCCCGGCCGTCGGGGGTGCGGGAGACGAGGCCGGCACCATCGGCCCGGATCTTCCAGATCGGTTCCGCGTCCCCGAGTCCGAGGATCATCGAGTCCCCGGCCGCGGCGGCCGCGACGAGCTCCTCGGCCTGCGCTGCGAGCGCGGCGGCGTCGTCGGAGGCGAGCTCGACGATCATCCAGCCGTCCCCCGCGGGCATGGGCGGCACCGCATCGGGACCCTTCGTGTCGATGAGCCGGTCGACCATCCGCCGGTCCATGCCCTCGCAGGCGGTGACGGGGAAGCGGCGGAGCACCGGCACGTCGTCGGCCGCGCTCGGCATGTCCGGGTAGCCCAGCACCACCGTGGTGACGTGGGCGGGGTCGGCGACGAGGCGCATCTTCGCGGCGAGGATCACGCCCCACGTGCCCTCGGAGCCGACGAACGCCTTCCGCAGGTCGAAGCCGTGCTCGGGCAGGAGGTTCTCCAGCGCGTACCCCGACACCTGCCGGGAGAAATGGCCGAGCTCGGTCCGGATGGTGCCCAGGTTCTCGCCAACGAGCGCGTGGAGGCGGGGGAAGAGATCCGCATCGGCGGCCCCATCGAGGTCGACGATCGTGCCGTCGAGGAGCATGACCCGCAGTGCGAGCACGTTGTCGACGGTCCGGCCGTAGCCCATGGCCCGCGGTCCGCAGGCGTTGTTGCCGATCATCCCACCGATCGTGCAGCGGGTGTGCGTCGAGGGGTCCGGGCCGAACCGCAGGCCGTGGGCGCGGGCCCGGGCCTGCAGCTCGGCGTGGACGACGCCGGGCTCCACCCACGCGGCACGCTCCTCCGGGAGGATCTCGCGGACGGCCTTCATGTGCCGGGAGAAGTCGAGGACGATGCCCGGCCCGATGGCGTTGCCGGCGAGCGTGGTGCCGGCCCCGCGCGAGGTGATCGGCACCTCGAGTACGCGGGCCACGGACAGGACGGCGGCGACCTCGGCCTCGTCGGCGGGGAACACGACGGCGGTGGGGACGATTCGGAAGAGCGAGCCGTCGGAGGAGTAGGCGGCGCGCTGGGCGGTGTCGGCGGTGAAGTCGCGCAGGCCGGCCGCGGCGAGCGCCTCCGCGACCTCCGCCACGCGCTCCGGCGCGGGAGCAGGATAATCCGGCGCGGCAACGGGGTGACCGGGGGCGGGGCGAGCGACGGTATCCGAAGTCATGGACCCATTGTGTCCCGCGGGCCGAGCGACCGCCACGGCTGTTCGCGGAGCGGTCGAGATGTGGCGGCGCAGCGGTATCGGTGCGGCCGGCCTGCACGGACGGGAGGAATGGGCGGGAGGAACGGGCGGGGGCGTCGGCACGAGTGGGACAGCGCGCCGTGCCGTGCGGGGCCGCGCGACCGCCGACAGCCCGGACCGTGCGCCCAGCCTGCAAGCTCCCTTGTCGGCTCCGTGCGGCGGATGATACTATAGGGTGACAAGACAACTTGACAAAATGAAAACCGGATCAAGTCACGATAGAATAACATCTATCCTGGCGGTGCGGGTTGTTGCCGCCTGGTCTTTGAGTTTGGTTAGAGAATCCTGCTGTAATGCACTCGGTGGCATGCAGTCGGTCTTGACCGTGGCACCTGTGCACGTCTTTCAGTTGTGTGACTCGATGACCACACGCCGAATCGAGTGGGTCTGAGGTAGAAGTACATGTCACGTCGCGCACGACAGCTGACTGCAGAGCAGAAGGTGCTCGTCAACGCTGTCCGACGCATCGCCCGGCAGCGGAGCCGGGTGAATGCGAACTATGTCGCCGCCATCCTTCGTGCGCGTGAGGAAGAGGTCACGTATTCCGCGATCGCCGACGCCGCGGGGACCTCCTCGCAGGCAGTGCAGGAGATCGTCCGCCGCCACCGCGAGTCCAACGAGAACCGCTCCGGCAGCTTCGGGGTGGCCGGGGACATCGCCGCCATCAGCTCCCAGTCCGCGCCCTCGGCCTCCGCCCCCGAACAGGGCCCCTCCGGCGCCGTCACCTGACCCCGGCCGCTAGGCTCGAAGGGTGAATACGGAGACGTTCCTCGCCGACCCGCTCCTCGTTGCCGCGCGCGATGCCGCGCTCATCGCGACGAGCCGCATGACGCACTGGCGGCAGCGGCTCGACACCGCCCTCGTCGAGGCGAAGGGCGACCCCAACGACCTCGTCACCGTCGCCGATGCGGAGATCGAATCCCTCGTCGCCGGCTACCTCCGCGCCGCCCGCCCGCAGGACACCATGGTGGGCGAGGAGGGGGCTGCGGCCCGCACCCTCGCCGAGGTGCCCGACGGCGATCGCATCACCGCCCGCCTCCTCGCCGGGCCGGATGGGTCGGAGCCGGCGCCCGGCGCTGATCCCGCGTCCACTGCCGGCTCCGCGCCCGCCGACCCCGGCTCCGACCTCGGGCCCCGCGACTCCGACCTCGCGCCCGGCGGGGCTGCTGCCGCCGAGCATGCGTCCGGCGCCGACCGGCTGATCGAATGGCACGTCGACCCCATCGACGGCACGGTCAACTACGTCCGCGGGATCGAACAGCACTGCTTCTCGGTCGGCGGCCGCGACCCCGAGACCGGCCGGTGGGTGATCGGCCTCGTCGCCGCTCCCGCCCTGCGCACCGTGTGGTTCGCCCGCGCCGGCGGCGGCGCCTGGAAGACCGTGGGCCTCCCGGGGCCGGCGGAGGCGAGCGCGAGCACCGCCGACCCGGACGCGCCCGCGAACCCGGCGACCGCCTCGGGCCCGGCGACCCCGGCGACCGCGAACCCGCTCCTCGTCCCCGGCGAGCTCGAGTACACGCGCCTGTCCGGCACCCCGCGCGGGCGCCGCGGCCGCGTGCTCGCGACCGGCTTCAGCTACTCGCCGGAGCGGCGCACCCTCCAGCTCGCGGCGCTCGGCCGGATCATGGAGGAGTTCGACGACATCCGCCGCGCCGGCTCCGCCGCCGTCGACCTCTGCTACGCCGCGGAGGGCCGCGTCAACGCCTACTGCGAGTACGGCATCAACGTCTACGACTGGGCCGCCGGAGCGATCATCGCCGAGGAGGCCGGGCTCACCGTGCTGCGCCCGGCGGGGGAGTCGAAGCTGTGCATCGCCGCGGACACCCCGGAGCGATTCGCCTTCCTCCGCGAGCACTTCTACGCGTGAAACCCAGCATCATCGCAGGTCAGAAGCCTTTTCGAAGTGCTTGATCAATTAGGCCACACTTCGCTTGTCATATTGAAAGTAGTAAGGGTAGGCTTACCTCGGTAGGCACAGAAGAATCTTGCGTAATTCCCGCAGCGTCGCACTCGACGCGGCGCTGCGGGAACCGTCGAGGCGCGGATCATCGGTGCTGATCCATCGGGCCCGAGGCCGCGATCCCGCACGGGACGTCCGCCCCGGCCCGCCAGTATCCACCGTGTTCCGACCGATAAAAGGACATCATGCTCTCCACTCGATACGGCGTGCTCGGCGCACTCGCCGCCGCTTCCCTCGTCATGGCCGGCTGCGGCTCCTCCCAGACGACCGCCGCCGGTGGGTCCGAAGGAGGCTCCGCAGGAGCCGAGATCACCGTCACCCATCCGGCCGGTGAGACCACCGTGACCCAGGACCCGCAGAAGGTCGTCGTCCTCGACATGGCCGCGCTCGACGCGATCGACGCCCTCGACGCCGGCGATGCCGTCGCCGGCGTCGCGAAGGGCAAGGTGCCGGAGGACCTCGCCGACTACCAGGACGGCGACATCCCGCAGGTCGGCTCCCTCAAGGAGCCCGACTTCGATGCGATCAGCGAGATCGGCCCCGACCTCATCGTCGCCGGCGGCCGCACCGCCGAGGTCATCCCCGAGCTCGAGAAGATCGCCCCGACCATCCAGGTCATGGCCGATCCGACCGAGGACCCCGTCGAGGAGCTCGAGCGCAACCTCGGCATGCTCGGCGAGATCTTCCAGGCCGAGGACGCCGCGACCGAGGAGGTCGAGGAGGTCAAGGCCGACATCGAGGAGGCGAAGGGCGCGGCCGGTGATGCCGGCTCCACCCTCGTCCTGTCCTCCGGCGGCGGCAAGATCAGCGCCTTCGGCCCGGGCTCGCGGTTCGGCATCATCCACACGACCTTCGGCTTCACCCCGGCGGACGAGAACATCGAGGAATCCACCCACGGCCAGACCGTGAGCTTCGAGTTCGTGTCCGAGGCCGACCCGGAGACGATCTTCGTCGTCGACACCGACGCCGCCAAGGGCACCGAGGGCGCCCAGCCGGCCGAGCAGGTCCTCGACAACGACCTGGTCAAGCAGACGAAGGCTGCGCAGAACGACCGGATCATCTACCTCGATCCGATGACCTGGTACATCATCGGCGTGACCGGACCGCAGGCGCTGTCCGACATGGCCGAAGAAGTGCAGGCAGCCTGATCAGTGCGTAGCGCCGAGCCTCTTTTCTGCGAGACGCAGAAGCGAGGGCGGGCACTCTCCACCATCACGCTCATCGGAGCGGTGCTGGGAGTGCTCGCCCTCGCGGCGGTGTCCCTGTTCATCGGCGTCGCGGAGTTCTCCCTCACCGACCTGCTCAGCGGACAGGACAAGGCCGCTGAGGTGTTCGCCATCTCCCGCATCCCGCGCACCGTCTCCCTCATCCTCGCCGGCACCGCGCTCGCCGTCGCCGGCCTCATCATGCAGATGATGGCGCGCAACAAGTTCGTCGAACCCTCGACCGCGGGCACCGTCGAGTCCGCCAGCCTCGGACTCCTCCTCATCACCCTCGCGGTCCCGAACGCCTCGATCTTCCTCAAGATGAGCGCCGGATCCGTGATGGCGCTGCTCGGCACCGGGCTGTTCCTCCTCATCCTCACCCGGCTGCCGCTGCGCAACACCCTCTTCGTCCCCCTCATCGGGCTCATGCTCGGCGGCGTCATCGCCTCGATCTCGACCTTCATCGCCTACGGCTCGAACCTCCTGCAGACCCTCAACGCCTGGACCACCGGCGACTTCTCCGCCGTCCTCAAGGGCCGCTACGAGCTGCTGTGGATCGTCGGCATCCTCACGCTCATCGCCTACATCGCCGCCGACCGCTTCACCGTCGTCGGCCTCGGCCAGGACTTCACCACGAGCCTCGGCATGAGCTACGGGAAGATCATGGCGATCGGGCTGACGATCGTCGCCCTCGTCACCGCGGTCGTCGTCGTCACCGTCGGTGCGATCCCCTTCCTCGGGCTCATCGTGCCGAACCTCGTCACGCTGCTGTTCGGCGACAACGTCCGGCGCGGCGTGCCCTGGGTCGCGGTGCTCGGCGCCGGCCTCGTGCTCCTGTGCGACGTCGTCGGGCGCATCATCATCTTCCCCGCCGAGATCCCGATCGGCCTGACCATGGGCGTCCTCGGCTCGGGCCTGTTCCTGTTCCTGCTCCTCTGGGGGTCGAAGCGTGAGTACTGAACCCGCAGCCCTGGGCGTCATCGAGACCCCCGAGCCCGAGCGGCGCACCCGGCAGTCGATGCCCGCCGGCATGCGCCTGGCCGTCGTCCTCATCGTCGCCGCCGTGCTGTGCTTCGCGTTCGTGTTCTGGGACATCCGCGGCGCCTTCGAGTACATCGTCGAACGGCGCACCACGGCGGTCATCGGCATGGTCATCGTGGGGGCCGCCGTCGGCACCGCCTCGGTCGCCTTCCAGACGGTCACCGGCAACCGGATCCTCACCCCGTCGATCATGGGCTTCGACGCGCTGTTCATGCTCATCCAGACCGCGCTGACCTTTGCCGTCGGCTCGACCGCACTGGCTCTGTGGAACGTCACCGGACGCTTCTTCGCGGAGATGATCGCGATGGTCATCGTCTGCATGCTGCTCTACACCTGGCTGCTCGTCGGCGCCCGGCGGTCCCTGCAGGTCGTGCTCCTCGTCGGAATCGTGCTCTCGACCCTGTTCCGGTCGATCTCCCTCTTCCTCCAGCGCATCATGGACCCCAACGAGTACCAGGTGCTCCAGGACACCTTCTTCGCGAGCTTCAACTCCATCCAGGCCGAGATCGTGCCGGTGGCCGGGATCATCGTCGCCGTGGCGTGCGCCGGTCTGTGGCTGCTGCGCAACCCGCTCGACGTCATGGGCCTGGGTCGCGACACCGCGATCAACCTCGGCGTGCGCCACCAGCGGGTCACCGTCTGGGTGCTGTTCCTCGTCTCCGTGCTCATCGCCGCCTCGACCGCGCTCGTCGGGCCCTCGACGTTCCTCGGCCTCATCGTCGCGCACCTCGCGTACCAGCTCGCCGGGTCGTACCGGCACGCGGTGCTGCTGCCGTTCGTCATCGGCGTCACCGTCATCACGCTCGTCGGCGGCCAGTTCGTCATGGAGCACCTGCTCGGATTCTCCACCGCGCTCAGCGTCATCATCGAGTTCGTCGGCGGCCTGCTGTTCATCGGCCTGCTGCTGCGCAGAAAGGGCACCACATGATCGAACTGTCCGGCGTCACCAAGATCTACGACCACCAGGTGGTCGTCGACGACGTCACGCTGTCGATCCCCGCCGGGGGCGTCACCTCGATCATCGGCGCCAACGGGGCGGGCAAGTCGACCATGCTGTCGATGATCGCGCGCCTGCTGCCCTCGGACGCCGGCTCGATCACCGTGGCCGGGATGGACGTGTCGACCGTCGCCTCCGACCGGCTGGCCCGGCACCTGGCGATCCTCCGCCAGGAGAACCACATGACCATGCGCCTCACGGTGCAGGACCTCGTGGCGTTCGGCCGCTACCCGTACTCGAAGGGCCGGCTCACCCCGGAGGACACCTTCGAGATCGAGCGCCACATCCAGTACTTCGACCTCGGCGGGCTCCGCAACCGGTTCATCGACCAGCTCTCCGGCGGACAGCGGCAGCGTGCCTATGTCGCGATGGTCATGGCGCAGGACACCGAGTTCGTGCTCCTCGACGAGCCGCTCAACAACCTCGACATGAAGCACTCGGTGCACATGATGCGCCTGCTCCGGCGGTCCGCGGACGACCTCGGGAAGACGATCGTCATCGTCATCCACGACATCAACTTCGCCTCGACCTACTCGGACTCGATCATCGCGATGAAGCGCGGCAAGATCGTGGCCGCCGGGAACTCCTGCGACATCATGACGACGGAGTGCCTGGCGAACATCTACGACATGGACATCCGCATCATCGAGGTCGACGGCCGCCGGATCGGCGTGTACTTCTGAGCCTCCTGGGTGCGGGGGACGGTTCGGGGGTCACCGCAGTGCGGATCCGGTGCCGAAACCGCACTGGTTCGGCCGTGGAATGGGAGAACCGCACTGGAGTGCCTGTGGAGCGGAAGGACCGCACTGGAAGTGGCCGTGGAACGGGAGAACCGCACTGGAGTGGCCGTGGAGCGGAAGGACCGCACTGGAAGTGGCCGTGGAGGTCGGGGTCCGGCGCGCCTCAGGCCGACTTCTTCCTCCCGCCGGACTTCTTCGACGATGACGACTTCTTCGACGCTGTCGAGGCCTTCGACGTCTTCGCCGATGACGACGTCTTCGTCCCGGACGCGCTCTTCGAGGACTTCGCGCCGGATGACTTCTTCTTCGAGGCCGGTTTCTTCTTCGAGGCCGGTTTCCTCCCCGACTTCGAGCCCTTCTGCGGGGATTTCTTCGCGCTCGTCTTCGCGGAGTCCGAACTCTTCTTCTTCGACTTCGAGCCCTTCTTCGCGGTGCCCGACTTCGAGCCCTTCGCACTCGCACCCGACCCCGCGGTGCCCGCCTGGGAACCGCCCGCCTGGGAACCGCCCGCCTGTGAGCCGCCCGTCTGCGAGCCGCGGCGCTTCTCGACGCTGCGCTTGAGCGCCTCCATGAGGTCGATGACGTCTCCGCCGCCCTCGCCGTCTCCGCCGTCCTCGTCGTCGGTGCGGCCGAAGGTCGCGTCCGTGTCGAGCGCGTCCCCCTGGTCGAGCTTCTCGTCGATGAGCGTCCGCAGCTCCTCCTGGTACTCGTCGACGAACCTCTCCGGCTCGTAGTCCTCGGAGAACTGCTCGACGAGCGCACGCGACATCTCCATCTCCCGCTTGCTGATCCTCACCTCGGCCGAGGCGGCGTCGAAGTCCGCATCACGCACCTCGTCGGCCCACAGCATGGTCTGCAGGACGATGACGTCGTCGCGCACGCGCAGCGCCGCCAGCCGGGTCCGCGAGCGCAGCGCGAACGTCACCACCGCGGTCCGTGCGGTCTCCTCGAGCGTCCGGCGGAGCAGGATGTAGGCCTTCGCCGACTTCGCGGCGGGCTCGAGGTAGTAGCTCTTCTCGAAGGTCATCGGGTCGATCTGATCGTCCGGGACGAACTGGACGACCTCGATCTCCTTGTCCGCCTCCGCCGGCAGCGACTCGAGCTCCTCGTCGGAGAGCACCACGGTGTCCTCGCCGTCGTCGTAGGCCTTGTCGATGTGCGCGTAGTCGACCGTCTTCCCGCACACCTCGCAGCGCCGCTGGTACCGGATCCGACCGCCGTCGGCGTCATGGACCTGATGGAGATCGATATCGTGGCTCTCGGTCGCCGAATACAGCTTGACCGGCACGCTGACGAGGCCGAAGGACACCGTTCCGGACCAGATCGCTCTCATGTTCCACCCCTGTCAGGACGCGTGCACGAGCACTAGGATGCTGTTCCATCAGCCTAGCGAGTACCCGAGCGACCACAAGGCCCCTTGAATCCGCCGCCCCCGGGACCCGACGCGCGGCCCGACGGAGGAGGACGGATGGCGAAGCGGCAGAAGGTCACGGTCGACGGCCGGCAGCTGACGCTGAGCAACCTCGACAAGGTGCTCTACCCGTCCGCGGGGACCACGAAGGCCGACGTCCTGACCTACCTCAGCACCATCGCGCCGGTGCTCGTCCCGCAGGCGGCCGGGCGCCCCGTCACGCGCAAGCACTGGCCGGACGGGGTCGGCACCGAGGCCGAGCCCCGGGCACCGTTCTTCCGCAAGGACCTCGAGGACTCCGCCCCCGGCTGGGTGCCGCGGGAGGACCTCGAGCACTCCGACCACACGAACACCTACCCGCTCATCGACGGGCCCTCAGTGCTCGCCTGGCTGGGGCAGGTCGCGGCCCTCGAGATCCACGTCCCGCAATGGCGGTTCGACGCGGACGGCGTCCCGCAGAATCCCGACCGGCTGGTGCTCGACCTCGACCCGGGCCCGGGGCTCGGACTCGCCGAGTGCGCCGAGGTCGCCCGCCTGTGCCGGGACATCCTCACCGACCTCGGTCTCGAGTCGGTGCCGGTGACCTCCGGGTCGAAGGGCATCCACCTCTACGCCGGGCTCGACGGCGCCTCGACCTCGGAGCAGGTGTCCGAGGTGGCCCACGAGCTCGCCCGGTCCCTCGAGGCCGATCACCCCGACCTCGTGGTGAGCCGGATGAAGAAGTCGCTGCGCCGCGGCAGGGTGCTCGTCGACTGGAGCCAGAACAATTCGAGCAAGACCACCGTCTGCCCCTACTCGCTGCGCGGCCGGGCCCGTCCGTTCGTCGCCGCGCCGCGCACCTGGGACGAGCTCGACGACCCGGGCCTGGCGCAGCTCGACCACCGCCAGGTGATGGATCGGGTGGCCGACGGCCTCGACCCGATGGCCGATCTCGGGCGGGACCCGCGAGCGGACGGCACGGCCGGTGCGCTGGACGCCTACCGGGCCAGACGGGATGCCGCCCGGACGCCGGAGCCGGTGCCGGAGGCCGCACCGCACGGGTCCGCGCGGGGCGGCTCCAGGGGGACGGGCGAGGAGGAAGCCGGGCGGACGGCGGGCTCCGCGGGCACCGAGCCGATCTTCGTCATCCAGGAGCACCACGCCAGCCGCCTCCACTTCGACACCCGCTACGAGCGCGACGGGGTGCTCGTGTCCTGGGCGGTGCCCAAGGGCCCGCCCCTGGAGCCGGGCGTCAACCGGCTGGCGGTGCAGACGGAGGACCACCCGCTCGAGTACGCGCGCTTCGAGGGGAGGATCCCGAAGGGGGAATACGGCGCCGGTGAGGTGACGATCTGGGACTCGGGCACGATCGCCATCGAGAAGTGGCGGGCGGGCGAGGAGATCATCGCCGTGCTCGACGGGCGCCCGGACGGCGGGCTCGGAGGAGTGCCCCGACGCTACGTCCTCGTCCATACCGACGGCGACAGCTGGCTCATGCAGCTGATGAAGGACCAGCCGGCGGCCGCGGCACCCTTCACCGACGACCTCCCGGCCCCGATGCTCGCGACGGCGGGATCGCCGGCGGATCTCGACGCCGACGACGAATGGGCGTTCGAGGGGAAGTGGGACGGCTATCGGGCGATCGCCGGGGCCCGGGAGGACGGGGTCGAGCTCCGCAGCCGCAACGGCGTCGACCTGCTCCGCACCTTCCCCGAACTCGCCGCGCTCGCCGAGCTCGTGCCCGTCGGCACGGTGGTCGACGGTGAGATCGTCGCCCTCGACAGCAGCAGCCGGCCGAGCTTCGGGCTGCTCCAGACCCGCGGGAAGCTCACCCGTCCCCGCGATGTCGAGCGGGCGATGGAGGACACCCCGGCCTACCTCTTCGTCTTCGACCTCCTCCGCTCACCGGAGCACGGCAGTCTGCTCACCCGCCCGTACTCCGAACGCCGCGCACTCCTCGAGGAGCTGCTGGGCGGGGACGGGCGGTCGGGCAGCGACCGCATCCAGGTGCCCGCCGACCTCGGCGTGCCGGTCGACGCCGCGATCGACATCAGTCGTGAGCTCGGCCTCGAGGGGATCGTCGCCAAGCGGACGGACGACCGCTACCTGCCCGGCCGGCGGTCCCGCGGCTGGATCAAGATCAAGCACGACACCCACCAGGAGGCGGTCGTCATCGGATACCGGACGGGGAAGGGGAGCCGCTCCTCGACACTCGGCTCCCTGCTCCTCGCGGTGCCCGAGGACGGTGAGCTCGCATACGCGGGGCGCGTCGGCAGCGGATTCGCCGAAGCCGAGCTCGCCGACCTGCGCGCACGGCTCGACCGGATCACGCGCAGGACCCCGGCTGTCGGCGATGTCCCCGCGGCGGACTCCCGCGATGCGACGTGGGTGAGCGCGAAGCTCGTCGGCGAGGTCGCGCACTCCGGCCGCACATCCGAGGGGCGGCTGCGGCAGCCGATCTGGCGCGGGCTGCGCCCGGACAAGACCCCGGACGAAGTGCGCTGGGAGTCGCCGGTGGAATGACGGCCCGCCCCGGCAGCCGCTCTGCCGGACCGCGCCTCAGACCGGCTCAGGAGTGCGATCGGCCGGCGCGCCGGCCTTCAGGCCTGCGCGGTGCCGTGCGGGCGGACCGAGGCGCGGACCGCGACGACGAGGAGAACGACGAGCCCGACGATGAGGAGGCCGTCGGCGGCGATGTAGAGGTAGTGCCAGGACGAGCCGCCGTCGTCGACGCCGGCGAGCACCATGTCCGTGCGCCGGTTGAGCAGCGGCCGGATGCCGGCGACCTTGATGAGCAGCACGGCGGTGAGCGCCCAGGTCAGTCCGCGCTGCACCGTGCCGACCCCGGCCCGCAGGGTCGCGAACAGGAGCACGAGGACGAGGGCGACCTCGACGGCATTCATCGCGGTGAACACGAGCCTTCCGATCCCCAGGCCGAGCGGGATCGTGATGCCCGGCGCCTGGAACTTCAGCGGCGCCTCGAGCAGGGAGATGCCGATGAGCAGACCGAGCCAGATCGCCGGCAGGACGATCCGCAGCCCGGCGCCGAGGCGCGTGTCCGGACGGGCCGCCCACCCGCCTCGGGCCGGGGCTGCGGGGGAGTCGTGGAGGCGGGGGTCGGAGGTCATGCCCCGCAGTGTACGCCCGCCCGACTGGGCACCCCGCCGGCCGGCGCCTGCTCTCGCCCCGCAGCTCGCCCCACCCGGCCTGCCCTCTGCCGCTGGGGGCGCCCTCGACCGTAGACTGGCCCCATGCGTCTCTTCACCCACGCCGATGTGGCGACGTTCGACCCCGCGAACCCCACCGCACGCGCGATCCTCGAATCGCAGGGGAAGATCCTCGCGGTCGGCAGCGTCCGCGAGCTGCGCGATCTCGCGAGCGACACGGTGCGCGTCGAGGAGATCGACTGCCGCGGCGCCACGATCATCCCCGGTCTCGTCGACGCGCACCTCCACGCCGGGATGTACGCCGACACCCTCGCCGACATCGACCTCCGCCGGGTCCGCTCCGAGCACGAGGCGATCGAGGCGGTCCGCGCCCACGCCCGCACCCTGCCCGAGGGCGTCTGGGTGACCGGCGGCCGCTGGGACTTCAACACCTGGGACCGGCCGGAGCAGCCCGACCGCACCCTCCTCGACGAGGCGTTCCCCGACCGGCCCGTGGCGCTCTGGACGATCGACTACCACACCCTGTGGTGCAACGGCGCGGCCCTGCGCGCCGCCGGGATCCACGACGACACCCCGAGCCCGCGCGGTGGGGAGATCGTCCGCGACGAGCACGGCCGCCCCACCGGCATCCTCCGCGAGGACGCCGCGACGCTCGTCGAGCGCATCATCCCCGTCCTCCCGCTCGAGGTCCGCGTCGACCGGCTGCGGAAGGCGCAGGACTCGTGGCTCGCCGAAGGCCTCACCGGCCTCCACGACATCGACGGCCAGGCCACCCGGGAGACCTGGGAGGCGCTCCGCGCCGCCGGCGAGCAGCGCCTGCGCGTCGTCAAGTACCTGCGGCTCGAGGAGTTCGACTGGGCCAAGCGCACCGGCTGGCGCACCGGCCGCGGCGACGACTGGTACGTCCAGGGCGGCCTCAAGCTGTTCTCCGACGGGGCGCTCGGCTCCCACACGAGCTACATGTCCTCGCCGTTCCCGCACGCCGCGGGCGAGGAGCCCAACCACGGCATCCAGATCGCCACCGAGGACGTGCTCCGCGGCCAGATCGCCGAGGCGCTCGACCGCGGGATCTCGCTGGCGATCCACGCGATCGGCGACCAGGCCAACCACCACGTGCTGTCCGCCCTGGCCGCGAACACCGAGCGCACCGTGCGGGCCGAGCGGAGCTTCGGGCGGGTGTTCCGCCACCGCATCGAGCACGCCCAGTTCATCCAGCCCGCCGATGTCGCCCGCTTCGCCGAGCTCGGCGTCGTCGCCTCGATGCAGCCGCGCCACTGCATCTCCGACCTCCACCTCCTCGACCGGCTGCGGCCCGACGAGTCCCTGGCCGCCTACGCCTGGGGCGATCTCGCCGCGGCCGGCGCGACGGTGGCGTTCGGCTCCGACGGGCCCGTCGAGCCGGCGAATCCCTTCGCCGCGATCTACGCCGCGATGACCCGCGCCGACATCTCCGGCGACCCGGCCACGACCTTTCAGCCCGAGCGCCGGATCAGCGCCTACGCCGCGATCGAGGCGCACTCGGCGGGCGCGGCCTACGCCGCCGGCCTGGAGACGCGCACCGGTCGGATCAGCGCCGGGATGGCCGCGGACTTCCTCGTCCTCGACCACGATCCGCTGCGCGGGGACGGCTACGACGGGATGACCGGCGAGGCCGCCTCGGAGCAGGCACTGTTCGAACACGCCGCGCGGGTGCGCGACACCCGGCCGCTCATGACGGTCGTCGGCGGGCAGGTCGCCCACAGCCGCTGAACCGCGCCCGCGGTTCCCCCCGGCCGCAGCTCCTTCCGGCCGCCGGCTGCGGAGTGTGGGGGATATGCACGAGTGTGGGGGCGTCGATGCACCTACTCTCCGCCGATACCACCACAGTCCGCTCCCGGCCGGCTGAGCGGGTGCTCCCCAGCGGCGGCCGGTGCTCCGCAGCTCCTTCCGGCCGCCCGGCCGGGCCGCTATGATGGACCCCACAGTTGAATAAGCCGTGATGACACGTGTCGGGAGAGCCGTGCGGTCGATGATCCGGAATCCCCGCCCTGCGCAGCAGGCGCGCGGCCCCGGTCCGAGGCCCACCGCGGCGCCGTAGGTGCAATTCCCTCCCCGGGAAACTCTCAGGCCCAGTACCGATGCGTGCAGGCGACTCTGGAAGAGCCGCGCCGTGGTCCCCGCAGACCGCCGGCGCGAGGTGCTGACAGAACGGGGAGGACCACCGTGCCCGACCCTGTGTCCGTCTCCCCGACGTGCACACCACCGTGAGGACTTCCATGACTGCTGGTTCCCTGGACCGCACCTCGACCCTGGCCCACACCTCGGCCCCCGCCGGCGACACCGTGCGCCCCTTCTCCGACCGCCACATCGGCCCGCGCGCCCCGCAGGTCGAGGAGATGCTCGCGGCCATCGGATACGACTCCCTCGAGGCGCTCGCCGCCGAGGCCGTGCCGGCCACGATCACCGAGGACGGCCCGCTCGCGCTCGCCCCGGCCTTCACCGAGGCCGAGGTGCTCACCCGCCTCAAAGAGATCGCGGCGAAGAACGTGCGCCGCGTGCAGATGATCGGGCAGGGCTACTCCGACACCATCACCCCGGCCGTGATCCGCCGCAACGTCGTGGAGAACCCCGCCTGGTACACCGCCTACACCCCGTACCAGCCGGAGATCAGCCAGGGCCGGCTCGAGGCGCTGCTGAACTTCCAGAACGTCGTCCAGGACCTCACCGGCCTCGACATCGCCAACGCCTCCCTCCTCGACGAGGCGACCGCCGTCGCCGAGGCGGTCCTCCTCATGCGCCGGGCGAACAAGAAGGGCTCGGTCGTCGTCCTCGACTCCGAGACCCACCCGCAGACCATCGCCGTCGTCCGCGCCCGCGCCCGGGCAATGGACTTCGAGGTGCGGATCGCCGACCTGTCCCAGGGCCTCGCCGGCGAGGACGTGTTCGGCATCGTGTGCGCCCAGCCCGGCACCTCGGGCGCGGTGCGCTCCTTCGACGCCGCCGTCACCGGGGCGAAGGAGCGCGGCGCGCTGGTGACCTTCGCCGCCGACCTCCTCGCCCTCACCCTGCTGCAGGAGCCCGCCGCCCAGGGAGCGGACATCGCCGTCGGCTCCGCGCAGCGCTTCGGCGTGCCGCTGTTCTTCGGCGGGCCGCACGCCGGCTTCATGGCGGTGACCGAGAAGCTCAAGCGGATGCTGCCCGGCCGGCTCGTCGGCGTGTCCAAGGACGCCGACGGCAAGCCCGCGTACCGGCTCGCCCTGCAGACCCGCGAGCAGCACATCCGCCGCGAGAAGGCGACCTCGAACATCTGCACCGCGCAGGCGCTGCTCGCCGTGTGCGCGGCGATGTACGCCGTCTACCACGGCCCCACCGGGCTGACCCGGATCGCCTCGCGCATCCACCGCCTCGCCCACGCCTTCGCCCAGCAGGTCGCCGCGGCGCCGGACACGGCGGTCGTCACCGAGGCCTTCTTCGACACCGTCACGCTGTCCGTCCCGGACCCGGTGGCAGCCGTCGCCGCCGCGGAGGCGTCCGGCATCAACATCCGTCGCTTCGACGCCGACCACGTGAGCGTGTCCTTCGGCGAGCCCCACACCGTCGTCGACGCCAACGCCCTGCTCGCCGCGCTCGGCGCCCCGGGCCGGATCGACGAGGCGGAGTTCGACACCGCCGGTCAGGGCACCTTCGGCCCCGGCCACGTCGCCGCCCCGCAGCTGCCCGAACCGCTCGTGCGGACCTCGGAGTTCCTCACCCACCCGGTGTTCAACTCGCACGGCTCGGAGACGATGATGATGCGCTACCTGCGCACGCTCGCCGACCGCGACCTCGCGCTCGACCGGACGATGATCCCGCTCGGCTCGTGCACGATGAAGCTCAACGCCGCGGTGGAGATGGAGGCCATCACCTGGCCCGAGTTCGCCACCATCCACCCCTTCGCCCCGGAGTCCCAGACCGCCGGCTGGCGCGAGCTCATCGCCGAGCTCGAGGACATGCTCGTCGAGGTCACCGGCTACGACCGGGTGTCCCTGCAGCCGAACGCCGGCTCGCAGGGCGAGCTCGCCGGCCTGCTCGCGATCCGCGGCTACCACCTCGCCAACGGCGAGCCCGCGCGCCGCATGTGCCTGGTGCCGGCCTCCGCCCACGGCACGAACGCCGCCTCCGCGGTGCTCGCCGGGCTCGACGTCGCCGTCGTCAAGACCGCCGAGGACGGCTCGATCGACCTCGACGACCTCGACGCGAAGATCGAGAAGCACCGCGACACCCTCGCCGGCATCATGATCACCTACCCGTCCACGCACGGCGTGTTCGAGGCCGACGTGCGCACGGTGTGCGAGAAGATCCACGACGCCGGCGGCCAGGTGTACCTCGACGGCGCGAACCTCAACGCGCTGCTCGGCCTCGCGAAGCCGGGCAAGTTCGGCGGCGACGTCTCCCACCTCAACCTCCACAAGACCTTCTGCATCCCGCACGGCGGCGGCGGCCCCGGGGTGGGCCCGGTGGCGGTGCGCGAGCACCTCGCCCCGTTCCTCCCCGGCGACCCCACCGATCCAGCGCTCGTCGCCGGGGACCCGGACACCGCGCACCTGCCGGTGAGCGCCTCGGTCCACGGCTCGGCCGGCGTGCTGCCGATCAGCTGGGCGTATCTGCAGCTCATGGGCCCCGACGGGCTGACCGAGGCGACGAAGACCGCGCTGCTCGGCGCGAACTACCTCGCCCGCGAGCTCGACGAGTCCTTCCCCGTGCTCTACACCGGGGCGACCGGGCTCGTCGCCCACGAGTGCATCCTCGACCTGCGCGACATCACGGCGCGCACCGGGGTCACCGCCGAGGACGTCGCCAAGCGGCTCATCGACTACGGCTTCCACGCCCCCACGCTCGCCTTCCCGGTGGCCGGCACCCTCATGGTCGAGCCCACCGAGAGCGAGGACAAGGGCGAGCTCGACCGCTTCATCACCGCGATGCGCGCCATCCGCGCGGAGATCGACGCGATCGGCACCGACTACTCCTACGAGCAGTCACCGCTGAAGAACGCCCCCCACACCGCCACCTGCGTCATGGACGACTGGGACGCCGAGTACTCGCGGAGGACCGCGGTGTTCCCGGTGCGCGGCCTCGAGCTGACGAAGTACTTCCCGCCGGTGCGCCGCATCGACGGGGCCTACGGCGACCGCAACCTCGTGTGCTCCTGCCCGCCGCCGGAGGCGTTCGAGACCGCCGAGGAGCCAGCCGGGTCGGCCGGTGCCGCGGACTCGGGTTCCGCGACCGAGGCGCCCGCGACGGAGGGCTCCGCGGGTGAGCCCGCCACCAGCCCGGCCGATGTCGACGCCTCGGGCGACCGCACCGACGTCGCCGGCGGGGCCGGCGGCTCCGCCTCCACCGCACCGCAGACCGAAGGAGAGACCCGATGAGCGCCGACACCACGCAGCAGACCGGGGAGCCGACCGGCCCGCGGCAGACCCCGCTCCACTCCGTCCACTCGGCCCTGGGGGCGAGCTTCACCGACTTCGGCGGCTGGGACATGCCGCTCAAGTACGGCTCCGAGCTCGCCGAGCACCGGGCGGTGCGCGACGCGGCCGGGATCTTCGACCTCTCCCACATGGGCGAGGTGCGGGTGACCGGCGCAGACGCCGCGGCGTTCCTCGACTTCGCGCTGCTCGCGACGTACTCGACGATGAAGGTCGGCAAGGCGAAGTACGGCGTCATCGTCGACGAGTCCGCCGGCATCATCGACGACCTCATCACCTACCGGATGGCCGACGAGGAGTACCTCGTCGTGCCCAACGCCTCGAACACCCCGGCCGTCGCGGCCGCGCTCGCCGAGCGCGCCGAGCAGTTCCGAGCGCAGGCACCGCGGACGCGGGGCCGGTCGACCTCGAGGTCCGCGACGAGTCGGGCGACACCGCGCTCATCGCGGTGCAGGGGCCGGCCGCCGAGGCGATCCTGCTCGCCACCCAGGACGACGCCGGTGCCCGAGCCGGCATCGAGGACCTGAAGTACTACGCGTGGGCGCCGCTCACCGTGTCCGGCATCGACGTCATGCTCGCCCGCACCGGCTACACCGGGGAGGACGGCTTCGAGCTCTACCTGCCGAACCCGCAGGCCGTCAGCCTGTGGGAGGCGCTCACCGCCGCTGGGGAGGGCCACGGCCTCGTGCCCGCCGGGCTCGCCGCCCGCGATTCGCTGCGCCTCGAGGCCGGGATGCCGCTGTACGGCAACGAGCTCAGCCGGCAGACCACGCCCATCGACGCCGGCCTGGGCCGGATGGTCACCGCCGCGCTGAAGAACAAGAGCGAGTTCTGGGCCCGGGCGGCGCTCGAACAGCTCGCCGGAACGGAACCCGCCCGCGTGCTCGCCGGACTCACCTCCGAGGGCCGCCGGGCGGCGCGCGCCGGGTCCGCCGTCTCCGTCGACGGGAAGGAGGTGGGGACCGTGACCTCGGGCCAGCCCTCGCCGACGCTCGGCCACCCGATCGCGCTGGCCTACCTCGACTCCGTCGCCGCGGAGCCGGGCACCGCGGTGAGCGTCGACATCCGCGGCAAGGCGCACGATTTCACCGTCATCGCCCTGCCGTTCTACTCCCGCCAGCAGGACTGACGCACCGGCCGGCCCGTCCGCGGGCCGGCCGGGTCGCCGGATGTCACCGGCTCGCCGGCGGCATCCGACGGTCGGCACCCGCACCCATCGCAATCGCACCGCCGAGACCGCCTCGGCATCCACGAAAGGACACACCATGGCAGATCTGCCCGAGCTCCCGCAGGACTTCTCCTACTCCGCCGAGCACGAGTGGGTGAACGCGAGCGCCGACGCCGTCACCGGCTCCACCGTCAAGGTCGGCATCACCGCCGTCGCCGCCGACGAGCTCGGCGAGATCGTGTTCGTCGACCTGCCCGCCGTGGGCGACACGATCACCGCCGGTGAGACCTGCGGCGAGGTCGAGTCGACGAAGTCGGTCTCCGACCTCTACTCGCCGGTGACCGGTGAGGTCGTCGCGGTCAACGAGGCCGCCTCCGACGACCCCGGCATCATCAACTCCGACCCCTATGGCGAGGGCTGGCTGTTCGAGGTGGCCGTGTCCGCGGCCGGCGAGCTCATGGACGCCGCCGCCTACGCCGAAGCCACCACCTGATCCGGGGCCGTCCCATGACGATCAGCGTCTTCGACCTCTTCACCGTCGGCATCGGCCCGTCGAGCTCCCACACCGTGGGGCCGATGCGGGCGGCCGCGAGCTTCGCCGAGCTCATCGGCGAGCGGGTCGATGAGGTGGCCTCCCTCGAGGTCGACGTCTTCGGCTCGCTCGCCGCGACCGGCCGCGGCCACGGCACCTTCGACGCGATCCTGCTCGGCCTCGAAGGGGTGCAGTCGGATCTCGTCGAGTCCGATGAGATCGTCGAGCGCACCGAGAGGATGCGCAGCACCGGGTGCATCCGGCTGGCCGATGCGAAGGAGATCGCCTTCGGGATCGACGACCTGCGGCAGCGCCCGCTGACGATCCTCGAGCGCCATCCCAATGCGCTCGAGCTCCGCGCGCTCGACGCCGGCGGCGAGGAGATCGCCCACGAGACCTACTACTCCGTGGGCGGCGGCTTCGTCGTGTCCGCCACCGAGGACGCCGCGCTCGCGGCGGGTGGCGAGGCCGGGGCCGGAGCCGATGCTCGGGGCGGGGACAGCGCTTCCGATCCGTCCGCCATGGCCCAGTCGGCCGATGGCACGAGCCCGGCGGGCACCTCGGCCGCGGGATCGGGTGAGGCGGGATCCGGTGAGGCGGGATCCGGTGAGGCGGGAGGCGTGCCGTTCCCGTTCGAGACCGCCGCGGAGCTCCTCGAGATCTGCCGCCGCGAGGACCTGCGGATCTGGGAGGTCATGCTCGCCAACGAGAAGGCGAGCCGGGACGAGGACGAGATCCGGCGCGGGCTGCTCCACATCTACTCGGTGATGGACCGGTGCACGATGAACTCGCTCGACCGCTCCGGCTACCTGCCCGGCGGGCTCAAGGTGCGCCGTCGCGCCCACGATTGGTTCCTCCGGCTCAAGGCCGAGGATCCGGGCAAGAACCCCAAGTACTACCAGGAGTGGGTCAACCTCATCGCGCTCGCCGTCAACGAGGAGAACGCCTCGGGCGGCCGCGTGGTCACCGCGCCGACGAACGGGGCGGCCGGGATCATCCCCGCCGTCCTCTACTACGCGCTCAACTACGTCACCGAGGTCGTCGAGGGCGGACAGGCGGCGCGCGCCGACGCGATCGTCCGCTTCCTCCTCACCGCCGGTGCGATCGGCGTGCTCTACAAGGAGCGCGCCTCGATCTCCGGGGCCGAGGTCGGCTGCCAGGGTGAGGTCGGATCCGCCTCGTCGATGGCCGCCGGCGGTCTCGCCGAGGTGCTCGGCTGCTCGGTGCAGCAGGTGGAGAACGCCGCGGAGATCGCGATGGAGCACAACCTCGGCCTGACCTGCGACCCGATCGCCGGGCTCGTCCAGGTGCCGTGCATCGAGCGCAATGCGATCGCCTCGGGCAAGGCGATCAACGCCGCGAAGATGGCGCTGTGGGGCGATGGCGAGCACCGGGTGTCGCTCGACGAGGTCATCGCGACGATGCGAGCGACCGGGGCGGACATGAGCGACAAGTACAAGGAGACCGCGCTCGGCGGGCTCGCCGTCAACGTCGTCGAGTGCTGAGCGGGGGGCGCCTGGCCGCTCCCGGTGCACTGCAGTGCGGATACCGGTGAGTATCCGCACTGCAGTGCACCCGGAACCGACGAACCGCACTGAGGTGGCGCCGGAACGGCTGGGATAGCCGGGGTCGAGGTGCGGGCCGGCATCACTCGGTGGGCCGGCCGGCCTGCCAATAGCCCTTGGAGAACACCGAGCGGCGGGTGAGCGCCGTGCGCGTGAGCAGCAGCCTGCGGATCCGCGCGACCCCGCCGCCCTCACCGCACAGCCACGCGCTCGTGAAGTCCGGGGCGCCCGCCGTGCTGCCCTCACCTGATCTCGCACCCGGCTCCGTGCCGGGGTCCGCTCCCGTCGCGAGCGCTTCGGAGATGGCGTCCGCGAGCAGATCGCCGGGTCGTGCGGACCCGCGCACCACCCAGGTGATGTCGATCGACTCCGGCCGGTCGGCGACGGAGTCCATGCTGTCGACCTCGACGAAGGCGCGGACCCGCGCGGCGTCGGGTGTGCCGGCCAGCTCCTCGGCGATGTGGGCCAGCGCCGGCAGCGCGGTCTCGTCCGCGGCGAGCAGCTGGGGACCCTCGGCGGGACGGCGGTACCCCGCCGAGCCCTCCTTGAGACCGACCTCGTCCCCGGGACGCGCCCGCAGTGCCCAGGCCGACCCCGGGCCTGCGTCCCCGTGCGTGACGACGTCGACGTCGATCTCCCCGCGCCCCGGCCGGTGCCGCCGCACGGTGTAGCAGCGGACGTCGGGTCGGATGTCTTCCGGGAAGTCGCGGACTGCGCGGGCGACCTGGAGGACCTCGGGAGCCGGCAGCGCGAGCGCGACCCCGGGGCGCGGCAGGATGAGTGCGAAGTACTCGTCGGGTCCGACGGGGACGAAGGTGCGCAGCGACTCCGCGGCCAGGGTGATCCGTCGGACGCGCGGGGCGACCTCGACGTTCGCCGTGACGGTGAGCCGGTGGAGGACGTACTCCTCGCGCGGCGGGGCGATCGCCATGAAGCGGCCGTAGACCGCGGTCGCTGCAGACAGGAGCGTCGAGCTCACGGTCCTCGGCGGGGGTGTCATCGCGGTGGGCTCCTCTGTGTTCGGCGGCACCCAGGATCGGGTTTCCGGAAATTAGGTTACACGAACATGCTCAAATGAAGTTAGCCTTACCGCATGACCATGCATGCCCCGTCCGCCGCGCCGACCGCGGCCGGCGGCCTCCCCATCCCGCCGCTGCGCACGAGCGTCCCGCTCCTCGGCAGCCTCTACACCGCCCAGTACGTCGGTGTCGGATTCATCTACTTCGGCCTCGTCGCGATCCTGCGGCGGCAGGGGATCGAGCTCGCGCAGCTCGCCGCGTTCCAGCTCATCGGCGCGGTGTGGGCGCTCAAGTTCCTCTGGGCGCCGCTCGTCGACGCTGTCGGACGCACCCGCACGGGGCACTACCGGAACTGGATCCTCGTCGTCCAGCCGCTGCTCGCGCTCAGCGTCCTCGCACTGCTCCTCATCCGCGAGCCCGCCACGCAGCTCGGGGCGCTCGGACTCATCATCGGCGCGTACGCATTCCTCAGCGCCACCCAGGACATCGCCGCAGACGCCCTCGCCGTGCGGATCGTCGACGCCCGCCACCGCGGGGTCGCCAACGGACTCGCCGGGGCGGGGTCGTGGCTCGGCAACATCCTCGGCGGCGGGCTCGTCGTCGTCATGTACGACGCGATCGGCTGGACGGCCGCGGTCGTCACGCTCACCGTGCTCACCCTCCTCCCGCTCGTCCTCGTGCTCCGGTTCGCGGAGCCTCTGCCACAGGCGGCCGGGGTCCAGCCCCGTTCGGCGAGCTCCCACCCGCACTCCGCCGAGGCGCCGGCCGGGTTCGCCGGCGCCGCCCACGGTCTGCGCGCCTCCGTGCGGGCGATGCGCTCGCTCTTCGCCCAGTCGGGCTGCCGCTTCTGGGCGCTCGCGGCGATGCCCGCCTTCCTCTGTGGGGTGACCGCGGCCTACGGCCTGCTCACCGTCGCGCTCGTCGACGCCGGCTGGTCGCTCACCGCGATCGGCGTGCTCATGGGGATCGTGCTCGGCTTCCCCGCGATCGCCGCCTCGCTCGGCAGCGGGTGGCTCCTCGCCCGGTTCGGCCGCCGCACCATGATCCTCGCCACCGGAATCGCCGCCGCCGCTGCGACCCTCGGCCTGCTGCCGCTCATGGGCGGGGACGGTTCCCGGCTGGCCGTGGTCGCCGGGGTGTGCCTGTACGTCGCGGCGATGGCGGCGGCATCGACCGTCGTGTACACGGTGAACATGGACTACTCGCGGGTCGAATCCGCCGGCGTCGACTTCACCCTGCTCGCCTCGACCGCGATCCTCTTCAGCTACGTGTCCGGGGCGCTCATGACCTGGCTCGCCGACAGCCTCGGGTACGTCCTCGTCACCGTCATCGCCAGCGGGCTCGCGCTCCTCGGCACCGGGCTCGCCGCCCTCCACGCCCAGCGGCACGGCGTGCGGGCCTTCGCTGCTGAGGAACGGGCACACTGAGCGCAGCGCAGCCGATCGAGCCCGGAATCGGGGTCTTCCCGGGTCACTGCAGTGCGGATACCGGTGAGTATCCGCACTGAAGTGCCCCCGAAGCCGACGAACCGCACTGAAGTGGCGCCGGAACGGCTGGGATAGCCGGGGCCGAGGTGCGGGCCGCCCGGCACCAACCCTCCGGCTCGTCCCCGGCACCGGCCTCAGCGGAGGGTGAAGCCGGGGACCAGGGGGTCGGCGGGGTCGACGGTGAAGGTGTGCTCCCCGGTCCGGTGGGCGCTGCCGGTGATCTCGGGCACGATCGCCTCGAACCCGTGCGCGTGCGTCTGCTCGAGGATGCGGCCGACGAACCGCGTGCCGACGATCGATTCGTGGACGAGCCGGGTGCCTGGGCGGAGCACGCCCTCGGCGGCGAGGGTCGCCATCCGTGCCGCGGTCCCCGAGCCGCACGGCGAGCGGTCCACCTGGCCGTCGGCGAACACCGTGACGTTGCGCTGCACCGGGCTGCCGTCGTCTTCGAACCCCAGGTGCTCGACGAAGATCACCCCGTAGATGCCGCTGAGCCGCGCGTCCTCCGGGTGCTGAGCGAACTCCGTGCCGTCGAGCGCGGCCTTGATCTCCCGGCCGAGTGCGATGGACTCGGGCAGGTTCTCGGGGACCACGAGGAGCCCGAACGCGGTCGCGTCGACGCTCGCATAGAGCGCGCCGCTGCTGCTGATCGACACCGGCACCGTGCCGGCACCCGTGTGCACCTCGACGCCGGAGTGGAGGTGGACGCTCGGCACGTTGACGAATGCCGCCGAGGCGACCCGCCCCTCGACATCGGTGCTCACCCGGGCGGCGACCCGGCCGGACGGGACATCGATGACGACGTCGGTGGTGCCGCCCGCTTCCACGGGCACCCGGCCGGTCTCCACCGCCCAGGTCCCGAGCGCGATCGTCCCGTGCCCGCAAGCGGTCGAGAACCCGTCCGCGTGCCAGAACAGCACGCCGAAGTGCGCGCCCGGATCATCGGGTGCGGTGATGAAGCCGCCGTACATGTCGGCATGTCCCCGCGGCTCCGAGCACAGCAGCCGGCGCAGCCCGTCGACCGCGGGGTCCGCCATCGCCTCGAGCCGCTTGTCCGCGACGGTGGGGGCGGAGAGGGGCGGGGTCTCCGTGACGATCCGGAACGGCTCCCCGGCCGTGTGGTAGTCGGTGGTGCGGATCGGTTCGGAAAGGGCGGGGTTCGGCACGTCGGTGTGCTCCTCTGCGGCGGTGGGTGGCGAGCGGATGCGTTCTCCGGCTCCACCCCGATTGTTGCAGGCGCGGGGCGCGCACCGTGACCGACGGAACTGTGGAGCCCCCTGTTCACAATACCCCTAGGGGGTATAAGATCGAAGGGCGAAGCCACCCGACACGATCGAGGAGTTCACATGAGTTCTTCGGACGCCCGTCACCAGGACGCCCACGCCGCGCACGAGGAGCATTCCGACCGTCACGGCCATCCCAGTCGCGGCCATTCCGGCCACGGCCAGCCCGGTCACAGCGATCACTCCGGCCATTCGGACCACGGCGGCCACTCGGGCCACGGCGGTGGACACGGGGATCACGCCGCCATGTTCAGGACCCGGTTCTGGCTGAGCCTGGTGCTGGCTCTCCCCGTCATGGCCTTCAGCCCGATGTTCGTCGGGTTCTTCGGCCTGTCCGTGCCCGAGTTCCCCGGTGCCCACTGGGTCGCCCCGGTGCTCGGCACGGTGATCTATCTCTACGGCGGGATGCCCTTCCTGACCGGCGGGATCTCCGAGCTCCGGTCCCGCAGGCCCGGGATGATGCTCCTCATCGCGATGGCGATCACCGTCGCCTTCGTCGCCTCGTGGATCACCAGCCTCGGGGTCGGCGGCTTCCAGCTCGACTTCTGGTGGGAGCTCGCCCTGCTCGTCGTCATCATGCTGCTCGGCCACTGGATGGAGATGCGGGCACTCGGGGCGGCATCGGGCGCACTCGATGCGCTCGCCGAGCTCCTGCCCGACGACGCCGAGAAGGTCGTCGACGGCGGGACCGTCACCGTGTCCGTCGCCGAGCTCGCCGCCGGTGACATTGTCCTCGTGCGCTCCGGTGGGCGCGTCCCGGCCGACGGCCGGATCGTCGACGGCCATGCCGAGTTCGATGAATCGATGATCACCGGAGAATCCAGGACCGTGCCGCGCGCCGCGGGGGACACCGTCGTCGCCGGCACCGTCGCGGTCGACGACTCCGTGCGCATCGAAGTCGAGGCGACCGGGGACGACACCGCGCTCGCCGGGATCCAGCGGCTCGTCTCCGAGGCGCAGGACTCCTCCTCCCGCGCCCAGGCGCTCGCCGACCGGGCGGCCGCGCTGCTGTTCTGGTTCGCGCTCGGCGCCGGGATCATCACCTTCCTCGTCTGGCTGCTCATCGGCTTCCCGGACGAGGCGGTCGTCCGCACGGTCACCGTGCTCGTCATCGCCTGCCCGCACGCCCTCGGCCTCGCCATCCCGCTCGTCATCGCGATCTCGACCGAGCGCGCCGCGAGCGCCGGGGTGCTCATCAAGGACCGGATCGCCCTCGAGCGGATGCGGTCGATCGACACCGTGCTGTTCGACAAGACCGGCACCCTGACCCGGGGTGCGCACACCGTGGCGGCGGTCGCCTCCGTCGACGGCCTCGACGACGGGCGGGTCCTCGCCCTGGCCGCCGCGGCCGAGGCGCGCAGCGAGCACCCGGTCGCCCGCGCCATCACCGCCGCGGCCGCCGAATACGACGATGCCGCCGGGCTCCCGCTGACCGGGAGCGACTTCTCGTCGGCTGCAGGGCGCGGGGTCCGTGCCCAGGTCGACGGGACCGAGGTCGCGGTCGGGGGACCGAACCTGCTCGAGGAGATGTCACTCGAGTCGCCGTCGGAGCTCGCCGACCGGATCGAGGAGTGGACCGGGCGCGGAGCGAGCATCGTCCACGTCATCGCCGACGACCGCGTCATCGGCGCCGTCGCCCTCGAGGACGCCGTCCGGCCCGAATCGCAGGCCGCGGTGAAGGCGCTCCGGGACCGTGGGGTCCAGGTCGCGCTCATCACCGGCGACGCCCGACAGGTCGCCGAGGCCGTCGGCCGGGAACTCGGCATCGACGAGGTGTTCGCCGACGTCCTCCCGCACGACAAGGATTCCGCAGTGGCGGATCTCCAGGGCCGGGGGCGGTCCGTCGCCATGGTCGGCGACGGGGTCAATGATGCGCCGGCGCTCGCCCGCGCCGACGTCGGGATCGCGATCGGTGCCGGAACCGACGTCGCGATGGAGTCCGCGGGCGTGGTGCTCGCGGGCAACGACCCGCGGGCCGTGCTCTCGATGATCGATCTGTCCCGCGCGAGCTACCGGAAGATGATGCAGAACCTCGTGTGGGCCGCCGGCTACAACGTGCTCGCCGTCCCGCTCGCCGCCGGTGTCCTCGCGCCCCTCGGCTTCGTGCTCTCCCCGGCCGTCGGTGCGATCCTCATGTCGCTCTCGACGATCATCGTCGCCCTCAACGCGCAGCTGCTGCGCCGGACCGAGCTCGATCCGCAGAACCTCGCGCCGACCGCCGAGCAAGACGATGCCTCACGCCGGGAGACCGCGGGGGCTGCGGAGCGCGGATGAGCAGCCGAGCGTGCTCCGGCGCCTCGGCGTGCGCGGTCGCGCTCCGTCGCTCTCCTCGTCAGCGGCTCAGAAGGTCTTGGCGTCGATGACGAACCGGTAGCGCACGGCGGAGTCGACCACCCGGTCGTAGGCGTCGTTGATGGCGTCCGCGTCGATGAGCTCGATCTCCGCGGTGATCCCGTGCTCGGCGCAGAAGTCGATCATCTCCTGCGTCTCGCGGATGCCGCCGATGTTCGAGCCGGCGACCGTGTGCCGACCGCCGATGAGCAGTCCCGGCTGCACCGACAGGGGCGCCGGCGGCAGGCCGAGGAGGACGAAGGCGCCCTCGGGGCGGAGCATCTTGAGGTAGGTGTCGGTGTCGAGCGGGACGGAGACGGTGTTGAGGATGAGGTCGAACTCGCCCCGGTGGGCGCGGTGGAAGCCGTCCTCGGCGGTGGAGACGTAGTCCGCTGCACCGAACCGGCGGCCGTCGTCCTCCTTCGCCAGTGAGTGCGAGAACACCGTCACCCGGGCGCCCATCGCCGCGGCGAGCTTGACCGCGACGTGCCCGAGCCCGCCGAGGCCGACGACGGCGACGTGCGAGCCGGGCCCGGCCTGCCACTTGCGCAGCGGCGAGTAGGTGGTGATGCCGGCGCACAGCAGCGGGGTCGCCGCGGCCGGGTCGAGGGACTCGGGGATGCGGATGAGGAAGCGGCGACTGACGGGGATGTGGGTGGCATAGCCGCCCTGCGTCACCGAGCCGTCGACCCGGTCGGTGCTGTTGTACGTGCCCACGGAGCCGGTCTCGCAGTAGTGCTCGTTGCCCGCCGCGCACTGCGCGCACTCGCCGCAGGAGTCGACGAGGCAGCCCACACCCACCCGGTCGCCGAGCGCGAAGTCGGTGACCGCGGAGCCGAGCGCGGAGATCCGGCCGACGATCTCGTGGCCGGGCGTCATCGGGTAGCGGCAGCCGCCCCACTCGTCGCGCACCGTGTGGATGTCGGAGTGGCAGATCCCGGCGAACTCGATCTCGATCATCACGTCGTCGGCCCGCAGCTCGCGGCGGTCGAGGGTGCCCTTGGTCAGGGGCTGGTCGGGGGCGGTGGCCTGGTAGCACGCAACAGCAGTCATGCGCAGAAGTCTATGCTTCACCCCGGGGCTTGTGCTCCGGGTCACTCAAAGGTATGTTGGGCAAGCCTTTGAAGATCGAGACCCGAGCAGGACGATCGTCCTGGTGAGACAGGTCGAGCTGGCGCGGGCACCGGCGCCGCGGGGCGCCTCGGGTGCGGTGCGCGGGCCGACCGCAGAGCGAGGAGAACGCACGTGGCCGAGTTGAAGAAATCCCTGGGAGTGTTCCAGCTCCTCGCCTTCGGGGTCGCCGGAGTGGTGGGGTCGAGCTGGATCTACACGAACTCGACGCTGTTCGACTCCTACGGCTCCGGCGGCGTGGTGTTCGGCCTGGCGATCGGCGTGCTGCTCGCGACCTGCGTGGCGCTCGCCTACTCGGAGCTCACGACCGCGTTCCCGCGCGCCGGCGGCGAGGTCGTCTACTCCTACACCTCGATGGGCCGCGGGCCGGCGTTCTTCACCGGCTGGATGCTGCTCGGCGCCTACGTGTCCTCGCTCGCGTTCTACGTCACCGCGTTCGGGTACCTGCTCGGCAACTTCTTCCCCGTGTTCAACACGATCCCGCTCTACACGATCAACGGGGAGACGGTGTACCTCCCCGTCCTCCTCGTCGGCGTCGTGCTCACCGTGCTGTTCTTCGCGCTCAACTGGTTCGGCATCGAGGTCGGGGCGCAGGTGCAGCTCGCGCTGTTCGTCGCGATCATCGTCATCGGCGCCGCGCTCGTCGTCGTCGGCTTCACCACCGGCTCGCCGGACAACTTCTTCCCCGCCTACCACCCGGAGAACTCGGCGATCGCCGACACGCTGCGCTTCGTGGTCCCGAGCATGACCTTCCTCGCCGGCTTCGGCCTCGTCGCGGTGCTCGCCGAGGACGCCCGGATCTCCGCCCGAAAGATCGGCCGCACGGTCGTCATCACCGTGCTCGGCGCCGGCGGCTTCTACTGCCTCGTGCTCGCCGCCACCGCCTGGGTGCACCCATGGGAGGAGATCGCCGCTATGGACCTCGGCACGGTCTCCGCCTTCGACGCCGCCGGCTTCCCGCTGCTCGGGATCGGCGCGTACCTCATCGCCTTCCTCGGCCTGCTCACGAGCTTCCTCGGCCTGTTCGTCGCGAGCTCGCGGATCCTCGTCGCGATGGGCCGGGCGAACCTCCTGCCCGCGCAGCTCGCCGCGATCCATCCGAAGCGCCGCATCCCGCACATCAGCCTGATCTTCACCGCCGCCGTCACCCTGGGCCTCGGCTGGCTGGGCCCGGGCGCGGTCGTGTGGTTCCTCGACACCGGCGGCGTGTACCTCGGCATCGTGTGGTGCATGGTCGTGATCGCGAAGTACCTCCTGCCGCGCCGCTATCCCGAGCTCGAGCGCCCCTACGTGTCGCGCCTGTGGTTCCTGCCCGCGGTCGGCGCGATCGGCGCGCTGCTCGTCATCGTCTGGGCGATCGTGCCCGGCACCGGCGCCTCGCTCGTGTGGCCGGCGGAGTACATCATCCTCGGCGTGTGGATGGTGCTCGGCATCGTCCTCTACGCCGTGTCCCGCGCCAAGCCGCGCACCGAGGCGCTCCGCGCGCTGCTCGGCGACTCCTACGAGCACCTCCACCGCCACGAGGTCGAGGCGCAGCGACGGGAGTCGGAGTGAACGCGGGGGAGGGCCTGACCGCAGCCGAGGCGGCCGGCGCCGTGCCCGGTACCGGCACGGGAGCCGGTACCGAGGCGCGGGCGCGCGCCGCCGTGCGCGCCCACCTCGCCGAGGCGTTCGCCGCGCATCCGGCGCCCGAGGTCGCCTGGGGCCTCGTGCTCGACGGCCGGCTGGTCGACGGTGAGAACCTCGACCGGGCGTTCCGCATCGCCTCGATGACGAAGTCCTTCACCGCGGCCGCGGTGCTGGGGATCCGGTACGGGGCGATCCCCGCCCACCGGCGCCTCGACCTCGACGATCCGATTGCCGAGTTCGTGCCGGAGGCGAGTGCCCCGATCCGGGCGATCACCGTCCGCGACGCGCTCACCATGGCCGGCGGCCTGCCCACCGACGACCCCTGGGCGGACCGGCTCGAGGCGATGACCGCAGCAGAATTCAGCGAGCTCGTCACCCGGTCGCCGCTACGGCGGTTCGCCGCCGGCACCGGGTACGAGTACTCGAACCTCGGGTACGCGCTGCTCGGGCGGGTCATCGAGAAGGCGACCGGCCGGCCCTACACCGAGGTCGTCGCCGAGGAGATCCTCGGGCCGCTGGGCCTGGAGTCTTCCGGGTTCGACGTCGCCGCGCTCCCTCCAGCGGCGGTCGTGCCCGGGTTCCGGCGGACTGCGGACGGCGGCCTCGAGGATCTCGTCCCGACGCGGCCCGGCGCCTTCTCCGCGATCGGCGGACTGTGGTCGACGGTGCCGGACATCGCGGCCTGGATCGGCAGGCTGCTCGATGCGAGCGCGCCCGTGACCGCCGCAGGCCGTGCGGAGGGGCCCGGAGATGGAGCGGGGTCCGACCCGTGGGCGCGCGCCCTGCGCGACATCCAGCAGCCGCAGCGCTTCATCGGGATCGATGCCTCCGCCGGGGGGCCGTCGGCGAACTCCTACGGCTGCGGCCTCCACTCCTCGACCGACCCGGTGTTCGGCGAGTTCGTCCACCACTCCGGCGGGTACCCCGGCTTCGGCTCGCACATGCGCTGGCACCCGGCCACGCGCTCCGCCGTCATCGTGTTCGGCGATATCACGTACTTCCCGGCCCGCACGATCGCCACCGGCGCCGCCGAGGCGTGCGTCACCGCACTCGGCTGCGACCGCGACCCTGCCGGGCGGCCGGGGGCAGCGGTGTCCGCCGCAGCCGAAGCCGGTGCCGTGACGGGGGAGAACGTCGAGCCGGCGGTGACCGCCGAGGCCGAGGAGCAGCGGACGGCGGCACCCACGGGCGAGCGGCCGACGCCGTCGAGCGAGCCGCTCGTCGAGCGTCTCGGCATCGAGCTGCCGGTCGCCGCGGAGTCCCGCCGAGTCGCGGAGCGGATCGAGCGGCTCCTCCGGACCTGGGACGACGCCGAGGCGGATGCGCTGTTCAGCCCGAACATGGACCTGGACGTGCCGCGGGCGGAGCGGCGCGCGGTCCTCGACGCCGTGCTCGCCGCCACGGGCGAGGCCGGCGCCGAGGTGGGCGGTCCGGAGGCGGGTGGATCCGACTCAGCCGGATCCGGCTCAGGCACCGCCGATGCAGCGGGGGATCCCCCGGCCGTGCCGGACACGGCGACCCAGCATAGGCACGGTGCCGGAGAGGGCGCCTCGGCGGGGGTGCCGGATGTGGTGTGGCGGAGCCCCACCCGGGCGCGCTGGACGGTGCATGGACCAGATGCAACCCGCACGGTCGCTCTCGAGCTCAACCCCTTCGGGCAGGTGCAGAAGCTCACGGTCGAGGCGCAGGGCGGGGCCGCGCAGCCAGCACTGCACCGGTGAGAGACGATCAGCGGCGGCTGCGCTGAGCCATCGAGCCGTCAGGTATGCTCGCGCCCTTCCGTCGACCTGTCACTCCGGCTCGATCTCAGCGGGGATTCTCGAGCGCACGTGACAGGTCGACGTGCTGATCGAGCACATGTGGCAGGTCGATGGGCAGACCGCGCATGTGGGGCGGGTGTGCGGCCCCGGGGAGTGAGTCAGCTTCGGGAAGCTGTGCGGCTCCGGGGGGTGCGGATGAGGCGGATGGCGTAGTCGACGCCGGCCGCGAGGTGGAGCACCACACCCGCCGACAGCAGGAACGTGCCGACCTGGTGGAGCGGTGTGTCCGGCAGCTGGCTCGCGGTCGACAGGAGGAGGACCGGCAGCCCGGTCATGATGAGCGCGGTCCGCCCCTTCCCCAGCCAGCTCACGTGCGAGGTCGCGGTCGCATCGAGGCGGACGGTGCCGACGATCCCGAGGAACACGTCGGTGAGCACGATGACGGCGAGCATCCACAGCGGCAGGATGCCGAACCACGTCATCGCCACACAGATGAGGGTGATGCCCAGCCGGTCGGCGACGGGGTCGAGGATCTCACCGACCCGCGTGACCTGCCCGAAGCGTCGCGCCCAGAAGCCGTCGATCCAGTCGGTGGCACCGAACACCGCGAGCGCGATCGTCGCCGCGATCCGGTGCTCCGGCATGCTCATGAGCCAGATCACCACCGGCACGAGGACGACGAGGCGCACCACGCTGATCGCGTTCGGCACGTTGAGCCAGTCGCCGGCGGCCGAGGTCGCGCGCGGGTCGGGGTCCCCGGCCGGCACCTCGGCGCTCGGACCCGGGGACCCGGCCCGCACCTCGGGCTCGGGATCGGGCCGTTCAGGCACCGGCGAACACCGGCGCCAGGCGGGCGAGCCCCTCATGGGTGACCTCGGGGGTGTTCGACACGAAGGAGAACCGGAGGGTGCGCGGGTCCGGGTCGGCGACATAGAACGGGGCGCCCGGGACGAACATCGTGCCGGCCTTGATCGCGTCGTACACGAGCGCGGAGGCGTCGAAGCCCTCCGTCAGACGCGCCCAGACGAACATGCCGCCCTCCGGTTCGGTCAGCGCGGAGCCCGGGGGCAGGACCTCGCGGAGCCCGGTGAGCATCGCATCGCGCCGGCGGGCGTACTCCGCCCTCACCGGGTCGAGCTTCGCCTGGAGGTTGTTGCTCTCGAGGTAGTGTGCGGCGACGAGCTGGTCCACCGTCGAGGTCTGCAGGGCATTGGCCTGCTTGGCGACGCTGATCCGCTCGAGGATCTCCTCCGGCCCCCGGATCCAGCCCACCCGCAACCCGGGTGACAGCACCTTCGACAGCGTGTTGAGGAGGAATGCGCGGTCGTCGAGCCGCGGGTCCGCGCTGATCGGGATCTGCTGCTCGTCGGTGTAGCGGAGCTCGGAGTACGGATCGTCCTCGATGAGCCAGGTGTCCTGGGCGGCGATGATGTCCGCGATCGCGCGGCGGCGGGACTCCGGCATCGTCACGCCCGTCGGGTTCTGGAACGTCGGGATCATGTAGACGGCCTTGGGCTTCCACTGCCGGATCGCCGCGTCGAGCGCCTCGGGCACGACCCCGCCCTCGTCGGTGTCGATCGGCTTGAACTCCGCCCCCTGGAGCCCGAACGCCTGGAGCGCGGACACGTAGGACGGGTTCTCGACGAGCACGACGTCGCCGGGATTCACGAGCGTCTGGCTCAGCAGGCCGAGCCCCTGCTGCGAGCCCGAGGTGATGAGCACCTGGGCGGCCGTCGACGGCACTCCCATCTGCGTGGTCCGCAGCGCTGCGGCCTGACGCATCTCGGGCTCCCCGTCGGTGGAGGCGTACTGGAGGGCCCGCTGACCGGCGGTCCCCATGATGTGGGTGAAGGACTTCGTCAGTCCTTCGACGTCGAACAGCTCGGAGGCGGGGTTGCCGCCGGCGAAGCTGATGAGGGTGGGGTCGAACGAGAGCTCGAACAGGGCTCTGATCGGCGACTTCCCCACCGTCGTCACGTATTCGTTGAGGTGTGAGCGAACCGATTCCATGCCCTCATGCTAGCGGGGATCGGGCCGGTTCCAAGGGGTGTGGGAAGAGCGGTTTCCGGGGGTCGGGATCGGATGACGTCGGGTCATGACGCGGGTGGTGCGTCCGGCGGCAGGGCGACCTGATGGATCGGGTGCGCGTGGGTGGGACCGGTGCGTCGGGCTGGGTGGGGTCCGGTGTCAGTCGGCCCGGTCGGCGAGATCGTCGTCGAGGGCGCGGGCGAACCGGGAGAGGAGTCGACCGAACTCGGTGACATCGGCCGCCGGCCACGCGGCGGTGAGGTCCTCCATCGTCGTTGCGAGGCGCGACCGGTGCTCGCGCATCACCGCGTGCCCGTCCGCGGTGAGGTCCACCTGGACGGCGCGCCGGTCTGCGGGGTCGGGGCCGCGGGTGATGAGTCCGTTGCTCTCGAGGCGGTTGACCTGGGCGGTGATCGTCGAGCGATCCACCGACTGCCAGCGGGCGAGCGCGGACATCCGGGCCGGTCCGCAGTCGGCGATGCGTTCGAGCAGCCACACATCGGTGCGGGTGAGCGAGGCCGCACCGCCGCTCAGGCGCTCCCAGGTGGCGCGCCGGCTGCCCCAGCGCTCGATCGAGGTCAGCGCATGACGCAGCGAGGCGAGGACCTCGGCGGTGCGGGGGCACTCGGGCATCGTGCTCAGCTTTCCCGGAGATTTGGTTGGTATGATCAAATCATTCTAGCGCGGACGGTGCGCGATCGGAATCCCCGAGGTGCTCGCCTCGCCCAGCCGGATCGGACGACCATCCGCGCCCTCGACCGAAAGGACAGCATGACCGAGAACACCGGAACTCCCGCAGGACACCCCGCTGCCGGACAGGACCCCGCCCCGCACCTCGCGCAGTCGCCTGCGACCGGGCAGACCGTGCAGCCCGTCCCCCGTGAGATCGTCGCCCGCTTCCACGACTACCTGCCGGCCCAGAACGCCGTCGATCTCCTCGCGGATTCCGACTTCGAGGTGAGCACGGTGCGGATCGTCGGGCACGACCTCACCACCGTCGAGCACGTCACCGGGAACATGACCTGGGGCAAGGCCGCCGGGTTCGGTGCGCTCTCCGGTGCCTGGATCGGACTGCTGCTCGGGCTCGTCTTCGCCCTCTTCGTCGCCGGGATCGGGTTCTTCTCCGTCCTCCTCTCCACGATCGCGCTCGGCGCGGTCTGGGGTCTGATCTTCGGCCTCATCGCCTTCGCGATCAACGGCAAGGCCCGCAGCTTCCGCTCGGTCCAGTCCCTCAAGGCCTCCGAGTACACCGTCGAGGTCGAGGCGCCGCGCGCCGCCGAGGCCGTCCGGATCCTCGCCGCCGGACGCTGATCCGGGCCGGGTCCGGCTAGCCTGGTGCCGTGCGCATCCCTCGTCGGCTCCTCTGGACCCTCGCCGCCGTTCTGGCCCTCGCCGGGACGGCGGCGTTCCTCGTCGACCGGCCGGCCGCCGGTGCCGGTCTGCTCGCCGGTGCGGCCGGACTGGCGATCTTCGCGATCCGGATGAGCGGCCCTCGGCCGCACACGGCGTGGTCCCCCGAACTCGAGGACACCTCGGCGGCGGTCGTCTATTGGAAGGACGGCTGCCCCCACTGCCACACCCTGCTCCGCGCCCTCGCCGGTGACGAGTGGATCACCTGGGTCAACATCCATCTGGATGAGGACGCCGATACCCGGGTCCGCGAGCTCAACCGCGGGAACCGGTTCACGCCCACTGCGGTCGTCGGCCGCCGGGTCCTCCCCGACTCCGCCCCCGAGGACCTCCGCGAGCTGCTCGGCGATCCCGTCCCCTGAGACCGATCCGCCGCTCGATGCAGCTCTTTCTCCCCACGGCGACTGAATCAGCTGCATCGACGGTCGTGTGCAGGGGAATTCGCTTGTCGACAGAAAGAACAGTCGCATCTGCGTGAGCGCGCCACCCCCAGGCGGCCGCGAACCGCCGTGACCGTAGGCTTGTCCCCATGCGCATGACGAACCTGCTGCAGCTCGCGGCCGCCCTGCTCTTCACCGCATCCGGTGTGATCCGGCTCGCCACGGACCCGGGCAGCGTCCTGGGCTGGCTCTTCGTGGTCCTCGGCATCCTCTCCTTCGTGCTGGCATTCTTCGTCCTCAACCGGAAGCCGCACACGCCCTGGTCGGACGACCTGCTGGCGCCGGGCCGCGCGGTGGTCCTGTGGCAGGACGACTGCCCGCGCAGCCGCGCCCTCATGCGCCGTTTCAACACCGACGGGCGGTTCGCGTTCATCGACGTCGACCGCGATGAGACCGCCGCGGCGAAGGTCCGCGCGCTCATGGACGGCGCGCTCGCCACCCCCGTGGTCCTCACCCGCAATGCGCAGCTGGCCAACCCCACCGCGAACGACGTCATGCGCGCCCTCAAGGATTCTCGCTGAACGGCTCGGCCTTCATCGGGCTGCTCGCCCTCATCGGATCCGGGCCGCCGACCGCGATGGTCGTCCTCACCTGGGCCGCGTACTCCGGGTTCTATGAGGGGTGGCGGCGGGTGAGGCCCAGGCTGAAAAATTTCCAGGGTCCCTATTGGGGGCTTCCTGCCGCCATCGTGCCGCAGGCGGCGGCGATCGCCGTCCTCGCGCTCTACGGAATCGTTCTCACCTCCGTGCAGCCTCCCATGGAACCGCTCTGGCACTGGGTGTTCCTCGGCACCGTCGTCGTCCTGCTGAACGTCGGGTGGAGCTTCAGTTACAGGATCCCCCGCGCGTGGAAGCCGGAGTGGCTCCGACTCGAGGAGGAGGCGGAGCGGGAGTCACGTCGCTGAACCCGCCGCTGTTCCCAGCCCTCCGTCGCCCCGGGCCCAGCCGGGATCATCCCCGGCGGGCACGCGGCACCGCTCCCTGCGCAGCGTCGCTCCCACCGCAGAGCCGCCCCGCGCGGGCTCTCAGCGGCCGCTGAGGAAGGCGTGCGCGACGCGGAACAGGTCGTGGACGTCGGACACCGCGCACATCTCGCGCGCGGAGTGCATGCTCCACAGCGCGATCCCGGCGTCGACGGTCGTCATGCCCAGACGCGTCGCGGTGAGCGGACCGATCGTCGACCCGCACGGCATCGCGTTGTTCGACACGAACTCCTGGTAGTGCACCCCCGCCGCCGCGCACGCCCGCGCCCACCGCGCGGTGCCCACGGCATCCGTGGCGTAGCGCTGCTGGGCGTTGATCTTGAGCAGCGGCCCGCCGCCCAGCCGCGGCCGGTTCACCGGGTCGTGGCGCTCGGGGTAGTTCGGATGGACCGCGTGCCCGGCGTCGGACGACACGCACACCGAGCGGGCGAGCGCGCGCAGGTACGCCTCGCGCACGCGCCCTGCACCCGGGGCGCTCGCCTCCCGGATGCCACTGCCGCCCGCGGCATCCGCACCCGAGGCGCCCACCGGACCGGACTCCCCGGCACCCGGCCCGGCGCCGGCCCGAGCCCCGGCGACGATGCCGGCGATGATCCGCTCGGTGACATCGGCGAGGAACGGTCCGCTCGCCCCCGAACGGGTCTCCGAGCCGACCTCCTCGTGGTCGAAGGCCGCGACGAGCGGGATCGAGTCGAGCCCGGCCGGCTCGACGAGCGCGAGCGCGCTGATCCCGGCGTGCACGGAGGACAGGTTGTCGAGGCGCGGGGAGGCGAGGAACTCCTCGTGCAGACCGAACCGTGCCGGCTCCTGGGCCGGGATCGTCACGACGTCGAAGGCCACGACATCGGCGGCCTCGACCCCGGCCGAGGCGGCGAGCGCGCCGAGCACGCCTGCCCCCTCGCCGGCGCCGCCGGTGAGCGCCTCGAGGCCGATGACCGGCTGGACGTGGCGCTGCCGGTCGAGCGCGAGCTTGTCGTTGACCTGCCGGTCGAGGTGGATGGCGAGCTGCGGGATGCGGCCGATCGGCCCGGTCCGGGCGAGCACCT
Organism: Brevibacterium sp. CS2; assembly: GCF_005280295.1. Lineage (GTDB taxonomy): Bacteria > Actinomycetota > Actinomycetes > Actinomycetales > Brevibacteriaceae > Brevibacterium > Brevibacterium pityocampae. The sequence goes on along the minus strand of NZ_CP040020.1, from coordinate 586,965 downwards.
CGGCCCCGTCGACGGTGACGAGCCGGCCGGCGAAGCACAGCTCGCGGTCGAGCCACGAGTTCAGCAGCGGGCCGCCGTAGATCTCCACCCCGACCTGGAGGTTCCCCTCGACGGTGAAGTCCGGGTGGGGCTTGAGCTTGAATGCCGGGGAATCGGTGTGCGCGCCGAGCACGGCGAACCCGGGCAACTCGGCCGAGCCGGCGCCCGCGGCGTCTCCGGCACCCCCGACGCCAGAACCCCCGGCACCCCCGGCCCCGCCGGGCATGACCCAGGCGATGATCGCGCCGTCGCGGACCACCAGGTGCCTGCCGCCGGGACGCAGATCCCACTCCGCGCGCTCGTCGAGCTCGGTGAAGCCCGCCGCGGTCAGCCGCCGGCGGGCGGCGTCGGCGGCGTGGAAGGACGAGGGGGACTCGGTGACGAACTCCGCGAGGTCGGCGGCGACGGCGGTGGGAGCTGATTCTGTCGTAAGCCTCATAGCCGGTAGCCTAGTCAATCGTGTTCACCTCCCTCGGACGCATGTTCGGCTGGGGCTTCCTGCCCCTGGCGCTCATCGCCAAGCTGCCCTTCGCGATGTCGGTCGTCGCCGTCATGACGGCTGTCTCCTCGACCCGGGAGTCCTTCACCCTCGCCGGGGTCACGGCCGCCCTCGTCGGCGTGGGCACCGCGATCTCCGGGCCCGTCCTCGGCGCCTCGGCCGACCGCTGGGGCCAGCGCATCGTCCTCCTCATCGCCGCGGTCGCGAACACGCTCGCCCTGTTCGGCCTCGCCGCCGCACTGCGCGCCGAGGCGCCCATCGCCCTCGTGCTCGGCGCCGGCCTCCTCATCGGGCTCACCGCCCCGCAGGCCTCCTCGATGGTCCGCACCCGCTGGCTCCACGCGATCCGCGCCGAGTTCACCGGGCACCGGGCCCGCAAGGCGACCTCGACGGTGCTGTCCTACGAGTCGATGACCGATGAGCTCGTGTTCGTCTTCGGCCCCGTCGTCACCGGGTTCGTCGCGGTGCTGCTCGGTGTCGTCGTCCCGCTCGAGTTCGCCGCCGCGCTCACCCTGCTCGGCGTCATCGCCTTCGCCGTGCACCCCTCCGTGCGCTACGCCCGGGGGCACCTGCGCGACGCCCGCGACCACCGGGCGGGCGCCTCGGCGGGGGAGACCGTGCGGCCCCCGGACCCCATCGCGTGGGTGCGGCGGCCGGTCGTGCTCCTGCCGGTGGCCGGGATGACGGCGATCGGGCTGTTCTTCGGGTCCTCGCTCACCTCGCTCACCCGCTTCATGCAGGAGTTCGGGCAGGCCGATGCGACGGGCATCTTCTACGGGATCATGGGCATCGGCTCGGCGGTGTGCGCGCTCGGCGTCGTGCTCCTGCCCGAACGGTTCACCCTCACCGCCCGCTGGCTCGTGTTCGCCGGCGTCGCGCTCACCGGCGCGGTGCTGTTCGTGCTCACCCGCGACATCGGCCTGCTCGTCCCCGCCCTCCTCGTCATGGGCGCGGGGATCGGGCCGAGCCTCGTCACGCTCTACTCGATCGCCTCGGAGGTCGCCCCGTTCGGGCGCACGACCACCGTCATGGCGATGATGTCCACCGGCGTCGTCGTGGGCCAGTCCGCGGCGTCGGCGCTCACCGGCGCCGTCGTCGACGTCGCCGGATACCGCGAGGGGTTCTGGCTGTCGTTCGCCTCCCTCACCCTGCTCCTCGTGCTCGGCGCGGTCCAGGTCCTCCTCACCCGCCGGCTGCGCCGCGCGCGTCTCCGCCGCCCCTGCCGCGGCCCCCCGCACCCGCCCCACCCGGCGCGACGCCGTAGGACCTGCCCGCCCCCGCGGCCGATCCCCTACTATGAACAGCAAGGCGATCATCGAGACGAGGACGAGCGTGGACCAGTACACCGCAGAATGGCACGAATGGCATGATGCGCGCCTGTCCGCTCTCGCCACTCCGTTCGGCTGGCTCAGCCTCACGGGCCTGACCTGGCTCGACGAGGGCGAGACGACGGCCTGGGAGGGCGGACCGGGCACCTTCGTGCGCGACGGCGAATGGGTGCACTTCACCCTCGCCCCGGGCACCAGCGCGGGGCCCGGCAAGGACGCCCTGGAGATCATGGGCCGGCCCGGCCCGGCGGCCGAGGTGCGCGTCGACTCCGATGACCGGATGTCCGCCCGGGTGGCCCCCGGGGAATCGCTCAACTGGATCCTCGTCGGCCACGTGCTCTACGAGCTCCTCAACCGCGACGGCTCGATCGGCCTGCGCCGCCACGACTCCAAGGCGCCGCTGCTCTCGCGCTTCATCGACGTGCCGACCTTCCCGGTCAGCCAGGACTGGGTGGTGCGCGCGGCGTTCACCCCGTACCCGCAGCCGGAGCCGCGCCGGATCGCCTCGGCGGTGCCGGGGATCGAGCTCGACGAGCAGCTCTCCGGCGAGGTCGAGTTCGAGCTCGCCGGGCACACCCACCGGCTCCGGACCACCGGCTGCCCCGGGTCGGGCCTCACCGTGCGGTTCCACGACTACACCAACGGCGTGACCACGGCGACCTGGCGGACGCTCAACATCGGGCTGCCCGACGCCGGGAACTCCGTGATCCTCGACTTCAACCGGGTGTACAACGACCCCTTCGCCTTCACCCCGTACGCCACCTGCCCGGCGCCGGTGCCGGAGAACATCCTCCCGCTCGCGGTCGAGGCCGGGGAGCGCAGGCCCACGCAGACCCTGAGCGAGGCCGGCATCAACACGCCCGTCCTCGTCATCGAGACGAGCCCGACCCCCGGCGTGGAGTCGATCCTCGCCCGCTTCGACGAGAACGGCCTCGAGGTCACCCACGTGCAGGTGGCCGAGGGCGAGGTGCTGCCGCCGCTGGCCGGGTTCGCCGCCGTCGTGCTGTTCGGCGGGTTCGAGGGCGATGACCTCAGCGCCGAGCGGCGGGCGGAGATCACCGAGCTCCTCATCGACGTCATGGCGACCCGCCTGCCGGTGGTGGGCGGCGGTTCGGCCGCCCAGTACCTCACGCACGCCGCGGCCCACGACACGCTCACCGCCGGGCGCCTGACCTTCGAGGGGATGCCGGCGGACCTCGGGCGGCTGCCGCTCGCGGTGAGCGCGGACATCGCCGACGACGGGCTGTTCCGCGCGAACATCTCCACCCTGGGGTCCGACGGGATCGGCTACATCGAGATCGACAAGCTCGCCGACGAGGCGCCCGCCGCGACCCGCAACGAGTCGTTCACCATCACCTGGCGCGACCTCGTCGAGCGCTTCGCCCGGCTCGTCCACCCGAACTTCTGAGGCCCGCGGCCCGGCCCGGGGCCGAGGTGCTGGATCCACCGAGGTGTCGGGTTGCCGAAGCGCGCAGGCCACCGCGGCGCGCGGGCCGGGCGCGGAGAATGGTGGTTCCGACGAAGAGTATGAGCGTCGACGCCACCACACTCCGCCGGAACCACCACAGTCCCGCCGCTTCCGAGCTGCCAGCCGGGTCAGGTCACCAGATCGACACGCGGTCCGCGGGTGCGAGGTGCATCCCGTCGCCCTCGCGCACGCCGAACACCTCGGCGAAGGCGTCGAGGTTCTCGACGATCTGATTGCACCGGAACTCCTCCGGGGAGTGCGGGTCGACCGCGATCCGGCGGATCCGCTCCTCCTTGCGGAACTTCGAGCGCCAGGCGGTGGCCCAGGCGTAGAAGAACTCGCGGCCCTCCTCCTCGGTGAGCTCCCGGTTCTCGTCGCGGGCGAGCAGCTGCAGGGCCTTCCACGCGATCGACATGCCGCCGAGGTCGCCGATGTTCTCCCCGACCGTGAGCGCGCCGTTGACGTGGTGCTTGGCGTCGAGGCCCTCGGGGACGAGCACGTCGAACTGGTCGATGAGGCTCGCCGTGCGCTCCTCGAAGCGGGCGCGATCGTCCTCGGTCCACCAGTCGACGAGGTTGCCGTCGCCGTCGTAGCGCGAGCCCTGGTCGTCGAACCCGTGTCCGATCTCGTGGCCGATCACCGCGCCGATCGCCCCGTAGTTCGCGGCATCGGAGCCGCGCGCGTCGAAGAAGGGCGGCTGCAGGATGGCGGCGGGGAACACGATCTCGTTCATCACCGGGTGGTAGTAGGCGTTGACCGTCTGCGGCGTCATCAGCCATTCGGTGCGGTCGATCGGCTGCCCGATCCGCCCGATCTGGCGCACGTGCTCGGCGTGCGCGGCGCGCCGGACGTTGCCGACGAGGTCGTCGGCGACCATCTCCGCCGGGTACTCCCGCCACACGTCCGGATAGCCGACCTTCGGGGAGAACCGGGCGAGCTTCTTCAGAGCGCGCTCACGGGTGTCCTCGCCCATCCAGTCGAGCTCGGAGATCGAGGACTCGTAGGCGCGGATGAGCCGGTCGACGAGCTCGGTGATCGCCTGCTTGGACTCCGGCGGGAACTCCCTGGCCACGTAGAGCTTGCCCACAGCCTCGCCGAGCAGGCTCTCGACGAGGGCGACGCCGCGCTTCCAGCGCTCCCGCTGGGTGGGCGTGCCGGACAGGGTGCGGCCGTAGAAGTCGAAGTTCTCCTCCGACAGGGCCTCGGTGAGCAGGCCCGCATAGGCCTCGACGATGCTGAACTGCATCCACGCCTTGAGGTCGTCGAGCGGTGTGCGCGCCCACTCCTGCGCCATCCCGACGAAGAACGACGGCTGCGACACGACGAGGTACTCGAGGCCGGTGATCCCGGCGCCCTCGCACCAGGCGGCGAAGTCGAAGCCGGCGGCGAGCTCGTCGAGCTCGACGGCGGCGAACTTGTTGTACGTCTTCTCTGCGTCGCGGCACGACACCCGGTCCCAGTGGTGCTCGGCGAGGCGCGTCTCGAGGTCGAGGACGAGCGCGGCGAGCTCGTTGTGCGGCCGGCCGGTGAAGCGGGGGAGATCGGCGATCTCGGAGACGCGGGCGACGTGGGCGACATAGGCCTCCCGGATCTCCGTGTAGTCGTCCGAGGAGTAGTAGTCCTCGTCCGGCAGGTGGAGCCCGGCCTGCATCGCATAGAGGATGTACTCCGCGGAGTTCTTCGCATCCGCGGAGACGAAGCCGCCCACCACGGTGGGCACCCCGGAGGCGTCGAGCGCGCCGAGCACGCGCGCGAGCTCCGCATGGTCGGACGCGGCGGCGACGAGCTCGAGGTCGTGCACGACCGGCTCGATCCCGGTCGCCTCGATCGTGTCGGTGTCCATGAAGGAGGCGTAGAGGGCGCCGATCTTCTGCGCCTCGGAGCCGGGTTCGGAGTCCTGCTCGCCGAGTCCGGTGATGAGGTCGCGGACCTTGACCTCGGCGGCATCGTAGAGGGCGCGCATGGCGCCGTCGCCGGCCCGGTCCTCCGGGATCTCGAAGGTGTCGAGCCACGCGCCGTTGACGTGGCGGAAGAGGTCCTCGCGGGCGCTGATCGCGGGGTCGCCGTGGGGCAGTCGAGTTTCGGTCATGGTCCAACGGTATCCGGTCCCGGCCCACCGGGCGCATCTGCGACCATGGTTGCGGTGGTCGGGCGCGGAGCCCGGCCGCGGACAACGGATGACGATGGAGGGCAGCAGTGGCGGAAGCGCGAGGTGCAGAGGAGACGGCGGAGGGGACGAGCACCGCGGACAGGGGCGTCGGCGGGACGGCGGGCGCCTCGGTGGTGCTGGTCTGCACGGGGAACATCTGCCGCTCGGTCATGGCCGAGCGCGTGCTCCGCAGCCGGCTGGCCGCCGAGGGGATCGAGGCGATCGTCGATTCGGCCGGGATCAGCGACGAGGAGTCCGGGAACCCGATCGATCCGCGCGCGGTCCGTGTGCTCACCGAGGCCGGCTACGACACCGCCGACCACGCCGCCCGCCAGATCACCGCGGAGTGGCTGGGCGAGCGTGACCTCGCGCTCGCGATGACGCAGCGGCATCGGGCCGCGCTCGAGCGCCTGGTCGCGGACCTGCCGGTGGAACGGCGCCCGGAGATCCGGATGTTCCGCAGCTTCGACCCGGCCGCGGCCGGGCTCACCGGCACCGAGCTCGACGTCGCCGACCCCTGGTACGGCGACCAGGCCGGGTTCACCACCACGCTCGAGCAGGTCGAGGCCGCAGTGCCCGCCATCGTCGAGGAGATCCGCGCCCGCCGGAGCGCGTGACGGAGATCGACTCGGCGCGCCGGATGGGTGAACTCCCAGGGAGTCTGCGGGATAATGGGGCCAGCAGCCAATCGATTGGAGCCTCCGTGACCGTCCGCAGCACTCGTACGTCCCTGTTCGCCCTGGTGGCGGCGCTGTTCGTGGGCCTCGGCCTGCTGCTCGCGCCCGCCGCAGCCGCCCACGACCAGCTCGTGTCCTCGAACCCGGAGGAGGGAGCGGAGCTCGACAGCCAGCCGGAATGGATCGAGCTCGAGTTCAGCGGTGAGGTCCAGGAGATGGGCTCCGAGGTGCAGGTCATGCACAACGGTGAGAACGTCTCCGCCGGTGAGCTCACCGTCGACGGCACGAAGGTCTCCTCGGCCCTGCCCGCCGACCTCGGCGCCGGCGAGTACACCATCGTGTGGCGCGTCGTGTCCTCCGACGGCCACCCGATCAGCGGTGAGATCCCCTTCACCATCCAGGACGCCGGCGGTGCCGGCGGCGAATCCGCGCCCGCGGGCACCGAGGAGGGCGAGGGCCCGGGCCTCGGCGCCGGAGCCGTCGACGAGGAGCCGCAGCTCGGCGGTGAGCAGCGCGGTTCGCTCGAGGAGGGCGAGGCGGAGAACGCCTCGAGCGGCATGTCGACCCCGATGATCGTGCTGCTCGGCGTCGGCGCGCTCGCTGTCGTCGTCATGGTCGTCCTCCTGCTCATGCGCAAGAACAAGGGCCTCCCCGGCACCGAGGGCGACACCGACCGCAAGCCCTGAGGCGGAGGCCCCTGCCCGGGGGACACGCCCCGCCGTCCCTGAGGCGGAGACCCCGCACCAGCGAGTGGTCACAGATCCACGATTCCCCTACGGGATTCCATGGATCTGTGACCACTCGTCGTTTCCGACCGGAGCCGAGGCGGGCCGGGCCGGTTCAAACCGAGCCGAGTCGGGTCCGAGCCAAGCGGCGCGGGTCAGTCGGCGGGTGCCTCGAGGGCGGGGGCGAGGAGCTCCGCGGCGAGGCGCTCGAGGACGGGCGCAGGGTCGGCCAGGCAGTCGGCGAGCGCAGCGAGGTCGGTGAGGGTGTGGATCCCGGCGAGTCCGAGCCCACTCGCCTGATCGGCCGGGATCTCGCTCGATCCGCACACCACATGGACCCGCAGGCCGGCGGCCCGGGCCGCTGCGATGACCGCGCCGGGGCCCTTCCCGGACAGCGTCTGCTCGTCGAAGCGCCCCTCCCCGGTGACGACGGCCTCCGCGGTCCCGAGAGCGCGGCCGAATCCGACGAGGTCGAGGACGTAGTCGGCACCGGGCACGGAGGCCGCGCCGAGCACCGCGAAGGCTCCGAAGCCCATGCCTCCCGCCGCCCCGGCTCCCGTCCGGGCGGCGTGATGCGCACCGTCGGGGACCCGTGCGGCGAAGCGCTCGAGTGCGCGGTCGAGCCGTTCGACCTCGGTGGGGCCGGCGCCCTTCTGCGGACCGTAGACCGCCGCCGCGCCCTGGTGCCCGGTGAGCGGGTTCTCCACGTCCGAGGCGAGGATGACGTGGGCGCTGCCCTCGCGCAGGCGGGGGTGGAGGTCCGCGGTGTCGACCCGTGCGAGGTGCTCGAGGCCGACTCCACCGGCCGGGACCGGGTGGCCCGACTCGTCGAGCAGGCGGACGCCGAGGGCCGTGAGCATGCCGGCGCCGCCGTCCGTGGTCGCCGAGCCGCCGACGCCGAGCACGATCTCCGTGCACCCGGCGTCGAGGGCCGCGGCGATGAGCTCCCCGGTCCCGGCCGAGGTGGCGGTGAGCGCGGTGTGCGCATCCGGCGCGGAGCCCGAAGCGGAGGTCACGAGCGCGAGGCCGCTCGCCTGGGCCATCTCGATGACGGCGGTGCCCGCCGACTCCGCCCAGACGGCGGTGACGGGTGTGCTCAGGGGACCGGTCACCTCGGCGGTGTGCCGGGTGAAGCCGGCGGACACCGCGGCCTCGACGGTGCCGTCGCCGCCGTCGGCGATGGGGACGGACTCGACGGTATGGCCGGCGGCGGTGAGGGCCGGTGCCAGGCGGGCGTGCACCTCGGGTGCGGTGAGAGTGCCCTTGAACTTGTCGCAGGCGAGGAGGATGCGCATACCCCCACCGTAGTGCGGTGGGCCGGAGCGAGGCTGCGGACCGTCGCAGCGAGCGCGCCGGAGCAGTCGAAACAGGGCGCTGACCTGGAAAGACAGAGCCGTGACAGCCCGACACTTTCTCAGCCTGACCGCCACGGTGAGAACAGCATAACCGATGGGTAATGCGTCGTCATCATGATCCGGGGCACCCTCCCCGGTCGGCCGACGAGGGCCGGTTCCGGGGCGCTGGGCGGAGGGGTCGAGGTCGGTGCCGAGGGCAGGCTCCGCGGATCCCGGGTTCAGCCCTCGGTGTCGACGACCGTGCGGTTGGCGCGGGCGTCATAGCTGCGTCGGCTCGGGTCCATCGAGCGGATGAACAGGGCGACGACGAGCGCGGCGAGCGTCGAGCTCACGCTCGGGACGAGGACCGCGGTGCGGGCGCCGGCGGCTTCGATGATGATGCCGGCGAGCGCGGAACCGATCGCCACGCCGAAGCCCAGCGAGGTGCTGATCCAGGCGAGCGCCTCGGTGAGCCGACGCGGCGGGGCCAGGTTCTTCACCACCGAGGATGCGCTGATGAGGCTCGGGGCGATCGTCAGGCCGATGAAGAACATGATGACGCCGAACCGGATCATGTCGGTGGCGAGCAGCAGCAGCCAGGTGGCGGCGGCGAGCCCGCCCATCATCACGGCGAAGCGGTGGTGCGCCTGCGACTTCCAGGTCACCCCGCCGTAGACCACTCCGGCCGCCAGCGACCCGGCGGCGAAGGTGCTGAGCAGGACGCCGGCGAGGGCCTTGTGGCCCTGCTCCTCGGCGAAGGCGACGGCGATGACGTCGATCGCGCCGAAGTTGATGCCGAGCAGCACCTGGGCGACCACGACGACGAAGATGCCGAGGTTGGTGAGGACCTTCCCCTTGTCGCCCTCGACGGCCCGCATGATCGGCGGCTCGGTGGCCTTCTGGGTGTAGAAGAGGAGGGAGCCGATGATCGTCGCCGTCATCGAGGCGAGGATCCCGGCCGGCGGGAGGACCGCGGTGGCCAGCGTGGTGACGAGGACGGGGCCGGAGACGAAGAGGATCTCGTCGGCGACGGCCTCCCAGCTGAACGCGGTGTCGAGCTGGCGGGGCGTGCGCACTGCGGCGTTCCAGCGCGCGCGCACGAGCGAGCCGAGCGAGCCGACGGTTCCGCCGGAGAGACCCGCGAAGACGAAGACGAGGGCGGTCCACCAGTCGGCGTACACGGTGACGAGCAGGCTGGTGAGGGAGAGGATGTGGACGACGACGACCGGCGCCATCACCCTGGCCTGGCCGAAGTTGTCGACGAGCCGGGCGATGAGCGGATTGGTGATCGCCTGCACCACCATGAAGGCGGCGGTGACGACCCCGGCGATCGCGTAGGAGCCGGTGGTGCCCTGGATGAAGAGCAGGATGCCGAGGCCGAGCACTGCGATGGGCAGCCTGGCGAGCAGCCCGGCGAGCGAGAACTTCAACGCCCCGGGCAGGGCGAAGATCTCGAGGTAGTTGCGCAGCACCAGTCGATTCTAGCCAGTGCGCGCGGGGGAGGGTGATGACGTCCGTCACCCTCCCGGGTCCGGCCTCAGCCGCCGATCACCGCATCGACGACGGCCTTGGCCTCCTGCTGGACCTGCGCCAGGTGGTCGGCGCCCTTGAATGACTCCGCGTAGATCTTGTAGACGTCCTCGGTGCCCGACGGGCGGGCGGCGAACCACGCGCTGTCGGTGGTGACCTTGAGACCGCCGATCGCCGCACCGTTGCCCGGCGCCTCGGTGAGCTTGGCGGTGATCGCCTCGCCGGCGAGGGTGTCGGCGGTGACCTGGGCGGGGCTCAGCTGCTTGAGCGCGGCCTTCTGCTCGCGGGTGGCCGGGGCGTCGATGCGCGCGTAGGCGCTGCTGCCGAACTCCGCGGTGAGCTCGTCGAACCGCTGCGAGGGGGTGCGTCCGGTGACCGCGGTGATCTCCGCGGCGAGCAGGCACAGGAGGATCCCGTCCTTGTCCGTCGTCCAGGTGGAGCCGTCGCGGGTGAGGAACGAGGCGCCGGCGGACTCCTCGCCGCCGAAGCCGACGGTGCCGTCCATGAGGCCGGGGACGAACCACTTGAAGCCCACCGGCACCTCGAGCAGGCGGCGACCGCGAGCGGCGGCGACCTTGTCGATGAGGGACGACGACACGAGCGTCTTGCCGATCGCGGTGTCCGGCGACCACTGCTCGCGGTGGGAGAACAGGTAGTCGATCGCGACGGCGAGGTAGTGGTTGGGATTCATCAGGCCGGCATCGGGGGTGACGATGCCGTGGCGGTCGGCATCGGCGTCATTGCCGGTGGCGAGGTCGTACTTGTCGCGGTTGGCGATGAGCGAGGCCATCGCGGACGGCGAGGAGCAGTCCATCCGGATCTTCTCGTCCCAGTCGAGCGTCATGAACGCCCAGGTGGGGTCGACGTCGGGGTTGACGACCTCGATGTTGAGGTCGAGCTGCTCGGCGATCGCCGCCCAGTAGTCGACGCTCGCCCCGCCCAGCGGGTCCGCCCCGATGTGGAGTCCGGAGTCGCGGATCGCCGGGATGTCGATGACGAGTCCGAGGTCCTCGATGTAGCTCGCGGTGTAGTCGAAGTTCGTCGTGTTCTCGAGGTGGAATGCGCGCTGGAACGGGCGGCGGGAGATCGACTGCCAGCCGCTCTCGAGGAGGGCGTTGGCCCGGTCCTCGATCCATCCGGTGGCGTCGGAGTCGGCCGGACCGCCGTGCGGCGGGTTGTACTTGAAGCCGCCGTCGGCCGGCGGGTTGTGGCTGGGGGTGATGACGATGCCGTCGGCCAGGCCCTGGGCGCTGCCGCGGTTCGCGTTGTGCTTGATGATCGCACGGGACAGCACCGGGGTGGGGGTGTAGCCGTCGCGGTCGTCGATCATCGTGGGCACCTCGGCGGCGGCGAGCACCTCGAGGGCGGTGAGGAAGGCGGGCTCGCTGAGCGCGTGGGTGTCGCGGGCCAGGTAGAGCGGGCCGGTGTACCCCTGCTGTCGGCGGTACTCGATGATCGCGGCGGTGATCGCGGCGATATGGGCTTCGTTGAAGGAGCCCTTGAGGCTCGAGCCGCGGTGGCCGGAGGTGCCGAAGGCCACGCGCTGGTCCGGGTTCGCAGGATCCGGTTCGACGTCGTGGTAGGCGTCGAGCAGCTCGGGGAGGTTGACGAGGTCGGATTCTTCGGCGGGGAGGCCGGCGCGTGAACTCATGGTCCCACTATGCCCAAGTGCGGGCCGTGGGGAGTAGCCGGGACCGGGAAAATCTCGCCATGCGGTCGGCTGTCGAGATGATGGGGCGGAACCGGGCGGCGTCCTCGGGCGGTGCCGGGTCTACTTGACCCAGGGCTCCTCGCCGGCGTCCGAGACGATCGGCAGGCCGTTGTCGAGGTTCCATGCCCCCATCCCGCCGCGCACGTTGATCGCGTCGAAGCCGTTCTGGTTGAGCCAGGAGGTGGCGCGGATCGACCGGCCGCCGGAGCGGCAGATGACGTAGACGTCCTCGTCGAGGGGCACCTCGCCGTAGCGCACGGGGAGGTCGCCGAGCGGGATGTGCTGGGCGCCGTCGATGTGCCCGGCGCTCCATTCGTCGTCCTCGCGGACGTCGAGGATGTTCGCGCCCTCGGGGATCTCGGTCACGGAGACTGTCGGTTCGCTCATGGGTCCAGTGTAGACAGCAGGACGGACACGGGGCAGGGGTGCCGGTGCGGTCGGAGCGGCCGCGGCGCCGGGACGGTCTCAGTCGAACTGGTCGCGCAGCTCGGTCTTGAGGATCTTGCCCGCGGCCGAGGTCGGCAGCGCCTCGACGAGGTGGACCTCGCGGATCTTCTGATAGGGCAGCACCCGCCCGGCGACCCAGCCCATGAGCTCCTCGCCGGACAGCGCGACGCCGGGGGCCGCCTCGACGAAGGCCACGGGGATCTCCCCGGCCTCGTCCGCGGGCCGTCCGACGACGGCGATCCGCGCCACGCCCGGGTGCGCCGCGGCGATGTCCTCGAGCTCCCGCGGGTAGACGTTGTACCCCTTGTAGATGAGCATGTCCTTGGCCCGGTCGTGGATCCGGATGGACCCCTCGGAGTCGCGGGAGGCGATGTCGCCGGTGCGCAGCCAGCCGTCGACGAACTGCGCGGCGGTCTGCTCCGGGGCGTTGCTGTAGCCGTCGGTGACCTGCGGACCGCGCACCCACAGCTCGCCCTCCTGGCCGTCGGGGAGCACCTCGGTGCCGGTCGTGCTGCGGATCTCGATCTCCGTGTCGGACACCGGGATGCCCACGGAGCCGATCTTCTGGGTGGTGCCCGGCTGCACCGGGGTCGAGGTCACCATGCACGTGCCCTCGGTGAGTCCGTAGCCCTCGCCGATCACGGCGTTCGGCATCGCCTCGCCGATCCGCGCCACTGCGGTCGAATCGAGCGGCGCGGCCCCGGAGATCGCGAGCTTCATGCTCGGCATCGACTCCCCGGTGGCCCGGCAGTGCGCGGCGAGCGCGAGGTACATCGGCGGATTGCCCGAGGCGTAGGCGGCCTCCCAGCGGTTGGTGAGCTCGACGAAGGTCTGCGGCTTGAACCGGCCGGACAGCACGATCGTCACGCCGCCGAGCATGAACATCCCGCCGCTCGTCAGGCCCTGGGCGTGGAACAGCGGCGGCACCTGGATGGTCGCGGCCGCACCCGGCTCGACGTACGGGACGCCGAGGTCGGGGATGTGCGTGAGCCGCAGGTGCCCCGTCTCATCGCGGTCGATCGTCGAGTGGAGGCGCCAGGCGGCCATCTGCGTGATGTTGGCGATGACGTTGCGGTGGAGGACGCGCACGCCCTTCGACTTCCCGGTGGTGCCGCCGGTGTAGGCGTAGTGGGCGACCTCGTCCATGCCGACGAGGACGGGTTCGAAATCCTCTCCGCCGGCGGCGAGCACCTCGGAGAAGGACCGGTACGGGCCGGTGTCCAACACGGAATCGGCGAGTGCCTGCTGCTCCTCGTCCACCCCGGCCGACCACGACGGTCCGGTGACGAGCACGCGCGCGAGGCCGAGCTCCTCGGCGACCTCGGTCACCGGGCGGAGGTGCGCGGGGTGGGTGATGAGGGCGGTCGCCCCGGCGTCGGCGAGCTGCTTGGCCAGCGCCGGAGCCGGCTGCAGCGGGTTGACGAGGGTGACGGCGGCGCCGGTGAGGAGCGCGCCGTAGTAGGCGGTGAAGTAGTGGAGGATGTTCGGCAGATGGATGCCGACGACGCTTCCCGGGGCGATCCCGGCTGCGGCGAGGTCGGCAGCCACTGCGCGGGCGCCGGTGAGCAGCTCGGCGTAGCTCAGGGTCTCCTCTCCGTCGACCACCGCGGCCCGCTCGCCGTAGGTGCGGGCGGAGGCGAGGAGCACCTCGGGCACGGCGGCATCGGGGTAGCTGAGGTGGCGGGGCATGCCCGGCGGGAAATAGTGCGACATGGTGGGCCCTTCCTGGCACGGGGGCGGCGTCCGCATCGACGGCCTGCGGCGAGCGCGGAGACCGGAGGTCTGCACCGATAGTAACTGAACAATTGATCAGTGCCACGGGCCGGGGTGGTCCGCCCCGTTCGTGAGACACCCTTGACGGATGACTTATCGAACGTTCAGACTAGTGAGACTGCTCGGGGTCGCGGATCGATCCGCGCCGGTGCCGGATTCGATGGGGAGACGGCGAGAACCCCCGAGCCCAGCGGTGCCGCACACGGTCGTGCGGGCCTCGGAACCCAGGAGTTCACATGACTGTTCGTCTGCAGCGTTCGCGCATGCTCGGTCTCATCGCAGGCGCCTCGGCGCTCGGGATCGCCCTCAGCGGCTGCGCCGGTTCGGCCGGGGGCGGTGGCGGTGCGGCGGAGGGCGGCAGCGGCGAAGGCTACGAGTACGGCGCCTCGGACGAGGAGATCAAGGCCGCGTTCGCGGACGTCGAGCCCCTCACCATCAACTACCAGCCGTCCGCGCAGTCCGGCGAGGGCCTCGACGCACACCGCGCCCACGCCTTCATCGAGAACCTCGAGACGCTGTCCGACGGCAAGATCACCGTGGAGACCACCTACGGTCAGGGCATCGCCGGGTACACCGAGCTCGCCGATGCGCTCGTCGACGGCCGCGTGGATGTCGCCTACATGCTCCCGATCTACCAGCCGGACAGGTTCCCCGTCTTCCAGTCGTGGGTCACCGGCACCACTCTCACCGGCACCTCGCCGCTCGTCGACGAGATCGCCGCGAACGCCGCGATCGGCGAGCTCACCTGGCAGGACGAGAACCTCATCAGCGAGTTCCGCGATCAGGGGCTCGAACCGCTCAACATCTTCAACGCCGCCGGCGCGGTCGTGACGATGTGCGCCGAGCCGCACACCACCGCCGAGGACTGGCAGGGCAACCAGGTGCGCGCGTCCTCGGTCGCGCAGACGAGCCAGCTCGAGGCGCTCGACGCCTCGCCGGTCTCGCTCCAGTACACCGAGACCTACGAGGCCCTGCAGCGCGGCACCGTCGACTGCACCTTGTCGACGACCCTCGCCGCCGACGCCGCCGGCTTCATGGATGTCGCGCCGAACATGACCTACACCACGGACGTCACCTTCGCCCGCGGGCCGGGCGGCGTCTACGCCGGCAGCGCCTGGCAGGAGTGGCCGCTGGCCGTCCAGCAGCTCGTGTTCGACTCGATGGAGGACGAGTTCAACGAGTCCCGTCGCGGCGACCTCGAGGCGAACGCCGTCGGCGCGAAGACCGTGCGCGAGGCGGGCGGCACCTTCGAGGAGATGGAGTCCGGTCTGCAGGACGAGCTGAAGAACTCCTCGCAGGGACTCGTCGACGAGGCCATCGAAGCGGGAACCCTGCCCGAGGGGTCGACCGAGGCCATCCCGGAGGCCGTCGAGCGCTGGCGCGGGGTCGCCGAGGAGCTCGGCTACGAGGACGAGGGCACCTTCGCCGACTACGACGAGTGGTACCCGATGGACGACAAGGAGTTCCTCCAGCCCTTCGGTGAGAAGTACTTCGAGGAGATCATGCTCCCGCACCGCCCGAGCTGATCCGCAGGCCCGGCCCGGGCCGAGGCGGGCGGGCCGCCCGAGGTGATCGGGCCTGGGCGCCGGCCGGACATGGCAGAATCCCGCGGTTCCTGTTCTCAGGAACCGCGGGATTCTGCTGTCTCACCGGTGGGAAGCGCTCAGATGTGGCCGGAGCTCACATGTGGCCGTCCTCGAGGAACCGCGTGTGCCAGCTCAGCGCCTCGGACAGGATGTGCGGGGTGTGCGCGGCGTTCGGGGATTCGGCGATCGCCCGGTCGAGGTAGTCGTGCAGCCTCTCGCGGTAGTCGGGGTGCGCGCAGTTGTCGATGATCCGCTTGGCGCGCGTGACCGGTGAGGTGCCTCGGAGGTCGGCGATGCCCTGCTCGGTGACGAGCACGTGGACATCGTGCTCGGTGTGGTCGACGTGCGAGGCCATCGGTACGATCGAGGAGATCGACCCGTCCTTCGCCGTCGAGGGGGACACGAAGAAGTTGAGGAACGCGTTGCGGGCGAAGTCCCCGGAGCCGCCGATCCCGTTCATCATCTTCGAGCCGGTGATGTGGGTGGAGTTGACGTGTCCGTAGATGTCGGCCTCGACCATGCCGTTGATCGCGATGATGCCCAGGCGGCGGACGATCTCGGGGTGGTTCGACATCTCCTGGGTGCGGAGCAGGATGCGCCCCTTGTACGACTCGGCGTTGGCGTTGAAGTGCTCGGCGACAGGTCGGGACAGGCTGAACGCCGTTGCGGAGATCGAGTCGAGCTTGCCGGAGTCGAGGAGGCCGAGCAGGTTGTCCTGGATCACCTCGGTGTAGGAATGGAGGTGCTCGAACTCGGACTCCTTGAGCCCGTCGAGCACCGCGTTCGCGACGTTGCCGATTCCTGACTGGATCGGCAGCAGGTTCTTCGGCATCCGGCCGGCGCTCACCTCGTGGCGGAGGAAATCGATGAGGTATTCGGCCATCGCATGGGACTTGTCGTCGACGGGGGAGAAGGAGTTGTCGCGGTCCGGGGCGTTCGTCCGCACCACAGCGACGACCTTGTCGGGGTCGACCCGCAGGTAGGGGTCGCCGATCCGCTGGGTCGGCTCGAGGATCTGGATCGGGTTGCGGTGCGGCGGCAGCTTGGTGCCGTAGTAGACGTCATGGAAGCCCTCGTACTCGCGCGGGTGCCACTCGTTGACCTCGAGGATGACCTTGTCGGCCTGGTCGAGCCAGGTCTTGTTGTTGCCCACCGATGATCCCGGGACCAGCAGCCCGTTGGGGAGCACTGCGGCGACCTCGACCACGGCGACGTCGAGCTTGCCGAAGTAGCCGAACCACACCTGCTGGGCGAGGTGGCTCAGGTGCGTGTCGATGTACTCGACGTCTCCGGAGTTGATCGCCCTGCGCATGCTCGGGTCGGTGTTGAACGGAGCGCGGAGGTGCACGCCCTCGGCCTCGGCGAGCACGCCGTCGAGCTCGGCGGAGGTGGATGCGCCGGTGAGCAGTCCGATGGTGAACTCCTCGCCGGCGGAGTGGGCCGATTTCATCCGCTCGGCGAGCGCACCCGGCACCTCCTTGGGGTAGCCGCAGCCGGTGAACCCGCTCATGCCCACGTTGTCACCGGGGGAGATGTGTTCCGCGGCCTGCGCGGCAGTGGTGATCTTCTTCGACAGCACGGGGCACGAGATACGCGTCATGGACCAATGTTCTCAAGCGGGGGTGCATCGGCCAAACGGCGGAGGAGTCCTACCGGTGCGTTCGTGGCGAACACCACAGCCGGGGTCGCGCCCCCGAAACAGCAATATCCTGCGGAATCCTTCTCAGGAACCGCAGGATATTGCTGTTTCAGGGGTGGGTCAGCGGCCGGTCCACCGGGGAGCGCGCTTCTCCGCGAAGGCGGTCGCACCCTCCTTGGCGTCGGCGGAGGTGAAGACCGGGTCGACGATCTCGGACTGCTTGGCGAACTTCTCATCGGTCGACCAGTCGGCGGATTCGACGATGACCTGCTTCGAGGCCTTGACGGCGAGCGGGCCGTTCGCCGCGATCGTCTGCGCGAGCTCGAGCGCTCCGTCGAGCGCCTCGCCGTCGCCGACGATCCGGTTGACGAAGCCGTTGGTCCTGCCGAACTCCGCGGAGTAGATGTCGCCGGTGAGTGCCATCTCCATCGCCACCGCGCGGTGGGTGCGCTGCGGGAGGGTGACGAGACCGCCGGCCGCGGCGGCCAGGCCGCGCTTGACCTCGGGGATCCCGAACTTCGCGGTGTCGGCCGCGACGACGAGGTCGCAGGCGAGCATGGTCTCGAACCCGCCCGCGAGCGCATAGCCCTCGACCGCGGCGATGAGCGGCTTCTGCGGGGGCGCCTCGGTGAGCGCGAGGAATCCGCGGCCCTCGACGGAGGGGCGCTCACCGCGCACGAAGCCCTTGAGGTCCATGCCGGAGCAGAAGGTCTTGCCGGTGCCGGTGATGACGGCGACGAACAGCTCGTCGTTGCTGTCGAAGTCGTCGAGGATCTGCGCCATCTGCGCGGCCATCGCGGCGGTCGCGGCGTTCTTCGCCTTCGGACGGTTGAGGGTGATGACGAGCACCTGGCCGCGGACCTCGGTGAGGACCTCGGCTTCGGTGGCGTCGGGTTCGGTGTTCTCGGTCATGTCGTATCTCCTTCGATCATCGACTGTTCCAGGGCGGGGTGCGGGACGGGAGGGCGGGCTCCTGAGCGCTTCGGCGGACCGGAGCCCGCCCGGGTGGTGCGGCCGGGCTCCGCTCAGCGCGGGGCCATGCGGATCGCGCCGTCCATGCGGATGGTCTCGCCGTTGAGCATCGCGTTCTCGATGATCGACAGCGCGAGGTGGGCGTACTCGTCCGGGCGCGCCAGGCGGGACGGGTGCGGCACCATTGCGGCGAGCGAGTCGCGCACCTCCTGGGAGGCCTTGGCGAGCAGCGGGGTGTCGACGGTGCCCGGCGCGATCGTCACCACGCGGATCTTCTTCGAGGCGTAGTCGCGCGCGGCGCACAGGGTGAGGCCCACGACCCCGCCCTTCGAGGCGGCGTAGGCGGCCTGGCCGATCTGGCCCTCCCAGGCCGCGACCGAGGCGGTGAAGATGATGACGCCGCGCTCGCCGTCGATCTCCTCGTTCTTCGCCATCCGCACGCCGGCCTGGCTGGCGACGATCATCGTGCCGATGAGGTTGACGTCGATGACCTTGCGGAAGTGGTCGAGGTTCCCGGCGGACCCGTCCTTCTGGACGAGGCGCATCGGCCCGCCGATCCCGGCGCAGTGCACGACCGCGCGCAGGTCGCCGAGCTCGGTCGCGGCGTCCATCGCCGCGGACACCTGGGCCTCGTCGGAGACGTTGGTGGCGACGAAGCGCACCGCGTCGCCGAGCTCGGCCGCGACGTCCTCGGCCGGCGGGTTGAGGTCGGCGATGACGACCTGTGCGCCCTCGGCGACGAGCCGCTGCACGGTGGCCAGCCCGAGGCCCGAGGAGCCGCCGGTGACGAGCGCTGCGTGTCCTGAGATGTTCATGGGGTACTCCTTCTGATGGGTGCGGCCGGACCGCCGTGGTCCTGCGCGAACGGTGGGGGAGGGCGGGGCGATCGCGGGGCCGGCCCGCGCCCCGCCCGGGTCAGGCCCGGGTCAGGCCCGCTTCTCGGACAGGCCCATGTCCTTGGCGATGATCGTCTTCATGACCTCCGAGGTGCCGCCGTAGATCCGGGTGACGCGGGCGTCGGCGTAGAGGCGGGCGATCGGGTACTCGAGGATGTAGCCGTAGCCGCCGTGCACCTGGAGGCACTTGTCGACGACGCGGGCCTGCACCTCGGTGGTGAAGAGCTTGACGCGGGCGGCGTCGGCGGGGCTGAGCTCGTTGGCGTCGAGCGCCTCGATCGCGTGGTCGAGCATGATCTGTGCGGCCTCGACCTCGGTGGAGCACTCGGCGAGCACGAACTTGGTGTTCTGGAAGCTCTTGAGCGGGGTGCCGAACACTTTGCGCTCGTGCGCGTACTCGGAGGCGAACCGGATCGCGGCCTGCGCGCTCGCCACCGCGTTGACGGAGATCGTCATCCGCTCCTGCGCGAGGTTGTGGGAGAGGTACTCGAACGCCTTGCCCTCCTCGCCGAGCAGATCCGTCGCCGGCACCTCGACGTTGGTGAAGGACAGCTCCGCGGTGTCCTGCGTCTTGAGGCCGATCTTGTCGAGATTGCGGCCCTTCTCGAAGCCCGCGCTCTCCGCGTCGACGACGAGGATCGACAGGCCCCCGCGTCGATCGGCCTCGTCATAGGGCGAGGTGCGGGCGACGACGAGCACCCGGTCGGCGTTGATACCGCCGGAGATAAACGTCTTGGCGCCGTTGAGGACGTAGTGGTCGCCCTTCTTCTCCGCCTTGGTGCGGATGCCGGTGAGGTCGGAGCCGGTGCCGGGCTCGGTCATCGCGATCGCGGTCATGATGGTGCCGGCGGCCATGCCGGGCAGCCAGCGCTGCTTCTGCTCCTCGTTCGCGTACTCGAGGATGTAGGGGATGACGAGGTCCTGGTGCACCCGCAGCGTGCCGAGCGTGGTCGCGGCGTAGGCGGTCTCCTCGTTGAGGATGGTGTTGAACTTGAAGGTGTGGCCCTGGCCGCCGCCGCCGTACTCCTCCGGGACCTGCAGGCCGGTGAGGCCGAGCTCGCCCATCTTCGCGAAGAACTCCTTGGCCACCTTCCCGTCCTGCTCGAACTGCTCGTAGGCGGGGACGAGCTCCTTGGCCACGAAGTCGCGGCACATCGAGCGGAAGGCGTCGTGCTCCTCGGTGAAGATGGTCCTGCGCATGGTTCCTCGTTCGTCGAAGGGGTGGGGCGACGAGCACGATCACCTACGATCGAACACTCGATAAGTTACGGTCAGCGTATCCCTCCCGGGACGCAGCGGCAAGACCCTGTGCCGGAACGACGGGGCTGGTCCTGCGCGTTGGCCGCTGCGCGCGTGGCCGCTGCGCGTGCGGGAATGGCACCGGCTCCGGAAGGGCCCGTCAGTCGTCGAGGAAGCCGGAGTATCCGGACTTCTCCAGCGGCAGGTCGAGCAGCCGGGTGAGCTCGTCGCTGAGCTCGCGGTAGCCGAGCAGCCGCAGGCAGTAGGCGGTGTAGGAGCGCTCGAGCTGGACTGAGTCGAGCGGCCCGTCGTCCTTGTACCAGAGCGGGATGCTGTTGCAGATCGAGAGGATCGCGCGCCCGGCGAGCTCGGGGTTCTCGATCCGGAACTCCCCGGACTCCATCCCGGCGCGCAGCACCCGGACGAGGATCTCGCGGGATTCACGCTGCAGGGTGCGGATCTGCGTGAACTTCTCCGGGTCGAGGCGCTCGGTGTCGCGCAGGGTGACGCGCCCGAGCAGCGTGTTGCGGCAGCGGTAGCGCACGATGAAGCGGACGAGTACCGCGACCTTGTCCGAGCTCTTCGCCCCGGCGGTCTCCACGAGCTCGGAGGCCTCCTGGATGTACCAGTCGAAGGCGAAGCGGATGAGCTCGAACAGCGCGTCCTGCTTCGAGGGGAAGTAGTAGTAGAGGGCCGACAGGCTGAGGCCGGCCTCCTGCGCGATGTCGCGGATCGAGGCTCCGTCGTAGCCCTTGGCGGCGAAGGTGTTCCGGGCGGCGCGCAGGATCTCTGCTCTGCCGTTCGTCGAGCGCATGGTCTCTCCAGGGGTCGGTCGGGGAGCGGGGAGCCGCGGACGCCGTCGTCCGCCGCTCGGAGGTTCCCTAACGAACAATCAATAAGTCGTTCCCACGCACCCTACCCCACCGGGTCCGATTCCGGCGGGTCATCGCCGAGGGGCGGGCCCCGTGCGCGGATCCGTGAGGATCCGGACGGGACCCGCCCCTCGGTTCAGGCGGTGCCGCGGTCGACCATCGGTGGCGGCTTCTCGGCCGTGGTCCGTGGCCGGCGGCCCTGCGGTCAGCGGGCGGTGCTGCCGGGACCTGCCGGGTCCTCGGGGTCGCGGCGCGCCTCGGCCCCGGCGGCACCCGGGCGGCGGCCCGGGGCGTCGGCCGCATCGCCGCCGTGGACGTGGCCCTGGCGGTCCGAGGCGCCGGCGTGGATGTCCGCGCGGTCGTCATCGGCGAGCACGGTGGCTCCCCCGGAGTCGAGGTCGGTGGCCAGGCCGCGGGTGGCGGTCGGTCCCATGACCCCGTCGGTGGCCTCGCCGCCGGTGTGCGCAGCCGCGTACTCCTTGGAGGCGGCGGCGTCCTTCGCCTCCAACCGGCGTGCCTTCTCGCGTTCGATCGCGGCGGACTCCTCCGGGCCGCCGTCGTTCCAGAACCGGGTGACGACCATGGCGACCACACCGACGGCCAGGCCGATGAGGCTCGAGGTGAGCTCCGGTGCCAGGGTCGCCAGGCCGGCGGCGAACAGCACCACTCGCATGACGACGGTGAGGCGCCGGGCGACGCCGATCATCCAGCCCTCGAACGCGCAGCCGAGGAAGAACACCCCGATGAGCGCGAAGACGAAGGTGTAGATGATCTGGAACACCGTCGAATCCTGCGCGACGAGCGCCGGGTTGAGGACGAAGGCGAAGGGGATGATGTACTTCACCGATCCCAGGCGCATCGCCGTGAGCGAGGTCGACATCGGCGGGGTGCCGGCGATGTTCGCCGCCGCGAAGGAGGCGAGCGCCACCGGCGGGGTGATGTAGGAGACGGTCGCCCAGTAGATCACGAACAGGTGAGCGGCGATCGGGTTGATCCCCATGCCGGTCAGCGCCGGGGCCATGACGATCGCGAGGAACACGTACACCGCGGACACGGTCATGCCCATACCGAGCACGAACGAGGTGACCGCACCGGCGATGAGGATGAGGAACAGGTTGTCGCCGACGAGCGTGATGAGCTCGCGGGCCAGGGACAGGGACACGCCGGTCATCGACAGGCCGCCGACGATGAGTCCGACGCCGGCGATGATGCCGATGATCTCCGCGATGGTCTTGCCGCCGGCGAAGAGGAAGTCGACGAACGACTTCGGGGTGAGGCGGTGGTCCTTCATGAAGATCGCCACGACGAGGAGGAAGCCGACCACCCAGTACGGGGCCTGCGACTCGTTCTTCTGCACGGTGAGCAGGAGGATGAGGCCGATGAGCGCCACGATGTAGGGCCAGCCGAGCAGGGCGGTGCGCCCGGCCCGGGGCAGGAGGTGCTTGGGCACGCCCTTGAGGCCGGTCTTCGCAGAGTAGGCGTCGACCTGGATGTAGATGCCGAAGTAGTACAGGACGGCCGGGATGGCCGCTGCGAGGGCGATCTCGCCGTAGGGCACGCCGACGAAGGACACCATGAGGAAGGCCGCGGTGCCCATGATCGGCGGGGTGATCGTGCCACCGGTCGAGGCGGTCGCCTCGACGCCGGCCGCGTAGCGCCCGGGGAAGCCGGACTTCTTCATCGCGGGGATGGTCATCGGGCCGGTGGTGAGGACGTTCGACACGGCCGAGCCGCTCATCATGCCCATGAATGCCGAGGAGATCGACGACACCTTCGCCGAGCCGCCGCGGTAGCGGCCGAACACCGACTGCGCGAGATCGTAGAAGAAGGTCGCTCCGCCGGTGTGCTGGAGGGCGACGCCGAACAGGAGGAAGCCGATGAGGATCGAGGCCGCGGTCTGCAGCGGCAGGCCGAGGATCGAGTCGACGCCCATGACGTGGATGCGGGCGGCGTCGTCGAGCTGGTAGGGGATGCCCTGGAGGAAGGGCACCGGCACGGCGAGGGCGAACATCGGGTAGATCGAGAACACGAGCGCGATGAGCGTGACGACGAGTCCCGCCGCGCGGCGCAGCGCCTCGAGGACGAGGAGCCAGAAGATGAACGAGAAGACTATGGTGATCGTCGGATAGGTCAGCGACTTGTCCCAGCCGAAGTTGACGATGTTCTCGCCGTTGAGACCGAAGTAGAAGGCCACGACGAAGGTGAGTGCTGCGAGCACGACGTCGTAGAACGGCATCGCCCGGTCCTTCTGGGACTTCGCGATGGGGAAGATGAGGAACACGATCGGCAGGAAGAACGCGAGCGTGTAGTAGAGGTAGGAGTTCGTGAGGAAGGTGAGCCCGAAGGGGATCCAGAAGAAGGCCTGGCTCATCGCCAGCAGCACACCGAGAACGGTGAGCACGACGATGACACCCTTCCACATCGGGGTGATTCTCTGATTCATGGGAGTTCCTGTTCTGCGATCGGGCCGACGCGGCCGGCCCCGGAGAGAGTGTGAGGAGTGGAGGCGGGGTCAGTCGATGGGTTCGAGGTGCTCGTCCTTCCAGTCCATCCACTGCTGCTTGAGATCACCCGAGGTGTCGGCCTGCGCGAGGAAGTCCGGCCAGGTGGCCCGCATCTCCTGGCCGTAGGCGATGAGCTCCTGGTTGCGCTGCTCGGCCTCCTCGGTCCAGGCGCCGTGCTCCTCGAGGAACTCGACCGTGCCGTCGTGGAACGGGACCTGCGTGGGCATCTTCACGACGTGCTCGATGTCCCAGTTCTCCGTCGTCGCGGTGGCGTCCTCGTACTTCGGGTAGTGCTCCTGGAACGCGTTCGCGGTGTGGTAGGCCTGGGTGTCGGAGACCTCCTCGTAGGAGACGACCGGCAGCGGGTAGATGAACCCGTTGTCCGACTGGCCCTCCTCCTGGCCGGCGCCGCCCTCGAACGGGCCGACCTCGACGGCGGGCGCGACCTCCTTGAGGGCGGCGATGCGCTCGGTCTCGTCCGGGTCGAGCTCGAGCCACGCGGTGTCGACGGCGCTCTCGAGCTCGTAGAGCGAGGAGCCGTAGACCTGCTGGAACAGCACGTCGATCTTGCCGGCCTGCAGGGCGCCGGGCTGCTCGCTGTAGGAGACTTCGACAGGAACGACATCGTCCCAGGTCAGACCCGCGTAGGCGAGGTAGGCGTCGAGCTTGTTGTTCACCGAGGGGTTCGCGGTGACGCGGGGGACCCGCTTGCCCTCGAGGTCCATCGGGGTCTCGATGCCGGTGTTCGTGCGGGTCATCATGGCGTGGGGGCCGGTGGGGGCCCAGACGATGCGCAGGTCCTGGGGCCCCCAGTCCGCGGTGGTGAAGTCCTCCTCGCCGTGGAAGGCGAAGATGTACTCGTCGCCGGTCCGCGACATCACGGCCTGCTTGTTCCGCAGGGGGCTCAGGCGGCCGACGGCGGTGTCGGAGGTGAGGATGCGGATCTGCGCGTCCTCCTCGGAGGAGATCGTGTTCGCCGCCGCGGCGAGGTCGGCGTAGGTCGAGGTGCCGGTGCCGTAGGTCGTCCACGCGGTGAATGCGGGGAAGTCGTCGACCTCCTCGTTGAGCTCGAGCTGCGCGCAGCCCGACAGCAGCATGACGCCGGCGGTGATGGAGGCGAGTGCCCGCGTAAGTCGTGTCATCGTCGGTCTTTCCTGTTCGGGATCGAACGGCGATCGGCCGGGAGCGGCCGAGGTGCCGAATCGGTGGTGCGCCGCCGGGCGATTCAGCAGGGTCGGGCGGATCCGCGGGGGATTCGCCGTTGAATGACTGAGGACTCGGAAGAGCGCGATGGCAGGGCGTGCAGGACGGCCTGCGGCCCTGCGAAATTGTTACACGGAACACATAAGATTCCCAAAATTCATTGCCACAGGTGTATAAATGGTGATGCGGGCCACTGGCGTGGGCCGCACCCCGACCATCGACCGCAGCGCCACCGCAGCCCATCGTCAGAAGCACCACCGTCCGGGACACCGCAGTTCAAGGAGACACCCGATGCCAGAAGCAGTCATCGTCGACGCAGCCCGCACCGCAGTCGGCAAGCGCGGCGGAGCCCTCCGCGACATCCACCCCGTCACCCTCGGCGGCCACGTGCTGTCCGCCCTCGCCGAGCGGAACTCGCTCGACCCCGCCCTCGTCGACGACGTCGTCTTCGGCTGCGTGGTGCAGGCCGGCGAGCAGTCCTCGAACGTCGCCCGCTGGTCCGCGCTCGCCGCCGGCTGGCCCGAGACCACCCCCGGCACCACCGTCGACCGTGCCTGCGGCTCCTCGCAGCAGGCGCTGACCTTCGCGATCGCCTCGGTCGTCGCCGGGCACTACGACATCGCCGTCGCCGGCGGCGTCGAGTCGATGACCCGCGTGCCCATGGGCACGAACCGCGCCAACGGACCCGGCAAGGCGTTCGGTCCGGCGATCTTCGAGCGCTACGGGCAGGAGGAGTTCAGCCAGGGCGTCGGTGCGGAGATCGTCGCCGAGCGCTGGGGCTTCGACCGCACCGAGCTCGACCAGCTCGCCCTCGACTCGCACGCCCGTGCACAGGCCGCGACCGAGCGCGGGGACTTCGCCGCGCAGATCGTCCCGCTCACCGGCCTGACCAAGGAGGGCGAGGAGTTCGAGTTCGCCGCTGACCAGGGCATCCGGCCCGGCGGCACGCTCGACTCCCTCGGCGCGCTCAAGACCGTGTTCAAGGAGGACGGCGTCGTCACCGCCGGCAACTCCTCGCAGATCTCCGACGGCGCCGCCGCCCTCCTCGTCATGACCGACGTCAAGGCCCGCGAGCTCGGCCTCACCCCGATCGCCCGTGTCCACACCGCGACGCTCGCCGGCGCCGACCCGATCACCATGCTCACCGCACCCATCCCGGCCACCCAGAAGGCGCTGACGAAGTCCGGGCTGTCGGCCGACGAGATCGGCGTGTTCGAGGTCAACGAGGCGTTCGCCTCGGTCCCGGCCGCCTGGATGAAGGAGATCGGCGTGGACTGGGACCGGGTCAACCCCAACGGCGGGGCGATCGCGCTCGGCCACCCGCTGGGCGCCTCGGGCGCGCGGATCATGACGGACCTCGTCCATCACATGCGCCGCACCGGCACCCGCTACGGCCTGCAGACGATGTGCGAGGCCGGCGGCCAGGCCAACGCCACCATCCTCGAGCTCATCGACTGACCTGTCGCGCCGGGCGTCACACCGCCCGACCCGCGGCGCGGCTCCCCGGGGCGATCCCCGCCGGCCGCACCCGACACCTGCAAGGAGACCCACGTTGACGCACCCCCACCGGATCCGGCGCACGCTCGCCGGGATCGCCGTAGCCGCCCTCGCCCTCACCGGCTGCGGTGAGATCACGAGCAGTGGCACCCCGGTGACCGAGTCCCAGGCCGGTCACCACGCCAACGGCCTGCCCAAGGCCACGGTGTGGACCGGCTACGGTGTGGGCACCTCGAACTACTCCGAGCAGGCCGCCGTCGCCGAGGCACTCATCAAGGAGTACGACACGCAGGTGCGGATCCTCGGCTCGGACACCGGGGTCGGCCGGCTCACCCCGCTGCGCACCGGCCAGGCGCAGACGGCTCGACTGTCCGACGAGGCGTTCTACGCCTTCGAGGGCAAGTACGAGTTCGTGTCCCCCGACTGGGGGCCGCAGGACCTCCGGACGTACTGGACCCCTCCGACCACCGTGGCTGTCGGCGTGGCGGGGAACTCCGGCATCGAGACCCTCGCGGACCTCGAGGGCAAGCGGGTGCCGTGGATGGCGGCCAACCCGTCCTCGCAGGAGAAGATCATGGGCATCCTCGCCTATGCCGGCCTCACTCCGGACGATGTCGTCAAGGTCCCGGTCGAGTACGGCGCGCAGCCGGAGATGTTCAAGAACGGCGGACTCGACATGGTGTACTTCGGGGCGCAGTCCTCGGCGATCATCGAGGTCGCCACCCAGATGGACTACCGGTGGGTCGACTTCGACGGCGACGCCGAGGCGGAGAAGCGGCTCCAGGAGTACGCGCCCTCCGTCGTCATCGAGGAGTTCGAGTCAGCGGTCGGCATGGAGGACACCGTCAAGCACGGCCCGACGTACGCGATCCAGATGACCACCTACGCCGACTTCAGCGTCGACGAGGTCTACGCGATGGTGAAGACTTTCCACGAGGCGTACCCGCTCTACGCGGACGCCACCGCCACGACGAAGGACTGGAAGTTCGAGGACATCGACTGGATGCCGATGGTGCTCCCGCACCACGACGGCCTGGTGAAGTACCTCGAGGAGCAGGGCCTGTGGACCCCGGAGCACGAGGAGCGCAACCAGCTGCTCATCGAGCGCGGCGAGACCCTGCGCGCCGGTTGGCCCGAGGTGCTCGAGACCACCCCGGAGGACGAGCTCGCCGAGACCTGGGAGCAGTGGAAGGCCGAGCACGCGCCCCACATCCCGCGCGAGGACTGACTGCCGCCGTCTGACTGCCGCGCTCACCCGGCGGTGGCGTCCCAGGCGGTGACGAAGTCCTTCTCCCAGCGGGCCGGTTGCTCGCTGTACTTCTCGTAGCTCAGGTCGGTGGCGACGCCGTCCGCGGTGCTGGAGAACCTCAGTTCCTCGTCGCCGATGCTGATCCGGATCGATGCGGTGCCGTCCCAGTCGCGCTGCCGGAGGAGCCGGACGATCTCCTCCCGCTCGGCCTGCGTGTGGGCTGTGGTCCGGTCCCGGGCGGCGACCGTGATCCCGAGGTCGAAGGTGCTGGGTGTGCCGTCGCCGGACAGGCCGCGGAGGTCGTCGATCGTCGAGGCGTCCCAGCCGGCCTCCCACAGCCCGGACAGCAGCGGCACCTGCGCGGGCCACTGGGCGACGGTGGCGACCGAAGTCGACCAGTGGGGGTCCGTGCCGATCTTCAGCGTGGTGTCCGGGCTCAGCGGCCAGTCCTCGGACGCGGCGTAGTCGACGATGTCGCGCAGCGCATCGGCGTCCGGCACGCCGACGCTCACGGTGCTCCCCGCGGCGGTCCCGTCGCCGCCGAGCCCGGTCACCGTGCCGCCGCGCTCGACGATCGGCTCGATGACGACGAACAGGTCCTCGAAGCCCTCGTCGGGTTCGCTGGTGGCGAGCCCGTCGTCGGTGATCATGTCGACCTCCGTGCCCTCGCCGTAGCCGATCGGGCCGAGCTCGTTCTCGAGGTGCTCGAAGGCGGGGACGATGTCGGTGGGCGCGGGGACCTGGATCGACAGCGCGGTGTCCCTGCGCGAGGGGCTGATCTCCGCGCGCGTGAGCAGCTGGTCCGTCCCGGCGAGTGCTGGGTGGGTGTCGCGGAGCACGGGGAGGGTGCCGGGGTCGGCGAGGTCGAGGACGTACTCGATCGCGCTCGGCCGATCCATCTCCCCGCGGAGATCCTGCGGCGTGGGGTCGGCGGGTTCGTCCGCGGTCCGCGGCCGGTGGACGTCGAGTTCGTAGGGTCGGGTCCGGGCGGCGACGGATTCGGTCCAGGCGGCCATGTCGGTGCCCGGGTCGAGTTCGAGCACGATGCGCGAGCTCGGGCGCAGCGGGCCGGGGTGCATGCCGCCGAGCATCCCCCAGCCGCCCGGAAGATGGCCGGAGGCGACATCGGGGAGCGTGTGGAGGTACGGCAGCGCCGAGAGCGCCGGTGCGGTGGGCGGCGGGTCGTACAGGGTGTTCGGGAGACTCTCGGGGACGCTCGCGGTGAACTTCCCGCTCGTCGCGGTGACCTCGGGCGTGCCGCCGGGATACCGGAAGTCGTTGACGAGGTCGAACAGTTCCCCTGCGGTGTCGCCGAGCTCGTCCGCCGAGGCGTCGGTGCGGAGGTCCGCCTCGACCGTGCCGGGCGAGGTCTCGGTGGCCGAGGCGATGCCGGGCAGGGTGCGGATCTCGTCGACCAGCGCATCGATCGAGGAGCGCGGACGCGGATCGGAGATGCCCTGGCCGAACCGCTCGAGCACGGAGCAGCCGGACGCCACGAGGAGGGTGACGAGGAGACCGAGGGCGACGATGATCCGTTTCATGAGGCCAGCCTAGGAATGGGGCGGGTGCCGGGTGTGGCCGTGCTGTGCCAGGTCCGGCACACCTCGGCGGCGGGTGCCTGCCGCTCAACCGGCGGTGGCGTCCCATTCGGCGAGGAAGTCCGCGGCCCAGCCGGTGGGCTCCCGGTCGGCTCCGTGGAGGGCCATGTACGGCTCCTCGGCCGCGCCGTCCGCAGCGGACCAGAAGATGAGGTGGTCGCCGGTCGCGAGCGAGATCTGCGCCCGGCCGTCCCAGCCGGTGGTGCGCAGCACGTCGATGAGCGCGGCCCGGCTGTCGGCGCTGGTGAGGTCCTGCGTCTCGGTGCGGTAGAGGCGGAGGTCGAAGTCGCTGAGCTGGTTGCCGGCTGACATCCGGACGGAGTCGAACCCGGCGTCCCACAGCGCGGCGAGCAGATCCGCGTGCGCCGGCCAGGAACCGGCGGTGAAGTACGGCGAGTCGTCGGGGTGGGAGGTGTGCTCGACGGAGAGCCGGGTGTCGGCGGACAGCGGCCAATCCGAGCCGCTCACCGCAGCGGACACGTCTCGCAGGGTGTCGCCATCCGGCATGCGGGCGGTGAGTGAGTCGCGCCGGAGGTCCATCGATCGCACCTCGGCCCCGGTCGCCTCGAGCAGCCCCCGGGCCTCGAAGAACGCGTCGACGTCGCCCTCGCCCCCGCCGACGGACAGTCCCTCCGCCGAAGCGACGCGCACGTCGTCGAGCCGATCAGGTCCGTACTCGGCTTCGAACGCCGCGAGGACCGCGGGGATGTCGCTGTCGGCGGGCACGGCCAGCGCGGTGTCCGGGGCGGTGTCGATGCTGCTGAGATCGGCGTCGATCAGGGTCGCGGAGACTGACTCGACGGCGTCGTGGAGCCGGGCGAGGTCCGCGGGGAGATCCGGTCGGGAGAGGTCGAGGTCGATCGACACGTCCGGGGGTTCGGGCTCGGCGGAATGCTGGTCGGGCTCGGCGGCGTCGTCCGTCGTCTCCGCGGCTTCTCGATCGTCCGGCGGGAGCAACCGGATCTCGTCGTCGGTCATCGGGCGGTGGGCGGAGAGCCGGAGCTCGCGCGGGGCGGCCGCCGCGTCGCTGGTCCAGGTGCGCATGTCGGTCCCCTCCTGCAGCCGGACCGAGGCGCCGCTGCCGTCCCCGAGCGTGCCCTCCTCCACCGCAGGAAGGGCGTGGAGGAACGGCAGGTGCTCGAGGGCGAGCGGGCCCGGCTGCGGCACTCCCGGGCCGGCGCTGTGGCGGATGATGCCGATCTCGCCGGTGAACACCCCGCTCTCGACGCTCAGTGTGGGCGCCCCGTCCGGATAGCGGTGCCCGTTGACGAGGTCGAACAGGGCCTGGGAGGTATCGGCGAGCTCCGCCTCCTGCGCCCCGGTGTCGAGTGTGAGCTGGAACTCGGATGAGCCGGTCGCGATGACCGAGTCGACTCCGGCGAGCGCGGACGCCGCCTGCACGAACTCCGCATAGGTGGACTTCGGTCGGGTGTCGATGAGCCCGCACCCGGCTCCGCCGAGCAGGGCGAGGAGCAGTCCGAGGGCGACGAGGATCCGGTTCATGATGCCAGCCTAGGGATGGTGGCGGTGCCGGGCGTGGCGGTGATGTGCCGGTCCCGGCACACCTCGGCCGCGGCGCGGGTCAGCTGTCGGTGCCGGCGAGCCAGGCGCGCACCGCATCGGAGTCCTCGCCGAGCTGCGGGGGCTCCTTGCGGTAGCTCGCCGGGGTGGCCGACATGCTCAGCGAGCTGCGCACGGTCGGCATCGACTCCGGGTCCTCGGTGTGCCAGATCGGGTCGATGCCGAGCTCACGCGCGGACTCGAGGCCCTCGCTGACGTTCTGCACCGGCGAGCACGGCAGGCCGGCGCCGCGCAGCAGCTCGAACCACTCGTCCTTGCCCTTGACCGACAGCGCCCGCTCGAGCAGCGGGCGCAGCTCGGCGCGGTTGATATTGCGCTTCTCCGGGTTGTCGAAGCGCTCGTCCGTGAGCAGCTCCGGGGTGCCGAGCACCTGGCACAGGCGGGCGAACTGGCCGTTGTTGCCGGCGACCACGATGAGGTCGCCGTCGGCGGTGGGGAACGCGTTGTACGGGTAGATCGTCGGGTGCTCCTTGCCGTTGCGGGTCGGGTGCTTCCCCGTCGTCGAGGCGACCTGGTACTGGTTCGCCATGGTGAAGATCGCGTTCGCCATGAGGTTGTTCTCGATGAGCTGGCCCTCCCCGGTGCGCTCCTTGTGGCGCAGGGCGGAGGTGATGCCCACGGCGGTCATCATCCCGGTCGTGAGGTCGAAGATCGACACACCCGAGCGCACCGGCTCGCCGTCGGCCTCGCCGTTCATGTCCATGAGCCCGGCCATGCCCTGCACGAGCACGTCGTAGCCGGGCAGCGCCGCCCCCGCACCCGAGGTGCCGAAGCCGCTGATGTGGGCGTAGATGATGTCCGGGTTGATCTCCTTGACGCCGTCGTACCCGAGGCCGAACTTGTCGATCGAGCCGGGTTTGAAGTTGTGGATGAAGACGTCGGCGCGGGCGGCGATGTCCTTCGCCACGGCGAGGTCGTCGGCGTCGGAGAAGTCGAGGGCGATCGAGTGCTTGTTGCGGTTGACCGCCTGGTAGTAGCAGGCGCTGCCCTGGTACGCCGGGGGCGTCCAGGCGCGGGTGTCGTCGCCGGTGGGGCTCTCGACCTTGATGACGGTGGCGCCGAGGTCGCCGAGGATCATTGTGCAGTAGGGTCCGGCGAGCACGCGGGAGAAATCGGCGACGATGACGCCGGAGAGCGGGCCGGGATTGGGTGCGGTGATGTCGATGGTCACAGGATTCATCCTTGAATGAGCAGCCGGTACGAGTCGTTCGATTCTCCCACAGGGCGCCTCGGGCCCGGCAGGCCGGTCCCCGGTTTCGGGGCTTGACACTGCGCGCCGGATTCCATACGGTTCAAAAGACTCGAACGATTGTTCACTCAGGAGGTCAAAGGTGACCGGTACCACTGCTCCGGCCGGGATCGACCCGGTCACGGTCGGCCGCTGGATCGAAGACAGGTTCGGCGCCGCCGACGTGACGTACACCGTGCTCTCGATCGGCCGCTCGAATCTCACGTACACCGTCGAGGTCGACGGGGAGCCGCGCTGGGTGCTGCGCCGCCCGCCGCTCGGACACACCGGCGGCAGCGCGCACAACGTCGCCCGCGAGGGCCGCATCATGGCCGCGCTCGGACCCACCGACGTGCCGGTGACGAACGTCCTCGAGATCGTCGACGACCCGGCCGTCATGGAGGTCCCGTTCGTCTTCATGGACCACTGCCCCGGGTTCCCCATCAACACCCCGGAGGACTGGGCCCGGATCCCCGACGCGGACAAGCGCGACACCGCCTTCGGGATGATCGACACGCTCGCCGCGATCCACCGCGTCGACGTCGACGCCGTGGGACTGACCGACCTGCGCCGTCCCGGCGGCCTCATCGAGCGCCAGCTGCGCCGCTGGCTCGGCCAGTTCGAGCAGATCACCCAGCGCGACATCCCGGAGATCAGGGAGGTCCACGACGTCCTCGCCGCAGAGATGCCCGAGGCCGCGGACTCCTTCATCGGGATCGCGCACGGCGACTACAAGCCGAACAACATGATCTTCGCCCCCGACGGCACGATCAACGCCGTCGTCGACTGGGAGCTCACCGCGATCGGCGAGGTGCTCACCGACCTCGGCTACTTCATCGCCATGCTCACGACCCCGGACGAGTACACGAGCATCTGGGTGCCGCGGCCGGAGCACGGCTTCCCCACGAAGGCGGAGCTCATCGCCCGCTACGAGGAGCAGTCGGGCATCACCGCGTCGAACGTCAACTACTACGCGGCGTTCGCGATGTGGAAGCTCGCATGCATCCGCGAGGGCGTCTACACCCGTCTCATCACCGGACAGATGGGTGACCTCGATTTCGATCCCGAGGAGGCCGGCGCCGGTGTGGAGCAGCTCGCCAAGCAGGCGCTGACCATTCTCAAGGAGGAGAACTGACATGAGCTGGAACTTTTCAACGGAGCCCGAGTTCGAGAAGAAGCTCGAGTGGATGCGCACGTTCGTGCGCGAGGAGATCATGCCGCTCGAGGTCGCCGATCTCAGCCCGGAGGCCTTCACGCAGGTCTCCGACGGTCTCAAGCAGCAGGTCAAGGACCAGGGGCTGTGGGCGGCGCACCTCGAACCGGAGCTCGGCGGGGGCGGCTTCGGCCAGCTCAAGCTCGGCCTCATGCACGAGATCCTCGGCGCGAGCGTCTTCGCCCCGTCGATCTTCGGCAACAACGCCCCGGACTCCGGCAACGCCGAGCTGCTCGCGATCGCGGCGAACGAGGAGCAGAAGGAGAAGTGGATGAAGCCGCTGCTCGCCGGTGAGCTGCGCAGCTGCTTCTCGATGACCGAGCCGGGTGCCGGGGCGGACCCGACGATGCTCACCACCCGTGCGGTGCGCGAGGGCGACGAGTACGTCATCAACGGCCACAAGTGGTTCTCCTCGAACGGCTCCCACGCGGACTTCTTCATCGTCATGGTCGTGACGGACCCGGACGCCGAGGCGCACGAGCGCGCCTCGATGATCATCGTCCCGCGCGACACCCCGGGCGTGAATGTGCTGCGCGACATCCCGGTCATGGGCCTGTCGCACGCCGCCGGCGACAAGGGGCACGCGGAGATCCTCTACCAGGACGTCCGGGTGCCGGCGGCCAACCTCGTCGGCGAGGAGGGGCAGGGATTCATGCTCGCCCAGAAGCGCCTCGGCCCGGGCCGCATCCACCACGCGATGCGCTGGCTGGGCCAGGGCAGGCGCGCCTTCGACATGATGTGCGAGCGGGTCGTCACCCGTGAGGTCAAGGGCTCGACGCTCTCCCAGAAGCAGATGATCCAGGACATGGTCGCGACCTCGAAGGCGGAGCTCGAGGCGGCCCGCCTGCTCACCCTGCAGGCGGCGTGGAAGATGGACCAGGGCGGCACGAAGAAAGCGCTGACCGACATCGCGATCATCAAGTTCTGGGGCGCCCAGGTGCTCTTCAACGTCATCGACCGGGCGATCCAGGTGCACGGCTCGCTCGGCATCACCGGTGATCTGCCGCTCGAGGAGATGTACCGCAACGCGCGTTCGGCCCGGATCTACGACGGCCCGGACGAGGTCCACAAGGTCACCGTGGCCCGGCGCGTGCTGCGCGGCTACGAGCCGCACCCGGTGCCCAGCGAGCACATCCCCACCCGCACCGAGGAGGCGCAGAAGAAGTTCGCCCAGTACCTCGAGGCGGCCTCGTGAGCGAGGTCGACGACGCCGCGGTCGCCGCCGAGCACGCGCGCCAGGCCGGGATCGAGCTCGACACGCTCGCGGCCTGGCTGCGCGAGCGGATCGGTACCGGCGAGATCTCCGACCCGGACTTCCTCACCGGCGGCACCCAGAACGTGCTGCTGGGCTTCACCTGGAACGACGAGCGGCTGATCTACCGCGGCCCGCCGGTGAACAAGCGGAAGAACTCCGACCAGATCATGCTCCGCGAGGCCCGCGTGCTCGCAGCCCTCGGCGGCAGCAGGGTGCCGCACCCGGAGTTCATCGCGGCCTGCGACGACCTCGAGGTGCTCGGCAACGCGTTCTTCATCATGCGCTCCGTGGCCGGGTTCAACGGGGTGAGCGGCGTGCCCGAGCACGTCGCCGCCGACCGCGACTGGCAGCACGCGATGGGCCTCGCCCACGCCCGCGCGATCGCCGAGCTCGGCAACATCGACCACGTGGCCGCCGGCCTCGAGGGGTTCGGCAAGCCCGACGGCTGGCTCGCCCGGCAGCCCGGCCGCTGGGTCGGGCAGCTCGAGAGCTACCGCGAGTTCGAGTCCTGGCCCGGACTCGACCACCCCGGCGTCGAGGCGATCCCGGCCTGGCTCACCGAGCGGATGCCCGACGCGCGCAACGCCGGGATCATCCACGGCGACTGCCACCCGGGCAACGTCCTCTTCACCCGGGAGGAACCGGGCGTGGCCGCGATCGTCGACTGGGAGCTGTGCACGCTCGGCGACCCGCTCCTCGACCTCGGGCACCTGCTCGCCTCGACCCACGGCCTCGCCCTGCCCGGCTGGCCGGCGAAGGACGAGGTCGTCGCCGCCTACGGCGAGACCAGCCGCTACGACGTCTCCGACGTCGACTTCTACCACGTGCTCGCGTGCTTCCGCTTCGGATCGATCCTCGAGGGCTCGCAGGCGCGCGCCTCGGCCGGTCTCGCCCCGGAATCGGTGGGCCGGCGGCTCCACGAGCGCACCGTGTCCCTGTTCGACCAGGCGATGGAGATCATCGGATGAGCACCGAGAGCACAGCACCCGGCCACGGCGGGAACGCACCCGCCGAGCCGCCCGCCGGCACCTCGGGAACCGGCACTTCCGGCGCCGGTCGGTGGGCCTTCGACTTCACCGGGAAGCGGGTCGTCATCACCGGCGGCTCGCGCGGCATGGGATTCGAGATGGCGCGCGCCTTCTCCTCCCTCGGGGCCGAGGTGGCGATCGCCTCCCGCAAGATCGCCTCGTGCGAGGACGCCGCCGCCCGGATCACCACGGAGACCGGCGGGCGCGTGCACCCCTACGCCCTGCAGGCCGCGGACTGGGACCAGTGCACGGAGTTCTCCCACCGGGTGTGGGACGAGCTCGGCGGCGTCGACGTGCTCGTCAACAACGCGGGCTCCTCGCCGCTGTACGACTCGGTGGCAGGCATCAGCGAGGAGCTCTACGACAAGGTCATCGGCCTCAACCTCAAGGGCCCCTTCCGGCTCTCCGCGCTGCTCGGGGAGCGGATGGCCGAACGCGGGGGCGGGTCGATCGTCAACATCTCCTCGATCGCCGCGCTCCACCCCAAGCCCTCGACCGTGCCGTACTCCGCGGCGAAGGCCGGACTCAATGCGACGAAGATCGCCCTCGCCCACGCCTACGGGCCGAGCGTGAGGGTCAACGCCGTGGTGCCCGGCACCTTCCTCACCGACATCGCCAAGCACTGGGACATGGAGGCGTTCGGCAGGCGGGCCAAGAGCTTCGCCGCCGAGCGCGGGGGAGAGCCGGACGAGATCGTCGGCGCGGTGCTCTACCTCGCCTCGTCGCTCGCGTCCTACACCACAGGGGCGCTGCTCACCGTCGACGGCGGCGCCCCGAGCTGAGCGCGTCCCGGCTTCCCGACCGACCACCTCTGAACGGAGACCCATGAGCAACTTCCTCGGGCGGGCCCTCGGCACCGCACTGCTGACCCGCGTCGATGATGCGACGGACGTGTACCTCGTCCGCCACGGCCAGCAGGTGCGCGCCGGCAAGGACTCCCCGGAGTCGATGGCCTACGACGCCCACCTCTCCGAGCAGGGCCGTGCGCAGGCGCTCGCCGTGGGTGAGGCGCTCGCCGGGGCCGGGCTCGACGCGGTGTACTCCTCGAACCTTGCCCGCGCCCACGACACCGGGAAGGCGATCGCCGCCCACCACGGGGTCGAGGTCGTCGTGGACGAGCGGCTCAAGGAGGTCGGGATCTTCCGGGACGTGCCCGGCGAGCAGAGCTTCGAGCAGGCCGTCGGCACCGAGCGCGCGCTCGCGGCCAGCCGGCAGATGATCGAGACGCTGACCTGGGACTCGATCCCGCTCGGCGAGGGCTCGGCGGAGTTCCGCGCCCGCGTCCACGGGGCGATCTGGGAGATCGCCCGGCGCCATGCGGGGGACCAGGTGGCGATCGCCTGCCACGGCGGCGTGATCAACGCGTTCCTCGCCGAGGAGTACGGGCTGAGCCGCGACTTCCTGTTCCGGCCCGCCCACGCCGGGATCACCCGGGTGCGCTTCGCCGCCGATCGCGCGATCATGCTCACCGGCAACGAGATCTCCCACCTCGAGGCAGCCGACCTCCTGAGCTTCTGAACGGCGCCTTCTCCTAGCGTGTTCTGGTTCCTTCTCGAGTGGTCACTTCTCTTCGATTCTTCGCGATTCTCCGAAGAGAAGTGACCACTCGACGTGGGCTCACTCCGCGGGAGCGGAGTCGGTGAGGTGGTCCCAGATCACGGGTTCGCCGCCGGCTAGGGCCAGGCGGCCGAGCTCGACGAGCGCTGCGTGCTCGCTGGTGCCGGAATCGCGGGTGGCCCAGATGAGCTGGGTGAGGTGGTGGAGCGGGTACTCTGCGGTGATCCCGATCGCGCCGTGGAGCTGATGGGCCTGGGCTGCGATGAGCCCGCCGGCCTGAGCGGCGATCGCCTTCGCCGACAGCGCGGCGGCGGCCTGGGCGTCGGTGATGCCCGTGCCCGAGGCGCCCACCGCCTCGGCCTCGGCCGTCGGGCTGCCCGCCGCTTCCTCACCGACCCTGCTTGCGGCGGAGTCCGCACCGGGGGCGAGGAGCCCGTCGCCGGCGATCTCGAGGGCGCGGTCGTAGGACTCGACTGCGAGGTCGAGCTGCATGCGCATCCGCGCGATCCACGACTTCACCGCCGGGACCGCCGCGAGCGGCGCACCGAACTGCTCGCGCTCGATGACGTGGCCGATGGTCAGTGCGAGTGCTGCCTCGCCCGCGCCGACGAGCACCGCGGCGTCGAGCAGTGACGCGAGCGCGGTGGCCTCCCGCTGTCCGAGTCCGGCGCCGGTGTGCGCGGCGACGAGGTGCTCGGGCAGGTCTGCGGTGACGCCGAGGCGAGCGAGCCCGCGCACGATCGCTCCGGCATCGGCGAGGGACCCGCCGGACCCGCCGGCCGATTCCGGCACGGACACCCGCGTCCAGCCGAGGTCCTCGACCGTCGAGCGCAGCCGGTCCTGCCCGGCATCGCTGCGATCGACGTCGAGCAGGGTGCCGCCGGCGACCTTCCCGGCGAGCTCGACGAGCTCCTGCGCCTCGGGGTCGGCCAGGCGCGGCTGCGGGGTGGCCTTCGACAGGTCACGCGGCAGCTCGAGCTTCGCGACGATGCCGAGCAGCACGTCCTCCGCCCCACCCCGGATCCCGAACGCCGGAGACGCCCACAGCGCCTGCTGGATGAGGCCGGCGAGCTTCTCACCTGGGGTGGGAACGAGGCGGCGGGCGATGTCGATGAGCCCCTTCTCGAACCCGTTGCCGATGAACTTCGAGGCCGCCGCCAGCCGGATCGGCGCCTCCCCGGCATCGAGTGCCGCAGCGATGCGGCGGTACATGTGGCGCAGCGCGGAGAGCTCCGCGACGACCTGTCCGAGGTCGCGCAGCGCACCCTCGTCGGTGCGCAGCCCCTCGCCGGCGAGCACCTCGGGCACGAGCACCCACGTCGACAGGGCCCGCTCGGGTCCGCCGCGCTCGAAGCTCAGCTGCTCGATCACCTGCTTCCAGCCCTCGCCCTCGGTGCCGATGAGCCGCTCGCGAGGAATGAACACGTCGGTGTAGCGAACCTCGTTGAAGTGGTGCTCTCCGGCGAGGTCGACGATCGGGGACACCTCGATGCCGGGGGAGTCCATGTCGATGACGAACTCGCTGAGCCCCTGGTGCTTCTTCTCCTCGTCCGAGGTGCGCGCGAGGATGTACGTCGCGGTGGCGTTGTGCGCCTGGGTCGTCCAGATCTTGTGGCCGTTGAGGAGCCACCCGCCCTCGGTGGGCACGGCACGGGTGCGCACGCTCGCCAGATCCGAACCGGATTCCGGCTCGCTCATCCCGAGCCCGATGATCGCCCGGCCGGCGACGATGTCGGGCAGGATCGCAGCCTTGAGCTCCGGAGTCCCGGCGCGCAGCACCGCCGGGCCGATCTGCCGCTCGGCGATCCAGTGCGCGGTGACCGGAGCACCCACCCGCAGCATCTCCTCGGTCAGCGCCAACCGGTCGGTGTTCGGCCGGCCCTCGCCGCCGTGCTCGACCGGCCACGTCATGCCGAGCAGCCCGGCCTCGCCGAGCGCGCGGGAGAAGTCCCGATCCACCGAGCGCAGCCAGCAGTCCACCGTCGGGGTGAACCGGCCGGCCGAGAGCCAGTCGTCGAGCAGGGTGCGGATGCGGGTGCGGATCTCGGTCGAGCTCATCCCCGGCCTCCTCAGCGTCCCTCGAAGCGCGGGGCGCGCTTCTCCTTGAAGGCGGCGACGGCCTCGGCGGAGTCCGCGGTGGACTGGATGACCGCCTGCTCCGCGGCGGCGTGGACGAGGTGGTCGGTGAGCGACTGGGTGCGCGCGATGCGGGTCAGGCGCTTGATCGTGCGGATCGCGATCGGCGGGCCGGCGGCGAGCGACTTCGCGAGCTCCATCGCTGCCGGCAGCAGCTCCCCGTCCGGGTGGTGGGCCATGGTGATGCCGAGCTCGGTCGCCTCGGCGCCGTCGATGAACCGGCCGGTCCACATGAGCTCGAGCGCGCGCTGCTCGCCGACGATGCGCGGCAGCATGTGCGCCCCGCCGTCGCCGGGCACCAGGCCGACGCGCACGTACCCCTGCGACAGCCGGGCCTCGGTGCCGATGAGGCGGATGTCGGCCATGAGCGCCATGTCCATCCCCGCACCGATCGCATCACCGTTGATCGCGGCGATATAGGGCTTCTCGAGGTGCTCGAGGGCGCGCGCGACGGCGTGGACGTCGTCGGCGAGGTAGGCGCGGCGCTCGAGGGTCTCCGTCACCCCACCGAACTCGCCGAGGTCCACCCCGGCGCAGAACCCCTTGCCGGCGCCGGTGATGAGGAGGACCTTGACCTCGGGGTCGGAGGCGGCGGTGTCGATCGCGGCGGCCCAGGCGGCGAGCAGCGCGCGGTTGAAGGCATTGCGACGCTCGGGCCGGTTGAGGGTGATGACAGCGACGCCGTCCTCCACCCGGTAGTCGATTTCGGGTCCGATCGAGGTCATGGGTGCTCCTTCGCACGCAGGGTCCGGCGGCGACCGCCGCAGAACTGAACAATCGTTCAGGTACTGCTCCCGAGTCTATGGAGGGCTCACGGGGCGGTCAACGCGTGTCCGCAGAGCGGGCGAGGGGCGTTCGGTGGGCTGCGGCGGTGAGTCCGGCGGTGGGTCCGTTATGCGGACGGCATGCTCCCGACATGTGATGGCCATCACGTGTTCGCATATGCGGGTTCGACTATAGGAACATGCCGCGGAGTCATCCCGGCGCCGCGATACTGCGAAGGAGACACCATGAAAGCTCTCGTCTACCACGGCCCCGGTCAGAAGTCCTGGGACGAGGTGCCGGACCCCACGATCCAGCAGCCCAGCGATGTCATCGTCAAGATCGACACCACGACCATCTGCGGCACCGACCTCCACATCCTCAAGGGCGATGTCCCCGCGGTGACCGAGGGTCGGATCCTCGGGCACGAGGGCGTCGGCACCATCACCGAGGTGGGCTCCGCGGTGACGACGCTGTCCGTGGGCGACCGCGTCATCATCTCGTGCGTGTCCGCCTGCGGCCGCTGCTCCTACTGCAAGCAGGGCGTGAACTCCCACTGCCTCGGGGCGGAGGGTGCGGAGGGCATCGGCTGGATCTTCGGCCACCTCATCGACGGAACGCAGGCCGAGTACGTCCGCGTGCCCTACGCGGAGACCTCGCTCCACCAGCTGCCCGAGGGTGTGAGCCACGCCGAGGGCGTGCTCCTGTCCGACATCCTGCCCACGGGTCACGAGATCGGTGTGCAGTACGGGCGCGTCAAGCCCGGCGATGTCGTCGCCGTGATCGGCGCCGGGCCGGTGGGCCTCGCCGCGATGCTCACCGCCGACCTCTACGGTCCCTCACGGGTCATCGCCATCGATCTCGACGCGAACCGCGTGGAGGAGGCGAAGAAGTTCGGCGCGACCGACGGCGTGGTGTCCTCGGACGCGGACTGGAAGGACCAGGTCATGGCAATGACCGACAATCTCGGCGTCGACGTGGCGATCGAGGCCGTCGGCATCCCGCAGACCTTCACCATGTGCCTCGACATCGTCCGCCCGGCCGGCACCGTGGCGAACGTCGGCGTGCACGGGACCGGGGTGGACCTGCCGCTCGACACCCTGTGGATCTCGAACATCGCGATGACGATGGGTCTGGTCAATGCCAACACCACCGACACCCTGCTCAAGATGGTCGCCTCGAAGAAGCTCGATGCCACGCCGTTCGTCTCGCACACCTTCGAGCTCGACGACATCATCGAGGCCTACGACGTGTTCGGTCGCGCAGCGGAGACCAAGGCGCTCAAGGTCATCCTCGAGGCCCGAGCCTGAGGCTCGATCTCCGGAGTCCGAGGTCCGGGCCCCCGAAGCGCGGCCTCAGGTGCGAGGGGGCGCTCCCGAGGCGCCCTGCGGCGATCAGCTGCGGGGCGCCTCGTCGGGTTCGGAGGTCTCGCCCGCGGAGATCCGCAGGGCGCGCGCCCGCTCGACGTCCTCGGCGAAGTTCTTCTCACGGGTGTCGCTCGCGGTGGTGTCGCGCGGCGGCAGCTGGATCTCCCGCTCGGCCGGCAGTCCCGCCTGGAGCTCGCGACCGCGCTCGAGCTCGGCATCGATCTCCGCTCCGAGGAGGAGCACCGCGTTGACGATGTAGAGCCACAGGAGCAGGACGACGACGCCGGCGAGCGCCCCATAGGTCGCGTTGTAGTTGCCGAAGTTCGTCACGTAGAAGAAGAAACCGAGGGTCGCGAGGACTGAGACGACGATCGCGACGACGGCGCCGATGCTGATCCAGCGGAACCGCGGCTGCTTGACGTTGGGGGTGGCGTAGTAGAGGAGCGCGACGACGACGATGACGACGCCGGCGAGCAGGAACCACTTGGCGATGTTCCACACCGTCACCGCCGTCCCGCCGAGTCCGATGAGACCGCCGATGAACTCCGCGATCGGGCCGGACACGACGAAGATCACGAGTGCGATCGCGCCGAGGGCCAGTAGCAGGGCGGTGAGTCCGTACATCTGGACGTTGATCTTGATGAGACCGCGTCCCTCTGGGACGTCGTAGATCCGGTTCATGGCCCGGCCGAATGCCTTGGTGTAGCCCGAGGCCGTCCACAGTGCGATGACGAGACCGAGGACGAGGCCGAGCCCGGGGGCAGGAGCGGTGAGGACCGCGGAGAGCGCTGGCTCGATGGTCTTCCACGTGTCCGCGGGGACCACGCGGTCGGCCTGCCGGAGGACGGTTTCGAGCGATCCGCTCTGGCCCACGAGGCTGAGCATGGACACGAGCGCGATGAGCGCGGGGAACGTCGACAGCACCATGCGATAGGTGAGTCCGGCGGCCAGGTCCATGCACTCGTCGTCGAGGTACTCCCGGTACGTCGTGCGCGCGATGTTCTTCCACGAGGGCTTGGTGAGATCGCTCGGGGAGTCCGGCTTGTCGGCGTGGGACGGGTGCCGCACCCGCCGGGGCGGATGCGCGGTGTCGTCGATGCCGGACAGGGGACTCTCGATGTGCTTCTCGTGGCTGGCCATGCCGGCTCCGTTCGCTGCGCGGGCGGGGATTGCATCAAGGGGTCTTGCGTGAGTGTACGCCGGTCGTACCGGGCGGCCGCGCGCCGGGCGGCCGGTGGCGCGGTGAGGGCGGTGGAGCGGTGAGGCCGGTGGAGCGGTGGGCGCCGGGCCGAGGGCGGTGCCGGGTGGCGGGCGCCTCGGCGGCGGTGGGGAGGAGTCGGCGGCACGGTGCCGGGTGGGGCGGCGCTGTGAGGAAACCCTTACTGGTCATGGAATGATTCAACTTTGAACTAAGTTAGTCTGAGTGAAGACGCAGGGATCCGGGTCTTCGGTCGGCCACCGCCGCAGCATCGGCGGTCTCGGAAGTCCGGCACCGCCGCACGAGATCCCCCTCGACATCCGCCAGCCTACACAGGAGAGACATGCTGAAGATCGCCATCATCGCCGGGACCAACCGACCCAATGCCCTCAACCCCCAGGTCGTCGACTGGATGGCCCAGCAGCTCGCCGCCCGCGGCGGGATCGAGGCCGAGATCGTGCGCTTCGACGACTTCGACCTACCGGTCCTCGATGAGCCGATCCCGGCGGGCGCGCACATGTACCAGAACGACCACACCAAGGCGTGGGGCGCCAAGCTCGCCGAGTTCGACGGCTACATCTTCGTCACCCCCGAGTACAACCACTCGGTCCCCGGCGGCCTCAAGAACGCCCTCGACTACGTCAGCCTCGAGTTCAACCACAAGGTCGCCGGCATCGTGAATTACGGCGCCGACAAAGGCGTGCGCGCGGCCGA
Source organism: Brevibacterium sp. CS2 (assembly GCF_005280295.1). Taxonomy (GTDB): domain Bacteria; phylum Actinomycetota; class Actinomycetes; order Actinomycetales; family Brevibacteriaceae; genus Brevibacterium; species Brevibacterium pityocampae. The sequence continues at coordinate 543,991 of NZ_CP040020.1, read as the reverse complement.
GCACCTGCGCCTGATCCTCGCGAACTCGCGGGTCGCCGTGGTGCGCGACCAGACCTCCTTCAGCATCTTCACCGACTTCACCGACGGGCAGTTCACTCCGCAGGAGGTCTCGGTCCAGCCGTTCGCCTCGATGATCGACGACATGGTGCTCTGGGGCGAGGCGCTCGTCGGCGCACGCGAGAAGCGCGCCGCGATGACCGACGCCTGATTCCACCCAGAGTGCAATTTCTTGCGGTTCCTGTGAACGGAACCGCGAGAAATTGCACACTTTCGGCACTCGACCTGCAGACGCCCGGCCTATCGGCACCCGGCCTCAAGGTGCAAGACTCTTCTGGCACTCGATCTGTAGGTGTTTGACTCTCTTGGCCTTCGACCTATAGGCGCCCGACTCTATTGGCGTCCGATTCGCGGGAGCGAAAACGGCGCCCCGCTCGCGTCGGGGCAGGCGGTATCGGGCTTGTCTCCGACGAACTGCGCGGTATCCCGATTCGAACGCGTCATTGCGCGCCTGGATCGGGATACCGCGCAGTTCGACGCGGAGCGCCTGTGACGCGGAGCGCCTGTGTCGAGGAGCGCCAGTGACCTTGCGATACATTGCGGATCGGCTCCCAGGAACCTTCGCATTTTGAGGTCTCGGGTGGGGGATCGGGGGCTGACACGGGCGCGCGGACACGGGATAATCGATCCATGAAGATCCTCACCGGCGATGTCATCCGCGCGAACCTCCCCGCTCAGTGGCGCCTGATGAACCGGATCGTCCGCGCGCGGTTCCTCACCGGGGACTTCGCCACCGGCATCCGCTTAGTCGACGCCGTGGCCGAGGCGGCGGAGACCGCCGACCACCACCCGGACATCGACCTCCGGTACCTCCACGTCGACCTCGCCCTCGTGAGCCACAGCGCCGGCGGGGTCACCCAGCGCGACCTCGACATGGCGGAGACGATCAGCGGGATCGCCGCCCGGCTCGGCGTGAGCGCCGCACCGGAGCGGCTCACCGAGATCGAGATCGCCCTCGACACCGTGCGCGCAGAATCCATCGCACCGTTCTGGGCCGCCGTGCTCGACGGCGACATCGGACGTGTGCAGGGCTCCGCGGAGTTCTTCTCGTCCTACGGCGGAACGGTCACGGAGATCACCGGCCAGGTGCCGCCGCTGTGGTTCCAGCTCACCGAGCAGCACGAGACCCCTCGGCAGCGCTTCCACCTCGACGTGTGGGTGCCCGACGACCAGGCGCAGGCCCGGATCGAGCGGGCGGTCAAGGCCGGCGGCACCGTCGTCGACACCAGCCACGCCCCGAGCTTCACCGTCCTCGAGGACAAGCAGGGCAACCGCGCCTGCATCTGCACGAGCGGCGACTCCTGAACCGAGCCTCCGCCACGAGCCTCAGCAGAGGCCGGACCCGGGCCTTACCCGAGCGCGGCGAAGCGCTCCGCCAGCGCCGAGGCGGCACGCACCCCGGCCCGGCACGTCGACATCGGCACCTGCCCGAAGACCGCACGCGGCAGCGGGTCGCGGCACAGCTTCGCGGTGCGGGGCTCGTCCCAGTCGATGAGGACGAACCACTCCGTGTCCTCCACGATCTCCCTCACCGTGCCGACCGCGCAGAGCTCCTGGCGGCGCGACAGGTACGCCCAGATCCGATCACCCGAACGCATGGTCCGGTACCCGCTGCGCAGGCACCACTGCCCGATGGGCTGGGATCGCCCGATCGCCTCCCACACCGCGCTCGCGTCCCGGCGCGTGCGCCAGTCCGCAGGCAGATGCTCCGCATGCGCGGCGGGGTCGATCGGCAGGAGCCAGTCGACCACCCGGCGGGTCTCCCTGCGCCCCGCCGCGGTCATCCGTTCTCCTGCACCCGTATCTGTGCTCACTCCCGGCTCCGGGCGGCGTACTCCGCGACAGCCTCGGCGTCGGTCCGCGTGCGCTCCGCCGCACGTTGGGCGGCGACCTCCGCGGTGAACCCCTGGAGCTCGGCGGCGGTCGCCTCGGCATCCCAGCCCAGGTCCGGGGCTATGAGCGCGGCGACCGCCCGGGCAGCCTCCACGCCCCGGTCGGCGCACGCGAGGTCGCAGCGCAGCCGTCGGTGGAGCACGTCGGCGAGGTGAACAGCGCCTTCGGCTCGCACCGCATAGACCGCCTCGACCGCAAGGTGCTCCCGCGCCCCCGGCAGCGGCTCCGCGAGCTCGGGGCGCTCGTCGATGAGGTCGAGCAGCTCGCCGAGCAGCGAGCCGTAGCGGTGGAGCAGCCGGTCGAGGCGCGCGTCGTCCCAGCCGTGGGCGGCGCGGAGCCGCTCCCGGCGCGGGCCGGTGATCTCCGTGATGTCCGCGCCGAGCAGCGGCACGGATTCGGTTCGGCTGCGCGGGTGCGGGCGGCGGGCGCGGAGTGCGAAGTCCACCGCGTCCTCCGCCATCACCCGGTAGGTCGTGAGTTTCCCGCCGACGATCGCCGAGGCGCCCGGCGCGATCTCCTTGGTCGCGTGCTCGCGTGACACCCGGGTGCTGTCGTCGGAATCCGCCGGCGGTTGCACGAGCGGGCGCAGGCCCGCGTAGGCGGCCACGACATCGGTGCGCTCGAGCGGCTCGCTGAGCACGGCGTTGGCGTTGGTGAGCACCCGCTCGATGTCCTCGGCGGTGACGAGCGGATGGCTGACGCTCTCGCGCCACGGGGTGTCGGTGGTGCCGATGAGCCACAGCTCGCCCCACGGGATGATGAAGAGCACCGAGGTCTCCGTGCGGGTGATGACGCCGAGGCCGGGGTCGGCGGCGATGCGGTCCCGCGGCACGGTGATGTGGATGCCCTTGGAGGCGAGCACCCGCAGCCCGGCGGAGGAGCCGGTGAGCTGCTGCTGCCGTTCGGTCCACACGCCGGTGGCGAGCACGGTGTGGCGGGCGTGGATCGTGAACTCCTCCGCGGTGAGCTCGTCGCGGGCGCGCACCCCGACGATGGGCCGGCCGGTGCCCCGGCCCGCGGGATCCTCTGTGCAGGAGGCTGGGCCCGCGGAACTGTCTGCTCCGGAAGCCCTGCCGGTGTCCCCGCCGGAAGCCCTGCCGGTGCCACTGCCGTCGCTCCCGCTCTCGCCGTCGCTGTTGCTCGGGGTTGCGGATCCGCCAGCAGCCCCGTCCGTGCTCTCCGACGCATGGAGGTAGCCGGTGACCGGGGCGTGGTTGGCCGCCACCGCGCCGTGGGCGACGGCCGTGCGGATCAGCGTGTGCGTGAGGCGGGCGTCGTCGACCTGCGCGTCGCCGTACTCGATCCCGCCGTGCTCGGTGCGCAGGCCGGGGAAGCGGCTGCGCAGGCCGCGCGGGCCGAGGTGGCGGTGGAGCGGCATCGCGCGGCGCGTCCCGGGGCGGATCGCCATCGCGTCGTAGAGCGTCATGCCCGAGCCGATGTAGGCGCGGTCGGCGACGGGCGAGTCGAGCGGGAACACGAAGGACACGGGGCGCACGAGGTGCGGGGCGAGGGTGGTGAGGAGCAGATCGCGCTCGCGGAGCGCCTCGGCGACGAGGGCGAAGTCGAGCATCTCGAGGTAGCGCAGGCCGCCGTGGACGAGCTTCGAGGACTTCGAGGATGTGCCCGAGGCCCAGTCGCCCGCGTCGACGATCCCCACCCGCAGGCCGCGGGTCGCGGCATCGAGGGCGACGCCGGCGCCGGTCACTCCGCCGCCGACGACGAGGATGTCGAGCGGAGTCGCCGCCGAGGTGCGGGCCAGGGTGTCGATCGCCCGGGAGCGGGCGGCGGGGTCGAGTCTTCCGGTGCGCATTCTCATCACTCCTCTGCCGGCGCCCGGGGCGGCACCCGGCGGTCCGCGCCACCGATGTCGGGCGGCGGCACGTTCCGGACCGGTCCTGCCCGGGTCCGGTCTGATCATCGTATCCACGCCCGCTGGGTATCCGGGCGGAATGCTGGCCGGGACCGGAGGCCGCTGACTAGGGTGAAGACGTCAGATGGTTCAGATTTCAACAGATCCGACCCGTGATCGAAAGGTGATCCACATGACCAAGCTCGCAGTGATCTACTACTCCGCCACTGGCCACGGCACGAAGATGGCCGCCGAGATCGAGCGCGCCGCCCAGGCCGCCGGCGCCGAGGTGCGCGTCCGCCACATCGAGGAGCAGGTCGACCCCTCGGTGTTCGCCGAGAACCCGGCCTGGAGCGCCAACTACGAGGCGACGAAGGACCTGCCCGCCGCCACCGGCGACGACATCGTGTGGGCCGACGCCGTGATCTTCGGCTCGCCCACCCGCTACTCCAACGTCACCGGCTCGTTCCAGTCGTTCATCGACACGCTCGGTGGGCTGTGGGGACAGGGCAAGCTCGCGAACAAGGTCTACGCGGCCTACACCTCGTCCCAGACCGCGCACGGCGGGCAGGAGACGACCCTGCAGCACATGTACCAGATGATCATGCACTTCGGCGGCATCATCGTCGCCCCGGGCTACACCGACCAGCTCAAGTTCGTCGACGGGAACCCCTACGGCGTCTCGCACGTCACCGGTGGGGACAATCAGAACGAGCTCGAGCAGCCGACCATCGACGCCCTCGAGCACATGTCGAAGCGCGTCGTCGAGGTCGCCGGCAAGCTCGCCTGATCCGCACCCGCACAGCCATGCCCCGCAGAACCGAGCGGTTCTGCGGGGCATGGCTGTGTCGGACGGCTCCGGTGCGGCCGGCCCGCCTTCGGCGATCAGTCCGCCACGAGCACAGTGCGACCGCGCGACTTGCCCGCTGCGAGGTCCTCGAGTGAGGCGTTGATGTTGTCCGCGCTCAGCGGCAGCTCGACGATCGGGAGCTGGGGCAGGTCGTGGGTGCGCGCCAGCTCGACGACCGCCTTGAGCTCCGGCAGGCTGCCCACGAAGTTGCCCTGGATGGTGAACACCTGGAGGGCGAGCAGAGTCGTCGGGTAGGTGTGCTCGCCGCCGAACAGTCCGACGCTCACCAGCTGGCCGCCCTTCTGGAGCGCGCCGAGCGCCATCGACGCGGTGGCGCCGTTGTTGACGAAGTCGATCGCCGCGGCGATCTTGCCCCCGGCGGCTTCGATCAGACCGGCGGTCGGGTTCTCGACCTTCGAGTTGAAGGTGATCGTCGCCCCGAGCTTCTTCGCGATCTCGAGGTTCTCGTCGCTGACGTCGACGACCGCGATCTTCTTGTGCCCGAGGGCGTTGAGGATCGCGACGGCCATGAGGCCGACACCGCCGGCGCCGATCACGGCGACGACATCCTCCTCGCCGCGCGGGAGCACCTTGTTCACCGCGGAGTAGCTCGTCACGCCCGAGCAGGCGAGCGTCGCGCCCCAGGCCGGGTCGAGGTCACCGAGCTCGATGAGGTAGCGCTCGTCGGGCACCCACACCTCGCGCGCGAATCCGCCGCGCAGGCCGACGCTGAGGTTGCGGCCGCGCGGGCAGTAGTTCTCGCGGTCCTCGCGGCAGGCCTGGCATTTGCCGCAGCCGATCCACGGGAAGACGATGTACTGCGTGTCACCGGGCTGCACGGTGGCCTCGGGCCCGGCGGCGACGACGGTGCCGACGATCTCGTGGCCGAACACCGCCGGCCACTGGACGCCGGAGGCTGCGATCGGCAGCTTGCCGGCCGAACCGAGGTCGAAGTGCCCCTCCTGGCAGTGGACATCGGAGTGGCAGACGCCGGAGTGGGTGATGTGGACGATCACTTCCTTCCCGGCGAGCTCCGGTGTGGGAACCTCGATCTCCTTGACGGGCTCTCCGGGGCCGTGGACGGCGAAAACCTGCATCTTTATCCTCCTCGATCAACTGCGCATAAGCGGGTGCTCATATTCCATCACTCCCGGTGGCGGGTGTCGAGGCAGGTCCGCATGCTGGTGCACGGCGGCCGTTCGGACGCACGATGCAGCTGTTTCTCCGATGGACGAACGAATTCCGGCCCAGTGGCCTCGAAACAGGGGAGAAACAGTTGCATCGGTGGGAAGCGGTCGCATTGAGGATGCAGGACCACGGGATTGGCGAGGTGTGCTGCGGGGTGGGATCGTGGTGGCGGCGGGGTGCGGGGCGCCTCGGCCGCGGGCTCCACGACGAGAGGGAAGACATGGACAGGGACGCAGTGCTCGCGTTCGTCGCCGACGAGTTCTCGATCGAACCGGATTTCCCGTGGATGCACCACCCGGACTACGCGGTGCTGCGGCACGCGGACACGGGCAAGTGGTTCGCGCTCGTCATGGACGTGCCCGCGGAGAAGCTCGGACTGGCCGGGGACGCGGTCCACGAGGTCATGAACATCAAGGTCGACCCCGACGAGCTCGATGCGCTGCTCGACGGCGGCGGCGTCCTCCCCGCCTATCACATGCACAAGGGCAGCTGGGCGAGCGTGCTGCTCGGCGACGCGGAGGATGCGCTCGACGCCGCCGAGGTGCAGTGCCTCATCCGTGCGAGCTTCGCCCTCACCCCCGGCTGGTGAGTGCGGCGATCTCCGATTCGATCACCGCCCGGGCGGATTCCGGCGCTGCGGTGCCGTGGAGCACCTCGTGCGCGAGTCCGTCGCGCAGGGCGGAGAGGCGGAGTGCGAGGGTACCGACCTCTGCGTGTGCGAGGTCCGGTCGGATCTGCGCGACGAGCTGTGCGATGAGCTCCCGCGTGCCGCCGAGCGCATCGTGGACGACTGCAGCGATCTCGCGATCCGCCATCGAGGCCGCGAGGTAGGCGGACCAGACGGCTGATCCGATCCGGGCCTCCTGCGTTTCGGGGATCTGCCCGGTGAGGAGCGAGCGGAGCGTGTCGACGGCGTGATCGGTCGCGTCGCCTTCATCGATCGGGGTTGCGCGGGACGATCGTGCGGGCTCGTCCCCGGGGATTTCGGATCCCTCCGGAGTCGACCGGAAATCCTCTTCCGCCGCCGCGACGATCGCGCGCACGCCGGCGAGGACGAGGTCGCGCTTGGTGGCGAAATAGTGCTGGATCCGGCCGATCGAGATCCCGCCGTGACGGGCGACCGCGGCGAATGAGACGCCGCTGATCCCCTCGGCGTAGATGGTGGACCACAGTGCGACGACGATCTCGCTGCGGCGCTCGGCGTGATCGACGATCTTGGGCATGTGACGACTGTACGGAACAACTCCTCTCCGTTTACAATATGCACATATTGCAAAAGGGGAGGTGCCCATGACCGAGGCGACCATGACCACCGAGGAGGACGCCCGGCCGACCGAGGGTCGGCGGCGCGGCGGCTGCGGATCCCGGGTCGCCCGAGCCGTGACGGTGCTCCTCGCGATCGTCGGTATCGTCGCAACCGGGGAGTTCTTCTTCGGAGCCCCGGGCGTCGGGCACTTCCGGACCGCCGAAGGCCGGGCCGACTACACCGAGTCGTACGACGCGGCGATGCGATTCCTGCCCGAGCCCACCGCGGTCCACGACCTTCCGACGGCGTTCGGGACCGTCCGCGCCTACGAATGGTCGAGCCCGGAGGCCGAGGGCACTGTCCCGGTCGTGCTCATCCCGGGAATGTCCTCGGGAGTCCCGATGTGGGCGGAGAACCTCGCGGGATTCGCAGCCCACCGCCGGGTGATCGCCTTCGACGCGATCGGGGACGCGGGGATGTCGGTGCAGGGGGTGCCGATCGCTTCGTTCGAGGACCAGGCGGAGTGGATCTCCGAGGCACTGGCCCAGCTCGCTCCCGACGGTGCGCACGTGGTCGGGCATTTATTCGGCGGCGCAGGTGCCGCAGCCTATGCCCTGTCCCATCCCGGCGATGTCGCATCGCTGACCCTGCTCGAGCCGTTCATGACCGTGGCGAACCCGCCCGTGGGGAAGTTCGCCTGGGCGATGGTCGGATCACTGCCACTCATCCCCGAGGGTCTGCGCAACCGTGCGCTCGGTGAGATCGGGGGAGTCCCCTACGATCCCGAGGACCCGGTGGCGCGCATGATCAGTGCGGGCAGCGAGCACTATCACTCCGCGCTCCCGATGCCGGCAGTGCTCGATGACGACGAGCTCCGTGCGCTCACCATGCCCGTGTACGCCGCGTTCGGCGATACCGACTCCCTGGCGGGCGGGGAGAAGGCGGCCGGTCGCGCCGACGAGCTGCTGCCGGACGCCGAGGTGACCCTGTGGGCCGGTGCCACGCACTCGCTGCCGATGCAGGAGGCCGAGGCGCTCGGCCGTGATCTCGCAGAATTCTGGTCCCGATCGGAGCGGTGACCCGGTTCCGAGCGCCAGGAGTGGGCGGCTCGGTCAAGTGACCTTCTGAGACAGCGATCTCCGGCGGTTCCTGAGAGCGGAACCGCCGGAGATCGCTGGTTCGAGCGTGGGGTCGAGCCGCGGCGGCCCGGCGCCTCAGCGGCCCAGGAGCTCGTCGGAGATGATGCGCATCTGGATCTCGGAGGAGCCCTCGAAGATCTTCGTCAGGCGGGCGTCGCGCCAGTGCCGTTCGACGGCGAAGTCCTTGGTGTAGCCGGCGCCGCCGTGGATCTGCACGGCCTCGCTCGTCACCTTCTCCGACATCTCCGCGGCGAGGTACTTGACCATCGCGGCCTCCTTCGAGCACCGGCGGCCGGTGTCGATCTGGGTGCACACGTGGTACATGAGCTGGCGGGACGCCTCGATCTGCGCGGCCATGTCCGCGACCTTGAATCGCAGGTGCTGGAAGTCGGCGAGCTTGTGGTTGAACTGGGTGCGCTGGTGCATGTAGTCGATGGAGTCCTCGAGCGCGGCCTGGGCCAGCCCGATCGAGCGGGCGGCGGTGTGGGCGCGGCCCACCTCGAGCCCGGACACTGCCTGGTAGAAGCCCTTGCCCTCCTCGCCGAGCAGCGCGTCGGCGGGCAGGCGGAAGTTGTCGAAGTTGAGGTCCCAGGTCTTCCAGCCGAAGTACCCGATCTTGCGCGCCGGGGTGCCGGACATGCCCCCGGGGAACGTCCCGCGCTCCTTCTCGATGAGGAAGGCGGAGATGCCGCGGTGGCGCTTGCTCGGGTCCTCGTCGACGCTCGTGCGGGCGAAGAGGATGATGTAGTCGGCCTGGTCGGCGTAGGTGCACCACATCTTGGTGCCGTTGATGACCCATTCGCCGGTGGCCTCGTCCTTGGTCGCCTTGCACTTGATGTTCGCGACGTCGGAGCCGGCCTCGGCCTCGGACAGGGCGAATGCGCCCAGGTACTCGCCGGTGGCGACCTTGGGCAGGAGGCGCTGCTCCTGCTCCTCGGAGAAGCCGCCGCCCATGCCGTTGCCGCGAGCGAGCAGTCCGCCGACGCTCATCCAGGCGCGGGACAGCTCCTCGGCGACGAGGCAGTACTCGAAGACGCCGAGTCCCAGGCCGCCGTACTCCTCGGGGATGAGAATGCCGAAGAAGCCCATGTCGGCCATCTGCTGGACCATCTCCGCGGGGAACTGTCCCTCCTCGGGGTCGACCTCGTCGGCGATCGGCAGGACGACCTCGCGGGCGAACTGGCGCGCGAGCTTCTGGAGCTCGACGCGGTCCTCGGTCATGTAGTGCGGGGTATCGGGGCGCGGACGGGGCTTGTGCGTCATCGAACATCTCCTTTGCCACCCGAACGGACCTGAACCGATCGGGTATCAATCATTCGGGTTTCATGTTACAGCGAGAATCAATCGGTGGGACAGTGAGGTCCGCATCCCAGCCGAGGCGTGCGGCGAGTCGCCGCCGAGGCGGCACGAGCGCCGGCATCGTGCGGACTGTGGGACTTACGGCGGAGAGTGGTGGCATTGCAGGTACCACTCTTTGCCGGAACCACCACACTTCGCCCGGCGTTCACCCGCCGGCGGCGCGCGCCTGGCGGCGGATCAGGGAGCCGCGCAGGGCGCCGACGCCCACGAGCGCGAGCGTCACGCCCATCGCCATCGCGATGACCACCCAGTCGATGCCGAGGTCGGTCGACATCGTGAGCTCGTACACGACGATCGACAGCAGCGAGGCGAACACCGCCGGCACCGTCCAATTGGCCGACAGCCGGGAGGAGATCGAGATGAGCACGATCGCCCCGGCGGGCGCGGCCATGACGGACACCATCCAGACGGTGAGCACGACGAGCCCGGCGACGAGCGCCGAGGGCGGGCCGACGTAGGACTCCTCGACCTCCATCGGGTCGTGGGTGAGAGCGGCCGGCAGGAGCGCGAGCGCGAGCACCCCGAGGCACAGGTCGACGGAGAACATGACGATCGAGGGCTGGTCGTAGACGGAGCCGATCTCCGGCCCGCCGAGCATGCTCACGGTCCCGGGGGTGAAGGCCTGCGTCATGTGGAACACCACCGACAGGGTGAGCCCACCGGCGGCGGCGATCCACCACAGGGTCAGGGTCCGGGTGCGCGACCGCAGGGGGCTCGGCCCGTTCGTCGACACCTGTTCCGTCATGCCGACCACTCTACAAACCGCACCCGCTCACCGTGCGGGGGCCGACCCGGTGCGCCGGGGATCTCACGGGGAGTCCACATCCGGCCGGTGCCATCGTGCACTCCTGGAGCCACCGTGTACTCCTGGAAACATCGTGCACTCCCGGTGCCACTGTGCGCTCCCGGAACCGCGAGCACACGCCGGCGCTCCTCACCGCGCTTCGAGGACGAGGATCGCGAGCTGCACCCGGTTGGTCACCCCGAGCTTGTCGAACACCCGCGCCACATGGGTCTTCACCGTCGGCAGCGATACGAAGAGCTGTGCGGCGATCTCCCCGTTCGTCATCCCCGCCGCCACGCACTCGGCGATCTCACGCTCGCGCGCGCTGAGCCCGGCGAGCGGGTCGGCCGGCGGTTCCGCGGCCGGGGCCGAGGCGCCGGCGAGGTCGACGAGACGCCGCACCACGCTCGGGCTCATCGCGTTCGTCCCCGCGGCCGCCGAGCGCACGGCACCGACGAGCTCGGCGGGCGGAGTGTCCTTGAGGAGGAAACCGACCGCCCCGGCGCGGAGCGCCTCGAGGATGAAGCCGTCGGTGTCGAAGGCGGTGAGCACGAGCACCCGGGGTGCGCGGGCCGGGTCCGAGGCACCCTCCACGATCGCCCGGGTCGCGCCGATCCCGTCGAGGACCGGCATCCGGATGTCCATGAGGACGACGCCGGGCGCCCACCCGGGCATCCCGGCGAGCGCCTCTTCGCCGTTGCCCGCCTCGCCGGCGACCTCGATGTCGGGAGCCCCGCCGAGGATGAGGCGCAGGCCGGTGCGCATGAGCGGTTCGTCGTCGACGATGACGACGCGGATCCGTTCGGGTGCGGGGTTCTGGGCGTGCGGTGCGGTCATGCTCGTCGGTCTCCCGTCTCCCACGGCAGGGTCGCCGTGATGATGTGCTCGTCGTGTCCCGGGCCCGCCGGCCGCACCTCGAGGGTGCCGCCCACGAGCCTGACCCGCTCGTCGAGCCCGACGAGCCCGAGGCCGGACCCCGGCACGCGCGCCTCGGTCCCTCCCGGCGGCATCCCGACGGCAGGATCGGCCGGCCCGGGGTTGCTCACCCGGAGCACCACCGCGCGGCGGGCCGGGCTGACCGTCACCCGGACCGGCGCGCCGGGCGCGTGCTTCCGCGCATTCGTCAGCCCCTCCTGGACGATCCGGTACAGCGTGTGGGCGATGAGCGTCGGCGCCCGGGAGTGGTCGGCCGGTGACAGCGGCGCCTCCCACGTGATGTCGACCGGGGTGCCGGCCCGGCGCGCCTCGGCGGCGAGCTCCTCGAGGTCGAGGCGCGGCGCGGTGTTCTCCTGCTCCTCGCGGAGCACCGAGAGCACGGCGCGCAGGTCGGCCGCGGCGGCGTGGGCGGATTCGCGGATCGTGGCCGCGCTCTCCCGGACGTCCTCCGGGTCGGTCTCCGCCCGGTACTCGAGCGCGCCGGCGTGCATCGCGATGAGGCTGAGGCGGTGGGACAGGGAATCGTGCATGTCGCGGGCGATCCGCGTGCGCTCGGCGATCCGGGCGCGGTCCTCCCGCGCGGCGGATTCGGCCTCGGTCATCCGGGCCTGCGCGAGAACACGCTGCCGGTTCTCGCGACGTCGCCTGCGGATCATCCCGATGAGCAGGGCGATCACCGGGATGACGAGGCTGAGCGCGAGGTACCCCCAGGCGAAACCCGGATCCCCGTCGACGCCGAGGAGCTCGGCGACGAAGGCGCCCACGACATACGTCACGACGGCCGCCACCGGCCAGGCGATGGACCGGCGGGAGCAGTGGGAAACGAGGACGACCACCGCGAGCGGCACTCCGAGCGGGGAGAACATCCCGAGTGCGATGACGAGGAGGCCGCAGATCAGCGCCGACCGCGGCCCGCTCGCGGTGCCGAGCGGGTCGGCCTCCGCCGCGGAGTGGCGGAGGGCGAACGGGGTGAGGACGATCCCCGCGACCCCGGTCACGACCTGGACCAGGAACAGCGCGTAGGCCCGCTCCTGGGGGATCGGCTCCACTCCCGCCGCCACCGGGTCGATGTACGTCCAGACGGTGAAGAGGAGCAGGCCCAGGCCGAGGAGCACGCCGGCGACCATGATCGTCGCGACCACCGCACGGCGGGTCCAGGGGTTCGGAGCGGGCAGAGTCGTCATCCCCTCGATCCTAGGGCGCGCCCGGGTTCGGCCGCTGTCGTCCGAAGGGATGATCCGACATCATCCCTTCGCCGCGCGCGTTCACCCCGCTGACCGATACCGCGGGCGTGACGAGGCGCGAAGACTGAAGACATGAACGAATACATCGCATCCTCCGCATCCCTGACCACCCCCGCCGCCCGATCCTCGGCGGCCCGACCCGCGGCCGGCGCCGAGCCCGCCGCGGCACCCGGCTCAACCGCGGCAACCCCGGCGCCCGGCACCGCCGCCGCTGCGTCCGCCGCGCCCGTCCCGTTCCACCTGCTCGGCCGCGCGCACGGTTCCCACCGGTGGTGGCGCCCGCTGCTCACCCTGCTCGCCACCGGCGCGACCTACCTCGTCCTCCTCGTCCTCGTCACCGTCGGTTTCGGCATCGCCGCGCTCCTGCCCGGCGGCACCCCGATCATCGAGACCTTCACCGCAGGGGAGACGGACATGGGCGCTCCGATCGTCCAGCTCTACTCCCTGCTGACCCTCATCGTCCTCATCCCCGCCTGCCTCATCGGCGTCCGGTTGGGCGGCGGTCGCCCGGTCGGCTCGCTGCTGTCCGTCACCGGCCGGATGCGGTGGGGCCTGCTCGGCCGGTCGATGATCCTGTCGCTCGTGCTCATCGGCGCCTCGATGCTCGTGTCCTCGCTGCTGGGCCTGGGCGAACCGATCCCGCACCCGGTGATCGACGAGCGCACGCTCGTCGCGCTGCTCATCGCCCTGCTGTTCGTGCCCTTCCAGGCCGCCGCGGAGGAACTCGCGTTCCGCGGTGTGCTGCCGCAGGTCATCGGCGGCTGGCTGCGCCACCCCGCCTGGGCGTACCTCGCGCCGGTGCCGTTCTTCGTCATCGCCCACGACTACAACTGGATCGGCCTCATCGACATCACGGTCTTCGCCGTCGCGATGGGTGTGCTCACCCACCGGTCCGGCGGGCTCGAGCTCGCGATCGGGCTCCACGTCGTCAACAACACGCTGATCTTCGTCCTCGCAGCCTTCGGCCTCGTCGACATGAACGTCACGGAGATCCAGGCGATCGGGGTCGCCGTGGCGGTCGCCACCACGGTCGTGTTCACCGCCATCGCCCTGTGGCGACTGCCCCGCTGGGACCGGACCGGCCGCACCAACCTGCCCGGCCGCACCGATCAGTCCAACAGCCCCGATCAGGGCCGCGCCGCCGACCAGTTCCGCACCCCGGCTCCGGCGCTCGCCGGATCGGTCACCGGGCCCGAGGCGCCCGCCGGATCGGTCACCGGGCCCGAGGCGCCCGCCGGCACCCCTGCCCTGGTCGCCGTGACGGCTCCCACCGGGTCAACGGCTCCTACCGGGTCAACGGCGCCCGCCACCTCCTCGCAGCCCCTCAGCCGGCGGTGAAGTGCACCCCGGTGAACCCGGCCCGCCATGCCGCCACCTCGGCGGCGAGCGCGGAGGCCGGGTCACCGGACGCACCACCGGAACCATGAGCACCCCCACCCGGGTCACGGACGGCGAGTCCCGACTCGCCGGCCGTGAGTGCGCGTGCGATGAAGTCCGCGAGCTGCGGCATGTCGGCGACGGTGAGCCCGCGGCGAGCGAGCTCCGGGGTGCCGATCCGCAGGCCGTTCGTGTCGCCGGCGACCTCCGGCCCGGGCAGGCCGATCCCGTAGGCGAGCAGGTTCGCCCGTTCGAGCGCGGCGGCCATGACGGAGCCGCCACCGAACGGTGCAGCGAGGAGCGCGAACTGGTGCGAATCGGTGAAGCCGTCCGCACCCCTGAACGGCGCGATGCCCCGGGCGGCGAGCTCCTCGGCGAGGACGCCGGCGGTCTCCCGCATGGTCCGCGCGTAGTCGGCCCCGCACGCCTCCCAGTCCGCGAGCGTCACCCCGAGAGCGGCGACCGCGCCGACATCGAAGTTCGCGGTGAGGCCGGGGAACGCGATCGCCTCGACGCGTTCGGCGAGCTCCGCCTCGTTCGTCAGGACGAGGCCGTGGACCGGGCCGGCGAGACTCTTGTAGGTGCTCATCGTCATGAGGTGGGCGCCCTCGGCGAGCGGGTTCGCCCACACCCCGCCGGCGATCATCCCGGACACGTGGGCGGCGTCGAACAGCACCCGCGCGCCCACCTCGTCGGCGATCTCGCGCACCCGGGCCACCGGGTGCTCGAACAGGTTGAGGGAGCCGCCGAGCGTGATGAGCGCCGGCCGGGTCTCCCGGGCGAGCGCGGCGAGCGCATCGACGTCGACCGAGTAGCGCGCGGCGTCGACGGGCGCCTCGAGCGTGGTGATCCCGTAGAGACCGGCCGCGCCGTCGCGGTGGTGGGTGACGTGCCCGCCGATCGTCGCCGGCGAGGCGATGATCGAGTCCCCGGGCCGGCACGTCGCCATGAAGGAGTAGAGGTTGGCCATCGCCCCGGACATCACCCGCACCTCGGCGTAGTCGGCGCCGAACACGCGGCCGGCGAGCTCGGCGGTGATGACCTCGATCGCCTCGAGCTCCCGCAGCCCGGTCTCGATCTTCGCCCCCGGGTAGCCCAGCGAGGTGCGCGGCCCCATGCCGGCGGCGAGCAGCGCCTCGGCCCGGGGGTTCATGACGTTCGAGGCGGGGTTGAGGTTGAGCGCCTGCTCGGAGTAGTAGCTGTACTGCCCGGAGACGTTGATCAATCGCGAGAAGGGCGGGAGGTTCCCGCAGGCCGTGTGCGGCCGGTGATGGTTGTAGTAGTGCAGCCAGTCGTCCAGCTCGCCCCGTCGTTCGGCTTCGGAGGTGTAGCAGCGGGCGTAAGCCCATCCGTCGGCCAGGGTGCGGTGGAAGCGCTCGATTTTCCCGTTGATCTGCGGCCTGTAGGGCCGGGTGCGCTTGTGCCGGATACCGAGTTCGGCGCAGGTGTCGCGCCACAGGTGTGAGCGGTACGCGCCGCCGTTGTCGGATAGGACCCGCTCGACGGTGACGCCGCGGGCGTTGAACCACTCGACGGCTCGGACCAGCACGGCGGTGGCAGTGCGGGCGGTTTCGTCGTCGTGGATCTCGGCATAGGCGACGCGGGAGTGGTCGTCGATGACGGTATGGACGTAAGCCATGCCCATCAACGGGTCGTAGTGCTTGTTCTTCGGCTTGTCGGGTGTAGCGGCCCGGTTCTTGTCGCCCTGTCGCCGCCCGACGTAGCGCCATCCTCCGCCGTCGGGAATGTTGCCGAGCTTCTTCACGTCGACGTGCAGCATCGACCCTGGGTGATCGTGCTCGTAACGGCGCACCGGTTCTCCCGTGGCGCGGTCGACGTGCGACAGCCGGTTCAAGTGCACGTCTGTAAGGATGCGGTGGACCGTGGACGGGGCTATCCCAAATCGGCTGGCCAACTGCACCGGCCCCTCCCGTAGTCGCAGGCGAAGACGGACGCAGCGCCTGGCAGTCTGCTGGTTGGTCTTGTTCGGTGAGTGATGCGGCCTGGATGACCTGTCCTGCATTGGCTCGCCGGTGCGGAAGCGGTCGGCCCAGCGCTTCACCGTGGGCCAGGAGACCTGGAACCTGGCGGCGACCTCGCTGATCGGCCAGCCGTCATCGACGACCAAGCGGCCGACGATCAGGCGGTGGCGAGGGGTGAGAGCGGCGTTCGCGTGGGACATGACGAGGCCTTCCTGGGGGCATGCGCCGCCCAGGAAGGCCAGTTGCCGCCGCGGGCGGCGAGATTGTGTGGGCCAGGGCTCATTGAGATGTGCACGAACTCGTGAGCCGTGGCACATGACGGTGTCGAGGGGTGTTCCCCGGCTCAGGCTCCCGGGTAGGAGTCGAGGTTCCACCAGTGGCCATCGAAGTCAGCGACACATGCGTTGCGCCCTCCGTGGGGGGCGTCGTTGGGCTCCGTGACGGTGGTCGCGCCGTGTGCCAGGGCTGCGGCGAAGAGGCTGTCCACGTCCTCATCACTGGCGACCACCAGGTTGCAGATCCCCGGCCCGTAATGCGGGTCATCGTCCCGAACAGAGCCGAGCATGATGCCCCCGTTGTCACGCCAGGCAAGTTGCGCATGGGCCACCAAGGTCGCGTCATCAGGATCCCGCACGATCATGGCGGTGGTGAAGCCGATGGCTTGGAGGAAGTCGATGCCTCGATCGGCGTCTGTATAGCGCAGGCAGTGGAACAGCTGTGGTGTCGTCATGGCTCTAGCCTCACGCCGGAAGCATGTCGGTGTCTTGAAGCAATGGGAAATCGTCCTTCGACTGGCGCAGCGTCCATCCAGTCATCGACTTCCATTCCCGGGACAGGTGCGGTTGGTCGCTGTAGCCGGCCATCGCCGCGACGTCCGAGGGCTGGGCGCCACGCTGGACCAAGTCTTTGGCGTGGGTGAAGCGAGCGATGCGCGCCACCTGCTTGGGCGAGAGACCGGTCTCGAGGTTGAACAGGCTTGAGAGCCGCCGTCTGGACAGGCCAACGTCCTGAGCCAGGCCGGAGATGGGGATCGTGCCTCGGGTCCGATGGATCCGCGCGAGTGCCTCGACCAGGTCTGCGCGCGGTGCATGAGGATGCTGCTCGAGCCTCTTGGTGAGGAATGCCGCCAAGAGGTGGAACCGTCGTGGCCACGTTGACTGCCGCAGCTGGTCGAGCAGGTGCCTGGGCCACGAGAGATCATTCACATCAACCATCGAGCCGGCCAGTTCCCCGGCCGGCAGCCCGAGAAGCCGACGGGTCGAGAGCGGGTGGAGCGACAATTCGAGGCCCTGCTGGCGTCCCCTCGACTGGATCAGAGCCGGAGTGGTGTGCAGGCCGGAGACTAGTACGTCACAGAGATGCCGCGCGTCGCCATGAAGCCAGCCACAGTCGATGGGCTCTGCGAGGGACAGCACCACCGTGACGCCCATCGAGGGAACCCCGTGGTGGACGGTGTCGGTACTGGTGAAGTCGTACCCCACCCAGGAAAGGAGATGGGGGCGCAACCCTTGCGGGATAGCTGGCTGCCAAACGGGCATGCACCCACCCTAGGGAAGCCCCGGCCCAGAAACAGTCACTTGTCTGACGACCACTGTGGTGTCGCTACACGAACGCCAGGGCCGTGGCGGCTCGATCAACGTCTCCGGGCAGTACAAGTAGCGCTCGCTGTCCCGTGCGAGCGCCTCGATCGCGGCGGTGATGCTCCCCGGGGCGGCGGTGTCGGCGAAGGTCTGCGCGGTGACGGCGGAGATCCGCTCGCGCGAGGCGGCGGGGAGCCAGGGACGGGACGACAGGCGCATGGGGGTCCTCTCGGATGACGGCGGTCACACTCAGGCCATCCTCACCGATCCGCGGGTGGGAGACAATGGCCGGATGGAGGGCATGAGACGCAGCGAGGCGAGCCCGGCCGGACCCGGCGTCCGCCCGTCCCCCTGCCCCGGGTCGGGAAAACCCGAAGCCGGGTGGACGGTCCACCGCATAGTGGGCGCATGCCCGGAATCCGTACGGTGACAGCATGAATGAGAAATCCCCGCCCCCGCGGCCCGACGCACCGCCCGTCCACCCGTCCGTCCACTCGTCCGACGACCCCCGGCTAGGCCGCCCACGACGCAGTCCCCGCCGAGCTGCCCGGTCCCGAGGCGCCCGCCGCCGAGGTGCCCGCCACCCGGCCGATCCCCTCACCCGCCCCGACCCGCGAGTACCCGGCCGGTGCCTCGACCCGCGAGAACGCGACCAGCGAACACGCAGCTCGAGCGAACACCCGACCCACGAATACCCGGGTAGGCGCCTCGGCCCCGACCGCCACGCTCGAGGCGCCCGCCCCGGTCCGGCCCGCGGACCTCCCGCGCACCATGCACCTCGGGACGGACCCCGGGGCCTCGGCACCCGGGGAACCCGCCACCGTCGCCACCGCTGCGTCGACCGCCACCGCATCCACCGCCACCGGCGCACCTGAGCCGGCGGAGCGTTCCTGGAACCCTGCCCCACCCGGATTCCTCGGCGTCGCCAACGTCATCGTCTCCGCCGTCATCGGTGTGATGTGGCTGTGGCTGCCGATCTCGATCCTCTTCGTCGGCATCGGCGGGATCTTCGCCGCTGGGGCCGGCATCATCTGCCTGTTCCTGTGGTTCCTGCTCCAGCGCGGGATCAACCACGTCGAGCGCCTCCGCGCGGAGGCGGTCTACGCCGACGGGATCCCCGCACCGACCCCACCAGTCTCCCGGCGCACCGGATTCGCCGGCTTCCTCGAGACCCAGTGGCTGATCCTGCGCTCGAGCGCGTTCTGGCGCTCGACCGCCCACCACATCGTCAAGGCCCTCTACGGGCTCTTCGCCTTCACCCTCGCGATCGTCGGCGCCGGCCTCGGACTCGTGCTGCTCGCCGGCGCCATCACCCCCGCCTCGGCGGAGGTGTTCACGATCGGCGACCCGGCGGCGGCCGGCTTCCGGCTGCTCAACGGTGCGCTCGGTGTGACCGGCATCCTCGTCGCCCTCGCCCTCCTGTGGTTCGCGCCCTACCTCGACCGGGCGCTCGACCGCGGACTGCTCCCGGCGACCCAGGCCGCCGCACTCCGCGCCGAGGTCCACACCCTCGACCGGGCCCGCGTGGGCGCCGTCGATGCCGCCACCGCCGAACGGCTGCGGATCGAGCGGGACCTTTACGACGGCGTGCAGCCCATGCTCGTCGCGATGTCGATGAAGCTCGGGATGGCGAAGTCGAAGTTCGACTCCCACCCCGAGGACGCCCGCCAGCTCCTCACCGAGGCGCACGCGGAGAGCAAGGTCGCGATCACCGAGCTGCGCCAGCTCGCCCGCGGCATCCACCCCGCGGTGCTCACCGACCGCGGCCTCGACCCGGCGATCTCCGCGCTCGCCGCCCGCTCGGTGATCCCCGTCGACGTCCACATCGACCTGCCGCGCCGACCGGGCACCGAGGCGGAGTCCGTCGCCTACTTCGTCGTCGCGGAATCGCTGACGAACATCGCCAAGCACTCCGGTGCGAGCCGCGCCCGGGTGAGTATCGTGGGAGACGGACGATCGATGCAGATCAGCGTCACCGACGACGGACGGGGAGGAGCGCAGGTGAATCGCGACGGCAGCCGCACCGGCCTCGCCGGGCTCGCCGACCGGGTGACCTCCGCCCGCGGCACGCTCAGCCTCACCAGCCCGGCAGGCGGACCCACGACCATCGTTGCGGAGGTGCCATGCGCATCGTGATCGCCGAGGACTCCGTCCTCCTGCGCGAAGGAATCGTCCGCCTGCTCACCGAGTTCGGCCACGAGGTGACGAGTGCCGTGTCCGACGCCAACGGGCTGCTCGCCGCCGTCAACACCGACCGCCCCGACCTCGCCGTGGTCGACGTGCGGATGCCTCCCACCTTCACCGATGAGGGCATCCGCGCCGCCGTCCTGCTGCGCCGCCAGAACCCGGAGACCGGTGTGCTCGTCCTCTCGCAGTACGTGGAGGAGCGCTACGCCGCCGAGCTCATCGCGGAGAACACCGGCGGGTTCGGGTACCTCCTCAAGGACCGGGTGGCCGACGTCGACGACTTCCTCGCCGCCGTCACCGAGGTCGCCTCCGGCGGCACGGTGCTCGACCCCGAGGTCGTCACCCAGATCCTCGTCCGCTCCCGCAAGCAGGACGGTCTGGCGACGCTCTCGCCGCGCGAGCGGGAGGTCCTCCAGCTCATGGCGGAGGGCAAGTCGAACGCCGCGATCGCCTCGACGCTGTACCTCAGCGCCGGCGCGGTGGAGAAGCACATCAGCTCGGTGTTCACGAAGTTCGGCCTCACCGCCGACACCTCGGAGAACCGGCGCGTGCTCGCCGTGCTCCGCTTCCTCCGCGCCTGACAGCCCGAAAGCCTGACCACCGGCCCGTTCGACTCCGCGTCCGGCCCGCACCGCGCGACCTCGCCACCGGCCCGCGGCCGGGCCCCCACATCGATCTTCTGCACCGCAGTCCCGAAAGGACACGCCATGTCATCCCCCAGCACTCCCGGACCCGCCGGCATGAACCCCGGCGCCCGCCTCGTCATCCGCCTGATCATCGCCGCCATCGCCGTCATCGCGCTCATCCTGCCGCTGACCGGCGCGATCATCGACTTCACCAAGCGCGTCAACACCTATGAGACCTCGGAGACCGTCGACCTGCCGGAGACCATGAGCGAGCTCGTCGTCGACGCGAGCAACGCCCGCGTCCGGATCGTCACCACGCCGGGGAAGACCGGCTCGGTGTCCTTCCACTACCGCGGGTCGAGCGCGGAGGACCCCGCAGTCTCCGTCGACGTCTCCGGCGGCGTCACCACCGTCGGGCTCACCGGGCTCGGCGACTCGATGCTCGGCAGCAACAACGACCGGGTCACCCTCACCGTCGAGGTGCCCGAGTCCCAGGCGCAGGAGCTCGACGTCACGAGCACCTCGAACTTCGCTCGGACCTCGATCGACGGGACCTACCGCGGAATCGTCGCGGAGACGAACTCCGGCTACCTCGAGGCCGATGTCGTCGCCGACTCGCTGCGCCTGCAGACCTCGACGGGCGCCGTGCGGGCATCCGGCAGCGTCGGCACCGCGGATTTCGACACCCAGTTCGGCGCCGTCGAGATCGACGACCTGTCGGTCGCGAAGAAGCTCACGGTCGACACCGACACCGGTGGGGTCGAGGCGCGGCTCGGCACGCGGACCCTCCCGACCGAGGGCATCGACATCAACGGCAAGACCGGGGCCGTCGAGCTCTTCGTCCCGGAGATCGTCGACGTCGAGGACACGGAGGCCACCGGGTACCGGCTCAGCACGCGCTCGACGAGCGGCAGGGTCGACATCGCGATCGACGAGGCGCCCGCCTCCGCCGAGGTCGTCATCCCGATCACCCTCGACGCCACCTCGGGCTCGGTGTCCATCGAGTACCTGTGAGCCCGCGCAGTCGGTGACGACCGGATCCGGGAACGATCACCGGTCCGGCAGATCGACCGGAGCGGACGGTCGTCATCGCGGCTCGCTCGCACCGAACGCCGGCGCCTCCCGTTCAAGGGGAGGCGCCGGCATCGCGTGTCAGGCCGCCGTCATGCGTCAGCTCCGTGTCGGATGTCGGGCTCGTGTCGGATGCCAGGCCCGTGTCGCCTCGGGCGCGTCTGCGCCCGGCCGGGCTGGGAGCCGGAGGAGCGCGGGTCCGCCGCAGCGGTCGGCGGCGGGTGCCCGGCCCGGGTGCGCTGGGGCTCGGTAGGTCAGGTTGCGGTCGGTGGGGCCGCGATCGGTGAGGGCGCGGTCCGATGACCCCTGTCCCCGTGCGGCGGATGTGGGGTAGAACGGAGCCATGGACCCTGCGCCTCACACGGACCCCGCATCTCACGTCGACCCCGCCTCCCGCACCGACGCTGCTTCCCACACTGCGCCTGACTCGCTCGTCGATCTCGTCGCGCTGGCTGCCGCTCTCGGAGACCGCACCGCTTCAGCCGAGCCGAGCGTGGAGGCCGCGCTGCAGGCCTGCCACACGGAGGGTCGACGCCTCAACGCCGTCGTCGCCCCACCGCACGTGCCCGCGACTCAGACGGAGCGCGTCGCCGAGCACGCGCGGACCGCCGCGCGGGAGGTCGACTCCCGGCGCGCCGGCGGGACCCCGCGCTCCCGGCTCGACGGGGTGCCGTTCGTCATCAAGGACGTCATCGACCTCGCGGGGGTCACCACGACCATGGGATCGACCGTGCGGCCCGAGGAGCCGGCGGGCGCCTCGGCCGAGGTGGTCCTCCGGTTCGAGGAGATGGGCCTGGTGCCGGTGGCGAAGACGACGTGCCACGAGCACTCCTACGGGATCCTCGGCGAGGAGAGTGCCCACGGTCGCGGCGTGAATCCGCTGCGACCGGGTTTCCTCACCGGCGGGTCGAGCTACGGCTCGGCGATCGCGGTGGCCGCCGGGATCGTGCCCGTGGCGATCGGCACCGACACCGCCGGGTCCGTGCGCGTGCCCGCGGCCTGCGCCGGGATCACGGGATTCAAGCCCTCGCTCGGCCGGGTGCCGAAGGGCGGGGTCGCCCCGCTGTCCACCACGCTCGACACCGTCGGATTCTTCACGCGGACCCCGGCGGAGATGCAGCTCCTGTGGCAGGAGTGGACCGCGCACGCGGAGACCTCGCGCACCGAGGCCCAGCAGGTCGAAGGCTCGAACACCCTGGACTCGCCCACGGTGCGCCCCCGTGCCGACGCCCCGCACGGTATCGAGCCGTACACCGAGGCCGCGCGCACTGAAGCCCCGCTCGCCCTCGGCCTGCTCACCACGGAGGCCGCCGACTGCGGGGAGGAGTGGATGGCCCGCCGGGCCGAACCTGCACTCGCGAAGCTGCCGGGGGTCGCGCTCACCCCGGTCGACCCCGCCCCGTTCGCCTTCGACCGGATGCCGGATGTCTTCGCGCACATCCGCGGCTACGAGACCTACCGGATCCACCGCGCGGCGCTCGACGCCGGCCGGCGGGACTTCCAGCCGCAGATCCTCCGCAACCTCGAGGGTGACGCGCGGATCACCGACGAGGCCCACGCGGCGGCGTTCGAGGAGCTCGACGCGCTCCGGACCGCGGCGCTCGCCCAGCTCGCCGGGCTCGACGCGCTCGTCCTCCCGACCCTCGGCACCGAACCCGTGGCGTGGGAGGACGCCGACCAGCACGTGCGCAACCAGCTGCGTCTCTACACCCAGCTCATCAACCTGCTCGGCTGGCCGGCGATCTCCGTCCCCGTCGACCTCCTCGGCGGAGGTTCGCCGCTCGTCGGCGGTGGGTCCGGTGCCAGCGGCGCCGGGATGCGCGGGGTCCCCGAGGTGCGCGGGGCTCCCGAGGCGCGAGGCGGCGAGTTCCCCGCCTCGGTGCAGCTCGTCATGGCCCCGGGCCGCGATACCGAGCTCGTCGACCTCGCGGTGCGGCTGACGTCATCGGGGGAATGACCGCCCCGGCAGCACGACCTCGTCCTGTGACCGAGCTCGCAGTGCGGGCGGCAGGGGCAGGCCACTAGACTCGGGAGGCCATGAAACCAGCCGAGGAGCCGCGCACGGACCCCGCGGTGCGCGCCCACCACGCGCGCGCCCGGCTCGGTGCCTCCCTCTTCTTCTTCCTCAACGGCTTCCTCATCTCCGGGCTCCTCACCCGCCTGCCCGAGGTCAAGGGCCTCCTTGCACTCACCGAGGTCGAGTTCGGCTTCATCATCGCAGCGCTGCCCGTCGGTTCGATCGCCGCGGCCGCCCTGCCGGCCCCGCTCATCCGCCGGTTCGGCGCCGCGGCGGTGGCGAGTGCGGGGACCGCGGTGCTCGCCCTCGTGTTCACCGCCGCGGCTGCCGTCGCCGCCCTCGGGCCCGGGGCCGAGGCGGGAACGGGCCCCGGGTCCGGCGGTCCGGCCGCCTGGGCCCCTGCGATCCCGTGGATCGTCGCCGGACTCATCGCGCTCGCCGGGTTCCTCGACGCCGTCGTCGACGCCGCGCAGAACGTCCACGGCCTCATCGTCGAGCAGGCGCGCGGGACCTCGATCTTCAACTCCCTCCACGCGATCTGGAGCGTCGGCTCGGTGACCGGCGGCGGCCTCGGCCTCCTCGCCTCCACCCTCCGCATCCCGCTGTGGGCGCACCTGAGCGTGAGCGGCGCGATCGGCGTCGGCCTCGCGCTCTGGGCGTGGCGACTGTCCGGCCCGAACCCCTTCGCGTCCGACCGCACGGGCCCTGCACCCCGCAAGCGCACCGTCATCCCCGACGAGGACGACTCCGGCGAGACGACCGACGTCGCGGGGGCGAGTGCCGTACCGGGGGCGAGCCCGGCGGATGCGAGACCGGCAGCGGGGGCCACCGCAGCCGAGGAGACCGGCACTCCGGACGGCACCTCGGTGGGGGACACAGCCGGAGGCGAGGCGGCACGGCCGGCGTCCAGCGCCTCGGGCCCGGACCGGTCAGCCGCCCCCTCGAAGTGGGCGCTCCTCGCCGGCGTCATCGCGCTCGGCCTGCTCGGCGCTTTCGTCGAGGACCTCGGCATGAACTGGTCCTCGCTGTACTTCAGCGAGGTCGGCGGAGTGGGCGTGCAGTTCGCCGGGATCGCGTTCGTCGTCGCGCTCACCGGGCAGCTCATCGCCCGCTTCACCGCCGACCGGCTCACCGACCGGATCGGGCGCCCCGGCGTCGTGCTGTCCGGCGGCGTGTGCGTGACCATCGGCATGCTGATCGCGATGGGCGTCGCCCAACCGTGGGCCGTGGTAGTCGGGTTCTTCCTCTCCGGCTACGGATCCGCGACGTTCATCCCCACCGCCTACGCCGCGGCCGGGATGATCCCCGGGTTCGGCCACGGCATGGGCATCACGCTCGCCAGCTGGGCGCTGCGGATCGCGATGCTCAGCTCCTCGCCGCTCATCGGCCTCACCGCCGGGGCGCTCGGGCTGCGGTACGCGCTCGTCATCACGGTCGTCGCCGGCCTCGGTGCGATCGTCCTCGCCTTCACCCCGGTGCTGCGGAACGTCGACACCGGCAGACGGTGAGGCCGCCCCGCGGTGGATCAGTCCCGCGGTGGACGGTCCCCGTCGGCCGGCCGGCGGTCGGCTCAGGATTCGTCGGCGAAGCCGGTGTCCGCGGCGATGCCCTCGATCTCGTCGAGCGCGGACAGCCGGGAGCCGAACTCGCCGCGGGCGGCGGCGAACGCCTCGGGCCCGAGCGGCAGGTGGAGCGGCTTGTCGGTGCGGTGGGCGAGGTCGACGAGGATCTCCGCGGCGCGCACCGGATCGTTGGACTGCTTACCGGAGCGGGCGCGGTACTTGGTGAACTCCTCGGCGAGGATCTCGGTGTAGGCGGGGTGCTCCTCGCCCCAGTCGTGCGAGCGGCCGGAGAAGTCCGTGCGGAACGGGCCGGGTTCGGCGAGCGTGACCGCGATCCCGTGCGGGGCGACCTCGAGCGCGAGGCCCTTCGACAGTCCTTCGAGTGCGAACTTCGACGCGGAGTACGCCGCAGCGCCCGGGCTCACCCGGAATCCCGCGACCGAGGACATCTGCACGATCCAGCCCCTGCCGGCCGCGCGCATGTGCGGGAGCACCGCACGCGTGAGCTCGACGACGCCGAACACATTCGTGTCGAACAGGCGGCGCAGCTGGTCCATGCTCCAGGACTCGACCGCGCCGCGCAGTCCGTAGCCAGCGTTGTTGACGAGCACGTCGATGCGCCCGAAGGCGTCGATCGCCGCGTCGACGGTGCCGGGGATCTGCTCTGAGCGGGTGACGTCGAGGGCGGCGGTGCGCACGGTGTCGGGGAACTCGGCGGTCAGCGGTTCGAGGGTCTCGGGGCGGCGCGCGGTGGCGAGCACGCGGTCGCCGGCGGCGGATGCGGTGCGCGCGATCGCGAGCCCCAGGCCGGAGTTCGCACCGGTGATGAACCAGGTCAGCGGGGCGCGGTCGGGGGTGCAGGTGGGATCGGCGGCGGCATGCGCGGCACTGGTGTCGGGGGAGTCCGTGGGGGGCGGGGGTGGGATCCGGAGCGGTCATCGTGCCTCCTCGGCGTCGGGGCGGGTCTTCAGAATACGTGCGCGGGCCGGGTCGAAGTGAGGTTGCGTGGTCGGTGGAACGGCAGCCCAGATGTGCGGGCGGCAGAGTGCGTGCAGCCGGTGGGGCCGGTGGGCGGCAGGGCGTGCGCGTGCGATCGAGGCCGGCACGCTCCGTTGACCTGCCGTTTCTGCCCGATCCCCATCGACCTGTCACGTGTGCTCGA
This sequence comes from Brevibacterium sp. CS2, assembly GCF_005280295.1. Taxonomy (GTDB): domain Bacteria; phylum Actinomycetota; class Actinomycetes; order Actinomycetales; family Brevibacteriaceae; genus Brevibacterium; species Brevibacterium pityocampae. The sequence continues at coordinate 517,882 of NZ_CP040020.1, read as the reverse complement.
TTCGGAACCCGAAACTCGAGCACGAGTGGCAGCTCGATGGTGCGATCACTGCGCTTCAGCCTGCGGGAATCCTCAGCCGAGGTCGGCGGTGCCGGTGAACACGGTGCGCGTGGAGCCCGACACCCAGATGTCCTCACCGACCTGCTCGATCCCGACGATGCCGGTGCGACCCACCTGCGTGCCCTGCGAGGCGGTGTACCTGCGCGGTGCGATGCCGGCGCCGATGAGCCACTGCGCGAGCCCGGCGTTGAGGCTGCCGGTCACCGGGTCCTCCGGCACGCCGACGCCGGGGACGAAGGCACGCACCTCGTAGTCGGCCGGACGCACGGGGTCGTAGGTGCTGGATGCGGTTGACGTGCCCTCAGCGTGCTCCGGGCGTGCCGCGTGCGCATCGCCGGCCTGGGTCACCTCGTGCTCGATGTGCGCCTCGGCCTCCGGGTAGGCGCCGATGACGCCGAGGCGGAGGTCGCCGACGGCGGAGAAGTCCGGAGTGAGGGAGCGGACGAGCGCGGCGTCGCGGACGAGGATCCCCATCCAGCCGGGCCCGTTGTCCACCCAGCTGCTCGCGACGACATCGTCCTCGCGCAGGCCGAGGGCGGCGACCGCTGCGGCGAGCGTCTCCGCGTCGACCGGACCCGAGCGCATGAGCGGAGGAGCGGCGAAGGCGATGGCGGCGTACGCCTCGGGTGCGGGCGATGCCCCGGTCCGGATCGATGTGTCCGTCGATGCATCTTCAGAGGGGCCCGCCTCGCGAGGGGCGCTCCCGCCGCCCAGGCGGAGGGTGACGAGCCCGGCCCCGCACTCCTGGACGAGGGTGCCCGCGGAGCGCGGTGTCCCGCCGGCCTCGAGCCAGGCGTGGGCGGAGCCGAGCGTCGGGTGCCCGGCGAAAGGCAGCTCGCCGCCCGGCGTGAAGATCCGCAGCCGGTAGTCCGCTCCCGCGTCGGTGGGAGAGAGGAGGAACGTCGTCTCGGACAGGTTCGTCCAGCGCGCGAAGGCCGCCATCGTCGCCTCGTCGAGGCCGCCGGCGCCGTGGACGACGGCCACCGGGTTGCCTCCCAGGGGAGCCGAGCCGAACACGTCGACCTGCCGGAACGCGCGGGGGCCGCTGACAGACTGGTCGGCGGTCGTGTCGGAGGAGCTGCCGAGGGGTCGCGAAGTCATGGGGCCAGCGTATCCCCGTGCCGGTTCCGTCTCCCCGCTCCCTGATCCGAGCCTGCCGACCCGAGCCTGTTGAACTGCGCCTGTTGAACCGTGCTGCCCGAGAGTGCTGTGCTCATCGGCGTCTGGACGGTGCGTGCCCAGCCTCTCTGCGCCTTCCCGCCGTCTCGCGCCTCGCTGTCGTGACCGTCAGGGCCGTCGTCGACGCCCGAGCGTAGGAGTATACTGATGGCGCATCGAGCACATGGCCCTCCCGGCCGGCACTCCCACCGAAAGGCCGCACCATGACCTCCCCCTCGCTCGTCTCCAAGCTCTCCGCCGAGTTCCTCGGCACCTTCGTCCTCGTGTTCGGCGGCTGCGGATCGGCGATCTTCGCCGCCTCCGTCATGGACGCGGACAACGGCGTGAACATGGGCATCGGATTCGCCGGCGTCGCCCTGGCGTTCGGCCTCACCGTCGTCGGTATGGCCTACGCCGTGGGTCACGTGTCCGGCGGCCACTTCAACCCGGCCGTCACGCTCGGCGCCGCGCTCGCCGGCCGCCTGCCGTGGCGCGATGCCCTGCCGTACTGGATCACCCAGCTCGTCGCCGGCGTGGTCGCCGGCGGCGTCCTCCTCCTCATCGCCACCGGTCGCCCCGAGTTCTCCATCGCGGAGAACGGCTTCGCGACCAACGGCTACGGCGAGTTCTCGCCGAACGGATACTCGCTCGCGGCGGTGATCGTTTGCGAGGTCGTGCTCACCGCGATCTTCCTCTACGTCATCCTCGGTGCCACCGACAACCGCGCTCCGGCCGGCTTCGCACCGCTCGCGATCGGCCTCACCCTCACTCTCATCCACCTCGTGTCGATCCCGGTGTCGAACACCTCGGTCAACCCGGCCCGCTCGTTCGGCGTCGCGGTGTTCGCCGGCGGCGATGCGCTCGCACAGGTATGGGTGTTCTTCCTCGCCCCGCTCGCCGGTGCCGCGATCGCCGGCCTGACCTACGGCTTCCTGTTCCCCAACACCTCCGAGGTGCTCGAGGAGCGGCCGGAGCCGGTCGACCGGGTTCAGCGCCGGGACATCTGAGGCGGATCGGGCAGGCCTGCGGGACCAGAACCGGTGTCACGATGACCGTTCGAAGGCGCACAGGCCTCCTGCGGGGCCAGAACCGGTGTCACGATGACCGTTCGAAGGCGCACAGGCCTCCTGCGGGCTGCAGGGGCCGCCGGTGCCGTAACCGTGATCGTGCTCGCCGCGGGGTGCGCCTCGGGTGATGGTCCCGGATCCGGTGATGATCCCGGTTCCGGCGCGGGCACCTCGGTGTCCTCCGCCCCCGTCACGTCCCCCACCGGGGAGGTGACGGGGGCGTCGTCGTCCCCCGGGGTGGAGGGCGCGCCGCCCGGAGCCACGGTTCCTCCCACGGGAGCGAGCTTCCACATCCAGTACGAGGGCGCGGTCGACTTCGGGCTCCCCGTCGACGTCTACGACCTCGACGGCGACGACACCGCGGAGACGGACGTGCGCGGTCTGCGCGACCGCGGCGTCTATCCGATCTGCTACCTGAGCATCGGGACCGTCGAGGACTGGCGCGCTGATGCATCCGACTTCCCCGCCGAGGTCATCGGGGAGCCCTATGAGGAGTGGCCCGGTGAGCGGTGGCTCGACATCCGCCGGCACGAGGTGCTGCTGCCGATCATGTCGCGGCGGATCGAGAACTGCGCGGACAAGGGATTCCTCGCGATCGACCCCGACAGCATCGACGTGTTCAGCAACGATTCCGGCTTCGGTCTCACGGAGGAGGACGCAGTCGCCTACATGCGGGCGATCGCGGACATCGCCCACGAGCACGGGCTCGCGATCGGACTCAAGAATGCCGGGGAGATCGTGCCCGAGGTCGTCGACCTCGTCGACTTCGCGGTGCTCGAGCAGTGCCTCGATCTGGGCGAGTGCGACTGGTACGCCCCCGTCGCCGAGGCCGGGAAGGCGGTCTTCGACATCGAGTACGTCGGGCGGCTCGCGGACGTGTGCGCGGCCGCACCGGCCGGCTTCACCGTCGTCCGCTCCGACCTCCCACTGTCGGGTGCCATCGAACGCTGTGCGTGAAGGGCTCCGGCGCGGAGCGAGCGTGGGGACCCTCTGCGGGGGACGGCGTGCGCGGGGCCTCGCAGGCAGGATTCCGCGCAGGCCCCTCCGTTAGGGTGGGAGGACGTCCTGCGGACTCACCCTCGGCATCGCGCCGTGGGCCGAGCGCGGGAATCCGCCCCGACTCCAGGAGGTCCGACCGTGGCCGGCACTCAAGAGCTCGTCGTCCTCCTCGCCGACGACGGCACCCCGACCGGCACGGCGCCCAAGGCGACGGTCCACGACATCGACACCCCGCTCCACCTCGCGTTCTCGTGCTTCCTCCACAACGACGCCGGCGAGGTCCTCATGACGCGCCGCGCGCTGAGCAAGCGCACCTGGCCCGGAGTGTGGACGAACTCGTTCTGCGGGCACCCCGGCCCCGAGGAGCCCTTCGCCGCGGCCATCGAACGGCGGGCCCGGCAGGAGCTCGGCTGCGCGGTCACCGACATCACCGAGGTGCTGCCGGACTTCCGGTACCGGGCCGTGGACGCCTCGGGCGTGGTGGAGAACGAGATCTGCCCGGTGTTCACCGCCCGCCTCGTCGGCGAGGTGCGGCCGAGCGCCGACGAGGTCGCGGAGTTCGCATGGATCGACCCGGACGACCTCGGCCGCGCGCTCGCCGCCGCTCCCTTCGCCTTCAGTCCCTGGCTCGCCGAGGAGTGGGCCCAGCTCAGCGGCGAGTGATACGCCGGCTGCGACCGCCGGCTGCGACCCGACCGGAATGTGATCCGCGCCATACGCCCCGGCCGCGGGATCGATACTCTGATGCCATGGATTCCGACACCGCCGCCGTGACCGCCGTCCGCCTCGACCGCCCCGAGCCTGGGATCGCCCGCCTCACCTTCTGCCGCCCCGAGCGGATGAACGCCGCCGACATCGGGTTCATCGCCGAGGCGAAGCAGGCCCTCGCCGAGGTCGACGCCGACCTCGACATCCGCGCTCTCGTCCTCACCGGGGAGGGGCGGGCCTTCTGCGCCGGTCTCGACCTCACCGGCTACGGCGATGATGACCTCGTCGAAGCGCAGGGCACGGTGCCGCGGGCGATGGCCCGCCAGAAGGAGATCGCCGACCTCGTCGCACGGATCCGGGGCCTGCGGGTGCCCGTCATCGCCGCGGTCAACGGCGCCACCGCCGGCGTCGGCCTGTCGATGCTGTGCGCCTCGGACATCCGCTACGCGGTGCCGGGGGCGAACTTCGCCGTCGGCTACATCCGCGCCGGATTCTCCGCCTGCGACATGGGCCTGTCCTGGCTGCTGCCCCGGATCGTCGGCGCCGGCCGCGCGCAGGAGCTCATGCTCACCGGCCGGCGCTTCACCCCGGCGGAGGCCCAGCAGTTCGGGCTGCTCGCCGATGTCGTCGAGCCCGGAGCGCTCATGGACCGGGCACTCGAGACAGCCCGGCAGATCATGCTCAACGCCCCGATCTCGGTCGAGTTCACCAAGGAAGGACTGTGGAAGAGCCTCGAGATCCCGTCCTTCGAGGCCGCCGTCGAATTCGAGAACCGCCAGCAGATCTACACCGCGATGACCGAGGACCGCTCCGAGGCCACCGAGTCGTTCCTCGCCAAGCGCGCCCCGCAGTACCGCCGCCGCTGAACCTGCGAGCGTCGGGCGACGGCCCGGCAGATCTGCGGGGCGGGCTCCGGATCAGTGCTCATTCGGATCAGTGCTCGTTCGGATCGTTCTCCTGGTCCTGCTTGGTCGCGTGCACGGTTCCGCGCACGTGGTCGGCCGGGCCGTAGATCGCGTAGACCTTCATGGGCTCGTCACCGATGTTGACGACGTTGTGCCAGGTCCCCGCCGGGACGAAGATCGCCCAGTCGTCGGCGACCTCCTCCTCGAAGGTGACCTCGGTCTCGGATGGGCCCATGGTCACCCGGCCGCGGCCCTGCTCGAGGCGCAGGAACTGGTCGTTGTCCGGATGGACCTCGAGTCCGATGTCGTCACCGACGTCGATCGACATGACGGTCAGCTGCAGGTGCTCTCCGGTCCACAGCGTGGAACGGAAGTTGCCATTGGCCCGCGTGGCCTCCTCGATGTCGAGGGTGTAGGGGCGGGGGCCGTGATCGGTGAGGTCGGTCATGATCGCTCCTTTCCGGGGACGGGACATCTGCCCGGTCGACCCTGCTCCTCCCCGCGCGGTCCGAAACCTGCGCAGTGGGGGAGGAATGATTCGATTCTACGGCGGCGACAGGCCTCTCACCAGTAAGAATAGGCTCATCTCAGTGAGGTGAGCCTGGCCTGAGCACACGGCACCGGTCGGGCCATCACCTGCTGCTCCGGGGGTCGGCCCAGTGCGTATCTCCGCGTCGAAACGCACTGGAGAGACCCCGGTGACGAGCAGCTCGGACTCTCAGGTCCCGTCGATCCCCATGAGCCGGGCGCCGTTGTCCCACAGCACCGCGCGCAGCCAGTCGTCGCCGAACCCCTCGTCCGCACTGCCGAGCCGACACAGCGCCTGGAGCTGGTGGGAATAGGGGTAGGGGATGTTGGGGAAGTCCGAGCCGAGCACGATCCGCTCTCGCAGCCCGGGCAGCCGCGCCCGGTAGGCCGCGTCGAACGGCGTGGTGGCGTTCGTGAAGCCGGTGTTGAACATCGTCGTGTCGAGGTGGACCCCGGGGTGCTGCTCGGCGAGGTCGGCGAAGGCGTGGTACTCCGGCATCCCCATGTGCGCGATGACGAGGCGCAGCTCCGGGTGGTCGGCGAGCACCCGGGCGACCGCCTCGGGACCGGTGTGCCTCCCGGGCCGAGGTGCCGAGCCGGCATGGATGACCACCGGCAGCCGGGCGGCGGCGAGCGCCTCCCACGCGGGGTCGAGGAGCGGGTCGGCCGGTGAGAACGCCCCGACCTGGATGTGGACCTTGAACAGCCGGGCCCCGGAGCCGATCGCCCGCGCCACGTACTCGTCGACCCCGGGTTCCGGGTAGAGGGTGGCGCAGTGGAGGATGTCCGGAGCGGAGGCCGCGAACTCCGCATTCCAGTCGTTGAGCCATGCCGCCATGCCCGGCTTGTGCGGGTAGGTGAGCGCGGGGATGCGGGCGAGACCGAGCTCGCGGGCGATCCGCAGGCGGGTCGGGGTGTCGAAGCGGTACGTGATGGGCCAGGCGCGGCCGTACCCGGCGGCGGCTTGATCGAAGTAGTCCCACACCTTCGCGAGCATCCGCTCGGGGAGGAAGTGCACGTGGATGTCGGCGAGGCCGGGGATTCCGAGCTCGGCGAGGAACCGGGGGACGTCCGCGTCGTCGCGGGGTTCGGTGGTCATGGGCACCACTGTAGGCGTGCGGCGAGGGGTGAGGCCGAGTGAGCACGGTGCGCGACAATGGCTGCATGCACGAGCACGAGTCCCCGAGGGAGCACAGCGCCGTCCGCGATCCGTTCCCCATCACCCTGCCTGCCGGCACCCGGCCGGTGGGTGAGGGTCCGTTCGCCGCACCGGGCGACCTCGTCCGCTGGCGCTTCCGGCGCCTCGACTTCGATGCGGTCGGCGGCGAGGTGGTGCAGCCGATGCGCGTGGTCCGCGATGACCCGCGCGGCATGGTGCTGTGGCTCGCCGGCGGCACCGCGACGGCCGACCTGCGGGTGCGCGGCTTCGAGGATCTCAACCCGCACGAGGTCGATCACGCGGTGCGCTTCGTGCCCGTCGACCGCGCGCCGGGCCGCGTGCCGATCCTCCGGCGCTGGCACGGGCGCGGGGTGCTGCGGATCGTCCCGGCGGGCATGCCGTTCTCCGTCTGGGTGTTCCGCACCGCCGAGGGCCGCTTCCGCGGCTGGTACGTCAACCTCGAGCACCGCCACCGGCGCCTCGGCATCGCGGACCTCTTCACCAGCGACCACATCCTCGACCTCGTCATCGACCCGGACGGCACGGTGCGCCGCAAGGATGACGACGAGCTCGCGAGCGCCGTCCGCTACGGCATGTGGACGCCGGAGATCGCGCAGGTCATCGAGGACCACGCGCAGCTCGCGCTCGCGGAGTTCGCCGCCGGTCACTGGGCCTTCTCCGAGGAGTGGACCCGCTGGGATCCGGACCCCGCCTGGCCCGTCCCCGGACCCGAGGCGGTCGCCGGCTGGGTGCCGGCGGGCGCCTCGGCGGCGGGCGAGTCCGCGTTCGGTGCCACGGCGATGGACGTCTGAGCGGTGGGATGGGCGCCTCGGCGGCGGGCGCGCCGGCTGAGTGCCGGTGGGCGCCTCTGGCGCGGGGAGGGGTGCGCCGGATGCACGCGAGCGATGAGTGGCGCTCACCGGGCATTCTGGTCGTCGACCCATGGCCGAGCCGGAACCGGTCAGCATAGACTGGTGCGCAGGCCTCTCCTGCGGACTCCATGGCCGCGGGCGCCGTACCGAACAGAACGTTGTGAACAGAACCGCACCGAACACCACCAGCGCTGACCGGCAGACCTGCCGATCAGCCGCCGAACAGCAGCCGAAGGAGTTTGCATGTCCGAGACGAACCGCCGAATCCGCCTCGCCTCCCGCCCCGTGGGCGTCCCGCAGCCGGAGGACTTCACCCACGACGACGCCCCGATCGGATCCCCCGGTGAGGGTGAGGTGCTCCTCCGCACCCGCTACCTCTCCCTCGATCCGTACATGCGCGGACGCCTGTCCGACGCCAAGTCGTACGCGAAGCCGGTCGAGATCGGCGACGTCATCGTCGGCGCCACCGTGTCCGAGGTCGTCGAGTCGAACTCCCCGAAGTTCTCCGCCGGCCAGACCGTGCTGTCCTACGGCGGCTGGCAGTCGTACTCCGTCGAGCCAGCCGCCCAGCTGCGCCTCCTCGACCCCGAGGCCGCACCGGTCACCACCGCGCTCGGTGTGCTCGGGATGCCGGGCTTCACCGCCTACTCCGGCCTCCTCGAGATCGGCCGCCCGCAGGCCGGCGAGACCGTCGCGGTCGCCGCGGCCACCGGCCCCGTGGGCTCTGCCGTGGGGCAGATCGCGAAGATCAAGGGGTGCACCGCCGTGGGCATCGCGGGTGGGCCGGAGAAGGTCGCCTTCCTCGAGGAGCTCGGCTTCGACGTCGCGCTCGACCACCGCGGCGATGACTTGCGCGGGGCTCTCAAGCAGGCCGTGCCGCAGGGCATCGACGTGTACTTCGAGAACGTCAGCGGACCGGTGTGGGACGCGGTGCTGCCGCGGCTCAACACCTTCGCCCGCGTCCCGGTGTGCGGGCTGGCCGCCGGCTACAACGCGACCGAGGCGCCTTCCGGGCCGGACCGGTCCGCCGCACTCATGCGCAACATCCTCACCAAGAGCCTGCTGCTGCGCGGCTTCATCCAGACCGAGTTCGTCGAGTCGATGTTCTCCGACTTCCTGCGTGACATGGGCCAGTGGGTGCGCGAGGGGAAGGTGAAGTACCGCGAGGACATCACCGAGGGCCTCGACAACGCGCCGCAGACTTTCGTCGGCATGCTTGAGGGGAAGAACTTTGGCAAGACGATCATCCAGGTCGGCGAGTGAGCATCCGGATCGGGTGCTGAGCCGAGCCCAGGTGCTGAGCTGAGTCGAACTGGGCCCGAGGCCAGGCACCTAGCCGAGCCTGCGTGTGAAGAACGCGCAGCGCGCGCCCGGCGGTCGAACCGCACACCCGACGACGGCGGCCCCACGGAGATCCGGGGGCCGCCGTCGTGGTGTCGGGCTCGGGAGAGCTGGGCGTCAGTCCTCGTCGTCGGCGTCGATGTGCGGGGTGCCCTTGTCGCGGCGGCCCTTGACGACGAGCGCGGTCACCGCTGCACCCACGAGTGTGCTCGCCAGCGCGATGAGGAGGCCCGCACCCTCGTAGGGCGAGCGGTTCGGATTGTCCTTGGTCATGACGGACCCTTTCTGGCGGGCGGGGCGGATGATCGGTTCGCGGACGGCACAGATCGCGCTGCGACGGTGGAACGCCCCGGTGGGTGCAACACGCCCGTCGGTGAGCGCGTCCGGCGACGGGTGTCTACTACGGCAACAGTACGGCCTGCCGATCTGTTCCCTCTGGACATCGGACGGCCTGGGTGAGACTACGGGAGGCAAGGTGCCGTGTGGTGAGGTGCGGCGCGGTGGAGTGTGGTGAGGGCCGCCAGCGGCGAGGGAGGACGAGGCCAGTGGCGACCCGCCGGATTCGGAGAGACCTGCTGGTCCGGTCCGAACGCCCCCACGACCCCATCTGCTGTCCGACCGATCAGCGGAACGCGGCGAGCACCTCGGCGGGGTCGACCCCGCAGGCGAGCGCGAGGGTGAGTGCGATCCTCGCCTTCCGCGCATCGAGCAGGCCGGCCGGCAGCAGACCGCGGCTCAGCAGGTCGATCTCCGCACCCGGGTAGCCGTAGGTGTCCTCGAGCGTCGCCCCTGCCCCGGTGCGTGAGGCGAGGACCACCGGCATCCGCACAGCCAGCGCCTCGACGGCCTCCACCGCGCGAGCGGCCACGTGACCGCCGCCCACTCCGGCGAGGACTGCGCCCCAGTACCCGGCCTCGGGAAGCGTCGCGAGGAACTCGAGCCCGTCGTCGAAACCGACGTCGATGTGCGCCACGCGAGGGAAGTCGAGGTTCGGGGCGTGCGCGGTATCTGGGGCGGCGTCGGCCCCGGAACCGCGGGGCACCGCGAGTCCGACCGGCAGGGTGCGCGGGGCAGGAAGGTGCGGCAGCCGGACGCGGTCCTCGGCGACCCAGCCGAGCGCTCCCACGACCGGGCCCGAGGTGAACGGCGAGACATGGCTCGTATGCGCCTTGCGGACGAACAGCGGGTCGTGCACCTCGTCGGCGAATACGAGCGCGGCGCGCAGCCCGGCGGCCTCCGGGACGAGCGCGGTGAGCGCGGCCGCGCGGACATTGGCCGGGCCGTCCGCCCCGGGGAGCGTGGGATTGCGCATGGCGCCGGTGAGGACGATTGGGATGCCGGAGTCGTTGAGGAGCGAGAGCGCGAACGCGGAGTCCTCGAGCGTATCCGTGCCCTGCGTGAGCACGATGCCGTCGACGCCGCGCGCGGCCGCACGTCGCGCGGCGAGCACAGTGCTGAACAGGATGCCGAAGTCGATGCTCCCCGACCCCACCTGCGCGAGCTGCTCCGCGCTGACCTGCGGGGCGCCGCCGGGCAAGGTGTCGAGGCGGGCGGCGGCCGTGATCTCCTCGGCCGTCACCGTCGGTGCGACCCCGCGGGCCGGGGCAGTGGGTCCGGTGCGGTCGGTGCGGTCGGTGTTGCTGGCAGGGCCGGTGCTACTGGTAGGGCCGGTGCTGTCGGTGCGATCGGTGCTGCTGGTAGGGCCGGTACGGCCCGTGCTGTCGGTGCTGTCGGTCGGAGCCGGCGATGTGCTCGAGGCGATGGTGCCGCCCAGGGCGATGACGTGGAGAGTGCGCATGGGAGTCCTCGCGGGAGTCGGGTCGGGGTGGAGGAAGCGGGCGGGGGTGCCGAGCATTCAGGCGGGGTCGTTCCCTGCCCGGTCGCCGCCCGCCCGGAGCTCGGCTGCCCGGAGGAGGTCGAGGGTGATCTCGAGGTGCCCGAGGTGCTGGCACAGTTCCTCGAACACATGGAGCAGGACTCCGAACGTCGACTGCGACCACGGTCCGTACCCGGTCGCCGGGGCGACCGGTGGGCTGTTCCAGTCGGTGGCGGTGAGGTCGGCGAGGAAGGCGGCCCGCACCTCGGCGGCGGATACGAGGAGATCGGCGACCCGGCCGATGGCGCTGAACTCCGCCTCCCGGTCGCGGGGGACCCGGATGCCGAGGTTGACCGTCGACGACCAGCGCCGCATCATCCCCAGGCAGTGGGTGAGCAGGACGAAGGGGGAGTTCGCGCCGGGCGCGGGCGGAACAGCGTTGGCGGTGGCGTCGTCGAGGGCACCTACCGCATCGATGATCTCGTCGAGCTTGACCAGGGTGAAGCCGACGAGCGTCCGCACGTGCGGCGGCAGATCGCCACGGGTGTGCTGCGGGGCGACAGGGGCGTGCGGGGGTTCGGGGGTCTGCGGGGAATCCGGGGTCTGCAGAGGATCCGGGGTCTGCGGTGTGGGGTCGGCCACGGCGGGTCCTTCCTGCGCGGGGCCGGTCCGGCCCGATGACGCCTCGCCGGCCCGATTGCCGACGAATCCTGCTGCGGCCGACGATACCTGTTGAGGAATCGAGGGCTGCTGCAGGACCGGCGGACATCTCGGTTCGGCAGCCGATCGCGATCGACGATTCCGTGTACCCGGTCAGCGGGTGAGCAGGTATTCGCGGGTGTAGGGCATGGTGAAGCGGACCCATCCGCGGCCGGCGGGCTCGATGACGCCGCGGGTGATGAGGCGGGCCCGGTAGACGCTGCCGTACTTCGCCGTCACGCCCATCCGGCGGGCGACCTCGGCGGTCCGGGAGCGGTCGTCGTCGGCGGCCATCGCGAGGACGTAGCTGCGCTCCTGGTCGGTGAGTCCTTCGACGGTCGGCTCGTGGATCTGCCGGTGCATGGCCGTGCGCGCCCGGGCCACCGACTCCTCGACGTGCTCGACGGAGATGACGTCCTCGTCGCCTGCGGCTCTCCACGCGTGGTCGCCGATGAGCTGGATGAGGAACGGATAGTGCCCGCTCGCCCCGATCGCCAGCTCGAGGGCTTCGCGCGTGATCGTCTTGCCGGCCTGCGTGATCGGCGCCTCGAGCGCGATCCGGGTGTTCTCCGGGCTGAGGTTGCCGAGCGTCACCCGCTCGGCCCGCCGGAGGTAGGTGGAGACCTCGTCGTCGACGAGGCTCGTGATCGTCTGCGGCAGTCCGGCGGCGACGAACGCCACCGGTGCCTCCTGGCTGAAGGCGTAGGCGATCGCATCGGTGACGCGGCGAAGCTCGTCGAGCTGCGAGCGGTGCACCTCGTCGAGGGTGAGGACGAGGCCGGTGCCGTGGGCGGCGAGGATCTCGAGCGCTCGCATGAGGTGGTGGCGGAAGTCCGGAGTCAGGGGGTTGGTGGACTCCGTGCGGGTGGTGAGCCCGCCGGCGCCGAACGGCAGGGTGAACCCGACGACGGAGGATTCGACGGTGTCCGCGGCATCGAGGCGGGCGAGGAGCTCGGGCAGCCGCGCCTCGGTCAGGCTCGTGGAGAACCCGGGCGAGGCCTGCGCATGGACGGTCATCCATTGGCGGCTCGCCGCGACCTCGTGGAAGACGTGGAGGAGGACGCTCTTGCCGACGCCGCGCTGGCCGGTGATGAGCGTGGCCCGGCCGGTGGCGCCGGGGCCGCTGTCGAGCGCGTAGGCGAAGTCGTTGACCTCGCCCTGCCGGCCCACGAGGGCCGGTGGGATGACGCCGAAGGTCGGGGGTGAAGGGCGAGGGGGAGGCACCGGGTACGGGCGGCGGGGGATGGTGACGCTCATCGTCCGTGGTCCTCCGATCGCAGTCCGGTCGCGGTGGTTTGGATTTGTTTAGATTCTTGAGAATACCGTGGCCAGGCGTCGAGCGGTAGGTGGAAGGGGTGGTTGCTTAGCAGGGTGGTTTCTCTCCGGGCGGGGGCCGGGGCCGCCCGGGGTGGGTTTGGAGGTGTTTAGTCGGTTTGGATTTGACTTGCTGAGCTCGGAATCGAACGGCCGACGAGCGGAGTGTGAGTGAGTGAAAAAGTATTCGAACATTCTCAGCGCAAGCTGTTCCAATCGTTGCTTCGATCGATTAGTATTAGAACACGGCGAGAGGAACCGAGCAATGTCGGCCAAGCGAGCACCCACGGTGGACGAGCAGATCTTCGCTGCCTGTGCGGCGGCAGGCGCAGGTGGAGGTGCAGGTCCAGCGGACCCCGAATACACCGTCTCCACGGACCCAGCGCGCTTCTCAGCGCCCTCGACTCTCCTCGGCGTCTACAACATGCTCTCGGCAGAGGATGCAGAACGCGGTGTCGGTGCGTCCCCCTCTGACCTGAGTCTCCCTGTCGCCGGGAGTACCCGTGCTTCCGGACGTCCCCGGGGCGAACCGGTCGATCGCGGCACTGCGATGCTCGCGGAGGAGGAGATCCGGTTCGAGCGGCTCCATGAGCGGGTGCGAGCCGCTGCGCGTCAGCGGGATGTCGTGGCGCTCGAAGAACTCGTCGCACTCGCCCAGGCCGCTACCGGTTATCTGGCCACGATGCACAGCGCGGACGAGATCCGTGCCCTGTTCGAGCTCGAGGACGATCTCGCTGCGGAGCGAGTGCCACCGGCCGTCCCGTTCAGATATGCGGCGCGGGAGTCGCTGAGGGCGGGATTCGACATCACTCTGGCGCACCGGCTGTCGATGACGACGGCGCGTGCGACGAGTGCGGCCGCCGACAGTCTGCTCGCGTACTACGGGCTGCCACGTCTGAGGCACGCAGTGCTCACCGGGGAGGCGTCATGGACGAAGCTGCGGACCGTGATGAAGAAGACCCGCGACCTGTCGCTCACGGATGTCAGGAGGATCGACGAGTTCGCGTGTGCCCAACCGCACGATCTGACCCCGCACCGACTGGGAGTGCTCGTCGATCGGCAGGCGGCGCTCATCGCCGGCCGCGAGAACCTGGAGCACGCCCGCAATCGGCATCGAACGGTGCAGATCGAGCGCTGGCGGGACGGCACCGCGCGCCTGACGCTGACCGGTCCGACGACCGCGCTCGACGCGCTCCATCAGCGCACTCGTGCGATGGCACGGGCGATCACCCTGAATCACGCCGATGCGTTCGGCCTCGATCGCTCCCGCCAGGCAATCGTCGATCCGCGCAAGGTCAACGAGCTCATGTTCGACATCATCACCCGCGCCACCGGCCGGATCGACGTCACCGTCGCCGAGGTCGACGGCCCCGCGACCCCGAACAGCAGCTTCCAGCCCGGTCCCGAGCGCCCTGCGGGCACCGGCGCAGGAGCCGTGGTCCGGCAGAGTCCGGATCCAGGCGGTGAAGACACCACGGCCGCACCGGCAGGGTCCGACACCCGCACCGGCAGCGCACACGATCCACCACCCGATACGCCTCCACCGACTCACCGACACACCGGGTCGAGAACGCGGAGAATGCGGAAGCTCAGCGGCCTCAGCGAGGTCCCCGACCTGGGGGAGTCGGAGACAGCATACATCCACACCGTCACGCTCACTTGCCCCACCCACGACGATTGGCTGCGCCGCCAGGCCGCGGTCACCGTCACCGTACCCGCGATGTCGCTGCTCGATGTAAGATCCGGCGGTGCGGACATGCCCGGCGAGCTCCACGGCACGAGCCCCGTTCCCGCGGAGATCGCCCGCAGCATCGTGGCACTCGCACCGCACCTCGAACGGGTTCTCACCGATCCGGTCGACGGCACCGTCCTGCCGATCGCGGCGCAGAAGTACCCGATCCCGGACGCTCTGCGGCGAACAGCCGAATCGCAATGGCACACGTGTGCGGCACCGGGCTGCGACGTGCCTGCTCAGTACTGCGAGATCGACCATCTGATCCCCTTCGACCACGCCGACCCTCAGGCCGGTGGCCGGACGGAGCCGCGGAATCTCCACCCGCTGTGCAAACATCACCACGACTGCAAGACGCGCGGCGTCATCAGCGTCGTGAACGAGCACGAAACCACTGAATCTGAAGGCGGAGCCCGCATGGCCGGCACAGTATGGCGAGCCAGCTGCACCGACGCGATCATCACCCGTCCGATGCGCAACCCGATCCACACCGAGCACGCCGCCTGGCTCGCAGCGCATCAGCCGCGCGATCGGACCGATCGGTCAACGGGTGGTGACGAGGCCGGCATCGCGTGAAGCGCCGACTCCGAGATCAGCTTCCCATGCCCCCGGGACCGTCACTGCCCTCCGAGTCGGAGAGCGACCTCGAGCGCCGCTCGTTGTCCTCACTCGGAGCGCTTCGCCCCTACTCCATCCGGAGGAGCTTCACCCCAGCGCGACCCAGAGCATGAGCATGGTGACGAAGAAGCCGACGACGTAGTTGAGCCAGAGGAACACCGACCAGCCGCGGTGCGCCTCGGCCGAGGTGTCGTCGGTGATCGACCAGAACCGGGCGGAGTTCACCGCGTAGGGCAGCGCAAGCAGGCCGGCGAGCGGCACCGGCCAGGAGGTGAAGACGAGCAGGGTCCCGGCGAGCAGGTACACGGATGTCGTCAGACGCACCGTGGCCCGTGCGCCGAGCACGGTCCCCACCGAGGCGAGACCTCCCTCGCGGTCGGGCACGATGTCCTGCACAGCGCCGAAGGCCTGGCTCGCGATCCCCCAGAGGAAGAATGCGGCGAGCACGAGCCAGCCGTCCCGGCCCACCGGATCGCCGAGGAGCGCGAGGGCGAACCACGCGGGTGAGGAGAAGTGAGTGGACGAGGTGAGCGAATCGAGGACCGGGATCTCCTTGAAGCGCAGACCCCTGACCGAGTACGCGAGCACCGCGAACATGCTCAGTGCGAGCACGGCAGTGGACAGCACCGTGCCGAGGACGACGAACGCGATGAGGAACGGGACGCACGCCACCGCTGCCGCGATGAGGATCCGGCGGTGCTGCTCGGGCGAGGCGAGGTGCCCCTCGACGCCGCCCTTGCGCGGATTCCGCAGATCCGATTCGTAATCGAAGACGTCATTGATGCCGTACATTGCGAGGTTGTACGGCACGAGGAAGAACACGACGCCGAGCACGAACACGAGGTCGACCCGGCCGCCGCCCAGCAGATACGCCGCCCCGAACGGGAACGCCGTGTTCACCCACGAGATCGGGCGCGAGACGAGGAACAGCTCACGGAGCACGGTGATCACCTCCTCGGTCCGACTGCGGATCGTACTGAGTCGAATTCTGCTGGGCTGAAATCTGCTGGGTCGGATTATGGCGCGCCGGATCATGCAGTACCGGATCATGCTGTGCCGGGTCATGCTGGGCCGAATCGCTCGGTGCCGCGTCTACCCGTGCCTCGTCAATCCGTGCCGTGTCGACACGCACGGCAGCGCTCCCCACGGCATCGCTCCCCACGGCCCCGCTCCTCACTGCCGAGGTGCGTCGCCGTCCCAGCAGCTCCCACAGCGCCGGCAGAGCGAGGACGGCGAACACCGTGTAGGCGAGATCCTCGACCGGCATCGCACCGATCATGATCCCGGAGATCAGGTCCTCGGCATAGGTGAACAGGCCGACGCTGATCATGAGGTTGTCGAACACGATGGTGAGAGCGATCATCGCGATCGCAGTGAGCGCCAGCGCGGACCGGGAGACCCTGCCCGAGCGCCAACCGACCACCGCGAGCACGAGCGCCGGCACGAGGAACACGAGGTTGATGAGCGTATAGGTCACGGCCGCTCACCTGCCGGTCCGCCGTCGACGTCGGCACGTGCCCTGCCCGCACGTGCCCTGCCCGCCCGCGCCCGGAGGATCCGCGCCCCGCCGGTGTAGAGGTTCATCGTGAGCCAGCACAGGAACACGAGGAAGAACAACTCCTCGAGCGGCAGCTCGGGAGCCAGGTCGATCCCCGTCATGTACGGGCTGTCGCCGCGATGGAAGATCCCGGTGAGGATCCCCAGACCGTCCCACGCGAGGAACGCCGCCAGCCCGAGGCCGTGGACGATCGCCGCACGTCGCGCATCGGCGAACCAGAACAGCCGGTGCCGCAGGTCGAGGATCGCCATCCCGGCCAGGCTGAACAGCAGGCACGCGAGGTACGCCCAGCTCATCACAGCGATTCCAGCCAGCCGCCGGAGGTGTCGCCGCGCAGCTCCTTGACGACGTTCTCCGCGCTGATGAGGCACATCGGCAGCCCGACCCCGGGAGCGGTGAAGGCCCCCGCGTAGAGCAGATTGTCGAGCCGCGAAGCACGCAGTCCGGCAGGCCGCCGCGGCCCGCCGCGCAGGAACACGCTCTGCGCCAGGGTGTTCGCCGGGCCGAGCACGGTGCCCTGCCAGGCGTGGAAGTCGTCGACGTAGTCCCCGGGCCCGAGCGTCCGCCGTACGAGAATGTGCTCGTCGAGGTTCTCGGCGAAGTCCGCCTCGCCGGACCAGCGGGCGATCTGCTCGATGATCCGGTCGCAGTACGCCTCGAAGGCCGGCTGACCGGCGCGCAGGGACGGGTCGGCAGGGCAGGGGACGAGCACGAAGAGGTTCTCGCATCCGTCCGGGGCCACACCGGGGTCCGTGCGCGAAGGGGCGCACACGTAGACCGAGGCGGGGTCGGGCAGAGAGCGCTCCTCGCCGAACACCGCGGCGAAGTTCGCATCCCAGTCGGCGGTGAAGAAGAGATTGTGGTGGGCGAGCCGGTCGAGGCGCCGGTCGACGCCGAGCATGAGGATCGCGCCGCCCATCCCCGGATCGCGGTGCGCCCACGTCCGCTTCCCGGCGGTGCGGTAGGCCGGGTCGAGGAGCCGGGTCTCGAGGTGGTGGAGGTCGCAGGCGGCGACGACATGGTCGCACTCGAACACCTCGAGGCCGGACTCGGTGCGGGCGACGACCTCGGTGATGGTGCCGCGCCGGCCGGCCGGTGCGGTCGGGAGGGCGACCACCTCGGCCCCGGTCCGGATCTCCACCCCGGCGGCGCGGGCCTGCCGCTCGATCGCGTCGATGATCGTGTGCATGCCGCCGCGCGGATACTGCACCCCGTCGATGAGGTCGAGGCGGCTCATGAGGTGGTAGATGCCGGGTGCCCGCTCCGGGTACATCGCGAGGAACACCGCGGGGTAGCCGAGGATCTGCCGCAGCAGCGGGTGGGTCACGGTGGCGTCGATCCGATCGGCGAGCGAGCCGGTGAGCATGCCGGCCAGCGGTCCGAGCCGCCTGAGGATCGCGGGGTCGGCGAGCGCGGCCGGCGATCGGAAGGTGCTGTAGAGGAAGTGGCGCAGCGCCAGGTCGTAGGCATCGGATGCGGAGTCGAGATAGGTGTCGAGGCGCTCTCCGCTGCCGGGTTCGAGCGATTCGAACAGCTCCCTCACCCGGTCGCGGCCGTAGGGCACGTCGACGGTGAGCCCGTCCTCGGCGAACACCCGGTAGCCGGGATCGAGCGGGACGAGGTCGAGCTGCTCGGCGCTCGAGGTGCCGCACAGCCGGAAGAAGTGGTCGAACACCTCGGGCATGAGGTACCAGCTGGGCCCGGTGTCGAAGGTGAAGCCCGACTCGCGATGGATGCCGGCGCGGCCGCCCAGCCAGGAGTTGCGCTCGAGCACGGTGACCGCGTGACCGTCGCGGGCGAGCAGAGCGGCGGTGGCGAGGCCCGCGATCCCGGCTCCGATGACGACGGTGCGGGGCACCTCGGTCCGGGCAGTGGAGGGCGACGCGGCGGAGGGCGACGCGGTAGAGGACTGCGCGGTGGAGGACTGCGCGGTGCGGGTCATGCGACTCCTCGGGTCCGGACGCATGTCCGGGTGCGTGGTGAACGGCCGACGCGATTGCCTGAGCGCGGTCGGCCGGCGGCGGCGGCGGCGGCCAGTGCGAGCTTACGCGGATTCGACACCCGGATCCGTGTGGTGCTCACGCGGTGCGCCGGAGTGCGCGCGATGATCCGGGTGAGCTCGTCGAAGATCCCGTGCGCGGTCCACACCGCCGGCCGGACCCCGCGCGGCAGGTGTGGGATGCGCGTGGCGGCGAGGTCGAGGTCGCCGGTGATGTCGGCGACGATCGTGGTCTTCTGCTCCTCGGTGAGGGAGCGGGGGTCCACCCCGGGGAAGTAGGCGCGGTCGAGCGCGGCGTCCTCCCCGAGGTCGCGCAGGAAGTTGATCTTCTGGAACGCCGCCCCCAGGGCGCGCGCCCCCTCGGTGATCTCGTGCTCGCGGCTCGCGGGAAGCGGCGCGCCGTCGAAGAATCCGCGCACGCACATCTCGCCGACGACCTCGGCGGAGCCGTGCACGTAGGTCGCCAGGCCGTCCGCGTCGTGACCGTCGTGCTCGGTGTCGGAGCGCATCGAGGCGAAGAACGGCCGCCACAGGTCCGGGCCGATCCCGGTGTCGCGGGCAGTGCGGGCGAAGGCGTGCGCGATGAGATCGGAGGAGAATCCCTGCGCGACCGCGGCCTCGATCCGGTGCTCGAACCGATCGAGCTCGGCGCGCGCCTCGGCCGGGTCGGCGGTGTCCCAGGCGCCGTCGACGATCTCGTCGGCGACCCGGACCATGCCGTAGATGCTCGTGATGTGGGCGCGGACCGGGGGCGGCAGGGTGCGCACCGCGAGCGAGAACGAGGTCGAATAGCGGGTGAGCACCTGGTGGGCGGCCCGCTGGGCGGTGGCGGTGTAGAGGTCGGCGGGGCGCGGGGTCATGCGGGACCGCCGTCCGCGTCCGGAGCCGAGGGTCCGGCTTCGTCCGGGATCGTGGTGTCGGCCTCGCCGGTCGCCGAGGTGTCTGCCGCATCCGGTGCCGCGGGGCCGCGCTCGGCCTGGCCGGCGGCGACCTCCTCCTGTGCGTGCTGGACGGCGCGGGTGAGCATGACGATGAGGGCGTCGAACATCTCGATGTCGTCGGGGTGCACCCCGCGCATGACGCGCATCATGTGCTCGACGAGCGGGGCGAACATGTCCGCGCCCTGCTGCCGGGCCTTCTCCGTGGCGTGGAGGTTGACCGCCCGCTGATCCGCATCGGAGCGGTGGCGGGTGAGGTGTCCGTTGCGCACGAGCCGGTCGATGACTGCCGAGGTCGCCGGCCCGGACAGCACGAGGCGCCGGCGCAGGTCCGTCGGAGTGATCGGATAGCCGCGCCGGTCGGCTTCGATGACGGCGTTGACCGCGTGCACATCGGTGTGGCCCATATGCTCGGTGCGGCGGACCGTCTCGAAGTAGCGCTCCGATTCGACGGTGAACTTCTGGAGCAGGAACAGCGAGGAGAACCCGGTCTCGTGCCGGTGCGGGCTGCGACTGTCGGCAGGGGCGCCTGCCGCGGCGGTGTCGTCCGGCAGGTGTTCGACCACGGGTTCGGAAGCGGGATCGCCTATCGGAGCGCGAGCCGGATCGGCAGCGTGATCGGCCGAGTGATCCTCAGGGGTCATGGTTCCACGGTAGATGTTTCCGTGCGGTTCTGACTACTTGAAATCAGTGATGTTGTTGCACCGTGGAACTAATGGCCGCGCAGACGCCTCCGTCTCACCCGCCTCGCCGTGCGTCTGCCGGACCTAATGCCGCGGGAATCGCAGGCGCCCGGGGCGCGCGCGATCGAGGGGGAGCACGTGCCCGAAGGAGCTGCGGAACCGGGTGGCGCCATCGATCTCCACGTTCCCGCCGGCCCAGCGCGGGTCGGTGTCGGCGCCGGTCTGGGGGTCGCCGCCGGGGGTGGTGCCGGTGCGGGTGGGGCTGAGCGCACGGCGGATCGCCGAGGCGGTGTCGAGCCGCGGAGCATCGGAGAACCAGTCGTCGGCGCCCGGGTGGGTGCAGATCATGTCCTCGGCGACACTGTGCGCGAGCGCGGTGACGACCGGTGCGGGCAGGCCGGTGATGCGGGCGACGGCCGGGCCCACCGCCTCGGCGGGCACCGGACCGGCAGGCACGTGCGGCCGGTGGAGGCCCGCGACCGAGGCGTAGAGCCGGATGAAGTCGGGGTAGGTCATGACATCGGGCCCGCCGATGTCGATGAAACCGGTGCGCGTCGAACTGATCGCCCATGTCAGCGCCCGCAGCACATCCACGACAGCGATCGGCTGCACCCAGTGGTGCATCCAGCCGGGGACCGGGATCGCCGGCAGGCGCTCGGTGAGGCGCCGGACGAGCTCGAAGCTCGTCGACCCGGCGCCGACGATGATCGCAGCCCGCAGCGACAGCGCCGGGACCGCACCTGCGAGCAGGATCTGCTCGACCTCGAGGCGGGAGCGCACGTGCTCGGAGTGCCGGGTCGCGTTCCGCGCGCTCGCCCCGGTGAACAGGTCGGTGCGCACCTGCGGACGGTCGGCAGGGACGAGCCCCGACTGGTACACGATCCGGTCCAGCCCGGCTGCTTCGGCCGCCCGGGCGAACTCCGCTGCGGCCGTGGCATCGATCCGAGCGAAGTCGCGGTCGGCCATGGAGTGGACGAGGTACACCGCCGCATCGCACCCGGTCAGGGCCGCGGGCATGGTGTCCGGGCGGAGCACATCGAACTCGGCCGCGCGCACCAGCTGCGCCCACGGAAACTCCGCGAGCCGCTCCGGGGCGCGCGCCCCGGCGGTCACCTCGTGCCCGGCGGCCAGCAGGGCGGGGACGAGCCGGGAACCGAGGTAGCCGGTGGCTCCGGAGACGAAGACGCGCATGGGGCTCCTGTTCGCTGGGGTGACGGACGCGGGGATGAATCCCGCCGGGGTGCTTCCCCTAGTATCGACGGTGTGGCGCACGCGCAGCACCCGGAGGCCCCCGTCGACCGCCGCCCGCCGTGGGCGGCCGTCGCGGTCATCGCCCTGTGCCTGCTCATCGGCGCCGGGTTCCTCTACGGCACGTTCGTCGTCGGATATGATACCGCGCTCTTCTTCCAGTTCTCGTTCGTGCTCGCCGCCTGTTGGGTCGCGGTGTACATCGCCGGGCTCGCGATCCGAGACGGGCGCACTTCCGCGGAACGGGCCTCGCTCGGCCGCGCGATCGGGCTCGGTGCACTGGGCGGCTTCGCCGTCGGCATCGTGAGCATCATCGGCGCATGGGTGCTCTCGCTCCTGCCCTGGACCGCGGACCTCATCGTCGGCGTCCTCGGTCCGATCCGCGCCGAGAACTTCACTCCGGTCTTCATCACCGCGCTGCTCGTCGGGGCCACGGAGGAGCTCGCCTTCCGTGGGGGAGTGTTCGCCCTGTTCCGCCGTCGCCCCGTCCTGTGGTCGACGGTGATCTACGCGATCATCACCTGCGCCACGATCAACCCCGCCCTCGTCGTCGCCACCGTGGTGCTCGGCGTGCCCTTCGCGTGGCTGCGCGCCTGGACCGGTCGGGTGGTGGCGGCGGTGACCGCCCATGTCGTGTGGACGACGGTCACTCTCACCGTGCTCTCCGTGCTCGTCTGACGGTGTCGGTCCGGGCGCGGTGCCAGCCCGGCGCGGTGCGCACCCGGGCGCGGTGCGCACCCGGGCGCGGTGCGCACCCGGGTGCGGTGCTCGTCCGTCGGCGCTTCTCCGAGTGCGTTCGTCCGGGCACAGCGTTCGGTCGTCTTCGTCATCCGCCCGAGGCGAGGTGCAGGCCGGTGACGAGGGGAGATGCGGTGCATTCGGGATAACCCGCCGCTCCCCTCGGGTTTGCCGCCATTCGTGCCGCATGTGTGTGACACCTCCGTCGAGGCGGGAGAGAATGAGCGGAGTGCAATCCCACCAGGCCCGCGAGACCGAGAAGGTGACATGAGCATTCCCCCGCCTCCCAACCAGCAACCGTCCGATCCACAGTTCGGAGGGCCACAGTTCGGTGGGTCGTCCGCCGGAGGGCCGCCCCAGGGTGTTCCGCCTCAGAGCGCTCCGCCGCAGGGTGGGCAGGGTGCACCGCCTCCCGGACCCGGTGCCGGCAGCCCGGGAGCGAACCACTCCGGTGCCCCCGGACACGGCTACGGCCCGCAGCCGGGCCGGAAGATGAAGCGTTGGGGGCAGGGGCTGACCTGGACCGGCCTCGCGATCACCGTCGTCGGCATCATCGCGGCGATCGTCACCGGCGTGATCGGGTTCGGCAACGCGGTGCCGAGCGAGGACCGGATGACGACCATCGTGTCCAGCGGCACCGTGACCGCCGAGGCGGACGAGGACCTCTACCTCTACGTGCCCGACGGCGCGGCGCCGGCGGTGTGCACTGTATACCCGCCCGGCCAGGCCGAGGTGCACCCGATCGAGAACCCGATCAACACGAACTTCACCCACGAGGGCGCCCAGTATCAGTCGAACGGCGGCTTCACGACCACCGAGGCCGGCACCTATGAGCTCACCTGCTCGAACCCCGAGGTGCTCGTCGCACCCAGCGTGTCCGGCGGCGCAATCGCCGGCGGGGTGCTCGGAGTCGTCGGCGGTTCGATGGCGGCCGTGGTCGGCGGACTCATCCTCATCATCGGCATCATCCTCTGGATCGTCGGAGCGAACCGGATGAAGAAGTCCGGAGTGCGATGACCGCGAGTGGTGCGGAGGTGGAGTCCTCCGAGGATCGGTCTGCAGCGGCCCGGCCCGCAGCGGATCGATCTGCCGTGGATCGCGCGGATCGCAGCGTTCGGCCCGCTGCGCTCACCGTGCTCTTCGACGGCCACTGCGGGTTCTGCACCCGCTGCGTGAATGCCGTCGAGGCACGCGACACCCACGGACGGATCACGTTCCTCGCACACCAGGTGCCCGGGGTGCGGGAGCGCTGGGGCGTCACCCGCGCGCAGGCGGAGTACCAGCTGTGGGCCATCGGCCCCGGAGGCGAGCGGGCCGGAGGTGCGCAGGCCGTCGCCGCGATCCTCGACACACTCATCGGATCCAGAGCGGGCTTCGGATCCCGAACGGGCCTCGGGCCCGGTGCGCGCCTCGAATCCCGTGCGCGGCACGGATCCGGTGGGCCCCTCGGGCCCGGCCCGGACGACCGTGTCGATAGAGCCGGGAGGCGCGGCCCGCTCGAGCGGGTGGCCCGGACCCCCGGCGTCGAACAGCTGCTCGATCGCGCCTATCAGTGGGTCGCGCGCAACCGCGCCCGCTTCCCGGGCACGACCCCGTGGTGCGAAGCGCACACGGGGAATTGCCGCTGAGGATCATCATCCGACGATGCCCTGCCCGATGATGATCCTCGTTCCGAAGAAGACCCTCGTGCAGGCGGGATTCCGCTAGGGCGTGTCCGATCAATGGTGTAGCCACGCAATAGCCGCGTTGAGTACGACTGCTGCGCGGTAGACGATGGCGAGTTTGTCGTAGCGGGTGGCCAGGGCCCGCCACTGCTTCAGGCGGCTGCAGCCGCGCTCGATGACGTTCCTGCCCCGGTACTTCTCGGCGTCGAACTTCGGCGGCCTGCCGCCCTTGGAGCCGCGGCGCTTGCGGTGGCCCTGTTGATCTTTCGGCTCGGGGATGACTGCTTCAATCCGGCGGCTGCGCAGGTAGGCACGATTGGCCCGCGAGGAGTACGCCTTATCGCCCAGCAGTGCTGTCGGCCGGGTGCGGGCGCTACCGAGTCCGGGGCGCTGGACCCGCAGCTGATCCATGAGCGGGATGAGCATCGGGCAGTCGCCGTCCTGGCCGGCGGTGCACACGGTGACCAACGGCAGTCCGTGGCCGTCGACGAGCTGATGGGTCTTCGTCGACAGCCCACCCCGGGACCGGCCCAACGCGTGGTCAGGCGGCTCGACGTCCGGATTCGTGTAGTTCGACGAATCCCTTTTTTAGGCGCGTGATGTTCGTTGCGTGTTGATGAGCACGCGCGATCGTGGAGTCCACCGACAGCGACCAGTCGAGCTCGCCGGCAGCGTCAGCGTGAGCGGTCAAGCGGGCCAGCGCGGTGTCCCAGGTGCCGTCGCCGGCCATCCGGCGATGCCAGGTCCATACCGTCTGCCACTTGCCGAACGTCTCGGGCAGGTCCCGCCAGGCGATCCCGCATCGGTAGCGGTAGATGATGCCCTCGACCATCTGGCGGGCATCAGCGAAGGGCCGGCCCCTGCGGCCGGTCGGAGCAGGCAGCAAGTCAGCGATCAGAGACCATTGAGCATCCGTGAGCAGTTGGAATCTCGACATGCTCCCAGGCTCTCAGCCAGCGAACCACATCATTGTCAGACACGCCCTAGCAGCAACCACGAATAAGGTCGGCAGCCGAAGCGACCCTGCCCCGCACGTCTGCACGAGTCCGCGCCACTGTGAAGATTCTGCGAAGATCGGTCGTCAGGGGCTGTGCTCGCCCGCGGCGGATCACTAGCGTCGAACATGGACCGGGCATTTTTCCGGTACCGACGACTGGGAGAAGAAGGAGCACTCCGATGACGCACATCAGCTCGATGATCGAAACCCATCCCAACGGCACCACTGACCTCGACGTCCAAAAACTGGCCGACTGCATCGCCGCCTGTTTCGAATGCGCCCAGACCTGCACCGCCTGTGCCGACGACTGTCTGGCCGAAGACATGGTCGCAGACCTGCGCAACTGCATCCGTCTCAACCTCGACTGCGCCGATATCTGCGCAACCACGGGC
This sequence comes from Brevibacterium sp. CS2, assembly GCF_005280295.1. GTDB lineage: Bacteria > Actinomycetota > Actinomycetes > Actinomycetales > Brevibacteriaceae > Brevibacterium > Brevibacterium pityocampae. The sequence continues at coordinate 492,689 of NZ_CP040020.1, read as the reverse complement.
AGCATCCTCAGCCGCCGTACCGGGCAAAACCTCGCCACCGTTAAAGCCGTCCTCGAATCCTGCCGGACAGCATGCGCAGCATGCGCAGCCGAGTGCGAGAAACACGCCGACATGCACGAGCACTGCCGGGTCTGCGCTGAAGCATGCCGCCGCTGCGAACAGGCCTGCGCTGACCTCCTGGCCGTCATCGGCTGATTGTCACCGCCATTGTTCGGTCGGACCTCACGGGAGTAGAAGGTAGACAGCTGCGATCCGACAGGCTCAAGAGGTGTAAGTGTGGGGATCCCGTCCGTGAGCGGCCCCGGACTGGTGCTCGGCATACGACAGCACCTCGGACAGCAGCCGGTGCACGTGCGCGTCACTGGCGGAGTAGTAGACGAACGTTCCTGCCCGTCGGGTCTGCACCAGGTTCGCGGCCCGCAGCTTCGCCAGATGCTGGCTGACCACCGTCGGCGACGCCTCGATCAGTTCGGCCAGTCTTGTGACGTTGCACTCCTCCTGCAGAAGCACCCACATGATCCGCACCCGTGTCGGATCGGCCAGAATCCGGAACGACTCGCTGGCCAGCCGGGCATGAGGACCATCGGGCACCTGCACCTGCGATCGGACATCCATGGCCTCAGCTTAACGTCCCCGCATAGTTGCGAAGATATGCAGGTATGCTGGCGGCATGTCTCCGCACGTTGACCCCGGGAGCGGCGGCCGGCAGAGCCACTCCCACACCCACACCGAGCCCGACGACAACCACGATCGCGAGCACCACCATGATCACGACCTAGCCGACGAAGATGCAGAACGGGTGGCCGGCGGGATCGGTGAAGATCACGATCGGCTCGTCCGGGTCGGCCCGGCCGTCCTCGATCTGCCGGGCACCGAGCTCGAGCGCCCGCGAGCGGTGCCGCTCGAGCTGCGCGGTGTCCTCGACGGTGAAGTCGAGGTGGAGCTGTTGGTGCACCTCGGTGCTCGGCCAGGTCGAGCGCGGCAGGTGCTCGGTCGGCTGGAACGCGAGCCGCTGACCGTCGGGCGAGACGAGGATGAGGAACTCCCCGTCGTGCTTCCCGCCCGGCTCGTCGCCCGGGCGGTACGGCCACCCCAGGAGCGCGCGGTAGAACTCCGCGAGTCCACGGTGGTCCTCGGCATCGAGCACGGTGGAGCGGAGGCGGGGGAACGTCTGCTCATCCATCCACCCAGCCTGCCACCGGGCCGCGGTCCTGTCAGCCCCGCGAGCCATCTCTCATTCCCCGGCGTTCGCCTCCCGCCCCGTGCTGAAACCTCGATTTCGGAAGGTCCCTGAGCGCCGATCCGCCGTTCTCTGCGGTTTCAGCGCGGGGTGCCTCGGTTCGAGGATTGACGGTCGGTGCGGGGCCGAACCCGCGGGCCGCTGCACCCCGAGTGCGAAGTCCAACCCGCGGGAGTTCTCATCCCCGATTCGCGGCCGACGCGATTCCCGATCCGTGACCGGTTCGCGTTCGATAGTCTGCTCGTGACTCGATCTCCAGCGAAAGGCCCGCCATGTCGGCCACCGCCCGCCCGAAGTCCAGCCTCCTCCCGATCGCCGCCCGGACCGCCGGGGCCCTCGCCGGTGTTCTCGCCCTCACCGCCGGCACCTACGTCCTCCGCAACACCACCCACGCCCGGCTCGACCGGGCACGCGCCGAACGCGCCGGCTTCACCCTCCGCACGACGATGATCAACGGACACGGGATCCGGTTCGCCGAGGGCCCCGACGCCGGCCCGGCTCTCGTGCTCCTGCCCGGCCAGGTGAGCGACCTGTGGAACTACGCCCGCGTCATGCGCGACCTCTCCCGCGACTTCCATGTCTACGTCGTCGACATCCCCGGCCACGGCGGGTCCGAGCACGACCCCGAGCTCTACTCCGGCGCGGTGCTCGGGGAGCTGTTCGCCGACTTCATCGCCGGGGTCGTCGGCGAGCAGGCCATCGTCTCCGGGCACTCCTCGGGCGGGCTCATCGCCGCCTGGCTCGCCGCGTCCCGGCCCGAGGTGGTCGCCGCGCTCGTGCTCGAGGACCCTCCGTTCTTCTCCTCGGTGCTGCCGGCCGCGGAGAAGACCGCGAACCACGTCGACCTGGCGACCACCGCCCACGCCTACCTCGCGCAGCACTCCCCGGGCTCCGGCCCGCCCGGTCCGCCTGCGGCAGATCCGTCCGCGGCAGACCAGCCCGCGGCAGACCCGTCCGAAGCAGGCCCGCGCGCCGCGGATTTCGTCGCCTTCTACGCCGAGCACACCCCCATGCTCGACATGTTCGGCGACCTCGGCCCGCGCATGCGCGCCCAGGCACTCGCCCAGCGAGCCGCCGACCCCGCGCGGCCCGTGCGCTGGGCGCTCATGCCGCCGGTGCTCAACGAGTACTTCCGCGGGATGGGCGACTACGACCCGCGGTTCGGACAGGCCTTCTTCGACGGCAGCTTCCACGACCATTTCGACCACGCGCTCACTCTCGCCGCGATCAGCACGCCCACCCTCCTCATCCACTGCAATTGGTTCCGCGACGAGGACGGCGTGCTCATGGCGGCGATGAGCGGCGAGGACGCGGAGCAGGCGCGCGACCTCATCCCCGACGTGCGATTCGAGCGGGTCGACTCCGGACACAGCTTCCACTTCGAGCACCCTCGCCGCTATGCCCGGCTGCTCCGCGGGTTCGCCGCCGACACCGTGGGCGAGGTCGACCTCCTCGACTGAGGCCGCCGGGCGCCGATGCCGCACTCGAACACCGTCCAGGTCGACCTCCTAGACTGGCCGGATGGACAGATCAGCGACCATGCGCCGACAGGCGCTGCGCACGCCCGGCCTCCGCTCGATCCGCCGCCCGATCGGCACCCGCGACCCGCGCTCGGCGGCGGGATCTCCGCTGTCCTCCCCACCACCCGCCGAGGCGCCAGCCGCCTCCTCGACCGGGCCCGAGTTCGAGCTCCACTACGTGCGCACCGGCCCGGACACCTATCGGAGGTCACCGGACCCGGTGGCGCCGGCCTCGGGCGCGGCGTCCTTCCCCCTCGTCATCCTCCCCGGCGGGCCCGGCCTCGCCTCGGCGCTGCCCTACGGTGAGGTGCGGAAGCAGGCGGCGGCGCGCGGCCTCGAGGTCATCATGATCGAGCACCGCGGAGTCGGGCTCTCCCGCCGCGACCTCGACGGAGACGACCTGCCCCGCGAGGCGCTTTCCGTCGCGCTCGCCGCTGAGGACATCGCTGCGGTGCTCGACGCCGAGCACATCGAGCGGGCGGTCATCGTGGGCTCGTCCTACGGCACCTACCTCGCCCAGGCCTTCGCCGTCGAGCACCCCGAACGGGTCGCGGGCCTCGTCCTCGACTCCCCGATGCTCGCCGCGACGGGCGAGAAGGTCGCCCGCGAGTACTCGCGCGACCTGCTGTTCCACGGCACCGCGGGGTCGCGGGAGACACGGCTGCTCGCGGCGAAGGTCCACGACCTCGTGACCTCCGGCGACGTCGACGAGCTCACGCTCGGCCGCGATGTGCGGATCATCTTCGAGTTCGCCGGGCCGCAGGTGCTCGACCGCTTCCTCAACCAGGTCAGGCTCGGCCGGGCGAAGCGCACGCTCGCGTTCCTCGACAAGGCCGGTTCCGGCGACATGGGCGACGGGCTGCCCTACTTCATGGAGTTCGACCTCGTCGGCGAGATCGCGTTCCGCGAGCTGAGCTTCTTCGCCGCCGGCGACGGCCGGATCTTCGACCAGACGCACGAGTTCGAGGCGATCCGGGCGCAGTACTCCGACTACGTCGGCGAGCCCTACGACCTGCCGGCGGCGCTGCCGGGCTTCGACTTCCCCGTCGTCGCGCTGTCCGGTGACCGCGACCTGCGCACACCCCGCCCCGTGGCCGAGGAGATCGTCCGCCTCGCACCGCAGGGTCGACTCGTCGCGCTGCCGGAGCACGGGCACAGCGCGCTCGACACCCACCTGCGCGCGCTGCTCATCGCGTCCGAGGCGGTTGCCACCGGGCGGGAGCCGGAGCTCGACTGGAACCCCGAGCGGTTCGCGCACCTCGACCACACCGGGGGGCCGTCCCGGTTCGTCGGTCCGCTGATCGATGCGAACCTCGCCCTTGACCGGATCCTCTCCCGCTGAGACCTCGATCTCGGAAGGTTCCTGAGAGCGTTTTCGCCGGAGTTTGCGATGTCAGCGCGTGCGACCTGGCGCGGTCCCCGAGACCTGACAGCAGACGCCCAGGCCCTGATGACCGGTGCCGATAGACTGACGACGTTCACGCCTACAAGGAGGTCTGCCGTGTCCGACCCCAGCACCTCTCGATCGAACTCCTCTCCATCGAACACTTCGCCATCGAGCTCCCCGTCCGCGGACGCCTCGTCACGAGGGGCCTCGTCCACCAGCGCCTCATCCACCGACACGTCGTCGCCGGGCTCCTCGGGCGCTGCCACCAGGGAGTTCCCCTCCGACGCCCCGCTGCAGGTCGAGATCCACGACGGGATCATGACGCTCACGCTGCGCCGCGCCGAACGGCGCAACGCAGTGAACCAGGAGCTCGCCGACGCGCTCGACCGGGCCTTCGCCATCGCCGAGGCGACCGCCTCCGTCCGCGTCATCGTCCTCACCGGGGCGGGCGGGTACTTCTCCGCCGGCACCGACCTCAGCGAGGGCACCTCGCCGAAGACCCCGGACGGCGGCTCCTACGGCTTCGTCCGGCGCCGGCGCAGCGTGCCCGTCATCGCCGCGGTGGAGGGATTCGCCCTCGGCGGCGGGTTCGAGATGGTGCTGGCCTGCGATCTCGTCGTCGCCGCCCGCGACGCCCGCTTCGGTCTGCCCGAGGTCAAGCGCGGCGTGGTGGCGAACTGCGGTGCGTTCTTCCGCACCCCCGCAAAACTGCCGGCCACTGCCGCCACCGAGATGCTCCTCACCGGCGACCCGATCTCCGCGCCGCGCGCCGTCGAGCTCGGCCTCGTCAACACGGTGACCGAGCCCGGGCACGCGCTCGCCGGGGCGCTCGAGCTCGCCGGACGCATCACCGCGAACTCCCCGGTCGCCGTCGCGGAGACCACCCGGGCGCTCATCGAGGCGCGCGACCTCGCCGAGGAGCCGCTGTGGCCGCTCACCGACCGCGCCTCGCAGACCCTGTGGGCTTCCCCCGACCGGGAAGAGGGGATCCGCGCGTTCTTCGAGAAGCGCGAGCCGCGCTGGACGGTGCGCTGACCCGCCGCCGAGGTGTGATCTGTGATCGGGTCCCGAGGTGGGACACGGTGCCGAGGTGGGACAGGGCGCCGAGGCGCCGGCCACCTCGACCCCGGCGCCACCCGCCTCGGGAGCGACGTCAACTGACGACCCCTCGCCTGACTACTCCTCACCCGGCGGCGCCGAGCACCTCTTCGATCGCGGCCACCGCGGCCGCCGCTCCGTCCTCCGCCGCGAACTCCGCCTGCACCCGGTCCGCCGCCTGCCGGTAGCGCGGGTCCGTGAGCAGCGCGCGGACCGCTTCGGTGAGCCTGCGGGTCCCGGCGGCCCGGCGGGGGAGCGCGATGGCATTGCCATCCCGAGCGCACACCGCGATGTTCCACGACTGCTCGGGCTGCATCCCCATCCCGACAAACGGCACCCCGGTGGCGCACGCCGTCTGCACCGTGCCCTGCCCGCCGTGGATCACCGCGGCGTCGACGAGCCCGCCCAGGCGGTGTGCCGGCAGCAGGTCGACCAGGTGCACGCGCTCCGGCAGCTCCGACTCGTCCCCGGGCTCGAGGAGGTGCCGGACGGGCGCGACGACCTCGACGTCGAGGCGGGCGAGCGATGCGACGGCGGCGAGCACGGTGCGGCGGTCTCCCGAGGAGCCGAGCGCCAGATATACGAGCGGGCGCGGGCCGGCGGCGAGCTCCCGGACCACTGGGGGCACCTCACCGGGCAGCTCGGCGAAGATCGGCCCCACCCGGCGGTACCCGGCCGGCAGGGAGTACCCGGCGAGCTCGGAACCCATGACGGTGAGGAGGTTGATGTCGTTCTCGAACAGCGCGGCCCCGGTGCGCAGGGGAGGGACCCCGACCTCCCGGGCGACGGCGGTGAAGGCGCGCGGCGCGATCGGCAGCCGGTCGTAGACGAGCCGGAAGGCGGCCGACCCCGCCGCATCGAGCGCACCGCGCACCGCACTGGACACCGCATCGAGGGCGCCCGGCACCGCATCGGGGACGCCGGGCTCTGCATCGACGGCGCCGGGCAGCGGACCGCTCCCGGGGGCGAGTCCCAACCGGGCCGTCTGCTCGACGTGCGGGCGGGTGAGCGCGAAGGGAACGGCGTAGAACAGCGGCACCGCCTCGGCCCGGGCGGAGATCAGCGAGGTGACGTTCGTGCCCATGACGACCGCCTCGGCCTCGGTCTGTCGGATGAGGCGCCGTTCGGCGGCGACGCGGGCGCGCACCAGCCGGGTGCTGAACGGGTGGCGGATCGAGCGGCCCTGGTCGAGCGCGAGCGCCTGCGCCTGCTGATCCGGTGTCAGCACGGGGGCGAGCCTGCGCACCTCGAACCCGGCGTCGCGGATGAGGTGCGTGTACGGGTCCTCGTAGACCTGGAAGATCGCGCGCCACTCGGGGCCGAGCGCCCGGGCGATGACGATCATCCGGGTGGTCTCGGCGAGATTGAACGTCACCGGCGCGAAGATCAGGGTCCGCATACGGTCAGCGTAGCGGGGCTGCTCGGGGCGGCAGGGGTGACAGGGGCGCGGGTTGCCGGGCCCAGCGCAGCAGGCGGCTCATTGCAGTGGGCGGCTCAGGGGTGTGGGCGGCTCAGGGGTGTGGGCGGCTCAGCGCAGCAGGCCACTCAGGGCAGTGGACTCGGCACTCGGGCGATGACCGGGAACCGGGGCCGGGCCTACACTCGGACCATGACGAACTGGCAGCCCGCCGAAGTCACGATCTGCGCCACCTGCGGCGTCGAGTTCTCCGCGCCCGTGCCCGAGGTGTGTCCCGTCTGCGCCGACGAGCGCCAGTTCGTACCGCGCTCGGGGCAGGAGTGGGCGCGCCGCTCCGAGCTCGAAGCCGCCGGCCACGCGGTGACGATCCGCGAGGTCGAACCCGGCCTGCACGCGCTGCGCGTGGTGCCGCGCCTGGGCATCGGCCAGACCTGCTACCTCGCCCGGACGGAACAGGGGAACCTGCTGTTCGACGTCCCGCCCTACCTCGACGCCGAGGCGGTCGCCGCAGTGGCCGAGCTCGGCGGGGTGGCGGCGATCGTCGCGAGCCACCCGCACATGTACGGCATGCAGCTCGAGTGGAGCGCGGCCTTCGACGACGCCCCGGTGTTCGTGTCCCGCGCGGACGCCGGCTGGGTGCAGCGCCGCACCCGGGCGGATGCGGGTGTCGGGGCGGGTACGGGCGCGCCGGGTGACACGGAGACTGCCGAGGCGGAGGGGCCGGCCGAGGCGGGTGCCGGCGCGAGTCCGCTCGTCGAGTACGACCGGCAGATCGAGCCGGTCCCGGGCGTGCTCGTGCGGCAGATCGGCGGGCATTTCTCCGGCAGCTCGATCGCGGTGTGGCGCTCGCCGGAGGACGGCGTCGGGGTGTTCCTCGGTGGCGACACCATCAGCCCGGTCGTGCGCAGCGGATGGGTGACCTTCATGCGGAGCTTCCCCAACTACCTGCCGCTGTCCGGCGCCGTCGTCCGGCGCATGGCCGACGCCGTGGCCGACCTCGACTTCGACCGGATGTACGGCAATTTCGGCCAGCAGCTCCGCTCGGGCGGGAAGGCCGCGGTCGAGGAGTCGGCACAGCGCTACATCGCCTGGGTGTCCGGGGAGTTCGACTACCTGACGTGAGGCTCCGGGCCCACCGGCGGCTGCTCGAGAGTGCAATCTCTGGAGGATCTCTTCCCAGAAACCATCAAAAATTGCACTCTCGGGTCAGAGGGTGCGGAGGAGCTCCGCGGTGGCGAGGGCGGCGGTCGCGGCCTCGTAGCCCTTGTCCTCGCGCGAATCCGGCAGGCCCGCACGGTCGAGCGCCTGCGCGTCCGTGTCGCAGGTGAGCAGCCCGAAGCCCACGGGGGTGCCGGTGTCGAAAGCGACCCGATTCAGCCCCTCGGTCGCGGCCGTGCACACGTAGTCGAAGTGCGGGGTGCCGCCGCGGATGACGACGCCGAGCGCCACCACCGCATCATGCGTCGCCGCGAGCCTCTGCGCCACGACCGGGAGCTCGAAGCTGCCCGGCACCCGCACGAGTCTCGCTTCGATCCCGGCCTCCGCGGCCGCCTTCTGCGCGCCGGCGATGAGTCCGTCCATGACCGTGTCGTGCCACGACGAGGCGACGATCGCCATCGTCAGTCCGCTGTCCGCGCTCGGTGCCAGATCCGGTGCTCCGTGGTGTGCCATCAGCCGGCTCTCCTCTGTTCGTCCATGTCGGTCCTCTCCATCTGTTCGAAGGGTTCTGTCTGTTCGGTGGGCACTGTGTGCTCGTCGGGTTCTGTTCGTTCGGTCGGCTCTGGCTGTTCGGCCGGCACTTCCTGGTCGAATGGCACTGCCTGGTCGAAGGGCCCTGTGCGTTCGGTGCTCGCCGCGCCCGCTGTGCCCGCTGCGCCCGCCGCGCCTATCGCCTCTCCCGCAGCCTCCGTCCCATCTGTGCCGGCGGTGAGCGAGTGGTGCATGCGCACCCGCTTGGTCTCCAGGTAGCGGGCATTCTCCACGCGCACGGGCACCTCGATCGGCTCGCGCGCCTCGACTGCGATGCCGTGGGCCGTGAGCGCGGCGATCTTCGCGGGATTGTTCGTCAGCAGCCGGACCCGGTCGAGACCGAGCGCGGCGAGGATCGCCGCAGCGGCCGCGTAGCTGCGGGCGTCGTCGGCGAAGCCGAGCTCCCGGTTCGCATCGACCGTGTCGATGCCCTGCTCCTGGAGCGCATAGGCGGCGAGCTTGTTCGCCAGCCCGATCCCGCGCCCCTCGTGGTCGCGCAGGTAGACGAGCGTTCCGCCCTCGGCCGCGATCCGTCGCAGTGCGACGTGGAGCTGCTCGCCGCAGTCGCACCGGTGCGAGCTGAACACGTCCCCGGTCAGGCACTCCGAGTGCAGGCGGACGAGCGGAACCGCACCGGCGGGCGTCTCCCCGCTGATGACGAGGTGCTCGACGCCGCCGACCGTCCACGCCTGAGCCCGCAGCCGACCGTGGGCGGAGGGGAGCGCGACGGGCGCGCCCGGGGCCGCCTCGGGAAGACTCGTTCCCGGCACTGGAGCTGTGGGCAGGGATGTTCCGGGCAGGTCCGGTGCGGGCAGGACCGGCGTGGGCAGAGCCGGCGCGGCCGGCCGTGCTCCGGCAGTCGAGGTGGACGCCGAGGCACCGGCACCGGCCGTGCTCCCGCCGTCCGCCTCCCCGTCGTCGTGCGCCTCGAGCCAGGCGACGAGGTCCTCGATCGACACGGTGACGAGCCCGTGCTCCCGCCCGAAGGCGAGCAGCGCATCGAGACGCATCATCGAGCCGTCGTCGTGGACGAGCTCGGCGATGACGGAGACCGGCTGCAGGCCGGCGAGCCGGGAGAGCTCGACGCCCGCCTCGGTGTGGCCGGGCCGTTCGCGCACCCCGCCGTCCTTCGCGATGAGCGGGAAGATGTGCCCGGGTCGGGAGAGCGCCTGCGGGCGCGGCCGGGCCTCGGCGAGCACGCGGACGGTCCGCGCGCGATCGGCGGCGCTGATGCCGGTGCTCGTGTGCTCGATCGCGTCGCAGGACACGGTGTAGGCGGTGCCCTTGGGATCCTCGTTGACCGCGGTCATCGGCGGCAGTTCGAGGGCGCTCGCCCGTGCCGCAGTCATCGGGGTGCAGATCACGCCTGAGGTGTGCCGGACGATGAACCCCATCCATGCGGGGTTCGCGAGCTCGGCGGCCATGATGAGGTCGCCCTCGTTCTCCCGGTCCTCGTCGTCGACGACGATGATCGGCCGGCCGGCGCGGACCTCGGCGATCGCGGCGTCGATGGTGTCGAGGGTGCGGGCCGGCCGGTGCCGTGGCTGCACCGGGTGCGCCTGGTCCTGGGCCCGCCCGTCCGGGGCGTGCGCTGCGGGGTGCGTGACGTGCAGCTGGGTGGTCATGACGGGTCTCCGATCGGGGCGAGGTCCGGGGTGGTGTGACCCCCGGTGGTGAATGAGAGGAGTCGGGCCGCGTACTTCGCGAGCACGTCGACCTCGACGTTGACCGTCCGGCCCACAGCCGCGGAGCCGAACACGGTGTGTTCGAGAGTGGCGGGGATGAGACCGACCTCCACCCAGGCGGGGGAGGCGCCCGGAGCGCTCACCGCGGTGAGCGTCAGGCTCGCCCCGTCGAGCGCGATCGAGCCCTTCTCCGCGGTGTACGGTGCGAGCTCGGCGGGCAGGTCGACGCGCATCCGCACCCAGCCGCCCTCGTCGTCGAACCGGCTGATGGTGCCGACGCCGTCGACGTGACCCTGCACCACATGCCCGTCGAAGCGGCCCCCGGCGGGCATGCAGCGCTCGAGGTCGACCCGGTCGCCGGCGCGCAGGGAGCCGAGGTTCGTGCGCGCGAGGGTCTCGCCGATGACCTCGGCGGAGAACACACCGGAGGGGTCCGTGCCGACCGGCCGGGTGCCGTGGGGTTCGTGGGTGTCGTGGGGATCGTGGTCCGCGCCCGTGCCCGGCACCGCGGTGAGGCACACCCCGTTGACGGCGAGCGATCCGCCGCGCGGGAGGTCGGCGACGATCTCCCCGGCGGCGATGGTGATGCGGGCGAAACCGCCGTCGGGGCGGACGTCGACGGCGGTGACGGTCCCGAGCGATTCGATGATTCCGGTGAACATGGTGGCTCCTTCAGTGACTCGACAGGTAGAGCGCCGAAAGGCGGGGCGGGTCGTGGGCGACGGCAGGGGGTGGGCGCGGGGGAGAGGGGCGGATCCCCGGTCCCCGCGATGACCGCCGGGGTGCGTGCTCCCTCGTCGCCGGTGCTCTGCTCGCCGTCGTGCGCAACGGCGGGGACGAGGCGGTGGAAGGTGTCGGGTCCGAGTCGCGCGGGTGCGGCGGGCCCGGCGGGGTCGGCGACGAAGCGGTGCGCCTCGGTCAGCGTCCCCACGCCCAGTCCGGCGAGGGCGGGCAGGCCGTCGCCGAGCAGGATCGGGGCGGTGTAGAGGTGGAGCTCGTCGACGAGTCCGGCGGCGAGGAACGCGCCGGCGATGTGCGCCCCGCCCTCGACGAGCACGTGCCCGACCCCGGCGCCGGCGAGTGCGCGCAGGGCGGTGAGCGGGTCGCGGGTGCGCAGGTGCAGGGTGCGCAAATCGCGGGCGAGGTGGGATCCGGCGGCGAGCTCGCGGAACCCCATGACCACCGGGCGCGGCTGCGCCCCGGCGGGGCGCCCGTCCCGGGTGCGGGCGGTGAGCCGCGGATCGTCGGCGAGCGCGGTGCCGGTGCCCACGAGGATCGCGTCGACCCGGGCGCGCAGGGTGTGGGCGTGGGCGCGGGACTCCGCCGAGGTGATCCACCGGCTCGTGCCGTCGGCGGCGGCGATCCGGCCGTCGAGGCTCTGCGCGAGCTTGAGCGTGACATAGGGACGCGCGGCGCGCTGGGCGGCGATCCAGCGGGCGTTGAGCCGCTCGGCCTCCTCCGCCCGGACGCCGGAGACGACCTCAACCCCGTGGGCGCGCAGATGGGCCGCACCGCCGGAGGCACGGGGGTTGGGGTCGTCGATCGCGTGGACCACGCGCCGGATCCCGGCGTCGAGGAGGAACTGAGAGCAGGGCCCGCTGCGCCCGGTGTGGTTGCAGGGCTCGAGGGTCACGACCATCGTCGCGGTGGAGAGGTCGATGCCGGCCGTGCGGGCGCGCTGCACCGCGTCGACCTCGGCGTGGGGCGTGCCGGCGCCGTGGTGCCAGCCGGTGACCACGGTGCCGTCCGCGGCGAGCACCGCCGCGCCGACGAGCGGGTTGGCCCCGCGCTCCCCGCGGGCCGCCGCCTCGAGCGCGGCGGACATCGCCCGCGCCTCCTGTGATGCCCGTGTCCCTGCATGTGACCGTGTCCCGGGGAACACCCGTGTCCCGGGGAACGCACGTGTCTCAGGGAATGCCTGTGTCTCCGGGAATGCCCCGGCCTCCGGGAACGCCTGTGTCTCCGGGAACGACGGAACCGTCCGGTCTGCGTCCACTGTCTCCTCCTGGTCTGCACCGGGAGGAGGGAGGATCGTCACCGAACGGTTCGATGAATGCAGGGGATGCGTTCGACTGCGAAGTCGAGACGGCACACCCGTGCGCGTCGAGTTCCTCCCATCCAGACTTTGACTGTCGGTCTCGGAATCTCACCGAGTCAACCGGATCTCCCTGCTGCTGCAGGTCGAGCGGCTCGCGGACTGTACCGCCGGTACGGAATCTCACCGTCCCCGGAACTTCGTGGGCCCAGCATACAGACGTTCGGCGGGGAGCGGCGCGATGGTCCCTCATGGTGAGACGGGTCACACGGACTGCGGTGCAGTCACACGGACTGCTGTGCGCAGTGATCTCGTCCGGCCGACTGTGCTGTCCCCGCCGTCCGATCGTGCGCCGCCCGCTTCACCCGCACCGCCTGTATCGCCCGCGCTGCCGTAACGCTTCCGTAACGGGTCGGGAGGTCTGCGGGGTGTGACGGGGATTACTTCATAGGGTGAGTGGTGACCGACGCACCCGGACACATCCGGCGCGATCCCAGTGATCGCACCGGGCTCCGGCCGCAACCGAATCCGGTCGCAACCGACACCGATCGCAACTGACACCGACGTCGACAGCGGACCGCATCATGCGCACTCGCACCACACTTCTCACCGCCGGACTGGCCTCGGCCGCACTCGTCCTCTCCGCCTGCGGAGGCGGCAGCGGCGGCAGCGGCGGAGGTGACGGATCCGCCGAGGGCGGCGGCGACCTCGGCACCGAATTCATCACCATCGCCACCGGCGGATCCTCCGGCGTCTACTACCAGGTCGGGGCCGGCATGTCCGAGCTGCTCGCCGACCAGCTCGGCTCCGCCACCTCGGTGTAGGCGACCGGCGCCTCGGTGGAGAACATCACCCTGCTCACCGAGGGCGGCGCAGAGGTCGCCTTCGCGATGGCCGATGCCACGACCCAGGCGCTCGAGGGCGCGGGCCCGTTCGAGGAGAACGGCGCGGTCGACTCCCTGCCGGCGATCGCGAGCCTCTACGACCAGTACCTCCAGCTCATCACCGTCGAGGGCAGCGGGATCGAATCCGTCGAGGACCTGGCCGGCAAGCGCGTCTCCGTGGGCGATATCAACTCCGGCGTCGAGCTCAACGCCCGCACCGTCGTCGACGCCTACGGCATGAGCTACGACGACTTCACCGCCGACTACCTGTCCTACGCCGAGGCGATCGACCAGATGAAGAACGGGCAGGTGCAGGCGGCGTTCGTCACCAGCGGGCTGCCGAACTCCGCGGTGACCGACCTGTCGACCACCGAGGACGTCGTGGTCGTGCCGATCACCGGTGAGGGGCGCGAGACCCTGCTCAACGACTACGACTACTTCGGGGAGGGCGAGGTGCCCGCCGATGTCTACGACACCGCCGAGGCCGCGGAGACCCTGACCATCCCGAACCTCCTGCTCGCCAGCCCCGAGCTCAGCGAGGACGCGGTCTACGACATCACCAAGGCGATCTTCGACAACATCGACCAGGTGCACGCCACGCACAACGCGGCGAAGGACATCACGCTCGAGAACGCGACCGATGTCACCGTCACCGACATCCACCCGGGTGCGCAGCGCTACTACGACGAAGCCGGCAGCTGATCCCATGAGCATGACGGCCGGCACCTCGGGGGCGCGATCGCGATGATCGCGCGCCGCGGGGTGCTGGCCGCCGCACTCGCACTGCCGCTCCTGACCTCGGCGACCCCGGTCACCGCGCTCGTGGTGCGGGAGCAGCGGCCCGGCAGGCGGGAGTTCGCCCGGATCCCGGTGGGCCAGGGCGACATCGTCGAGTTCTCCTGGATCCACTCCGTCGACGGCACCCCGTGGACGGAGTTCTACCGGGTGGCCGGACGAGAACTCGTCCTCGACTGCACCGAGATGAGCCTCACCGGCGCGGGGACCCCGTCGAGCGCGCCGGAGGTCAGCTACTCCGGGGACCAGACCCGGATGTGCGGTCTCGACCTCACCTTCGACGCAGTGCGCTGGATCCACTCCCACACCGTCGACCACCGCATCGTCGTCGGCGGCGCCCTGCTCATCGGTCCCGAAGCCGTCCCCCATCACTGCCGCGCCGAGCTGGCAGTCGTCTGAAAGCGAAGAGACCCATGAGCCACACCCCGCAGCCCCTGGCCGAGGCCGAGGTCGTCGACCAGGAGACGCTGGAGAAGTACGACCGCGAATCGCGCACGCGCAAGGTCGAGACGACCTTCCTCAAGTGGCCGGTGACGATCGTCGCGGTCGCCCTGTCGGTCTACCACGTGTGGACCGCGCTGCTCGGCGCGCCTCCCACCCTGGTCCACCGCAGCATCCACGTCGCCGCGATCCTCGTGCTCGCCTTCTCGATCTACCGGCCGTACCAGAAGGAGAAGCGCGACACCGTCCCCTGGTTCGACTACATCCTCATCGCCGCCTCGGCGTCGGTGGCGATCTACCTCGCGACGAACTACGAGACCATCGCCACCCGTGGTGGGCGCTTCGAGATGATCGACGTGGTCATGGGCGGAGTGCTCCTGTTCGTCGTCCTCGAAGGGGCCCGGCGGCTCACCGGCTGGATCCTGCCGGCGCTCGCGGTCCTCTTCATCGTCTACGACTACTACGGGCGGTCGATGCCCGGGCTGTTCCGGCACCGCGGCTACGACTTCGACACCATCCTCAACTTCATGCTCACCACCACCGAGGGCGTCTACTCCACCGCCGTCGGCGTGTCCTCGACCTACATCTTCCTGTTCATCCTGTTCGGCGCCTTCCTGCAGAAATCGGGGATGGGGCAGTTCTTCAACGACATCGCCCTCGCACTGGCCGGCCAGACGCGCGGCGGGCCCGCCAAGGTCGCCGTCATCGCCTCGGGATTCCTCGGATCGATCAACGGTTCGGCGATCGCCAACGTCGTCACCACCGGCGCCTTCACCATCCCGCTGATGAAGAAGATCGGGTACAAGCCGAACTTCGCCGGCGGCGTCGAGGCCTCCGCCTCGGTCGGCGGGCAGATCCTGCCCCCGATCATGGGTGCGGCCGCCTTCATCATGGCCGAGACGCTCGGCATCCCTTACCGCACGATCGCGCTCGTCGCGATCGTCCCCGCGCTGCTCTACTACATCGGCATCATCATGCAGGTGCACCTGCGGGCCACCCGGCTCGGCCTCAAGGGGATCTCGCGGGAGAACCTGCCGCTCGTCATGGACGTGCTCAAGGAGCGCGGCCACCTGCTCATCCCGCTCGCCTACCTGCTCTACATGCTGTTCTTCAGCGGCTTCACCATCCTCTTCGCCGCGGTCACCACGATCTTCGTCACCGTGATCGTCGCGATGATCCGGAAGACCACGCGCATGGGCCTCGGCGACATCATCGACGCCCTGCGCGACGGCGCGGTCACCGCGGTGTCCGTCGCGGTGGCGTGCGCCTGCGTGGGCATCATCGTCGGCGTCGCCACCCAGACCGGGTTCGGGGTCAAGCTCGCGAACGCGATCGTGACGATCGGCGGCGGGTTCCTGCTGCCGACGCTCATCATGACGGCGCTCGCCTGCATCATCCTCGGCATGGGGCTGCCGTCGATCCCGGCCTACATCATCACCGCGACGATGGCCGCCCCCGCGCTCACCCAGCTCGGGGTGGAGCCGCTCGCGGCGCACATGTTCGTGTTCTACTTCGGGCTCTTCGCCAACATCACCCCGCCCGTAGCGCTCGCGGCCTTCGCGGCAGCCGGGCTGTCCGGAGGCGATCCGATGCGCACCGGCTTCGCGGCGATGAAGCTCGCGCTCGCCGGGTACGTGGTGCCGTTCGTGTTCGTCTACAACCCGGTGCTCCTCATGCAGGACGTGCAGGTGCTCGAGGCGATCCAGGTGATCGTCACCGCGACCGTCGGAGTGCTCCTGCTGGCCGTCGCCGCGGAGGGCTTCCTCATGGTCGCCGTGCCCTGGGTGCTGCGGATCGCGCTGGTGGTGGGGTCCGTGCTGTTCCTCACCCCGGACGGCCTGCTCGACCTCATCGGGATCGGCGTGCTCGTGCTCTCTCTCGGTGCGATCGCCCTCATGGCGAAGAAGCGGAACGAGCTGTCGTGGAGGAACATCTGAGCCCACCGCTGTTCCCGGATCGGAACATGCTCACGGGGCAGGGACCGCGGTGCGTCGGCTACCCTGGAGTCGGCATCACCGCGACAGTCGGCCCATGCGAAAGGACTCACACCCATGCGCACACCCTCCTCCCTGCGGGCCCTCGTTCCCATGGCACTCGGCAGCACCCTGCTGCTCGTCGGGTGCTCCTCCGGCGGGGGTGAGCCGGCCGGTGGCGAGGAGAACCCCGCCCCCGGTCAGGAGGCTTCGGCGGAGCAGCCCGCCGAGGAGCCCGCTTCCGCCGTCGTGACCAATGCGCAGATCCGCACCGCGATCGAGGCGATCGACGTCGAGGGCGTCGACCTCACGGTCACCGATTCCGCGGCCACCGAGGGTGCGGACGAGGCGCTCGACGAGAACAAGGTCGAGCCGGCGGAGTGCCGGGCGGCGCTCGAGAACATGCCGGGCGTCGGCAGCTCGGAGAGCGCAGCCGTCTCCGGCATCGCGAACAACGGGATGATGTTCGGCGGCTCGGCCCTCGAGGATGCACAGACCGCCGAGGAGCTGCTCGCCGCCCAGGAGCAGATGCCGGAGCGGTGCGCGGAGTTCACGATGACGAACGCGGCGGGCGAGACCGGTGAGGTTGCCATCGCCCCGTACGACCAGGCACCGGAAGGGGCGACGGGATACACGATGACGACGCAGGCCGGCGGGGTCGCCATCGACGTGAACATCGTCTTCGGAACCGTGGGCAATGCCTTCGTCCTCGGCGCGTTCGTGCCGGAGATGGCTGTCGACGGGCAGCAGAAGCTCGACGAGGGATACGGGCAGCTCGTCGAGTCCCTCGAATCGCAGGCCGGCTGACGGGCAGGCTCCGCGGCAGACCGATGTCGCAGGCCGGCGACCGATCGGACGGGGACCGATCGGTCCGGGACCGGCCGATCGGCCGGGCCGGATCCACCGGCCGGGCCGGATCCACCGGCCGGGCCGGACGTGTCAGTCGGCGTCGGCGGTGAAGCGCTGCTCGGTGCCGGGGGAGTCATCCGAGCGGGTCCACGTGCACACGAGCTCGTCGCGGGAGCCGAAGCGCACGAGGTGCCGACCGACGACGCCCTCGAAGCGCTCGACGGAATCGGCGGTGGCCGTGAGCTCGATGTCGAGGGAGTCACCGCGGTCGGTGAGTGCGGCGAGCACGGACCCGTCTGCGAACTCGATCGTGCCCTTGCCGGTGTCGGCATCCCACACGCCCGGCACCTTGCGGCTCATGTGCGACACGAGCTGCTTGGCGTAGCGCGCGGGGCGGTCGGTGCGCACGTGCGCGGTCGAGATCACAGGGTGCTCGGAGGATTCGCTCATGCGATGGAGTCTACTGCCGGGATCGTGGTGCCCCTCTCCCGTGCCCGGGCATCTTCCGGGTCCGTGCCTCTCCCGTGTCCGTGCCCCGCCCTAGACTCGGGACCATGGACAGCAGCGAACTCCGGACCCAGGCCCTCAGCGCACTGCGCGAACTCACCGGACGACCCGACGCGGAGTTCCATCCCGGGCAGTTCGAGGCGATCGAGGCGCTCGTCGCCGGTCGCCGCCGCACCCTCGTCGTGCAGCGCACCGGTTGGGGCAAATCCGCCGTCTACTTCGTCGCCGCCCGGCTGCTCCGTGCCGCCGGCCGCGGCCCGTCCCTCATCATCTCCCCGCTGCTCGCCCTCATGCGCGACCAGGTGGGGGCCGCCGAACGCGCCGGGGTCCGCGCCGTCACCCTCAACTCCTCGAACGTCACGGAGTGGGACTCGGTGCTCGCCGCGCTCGGCGACGGTGCCGTCGACGTCCTCCTCATCTCCCCGGAGCGGCTCAACAACCCGAAGTTCCGCGACCACGTGCTCCAGAACCTCCTCACCGAGGTCGGCATGATCGTCGTCGACGAGGCGCACTGCATCTCCGACTGGGGGCACGACTTCCGGCCCGACTACCGGCGCATCGGCGCCCTGCTCGCCGAGCTCCCGGCGGACCTGCCTGTGCTCGCGACGACGGCGACGGCCAACGAGCGGGTGGTCGCCGATGTCGCCGAGCAGCTCGGCGCGGACACCCTGGTGATCCGCGGCCCCCTGTCGCGGGCCTCGCTGCGCCTCGGCGTCGCCCCGGTGCGCCAGCCGAGCGAGCGGATCGCCTGGCTCGGTGAGCGCCTGGGGGACTTCCCCGGATCAGGCATCATCTACACGTTGACCGTCGCCGCCGCCCAGGACACCGCCCGCGCCCTGCGATCCGCGGGCTGGGACGTCGCCGCCTACACCGGGGGCACCGACCCGGAGGAGCGCGAACGGCTCGAGGGCGACCTCAAGGCGAACCGGCTCAAGGCGCTCGTCGCCACCTCCGCGCTCGGCATGGGATTCGACAAACCCGACCTCGGATTCGTCGTCCACCTCGGTGCGCCGTCCTCCCCGGTGGCGTACTACCAGCAGGTCGGCCGTGCCGGCCGTGCCACGGAGTCCGCCGACGTCCTGCTTCTGCCCGGCGCGGAGGACTCCGACATCTGGGAGTACTTCGCGACCGCGTCGATGCCCGCGGAGGACGATGCCGCCGCAGTCCTCGCAGCCCTCACCGACGCCGGCGGGGAGCCGCTGTCCGTGCCGCGGCTGGAGACCCTCGTGGGCGTCAAGCGCGCCCGCCTCGACCTGCTCCTCAAGACCCTCCAGGTCGACGGTGCCGTGGATCGGTTGGCCGGCGGGTTCGTCTCCACCGGCCGCGGGTGGACCTACGATGCCGAGCGCTACGCCAACGTCGCCGCCGCGCGGAAGCGGGAGGCACAGGCGATGCTCGACTACGAGGCGACGGGCGGCTGCCGCATGCGGTTCCTCGCCGAGCAGCTCGACGACCCGGAGGCCGCCGACTGCGGACGGTGCGACACCTGCGCCGGCCAGTGGTGGTCCGACGAGGTCTCCGACTCCGGACGCTCCGCCGCCCGCTCGGTGCTCAGCGCGGTCGGGCTGCCGGTCGAACCCCGCGCCTCGTGGCCGTCCGGGCTCCCGTCGATCGGGGTCGACCTCAAGGGGAGGATCCCGGAATCGGAGCGCAGCGCCGTCGGCCGGGTCGTCGCGCGGCTCACCGACCTCGGCCCCGGGCAGCTGCTGCGCGGATTCCTGGCGCCCGGGGCGGAGGACCTGCCCGTCCCGCCGGAGATCGGCGCGCACTGCCTCCGCGTGCTCGCGGACTGGGACTGGGACGCCCGGCCCGAGGTCGTCGTCTCCGTGCCCAATGCGCGCCGCCCCACGACGGTCGCCTCGCTCGCCGCGGAGCTCGCCCGCGTGGGCCGGCTGCACGACGCCGGGCCGCTGACGGCCCGCCGGGAGACCGGCAGCCCCGACGTCAACAGTGCGTTCCGCGTGCGCGACGTCCACGACGCCTTCGCCGTCAGCCCCGAGCTCGGCGCCGCGGTCCAGGGCCGCACGGTGCTGCTCGTCGACGACGAGATCGTGTCCCGCTGGACCATGACGGCGGCCGCCCGGGAGCTCCGCCGCGCCGGCGCCGCGGCCGTGCTGCCCTTCGCGCTCGCCCTGCGCGCCTGAGGCACATCTGTGGGGGCGCGCCCGGTCCACGTCGCCGGGTGCGCGCCCGGACCACGTCGCCGGGTGCGCGCCTGGGCCGCGCTCGCCCGTGGACCGTGCGGCACACCGATCGTGGTCGTCGCCCATGCGCCCGGCGGTGCGGCGCGGACCGGCCTGCTCCACCAGGAGCCGCCGTTCACCGCCGGGACCACGGTGGGCGAGGAGCGCGAGCGCGCGGCCGCGCCCCCGCGCGCTGCGGCAGCCGCCGTCGACACCTCAGCGGCGGCCCTCGCTCAAGACCCCGAGGGTGCGCAGTCCGTCGCCGCGCTCGAACGCGCGCGGCGGCCCGACGCATGGTCGGTCGACGCGCACGTCGAGGCCACCTTCACCGGGCACGGCCTCGGCGGGATCGCCCGCGGTCGACGCACCGGCGAACTGTCCGGCGGCCAGGTGGCGCGGCTGTCGCTGGTCTGGCTCCTGCTCAGTCGGTCGGACGTGCTGCTGCTCGACGAGCTGACGAATCATCTCTCGCTGTTCCTCGTCACCCAGCTCGAGGATGCGCTGCCGGACTATCCGGGTGCCGTCGTCATCGCCTCGCACGATCGCCGGCTGCGCGCCGGGTGGACCGGTCGGCGTCTCGATCTCGGGGAGGAGAGCCTCAGAAGCGGTGGGTGACGCTGATCGCGGAGCCGAGCATCGACCCGGTGCGGTACTCGACCGGGGTGTCGCCGGACGCGGAGATGCGGGTATACGCGAGCAGCGGAGTACCGGGCTCGCACTCGAGCGCCGCGGCCTCCTCCGCATCGGCCGCGACCGCCCGGAGTGTCTCCCTGCCCCCGTCCACGCTGATGCCGCAGACCACGCTGAGCTCCCGGTACACGCTCGTATGGGTGAAGTCGAGATCGGTGAGCGGCTCGGCGTACCGCAGCGGGATCCAGCTGTGACCCAGCGAGATCGGCGGGCCGTCGGGGTGGTAGGTCCAGGCGAGGTGGAGGAGCGCGGTGTCGGATTCCACGCCGAGATGCGCCGCCGCCTCCTTGTTGAGCTCGGCCCGCTGGACCGTCGTGTGGGTCGTGCCCCGGGAGATGTCGCCCTCGAGTGGGGGCAGCAGGCTGTGGACCGGGCCGCTCGAGGTCCACGGGTCGGTGGTCTGGACCTGGGGCGCGCGGCCGCGGTGGGAGATGATGATGCCGGCCTCGCGCAGCGGGCGCAGTGCCTGGCGCACTGTCCCTCGGCTCACGCCGTACTCCTCGGCGAGCTGCACCTCACCGGGGAAGCCTTCGGTGAACTCGCCGGAGTAGATCCGGGAGCTGAGGTCGTCGTGGATGCGCTTCCATACGGGATTGGGGCGCGTGGTACCGCTTTCGGCACGGGAGAACAACGTCAGGACCTTTCGGTGGACAAAGCAGTGGGTCGGCCATTTGAGGACGGGGTGAGGCAACGCGCCGTGTTGATGACAGACGGAATCCGGCGGATTCCCGGTCACTGTACACCGGTTTGACTGAACATTCTGCCGTTCAATGACATTCCACCGAGATGGGATCGCTCCATGCGGCCCGCATGCAAGGCAGCGGCCGTCCGGGTTCATGGTGCGGAAGGGCGATCATGCGAGTGGTGCTCGAAACTGCGTATAGGAGATCCTACCTCCGCTCAGGCCACGGTGGGCCAGGCATTCGGCCGGCAGCCGTCGAGCCCCTTCGACTGCTGATGCATGAGAGGAGCGGGCTCCCCGTCACCGGGGCAGCTGACGTGACCGTGCCCGAGCGCGTGCCCGACCTCGTGGTTGACGAGATACTGGCGGTAGACCTCGAGCGACTCGAAATCCTCCGTGCCCTGCATCCAGCGCTTGGCGTTGAGGTTGACGTTCGGGCCGTTGCGGCACGAGAGCTCGCCGTCGGTGATGAGCGGTGCG
Organism: Brevibacterium sp. CS2; assembly: GCF_005280295.1. Lineage (GTDB taxonomy): Bacteria > Actinomycetota > Actinomycetes > Actinomycetales > Brevibacteriaceae > Brevibacterium > Brevibacterium pityocampae. The sequence continues at coordinate 471,074 of NZ_CP040020.1, read as the reverse complement.
CACATCCGGTCCACGGTGTCGGGGCTCGCGATGCTGATCACCGAGTCGGCCTCCGCGGTGTCGACGACGAGTTCGAAGGCGACGCCGTCGAGCGTCTGCCAGCCGCGTTCGTCCTGGAGAGTCGCGATGACGAACTCCGCGGCTTCATCCGCGTCGATAGGCATGTCGTCCTCGACCCGGATGGCGACGGCGAAGGGCCGGCCGTCCTCGGTCGACGGTTCCACCGGCTCATCGCTGCTCGCCCACTCGCCGCTGCCGGAGACCGGGACCTCGGTGGGTGTCGGAGTGCCCGGGGCGGCCTGCCCGGGTGCCGGGATCGATTCCGGGGCGACGGCCGCGGTCGGCGTGGCCCCGGCGTTCACCTGGTGTGCGGAGTCCGCCGGGGTGCAGGCGGAGACGGCGAGCACGAGGGACGCGGCGGCAAGCGGCAGCATCGGGCGCGGGGGATGCATGCTCGTCATCGTAGTCGACGCCCGGCGCCGCGACGGGACCCCGCACATCCGGTGCGGGGATCCGCAGGCCCGGTTCAGGGTTCCAATGCCAAGCTGTTCGAGCGCCTGCCGGGTTCAGCCGCGCAAGGAGCGCATGGCGCGCATGGCGCGCTGCTGGGCCACGGTGTCTACGGCGCGGAGCACGGCGATCCGCACGGGCCTGCGGGGTGTGCCGGCGCCTCGGCCCGGGGCCGGATCCGTGGAAGCCGGGAAAGCCGTGGACGAGGTCAGGCCTGGGCGTCCTTCGCCTGCTTGTTCGCCTTCGCGCCGGACCACACGGCGATGAGGACGACGAGGCCGAGGCTGATCCACAGCGCGTAGCGGTCGATGGTCTGGATGACGTCGACGGCCGCCTGGCCGAGCGAGTAGCCGAGCAGTGCGACACCGACGGTGAGGATGAGGCAGGCGAGGAAATCGGCGATGAGGAACACCCACAATCGCATCCCGCTCCAGCCGGCGACGAGCCATACGAGGGTCCCGGGGATGCCGGGCACGCGGCTGATGACGACGAGGAGGAAGAGGAGCCACGGGGGCATCCGGCGGAACTTCTCGACCTGCCGGCGCTGCCGGTCGGTGGAGGTGAAGATGTTGAGGATGCCGTCGCCCCAACGGCGGCCGGCGAGCCAGAACAGCCAGTCGAACTTCGTCATCCCGACGAAACCGGCGACGAGCACGAGCCAGAGCGGGAACTCGCCCACCCGCGCATAGGCGGCTGCGCCGACGATCGCGGTCTTCGCGCCGGTGAGGAACTCGAGGAGAATCGGCTGGTGCGCGATGAGGAACGGCCGGAACGGCATCATGCCCAGGTAGAACGCTGGGACGGCGAAGATCGCGAACAGTAGGAACTTGTCCGTCGGAGCCGCCGCGCCCTTCCACGGCTTGAGGTCGTCCCAGGACTGGGGCGGCTCCTTCTTCATGCCGCCGGCGGTGTCTGCGCTGTCCGCGGAAGCCGAGCCGTCAGCAGGAGCGGTGACCGTGGATGACGCCGTGTCCGCAGGTGATGCGGTGTCCTCGGCTTGGGTGCTGTCGCTCGCCGGGCCGGGTGCGCCCGGGGATTCGGGGCGCGGGGATGACGGTTCGGGGACCACGGTCTGTCCTTCGGTGTCGGGGTGGGCGCAGAGTGATCGAGCGGCGCGAGGAGCGCGGAGCCCGCCGGGGTCCGCAGGCGTTCGTGTCATGGTAGCCGGTGAAGCCGGGCGGGTGGTGCCGCCGCTCTCCCAGACGGCCTGCGGAGGGGGCGGCTCTCGGGTCACCCGCGGCGGCCGGCCACGACGATGAGGGCGATCCCGCCGCCGGCCATCAGCACGCTCACTCCGGCGACGAGGGAGGCGACCAGGCGGAAGTTCGCGGCGATATCGTCGAACGCCTCGGTGTTCCCGCCGCCGCCCAAGAGGAACAGGCCGAACGGCATGATGAAGATCAGCACCGCCGCGGCGATGCCGAGCAGACCGAGGACGAGGAGCGTCACGCCGGGGGCGATGAAGTGGCGCCTCTTCCGAGGCGCGCCCGGGGCTCCCCCGGGCTGCGGTGGCGCAGGCGGCGCGCCGGGTGGTGGAGGGGCGGGGCCTGACCCCGGCCCCCGCTGGGTGGGGGTGGCCGGTGGGGGTTCCGTGCTGGGCCGGTCATGGTGTGCTCCCGCTCATCCTCGTCGTGTGGTCCTCTCCGGACTCTCCCGCAGCGGCCGGTCTTGCGCAAGCCGGTGCGGAGAACGGCGCGCCTGCGGGCCGGGCAGACTCTACACTCATGATGAGGCCGGAGCGGTGCGGGCACCACCGTCGTGCCTGTCGAGGACGAGCAGGGAAGGGGCGCCCATGGAGATCGCGGAGCCGATCGGCCGGATGGCCCTCTTCGGTCCCGAGCACCTGACCGCGCTCGCCGGGATCGTCGTCGGGGCGGTCGTCCTCGTGGTCATGGCGCGGCGGAAGCGCGGCACCCGCACCGAGCTCCGGATCACCCGTGCGACCGGATGGGTGCTCCTCGTCGTGGCCGTGGGGTGGACGGTGTGGGGGATGCTGCCGAGCCACTGGGACATCGGCCAGTCGCTGCCCTTCCACTTCTCCGACGTGCTCCGCATCGTCACTGCGATCGCCCTCATCACCCGCGCGGGCTGGGCGATCGCCATCACCTACTACTGGGGGCTCACGCTCAACCTCCAGTCGGTCGTCACCCCCGACCTCAACTACATGCAGAACCCCGAGCTCGAGTTCACCGTGTACTGGATCCTCCACGCCCTCGCCCAGTGGGCGCCGATCGTCCTCGTCTGGGGGCTGGGCTACCGGCCCACCTGGCGCGGCTTCGGCGTCGCCTACGTGTCGGCGCTCGCCTGGGCCGTCCTCGCGGCGGCGGTCAACTGCGCCACCGGAGCGAACTACGGCTACCTGGCGCAGGCGCCGGCCGGTTTCTCCGTGCTCGACCTGCTCGGCGGGTGGCCGTGGTACATCGGTGTGGAGATCGCCGTCGTCGCCGTGGTCTGGATGCTCATGACCCTGCCGTGGTCGGAGCCCGAGCGGCTCACCCACGCCTCGGTCGTCGACCGCTGGCGCTGCGTGCGCCGCTGGGACGGAACGCCCGTGCGGCCGCGCGGGCGAGCGTCGGCCTAGCACTCGGAGCCCGGAGATCACCGGGTGGACCGGAGAAACCTCTCCGACGGCCGGAATAAAACCCCGCTGAGCAAAGTTGAGTCAGGTGTACGCAACTTTCGTGATCGTGGTTTGACACCGCGATCGCGGCGTTCAAGACTTGAGCCAATGGCGCTCAATGTGTTCGGGCGCGCGGTTCCGCTCCGGCTCCCCGGGCGGGGCCCGCTCCAGGGGCCACGGTCGGAAGTCCGGCCGCGGAGCCGTCCGGCCGAGCACATCGGGGCACCGGCTCGCACAACTACGAAAAGGAGTTCTACTCATGGCACGTGCAGTAGGCATCGACCTCGGCACCACCAACTCGGTCGTCGCCGTCCTCGAGGGCGGCGAGCCCAAGGTCATCGCGAACGCCGAGGGCGGGCGCACCACCCCCTCGGTCGTCGCGGTGAACAAGAACGGCGATTGGCTTGTCGGCGAGATCGCCAAGCGCCAGGCCGTCACCAACGTCAAGAACACCGTCGCCTCCGTCAAGCGCCACATGGGCACCGACTGGAGCACCGAGATCGGCGGCAAGACCCTGACCGCCCCGGAGATCTCCGCCCGCATCCTCCAGAAGCTCAAGCACGATGCCGAGGAGTACCTGCAGGAGGAGGTCACGGACGCCGTCGTGACCGTCCCGGCCTACTACAACGACGCCCAGCGTCAGGCCACCAAGGACGCCGGGCAGATCGCCGGCCTCAATGTCCTGCGCATCATCAACGAGCCCACCGCCGCCGCCCTGGCCTACGGCCTCGAGCGCGGCAAGGAGGACGAGCTCATCCTCGTCTTCGACCTCGGTGGAGGCACCTTCGACGTCTCCCTGCTCGAGGTCGGCAAGGACGAGGACGACTTCTCCACCATTCAGGTGCGCGCCACCTCCGGCGACAACAAGCTCGGCGGCGACGACTGGGACCAGCGGATCGTCGACTGGCTCGTGTCCGAGGTCAAGAACGGCTACGGCGTCGACCTGTCCAAGGACACCACTGCGATGCAGCGCCTCAAGGAGGCCGCTGAGCAGGCGAAGAAGGAGCTCTCCAGCGCGACGAGCACGAACATCTCGCTGCAGTACCTGTCGATGAGCGAGAACGGGCCCATCCACCTCGATGAGACCCTGACCCGCGCGAAGTTCGAGGACCTCACCAAGGATCTCCTCGAGCGCACCAAGAAGCCGTTCGAGGCGGTCATCGCCGACGCCGGCATCAAGCTCTCCGACATCGACCACGTCGTGCTCGTCGGCGGTTCGACCCGGATGCCGGCCGTGTCCGAGGTCGTCAAGAAGCTCACCGGCGGCAAGGACCCCAACAAGGGCGTCAACCCGGACGAGGTCGTCGCGATCGGCGCCGCCGTCCAGGCCGGTGTCCTCAAGGGCGAGCGCAAGGACGTGCTGCTCATCGACGTCACCCCGCTGTCCCTCGGTCTCGAGACCAAGGGTGGAGTGATGACGAAGCTCATCGAGCGCAACACCCCGATCCCGACCAAGAAGTCGGAGACCTTCACCACCGCCGAGGACAACCAGCCGAGCGTGTCGATCCAGGTCTTCCAGGGCGAGCGGGAGTTCACTCGCGACAACAAGGCGCTCGGAACCTTCGAGCTCACCGGCATCGCGCCGGCCCCGCGCGGCCTGCCGCAGATCGAGGTGTCCTTCGACATCGACGCCAACGGCATCGTGCACGTGTCCGCCAAGGACAAGGGCACCGGTCAGGAGCAGTCGATGACGATCACCGGCGGGTCCGCGATCCCGCAGGAGGACATCGACCGGATGGTCCGCGAGGCCGAGGAGCACGCCGACGAGGACAAGCAGCGCCGCGAGGCGGCGGACAACCGCAACCTCGCCGAGAACCTCGCTTACTCGACGGAGAAGCTCATCTCCGACAACAAGGACAAGCTGCCCGAGGACGTCAAGTCCGAGGTCAGCGCGGACGTCGAGGCCGTCAAGGAAGCGCTCAAGGGCGATGACGACGACGCCGTCAAGGCCGCCGTCGACAAGCTCTCGCAGAGCCAGACCAAGCTCGGTGAGGCGCTCTACGCGCAGCCCGACGAGTCCGCCGGTGCGCCCGAGGGCGATGCCGCAGGCGGATCCGCCGACACCGAGGACGAGGTCGTCGACGCCGAGGTCGTGGACGACGAGGACGAGGAGAAGAAGTAATGACTGCCGAGGATCCCGACAACGGCGCAGCCGAGCAGGGCTTCTCGTTCAGCGACAAGCGCCGCATCGACCCGGAGACCGGGGAGGTCCGGAACCCCGCTGATCCGTCGGCCCAGGCAGCTGCCGGGTCGGGCGGGGACCCGGCGCCGGACCCGCAGGCCGCAGCGCCTGCGGACCCCGGCGCGGAGCCCGCCGAACCCGGCGTCGAGGTCCCGGACGACATCTCCGGCATCGACGACACCGCGGCCCCGGTCGAGGGCGGCGTCGAGGACGAGCAGTCCGCCGACGCCCGCCTCGCGGCCGAACGGCTCGCCGACCTGCAGCGGATCAACGCGGAGTACGCGGCGTTCCGGATGCGCGCCAAGCGCGAGCAGGACCGGGCCCGGGAAGCCGGCGTCCAGTCCGTCGTCGAGGCGCTCTACCCGGTGCTCGACGAGCTCCGGCTCGCCCAGGAGAACGGCGACCTCACCGGTCCCTTCGAGACGCACGCGAAGAAGCTCATCGCGTCGCTCGAGAAGGTCGGGGTCGTCCAGTTCGGGGAGCCGGGCGAGGAGTTCGACCCGAGCATCCACGAGGCGCTCATGCAGCAGCCGTCCGACGAGGTCGAGACCGCCACGGTCTTCCTCGTCATGCAGCCGGGCTACCGGCTGGGCGAACGCGTCATCCGGGCCGCCCGCGTGGGTGTGCAGGCGCCGGCCGAATGATCCGCTCCCGAGGCGCCCGCCGGCACCCGGCCCACCCCACCGGTGGGAGATTGGGCATCCCGGCGGGGCGCCTCGGGCACGGGCCCGGCGAGCAGGACGCGCCCATCCGACCGCCTGCCGCTCGGCACGTGAGGAAGACAGCAGCACACATGACACATGAGAATCAGCAGATCGATGCGAGCGTGAGCTCACAGGAAGGAGGTGCCAGGTGAATACGGGACCTCAGAACGAATGGTTCGACAAGGACTACTACACAACCCTCGGCGTCTCCAAGGACGCCACGGACGCGGAGATCAAGAAGGCCTACCGCAAGCTGGCCCGCAAGTACCACCCGGACACGAACCCCGGCGACAAGGCCGCCGAGGAGAAGTTCAAGCAGATCAGCCAGGCCAATCAGGTGCTCTCCGACAAGGAGACCCGCGAGCAGTACGACCAGGTCCGCGCCATGGGCCGCGGCGCCCGCTTCTCCGCCGGCTCCGGCGGCGGAACCGGTGCGGGCGGATCCGGCGGCGGGTTCGAGGACATCTTCTCCGGCCTGTTCAACACCGGCGCGGGCAGGAGCCAGTACCCGCGCTACACCACGCGCGGCGGCGGCAGCCCTTACGGCGGCTACGGTGACGTGCCGCCCGACCTGTCGGACCTGTTCGGCGGTCAGCCCTACGGCGGCAGCCCCTACGGCGGAGGGTTCTCCACCGGCCCGCAGAAGGGCGGGGACATCAAGGCGAGCACCTCGCTGTCCTTCACCGAAGCGGCGAAGGGTGCCACCGTCAAGCTCACGATGCCCTCGGGCAAGCCGCTGAGCGTGCGCACCCCGGTGGGCGTCAAGGACGGCCAGAAGATCCGCGTCAAGGGCAAGGGCAAGCCGAGCCCCAACGGCGGGGAGAACGGCGACGTCGTGCTCACCATCAACGTCGAGAAGCACCCGGTGTTCAGCCGCGACGGCGACAACCTGAGGATGAAGCTGCCGGTGAGCTTCGACGAGGCAGCGCTCGGCGCCGAGGTCGAGGTGCCTACCCTGTCCGGCATGCCCGTGCGGATGAAGGTGCCCGCCGGCACTCCGTCGGGTCGCGTGCTGCGGATCCGCGGCAAGGGCATCGAGGGCAAGAATCACACCGGTGACCTGCTCGTCACCATCGAGGTCGCCGTGCCGCGGAACCTCAGCCCGGACGCCAGAAAGGCCGTCGAAGCCTACCGGAAGGCGACCGAGGGTGAGGACCCGCGTGCCGAGCTGTACTCCAAGGCGAAGGCGAGCTGAGCGCGCACCGGCTGGATCCGGGCCGGACTCGATTCCCGCGGCCGGACGACGATGGGGAGCCCTGAGTATCGGGGCGCAGCGCAGGAGACCACAGCAAGTAGAGCGACGACCGAGCGAAGGAGGTGGAGAGCACGATGCAGATCGACAAGGACGCCGCGGTCTACGTGATCTCGGTGGCCGCCGAGCTCGCCGGGATGCACCCGCAGACCCTGCGGCAGTACGACCGGCTCGGTCTCGTGGTGCCCCAGCGCACCGCCGGCCGCGGCCGGCGCTACTCCGCCGACGACATCTCCCGGCTCCAGCTCATCCAGCGCCTCTCCCAGGAGGAGGGAATCAACCTCGCCGGGATCAAGCGGATCCTCGAGCTGCAGCGCGAGGTCGAGACGCTCGGGGCGCATACCCGGACCCTCGCCCAGCGCCTCGAGAAGGTGATGCGCAGCGGCGGCGGCCGCGTGTTCGCCGCCGGCGCCGCGGGTGACGTCGTCTCGATCGTCCACGGCACCCGGCCCGAGCTCCGGATCGCCGGGGCGCTGGCACCCGGAGCGACCGCGCGCGCCGGCGGACGGCGCAGCGGTGAGCTCACGCTCTACCGCCGCCGCTCCGGCTGAGGCGCAGCGCAAGCGGCGCGCCCGGCTCCACCGGATCCGGATACGCCCGTCACCGGCACCAGTTCCCGGTACCCACCGCCGGCACCCCGCGCAACTGTAGGACTTTCGGCCGAGCGTGGTGCCGTTGATGGCCCTACACTCCTCTGAAAGTCCCACACTCCCGGGCGCATACCGCGCCGGCGGCTCAGAGCCAGTTCGGGGGCGCCGGGAGGTCCTGCGGCGTGGTGCTGCCGGCGCCGCCCTTGTCCGTATCCCCCGACACCGAGGCCGGCCAACCGCGGCCGGTGAGGTAGGACAGCACCTCGGCGGCTTCGCCGGTGACCTCGATCGGCTCGGCGGGCGTGGTGCCCTCGGTGCCGTGGCGGATCACCCGCTCCGAGCGGTCGTCGCGGTCGGTGAGCCGGACCCGGTAGTGCACGGGCTCGTCGCGGGCACCCCAGGCCGTATCGACGTCATCGAGCAGCCGGTCGACGACCTCGGCCGGGAAATCCCGGGCGGTCATGCCGATCCCCAGGTCGAGGCTGTGCATCCACACCTCGCGGGCCCGCAGCCAGGGGATCTCCGCGGCGAGGATGTCCGCACCGCGCCCGGACACCACCTGTGCGCCCCAGTCGCCGGCCGACATCGAGTCGAGCTCGGCGGTGAGGTCGTCGGCCACCTCGTGCGCGAGCGTGATCGTGTCCGCGCCCGAGGTGTGCGCCACCCCGTCGGCGATCTGCTGGTCGCGCCATTCCCGCGAGGGGTACATCGGGTTCTCCTCGCCCGTCTTCGCCCATTCGAGCAGCCGGAGGAAGCCCTCGGCGTTGTAGAGCACGTGGAGGGCCACGTGCTTGCGCGTCCAGTCGGGGACGAGGGACGGCTCGTCGAGGCCGTTGACGGAGAGCTGATCGAGGGCCTGGAGATAGAAGGTCTCGCCGAGCAGCCGGAAGCCGAGGTCGCGCTCGAGCGCGTTCGTGTCGATGTCCATGGTGGTCACTCTAGTTCTCCTGGGCGACGGTGGGGGAGGTCAGGCGTGACCGGGCGACGGTCCGGCATGCACTTCGGGCGAGAATGCCGCCGGCGCCCTGACCGGAGGGTCCGGACAGCACAGCGCCCGCGGGAGCTCGGGGCTTCCGCGGGCGCTGTGCGACCGGGTGGTGCGATGGTTCACCGGAGGGCGAGGGTCACTCGCGGGTCTCCTTGACCGTCTGACCGGAGGACTGGGCCTCGGTCTTGAGGTGGTCGGCCTCGGACTGGGCGTCGGACTTCACGCGCTCGGCGCCGGACTGGGCCTGCGACTTCACGCTCTCCGCAGCCTCCTTCGCCGGCTCCTGCAGATTCTGCCCCATGTCCTTGGCGACGCTCTGGGCCTCCTGGACGAGCGGCTGCGCGGCGTCCTTCGCCTGACCGGCGAGCTGCTGCTCCTTCTGCGAGGCAGGGATCAACGAGCCGATGAGCCAGCCGGCGCCGAGCGCGATCACGCCGGCGGCCAGCGGGTTGCCGCGGGTGCCCTGCTTGATACGGCCGGGCACCTGGGAGGCGGCGTCTCGGGCCTGGTACGCGGCGTCGCGAGCCTGGTCGGCCGCACCGTGGGCGGAGTCGGCGAGCTGCTGGCGCTGGTGGTTGAGCTGCGCGTTGGCGTCGTCGGCGGAGCCCATGATGGATTCCTTCCAGTGGTTCAGGCGATCGGCGACCTTGTTCTTGCGGCGCTCGACGACCTTGGCCGGGGAGACCTTCTCCGCCATCGCGTCGACGTCGTAGCCGAGGTTGCGGCGCGTCTGCTCGATCTCCGCGCGGATCTGCTCGGGGGACTTGTTCGAGTTGTCCGTCGGGTAGTCTGCGGTGCCGTAGCCGGCGTTGCCGTGGGTCGCGACGGGACGGTTGGGGTCGGCCTGGTAGCCGTGATCATGGGTGTAGGTCATGGCGTTTCCTTTGCGGGATTCATGGTGGGCGGGATGTCCTTGGCAGTGTCCACGGTCTCGGGGATGCCCTTGACCTGCTGGAGCTTGCTCTTGCCGACGAGGCCGAGCACGGTGGCGACGATCGCCCAGATGACTCCGACGACGAGCGCCCCCCAGCCCAGTCCGATGAGGTTGGCGAGCGCCATCCACAGGGCATTGGACAGGAAGAGCAGGAAGAACAGCGCGGCGATCGCGGCCCCGGCGAGCATGCCGGCACCTGCGCCCGCGCGCTTCGCCGACTGGGTCGCCTCGGCCTTGGCGAGGGCGATCTCCTGCTGGATGAGCTGGGTGGTGTTCCGGCTCAGCGAGGAGAACATCTCGCCGATCGACTGGCTCTCGGCGCGCACCTCGGCCTGGGCCTCGGCGTAGGCCTCGCGGTCGTAGCCGCGGTCCCAGCCGTGCCCGGCGGCGTTCGCCGGGTACTCCTCACCGGGTCGGGGCGGCTCCTGCGCCACGTAGGCGGTCTGCGGATTGGGCCCGGGCGGGACCACGCCGGGCTGGCCCGGATGCGGCTGGCCGGGGTGGACCGGCTGGCCCGCGTGCGGGACCTGCTGGCCCGGGTACCCGCCGCCCGGGTGCTGGCCGGGGTGCTGCCCCGGGTGCGCGCCCTGGTTGGGGTCGTAGCTCATCGGTTGGTCTCCCCGGTGCCGTAGCCCTGCTGGCCGTCGTCGTACTGGCCGGCCTCATAGCCCTGGCCCGCGCCGTACTGGCCTGCGGACTGCTGCCCGGCGGCGTAGCCCTGCTGGCCGTACTGACCGCTCGCATCGCTGTACTGCCCGGCGGAGTACTGGCCTCCGGTCGGGTAGCCCTGCTGCGCGTATCCCTGTGCGCCGTAGCCCTGCTGGCCGTAGCCCTGGGCCGGGTAGCCGGTGGTCGGGTACCCGCCCTGGACGGGGTAGCCGTACTCGTCGATGCCCGTTCCCGAGGTGCCTCCGCCGTTCGAGTCGTTGTTGGCGTCGGCGAGACCGCGGGTCACGCGACCGGCGATGAGGCCCACGCCGGCGGCGATCGCGAGGAAGGTGAAGGGACGGGTGGAGGCGAAGCGGCGCACGTCCTGCACGAGATCCTGCGGGTTCGAGTTCTCCAGCCGGTCGGCGATCGCGGAGACGCGCTCGTCGGCCATGCTCAGCAGGTCGCGCGTGACGGCGTCCTTGGGCTCCTCGCCGCGGCGCAGCCCGGCGAGGTCGTCGGACACCGCGCGGACGGACTTGGCGGCACGACCCTGCTGGTGCGAGGCCTGGTCGCCGGCGTCGCGCTGGAGCTGGTGCCAGAGGTTCGAGGCCTGCTGCTTGGCCTCCTCGGCGACCTGTCCGGCCTCGTACTGCGCGGTCGAGGCCACGTTCTGCGCGGCGGCGCCGGCCTCGCCCTGGAGGCGGCGGCCTTCGTCCTTGGCGACATCGGCGGTGCCGGTGCTGTCGGTGCTGACGCCGTGGCGTCCGTAGGATGCGGGCTGGTCGCTGCTGAGCGCGGCACCCTGCGATGCGGAGTGCACCGGCTGCTGCGGCACATCGGTTCCCGGGTACGGGGTGTCGGAGCCGAGTGCGCTGCCCGAATCCGCGGAGTTGTAGTTGTCGGTCATCGATCAGACCTTCCTTGAGGAATCGGTGGAAATGGGCCCCGCTTTCAAGGGCCCTTGCGTTTTCACCCAATCACTTCTGGGGGATTTCGGCAAGGCTCCCGGTGTGTGAAGTTCCTGGCAGAAGGCGGTGCGGCCCGATGGCGAGGGGTGCGAACCGGCCCGGGACGCGGTGCGTCCCGGGCCGGGAGGTCGCGGTGTGCCCCGGCTTCGCGGGGCACACGAAGGCCGGTGCGTGCCGGTGGACTCGGCCTCCCGGCCGCGGGTGCGGTTCCCCGCCGGGCGGGTGCCTGGCGGGTGCCGGTGGTGCCGGAGGGGTGCTGCGGGTGCCGAGCGGACTCCGCCGGCGCCGGCGGCATGCGGCGGGTGCCGGACTGCGCCGGAGCCTCCCTCAGACCAGGCCGATCCAGCTCCAGTAGGTCGCCGACAGCAGCAGCACGAGCAGGTAGCCGACGATGGTGAGCGGGATGCCGGTCTTGAGGAACTGCTTGGCGGTGAATGCTCCGGTGCCGTAGGCGAGCATATTCTGCGGCGCGGAGATCGGCAGGAGGAAGCCGAAGCTGATGACGAACTGCTGGATGATGACGAATCCGAATCCGCCGTCGGAGGCACCGGGCAGAGTCGCGGCCAGCGCGATGTAGACCGGGATCAGGGCCGAGGCGAGCGAGGTCGCCGAGGCGAAGCCGAGGTGGATGAGGATCGTGAAGATCGAGACGAGCGCGATCGTCGCGAGCAGCGGCATCTGGCTGATGCCGAGGGCTCCGAAGGTGTTCTGCGACAGCCACGCGGCGGCGCCGGTGTCGAGCAGCAGGGTGCCGAGCGAGATGCCGGTGGCGAACACGATGAGGGTGCCCCAGTTGACGAGCTTCTCGAGCGACTTCCAGGAGAACACCCCGATCTTCGGGACGAGCAGCAGGCCGATCGCGATGATCGTGATGGTCGAGGAGTCGAGCGGGTGGAGGACGTCCTCGGTGGCCCACATGAGCAGGAGGAGGCAGGCGATGATGATGAGCCGGGTCTCCTTGCCCGTCATCGGCCCGAGCTCGGCGAGGTTCTGCTTGACGACCTCGCGCCCGCCGGCGATCGAATCCATCTCGGGCTTGATCGCCCAGCGCATGATGAAGTAGAGCGCGATCGACATGAGGATCGACCACGGGGCGGCGTAGAGGAACCACTGGCCCCAGGAGATGGTGATGCCGAGCTGATCCTCGATGAAGCCGGCGGCGACGAGGTTCTGGGCGGCCGCGGTCTTGATGCCGACGTTCCAGATGGAGACGGCCTGGGCCGCGGCGATGACGAGGAGCGCGCCGAGGCGGGAGTTGTTCGCGAGTCCGAAGGCGGCGACCATGCCGAGGAGGATCGGCACCACGGCGCCGGCGCGGGCGGTGGCCGAGGGGACGAAGAAGGCGAGGATGATCGCGATGACGATGCCGCCGATGAGGACGTTGCGGGTCTTCTCCCCGGAGAACCGGAGCACCTGGAGGGCGAGCCGCTTGTGGAGGCCGGTGGCCTGCATGGCGGCGGCGAGAGCGAGGGCCGCGGCGACGAGGGCGACGGCGGTGGAGGAGAACCCGGCGAGTCCCATCCGCAGGGCGTCGGAGGTGCCGATCGTGGTCGAGGGGTCCTCGAGGCCGGGGGAGAACCCGAGGAGGATCGCGATGAGCCCGATGATGAGGACCGAGCTCACCGAGTAGGACACCGCCTCGGTCACCCACATGATGACGGCGAACACGAGGATCGCGAGCGCGCGCTGCGCGGCGACGGAGAGCCCCTCGCCGGTGGGGACGAAGAGGATGACGGCGAACATCACGAGGAAGGCGACGCCGAAGCAGATCGGCTTGAGGTTGAGGTGGGCGAAGAAGCCGTCGGGCTGGCGGGAGCCCGCGGTCGCTGTCTCCTGGCGGGCGACGGCCTGCTGCTCGGCGCGGGCCTCGTCCTGCAGCCGGGAGCGCTTGACGGCCTTCGAGCGGAGCCGGGAGCTGTTCTGCGGGAGGATCATCGGGTTCACCTGATTCCGTATCCGGGTCGTGAGGCCCCGGTGGGGGCCTCGGGGACCAGGCTAGGAGCCGTTCGGCCGCCCGGGGTAGGGGTCTTGACCTGCGATTCCCCTTATCTCACGGGCGCGATTCCGGCAGGGCGCGCTGTGGTGCGGGACACGATCCGCACCGGGTTTGGCGCGCGGGATCTGCGCGAGTGGCGTGGTCTGTGCGGCTTTCGGAGAAGAGTGCGACCGATGACGCCACCACTCTCCACCGAAAGCCCCACAGTCCCGTCGGTGCATGCGGAAGGCCCGCGAACCGTGGGGTTCGCGGGCCTTCCGGGTGCGCGCGGTGCCGGTGCGGCGGCGCTCAGCTCAGGCCGGCTCAGATGTCGGCCGGGCCGGTCTTGGCGCCGCGGCGGCGGGTGAGCAGCATGGTGGCGGCACCGATGACGAGGAGGCCGGCGCCGGCGGCGAGGCCGGTGAGCTCGGTACCGGTGCGCGGCAGCTCGGTGCCACCGGCGTTGTCGTCCTCGGTGGAGTCGTCGCCGCCCGGGTTGGCGTCGTCGTCGCCGTAGCCCACGGTGAACGCGTCGGTCCAGGAGTTCTCACCGCAGGTGGCGGTCACGGTGTACTCACCGATGTAGGCCTCGGCCTGGTCGGCGTCGAGTCCCTTGACGCCGTGGACGGCGATGCCGTTCTCGTCGGCGGCGACGGTCTCGGTGTAGGGGCGGACGTCGTCACGGCCGGCGCGGACCTCGAAGGTCACGTCCTGGCCGGGCTCGCAGCCGCGGACGGCGAAGGCGACGCCCTCGTCGACGAACTTCTCCGGGGTGACCCGATCGGACTCGAGGTTGAGTCCTTCCTTGAGCTCGGCACCGTTCCAGGTCCAGTCGTCCTCGCTCGCGTCGTCATCCTCGGTCGGGGTGGGGGGTGGGCGAGGCGGTCTCGGTCTCGGTGGGGGGTCGGCGACGGGGACTCGGTCTCGTCGTCCTCGGGCTCGCCGGCGATGGTGAAGGAGCCGTTGAGGGTCTGGGTCTCGCCGTCGGCATCGGTGACGTAGACCTCGAAGGGCACGACTTCACCGGGCTCGAAGTCCGTGGCGGGGCCGCTGTAATAGACGGCGAAGACGGCATTGCCCTCGTCATCGGCCTGAACGACCTCGTCGGTCAGGCTGTTGGAGACGTCGCTGCCCGGCTCGAGGCCGGAGACGGCCACGGTGACACCCTGGTTCTCGTCGACAACTGCCTCGGCCTCGACGACCTCGGGATCTACGGTGATGACCGGGGCGGCTGCCGGCTCCGGGGTCACGGTCTCCGTCTCGGTGGGGGTCGGAGACGGGGACGGCGTGGTGGCGGACACGGCGGTGACGGCGAAGCCGCTGATCGCGATGGCGACGGCGGGGGCGAGGACGATCGACTTCTTCACGGTGGTGCCTTTCGTGGATGAAAAGAATGATTGGTCTCAACGTAGCCGCGCGCATCCGGCGTGAAAACTTGTGTTCATTGTGGTCGCGAACTGAACGAATCAAACGTCTGCGAAGACGACTGCGGCCCCCGTCCGAAAGAGGACGGGGGCCGCAGCTGCGGACCGGGGTCAGATGTCGCCGGGAGTGCTGCCGGTGCCGCGACGGCGGGTGATGAGCAGCGACGCGCCGCCGATGACGAGCAGTGCGGCACCTGCGGCGAGGCCGCTGAGCTCGGTGCCCGTGCGCGGCAGGGTGCGTCCGTCGTCGTGGCCGGTTTCGTCGGATCCGCCGTGGCCGGGATCGCCGACGACGAACTCGCCGGTGAGGTCCTCGCCGCCTTCGCAGGCCACACGCACCTCGTAGGTGCCGGCGTAGACGTGCGGCGCGTCGGCATTGATGCCGCGGACGCCGAAGGTGACCGTGCCGTCCTCGCCGACGGTCTGCGTGTCCGTGTGGCCGGTGACCCCCGAAGAGCCGGACGGGGTCACGGTGAGCGTCGCCGCAGTGCCCGGGGTGCAGCCGGTCGCAGTGATCGACACGGCCTGCTCCTTGACGAAGTCCGCCGCGGAGATCCGCTCCGGGTCGATCGCGAGCGACCGCGCGACCGCCTCGTCCTGGTCGTCGTCGCCCGGGCGCGCGTCGTCGTCATCGTCACCGGGGCGGGCGCCGTCGTCGTCATCGTCGTCGCCCGGGGTCGGGGTCGGATCGCCGACGCGGAAGCTGCCGGTCAGCGCGTCCTCGCCCTCGCAGTCGACGATGACGTTGTACGTGCCCTCGTAGGCCGCGGAGTTGCCGGCGGAGTCGCCCCAGACGCGGAACGACACGGTGCCGTCCTCGGCGACAGCCTCGACATCGTCGAGCCCGTCGATGTCGCCGGACCCGTCGAGACTCACGCGGATCGTGGCCTCGGTGCCCGGCTCGCAGCCGGTCGCGACGATCGTCACGCCCTTGCCCTCGTCGACGAAGTCCGCCGCGCTGATCTGCTCGGGCGAGATCGAGAGGCTGAGGGCCGCTGCGTCGTCCGCATCGTCGTCCTCGCTCGGAGGCGTCTCGGGGCTCGGGGTGTCGTCGTCCTCGTCCCCGTCGCCCGGGGGAGGGGTTTCGCCGTCCTCGTCGTCACCCGGAGGGGAGTCTCGTCGTCACCGTCGCCGGGGGGAGGGGTCTCGTTGCCTTCGTCGCCGTCACCCGGGGGAGGAGTTTCGTTGCCGTCGTCGGCATTGACCGTGATGTTGAGTGGTTCGACTTGACCGTCCCCGTCATCGGGGATAGTCCCCGTGACGGTGATCGTGCCACCATCTGTCCGCAGAGCGGCGATGTCGGCTGAGAGCTCGGTGACGTTGATTCGTGCTTCTGCCCCGGGTGCGACGGTGAGCTCTTTCGATCCGCCTGGCTCCGCGGTGGCGGTGACTGACATGCCCGCCGTCGTCGAATCATTCTTCACGGTGATGACGAAACCGGCTTCGACCTCATCGGCGTTGACTGTGGTCTTCTCGGTAGTGATCGAACCCGTCGAGGCTTCGGCATCGTTCGCATCCTGGTCCTCGGAATCGTCCGACTCCGAAGAACCGTCCGGTGCTGATTCCGAGTCCTTCTCGGCCTTCTCGGGGACCGGCTCCTCGGCGGGCTTCGGCTCGGCTTCCTTCTTCGGAGCCGGCTCCTCGGCCTCGTCCGTGGTCTCCTCGGCCTTCGGCTCCTCGGCGGGGGCGGGCTCCTCGGCCTCGGCAGCCGCCTCCGGAGTCGCCTCGCTGGGGGTTTCGGTGGGCTCGGCATCTTGCGCGAAAGCGACGGGAGTGCCCAGGCCGGTGAGCGCGATGGCGACGGCGGGAGCGAGGACGATCGACTTCTTCATGACAATCTCATTCACAGGGAAGGCGCGCCCGCGGTTCGGGAGCAGCAGTGATCCTTGGCCTCATTCAATCCGATCGCGCGGAATGAGCGTGAATATGTCCTGAATAGAACATGAAGAACAGGTGAGTCGCGCTTGGTGCTCAGCCAGCAGAGTACGGATCATCGTCCTGCTCGTCCCGCCTGCCCGCTCAGGCCGAGTCCTGCTCGGACCGCCCACGCGCTCGCCCGACCGGCACCCGCCGGGGCCGGATCATCCGACGGGGATCGGCCAGCCCTCGGCGCGGATCGCCCGCTTCTGCTGACGGGTCGCGGTGCGCATGGTGAGCGCATGCTCCTCGACCTGCATCGCGAGGTAGGTCGACGAGCCGACGGCGTCCCCGTCGAGCTGCACCTCGATCTCCTCCTCGGACTCGATGATGATCTCCCTGCACCGGTGGATCTCCGTGTGGAGGCCCTTGCGCTTGTTCCGGCCGAGCACCGACGCCGCGACGCCGATCCATTGGACGGCGTTCTTCGGGGCGATGACGATGACGTCGAGGATGCCGTCGTCGAGCTCGGCCTCGGGCAGCAGGGTGATGCCGCCCTGGAGCTTGCCGCAGTTGCCGGCGACGACCGAGCGGATCTTCTCGGTGAAGGGCTCCCCGCCGTCCACGGTCACACGCACCTTGGTGCGCGTGCCGACGAGCTTGCGGCTGCCGGCCTCGAGATAGGCGAGCCAGCCGACCTTGGACTTGAGGTCGGAATCGGTGTCGGCCATGACTGCGGCGTCGAAGCCCAGGCCGGCCATGACCATGAACGCGTGGTCCTTGCCGCCGGGCTCGATCTGCGCGTGCGCGACGTCGACGGCGGTGTCCTCGCCCCACAGCGCGATCCGCAGCGCCCACTCGGGTCGGCCGAGCACGATGTCGAGGTTCCGGGCCAGCAGGTTGCCGGTGCCCATCGGCACGACGCCCATGGGGACGCCGGTCCCGGCGAGCACTTCGGCCACGGCGCGCACGGTGCCGTCGCCGCGGGCGGCGACGACGAGGTCGACTTGCTGCTCGAGCGCCTGTCGGGCCATCGTGCAGCCGGGGTCCTCGACCTCGGTCTCGAGCATGATCGGGGCGTCCCAGCCCTCCTGCCGGCACACGGCCCCGGCGGTTGCCTCGAGGCCGGCGGCATCGGGCTTCGAGGGATTGACGATGATCGCGACGCGCGGCTTGGGCGGGACGACGGTCTCCTGACCGGAATCCTCGTCCGCGCTCGTCATCGGCGTGAGGTCCTGGGCACCGCCGGCGAGGTCGACCCTGCGGTCGCGCCCCTTGCTGTCCCCGCCGCGGGAGGCCGAGGAGCGGCGGCCGACCGCGAGGCCGACCCCCAGACCGACGAGCAGCATGACGACGGCGATGATGATGCCGATGAGCAGATCGGTTCCGGTGTCCATATGGCCAATCTAGCCGCTGGGCCTGCGTGCCGGATGCAGGTCGGTCCGGATGCAGGGGGCCGTGATGTCACGGTCAGGCGGGCGGCCCGCTCCGCCGCCCGCTGACTTCATGGCCCGACCACCGGCGCGTTTCGAGCGGGTCACCCCGTGTCCGCGCCGGAATGTAGGCTGGAATCGTGATCGACATCCAGCAGCTCAGAGACCATCCCGAGGCATTCAAGGCCTCCCAGCGCGCTCGCGGCGCGGAGGAGTCGCTCGTCGACGAGGTCCTCGCCGCCGATTCCGCCCGGCGCCGGGCGCTCACCGCGTTCGAGGAGTCCCGCGCCGAGCAGAAGGCGTTCGGCAAGACCGTCGCCCAGGAGAAGGACAAGGAGGCCAAGGCGAAGCTCGTCGCGCAGGCCAAGACCCTGTCCGATTCCGTCAAGGCGCTCCAGGCGGAATCCGACGAGGCGGAATTCGCCTTCGACTCCCTGGTCGCCAAGCTGCCCAACCTCATCATCGACGGGGTGCCGCCCGGTGGCGAGGAGGACTCCGTGGAGCTGCGCCGCGAGGGCACTCCGCGGGACTTCGCCGCGGAGGGCTTCGAACCGCAGGACCACCTGGCGCTCGGGGAGAGCCTCAAGGCGATCGACACGCAGCGCGGGGCCAAGGTCTCCGGCGCGCGGTTCCACTACCTCACCGGATTCGGGGCGCGGCTCGAGCTCGCGCTGCTGACCATGGCGATCGACGCCGCCCAGCAGGCCGGGTTCATCCCCGTCATCACCCCCACCCTCGTCAAGCCGGAGATCATGGCGGGCACTGGGTTCCTCGGCGAGCACGCAGACGAGATCTACCGCCTCGAAGCGGACGACCTTTTCCTCGTGGGCACATCCGAGGTGGCGCTCGCCGGGTACTACAAGGACGAGATCATCGACCTGTCCGACGGCCCGATCCGGTTCGGCGGCTGGTCCTCGTGCTACCGCCGCGAGGCCGGCTCCTACGGCAAGGACACCCGTGGCATCATCCGCGTCCACCAGTTCCAGAAGGTGGAGATGTTCTCCTACGTCCCCGTCGAGCAGGCCGAGGACGAGCACCAGCGGATGCTCGCGCTCCAGGAGGACATGCTCGCCAAGTGCGAACTGCCCTACCGGGTCATCGACATCGCCGCCGGCGACCTCGGCGATTCCGCCGCTCGCAAGTACGACTGCGAGGCCTGGGTGCCCACCCAGGGCACCTACCGGGAGCTCACCTCGACGTCGAACTGCACGACCTTCCAGTCGCGCCGCCTCAAGATCCGCGAGCGCGGGCCGGAGGGCACCACCCGCCCGGTGGCGACCCTCAACGGCACCATGGCGAACACCCGTTGGCTCGTGCCGCTGCTCGAGAACCACCAGCAGGCCGACGGCACCGTGCGCGTCCCGGCGGCGCTCCAGCCCTACCTCGGCGGGATGACCGCCTACGGCCCCGACGGGCCCGTGCACGCCTGATCCCCTGAACCGGAGGAAGAATGAAACCGCACATCGTGGCCCTCGACGTCGACGGCACCATCGTCGACTACGACGACATGATGACCGAGCGCGTCCGCGACACCATCACCCGGGTCGCCGAGGCCGGACATCACGTCGTCATCTCCACCGGTCGCGCGGTGAGCGGCTCCCATGAGGTCGCCAACCGGCTGGGGCTCGTCGAGGGATTCGTCGTGAGCTCCAACGGCTCGGTGATCACCCGCCTGAGCCAGGACCTCGAGGACGGCTGGGAGATCTTCCACGTCGAGAGCTTCGACCCCGAGCCCGCGCTGCGTCGGATGTCGGAGGTGCTGCCGACCGCGCTCTACATGGTCGAGGA
Organism: Brevibacterium sp. CS2; assembly: GCF_005280295.1. Classification (GTDB taxonomy): domain Bacteria; phylum Actinomycetota; class Actinomycetes; order Actinomycetales; family Brevibacteriaceae; genus Brevibacterium; species Brevibacterium pityocampae. The sequence continues at coordinate 451,198 of NZ_CP040020.1, read as the reverse complement.
CACCGAGCTCACCCGCTGGGCATCGGGCAACTTCCCTGAGGGCGAGCTCGCCTCGATCACCAACCTCCGCACGGTGCCGTTCGAGGAGCTCACCACCAAGACCGCGACACGCATCGTCATGCGCGAGCTCGAGGGCACTGACGAGGAGTTCGCCGCCGCCGTCGAACGGATCGGCCTGCACGGCGTGACCTACGCGGTGGGCTGGAGCAACTGGCTCGACATCGCCCCGGACGGGGTCTCGAAGGCGAGCGGACTGCAGATCGTGGCTCGCGAGCTCGGCATCGCACAGGAGCATACGGTGGGAGCCGGCGACGGCTCCAACGACATGGAGATGCTCGAATGGGTGGGCCACGCCATCGCGATGGGCCAGGCCGGCGACAAGCTCAAGGGCGTCGCCGATGTCGTCACCGGTTCCGTCGTCGACGACGGCCTGGCGACCGCGCTCGAGGAGTACTTCGAGCTCTGACGACTGCTCAGCGGCGGGCGGCGATGGTGCGGAGCACCTCGGCGATCCCGCCGTCGAGCACTGCGGGTGCGATGCCGTCCGCCGCCGCGAGCGCGTCCGGGTGGCCGTTCGCCATCGCGTAGCTGTGCCCCGCCCACTCGAGCATCTCGATGTCGTTGGGCATGTCCCCGAACGCCGCCACTTGATCGGCGGTGATCCCCGCCTCCGTGCACCATGCCGCGAGCGTCCGGGCCTTGGTGACGCCGTTCGCCGACAGCTCGACGAGTCCGTTGCGCGGATTGGAATGCGTGGCGTGGAGCACCGGGCCGATGACCTCGCGCACCTGCGCGAGGATCGCGTCGGAGTCCCGGGACCCGGTGCGGAGGATGACCTTGACGACGTCGCGGACTTCCGGGCTGTGCGCCGGGTCGATCCAGGTGGCGTCCGCGGGGAAGCGGGTCCGGAACCCCGGTTCGAGGAGCAGCCCGGTCAGCGTCTCGAAGCCGAGCACGGCCGCCGGCATCCGCTCGCGGACCAGCCCGACGAAATCCCGGAGCACTGCGCCGTCGACCGTGTGCGCGGTGAGCACCCGGGCCTGCGCCAGGTCGTAGACGATCGAGCCGTTCGCGCAGATCACCGGGCCGAGCTCCGGCACGGTCGCGTGGATCGGGGCGAGCCAGCGCAGCGGCCGGCCCGTGACGGGGACGAACGGGATGCCGGCACTCAGGCAGTCCCTGATCGCGGCCACGGTGGGCGCGGGGATCGGCTGCCAGTCGTGGAGGAGCGTGCCGTCGACATCGCTCGCGATGAGCCGGACGCCGGCAGGCACCCGCACTGGCGGGTCCGGCAGTGCGGTGGCGTGCGCCTGCTTCGGGGCCGAGGGATCAGTCATGGTGGAGTGCCCTTTCGCAGGCGTCGACGAGCGTGATGGCATCCGCGGCGTAGGAGCGCGCGGAGCGGGCGGCGGGCAGCGGGTCGGTGCCGGAGCGCAACGCGGCGCGCGCCATCGCTGCGGCCTGGCCCGCCTCGGCGGTCTTCGCGGCGGCCTTCGACAGGAGCGCGGGCAGCTGCCCGACCCGGGCCCGCACCTCGGCGGGGACGACCAGGCCGTTTAGCGGGAAGCGCGCGTGGACGGTCTCCGTCAGGGCGCCGACCCGGTCCGCGAGCCCGTTGAGCACGAGCGTCTGCTGGGCGACGATCTCAGCGGCCTCCGTCGCCGAGGTGCCCGGTGCGTCCGCCTCCCCGCTCACGGATCCGGCCGTGGAATGGAGATCCACGGCGATCGCGTAGAACCGGTCGACGGCGCGCAGGAAGCGGTCGTGGTGCTGCCGCCACAGGCCGGTCCCGAGCCGGTGATCGAGGCCCTGGGCGTCAGCGGCGCGGGCACCGCCCGAACGCTCGGCGCCTCGGGTCCGGGCGGGTCCGCCCGCCGTGCTGCGCAGGGCTCCGGTCGGGTCCGCCGGATGGTTGCCGGCCGCCCCGCGCAGTGCACGGGTCAGCCGATCCCAGATCCCCATCGCGGCTCAGAGGTAGTTGCCGGTCCCGGAGTGGCCGTCGTCCTTGGGGTTCCCGGAGGACCGACCCTCGCCGTCCTGGGGAACGACGACCATGCCCGGGGGCAGCGCGCCCTGGGCGTTGCCCCCGCGCTGCTGGGCGAGCGCCTGCTGCGCCATGATCGCAGTCTGAATGCCGTGGAACAGGCCCTCGAGCCAGCCCACGAGCTGCGCCTGCGCGATCCGGAGCTCGCCCGCCGTCGGCGCGGATTCGCCGTCGAAGGGCAGGTTGAGGCGCTTGAGCTCGTCGGCGAGCTCGGAGGACATGCCCTCGGACAACTCGTCGATCGTGCGCCGGTAGATCTCGGCCAGGCGCGCCCGCCCGGCCTCGTCGAGCTCCATGTTCCGCACCTCTTCGAGGAGCTGCTTGGCCATGGTGCCGATGCGCATGACCTTGCCCGGCTCGGAGACCGCGACCTCGCCGCTGTCGTCGTCCTCGCCGTCGGAATCGGCGTTCCCGGAACCGGCGTCCCCGGATTCGGAGGAGCCGGTGTCACCGGCGTCGCTGGGGGTGTGCGCGCCGGACGGCTGGTCGGTCTCGGTCGGGTCGGCGGCCGGAGCCGGCAGCCGGTCCTCGGCCGCGGGCCGGGGCGCCTCTGCGGGGGTGGTGAAGGGCGCCTCGGGCGCGTTCTGCCGGGGCTGCCCGGTCGTCTCGTCCGTCATCGCACACCTTCCACATCGAGGAGGACCTTGCCGATGCTGTCGCCGTTCTCCAGCAGCTGCTGGGCCTCGCCCGCGTCGGCGAGCGGGAGCACCGAATGGATGATCGGCTTGATCGTGCCGTCGGCCACGAGCGGCCACACGTCGCGGCGCACCTGCTCGACGATCGCGGCCTTCTGGCGGCCGGGACGGGCGCGCAGCGTGGTGCCCATGACGGACTTGCGGGCGCGCATGAGTGCGTTGAGGTTGATCTCGGCCTTGACCCCGCCCTGCAGGCCGATGATCATCAGCCGGCCGTCGTCGGACAGCGCCTTGATGTTGCGCTCGAGGTACTTCGCGCCGATGAGATCGAGGATGACGTCCGCGCCCGGCTTCGCGCCGGCCGCCTCCTGATCCGCTGCGGTGATCTCGCGGATGCGCTCGACGAAGTCCTCCTCGCGGTAGTTGATGACCGCGTCCGCACCGAGCTCGGTGCAGAAGTCCGCCTTGCGCTGGGAGCCGACGGTGACCGCGACCTTGGCCCCGAGCGCCTTGGCGAGCTGGATCGCCGCGGTGCCGATCCCGGAGCCGCCGCCGTGGGCGAGCAGCCACTCGCCGGGCAGGAGCCGGGCGGCGGCGAAGACATTGGAATGGACGGTGCAGAGGACCTCGGGCAGGGCTGCGGCCTCCTGCAGGGTGAGGTTCTCCGGCACGGGGAGCAGCTGCCCGGCCGGCACATCGACGATCTCCGCATAACCGCCGCCGGTGAGGAGGGCCGCCACGTGCTGGCCGACCTCCCAACCGGTGACCTCGGCGCCGAGCTCGATGATCGTGCCGGACACCTCGAGCCCGGGGATCCGGGTCGCGCCCTCCGGCGGGTCGTAATGGCCCTGCCGCTGGAGGATGTCGGCGCGGTTGACGCCGGCGGTGTGGACCTTGACGAGGACGGAGCCGGGTGCGAGGTCCGGGACCGGGGCCTCGTCGAGGACCAGGGCCTCGGGCCCGCCGGGATTCGGGATCGTGATTGCGAACATGTCCTCAGCCTAGCGACAGGTGGGGACGCGGCGCAGGGTCGGCTGTCCGGGAACTGCCCCGGAACCGTCCGGGGGCGGCCGCGAATCGTCCGGGAACGGGTGGCCGGGCCGGATCCGGGAACGGGCATGCTGGGCGTGAGTGTGCGAAGAATCGCGGAATCGCTCTCAGAAACCTTCGGGAATCGAGCGGTGTCAGACGAACATGCGGAAGAGCGGGGAGTCCTGGGGGACCTTCTCGATCTGCAACGGCGAGGCGTCCATCCGCTCGAGCAGGCCGGCCAGATCGTCCGGACGCCCCAGGGTGATGCCGACGAACGCCGGGCCGGTCTCCCGGTCGGAGCGCTTGACGTAGTCGAACAGCGCGATGTCGTCGTCGGGTCCGAGCACCTCGTCGAGGAAGCGGCGCAGCGCGCCGGGCTCCTGCGGGAAGTTCACGATGAAGTAGTGCTTGAGGCCCTCGTGGACGAGGGACCGCTCGAGGACCTCCGAATACCGTGAGATGTCGTTGTTCCCGCCGCTCACCAGGCACACGACGGTCGACCCCGGGTGCACGGTGATCGGAGCGGCCGAACCGGGTGCACCGAGCGCAGCCGAGGCGAGCGCCCCGGCGGGCTCGGCGATGATGCCGTCGACCTGGTAGAGGTCGAGCATCTCCGAGGCGGTCCGGCCCTCGGGCACCGGCTCGATCGGCAGGCCGAGCTCCTGGATCATCCGGAAGGTGATCTCGCCGGCGCGGCGCACCGCGGCACCGTCGGCGAACGAGTCGATGTCCTCGAGGGTGACCGGCCGGCCCGCGGCGAGCGCGGCGATCATCGAGGCCGCACCCTCCGGCTCGGCGCCGATGACCGTCGTGTCGGGCATGTGCTCCGCGGCGTAGGCAGCGATCCCTGCGAGCACCCCGCCGCCGCCCACCGGCACGATGATCGCGTCGGGCTCAGCGGGCAGCTGGGCATGGATCTCGGCTGCGATCGTGCCCTGCCCGGCGATCGTGCGCGGATCGTCGAACGCGGACACGAGCAGCGCCCCGGTGCGGGCGGCGCACACTTTGGCGAGGTCGGAGGCGTCGTCGTAGGTCGAGCCGTCGATGACGACCTCGACGTCCTCCCCGCCGAAGTGCCGGATCCGGTCGATCTTCTGACGCGGGGTGGTCTTGGGCACGAAGATCACACCGGCGATGTCGAGCTCGTTGCAGGCCCGCGCGAAGCCCTGCGCGTGATTGCCGGCCGAGGCGCACACGACGCCGCGGGCGCGTTCGGCGGCGGTGAGCTGGAGCATGAAGTTGAAGGCCCCGCGGATCTTGTACGAGCGGACCGCCTGGAGGTCCTCACGCTTGAGGTAGACCGTGGCCCCGGTCACTTCCGACAGGCGCTCCGAGACATGGAGGGGGGAGGTGATCACGGAGTCCGCGATGCGCGCGGCGGCGGCCTCCACCTCGGTCGCGGTGACGAGCTCGCTGGTCGTCGCTTCGTTGATGAGCACCCCACCATTGTGGCCCTCGCACCCGGTCAGTACCAACCTTCGGACAATGTGCGCTCGCACTGTGGGATTAGCGGGGGGTGCCGGCAGGGTGCGGGCGAGGCGCGCTCGGGAGCGGACGATCAGCCGCCGAGGGGCGCCGTCCACGGTGTGAGAACGCGGTGACGGTGACGTGGACCACTCGACGGGGCTGCGGATCCGGCACGTACCCTTGTCGGGAGGCACCGATGGCGATGCCGCGAGGAGGAGCATCATGGCACCGGACACCTCCGGCCGGGAACCAGCGGCCGGCACCCCTGACCCTGTTGCGCGGGCTGCGGCCCTCGTCGGCGTGGACGGCTCCCTCAACGCCTCGCGCGCCTTCGACATCGCACTCGGGATCGCGTCGAGCCGCGACCTCGACATCGAGCTCGTCGGCGCCTTCACCTACCCGTTCTCCTACGTCGATCCCACCGACCCCGCCGTCGCCGACGAGCGCGCGGAGTTCCGGCGGGCCGTCGAGGCCCGGATCCGTGAGGCGACGGACCCGCTCGTCGCCCGCGCGGCGGACGCCGGCGTCGGGACCCGGCTCGAGATCCGCGAGGGGGATGCGGCCGGCGTCCTCATGCGGGCGAGCGAGGACGCGGTGTTCGGCGTCGTCGGCAAGCGCGGCCGGACCCCGTTCGGCGGGCGGTTCATGGGCAGCGTGTCCTCCTCCTTCGTGTCCCATGCGCGCTGTCCGGTCCTCGTCGTGCCCGAGGCCTGGACCGGCGAGCCGGCTCAGGCGGCCGATGCCCCCGAGGTCGAGGGAGTCGCCGGCGAGCCGGTGCCCGCGATCACCGCCGAGCTCCGCGCCCGCTCACCCGAGGCCGAGGTGCCCGCGCCTGCCCCTGCCGAAGATCCCGGTGCCTCTGGCACACCGGACACTGCCGAACCCTCCGCCGCCGGCGGGCGTTCCGGCGCTCCGGAAGCCTCCGTTGCCCCGGCCGCGGGGACCTCGCCGGTCCCGCCCGACCTCGACTTCGCCGGTGCGATCGTGCTCGCCGTCGACCCCGGCGACACGCGCAGCGACCTCGTACAGCGGGCCGCGGACTGGGCGGAGGAGGCCGGCCGCAGGCTCGCCCTCGTCTCCGCCCTCGCACTCGGCGTCGAATCGAGCACCTGGGTGCCCACCCGCAGCCAGCGGCCCCTGCTCGAAGCACCCCGGGTGCGCGGTGCCGCGGTCGGCCGCCTCAAGGAGATCGCCACCGCGGTCGCGGACTCCCACCCCGGCCTGCCGGTCGAATGGCGGTTCTACGACGGGCTGCCCGCCGAGGTCATCGGCGAGGCGACCCGGACCGCCTCGCTCGTCGTCATCGGCAGCCGGGGTCGCGGCGGGTTCGCCGGGCTGCTGCTCGGCTCCGTCAGCCGCGCCGTCCTCGCCCGCGCGGTGTGCCCCGTCCTCGTCGTGCCGGCACCGCGGGGCTGACGGCACCGGGTCGGCAGGCGCCGAGGCGGGACGGCGCCGGATCGAGCCGCGCCGGGTCGGGACGGTGCCGGGACGGGACGGCGCCGAGTCGAGCCGCGCCGGGCTCGCCGTCACCGGCCCACGGACCGACCCCACCACCGGCCCGGAGGCATTCACACCGCATTCATCGCGCCGCTAGGGTGATGACCATGAGCCGTCCTAACGTGTCGCACGTGAGCACCCATTTCTCCCGCATCCCGATCCTCGACCCGCAGCCGCTCGTCGAGGGCGGCGTGTTCCCCGCGAAGGCGATCGTCGGCGAGACCGTGCCCGTCGCCGCCACGGTGTTCCGCGAGGGTCACGACATCATCGGCGTCAACGCCGTGCTCAGCGACGACACCGGGCGCGAGGTGCACCGCTCACTGCTCTTCAACACGATCGAGGACGTCGACCGCTACTCCGGCTTCGTCGTGCCGCGGGCCACCGGCCTCCATCACATCGTCATCGAGGGCTGGGGCGACGACTTCGCCACCTGGAAGCACCGCGCCGAGATCAAGATCTCCGCCGGCACCGACGTCGAGCTCATGCTCGCCGAAGGGGTCGAGCTCCTCGACGCTTACCGGAAGGCGCCGGGCCGGGTGGCCCGCGACCGCGACATCCTCAAGGAGGCGCTCGGGCACCTCGAGTCCTCCCACGGCGAACCGCTCGAACGCCTGCAGCGCGCGCTCAGCCCCGCGCTCCTCGAGCTCATGACGCGCCGGCCGATCCGTTCGCTCATCTCCCGCTCCGCGCCGCTGCCGCTCCTGGTCTCCCGCCCGCTGGCCGGCAATGCCGCCTGGTACGAGTTCTTCCCCCGGTCCGAGGGGGCGCACTACGATCCGGAGTCGAAGACCTGGACCTCGGGCACTCTCCGCACCGCCGCGGAGAGCCTGCAGCGCGTCGCGGACATGGGATTCGACGTCATCTACCTGCCGCCCATCCACCCGATCGGCGAGGTCAACCGCAAGGGCCCGAACAACACGCTGACGGCTGGTCCGGAGGACCCGGGCTCGCCCTGGGCGGTCGGGTCGAAGGCCGGCGGCCACGACGCGATCCACCCCGAGCTCGGCACCGTCGCGGACTTCGAGCACTTCGTGACCCGCGCCCACGAGCTCGGCCTCGAGGTGGCGCTCGACCTCGCGCTCCAGGCCGCCCCGGACCACCCCTGGGCCACGGAGCACCCCGAGTACTTCACTACCCAGCTCGACGGCAGCATCGCCTATGCGGAGAACCCGCCCAAGAAGTACCAGGACATCTACCCCCTCAATTTCGACAACGACTACAAGGGCCTGCGCAAGGAGATCCTGCGGATCGTGCGGCTGTGGATCTCCCGCGGCGTCACCATCTTCCGCGTCGACAACCCCCACACCAAGCCGCTGCGCTTCTGGGAGTGGCTCATCCGCAAGGTCAACGCCGACCACCCCCACGTCGTGTTCCTCGCCGAGGCGTTCACCCGTCCGGCGATGATGCAGTCGCTCGCCAAGGCCGGCTTCCAGCAGTCGTACTCGTACTTCACCTGGCGCAATACCAAGGAGGAGATCGAGGACTACCTCACCGAGCTGCGCGACGACACCGGTGCGTTCCTGCGCCCGAACTTCTTCGTCAACACTCCGGACATCCTCACCGAGTACCTGCAGTACGGCGGGCCGGCGGCCTTCCGGATCCGTGCGGCGCTCGCGGCCACCTCGTCCCCGCTGTGGGGCATGTACGCCGGCTTCGAGCTCTACGAGCACGTCGCCCGGCCCGGGGCGGAGGAGTACATCGACAACGAGAAGTACGAGTTCAAGGACCGCGACTTCGCCGGGGCGCTCGCCGAGGGCCGGTCGCTCGCGCCCTACGTTACCCGGCTCAATGCGATCCGGCGCGCCCACCCGGCGCTCGGGGAGCTGCGCAACATCACCTTCCACACCTCGGACGACGATGCGGTGCTCGTGTTCTCCAAGCGCACCGGCGAGGACGTCCTCATCGTCGTCCTCAACGTCGACCCGCATGCCACCCGGGAGACCATGGTCCACCTCGATCTCGACGCGCTGCGGCCGTTCTCCCTCTTCACCGAGGCACCCCCCGGCCACACGACGATCGCCCCCGACGACGTCGAGCACCCCGAGGGCAAGGTCGAGTACCACCCGCCGGTGCCGCTGCCGGCCTCCCGCACGGCCACGGAGTTCGAGGCCCACGACCTCATCACCGAGCAGACATGGACGTGGGGCGCGGACAACTACGTCCGCCTCGACCCGCGCGACGAGCCCGCCCACATCCTCGAGGTGCGCTGGCCTCAGGACTGAGCGCCGGCCGCCGGTCGGTGCCCGCCCCCAGGGAAGGGAGCCGGCCGAGGGGCCCGGATCCGGCTGCAGGGATGGGTGCCGGCCGCGGGGCGCCGAACCGGCTGCACGACCGAGCGTGGGCCGCAGGGGGGCTCGCTCCCGTGATCGGACCGGGCGGGCGAATCCGTAGGTCGCGGGGCGCGTTCGTCCGCGTGCGCCGTCGCCTTCGCTAGAGTGGGGGCAGGCATTTCAACGGCAAGGGGGACATCGGTGGCCATCAGCAGTGATCTGGAGCAGCTGCTCTCCTCGTGGTTGCCGCGCCAGGGGTGGTTCCCCAAGCTCGAGACCGAGCTCGGGGCCGACCCGGACATCACCCCGATGTCCGTCACCCAGCTCTTCGAGTTCGACACCGACGCGGTCGCGGGTGCGAACCACGACGCCCCCGGGACCGTATCGCCGGACGCGGATCCGGCAGGCGGCTCCGCGGCCGAGGCGCCCCTCGCCGAACGATCGAGCGCCGACCGCACCGACCCCGGACGCGCCGACTCCCCGCGCACCGGTGCCGGGCGTGCGGGCACCGAGACCGAGCACTACCGCATCATCGACAACCGCACGCCGCAGCCGGAACCGGCGGCGCAGCTCCCGGCCGCCGGCGCTTCGCCCACCCCCGGTCCGCTGCGGGCGTTCGGCACCGTGCAGGGCCACCAGGCGATCATCTCCGTGGGTGACGGCCGCACCCTGCGCCGCCTCAACATCCCCCTGTCGTTCCGCACGCAGGAGGACTACGCGCTCCGTCCGCATCTCATCGGCACCGTCGACGACATCACGCTCGGCCGCTGCTACGTCTACGACGGCACCGCCGACCCCGTGTTCGTCCTCGCCTACGCTCAGGCCATGGCGACCGGTCACCGGTTCCAGGGCGGTCAGGTGCAGGCCGATCGCGTCGGCGAGCACGAGCACCCCTTCACCCGGCTCGGCGATCTCGAGTCGCTCCTGGCCCACTCCGAGGTCATCCGGCTCGGGCTCATCGACAGCCGCACGAACGAGTCGAGCGTCGTCATCGACGACCCGGCCGAACCCTGCGTGCTCACCTTCTTCCGCGTCATCCGCCCTGGTCTGAGCTCCGCGGTGCGGATCCCGGTCGCACTCACCGAAGCCGAATCCGGGGCCGTGCCCGAGGTCATCGGCTGGTCGGCCGGCCGCTGGTTCGACGCCGCCGACCTCGACACCCAGAGCGCCCCCCTGGCGATCCTCAGCCGCACCGAGCGCGAATCGCAGCCCGCCTGGCGCGAGGCCGTCGAGATCGCCTGCACCGTGGACTCCGGCTCGCTCGGCTCCTACAACAAGCGGGCGATGGCGCTCGGCGCCCGGGTGGGCGAACTCCACCTCGACCTCGCCGCGGAGTTCGGCGTTGTGCGCAGCACCGGCGAACCCACCGCGGACTGGGTGAAGAAGTGGCAGGAGCGGGTGGACTGGGCGCTCGCCCGGGCTCCGCTCGCCCTCGGATCTCTCGGCACCCGCCTGCGCGCCCACCGGGATGCGCTCGGTGAGCTCACGACGCTGGGCGGACTGCAGCGGATCCACGGGGAGATCACCCTCAACCAGGTGGTGACGAGCCCCGCTGCCGGCTTCCGGGTGGTGAACTTCTCCGAGGACACGCAGGAGTTCCCCAAGCCCCCGGCGATCGACCTCGTCGCCCTGCTCCGCAGCATCGACTACGCCGCCGGCTACGCCCGGCTCCGCCGCACCGGCGCCCTCGAGCTCGACGCGCAGCCCGTGGTGCTCGGATTCTCCGGCCTCGAGGAATCGGGCGAGTCCATGCAGGAGGTCGTCGACTCCCCGGAGTACCTGTGGTCCTCGCAGGCGCAGAACTCGCTCCTCACCGGCTACTCGCACGCGGTCAACGCCTCCGTCGGCCTCCACGACCCGGTGCTGCGCGCGGTGCTCGTCGACCGCCTCCTCGTCGAGGTCGTCACCGAGCTCCGCAACCGCCCCACCTGGCTCATCGTCCCGCTCGCGACGCTCACCCTGCTGCTCGGCGGCCGGCTCGAGCACGACGTGCCCACCGCGGACGAGGAGGGCGCCGCCCGCGCCTGGGCCGCCCCGGCCGCCGCCGCGGAGGTCAGCGCCGAGCAGTTCTCGCAGGCCTCGGTGGACCAGGTTCCCGTCATCCCGCCCGAAGAGGACCGCACCCGGGGGGAGACTCCCACGCAGGCGGAGGCCTCGCAGGGGATCTCCGCGAATGCGGCCCCTGTAAAGGCGGCCGTCGCAGGCGAGGTGGCTCCCACGAAGGAACCCGGTGGGGAGCCGGCGTCAGCTGAGCCGGGTCCCGGACCGGTCGAGAACGTCGACCCGGAGCCTGCCTCGGACGCGGATCCCGTGCCTGCCGGGGGTCCGGAGCCGGCCCCGGCCTCGGACACGGCCCCTGCCTCGGACGCGGCCCCTGCCTCGGACACGGCCCCTGCCTCGGACACGGCGACTCCGGAGCCGGCTCCCGCCTCGGCTCCGGCACCCGCACCCGCGGACCCTGTGCCGGGAGCCTTCGTCGGCATGACGGCGGACCCCGACGACCCGGACGACGAGTTCGACCTGGAGGTCGCGGAGCCGCCCGCACCTTCGCGCCCCGACACCGACCCGACGGCGGACGCCGCACCCCCGATGCCGGCGCGGCCGCCGGCCCCGCCGCGCTTCGGATTCGACCGCTGACGCGGACCACCCCAGACGCGGATCCGCGCACAGGAGGATGACGGAACCTTGAGCGAACTCACCCCCGAGCTGCTCGACACGATCGCGGCGGGAGCGCACTACGACCCGCACGGCGAGCTCGGCGCCCACCGCCTCGACGCGGAGCACGTCGTCGTGCGCACCGTCGCCCACATGGCCGACTCCGTCGCCGTGGTCGTCGACGGCGAGCACATCCCTGCCGAACACGTGCGCAGCGGCGTCTGGGAGGCCCGCCTGGCCCGTGCGGACGTCCCCGACTACCGCCTCGCGATCGACTGGGGCTCCGGCCCCGTCGTGACCGACGACCCCTACCGCTTCCTCCCGACCGTCGGAGAGCTCGACCTCCACCTCGTCGCCGAGGGCCGCCACGAGAAGCTGTGGACGGTGCTCGGCGCGCACCGCCGGACCTTCGACGGCCTCGGCGGCCCTGCGATCTCCGGCACGAGCTTCGCCGTGTGGGCACCGAACGCCCGCGCGGTCCAGGTGATCGGGAGCTTCAACGGCTGGGACGGCCGTGCTCATGCGATGCGCTCGCTCGGTGCCACCGGCGTGTGGGAGATCTTCGTCCCCGGCCTCGGCACCGGCGAGATCTACAAGTTCCGGATCCTCACCCGCGGCGGCCGCTGGGTGGAGAAGGCCGACCCGCTCGCCCGGGCCGCCGAGGTGCCGCCGGGCACCGCCTCGGTGATCGCCGACTCGGAGTACACCTTCCGCGACGCCGGCTGGATCGCCGCGCGCGACGCCTCGGTCCCGGCCGACCGCCCGATGGCCACCTATGAGGTCCACCTCGGCTCCTGGCGCCTGGGCCTGGGCTACCGGGAGCTCGCCCGCGAGCTCGTCGACTACGTGTCTGAGCTCGGCTTCACCCACGTCGAATTCATGCCCGTCGCCGAACACCCCTTCGGCGGCTCCTGGGGGTACCAGGTCACCTCGTACTACGCCCCGACCTCCCGGTTCGGCTCCCCGGACGAGTTCCGTCACCTCGTCGATGCGCTCCACGAGGCCGGGATCGGCGTCGTCCTCGACTGGGTGCCCGCCCACTTCCCCAAGGACGAGTTCGCGCTCGCCCGGTTCGACGGCGAGCCGCTCTACGAGCACCCGGACCCGCGGCGCGGCGAACACCCCGACTGGGGCACGCTGATCTTCGACTACGGCCGGCCCGAGGTGCGGAACTTCCTCGTCGCGAACGCGCTGTACTGGATCGAGGAGTTCCACATCGACGGGCTGCGCGTCGACGCGGTCGCCTCGATGCTCTACCTCGACTACTCGCGTGAGGACGGCCAGTGGCTGCCCAACGAGCACGGCGGGCGGGAGAACCTCGACGCGATCGCGCTGCTCCAGGAGGTCACCGCGACGGTCGGCAAGAAGCACCCCGGGGTCGCGATCATCGCCGAGGAGTCGACCGCGTTCCCCGGTGTCACCGCACCGACGTCCGGCGGCGGACTGGGCTTCGACCTCAAGTGGAACATGGGGTGGATGCACGATTCGCTCGGCTACATCGGACGCGACCCGATGTACCGCAGCTGGCACCACAACGACATCACCTTCTCGCTCGTCTACGCCTTCAGCGAGCAGTACGTGCTCCCCATCTCCCACGACGAGGTGGTCCACGGCAAGGGCTCGCTGCTCGCCCGGTTCCCCGGGGACCGCTGGCAGCAGCTCGCCGGGGTGCGCTCCTTCTTCGCGTACCAGTGGGCGCACCCGGGCAAGAAGCTCGTGTTCATGGGCTCGGAGTTCGGCCAGGAGGCCGAGTGGTCCGAGCAGCACGGCCTCGACTGGTGGCTGGCCGACATCCCCGGCCACCGCGGGGTGCAGCGGCTCGTGGCCGACCTCAATCAGCTGTACCAGGACACCCCGGCGCTGTGGGAGCAGGACGGGGTGCAGGCCGGGTTCCAGTGGCTCAACGGGGCCGACTCCGGGAACTCCGTGCTGTCCTTCGTCCGCTGGTCGACCTCCGGGGAGTCGCTCGTGTGCGTGGTGAACTTCTCCGGGCGGACGCTGAGCGACTACCGCATCCCGCTGCCGTTCGGCGGGGTGTGGACCGAGCGCCTCAATACCGACGCCGAGGCCTACGGCGGCTCCGACGTGGGCAACATGGGGTGGATCGACGGCGAGCCCGGGGGATTCAACGGCTTCGACGCCTCCGCCGAGGTCACCGTGCCCGCCCTCGGCGCCCTGTACTTCACCCCCGGGCGCTGAGCCCGGGGCGGCCGCACGGGGCGGGTCTGGTGCACGGGGCGCTCACGGACGCCGCTCCACACCGCGAACTGCGCGGTATCCGGAACCAGGCGCGCAATTGCGCGGCCGCATTCGGATACCGCGCAGTTCGCGTTCGATGTCACTGCCCGCCGATGGCGAAGATCGTCGCGCCGCGCGGGTCCGCAAAGGCGGAGATGAAGCCGTAGGGCGAGGGGTCGGCGTCCATCATCGCGAACGCGCCGAGGTCGACCGCGCGGCGCAGCGTGTCACCGGCGGAGTCGACGAGGTAGCACGTGTTCCAGGTGCTCGGCTGCTCGGGTGGGTACACCTGGGACACGTCCATCATCCCGAACAGGTAGTCGCCCTCGGGTCCCTTCGCGCTCGCATAGGTGTCGGGGAATCCCTCGGGCTGCTCGAACTCGACGCCGAGCCAGCGGCTGTAGAAGGCCCGGGCCGCGTCGAAGTCCTTGGTGTGCAGGTCGAACCAGGCAGGGCAGCCGGGCTGGGCGGCCGCCCCGAACCCGCGATGCGTGCCGGGCTGCCACAGCCCGATGACCGCGCCGGCGGGGTCGTGGAGCAGCGCCATCGTGCCCTGCTCACCGACGTCGGTCGGCTCAATGATCGCGGTGGCGCCCAGGTGGAGTGCCTCGTCGAAACTCTGCTCGACGTCGTCGAAGTGGAGATAGAGGTGCCAGACGGAGCGCTGGGACCCGGCGTCGTGGTGCGCCGGAGCGTCGGAGGGCGAGGTGTCGTCCATCGCAGCGCCGAGGCCGGCGACGGCGACCGGTCCGGAGTCGGTGCGCGCGGATGCGATGCGGTAGTCGCCGTGTTCCGGTCCCTGGGATTCGATGTCCCAGCCGAAGACCTCGCGGTAGAACGTCACCGAGGCGTCGACCTCGGGTGTGCTGAGCCCGGCCCAGCAGGGCTGTCCGTTGATGAAATCCATGGCGATCCTCATGCTCGGGAACGGTGCGTGCTTCCAGTGTGCCCCCGAAAGCGCCGGCCAGGGTGGTGCCGAAGCGAAAGTTCACCTTGCGCCGCAGGTGGGCGGGGTGAGCCGGGTCGTTCAGCCGACCCGGGCGGAGCCGTCGGCGCGGGCGGTGGCGCGGGCGTGGTCCTGTCATCGAACTGCGCGGTATCCGAAGGGCGCCGCGCAATTGCGCGCTCGGTTTCGGATACCGCGCAGTCGGGTGTCGCCGAGCCGCCGGCGCCCCGAACCTACAGCACTCACAGGAGGCCCATGCGCATGAGCGCGCGGCGGAACCGGTGGACGTCGATGACGTCGGCCCACGTGAGTCGCACGACCGTGTACCCGCATTCGCGGATGCGCTGTTCGCGCTCCTTCTCGTCGAGCAGGACGTCGCGCCGCGTGAGGTTGGGATCCGCGGCGGACGCGTACTTGCCCAGCCCGTCGACCTCGATGACCAGTCGTCTGCTCTGAAGCAGGAAGTCCACCTGCGCGACGCGGAACCCGTGCCGATCCTCGATCCACACCTGCTGCTGGACTCCCTCGACGCCGAGGTGGTGGAACCCCACAGTGGCCAAGCTCTCCGCCGGTGATTCGGCGAGCCCGGTCGCCCACTCGAATGCAGTGAGGAGTCGACGACGCCCGGGACCGTGGCCGGTCGATTCGATGATCTCAGCGAGCGTCTCCCTGCGGGCTGCGATCGCCTCGGGCTCCGGCGGGAACTCGCCCCTGCGCCGGTCCGCAGCACCGACGCGTTCGCCGCGGGCGAGGAAGGCGTCGAGCGCGACGACACCGGTCTGGATGCCGCTGTCGCGAGCCAGGTCGACCACGGTGCGCGCTCGTGTGGTGATCATCCGATCGGCACCGGCCGTCGCTGCGGATCCTGATTCGGTCGAAGGCGCCTGCGGCGAGAGCGATCGTATCGATGCACCCGTGGACCGGATGGCCGCCGTCGCCGGGCCGGGCCCGTGAATGGCCGCCGCAGAGCCGGTCGCCACGACCCTCACTGTTGAGCGATCCGGGGCAGGCGTCCCGGTGGTTCCCGGGTTATCGGGGGCTGGTACTGGCGGCGCCGGCAGGGCGGGCGCCTCGGCGGCTGTCTGATCGTCGAGAACGGGTGATCGGTGAGCGAGGACCTCGATGATGGACATCGTGTGCGCAGCGTCCACGATGCGCCGGCGTCGGTGGATCGATCTCGCGCTGCGGCTGCGCCGGGGGTTCACCAGCTCGATGCGGTTCGGCTCCGGGCCGATGTACGGAATCCCGAGAAGCAGACCAGCGGAGCGGTGGCTCACCGCGTCATCCTGACACAGCGATTCGTGGGCGAGTACCCAGCCGAGGTGGCGCTGTCGGAGGTAACGCCGCCAGCGCGGGTCGCTGCTGCGGGGTGTGCCCACCGCGGATCCGCGCGGGCGCAGGCCTTCCGGGTCGTCGACGAAGTACCCGAACGGGCGATGCCCAGGGACACCGCACTGCGCGATGACTTCGAAGACTCCGTGCGACAGGCGGTCGATGCAGCAGGACAGCGCGGTTCGGATGCGATGTTCAGCCGAGGGGTGATGGGCGATGTCGCGATACGTGAAGACGTTGTACATGCGCCGATGGTGCGTGCGGTCGAATGCGACGGGAAGTGCGGCGACGGCGATGTGGATACGGGTGCTCGTTCCACAGGCGAGGAGTCGCAGCCGTGAGCAGGGATTCCACACGTGCACCGCACATCGGTGGGGTCGAGCACGAGCCGACTGCGCGGTATCCGGTGATCACCGCGCAATTGCGTGTTCGGTTTCGGATACCGCGCAGTTGGGCGGAGCGACCCGCCCACCGGCGCGGGAAAGGTCAGGCGCGGGAAAGGTCAGGCGCGGGAAAGGTCAGGCACGGGCAAGTACGGGTTCGCCGGCCGGCCGCTCAGCCCACCCAGGCGGAGCCGTCGGCGCGGAGGTCCGAGGCGGCCTCGGGCGTCTCCCCGCGCAGGTCGATGACATTCGCGTGGCCCATCCAGTCGGTGCGCGGGGCGGTCCACCGCACCGGCTCCGGGCTCGAGCGCTCGAGCTCCGCGACGGCCTCGGCGGGGACGTCCTCCTCCGCATGGACGGACTGCGGGGTGTCGTCCTGATGGCGCACACCGGTCACCCAGCGGGGCAGCGCGACGGCCTCGGCCGCGGTGCCGCCGCGCACGAGGTGCGTGAACAGGCGGGCATGGATCTGCGCCTGGGCCTTGCCGCCCATCGTCGCCTGCACGAGGGCCGGGCGGCCGGTCGGGTCGGTGACGATGACCGGCATGAGCGTGTGCGCGGGCCGCGTCCGGCCCCGGACCAGCTGCGGTGAGTCCGGGTCGAGGGAGAACATCGAGCCCCGGTTCTGGAACACGATCCCGGTGTGCGGGTCGAGGCAGCGCGAGCCGAACGCGGAGTACAGGCTCTGGATGAGGGAGATGCTCACCTCCCCGTCGCTCGCCGCGATCCCCACGGTGTCCCCGTCGGCCGGCGGGGTGGCGACGGGTCGTACGGTGTCGGCCGGGGAGGCGCCGCCGATGGGAAAGGCGGAGCCGGCGGCAGAGGCGTTGCCGGTGGGGGAGGCGCCGGGGTCACCGCTGCCGAGGCGCCCCGAGCGGTCGAGGAGGAGCGCCGGATCGGTGTCCTCGGCGAGGACGGAGTCGCGCAGCGCATCCGAGGCGGCGAAGGACTCGGTCCAGATGCGGGCGAGCGCGGCGTCGGTCAGAGCGCCGTCGTCGATACCGTCGGCACCGCTGGACCCGCCGTCACCACCGGACTCGCCGACACCACCGGACTCGCCGGTACCACCGGACTCGCCGACACCACTGGCCCCGACACTGTCGGACCCAGCGGCACCGCCGACACCGTCGGCCCCCGCAGCGCCACGGGGCTCGGCGGCCTCGCCGAGCTCATCGAGGTACCGCAGGAGTGCGAACCCCTGGCACGGCGCGCCACCGGTGTTCACCGTGAGCCCGGCGAACTCTGTGCTCAGCGGTTCACCGATGTGCACCGTGTAGTCGGCGAGGTCCTCCGCCGCGAAGTCCGGCCGTACCTGCTGGAGGTAGGCAAGCACGTCCGCGGCGACCGCGCCGGCGTAGAAGTCGTCCGGGCCGGCCTCGGCGAGACGGGTGAGAGTGCGGGCGAGCGCCGGGTTGGACGCCTGCTCGGCCTCCGCCCAGTCGGGTCCGAACATCGCCTCGACGAAGGCGAGTCCCTCCGGACCCGAGGCGGCCGTCCGGTCGATCGCCCCGCGCAGCGACTCGCTGATCGGGTAGCCGTCGCGGGCGCAGGCGATGGCCGGTTCGAGCAGGCGCGCCCAGGGGAGCCTGCCGTAGGTGTCGTGCAGGTGCTTCCACCCGCGCAGCGTGCCGGGGACGGTGATGGATTCCGGGCCGAAGGCGGGCACCCGCCCACTCGTGCCCCATGCCGCGGGGTCGACGGCGCGCGGGGCGTACCCGAACCCGTCGACGAGCTCGAGCGTGGTCTGCGATCCGGCGCCCGGGGCGGGTGCCGCTGACGTGGGCGGGTCCCCGTCCGCACCCGCATCCGCGGCGGCGGTGCGCGCGACGAGTGCGATGAGGTCCCCGCCGATCGCCGTGTTGTGCGGGTAGACGACGGTGAGCACCGCATCGGCGGCGATCGCCGCGTCCACGGCGGAGCCGCCGTCGGCGAACGCCTGCCGACCGGCCTCGGTGGCGAGTGTGTGCGGGGTGGCGATGGCGCGTACGGCCCCGACGGTGGGGGCGGCAGTCTGAGCAGTCATGATGCTGTCCACCCTAGCCGCGGCCGAGGCCTCCGTCACCGGTTCCGCGCCCGGCCGGAGCCTCGCGCGGCGCGCACTGCCGGCGCTCCACATCTCCACGACCCCTCCACGCATCCCTGCGCCCGGTTCGTGCGGAGCACCGCACACCGTGCCCCCGACCCCACCGGTGGCGCAGAGCGCCCTGCCACACCTGCGGCGGAGGTCGTACAGTGGTGGCATGAGTCACACCACGGCTCTCTCCGCCATCGCGTTCATGCGCCGTCTCCACGCGGACCGGATCACCGTCGACGACGTCGCCGACCACGTCGGCTACAGCCCGGCCCACTTCTCCCGTGCGTTCGCACAGGTCACCTCCCTGAGCCCCGGGCAGTACCTCGCCGCGGTCCGCTTCGATGCCGCCAAGCGCCTGCTGCTGGCCGAGGACTTCGCCGTGTCCGAGGTGTGCGCCGCCGTCGGCTTCGACTCGCTGCCGACCTTCACCCGCCGCTTCTCCCGCGCCGTCGGCACCACCCCGGCCGCGCTGCGCCGACTCGCCGAGAGCGTCGGCGAGCAGCCGCCTCGGCCGTTCGAGCAGACCCGCGGGCGCCACGCCCCGGTGCGGGTGCGGATCCGCTACCCGGACGACGGATGGGGCGGCGCAGACACCTGGTTGGGCTGGTATCCGCAGCCGGCCCCCATCGGCCTGCCCGCCGCCGGTGTGCTCCTGCGCGACCGCGAACTCGTCGACCTGCCCCTGTGCCCCGGGAACCCGTGGCTGCTCGCCTTCGTCGTGCCGCCCGCTGCACAGGTGAGCGACCACTTCGCGCTCGGTCGTCCCGTCGTCGCGGTCCACCGCACCCCGCTCACCCGACCGCTGCCGGCCGGAGCCGAGGTGACGCTCGACCTCGGCCCGGCGCCGGGCACCTCGGCGCCCCTGCTGTCGGCCCTGCCCGTGCTGTGGGCGCAGGAGCGCAGGAACGGATAATCATGCCCGCCCGCGCGGGCCTACCGTGGGGATCACCGACAGGCCCGGAGTCACCCGATTCCGGACACGGACACAACGGACCGCCGATCGCAGCGACCGGCGCGATGGAGAGAAGGGCACGACCATGGCACGTCCGACCGGAGAGCCCACCTGGCTCGAGTACAGCGCGAACGGGATCGCAGGTCCCATGGACTTCTACCGGCAGATCTTCGGCTGGGAGTTCGAGGACCTGGGCCCGGAGATGAATCACTACCGCATGGCCGTCGCAGAGGGCAGCCGCCAGGCCGGGTTCATGGACACCACCGGGATGACCTGCCCGGACGGCGAGGAGCTCACCCCCACATGGGACGTCTACCTCTCCGTGGACAGCGTGGACGAGCGCCTCGAGAAGGCCCGCGCGAACGGTGCCCGGGTGGTCGTCGAGCCCGCCCGGATGGAGGGCGTGGGGACCTTCGCCGGGATCTGCGATCCCACCGGGGCGTTCGTGGGCCTGTGGGAAGACGGCGGGTTCGAGGGATACGTGTTCTCCGGCAAGCCGGGCACCCCGGTGTGGTTCGAACTCATGAGCATGGACTTCGACGCCTCGGCGGCGTTCTACTCCGCGGTCTTCGACTTCGACATCACGCTCATGGACAGCGATGAGGACGACCCGCAGCCCGACCTCCGGTACGCGACGAACGCACCCGGGGAGAAGGCGAGCGCCGGGATGTGCGAGGCGAAGGAATGGTTCCCCGCCGGCACGAAATCGTTCTGGCGGCCGTACTTCGGGGTCGCCGACGCCGATGCGACCGTCGCCGCGATCGAGAAGGCCGGCGGGAAGCTGCTCGACGGGCCGATCGACTCCCCGTTCGGCCGGGTCGCGACCGTCGCGGACCCGAAAGGCGCGAGCTTCCAGATCAACCAGCCGCTCCCCGGCGGCCCGGGAGCGGGATCCTGATGGCCGTCGTCGACACGATCACCCCGTTCCTCTGGTTCGCGGACTGCGCCGAGGAGGCGATGGAGTACTACGTCTCCGTGT
This sequence comes from Brevibacterium sp. CS2, assembly GCF_005280295.1. Taxonomy (GTDB): domain Bacteria; phylum Actinomycetota; class Actinomycetes; order Actinomycetales; family Brevibacteriaceae; genus Brevibacterium; species Brevibacterium pityocampae. The sequence goes on along the minus strand of NZ_CP040020.1, from coordinate 430,694 downwards.
TCCCCGACTCCTCGATCGACGAGATCATGCGCTACTCCGCCGACCTCGAAGTCATGGGGGAGCAGTTCCAGGGTATGGCCGGGAAGGTCAACGCTGCGTGGTTCACGCTGGCCGGCCGGAGGTTCGGCTGCCTGGACGGCGGGCCGTACTTCACCATCACCGAGGCGGTGTCGTTCGCGATCGCGTGTGCCGACCAGGCGGAGATCGACCACTACTGGGAGAAGCTCTCCCACGTCCCGGAATCGGAGCAGTGCGGCTGGTGCAAGGACCGGTTCGGAGTGTCATGGCAGGTGGTGCCGGCGCGGATGAGCGAGCTCGTCCGGACGCCGGCGCAGATGCAGGCGATGCTCGGGATGAAGAAGATCGTCATCGCCGACCTCGAGGCTGCGGGCTGAGTCGTCTGGCCGGCTGACCCGTTCGAGTGAACCGTCCGTCCGGATGACTCGCATCATCCAACTGCGCGGTATCGTGCCCCGAGCGCGCAATTGCGCGCCGGGTTCCGGATACTGCGCAGTTGGATGAAGCGGCGGATCGCCGCTTGCGCAGCGCCTCGCCGGTTCAGCGCGCCGCCGGTTCAGTGCGCCGCAGGGTCGGCGCGTCGTGCTGGACATGTGCCGCCGGGGCAGCGCCGCGGGGTCAGCTCGGCGTGGTGAGCACGGCCGCGGACATCGGGGGTACGCGCACGGTGCCGGCTTCGATCGAGGCGAAGAGCTCGCCATCGGCGCCGGTCTCGCCACCGGCGTCGCGTGATGCATGTGAGTCCGCACCCCGTCCGACGCCGCGTTCGCCGAGGAACCGGGCAGTGTCGAGGACGATCGTCCCAGCTATCCCAGCTATCCCAGCTATCCCAGCTATCCCAGCTATCCCAGCTATCCCAGCTATCCCAGCGGTCCCAGCTGTCCCAGCGGCCCCAGGCAGCTGCACGGAGGCCGCTGCGGACCCGAGGTTCGCGACCACGTGGAGACCGCCGATCGTTATCGCTACCCACCGGTCCCCGTCGTCACCGCCATCTGCGCCGTCCGCGGCCGCGTCCACCGTGATGTCGGCGAAGGCGAGCTCGCGGAACTCGGGCCGCTCGGCGCGCAGCGCACCGAGAGCGCAGTAGAGCTCGAAGATCGCCCGCCGGGCTGCGGGCCCGGTCCCGTGAGCCGATCCCGTGCCGAGCCCGGAAGTGGCGAACCCGGCATCCGCGGCCCCGGCTCCGGCCGCCTCGGATCCGGGAACCCCGGCTCCGGCCGCCTCCGCCGAGTCGTCTCCGCTCCCGTCCTCACCGAACTCCGTCCAGTCGAGGACGGAGCGGGTGAAGGTCTCCGGGTCCTGCGGGTCCGGCACCGCGGAATCGTCCCAGCCCATGCCCGCGAACTCGGACTTCCGGCCGTTCGACACCGCCTCGCCCAGCCAGTCCTCGCGGTGGTCGGTGAAGAACTGCCAGGGGGTCGAGGCCGCCCACTCCTCACCCATGAAGAGCATCGGGGTGTTCGGCGCGAGCATGAGGAGAACCGCCCCGACGGCCAGCGCATCGGTGCCGACGAGGTGCGACAGCCGCTCCCCGGCCGCCCGGTTGCCCACCTGGTCGTGGTTCTGGATGCAGACGACCAGCTGGTCCGGTGACACCCGGTCCCCGTCGATCGGCCGGCCGTGGGCGCGGCCGCGGAAGGTCGAGAGCGTCCCATCGTGGAAGAAGCCGCTGCGCAGCACCTTCGGGAGCGCCTCGGGGTCCGCGAAGTCGGCGTAGTAGCCCTTGGTCTCCCCGGTCAGTGCGACGTGCACGGCGTGGTGGAAGTCGTCGCTCCACTGACCGGTGAGGCCGTCCCCGCCGTCGTCGCGAGCGGTGATGAGCCGGGGGGCGTTGAGATCGGATTCGGCGATGAGGTGGATCGGGTGGGCGCGTCCGAGCGTGCGGGCCAGCTCCTCCATGTGGACGGTCATGTCCTCGAGGATCGGCAGGGCCCGCGAGTCGAGAAGGGCGTGGACGGCGTCGAGCCGGAACGCGTCGACGCCGTAGTCGGCGGCGAACATCGCGAGGTCGTCGAGGATGAGGGCACGCACCTCGTCCGAGCCCGGGCCGTCGAGGTTGATCGAGTCGCCCCAGGGGTTCGCGGCCGCGGCGTGGAGGTAGGGACCGAACATCCCCAGGTAGCTGCCCGAGGGCCCGAGGTGGTTGTACACGACGTCCTGGATCACGCCGATCCCGCGGGCGTGGGCGGCCTCGACGAAGCGCCGATAGCCCTCCGGGCCGCCACAGCTCTCCTGCACCGCGAACCAGCCCACCCCGTCGTACCCCCAGTTGTGGAGGCCGGCGACGGTGTTGACCGGGAGCAGCTCGACCCAGCCGATGCCCAGGCGCACGAGGTGGTCGAGCTTCTCGATCGCCGCGTCGAAGGTGCCGGCGCTCGTGAAGGTGCCGATGTGGAGCTCGTAGACCGGGGAGGAGTCCCAGGCCCGGCCCGCCCAGCCGCCGTCCAAGGCGCAGTTCGCTGCAGGGTCGTCCGACGCCGATGCGGGGGTCGGCTCGCCGTCGGCACGCTCAGCCGAGGCGCCGCTCGGGCTGCAGCCCGCAGCCGAGGCGCCGTTCGGGTTGCTGCCCGATGTCGAGGCGCTCCCCGGCTGTCCGAGATCCGGCACCGTGGCCGACGGGCCGTGCGGCCCGTAGGGCTGCTGGCGGGAGCGCGGGTCCGGGCGCAGGTTCGGATCCTCGTCGAGGAGGTAGCCGTACTCGATGACGGGGGCCTCGGTGCCGCCGGCGGCACCCGCAGCGTGATCGGCGAGATCGCGGAGCACGGCGGCGAGCGCATCGGAGGGTGCGGTGACGGCCCACCAGCCGACGGGCGTGGTCTCCATCGCCTCGATGCGGAAGCCGAGAGCATCGAGCTCCTCGCCCTGAACGGGGGCCTCGCGGTACTGGCTGCGGGCGAAGTCGGTGCCGTAGGGCGCGTCCGCGAGGCGCCAGGCGAGGCGCACGGTTCCGAGAGCCGGGGCCCAGACGCGGAACACCGGGTCCCTGCCGCTGACCTGGTCGTTGCCGGTGACCGGGTTGATGCCGGCGCCGGAACCGGCCTCGAAGCCAGTCACGAACCCGCGCGGGATGCTCGGGTAGTCGGGGAAATGGAAGGTGGCGTCGATGCCGGGGTATCGCGTCATGGGTCTACTCCACGCGTTCGAGGACGGCGACGGGCAGGCGGTCGAGGAGCTCGGCGACCTGCAGGCGGGTGCCGGTGTACTCGGCTCCGGTGAGCACGTCCTGCCAGCGGCAGGGCGCCTCGGGCGCGGGGGCCTCGCTGGGCTCCGCAGAACCGGTGGTGCCGGCGGCGCTGGTCCCGGGGTCGTCCGCGGGGAGGCCGCCAGCGGAGCGGTCGGGATCCGTCTCCGCGAGCACTTGGGCGAGGTAGGCGTCCTCGTCGAGCGGTCGGAGGTCCTCGGCGGCGATGGTGATCGCGGTGTCGGCCCACCCGCCGGCCGCTGCCAGGCCGATCGGCAGGCGGGTTCCGACGAGCAGCACACGCCCGCCGAACAGCACGGCCAGCGCATGCTCCCATTGCGCGCCGGTCCGCCCCACCGGCCCCGGCGGGCCGGTGAGCAGCGGGCTGTCGGGGACGAACACCTCGCGCAGGCGCGTGCGCAGGTGGAGCAGGCGGGAGGTGAGGAGGAGCTTGACCGCGCCGGAGTCCCAGGCCGCCTCATCGCTGAGATCGAGCCGGTCGATGCCGCCGAGGTGGCGGCCGCGCTCGCTGTAGTCCACCGGGCGCCGGTTGTCCGGGTCGACGAGCGAGCGGTCCCACAGCTCGGTGCCCTGGTAGACGTCGGGGACGCCGGGGGCGAGCAGCTGGAGCGCCTTGGCGACCAGTCCGTTCGAGTGCCCGGCTGCACGGATCCGGCCGTCCATGTCCTCGATGAGGGCGCGGAGCTCGGGATCCTGCTCGGTGGCCTCCATGGCGGCGCGCAGCTCGTCCTCGAACTCTTCGTGGTTGTCCGTCCACCAGGTGTAGAGGCTCTGCTCGCGGGCGGCCTTGAGCGCGTACTCGGTGAGCCGCTCCGGGGTGGCCGGCCAGGCACCGAGCACCGCCTGCCACAGGAGGATGTCGAACGAGGTGTCCGCCGCGAGCGGCGCCTTGGTGCGCTCGATGCTCGCGTTGACGCCGTACCGTGCGCCGGCGGTGACCATGAGGTCGGACTCGTCGGGCCGGTAGCGCACGGAGGTGCGCTGCCGGGCGGCGGCGAGGAACGCGAGGAACTCGCCGGGGAGCTCGGCGAGAGCGAGGATGCGGGCGCGGGTGTCCTCGCTGCGCTTGGTGTCGTGCGTGCTCAGCGAGTTGAGGCCGTGGGGGGTGGTGCGCATGCGGCGCTCGAACTCCTGCCACAGCGCGGCCGGCTCGAACGGTTCCTCCGGCCGGCCGCCCACCTCGTTGAGCGCGGTGAGCGCGGCGTAGCGGTAGAAGGTCGTGTCCTCCACACCCTTGGCCATGATCGCGCCGGTGGACTGGGCGAACCGGATGAAGGTGGGGTGGTTCGCGGTGGTGAGGACGACGCCGAGGTACGCGAGCAGCCGGTCCGAGGCGGTCGCGGAGCGGGCCGTCGAGCGGATCGCTGACAGCGCACGCATGATGATCTGGCCGTCCTCGCTCAGCGGCGGCAGGTCCACGGTATCGACGGTGTCGGACAGCTGGGCGAGGAAGTGCTCGCGGTCGGTGGGCGCCGGGCGGTAGACGCGGTAGACGGGCAGGGAGGCGGCGAGGATCCCGAACACGTCGGCGAGCTGCTCGGTGCCGATGTCGAGCGGGTCGGCGCCGATCACGGCGCGGGAGCGGGCATCGCAGTGGAACCAGCCGATCGCCTTGAGCTCGCGGGCCAGACGGAGCATCTCCCCGGACAGCGGGCCGAACGCGAAGTGCGTCTTGGCGGCCTGCTCGATCTGGGTGAAGAGGCCGTGCACGGAGGTGGGGTGGCGCTGCAGGTGGCGGCCGGCGGCCGCGAGGCCCGCCGGCTCCTCGGCGGCGTCCGCCCCCTCGACCGCTTCACCGGGCAGCGGACCGCCCGCGAACAGCTGCTGGCGGGCGGCCTCGAGGTGGAAGAACCCGGCGCGGTCGGTGAGCGCACCGTCGATGTAGGCGATGAGCTCGTAGCCGGTGGTGCCGCGGGCGCCGGCCTCGGCCCAGCCGGCCGGCAGCAGCTCGCGGGCACCGCGGGACTCGAGGGCGAGGATCTTCTCCGTCACGATGTAGGCCCCGGTGAGGTGGGTGAGCCGGGCGAGGTACTCCTCGGGCCGGGCGAGCCCGTCGATGTGGTCGATGCGCAGCCCGTCGACCAGGCCCGCGGTGAACCAGGAGGCGATCTCACGGTGGGTGGCTGCGAACACGGCGGGGTCCTCGACGCGGATCCCGGCGAGGGTCTTGATCGAGAAGAAGCGGCGGTAGTTGAGCCCCCAGTCCTCGTGCTTCCAGTGGACGAGCCGGTAGTTCTGCACCGCGTGGAGCTCCTGCGGCGTCATCCCGTCCTGCAGGCTGCCCGGGGCCACCGGGTAGAGGTTGTCGTAGTAGGCCAGCACGGGGCTGCCCTCGTGCTCGCGGATCTCGAGCTTCCCGAGGTCCTCGGGAGCACCGAGCTCGGCGAGGACGAGCTTGCCGGTGGCCGGGCGGGTCCAGCCGTCGGCGGGGCGGAACGGTGCGGTGTCGTCCGCGCCGGCCGCCCAGTCGACGTCGAACCAGTGGGCGTACCGGGACGCCTCGCCGAAGGTCAGCAGATCCCACCAATACCGGTTGTGCACGGGTGTGGCGACGCCCATGTGGTTGGGGACGATGTCGACGAGCACCCCCATGCCGGCGGCGTGAGCGGCGCGGGAGAGCGCCTCGAGCCCGGCCCGCCCGCCGCGTGCCTCGTCGACCCGGGTGGGGTCGACCATGTCGTAGCCGTGGGTCGACCCGGGTTCGGCGGCGAGGACGGGGGAGAGGTACACCCAGTCGATGCCGAGGCCGGCGAGGTAGGGGATCTGCTCGGCGGCATCGAACAGGGTGAAGTCGGAGGTGAGCTGGAACCGGTAGGTGGACGCGGGGACGGGGGCGGGGCGCTGACTCAATCTCACTCCTGCTCGGTCGGGTGGGCTCGGGCGGCGCTCAGATCTCTTCGTAGCCGGGACGGACCTTCTCCCCGGCCTGGCCAGGCACGCCGAGGTCCTCGACCCGGCGGGTGCCGGTGCGGCCGTTCGCCTCGTCGGCGGCGGCCTGACCGGCGGCGCTGCGCGAGGCGAGGGAGGCCTCGACGGTCATCGCAGTCTCCTCCTGCGTGCTCGCCTCCTTGAGGATGAGCATGGACTTGCCGCACAGGGTGATCTTCTCCCCGGCGGTGAACACGTCCTCTTCGGTGAATTCGCCGGCGGTGTCGAGCTGGACCTCCCAGCCGGGGGCGAAGTCCTCGCCGGGGAACACGAAGTCGACGTCCTCGAGGGAGGCGTTGTAGAAGACGAGGAAGTCCTCGTCGCGGATCGGGCGACCGCGCTTGTCCATGCCCTGGATGCCGCTGCCGTTGAGGTAGACGCCGACGGCGTGGGCGAAGGAGGTGTGCCAGTCGGTGACGATCATCTCCTCGCCGTCGGTGTTGAGCCACACGAGGTCCGGCAGGGGCTGGTCGACGTCGGAGCGCACGACCTGGCCGTCGAAGAACCGGGAGCGGCGGAACGTCGGGTGGTGCTCGCGGATCTCGAACACGCGGGCGGTGAACTCGATGAGCGGCTGGTCGGCGTTCTCCCAGTCGATCCAGGCGAGCTCGGAGTCCTGGCAGTAGGCGTTGTTGTTGCCGTGCTGGGTGCGGCCGAGCTCGTCGCCGTGGCTGAGCATCGGCACGCCCTGGCTCAGCGCCAGGGTGGCGATGAAGTTCCGCTGCTGGCGGGCACGCAGGGCGAGGACCTGCGGGTCGTCGGTCTCGCCCTCGGCGCCGTGGTTCCACGAGCGGTTGTGGGATTCGCCGTCGCGGTTGCCCTCGCCGTTGGCCTCGTTGTGCTTCTCGTTATACGACACGAGGTCGGCCAGGGTGAAGCCATCATGGGCGGTGACGAAGTTGACCGAGGCGAAGGGGCGCCGGCCGGAGTTCGCATAGAGGTCCGCGGAGCCGGAGATGCGCGAGGCGAACTCGCCCACCGTGGAGTGCTCGCCGCGCCAGAAGTCGCGGATGACATCGCGGTACTTGCCGTTCCACTCCGACCACAGCGGCGGGAAGTTGCCCACCTGGTAGCCGCCGGGGCCGATGTCCCAGGGCTCGGCGATGAGCTTGACCTGGCTCACCACGGGATCCTGCTGGATGATCTCGAAGAATGTCGAGAGCCGGTCGACGTCGTAGAACTCGCGGGCCAGGGCGGCGGCGAGGTCGAAGCGGAAGCCGTCGACGTGCATCTCCGTGACCCAGTAGCGCAGGGAGTCCATGAGGAGCTGGAGGGAGTGCGGCATCCGGACGTTGAGGGTGTTGCCGGTGCCCGTGTAGTCCATGTAGTGCTTGCGGTCGTCCTCGACGAGACGGTAGTAATGTGTGTTGTCGATGCCGCGCAGGGAGATCGTCGGGCCCATGTGGTTGCCCTCGGCGGTGTGGTTGTAGACCACGTCGAGGATGACCTCGATGTCCGCGTGGTGGAGGGCGCGGACCATCTCCTTGAACTCCTGCACCTGCTGGCCGGACTGGCCGGAGGCGGAGTACTCGTTGTGCGGGGCGAGGAAGCCGATGGTGTTGTAACCCCAGTAGTTGCGCAGGCCCTCCTCCTCGAGGCGCTGGTCCTGCACGAACTGGTGGACGGGCATGAGCTCGAGGGCGGTGACGCCGAGCTTCTTGAGGTGCTTGATGACGCTCGGGTGGGCGACGCCGGCGTAGGTGCCGCGCAGCTCCGAGGGGATGTCGGGATGCATCTGGGTGAGGCCCTTGAGGTGCGCCTCGTAGATCACCGACTGGTAGTACGGGTGGTTGGGATGCTGGTCGCCGCGCCAGTCGAAGTAGGGGTTGATGACGACGCCGAGCATCATCGAGTCCGCGGAGTCGTCCTCGTTGTAACCGGTGCCGTCGCCGCCCATCGGGTAGGAGAACATCGCCTGGCCCCACTCGATCTGCCCGGAGACCGCCTTGGCGTAGGGGTCGAGGAGGAGCTTGTTGGGGTTGCAGCGCAGGCCCCGGTCCGGATCGTAGGGGCCGTGGACGCGGTAGCCGTAGAGCTGGCCGGGCTCGACCTGCGGGAGGTAGCAGTGCCAGACGTAGGCGTCCTTCTCCGTGAGCTCGATGCGGTCCTCGTTGCCCCACTGGTCGAAGAGGCAGAGCTCGACCTTCTCCGCGGGCTCGGAGAAGATCGCGAAGTTCGTTCCGGTACCGTCGTAGGTCGCACCGAGAGGGTAGGGCGTTCCTGGCCACACTTGCATTGAGGATGTCTCCTGACAGGCTCGGTTTCACGGGACCGGTGGGTCCTGCTCTAGCCTACCGAGTGGTCCGGACGCGGATTCACCGGCCTCCGCGGCGACGGATGAACTGTTGCCGAACTGTGGCGCGGGTCGCGGGCAGGCGACGACGGGACGATCCGGTCCCGGTGGACGGCCCCGGGACGGCCGGGCGTCACAGCGGGGACGTCGCGGATGGAGAGCCGCCGGAGCCCGGGCGGCGCAATCGGAGCTCCGGCGTCACAGCGGGGACGTCACCGGCTGTCGGCCCACAGTCCGCCCCGGTGTCCCAGCGGGGAAGTCACAGCGGGGACGTCACTACACCTCGCCCGGGTGTGTGGTTGTGACAGAATGTGGGGTGCACCGCCAGGCAGGACGGGGTCTCCCGGCCGGTCGCCCGGTGCGAGGTGAGTTGACAGAGCGGCCGAATGTGACGGTCTTGAAAACCGTTGCCCCCACAGGGGCCGTGGGTTCGAATCCCACACTCACCGCCACAAACCACCACCCCTGACCAGGGCAAACGCTCGACCATCTCGAATCGTGGCCGATGGGTTTGACTCGAAGATCAAGTTATGCAGGTGCCTGCGTTCAGCCTGCTTCACGATCTCACTGTCACGCTACTGTCACGGAAACGCGGATTTCGTTTGACGTGATGACCGTTCCAGGTGTAGAAGCACTGCGGTTCCGCAACAAACGATCGGGCCATGACCTCGGCGGCGGGCGAGCTAGTTGGCGTAGGAGAAGAAGTCCTCCGGCCGCAACTCCGACGACGGGGCGCACAGGCCGTCGGCGTCGCCTCGGATCGTAGAGTCCGAGGCTCAAGGGCACCCGGCCCGCCGGTGCCCGCGGCAGCGTTGTTCCACGCATTGAGGTAAGCGCGGATCGTGTTGTCCGACCGGCCCATGATCTTGCTCGCCTCGACGACTCCGAATTTATCGTCCGGACGATAAATTCCTAGGACCTCGCTTCGCCGGCTCCACGCTTGCGGCGATCAGCCGGGCGGTTCACCCACCCCGAAACCCCGGCTAAAACACCCCGAACGCACGCTCACACGCTTTCAAACCTGAGCAGAATCTCAGCCGCTGTCAACGACCGGTCCTGCCCGACCGTCGCAGGGGGTCATGGGGCACCCCTATGCCACTGAGACGCACGCTACGGGGCCTGGGCCGGCCGTGGGGCCGCCCCTCAGCCCTGCACACCGTCGCGGCCCTCCAGGCCCGTACAGGCCCTCCTGCGGCCTCCTGGCCTCTGCCTGCCCTGCCTACCCTCTGCGTCCTCGGTGTGTGTCTGCCGCGCTGGCCGGTGGTGTGGTGGCGTTGTCTGGCTGGTGTGCCGGGCGCGGTGGTGGCTGCTAGGGCGTACAGCACGCTTGTACGGTCGAATTCCTACACGCTACGTAGGACTTCTGAAAGCAACGGGGGTGTGTTGGACAGTCGGGCCGGGGCAGCCCCCTTGTTCTCAGAACACACACGCTTCGTGTAGTAAATCGAGGTATACCCGCCCAGGAATACAGTGCAGCTCTACAGGCCCGACCGAGGTCATTTACTAAGTGAATGATTGAAGCGTCAGCGGCTGCGCTTCTCAATTGCGGCGGCACGAGTAGGCTCGGCTGCTAAGCGGACGATCAGTGCGCCTGCCACATGGACCATCAGCCATGCGTCATCGAGAGTGGCATGCGAATGGTTGTGGGAGTCGCCTAGTTCACTGCGGTCAGCGGATGCCCAATCAAGAAATTTGGTGACCCCGGCTGCCAGGTTTTGGTCGTGGCCGGCAAGAAGCCCTCGCTTCTTCGCGTCCTTGATCAACGGTCCCAACGCGCCTCCTTCGCACCCCAGCGCTTGGAGAGTTTCCTGCAACGCGGTTCCAGCATCCGTGATGGCGTTTCCGGGCTCGCCGTTGACTATCTCTTCAAGGGCGGCGAGGTATGCGGCCTGCGCTCCCGAGAACTCGCGACTCACCAACAGTCGCACCGCAGGTTCAACGACCTCCTGCAACAGCTCATCCGACTTGAACGGCACAAGATCACCATCAACGAACTTGTAAGCAACTCTGTGCTCCCGGAGGATGTCATTCACCAAGCCCTCGAACAACGCCCTGGATGTGTAGTCGTGAGGGGCTATGGACTTGTGCGCTGCCGCTAGTGCGTCGAAAACGAGCTTTCGGTCGGTAGTTGCTTTGAGGTCAGCCCAGCCGAAGTATGAGCCTAGGTCGTAGCCACCGTGAACCCGTAGGAGAAAGCTCACCTCACTTGGCTCGATTCTATGGGTCCCATAACTCATCTCGTGGCTACTCACCCACTGCCATGCAGCGGCGAGCCGGACACGCGCTCGATGGTCAACGGAATCGCTCCACAGATTTTCTCCTGCGGCTTCTTTGTCTGCAGTTATTTGATTTCGGAGGCGGTTGGACGGGAGGACCATAGGCCCAAGCATAAGGATCTGTGAACCAATTCACCCTCTTGCAACTCGCGACCGCGGCGCATTCCGTATCACGGCCGCTTTTGGAAAAGACTGCTTCACCGCTCCACTTGCGGAGACGTTTAAGCGCTGGACTCCGGATGACTAGACGTGTTCTGCCGAGCGTCAATGACGCAGCCTCTCAAGCCCGTCCAACGAGGTATACCTCTGTCACTGGAACCCCGGTAGCAGCGGATGGTTCGGATTGAGCTCGCGCAGCGCGTCCTCAAGCTCCTTGATCCGAGCGAGGAAGTTTGATCGAGCCATCATCTCTCCGAGGTTCTGTGCTTGCGTCACCGGTTCCAGGTGGTCCGGATTCGTGCACCGTGGGTTCGCGCAGACATGGTGAGCAACAAGCTCTCCAAGCGGTTTGCCGAGTTTGGCTTCCAGGGCCAGGCGGTGAGGCAAGAACTGGCCAGCTCTGTTGAAGCCGATCCGACCATAGCCCCGAGAATCGACCACGCCTTGCCACTCCCAGCACCCAGACGCGATCTTGTCGGAGCGCTCTTCGAGCACACGAAGAATTGTCCGGTAGTCCTTGGACTCCACTGCCTTCCGCAACTCTCCCCAGGCCCTCTTCTCTCGACCAGGGCAATGCGGAGAGCAGTACTTCACAGCACGACTCGTCGTTGTGAACTCTGTCCCGCACCCGGCACATTCGCGCACGTACTCTTTCAGCGGACGGCGAGCCTTCGATTCGCTGTTAAGTTCCCGGTGGCGGCGTCGCCGGCACTCTGTCTTGTCGCACGTCCAGGAGTTGGAGCGCTTCGGCTGGAACGGCTCTCCGCACTGGCTGCACTCTCGCTCGCCCAACACACGGCCAAGAGTGCCGCGCTTGTACTGGCCGTAGTGCTGGGAGCAGAGAGACCGAGTCTCAGCCAGCTTCTCGCACCCCTCAACCGAACACTGCTTGGGAGCCGGTTTCGGGCGCTGGTAGAGGGGATCGCCGTGCTTATGCCACTTGTCGTAGTGAGGCTGACACAGCCCCCGAGCAACCGGACGTTCTCCGCAGCCAGCAACGCTGCAGGACTTGCGATTACCCATATGAGAACCGTATCAGTTCGTCTCTCCTCGACCGCTTCGCTTTTCGCCGCCGCGTGAATGTATAATGGGTGGTAGCGGGCGCCGTTCGGCGGCTAGAGGAGCAAAACCTCAGTTCGCACAAAAACAGTGGAGACCCAGGTTCGACTCCTGGCTCCGGCTTTGCCGGAAGTAGCTCAATGGGTACAGAGCCCCCGTGTTCTTTCTTCTCACCAAGACGATGCCGTCCAGGCGCCAGCTGCTCGTGCAGCGTCCTGTAGTTCGGATTCAGTGAGGCGGAGTCCGGAGTAGTGGAAGCGCGCGAATCCGATGAGCCCCTGTTTCCATTTGCGGCTGTTTCGTGGGTGCTTTGCCGTTTCTGCGTAGTCCTCGACTGCGTAGGAAGCCCAACTCTCCCTGCTCAGCTTCTGCTCAAGAAGATCATTAACCCGACGCGCGCCTTCTTTGGTCACGGCGAATGCGGCGATCAAGTGCCCCAGGGTGAAGTGCAATTGCCCATCAACGAACATGGCCTCGGCCGCGCCCATTGTGAGTTTCTCCCACTTTGCGCGTTGTCCCGAGCTGAGTGATGCTATGGAGTCGCGCACCTCTTTGGTGATGCTCCCTGCGTGATGAATCTGTGCGTTCCTGGCGCAACGGAGCACGTGGAAAAGCGAAACGTTGTCGGCTGGTTCAGGAGTTCCTGCCGCTTGATACAACGTCTGGTGCATGCGTCCAGCATTGAGGGCAGCACGATCCCGTGCGACTTTGTACCCCTCGCGCTGCAACATCGAAACTGCTTCCTTGACGAATGCCTCGTATAGGGCAAGCGCATACGGAATCGCAACGGCTGCAAGGTGTGCATCGGCGTCGAGCAGCAGTTCCGAGGCGTGGTCAGGAAGAAGATTGAACCGGTCGATATCCTCGACAGAAGGAAACAGCCCGGGCAGATGGTGGGGCGATCCTTTGTGGAGTTGAAGGCTGTGAGCGGACAGCCGTGATCCCGCAAGCAGGGCGATCATCGCATTGTTTGCATCAACGCGGGCCGCGACGTACTCCCGGTATCGCGCGAATTGGATTTCACTCATAGCGCACTATTCTATTGGTCTGCCGAAGGCCGACCAAGCTTTCCGCGCTCTGGACACGTCCGGGCCTGTGACTGCATGTAAAAGCACGCATACCGTGATTGTCGGTTGACGCACTCCCGAGGACATGCGTAGTATCAAGTCATCAGAAACGTCGTTTACCACTATCGGAAACAGGTTTAAGACATGAGTTCACGCATCTACGGGTACGCCAGAGTCTCCACGACGGACCAGAACCTCGGACGCCAGCACGAAGCGCTGCGCGGCGTTGACCAGATCATCGACGAGAAAGCATCCGGGAAGAACCGCGAAGACCGCGCCGAACTCAACGCGCTAGTGAAGTTCGCCAGGCGGGGCGACACGATCCGCGTCAAGAGCATCGACCGGCTTGCCCGCAACACACGCGACCTCCTCGAACTCGTCGAAGAACTCAACAACAAAGGCGTCGCCGTCGAGTTCGTGGACACACCGAACCTCAACGTCAACGACAAAGTCGGCAAAGCGATGCTGACGATCTTCGCGGCGTTCGCAGAACTCGAACGCGAATCCATCAGAGAACGCCAACGCGACGGAATCGCGCTAGCGAAAGCCGCCGGGAAGTACGCGAAGGCCCCGGCACTCAACCCCGAACAGATCGAACAGGCCCGCGAGCGCGTCACGCTCGGCGTCGCCAAAGCCAAGATCGCCAGGGAACTCGGCGTGACTCGACAGACGCTGCACGCCGCCCTCACCGGGCGAGGCCGATACGCGAAACCCTAACCCCGCAGGACGACGAAGGCCCCGGCCCCGCACGAGCGGGAACCGGGGCCTCATCATGCCCAGAACAGCGAAGGGGCATTTTAGGGTCTTGACATATGTGCTACACCATCGCGTGCCCGCAACCGTTACCGAACCGTGACAGGGCGGCCGACAGCACTACCCCCGCCCCCGCCCAGCATCCGGCGCACCCCTCGCCGAGCCAATAGCGACGACCTCGGCAGAAGTCAGCGGCGCGGGAGCTTCACCGCGCTCGACACCGCCCGGCGCACCGTGAACTCGGCCGTCGAAGCCGTCACCGGCGCCAGGCGGGCACCCGACACCCCGTCCTCCACCGTGCCAGGGTCGGTGCCGAACCGCGGACGCTCCGACCGCCCGACCCCGTAAGCAGAAAGGCGGTGCTGCGGCACCGACCTGGCCAGGCGGAGAACCGCAGCACGGTAGCGCTCATGCGCCTCGAAGAGAGGCGCGGCCTCGGCCAGCCGCTCCGAGATAAGCGCCTCCACCTCAGCGGCAATCTCACCGGCCAGCACATCAGAATCCGGCACCTCCGGGACACCGGCAATAGCCGCCCGGACCGCCTCAGCCACGGCGCGAACGTCGGCCTCGTCGGCCGCCGCCGCCTTCTCCCGCAGGCCCTCAGCGCGAAGCTCAAGAACCTCACGCTCGTCGCGGAGATCCGCGAGCTCACGCTTCCCCACATCCTCGCCGTCGGCCAGGCGTCGGCGAACATCAGCCTCCGCACGATCCGCCAGAGCAATCCGCTGCTCCACCTCGGCGAGCGCGGCACGCGCCGGCGCACCCGTCGTGACGTCCTCAATGGTCGGAACGGTGTTCTCAATGATGTTCTCGGTCATCTTCATCTCCTACTCAACGCCCGGCAACGATGCCGGGCTAGTGTTATCACTCTCGTACATAACGGACGCCGCACTGCTGGCGTCCTCAGGCGGGGTTTCAACGAACCCTGCCGCGTCGGACGCGCGCTCTGCGGCGTCCACGATCAGGTCAGCCAACCGGTAGGCGTCAGCGACCGGAAGCAAGACCAGAAACCGCGTCCCAGGATTCCTGAGCCCAACCCCCGGCGACCCGCCGAACATCACCGCCGGGTCAACCTCGACGCCGGAGGCGAACTGACGATTCCGCCGAACATGCCTCGCCGCTTCAACGAACATCTGCGGCCACCGCCTCCCCGACAGCCTCGGCTATCGCCTCGGCCAACTCCGCCGCAACCGCGGGATCCACGACGAGGAGGACGTGCGATCCCGCAAGGATCGCCACCGCCGCATCGCCCCGCTTCCGAACAGCCGCGCACACGCGGCCCCTACGAACGAACTGCTGATTATTTGCCGCCTGACGCGGCGGCTCATCAACAACAACAGACCGATCAAACCGAATCACGCGCTCACCCACTCCCGCTCGATCTCGACCGGGTCGAGCATCCGAGAGCGGAGATCGCGAAGAGCCGCGACCACCTCGGCCTCGGACAGCCGTCGGCACGGCTTGTGCGACCACACGGTCACACGGTGGACGCGGAGGTCCGTGCTATGGCCGAACGAATTCGACGGCGTCAGTCGGTGCCGCCTCCGCCCGACCTCCACCGGCCGAGCAAGACACAAATACACGCGGCCAATCCGGTCGTCCTCCAAAGCGAACCAGTCGCCGGGAATCATGTCTTCTACGGTGGTCACACGGCCTCCATAACCACGTGGAGGACAGGGCCAGTAGCGCGCCAGGCGCGCACCCGCTCCAGGTCTGAACGATTCTTCTCCCGGTGGCAGCCGAGGCACAGCAACGCAACAGCACCGAGCGAGTGCTCTCCACCCATCACCACCGGCGTCCGGTGATCGAGCTGCAAGTTCGTTTCGTCATCGCCGCAGGCCGAACAGCCTGCGCCATCACGCTCGATCAGGTCACGAAGACGAACCCGCTCGACGACCGGCAGGTGTCCGGCGTCGCGGGAGCGGCGACGGTAGTTGAACGACCACGACCGCTCCGGGCCAGCCGCCCGGAATCGGGCGGCGTTGCACGGCTTGCACCGGTAGCCGCGGCCTCGCGGATTGCTCCGGTCGCGGTGGAAGTCGATCAACGACCTCCGATCCCCACACGATCCGCAACGGCGGATCAACAGAAGCTGTCCAAGATCGGCGGCAGTAGCCGCCCTCTTCTTCGTCATAATGCACCCCAATCTGCCCGCGCCATCGCGGGCCTGGTATATGTCGGACGCCTGCGCGGCGTCCGTGTCAGCGGCGGCGTTGACTCGCCGCCCGGTGGTGGTGGTTGTTGTTCCACAGCGGCCCCCGCCGGGGCCGCCCCGTTCGCGTCGGACCTGACGGTCCTGCTCAATTCTTCGCCGTTGGATAGCGGCCCAGACAGGGCCGCGTTTGAGGGTGTAAGTACTGAGGGGGACAAATCGTGCACGCCCTCATCGGCGGTGCACGACCCGCAGATGATCGACGAACCTGGCCGCATCCCCAGCGGTCCGAACCTCCGCAGGAAGGTGCTCCGGCACGATCACATCGGACCCGTAGACGCTCATCATCGCGGCGACGAAGTCGCGGCGGCGGTGCGCTGTCGCAGTCGAACCACGCGACTCGACCCACCGCTCAGCGAGCGTGTACAGGTCGCCGCCGTCGCGTTCCTCCGGCGTCGTGAACGCCCACACCCCAACCTCGGCGGCATCGCCGCGCCATCCTCCGTATCGCACCGGGTCGAGCAGCCGCTGCTCCCGGAGGTCTCGCAGGTGTCTGCGCACCGTGCGGATGCTCGCTCCGCACTCGTCGGCCAGCCACTCGTTCCCCCGGTCGAACACGAACTGCTCGGACCCGTGGTCGATCCTCGCGCCGAATAGCATCTGCACGAACACCCGGAACTGACCGTCGGTCACAGTCGCCGCTGACGCCGAGAGCATCGCCATGCGCTCGGCCCGGAGGTCATGCACTGTGAGGCCGTCACCGGCACCCATCTTCTGCACCCGCTCCAGCGCCTCCAGCGCGGCGGACGGAACATCGTCCAGGTCGGGTTCGAAGTCGAGCGCGTCGAGCACCGCGCTCTCATAGTCGGTGGCAGTCACTGGACCCGCTGTGCGTCGAGCCACCGGTCAAGGTCGTCTACGTGGTATCGGATAGTTTTCGCGCCATAGCGAAGATAAGGGGGCGTGATCGGTGAGCGTCGGTTGTTCCGCAGCCAGGACACCTTGACGCCGATATACTCGGCGGCGATGTGCTCATCAACCGCCTTGGCGATCCCGTTGGCAACCATCATCCGGTCGAACTCGGCGGACACCTCCGCCGTACTCATGTGGTCTGTAGGTGCAGTCATCTAACCTCTGTCTCTCTATACGATTTTCAAGGAACGACACGCCAGGGCTTGACAATCCCGAACGTGTATGAAACACACTACCCCTAGATCGTGTGTTACACCAGTGTCATTCGCTCCGCTTGTGCACGATCAGTCTCCGTTTTCAGCCTGGTTCCGCGTGACAGCGTGACAGCGCGGACCGTTGTACCCTGGTCGCATGGCGACCCAGTACCCGCGGCGGCTAGACGAACTCATCGACCACGGGCCGACAGCCCGAGCTGGCAAGCGATGGCAGGTAGACGTGTTCCTCCACCCCGGCCCAGGCGGACGGAAGCGGCCTCGATTCCGCACCAAGGCCGAGGCCGAAGCCGAGCGGGACCGGCTGCGGAAGATGAAGACGACCAGCGGCAGGAAGCCGCGCAACACAGCCGGCTCCGGCTCCCGGACGAACACCGCCGAACTCTGGGAGCAGTTCAGGGCGTCGGCGCGAGTCCGGCGCACCGGACTCCGCAACCAGGCCGACCTCGCCGAGCAGTGGGAGAACCTCGTCCGACCGAAATGGGAGCACCATCTACTCGACCGGATCACCTACAAGCAGATCGAAGAGTGGGCGCAGGAACTCGCCACCGAACCGGCCCCCGGCCGGGATCGGCCGAGGTCGGTGAAGCGTCAACGCGACGCGCTCGCACTGCTCACTCGGATGCTCGCCTACGCCGTCAGCGAGCAGATGATCCCCGACAACCAGGCTTACCGGCCCGGCGGTGGCCGGGACTACATGCCGAGCATCCCCGGCGGGTCTGGGGAGACCGCGAAGCACGCGCTCACGGCGCGACAACTCAACCGGCTAGCCGACGCCGAAGCGCTCGCCAGGTGGCGCGACCTCATCCTCTTCGCGGGAACAACCGGCCTCCGGTGGCAGGAATGGGCGCGACTCGAGGTCGCGGATATCAACACCCACCGCCGGACTGTCACCGTGACGAAGGCTCTCAGTACCGTGCGAGGTCAGGGTCATTCGTTCCGAGGTCGGGCCGGTCTGATCGACGGCCCGACGAAGACGCACGAGACTAGGACGGTCCCGGTCACCGCTGAAGTCCTCGCTCTCATCCGGCCGAGGTTGACGCCCCCGGCCGACCAGCTCGTGTTCAACATCAAGGGCAAGCCGATTGCCCACACGACCCTCGCCAAGGCGATGAGGGACGCATCGGCCGAAGTCGGAACGGCTGTCACGCGGCTACAGGAGACGCTGGGGCGGCCCATCACCGGTTACGCCGACGAGGCCACGATCAGCGGCGTCCCGGCCGCGATCCAGGCCGCAGGGGAACGGCTGGGGGAGGCGAAGGCGAAGCTCTCCGACCAGTACACCGGCAAGGAGCTGCGGGATCGGCTCGCCACCGTTCAGAAGGCTCACGATGATGATGTGGCCGCGTGGCGCGGCCTCCGGGCAGGCGATGAGGACTTCAGGCCGTTGGCTCCGCACGGCCTCCGACACACCGCGATCTCAGCTCTCATCAACTCCGGCGTCCCGGTGACGACGGTAGCGCGGTGGGCGGGCCACCGGTCGCCGACGGTCACGCTCAACACGTACTCTCATCTGTACGCGGGAAGCCTCGATGAGGCTGGCGAGGTCATGGCTGACTGGCTCGCCCGCGAGCAGTGAGCTCCGACTTCTTACTGTCACTCCGCTGTCACAGAATCGCCGTAGCGAGGCTGTGACCAGGGGCGATGGTTGATCATATGCGGTCTTGAAAACCGTTGTAGGGCAACCCCCTACCCAGGGTTCGAATCCCTGACTCACCGCCGTGCACCACCCGGCTCGGTGGCCGGATCCGCCCTATACTCTGAGCATGACCCGACCGACCGGATTCGAGTACCGCGAACGTGGTGACGCGGTCGTCATCACGCATCACGGTCGTCCCGCGACCACCCTGCGGGGTCGCCGTGCAGCGGACTTCCTCGATGACGTGGAGTCCGGGGATCCGCAGGAGCTCATGGCGCGGCTCACCGGCAACTACCGCCGGGGCAACGAACGGCAGGCCCGGAACCACCCGCGCAACCGATCGCGCTGAAGGTCCGCGGCCCCGCAGCGCTGCTGCCCCGCGGCACCGCTGAGCTGCGGGGCGGCGATCATCCCCTCCGGAAGGCCTCGGCGTTCTCCTCCGCCCATTGGGCGAAGGTGCGGGCCGGGCGCCCGGTGACCCGTGCGACGGTGTCGTGCACCTCGGCGGCCTCCGCCGGCGGATTCGTCGCGAGCTCGATGCCGAATGCGACGTAGTCCTCGGGATAGCCGTACGACCGCAGCCGCTCGCGCTCCTGCTCGACGGTGAGCTGTTCGAAGACGATGTCCTCCCCGATGGCCTCTCCGATGAGGTGCGCCCGCTCGGCCGGCGTGAGCACCTCCGGACCGGTGACGACATAGGTGCGCCCGGCGTGCCCCGCCTCGGTGAGTGCGGCGACGGCGACGGCGGCGATGTCGGAATCGTGGACGACGGCGCTCGGCCAGTCGGCGAGCATCCGCAGCCTCCCGTCCGCACGGATCCCTTCGGCCCACTCCAGGGCGCCGGACATGAACTCCGCCGGCCCCACCACCGTCCAGTCCAGCGCGGACTCCCGCAGCGCCGGTTCGATCGAGGTCTCCTCCCAGCCGCCGAGCACGGAGATCCGGCGCACTCCCGCCCGCGCGGCGAGGTCGACGATCCGGGGACCGGTCGTCAGGGCCTCTCCCTCGTCTCCGCCGAACGTGATGAGGTGGGCGGCGGAGACGCCGTCGAAGGCGGCGGTGAGCGAGTCGGGATCGGTGAGGTCGCCGGCGACGACCTCGGCGGCTGCGGGCAGGTGCGCCGCGGCGGGATTTCGGGTGAGTGCGCGCACCTGTTCTCCGGCGGCGAGGAGCTGGTCGACGATGAGGCTGCCGATGGTTCCGGTGGCTCCGGTGACGAGGATGGTCATGATGGTCTCCGTTTCGTTGTGTTGTGTGAGGTTCAGTCCGCGCTGCGGTTCATCAGGCGGACGCCGAGTGCGAGGCCGAGGGCGGCCGTCGCGAGCGCGGCGACCCATCCCCAGAGGATGGCGGGGGAGGAGAAGTCGCCGGCGAACAGCGCCCGCTCGGCCTCGACGACGTATGCCAGCGGGTTGGCGGTGGCGGCGATCTGCATCCACCGGGGTCCGGAATCCAGCGGCAGGAGCATCCCGGAGAGGATCATGAGCGGGAAGATCAGGGTCTGGTGGACGACCCAGAACATCCAGTCCTGCTTGCGGACCGCGGTCGCCAGGCCGTAGCTCAGGGATCCCAGGCCGACGCCGAGGACGGCGAGGAGCGCCAGGCCGAGTGCCGCACCGAGGACGTCGGCCCGGAACCCGAAGGGGATCATCACGACGATGACGATGAGCGCCTGACCGATGAGGGGCAGCACTTCCTTGAGCGAGCGGCCGACGAGCAGCGAGGAGCGGGACAGCGGGGTGACGAGCATGCGCTCGTGCGCTCCGGTCTGGAACTCGTAGAGGAGGTTCGAGCCGGTGGTGGCGGTGCCGAAGAGCGTCGTCATGACGAGGATCGCCGGGACGAACCACTGCCAGACATTCCCGCCGAGGACCTGCTCCCCGCCGAGCGAGCCGGCGAGCAGCGGGCCGAACAGGCCGAGGAACACGAGGGGCTGGACGAGGCTGAAGACGAGGGAGAACGGATCGCGCAGCACGGGCCGCAGTTCACGGGTCATGACGATCCACGTGTCGCGCAGCGGTGCGCTCGCGCCGCGGCGGGTGGTCCGGTCTGCAGGTGCCGGCCGGGGTGCGGCCTGGGCGGGCGTCGGGGTGGTCATCATGCGTCCTTTCCGGGGAGAGGGGCGAGTTCGGCGGCGGGCTTCGGTGCGGTCTCCTCGCGGAGGCTGCGGCCGGTGAGGGCGAGGAAGACGTCGTCGAGAGTGGGGCGGTCGACGTGTGCCGCCGCGATGTCGATGCCCGACTCCCGGGCCGCGGCGAGCAGCCCGGGCAGGGCGCGCGGGCCGTCGGTCACCCGGGCCGTCACGACGGTGCCGTGCACGGCGACCTCGCGGGCGCCGGGGCCGTGCGAGACCAGCTCGGCCGTGCGCGCGGCCGCTGCTGCGTCCGGGGCGGTGAGGCCGATGCGATCACCGGCGAGGTGGGACTTGAGCGCATCAGGGGTGTCGTCGGCGATGACGCGGCCGTGGTCGACGACGATGACGCGCTCGGCCATGTCGTCGGCCTCGTCGAGGTAGTGCGTGGTGAGGACGATCGTCATGTCGTGGGAGCTGCGCATCGTTGCGATGTGCTGCCACAGATTGGCGCGGTTATGGGGGTCGAGACCGGTGGAGGGCTCGTCGAGGAACAGCAGCCGGGGAGCGTGGACGAGACCGATGGCCACATCGAGTCGCCGGCGCTGCCCGCCGGACAGCTCGGAGACCTTGCGCGCGGCGAGCTCGCGCAGCCCGAGGACCTCGAGGAGCTCGTCGGTGCGGCGCCGGGCCTCGCGGCGGGACAGACCGTACACGAGAGCCTGGGTGTACAGCTCGTCGCGTGCGCGCTGGGTGTGGCCGCCGCCGTTGCCCTGGCCGACGTAGCCGATCCGCCGGCGCACCTCGGCCGAATCGCCGACGACGTCGTAACCGGCCACGGTGGCGGTGCCGGAGGTCGGGGGAATGAGGGTGGTGAGCATCCGCATGGTCGTCGTCTTACCGGCTCCGTTGGGGCCGAGCACCGCGACGAGCTCTCCGGGCGCGATGTCGAGGTCGATGCCGCGGACGGCCTGGACCGGCTGCGCACGGCCTGTCGCGAAGGTCTTGGTGAGGGATCGGGCGTGGATCACGGTTCCTCCTGAGGGGATGAGCGGGCCGTCTTCGGCGGCGTGGAACCATGCTCTCGAGTCTTTAGGTCAGTTTCTGTCCACAATCGTGCCTATTCTGGATCCATGTCGACGAGCACACGGATGCTTCAGCTCCTCTCCCTCCTCCAGACCCGCCGGTTCTGGTCCGGCGCCGAGCTCGCCGAGCGGATGGAGGTCACCCCGCGGACCCTCCGCCGCGACATCGAGCGGCTGCGGGAACTCGGGTACCCCGTCGACGCCGATCGCGGCATCGGCGGGGGATACCGGCTCGCCGCCGGTGCCGCACTTCCGCCGCTCGTGCTCGACGACGCCGAGGCCATCGCGATCGCCGTCGGACTGCAGTCGGCGGCCCAGGGCTCGGTGGCCGGGATCGAGCAGTCCGCTCTCCAGGCCCTGACCAAGGTTGTCCAGGTCATGCCGCCGCGGCTGCGGCAGCGGGTCGATGCGGTGCGGGCCATGACCGTGCCCGCGACCTGGGGACCGCGCACTGCGGGTCCGGCGGTCGAAGCCGACACCCTCACCGCCATCGCCCAGGCCTGCCGCGACGACGAGCGCCTGCGCTTCGACTACCGGACCGCTGACGACCGGACGGCGGAGCGCCATGTCGAGCCGCACCGGTTGGTCTCCCTGGGCGGTCGCTGGTACCTCGTGGCCTACGACCTCGGCCGCCACGACTGGCGGAGCTTCCGGCTCGATCGACTCCGCGGGCCCAGCGGCACCGGGGCCCGGTTCCGACCGCGCCAACTGCCTGCGGAGGACGCCGCCGCGTTCGTCCGGGAGGGCATCGAGAGCGCGAGCTCCCGCTACGCGGTCGACGTCATCATCCACGCACCCGTCGCCCGCGTGCGTGCCGCGCTCGACGGGTGGGGCGTCATCGAGGACATCGACGGGCAGCGGTCCCGGCTGCGGATGACGACCGACACCCTCGACTGGCCGGCCATGGCGCTCGGTGCGGTCGAGGCGGACTTCGAGATCGTGTCGCCGCCGGAGCTCGGCGCACGGATCGCGGAATGGGGCGAGCGCTTCACCCGCGCCGCCGGGTGAGTGAGGCGGGATGCTCCCGGCTCAGCGGTCGGTGCGGTCAGTCCGCGGCGGGCGGGTGCGAGGAGCGCAGCGCCCTCGGGTCAGTGGCCGTCTTCGTTCGCTTCGCCCGCCGTCGACGGCGCGAGCTCCGCGGAGCTCGACGGGGACTCGGCTCCCCGCTCCGCCGGAACGGTGAGGCTGACCGTCGCGGCGAACAGCGCGACGACGATGAGGAACAGCGCCATGCCGACGAGCCCGTGCCCGGCGAGCCAGGACCAGGCGAACACGGAGAGGACGGCCACTGCGGCTGCGAGGAGGAGGAACAGCTGCCCGCGCTGCCTGCGCCGCCCGGCCGGCACCGTGACCCAGCGACGCTGGATGAGAGTGACGACGGTGAGGCCGGTGAGGTTCGCGATCATGCCGACCCACACCGGGTGGACGCCCAGGAAGAAGGCCGCCGGATCGAAGTCGGAGAGCGTGTACCAGGTGAGCCCGGAGCCGAATCCGGCCAGCAGCGCGGTGAGCACGGCCGACCGCGTGGCGAGCGGCCAGAAGAACGCGGCGAGCACCGGGGCGAAGGTCGCGCCGTTGCGCAGGGTCCATGCCATGACGTTCCACCACGCCGACTGCTCGGACCGCAGCAGGGCGAACACCACCATGACGACGGTGAGCCCCACGAGAGCCCAGCGGGTGTAGCGGACGAGCTGGGCCTCCGTGGCGCACGGGTTGAGCGCCGAGCCCAGGTCCCGGCCCAGCGAGGTGGCGCCGGAGAACTGGCACGGTCCGGCCCAGCCCAGGGCGCAGGCCCAGAGACCGACGAAGAACAGTCCGGCCGCCCACGCCGGGAGCACCCCGACGATGTACTCGGGGATGGCCACGAGCGGCAGTGCGGCATCCGGCACGATCGCCGCCGCGGCGACACCGAGGAACACACCGAGCAGGATGAGCGGGACGCCGATGATCGCGGCCCGATAGAGGCCCTTCTGGCCGTTCTCCGGGCTGCTGGCCGACATCGACATCTGGAAAGCGGCCTGGGCGAGCGGAACGTTGATGATGAAGGTGCCGAACCATGCGGCGATGAGCGAGACGCCGGCGCTCGAGAGATCGAACATCTCGGGATGGCCGGTCCGGAAGTCAGCGATTCCACCGAACCCGGGGGAGACCGCGATCGCCCACACGCCGACGGCGAACATCAGGGAGATCATGATGACGTTCATCGTCTGGCTGAAGGCCACCGAGTGCATGCCCCCGGAGGAGAGGAACGCGAGGAGGACGGCGGCGGTCACCGCGATCGACAGCGGCAGCGTCAGGCCCGTCACCATGTGCAGCGCGGAGGCGAAGGCGATCGTGGTGGCGACGGAGTACATCGGGAAGGTCAGGCCGGTGATGATCGAGCTGATGGCCTTCGCCGCCCGTCCGAACCGGTCACCGATGATGCCGGTCACCGTCACCACGAGCTTCTCGCGCAGCGGCTTGACCAGGAGCAGGGCGATGAGGAGCACCTGCACGGTCTCCGCGACGCCGTACCAGACGGCGGACACACCGGTCCGGTAGCTGAGCTCGACGATCGCGATGAAGGACGAGCCGGAGAACAGGCCGGTGATGCAGAAGGCCACGGTCCACGGGCTGAAGGTGCGTCCCCCGACGAAGAATCCGGCTCGACCCGTCTGCCGGCGGCGCAGCACGACCCGGCCGCCCACCACGAGCCAGAGGGTGTAGGCCGAGGCGAGTCCGATCGTCCACAGTCCGACGGCGGTCATGCGCGTGCGCCCGTCTCCTCGGCGCCGACGGCGGGTGCGGGTGCATCCGCGTTCTCGAACGTGATGACGGGTTCGGTGAAGTCCTCGGACGGCGAGGTGTAGCCGAGTGCGGTGTTGCACGCGGCTTCAGCGGCGCCGTCCTCGACCCCGGCGGCGAACGACCACGCGACGGTGAGGTCGATGCGGGCATCGCGGAGGAGGTTCACCGCGGGGCAGGAGTGCTCGACCGCGGCGGCGAAGTCCCGGAGCACCTGCTCGTCGGTCTCCGGGGTCCCCACGCACACCTGCAGGCGGTAGGTGTGGAAGTACGGCTGGACGTCGGCGGTGCCGGCGAGCCCGCGCTGGTCCTGGCGGGCGAGCGAGTACGTGGAGATGCCCGTGAGCGCGAGGCCGCGGCGGCCGGCCACCTGGTCGATGACGACGGTGATGCAGGCTCCGACTGATCCGGCGAGGTACTCCATGGGAGTGGGGCCTTCGTCACGGCCGCCGATCCTCTCCGGCTCGTCCACCGTGAAGGTGAAGTCCCGCACCTCGACGCGCGTCTGCTGCTGACCCGTCCAGGTCCCGGCGGCGCGCAGGGTCTTGGACTGGGCGTCATCGGGGGACTCGGTGAAGCGGGGATGCTCGGGGGCACGGCTCATGGCGGATCACGCTCCGGTCGTCGGATGATGGAGTCCGCATCACGGCCGGAAGGTTCGACAGCGGATGCGAACCGGCCATCCGATACCGTGGCGGACCACCTCAGTAGGCCGCAGAACCTCCGGCTCGGTCAATCCGCGGGTGTCGAATAACGTCATGATCTGTCATATGACAGATCGTGGTGTCAGTTCTCCCTCCCCAACGCTCTCTCCACGTCCCGGGCGAAGTCCATGAGTGACGGGTACTCGGCGGCGATGTCCACGGATGCCTGCGGATCCGGTGTCGCGCCCCAGCCGGGCCGGTCGTGACGACGGTTGATCCACACGCCGGGCAGCCCGAACTGCTGCGCCGGCACGTGGTCGTGGAACAGCGACTGGGCCACGTGCAGGAGGCGTCCGGACCACCCCCGTTCCGCGGCCCTCCGCTCCAGCGCCTCGAAGTTCGCCGGATTCGGCTTGTAGGAGCCGATGTCCTGAGCGGTGAGGATCTCGTCGAACTCCACACCCAGCCGTTCGTTCGATGCCGCGAAACCGGCGCGGTGCACATTGGGGAGGATGACGAGCGCGTAGTGATCCTTGAGGATCGCCAACGCCTCGGCGGAGTCGTCGAAAGCGGGCCAATCGGGCACCGAGTCGCCCAGAGTATCGGCCTCGATGTCGGTCACCGGCAGGCCGAGGGCCTCGCCGGTGCGCCGGAACGCCTCCCGCAGCGCATCCGGGTACAGGATCCCCGGGGTCTCGCGGAGCACCGCGGCCTCGTTCTCCGAGTACGCCACGAGCACGCCTTCGTCCGACATCTCCGGTCGGTGCCGCCGGGCCCACGGGCCGATCACGGCAGCGATGCCGGCCTCCCAGTCGATGAGCGTGCCGTAGCAGTCGAAGCTCAGGGCGTCGTATCCGGTCGGATCGAGTGACATGGGGTCCTCCTCGACGAGGTGCGAGTGGGGCTCATCCTACGCCGCCCCGGACCCGGTTCGGCCGGATCGCATCCCGTTCATCGCCTGGAGGAGCAGGATGACTCCGAGCCCGATCATCGGAAAGGTCCACGACCGCGACACCTCGAGGCCGAAACCGAACGCGAGCGGCCCGAGAGCGGCCAGTGCGATGCCGACCATCGAGGTCTCGTTCGAATCGAGCGGAGTCCGGTGAGCGCAGCCGCGATCGGGAGCCTCAATCGTCCAACAGCGCGGCGGCGAACATCGGGCGGGCGGCATCCGGGCTCGCCGGGTGGAACAGCCCGGCCAGCGCGTCGCGGTAGAGCCGGCCCAGCTCGTGGCTGTTGTCGAAGCCGGCCCCGCCGGAGCAGTGGAGCGCGGACTCGGTCGCGCGCCTGGCCGCCTCGCCGGCCTTGATCCGGGCCGACACGAGCCGACGCGGCCAGCCGGCCCCGTGGTCGACGAGCTCGTCGAGGTCCCGCGTGTACGCCTCGAGCTGCGCGGCCACCGGCATGAGGTCGAGCGCGGCATCGGCCAGCCGGTCGCGGAACTGCGGGATCTCGGCGAAGGTCGTGCCGTGCTTGGCCGAGGACTTCTTCCGCAGCGACTCCGCCGCCACCTCGAGCGCCCGGGCGGCGAGCCCGGCGTACACCGAGGCGATGAGGAGCTGGAAGTTCGCGGTGATCCCGAAGGTCAGCAGGTCCGGGTGCGGCCCGGCCGGGATCCGCCTGGCCACCTTCTCCGGCCGCATCCGCACGTTGTCCAGGGTCGTCGAGCGGCTCTGCGTGGCCCGCATCCCCATGACGTCCCAGTTCTCCGACACGGAGATCCCGTCCGCGCTGCGCTCGAGGAACCCGTACACGAGCGTCGGCTCCTCCGGGTCCGAGGAGTCGAGCCCGTGGACGAACAGCCGCGTCCACACCGGGGACAGCGAGGTGAAGATCTTCTTCCCGGTCATCCGGTACCCGCCGTCGCCTTCGGGCACCGCGGACGAGTTCGAGCCCTGGAGCACCCAGTCGTTGCCGGCCTCGCTGATCCCGAACGCGAACACCTCACCGGCCATGACCTCGTCGAACACGAAGTCGAGGGACCGGTCGCCGCGCTCGTGCATCGCCCGGATCGTGCCGGTGCACACGAGGTGCATGTTGATGCCCAGCGCGGTCGCCGGGGCCGCGGTCGCGAGCCGCTGCTGGAGGCGGGAGACCTCGTTGACGCTGAGCCCCGGCCCGCCGAACTCCTCCGGTGCGAACAGGGTGAGGTACCCGGCCGCGCGCAGCTCCTCGAGGTCCTCGGAGAAGAACGCGTTCTCCCGGTCGTAGCGCGCCGCCCGCCCCCGGATCCGCTCGAGCAGCTCGGCGGGCAGGTAGCGGTCGGCGAGCTCGGCGTGGCGGGTCTCACGGTCGGTCATGGGGTCTCCTTCTCGGGCAGGTGGTCTGGTCGGGATCGTCGGGTGCGGGCCCCTGGGGTGCTGCCGGGCCACTCCGGCCGGCGCAGCAGCACGGCGGCGTTGTGCCCGCCGAACCCGAACGAGTTCGACAGCACGGCGGACACCTCGGCCTCCCGGGCGGCGCCGGTGACGATGTCGTGGTCGGGGAATGCGGGCTCGTCGAGGTTGAGCGTGGGTGGGATGAGGCCGGTGCCGAGTGTGCGCACGGCGAGGATCGCCTCGGTCACCCCGCCGCAGCCCAGCAGGTGGCCGGTGCTCGACTTCGTCGCGGTGATCGGCACCCGCCGGGCCCGCGCGCCGAGCACCGCGTCGATCGCCCGGATCTCCGCGGCATCGCCCTGCGGGGTGCCGGTGCCGTGGGCATTGATGTGGTCGACCGCCTCGGGGCCGAGGCCGGCGTCGGCCAGGCAGTCGCGCATCGCCTGCGCGGCACCCCGCCCCTCCGGGTGCGGGGCTGTCGGATGGTGGGCGTCGCTCGCCGCACCGGCCCCGGCGAGCTCGGCGAGCACCTCCGCGCCGCGGGCCCGGGCGGCGTCCGCGGATTCGAGGAGGATCGCCGAGGCGCCCGCCGCCATGACGAACCCTGTCCGACCCGCGTCGAAGGGCCGGCTCGCCGCGCTCGGCTCGTCCTCGTACCCGGCGGCGAGCGCGCGCATGTTGATGTTCGAGGCGAGGTTGACCGGGTTGAGGCAGTCCTCCATCCCGACGACGAGCACTGCATCGGCGTAGCCGTGGCGGATCCTCCGCAGCGCCTCGCCGAGCCCCACTGCACCGCTCGCGCAGGTCGCGTTGACGCCCTGCGCCGGGCCGGTCGCGGCATAGCGCTGGCTCAGCAGAGCCGCGGCGGCGTCCGGGGCGCCGTAGATCGACAGGGTCAGCGGCACGCCGCGCGGGCCTCCGGCGAGGAGTGCGCGGGTGGCGTCCTGCATCGCCGCGACCGGCCCGGAGCCGGAGGCGGCGATGATGCCGAACCGGTGGGCGTCCCAGGGCAGTGCGACGGCCGGCGCCTGCGGACTCGCGGTGGTGCCGGTCGCCGACGTTCCGCCCTCGAGCAGGCCCGCCTGCCGCAGCGCCTCGTCGGCGGCGGCGATCGCCCAGGCCTGGACGGCGCTGAGCCGCCGGGCCAGGGACTTCGGGACCACGGCCGTGGGATCGAATCCGCGCACCTGCGCCCCGATCCGCACCGGGAGGTCCGCGAATTCCTCCCCGTCGAGCACGTCGATGGCGCTGCGACCGGCGACCACAGCATCCCAGGTCTCCCGGACGCTGAGTCCGCTCGGGGTGATCGCCCCCACCCCGGTGACGACGACGCCCCGGCGCTCCACTCCGCCCCGGCTCACAGGCGCGTCACCCCGGTCCCGGCAGCCTGCACGAGCTCCGTCGTCTCGCCGCGGCGGATCTTGCCACCCACGGTGCGCGGCAGCTGCGGCACCGAGTACCAGCGGCCCGGGACGAACTGCGGGGCCAGATGAGCCCGCGCGTGGGCGAGGAGCTCCGCCTTGGGCGGTGCCCCGCCCTCGATGACGAGTGCGACCACGGTGCCGAGCTGCGCGCTCGGGACACCGACAGCGCACACCTCGCCGAGGCCCTCCACGGTCTCGAAGGCGCGCTCCACCTCGGGCAGGGAGACCTTGTGCCCACCGGTGACGACGATGTCCGCGGCCCGCCCGCTCAGGCTCAGCCGGCCGTCGACCATCCGGCCCTGGTCGGCCACCGTGGCGAACCCATCGGGACCGACCAGGCGTGCGGTGCTCGTCGCGCCGACGTAACCGTCGGAGCAGGCGGCCGCGTGCACCCACACGGTGCCGACCTCGCCGGCGGGCACCTCGGCCCCGGCGTCGTCGCGGATGCTCACGGTGATGCCCTCGTAGATGCTGATGAGCGTGCCGTCGCCGGCGCGGCTGTCGCCGATGAAGCCGATCTCCGCGGCCCCGTAGTAGCTGATGAGGCGAGCGGCCGGCAGCGCGGCGGCGAAGCCCTCGCGGATCCGCGCAGACAGGTTCGCCCCTCCGGTGACGACGAGCTCGAGGCCGGTGAACCGCTCCGGGTCGCGGCGCGCGGCATCGGTGAGACCCTGGACGACCGCGGGCACCGCGACGACCCGGGTGATCGACTCCGCGGCGACGCGCCGCCCGGCGTCGATCGCATCGAAGCGGTCCGCGACGTGGCAGCTCCCGCCCGAGGCCAGGCATTCGATGAGGGCGTAGAGGGTGAGGCTGTAGGACATCGGGCCGGGCGCCAGAGTGGCGACGCCGGGGCAGGGCTCGAGGTGCGCGCTCGAGACCGCGTAGTTGTCGCGGTACTGGCGCCGGGTCTTGAGGAAGGCCTTGGGGTTGTCGGTGGTGCCGGAGGAGAAGAGGAGGAGGAACGCCTCGGCGCCGTCGCGCACCCCGGGCCGCTCGGTGGGGTGGGACCGGGCCTCGCGCTCGCGGAGTCGGTCGAGGGGGATCACGGTGCCGGTCCAGCCGGCGGCGGCGAGCGCCTCGGCGAGCTCTGCGGAGTCGCTGACGACGACGCCGATCCCGGTGGTCGTGATGACGCGCACCTGGTGGGCGAGCGGCCAGCGCGGGTCGATCGTGGCCGACACGGCGCGGTGCAGTCCGAGGCCGGCGATGATCCGGGCGGTGTGCAAGGCCGAGGTCAGGCTCACCGCGGTGATCGGGATGCCGTGGGTCTCCGGGACGGGCTCAGGCGGACTGACCTGCTCAGCGTGGAGCCCGGACACCGCGGCGAACAGGCGCGCGGAGTCGGTGACGAGCTCGGCGTACGTCAGGCGTTCATCCGACCCGACGACGGCGGGCCGGGCGGGATGGTCTGCGGCGACGTCGAGGACCGTCCGGGTGAAGGGCACGCACCACCTCCGGCTGGGGACTGGGACGAGTCCGAGTATAGGACCGCGCTCCTACAGGTGCTGAGTCTCCGCCTGTGCCGCGTAATCGCCGACGGTGTCCTCGGCGAACGCCGTGCGGACCTTCTCGAGCTCATCCTCGTCGACGCTGAGGTAGGACTGCCCGTCCGAGGAGGTCCCCAGGCCGCCGATGGGTGCGGAGAAGAACTCGATGTCGTCCTGGCGGACGTCGCGCAGCTGGTAGGCGAGCGAACCGATGGTCCCCGAGCTCCGACCGGAGTCGACCGTCATGTACGGCGAGAAGTCACGCACGATCCCGGAGATCCGGGTCGGGTCGCTCAGCGCGTCGCGGCTGATGAGCTCATTCATCACACCGGACAGGAACGCCTGCTGGTTCCGGTTGCGCTGGAGGTCGCCGTCGCCGAAGTTCTTGCGGGCCCGTACGAAGGCGAGCGCCTGCTCGCCGTCGAGGGTGTTCGTGCCTTCCTGGAAGGAGTGGCCGCCGGACTCGAAGGACTGCTCGGATTCGACCTCGACTCCGCCGAGGGAATCGGTGAGCGCCTGGAACCCTTCGAAATCGATGATCGCGACGTGGTGGATCGGGGCGCCGATGAAGTCGCTCACCGTGGAGGTGGCCAGGGGCAGTCCGCCGAAGGACATCGCGGCGTTGATCTTCGCCTGACCGTGGCCCTCGATGTCGACCCAGATGTCGCGGGGGATCGACATGATCTGGACACCGGAGCGATCCTCGGGCACGTGCATGACCATGATCGTGTCGCTGCGGAATCCGCGCGAGTTCTCGTAGTCGACATCCTCGTCGCGCGCGTCGGAGCCGAGCAGCAGGACATTCATGCCCTCGCCCGAGGTCTCCGGCCGCGCCCCGCCGAAAGCCTCCTCGTCGGTGACCTCCTGCTTCCCGGAGTCGTAGAGGTTCGCGACGTAGAAGCCGTACGCCCCCAGGCCGAGCACAGCGAGGAGGACGAGGATCAGTGCACCGACGAGGACGCGCCGTCCGGTCTTCTTCTTCCGCGGACGCCGACGCCCGGGGGCGGATTCGGACGGAGCGCCCGGGTCATCCTCGTAGAAGAGGCGGTCGAAGTCCGAGGTGCTGCGCGGGTCGGTCACGGGTCTCCCTGGGGGCGGTGGCGAGCGCTTGTCCACATTCCAGACATCCGGGCCGGAAGGATCCTCGGGGGGACACACAGAACCCCCTCGGCCCGAGCACAGGAATCGGGACGAGAGGGTCGGTGCGGAGCGGCTCGGGTACCGGCTGGTCAGCGCCTCAGCTCAGCACGTCGAGGAGTGCGGCGCAGGCCTTCTCGCAGCGGCGGCATGCCTCGGCGCACACCCGGCAGTGCGCGTGCATCTCCGCGTGCTGCTCGCAGTCCTCCGCGCAGGCCCTGCACGCCGCTCGGCAGGCCTCGAGCAGAGCGCGCGTCACAGCGGCATCGACCGCGGTCCGGCGGGTGAGGACGGCGCCGGTGGCGGCGCATATGTCCGCACAGTTCTGGTCGGTGGTGATGCAGCGGCGCATCTCGGCGACCATGTCCTCGGCCAGGCAGGCATCAGCGCACGCGGTGCACGACTGCGCGCAGGCGAAGCATGCGGCGATGCACTCGGCGAGGACTGTGCGGTCGACTCCGGTGGAGTCGTTCGGGTGGGTCTCCAGCATGGTGGTCACATCGGACATCGTGGATCTCCTTCCGGTCCCGGCGGGCCGGCGGTCGCCGGTCCACGTAACCGACAGTACTCCTCCGCCGGGACACGGAGAACCCCCTCGAGCCGACAAGTGTCCTTGCGGTTCGAGGGGGTCGGTGCAGAACTGCGGCCGGGAATGCTCCGAGCGGGTCAGCGGCTGTCCTCGGTGACCTCGCCGGTGGAGGGATCGACGAGGTAGTCCATCCGCTCTCCCTGCAGGGAGATCTCGTAGCGGACCTCGCCGTTCTCCGTATCGAGCTCGGCGTCGTCGAGGTCGCCCTGGTGCGCTTCGCCCACGGCGTTGATGGCCTCGAGCAGAGAGATGTCGGCCGCGCCGAGCTCCTCCGTGTCCTCGGTGTCCGCTGAATCCTCCTCGGTCGCTTCGATCGAGGAGCCGTCGGCGGAGACCGAGTACTCGAACTTCGTCTCCCCGTCGAGCGTCGTGACCTCCCACGTGCCGTTGTCGTCGTGATCGATCGACATGGCAGTGCCGCCCTCTCCCTCGGCGGTGGCGATCGCGGTCTCGACGACATCGATGTTTCCGATGCCCTGTCCGGAGCCCTCGGTCTCGCCGCCGGAATCCTCGGTCGAGGTGGTCGGCCGCTGGTCCGGAGCATCACTCGTCGGCGCATCGACATTCGGGTCGCCGGTCTGGCCCTCGACGTCGTCCGGGGTGTCGGTCCCGCCGCATCCCGAGAGGACGAGGCCGAACCCCAGGGCGGAGGCGGCGATGGTGAGTGCGGGTCGCTTGAGCGTGCGCTTCATGACAAGGCTCCTTTTCGATCTGCGGATGTCCTGGGAACGCCTGCGGGACGTCCGGTATTCCCCGGTGGGGACCGATGAGGTGCCGATGGCGGCCCGGGTGCGGCCGGGCGCCGAGTCCGTCGCGGGGCCGGTGCCGCAGTGCAGGAGACGCGGCCAGCTAACCCTGCACCGGGGCCGAAGTGCTAACGTGACGAACGATTGTTCAATGGCTTCAAAGAGCCGGTTGCCACGACCGGCGGAGACGAAAGGCGCGATCGATGAAGATCGAATCCCTCAGCACCGAGCAGCGGCAGGCCTGGCAGGATCGGGTGCTGCCCCCGGTCCAGGAGGTGTCCGAGGGTGTCTGGGCGATCCCCGTGCCGATCCCGAACAACCCGCTCGTCTACACCTACTGCTACGCGATCGCCGAGGACCGCGGAGTCGCGCTCATCGATCCGGGCTGGGACGGCAAGGAGCAGCTCGCGGCGCTCAGCGAGGGCCTCGCACAGGCGGGCTTCACGCTCACCGACATCACCGGGGTCGCGATCTCCCACTACCACCGCGATCACCTCGGCCTCGTGCCCGCGCTGTTCGCGCAGAACCCGGACATGTGGCTCGCCCTCCACTCCCACGACATCGCCACCCTCGACACCTTCCGGCGACGGGAGAAGGGGGCGGTCACCGGAGCCCACGGCAAGGCCTCGATCGCGGAGATCTACGGGGTTCCCGAGGAACGGCACGGAGAGATCTCCCACCTCGAGGGGCGCCGTCGCGCGGACGCTTTCAAGGTCCCGGACTGGCCGCAGCAGATCATCGTGCTCGGCGACCATGACGAGCTGCCGATCTCCGGGCGCACGGTGCATTCGATGTGGACCCCGGGCCACACCTATGGCCACTCCGCGTTCCACGACGCCGGCGCCGGGATCTTCTTCTCCGGCGACCACGTGCTGCCGACGATCACCCCGAACATCGGCCTCGACGCGCCCTCGATCACCCACAGCCTCGCCGACTACCTCGAGTCCCTGCGCCGCATGTCCGGGCTCGACGAGGCCGTCACCGTGCTGCCCGCCCACGGGTTCCGGTTCCGTGGCCTGCAGGTCCGGGCCGAGGAGATCGCCCTCCACCACGACGAGCGCCTCGCGGAGATCCGCGTGCGATGGGAGGAGAACGAGGACCACTCCGTGTACTCGATCGCGCAGGGCCTCCACTGGGCGCGCGGCTTCGAGGGGCTGAAGAACTTCAACCTGTTCGCCGCGCTCGCCGAGACCGCCGCGCACATGTACTACCTGGGCCTGCCCGTCGGCCCCGACGCAGCCCCCGAGCCCGACCCCGAGGTGGGCCTGCACGGCTGAGTCGCAGGCGCCCCGGGAGGGGCCGAACGCTCCGCCGAAGTGCGCTGACCAGGCAGGGTGCGGGTGCCTCGGGAGAGGTGCGGCACGCCTCGGGAGAGGTGCGGCACGCGTCGAGGGGCGGCTCTCCGATCGTGGAGAGCCGCCCCTCGGCGTGCGTCCGGGTGGCGGTGCAGGACGCCCACCCTGGTGGCGTGCACCCGGGTGGGTGTCAGCGGACCATGTCGGCGAGGCGGCCGGTGATGATCTGCTCGGCGTCCCTGATGATGCGGGTGATGAGCTCGTCGCAGCTGGGGACGTCGGTGATGAGGCCCTGGACCATGCCCACGGTCCACTGGCCGGCCTCGATGTCGCCGTCCTCGAACACCTTGCGCCCGCGCGCGCCGGCGACGAGGTGCTGGACGTCCTTGAACTCGCCGCCCTTGGCGAGGATGTCGACGGCCTCGGTGGACACGGCGTTCTTCCGCACGCGCACGGTGTTGCGCAGGGGTCGGAAGTTGAGGATCGTGTCGAGCTCGGAGCCCTCGACGATGGCCTGCTTGACGTTGTCGTGGACCGGGGCCTCCTGGGTGGCGAGGAAGCGCGAACCCATGTTGATGCCGTCGGCGCCGAGTGCCAGGGCTGCGGCCATGCCGCGGCCGTCGCCGAACCCGCCGGAGGCGATGAAGGGGATGGAGAGCTTGTCGGCGGCAGCGGGGAGCAGGATGAGGCCGGGGATGTCGTCCTCGCCGGGGTGGCCGGCGCACTCGAAGCCGTCGATGCTCACCGCGTCGACGCCGACGCGCTCGGCCTTGAGGGCGTGGCGCACGGCGGTGCACTTGTGGACGACCTTGACGCCGTGCTCCTTGAACAGCGGCATGAAGGGCTCGGGGTTGGCCCCGGCGGTCTCGATGACGGTGATGCCCTCCTCGACGGCGACCTTGACGTACTCGTCGTAGGGGACCGGGTTGATCGTGGGGAGGATGGTGAGGTTGACGCCGAAGGGCTTGGCGGTGAGCTCGCGGGTGCGGCGGATCTCCGCGCGGAGATCCTCCGGGGTGGGCTGGGTCAGCGCGGTGAGGATGCCGAGGCCGCCGGCCTCGGACACGGCTGCGGCGAGCGGGGCCTTGCCGACCCACTGCATGCCGCCCTGGACGATCGGGTGCTCGATGCCGAGCAGTTCGGTGAAGCGGGTTGTGATCACGGGATTCTCCTTCGACGTGCCGTGTGGACGGAGGCGCGGTGCAGATGCGCGGTGCGAGCTGCGTGATGCGCCTCTCCGGGAATTTCACCGAACCGAACGAACGAACGGACAGTGTTGAATACCGACGGTACGGTCCGCGTGCCGACTTTTCAAGGCTGGGCGTGTGCTGGTGAGATCGGCGGCGGGGCTTGCGTGGCTGGTGGGCCCGTGGGAGTGCCGGGTGGCCGGCTGGTGCGCCACGGGAGTGGCCGGGCGGCCGGGCGGTCGTGCGCCGGAGGCGTTGCCGGGTGCTCGTGCGTCGCGGGAGTGGCCTGCGAGTGGCTAGGTGGGTGGGGTTCGCGGTGCGGACCGGAGCCGGCGCGCCGCTCGGCGGTCACTTCAGTGCGATTACTCCTGAATATCCGCACTGAATTGCACCTGGAAGCGTCCGGACCGCACTGAACTGCCCTCGGAACACCCGGGCCGCACTGGACTGACCTCGGAACGCCCGGACCGCACTGAGCTGCACCTGGAGACGCCGGGCCCGCACTGAGCTGCACCTGGAACCTCGCAACCGCACTGAACTGCTCGGCGAATCCGCCTTCCGGGCGGTCCTGTCGGCCATCCGGCTGCGCCGATAGCATGAGAACCATGTCACCTACGGAATCGCACGACCCGCAGCCGTCCCGCTTCGACACCGACCGGGTGGTCGACCCGGCGCTCGTGGAGCCGGAGCTCCTCACCGTGTCCGGCGCCGACCACGCCGCCCGCGGCCGCGGCCGAGGTGAGCAGGCCGCCCGCGGAATCGCGCTCACCGTCGACGCCTACTCCTCACTCTTCTCCCGCCTCGGGATCACTGTGGACACCCAGCGCAGCGCCGCCGAGCAGTCGCTCGCCGCACTCGCCGACTGGGACCCCGCGCAGGTCGACGAGCTCACCGGCGTCGCGGCCGGTGCCGGCCTGGGGCTGTGGCAGGTCGGGCTCGTCAATGCGCGCACCGAGATCCTCACCCTCGCCCAGGTGGACCCGCGTGAATGCTCCACCCTCGTCCACGCGGCCCCGGGTGGGACGAAGGCCGTCCAGACCTGGGACTGGCACGCGGAGTTCGCCGATGTCTGGCACTACCAGAGCGTGACCGGGGTCGACGGCGAACTCGACCACCACGGATTCGCCGAGTACGGCATGCTCGGCAAGATCGGCATGAACTCCGCGCGGGTGGGCGTCATGCTCAACATCCTCAAGAACGCCGCGGACTCGGCCGGCGGCGTGCCCGTCCATTCGGTCCTCGCCGCCGCGTTGCAGCGCGGTCGCACGGTGGCCGAAGCGGTCGACATCATCCGCTCCGCGCGCACCACCTCGTCCTCGGTGATCACGGTGACCGGACCGGACGCCGCGGTCATGGTCGAGATCGGCCCGGCCGGCACACAGGCGTTGAGCGCCGACGGCTGGTTCGCCCACACGAACCACTTCGTGGGTTCAGAGCTGCTCGACGGGGCGCTCCCGCTCAACGCGGCGAGCATGTCCGAGGAGCGCCTCGCGCTCATCGAATCACGGGTCGCGGACGCCCCGGCGCCGGCGGACACCGCGGAGATGCTCGGCCACCTCTGCACGGGACCGGGGGAGGCGCCGGTGTGCCGCGTGCCCGAGCCCGGCAAGGGATTCGGGGAGCGGACCGCGACCCTCGTCACCGTCCAGTTCGACCCCGTGGCAGGCCGGGTGGTCATGAGCCCCGGCAGCCCGAACGACGTGGGCCGGGCGCAGGCGGTGGAGTTCAGCACGACGGCGCGGTGACATCAGGCGCAGGCACGCTCACACGTCGGTGCCCTGCCGTGTGCAGACGTCCCGCAGTGCGCCGGTGCCCGGCCAGGTGCACTGACGATCTGCGCCGCACCGACGCTCCACGCTGTGCTGTCACCCGACAGCCGAGGCGCGGGCCCGGGGGCCTGTGCCCGCGCCTCGGCGGTAGTGGGTGCGGGGAGTCGTGTCAGATCGCGCGACCGGCACCGGCCATCGGGCACTCGAACGGGTCGCGGGCCTTGATGCCCACGCGGTTGAGGTAGTCCACCACGGCGCCGTAGGACTGGAGGAGGGTGACCTCGGTGTAGCGGATGTCCCGCTCGGCGCAGAACTCGCGGACGATCCGTTGCGCCTTCTTCAGGTGGGGGCGCGGCATGCTCGGGAACAGGTGGTGCTCGATCTGGTAGTTGAGTCCGCCCATGAGGTACGTGTTGAAGGTGGTCCCCACGATGTTGCGCGAGGTCGTCACCTGGCGGAGCAGGAAGTTCAGGGTCGAGCGGTTCTCCAGCTGCGGCATGCCCTTGTGGTTCGGGGCGAACGAGGCGCCCATGTAGAAGCCCCAGACGGCGACCTGCACGCCGAGGAACGCGAACGCCATGCCGAGCGGCAGGTACCAGAACACGAGTGCCGGCAGCGCGATGAGGCGGATGCTCAGGAGCACGATCTCCGCGGTGCGGTTCTTGAGCTTCTTGCGGGTGAGGACGGTGAGGATCGCGTCGCGGTACAGGTTGAGGCCCTCGAGGAGGAGAAGCGGGAAGAACAGGTAGCCCTGACGCTTGGTGAACTCGTGCGCGAGCCCGGTGCGGGCCTGCGCCTGCTCCGGGGTGAAGGCGACGACCGGGTCGAAGATGTCCGGGTCCTTGCCCTTGGTGTTCGGGTTGGCGTGGTGGCGGTTGTGCTTCTGCGTCCACCAGCCGATCGACAGGCCGACGATGAGGTTGCCCGTGATGAGGCCGTACCAGTCGCTGACCTTGTGCGAGGTGAAGATCTGCTTGTGCACCGCCTCGTGGCCGAGGAACGACATCTGCGTGAAGACGATGCCGAGCGCGGCGGCGATGAGGAGCTGGAACCACGAGTCGCCGAGCAGGACGAAGCCGGCGATGCAGCCGCCGAGGGCCGCCATGAGCACGGTCGTCATGACCCAGTAGAAGACCGGGGTCTTCTCCATGAGGCCGGCGTCGAGCACGAGCCGCTTGAGGGCGGCGAAGTCGCTCGTCGCGGCGCGGGACCGGGCGCCCGCCGGGCGGGGCCGCGGCGCTGGCGCTGTGGGGGAGTCGGCGACGGTGGCCGCTGCGGTGGTGGGTGTCATGGTGAATCCTCGAGACGTCGGCGCGTGGGGCTGCCCGGGTTCACATGAGAAGCGTGGTGCGAAGCGATCCAAGTACGTTCAGGCGACGATATGACCCACGCTACAGTGCCGCGCCGGGGCGAGGACACCGTGATCTCACGAAACGACGGATATGCACGGATTTCACATCTGGCGGCTACCAGGATCCTTGTCGGAATCGGGGCCGGTCGCAGGGGCACCGGGCGGGGTCAGCGCCGAGGTGCGGCGGGCGCCTCGGGCCCGGGCTCCTCCACCGGCACCGCCCGCCAGATCGCCCAGGCGAGTGCGATGCCGAGGAGGTCGGCCGCCCAGTCGCCGAACTCACCGGCGCGACGCGGCACGGCGAACGCCTGGATCAGCTCACTCGCCCCGCCGTAGAGTGCGGCGAGGACCAGCGTCCACGCGACCGGGGCGCTGAGGAGCAGGAGCGGGGTGATGAGCGCGGCGAAGATTCCGAAGTGCCCGAGTTTGTCGAGTCCGGGGAGCGCGCCGGGCTCACCGCTGCCCGGGCTGTAGAGCGCGAGGAGGTGGATGAGGAAGGCGAGCGCGAACCAGATGCGCAGCACCCAGGTGCCCGCCGACGCCCGATAGTCCACCTGCTCCCCCTCCGTGGCCGGCCCGTGTCCGCTCATGCCGGCGGATGATCCAGACTACCGGCCTGCTCGGGCACGGCAGAGCCCCGCCGTCCCTGCGGACGACGGGGCTCCGGTGCGCTCGTGCGGGCCTTACTTCTTGAAGGCGTCCTTGACCTTCTCGCCGGCCTGCTTGAGGTTCGCGCCCGATTCCTGCGCGTGCCCCTCGTTCTTGAGCGACTGGTCGTCAGAGGCGTCGCCGACTCCGGCCTTGGTCTTGCCGGCCATCTCGTCGGCCTTGTTGGAGATCTTGTCACCGAGTCCCATATGCAGCTCCTTCGGTCGTCGGACCGACCCTCCTGGTCGACCCTGCACCTCGACCCTATGCACGAAACCTCAAGATCAGTTGTGAGAAAGCAGTGCCCCTGGCACGCGCGCTCCGTGCACGGGTCTGCACAGCGTCAGCGGCACTGAGTAGGCTGGGCTCGACTGCTGGAACCGCCCTGCTCACCCCACGAGCCCGCACACCCGAAGGAGCCCCGATGAGCGAGACCGTCGACATCGCCCAGCTGCAGGAGTGGATCGGCCGATCCCAGAGCCTCGAGGACCTCGCCACTCCGGCCAAGTCCGCCGGGCTGCGCGCCATCCTCGACTACGACTCCGACCCCTGGGGCGGTCAGCTGTTCCCGGTCGGCTACTGGCTCCACTTCACCCCGGATGCCCCGCAGCACGAGCTCGCCGCGGACGGCCACCCGCACAAGGGCGGGTTCCTCCCGCCGATCCCGTTCCCGAGGCGCATGTGGGCCGGCTCCGACGTCACCTTCCACCGGCCGATCGCGGTGGGGGACCCGCTGCGCGAGGTCCAGACCATCAAGAACGTCGTCCACAAGTCGGGGCGCTCCGGCGACCTCGTGTTCCTCACCGTCGACCACGAGATCTTCGCCGCCGGCGAGCTCGCGGTCACCGACGTGCAGACGATCGTCTACCGGGAGGCCGCCCCCACCCAGCGGGCTCCCGAGCAGTCGGCGGCCGAGCGCGCCGCGCTCGCGCCGGCCGACACCTCGGACTGGGACTACTCCTATGTGGTGCGCCCCACCGAGACCCAGCTGTTCCGCTATTCGGCGCTGACCTTCAACGCCCACCGCATCCACTACGACCGGGACTATTGCCTGAACGAGGAGGGCTACCCGGGCCTGGTGGTCCACGGCCCGCTGTCGGCGACCCTCATGGTCGACGCTTTCATGCGCAACCACCCGGGCGTAGAGCTCAAGACCTTCGCGTTCCAGGCGCGCAAGCCGATCTTCGACAACACCCCCGTCGCCTACGTCGGTCGCGAGACCGGCGAGGGCACCTACGAGGTCGGCGCGGTCGATCCCGAGGGAACGGTCTGCCTCAAGGGCACGATCACGGTCTGAAACACGGCGTTCACGTGATCGGCGTCACAGATTGCTATGGTCGAGGCGTCAATCCGTTCCCCACTGTGATCTGAATTCGAGGAGCTGCCGATGGTAGTCGCCCAGGCCAATTCGACTGACATCGGCATCATCGCCAATGCGCCGCTCCTGTGGGTGCTGGCCGCGGCCGTGTTCGCCGTCATCCTGATCCAGTCCGCGATCTACATGCTCGCGGTCAAACGCAACGCTCAGGCGGCGGACATGAGCCAGGCGGAGGTCAACGCCTCCTTCCGGGCCGGCGGCGTCGCCGCAATCGGACCGTCACTGGCCGTCGTGCTGGTCTCCGTGGCACTGCTCCCGCTGTTCGGGACCCCGCCCGTGCTCGTCCGGATCGGACTCATCGGTTCCGCTGCCACCGAGACCGCCTCGGCCTCCCTGGCAGCAGGAACGATGGGGGCCGAACTCGGCGGGGAGGGCTACACCCAGGCCGTGTTCGTCGTCGCACTCATGGCGATGAGCCTGTCGGGGGCGATGTGGCAGATCAGCACGCTCGTGCTCACCCCGCTGCTCGGCAAGGGGAGCGACGCGCTCTCCCGGGTCAATCCTGCGCTCATGTCGATCGTGCCCGCAGCGGCTCTGCTCGCAGCCTTCGCGGCTCTGACGATCACGGAGATCCCCAAATCCCTTGCGCACATCGCGGCAGTGGTCGCCTCCGCCATCGTCATGGCGATCTGCCTGGTGCTCGCGCGCGTCCTGTCCCAGGCCTGGTTGCGGGAATGGGCGCTGGGAATCGCAATCGTCGGTGGTCTGATCGCCGCCTACGCCGTCCACCACGCCGGTTTCGGCGCTGCGTGAGCATCGAGTAAGGAGAACCATCATGACGACTGCCGCCCCGGATCTCGAAGCGCTGCATCGCAACTACTCCAAGACGACCTATCTGTGGGGCAATGTCACGATGGTGGCCTGCCTTCTGCTGGCCACCGCAGTGCCGTTCTATCTCTATTTCTCGACCGACCTCGGTATCGAGGTGTCGCATATCGTCACCGCCTTCATCGCGGTGGCCGCCGTCTACGGCGTGTTCTGGGTGGTCGAACCCGTGACGTACTTCCCCATCCTCGGTCCTGCCGGGATGTACCAGGCGTTCATGATCGGCAACATCTCCAACAAGCTCGTGCCGTCGGCGATCGTCGCCCAGTCGACCATCGGAGCCGAACCGGGAACTCGAAAGGCCTCGTACTCAGCGACCGCCGCGATCTGCGGTGCCGCCGTGGTGCATGTGCTCTCCATGCTCGTGCTCGTCGGCCTGCTCGGCACCTGGCTGGTCTCGATCACCCCGGAGCCGATCACCGAGGTCGCGCGGCTGTACATCCTGCCCGCGATCCTCGGCGGCGTGACCGTTCAGCTCATCGCGACGCTCAACCAGGTGCGTGCGACGATCATCGCTCTCGTCGTCTCGGCCGTGGTGGTCCTGCTCATCGTGCCGTTCAGCCCACCGCTCGTGAAGTCCTTCGCCACGGCCATCGCAGTCATCGCCACGATCGTCATCACCTGGTACGCGCGGGACCGCAAGGTCCGCAGCAGCTCTGACACCGCTCATATCAACTGACACGACTCACCCGATACGCTGGCCACACGCCGACTCCAAGGAGACCCCATGGCACTCGATCCCACCTTCCGCTCCGCGCTCGACGCCGAGATCCCGGCGCTCGTGGAGATGTATCAGCACTTCCACCGGCACCCGGAGCTCTCGATGCAGGAGCACCGCACGGCCGACGCCATCGAGGAGCACCTGCGCTCGTACGGCCTCGAGCCGTTCCGCTGCGGCGGGACCGGGGTCGTCGCCGTGATCGAGAACGGCGAAGGGCCCGTCGTCGCCTTCCGCGCCGATACCGACGGCCTCCCGATCGCCGAGCAGACCGGGCTGCCCTACTCAT
Source organism: Brevibacterium sp. CS2 (assembly GCF_005280295.1). Classification (GTDB taxonomy): domain Bacteria; phylum Actinomycetota; class Actinomycetes; order Actinomycetales; family Brevibacteriaceae; genus Brevibacterium; species Brevibacterium pityocampae. The sequence continues at coordinate 388,216 of NZ_CP040020.1, read as the reverse complement.
CGGAGGCGACGGGGACCCTGCCGGACGGCACCGAGACCCCGGTCATGCACGGCTGCGGCCACGACACCCACATCACCTCCGGCCTGGGTGCTGCGAAGCTCCTGACCGAGCACCGGGACCGCTGGTCCGGCACCGCGATCATGATCTTCCAGCCGGGCGAGGAGACGAGCGCGGGTGCTGCGGCGATGCTCGAGGACGGGATCTGGGACCGGGTGCCCCGCCCGGACGCGATCTACGGCCAGCACGTGTGGCCCGGCGTGGCCGGCACCGTCAACATCACCTCGGGCACGGCGATGGCGATGGCCGACTCCCTCGAGGTCATCGTCCACGGGCAGCAGGCGCACGGCTCGCAGCCGGAGAACGCGGTCGATCCGATCGTGCTCGGAGCCTTCATGATCACCCGCCTGCAGACGATCGTGTCCCGGGAGATCTCCGGGCGGGACTCCGCGGTGCTCACGATCGGCGTGTTCAACGGCGGGCTCAAGGAGAACATCATCCCGAGCAGCGCCCGCTTCACCATCAACATCCGCACCTACGATGAGGCCGTCCGGGAGACGGTGCTGACCGCCGTCGAGCGCATCATCACCGCCGAGGCGCAGGCTTCCGGGGCGCCCGCCCCGGAGATCCGCCCGATGTACGGCTTCCCGCCCGTGGACAACGACCCGGACCTCACCGCCTCGCTCATCCGTGCACTCGGCGACGAGCTCGGCGAGGACGCGGTCAACGTCACCCCGCCGGTCACCGGGTCGGAGGATTTCGGGCGGTTCGGCGACGCGATCGACGTGCCGTACGTATTCTGGTTCTTCGGCGGCTATTCGCAGGCGAAGGTCGACGACCCCGAGGAGGTGCTGAGCAATCACTCCCCGTTCTTCGGTCCCGACGAGGTCGAGACCACGCTCGGCACGGGGGTGCGCGCGGCTCTCACCGCACTCCTCGGGCACCTCGGCTCCCGCTGAGGCGCCCCGGCTCCACTCGCGAACGATAACCCGCTCCGAAGGAAGGCGCACAATGACCAGTGAGCTCACCTGGCTGTCCACCCGAGAACTCGCCCACCTCATCGGCACCGGTGAGCTCAGCGCCGTCGACGCCGCCGACGACCATCTCGAGCGGATCGCCGAGGTGAACCCCACCATCAATGCCGTCGTCACCCTCGACGCCGAGGCCGCGCTCGCCCGGGCGGTGGAGGCCGACCGCGCCTACGCCGCCGGTGAGCGGCTGCCGCTGCTCCACGGGGTGCCGATGACGCACAAGGACACGCACAGCACGGAGGGGATGCGCACGACCTTCGGTTCGCCGGTGTTCGCCGACAACGTGCCGGATGCCGACTCGCTCGTCATCGCCCGGCTCCGAGCCGCGGGGGTGAACACCACGGGCAAGACCAACGTCCCGGAGTTCGCCGCGGGCTCCCACACCTTCAACCCGCTGTTCGGCACGACGGTCAACCCCTACGACCCGTCCCGGTCGGCGGCCGGCTCCTCCGGTGGCGTGGGCGCGGTGATCGCCGCCGGTATCCAGGCCTCGGGAGACGGCTCCGACATGGGCGGATCGCTGCGGATCCCCGGGTCCTTCAACAACGTCGTCGGTCTGCGCCCGACGAACGGCCGGCTCCCGCACGTGCCACCGCAGGACCCATGGTCCTGGCTCTCGCAATCGGGCTTCATGGCGCGCACCGTGGGCGACGTCGCGCTCCTCATGCAGGCCGCGTGCGGGCCCGACCCGCGCGGACCCGGATCGATCGACGAGCCCGGAACGGTGTTCGACCTGCCCGAGTTCCGGCTCGGTGCCCGGTACGAGCCCGACCTCGACGGACTCCGGGTGGGCTTCGCCCCCGATTTCGCGGGGCGCGTCAGGGTCGAGTCGGCAGTGCTCGACATCGTGCGAGCCGCGGGCCCGGTGTTCGAGGAGCTCGGGGCGCAGATGAGCGAGGCGTGCATCCGGCTCGACGACGCCGACGAGGTGTTCGACACCCAGCGGGCCTACGACTTCGCGCTGAACTGGGGCGAACTCGTGCGGTCCCGGCGTGCGGACATCAAGGAGGCCGTGGTGTGGAACACCGAGCGCGGGCTCGCGCTCACCGCGGACGAGATCATCTCCAAGGACCGGGCGCGCGCGCGGCTGCGGGAGGACGTGGCGGAGTACTTCACCGAGCACGACATCCTCGTCACCACGATGGCGCAGGTGCTGCCCTTCGACGCGGGGATCGAGTACCCCACCGAGATCGAGGGGGTGCCCTTCGAGACCTACCTCGACTGGATGCGCTCGGCGACCCTGATCTCCGCCACCGGGTGCCCGGCGATCTCCGTGCCGGCAGGTTTCACCGCCTCCGGGCTGCCGGTCGGCATCCAGATCGTCGCCGCCCCCGGCCGGGACGTCGACCTGCTGCGCGTCGCACACGCCTTCGAGGCCGCGACCGGCCACCACCTGCGCCACCCGGAGATCTGAGGGTGCGCTGAGCCGGCGGGGGATGCCGCCGGCGCTCTCGGACTGCCCGGCATCGGTCATGCCGTCCCACGAAGTGACGCGGGGGCGACCGCTCCGGGCTAGACCGTCGCCGCAGCCCGGTCGTACGCGGCCACGAGGGCGTCATCGTCGGTGAGGGCGTCCCGGATGAGCTGCCACGGCACGACATCGAAGCCCTCCGCGCCGCCGTCGGCATCGCCGCCGGCGAACCGGACGAACGGCTGGCCCGAACGGGGGTCGTCGGCAGGGACCTCGGCCGCGAATCGCCACGTGCCGAACCCTGCCCGCCGGATCACCTCGCCGACGTAGCGCACCGCACCGGCCAGGTAGGCCTGCTCGTCCTGGCCGGTCATCGCCTCCGCATCGGAGTAGCGCTCCCGCAGGTCCGCTGTGAGGCGCTCGAGCGCTGCACGGCCGTACGCCCAGGCCTCCATCCCGCCGCCCTGCTCGTGGATCCACGCGGCGATGACCGGCTCGACCCCGCCGAGGAAGGCGTCGAGGTGGTCCTGCTCCGCTTGCGAGGGGCGCTCCCCGCCGGCCGAGAGGTCGATGCCCGTGCTCGAGCGGTTCGGCGTGCCCTGCTCGCCGAACTCCGCGAGCGCGTTCGCCAGCGCGGTGACGAAGGTGTCGCCGCGGCGCTCCTGCACCGCGGTCATGAGGAGTCCGACGAGCGAGATCGGGGTTCCGGCGGCCTCCCCGGCCGGCGAATCCGGCCGGATGAAGGGCATCCCATGGCCGGTCCCACCGTCCGGGTCGATGTCCCAGGTGCCGCCCACCGTGCGGAGCAGGGTCTCGCCGACGTAGCGGACGAGCCCTTCGGAGAACGGCTGGTTCTCCGCGGCCGCGACGGCCGCCGGGGAGGGCAGGCGAGTGAGCGCGAACGTTTCGACCCACGGCAGGGAGGCCGGGGAGAAGTCCTTGCGGAACTCCCTCTCCTCGCCGTCCTCACCGACGGTGATCGCACGCGGCAGGACGGCCTCGACGAACGAGCCCAGCTTGACGGGCATGTTGGACAGGAAGGCGCGGAACTCGGCGCGCTTCGCCTCGGCGTCGGCCGTGCTGGGCGCGGCGCCTCCGGCCGCCTCGCTCGTGTCGGGCGTGCTCACAGTCGCAGGGTCCTGGACCGCAGGCTCAGGGCCAGCTGAGCCCTGGGCGGTGGGGTTCGGGTCGGTGGGGTTCGCGTCGGTCATGCCCACCACCCTAGTGGCCAAAAGCCCGTCCGGGGCCTGGCGGGGGAGCGCACTCAGCGGAGCACACTCAGGGGAGCGTGGGCAGGGACGAGTGCACGAGTGCTCAGTCGAAGACGACGAACGCCCGGAGGATCCGGAAGGTCGGCTGCGGGTCGATGATCAGCGGGCCGGTGCCGGGCCACTCCGGGATCGCTTTCACCGAGGCCTCCTTGACGACCACCGCGAGGAGCTCGACGAGAGCGGCCGCCGGGATCGTCGTGCGACCGCCCAGCCGGTCGAGCACTGTATCGATGACCGCGGCGAACTGTTGGAAATAGGCGGCGAGCAGCTCCTCGTACTTGTCGAGCAGCTCGGGGACGCGCAGGGCGTGGAGGTGGATCTCGCGTTCGGCGAGCACCCAGTCGACCGATTCCGGGTATTCGATGAAGAAGCGTTCCAGAGCGAGCTCCATGAGGCGCTGCGGGTCCGCGGTGCCGATCGAATCGGCGACCTCGTCAAGACCGGACTCGGCGGCCTCGTTCACGCGGTCCATGGCACGCTTGATCCCGGAGTCGCACACGGCGAGGACGAGCGCGTCACGGGAGGCGAAATTCGAGTAGAAGGCGCCGCGCGTCATCCCGGCGGCCTCGGCGAACTCCTTGATCGAGGTGCCCGCGACGCCCTTGGCGACGAGCAACGGGATCGCGGCCTCGATGAGCTTGGTCCGCGTGCGCAGCCGACGCGGTGAGATCGACTCGGCGGCGGGTGCCGGGGCAGCTGCCGCCGCAACGACGGACGAGCCGTCGCCGGGGGGCTGCGCGGACTGTGCTGCGGGGGCGGCCTCGCAGCGGTCCACGGTGTTCATCGATTCCTCACGTCCTTGTTGCTCGGTCCATTTGCCATCCGGCCTCCGGCCCAGAATAATACACAACTGTATCCAATACATTTCCGTATCGAGAGTGGTGTCGTGTCCTCTTTTCTCTACGAACTCGGGCTGGCCGCGTTCCGGCGCCGGAAGACCGTCGCCGCGATCTGGGTGGCCCTGCTCGTCGTGCTCGGCGGCCTCGCCGGCCTGCTCGCCGGTGACTTCGACGACGACTTCACCCTGCCCGGCTCAGAGTCGCAGCAGGCACTCGACTCGCTCGCCCTCACCTTCCCCGAGGTCAGCGGCACCGCCGCGCAGGTGGTCGTCGTCGCCGCCGAAGGGGACGACATCACCGCCGAGCCCTACCGCAGCGCCCTCGAGGACTTCGCCGACGACCTCGGCGAACTCGACTCCGTCAACTCAGCGACCTCGCCGTTCATGGACGGACTCGAGGGCGTGATCTCCGACGACGACCGGGCCGCGCTCGTCAACATCCAGTACGACGGCGCGGTCGCCGAGCTCGGCGACCCGGTCAAGGACGCCCTCGCCGAGGCCACCGACGCCCTCGTCGCGGACCTGCCCGAGGGCACCCAGGCCTCCCCGGGCGGTGAGCTGTTCGGCGTCACCGGGGTGCACCTGTCATGGGTCGAGGCCATCGGCGTCGTCGTCGCCTTCGTCGTCCTCCTCTTCACCCTCGGCTCGCTGCGGGCCGCCGGCATGCCTCTCGTCACCGCGATCCTCGGCGTCGCGATCGGCATGGTCCTCATCGTGCTCGCCACCGGCTTCTTCGTGGTGAACTCGACGACCCCGATGCTCGCCCTCATGCTCGGCCTCGCCGTCGGCATCGACTACGCGCTCTTCATCATCTACCGGGCCCGCGACCTCATGGCAGACGGGCACTCCGCGGAGGAGGCCGCCGCCCGGGCGACGGCCACCTCGGGCTCGGCCGTCGTGTTCGCCGGCACCACGGTGATCATCGCGCTCGTCGGCCTCAGCGTCGCCGGCATCCCCTTCCTCACCGTGCTGGGCGTGGCCGCAGCGATCACCGTCGCGATCGCCGTCTTCATCGCCGTCACCCTGGTCCCGGCCCTGCTCGGCTTCGGCGGGGAGAAGCTGCGGCCCAAGCCCGGGAAGGCGCGCCGCGACGGCACCGAGAAGCCGCGCCTCGACCGGCGGCTGTTCGGCGCCTGGGAGACCGTCGCGACGAAGGTCCCGGCGCTCACCGTCGTCATCATCATCGTCGGCCTGGGCCTCTTCGCGATTCCCGCCCAGCGCCTCGAGCTCGCCCTGCCGAACAACGGCGGGGCGGAGGCCGGGACGCCCGCGAAGGAGAGCTACGACCTCATCGAGGAGAACTTCGGGCCCGGCTTCAACGGCCCGCTCGTCATGACGGCCGGCATCATCTCCTCCACCGACCCGCTCGGCGACATGGAGTCCCTGGCCGAGGACATCGAGGCCGTCGACGGCGTCCACTCCGTCGTCATGGCCACCCCCAACCGGACCGCCGACACCGGGATCGTGCAGATCATCCCCGAGTTCGCGCCCGACGACCACCGCACCAACCAGGTCGTCGAGGACCTTCGGGGTCTCGCCCCGCAGATCGAGGACGACTACGGCTTCGACACCGCGGTCACCGGCTACACCGCCGTCGCGATCGACGTGTCCGACCAGCTCGGCAAGGCTCTGCTGCCCTTCGGCATCTTCGTCGTCGGCCTCTCCGTCATCCTGCTGACCATGGTGTTCCGCTCGATCTGGGTGCCGATCAAGGCGACCGTGGGCTACCTGCTCAGCGTCGTCACCGCGTTCGGCGCCGTCGTCCTCGTGTTCCACGACGGGTGGCTGTCGTCGGCCATGGGCATCGCGCAGACCGGACCGGTCATCAGCTTCCTTCCGATCATCCTCATGGGCATCCTGTTCGGCCTCGCGATGGACTACGAGCTGTTCCTCGTCTCCGGCATGCGCGAGGCCTACGTCCACGGCGCGGGCGCACGTGAGGCAGTCCGCAAGGGCTTCCTCGGCTCGGCGAGCGTCGTCACCGCGGCCGCGGTCATCATGATCTCGGTGTTCGGCGCCTTCGTGCCCGTGGGCGAGGCGGGCATCAAGTCGATCGCGCTCGCGCTCGCCGTGGGCGTGTTCGTCGACGCGTTCATCGTCCGCATGACCCTCGTCCCTGCCGTCATGGCGCTCCTCGGAAAGCATGCGTGGTGGCTGCCGAAGTGGCTCGAGCGGATCATGCCCCACTTCGACGTCGAGGGCGAAGGGCTCTTCCACCAGGTGGCGCTGCGCGACTGGCCGCAGCCGGACTCCCCGTACCGGGTGTACGGCGAAGGGCTGGGACTCGACGCCGCCGGGGCCGGTTCCGGCCCGCTGTTCGACGGCATCGACGTCGCGCTCCTACCCGGCGAGGTGCTCGTCGCCACCGGCCGCGGGTCCGGCCACCTGCTCCTCGCACTGTCCGGCCGGCTGCCGCTCGACCGCGGCGAGCTCAAGATCGGCCGCGAGGTCATGCCCGAGCAGGCCGGCCGAGTCCGCTCCCGCACCCCGCTCATCGTCGTGAGCGCCGCCGACCCCGCACTCACCGCCGGCCCGGCCCGCCTGCGCGCACTCGCCCAGGACCCGCCCGCGCTGCTCGTCGTCGATCGCGCCGACCAGCCCGCGGATCCGGAGTCCGCGAGCCTCGTCACCGCGCTCGTCGCCGCAGCAGTGGACGCCGGTTCCGCCGTCGTGCTCGCGGTCAGCCACCCACAGGCGGACTGGATGGTCCCGGCACGCACCTCGTACACCTTCCTCGACCTCGACGACCACCGCCGCGCTCCGGTCTCCGCTCCCAGTGCGTCCCCCGGCCGCGGAGGATCCGGACCGGCCGGCGGCCGTCCCGCCGACCCCGGGGACGCGGGACCGGCAGACGGCCCCCGGGGCGACACCGACCACACGCAACTCATCGGAGGAACCCGCTGATGGCACTGTTCGAACGCGCCGACACCGGCCGTCCCGTCACCTGGATCTCGATCCTGGGACTCATCCTCGTCCCGGTGATCATCGCCGCCGGGTTCGTGTTCGCCGCCTGGCAGGCGAACGACCGGCTCGACTCCGTGCGCGCCGCGGTCGTCAACAACGACGAGGGCGCCGAGGTCGACGGTAAGACCGTGCCGCTCGGCCGGCAGCTGTCCGCCGGGCTCGTCGACTCCGAGGAGGACAACCTCGAATGGGTGCTGTCCGACGACGCGGATGCCGCCGACGGCCTGGCCAGCGGCGAGTACGCCGCCGTCATCACGATCCCCGAGGGGTTCTCCCGCGCCGTGATGTCGAGCGGCGAGGACGACCCGCTGCTCGCCCGCCAGGCGACCATCGACGTCACCTCCTCCCAGGTGTCCCCGCTCGCCGACGCGACGATCGGGCAGGCGATCGCCGAGGTCGCCCGGACCCAGTTCAACACCGGCTTCACCTCCCAGTACCTCGACAAGATCTACCTGGGCTTCAACGACATAGGCGAGCAGTTCCGCGAGGTCGCCGACGCCGCCGGCGAGATCGCCGACGGCACCGAGCAGCTCTCCGAGGGCACCGGGGACGCCGCCGAGGGCGCGACCGCGTTCGCCGACGGCGCCGAGCAGCTCGACGCCGGCTCTGGCCCGCTGGTCGAAGGGGCGAACGGGATCGCCGACGGCGCGGGCGGCCTCGCCACCGGAGCACGTGAGCTGTCCGGCGGTGCGAACGAGCTCGCCGACGGCACCGAAGAGCTCGCCGGGGGCGCCGGTGAGCTCGCCGATGGCGCTGATGAGCTGTCCGACGGGCTCGGCCAGATGCGGGATCAGACCGCGGACCTGCCGGATCAGACCCGGCAGCTCGCCGACGGCGCCTCCCAGCTGTCCGAGGGCGTCGACGAGTACACCGGCGGCATCGATGAGCTCGTCCGCCAGCTCGGCGAGTTCGACACCGGTGGTGAGGACGGGTCGATCGAGGACCTCACGGACGGCCTCGACGAGCTCTCCGACGGCTCCTCGCAGCTCGCCGACGGAATCGCCGGGATCAACGACGGGCTCGGGGAGTACCAGCAGGGCCTCGACGACCAGGCGGCGGCCGCCGGGAACCTCGCCGGCTCCGCGGAGAAGCTCGACGACCTCGTCGCCGCCGGTCTCATGACCAAGTCCGAGGCGCAGGCCACCCGCGCCCAGCTGTGCCCCAAGGGCACACCGGCCGAGGTGTGCGCCGGGACGGAGCGCGCCTTCGTCACCGGTCTGCTCTCCGGCACCGCCGGCGCGCTCGAGGGCGCTTCGGCGGGACTCGATCAGCAGGACCCGCGGACCGGGCAGTCGATCAACTCCGGGCTCGACGAGCTCGAGGACGGGGCCTCCCAGCTCGACGACGGGGTGCAGGAGCTCGCCTCCGGACTCGGCACCGCGCTCACCGGGCTCGTCGAGGGCCTCGCCGAGTTCACCGACCGCTCCGATGAGCTCCTCGACGGCTCCCGGCAGCTCCGCGAGGGCGCCTCGGGCCTGGCCGACGGCACCGACCAGCTCGCCGACGGCATGGGGGACCTGAGCGACGGGATCGGCGCCTCGGCCGACGGCGCCTCTCGGCTCGCCGACGGCACCGACCAGCTGGCCGACGGCACGGGTGAGCTCGCCTCGGGCGCCCGGCAGCTGGCCGACGGCACCGGTCAGCTCGCCGACGGCGCCGACGAGCTGTCCGCCGGGGCCGGGGAGTTCACCACCGGGCTCAGCGCCTACACCGACGGGGTGGGCCAGCTGTCCACCGGAGCCGGCGACCTGGCGACCGGTCTGACGGAGCTCGACGAGGGCACCGGCGAGCTCGCCGAGGGCACCCGCCAGCTCGCCGACGGCCTCGACGAGGGCAAGGACCAGATCCCGTCCTACACCGCGCCCGAGCGCGATGCGCTCGCCGAAGCGGTGTCCGAGCCGGTCGCCGCCGACGACGGGCTGCTGGGCTCGATCTCGCCGGCCTCGACGATCGCGCTGCTGCTCGTCATGGCGCTGTGGCTGGGTGCGCTCATCACCTACACCGTCGTGCGCGCCGTGTCGGCGACCGCCGTGACCTCCCCGAAGCCGTCGTGGGCGATCATGGCCCGGGGCCTGCTGCCGGGGCTGCTCGTGGCGGTCATCCAGGCGGTGATCCTCACGTTCGTCGGGCAGATCGTGCTCGAGCTCCACTTCTTCGATCTCACCGCGCTGCTCGTGCTCGCGATGTTCGCCGGGATCGTATTCATGGTGGTGAACTACGCGCTCGTCGCCTGGTTCGGCGGGGTCGGTCGCTTCGTGTCGGTGGCGCTCGTCGTGCTCGCCGTCGCCGGCCGGGCGCTCGGTGCGACGCCGGACTTCTTCCAGGCCGTGGCACCGTTCCTGCCGCTCACCCCGGCCTTCGACGGGGTCACCGCGATCGCCACCGGAGCGCCGGGCCTGGGGGCGGCGTGGGCCGGACTGTTCGGCTGGTTCGTCATCGGCACCGGCGCGGCGATCATCGCGGTGGCCCGGAAGCGGACGCTCACGGCCGGCCAGGCCTCCCGCCTCGTCCCCGCCTGACACCTCGATATCCGAAGGTTCCTGAGAGCGGAACCTTCGGATATCGAGGTCTCACGCGGTCGTGACCGGGAGTGACAGTGCTCAGAGCGATCGTCTCCGGGACATCAGTGCTCGGGGCGGCAGTGCCCGCGTCATCGACCTGCCATCTGTGCTCGACGCGTTCGTCGACCTACCATCTGTGCTCCGATACGACCCGGATTATCGAGCACAAGTGGCAGGTCGATGGTCAGACCGAGCAGAAGTGGCAGTTCGAGCGGTAACGGCAGGTCGACGACTGCGAAGAGCCTCAGATGCTGCAGTTCTGCAGTTCTGCAGTTCTGCAATGATGCTCAGATGCGGCCGGGCTGCTCAGGCGCAGCCCCGCTCCCGCAGGCCCCCGACCGGTCTGGCGCCGTGCGCCTCAGCTGCGGGCGGACGCGAGGACATCCTCGGCGATCCGGTGGGCGTCGACGAGCGACTGCGCCCGCCGTCCCGGGTTCGCCGCGATCGCCAGCCCCAGCTGCACGGCCGAGAGCTGGATCGACAGGCAGTACCGGTGCGGGTGCACCCGACCGTGCTCATCGACGGTGCGGTGGGAGGGCCCTGCGACGGCGATGCCGCTGAGCGGCTGCACCCGTCCGCTGGAATCCTCGTGCGTCGCCACCGCCAGCTGACCGCGCTCGAGCATCCCGGAGATCAGCGGGTCGGCGGCGTAGCGCATCTGGTTGGCCGGCGAGGCGGCATCGACCAGAGCGGAGGCCGTCACCGGGGCGTCGACGGCCGGCGAGACGGCGCGGAAGACCGCCTGCTCGTCCGCGCGCGAGGTGGTGATCCGCACCTCGGGCCCGACGAATTCGACGAGCCCGGCTTCGGTGAGCGCGATGAGCTCCGCGTAGCGCTGCGGCGGCGGACCGTCGCAGATGCCGGACACGAAGTCCTCGAACCAGCCGCGCACCTCCGCGACGAAGCTCTCCCGTGCGATCCGGCCGGCGGCGACGAGCTCCTTGAGATAGGCGCGCGCGGCCCACAGTACGGCGAACAGCGCCTTCTCCGGGGAGCGCTCGGGGCCGAGGTGCGCCGCGGCGAGGTCCGCCCGCAGGAAGTCGAGCATCCACTCGGTGAGGGAGCCGTGCCCGCCCGAGCGGGAGGCGAACCGCGCGCCCTCGAGGGGACGGAGCAGCTCGTGGAGGTCGAGGGCGCGGGACGGATCGGCGAGGACCTCGCGCTCGATCGCCGACCAGGCCGGTGACGCACTCGTCAGGCGGCCGGGGCGGTGATCGGATTCGCGGACCTCGGCGGCGGCGCGGCGGCTCAGATGCCGGTCGACGCCCTCGGCGAGCGCCTCGGTGACGCGGCCGGGGTCGGTGGCGAACGCCTGCGGCTCGGAGCGCGCGAGCGCGGAGTACCAGGCGTGGCGGAGGTCGGCGAGGATGAGCGGCCACAGCTGGTCGTTGAAGAGCAGCGCCTCCTCAGGGCCGGCCAGGCGTGCGACGTTCTCCGGGGTGAAGGCGCGCAGCCGGTGGTCGGCGAGCGGATGGGCCGGGGTGATCGGCTTGCTCCGGTAGGGCACCCCGCGGCGCGAGGACGGGACGAGGATCGGTTCGCGGCCGCTGGGGATGTAGACGAGTGCGCCGGGTGCCGCGCCGGAGCCCGAGGCGTCGTTCCCGTCATTCCCGTTATCCTCGGTATCCCCGGCATCGCCGGCGCCCGTGCTCCCGGCGCGGGCCGGCTCCCGCGGTTCGAACCGGCCGCCGCGGCCGACGGTGAGCATCGTCTGCAGGTCGAAGTAGTTGAGTCCGAAGCCGCGGAAGATCACACGCTCACCGGGAGCCAGGCGGTCGACGGGCGCCTCGGCGGGCAGACCCGGGGGAAGGTAGGTCAGGCGGCCCGAGCGCGCGAACCGGGCGAAGGCGGCACGCTCGTCGGCGAGCTCGGAGGGGATGTGGCCGACGGCCAGGACCACGGCGTCGGCGGCGATCGTGGTGGTGTCGGTCAGGCGCACGAGCTGGGTCCGATCGCGCACCTCGGCGCCGGCCGGATCGATCCCCGCGGGCTCGACGATCGCGGTGGCCCGCTGCGGGTGGTGGATCGTGGTGACATGGGCCGGGGCGGAGGTGCGGATGTGCTCGTAGGACCACTCGAGGTACTCGCCGTAGAGCGCCCGGGAGCCGAAGGTGCTCGCCGGGTCGGCCGTCCCGCCGCGCTCGCGGTACCACGTGCCCATGTCCGGACCGGTGGAGTCCGGCGACACCCGGCAGCTCGGGTCGGGGAACACGGTCTGCTCGCCGATCGTCGTGTTCATCAGCAGGTTCGGTTCCTGGTCGGTGCGCCACACGATGCCGGGTCCCGGAGGGAACGGGTCGACGAGGTGGATCTCGAGGGGGCGCTGCGCGAGCGCCTCGGGGCCCTTCGCCGAGGCGAGAGCGACGAGCCGCTCGTACACGCTCAGGCCGCGCGGCCCGGCGCCGATGATCGCGATCCGGTAGGGCGCCTCGTCCGTCACTGACCGGCTCCGGTGCCGGCGCCCGCACCCGTTCCCTGCTCGGTGCCCGCGGGGGCGTCGGGGTTCCCCGGATACCCCGGCCACGGGTCGCCGGGCTCGTAACCCTTCGGGAAGCACTTGCCGGCGGAGTCCTCGACACCGGGGGGCGGCTCCTCGGTGGGTTCAGGGGTCTCCTCCGGCGTCTCCGTCTCCTTCGGCGTCTCCGTCTCCTCCGGAGCCGGTTCAGCGGCGTCCTCCTCGGCCTGGCTCGGCTCCTGAGGATCGACCTGATCCTGCACCCATTGGTGGAGGGTGTCGAAATCCGGCTGTGTGGTGTTGACGACGTCGTTGTTGATCTGGGCGGACTTGATCTCCGACTGCTGCATCGCGACCGCCAGCTCGATGAAGGCGTTGACCTGCTCCTGCGGGATGCTCGTGGCGATGTTCTTTCCCGCGCTGCCGGCGAGCCGCGGGTAGGCGACGGCGATCTCCTGCGGGTCGATCTGGGCGATCGTCGTCTTGAGCATGCGCTGCTGGCGGCACATCCGGTCGTAGTTGTCGCTGCCCTCGCGCGAGCGGACGTACCAGAGCGCCCGGAACCCGTCGAGCGTCTGCGGGCCGGGAGCGATCCAGTCGAAGACCTCGTTCTTCACACCTGTAGCGAGGCTGGTGCCGCCGCCCATCGGGATCGGGCGTTCGACATCGATCTCGACCCCGCCGATGGCATCGATGACGTCCTCGAATCCCTTCATGTCCACCGAGGCCCAGTAGTCGAGCTCGAGCCCGAGCGATCCCTCGACCGCCTGCATGGTCGCGTACATCCCGGGTTCGAGACCTCCGGTGTCGCCCACCTGCTCGGGGTACTCCTCGGCCCAGGTCCACACGGCGTTGATCATGCTCTCCGAGTACCCGAAGGCGTTGAATCCGTCGGGGAACACCGAGGCGAGCTGCGAGCCCTCGGGGAAGATCGGCAGGCCGAGGTTGCGGGGCACGGAGATGAGCGTGGTGGCCCCGGAGTGCGTATCGATGGAGGCGATGAGCATGGTGTCGGGGCGGGTGCCCTCGCGGCCTTCACCGGTGTCCCTGCCGATGAGGAAGACATTGATGCGAGGCGTGTCCGCCCACAGCTCGTCCTTGTCGACGACGGCCGCGCCGGTGTTGCCGAACACCTTCGCCACGGTGTCGCTCTGTACGCGGGCGTAGCTCGCTCCGACCACAAGGGGGATCCCCACGCAGAGGACGAGGGAGGTGACGAGGATCGCGCCGAGCGTCTTCTGGCCGGCGCGCAGGGCTCTGCCGCGGCGCTGCTCCCGGTAGGTGCGGAGGATGACGACAAGCCACACGACTGCGGCGACGGCGAGCAGCACCGCGGTGATGTTGAGGAGGTTGGGGCTCGACACGATCCGGCTCGCCGCCCGCAGCGGGCCGCGGTAGATGACGTAGGCGATGAGGGCGAGGATGACGCCGAAGAAGCCGATGAAGAGCCCCCAGCCGAGACGCGAGCTGCGGGCCTGCACGATGCCGAGGCCGGGGATCAGAGTGCCGAGCGCGGTCCAGCCGACGATGTGGGGGAAGCCGTCGCCTCGCCGGTTCGAGCGCCGCGGGCTCGGATTCTCCTCGCGGGCGGCCGCGGCGAGGGACGCGGACAGCGGAGCCGTGCGCGAGGTGCCGCGGGCTCGGGCGGACGCGTCGCCGCGATCCGGTGCTGACCGCGAGGTGTCGCGTGAGTGGGGGGCTGGGGTGCCGGCTGCTCTCGAGGTGCCGGCCGCTCGCGAGGTACCGGCTGCGTCCGCCGCCCGGGCAGCGCGGCGGGGGGAGGCCGCAGCAGCGCCTGCGGCTGCTGCCGCAGGACCTGCCGCACTGCCGGCAACGGCAGCGCCGGAGGCCTGCGCAGTGGCACCTGCAGCGGTTCCAGCGGCAGCTCCGGCGCCGGCTGCAGTGCCGGCAGCTGCGGCCGCGCCGGGACCGGCGGCTCGCTTCGCCTCCGGGCTGCGGGGCCACCTCTTCTTCACCTGGGTAGAGTGGCGCGGGGAGTCGGAACGCCGCTGGGCGTTGGCATGCCGGGTTGCCGGCAGGGGCGGCGGAGTGCTCGGTGCGGTGTCCCGTGACGCCGCAGACGGAGCATCGGACCCGCCGGCAGGGGCGGGGGAGCCCTGCGTCGAGCGGCGGCGCGCCTCGGGCGTGGACGAGCCGGAGAGGGTCGGGCGCCCGGAGGCCTGGGAGTCGCCGCGCAGGCGGGGGCGCTTGGATGCGCGGAACGAGGCGGGAGTCGACGGGTCGCCGTCGGGGCGCTGGTCGGGGCTCCCGGTGTCGTTCTGCGCCAAGTGCGGACTCCTCGTGGGGCTGGATCGCCGCCGGAGAGGCACCCGCGGCGGGCGGGGCTCAGCGGAGCCCGACCCGGCTGGGAACGTGCGACGGTCGACAACAGTGCAATGGTCGAAGCCCGAGTGTACGGCCCGACTCTGTGGGAACAGTGTAATCCCGGTGGGTGCGGGGTGGACGTGCGGGCGCGGTAAGGCGCGGCACCGTCGTGCCCTGCCGCGGTGCGGGAGGTGCGGTCCTGCGTGAGGCAGTGGCTGAGGTGCGGATCGAGGAGCGGTCGGAGCCCGGGAGAAGGCGGGCCGTACCGCGATCGCTTTGGCGCCTCGGGACCGGGTCGAGTAGTCTTGTGTCGGTCGCGCGCGTCGCGGCGGATGGAGTCGTGGCTGAGCGGCCGAAAGCACCACCCTGCTAAGGTGGAGTCCCTTGAATTGGGGACCGTGGGTTCAAATCCCACCGGCTCCGCGTTTTTCGCAAGACCCCCGAGACTCTCTGGAATCAGAGGATCGCCGGGGGTTTTGAGTATTCATGAGGTGCAACGGCCGCACGGTCTGAGCTCCCCGGCCTCGGCCCAGCGGCTGCGGGGGATGAGCAGCGCGACGACCACGCTGACGATGACGTGCAGGGCCGGCGGTGAGCCACATGCCGGGCCCGTCGGCGGTGGGGCCGAGCGCGAGGTTGATGGCCGAGGCCACATGGAAGCCGCTGTGGATGCCGACCGCGGCCCACGCCGAGCGGCAGGCGATCGCGAGGAGCCCGGCGCTGATCAAGAACCCGAACGGGACCGCGAGGTAGAGCATGCGCTCGAGGACTGTCCGGGTATTCATGTGGGGATGCGGTCAAGCTTCCAGGCTATGGAGCACCTCGGCACCTCGGCGCCGGTGACCCGATCCCGTGACGCACGCCTCATTCCGCGCTAGGATTGTTCAACAATCGCGGGCAGCCTTCACCGCCCGACGAGAGGGATGATGATCATGACCGCCATCGATGTGAACTCCGACCTGGGCGAATCCGTCGGCGGCAATCCCGTGAGCGACGACGCCGCGATCATCGAGGTGGTGTCGAGCGCCAACGTCGCCTGCGGCTTCCACTCCGGCGATCCGCACGACATCGCCCGCACCGTCGAGGCGGCCGCCGCACGCGGGGTCGCCGTGGGCGCGCACGTGGGCTACCGCGACATCCCGGGCTTCGGCCGCCGCTTCATCGACATGGATCCCGCCGAGCTCGCCGACGAGGTGCTCTACCAGATCGGCGCCCTCGACGCGCTGGCCCGCTCCAAGGGCACCGCGGTCACCTACGTCAAGCCCCACGGCGCGCTCTACAACACGATCGTCCACCACGAGGAGCAGGCGCAGGCTGTCATCGACGGGATCAGGGCCTTCAGCCAGGAGCTCCCCGTGCTGCTGCTGCCCGGTGCCGTCGCGATCGAGAAGGCGGAGCAGGCCGGGCTGCGCGCCGTGCGCGAGGCGTTCGCGGACAGGAACTACAACCCCGACGGCACGCTCGTCTCCCGCCGCGAATCCGACGCCGTGGTCAGCGACCCGGACGCGGTGGCCGCCCGCGTCGTGCAGCTCGCCCGGGAGCGCACGCTCCTCGCCCGCGACGGCAGCACGATCGACATCGACGCGGAGTCCCTATGCGTGCACGGCGACTCCCCGGGCTCCGTCGAGCTCGCCCGCCGCATCGTCGGCGCCCTGCAGGACGCCGGCATCGAAATCCGCAGCTTCCTATGAGCCCCGCCGGACCGACCCCGCCAGGAGACTCCGACCCGGGCCTGAGCCCCTCCGACCGGGGCCTGAGCCCCTCCGACCGGGGCCTGAGCCCCTCCGACCGGGGCCTGAGCCCCTCCGGTCCGGGGCCGAGTCCCGGCACCCACCCGAGCTCGACCGGACCCGGTGGCGCGCTGGCCCTCCACCGGGTCGGAACCCGTGCGGTGCTCGTCGACCTCCCGGACCTCGACACGGTCATGGCCTGGCACGCCGCCCTCACCGCAGACCCGCTGCTCGCACAGCGCGGCATCGTCGCCGCCGCCGCCACTCTGCTCTTCACCGCGCACACCCCGGACGCCGCCACCCGGGCCTTCGAGCTCCTGCGCGACTTCGCGCCGGAGACCTCCGCGCAGACAGGCGGCCGGGAGATCACCCTCGACGTCGTCTACGACGGCGAGGACCTCGCCCCGCTCGCCGAGCACCTCGGTCTCAGCCCGGAGGCGCTCGTCGAGAAGCACACCGCGGAGACCTGGACGGGTGCCTTCGGCGGCTTCGCGCCGGGCTTCACCTACTGCGTCCCTGCCGCGGGCGGCTGGGACGTGCCCCGCCGAGAGTCCCCGCGCACCGCCGTCCCGCCCGGCTCCGTGGCGCTCGCCGGGGAGTTCTCCGCCGTGTACCCGCGGCGCACCCCGGGCGGTTGGCAGCTCATCGGCCGCACCGACACCCCGATGTGGGACGAGTCCGCCGACCCTCCCGCTCTCATCGCCCCCGGCGACACCGTGCGCTACCGGGCCGTGCGCCCCACCGCCGAGGCGGGGGTCGGGGCACCGGGCGGCACGGAGCCCGCATCATCCGACAACGGCGGGCCCCCCGCCGAGGCGCGTCCCGGCGGGGACGCCTCCGCGACGCCCCCGCAGCCCGTCGCCCCGTCCGCGCCCGCGGCACCCGGCCGACCCGTGCTCCGGGTCGAGGACGCCGGACTGCTCACCCTCATCGAGGACCTCGGGCGGGCCGGTTACGGTGACCTCGGTGTGGCCTCCTCCGGTGTGCTCGACCGCGCCTCGGCGTGGACGGCGAACCGGCTCGTCGGCAACGGCGGAGCCTCCGCCGTCCTCGAATCGATCGGCGGGCTGCGGGTCACCGCACTCGTCGACACCGTCGTCGCCGTCACCGGGGCCGAGGCGCCGCTGACCGTCGCGCCCGGCCGCGCCTCGGGAGCCGGGGACCCGCGCCGGCACCCGCTCGCCCACCCGCTCCTGCTGCGGGCCGGCGACGAGCTCACGGTCGGCGGCCCGCGCCTCGGCATGCGGTCCTATCTCGCGGTGCGCGGCGGATTCGCCGCCCACCGCGTACTCGGCTCGGCCGCCACCGACCTGCTCTCCGGCCTCGGCCCCGAGCCGGTCCGGACCGGCGACACCCTGCGCGTGCGCAACCGGCCACGACCGGCCGGCGCCGGAAATGGCGGCGAGCCCGCACCGACGACCGGCTCGGCGCCCGGTGCCCCGGTGAACGCCACCCCGCTGGGCACCTCGCCTGCGGACGCACCCGAACCGGAGACCGGAGCGATCGCCGCGGTCGCCGCACCCGCACCCAACCCGCTGCGCGTCACCGGTGAGCGGGCAGTGCTGCGCTGCATCATGGGACCGCGCGCCGACTGGTTCGACGCCGCCGAGCAGGCCCGCTTCACGCAGGTCCCGTGGCAGGTCAGCGGCCGGTCCAACCGGATCGGCCTGCGCCTCGAGCCGGGGGACGGCGCCGCGCCGCTCACCCGCTCCCGCGACGGTGAGCTCGCGAGCGAGGGGATGATCACCGGTGCGGTGCAGGTGCCGCCCGACGGGAACCCCGTGCTGTTCCTCGCCGACCACCCGGTGACCGGCGGCTACCCCGTCATCGCCACCGTCGTCGCCGAGGACCTCGACATCGCCGGCCAGCTCCCGCCCGGCAGCGCCGTGACGTTCACCCCCGTGGACCCCGTCACGCTCACCCCGCTCGCCGCCGCCGGGCCAGAGGCCGCCACCGGTTCCGAAGGCACTGCCGGTTCCGAAGACCCTGCCGGTGCCGAGGCCGCGACCGGTTCCGCTGCGGCCGCCGGGCTGGCAGCCGCTGACCCGGTCCGACCCGACACCGCCACCCCGAACGACGACCCCGAGGGACCCCTCATGACCCGCGCCCCCGCCCCGCTGACCGCCGTGCTCATCGCCAACCGCGGTGAGATCGCCGTGCGGATCGCTCGCGCCGCCCGCGACCTCGGCATCCGCTCGATCGCCGTCTACAGCGAGCTCGACGCGGATGCCCTCCACGCGGAGATCGCCGACGAGGCCTACGCGCTGCCGGGCACGAGCGCGGCCGACACCTACATGAACGTCCCCGCCCTCCTCGACATCGCCGCCCGCGCCGGGGCCGACTGCATCCACCCCGGCTACGGCTTCCTGTCCGAGAACGCCGACTTCGCCCGCGCCGTCATCGACGCCGGGCTGACCTGGGTGGGCCCGTCCCCGGACACCATCGACCTGCTCGGCAACAAGGTCACCGCGCGTCGGCTCGCCGCCGAGGCGGGCGCACCCCTGGCGCCGGGCACCGACGACCCGATCGAGGACTGGCAGACCGCCCGCGACTTCGCCGCCGAGCACGGCCTGCCGATCGCCATCAAGGCCGCTTTCGGCGGCGGCGGACGCGGCCTCAAGGTCGTGAACGAGGTCGAGGACATCGAGGAGGCGTTCGCCTCGGCCGGGCGCGAGGCACAGGCGGCGTTCGGCCGCGCGGAGTGCTTCGTCGAGAAGTTCCTCGAGCGCCCCCGTCACGTCGAGGCGCAGGTCCTCGCCGACACCCACGGCACCACGGTGGTGCTCGGCACCCGCGACTGCTCCCTGCAGCGACGCAACCAGAAGCTCGTCGAGGAGGCGCCCGCCCCGTTCCTCACCGCCGAGCAGCACTCCCGGATCGTCGACGGCGCCCGTGACGTGTGTGCGCGCGCCGGGTACGTCGGCGCCGGCACCGTCGAGTTCCTCCTCGCCGAGGACGGCACGATCGCATTCCTCGAGGTCAACACCCGCGTCCAGGTCGAGCATCCCGTGACCGAGGCGGTGACCGGGGTCGACATCGTCGCCGAGCAGTTCCGGATCGCCGCCGGCAAGCCGCTGTCGCTGAGCGCGGACCCCGAACCGTCCGGCCACGCCCTCGAGTTCCGCATCAACGCCGAGGACGTCGCGCACGGCTTCGTCCCCGCGCCCGGCACCGTCATCGCCTTCGCCGCACCCACCGGTCCCGGCATCCGCGTGGACTCCGGCGTGCGCTCGGGCTCCGCGGTGCCCGGCTCCTACGACTCGCTCATCGCCAAGCTCGTGGTCCACGGCCCCACCCGCGACATCGCGCTCGCCCGCGCCCGCGATGCGCTCGCCGAGCTCGAGATCACCGGGGTGCGCACCGTCGTCCCGTTCCACCGCGACGTCGTCGACCACCCCGACTTCACCGGCGACTCCCTCGACGTCCACACCGGCTGGATCGAGACGGTGTACCAGCCGGGACTCGCGGCAGTCGGCGACGACGTCGCGGAATCCTACGCCGAGCGCACCCGCCTCACCATCGAGCTCGACGGGAAGCGCCACGAACTCGTCCTCCCCGCCGAGGTGCTCCGCGCCGCCGCGGGAGCCGGCGGGCCGGGGGACGGAACGGGCGGTGCCGGGCAGGCGGGCGCCTCGGGCACGGGATCCGATACGGACGGCTTCGCGGGAGCGGACGCTTCAGGGGCGGGATCCGGGGGTGCCGAGGTGACGTGCGGGTACACCGGGTCGCTCGTGCGGTTCAGCGTCGAGGACGGCGCCGAGGTGGCCGCCGGCGACGAGATCGCCGTCATCGAGGCGATGAAGATGGAATCCCCGGTCGTCGCCCCGGCCGCCGGCACCGTGGCGCTCGCCGAGCTCTCCGCCGGCGACGAGGTGAGCGAGGGCCAGGTCCTCGCCACGATCAGCAGCTAAATGATGCGCCCGGACGGGCCCGCGCTGCGGGTCGTACACTGAGCGGCATGTCCGCACAGCCGGGGCCCTCCCCGAACGCCCGCCAGTACGCGCTCACCGCGCTGCGTGAGCGGATCTCCGCCGGGTTGTGGGAGCCGGGGGAGAAGGTCAACGAGCAGGAGCTCGCCGCGACCCTCGGGGTGTCCCGCAACACCCTCCGCGAGGCCTTCGCCGCGCTGTCCGGCGACGGGATCATCACCCGGGTTCCGAACCGCGGAGTGTTCATCAGCAGCCCCGGGATCGCGGACGTGCGCGACATCTACGGCGCCCGCGCCGCGCTCGAACCGGCGGCGCTCCAGTGGGGCCGCGACCTCGACGTGGGGCTGCTCTCCCAGATCGTCACCGCGACCGAGGAGGCGCGCGGCCGGGGCGATCGGCATGCGGTGGCGGACGCGAACCAGCGGTTCCACCGCGAGATCGTCGCCGGGCTCGGCTCGCCGGCGCTCGATGAGACCATGGCCCGGCTGCTCGCCCGGATGCGGCTCGTGTTCGTCCGGGTGCTCGCCGCGGAACCGGACTTCCACGCGCCCTACGTCGACGAGAACCGGCAGGTCGTCGGACTGCTGCAGGCGCGCGAGCGGGCCGAGGCCGCCGGGCTGCTGCGGGTGATGATCATGCGCACCGGCGACCGCCTCGCCGACCTGCTGCGGTGAGCGGGTCCGCCGCGGGAGCTGGTGCTGCTCGCGGGGAACGGACGGGGCGCCGGTCCTGATGATGGGGAATGCGGCGGCTGAGGGCCGTGCGGTCGGTGAGCCGAGCCGACGGTGATGCTGGGCCGACGGTGATGCTGGGCCGACGGTGGTGCTGGGGCGACGGTGATGGTGGGGCCGAGCGGGCGCCTCGGCGGGTGGTGACATTGCGAAGAATCGCGGAAACGCTCTCAGGAACCTTCTCAAATTGAGTGGTCAGGGGACCTGGTAGGCGATGTCGCGGGCATCGGCGACGAGCATGTGACCTGGCGCGTGGGCGATCGCCAGGGGCGGCCGCGACTCCATGACCGCGGCCTGCGGAGTCACCCCGCACGCCCAGAACACCGGCACCGCACCGTCCGCGATCTCCACCGGATCCTCGAAGTCGGGCCGGGCGAGGTCCGTGATCCCCAACTCCGCCGGATCACCCACGTGCACCGGCGCCCCGTGCACCGCCGGATACCGGGAGGTGATCCGCACCGCGTCGGCGACCTGCGCGGCCGGAACCGGGCGCATCGACACGACGAGCGGACCGGAGAACCGGCCCGCCGGTGCCGCCGGCACCCGGGTGCGGTACATCGGCACGTTGACGCCCTGTTCGATGTGCGCCACCGGCACCCCGTTGTCGAGCAGCGCGGACTCGAAGGTGAATGAGCAGCCGATGAGGAACGCGACGAGGTCGTCGCGCCAGTGCTCGCGGATATCCGGGACCTCCGCTGCGAGTTCCCCGTCCCGGTACACCCGGTAGAGCGGCACATCGGTGCGGATGTCGCCCCCGGCGAGCAGCTCCGAGGAGAGCTGACCGGCCTCGAGCACACCGAGCACGGGGCACGGCTTCGGGTTGCGCTGGGCGAACAGGAGGAACACGAAGGCGTATTCCTGCGGCACCGCGAGGAGGTTCGCCTGCGCGAATCCCGCGCTGTACCCCGACGTCGGTGTGACGAGCCCGGCGCGGAACCGGGCGCGCGCCTCGGCCGGGGAGAGGGCGGAGGTGTCCGCGTTCGCCTCGGCGGCAGGGCGGTCGGGGTGCGAGTGCTGGTCCGGCTGCGGCATCGGACTCACGCCCACAGGGCGGCGATGCCCTCGAGCGAGCGCCAGCCCAGGTAGATCGTCAGCAGCCAGGTCAGCGTGCCGATCACCGCGAGCCACACCGGGTACCGGTAGCCCTGCAGCAGGTCGCGGCGGCGCCACGCCACCCACAGTACGAGCGCGAAGCCGATCGGCAGGATGGGGCCGTTGACCGCGCCGGCGAAGATCAGCAGTGTCTGCGGCGTCTGATCGAGCACGAGGTAGGGGATCGCGCAGACGGCGATGAAGGCGACGGTGATCCAGTTGCGGATCCGCGGGCTCACCGTCTGCTCGGTGATGAAGGTGACCGAGGTGTACGAGGCGCCGATCACCGAGGTCAGGCCGGCCGCTCAGAGCACCACGCCGAACACGCGCAGGCCGATCTCGCCGGCCGCGGCCCGGAAGGCGTCGGCGGCGATGTTGTCCCCCGCGAGGGCCGTGCCGCCGGCGACCACGCCGAGGATCGCGAGGAACAGCAGCGTGCGCATGACACCGGTGGTGATGATGCCGAGCACCGAGGCCTGGGTGATGGTGCCGGAGTGCTCGGGGCCCTTGATGCCGGAGTCGATGAGCCGGTGCGCACCGGCGAAGGTGATGTAGCCGTCCACCGTGCCGCCGATGAGGGTGGTGATGACGAGGAAGTCGACCTGCTCGGGCATCACCGTGTTCTTCAGCGCCTCACCCACCGGCGGGGCGGATACGATCGCGACGTAGATCATGAGGAGGATCATGATCGCGCCGAGGAGGACGACGATCCTGTCGAGCGCGAGCCCGGCGCGCTTGGACAGGAAGATGAGGATCGCGAGGACCGCGGAGATCGCCCCGCCGATCTTGGGGTCGAGGCCGAGCATCGCGTTGAGGCCCAGCCCGGTGCCGCCGATGTTGCCGATGTTGAAGATCATCCCACCGATGAAGATGAACGCGGCGAGCACCCAGCCCAGGCCGGCAGCACGGTGTTGCCGAGCTCGTTCGCGCGCAGGCCGGAGATCCCGAGGACGCGCCAGACGTTGAGCTGGATCGCGATGTCGACGAGGATCGAGATGAGGATCGCGAATGCGAACGCGGCTCCGAGCTGGACGGTGAAGACGCTCGTCTGGGTGATGAAGCCGGGGCCGATCGAGCTCGTCGCCATGATGAACATCGCGCCGAGCACCGCCGTGCGCCGGCTGCCGTCGCGCACCCGGGAGGCGGCGCTGCGTGAACCGGAACCGGGTGAACCGGCGTCGCGGGCGCCCTGACCGTGCGTGTCCCGCTCCTCGCCGGTCGGCGTTCCGGCGGCCTGCTGGCCCCGGGGTTCCTCGGACGGGTGGCTGTCGGTCATGGCGCGCTTCCTCGTCCCTGTGCTCGTGTCTCGTGTGTCATGTACGGCCTGCGGATCTGTTCGTAACCGATCTGCGGATCCGGTGATCCGGCACGGAGCGCGGTCATGCCTCGGATGTGATCCACCGCACTGCGTCGCCTGCCACTGTATGGATCGTTGAACAATATGTACAGGGTTGGGTCGAGATGCGGCCGTTTCGTTATCGGCGCAGGGACGCGCGAAAGCAGAGGTGTCCAGGCGTCGCCCGGGGGCGGCGCGGTCACCGGCATGACTGCGGATCCCCGCGCGGGCCGGGGCGGGTCCAGGCGCGGGAGTGCGCGGTGTCGCGCATTGTCACAGGATTGCCGGGTGCAGATCGGGGCGCCTCTGTCATGCTGGAGTCATGGATACGCACAATTCGCAGATCACGCCGGACCAGGCTCGAGCTGCGCGAGCGCTGGTCGAGGTGTCCCTGGAGAACATCGCGCAGACAGCCGGGCTCGAACCGGGGCAGATCCACGGCTTCGAGTACGGTCACCACAGCATCGATGCTGCGTCCACCGAGCGCCTGCAGCGCGCGCTCGAGCACTACGGCGCCGTCTTCATCCCCGAGGACGAGAAGCGAGGAGTGGGCGTGCGCCTCAAGCACAACGCATCGAAGGCCCGGTCGCTCAAGCGCTGGGAGAACGAGGGCGGCCCCGTCGCCGCCGACGACATCTGAATCCTTCGCACTCGCCTCGGCCGTGAGTCAGCGCAGCCGCTCGAGCGCCGCGTGGCTGAGCCACTCGAGCGGCCCGCGCCGGGCCGGACCGGTGACCCACCGCTGCCAGGTGAGGATGAACGTTACGACCACGGCGAGGACGAGCAGGAACCCGCCCACGCTGAGGAGCAGCCGGTGGTCCGGAAAGCGGCCGGCGATGTCGAGCCCCCAGCCGTAGAACAGTGCGCCGGCGACGAGGTTCTGGCCCACATAGCACGTCAGGGACATGCGTCCGACGGCGCCGAACACACGTGCACCGGGGAGTCGGCCCCGCACGGTGTCTGCGTCCGCGGTGCGCGGCGCGGTGAGGTGGCCGATGAGGGCGAGCAGGCCGACGGCGACGAGCGTCGCGGTGAGATAGCGCTGAGTGAGCACCGCTGCCGGGGTGCCCACGATGCCGAGCGCGAGGTCGGCCGGCACCGCGCAGGCGCCGAGGACCATGCACCGGCGGCGCGTGCGGGAGCCGTGCTCGGTGAACACCCCCGCTGCGTGGAGCCGGGCGCCCACGAGGAACAGGCAGATGCCCAGGCTGAAGGTGAAGACCGGCTCGGCGCGGAAGACGAGAGTGTTGTCGAGGCGGAAGAGTGCCAGTTCGAGGAACCCGGCCTCGCGGTAGGGGTTGATGTCGTTCCACAGCGGCCAGTCCGCCGGCGAGGCGTCGGCGTCTGCGCTCCCGGCGGCGTCGGGGAAGAGGAGGAGCGAGGCGCTCATTGCGAGGATGACGCAGGTGTGGACGGCGCCGGTGATCCACGCCCAGAGGCGTGCGGTGCGCGGGCTCGAGGCGATGATCGCGGCGACGACGAACCCGGTGAAGGCGTACCCCATGAGGATGTCGAACTCCGCGATGAGCACGAAGTTCACCAGCCCGTCGACGAAGAGGAGAGCAGCTCGCGGTGCATAGGTGCGCAACCAGCGCGGCTGCTTGCCGGTGTTCTCCGGTGAGCCGTTGTCGCTGTGCGCGGTGCCGCTCGGGTGGCTGCTCGCAGTGGTGTGCCGGGTGCGGCGCTGCCAGGCCGCGTACTGGAGGGAGACGCCGATGCCGAACATCATCATCAGCAGGGCGAGGAACTTGCCGTTGGTGAGTGTGGTGAGCAGCTGGTAGGCCAGCGTCTCGAATCCGGGGCTCAGGCCGACGAAGGGGTCGGTGAGGCTGCCGAGCATCCCTGCCGGGTGGGTGAAGAGCCAGATATTGGTGCCGAGGGTGCCGAGCACCGCGATCCCGCGGGCGATGTCGAGGCCGCCGATCCGTGAGGCGGGAATCGCGCCGATGGGTGCGGCTCCCGTGGTGCCGGCCCGACCGGAGTCGGGAGTCGCGGCGGGAGGGTCGGTCGAGGGGTGTGGTGTGCGAGGGGCAGGCATCCGAGCACTCGGATCGAGCCCGCGGTGCTGGCGAGCTGTACGCTCGGGGGAGGTGTCCATGAGCCGCACAGTACACACGTATTGACGGGCGTGCAATACACATGTATTCATGGAATCTGGGCCGCAGAGCGGAAGGGGGGCGCGATGGTCGAGAGCAGGGAGCGGATCATCGAGGCGATCATCGCCCTCGTCGCCGAATCCGGCATCGAGAAGGCCAGCGTGCGCACGGTGGCGCAGCGGGCAGGGGTTTCCGTCGGTGCCGTCCAGCACCAGTTCCCTGCGAAGACCGAGATGCTGCAGGCGGCACTCGCGGCCATCGCCGCGGCGGTCTCCGACGGCGTGGCCGAGCAGGTGGACGGCGGTGCCTCCGCGGCCGAGGTACTCCGCGCACTCGCGGAGATCCTCGCCGCCGTGCGCGAGGAGGACACCGTGATGGCGGGCGTATGGCTCGATTTCGTCGCACTGTCGCGGGTGACGCCGGCGCTCGCGGAGATCCATCGCAGCACGTGGATCCGCCTGCGGACCTCCCTCGCAGAGCTCATCGAGCAGACGCACCCGGGGCATCCGGACCCCGCCGCGGCGGCTGAGACGGCGCTCGCCGCCTTCGACGGGATCGCCGTCGCGCGGGTCGCCGAACCCGATTTCATGACCGGAGCGCGCGCCTCGGCGATCCTCGACCGGGTGCTGGGAGGGATCGCCGCCGAGGCCGGGTGACCCTCGCCCCGGGGCGGCCGCCGACGGTGGGCGGATCGGTGGGCGGAGACCGCGGAGGAATGCCCGGCCTGCGCCTCGGACGGGGGCGGGCGTCGTGAATGCAGAAGGAGCGGGTGCCGTCCTGGCTCAAGGACGGCACCCGCTCCGGTCTGCGGGGTGGTGCGGGGCGCGGCTCAGCGACCGTGCCCCGGTGGATCAGGCGAGGTCCAGGCGCGCGCGGAGCTTGTCGACCTGGGTCTTGAGCTCGGCCGGGACGGCATCGCCGAGCTCCGCGTACCAGGCTTCGATCGACTCGAGCTCGGTGTCCCACTCCTCGGGCTTGATCGCGAGGGCCTTCTGCACCTGCTCGGGCGTGATGTCGAGCCCGTCGATGTCGAGGGCACCCTCGGCCGGCGCGTAGCCGAGCGGGGTCTCGACGGCCTCGGCGGTGCCGGAGACGCGCTCGAAGATCCACTTGAGGACGCGTGAGTTCTCGGAGAAACCGGGCCACAGGAACGAGTTGTCCTCGTCCCGGCGGAACCAGTTGACGTAGAAGATCTCCGGCAGCTGCGCGCCCTCGGTGGCGCCGATGTTGAGCCAGTGCTGGAAGTAGTCGCCGACGTTGTAGCCGATGAACGGGCGCATCGCCATCGGGTCGCGGCGGACGACGCCGACCTTGCCGGTCGCCGCAGCGGTGGTCTCCGAGGAGAGCACGGTGCCCATGAACACGCCGTGGTTCCAGTCGGTGGTCTGGGTGATGAGCGGCATCGTCGTCTTGCGGCGGCCGCCGAACAGGATCGCGGAGATCGGCACGCCGTCCGGATTCTCCCACTCGGGCGCGAGCGTCGGAACGTTCTCGATCGGGGTGCAGAAGCGCGAGTTCGGGTGGGCGGCCGGGGTGTCGGACTCGGGGGTCCAGTCGTTGCCGCGCCAGTCGGTGAGGTGGGCGGGTGCCTCGTCGGTCATGCCCTCCCACCACACGTCGCCGTCATCGGTCAGGGCGACGTTGGTGAACACGTTGCCGCCGGCCTCGATGGCGCGCATCGCGGTCGGGTTCGTCGAGTAGCCGGTGCCCGGTGCGACGCCGAACAGGCCGAACTCCGGGTTGACGGCGTAGAGTCGGCCGTCCTCGCCGAAGCGCATCCAGGCGATGTCGTCACCGAGGGTCTCGGCCTTCCAGCCGGGGATCGTCGGCTCGATCATCGCGAGGTTGGTCTTGCCGCAGGCGCTCGGGAACGCGGCGGCGATGAACTTCGACTCGCCCTCCGGGTTGGTGAGCTTGATGATGAGCATGTGCTCGGCGAGCCAGCCCTCGTCGTGGGCGATCGCGGAGGCGATGCGCAGCGCGTAGCACTTCTTGCCGAGCAGGGCGTTGCCGCCGTAGCCGGAGCCGAACGACCAGATGGCGCGGTCCTCCGGGAAGTGGGTGATGTACTTCGTGGTGTTGCACGGCCACGGCACATCATCCTCGCCCTCGGCGAGCGGGGCGCCGACGGAGTGGACGCACTCGACGAAGTCGGCATCGAGCTTCTCGATCGCCTTGAGTGCGGTGGTCCCGCAGCGGGCCATGACGAGCATGGAGAGCACAACGTAGGGGGAGTCGGTGACCTCGATGCCGAACATCGGCTGCTTGGCGTCGACGTGGCCCATGACGAAGGGGATGACGTACATCGTCCGACCCTTCATCGAGCCGGTGAAGAGATCGTTCAGGATCCCCTTCATCTCCTGCGGGTCCATCCAGTTGTTGAGGGGACCGGCGCCGGATTCCCCGTGGGTGCAGATGTACGTCCGGTCCTCGACGCGGGCGACATCGTCCGGGTCGGAGGCGGCGTAGTAAGAGTCCTTCTGCTTGTCGAGCTTGATCAGCGTGCCCGCGGCGACGAGCGCGTTGGCGATCTCCTGGCGCTGTGCGCGGTCGCCGGTCACCCACTCGATGCGGTCGGGCGTCGCGAGTTCGGCGACGGAGCGGACGAAGGACAGGACCTTCTCATTGGACGTCGGTGCAGCCTTGAGCTGGTCTTCGACTGAGCCACGGTCGAGGACGGTCATGGATGTCTCCTGATCTGTCGGGGTCTCCTGCCGCCAGGGGTGTGCGGCGACCGGATCCGGGTGCTGTGCATCCGCAAGTGGATGATCTCCACATTAGGAACGGGCGCAGAATATGACTGACGGGTAGAGGGCTTCCAGCCTGTGGATTGGGTCACAAAGAGATCACGAATGGTGTTTCTCGGTCATGCCGGTGACGGATTTTGCCAATACAGTGGCGGTTTATGTCAGGACGATGCTCGCTGGCCCCGCGCGGGGTGCTCTCCGGTGCCTCGCGGGTGCACTGGCCCGGGGCGTGCTGGGGGCCTGAGGTGGCGGGCAGCTTGAGGTGACCGGGGAGCGGGGTTGCCGGAAACACTCGCGCGGCAGCTCCGGGTGCACCCCAGTGCGGATTCGGCCCTGGAACCGCACTAGATTGGCTGGGGAGCCGGCATGACCGCACTGGAGTGGCGGGGGAACGGGGCGACCGCACTGGAATGGCAGGGGAAAGCGGCGACCGTGCTGGACTGGCAGGGGAACCGGGGGCTTGAGGTGACCGGGGAGCGGGGTTGCCGGAACCTTTACGCGGCAGCTCCAGGTGCACTCCAGTGCGGATTCGGCCCTGGAACCGCACTGGAGTGACCGGGGAGCCGGCGTGACCGCACTGGAGTGGCGGGGGAACGAGTCGAGCAGAGTGCTGATGCCCTGATGCTCTGATGGCCTCGGGCGGCCCGTGGTGCTCCGGGGTGGCCCGCGCCGAGCCGCTCGCAGTGAGAGGTGCCCAGCGATTTTCGGTTCCGCGGGAAGATGTGTATAGTTGTTTCGGTCGTCACGGCACTGCGCCGAGCGACGGGCGCCACTAGCTCAACGGATAGAGCATCTGACTACGGATCAGAAGGTTGGGGGTTCGAATCCCTCGTGGCGCACAGCACGGAACAGGCCCTCACCAGTCGGTGAGGGCCTGTTCTGCTTTCCGCTTCCCGGCCGCGCCGGCCGGTGGACGCTGCCGGCCTGCGCTGCAGGATCGATGCTCATGCTTCAGCGCAGCACACCTGCGTGCACGACCTCCGGCATGCACGCGGTGGCCCCCGGCCTGCGCGCAGCGGCCCGGCGGGATCCGGTGCACCGGATCCCGCCGGGCCGCTCTCATGGACGACCGCCCTCGACCTGCAGCCCGTACGTCGAGGCGCGAGCCGCAGCCTCAGGCCGGCCGCCCGGGGATCAGCCCCTGCGGCGGCGGGAGATCAGCAGGGTGAGGCCGCCGATCGCGAGGAGCGCAGCGCCGATCGCGAGCCCGCCGAGCTCGGAGCCGGTGCGCGGCAGGCTGCCGCCGTCGCGGTCGGAGCCGCGCTCGCCGGAGCCGGCGGTGTCGTCGTCCCGGTCGTCGCCGCCCTGGCCGCTATCGTTTTGACCGCGGTCGCCGCGGTCGCCGCGGCCGTCATCGCCGCCGTCGGTTCCGTCATCACCCCGGCCGTCGTCGGTCGGCCGGTCGCCGGGCTCATCGCTCGGAGCCGGGTCGCCGCCGGGAGTGTCCGAGGGGGTCGGCTCCGCAGACGGGTCATCGCCGCCGGGCCCCTCGGTCGGGTCGTCGCTCGGACCGTCGGTCGGGTCGTCGCTCGGACCGTCGGTCGGGTCCTCGCTCGGCTCCTCACCGGGTGCTTCGTCGTCCTCCACCAGGTCCACGCCCACGATCAGCGGGTCGTGGTCGGATGAGCGGAACGGACCGGTCTCGTACAGGTCGGTGACGTTCGCGTTGTAGCGGCTGTACTCGAGCCCGATCGACTCGACGGAGTTGATGTTCCAGATGTCCGCACCGGTCGCGGCCGCGAACAGCGGCTCGGTGGCCAGCACGTGGTCGAGGCTGCCGGTGAGGCCGCCGAACAAGTACGTCGACTCCTCGGTCATCTCCTTGCCGATGTTCCGGTACCCGGCCTCGTAGAACACCTGCATGGGGTCCTCTTCGGTGTAGGCGTTGAAGTCCCCGAGCAGGAACGTGCGCTCGGTGCCGTGCGCGGCCTCCTGCTCGTCGGCGAAGGTCACGAGCGCTCGCGCCTGTGCGACCCGGTCCGCGTTCGAGGCGCCCTGCCCGTCACCGGAATCCGCGTTGCCGGGCCCCGAGCCGGAGCCCTTCGACTTGAAGTGGTTGGCGATCGTCACGAAGGTCGCGTCGTCGTCCGCCGCGGCCTGCTGCGCGCGGGCACCGGCAGCATCGTCCGTGTCCGGGCCGTCGGTGACCGGTGCGAAGGCCTGCGCGAGCGGGGCGCGCGCATTGTCGAACGCCGTGTCGTCGAGGAGCACGGAATCGCCCACGGGCGCGACCTCGGCGGGCTGGTAGATGAACGCGGTGCGGATCGCGTCCTCGCCGTTCTCCGGCAGCTGCGCCGGCGATTCGGCGTATGCCCACTTCTCCGTGCCCGCGGCATCGTTGAGCCGGGTCACGAGGTCCTGGAGCGCGGCGTCGCGGTCCTTGCCGAAGCGCGCGGAGTTCTCGATCTCCTCGAGCGAGACCACCGAAGCATCGAGCGTGTTGATCGCCGACACGATCTTGGGCCACTGCCGGTCGAAGCTCGCCCGGTCGTAGGCGCCGCGCACATCGCAGTTGTTCGCCGTCGTCGGGTTGCCCTCGCGATCGGCGTAGTACCGGCAGCCCGACTCGTCCTCGCCGAGCGAGACGAAGTAGTTGAGGACGTTGAAGCTCGCGACGGTGACGTCCCCGCCGACCTCCCGGGGGGCGTCCTCGCGGGTGTTCTCCACCGTCACCGGCAGGGTGCTCTCCGCATTCTCACCGGTGAGGTGGGTGAGCGGCTGCATCCGCCAGGCATCGAAGCCGTAGCCGAGCACCACCGGCGAGGTGAACGCCGCCGGTGCGCCGACACGGACCGGGACGTCGCCGCCCAGGTAGGGGACCGGGGTCTCCGTCGCGCCGCGGGTGTAGTCGACCGTCGCGCCGTCGTCGAGCACATAGCCGCGCTCGGCGTTCGCGGCAGCGAGCTCCTGGGCCTCGGGCGTGCCGGGACGGTGGACGTCGGTGGGCTGGCGGAGGGTGTCGGTGCCGTTGACCAGACCGACCTCGCCGTAGCGGTTCGTGCCGTAGTTGTCGGTCACCGTGACGGGACCGGACGGCTGCAGGAGCATGCCCTCGAGAGACTCGCGCGCCTCGTCCCCGTCGGGGAACTCCCCGGCGTAGGGCTTGGGTGCCGCGGCCGCCTCGGCGACCGACCGGAAGCCGCCGGCGGCGACGGTGAGCTGGGTCTGCTCGTAGTACTCGGAGACCCGGCCGGTGAGCTCGACGAAGTCGCCGGTCTGCACCTGGCCGGCAGTGTCTCGGGAGTAGACGAAGATCCCGTGCGAGGCGCCGTCGAGTGCATGCTCGTCCCCGCCGGTGCCCTCGGTCTGGATGTAGTACCCGTTCAGGCCGCCGGTCGGGTAGACGGCGGTGACGACGCCGCGGGTGGTCACCGTCTGCCCGTCGAGCGGGCTCGCCGCACCGGTGCCCTGGATGTCGGCGATCGCGGTGATGTCGGCGGGGTCGGTGGGATCCGGGGTCGGATCCGTGGGGTCCGGTGTCGGCGTGGCGTCGGGGAGCGCGCCCGGGGTGGGGTCGCCGGCGGTCCAGGTGGTGCCGTCCCAGAAGATCGACCTGCCGCGCGGGGCGGTCGCCCCGGTGGGAGTGGCGGTCTCGCCGCGCAGGCCCTCCGGCACCGCGGCACCGGTCCCGGCGGTGACACCGCGGCCGCCGACCACGCCGCCGACCTGATCGAAGTCGACGAGAGTGCCGGCCGGGTCGATGAGGAAGACCGAGGAGCCGTAGCTGCCGTCCGCCGCGGCGCCGGAGTTCACCGAGTTGGTGATCGGCAGCCGCACGACTGCGGTGCCGGAGTCGTCCACCGCGGTGCCTGCGGGCAGGGTGGTCCAGTGACCGGCGGTCTGCGGGGAGCCGCCGCGGCTCACCGAGCCGACGACGAAGCCGCCCAGGTCGGTGCCCGGCGCACCCTTGATCTCGATGAAGTCGGTGTCGTCGCCGCCGGCGTAGGCGATCTCCGAGATCTCTGTCGGAGCGGCGGCGAGGACCGGGGTGAGGCCGGGGAGTGCGGCGAGGGAGAGGGCGGCGGTCGCGGCGAGGACGCTCACCGCTCCCGTCCTGCTCGAGAGTCTGGGAATGCGCATGGAGAACCTTTGTTCGGAAGCGGGAATGCCAGCACTGTACTCAGGCGACACTCAGGAACGGGTGGCTGGCGTCGCAACGGAAGTTGAACATCACACCAATCCGGCCCTGGTGCCGTCGCTGCTCCCGGCGTCGTTGGGATCCCGGCCCTGCCCGGCGGTCGTAGACTGGCGCCAAGGAATCTTGTTTCGAAGAAGGGTGCGGTGGCGCAGTGGTGGTGCAGATGAGTGGTCGGTCCGGTCGGATCAGCAGGTCCGTCGCGGCGGGCGCGGCAGCAGTCCTCGTCGTCACCCTGGGCGCGTGCTCGACCGACTCGGAGAAGTCCGTGCAGTTCGTCGACACCCCGCCCGCCACCGCAGTGCTGCCGGGCGACGACGCCGCGCAGACTGCCGTCGAGCTCAGCTCCCTCCTCTTCGAATCCGCCGACGTCGCCGTCGTCGCGCCCGCAGATGCCGCCGAAGCCGCCGCCCCGGTGGCATCGGAGGCCCGGCTGCCGCTCCTGCTGGGTACCGAGCAGGCCGTCGCCGACGAGCTCGAGCGCCTCGGCGCCGATACCCTCGTCACCCCGGCAGGCACCGACCTCTCCGCGCTGGGTGATGGGTTCGAGGTCGTCGAGGTGCAGGCCGACGACACCGGCGCCGTTCCCGAGGTGGCCGTCGACGAGCAGCCGGCCGGCGCCTCGCTCTTCGTCGACCCGGAGGCGGAGTCCCCGGCCGAGGTCGCCGCGCGCGCGAACGTCGAGGCCGCCGGCGGAGCCGTGGCCGAGGTGCCCGGCGGCGACCCGCGCCTCGACGGCGACACCGTGGCCGCGACGAAGGATGCCGCGGGCGATGACCCGGCCGGCGGTCTGCTCGCCCTCGGCGAGACCTTCGGCGAGGCGGACGACTTCACCGCGAAGGCCGCCACCGCGGCGACCGCCCCCGAGCTCCCCGGCGGCGGCCAGCTCGCCTTCCCGGGCCGGCGCATGATCGCCGCCTACGGCTCCCCCGGGGTGGCCTCGCTCGGGATCCTCGGCGAGCAGGACCTCGAGGCGACGATCGAGCGGGTCAAGGGGCTGGCCGAGGACTACGAGCCGCACTCCGACGTCCAGGTGGTGCCGGCGTTCGAGATCATCACGACCGTCGCCTCGGCGGTCCCCGGGCCCGACGGCAACTACTCCACCGAGCTCGACCCGGAGCTCATCCGCGAATGGGTCGACGCCGCCGGCGAGGCGGGCGTCTACGTCGTCCTCGACCTGCAGCCGGGCCACACCGACTTCCTCACCCAGGCCAAGGAATACGAGGACCTGCTCAAGGAGCCCCACGTCGGGCTCGCGCTCGACCCCGAATGGCGGCTCGAGCCCGGGCAGCGCCACATGGAGCAGATCGGCTCGGTGACCGCGGCGGAGGTCAACGAGACCGCGGACTGGCTCGCCGAGCTCACCGCGGAGAACTCGCTGCCGCAGAAGGTGTTCATCCTTCACCAGTTCTCGCTCGGGATGATCTCCGACCGGCAGGACATCGACACCTCGCACCCCGAGCTCGCGATCGTCCTCCACGCCGACGGCAACGGCACCCCGGACCTCAAGATGGGCACGTGGAACGCGCTCCAGGAGGGGCTGCCGGAGGGCATCTTCATGGCGTGGAAGAACTTCTACGACGAGGACACCCCGACCTTCACCCCCGAAGAGACCTACGAGGTCGAACCGCGCCCCTGGTTCGTGTCGTACCAGTGATGCGCGAGCGGTCGATCAGCCGCGGCGCTGCTTGAACTCGACCTCGACGAAGGCGCACTCGGCATCCGTCTCGTTGATGACGTTGTGCTCGCTGCCCACCGACCGGGTGTACGAGGCGCCGGGGACGATCTCATTGGCGAAGGTCTCCTCCGGCGTGACCACCGTCAGCGTGCCGGCGACGGTCGGCACGACCACGTAGTCCATCTCGTGGACGTGCATGCCGGTCTCCGTGCCCGGGGGGAACCGCCACTCGGTGACGCGGGTGAACTCGTTGTCGATCTGGACCGTGGCGATCGCCGGTGCGTACTCACTCATGCGTCCACGCTACTGCGAACGCCCACCCCCGCGGAAGACCGCCGGCGCACCCCGGGGCACGAGCCCGAGTGCACGGCATCCGTGGACACGACTGCGGGGCTTTCGATGAAGGGTGGTGGCGCTGATGCCACCACACTCCACCGGAAGCCCCACACTCCCGAACGGACGCGCGATCAGCGGGCGCGGCGGTCGGGGCAGAGCGACTCCGCGAGCGCGTGGAAGCTGCGGCTCGGGTTGCCGAACCGGTGGAGCGTCATCGACACGGCCTGCTCCTGCACGAAGTAGCGGAGCTCGACGCGGCCGGAGCCGGTCACGGCATCGTCGACGACCGCGACCTCCGGGCGCTGCGCGATCGCGCCGGTGAGTTCGGGCTCGACCGCGCCGATCATCCGCACCCGTGCGCCCACCCCGTCGTCGTAAGCGCCGGATTCCACGCGCGCGGCGAAGTCGGCCGCCGACTCGATCGCGACGCCACCCTCGCCGGTGGAAACCGCACCGGTGGACCCGGCCGTGCCCGAGGCGCCCGCCGGCCCGTCAGACCCTGCCGGCTGCCCGGCACCCCGGGCGGCGTCCTCGACCGCGGCGCGCACCTCAGCGGCGGCGTCGGGGGACACCGACCAGGTGACGGGGGTCTGGGCGAGCTGCGCGGCGTGCGCGGTGCGGGTGACCTCGATGGCCAGTGCGGCGGCGGTGACGCGCACGGTGACGGCGCGCGGCAGGTAGCGGAAGATGTTCGCCTCGGCGGTGAGGCCGGTGGGGTCGGAGGCGCAGCCGAACTCCTGCTCCCACGCCCGCCGATCGCTCGCGCGGGCGGCGTCGAGCCAGGCCTCGTCGCGCACCGAGCCGTCCGACCAGTCCCCGAACAGCATGAGGTAGTTCGGGCCGCCGGCCTTGGATCCCAGGCCCACCGAGGACTTCTTCCAGCCGCCGAACGGCTGACGCTGGACGATCGCGCCGGTGATGCCGCGGTTGACGTAGACGTTTCCGGCCTGCACGGTGTCGAGCCAGGTCGCGACCTCGGCGGCGTCGAGCGAGTGGATGCCGGCGGTGAGGCCGAAGTCGACCTGGTTCTGCAGCTCCATCGCCTCGGCCAGCGTGTCCGCACGCATGAGGCCGAGCACCGGTCCGAAGCACTCGGTGAGGTGGAAGAACGAGCCCGGCTTCACGCCGTCCTTGATGCCCGGCGACCACAGGCGGCCGGAGTCGTCGAGCCGGCGCGGCTCGAGCACCCAGCTCTCCCCGGGCTCCAGGGTGGTGAGCGCGCGGAGCAGCTTGTCCGAGGGCTCCTCGGTGAGCGGGCCCATGGTCGCCCGGAGGTTCGCGGGCACGTCGACGATGAGCGAGGACGCCGCATCGACGAGCTGGCGGCGGTAGCGCTCGGAGTCGTAGGTCGAGCCGACCATGATCGCCAGCGAGGCCGCCGAGCACTTCTGCCCGGCGTGGCCGAACGCGGAGTGGACGAGGTCGGCCATCGCGAGGTCGCGGTCCGCCGCCGGGGTGACGATGAGCGCGTTCTTGCCCGAGGTCTCCGCATTGATGTCGAGCTCCGGGTTGAAGCCCCGGAACAGGGCCGCGGTCTCCGAGGCGCCGGTGAGGATGACCCGGTCGACGCCGGGGTGCGCGACGAGCGCCTTGCCGACCTCGCCCTCGGTCGGGGCGACGAGCTGGAGCACCTCGCGCGGGACGCCGGCCTCCCACAGACACTCGACGAGCAGCGCCGAGCAGTGCGGGGTGGGGCTCGAGGGCTTGTGGATGACCGCGGCGCCGACGGCGAGCGCGGCGACCGTCGACCCGGTGGGGATCGCGACGGGGAAGTTCCACGGCGGGGTGATGAGGACGAGCGCGTCCGGAGTGAACTCGGCGCCCTCCACCGCCTCGAGCTCGAGGGCGCGATCCGCGTAGTAGCGGATGAAGTCGATCGCCTCGGAGATCTCCGGATCGGACTGGTCGAGCGTCTTCCCGGCCTCGGCGGCCATCGTCGCGAGGAACTCCCCGCGACGGGCGGCGAACACGTCCGCGGCGCGGAGCAGGATCTCCCCGCGGGCGCGGGCACCGAGCTCGCGCCAGGCGAGTGCGGCCTCGCGGCCGGAGGCGACGCGGTCGTCGACCTCCTCGACGGAGTCCAGGGATTCCGGGGCGGGGCGGGTGTCGAGCCAGCCCGGTGCGGACGACTGCTCGAGGAGCGCCCGTGCCCAGCGCTGGTTCGCCGGCAGCGAGGGGTCGGTGTCGGGCTCGTTGGCGAACCCGCCGAGCTCCGCGCCCGAGGTGTACGCCGCACCCTGCTCCGCCTCGGCACCGCGGTCCTGGCGGCGGGTGGGCAGGGGAGCGGTCTCGCCCTCGGCCGCGAGGACGGCGGCGAGGTCGTCGACCGAGGCGCGGAAGCGGTCCTCCTCGCGCCGGAACACGGCGTTGCCGTTGCGGAGCTCGAAGATCCCGGACATGAAGTTCTCGTTCGCCGAGTTCTCCTCGAGCCGGCGGACGAGGTAGGAGATCGCGACGTCGAACTCCTGCGGGTGCACCGCCGGGACGTAGAGGAGGAGATCGCCGACGTCGGCGCTCACCGCGGCGGCCTGCTCCGCGGCCATGCCCTGGAGCATCTCGAACTCGACCCGGTCGGTGACCCCGCGGGCGAGCGAGAGCTCGTGGGCGAAGGCGATGTCGAAGAGGTTGTGGCCGGCGACGCCGATCCGCACCCCGGCCATCCGCTCGGGCGTGAACAGCCAGTGGAGGACGCGCTTGTAGTTCGCGTCGGTGGCCTGCTTGGACGGACAGGTGGTGAGCTCCCAGCCGGCGACCTCGGCGTGCACGCGCTCCATCGCGAGGTTGGCGCCCTTGACCAGGCGCACCTTGATCCCGGCCCCGCCGGCGGCCACCCGGGCGCTCGCGTACTCGCTCAGCCGCTGCATCGCGCCGAGCGCGTCGGGCAGGTAGGCCTGGAGCACGATCCCGGCCTCGAGGTGCGCGAGCTCCGGGTCGTCGAGGATGCGCATGAACACGGCGAGCGTGAGCTCGAGGTCCTTGTACTCCTCCATGTCGAGATTGACGAATCTGCTGCCGGCCGGGGAGGCGGCGGCCTCGCGGTAGAGCGGCAGGAGCCGCTCGACGACGTAGTCGACGGTCTCGTCGAACGCCCACATCGACACCTGCGAGGCGACCGAGGAGACCTTGACGGACACGTAGTCGACATCGGACCGCTGGAGCAGGCGGCGGGTCTCGGCGAGGTGCTTGTCCGCCTCCTCCTCGCCGAGCACGGCCTCCCCGAGCAGGTTGATGTTGAGCCGGTGCCCGTCGGCGGTGAGCTCCGCGACGGCCTTCCCGAACTGCTTGTCGCGGGAGTCGATGACCATGTGGCCGACCATCGAGCGCAGCCGCGCACGGGCGGCGGGTACGACGACCTGCGGCAGCACCGGGGCGAGCGCGGCACCGGCCTTGACCTGTGCGCGGTCGAGCGCGGACATGGTGTCCGGGGTCAGGCGGGCGACGTCGACGAGCGCGTCCGCGGCGGCGTGGACGTCATCGGTGCCGACGACCCGGTCGACGAAGCCGACGGTGAAGTCGAGGCCATTGGGATCGGAGAGGACTGCGGCGAGCCGGTCCGCGGCGGCGTCCTTGGCCGCGGGGGTGCCGGCGGAGATCCGCAGCCAGCGGCGCACCCGCGCCACTGCGGAGTCGGTGAGGGGCGCCAGTCCGGCGTCGGTGAGTGCTGGCATGGTCCCTGGGGTGCTGAGCATGATGTCCTCCGTCTCGAATCGTGCTGCTGGTCCGGCCCGGCGGCTGTGCTGGGCTCCGCCCGGACCGGCAGGCGGGCCGTGCGCCGACCGCCCGGCCCGGGTGTCCGCTCGTCGTCGAGCGCGGGCCTTCGTCCGTCCTCCCAGTGTGCGCGGCGGCTGTCCGGACGACCAGGGTCCGGTGTGAGCATCCGCACGTACAATGAGTCAGAAGATATCGTTGGAGCAGGCGGGACAGCACCGGACGGGGGGCGGGGATGGGCGGCAGACGGGTCCCGGTCGAGGTGCGGGCGGAGGCGTGCCGGGAGGTGGCTGCCGGACGCCCGGCCGGGGAGGTCGCGGCGTCGCTCGGCGTGTCCGCCTCGACGGTGCGCCGGTGGACGGCGCGGGCGGCCGCCGGCGAAGGGCTCGGCGACCGGCCGCGCACCGGCTTACCGCGCATCCAGGACACCGCGACCGCGGTGGTGTCCGCGGTCCTCGCGACCGCCGGTGCCCGCGTCGACACCGCCGACTACTCGACCCGTGCGGTCGCCGCCGCCACCGGGCTGAGCCAGAGCGTCGTCGCCCGCGCGATGGCCCAGCTCGCCTCCCCGCCGCTGGCGCCGCGGCTGCGCCTGGTCGCCGTCGCCGCCGCCTACCCGGTGCTCGTGCTCGGGTTCGCCGCACTCCCGGACCCCGGCGAGTCCGGACGCGCTGCCCGGACCCGCTCCGAGCGTGACTTCCGCCGCCGCGGCGCGGGCCTCGTGGCCGCGCTGCGGAGCTCCGGCCTGGGTCGATGGGCGCAGCAGTTCGGGACCGCCGCGCCGCCGGTCGTGCCGCCGGCGGTGCAGTCGGTGTTCGACGCCGAGGCGGTCGACCGGATCATCGCGTACGACCCCCGCGGAATCGTGCCGGCCCGGGCGGGGAGCGTGGTGAGCACCGACCTCGACGGGTTCGTCGCAGAGGTCGGTGCAGTGCTGCGGCAGGTCGACGCGGTGCCGGGGTCCCTCCTCAACGCGCTGGCGGCGACGGTCAACCGCGGGCTCGAGGGCCTCGAGTGGAACGACTTGAGTTCTTCCGGTCTCCTGCACAGTGAATCCACGAGTTCTGATTCAACTGGACCTGATCCGGGTCGCGGGCGGGATCCCGGGTCGTGGGTGCCGGACTCGCACTGGCTGCCGCGAGCGAACCTCTCGCTCACCGAACAGCTCGCGATCGCGCTGCGGCAGGAGATCATCGATTCCGGCTACCGGTCCGGCGACCGGATCCGCCCGCGCACCCTCGCCTCCCGCCTCGGTCTGCCGCAGGCGGCGGTCGAGGCCGCGGTGCGTCGGATGATCGACGAGGAGCTCCTCGACGGCTCGCGCGGCGGCGTGCGGATTCCGGCCGTCACCGCCGATGACGTCATCGATCTCTACGCCGCCCGACTCGTGCTCGGCTCCGTGCTGCTGCGCGGGCTCGCAGCCCGCCCGCGCCGGCACCTCGTGCCCGTCCGGCAGGCGCTGCGGCGGGTCGAGGCCGTTGCGGCGCTGCGGCGCGGCACCGACGTCGACGACGCGGACCTGCGCTTCCAGCAGGAGCTCGCGCGTGCCTCGGGCCTGACGCAGACGGCGCGGACCTTCGAATCCCTCACCCGGCGCCTGCGGATGTACATCTCCGTGCTCCTCCTCGACTACACCCCGGCCACCGACCGCATCCTGTTCGACGACCGCCGGATCCTCCGCGCCCTCGAGGTCGGCGATGCGGCTGCCGCGGTCGACGCCTGGCGCGGCAAGCTCGACAACGCGGTGCGCCACATGGCCGGGATCGCCGCGCACCGCGGCTTCGACGTCACCGTGTGGGCCCGGCTCACCGGCGGCTGAGGCGCGCTCGCGGCGGGGGATGGGACGCCGAAGCGCGGCAGGGGGTGGCCTTGGGCGGCGGTGCTCGGTTCGTGGGCGCAGACGGGTGGGATCTGCGGTGGTGGCCGGGCAGCGGGCGGTGGTGCCCGGGCCGCGGGTGCCGCAGGGCGAGCGGATCGGCGCAGGCGGCGCCGGTTCTGGTAGAACTGGTGGAGTCGACAGCTGACTTCCCACCGATGTGAAGGACCCGCATGACCGAACGCACCCCCGAACGCACCGTTCTCTGGACCCCTCCGCGCGACCGCGTCGAATCGAGCGCGCTCGCCGACTACCAGCGCTGGCTCGACCGCGAGCACGGGGTGACCACCTCCGGGTACCAGGAGCTCCTCGACTGGTCGGTGGAGAACATCGAGGACTTCTGGGAGACCATGTGGACGTACTTCGACGTCGTCGGCGACCGCGGTGACGGACCCGTCCTCACCGGCGACACCATGCCGCGGGTGCGCTGGTTCGAGGGTGCGACCTGCAACTACGCGGAGAACATCCTGCGCCACGCCGACACCCGCCCGGACGCCGAGGCGATCGTCGGCCTGCACGAGGACGAGCGCCGCGATTCGATCACCTGGCGAGAGCTCCGCGGACGCGTGGGAGCGCTCGCGGCCTGGCTCCGGGAGCACGGGGTGGAGCCGGGCGACACCGTGTGCGCGGTGCTCCCGAACATCCCGGAGGCGGTCGAGGCGCTGCTGGCCTGTGCCGCTGTCGGTGCGGTGTGGTCGGTGGTGAGCCCGGACTTCGGGGTCAAGGGCATCGCCGACCGCTTCGCCCAGATCGAGCCGTCCGTGCTGCTCACCGTGGACGGCTACCTGTTCAACGGGCGCGAACAGGACCCCACCGGCACCGTCGGAGACCTGCTCGCAGCCCTCCCCACGGTGCGCGAGCACGTGCTCGTCGACCAGTTCCCGGGGGCCGGGGAGCGCGCCGAGCAGACCGCTGCGGCGCGGGAGTCGACGACCCTCTACTCGCAGATCGTCGCCGTCTCCCAGGAGCCGGTGTTCGAACCCGTCGAGTTCTCCCACCCACTGTGGGTCCTCTACTCCTCGGGCACCACCGGGAAGCCCAAGGGGATCGTCCACGGACACGGCGGCGTCACCCTCGAGGCGCTCAAGGCCAACACCCTCCAGCAGGAG
Source organism: Brevibacterium sp. CS2 (assembly GCF_005280295.1). Taxonomy (GTDB): domain Bacteria; phylum Actinomycetota; class Actinomycetes; order Actinomycetales; family Brevibacteriaceae; genus Brevibacterium; species Brevibacterium pityocampae. The sequence continues at coordinate 346,860 of NZ_CP040020.1, read as the reverse complement.
GCGCTCGAGGGCGGCCGGCACTATTCGGCCGTCGCCACGACGTGGGTGGTGTGGAACCTCCTTGTCAACAGCATGCTCGTCGGCGCGACGATCGTCACCTACGACGGCTCGCCCGTCGCCGGGGTCGCCGACAAGCAGTTCGAGATCATCGAGCAGGAGAAGGTGACGAACTTCGGCACCGGGGCGGCGATCCTCACGATGATCGAGAAGTCGGGGGTGTCCCCGGCGGCCCGCTACAACCTGTCCGCTCTCCGCTCGATCCTCTCGACCGGGTCCCCGCTGCCGGATTCCACCTGGGAATGGGTGTACGCGCACGTGAGTCCCGACATCCACTGCGGCTCCGATTCCGGCGGCACCGACATCGCCACGGGCTTCATCGGGTCCAACCCCTACGACCCGATCGTGCGCGGCGAGCTCCAGGGCGCCTACCTCGCGGTCGCCGCGGACTCCTTCGACGAGCAGGGCCGCCCGGTGGTCGACGAGGTCGGGGAGTTCGTGGTGACGAAGCCGATGCCGTCGATGCCGGTGAAGTTCTGGAACGATCCGGACGGCAGCCGCTACGAGTCCGCGTACTTCGACGCCTACCCCGGGGTGTGGCGCCACGGGGACTGGGTGACGAAGCGCCCCGGTGGGCAGTACGTCATCCACGGGCGCTCGGACTCGACGATCAACCGCGGCGGCATCCGCATGGGCTCCGCCGACATCTGCCAGGCCGTCGACGGCGTCGAGGGCGTGCAGTCCTCGATGGTGATCGGCGCGGAGCTGTCCGGCGGCGACTACTACATGCCGCTGTTCGTCGTGCCGAAACCCGGCGTCGAGGTCGACGACGCGCTGCGGGAGAGGATCGTGCAGCGGATCCGGACCGACGTGTCCCCGCGCTACGTGCCCGACGAGATCATCGCCGCGCCGGCCGTGCCGACCACCCGGACGGGCAAGCTCATGGAAGTGCCGATCAAGAAGATCTTCCAGGGCGCCTCCCCGGACACGATCAACCGCGGCACGGCCGCCGACCCAGAAATCTTGGACTGGTATGTGAATTACGCCCAGAGCTTTGCCGCCGGCAGGCAGGACCGATAGCGTCGAAGGACAGCGAACGACGAGGAAAGAGAGGTCATGATGACGGATCAGACCAGCATCACCGTGTCGCGCACCATCGACGCACCCGCCAAGGACATCTTCGAGGTGCTGTCCAACCCCGAACGCCACCACGAGCTCGACGGCTCCGGTTTCATCGTGTCGGACTCGAAGACGGACCGGATCACCGGAACCGGACAGGTCTTCACGATGAACATGGACGGTGAGCACATGGGCGGGGAGTACCAGACCGACAACCATGTCACCGGCTACGACGACGGCAAGCTCCTCGCCTGGCAGACCGCGCCCGCGGGCACGGAGCCGCCCGGCTGGGAATGGGTGTGGGAGCTCGAGCCGGAGGGCGCAGACGCCACCCGGGTCGTGCACACCTACTCCTGGGACAAGGTCGACGCGCAGACCGCGCAGAAGATCGGCCTGCCGCTCGTGTCCGAGCAGCAGCTCGAAGACACCCTCAACCGCCTCGCGGCGGCCGTCTCCGGCGGCTGACGAAGAGGCCCGAGCTGCAGCAGGAGCCGACGGCGCACCCTGTGCTGCTCCTGCGATGAGCTCCGAACCGCGGCGCCCCGGCGAACAGCCGGGGCGCCGCTGGTGTGTCCGGGAGGCGGCTGCGCCATTGCACGGACTGCTGTCCGAGCGGTCCGGCGTCACTTCCGCCGGGCCCGGCCGCCGAGGACGAGCGCTCCGGCTCCGGTGCCGATGAGAACGAGGGAGAGCCCCAGGAGGGCCCGGGAGCCCGAGGTCGGTCCGGTCCGCGGCAGTTCGTCGGCCTGAGCGGGCTCCGGCTCCGCAGGAGCTTCGGGTGCCGGTCCGCCGGCCGGTTCCGCGGGAGCAGACGAACGGGTCTCGGGAGCACCGGGTGCCGGCGCACCCGGTGCCGGCGTGCTCGGGGTCGCGCCCGGCTCCGCCGGCGGTGTCGGCTCGTGGTCGGGTTCCGCAGAGGGTGCAGGTTCGTGCTCCGGTGCGGTGGCTGTCGGCGCAGGTGTCTCCGAGGGTGCGGGCTCCGGCTCAGGAGCCGCGGGAGTCGACTCCGAGGGTGCGGGCTCAGGCTCCGACGGCTCGGGCGTCGGCACCGGCGTAGGGGTCGGGGACGACGGGGCTGAAGGCGCCGGGGCCGGAGGTGACGGGGCCGGGTAGGTCGGCGGTGCCGGTGACGGCGCGGGCTCGGAACGGGCGGTGCGGGATCGCTCGGTGATGATCTCATCCGGGGCATCGGCGGCGATGACGTTCTGCACCCGGGTGGCCCCCTGGCCCTGCGCCTCGTGGAACCGGACCGAGGTCGGCGGCACGTCGTGCGCCCGAGCGGTCACGTCCACCTCCATGAGCGTTCCGTCCCCGGGAGCGCTCGCCTGCTCGCCGGTTGAATCGTCATCGGCCGGTCGCTCGCCGGGCCTGGCAGCTCCCTGCGTCGGCGCGTGCTCGTAGGCCTCGAGCCGGGGGATCGCCCGGAGGGCCACCGCGACGGGCTCGGCGGCCGTGGTCACGGATGTCTCCCTGAGCAGTCCTCCGCTCGCCTCGAGATCGACGGGGATGCCGGGGACGGGCTCCCCGGCCGCGGACACGAGCCGGATGCGCACCGTCGTCGAGTGCGCTCCCGGAGCGAACTCCGCGATGTCCAGGTGGAGCGTGTACGGGCCGGCGAATCGCTCGGCATCCTCGGAGATCGCGGTGAATTCGGCGGCCGCCCCGCGGAACCCGGGACCCAGATCGGCAGGCAGCTCGGGAGCGATGACGTGCCGGTGCGGCACCTGCTCATCGAGCTTGGCGAGTGCGGAGAGCGCCGACTGCACATCGCGCCGCTCCGAGCCGGAGTGGGTGTGCAGCGCCCAGGCCGTGCGCGGGCTCGTGATGGCCCGGCCGGTGGACTCGGAGAAGAAGCGCGGGAGCGGGGTGGCCCGCCCGGCGTCGACGCAGTAGGCGAAGCCGTCCTCGAGGGAGCGGTACGCCCCGTACCAGGTGCGCCCCTCCTTGGTGCGATGCCAGCGCCCCGGTCCCAGGACCTCGGGAGCGGTGGACCCGAGTGCGCGTGCGGAGTCCGCCTCGGTCGTGGGTCCGAGCCCGGCGGCGCTGGCAGCCGGGGGATGATCCGGGGAGAGAGCGGGCCCGGTGGTGAGGAGCAGGGCGAGGAGGGCGGCGGACACGAGTGCATGGACCCGCCGCATCGCCCGAGCGGGACGTCGCGGAGGGGAGGGGGCGAGCGCGCGCACGGGGCGCCGAGCAGCGGGAGTGGGCAGGTCGGGAGCGGGGTATCGGGTCATGGCGCCATCGCACCTCGACCGGGTGCCCCGGCGACAGGGCCCCGCTCGGCCTGTGGACGGGGAGCCGCTGTCCCCAGCTCGGCGACCGCATCGGTGCCGGCGATGTTCCACAGCCGAACGCGCATCGGAGGGGACGCCCGGACGCCCCCGGAAGGCGGGCCCCGGGGCCTGTGCGCAGGGCGGACCCGAGTTCGGTCAGGCCGCGCGAGCGGAGTAGAGTCTGGTAATGGAATCGGGCGTGCCGGCAAGGGGTGCGCCGAGTGCGAACTGAGCCGAGGTAACTATGACGTACACCAAGGAAAGCGTCGATGTCGTCCTCATCGGCGGCGGGATCATGAGCGCCACCCTGGGCGCCATGCTCACCGAGCTCCAGCCGGAATGGGACATCCGCGTCTACGAGCGACTCGACTACGTCGCGCGCGAGAGCTCGGATCCGTGGAACAACGCGGGCACCGGGCACGCCGCCCTGTGCGAGCTCAACTACTCCCCGGCGGATGCCAACGGTGACGTCGACATCACCAAGGCCATCAACATCAACGAGCAGTTCCACGTCTCGCGCCAGTTCTGGTCCTACCTCATCGACGAGGGCGTCATCACCGACCCGTCGACCTTCATCAACCAGGTGCCCCACATGAGCTACGGCCGGGGGGAGAAGGGCCGCGACTACATCCGCAAGCGGTACGAGACCATGGTCCGCAACCCGCTGTTCGCGGACATGGAGTACACCGACGACCCGGCGACGCAGGCGGACTGGCTGCCGCTGATGTTCGAGAACCGCGGCCCCGGCCAGGTCAACGGCGTGTCCCGGTTCCGGACCGGCACCGACGTCGACTTCGGTTCGCTCACCCGGCAGCTCCTCACCCACATGGGCACCAAGGGCACGCAGATCCGCACCGGGCACGCCGTCACCGACCTCAACCGCACCGCCGACGGCTGGCGCGTGTCGGTGAAGGATTCCACAGCCGCCGACGCGTTCGACGTCAACGCCCGCTTCGTGTTCATCGGCGGCGGCGGAGGTGCCCTCCACCTGCTGCAGAAGTCCGGCATCGCGGAAGGCCGCGGCTACGGCGGCTTCCCGGTCTCCGGGCTGTTCCTCCGCACCTCCCGCCCCGAGCTCGTCGAGCGCCACCACGCCAAGGTCTACGGCCAGGCCGCCTTCGGCGCACCCCCGATGTCGGTGCCGCACCTCGACACCCGCGTGGTCAACGGCAAGCGCTACCTCATGTTCGGGCCCTACGCCGGGTTCTCCCCGAAGTTCCTCAAGTCGGGCCGCATCACCGACCTGCCGTTCTCCGTGCGCGGGAACAACCTGCCGGTCATGCTCAACGTCGCGAAGGACAACTTCGACCTGGTGAAGTACCTCGTCGGCGAGCTCGCCTCCTCGAAGAAGGATCGCTACGAGATGCTCGCCGAGTTCACCCCCGAGGTCGACCCGGGCGACTGGGAGTTCATCACCGCCGGCCAGCGCGTGCAGGTGATGAAGCGCGACGGCAAGAAGGGCGGCGTGCTGGGCTTCGGCACCGAGCTCATCTCCGCCGCCGACGGCTCGATCGCAGCGCTGCTGGGCGCCTCGCCCGGAGCCTCGACGGCCGCGCCGATCATGCTCAACCTGCTCGCCACCTGCTTCCCCCAGCAGTACACGGGCTGGGAGCCGAAGCTCAAGGCCATGGTCCCCTCACTGGGGCGCAAGCTCCACGAGGACGAGACGCTGCTCACCGAGCTCTCCGAGTACACCGCGCGGACGCTCCAGCTCATCAAGGACGAGCCCGCGGTCTGACACCGTGCGCACTCGCGGCAGACGACGCCGCCGAGGGGCCGGACACCGGACGACCGGTGTCCGGCCCCTCGTCCGTCCGGTCGCTCGCCCGTCGCTCGGATGCTGGACCGAGGACGGTGCCGAGCACCCACTCGGGTCTCCCGTGCGACGAGCTCGCACCGCGGTGTTGCACAACCGACACCGCGTTCGGTGCACGCGCGTCCGCGCCAGTGCCTATGCTGGATCCGAGCACAGACACCGGGCGCGTCCCGGCCGCCGCAGACGATCGAGGCAGGTATGAGCCACCATCCCCATGACGAGCACGCCCGCCCCGCCCCCGGCGGGCACTCGAGCGGGCCGCAGGGAGCGCCGGCGCACCCCGGCATGCCGCCGCAGGGTGCTGCGCCCCAGCACCGCGGACCACAGGGTCCCCTGCCGCAGGGGATGCCTCCGCACGGCTGCCCGGGCGGCCCCCGGCAGCCCGGGCAGTACGGCTCCGGCCCCGTGCCCCACGGCGCGCCGCACCCGCAGGCCCAGCAGCCCGGCGGCCCGTACCGGCCGGCCCCTCAGCACGGTGCGCAGCAGCCGGCCCAGCGCGTCTACGCCCAGCCGCGGTTCTCACCCACGGTCACCCAGGAGATGCGGATCCGGCACCAGGTGCAGCAGCGCTCCGGGGCCCCGGTCGACGCCCCGTGGGCTGCTCAGGCCGCCCGTCGGCTCCCGCAGGAGGACCCGACCGCCGGGGCGAACATCGCCCGCATCGTGGCGGCCTCGATCGTCGGTGCGATCCTCCTGCTCGGCATGCTCGCCATTCTCATCTTCGGCGCCTTCTCCTTCGACGGCGCCGGCCTGCTCGTCATCGGGCTGTCCGCGATCCCGCTCGTCCTCATCATCCTCATGGTGCTGTGGTTCGACCGCTGGAAGCCCCAGCCCAAGCTCCTCCTGCTCGTGTGCCTGCTGTGGGGCGCCGTGGCCTCGGTCATCATGACCCTCATCGCCAGCTGGTTCGGCCTCGTCGCGCTCTCCATCGTCGGTCTCGACGCCTCGGGCGACGTATTCGGCGCGGTCGTCATGGCACCGGTGATCGAGGAGATCACCAAGGGCGTCCTGCTCGTCGTCATCGTGCTGGCCGCCCGCAAGCACTTCGAGGGGCCGCTCGACGGCTGGGTCTACGGCAGCCTCATCGGCGCCGGGTTCGCCTTCACGGAGAACATCCTCTACCTCGGCAGCGCCTACGTCGAGAACGCGGATGCGGGGCTGTGGCAGACCTTCATCGTCCGCTGCCTCATGAGCCCGCTGCTCCACTCCACGTTCGTCGCCTGCGCCGGCGTGTCGATCGGCTTCGCAGCCCGCCGCGGCGCCTGGTGGCTCACCGCGATCATGTGGCTGCCCGGTCTCATCGCCGGCATGGTGCTCCACGCCGTGTGGAACGGGACCGCGACCCTGACCTCGGCGCTGGTCGCGACGGGCGCGATCCATGTGTTCGTGTCCCTCGGCATCCTGTTCGTGCTGTCCGCCCTCATCGCGATCAGCTGGTTCGTGCTCGGCCTCGTGTTCCGCCACAACGAGTCCACCCACACCCGCCAGTCGCTGGGCGACTACGCGAACGCCGGTTGGCTCACCCACTCCGAGGTCGACATGCTCGGCACCTGGAAGGGCCGCCGGGCGGGCAAGCGCTGGGCCGGTCAGTACCCGAACGCGCGCGACCACATGCGCACGATGATCCGGCTCGCCGCCAACCTCGCGGCCACCCGCACCCGGGTGCTCGCCGGCGTCGGCGGGGAGACCGAGCGCAAGGTCGAGCTCTACCTGCTCGAGCAGTTCACCATGGAGCGCAGTGCTCTCATGGGCGCGGTCAACCACCGCTCCCACCGGCCCGGCAGGGCCTGATGACCCCGGTCGACCTCGCCCTGCTCGCCCTCGCCCTGCTCGCCGCGCTCCTCGGCTGGCAGCAGGGCTTCCTCGCCGGCGGCGGAGCGGTGGCGGGGTTCGTCGTCGGACTCGTCGCCGGTCGCTTCCTCGGGCCCTGGGCGGCCGACATCCTCACCGGGGCCGGCGTGCTCGACGCGTCCGCGGAGCCCGGCCTGACGGTGGCGCTCCCGCTCGTGCTCGGCGTCGTGCTCTCCGGTGTCGGCGGATTCGTCGGCGCCTCCCTGCGCGACCGGATCCCCAGCCGCTGGGGGCGCGGGGTCGATGCGCTCGGCGGCGGCGCCTCCGGGCTCGTCGCCTTCACCCTCATCGTGTGGCTCGCGGCAGGCTGGATCGCCACCACCCCGCTCCTCACCCCCAACCGGTGGGCTGCGGAGTCCGCGATCATCGCCGCGCTCGACCGCTATGCGCCCATCACCTCGACCGAGGCGCTCGGCGAGATCGGCACCGCTCTCGCCGACACCGGCTTCCCGCAGGTGTTCCAGGGCCAGCCGGAGCAGATCCGGGGGGTCGGGGAGCCGAACGAGGCGATGGTCGCCGTCGGCCGAGACGTCGACGACTCCGTGGTCAAGATCGTCACCACCGTCACCGAGTGCGGCACGCTCCAGGAGGGCACCGGCTGGGTGTACTCCTCCGGGCTCGTCGCGACCAACGCCCACGTGGTCGCCGGTGCGCAGGCGCTGAGCGTGCAGGTGGGCGGCACCGGACACCCGTACTCCGGGGACGTCGTGGCGTTCGATCCGGCGCTCGACGTCGCGGTCCTGCGGGTGCCGGAGCTCGCCGCGCCGGAGCTCGAGTTCGGCAGCACGCTCACCGTCGGCGCCGACTCCGTGGTCGTCGGCTTCCCCGAGAACGGGCCGTACACGATCTCACCCACCCGCGTGCGCGACCGGCTCGATGCGCGCGGCCTCGACATCTACAACGACGACACGGTGGTCCGCGAGGTCTACTCGATGCGCGGGATCATCCGGCCGGGAAACTCCGGCGGACCGATGCTCGACTCCCAGGGTCGGGTCGTGGGGATGGTGTTCGCGAAGTCCGCCACGGACCCGGAGACCGGCTATGCGCTCACGCTCGACGAGATCGACGGCGTGCTGCGCGATGCGCAGGAGCGGACCCGTCCGGTCGACACCCGCAGCTGCGCGGTGCAGTCCCCGCCGGCCGGCTGAGAGCCCGGGCCGGTGCTCGGGCCGCGGTCGCGCCGGTCCGTCCGTCGCACCCCGGGGTCGGGTGGCCGATCAGGGGTAGTCGAGGTAGCCGATGACCGCGCGGTGGTCGCTCGTGCCGCGGTCGAGCACGGAGTCGCCGACCGGCTCGAGGCCGCGCACCATGACGTGGTCGAGGCGCACGACGGGGAAGATCGAGGGCCAGGTGAAGCCGAAGCCCCCGCCCACGGCCTCGCGGGTGTCGGTGAGCTCGTCGTCGAGGCGCTCGAAGTAGCGGTCCGCGCTGCCGGAGTTGAAGTCGCCGGCGACGATGATGTGCTCGGCTCCGTCGGCCTCGATCGCGTCGGAGAGCTTGGACAGCGCGTTGTTGCGCAGCGATTCCTGGCCAGGGCGCACGGAGGGCAGGTGGACGCTGTAGAAGCGCACATCGCCGTGGTCGGTGCTGATCGTCGTGGCGATCGCCCGGGTCCACTGGATGCCGAGGTCGATCTCCTCGGGCTCGCTCATCGGCCATTTCGACCAGATGCCGATCGTGCCCTGGTCCGTCGAGTGCGCGTAGTGCTCGGTGAGCTGCTCGGTGATGATCTCCCCGGACAGCGATTCGATCTCCTGGACCGACACGATGTCGGGGTCGTGGTCGATGATGTTCTGCGCCGTCGCGGTGGGCTGCGGCATCCGCGCGCCGACGTTCTGGGTCGCGACGACGAGGTCGGCGTCGTCCGGGGTGTCGGCCGGACGCAGGTAGCTGCCGAACATGAGGAACCAGACGAGCGCCGGGAGCAGCACGCCGATGATGCTCAGCACCGAGAAGCGGAAGAGCGCCACGATGAAGAGCAGCACGATGAGCAGCCCGGTCCAGGGCAGCGCGGACTCGACGACGAGGGCGAGCCCACGGGTGGTGGGCACGAGCTCGTGCATCGCGAGCAGGGCTGCGAGGAGGGCGCCGACGACGAAGGTCAGGATCCCTTTGGAGGGGTTTCGAGTTGCGGACATCGCCCCCGAGTGTATGCCCGGAAACTGACGAAAGGCTGGAGGAAGCCGGGCCGCGCGATGGGTGCGGCCGCGGCCCCGGGCGGTGCCGGTTCAGCGTGAGGCGGTGGCGCGCCAGACGGTGACGTCGGGGTGGTCGTCGAACCGGTATCCGCCGCCGCGGATCGTCCGCACGATCGCAGAGAACGGGCCGAGCCGGCGTCGCAGGCGGCGCACGTGGACGTCGACCGTCCGCTCGTCGGGGGCATCGTCCTCGGTGCCCCAGAGGCTGTCGATGAGGTCGAGGCGGGAGAGGGTCTCGCCGGGGCGGGACACGAGCGTTGCGAGGAGGTCGAACTCCTTGGTGGTGAGCCCGGCGAGCTCACCGTCGACGTGCACCTCGCGGCGCGGGATGTCGATCTGCAGGCGGCGGGCCGGGGCGCCGACCGGGGTGAGGTCCTCGCTCGATGCGGGCGGGTGCATGCGGGCGGGGATGCGGGAGCGGACCGGTCCGTGGCGACCGGCGGGATCGCCGGTGGCGGCGGGCGATCCGATCGCGACCGCCCGCACCGCGTCGAGGTCCTTGCCGGGGCCGTCCGGGGCGAGCGCGATGACGGCCTGGGTGTCCGCCTGGGAGGCGAGCTCGCGTGCGTACTCCTGCAGGGCCTGCGCGATCGCGGCGAGGTTGGTCCCGTCCTCGGCGGCCTTCGTCTCGTCGAGGCCGATGTAGAGGACGATGCCGCGTGCGGCCTTCTGTGAGGGGCGCACGCCTGCGGGGCCGAAGGTGCGCGGAGCGGAACGGGGGTCGACCGGAGTCAAGCGGGCTCCCTGGCGTCGGGTGGCGGCGGCGCTGCGTGGGTGGACCGGGCGCTGCTGAGGCTGGGGGACGGACATGGTGTGCGGTTCCTTCTGTCGGCGCGATGATCGCGTGCGAGGCGGGAGTGCCGGACCTCGCGGGTGCCGCTCATCGGTGACCGTTCGCGACCGTGCGGCAGTGTAGGGGTCAGTCGCGAACGCACAGCATGAGCTGTGCACACCGGGGTCGCGGACATCGGCGCCGGGCGTCTGCGGTGCGGCGGAGCGGCACCGGGAAGGAACTGAGCATGCTCGTCATTATTCTTCATGCTCGACGCGAGCGGCAAGCATGAGGGTGCCGAAGCGCTCGAATAAGACGCAATATGACAGCGGGGAACGCCGCTGGTGGAGCTGGGTCGGTCCGCGCCGCGGGTCAGACGACGCCGTACATGCGGTCGCCCGCGTCGCCGAGTCCCGGGACGATGTAGCCGGTCTCGTTGAGCTTCTCGTCGAGCGCGGCGGTGTGGATCGTGACGTCGGCGCGACCGGCGTAGGTGTGCTCGATGTGTGCGACGCCCTCAGGGGCGCTGACCAGGCAGATCGCGGTGACCTCGGAGACCCCGCGGGCGAGCAGGTAGTCGATGGCCATCGCGAGCGTGCCGCCGGTGGCGAGCATCGGGTCGATGATGAAGATCTGCCGGCCCGACAGGTCGGACGGCAGGCGCTCGGCGTAGGCGGTGGCCTCGAAGGTCTCGTCGTCGCGCACCATGCCGAGGAAGCCGACCTCCGCGGTGGGGAGCATTCGCAGCAGGCCCTCGAGCATGCCGAGCCCGGCGCGCAGGATCGGCACCACGACCGGCCGCGGATTCGACAGCGCTGTCCCGGTCATCGGGCCCACCGGGGTGCTCACGGCCTTGTCCTCGACGCGGATGCCGCGCGTGGCCTCGTATGCGAGCAGCATGACGAGCTCATCGGTGAGCAGGCGGAAGCGTGCGGAATCGGTGCGCTCGTCGCGCAGGACGGTGAGCTTATGGGCGATCAGCGGATGGTCAGCCACGTGAAGATGCATGCTCCAGAATCTACCGGAATCGCCGCCGAGGTGTGCGGCGGTCGTCGAGGCGGCGTCATAGGGTCCGCTCCTCCGCGTCGCAGTGGTGCAACCGGGGCGGCAGGGGACAGAATAGGGCCATGTCTTACTTCACCGCAGTACTGGCGCAGTCCGACGACGAATACCGTGCGCTCGACTACGACATCCGCGACGCCGCGGACCTCGACGACCTGCTCGAGACGATGCGCAACGGCGGCGAGGGCGATGGCGAGGCCGTCGCCGTGATCGAGCACGAGGACGAGTGGTTCGCGCTCGTCCGGCTCACCGCCGCCGACGAGGTCAAGGTCTTCCTGTCCGATGTCCACGCGGTGGCCGACAGCCCCTTCGCGGAGCTGTTCGTCGACTACCTCGACTCCCAGGACGACGAGTACGAGGCCGACGAGGACGCCTACCCCGCGGACGGCGAGGAGGCCGATGGCGACGACGACGCCGCAGAGGACGAGGTGGAGGAGGTGCCGATGCTCGATCTCGAGGACGACGCCGAATGGAGCGGTGACGCCGACATCTTCGCCGACCTCGGGGTGCCTGCCGAGGAGCTCGTCGAGCAGTCCCGGACGCACGCCTCGGACCCCGCCCGCGTCGTCGCGCACGTCGGCGAGGAGGCCGGGTTCGCCGATCGACTCGAGGCGGCGCGCTGAAGCACCTGCCCGAGCACGAGGCCTGGATGCGCATCGCGCTCACCCAGGCCTCTGCGGCATCCGCGGGCGACGATGTGCCCGTCGGAGCGGTCGTCGCAGGAGCGGACGGCGAGATCCTCGGCGTCGGGTTCAACCGCCGCGAGCTCGACCACGACCCGACCGCGCATGCCGAGGTCGTCGCGCTGCGCGCCGCCGGGCGGGCGCACGGCGCATGGCGGCTCGCCGGTGCGACGCTCGTCGTCACGCTCGAGCCGTGCGCGATGTGCGCCGGAGCGGCGATCGCCGCGCGCGTCTCCCGGATCGTGTTCGGGGCCTTCGACGACAAGGCAGGAGCCTGCGGCTCGGTGTGGGACCTGCCCCGCGACCGCGGGTCGCTGCACCGGCCCGAGGTCTACTCCGGGGTGCTCGCCGCAGAGTGCACGGATCGACTCAGCGACTTCTTCGCCGCCCGCCGGTGACGCGCCGCGGGCCGACCGCTCCGCGGTGACCCGCGCCCATGCGGCCGCGGGCACCGGGGTCGGTCGGAGGCGCGATTTTGGACCGAGCGGGCCGTCCGGGTAGAGTATCCGGCGGTAGCGTGTCCGAGCGGCCGAAGGTGCAACACTCGAAATGTTGTGTACGGTAACCCCGTACCGTGGGTTCAAATCCCACCGCTACCGCGTTGCCCATATAGCGGGATGAATTCTCGAATGATGGAATGTGAGGCCCCGGGTCCTGTGGATCCGGGGCCTCACGGCTGTCCGGGGCCGCTGACCCCTCGGACCAATGATCGGACCAAGTGGGGACCCGCCGGGACGGCGGGCAAGCCGCCCCGGCGACCGCCGATCTCCGCGGGCCGCGGTGTGCGGCTCCCCGCAGGAGGACCTCACCCGGCGCCGTATCCCGGCCCGGGGAATCGAACAGCGTGCCCCGTTCCATCGGCCGGTGGGGGTCCAGGGCAGGATCGCATGGACGCCGGCGCACGGGCGCTCCTGGCGCCGGAGGCCGGTCAGGATGACGGGCAGCACCGGATCACCGACCCTCATGCTCCATGATCCGCACTGTTGAGGCCCTCCTGGTCGCGACGTACACCTGAGGTGCAGGATCCTCCTGCACGAAGGATCGGTGATCACCGTGCTCAGCCGCCGCACCGACATCGACCAGCTCGTCCCCTCCTGGGTGCCCGCGAGAACATCGTCGTGCAGGGAGAATCGGGGGCCGGGAAATCGACGGTGCTGCGCACCGCCGCGGAGGAGAGCGGGATGCGTGTCGTCACCGTGCCGGTCAACGCCGCGGAGCAGCCGCTGCCGGGCTCGGGGATCGCGATCCTCGCCGCCGCCCTGCGGGTGGTCGGCGACGGGACGCTCGCCGCCCGGATCGAGGACCTCGACCTCGACGAGGCCGAGGTGCCGGTCGCCGCGGAGACCTTCATCACCGCCGTGCGCACCGACGGCGGAACCGGGGACCTCCTCCTCGACCTCGACGACGCCGATGTCCTCGACCCGCTGACGCAGTCCTTCCTGGGTTTCGTCCTGCGCCGGCTCACCGGTGGGCGCGTGCGCTTCGCGGTGAGCGTGGCCGCACTGGACCCGGACGGGCCGTTCGGCGGCACGACGACCATCGATCTCCAACGGCTCGATCCGGCCGAGAGCATGCGTGCGGCGTTCGAGATCAGCCCGGGTCTCGACCCGGCGGCGGCCCGGCTCGTCGCAGCCGGTGCCGTCGGCCACCTGCTCACGCTCGAGCAGGTGATCGGCACGCTCGGCGAGCGCCAGCGCATCGGGCGGGCTTCGCTGCCGCACCCGCTGCGCTCCACCGAGGCGATGGATGCGTTCGCGTCGGCAAAGCTGCACGGGCTGTCCGAGGAGGCGCTGACGATTCTCCGCACCCTCGCCGTCGCTCCGCGCTCGTCGTTCCTGCCCCTGCTCGCCGGCTATGCGACCATGGGGGAGGAACTCGCCGAGCTCGAGGCCCGCGACCTCGTCAGTCGGGTCGGATCCCACCTGCGGATCCGTGACCCGCGCATCCGCTCGAGCATCCACGGGGCGATGTCCGCCGGAGAACGCGCGGCCCTCCACGTGCAGATGATGCGCGCTTGCGAAGATGCCGACCCCGCACTCTCCCTCTGGCACAGCACCTTCGCCGGGCACCGCGAGGACGCGGCCCACAGGCTCATCGCGCACGCCTGCGCCCTCGTTGACGAGGGCACGCGTCGTGGATGGTCGAGGAGGAGGCGTTCGAGATCCTCGCGGTGTGCACCGGGAACATCTGCCGCTCGCCGCTGGCCGCGGCGATCCTGCAGTCGGGGTTCGACGACATCGCGCTGTGCCGGTTCGCCGTCCGCAGCGCCGGCACCCACGCCCGGGCCGGGGACCGGGCGACCCCCCCAGGTGATCGAGATCGCGCGCCGGCTCGGGGTGTCGCTCACCGAGTTCCGCGCGCGCCGGCTCAGTGCCGAGCAGATCCGCAGCGCGGACCTCATCCTCGCGATGGACCGGAGCCACCGGGCGGCAGTGGTGGAGATCGTGCCGCAGGCGCTGCACCGGTCCTTCACCCTGCGGGAGTTCGCGCGCATCCTGCCCCAGGTGCCGGCGGAACGGGGCGCGTCCGCCGATGCCCGGTGGCGGTCCTCCGTCGTGCTGGCCGGGCGACGTCGCAGCCGCGCCGCCGGCGATCCCGCCGCCGACGACATCGTCGACCCGTTCCTCCGCTCGGACGCCGTGCACCGGGAGATGACCGGGCAGCTCGTGCCCGCCACCGGTGCGCTGCTCCAGTGGGAGGTCAGCGCTGCGGCGGCCGAGCGCGACCCGCCGCCGGGAGGTGCGGATCCGGGGAACCGTCCGGGGAGGTGAGGCGCCGGGGGACGGGACCCGAGGAGCTCGGGTCGGCGGAGGAGACTCGGCCGTCGCGTCGACCGGGGCCCGCATGCGGAGCGGTGCGTGGCCGGGGACGCCCGCCGGGCCCGTGTCCGTGGCTCGCGCGACGATGGACTCCACACGCTCGTGAGGAGGACATCATGACCCGGCTGGCAGATACACGCACGGATCCCTGCACCGCACCCGCAGCACCTGACGCCCTGCGCAGGCTCGTCGACGCCACCATCGCCCGGCTCGCGGCCTGCACCTGGAACCAGTACGTGCTCATCGAATACGGCGAAGCCGAGGTGCTCGGCCTGCAGCGGCCGGAGCGTGCACCGGACGGCACGTTCGGCACCGTCCCGCGGCGCCGGCTCGCCCGGGACCTGCGGCGCTCGGCCGACGTCGAGCAGCCGTGGGCGGCACCGAGCTTCGGGGACCGGACCGTGCTGGCGGACAATCCGGAGGTGCACCGGCTGTGGGCGCTGCCGGAGGACGCGGCCTGGCCGTACGCGCAGATCGCGGCGAACCCGCGCGGCTACTGGATGGAGATCGTGAGCGAGGAGTACCTGCCGAGCGAGGTCTGGGAGGAGCGGCCGGAGGTGCTCGCGGTGCGCGAGTGGACCCCGCCGATGGAGACCTCGGCGATCGCGACGAGCTCCCCGAACTGGCACCGGGCCGCCGTCGCGGATCCGCGCGAGGCGGTCACCGAGTCCGTGCTCGGGCTGCTCCGCTCCCGGGGCCTGAGCGATCCCGGGCTCCTGCGGGTGGGCACCTTCGTGCTCGACGCGGATCCGCGCGGCGGGGAGCCCGTCGACGGGACCGGGGCGGAGGTGGTGTCGCTGTGCACCCGCGGGCACGGGGTGCGCTCCGCCGCGTGAGGCCGGGTGCGGCCGACTGCCGGCCGATCGCAGCGAGCGGGACCCCTGCGGCGTCCAGCGCGCGGCTGCGCGCCGGCGGCCGGCCCGGGGCTGTGGTCAGGCGCGCACGGCCTCGATCGAGCGGACGAGCCGCTCCACGCCCTCGGCCATCTGGTCCGTCGGGGTGCGTGAGAACGACATCCGCAGGTTCGAGCTCGTGGTCCGGTCGGCGAAGAACGGTGCGCCCGGGACGAACGCGAGCCCGTTCTCCACCGCGACCTCCGCGAGCCGGCGGGTGTCCACACCGGGGATGTCGAGCCAGGTGAAGAAGCCGCCCTCGGGCACCGTCCACGTCGCCGTGTCCCTCAGGCCCGCGTCGAAGGCGCTCATCAGGGCGCCGGCGCGCGTCGCGTAGGCCTCGCGCAGGCGGGGAAGCGCCTGGGTGTAGTGGCCCTCGCGCAGGAGTGATTCGAGGATGCACTGGCCGAGCGCCCCGGCGCACTGGTCGGTGTTCGTCTTCGCCTGGGCCATCGCGTCGATGACGGTCGCCGGGCCGCACGCCCAGCCCATCCGGGTGCCCGGGGTGAAGGTCTTGGAGAAGGTGCCGATCTGCACGGTGACGTCGGGGCCGATCTCGTAGATCGAGCGGAGGTACGAGCCGTCGTAAGCGAGATCGCGGTAGGCGACGTCCTCGAGGATGAGGAGCCCGTGCTGGCGGCAGATCTCGACGAGCCGCTCACGGCGGTCCTCGGACAGGCGCAGGCCGGAGGGGTTCTGGAAGTCGGGGATGACGTAGACGAACTTCGGCCGCGAGGCGCCCATCCGCGCGTCCTCGAGCACGTCGAGCACCGAATCGGGGACGAGCCCGTGCTCGTCGTTGCGCATCGACAGGCAGCGGCCCTCGTGCGTGCGGAACACGCTGAACGCGCCGAGGTACGACGGGGCCTCGACGAGCACCGCGTCGCCGACGTTGAGCATCGCCTTCGAGATCAGCGTCATCGCGTCGACGCCGCCGGAGGTGACGATGAGCTCGTCCTCGGCCGGTGTCACCGCCTGCGTGCGTGCGACGTCCTGGCGCAGTGCCTCCCGCAGGCCCGGCAGGCCGGTGTTCGAGGCGTACTGGAGCGCCACCTCGGGGCGGGTCTCGATGACCTTCGACGCGGTCTCCGCGAGCAGCCGGGTGTCGAACAGCGCCGGGTCGGGGAAGCCTCCGGAGAAGTCGACGAGGTCGCCGCCGGACGCGGCGAGGGCGAGCACGGCGGAGAGTTCGCTGGGCCCGGCCTGGGCGCGTTCGGCGAGCCGGGGGAACCACACATCGGAAGCAGCAGACATGGTGACATCGTAGCCCGGACACCCGGCCGCGGTGCGGCTCGTCCGCACGTGCTCTGCGCGGTGCCGCACACTCCGCTGGGCGCCGCTCGATGCGATGCGGCTCAGCGCTGCATGTATCCCCGGAGGAACCGCGTGATCCGGTCGAACGCGGACCTCTGCGCCGGGCGATCGGACAGGAAGACGTCGTGGAGCGCCCCGGGGACGCGCTCGATCATCACGGTCCGGCCGAGCGAGGGCGCACGGCGGGCGATCACGTCGACGTCGAGCACGATGTCCGCGGCGTTCATCGCCGAGCTGTAGGACCGCTCGCGCAGCGACTGCGTCGACATGAGGACGAGGATCGGCACGGAGATCGTCAAGCCCTTCTCCACCGCCTCGTGCCCGGCGAACACCGCACGCAGCCAGGCGGGGTACACCGGGAAGCTCTCCGGCGGCTTGAGCGCGAGGTCATAGGGCAGCCGCCCGCGGGAGAACAGGACCGAGCGCGCGTAGTTGTGCGGGAAGCGGACCTTGAACGGCGCCTGCTCCGCACGGCGCGAGCGCCAGGTGAGCCACGGGGTGATGAGCTTCCGGGTGGAGGAGTCGAGCTGGAACTCGAGCCAGGGCGAGTTGAGGACGAGCGCTGCGACGCGCCCGGGGTTCCGGCCCGCCCACAGCGCGGCGACGAGGCCGCCGGTCGAATGGCCGCACAGGATCAGGCGCTCCTTCGGATGCTCGCTCGCGATGATCGCCAGCGCCGCCTCGAGCTCGGCGTCGTAGTCGGCGAGATCGGCGATGTAGCCGGGCCGCACCTCGGGGTCCTCGAGGTCGAGGCTGCGGCCGTAGGCCCGCAGGTCGACGGCGTAGAACGCCGCGCCCTGCTCCGCCCAGTACCTCGCGACGTGGTCGTGGAAGAAGTAGTCCGACCAGCCGTGGAGGTAGAGCACCGTGCGTCCGGCGGCCGGACCGTCCGCGGCCCGCTCCCCGCGGAAGGCGATGAGCGTGGCGCGCTCGCCGCCGGGCAGGGGCAGCGTCGCACACTCGAAGTCCTCACCGAGGCGGTCGGGCTCCCACGCGGGGTCGGCGCTCGGCCCGGTGGATTCCATGACGCCAGTATCGCAGAGCACCGCCGGCCTCCTTACCGGCCCGCTGCCGCGCGGAGTCACTATGATCGAGCCATGACTGAGAAGTTCGCCGTCCGCTCCGCGCTGTCCACCACTCCCGCCTACATCCCGGGCAAGCCGCCCCAGGCCGTCGAGGGCATCGAGTCGTACAAGCTCTCCTCCAACGAGAACCACCTCCCGCCGCTGCCCGGCCTCACCGACGTCATCGCCGCCGCCGCCACCACTCCGGCGCTCTACGCCGACCCCGCGGTCAGCGCGCTCACCGCCGAGCTCTCCGCCCACCTCGACCGCCCGGCCGAGATGATCCTGTTCTCCGCCGGCGCCTCGGAGATGATCAGTGCGCTCGCCAGCATCACCCTCGAGGCCGGCACCGAGGTCGTCTACCCCTGGCCGTCCTTCGAGATGTACCCGCAGATCGCCTCGCTGCGCGGGGCGACGCACCGGCGGATCGGACTCACCGAGGACTTCCGCCACGACCTCGATGCGATGGCCGATGCGATCACCGACAGCACCCGCCTCGTTTTCCTGTGCTCGCCGAACAACCCCACAGGCTCCGCGATCCGCACCGACGAGTTCGAACAGTTCATGGCGCGCGTCCCGCAGCACGTCATCGTCGTCCTCGACGAGGCGTACCGCGAGTTCTGCACCGACCCCGAGGCCGTCGACGGGCTCACCGCACTGGATGCCCATCCCAACCTCGTGCTCGTGCGCACTTTCTCGAAGGCCCACGGGCTGGCCGGCCTGCGGATCGGGTACGCGGTCGCGGACCCGGAGATCATCCTCGAGCTCCGCAAGGCCGTGCTCCCGTTCGCCGTCACCGCCGTCGCCCAGGCCGCCGCCCGCGAATCGCTGTCCCGTGTCTCCGAGGTCGAGGTGCGGGCCAAGGAGATCGCCGCCACTCGCGACGAGCTCATCGCCGGCCTGCGCGAGCAGGGC
This sequence comes from Brevibacterium sp. CS2, assembly GCF_005280295.1. Lineage (GTDB taxonomy): Bacteria > Actinomycetota > Actinomycetes > Actinomycetales > Brevibacteriaceae > Brevibacterium > Brevibacterium pityocampae. The sequence goes on along the minus strand of NZ_CP040020.1, from coordinate 328,084 downwards.
TGGGACGTGCCGGACTCCCACGGCAACTACGTGTGGCTGCCGCTCGACGCGAAGTCCGCGGACTTCGAACAGGCCTGCCTGGCCGCCGGGATCGCGGTGCGCAACCTGCAGGACGGGGTGCGGATCAGCATCGGACCCGACGCCTCGATGCGCCGGGTGCTCGACATCGCCGCGGAGTTCCGCGCCCGCTACCACTGAGGGCCCCGGCGCGCGACCGGCCCAGCGGGGCGCGCCCGGGCAGGTCTACACTGTCCGGGTGATGACTGCTGAGCTCCTCGATCCCACCGCACACGTCGACCTCGACCCGCTCGCCGCGGCGCTCTCGCCCGGCGCGCTCGTCACCGAACCGGACGTCGTCGCCGCCCATTCGAAGGACTGGGCGCTGTTCTGCGAGGTCGGCGCCGCCCGCGCCCTCGTCCGCGCGACCACCGTCGAGGACGTGCAGGCCACCCTCCGCTTCGCCAGCGAGCACCGCATCCCGGTGGTGCCGCAGGGCACCCGCACCGGTCTGTCCGGCGCCGCCAACGCCACCGACGGCGCGCTCCTGCTGAGCGTGTCGAAGATGGACCGCGTGCTCGAGGTGAACACCGTCGAGATGACGTGCACGGTGGAGCCCGGGATCGTCAACCAGGACCTCAAGCGCCACCTCGCCGACTTCGACCTCGCCTATCCGCCGGACCCCGGCTCGGTGGCGATCTCGAGCATCGGCGGCAACGTCGCGACGAACGCCGGCGGGCTGTGCTGCGTGAAGTACGGGGTCACCCGCGATTACGTCCGCAGCCTCACCGTGGTCCTCGCCGATGGCCGCGTCACCACCGTCGGCCGGCCCACCGCCAAGGGTGTGGCCGGGTTCGAGCTCGCCGGCCTGTTCATCGGCTCGGAGGGCAGCCTCGGCGTCATCGTCGGGATCACCCTCGACCTCATCCCGCGCATCCCCGACCCTCTCACCGCGGTGGGCCTGTTCCCCGACGTGGTGAGCGCCTCGGGTGCGGTGTGCGACTTCATGGCCACCGGTGCGCGGCCCTCGCTGCTCGAGTTCCTCGACGGCCGGACGCTCGAGATCCTCAACGCCTACGGCGACTTCGGGCTGCCGGAGGGTGCCGGTGCGATGCTCCTCGTGCAGTCGAACGGCGACGGCAGCCAGGAGGCCGCGGTGCGCGAGCTCGAGCGCTTCACCGAGGTCGCGAACGCCTGCGGTGCGAGCGAGGTCATGTTCTCCGACGACCCCGCGGACTCCGAGCTGCTCGTCGCCGCTCGCCGCGCGGTCGCCCCGGCGATGGAGAAGTACGCGAGCACCCACGGCGGCGGCGAGCTCGTCGACGACGTGTGCGTGCCGCGCGGCCGGCTGCGCGAGTTCTTCGCCCGGCTCGTCGAGATCGAGGCCGAGCACCCGGAGATCACCATCTGCACCTGCGGCCACGCCGGCGACGGCAACATGCACCCCAGCATCTTCTTCGACGCCGGTGACCCCGAGTCGACCCGGATCGCGCAGGAGGCGTTCGGCGAGATCATGGCCGCCGGCCTCGAGCTCGGCGGCACGATCACCGGCGAGCACGGAGTGGGCTACCTCAAGCGCGACTGGCTCGCCCGCGAGCTCGACCCGGTGTCCAAGGAGATCCACCTGGGCATCAAGCGCGCGCTCGACCCGCTCGGCATCCTCAACCCCGGCAAGATGCTCGCCTCCCTCTGAGCAGGCGGCAGGGCGGAGCCGGTCCCGGACTGGTTCCGGTTCCGGGGTGCGACCCAGTGCGGCCTGCCGGTTCCGGGTGCAGCACAGTGCGGTCTGCCGGTTCAGGGTGCGATCCAGTGCGGTCTGCCGGTTCAGGGTGCGATCCAGTGCGGTTTGCCGGTTCAGGGTGCGATCCAGTGCGGTTTGCTGCATTCCGGGTGCAGCACAGTGCGTTTTCGAACGCGAAACCGCACTCAGGTGACCCCGGAGCCCGCGAACCGGGATAGAACGGCCGGGGAGCGGCGCTCGGGGTTCCGGGTGCTCGGGGGTTCCGGGTGTTCCGGGGCGCGGATGCGGTCGGCCACTAGACTGGTCCGGTGACTTCCAGCCAGCCCGCTCCCGAGCACAGCTCGGCCGTGACCGTCCCCGCGCACACCTCTGCTCCCGCATCGCCCGTCGGCACCTCGACACCTGCCGGCCCTGCGCCTGCCTCACAACCGGCGGATGCCACCTCGGCACCTGCCGGCTCTGCGCCTGCCTCACATCCGGCGGACGGCACCTCGGCACCCACCGGCCCCGCAGCCGCCTCGCAACGGGCCGGCGCCGCCTCGGCACCCGGCGCCGCCCCGACGGGCGACACCGGCGTGAATGACCGTTCCCGGTTCGGGTTCGCGGTCGAGGCGCGGATGGAGTCGGGCGGGCGCGCCGGGGTGATCCGGACCCCGCACGGTGACATCCCCACTCCGGCGTTCGTCCCGGTGGGCACCAAGGCCACTGTCAAGGCCGTCAAGCCTGACGACGTCGCCGCGCTCGGCGCTCGCGCGGTGCTCGCCAACGCCTACCACCTCTACCTGCAGCCGGGCCCGGACCTCATCGACGAGGCGGGCGGGCTCGGCGCGTTCATGGGCTGGCCCGGTCCCACCTTCACCGACTCCGGCGGCTTCCAGGTGATGAGCCTGGGCTCGGGGTTCAAGAAGGTCCTGTCCGAGGAGTTCTCCGGCGCCCGCAGCGACCAGGCCGTGGCGGCGGGCAAGGAGCGGATGGCGAACGTCGACGACGACGGGGTGACCTTCAAGTCCCACCTCGACGGCAGCCGTCACCGGTTCACCGCCGAGGTGTCCATGCAGGTCCAGCACCAGCTGGGAGCGGACATCATCTTCGCCTTCGACGAGCTCACCACGCTCGTCAACACCCGCGGCTACCAGGAGGAGGCGCTCGAGCGCACCCGGCTGTGGGCGCAGCGCTGCATCGTCGAGCACGAGCGCCTCACCGCCGCCCGCTCCCACCGCCCCTACCAGGCGCTGTTCGGCGTGATCCAGGGCGCGCAGTACGAGGACCTGCGCCGCAAGGCCGCCCGGGACCTCGGCGCGATGGACTTCGACGGCTTCGGGATCGGCGGGGCGCTCGAGAAGGACCGGCTCGGCACGATCGTCGGCTGGGTCTCCGAGGAGCTGCCGGAGGCCAAGCCCCGACACCTGCTGGGGATCTCCGAGCCCGACGACCTGTTCACCGCGATCGCCGCCGGCGCGGACACCTTCGACTGCGTCTCGCCCTCCCGCGTGGCGCGCAATGCCGCGGTGTACTCGCGCGACGGTCGCTACAACCTCACCGGGGCGAAGTACCGCCGCGACTTCTCACCCCTCGACCCGGAGTGCACGTGCAGCACGTGCGCGACCTTCTCCCGCGCCTACCTGCGCCACCTCTACAAGGCCAAGGAGATGCTGTTCTCCACGCTCGTGACGATCCACAACGAGCACTTCATCGTCGATCTCGTCGCGCGGATCCGGCAGGCGATCATCGACGGCCGCTTCCACGAGCTCGAGGCTGAGGTGCTCGGCCGCTACTACGCGAACCGCCGCTGATCCCACGGTCCCCGAGGGCCGATCCGGTGGGCTCCCGAGGCGTCCCTCGACGACACCGGACCGCCGACCCCGCGGTGAGCGGTGATCGACGGTCCGGATGTGCCGGGTGCGACCCGTGCGTGCTGCGCGCGAGGCGCCGCGGGTCGTGCCGCGGGTCGATCAGACTCGGGCGGCGGTCTCCTGGCGGAGCCGGTCGGTCTCGATCGAGTAGGTCTCCTCGCGCTTCTTGATCATGCCGATGACCTGGTACGTCACCGGCATGAGGAGCACCTCGACGGCGACCTTGTAGACGAAGCCGAACAGCACGTAGTTGAGGAACTCGGTGCCCGGGATGACGCCGAGGAACGCGACCGTGCAGAAGATCACGGTGTCTGCGGCCTCGCCCACGCCGGTCGAGGTCAGCAGCCGCACCCACAGGTGCTTCTCGCCCATCCGGCGCTTGATCCGGACGAGGACGAAGGAGTTGAGGAGCTGGCCGACGACGTAGCCGGCGAGCGAGGCGAGCACGATCCGCGGGTAGAATCCGATGACGGCCTGGAAGGCCTCCTGGTGCTCGTAGCCGGGCCCGGCCGGGGAGATCTGGACGAGGTAGAACACCGCAGAGGCGAGGATCTGCATCGCGAAGCCGGTGATCACGGCCTTGCGCGCGGCGCGGAAGCCGTACACCTCGCTGAGCACGTCGCCGAGGATGTAGGCGACCGGGAAGAGGAAGGCGCCGCCGTCGGCGACGATCGGGCCGAACCCGATGATCTTGGTGGCGGCGATGTTGGAGATGAGGAGCACGCAGCAGAACACTGCGAGGATGACGGCGTAGTAGGCGCCGCGGGTCGAGGCGAAGGCCGCGAGGTGGGCGCGGTGCGCCGGGGATGTGCCTCGGGGGATCGGGAGGTGTCGGTCCGGGGGTTGTCGCCGGGTCGCTGGGGCGGCCCGGCTGCCCAGATGCGGGGCGGTCGGCTGCGGACGGGTCAGTCGGGTGCAACGGAGATCTCTCTTCCTTCGGTGACGGTGAGCAGTTCGTCGAACGTCAGCGGGACCATGGTGTCCGGGGTCCCGCCGGCGGCCCAGATTACCGGATGGCCGCGCAGCGCCGTGTCGACGTAGGTGGTGAGCGGAGCCGGGTGTCCGCACGGAGCGACCCCGCCGATGATCTGGCCGGTCGCCGCCCGGACCATCTCCGGCTTCGCCCGTCCGATGCGCGTGTACCCGAGCGCCCGGGCGGTGTGGTCGGTGTCGACGCGGTGCGCGCCGGAGGTCATGATGAGGATCGGTTCGTCGTCGGCCGAGAACACGAGGCTGTTCGCGATCGCGCCGAGCTCGACGCCGAGGTGGTCGGCGGCCTCCTGCGCGGTGTGGGCGCCGGTGTCGAGGTCGCGGACCTCGGAATCGATGCCGCGGGCGCGCAGGTCGCGGATCACGGCTTCGGTGCGGGCGTGCATGTCAGTCTCCTCGGGGGGCGGGGGCGGCGTGGTGGGCATCCTCGTCATCCGGCGACCCGGCGCCGCTCGTGTCGACCTCGGGGACGGCGCCGGCCTCCGCGGCCGAGGTGGTGCTCTCCGCGGCGGGGTCCCCGCCGGTGCCGCTCCCGCCGGGTTCTGCGGCGTCGAGCCCGCGCCGGCGCAGGAGCGCGTCGATGGGCGGGACACCGCCGAAGAAGTCGATGATCGCAGTCATCGGGTGCACGGCGTTGCCCGGCGCCAGGATCTCCCTGCGGAATGCGGAGCCGGCCTCGAAGTCGAGGCCGCCGTGGGCCTCGAACCACTCCGCGGCGTGCGCGGCGATCACCTCCGACCACAGGTAGGAGTAGTAGCCGGCGGCGTAGCCGTTGCCGAAGATATGGGCGAAGTACGTGGTGCGGTACCGCGGCGGGACGAGCGAGTCGAGGCCGGTGGCGGCGAGCGCCTCGGCCTCGAAGGCGAGCACGTCGGTGACCTGGTCGCCCGGGTCGAGCGAGTGCCAGCCGAGGTCGAGCAGCGCGGCGGCGAGGTATTCGACGGTCCGGAACCCCTGGCCGAGCGTGCGGGCGCGGCGCAGCCGCTCGGCCTCCGCGGCCGGCAGGGGTTCGCCGGTGTGCACGTGGACGGCGTAGTTGGGCAGCACCTGCTGGTGGAATGCCCACATCTCGTTGAGCTGGGAGGGGAACTCGACGTAGTCGCGCGGCACCGCGGTGCCCGACAGCGACGGGTAGGTCGAGTTGGAGAACAGACCGTGGAGCACGTGGCCGAACTCGTGGAACAGCGTGATCGTCTCGTCCGGGCTCAGCAGCTGCGGGGCTCCGGGAGCGGCGGGAGTGAGGTTGAGGCTGAGCGTGACGATCGGCTTCTCACCGGTCAGCCGGCCCTGGCTGACGAGCTGGTCCATCCAGGCCCCGCCGCCCTTGCCGGGGCGGGCGCAGGCGTCGAGGCACACGAGGCCGATCACCCGGCCGTCCTCGAAGGCCTCGAACACGCGCACGTCGGGGTGCCAGGCGGGCATGTCGCGCCGCTCGGAGAACTCCACCCCGTAGAGGTTGTGCGCGGCGTAGAACACCCCGTCGAACAGCACCCGGTCGAGCTCGAAGTACTCGGCGATGCGGGCGGGGTCGAGGCCGGACTCCTCGGCGACGAGCCGCTGCACCCAGTGGGAGATGTCGGCGGCCTCGAGCCGGTCGGGGGACCAGCGCTCGCGGACGGTGGCGAGCTCCTCGGCGAGCCGGGCGAGGGCGGGATCGACGAGCGCGGCGAGCAGACCTCCGGCGGCGTCGGGGCTGTTCGCCGTCTGCGCGTCGATCGCGTACCCGGCGTACGAGCGGTAGCCGAGCAGCCCGGCAAGCGCCGCGCGCAGGGTGGTGATGTCGGAGACGATCTCCCGCAGGTCCCCGGGGCCGCGCTGCGAGCCGCGCGAGAGCGAGGCGGCGAACAGCTCCGACCGGGTGCGCGGGTCGGTGAGCTGGGCGAGCGCGGGCTGCTGGCTCGTGTTCGCCAGCGGCAGCACCCAGCCCTCGACCCCGCGCTCGGCGGCCTCCCGGGCGGCGGCACCGCGGGCGGTCTCCCCGAGCCCGGCGAGCGCCTCGGGGTCGGTGAGGTGGAGCGCGCGGTCGTGGGACTCCTGGCGCAGGATGCGGGTGAACTCGCTGCTCAGCGCCTCGATCTCCGCGATGATCTCCCCGGCGTGCGAGCGCGACTCGAGGTCGAGCCGGGCGCCGGCGCGGACCGCATCGAGGAGCTGCAGCTCGTGGCGGCGGCGGTCGACCGGGTTGAGCTCGGAGGTTGGCACGTGCTCGAGGCGGGAGAAGAGCTCCCCGTCGAGCAGCGCGTGGAGGCGGGCCTGGAGGAGCACCTGGGTCACCTCGGCCACCGGTTCCGCCCACTCCTCGGTGAGGAGGTTCGCCTCGATGACCCGGACGAGCGCCTGGAGCCGGAACAGCGGGTGGCCGGCCTCGCCCAGCTGCAGGGTGGTGTTCGCGAAGGTCGGGTCCGTCGACGCGGAGCGGATGCGGGCGATGCGCGTCTCCTGGTGCTCGATCGCCCGGCGCGCGGCGTCGTGGAGGTGCTCGGGGGTGAATGCGGAGAAGTCGGGGAGTGCGAGGTCGGGTGGTGCGGAGACGAAGTCCCAGACGGGGTTGGACGCCGGTCGCTGTTCGGTCTGCACTGCGGACTCCTCGGGTCGACGGTTCCTACGGGCGCGTAGTGTGGTGCTCCATGAGCGGATTCGAGGGGTACCGGCACGGTGACCCGATGACGCGGCGGATCGAGGTCGGCCTCCTCATGGCCGGTCTCGCCACGTTCACCCTGCTCTACAGCACTCAGGCCATCCTGCCGTATTTCACGCGCGAGTACAGCATCAGCCCGGCCGTCGCGGCGCTCTCCGTGTCCTTCGCCACCGCGGGCCTGGGCATCGGTCTCATCCTCGCGGTGCCGATCTCCGAGCGGATCGGGCGGGTGCGGCTCATCCGCTGGTCGCTCGCGCTCGCCTCCGTGCTCGGGGTGGTCGTCGCCCTCGTCGACGACTGGAACCTCTTCCTCCTCGCCCGGTTCGTCATGGGGTTCGCACTCGCCGGGCTGCCGGCCACCGCCGCGGTGTACCTCAAGGAGGAGATCCACCGCTCGTACGCGACGAGCGCGACGGGCATCTACATCTTCGGCACCACGCTCGGCGGGCTCGCCGGGCGGATCGTGTCGACGGGGATCATCGACGTCCTCGATCGGTTCGGCATCGCGGAGCGGATGCCGCTGTCGCCCTCGCACATGGCGCTGCTCGGCACCGCGCTGCTGTCGATCGGCTGTGCGGTGGCGTGCTGGTTCCTGCTCCCGGAGTCGCGCGGCTTCTCCCCGCACCGCGATGCGCCGGCCGCGCTCGTGCGGAAGTTCGGCCGGGCGTTCCGCGATCCGGTGCTGCTCGGCCTCTACCTGACCGGCGGGCTGGGGATGGGGACCTTCGTCGGGGCGTTCAACGTGCTCGGCTTCCGGCTCGAGGCCGCGCCCTATCTGCTCGGCATCGGGGCGATCGGCCTCCTCTACCTCATCTACCCGGTCGCCGGCTATGCGAGCGTGCTCGCCGGGCGGGCGGCCGACCGGTACTCCCTGCGCTCCGTGCTGCCGCTCGGGTCGCTCATGGCGCTGGCCGGGATCGGGATCATGGCCGCCCGTCCGCTCGTCCTCGTGGTGCTCGGGATGGCGATCCTCGCGATGGGCTTCTTCGTCATGCACTCGCTCGCCTCCGCATGGGTGGCCTCCCGCTCGACCGCGACGGTCGGGGTGCCCGCGCAGGCGGCGTCGATGTACATGCTCTTCTACTACACGGGGTCCTCGATCAACGGGAACCTCGCCCCGGTCGCCTGGGAGGCGCAGGGCTGGTGGGGCGTCACCGTGCTCACCGGCGCGATGATGACCACCGCGTTCGTCATCGCCCTGCTCCTGCGCCGCTCCCGCCCCGCGCTCACCTGAGGCCCCATCCACCATGCAATTTTCGGCGGTTCCTGTGAACGGTTCCGCCGATCTCTGCAAGGTCAGCGCCTTCCGGGGCGCCTCGTACCGGGGATCCGTCGAATCGCGCCGGCGGCTTCGCGCCCCCCTTGCGATCGCACCGAATGGGCGTCTGCGGCGTGGAGTTCACCGGGGCGTCGGACGGTTCTGGTACAACGGCTCGTGTGACGACTCAGCCCCCTCCGCCTCCGGACTCCACCCCGGACCGCCCGCCGGCCCGCACCAGCGCGGCCTCCCAGCCCGGTGCCGCGCTGTCGCGCACCCTCGGCCTCAGCGATGCGGTGATCATCGGGCTCGGGTCGATGATCGGCGCCGGCATCTTCGCCGCGCTCGCCCCCGCCACCGCCGAGGCGGGCAGCTGGGTGTTCCTCGCCCTCGCCCTCGCCGCGCTCGTCGCCTACTGCAACGCCACCTCCTCGGCCCAGCTCGCCGCCCAGTACCCGACCTCCGGGGGCACCTACGCCTACGCCCGGGCGCAGCTGAACCCCTCCCTGGGACTCGTCGCCGGGTGGGGATTCGTCATCGGCAAGACGGCCTCGGCCGCGGCGATGGCGCTGACTTTCGCGGCCTATGCCGCGGGGGAGGCGTGGCAGAAGCCGCTCGCGGTCCTCGCCCTCCTCGCGATCACCACGGTCAACACCCTGGGGATCTCGAAGACGGCGCGGATGACCCGCTGGATCGTTCTCAGCGTGCTCGCGATCCTGGGCGTGCTGCTCGCCGTGATCGCCGCCGGGGACGAGTTCTCCTTCGGCGTCATCTCCTCGGCGGCCTCCCGCATCGATGCGTCCGGGAACCTCGTCGTGCCGGCCGGCTTCGACCTGTTCGGCGTGCTCCAGGCCGCCGGCATCCTGTTCTTCGCGTTCGCCGGCTACGCCCGCATCGCCACTCTGGGCGAGGAGGTGCGCGAACCGCGGCGCACCATCCCGCGCGCCATCGTCACCGCGCTCGCCATCACCGCGGCCCTCTACGCCGTCATCGCCGTCGCGGTCATGGGCGTGCTCGGCCCCGCCCAGCTCGCCCAGAGCGCCGTGCCCCTCGCCGAGGCGGTCGGCCGCTCCACCTGGGCGCAGGCACTGGTGCGGGTGGGGGCCGCGCTCGCCTGCCTGGGCGCGCTGCTCGGGCTCGCCGCAGGACTCGGACGCACGATCTTCGCGATGGCGCGCGACTCCCGGCACTTCGGGTTCCTCGCGCACGTCGGCGAACGGTTCCGGACCCCGGCGCGGGCGGAGTTCCTCGTGTGCGCGGCAGCGGTCGTGCTCGTGCTCCTCGGCGACATCCGGCAGGCGATCGGGTTCTCGTCCTTCGGGGTGCTCGTCTACTACGCGATCACGAACATCACCGCGTTCACCCAGACCGGTGCGCAGCGCCTCTATCCGCGCGTCCTCCAGGTGCTCGGGCTCGTCCTGTGCCTGCTGCTCGCCTTCACGGTGTCCGGGCAGGCGGTGCTCGTCGGGGCGGTGCTGTTCGTCGTCATCGCCGCGGTCGTGCTCGTCCTGCGCCGGCGATCCCCCTGACCGGGAGTGCAGTTTCCGGAGGTTCCTGAGAGCGGATCCGCCGGACTCCGCGATCTCAGCCGCCCCCTGGACCGGTCCGGGGCGCGGGCCTACAGTGGGGTCATGAGCGACGACGACGTCCGGTACCCTCCCGCCGAGCTGGCCGAACTGCCCGACGACATCCGCGCGATGATCGAGGAGCAGGCCGAGCGCGCCGGGTTCATCCCCAACGTGTTCCTCGCGATGGCCCGCCGGCCGGCGGAGTTCCGCGCCTTCTTCGCCTACCACGAGGCGCTCATGGACAAGGACACCGGCGGGCTCTCCAGGGCCGACCGGGAGATGATCGTCACCGCCACCTCGGCGGCGAACGACTGCCTCTACTGCGTGGTCGCCCACGGGGCGCTGCTGCGGATCTACGCCAAGGACTTCCACATCGCGGACAAGGTCGCCGTCAACCACCGCGCGGCCGGTCTCCCGGAGCGCCAGCGGGTCATGCTCGATTTCGCCCTCAAGGTCTGCACGGCCCCCGGCACGGTCGAGGACAGCGATTTCGACGTGCTCCACGCCCAGGGCTTCGACGACGAGGACATCTGGGACATCACCGCGATCACCGGCTTCTACGGCCTCTCGAACCGCCTGGCGACGGTCACCGGGATGCGCCCGAACCCCGAGTTCTACCTCCTCGGCCGCATGCCCCGCAGCTGAGGACGACACCGGGCGGACCGCCCGCCCGGTGGAGGAGGAGCGTGACGACATGAGCACCGCAGCCGCAGTCCTGGAATCCACCCCGGCGATCGCCGGGGAGGCCGCCTCCCGCGTGGGCCTGACGCAGGCGACGATCGACCTGCTCCAGGACCTCATCGCCCAGCACGGCGAGCTCATGTTCCACCAGTCCGGCGGCTGCTGCGACGGATCGGCGCCGATGTGCTTCCCCGCCGGGGAATTCCTCACCTCGGACGCCGACGTGCTGCTCGGCACCTTCGAGGTCCCGCTGGCAGGCGGCGGGACGAGCCCGCTCGAGTTCTGGATGTCCGTGGAGCAGTTCGAGTACTGGAAGCACACGAAGCTCACCATCGACGTGGTGCCCGGCCGCGGCGCCGGCTTCAGCGTCGAGTCGCCCACCGGCAAGCGCTTCCTCATCCGCTCCGCGCTCATGGAGTGACGGCACCCATGGCGTGACGTCACCCAGCGGACGTCACCCAGCGGACGTGGCCGCCGAGGCGCCCGCCCCGTCCGTCGCCGGGCCCGAGGGGCGGGCCCGGACGCCGTCGAGGCGCCCCGCCTCAGCCGGCCAGCGCGCTCAGTCGGCCAGAGCGCTGAGCTCCTGCCATTCCTCCCAGGTGTAGACCCAGTCGGCGACCTCGCCGGAATCCACCGTGAGATCGACGGAGGAGCCGGTGACCTCCACCGGGTCGCCGTACATCGCGGAGTCGTAGTACTCGCTCGCGCGCTCGGTGGAGAGGTTGATGCAGCCGTGGGAGACGTTCGCCGAGCCCTGCGAGCCCACCGACCACGGGGCGGCGTGGATGAACTCGCCGTTGTTGTGGATGCGCACCGCGTGGGTGACCGGGGTCGAGTAGCCCCACTGCTCCGAGGTCATCGTGTAGGACTCGGCCTTCGACATGACGATGTGCATGCCGTTGTACGACGGCGAGCGCGGGGCGCCCAGGGAGGCCGGGAAGTCCATGACCTCCTCGCCGTTGCGGGTGACGGTCATCCGGTGGGTCTTCGCGTCGGCGACGGTGATCTGCTCGCGGCCGATCTCGAAGTCGAGCGTCATGTCCTTCCCGCCGTGCGCGGACTCGGAGAACGGCACGTCCTCGAGCGGCAGGTCGACGGCGACCTGCGAGTGCGCGGGCCAGAACTCGGCGGGCCGGTAGTGGATGCGGGAGTGGCCGTCGATGTTCGGCAGCCAGGCCCAGCCACCGTCGACCTCGCGCGGCTCGCCGTCCTCGTCGGTGACCGCGACGCTCAGCCTCTGCTCGACGTCGTCGCGGAACTCCTCATCGACCGAGCCGCCGAAGTTGATGATGATCGGGGCGCCCACGCCCACGGTGTCGTCGTCGGCGATGACCGAGCGCGCCCGCACCGTGCTGCCGGCCGGTGCGCTCGTCTCGAAGGTGCCGGTGGTGGTGTGCTCGCTGCCGTCGGCCGCGGTGGTGACGGCCCGCCATTCGTACGAGGCGCCGCCGGCCAGTCCGGCGCGCGCCTGCCAGCCGGTGCCGTCCTCGCTCACCGTGCCCGGGTCGGCCGGCACTGCGGAGTGGTCGGCGTCGAGGAGCTCGACCGAGGCGAACTCACCGCCGGTGACGGCGAGGGCGAAGGTGTCGCCGGGGGCGAACTCGATATCGGCGGCATCCGTGCCTGCCGCGCCCGATGGAGCGGGCGGACCCGGTTCGGTCTGCTCGGGCGCGCTCGCCTCGGCTCCGCCGCCCCCCGATCCGGGCTCCGATCCCTCCTCCGAGGAGGGATCGTCCGCGGGTGTCTTCTGGTCCCCTGCATCCACCTCATCCGGGTCGACGACCTCGACGACGGGGGCGGCCGCGGTGGCCTCGGTCGCGCTGTCGGTCGGCCGGGTGCCGTCCGTGGACTGCGGGCCGGGCTGCTGGGCGGTGCATGCACTGAGCAGGACCACGGCGGTGGCGGCGACGAGTGCGGCGGATGGGCGACGGAGCACGGGAGCTCTCCTGGTGACGAGGCGGGTGGGGCGGAGCCGGATCCGACGGGGCGGCGGTGCCGGTCCGCGCGGGAGCGCAGGGGCGGCATCGCGCATGCGCGATGGTCGGGGGGCTCCGGATCAGAGTAGACGTCGGCGTGTTGCGGTCCTCCGGCGAGTGCGCCCGGATCCGAGCGAGATGTGTCGGCCCACCTGTCTGACCTGCGGGTTCGATCGGTGCAGGCGTTGCGGAATTGTGACAGTGGGAGCCGGGGTGCGAGCGCGACCCGCATCCCGGGCGCCCGCCCGCGCCTCGCCGGCGTCCCCGGGCCGAGGCCTGCGCGCGCCCGCCGCTCAGTCCCCGGCGGCGGGCCGGACGAGCCGGGTGGCGATGAGGCCGAACAGGAGCGAGAGGCCGACGGAGACGACGAGCACCCAGCCGAAGGCGTCCATCGGCGGGAGCAGCGCGAAGAGGACGGTGAACAGGCTCGACAGGGTCGCGACGCCGATCCCCATCCCGGCCTGCTGGGTGGTGGCGATGAGTCCGCCGGTGAGGCCGGCGACGCGGTTGGGCACGTGGTTCATCACCACGGAGATCAGCGGCCCGAACATCAGGCCCTGCCCGCCGCCGATGAGGATGCCGACGAGCTGGTACCAGAGGAGGAACGGCTGCGCGTCGGCGAACGCGAGGATCGCGAGGACCGCGAACCCGGTGGCCTGGAAGGCCGAGCCGACGAGCAGGATGCGCGGACCGAACGAGTCGAGGAGCCGGGTGGCGAAGGTCGAGGAGATGACGAAGGACGTCGCGAGCACGAGGAGTGACAGCCCCGACTTGAGCGGCGGCCAGCCGAGCCCCTGCTGCGTGAACACCGCGAAGTTGTACATGAATGCCGAGAGCATGAGGAAGAACAGTGCGGCGAGCACCATCCCGATCTTCACCGCCGGCTCGGTGATGACGTGGAGGGGGAGGACGGAGGGCCGCTGGGACAGCTCCCGGTTGAGCAGGTGCCGGCGCAGCACGAAGAACCCGACGGCCGAGGCGGCGAGCAGTCCCAGCGTGAGCGCGAGCATCCCCGGGGTGGAGAACGGGTCGAGCGGATCGACAGCGGCGGCGTTCGTCAGACCGGTGATGAGGCAGAGGAGGGCGAAGGCGACGAGGGCGGAGCCGGGGAAGTCGAAGCCCTCGGGGTCGGGGGAGCGCGATTCGCGGAGGTACCCGGTGCCGGCCCAGGTGACGGCGGCGATGACGGCGATGGACAGGAAGGCCGCGCGCCAGCCGAACTCGACGGGGAACAGGCTGTTGATCGACCCGCCGATGATGTTGCCGCCCACGGTCCCGATCCCGGCGAAGATGCTGTAGCCGCTGATGGCGCGGGAGCGGGCGGCGCCGGTGAGCGTGGCCTGCACGGTGGACAGGATCTGCGGGGTGGTGAGCGCGGCGGCGCAGCCCTGGAGGAGGCGGCCGAGCACGAGGAGCTCGACGGACGGGGCGAACGCGGTGAGGACGGAGCAGACGAGGATCGCCGCGATCCCGATCCGGAACAGGCGCCGTCGGCCGAAGGTGTCGCCCAGGCGCCCGCAGATGATGAGACCGGCGGCGAAGGACACCGAATAGGCCCCGATGACCAGGGTCGTCCGTGATCCGGGGAGGTCGAGTGCGGCCTGCATCCCGGGAACGGAGATGTTCGCGACGGCGAACACGTACGTGGAGAGGAAAGTCGCCAGGTACAGCGGCCAGACCCGGGGTGAAAGCGCCGGTGCTTCCATGAATCGAACCCTAGCGTACGTTCGGGTCGGATTGAAACAGTCGGGGGTGACCGGTCGGTCTCGAACGTTCGGGCGGGTGCGCGCAGGCCGACGGGGCGCAGGCCGACGGGGGCAGTGGCGGGCGCGGGTGAATGTGAAGGACTCTCCGTGCACCCGCCAGAGCCTTCTTACCCTTGCTACCTTTCGGTCCTGGGGGGTTCGCAGGATGACGCCACACGGAGAGCCGCCACCCAGTGTAGTGCAGAGCCCGGGGGACGAGAAATCACCCGGGCTCTGCCGCCACCGTGCTGTCACCGCGCCCGAGGTGCGCCCGCCGGGATGCCCGCGGATCGCCTCGGGCGCGGTCGGCTGCCGATCAGCTCAGCGCTGCGGCGATCGCCCGGTTGAACGCATCGAGGTCACCGGGGTTGCGCGAGGTGATGAGGTTGCCGTCGACGACGACCTCGGAGTCCTCCCATTCGGCGCCGGCGTTGACGAGGTCGGTGCGGATGGAGATGTATGAGGTGAGCTTCCGTCCGCGCGCCAGGTCCGCCTGGGCGAGGATCCACGGGGCGTGGCAGATCGCGGCGACCGGCTTGCCCGCGGCGAAGAATGCCTTGACGAGGGCGACCGCATCCTCGTCGAGGCGCAGGGAGTCGGCGTTGAGCGTCCCGCCGGGGAGCACGAGCATGTCGTAGTCCTCCGCCCTGGCCTGGGCGACGGGGACGTCGACGTCGAAGGTATCGGCGTGCTCCCAGTCGCCCTCCATCGCCTGCAGGGTGCCCTCTGCGGGCGAGACGATGACGGTGGTGGCGCCGGCGCCGTCGAGCGCGGCGCGCGGGCTGGTGAGCTCGCCCTGCTCGACGCCGCGGGTGAGGAGGAATGCGACCTTCTTCTCGGACACTGCCATGGTGATGCTCCTTCGTGGTCGGGTGCGCGTTCGGTGGGAACGCGGGTGCGCCCGGAGCGCGGGGCGTCCGGGACTGCGTGTACACAAAGGGAACGGGACGACGGGGGAGGTGTATTCCGTGGCGCCCGATGCTCGGCTGATTCGCCTATTCACGCCGCGTTCGGGTAACGTTCTCTGCGGAGGATTCGCCTAGCGGCCTATGGCGCACGCCTGGAACGCGTGTTGGGTTAACGCCCTCAGGGGTTCAAATCCCCTATCCTCCGCCGCCGAGAGGCTCTCTGATCTGCGATCAGAGGGCCTCTCGCCCATTCGCCGCAGCGGGGCTGTTCGCTATTGCCGGGCACTCCACATGCTTGCAGAGCACGTGCAGGCCGTCCTTGCCCTCCGGGCGACTGGTCAGGGAGCTGAGCCCGTACACACATTTCGAGCATTAATCCTCGCGCGCGGAGATGTCCGGAACTGTGGGCTGGTGGGCCGTGGCGACATGGCCGCCGTGCCGAGCGCCTGCGAGCGTGGTGTGCGAGGCAGACATGGTGCGGAGAGGAGCCCGGTGACGATGCGGATCGATCTGGTGGAGGAGGCCGCGGCCCGGGGGATCCCCTCGGCCGGACGCGTCGAGCTGTGGGAGGAGCATCGCCCGCGTGTGGAGCGCGCGATCGAGGCGCTGCGCGGTGCGCGGCTGCCGGACGCGGCCGAGGTGCTGCCGGCGGTGATCGACGGGCTCCCGCTCCATGACGTCGACCGACCGCTGCCGGCCGGGCGGCGCCGCCCCGACGATCCCGATGAGCTGCATGCGTTCACCGCGGTCGTCGACGACGTTCCCGAGGGCGTGCCGACGGTCGGTCTCAAGGACATGATCGCGGTCGCCGGCCACGCCTCGAGCGCGGGGCTGCGCCGGCCACCGGTGCCGGTGGCGGAACGGGACGCGTGGGTGGTGGAGCGCCTGCGCGACGCCGGTGTCGGGATCAGGGGGATGCTGGATCTCGATGCCCTGGCCTATGGGCCCACCGGGATGTCGAGTGCGCTCGGCCCGGCGATCAATCCGCTCGATCCTGCTGTGATCCCCGGGGGCTCGAGCTCCGGATCGGGAGTCGCCGTCGCGGCCGGGCTCGTCGACTTCTCCCTCGGCACCGACGCCGGCGGGTCGAACCGGATCCCCGCCGCCCTCACCGGCGTGGTGGGTCTCAAGCCCACCCGCGGGCGCATCCCCGGTGCCGGCGTCATGCCCCTGGCACCCTCGCTCGATCATCTGGGACCCCTGGCTCGCACGGTGGCCGACGTCGCCGCAGTGCTCTCGGTGATCGATCCGCGCGGCGCGGCCGGCCGGGGCCCGGCGGTCGACGACGGCGCTGTGATCGTCATCGGGATGCCGAGCGCGTACTTCCTCGACGAGCTGGAGCCGGCGGTCCGCACGGCCTTCGATGCGGTCCTGCTCCGGCTCGAGGAGGACGAACGGATCCGGCTCGTCGAGGTCGCGCTGACGGCAGGCGGCGCTGCGGGGGTCGCGCAGAGCCTGGTGATGGGGGCCGAGGCCCTCGCGTCGAACCTCGCCACCCTGCGGACAGACGCGGATGTGCTGCCCGAAGCGGTCCGACTGCGGCTCGAGACCGGCCTGCTCGTCCCGGCCGAGGCCCATGCGCTCGCACTCGACGTCGGTGCGCGGTGGGGCTCTGCGGTCGAGGCGGCCTTCGCCGAGTGCCATGTCATGCTCACCCCGACACTCCCGGTCCTGTCCCCGCAGATCGGGCAGGTCGACGCCGCACTGACGACGACCCGGATGCCGATCCCGGCCGCGCTCACCCGCATGGTCGCGCCGTTCAATCTCTCCGGCCACCCCGCGCTCAGCCTGCCCGCTGCGCAGTCGCCGGGACCGGTGCCGCTCGGGGTGCAGCTCATCGGACCGCGGGACTGCGACTCCCGGCTGCTCGCCGTCGCCGAGGTCGTCGAGTCAATCGTGGGTCCGTGCTCCGGTGTGCGACCCCGACCCCGGTGATGTCGGTGGACCCGGTGGACCCGGTGATCCCAGTGATGCCGAGCGCGCTCCGCGGCGCGGTATGGACTTCTGTTCGATCTGATCAGCCCGGAGAGTGCATGACCAGACGATTGACGTAGGATCGTCCCAGCGGGTAGCGCGCGGTGCGCCGCCCCTGGAACGCGAGCACGAGGACACCCCATGGTCAGAACCTTCCACCCACGCGCAGTGATCCTCGTGATCACCCTCATCCTCGGGCTGCTCGGCAGCGGCCTGATCCTCATGACCGGCGCGCCGGCACGAGCCGCCGACTGCGTGCCGACCGGCGCCCAACTGGCGAACAGCGTCGACGACATCAACTTCGTCGACGAGAACGGCGTCGTCATCGACGCCCCGTCCTACCGTGAGAACGACGTCGCGAACCTGCGCCTCGACTACTCGCTCAAGCAGGCCGCGCAGGGCGGCGACTGGTTCACCTACCAGCTGCCCGCCGATGCGCTCGGGGCGCAGGCCGTGCCGACCTTCGACATCATCGACCCCGGCACCGGTGCGATCGTCGGATGCGCCGAGGTGTCCAGCGGCGGGCTCGTCACCGCCGTCTTCAACGATCAGGTCGAGGGCAAGCAGGACTTCTCCGGCACACTGCGGTTCCGGGCCCGGATCATCGTCGACCACCTGGAGGGGCAGACCGAGTACCCCATCGAGTTCGAAGACCTCAAGACGATCACCATCGAGCTCGGGCCGGGTCTCGCCCCGCCGCCGGCGGATCTGTTCCGCAAGGACGGCTGGCTGACCCTGCCCGTCGACCACCAGTACTTCAACCCGCAGCGCGCGCTGAGCTGGCGGATCATCACCCCGAAGTACGACACCGACCTCAACAATGTCGTCATCGTCGACGAATCGACCGATGAGAAGTGGAGCTTCAACTGCGCCTACATCGAGGCCAACCTCCTCACCGAGCGCAGCACCCGGATCGCACCGGAGGGGTCGATCGACCGCAGCACGATCTCAATGAGCTGCGATCCGGAGCGGCTCGAGATCCGCATCGATCGCCTCCCCGCGGGCACGACGGTGACCTTCGACCCGATCATCGGAACGATCCCGAATCTCGTCAACGGCGATTACACGAACACCGCGACCCTGTCGGCCGACGAGGTCGATGAGTGGTCGACGAACACCCAGGTCGTGACGGTGTCCGGCAGCGGCGACGGATCCGGCACCGCCTCGCCCAGCCCGACCCCGACCCCGACGCCTTCGGAGACCGCTTCGCCGACGCCCTCGGAGAGCGCATCACCGACCCCGTCCGAATCGGCATCGCCTACCCCGACCCCCTCGGAGACCGCATCGCCCACCCCGTCGCCGACGCCCCCGGAGACCGCGTCGCCCACCCCGTCGCCGACTCCCTCGGAGACGGCATCGCCCACCCCGACTCCCTCGGAATCCGCGACCCCGACCCCGTCCGAGTCCGCTTCGCCCACACCTTCGGAGACGGAGACCGCGACCCCGTCCCCGTCGGAGACCGCGACGCCGACGCCGACGGGCACGGGCTCCGCTTCCCCGGAGCCCTCGACGACCGCGCCGGAGGAGGCTCCGGCACCCGGTGGCGGTGACGAGCCGAACCGCCCCGCACCGGGTGAGGAGCCCGGGAACCCGGCTCCGGGAACGAACCCGGGTGGCGACGACCGGCTCCCGCGCACGGGCGCCGGAGAGACGACTGCGGCACTCGCCGCAGGTGCGGTCCTGCTCCTCGCCGGCGGTGCGCTGCTGCTCCTCGCCCGTCGCCGGGCCGAGTGATCCGTCCCCGCGGGGACGGGCGGACGGCCCCGGCGGCCGTCCGCTCACCCTCGCGGGGTGCGCTCCTGCACCGGTGGTGTAACGAGATCGGAACAGTGTCGTGACTCCTACCCGGCGCCCGGTGGCGTTACGATGAGCCTGGCATTCCCTGAAATACCGCCGCAGACCAGCGGTGGACCACCATCCAAGGAGGTCGTCTTGAGCGATCAGTACAATCCCCAGCAGGCGGACAACTCGTCCTACTCGGACAACTCGTCCTACTCCAACCAGTACTCGCAGCCGGCCGGAACGGCGGGCGCGGGCCAGTAGGATCCGGGACAGACCCTCGGCATCGTCGCCCTCATCGCCTCGCTGTCGACCTTCATCGGCTTCGCCATCATCGGCCCGATCGTCGGCATCATCTGCGGCAAGATGGCCCGCACCAAGTCGCGTGAGGCCGGCCTGGCCGACAACACGCTCGGCAAGTGGGGCTTCATCCTCGGCATCATCTTCCTGATCCTCGGTGTCATCGGCATCATCCTTGCCATCATCATCGCCGTCGTCGCGGCGGGAAGCGCCTCGGTCAACACGTACTGACCCGCGCTCTCCCGGCCGGGCCCCGAGTCCCGGCCGCACCGCGCCGGAACGCGGCACCGCTCAACGGGCCGGACGACCACCAGGTCGTCCGGCCCGTTCGCCATTCACCGCAGTCCGACTACGCTGGATCCCGTGGCGCGGCCGGCGCCGCGCACGCGTGAGGGAGGACAGTCGTGAGCGAGATCATCGTCGTCGGCGCCGGTGCCGCCGGCCTGCGCGCCGCAGCGCACCTCGCCCGGGCCGGGCACGAGGTGAGCGTGCTCGAGGCCGCCGAGCGCGTGGGCGGCCGGATCGGCGGGCGCACGGTCGGCCCCTTCCGGCCCGATCACGGCTTCCAGCTCGTCAATCCCGCCTATCCGGCGCTCCGCGAGGCGCTCGACGTCGACGCCCTCGACCTCACCGCCTTCCCCGCCGGGGTGTCGGTGCGCACCGCGAAGTCCCGCGTCGTCCTCGCCGACCCCTCCCGGGAACCGCAGCTCGCCTTCCGCACCCTGCGCTCCGGGCTGCTCTCCCCGCGCGAGATCCCGCGGCTCACCGCCCTGCTCGGCCGCGCACCGGCCATCGACATCCCGTTCGCGGACTGGCTCGACGAGCACCGCATCACCGGCCCGCTGCGCAGTGCCGTCATCGAGCCCTTCGCCTCCGGCCTCGTCGCCCAGGATGCGCGGACCTCGAGCGCCCAGTACCTGCTGTGGCAGCTCAAGCTCCTCGCCTCGGCCACACCCATGCTCCCGGCCGGCGGCATGCAGGCTCTCGCGCAGGCGCTCGCCGCCGTCGCGCACCGGGCCGGCGCCG
Organism: Brevibacterium sp. CS2; assembly: GCF_005280295.1. Taxonomy (GTDB): domain Bacteria; phylum Actinomycetota; class Actinomycetes; order Actinomycetales; family Brevibacteriaceae; genus Brevibacterium; species Brevibacterium pityocampae. The sequence goes on along the minus strand of NZ_CP040020.1, from coordinate 307,650 downwards.
TGATCGAGACCGGCGTCCGCGTCACCGGGGTGCGGCGCACGGGCAGCGGCGTGGGCCTCGAGACGAGCGCGGGCCCGCGCGAGGCGGCGGCGGTCGTCGTCGCCGCCGGGCTCACCACCGACCTCGGCCTGGCGCTGCCGCCGGTGCGGACCCGCGGGATGACCACGTGGTGGTTCGCCGCGGACGAGCCGCCGCAGAGGCAGCGGCTGCTCGGCATCGACGGCCGGCACCCGCGCGGACCGGTGACCACCCTGGCCGAGGTCACCGCCCCCGTGCCCGAGGCCGCACCGCGCGGCCGCCATCTGCTCGCCGCGAACGTGCCGCTGGGGGAGACCGGACCCGGCGGCGAGGCCGAGCACCGGGAGCCCACCGAGGGCGAGGTGCGCGCCGCCGCAGCCGACCTCTCCGGGGTGGACGCCGCCCGCTGGGAGGTCGTCGCGGTCGACCGCATCGCCCATGCCCTGCCCGCCTCCGGGGTCGGGGTGCTCGACCGGCGCGAACCCGCGCTCGACGGGCCGATCGTCGTCGCCGGGGACCGGTACCGGACGAGCTCGCACAACGGAGCGCTCGAATCGGGCGCCGCCGCGGCCCACTCGGTGATGTACCTGCTCGGCTCCCGCTGAGGTCGGCGGCTCAGGCCATCGTCGTCGCGGCGACCGTGGCCGCCATCTCGGTCACCGCTGCGGTGTGCTCCTCGGTGACCTCCCCGGTGAAGACGACCGGTGCGCACACCTTCTCCCAGCCGTAGCCGGTGGTGATCGACTCCATCGCGCGCTCCGCGCCGGTGGTGTCGTAGCCGCCGTGGATCCAGTAGGAGAACGGGCGGCCGGCGGTCTGCTCCCGGGTCGCGGAGTACGTCGTGTCGAAGAAGTGCTTGAGCGCCCCGGAGATGTAGCCGAAGTTCGCAGTGGTGCCGAGCACGAACGCATCGGCGGCGAGCACGTCCTCGACGGTCGCCTCGAGCGCGGCCTTCTCGACGAGCTCCACCCCCTCGAGCTCCGGCATGGTCAGCCCGGCGCGCGCGGCCTCGGCGAGCGCGGCGGTGGCATCGGACGGCGAGTGATGGACGAGGAGAACGGTGCTCATGCAGTCACTCTACGCATCGAGCGCGCCGCGGTCGATGGTCCCGGCGGCCTCCGTCCGGACGCCGCCGGCCTCCGGACGGACGCCGCCGGCCTCCGGACGGACGCCGCCGGTGACCTGAAGGGTGCCGGCGGGCGCCTCGGCTCCATGTCCGGGCCCGTGGTGGAGTGATGTCCGGTCACCTGGGGGAGTGCGCTTGCCGAACGCGCTCAGTACCCCACCCAGGCGCCGCGCTGCTGATCGATCACCCGCGGGTGGAGCAGGGAGGACGGCTCCACCGCGCCGACGGAGTCGCGGTCGCGGTCCGGCGGGAACACGAGGGAGGCGCGGGCCACCTCGGGGGTGAGGAAGCGCAGGTCGTCCGGCGCATCGACGGGCACCTCGACCTCCGGCGCCTCGCCGGTCGCGGCGAGGAAGTAACCCCAGTCGCCGAAGCTCGGGACATCGACGTGATAGGGGGTGGTGGCGAATCCGGCCTGCGCGATGCTCTCCCCGATGCCCCAGTACGCCTCGGGCGCGAAGAACGGGGACCCGGCCTGCACGACGAGCCGCGCCCCGGGGTTCATCGCGCGTTCGACGAGGCCGTAGAACTCGATGGTGTAGAGCTTCGAGGTCGACACGTCGTCCGGGTCGGGGAGGTCGGCGATGACGACGTCGTAGGCCCGGTCGTTCTCCTCCCGCAGCCACGTGAAGGCGTCGGCGGGCACGTAGTCGACCCGGCGGTCGGCGAACGACTCCCCGTTGAACTCGGTGAACGCCTCGTCCGTCCGGGCGAGCTCGACGACGGCGGGGTCGAGGTCGACGAGCGTGACCTCCTCGACGTCGGGGTACCTGAGCACCTCCCGGAGCGCCATGCCGTCGCCGCCGCCGAGCACGAGCACCCGGGTGCGCGGGCCGTCGAGCACCGGGTGCACGAGCGACTCGTGATAGCGGTGCTCGTCGTTCGAGGCGAACTGCAGGTCGCCGTTGAGGAACAGCCGGGTGTCGCCGGTGCGCGGATGGCGGGTGACGACGATGTCCTGGTAGGCGCTGCGCTCGGCGGTGACGATCGGATCCCGGTAGATCTTCTGCCGCGAGGTCACCTCGATCGCATCCGTGTAGACCCAGGCGGCGGTGAGCACCCCGACGATGAGGACGAGGAGCAGGGTCAGCCCGGTGCGCACGCGGCGGGAGAGCTCGTGCCGGAACAGCCACACGACGATGAGGATGCCGGTGACGGCGTTGACGATCCCGACGGCGAGCACGCCGCGGGGCAGCCCGAGCAGCGGCAGCAGGAGGAACGGGAAGGCGAGGCCGCCGATGAGCCCGCCCACGTAGTCCACCGCGAAGAGGTCGGCGACCGCGGCCGAGGCGCGCTGGGCGCGGATGCGCTGGATGAGCTCCATGAGGAGCGGGATCTCCGCCCCGATGAGGACGCCGATGACGAAGGCGATGACGATCATCGCCGCGGTGTAGAGGTCGAGGTAGGCGAACGCGAGGTAGAGGGAGAGGACGGACAGGCCGCCGATGATCCCGAGCGCGGCCTCGATGAGGGCGAACGACACCGCGGCGAGATGGGTCAGCCGCTTGGTGAGGATCGATCCGACGCCCATCGCGAAGACCATGACCGACAGCACGATCGAGGCCTGCACGATGGTGTCGCCGAGCAGGAACGAGCCGAGCGCCACGAGTGCGAGCTCGTAGACCATGCCGCACGAGGCGCACAGGAAGACGGCGAAGAGGACGAGGAATCGCGCCGGCCCGGGGCGCACCGGCAGGCGCATGGACTCCGGGTCGGCGGCGGTGCTCACGGAGGTCGCGGGTCAGCCGATCACAGGAGGGCGGAGGCCATGATGAGGGCGATGCCGAAGTGCGCCGAGGCGTTGACCCACACCGCGGGGTGGATGGTCTCGGAGTGGACGATCTCGCCCAGCCGGCCCGGGGTCAGGGCGTCGACGATGAGGAAGCTCGCCGCCATGATGATGATCCCGATGACGCCGTAGACGATCGTCGAGACGAGACCCCAGACGAGGTCGCCGGCGCTCGCACGGATCGCGACCGCGACGATGATCGCCACGCCGAGCAGGTTCGAGGCGACGAGGATCGAGGCGTTGCGGGACTTCTCCGTCCACAGCAGCTCGTGGAGCTTGCCCGGGGTGATGAGGTCGACGACGCCGTAGCCGACGAGCATGAGGAGGAGGCCGGCCACCGCGTACGCCAGGACGACTCCGGATTCGATGAGGAGGGGGACGATCATGAGGGGCCTTTCGGACGGTGGATGTCAGCTGAGGTGGTCGTCGGGTGCCGGGTGCGCGGCAGAGGTCGCTGCGGATATGTGCTCACCGATTCCGGCGGGTGCGGGAGCGCCGGTCATTTGCCGGTGCCCGAGCCGCCGCCGCGGTAGCCGGAGCCGCCGCCGTAGTTCGAGTCGGAGCCGGAGGAGCCGCCGCCGAAGATGAACGGGAAGAACCAGAATCCGCCGCCTCCGCCGGAGCGGGAGGAGGAGTCGCACCCGACGTAGGTGTAGTTCTCGCCCTGCTTGTCGTAGTCGCCGCGGTTCGGGGCGCTGACGTACTCACCGTCGACGAGGTCGTAGTCGCCGCACTGCGCCGAACCCGACGTCGCCGAGCTCGAGCACGAGCCGATGAGCGAGAGCAGGAGAAAGAGGACGACGAGCAGGCCGATGATGCAGCCGCAGCCCTTGCCGCCGCGCTTGGCCGACTCGTTCTCGCCCGGTGTCCATGCCTGGTGGCCGCCGCCGGAGCCGCCGCGGCGGTTCTCCGCATCGAAGTCGAAGCCCCGGCCGCTCATCGTCACCCGGGGGCGGCCGGGTCCGGACTGCCGTGGGCCCGACTGGCCACGGTCGGACTGTCCTGGGCCGGGCCGGCCGGAACCGGGGAGCGGGATGCGGTCGCCGGGCCCGGACTGCGGGTTCGGGGGCGGGAAGCTCATATCGAGACCTCGCTCGGTCGAGCCGGGCACGGGTGGGCGCCGGCGGTCGGTCGGAAGGCGTGCTCGAGGCCGGTGAGGGCGGTGCGGGTGTGCACGATCTCACCGTGCTGCGGGTAGCAGTGCCAGGTCTGCCAGGACAGCGCATCGCCCACCCGCTGCGTGCCGTCGGCTCCGGCCTCGGCCCCGGCTCCTGCCTCGGTCCCGGCGGCCGCGGAGGGACCCAGTGCGAGGGCGGTGACGGCGCCGGGGTGCCCGGGGAAGTCGACGACGGCGTGGTGCGCGGCCCGCTGTGCCCCCGCGACGATGTCGTCCACCGCCGCGAGGAACCGATCGGTCCCCACATGGTCGACACGGGAGCGGAAGTCATGGACCCCGGTCCCGGCGATCCCAGCGGTGAGGCGGCTCTCCGGCAGCGTCGGGTCCGCGGTGGGGAGGCAGGCGAGCGTCTCGATGAGCTCGGCACCGCCGCCGGTGACGATCACCTGGTGGGAGCAGCCGAGCACGGCGAGCTCGACCCGCAGGGCGTGGCCGGAGCGCGCGGTGAGGCGGGCGACGGTGCTGTGGACGGACGGGAGCCGTCCCTGGGCGAGGGAGAAGGTGAGGTCGGCCGCCGCGGTGTCGGCGAAGGGGACGTCGAGGCTGTGCATCTCAGCTGCCCGGGTAGATCGTGAAGGAGCCGGGGGTCACGGGTCGTCCGGTGCTGACCTCCCAGCGGCCGTGGTCGAACCGCTCGAAGGAGAGGTGGGTGCCGTCGCCGGCCTCGTAGTCGACGTAGTCGAGCGCGCCCTGCGGCCGCAGCCCGGTGGTGCCCTCGGAGCGGTAGGTCGCGGTGCCGTGCTCGACGAGCGTGTACGAGGTGCCCTCGAGGTCGATCTGCTCGGAGCGCGGCTCGATGTCGAGGTCCGGGCGGTCCTTCCAGATCGAGAGCTGGAGGTCGGGGTCCTCCTCCACGGTGAGCCACTGCCGCTGGGCGCTGCCGTCGGCCTGGAAGAAGTGCTCCGCCCAGGTGTAGCCGCCCTCCGCGATCCGCAGGGTGCCGCGCACGAAGTGCTTCTCCGAGCCGAACTCAAGGATGTCGCCGGCGTGGATCTTCAGCGGGTCCCCGCCGGTGTCCTGCCCGGGCGCGAACGGGTCGTGGGCGCGCGGGCCGGCATCGACGTGCACCGGGCGATCGGAGGCGCGCATCCGCTTGACGACGAGGATGATCACCAGCACGATCCCGATGGCGATGACGGCGGTGACAAGGGTGGAGAGGAAGTCTCCCATGACGGCTCCGGTCGGGTTCGGGGGCGGCTGACCGAACCAAGACTACCGTGCGGTGCGGACACACGAGCGGGGTCGGTGTTGCGGTCCTGGAACGCGTGCGGGCAACCGCAGAGGCCGTAGGCTGGTCCGGGGTCCCCGAGCGCGGGATCCGGCGGCGCCGAGCGCCGCACCACGATGTGCGAGGAGGGTGCAGTGGGAGTCGTCCGGGACCCGCTGCGCGGGCGTGTGCGCCCCGAACCGGAGCACACGGACGGGCAGATCGTCGCCGCCATGTCGCCGATCCCGCCCGCACGCTGGGCGGTTCTCACCGGTGCCGGGATCAGCACCGACTCCGGCATCCCCGACTACCGCGGGCCCGGTTCCCCGGCGCGCACCCCGATGACCGTGCAGACCTTCCTCTCCCACCCCGCGCAGCGCGCGCGGTACTGGGCGCGCGGGTGGATCGGCTGGAAGCGGATGACCGCGGTCCATCCGAACGCCGGGCACCGGGCACTGGCCCGGATCGCACCGCTGGGCATCATCACGCAGAACGTCGACGGCCTCCACCAGGCGGCCGGGTCGGAACCGGTCATCGATCTCCACGGGCGCCTCGACCGAGTGGTGTGCCTCGACTGCGGGCTCACCCTCGGCCGCGACCGCGTGCAGGAGGAGCTCGACGCGCTCAACCCCGACTTCCTCGCCGAGCTCGCGGTGTCCCCGGAGACGCTCGAGACCGCGCCAGACGGCGACGTCGAGCTCGAGCACACGGCGGGCTTCCGGGTCTACGACTGCCCGCGCTGCGGCGGCCTCCTCAAGCCCGATGTCGTGTACTTCGGCGAATCGGTGCCCCGGCCCCGGGTCGACGCGGCCTTCGCCCTCGTCGAGGAGGCCGCGGGCCTGGCGGTGCTCGGCACCTCGCTCGCGGTGCACTCCGGGCTGCGGTTCGTGCGCGCGGCCGTCAAGGCCGGGATGCCGGTCGTCGTCGTCACCGACGGCCCCACGCGCGCCGACGAGCTCCCGGTGCTGCGCTCGGTCAGCCGCGTCGCGGACTTCCTCGCGGCCTGGGAGGGCGCGCTGGAGGGCGCAGGCTGATCGCAAGCCCGCAGCCCGCAGCCCGCAAGCCCGCCGCGTCGACAGGCGCCCACGGGCAGGGCAGACTGGACGGATGACGAACTTCGCCCGCTCCGAGCGCCGCTCCCTCGCCGCCCTGCTCCGCACCATCGGCCCCGATGCCCCGACCCTGTGCGAGGGGTGGACGACCCGGGACCTCGCCGTGCACATCGTGATCCGCGACCGTCGGCCGGACGCCCTCGTCGGCAATGCGTTCCCCGCGCTCGCAGGGAAGTCGCAGCTCCTGGAGGAGCGGGCCGCCGGCGCCGAGGCGGAACTCACCGCACTGCCCTGGGAACAGCTCGTCGGCCGTGTGGCCGAGGGTGCTCCGGTCTGGAACCCGGCGAGCTGGGGTCCGGTGGACCGGCTCATGAATACTGCGGAGTTCCTCGTCCACCACGAGGACGTCCGCCGCGCCCAGCCCGGTTGGGAGCCGCGCGACCTGCCCTGGGAGCTCCACTCCCGCTGCTTCGCGCTCGTCAAGGCGATGATCCTGCCGGCGAGCCTCAAGTCCGGCACCCACCTCGTGGTGGAGGCGCCCGGGTTCGGGATGACCTCGGCCGGACGCACCGGCGCGGCCTCGACCACGCTGCGCGGCACGCCGGTGGAGCTCCTGCTGTGGCTGTTCGGCCGCGACGAGCATGCGCGGGTCGAGGTCAGCGAGTCCGCGGCGGACTGAGCCCGCGCCTCGGCTCCGCGACGGCACGGGACACGCCCGGACGCGGATCCTGCCGGATGCGGGCACGCCGGGCGGGGGTCCTCATCGGATGTGGGGGCCTGTCGGATTCGGGGACCGCCGGAACCGGTGGCGGCGCTCAGTAGCCCGGACCGCGGTCGGTGTCCTCGTGCGGCTCCTCGGGACCCTGCGGGGACCCGTCGGGGGTGTCGTCCGTGGTGTCGTCGTCGACGAAGTGGGGCGTCGTCTCCTCCGCCCGGTCACCGGGAAGGTGCGAGCCGATGTAGGAGTCCGGCCGGTTCATCACCCGGAAGATGAGGTAGCCCCCGCCGAACAGCGCCACTGCGAAGAACGCGATGACGATGAGGACGACCAGGATCTGGGGCTCATCCATTCCCGCTGCTCTCCAGCCGTTTGCGTTCGAAGTAGCCCGCGTGGCGGGCGGTGAAGGCGCCCATGCCCATCGAGCCGTGCACGCGGACGAGGGGCTTGCCCGGCTGCGGGTCGGCGGCGACCTTCGAGCGCACGGTGCCCCAGCTGGAGCTCAGGCGATCGATGTTGACGCCCCAGTCCTCGGGTACGACGACCACGGCGTTGCCCATGCCGCCGGAGACCTCGACGTCGATCTCGGGCAGGTCGGTGGTCGCCTCGAGGAAATTCACCTCTGCGGTCGCCCCGACGGCTTCGAGCCGGATGAAGGGCGGGGGAGTCCAGCGGCCCTTGCGCTTGGCGTTGTCCCAGGAGGCGCGCAGGACGAGCGGGTCGAAGGGGTGGTGACCGGGGGCGTCGGAAGGCCCGGGTGCGGCCCGCGGCGGACGCTGGGTCGGGCGGATCCGATCCGAGGGCGGAGGCACCGGCAGGTCGGCGACGATCGCGTCGAGGTCGACGTAGAACTTCGCGGCCGCGGTGAGCTCGATCCGCTCGGTGAGCTCCTCGGTGGTGAGGCGGCCTTCGCCCGCGGCCTCCCGCAGCACCTCGATGACCTCGTCGCGCTCGGCGTGGCCGATCCGCATGGTCCGGGCCGGGTCGGCCGGCGTGTTCTCGGGAGGTTCGGGGGAGCGGGCGGGGGGTGTCGTCATGGGACCATCCTGCCCGAGGCGGCGGGCCGCCTCAAGCATTCGCGGCGGGCGGCCGGGCGCGGATCAGCGTTCGGTGGGCCGTGTCCGCGGCACCCAGTAGGGTGGTCGATGTGTCCACCGCACTGTATCGCCGCTACCGCCCGGAGTCCTTCGACGAAGTCATCGGACAGGACCATGTCACCGGGCCGCTCCAGGCCGCCATCGACAACGGCCGCATCAACCATGCCTATCTGTTCTCCGGCCCGCGCGGCTGCGGCAAGACCACCTCGGCGCGGATCCTCGCCCGCTGCCTCAACTGCGAGCAGGGGCCCACTCCGCAGCCCTGTGGAGAGTGTCCCAGCTGCCGCGACCTCGCCAACGGCGGCCCGGGTTCGCTCGACGTCGTGGAGATCGACGCGGCCAGCCACAACGGCGTGGACGATGCCCGCGACCTGCGCGAGCGTGCGGTCTACGCCCCGGCGCGCGACCGGTACAAGGTGTTCATCCTCGACGAGGCGCACATGGTCACCACCCAGGGCTTCAACGCCCTGCTCAAGCTCGTCGAGGAGCCGCCGGAGCATGTGAAGTTCGTGTTCGCGACGACGGAGCCGGAGAAAGTCATCGGCACCATCCGCTCACGCACCCACCACTACCCGTTCCGGCTCGTCCCCCCGGAGATCCTCACCCGCTACCTGTCCGAGCTCTGCGAACGGGAGTCGGTGCCGGTGGGCAAGGGTGTGCTGCCGCTCGTCGTGCGCGCCGGCGGCGGCTCGGTGCGCGACTCCCTGTCCGTGCTCGACCAGCTCATGGCCGGCTCCACCGCGGACGGCATCGACTACCGGACGGCGGTCGCGCTGCTCGGCTACACCCCGGACTCGCTCCTCGGCGACATCGTCGACGCATTCGCCGCCGGCGACGGCGCCGGGGTGTTCCGGGTCGTCGACCGGGTCATCGAATCCGGTCAGGACCCGCGCCGCTTCGTCGAGGACCTGCTCGAGCGGTTCCGCGACCTCGTGGTCATCGGCGCGGCCCAGGAGCACGCGGCGGCATTCCTGCCCGAGGTGCCCGCGGACCGGCTCGAGCGGCTCGTCCAGCAGGCCCGTATCTACGGACAGGCTGAGCTGTCGCGCGCCGCGGACCTTCTCAACACCGGGCTGACGGAGATGTCGGGGGCGACCTCGCCGCGTCTGCAGCTCGAACTCATGTGCGCCCGCATCCTGCTCCCCGGTGCGGAGGACTCCCGCCGCTCAGCACTCTCCCGGGTGGAGCGGCTCGAACGACGGATCGGCATGACCCCCGCCGGCGTGGTCCCGGGCAGCGCGATCCCTGCAGCATCGGAAGCCGGCGGTTCGGGTGCCGGAGGCGCGGCCGGCGGTGGAACGGTGGCCGACGGGGCCGGAGCCGGTGGTCCGGTTCCCGGACGACAGGCCGGGTCCCCGGGCCCGGCGGCCACGGGCCCCGGTGCGCCGGAGGAGACCGCGCACGGCCGGGGCATGACGCAGCAGGCGGGCCGACCCACCACCCCCGCGGCCCGGCAGGTCGATGACGCGCTGGGCGACTTCGCGGCAGCGGCGGCCGCAGCCGAATCCTTCCTCGAAGAGGACCCCGCCGGGCCCACGCCGACGGCCCGGCCGGCCGCACGTGCCGGAGCGAGCGTGGATGCCGGGTCGGGCGTGGATGCCGGGCCGGCCTCGAGCGGCGGACGGACTGCGAACGATGGGGCACCGTCCGCTGGGGGTCCTGCCGGCGGTGAGCCCTCGTCCCGTGCGGAACAAGCACCTGCCCCTGCCCCTGCACCTGCACCTGAGCCTGCGCCTGCACCTGCGCCGGGGCCGGGTGCGGCACGCGCAGCAGATCCGGCTGCGAGCCGGGCGGATTCCGTCCGGCGGGGAGAGCCCGCAACCGGCGCGCAGGGACCAGCGGCGCCCCCGCGCCAGGAACAGGGCGAGGCGCCGGAGCGCTCGACGGAGCGTTCACCGCAGCCGGCGGCGCAGCAGCAAGGGGCCGCACCACAGCGGCCGACCTCGCAGCAGCAGCCGGGTCCGCGGGCCGCGGAGCCTGCGGCTCCCGGTGCCGCGGCGGGTGCGGAGATCGATGCGATCCGTCGCGCCTGGCCGGACATCCTGGAAGCCCTCGGTCGGCGGAGCAAGCTCGCGCGCGCCATCGTGAGCTCGAACGCGGTGCCGCAGGCCTTCGCCGCCGGCGTCCTCACCCTCGGCTTCAACAACCAGGGCTCGGTCTCCGGGTTCACCCGCGGAGCCAACGCTGTGAAGCTCGCCGAATCCGTCGCCGAGGTCCTCGGCATCGAGGCTCGCGTCGAGGTCGGCGAGGTCGGCGCCACCGTCGGCCGTACCGCGCCGGGACCCGGCGGCGAGCCGAACCGCGGTCCGGCCGCGCGCCGTCCCAGCCGTGAGGAGGTCGACTCGGTCGTCGGCTTGCGCGAGGCCGACCGTGAGCCCGTCGACCACGACCGGTTCTGGCAGACCCCACCCCCCGCGGGTGCCTGGAGCACCGAGGACTCCGGCGACGACGACGCGGAGGGCGACCCGCCGGCTGACCACTCGATCGACGCCGATCATGGGCCCGCCGCGGGCTCCGACCTCGTACCGGGGAGCTCCGACCTCGCCCCCGGGGACTCGGACCCTGCTCGCAGGGAGACCGCTGCGCTCGAGGGTGGGCGCGAATCGGACCCTGACACCGGACCCACTGGTGCGGAGCCTGCAGACGGCGGGTCCCCTGACAACAGGGTGCCTTCCACCGGAGACGAGCGCGCTCGGGACTCCGCGCCTGTCGAGGGCGCCGCAGAGGCCGGCGGCGACGGAGGCACCGAGGACGGCGGACCGGCCGGCGGCGGGCAGACCGACAATGGACTTCCCATGGAGAGCATGGCCAGGGACGTCGACACCAGCGCCGGCAGCGGTGCGGTCGACGCTCCCTTCGTCGCGGTCCCGCCTCCCTCCGACATCCCGGACTACCCCTACGGCGAGGACTACGGCGAGCCCTACGACGGGCCCGATCATGGCGACGGTCCGGGTGACCCGGGGCCGCCCGAAACCCACCGGGTCGGCCCCAACGACACCGACCCCGCAGGCGCGGGCGCCCCGGACACCGGCTCCGGCGACACCGATACCGCAGGCGGCCTCGACGACGACCTCGACTTCCTCGGGGCCTACGCGGACCCCGACATCGCGTTCACGAGCAACACCGGGACCGAACCGGCCCCTGGCGAAGCCGCCCGGGACGATTCCGAACCCCCTGCCGACCACCGGTTCGCGCACCTCGCCGCCCGCCGCGGCCAGGGTTCCGCACCCGCCGCCGCACCCGCACCCGCCGAACCGGAGCCCGACCCGGTGGAGAACTACGTCGACTACGACACCGAGGGCGACATCGACATCAGCGAGGCGCCGGAGTTCGGCGTGCCTGTGGTCGAGCGCCTCCTCGGCGGCGTCGTCATCGAGGAGGTCAACGAATGAGCATGCTCTACGAAGGCGCCCTGCAGGACCTCGTCGAGGAGTTCGGCAAGCTCCCCGGGATCGGTCCGAAGTCCGCTCAGCGTCTCGCCTTCCATGTCCTGCAGAGCCCGTCGGAGGACGTCGAGGCGCTGAGCTCGGCGCTCACCGAGGTCAAGAAGCGCGTGCGCTTCTGCGAGACCTGCGGCAATGTGTCCGAGGACACGCAGTGCGTGATCTGCAAGGACCCGCGCCGCGATCAGACGCTCATCTGCGTCGTCGAGGAGCCCAAGGACGTCGTTGCGATCGAGCGCACCCGCGAGTTCCGGGGCCTCTATCACGTGCTCGGCGGGTCGATCGACCCGATGGCCGGAGTAGGCCCCGACGATCTGCGGATCAAGGAGCTCCTGCCACGCCTCCAGTCCGGCGAGGTCACCGAGTGCGTCATCGCCACCGACCCCAACCTCGAGGGCGAGGCGACCGCGACCTACCTCGTGCGGCTCCTCTCGAGCGTCGGCATCACGGTGAGCCGCCTGGCCTCGGGCCTGCCCGTGGGCGGTGACCTCGAGTACGCCGACGAGGTCACCCTGGGTCGCGCCTTCGAGGGCCGCCGCTCCGTCACCTGAGCCCGCACCTCGGCTCCGGCCGCCCGCCTGTCGCGGCCGAGGACGACCGCGCGCAGGTGGGCCGGGATCGATCGCGTGGCCCCGCCTCACCTGCACCTTCACACGTATCGAAAATCGATACCTCGAACCGCTTGACTCCATATCGAATCTCGATAAGGATATTGACTATCGATACATCGAAAATCGATATGTCGATCGAGTCCATCGAAGACATCGAGTCCATCGAAGACATCGAGTCCATCGAAGACAAGGAGTCACCATGAGCACCCCCTCACCCACCCCCGCATCACCCACTCCGGAGACCTCCGCGCCGAGCGGATCGAAGCGCACCTGGACGGGACTGGAGATCTACCCCCTCGTCGTCGTCATCCTCATCATCGGCGGACGGGTCACCGAGCTGTTCCGGGCCTTCATCGACCGGACCTTCGAGGTCGATCTCGCCCTGCGCGGCGAGGAGCCGGTCACCACGCAGCTCGGCGACCATGAGGTGCTCGCCCGGGGCGTCATCGACTTCCGGCTGCCGGCCGACGACCTCGCCGGTGCGACCCAGGGCTTCCTCATCGCAGCCGACATCATCCTCGTCCTCGGGCTGCTGCTGGCCGGCTGGTGCGCCGTGCGCGCGATCGGCCTCGTGTCCAAGGGGCTGGCCTTCGACCCCCGCACGCGACGCTCGATGCGCGGACTGTTCTTCTCCGTCTTCGCCGCCGGCGCGGTGTCCGGCATCGTGCAGATGCTCGGCGACAACCTCGTGATCCGCGACCTCGGTCTGGCCGAGCTCCCGATCGACAACAGCATCCAGAGCGGACTGATCTGGGGCTGGCTCGCGGTCCTCGGCGGCATCGGCGTCATCGGCCTGCTCCTCGATCGCGGTGCCCGCGTCGAGGACGAGCTCGAAGGGGTCATCTGATGAGCGTCGACATCGGCACCCACAGCGTCCGCTGCCACCTCGACAGCCTGCTCGCGGAGCGCGGCAAGACCCTCACGGAGCTCTCCACCGAGGTCGGCGTCACCGTCGCCAACCTGTCGGTCCTCAAGAACAACCGGGCCAAGGCGATCCGCTACACCACCCTGGTGAGCCTGTGCAGCGCCCTCGACTGCCAGCCCGGAGACATCTTCACCGTCGAATGACCGACCCGATCGAGTGACCCGAGGCGGCGAGCCCCTCGACCCCGGCACCTTCCCCACCGGCACCCCTCGACCCGGAAGCACACCCACCCGCACACCCCTCGACCCCGGCACCACCCGACTGTGGGGCGTTCGGCGAAGAGTAGGACCATCAACGGTCGCACTCTCCGCCGAACGCCCCACAGTTCGCTCCGTTCCTGCCCGTGGATCCGCATGCCGGGCGGGTCCGCACCGTGCGCGGGGCCGACCGTACAATGGTCGCGAACGCACCCCGAGGAAAGTGACAGCCGTGAGCCTAGTCGTCCAGAAATACGGCGGTTCGTCCGTCGCCGACGCGGAATCAGTCAAGCGCGTCGCACGGCGCATCGTCGAATACCGCAAGTCCGGGCACGACGTCGTCGTCGTGGTGTCCGCGATGGGCGACAGCACGGACGACCTCATCGACCTCGCCAAGGAGGTCTCCCCGATCCCGCCGGCCCGCGAGCTCGACATGCTGCTCACCGCCGGCGAGCGGATCTCGATGGCGGTGCTCGCGATGGCGATCGCGAACCTCGGCTACGAGGCCCAGTCCTTCACCGGCTCCCAGGCCGGGGTCATCACCGACGAGTCCTTCGGCCGGGCCCGCATCATCGACGTCACCCCGGGCCGCATCCGGTCCGCGCTCGACGACGGCAACGTCGCGATCGTCGCCGGCTTCCAGGGCGTGAGCCAGACGACGAAGAACATCACCACGCTGGGCCGCGGCGGCTCCGACACCACCGCCGTGGCGCTCGCCGCCGCGCTCGGCGCGGACGTCTGCGAGATCTACTCGGACGTCGACGGCGTGTTCACCGCGGACCCGCGGATCGTGCCCTCGGCGAAGAAGATCGGCATCATCAGCTACGAGGAGATGCTCGAGATGGCGGCCTCGGGCGCCAAGATCCTCATGCTCCGGTGCGTCGAGTACGCCCGGCGCTACGGAGTGCCCGTCCACGTGCGCTCCTCGTTCTCCCAGCGGCAGGGCACCTGGGTGACCGATTCGCCCATCCCGGAAGACCTGCGCACCTCGACCACTGAACCAGAAACGGACGCATCCATGGAACAGGCAATCATCTCCGGAGTCGCGCACGATCGCTCGGAGGCCAAGCTCACCATCGTCGGCGTGCCCGACGTGCCGGGCAAGGCCGCCGAGATCTTCAGGACGATCGCCGGCCAGGAGATCGACATCGACATGATCGTGCAGAACATCTCCACCCGGGATCCCGGCCGCACGGACATCTCCTTCACCCTGCCCATGGCCGACGGCAGCAAGGCGATGGAGTCGCTCGAGGCGGCCAAGGGCTCGATCGGCTTCCACCACCTCCAGTACGACGACCAGATCGGCAAGCTCTCGGTGATCGGCGCCGGCATGCGCTCGCACCCCGGCGTCACCGCGACCCTGTTCGACGCGCTCTCGAAGGCGCACATCAACATCGACATGATCTCCACCTCGGAGATCCGGATCAGCGTCGTCACCAGCGCCGAGCTGCTCGACACCGCCGTCCGCGCCGCCCACTCCGCCTACGGGCTCGACACCGCGGACACCGAGGCGATCGTGTACGGAGGGACCGGACGATGAGCGCACTGAACATCGGCGTCGTCGGCGCCACCGGCCAGGTCGGCGGGGTCATGCGCGACCTCCTCGCCGCGGACCCCGGGTTCGAGATCGGCGACATCCGCTTCTTCGCCTCCGCCCGCTCCGCCGGCAGCACGCTGCCGTTCGCTGGCCGCGAGGTCACCGTCGAGGATGCCGCGACCGCCGATCCCAGCGGGCTCGACGTGGCGCTGTTCTCCGCCGGTGGGGCGACCTCGCGCGCGCAGGCCGAGCGCTTCGCCGCCGCCGGCGTCACCGTGGTGGACAATTCCTCGGCCTGGCGCATGGACCCCGAGGTCCCGCTCGTCGTGAGCGAGGTCAACCCCGGCGCCATCGCCGAGGCGCGCAAGGGGATCATCGCGAACCCCAACTGCACGACCATGGCCGCGATGCCGCCGCTCCAGGCGCTCCACGCCGAGGCCGGGCTCACCCGCCTCATCGTCAGCACCTACCAGGCGGTGTCCGGATCCGGGCTCGCCGGGGTCGAGGAGCTCTATACACAGGCCGAGTCCGCGCTGCCCGAGGCCCGCGCGCTCGTCCGCGACGGCGGGGCCGTGCAGCAGTCGCCGGAGATCTACATCGAGCCGATCGCCTTCAACGTCCTGCCGATGGCGGGCTCCGTGGTTGACGACGGGGAGAACGAGACCGACGAGGAGAAGAAGCTCCGCAACGAGAGCCGCAAGATCCTCGGCCTCCCCGACCTGCTCGTCGCCGGCACCTGTGTGCGCGTCCCCGTGTTCACCGGCCACAGCCTGAGCATCCACGCCGAGTTCGACCGCGAGATCACCCCGGAGCGCGCCCGCGAGGTGCTCGCCCAGGCCCCCGGTGTCGAACTCGACGAGGTGCCGACCCCGCTCAAGGCGGCCGGGCGGAACCCGTCCTACGTCGGCCGCATCCGCGCCGACCAGTCCGCCCCGGCCGGCCGCGGCCTCGTGCTCTTCGTGTCCAACGACAACCTCCGCAAGGGTGCCGCGCTCAACACCGTGCAGATCGCCGCGCTCATCGCCGCGCAGAAGGGTGGGACGGCATCCTGAACCGCCAGGGCCTCGGCCGGGCGACGGGCGCACTCGCCGCGGCCGGTGCGTTCGGCGCGGTCTGGGCCCTGGGCATCGAGCCGCACCTGTTCCGCATCCGCCGGCACCGGCTGCCCGTCCTGCCCGCCGGTTCTGCGCCCGTGCGCGTGCTCCACCTCTCCGATCTCCACCTCGCGCCGTGGCAGCGCCACAAGATGGCCTGGGTGCGAGGGCTCGCCGCGCTCGAGCCCGACCTCGTCGTCAATACCGGGGACAACTGGTCCGCGCCGATCCTGCCTGCCGTCCTCGACACCTACGGGGAGCTGCTCGACGTGCCCGGCGTGTTCGTGCTCGGCTCGAACGACTTCTTCGCACCCCGGGCCAAGAACCCGGCGCGCTATCTCAGGGGTCCCTCGGAGATCGAGGAGGAGCGTCCGCCGCATCCCCTGCCCACCCGGGATCTCGTCGAGGCCCTCACCGCCCGCAGCTGGCAGCTCCTCGACAACCGCGGCACGGAGCTCACCGTCAACGGGGTGCGGTTCTCCGTCTCCGGCCTCGGCGACGCCCACATGGACCGGGACCGGATCACCGCGGACCACCCGGCATTCGATCCCACCGCCGGGGTGCGCCTCGGCGTCACCCATGCTCCCTACCTCCGCACTCTCGACGCCTTCGCCCGGACCGGCGCGGACCTCGTCCTCGCCGGACACACGCACGGCGGGCAGATCCGGATCCCCTTCTGGGGTGCCCCGGTGACGAACTGCGACCTCGACCGGACACGTGCGCGCGGTGTGTTCGACCACCGCGGCACGACGGTGCACGTGTCGGCCGGGCTCGGGTTCTCCCCGTTCGCGCCCGCCCGCTTCTCCTGCCCGCCCGAGGTTTCGCTGCTCGAGCTCGTGCCCCGCGCGGACTGACGGCCACCACCGCAGGCGGGCCCGGGCTCGGGCGTTGTCCGGGCGTCGGCCGCGCGAACTGCGCAGTATCCGAAGATCGGCGCTCAATTGCGCGGCTGCTGTCGGATACCGCGCAGTTGGAGCATGGAGCACGGAGCATGGAGCACGGGGCCTCAGGGGGCTCAGGAGGTCGAGCAGGGCTTCGGGAGTTCGAGCAAGGGTCCGCAGGCGCCTCACCAGCGCCTCATCAGGAGGGCCGGAATCCCGCGATCGGGCTGGGCGCGCGCTGAAAGCTCCGGGCGCGCGGCTTCGCTATCATGGCGAGCATGGTGTCTCCTGCGTCAGATCCCCAGCAGAACAAGGTCCGGGCCTGGTTCCAATTCATCGCGGTCAGCGTGATCGCCGGTGTCGTCGGTGCCGGTCTGGCGATTCCCTCGGTCGGTGCGGTCTCCGCCGGCGCGGAGACCGCGGTCGACGTGTTCAACGCCCTGCCCGCCGAGCTCGAGGAGCGTCCGCTCGCCGAGCAGTCGCGCATGCTCGCCGCCGACGGCTCCGAGATCGCGACGTTCTACTGGCAGAACCGCCGCGAGGTCCCGCTCGAGGACATCTCGCAGGAGATGCGCGACGCCACCGTCGCCGTCGAGGACGCCCGCTTCTACGAGCACGGCGGCGTCGACGTGCAGGGCATCGCCCGCGCCGTCGTCCACAACCTCATCTCCGACGAGACCCAGGGCGGGTCGACGCTGACGCAGCAGTACGTGAAGAACGTGCTGGCGGAGAACGCCCACGCCGTGGACGACGCCGAGGGTGTCGACGCGGCCAAGGAGAGCGAGGGGACCGCCGGCTACGCCCGTAAGCTCCGCGAGGCCAAGCTCGCCGTCGCGGTGGAGAACAAGTACTCCAAGGACGAGATCCTCAACCGCTACCTCAACATCAACAACTACTCCGGCTCCCCGAACGTGTACGGCGTCGAAGCCGCCGCCTACCGCTACTGGGGCAAGTCCGCGAGCGAGCTCGACATCCAGCAGTCCGCGATGCTCGCCGGGATCGTGAAGAACCCCTCGGCGTTCAACCCGGAGCGGTTCGAGGAGCAGACGATCGAGCGCCGCAACGTCGTGCTCGGGCTCATGCTCGACCAGGAGAAGATCACCCAGGAGCAGTACGACGAAGCCGTCGACTCCGGTCTCGACCTCGACATCCACACGACTCCGAACGGTTGCGCGTCCGCCGGGAACATGGCGTACTTCTGCGACTTCGTGCAGCGCGTCATCGAGACCGATCCGGCCTTCGGCGAGACCGACGAGGAGCGCATCAACTTCCTCCAGCGCGGCGGGCTCGAGATCAAGACGAGCATCAACCCCGAGATCCAGAAGATCGCGGACAAAGAGGTCAAGAAGCGGATCCCCGTCGGCGACCCCTCGGGTGCGGGCCACTCGATCGTGTCCGTCGAACCCGGCACCGGTCAGGTCATCGCGATGGCCCAGAACCGCAACTACACGGTGACGGAGGGCGAGAAGGGCTCGGACACCCAGATCAACTACAACGTCGACCGCAAGCACAACGGGGCCAACGGCTTCCAGGTGGGATCGACGTGGAAGCCCTTCGTGCTCACCGAATGGCTCAAGGAGGGCAAGAGCCTCAACACCACCGTCAACGGCACCAAGCGCGAATATGCGGCCGGATCGTGGAAGTACGACGGCTGCGACAACAACGGCGCGAACTGGAACCCGAACAACGCCGGCGACGGCAAGCGCAATTCGAGCATGACCGCGCTGCAGGCGACGAAGAGCTCGGTCAACACCGGCTACGCGGCGATGGCGAATCAGCTCAACATGTGCGGGACCATGAAGACCGCGATGGACATGGGGCTCAAGTACGGCACCGGCGAGCAGCTCGACACCACGACGGAGAGCGGCCTCACCCTGGCCCTGCTGCCGTCCTCGGTTCTCGGCACCGTCGAGGTCGCCCCGATCGACCTCGCCAGCGCCTACGCGGTGTTCGCCTCCGGTGGCACCTACTGCCGCCCCACCCCGATCACCGAGATCACTGATCGCAAGGGTGAGAAGGTGGAGATCCCGAACGCCGACTGCCACGAGGTGCTCGACAAGAAGGTCGCCCAGGGCGTCGCCTATGCGCTGACCCAGACCTTCAATGGCGGCACCACGTCCTCGCTCAAGATCGGCAAGCCGGCCGGCGCCAAGACCGGTACGACGAACTTCGAGGTCGGCCACACCTGGCTCGCCGGGTTCACCAAGTCGATCTCCACCGCCGTGTGGACCGGTCACCCGGACAAGAGCATGGACTGGCGCAAGAACCGCAAGGGCAAGGTCCGCGGCTTCGTCTATGGCGCGACCTTCTCCGGCAAGACCTGGCAGTCCTACATGAGCAAGGCTGTCGACCACACCGACGGCAACACGTCCTTCGCCCGGCCCGATCCCTCGATCATGCGCGGCGGCGGCTCCGGCGGGGGCGGGGGCGAATCCGGCCCGCGCAACCGTCGTGGAGGCGGGGGCGGCGGCACCGGCGGCGGTGGCGGCGGAGGCGGCAACAACCGCCCGGCACCGGCACCTGCCCCGGACAACGGCGGCGGCAACGGTGGAGGAAACGGCGGCGGTGGCAACGGCGGCGGTGGCGACACCGGTGGCGGTGGCGGCGGCCAGGAGGACGAGGGCGGCAACGACCTCGCTCCGGCCATCGGCGGCTGACCTCGACC
Organism: Brevibacterium sp. CS2; assembly: GCF_005280295.1. Lineage (GTDB taxonomy): Bacteria > Actinomycetota > Actinomycetes > Actinomycetales > Brevibacteriaceae > Brevibacterium > Brevibacterium pityocampae. The sequence continues at coordinate 288,113 of NZ_CP040020.1, read as the reverse complement.
GGACCGGCACGGAACCGGCGCGCCGCACACCTCGGCGGCAGCACGCCACCCGGCCCGCACCGCGGCGGTCCGGTGGGGGAGACCCGGAGCCCCGACACGGCGACACCGGGTACCGTGGCAGCAGACACCTGACACCGCACCACGACAGCGACAGAAAGGCACCAGACATGCAGAAGTGGGAGTACGTCACCGTTCCGCTCATCGTCCACGCGACCAAGCAGATCCTCGACCAGTGGGGCGAGGACGGCTACGAGCTCGTCCAGGTGATCCCGGGACCGGACAACAACGGCCTGGTCGCCTACCTCAAGCGCCCCAAGCAGTGACGACGGGCCCGGCTGCAACAGCCGCGCCGGCCGCAGCAGCTGCGACGACATCAGCACCGACACCCTGAGCGAGGAGGCTCATATGACCCGCATCGAGACCCGGATCTCCGAGATCGGCCTCACCCTGCCCGAGGTCGCCGCACCCGCCGGCGCCTACGTCCCCGCCCTCGAGGTCGGCGACCTCGTCTACACCTCCGGGCAGCTCCCGATCGTCGACGGCGAGCTCGCCGTGACCGGCACCCTCGGTGCCGAGGTCGACGTCGCGAAGGGTTACGACGCCGCCCGGATCGCCGCCCTCAACGCGCTCGCCGCGATCAAGTCGGTGATCGGCGACCTCGACAACATCGAGCAGGTCGTCAAGATGACCGGGTTCGTGAATTCGGCCCCGGACTTCACCGACCACCCGAAGGTCATCAACGGCGCCTCGGAGTTCCTCCACGAGGTGTTCGGCCAGCGCGGCGCGCACGCCCGCAGCGCCGTCGGCGTGGCCGCCCTGCCGATGAACACCCCGGTGGAGATCGAGCTCATCGTCAAGGTGCGCCGCCTGGATGCCGTCGTCTGACAGGGAGTTCCCGGTCTCGCGCGAGCTCGAGCGTCTGCTCAGCCTGTTCGCCGCCGGTGACCGGCCCCCGCACCCGGACACCCCCACCCCGGCCGCCGCGATCGCGCTCATCCGCGACACGGCGGCCGGGGTGCAGGTTTTCGTCACCCGCCAGTCCGATGCCCGCGGCAACGCCGACCGGAACCGGTGGTCGTTCCCCAGCGTCGAGCTCAGCCCGAGCGACCTGCGGAGGCTCCCCCTGGCGGGCTGGTCGCCGGGGAAGTGCGCCGAGCAGCTGCAGATGAGCAGCTCCGGACGGGCGCTGTCGTACTTCGCCGGCGCCGCCCGGGCCGCGCTCCTCACCACCGGCATCCTGCTCGCCGAGGACATCGACGGGCGCGTGGTGACGACCGTGGACGCCCCCGACTGGGACGACGGGCGGTCCGAGCTCGCCGAACGCCGGCTGACCTTCCCTCAGCTGCTCGACGACCGCAGCCTGCGGTTCCGCCCGGACCTCCTCCATCCGTGGCTGCGCTGGGTCAACACACCCTGGCAGCTGCGGCGCTTCGACACCGTGTTCTTCGTCGCCGCGCTGCCGCACGTGCAGACGCTCGAGTTCCGCTCCCGGAACGACTCCTGGGGCGGCTGGATGACCCCGGCCGAGGTGCTCGAGGCGATCGGCCCCTCAGGGGGCGAACACATCTCCGTGGCGATGCGCCTCGTCTGCGAGAGCCTCGCCGCCGTGCCGACGGTGGGTGCGGCGATGGCGCGGGTGCGCGACGTGCGTCCCATGCACCCGGAGATCGTGCGCCACGACGACCGGTGGTGGGCGACCGTGCGTGCCCCCGGTGAGCCGGCGCGCCGCGCACAGCGCGACAGCGAGGCGACGGACCTCCAGGAGCCGCCGGAGGAGGAATCCGCCTCGCTCGTCGACGACGAGGAGGACGAGCCGGTCATCGACGAATCGTGTGCCTGAGCCCGGCAGCTCGTCGCACCTCGATAGACTGGGGCCATCCGCACCTTCCTCGACGACGAGAGGCCCCATGCGCATCCGAGCCGACAACCCCTCGCCCATGACCCTCGACGGGACGAACACCTACGTGCTCCTCAGCGCCGACGACTCCGGCGCGCTGCTCATCGACCCGGGCCCCGAGCTCGCCGCCCACCGCGAGGCGTTCCTCACCGAGATCGGCGAGCGAGAGCTCCGCGCGATCGTGCTCACCCACCAGCACGCCGACCATTCGGAGATGCTCGGCTCGATCGACGACTGGGCGCCCGAGGTGCCCGTCCACGCCGTGCTCGAGCGCTTCGCCCGGCACACGGAGCCGGTGGTCCACGGGCAGGAGATCACCTTCGGCGACGCCCCGGAGGACGTGGTCGAGGTCGTCGCCACCCCGGGCCACACCTCCGACAGCATCAGCCTCATCCACGGCGCCACCCTGTACTCCGGGGACACCGTGCTGGGCCGCGGCACCACCGTCGTCACCCACCCGGAGGGGTCGATCCGGGACTACCTCGGCAGCATCGAAGCGCTGCGCCGACTCGTCGACACCGGGCGGGTCGAGGTCATCGAGCCCGCGCACGGGCCGACGATCGAGAACCCCGCCGAGGTGCTCGCCCACTACGCCGCACACCGTGCGGAGCGCATCGAGCAGGTCCGCGATGCACTCGAAGCCGGCGCCCGCACGCCCGAGGAGGTGCGCGACGCCGTCTACCACGACGTGCCCGACGACGTCCGGGGCGCCGCCCTCCAGATCGTCAAGGCGCAGCTCGACTACCTCGGGCGTCTCTGAGCCGAGGTCTCGGTCGGCTCGGATGGCGCCCTCCGCGAAGACGCCGGACCGCGGTGAACCCAGAGCATCCGCCCGGTGATCCCAGCAGATCCACCGGGCGGGCACACGGAGCGCGACAGCGGCCCCGGACCGAGTGGTCCGGGGCCGCTGGACGTGGACGAGGCTGCGGCTTCAGCCGGCCGGGCGCACACTGGCCGCGCGGCCGGCGCCGGCAGGTGCTCAGTGCGCGCGGTTGCGCAGCCGGTCGAAGTCGAGGATGACGACGGCGCGCGCCTCGAGGCGCAGCCAGCCGCGGGCCGCGAAGTCGGCCAGCGCCTTGTTCACCGTCTCTCGGGAGGCGCCGACGAGCTGGGCGAGCTCCTCCTGCGTGAGATCGTGGGCGACGAGGGTGCCATCGGGCGCCTGCTTGCCGAATCGCTCGGCGAGGTCGAGCAGCGACTTGGCGACGCGACCGGGCACGTCGGAGAACACGAGGTCGCCGACGATGTCGTTGGTGCGGCGCAGGCGCTGGGCGAGCGACTTGAGCAGGTTCATCGCAGCCTGCGGGCGCTCCCGCAGCCAGGTCATGAGGTCCTCGTGCTTGAGGCTGAGCAGCTCGGTCTGGGACACGGCGGTGGCCGTGGTCGACCGGGCGCCCGGATCGAAGAGGGTGAGCTCGCCGATGATCTCGCCGGGGCCCACGACGCTGAGCAGGTTCTCGCGGCCGTCGGGGGATTCGCGTCCGATCTTGAGCTTGCCGGTCGACACGATGTAGAGCTCGTCGTCCGGGTCGCCCTCGTGGAACAGCGCGGTGCCGCGGCGCAGGCTGCGCGGCTTCATGATCTTCACCAGCGCACTGGTCGACTCGTCGTCGAGACCGTTGAACAGACTGGCGTTCCGCACTACTTCGATGTCCACTGATTTCCTCCTCTAGGTTCCCTGCTCTCAAATCTACAGGCTGGTAGCGGATTCGGACACGATCGGCGGAAGAGAGTTCCGGCGGGCATCACCGCAGGCGATGCTCCCGCCGGACCGTCGGCCGGCCCGCCGCACGGTGGCCTAAGCTGGGATCCGTGCTGACAGTTGCGGAGAAGAGCGCGCGCCGGTTCGCCGCCGAGACGCCGCTGGGACGGACCCGACGTGCTCGGAGGATCAACCGGGTCCTGGCCGAGGCGCACCCCGACGCCGCCTGCGAGCTCGATTTCGACACGCCGTTCCAGCTCCTCGTCGCCACCGTGCTCTCCGCCCAGACCACGGACGTGCGGGTGAATCGGGTGACCCCGGTGCTGTTCGCCGCCTACCCGGACGCCCCCGCGTTGGCCGCCGCCGAACTCCCCGACGTCGAGGAGATCATCCGCCCCACCGGCTTCTTCCGCGCCAAGGCCCGCAACATCGTCGCCCTGGCACGGGACCTCGTCGACGACCACGACGGCGAGGTGCCCGCCGACCTCGACGCGCTCGTCGCGCTGCCGGGGACGGGCCGGAAGACCGCGCTCGTCGTGCTCGGCAACGCCTTCGGCGTGCCCGGGCTCACCGTCGACACCCACGTCGGCCGGCTCGTGCGACGCCTCGGCCTCACCGCCGCGACCGACCCGGTGGCCGTCGAGCGGGACGTCGCCGCTCTCTACCCGCCGCGCGACCTCACCATGCTGTCGCACCGACTGATCTTCCACGGCCGTCGGATCTGCCACTCGCGCCGCCCGGCCTGCGGCGCCTGCCCGCTCATGCGGCTGTGCCCGAGCTTCGGGATCGGCGAGCCCGACCCGGAGAACGCCCAGGCACTCGTGCGCACCGCGACGGCGGTGCAGCTCGACCGCGCCGCGCGGACGGGACCGGACGCGGCGGGACGGGCGCCGGGGGAGCCGGCGGCACGGGGATCCGCACCGTCCGGTGCCGGGCCGAGAGGAGACGCGTCCGCATGACGACCGAACCCACAGATCCGCGTCCGCACCCGGACCCGGCCCGCCGCGCGCTCGAGGCGCTGCCCGGCTCGATGGGCAACGAGCAGTGGCTGCGCCGTCGGCATGCCCAGCCGGACGAGATCGTGCGCGAGGCCTCGGTCCTCATGCTGTTCGGCCGCGGGGTGCCGCCGCGCACCCCGGCCGGACAGGCGGAGGCGGAGCGCCTCGACGCGCTCGGGGTCGCCGACGTCGACGTGCTGCTCCTCGAGCGCGCCTCGACCCTGCGGCACCACCCCGGGCAGGTCGCGTTCCCCGGCGGCGGCCGGGACCCCGAGGACGTGGACGCCGTGGCCGTCGCCCTGCGCGAGGCGGAGGAGGAGACCGGGCTCGACCCGCACGGCATCGACGTCATCGGCACCATGGACCCGCTGTTCATCCCGGTGAGCCGCTTCGACGTGACCCCGGTCATCGCCTGGTGGCCGGACCCCACCGAGGTGCGGGTGATGGACCACGGGGAGTCCGCCCGGGTGTACCGCGTGCCGATCGCCGACCTCGTGGCCCCGGCGAACCGCGGCACCTTCTCACCGCCGGACCGGGCCTATTCGACCCCGGCGTTCGACGTCGGCGTGCTGCGCGTGTGGGGCTTCACCGCGGGACTGCTCGAGTTCGCCCTCGAGGAGCTCGGCTGGGCGAGCGACTGGGACCGCGAGGCCTACATCCACATCCAGCTCTGACACCCACCCGAGACAGCGATATCCCGCGGTTCCTGTGAAGGAATCCGCGGGATATCGCAATCTCGCACCGCCCGATCAGCGATTCGCTCGGGCGTGACCGAACCGGGGCAGTGCCGTCGGACGCGCCCGGCCGGGAGCCGGCCGTGGGCTCAGTAGCGGGGGCCGCTCGGGTTGGTGAGCGAGCGCTTGAGCGCCTCGACGGCGGACTTCCCACCGTTGATCGCCGAGGTGGGGGTCGGGTTGCCCTTCTTGAACAGCGGAATCGCGATCGCGACGAGGATGAGCGCGATGAGTGCGAGGATCCCGAACACGATGAGGAAGCTGCCCCACCACGGCCAGCCGAGGCCCTCGTGGAAGGCCGCGGCGCCGGCGAAGATCGCCATGATCGAGGCGAGGAACAGGAGGAAGACCCCGGCGCCGGCGAGCCCGGCTCCGATGCCGAGGTTCTTCGCGCCGGCCTGGATCTCCGACTTCGCGAGCGCGGACTCCTCCTGGGCCAGGGCCTGAGTATCCGCCTTGATGTCCTTGATGAGCTGCGAGATCGACCGCTCGGGCATGGAGGCTCCTTTGAATTCGGTGCGAAACGTACGGATCTGATCCTAGACTAATCCCTCGCCCGACCGCGCACCCACTTGCACGGTGCGGCCGGGCGAGGACCGGGGCCTTACCCCTCGTCGGAGGACTTCTCGCCGGCGACCGAGGCGGAGATGACGTCCATCACCGAGGAGTCGGCGAGCGTCGAGGCGTCGCCCACCTGCCGGTTGTCCGCGACGTCCTTGAGGAGCCGGCGCATGATCTTGCCCGAGCGCGTCTTCGGCAGCTCGTCGACGATGTGCACGCGCTTGGGCTTGGCGATCGGCCCGATCTCGCGGCCCACGTGAGCCCGGAGCTCCTCGACGGTGCCCTCGGTCTGCTCCTCGCCGCCGCGGAGGATGACGAAAGCGACGACCGCCTGGCCCGAGGTCTCGTCCTGCGCTCCGACGACGGCGGCCTCGGCGACGGCCTCGTGGGAGACGAGAGCGGACTCGATCTCCGCGGTCGACAGCCGGTGGCCGGACACATTCATCACGTCGTCGACCCGGCCGAGGAACCAGATGTCGCCGTCGTCGTCGTAGCGTGCCCCGTCGCCGGCGAAGTACATGTTCTCGAACCGCGACCAGTAGGTGTCCTTGAAGCGCTCCGGGTCCCCGTAGATGCCGCGCAGCATCGCCGGCCACGGCTCGGTGATGACGAGGTAGCCCGCGACGTTGCGCTCGACCGGTTCGCCGGTGTCGTCGACGACGGCCACGGAGATGCCGGGCAGGGCGCGCTGCGAGGAGCCGGGCTTGGTCGCGATGACGCCGGGCAGCGGGGCGATCATGTGCGCGCCGGTCTCCGTCTGCCACCAGGTGTCGACGATCGGGCAGCGGTCGCCGCCGATGACGCGGCGGTACCACATCCACGCCTCGGGGTTGATCGGCTCGCCCACGCTGCCGAGCAGGCGCAGCGAGGACAGGTCGTGCTCGGCGGGGATCTCGTCGCCCCACTTCATGGCGGTGCGGATGGCGGTGGGCGCGGCGTAGAGGATCGTCACGCCGTGCTTCGCGACGATCTCCCACCAGCGGCCGCGGTGCGGGGTGTCCGGGGTGCCTTCGTACATCACCTGCGTGGCGCCTGCCGCGAGCGGACCGTAGGCCACGTAGGAGTGGCCGGTGACCCAGCCGACGTCCGCGGTGCACCAGAACACGTCGGTCTCCGGCTTGATGTCGAACACCGTGCGCAGGGCGAACGCGTTCTGCGTGATGTACCCGCCGGAGGTGTGGAGGATGCCCTTGGGCTTGCCGGTGGTGCCGGAGGTGTAGAGGACGAAGAGCGGGTTCTCGGAGTCGAAGGACTCGTACTCGTGGGTGTCGGGCTGCGCGGCGAGCGCCTCGGCCCAGTGGAGGTCGCGCTCGGCGTCGAAGGCGACGTCCTCGCCGGTGCGCTCGACGACGAGCACCTTCTCCACCGGGGTGTCCCCGCCGGCGAGCGCCTCGTCCACGGCGGGCTTGAGAGCCGAGGGCTTGCCGCGCCGGTAGCCGCCGTCGGCGGTGATGACGACCTTGGCCTGGACATCGAGGATGCGGGAGCACAGGGCGTCGGAGGAGAACCCGCCGAACACCACGGAGTGGGCGGCGCCGAGGCGCGCGCAGGCGAGCATCGAGATCACGGCCTCCGGGATCATCGGGAGGTAGATCGCGACCCGGTCGCCCTGCACCACACCGAGCGCTGCGAGCGCGTTCGCCGCGCGGCTGACCTCGCGCTGGAGGTCGGCGTAGGTGATCGTGCGGGTGTCGCCAGGCTCGCCCTCGAAGTGGATGGCGACGCGGTCGCCGTGGCCGGCCTCGACGTGGCGGTCGACGCAGTTGTAGGCGACGTTGAGCTTCCCGCCGACGAACCAGCGGGCGAACGGGGGGTCGGACCAGTCGAGGGTGTCGGTGAAGTCGGTGTCCCAGGAGATGAGCTCGCGGGCCTGCTCGGCCCAGAATCCCAGGCGGTCCGCGGCGGCCTCGTCGTAGAGGCCGGCGGTGGCGTTGGCCTGCGCTGCGAACTCCGCGCTCGGCTCGAACGTCTGTTCCTCGCCGTGCTGCCGGTCCTGTGATGTCGTGTTCGTCATGCTTCCCTCCGACGGTGAGAGTGAGAGGCCCGGGGTACCCGCGCTCACGCCCCGGCGGCGTTGCCGGGCACGTTCGCACTGTACAACGAGTCCCGGACACGGGTTAAGCCCGCACACGGTTCCCGAACGGCTGTCGGGTCGGATCGGGTCCCGCTCCCGAGGTGCCCTCCCGCGAGTGCGGAATCCGGGCCTGGGTGCCGCATCCGGTGTGCAAGACTCGGGGTAGTTTGTCAGGATGTGAGCGAGAACGTCCCGGGACCGGTCACGGCCGCCGGAAGCCTCCGAAGGAGTTTCGAACGATGAGCACCCCCTATCAGCCCTCCGGCTCCGAGCCGCAGTGGGGCCAGCAGCCCGGTCCCTACGGAGCACCCGGTCCCCAGTCCTCCGGCGCCCAGCAGCCGGGCCCGTGCGGTGCGCAGCCCGGAACTCCGGGCCCGCAGTCCGACGTCCACGGTGACCAGACCGGCGGCCCCGGCCCAGCGTACGGTTCCCAGGCGGGACAGGCGTACGGTTCGCAGCCCGCCGGGCAGTACGGCTCCCAGCCTGCCCAGGCCTATGGCTCCCAGCCGGGACAGGCGTATGGTTCCCAGCCTGCCGGACAGTATGGTTCCCAGCCCGGTCAGGCCTATGGTTCGGGTCCAGTGCAGGCCTACGGCTCCCAGCCGGGTCCCTACGATGCTCAGCAGGCCGGTGGTCCCGCCGGCTACGGCCAGCCCGGTTACGGGCAGGCGGGTTACGGGCAGGCGCCGGTCAAGGAGAAGAAACCCGGCGCCGGGATCATCGGTCCGCTCACGCTGCGCGACATCCTCCTTCTCGTCGGCTCCCTGTTCGCGCTCATCGCACTCGTCACCCCGGTGCTCGGATTCGCATTCGGCGAGGGCTTCCGGGAGAGGACATGGATCTGGTCCTGGATGCCGAACTTCTCCTGGAATGGATTCGCCCTGATGTGGCTCATCCTCGGCATGCTGACGATCCTCGCCGCCGGAATCCTCACCCTGCTCAACAAGGTGGTCCGCGGCTTCCCGCAGCGGATCGGCTCGCTCAGCCCCGATCAGCTCATCGCGGTGCTCACCGCCGTGGGCTTCGCGACGAACTTCCTCGTCCTCGTCACCTCGGTGCAGCATTTCCACGTCGGCGGATGGTTCGCCTTCCTCGGTTCGCTCATCGCGTTCTTCGCCGGGGTGCTCACCGTGATCCCGTTCCTCGGCTCCGAGTTCACCGCCCGCGCCGAAGCGCCCGCCCACCCCAAGGCCCGCCCGGTCACCCGCAGCACCGCTGCGAACGCCGGCGCCCAGCCCTACGGTTCCGCCCCGCAGGCCTATGGCCAGCAGGGCCAGCAGGCGCACGGCCAGCAGGGCGAGTCGGCGCAGGGCTTCGGGGCACTCGGCCACAGCGGCGCAGTCGCCGGCGACCAGTACGGCTCCGGTCCGGCGGGCAACCAGTACGGCCCGGGCACTGTCGGCCAGCAGTACGGTTCCGGTCCGCAGGGCTACGGTTCCGGTCAGTTCGGCGTCGACGCCCAGCACCAGGCTCAGCCCTACGGCTCCGGCCCCGTCGGCCAGCAGTACGGCTCCGGCCCGGAGGGATACGGGCAGCAGGCGCAGGGCCAGCAGTTCGGATCGGGCCCGCAGGGTGCCTCCGCTCCTGCACTCTCCGACGCCGCGCCGAGCTTCGGTGCGGTCGCCGGAGGAGGCGCGGTGGGCGCAGGTGCCGCCGCAGGATCGGGCGCGCCGGACTCCGACGGCCCGGTGCAGCAGGTGTCGGGCGATGACCAGGCCTATCTCGGCCGTCGCTCGGCCGACGCCCCGGCGCACGCCCAGAACGAGCCCACCCAGTCCTTCATGTCCGGCGACTTCTCGCGCGACGCCGAGGCGGACACCGGCTCTCCGAGGTACGGCAGCGGTTCGACCGCGGCCGGTGCCGCCGACGTCCGCCCGGAGACCGACGGCCCCGTTCCCGCAGCCGACGGTGCACTCGCCGACGACTCCGCAGTGACCGATGGGGCGACCGCCGAGGCCCCTGCAGGAGATCGCGAGACCTCCGACAGCGGTGGATCCGCGGAAGACCCCACGACCGACTCGTCGACCACCGACGCCCCGACTGCCGATACCGGCACCGACGGCGAGTCCACGGTGATGATGTCGGCCGCAGACCTGCAGAACGCCACCGGCGAGGGCGACCCCGCGCCGGAGTCGGCTTCGCCCACCGGCGACTCCGCCCCGGCACCCGCCGTCGGTGAGAGCACCTCGGCCGCCACCTCGGCGGACGACACCGCGCGCCAGGGCTGGGAGAAGCCGGGTGCCCCGGAACAGGCGCAGCGCGAGGCCGCCGAGGAGCCCACCCAGTGGTTCAAGGCCTTCGACTACTCGGAGAAGGGCTTCACCCGGATCGAGGACACGGACGCCACCGCCGTCGATTCCGCCGCGCCCGCCGGTGGGGACCAGGCCCAGCAGTCGCAGTACGGATACCAGGCCGCCCAGCAGGACCAAGCCGCCCAACAGGACCAGCAACAGGACCAAGCCGCCCAACAGGACCAGCAACAGGACCAGGCCGCCCAGCAGGACCAGGCGCAGCAGGACCAGGCGCAGCCGGTCCAGCAGGCCTTCTGGTTCGCCGTGCCGGAGCCCCGCGACGCCGTCGACCCCGCGACCGGGTTCCCGGCGTTCACCGTCACCCCCGGTGAGTGGTTCCTCGCGCTGTCGGACAACGGCGGGGAGTTCACCGTCCGCAACACCGACGGCCGCGAAGGCATCCTCCGCAACACCGAGGGCATCCAGCGTGGCTGAGCATGAGTGAGCTCGGCTCCGCGCTGCGTGCCCTGGCCGCTCTCGACCCGGTGGACGAGGCCGTGACCAGGGCACGCAATGCGTGCACGGAGCTGCGCTGGCACAACGCGCTGCGCAAGCGGATGCCCGAGTGCCGCGTCGAATCCACGGTGCGCGCCGCCCGCGCCTCGTCCGCGCTCGAGGGTGCCCGCTATCCCATCGCCTACGTGCGCGAGGTGATCGGCGCCGGGCGCGAGGTGCCCGATGACATGTCCGGCACCCAGCTGTCCGCCGCCGTGCGCGTCGCCGCGGTCGCCCAGGAGTACTCGGAGCGGCCCGACGCGCTGCGCGGCGGGCTCGCTCACATCCTCTCCAAGCTCTCGCTCGCGGCCGGCGCCGGTCTCGTGCCCGACGAGCAGCTCGGCCGCCCCCGGCTCGCCGGCGAGGTGCCCGGCGACCTCGGCGGGCTGCCGCCGGCCCCGGGGCCCGAGGAGCTCGCCGACCGCCTCGGGCAGCTCGACGCGCTGCTGGCCGACCCGACCCTGCCCGGACTCGTCGTCGCCGCGATCCTCCAGGGCGAGATCATCGCCCTGCGCCCGTTCGTGATCGGCAACGGGCTCATCGCCCGCGCCCTGTTCCGGATCCAGCTCGTGTCCTCCGGCGTCGACCCCACCGGGGTGGGCGTGCCCGAGGCCGCGTTCCTCTCCGATGTGCAGGGCTACGGCCAGGGCGGGGCGGCCTACACCTCCGGTTCCGACGTGCCCGGGTGGATCGTCTCCTGCGCCACGGCTGTGGAGAAGGGCGCCGGGGAGGGCCGCACCGTGTGCCAGGCCGTCCAGTCCGGGAAGATCCCGCAGAACATCTGACCAGTGACGACACCGCGCGGTTCGTCCTCAGGTCACAGGCCGTCGACGTGAGGTCACAGGTCGCTCGCTGGCGCCGGTCCGTCCACAGGTCGGTGGTCCCGGCGTGCGCCTCGGCGGCCGTCGGCGCACCGTGGGAGCATGCCCCGCATCGCGCTCCTCACCCAGCTCCCCAGCCTCGTCGACCACTGCGCAGCGATCGCCGACAGCATCGGCATCACCCTCGACGTGCTCGCCCCGCAGTCCGGCGGGTGGCAGGGCGCCGTCCTCATCCTGCTCGGTGAGGACGTCGTCGACCCGCCCCAGGCCGCCGGCGTGCCCACCGTGCTCATCGCCCCGGCCGAGGCGCACGACGCCTGGTCGAACGCCGCCCGGCTCGGCGCGGACCACGTCGCCCTCCTGCCGGCGGCCGGGGAATGGCTGACCCAGCGGATGATCACCGCGGTCGAACCCCCGGCCGCCCCGGCCACGACGATCGGCGTCGTCGCCGGGTCCGGCGGGGCGGGCGCCTCGGTGCTCGCCTGCGCGCTCGCCCGGCAGGCCGCCGGCCAGTCGATCGCGACCGTCCTCCTCGACGCGGACCCGTTGGGCGGGGGCCTCGACCTCGTGCTCGGCTGCGAGGACATCCCGGGGCTGCGCTGGCCGGCGCTCACCGCCTCGAAGGGCCGACTGCGACCCTCGACGCTGACGCAGGCGCTGCCGCGCTTCGACGACCTCGCGATCCTGTCCTGGGACCGGGAGGGCCGTGAGGAGCTCACCGGGGAGGTGTTCGACGCCGTCCTCACCGCCTCCCAGCAGGCCTTCGACCTCGTCATCGTCGACCTGCCCCGCCACGCCCCGGCCGCGTGGGCGCGCGCCTGCCACCACCTCGTGCTCGTCACCCCGGCCCGGGTGCGCGCCGCGGTCGCCGCCGCCCGCGTCGCCCGCCGGCTCGCCGAGGTCCACCCCGGGGTGCGCCTCGTCGTGCGGGAGTCCGACCGGTTCGGCCTCGACCCGCACCTCGTCGCCGACACCATCGGGCTCGACCTCGCCGGGACGCTCACCGACGACGGCGGGCTCGCCGCCCGGATCGACCGCGGGGAGGGGATCCCCGCCGGTCGCACCCGCCTGGGCCGGTTCGCCGAGGACCTCCTCGCAGACCTCCTCGCCCTCGATGCGGCGGCCGGGATCGCCTCATGAGCGAGTGGATCGAGCCCGCCCTCATCGCCGAGGTGCGCGACCACCTGCTCGAGAACCCGGGGCCGGTGACCGCCTCGGCCGTGGCCACCGCCGTGCAGCGCACCGGCCGGGTGCTCGGCGCCGGCGCCCTGCTCGAGCTCGTGTCCCGGATCTCCGCGCAGCTCGCCGGGGCCGGGCCGATCCAGCCGATCCTCGACGCGCCGGGTACCACCGACGTGTTCGTCAACGGCCCGCGCGACATCTGGGCCGATCGCGGGGCGGGTCTCGAACCGGTGCCGATCTCGCTCGGCACCGAATCCGACGTCCGGGCGCTCGCGGTGCGGCTCGCGGGGCTGGGCGGCCGCCGTCTCGACGACTCGAGCCCGCTCGTCGACGTCCGGCTGCCGGACGGGGTGCGCCTCAACGCCGTGATCCCACCGCTGTCCGGGGACACCACCGTGCTGTCCTTCCGCGTTCCGCGCGCCTCCGGCTTCCGCCTCGACGAACTCCTCACCGGCGGGTTCGTGCCGGCGCCGGCCCACGAGCTGCTCCTCGAGGTGCTCGCCCGGAGGGCGAACTTCCTCATCTCCGGGGGCACCGGCTCGGGCAAGACCGTGCTCCTCGGTGCGCTGCTCTCCGAGGTCGCCGCGGATCAGCGGCTGCTCGTCGTCGAGGACTCCCGCGAACTCCTCATCAGTCACCCCCACGTCGTGCAGCTCGCCGCCCGGCAGAGCAATGTCGAGGGCGTCGGCGAGGTCGCGATGACCGACCTCGTGCGCAATGCGCTGCGGATGCGCCCCGACCGGCTCGTCGTCGGCGAGTGCCGCGGTGCGGAGGTCCGCGACATGCTCACCGCGCTCAACACCGGGCACGAGGGCGGGTGCGCGACGATCCACGCGAACACCGCGCAGGCCGTCACCGCCCGGCTCGAGGCGCTCGGTGCGCTCGCCGGGATGAGTCCGGCGGCTGTGCGGTCCCAGATGGCGACAGCGATCGACCTCGTCATCCACGTCCGCCGTGAGGGAAACACCCGCGGCATCGCGCAGATCGCGGTGCCCGCCGCGCACCGCGACACCCGGATCGAGATGCTGCCGGTGTGGGATGCCGGCGACGGGTTCTCCGAGGCGGGAGTGACGGCGGTGCGCCGGCTCCTCGAGCAGCGGGCCGCGACGTGAGCCCGGTCGTGGACTGGAGGGAGGCGCGATGAGCTGGCAGCTGGGCCTGGTCACCGGGCTGCTCGTCGGCTGCGGGTACTGGCTGCTCGCCGATCCCGCCGGTGCCCGGCGCCTGCGCGCGCTGACCTCGCCGCGCCCCCGCGCGAGCGCACCTCGTCGCCGGCGCACCCCGGAGGACCGGCACGCCGCCGCGGTCGCCGTCGTCGACCGGGCCGTCGAGCTGCTCCGCGTCGGCATGCCCCCGTCCGTCGTCATGGCCCAGCTCGCCGGGCTCGCCGAGGATTCCGACCTCGAGCAGGCACTGCTGCGGATGAGCCGCTCGCTCGAGCTCGGCGACCCGCCGCACGAGGCGATCCGCCGTCACACCGGCTCTCTCATCCCGGCAGCGGCCGAGGTGTTCGACGGGATGGCGGCCGTGTGGTTCGTCGCGGAGACCGCCGGGGCGCCGGCTGCCGACATGCTCGCCCGCTACGGCGACACCTGCCGGGAGAAGGCCGACTCCGCCCGTGACAGAGCCGTGGCGCTCGCCGGGCCCGCCTCGACGGTCAAGGTCCTCACCTGGCTGCCGCTCCTGTCACTGGGACTCGGACTGCTCATCGGGACCGACCTCGCCGCACTCCTGTCCTCCGTGCCCGGGCTCATCAGCCTGGGCGGGGGAGCGGTGCTCCTCCTCGTCGGCCGGCTGTGGATGCGGTCCCTGCTGCGGAGGGCGACGGCATGATCCTCCTCATCGCAGCGGTGGCCGGGCTGCTCGTCGGATGCGGCTGGTGGCTGTTCGATCCCGGCGCGGACACCCGGCTGAAGTCGCTTCTCGGGGCACCGCGGGGCGGTCGTGGGAAGAGCGTCGGGGATTCGGACCGGGGCCGAGGTGCGCGCAGCGGTGCAATGGGAAGTCGGGTTGCGGAAGGCTCGGGCGAGAGGGTGGCGGGTGCCGGAGAGCCGGGCCCGTCGCCGACCTCGGCGATGAGTGCTGTGGACGCGCTCGCCTTCGACCTCGACCTCGTCTCGATCTGTCTGCAGACCGGGTTGCCGACGGAGCGGGCGCTGTCGCTCGCCGCAGCCGCCGGGGGCGACCGGACCGGGCTCGACCGGCTCGGCCGGTCCCTTGCGCTCGGGGAGATCGACGACTCGAACGAGGAGCTCGCCGCGGTCAGCCGGCTCGTCCTCTTCTCCCGCTCCACCGGCGTCGCACTCGCCCCGCTGCTGCGCGGCCTCGCCGGGGACCTGCGGCGCGCGGAGCACCGGCGGCGGCAGATCGCGGCCGCCCGCCTGGGTGTCGAGCTCGTCGTGCCGCTCGGTGTGTGCGTGCTCCCGGCGTTCCTCCTGCTCGGCGTCGTCCCGGTGGTCCTCAGCCTCGTCGACGACCTCGGAGTGCTCTTCGGCTGAGCCGGGCCCGCGGCGGCTGGTCACAGGGGCTCCCGCGGCTGCGACCTCCGGCCTGTGGACAGCCCGCCGCCATCCACAGGCGCAGATGGGCTCTGGTCCGCGGTGCGGCGGCGGCAGAGGATCGGAGGACCATCGGATCTCACGGAAAGGACCCACGATGGACACCACCGCACACACCCCGACGACCACCCCACCCGCAGACGACCCCGCCGCGGCACTCGTACCGACCCGCAGCGCAGCACTCGCCGTGCTCGAGGACGACCGCGGAGCGACGACAGCGGAGTACGCGATCACCACGCTCGCAGCCTGCGGCTTCGCCGCGCTCCTCGTCGTCGTCCTCAAGTCCGACCCGATCAAGGAGGCGATCACCGGCGTGATCTCCACCGCCCTCGGACTGGGGGCCTGAACCGATGTCGGCCGCCCGTGATGACCGCGGTGCCGCGACCGCGGAGTTCGCCATGCTCATGCCCGCGCTCGTGCTCCTCATCGCGCTCATCACGGGTGCCGGCACGATCGGCCTGTCCCAGCTGCGCGCCCACGACGCCGCACGCGCCGCCGCCCGGGAGGCCGCGCGCGGCGAACCCGAACGCACGGTGCGCCACGAGGCGACGGAGAAGGCCGGTGACGGATCCACGGTCGCCGTCCGCCACGAGGGCGGGTACACCACGGTCGAGGTCACGCTGCCGCTGCCGGAAACCCTGCGCTTCGTCCAGGAATCGGTGAGCGCCACCGCCACCGCGCGGACGGAGGGCATCCGGTGATCCGGCCCGGGCACCTCCGCGACGACCGGGGCTCCTCGACGGTGCTCGCAGTGTCGCTCGGCGCAGCGGCACTCACCCTCGTCGCCGGCCTGGGGCTCGGCGCCCAGGCCTTCCTCGCCCACGCCCGCGCCGACGGTGCGGCTGACCTCGCCGCGATCGCCGCCGCCGATGCCGCCCGCGGCATCACCCCCGGTGACCCGTGCGAGATCGCTGCGGAGACCGCGGAGCGCAGCGGAGTGGAGGTCACCGAGTGCATCGCCCGGCCGGACCTCGGCACCGCGAAGGTCGTCACCGAGGTCGACCTCCCAGCTCCGCTCGGGAAGGTCAGCGCGACAGCGGTCGCCGGATCCCCGACCGGGGAGAGCAGGTGAGTAGGGTCTCAGCCGAGGAGTGCGCGCAGGATGCGCACCGCGCCGGCCTTGTCGAGCGGCTCGTTGCCGTTGCCGCACTTGGGCGACTGGATGCACGAGGGACAGCCGGAGATGCACTCGCAGGACTCGATCGCCTCCAGCGTCGCCCGGTGCCAGTCGGTGAAGCAGTCGAAGCCCCGCTCGGCGAACCCGGCACCGCCGGGCTGTCCGTCGTAGACGAACACCGTCGTCATGCCCGTGTCGGCGTGCATCACGGTCGACACCCCGCCCACGTCCCAGCGGTCGCAGCCGGCGAACAGCGGCAGCAGGCCGATCGCGGCGTGTTCGGCGGCGTGCACCGTGCCCGGCACGTCGGCGCGCTCCACCTCGGCATCGGCAAGGAGCTCCGGCGGGGCCGTGAACCACACCGCCTGGGTGCGCAGCGTGCGCTCGGGCAGCTCGAGGGGGTGCTCGGCGAGCACCACCCCCGTGCGCTGCTGCCGCATCTGGTAGGCGACCACCTGGTCGACGACCTCGACCATCCCGGTGAACACCCGCGCGCCGGACGGCAGCGTGATCGAGCGGTCGGTCGACTCGATGCTGATCTCCGTCACCGACTTCGCCTGCGTCGAGTAGTCGACGTTCGCCGCCTCGACGAACGCCACGCGGGCATCGAGGTCGAGCTCGCGCACGGTGAAGGTGCGCCCCTGGTGCATGTACACCGCCCCGGTGTGGCTCTGCGTGTGCGCCCCGGCGTCCTCGATGGTGCCGAGCAGCGTGCCGGTGGACTCCTCGACGATCCGCACCTGTCCGCCGCCGGAGCCGCGGATGTCGGTGAGCGCTGCGGCATCCTCGGCCTTCGCCCAGAACCAGCCTGCCGGGCGCCGCCGGAGCATGCGGGCCTCGGCGAGCGAGGCGAGGACCTGCTCCGCGGTGTCGCCGAACTGCGGCAGATCGGCCTCGGTGAGCGGGATCTCGGCCGCGGCCGCGCACAGGTGCCCGGCGAGCACGAACGGATTGCCGGGATCGATCACCCCGCCGTCCACGGGTGCGCCGAACACCGCCTCCGGGTGGTTGACCACATAGGTGTCGAGCGGGTTGTCGCGCGCGATGAGCACCGCCGCCCACTGCTGTCCGGCCCGGCCGGCGCGCCCGGCCTGCTGCCACAGCGAGGCGAGCGTGCCCGGCCATCCGGCCATGACCACCGCGTCGAGACCGGCGATGTCGATCCCGAGCTCGAGCGCGTTCGTCGAGGCGACCGTGCGGAGCCGGCCGTTGCGCAGGCCGGTCTCGAGCAGCCGGCGCTCCTCGGGCAGGTAGCCGCCGCGGTAGGCGGCGACGGTGCGCGGCAGAGTGGAGTCGACGCGCGCCACCTGGTCGCGGACCGCCTCGGCGAGCGCCTCGGTGCCGCGGCGGGAGGCGATGAACGCGATCGAGCGGAAGCCCGCGCAGGTGAGGTCGGTGAGGAGGTTGGCGGACTCCGCGATCGTGCTCCGCCGGGACGCATCCGTGCCGGTGGGCTCCTGGGCCCGTTCCGGGTCAGACCCCAGAGCATTGCCGGAGGCAGGTGTGAAGGCCGACTCCCGGGCGGATGGGCCGCGCGAGTCCGCGAACGGGTCGTGCCCCGGGCCACCGACGACGGCGGGATCAGGATCCTCCCATTCCAGGCCCCACGGCTCCGGCAGGAGGGGCGGCTCCCAGAGGACGAAGTCCCCGGCCGCCCGGGGCGAGGCGTCCTCGGTGATCGCGATCGCCTCGCGCCCGGTGATCCGGGCGAACGCCGCGGCGGGGTCGGCCATCGTCGCCGAGGCCCCGACGATCACCGGGTCGGCGCCGTAGTGCCGGGCGACCCGCACCAGCCGGCGGAGGATCAGCGCGACGTGGGAGCCGAACACCCCGCGGTACCGGTGCGCCTCGTCGACGACGATGAAGCGCAGCGTCTTGAACCAGCGGGTGAAGTACCCGTGCCGCGGCAGCACCGATCGGTGGAGCATGTCCGGGTTCGTGAACAGGACGTTCGCATGCTTGCGCGCCCAGGCCTTGTTCGCCTGCGAGGTGTCGCCGTCGAAGGTGCCCGGCCGCAGGCCCCGCAGCACCACCGAGCGGAGCTTCTCGTACTGGTCGGCGGCGAGTGCCTTCGTGGGGGAGAGGTAGAGCGTCGTCGCCGCGCGGGTGGGGATCTCATCCCGGGTGCGGACCACCGAGTCGAGCACCGGCAGCCAGAACCCCAGGGACTTGCCCGAGGCGGTGCCGCTGGCGATGACCACGTCCTCACCCCGGTGTGCCGCGTCCGCGGCCGCCACCTGATGCGTCCACGGCCGGTCGATGCCCGTCGACCGCAGGGCTGCGACCACCTCGTCGTCCGCCCACTCCGGCCAGTCCGCAGTGGTGCCGACGCGGGCCGGGAAGTGCTCGATGTGCCGGATCCGGTCCTCGCGCGCCCCGAAGTCGCCGATGAGATCGAGGAGCGCGGAACGGGAGTCGGACATGGCGCACATTCTCCCACGGGCACCTGCACCGAAGCAGCGGAGTCGACGGCTGGCGGCCGGGCGGATGTGCGACCACGTAGCCTGGTGCGGTGACTCCCTCGCCTGCCTCCGCGCCGCTGCCCCAGCCCGACGTCGCCTGCCTCCGTGCCCTCGCCGAGCGGCTCCGCGCCGCCCAATTCACCCCGGCCGGTCTGCGGGCACTGTGGGGCGTCGACGCCGACGCCGCGCTGCAGCGCAACAACGCGACCCCGGCCCGGCTCCGCCTCCGCGGGAGGAGCGAGCCGCAGGCCGTGCTCGCCGGGCTCTTCGTGCTCCGCGTGCCGCAGCCGGTCACCGCGGTGAGGTCCGCGCTCGGCGAGGAGCTCTGCGATGCCCTCACCGAATCCGGACTGCTCGTACAGATCGCCGGCATGGCCCCTGCGCTCGGTGCCGGGCTTCCCCTGGTCCGTGCTGCAGCGCCGGGTGCTGCGGGGGCGGGCGCCGCTGCTCGGAGTGATTCGAGCTCGGTCCCTGCGGCGCAGGACGACCCGGCCCCGTCCGCCGCCCGCCCGGCGGCCTCGCCGCCGCGGCTCATGTCGCGCCTGGCACTCACCCCCTACGCGGTGCCCACCGGGGTGCCGCGGGGGCAGTGCCCCGGTGATGAGACGGTGTGGCTGTTCTCCGACCACGGCACGCTCACGCAGTCCGAACCGGTGTCCAACGACTTCGTGCTCGGACTCGGCGGAGCCGGCCGGACGCTCGCGGAGATCACCCCGCGCCACCGCGTGCACTCCGCGCTCGACCTCGGCACCGGCTGCGGGATCCAGGCGATCCTCCTGGCCCGCCACGCCGACCGCGTCGTCGCCACCGACTTCTCGATCCGCGCCCTCCACCTCGCGGCGCTCACCGCGCAGCTCAACGGGGTCGAGGAGAGCATCGAGTTCCGGCTCGGCTCCCTGTTCGACCCGGTGCCGGAGTCCTTCGACCTCATCGTGTCCAACCCGCCGTTCGTCATCACCCCGCAGGGCCGCGACGGCCAGCTCGAGTACCGCGACGGCGGGATGGAGGGCGACGGGATCATGCGCACCCTCCTCGCCCAGACGCCCGGCCACCTGCGTCCCGATGGGCACGCGGTGTTCCTCGGCAACTGGGAGTACGGGCCGGACACCGTCGACCCCACCGGCTGGGTGGGCGACGCGCAGACCTCGATCATGGTCATCGAACGCGAGCGGCTCGACCCGGTGGCGTACGCGGAGACGTGGATCCGCGACGGGGGAGTCGCGCGCGCCACCCAGCGCTGGGCCGCCGACACCGAGGCGTGGCTCGCCGACTTCGCCTCCCGCTCCGTCGATCGGATCGGGTTCGGGTGGGTGCGCATGCACCGCCTCCCCGGCGAGGCCTCCGAGCTCGGCGCGACGGCACCCGGCGCCGGATCCGAGGTGGGTACCGGCACCGAGGCCGGTACCGCGAACAGTCATGCCGGCACCGCGAACGCCGATTCTGAAGCCGGCACTGCGGGCAATGACGACGGAAACCCGGGCAGCGACGCAGCGGTGCGGCATTTCGAGGAGCTCGATCAGCCGCTCGGCGCGAACGCCGCCGGTATCGCCGCGCACCTCGACACCCGCCTGGCGATGCTCGAATGGCTCGCCGCGGCCGACGACGCCGAACTCGCGGAGACCGCGTTCGTCCGCTCCGGGGACGTCACCGAGCACCGGCATTTCATGCCGGGCCAGGAGGCGCCGACGATGATCACGATCGAGCAGGGCACCGGCTTCGCACGGACATTCTCCTCCGACGCGGCGCTGTCCGGATTCCTCGGCGTGGCCGACGGCTCGCTCACCCTCGGCGCGGTGGCCGCCGCGCTCTCCGGCCTGCTCGAGGTCGAGGAGTCCGCGCTGCGCGCCCAGCTCATCGCCCAGGTCCGCACACTCGTGCCCGCCGGAGTCGTCTACCCGCAGGTGTGAGGGTCAGGCCGACCGGCGTTCCACTGCCCCGAGCCCCCGTGCCCGGGCCGCGCGCAGGCCGTTGAGGATGACGACGACCTCGGCGATCTCGTGGACGAGGACGACCGCCGCGAGTCCGAGCACGCCGGTGATCGCGAGCGGCAGCAGGATCACGATGATGGCCAGCGACAGGACGATGTTCTCGTTGATGATGCGCCGCCCCCGGCGCGCATGGTCCACCGCGCGCGGGATGAGCCGCAGGTCGTCGCCGGTGAACGCCACGTCCGCAGATTCGATCGCCGCATCCGTACCCGTGACGCCCATCGCGATCCCGATGTCCGCCGAGGCGAGCGCCGGCGCGTCGTTGATCCCGTCACCGATCATCGCCACCGGGCCGCGCCCGCTCTCCTGCAGCTCGGCCACGGCGCGCGCCTTCTCCTCCGGCCGCAGCTCCGCGCGCACGTCGGTGATCCCGGCCTCTCCGGCCAGCGCCTCGGCCGTTCGAGCGTTGTCGCCGGTGAGCATCGTCGTCCCCAGTCCGCGCTCGCCGAGCGAGGCGATGACCTCGCGGGCCTCCGGTCGGAGCTCGTCGCGCACCCCGATGGCGCCGGCCATCCGGCCGTCCCGGTGGACGACGACGACGGTCATGCCTCGGCCCTCGAGCTCAGCGACCTCCGCCGCGCAGACGCCGGGATCGAGCCACCGCGGACTGCCGGCCGCGATCCGGGCGCCATCGATCACACCGGTGATCCCCTGTCCGGCGGTCTCGGTGATCTCCTGGGCCCGGCCGGTCTCCTTTCCGGCCGCAGCAGGCTCCTCGGCGCGCACCGAACCGGGTGCGGCGGCGGTGATCGCGGCGGCGAGCGGGTGGGAGCTGTGGGATTCGAGCGCGGCCGCCCAGCCGAGCACCTCGGCCTCGGTGAACCCGTCCACGGTGAGGATCCGGGCGACGGCGGGTCGGTTGCGGGTCAGGGTGCCGGTCTTGTCGAGCGCGAGGTGGCGGATTCCGCCCAGGCGCTCGAACGCCGCGCCGGACTTGACGACGACTCCGAACCGCGTGGCCGCGCCGATCGCCGAGACGACGGTGATCGGCACGGAGATCGCGAGCGCGCACGGCGAGGCCGCGACGAGCACGACGAGCGCCCGCTCGATCCACAGGCCGGGGTCGCCGAGCAGTGAGCCGACCACCGCGACGAGCAGTGCCAGGACGAGCACGCCGGGCACGAGCGGCCGGGCGAGACGATCGGCGATGCGGGCCCGTTCGCCCTTCCGCGCCTGCGCCTGCTCGACGAGCCCGACGACCGTGGTCAGCGAGTTGTCCGCCCCGGGGGCGGTCGCCTCGACCTCGAGCACGCCCGAGGTGTTGATCGAACCGGCGAGCACCTCGTCCCCGGGACCGACCTCCACCGGGATGGACTCGCCGGTGATCGCCGAGACGTCGAGGCTGCTGCGCCCGGCGCGCACGACGCCGTCGGTGGCGCTGCGCTCACCGGCGAAGAGCCGGAACCTGTCGCCCGCCGCGAGCTGGGAGACGGGGACCGTGCGCGTCGTGCCGTCGGGTGCGACGAACGTGGCATTCGCGGGGATGAGCGTGAGCAGCGACCGCAGGCCGGTGCGGGCGCGGTCCATCGCGATGTCCTCGAGCGCCTCGACGATGGAATAGAGGAAGGCGAGTGCGGCCGCCTCCTCGACGAAGCCGAGGACGACCGCGCCGATCGCACTGATCGTCATGAGCAGGCCGATGCCCAGCCTGCCACGGGTGACGAGGCCCCGCAGCGCGCCCGGTGCGAACTGCGAGGCGCCGAGGAGCAGCGAGGCCCAGAACAGCACCTGCGCCGCTGGCTCCGCCAGGGAGCCGGGGTCGGACCACTCGAGCGCGAGGCCTGCGACGAGCGCGACGCCGGAGAGGACCGGGATGATCACCGAGGTCCTGCGCCACCACGGAGTGTGCTCCTCGGACTCGGTGGGACCGGCGTCGGCGGGTGAGGGTGCCTCGCACCCGCACGCGGACCCGCTCACGATCGCGCCCCGGTGACGACGGCTGCATCGCTGCCGGCGCCTCCTCCGGCATCCGGCTCGCCTGCAGAGCCGCCGTCCGCAGCGGTGCCCGTACCTTCCCCTGCGCCGTCCTCGCAGCATCCGGCCACCGGGCACTGCGGGTCGAGGCACGGGGCGTCGGCGTCGACGGCGAGGGTGGTGTCGAGGAGCGCGTCGAGCGCGCGGGCGAGGTGGCCGTCGGCGATCTCGTAGCGGGTGCGGCGGCCCTCGACCTCGGCGACGACGATCCCGCAGTCGCGCAGGCAGGTGAGGTGGTTCGACACGTTCGTGCGGGTGAGGCCGAGCATGCGGGCGAGCTCCGCCGGGTACCCGGGTGACTCGAGGAGGGAGAGGAGGATCCGGGAGCGCGTGGGGTCGGCCATCGCGCGGCCGAGGCGGTTCATCACGTCGAGGCGAGAGGCAATGGTCAGCATGCACTGACCATACACCGAACGCTGACCTATCCCGCGGTGCAGGCGCAGCTGCAGGCGCAGCCGCACCGGCAGCGCGGCCCGGCTCCGGCGCCCGGCGCGACTCCCGCACCCGCACCACGGCATCCGCACCCGCAGCACCCGCACCGCACCACCCCGCTCCGCCTCCCGCCCGGACCCCGTACATCGACATGTGAGACGGTAGAAGAGGCAAGTGCTACATTTCTCAGAGTTTCTCACCAGCAACAGCGGGACTGCCCGACGGACGCGTCGGCGACAGTCGCCCACGAAAGGACCGCCGTGGCATCCTCCACCTCGCAGCCGCGCCGACTCGTCATCGTCGAGTCGCCGACCAAGGCCCGCACGATCGTGGGGTACCTGGGTGACGGCTACGACGTCGAAGCCTCCGTGGGCCACATCCGCGACCTCCCGCAGCCCTCCGAGCTGCCCGCCGACATGAAGAAGGGGCCCTACGGCAAGTTCGCCGTCGACGTCGACAACGGCTTCGCCCCCTACTACCGCGTGGACCCGGGCAAGAAGAAGAAGGTCTCCGAGCTCAAGGCGCTCCTCAAGGACGCCGACGAACTCTTCCTCGCCACCGATGAGGACCGGGAGGGCGAGGCGATCGCCTGGCACCTCCTCGAGGTCCTCAAGCCCAAGATCCCGGTCAAGCGCATGGTGTTCCACGAGATCACCCCCGAGGCGATCGCCCGGGCGCTCGAGAACACCCGCGAGCTCGACACCTCGCTCGTCGACGCCCAGGAGACCCGCCGCATCCTCGACCGCCTCTACGGCTACGAGGTCTCCCCGGTGCTGTGGCGCAAGGTCAACCGCGGCCTGTCCGCCGGCCGCGTGCAGTCCGTGGCGACCCGCCTCGTCGTCGAGCGCGAGCGCGAGCGCATGGCGTTCGTGTCCGCCGACTACTGGGACCTCGACATCGACCTCGCGGTGCCGGGCAAGGGCAATGCCTTCTCCGCCCGTCTCGCCACCTACCACGGCACCAAGGTCGCCAGCGGCCGCGACTTCGACGACGCCGGCAAACTCAAGGGCAAGAGCGACGTCGTCGTGCTCGACGAGGAGATGGCGACCGCGCTCGCGAACACCCTCAACACCACGGCCAAGGATCGGCTCACCGTCTCCGCGCTGGAGACCAAGCCCTACTCCCGCCGACCCGCCGCCCCCTTCACCACCTCGACCCTGCAGCAGGAGGCCGGCCGCAAGCTGCGCCTGTCCTCCCGCCAGGCGATGCGCGTGGCCCAGTCGCTCTACGAGAACGGCTACATCACCTACATGCGCACCGACTCCTCGGCGCTGTCGGGCCAGGCGGTCTCCGCCGCCCGCCGTCAGGTCTCGGAGCTGTACGGTCCCGAATACGTGCCGGACACGCCGCGCATGTACTCCGGCAAGCAGAAGTCAGCGCAGGAGGCGCACGAGGCGATCCGACCCGCCGGCGACTCCTTCCGCACGCCCGCCCAGGTGTCCGGGAAGCTCTCCGGCGACGAGTTCCGCCTCTACGACCTCATCTGGAAGCGCACCGTCGCCTCCCAGATGGCCGATGCCAAGGGCAAGACGGCCACGATGCGGATCACCGCCGACCTCGGTGAGGACAAGACGGCGGGCTTCACCGCCTCGGGCACGGTCATCACCTTCCGCGGGTTCCTCGCCGCCTACGAGGAGGGCAAGGACGTCGACCGCTACGACACCGGGGCCGGCGAATCGCGCCTGCCCGAGGTGTCCGAGGGTCAGCAGCTCACCGTCGATCGCGCCGAGGCCGCCGGCCATACCACCGCTCCGCCGCCGCGCTACACCGAGGCGAGCCTGGTCAAGACCATGGAGGAGCTCGGGATCGGGCGCCCCTCGACCTATGCCGCGATCATCTCCACGATCCAGGACCGCGGCTACGTCCGCACCCGCGGCAATGCGCTCGTCCCCACCTGGGTCGCGTTCTCCGTGGTGCGGCTCCTCGAGCTCCACTTCCGCGGGCTCATCGACTACCAGTTCACCGCCGGCATGGAGTCCGACCTCGACCGGATCGCCTCCGGCGAGGAGGACCGCAACGACTGGCTGACCGCGTTCTACTTCGGCGACCGGACCGAGGATCATCCCGGTCTCAAGCCGACCGTCGACGACCTCGGCGACATCGACGCCCGCGAGATCAACACGATCGAGATCGCCGAGGGCATCGACCTGCGGGTGGGCCGCTACGGCCCCTACCTCGAGGTGGCGCAGGACGGCGAGGATCCCAAGCGCGTGTCCGTGCCGGAGGACCTCGCCCCCGACGAGCTCACCGCGGAGAAGGCCCGCGAACTCATCGCCAGCCACGGCGACGGGGACCGCGAGCTCGGCACCGATCCGGAGACCGGGCACACGATCGTCGCGAAGTCCGGTCGGTTCGGCCCCTACGTCACCGAGGTGCTGCCCGAGGCCGAGGAGACGAAGGGCCGCAAGAAGGTCAAGCCGCGCACCGGCTCCCTGTTCAAGTCCATGGACCTCTCGACCGTCGACCTCGAGCAGGCGCTCAAGCTGCTGAGCCTGCCGCGCGAGGTCGGGACCGACGCCGAGGGGACGGTCATCACCGCGCAGAACGGCCGCTACGGGCCCTACCTCAAGAAGGGCACCGATTCGCGCTCGCTCACCGAGGAGGAGCAGATCTTCTCGATCACCCTCGACGAGGCGCTCGAGATCTACTCCCAGCCCAAGCAGCGCGGCCGCCGTGCCGCCGCACCCCCGCTCAAGGAGCTCGGCGAGGACCCGGAGTCGAAGAAGCCGGTCGTCGTCAAGGACGGGCGGTTCGGGCCCTACGTCACCGACGGGGACACGAACGCAACCCTGCGCAAGGACGACTCCGTCGAGGGCATCACCCCGGCGCGCGCCTTCGAACTCCTCGCGGAGAAGCGGGCCAAGGGGCCTGCGAAGAAGAAGACGACCGCGAAGAAGGCCCCGGCCAAGAAGACCGCAGCCAAGAAGCCTGCCGCGAAGAAGTCGACGACGGCCAAGAGCACGGTGTCGAAGACGGCAGGCTCGAAGACCACGGCTGCGAAGAAGCCGGCGGCCAAGTCGACGACGGCGCGGACCACCGCGGCGAAGAAGACGACTGCGAAGAAGGCCACGGCGACGAAGTCGACCGGCAAGCCGACCACCGCCTGATCCGAACTGCGCGGTATCCCGAACCGAGCGCGCAATTGCGCGTCCGGTTTCGGATACCGCGCAGTTCGCGTTCTCCTGCCGCGTGACCGGCCCGCGTGAGTCAGAGCCGGTGCTGCTCGACGTACCCCTCGGCGGCGCGCGCCTCGACCGCGGTGAGGGTGCCCGGCTCCACGGTGAATCGCTCGGAATACGCGGTGCGGAATGCGGCCTCGACGGCATCGGCGGTGACGTCCGGGTGCACCTCGCTGATCGCCCCGCCGGTGGTCGGGTCCCAGTCGACGCCGAGTGCCGACTGGATGTCGGTGAGCACCGCACGGATCGGATCCGGGTCGGCGACGACGATGGAGGACGAGAACAGCCAGCCGCTGTGGGTCACCCGCTGGGCGGTGCCGATCGCCTTGATCCGACCGGCGACGTTGACGCTGTGCTCGCCCGGGCAGTACTCGCCGGGGATCTCGCCGAGCCGCGCATCGACGCCCAGGCCCCGGAGGATCGCGGTGTACCAGTCGCCGAACCCGGTGAACCGCTCCTGTGTGCCGGACAGCAGACCGGCGGCGGGCTCGAGGTGGTCGATGACGAGACTGTCGCGGTGGTAGACGGCCACCCGCCCGCCCAGCGAACGCAGCACCGGGGTGAAACCGTGGTCGCGGGCGGCGGCCACCGCAGCGGGGAAGCCGGGGAGGAACCGGTCGCGGGCGCCGAACGCAGCCGTGGGCTCCGGACGGTAGAGGCGCAGCACACCTGCGCGGCGGCCGGCCTTGACCTCGTCGAGGAGCGCGCGCGCCTGTGCGAGCGCGATGGTCGGGTCGGGGGAGACGTCGTCGAGGGCGGTGAGCGTGATCGGCACCCGTCCAGGATAGGTGCGAATCCGACAGTCGGCTGTGACGCCGTGTCCGTGCCGGGTCGTAGAGTGGATGGCGTGAATACTACGGATCACCGCTCTGCCTCCCGGCCGGATTCCGCAGCGCCCCCGGCCTCGCTCGGCCCGGTCGCCGTGGAGGTCACCGGGTGGATGGTGATGTTCGCCCTCACCGCGCTCGGCTTCGGGATCGCCGGTCTCCACGGGGTCCGGCGGGTGCTCGACCCGGGTGCCGCGCACCGGATCGCGGAGTCCTTCGCGGACACCTCCTTCTCCCTGCCGCAGGCCGCCGGCGCCCTGCTCGTCGTGTTCGTGCTCGTCGCCGCCGGGGTGTTCGTCCCGCACTCGGTGTTCAGCAGGCTGAGCACACCGGCCGGCCGCGGGCTGCTCGCCGGCGGGGCGGCCGCGACCGCCGTGGCATCGGTGTGCGTGTTCTTCTTCCCGGTCGTCTGGCTCATCTGGATCACCGCGCTGTTCCTCGGGATCACCACCGCGCTCCTCGTCCTCCAGGCCCCGCACCTGCACCGCAAGCCCTGGCGCACCGCCGGGGTCGCCGCGGTCCTGCTCCTGCTCACCACCTACGCCTTCCAGATCGTCGGCGGCACCCAGGCCGGCATCAGTGGTGTGCGCTGGTACCTGCTCATCGGCGCGGTGCTGCTCTTCGTGTCCTCCGCCCTCGCCATGCGCGCACCTGCCGGTGCCGGAGACCCGGTCACCGGGGCGTTCCCCGCCGGGTCGGCCGGCCAGGCGCTGCGCGGTCCCACCCCGATCGCCCGGCCGTGGGCGTGCTACCTGCTCTTCGGCGTGCTCGGCGCCGTCCTCGCCCTCGCGCAGCCCGCCGTGGCGGACCACCGGTTCGGGCAGGCCGGATTCGCCGTCATCGTGTGCGCCGCGTTCCTCGGCTGGGCGGTCGGCTACGAGGCCGGTCCGACGTTCGCCCCCGGCATGTCGCGCCCCCGCCTGACCTCCCTGGCACTGCTCACCGCCGGAGTGCTCACCCTGGCGCTCGGGATCATCGAGGAGCTGTCCGGCAAGGCCGTCCTCACCGCGATCGTCACCTTCGCCGTCGGCGTGGGCGTCCGCGCCCAGCGGTACGACTTCTCCCGCAGCATCGGGGTCGGCGCCGGCGTGGTCGCAGCGCTCCTGCTCACCATGCTCGACCTCGACACCGTCGTCGCGCTCAGCGAGAACGCCTCCTGGAACATCAGCGCCACCACCGTGGCCTACTCCGTGGTCGGGCTGGTGGCGCTCGTCGGCGGCATCATCGCGCTCTTCACCTTCTCCCCGCACGGCATCCAGGGACTCGGCGTCGACCTCGTCCACGCCTTCCGCACCCCCGCGGTCGCCGCTGAACGGGCCGAGGTGCCCGCCGCCTCGGAACTCGCAGCTCACGCCACCGAGCACGTCACCGGGCCGGGATTCTTCATCGCCGTCGAGGGCGGGGACGGCTCGGGGAAGACCACCCAGATCCAGCTCCTCGACGAGCACCTGCGCGCCCGCGGCATCGGCCCGGTCGTCCTCACCCGGGAACCCGGCGGCACCGACGCGGGGCGCGCCATCCGCGAGGTCGTGCTCGGCGGCTCCGGGGTGGCGCCGCGCAGCGAGGCGCTGCTGTTCGCCGCCGACCGCGCCCACCACGTCGCCTCGCTCATCGGCCCGGCGCTCGAGCGCGGTGAGACCGTCATCACCGACCGCTACATCGACTCCTCGCTCGGCTACCAGTCGGCGGGCCGTGAGCTCTCCACCGAGGACATCGCCGGGCTGTCGCGCTGGGCCACCGAAGGCCTGGTGCCGCACCTCACGCTCGTCCTCGACATCGACCCGGAGACCGCCGCGCAGCGCACCGCCGCCCGCGGCGAGGAGAACCACCTCGACCGCGAGGACCTCGCCTTCCGCCGCCGGGTGCAGGAGGCTTTCCTGGTACTCGCCTCCCGCGAACCCTCCCGCTACGCCGTCATCGACGCGAACCGGGAACCTGCCGCCGTCGCCGCGGACATCGCCGCGGCTGTCGACGCGCACATGTCCTCCCGCGGCGACCACCGGTCGCAGAACCACCCGCACGCCGGAGGACTAGCCGCGCCTGGTGACACCGCACCCCGCGGCACTGGAGCTCCCGGCACAGCACCCCGCGGCACTGCACCTTCCGACACCTCACTTCCCGGCACCGCAGGGCAGCGGCACGGCAGTGCAACCCAGCATCCCGGCAGCACAGCCCAACAGCCCGGTAACGCAGCCGAGCAGGCCGGTAACGCAGCCCAGCCCGGCCCATCGGCATCGGCGTCGCGGGTGCCTGCGCCTGCCTCGGACGAGGCGGAGACCACCGTGCTCGGCGCCCCACCGGCGGGCAGCGCCACTGCCGGCAGCGACCCGTCCGAAGCGGAGACCACGGTGCTGCCCGCCTCGGCACCCGGCCGCGGGGCTCCCGGTGAGGACGACCCCACCACGGTCCTACCGCCGGCGGTCCCCGGCGGCACGGGGGTTCGGTGAGGACGATCCCACGACCGTGCTCCCGGCCCGCCACGCGAACCGTTCGGCACCCGGCTCCCAGCCGCCGCTGGGATCCCGGGCGCCGGAGCCGAACTCGCACGCAGTGCCCCGGCAGCCCGCGGGCCCCGCGGCGAGTCAGACCGCTCGGATGCCGGTCGTCGACCCTGCCGCGGGTACCGGCCCGGCTGCCGGGCCTGCCGCGGCCGGTCCTGCCGTGGGTGCCGGTCCGGCCGCGGGAACCGGCGGGGACGCTGCCGCCGATCCGGAGGCTGAGAACGCCCGGGAGATGCCGCTGCCGCACTTCCACCAGCGTGTGAGCCGCGACCGGCTCGTCGCACAGGCGGAGCTCGAGCGGCAGGCCCGCGAACGGCTCCGCCAGTCCCGCCTCCGCCGCTCCGGCCGGGAGCAGCCGCGCGACCGCGGCGGGCACGACCCGAACGGCGGCTCCCGGTGAGCGTCTGGGACGAGCTCGTCGGCCAGGACACCGCGATCGAGCAGCTCCGGCAGGCCGCCCGGGCCACCGACACCGGCGGCGCCTCGGCGGCGATGACGCACGCCTGGCTCATCACCGGCCCGCCCGGCTCCGGCCGCTCGAACGCCGCGCGCGCCTTCGCCGCCGCGCTGCTGAGCCCGGACCGCGGCGAATCCCGCAGCCCCGCTGCGCAGCGGGCACTCGCCGGGACGCACGAGTCGATGACGATCATGGCCACCCAGAAGTCCCTCATCACCATCGACGAAGTGCGCGAGCTCGTGTCCCAGGCGCAGAGCGCCCCGGTGAACGCCCCGTGGCGGGTGATGATCATCGAGGACGCGGACCGGATGGCCGAACGCACCTCGAACGTCCTCCTCAAAGCGATCGAGGAGCCCCCGCCGGCCACGGTGTGGATCCTCTGCGCGCCGAGCCCGCAGGACGTGCTGACCACCATCCGCTCGCGCTGCCGCAGCGTCACTCTGCGCATCCCGCCCACCGAGGCGATCGCCGAACTCCTACAGACCCGCGACGGCGTCGACTCCGAGACCGCACTGTGGGCGGCAGCCGCCGCGCAGAACCACATCGGGCGGGCCAAGCACCTCGCGACGAACGACGACGCCCGCACCCGGCGGGCCCGGATCCTCGACATCCCGCAGACACTCACCTCGCTCGGCTCCACCGTGCGCATGGCCGGACGGATCGTCGAAGAGGCGACCGAGAGCGCCAAGGAGCGCTCCGCCGAACGCGACGCACACGAGCGCGCCGCCCTCCTCGAGACCCTCGGGGTGGAACCGGGCAAGGCCGTGCCGCCCGCGGTGCGCGGACAGGTCAAACGGCTCGAGGAGGAGCAGAAGCGACGCTCCACCCGGGCGCGCAACGACGAGATCGACGCGATGCTCCTCGAGCTGCTCTCGCTCTACCGCGACGTGCTGCTGTGCCAGCTCGGACTCACCGAGGGCTGGATCAACCGCGGTGATGAGGAGCGGATCCGGGAGCAGGCAGCTGCCTCGGACGCGCTGAGCACCCTGCGCCGGATCGACGTCATCGGGCAGGCCCGGACCCGGCTGAGCACGAACATGACCCCGCTGCTCATCGTCGAGGCCGCCTTCATCGGGCTGTCGAACCCCTGGCTCACCGCGGACTGAACGCACGCGGGCGCCGGAACGGGCCGGCCGGCACTCGCCCCAAACCGATCAGTCGAGGATGAGCTCACCGACGAGGTCGCGGACGAGCTCGACCCGCCGCGGGATCCACGTCTTCACGGCATGCTCGCTGTCGGCGTGCGAACCGCCGCCCACAGTGCCGAGCCCGTCGAGCGTGGGCGTGCCGATGCCGGCGGTGAAGTTCCCGTCGGAGCCGCCGCCCACCGCGATCGACCGCAGCGGCGGGTGCCCCAGCCGGCCGGCGATCCGCTGCGCACGGCCGTAGAGGCCCATCGACTGGCGCGGTTCGAGCGGGGCGCGGTTGATCCCGCCGCGCAGCAGCAGGCGGGCGCTCGGGTGGACCGGTGTGAGCGAGCGGAGCGCGGCGTCGACGCGGAGCTGCTCGGTGACGTTCGTGGCCCGGGAATCGATCCCGACCTTCGCGAGCGCCGGCACGGTGTTCGACGTCGTCCCGGAGTGCAGCACCGTCGGCACCACGGAGGTACCGGCCTTCGCATCGCCCATCTGCGCGATCTTCAGCACCTGGTGGGCCACCTCGGTCGTGGCGTTGATGCCCTTCTCCGGCTCGACGCCGGCGTGGGCGGCGCGGCCGCGCACCTCGAGCTCGTAGATCGCGACTCCCTTGCGGGCGATCTTCACCGCCCCGTCGCCGCCGCCGCTCTCGAACACGAGGGCCGCACGGGCGCCCTCCGCCTCGGCCTCGATGAGGGGGCGGGAGGTGAGCGAGCCGAGTTCCTCGTCGCCGGTGACGAGCAGGCTCACGCCCTCGAGCGTGGCGCCGCGCTCCTGCAGGGCGGCCAGGGCGTAGAGGGCGACGAGCACGCCGCCCTTCATGTCGTCGGCGCCGGGACCGCGGATGATGCCCTCGACGTCGGAGAACGGCAGGCGGCGGATCGTGCCGAGCGGCCACACGGTGTCGTGGTGGCCGATGAGCACCACGCGGCGCGGGCCCTCGCCGAACCGCCACAGCACGTGCGGGCAGCCCTCGACGGTGACGATGCGCGGGGCGACGCCGAGCAGCTCGGTGCCGATGCGGGAGAGGAGGTTCGCCGAGCGGACGAGCGATGCCGGGTCCGAGGACGGCGATTCGCACTCGATGAGCTCCTCGAACTCACGGGTGAATCGCTGCAGATCTATGGCCACGACGGCTGGGTCCTTTCGGGGTGGGGCGCCACCCCACTCTACCGCTCGGGGTCGCGGCACCCGCGGTTTTGACCGGTTCAGGGCCGCCGGTTACCCTGTACTGGTTGCCTCCTTAGCTCAGTCGGCAGAGCGTCTTACTCGTAATAAGAAGGTCGCCGGTTCGATTCCGGCAGGAGGCTCGCAGCCGAGGCCCCGTCACCACCCGGTGACGGGGCCTCGCCCGTTCCTCGCACCCACTGCCGGCCCGACGCACACCGGCGCTTGCGACTACCACCGGACCGCTTTGTTCTCTAGGATCGGGGGAACAGACGTTCGGCGAGGTCATTCCCGGTCCGCGCACCGGGAAGCGAGGTGGAGCAATGCAGATCAACGGCGAGATCATCGTCGGCATCGACGGATCCCGCGCCTGCCGCGAGGCCGCCGCCTGGGCCCTCAAGGAGGCCCGCCACCACGGCGTCGGCGTGCGCCTCGTCTCCGTCGTCGCCCCGGCCGCACCCGGCGCTGCCCCCTCCGATGAGGCCCGTGCCGCCGCCCAGCAGGCGCTCGACTCGGTCGCCGCGCAGCTGAGCGAACTCCTGCCCGACGCCCGGTTCGACACCGTGCTCGAGACCGGCGATCCCGCCGAGGTGCTCGCCGCGCTGTCCGAGCACGCCGGCCTCGTCGTCATCGGCCAGCACGGCTCCGACCAGCGCACCGGTGGGCGGATCGGCACGATCTCCTCCGGCCTGCCCGGCCACGCCCTGTGCCCCGTCCTCATCTACCGCGACACCGAGGCCAGCGAGTTCGACTCCGCCGACGCCCACGTCACCGGCGGGGGAGGGGTCGTCGTCGGCCAGGACACCTCGGACTACGCCGGGGTCGCCGCACTCGACGCCGCCGCCTACGCCGCCCGCACCGGCGCGGAGCTCACCATCGTCGTCGTCACCACGCCGCTGCGCGACGACGCCCGCGTGCGCGCCCAGACCGAGCTCGACATGGCCTGGCTGCGCTCGCAGGTCCCCGGGCTGAGCGTGCGCACCGAGTTCGTCGAGGGCGACCCCGTCGACGTCCTCACCGAATGCTCTGCCGGCGCGGACCTGCTCGTCATGGGCAAGCGCGGCCTCGGCCGGTTCTCGAGCATGCGCGTGCAGCTCGGACGCACGAGCTCCCAGGTGCTCGACGCCGCGCAGTGCTCGCTGCTGCTCGTGCCCTTCCGCGACGACCCGGCGCTCGAGCACCGGCGCAGCGCCGACTGAGCCCCGGCTCGACCCTCGCGCCCCATGACACCTGCGTCCCCATGACATCGGATCTCACCGCGTTCCCGCGGCCGTCCCTCGCCGTCGACACCGCCACCTTCTCCGTGGCCGAGGGGGCCCTCCACGTCGTGCTCGTCACCGACCGGCACGGCCGGCTCGTGCTCCCCGGGACCTTCGTCCACGAGCGTGAGCGCCTCGCCGCCGCAGTGCTGCGCAGCCAGGCGCAGAAAGCGGGGATCTCCGGGCGCGAACCCCAGCAGCTCAAGGTGTTCGACGACCCGGACCGCGACCAGCGCGGCTGGGTCGTCACCGTCGCCCACCTCGACGTCGTCGAGGCCGAGGTGGTCCGCGCCGGGATCGCCGCCGGCCGCATCACCCTCGTCCCCGCCGTCGAGGCGGCCCCCGGCGGGTCGATCAGCCTGCCCTACGACCAGCCGCGCGTCGTCGCCGAGGCGCTCGCCCGGGTGCGCGCCGACTACGCCGACACCCCGGACCCGTGGCGGCTCCTGCCCGGCTCCTTCACCCTGCGCGACCTCCAGCTGCTCCACGAGGCGATCCTCGGCGAGGAGCTGCAGCGCGACGCCTTCCGCCGCCGCATGGAACCGCTGCTCCAGCCCACCGGGGAGATGACCGACGGCCGCCGCGGCCGCCCCTCCCGGCTGTTCGTGCACCGGACGTAGGGACCGGCAGTAGGGTGCTGTCATGATCTCCCACCGGATGCGCGCGCCCCGCCCGACGACCGCACTCGAGCAGGCGTATGACCGGATCGTCGCCGACCTCCCGCAGGAGTACCCTCCGGAAGCCCTCGCCGAGGCGCAGGCCGCCGTCGCCGAGCTCACCGACCCCACTGCGGCCGGTCGCGACGGCATCGACGGTGAGCGGGAGGACCTCACCGAGCTCGCTTTCGTCACCATCGACCCGGACGGGGCGACGGATCTCGACCAGGCGATGCACCTCGGCGACAGCCCCATCGAGGGCGCCCGCTGGCGGGTGCGCTACGCGATCGCCGACGTCGGCCGGTTCATCCGGCCCGGCGGCGCGCTCGACGCGGAGACCCGCGCCCGCGGCCTCACCGACTACCTGCCCGACCGCCGCATCCCCCTGCACCCGCCGGTGATCTCCGAAGATGCCGCCTCGCTCCTGCCGGGAGCTGCGAAGGCCGCCTACGTGTTCGTCGTCGACGTCGCCGAATCCGGGTCCGTCGTCGCCCAGGACCTCGTGCGGGCCGTCATCGCCTCGGTCGCGCAGCTCGACTACGACACCGTCCAGGCCGACCACGACGCCGGCCGCCCGCTGCACCCGAGCATGGCCGCCCTCCCCGCGCTCGGCGCCGCCCTGCTCGCCCAGCAGCACGAGCGCGGCGGCATCGACCTCGCGATCCCCGACCAGGAGGTCGCCCGCAGCGACGAGGACACCTACACGCTGGCGTTCCGGCCGCGCCGGGAGATCGAGGACGCCAACGCGCAGATCTCGCTGCTCGCCGGCCGGGTGGCCGCCGACCTCATGCTCTCCGATGGCGAGGGGATCCTCCGCACCCTGCCCCGCCCTAATCGGGAGACGATCGCGGAGTTCACCGCCGTGGTGCGATCGCTCGGCTTCGAGGCGGATGGCACCTACCAGGAGATCCTCGAACGGATCGACCACACCGGCGCCGACCCCGCCGCGCTCGCCGTCCACTACGCCTCGCCCATGCTGTTCCGCGGCGCCGGCTACACCGTCATCGAACCCGGCATGGACCCCGAGACCGCAGTGCAGGCCGCGGTCGGCGCACCCTACGCCCACACCACCGCGCCCCTGCGCCGGCTCGTCGACCGGTTCGTCCTGCCGATCGCCTGGGCCGCCGCCCAGGGGATCGCGGCACCCGAGTGGGCGCTCGCCGCGCTGCCCGAGCTGCCGGACCTCATGAGCACGGCCGGATCGCGCTCGCGGAAGATCGAGAACGCCGTCATCGAGGCCACCGA
Organism: Brevibacterium sp. CS2; assembly: GCF_005280295.1. Taxonomy (GTDB): domain Bacteria; phylum Actinomycetota; class Actinomycetes; order Actinomycetales; family Brevibacteriaceae; genus Brevibacterium; species Brevibacterium pityocampae. The sequence goes on along the minus strand of NZ_CP040020.1, from coordinate 252,400 downwards.
GGCCGTGCTGCTTGCCGACCGGTTGGGGGAGACCTTCGAGGGCGTCGTCGTGTCCCAGCGCGAGGCCAACCGGGACCGCCCGCCGCGCTACGAGGTGCACTTCCCCGAGCCCGCGGTCGTCGCCTTCGTCGAGGGCGCGGCCGAGGTGGGCAGCCGGATCGCACTCGAGCTCACCGCGGTGGACGTCGCGAGTGGGGAGCTCACCTTCGGGCGGTGAGCGGCCCGTCCTGGCGCTGCGTGCTGCGCATGAAGAACAGCGTGCCGCGCCGTGGGCTCGGAGCCGCGGGCAGGCGATTCACGGGGGTGCATCCACGCGCCACCGAAAGGCGTTGAGCAATCTTTGAGGAACGCCGTGCTCCATCCGAGGCCGGTGGGAATCGTCTGGTCATCGACGCCGAAACCCCGTGTGAGCTTGAACGACGCCGTCCGAGCCACCAGCGTAGAGAGAGTGTCTGAAACACTTGTCTGGTACGTCAGCTATGGATCCAACATGTCGCGCGAGCGCCTCGCCTGCTATCTGCAGGGCGGCCGGCCGCCGGGCGCGCAGGTGACCTACCGGGGAGCGCGCGACCCCTCGATGCCCCGCGCCGAGGCGGGCGTCGACCTGCCGGGCAGCCTCTACTTCGCCGGTGAGTCCCGCGTGTGGGGCGGTGGCGGAATGGCGTTCTACGACCACGACGTGCCCGGCCCCACCCCGGCCAAGGCCTACCTGGTGACCGCCGGGCAGTTCGCCGACATCGCCGCGCAGGAGATGCACCGCATCCCGGACCCCGATGACCCGATCGAGGAGATCGTCGTCGGCCTGGAGGAGAATGCCCGCCACCGGGCCGGCCCCGGCCACTACGAGACGCTCATCGATGTCGGTCGCCGCGAGGGCACCCCGATGCTCACCTTCACCGCACCCCACGGCAGTGCCGCCGTCGAGCACACCGTGCCCTCGACCCCGTACCTGTCGATGCTGAGCAACGGCCTGCGCGAGGCCCACGGGTGGACCGCCGACACCATCGAGACGCACCTCCGGTCCTGCATCGCCGCCTGAGTGGTGGGAACGGGTGTCAGGCGACCTGAACCCGTGAGTCTCCGGTGACGAATTCGATGGCGAGGTCGCCGCCCACCGCTTCCAGGTAGCGGCGAATCGTGCCGATCTTCGTACTCTCGAGGTCGCCGCGCTCGATCTTCGAGACCTGGCGCTGTGAGACGCCGATCCGTTGTGCCACCTCCACTTGAGTCAGACCAGCATCGGCCCGCAGTTCACGGAGTCGGTAGGCGCGCACTTCGCTGAGCATCCGTTCCTTGTGCGCATCGACGCGTTCGCGATCGATCGGGTGCTCGGCAAGGAACTCGTTGATCTTCATTGCCATAATGGTCACTTTCCTTCCATGGTGCGCAGATGTTCATCGAAGAGGTCGTCGGCACTCGGGATGTGTCTCCGATACCAGCTCTTCCAGCGTCCCGCCTTGTCTCCAGCGATCAAGAGGATCGCGTGGCGACGCGGGTCGAAGGCGAAGAGGATTCGCAGCTCCGACCGGCCGCTCGAGCCCGGTCGCAGTTCCTTCATGTTCCGGTGGCGAGATGCGACCACGGTGTCCACAAGTGGACGCCCCAGGTGCGGACCGTGTTCCTCGAGAAGTTCGACAGCTGCGACGACGTGTTCGCGGGAGTCGTCATCGAGTGACGCGAGCCATTCTGAGATCAGTTCGATGTCGACGACCCACATGGCCAAATTATAGAACTCCCGGGTTCTATCGTCAAAGGTTCTGGTGCTGGTTCCCGGGGACCGAGGTGAGGCTGGGTGTCACCTTCTCCTTGCTCGAGCGAGGTGCCGCTCCTCACCTTCACCGACGAGCTCACCTGGCAGGAAATCGTGAATACCGGCGATGTCCCGGCCGACGCCGGCCCCCGGCGGCTGTGTTCGCCAGCGAGCGCCGCCCCTGCTCCGGAGGCGGATGAGAAGGGCCATGTGTCCTGAGTCCTCGTCGACCGTGAGTCGCCGGCCCACAATCACTTCCGGTAAGCAACCACGTCGGCGACCCCCAGCGTCGCCAGGGCCGCGGTGCGGAGACGTTCGGCGACCACCGCCGTGTCGATCCGGCGCACGACGTAGGGCGTCGAGTTCACCATGCCGAACACCGCGTGGATCGTCACGGTCGCAGCCTCCTCCGACAACCCGGGCGCGTGCCGCCGGAGTGCGGCGACCCACAGCGACACGTACTGCCGCTGGAGGCGGCGCAGGCTGCTGCGCGCCTCGGCGGGAAGCGCGCTGAGGTCCCGGTCCTGGATCCGGATGAGCTCGGGCTCGCCGAGCGCGAACGCGAGGTGGAAGTCGACGAGCCGCCGCAGGACGCCCGCCGGATCGCCCTCCCTTGCCTCCGCGCCGACCCCGGCCGACTCACCGACCCCGACCGAGGCGCCCGCATCTTCCGACCCGCCCGCACCTTCCGACCCACCCCCAATACCTGCGATCTCCGCACCCCCGGCATGGAGGTACTCCGAGATCCCGACGAGCAGCTCGGCGAGGATGTCCTCCTTCGACCCGAAGTGCCGGTAGACCGCCGGCCCGGAGATCCCCGCGCCCGCCCCGATCTCCTCGATCGACACCGCCCGGAACCCGGAGGCCGCGAACAGCCGCTTGGCGTGGTCGAGGATCGCCTGCCGCCGCCGCGCCTTCGCGGTCTGCCGCATCGTCGCGCCCGTTCCCTTGTCCATCGTGCTCATGCTCGCTACGATACCAACTGAGTTAGCCTCAATTAACTGAAATGGGGATCATCCATGAAAGTGATCGGTTCACCGCTGAACACGACCACTGGCGCCGCCCACGCCTCGGCGCATTCCGAGCTCATCGCCGAGCTCCGCGAACGGATCGCCGCCACCGCGCGCGGCGGGTCCGAGAAGTCCCGGCAGCGGCACCTCGACCGCGGCAAGCTCCTGCCGCGCGACCGCGTCGAGCAGCTCCTCGACCCCGGCTCGCCGTTCCTCGAGCTCTCCCCGCTCGCGGCGAACGGGATGTACGACGACGCCTCGCCCGGGGCCGGCATCATCACCGGGATCGGCCGGGTCGCCGGTCGGGAGTGCGTCATCGTCGCCAACGACGCCACCGTCAAGGGCGGCACCTACTACCCGATCACCGTGAAGAAGCACCTCCGCGCGCAGGAGGTCGCCAAGGACAACCGGCTGCCCTGCATCTACCTCGTCGACTCCGGGGGCGCGAACCTGCCCAACCAGGACGAGGTGTTCCCCGACCGCGAGCACTTCGGCCGGATCTTCTACAACCAGGCCACCCTGTCCGCCGCGGGCATCCCGCAGCTCGCGGCGGTCATGGGCTCCTGCACCGCCGGCGGCGCCTACGTCCCGGCGATGGCGGACGAATCGATCATCGTCAACGAGCAGGGGACGATCTTCCTCGGCGGCCCGCCCCTGGTCAAGGCCGCCACCGGAGAGGTCGTCTCCGCCGAGGAGCTCGGCGGGGGAGTGCTCCACTCCCGCACCTCCGGCGTGACCGACCACCTCGCGGCGAACGACCCGCACGCGCTCGAGATCATGCGCGATATCGTCACCACCCTTGCACCCCGGCCGGCCCCGGCCTGGGAGCGGGCCACCCCCGAATCACCCGCCTGGGACCCTGAGGAGCTCACCGCGGTGGTCCCCGTCGACTCGAAGGTCCCCTACGACGTGCGCGAGGCCATCGCCCGCGTGGTCGACGGCTCGCAGTTCCACGAGTTCAAGGCCGAGTACGGCACCACGCTCGTCACCGGGTTCGCCCGCATCGACGGCCACCCCGTGGGGATCATCGCGAACAACGGCGTGCTGTTCGGGGAGTCGGCGATGAAGGGCGCGCACTTCATCGAGCTGTGCGACCAGCGCGACACCCCGCTCGTGTTCCTCCAGAACATCTCCGGGTTCATGGTCGGCCGCGACTACGAGGCCGGCGGCATCGCCAAGCACGGGGCGAAGATGGTCAACGCCGTCGCCACCGCCCGCGTGCCGAAGTTCACCGTGGTCATCGGCGGCTCCTACGGGGCCGGCAACTACTCGATGTGCGGGCGCGCCTACTCCCCGCGCTTCCTGTGGATGTGGCCCAACGCCCGGATCTCCGTCATGGGCGGGGAGCAGGCCGCCGGTGTGCTCGCCACCGTCACCCGCGACCAGAAGACCGCCCGCGGCGAGGACTGGCCGGCCGAGGAGGAGGCAGCGTTCAAGGCCCCGATCCTCGAGCAGTACGAGCAGCAGGGCAACCCCTACTACTCGACCGCCCGGCTGTGGGACGACGGGATCATCGAACCCGGTGACACCCGCCGCGTCCTCGCGCTCGCCCTCGAGGCGTGCCGCTACTCACCGCTGACCCGCCCACTCGATGCGCCCGGCTACGGCGTCTTCAGGATGTGACATGCTCTTCGATACCGTACTCATCGCCAACCGCGGCGAGATCGCGCTGCGCGTCATCCGCACCTGCCGCAGGCTCGGCATCCGCACCGTCGCCGTCTACTCCGACGCGGACGCAGGCGCCGCCCACGTGCGCGCCGCCGACACCGCCGTGCGGCTCGGCCCGGCAGCCGCGAGTGAGTCCTACCTCGACATCAGGAAGGTGATCGATGCCGCCCGGGCCACCGGCGCGCAGGCGATCCACCCCGGCTACGGCTTCCTGTCGGAGAACGCCGCGTTCGCCGCTGCCTGCGAGGACGCCGGGATCGTGTTCCTCGGCCCCACCGCGCAGGCCATCCGCACCATGGGTGACAAGATCACCGCCAAGCAAGCCGTCGCCGCCCATGGGGTGCCGCTGGTCCCCGGCGTCGCCGAGGCGGGACTCACCGACGAACAGCTCATCACCGCAGCCGAGGACGTCGGCTTCCCCGTCCTCATCAAGCCCTCTGCTGGGGGCGGCGGCAAGGGCATGCACGCGGTGTTCGACGCCGCTGACCTCCCGGCCGCGCTCACAGCCGCGAGGCGAGAGGCGGCGAACTCCTTCGGCGACGACACGCTGTTCCTCGAACGGCTCGTCGCCACGCCGCGCCACATCGAGGTGCAGGTGCTCGCCGACGAGCACGGCACCGTCGTCCACCTCGGCGAGCGCGAATGCTCCCTGCAGCGCCGCCACCAGAAGGTCATCGAGGAAGCGCCCTCCGCACTCCTCGACGCGGCGACGCGGGCGCGCATCGGCGAGGCCGCCTGCAACACGGCCCGCTCCGTCGGGTACCGGGGTGCGGGCACGGTGGAGTTCATCGTCGCCGCCGACAATCCGGAGGAGTTCTTCTTCATGGAGATGAACACCCGCCTCCAGGTCGAGCACCCCGTCACCGAGGAGGTCACCGGGTTCGACCTCGTCGAATGGCAGCTGCGGATCGGCGCCGGCGAGCGCATCGACTTCGCCCAGGACGAGGTCACGCTCACCGGGCACGCGATCGAGGCCCGGATCTACGCCGAGGACCCCGCCCGCGGCTTCCTGCCCACCGGCGGCACCGCCCTCGCGGTCGTGTTCCCGGACGGTGAGGGCATCCGCGTGGACGCGGGACTGACCGCCGGACAACGGATCGCCACCGACTACGACCCGATGATCGCCAAGCTCATCGTCCACGCCCCGGACCGCCCGGCGGCCGTCGCGAAGCTCCGCGCCGCCCTGCAGCGCTCCGCGGTGCCCGGCATCGTGACGAACATCGACTTCCTCCGCACCCTGCTGAGCCGCGAGGACGTGGCCGCGGGTGACCTCGACACCGGGCTCATCGACCGGATGAGCACGGGCAGCGAGCTCGAGCACACGCCGAGCGAGGTGGACTGGACCTTCGCCGCGCTCGCCGTGCTCGGGGATGCGACGAAGGCCCGGACTTCCGACAGCGTGTGGAACCGGCCGAGCAGTTGGCGCACCTCCCAGCCGGGGGTGCTGCGCGTGCCGCTGACCCACGAGGGCGAGGAGCGCCTGATCGAGGCCGACCTCGAGAATGTCGACCTCGCCCGGTTCGAACGCGACGGGGCCGGCAGTGGTGGTGCGGGCACGGCAGGTGCCGGTGTTGCGAGGCCCGCGGGCACCTCGGCCCAGGCGCCCCGCGGCCGGGAGATCACGGTCCGGGAGGACGGGGTGGACCGGCGGGCCACGGTGTGGACGACCCGGGTGATCGACTCCCGCGCCCAGCGGCCGACCCTGGAGATCTGGGTCCGCTCGGAGACCGGGATCTTCCGGTTCACCCGCGCGGTCGCCGACCCGACGCTCGACCCGGGGGAGGCCGGCGCAGAGGTCACCGCCCCCATGCCCGGCTCCGTCATCGACGTGCGCGCCGCGGACGGTGACGCGGTCGAGGCGGGCCAGCCGCTCATCGTCGTCGAGGCGATGAAGATGGAGCACGTCCTCACCGCCCCCATGGCCGGCACCCTGCACCTCAACACCGCCGCCGGCGCTCAGGTGGCGCTCGACGAGCTGCTTGCCACCGTGACCGATGACGCGGGCACCGACACTCCTGAGACCAGCGATTCCTCCACCGACGCATCTTCGACAGACAAGGACGGCCAGTCATGACCACGACCTTCACCCCCGGAATGCTCCCCGACGAGTACGAATCGCTGCGGAAGAGCGTCGCGAAGTTCACCGATGACGACGTCGCGCCGGTGAGCGCGGAGCTCGACGCCAAGCACGAATTCCCCTATGAGCTCGTGGCGAAGATGGGGCAGATGGGCCTGTTCGGCCTGCCGTTCGCGGAGGAGCACGGCGGGATGGGCGGGGACTACTTCGCGCTGTGCCTGGCGATCGAGGAGATCGCGCGGGTCAACCAGTCGCTCGCGATCACGCTCGAGGCCGGGGTGTCGCTGGGCGCGATGCCCATCCACCGGTTCGGCACCGAGGAGCAGAAGCGCGAATGGCTGCCCCAGCTCACCGACGGCTCCGGCCTGGCGGCCTTCGGCCTCACCGAACCCGAGGCCGGCTCCGATGCCGGCGGCACGAAGACCCGGGCCGTGCTCGAGGACGGCATGTGGACGGTCAACGGCGGCAAGTGCTTCATCACGAACTCCGGGACCGACATCACCCGGCTCGTCACCGCCACCGCGGTGACCGGCACCCGGACCGGCAAGGACGGGGTGGAGAAGCCGGAGATCTCGACGATCATGATCCCGTCCGGCACTCCCGGGTTCACCGTGGAGCCGGCGTACGACAAGGTCGGCTGGAACTCCTCGGACACGCACCCGCTGACGTTCGATGGTGTGCAGGTGCCGGAGGAGAACCTCCTGGGGGAGCGGGGCCGCGGGTACGCGAACTTCCTCCGCATCCTCGACGAGGGCCGCATCGCGGTGGCAGCACTCTCCGTGGGGGCCGCGCAGGGGTGCGTGGACGAATCGGTGCGGTACGCGAACGAACGGAGGTCCTTCGGGAGGCCTATCGGGGAGTACCAGGGGATCTCGTTCAAGCTGGCTCGCATGGAGGCCCGTGTGGTGGCGGCGCGTGCGGCGTACTACCTGGCGGCGTCGCGGATGCTCGCGGGCCTGCCGTTCAAGAAGGAGGCCTCGATCGCCAAGCTCGTCGCCGGCGACGCCGCGATGGACAATGCGCGGGATGCCACGCAGATCCACGGCGGCTACGGCTTCATGAACGAGTACCTCGTCGCCCGCCACTACCGCGACTCGAAGATCCTCGAAGTGGGGGAGGGGACGACCGAGGTGCAGCTCATGCTCATCGCCCGGGAGCTGGGGGTGGGGTGAGAGAGACCCCGCACCAATCACTGCGACGCAGACGATGCTGAGGGGAGATCGCCCCGGGCTTCGGTGAAATCGAAGTCACGGCGGTGATCTGTGCCCTGCCCTCGATGACAGTTGTGACCTATCCCGCCTGAGCTTTTCACGACGCGACACTTCGATCCCACTTTGTGGACACAATCCGGTGCGTCGCGCAGTCGACTTAGGGTGTAACCCGGATCACAACTGAACCATTCGTGAACTCAATGAGGAGGTCATGACCACATGAGACGTCGTCTCGTCGCCTCGGCTATCGCCGCGTTGTCATCGCTGGTGCTCGTCGCCGGCTGCTCTGCGGAAGCCGAATCCGACCCGCTGGTCCTCCGCGTCGCCTCCGGCCTCAGCAGCCAGAACCTCGCGTGGACCGAAGGAGTCGTCCCGTGGATGGAAGAGGTCGAGAAGGCGACCGGCGGCGCGGTGACCTTCCAGTCATTCACCGGTGGCGAGCTCGTCGAGCTCAAGGGTGAGACGCACGCGCTGCAGACCGACGTCATCGACATCGCACTGTTCCTGCCGACCTATCAGCCCGACCAGTACCCGCTCGTCGAGGTCTCGATGCTGCCGCTCAAGCAGTCCGACGCAGTCGTCGGCTCTGAAGCGTGGAAGAACTTCGTCGAGAGTGACGCCGAGGTCTACGACGGCATGACCTTCCACGAGTGGCAGTTCGGGTCCAAGGGACTCAAAGCGATCCCGCTGCACACGACAGGCGAGTACTCCATCGCGACGACCGGCAGCGACATGTCCAGTGTTGCGGAGCTGAAATCACTCAAACTCCGCGCGGCCTCACGAGTCCAGAACATTACCACGGACGCCTTCAGCGGCAGCACTGTGTCGATCCCGAACGCGGAGGCATTCGATGCGCTGAGCCGCGGGACCATCGACGGCGGTTTCGCCTCGGTCGCCGACTGGCCCAACTACGGGCTCCAGGACCTCTATCAGACCACCCTGACGGGGATGAACTTCGGCCACTTCAATCTCAATCTCATGATGACCGAGGAGAAGTGGAACTCGCTCGATCCGGAGGTCCGTACGATCATGGAGACCGCCATCGAGGACACCTACGTCGACGCCTCTACCGTTTGGAAGGACCAGGGGACTGCGACGAAAGAGTATAACGAGACCGAAGCCGGAGGTGAGTTCATCGACATCTCGACGCTCCCGCCCGAGGTGCGCGAACAGCTGGAAGGCTCTGTCGTGACCACCTGGGACGAATGGACGGCCATGCTCGAAGAACAGGGACTCCCCGGCCGCGAAGCCGCAGAGGAATGGCGCCAGGCGATCATCGACGCGGGCGGCGAGGTGCCCGACGGCATCCTCGAGAACGGGGAGGGCTGACATGGCAACCGGACTCGTCATTGCAATCGCTCTCGTCATCTTCGTTGCCGGGTTGGTCTTCGGCGTGCGGATCCACATCGTTCTGCTGGCCGTGGGCATCGTCGGCTTCGTGCTCCTCGATGGGCCCGGCTCCATCATGGGTCTCGTCGGGCCGCAGCCGTTCATCCGCGTGGCCTCGTATTCATTGAGCACGATCCCGCTGTTCGTCCTCATGGCGCAGTTCGTGCTGCAGGCAGGAATCGTCAAGGACATCTTCGGCATCGTCAGCCGACTCTCGCGCGGCCGTGCTGAGCCCCTGAGCTCGCTGACCCTGACTGCCGGCGGTCTCCTCGGTGCGGTGTCCGGCTCGGCCTCGGCCACCTCGGCGGCGCTGGGCCGGGTGGCGATCCCGGAACTCACCCGGTACGGCATGTCGGCACCGTTGGCCGGTGCCACGGCTGCTGCGGCGGGTTCGCTAGCCGGCATCATCCCGCCGAGCATCATCCTCATCATCTACGGCGTCGCCACCGAAACCGCCATCGGCGACCTCTTCATGGGGGCGATCATCCCCGGCATCGCCACGGTGGTCGTCTACATCGTCGTGGTCATCGGGTGCTATCTCATCGATGAGCGCAAACGCACGACTCCGCGCCAGCCGTACGTGGCCGAGCCGATCGGGGTCAGGCGCACGACGGTCTCGCTCGTCTCCGGCGGTGTGATCGTGCTCATCATCTTCGGCGGCATCTACCTTGGCTGGTTCACTCCGACCGAAGCCGGAGCAGTCGGAGCGCTCGCGGCATTCGTCGCGGCGCTGCTGCTGGGCAAGGTCAACTGGCAGTTCCTGCGGACGTCCCTGCTGGAGACCGTGAAGATCTCCACCATGGTGCTGCTGATCATCGTCGCGGCTCAGGTGTTCAGCAAGTTCGTATCGCTGTCGCTGCTCCCGCGCGTGCTCATCGACGCCTTGGGACCGCTGGTGGACAACCCGGTGCTCCTGCTCCTGGTGCTCGCACTCGTGTTCTTCGTGCTCTTCATGTTCCTCGAGGGAGCGGCCGTCATCCTCATGACGGTGCCGATCGTGCTGCCGCTGATCCAGGAGTCGCAGATCGACATGCTCTGGTTCGGCGTATTCATCTCGCTGCTGTGCACCGTGGGTACGATCTCGCCGCCGATCGGACTGAGCGTGTTCTCCGTCGCAGGCTCCAGCGGAATGTCCGCCGGCCCGATCTTCCGGTACGCGATCTGGATCGCCCTGATCACCACCGTGGTGCTGAGCGTCCTGCTCATCCTGTTCCCGTCACTGGTCACGTTCATCCCATCGACGGCCGGCTGAAGCGAGGAGACCGAATATGAACATGCTCAACAGCTACCGCAAGTTCCAGACGATCGAGCGCATCGGCGCGATCATCAGCGGAATCGGCGTCTTCGTCCTCATGCTCTTCATCGTCGGAGACGTCCTGCTGCGCAACGTCGTCGGAATCTCGATCCCCGGCAACTTCGAGATCGTCCAGAACTACCTCCTCCCGGTCATCGTGTTCCCAGCCCTTGCATGGGTGAGTGCGTCCGGAGTCATGCCGAACATGGACCTCTTGCTGCCGAGGCTGTCGGACGGCGCCCGAAATCGCACCGTCATGGTGATCGTGGGCGTCGAGATCGTGGTGATCGCCATCGTGCTCGTCGCGACGACCGGCTTCGCGATCTGGAACCTTGCCGCCGGGTCGTCGTTCCTCGCCGGCATCTCACTGCTGCCACAATGGCCGGCGCAGCTGCTGGTGCCGCTGGGATTCCTCCTGTTGCTCATCGAGCTGTGCTTCGTCTTCGCGGTCAACCTGCAACGGGATCGTGCGGAGTTCACCGTCGACGTTGCTGAAGGTGCGGTTGAAGGCGAGCCGAGCGGGCTTTAGGGGTCGCAGGTCGGTCAGGGTTGCTCAATGCCGCGACATGATCCTCCGAGTCGGCGAGGGGACGGACCATGAACAGGGCATGCTCATCGTGCGGGAACGAGCGCAACGGTCACTACTTCTCTACGAAGTACTCCCCGTTCTCGTTCATGGAGATCCGCTCCGCCTCTACAGCCCAGCCGACCACGTCCTCCAGCGGTTCCCGAATGTTCCGCCCCATTCGGGACCAGCCGAAGACTCCTATGGTTTCCCGCAGCACCGTGGTCTCCGGTGGCGGTCCGGAGTTGCGCATCAGTCCCAGTCGTACTACCGCCAGTATCATTGTGAGTATTCGTTCGCTTGAGCCATTAATCAGGGGAGGATGCTAGGTATCTCGTGTGGATTATTAACAACGTCAGCGACCTCCTGGGCGACGATCTCAAGGCCGAGATTGCGCCAGGTTCGAAGTTGCGCATTGCCGCATCGACATTCTCCATCTTCGCCTTCGAATCACTTCGCAAGGAACTGGAAAAAGTTTCCGAACTGGAGTTCATCTTCACGTCCCCGTCATTTGTGACCGAGAAAGTGACTGACAAACTCCGCAAGGAACGCCGCGAATTCTTCATCCCCAGCGGTCAGGCCGAGTCGAGCCTTGCAGGGTCAGAGTTCGAGATCAGGTTGCGCAACAAGCTCACCCAGCGTGCGATCGCGCGGGAGTGTGCAGACTGGGTGCGCCGCAAGGTCACGTTCCGCTCGAACGCGACAGGCAACCCAATGCAGCAGTTTGCGGTGATCGATGACACGACTGCGTATACCCAGCTCCAGGGGTTCACCACTGCTGATCTCGGTTACGAAAGTGGCAACGCCGTCTCGAGCTTCGTGAACAGGCTCGACGAAGCCCCGATGACCGAGCAATACATGCGGCTGTTCGACCAGATTTGGCATAACCCCGAGCAGGTCAGCGACGTCACGCAGGCCGTTTACGACTACATCGCCAGCGTTTACGCCGAGAATTCTCCGGCCCGCATCTACTTCTTGATCCTCTACAACCTGTTCGCAGAGTTCCTCGACGACATCAACGAGGACGTGTTGCCGAACGATCGCACCGGCTACCAAGAGACAAAGGTCTGGCAGAGCCTGTACAACTTCCAGCGCGATGCTGCCACAGGCATCATAAATAAGCTGGAGACTTACAACGGGTGCATTCTCGCGGACTCAGTCGGCCTCGGCAAGACGTTCACTGCGCTCGCTGTCATCAAATACTACGAGCTGCGCAACAAGTCAGTGCTCGTGCTGTGCCCGAAGAAGCTCGCCGAGAACTGGACGAACTACAATGCCAACCTTACGACCAACATCTTCGCTTCTGACCGCTTCAACTACGACGTGCTCGCTCATACTGATCTCTCCCGTACCAAGGGCGAGTCCCTCGGCCTGCGTTTGGATCGGATCAATTGGGGCAATTACGACCTCGTCGTGATCGACGAGTCCCACAACTTTCGCAACGCCGACTATGCCGTGGAAAAGGAATCGCGCTACCAGCGTCTCATGCGCCAAGTGATTCGCGAGGGTGTGAAGACCAAGGTGCTGATGCTTTCGGCAACGCCTGTGAACAACCGGTTCAATGACCTCAAGAACCAGCTCCAGCTTGCCTACGAGGGCGAGTCAGGCAATCTCGCTCAGCACCTGAGCCTGTCCACTACGATCGAGAAAGCTTTTGCCGATGCTCAGCGAGTATTCAATGAGTGGTCCAAGCTCGACGCTGATCATCGTACGACCGAGCGCATCCTTCAGATGCTCGACTTCGACTTCTTCGAACTGCTCGACTCGGTAACCATCGCCCGGTCACGGAAGCATATTCAAGCTTTTTACGACACGACTGAAGTCGGTGCCTTTCCCGAGCGGCGCCCTCCGCTCTCGATCCGTGAGCCGCTCACCGACCTGCCGGACGCGCCCGGATTCAAAGACATCTTTGAACAGCTACAGGAGCTGACCCTCGCTGTTTACACCCCGCTCGCGTACGTATTCCCGAGTCGGCGCTCCAAGTACGAAGACATCTACAACGTCACCGCAGGCAACGCTCGGTCCAATCTCGGTCAGGCAGGACGTGAGCAGGGCTTGAAGAAGCTCATGACAGTGAATTTGCTCAAGCGGCTGGAGAGTTCAATCGATGCATTCCGCCTCACCCTGGCGAAGATCGAAAACTCCGTCACTCACACGCTCGGGCGCATCAGCAATCATGCTGGCAACCTCGCCGAACTGAGTCCAGACCTCGACGGGCTCGACTTTGATGGCGATGACGAAGACGACGCGAACATCGAGGCATTGTTCTTTGGTGAGAAGATCAAGATCGACCTCGGTGACCTCGATATCGAATCCTGGCAACGCGACTTGTGGAACGATCGCGAAACTCTTCGAGAGCTTCTCGATGAGATGGGCAAGGTCACGCCTGACCGCGACCTCAAGCTACGCAAGCTCAAACAGCTCATCGAAGACAAGGCTCAGCGCCCAATCAATGACGGCAACCGCAAGGTGATCGTATTCTCAGCCTTTGCCGACACCGCTGATTACCTCTACAGGGAACTCGCTCCAGACCTCGCTGCCGCCGGACTGGGCTCGGCAGTGATCACCGGTGGAAGCCACGGAACGAAAACGACCCTGGGAACAGGCTTCGACTTCCAACAGGTCATGTCGGTATTCTCGCCACGCTCCAAGCAACGCCACCTTACGATGCCACGCGAGACGCGCGAACTGGACGTGCTTATCGGCACCGACGTAATCAGTGAGGGGCAGAACCTCCAAGACTGTGACTATCTGATCAACTACGATATCCACTGGAACCCCGTGCGCATCATCCAGCGCTTCGGGCGCATTGACCGCATCGGCTCCACCAATAGCCAGATTCAACTCGTGAACTTCTGGCCAGACATCTCTCTCGACGAGTACATCAACCTCAAGGAACGTGTCGAGAATCGTATGGTCATAGCGGACCTCGCCAGCACCGCCGACGACAACGTCCTCACCCTCGAAGACTCTGACGCAGCTTTCCGCAAGGAGCAGCTACGCAAACTTCAAGATGAGGTCATCGAGCTGGAAGACGTCCGTACGGGAGTCTCGATCACCGACCTCGGACTCAACGACTTCCGCATGGACCTACTCGGCTACATCAAGGAACACGGCGACCTCGACACCGCACCCCGCGGCCTCCACGCCGTGATCCCCGCAGACCCTAGCAAGGGGCTGCGACCCGGCGTCATCTTCGCCCTCCGGAACCTCACCCCCGACGAGACCCCGTTCTCAGAGGGTTCCGGCAACCGCGGCAACCGGCTCCACCCGCACTACCTCATCTACCTCGACGACCAGGGTGAAGTCATCGCGAACCACACCGAAGCGAAGCACCTCCTCGACCTCCTCCGCGTCGGATGCCGTCCATACGAGGAACCCGTCACCGACGTCGTCCACGCATTCAACACCGCAACCAATGAGGGCGTACAGATGGGCAAGTACTCAGCGCTCCTCACCGACGCGATCCACTCCATGATCGACGTCACCGAGGAACGCGACATCGACAGCCTCTTCACCGGGGGCGGCACCACCGCCCTCACCCACACCATCGCGGGACTCGATGACTTCGAGCTGACCGCGTTCATCGCCGTCGTAGACCCCACCGAGGGCGGCGCCGATGACTGACGTCCTCTACCGGTGGCCCGAGGCAGCGAAGTTCGGCAGACGAGTGCCCAAAGAGAAGTTCTACGAGCACGGCACCGTCAGTACCGCAATCCGTGAGAAGTTCATCGCCGAAGTCCAACGCATCACCTGGGCTTACAAACTCGCCGAGGCCACGATCAACCTGCCCGGAGTGCCGACGGTGCCGGAAATACAGGTCTTCACGATCGACGCCAAGACTGACGACGTCAGCGAAGCCGTCCTGGGCGCCATCGACAAGGCCATTCCGTTCCCGATTATCTTCGAGATCGCGCGCCACCGCGCCGATCAGCCCGAGGCTCGGATGGTCGCGGCGCACAAGCAGCTCGGGGCCGGAACGCCGAAGCTCAGCCCTTACTACCCGACCGGTTGGCAGCCAGAGGACACCCTGCGGCAAGCCCTGCCGACGGCGATCACCTTGCCGGCGCTCTACGCTGCGCTCCTGCAACCGCTGACCCCGATCACAGCGCGCCCGGGCGAGGAGATGTCAGACGTCGCCGACAGACTGGCCACGGTGCGCAAGCTCGAACGTGAGGTCGCGTCCTTGGAGCGCAAGCTCCGTACCGAACCACAGCTCAACCGCAAGGTCGAGCTCCGCCGCACACTCAAGACGAAGCAACACGAACTGGAACAGCAGAGGTAACCCGTGGAGAGACTACGCATGACATCGCCCGACCTCACGCGGGCCAACATTGACAAGATCGCTGATCTGTTCCCCAACGTCGTCACCGAGAGCTCCGACGCCGACGGCAACTCCGTGCGAGCGGTCGACTTCGACCTGCTGCGCCAGGAACTCAGCGACCACATCGTGGAGGGTCCGCAGGAACGGTACCGGCTCGACTGGCCCGGCAAGCGTGCCGCCGCTTTCGCTGCGAACGCTCCGATCGCGAAGACCCTTCGCCCCGTGCGGGAGGAGTCGGTCGACTTCGACACCACGAAGAACCTCTTCATCGAAGGCGACAACCTGGATGCACTCAAGCTGCTCCAGGAGTCGTACCTCGGCAAGGTGAAGCTGATCTATATCGACCCTCCGTACAACACTGGCAACGACTTCGTCTACGAGGACGACTTCGCCGAGTCGAACGTCGACTACCTGGAGCGTTCTGGGCAGACACTCGCATCAGGTGAACGGCTCGTGGCGAACCCGGAGTCGAACGGGCGCTTCCACTCGGATTGGCTATCGATGATGTACCCGAGGTTGAGGTTGGCGCGGAACTTGCTCTCTTCCGATGGATTCATATTCATCAGCATCGACGAAGGCGAACAAGCCGCCTTGCGTCACATCTGTGATGAGGTCTTCGGGACCCCGAGCTACGTCACAACGATCATGTGGCGTCGCAAGCGCGAAACGTCGAATGACTCCAAGAACGTCGCGATCCAGGGTGAGTTCATTCTTGTTTACGCGCGCTCAGTGGAGGGAGCCCTCGCACTTGAGCCCCTGGCCGAGGATTACGTTGCTGCGTCGTATCGCGACCCGACCTCCGAGTTTCCGGAAGGACGTTGGCGAGGGGTACCTATTACGGTTTCCAAGGGGCTGAAGGGCGGCGGATACGTCTACTCGGTCGTGACCCCGTCCGGTGACGAGATTTCCAGAACATGGGCCTATCCCCGCGAGAGCTTCGAGAGACTGGCTTTGTCGGGGCGACTCTACTGGGGTGCAAATGGAGCCGGTGTTCCTCAGCGAGTGATGTACGCGCACGAAGGCCAAGGGCAGCCGACGACGAACTACTGGGATACGACCGGCTCGAACAAAGAGGGTAAAAAGGCAATCCTGGACCTGTTCGGAGATGCGGTCTTCGACACCGTCAAGCCAGTCTCTCTCCTCCAACGGATCATCGGACTTGCGAGCGTCAAGGACTCGATCGTCATGGACTTCTTCGCAGGATCGGCAACCACCGCGCATGCCGTATTGGCCGCGAATGCCATTGATGGCGGCACGCGCCGCTTCATTGTGGTTCAGCTCGATGAAGTGGTGAGCCAGGGTTCCACGGCAGCACAGAATGGGTACGGCGTGGTCTCCGAGATCAGTCGAGAGCGCATCCGTCGCGCGGGCCTCAAGCTCAAGAGCGACGCCGGCGTTCTCCAAGACCGGGTTGATGTTGGGTTCAGAGCGCTCCGTGTGGATACAACGAACCTGGCCGACACATCCATTACCGCCGACGAGCTCGTGCAGACATCCCTGCTCGACGTTGTCGGCAGCGTGAAACCTGGCCGCACAAGCGAAGACCTCCTGTTCCAGGTCCTTCTCGACTGGGGCTTGGAACTCACGATGCCGATCCAGAAGGAGACTGCTGATGGCTTTGAGGTGTACGACGTTGAGGAGGGTGCGTTGATCCTGTGCACACGTCCGCGTGAGGCGCGCGATTCCTCTCTCTCCCTCTCTCTCTCGGGCTGCCGCAGCCATCGCGGAGCGTCAGCCGCTACGTGTCGTGTTCTTCGACGAAGACTTCGCGGACGACGCGGAGCGCATCAACGTCGGGCAGGTGTTCAGTGAATGCTCGCCACACACTGAGGTCAAGACCATATGACCGTCGCTCGCTGGTCGGTGGCGCGTGATGGAGAAGCGCACCCTGCACACACCCGACCTCACCGCTCGAAACATCGAGCGAATCGCCGACCTGTTCCCGCAGGTCATCACCGAATCGCGAGACGCGGAGGGCAACTTGACCCTCGCCGTTGACTTCGATCTGCTCCGACAAGAGCTCTCCGACCACGTAGTCGAGGGGCCACAGGAGCGCTACCAGCTCGACTGGCCTGGCAAGCGCGCCGCCGCCTTCGCCGCCAGCGCACCGATCGCCAAGACCTTGCGTCCCGTGCGCGAGGACTCAGTGGACTTCGACACAACGATGAACCTCTTCATCGAGGGCGACAATCTTGAAGCGCTCAAGCTGCTTCAGGAGTCCTATCTCGGCAAGGTCAAGGTGGTCTACATCGATCCGCCGTACAACACTGGAAACGATTTCGTCTACGAGGACGACTTTGCGGAGTCGAGCGCCGACTACCTCGCCCGTTCGGGACAGAAATCTGAGACGGGCGCTCGCCTCGTTGCCAATACCGAGGCCAACGGGCGGTTCCACTCCGATTGGCTGAGCATGATGTATCCGCGGCTTCGCCTGGCGAGGAACCTTCTGACCGATGACGGAGTCATGATCGTCGCGATCGATGACCACGAGCATGCGAACCTGCGGTCGCTGCTCGACATGGTCTTTGGGGCCGATAACTTCCTGGCCGATGTGGTGTGGCAAGGGTCGGGTAAAAACGATGCGCGGTTCACGGCAGGCGGCCTTGATTACATGCTCATCTACGCGCGGAGCAAGGCCGCGCTGATCGGGCTTGACGTGCGCTTCAAAGGGCCGAAGCGCGGTTACGACGAAGTCATGGAGGCGGGACGCAGGGCCTGGGAAGAGTCGGGGCACGATGCTTCACGAGCCACCGGACTGTTTCGCGACTGGTGGCGGACGAAGCCCGATGCTGAGGCTGGCCTGCGGGCCTACAACGAGATCGACGACTCGGGCAGAGCGTTTACGAAGAGTGATCTCGCGAGTCCGAACCCGCGGGCAAACCTCATGTATGACCTTCCGCACCCAACGACGGGAGTGCCGGTCCCGATGCACCCGAACGGGTGGCGGCTGTCCAAAGAGTCCATGGAAGCGAGTATCGCCGAGGGCCGGATCCAGTTCGGTCCCGATCACCAGACAACCCCACGTTACAAGCGGTTCCTCGACGAGATGGGACAGCAAGCGATCCGCCCAGTCGTCACCCAGGAGCGTGCCCCAGCGAGCGACGCGTTGACGAGGCTACTTGACGGCAAGATGTTCGATTACCCGAAGGATGTTGGGGTCCTTGGAACCTGGGTCGACGCCGTGACGAGCAGCGACAAGAACGCGATCATCCTCGACTTCTTCGCGGGTTCAGGATCGACCGGGCACGCCATCATGAACCTCAACGCTGCCGACCGCGGCAATCGACGTTTCATCCTGGTGCAACTCGACGAAAGTCTCGACCCAGGATCGACTGGGGGCAGGCGCGGATTTACGAGTCTTGCCGACGTCGCCCGCGAGCGCCTGCGTCGGGCCGGAGCGCAAGTGAAGGAAGAGGTGGGGCTCCTCGGTTCCGACCTTGATGTCGGCTTCCGCGCGCTGCGTATCGATGATAGCAACAAGGCCGATGTTCTGAGAACGGCGGTTGATACAGATCAACTCGGACTTGACTCGCTGGAAGCGAGTATCAAGGCTGGCCGGTCTGGAGAAGACCTGCTGTTCCAAGTGTTGCTCGACTGGGGACTCGAACCGTCAGTACAGATCACACGCGCCGAGGTCGATGCCCGCGAGGTGTTCGCAGTTGACGACGACGCGTTGATCGCCTGCTTCGCGGAGTCTGTGTCTCCGGATGTCGTGCGAGCTATCGCCGAACGTGGCCCGCTGCGCGCCGTCTTCCGCGACGATGCCTTCGAATCCGATGCCGCGCGCATCAATGCTGAGCAGGTGTTCCGTGAGATGTCGCCCGCGACCGAGGTAAGGACGATCTGAGGAACGACATGACCTTGACGAACGACGAACTCACCGAATTCCTCGACCGACTGTTGGCCGGTTGGGAGAACGAGGTTGTCGAGTTCAAGGAGGCTGCTCGTCAGTTCTCTGCGGACAAGACCGGTGAGTACGTCTCGGCGCTGAGCAACGAAGCGAACCTGCGCGGACTCGCCTCGGGGTGGCTCGTCTTCGGGGTCTCGAACGCTCGGCAGGTGGTCGGCACGACGCATCTCTTCGAAGTACAGCAGCATCAGACGTTGAAGCATCACATCCACCAGTCGATCGACCAGGGGCTGACAGTCCGCGAGGTCTACGAGGTCATTCACTCGGGCAAGCGCGTGGTGCTTCTGGAGGTGCCGGCGGCGCCCCGCGGCATCCCGATCTCGTGGAAGGGCGACTACCGCGCTCGCGCAGGCGAGAGCCTGGTGCCGCTGTCGCTGGACAAACTGGATGAGATCCGCCGACAGACCATCAGTGCGGACTGGTCGGCTGTCGTCGTTGCTGACGCCACGCTCGCTGACCTCGATCCGGCAGCGATCGCCCGCGCACGTCAAGGGTTCACCGAACGGTACGCGTCCCGTATCCCTGCCGGCGACATTGAGGCATGGGACGACGCGACGTTCCTGTCTAAAGCACGGTTGACCCGTGATGACCAGATCACGCGGGCTGCACTCCTCCTGCTCGGCGCCGACACCTCGACGCATCAGTTAAGTCCGCACCCTGCGCAGATGACTTGGAAGCTGGTTGGCGAGCAGCGGGCAAACGAGCACTTCCGGCTGCCGTTCTTGCTGAACACCACGGCGCTGGCGAAGCGTATCCGTAACGTGCAGCTTCGACTTCTGCCGCCTGACGAGCTGATCTATCGAGAGATCAGCAAGTACGACGAACGCAGCCTGCTCGAAGCGCTCTACAACTGCATCGCGCACCAGGACTACACGCGAAACTCTCGGATCATCGTCACCGAGCACGCCGACCGCATCGTCTTCGAGAGTGTGGGCGAGTTCTTCGACGGCACACCCGACGACTACGCGCTGGACGAGCGCACCCCGCGCCAGTATCGCA
The DNA here is from genome assembly GCF_005280295.1 of Brevibacterium sp. CS2. Classification (GTDB taxonomy): domain Bacteria; phylum Actinomycetota; class Actinomycetes; order Actinomycetales; family Brevibacteriaceae; genus Brevibacterium; species Brevibacterium pityocampae. The sequence continues at coordinate 232,203 of NZ_CP040020.1, read as the reverse complement.
ACCCGTTCCTCGTCGAGGCGATGACTGAGCTGAACCTCATCGACCAGATGGGCTACGGAATCCACCGGATGGTGCAGGACCAGGTGCGTCGTTTCCTACCGCTGCCCGACTACGACCTCAGCACCACCGGCGAGGTGAAGCTCACAATCCCGGGCGCGGTGATCGATGAGTCGTACTCTCAGCTGCTCATGGTCCGCACCGATCTCCCGCTCGAAGACGTACTTGCGCTGGACCGCGTTCAGAAGGGACTCGACATCAGTGAGAAGGCCGCCCGCCACCTGCGCAGAGTCGGGTTGATCGAAGGCCGGAAGCCCCACCGCCGGATCACTCCTCGCGTCGCAGCGGCGACCGGGGCGATGGCCGACTATATCCGCACCCGGCCCCAGGCCGACGCGCACTACGCCACGCTCCTCACCGACTTCCTCCGCGCGCAAGGACACGCAGACCGTGGTGACGTAGAGGTGCTGCTCCGGCCAGCGCTCAGCGAAGCGCTCACCGAGCAGCAGAAGACAACCAAGATCACGAACCTCCTGACCAAGCTGCGCCGCCACGGCGTCATCGTCAACCGCGGCACCCGCACGAAGCCACGATGGGAGCTTTCTTACGCAGGCGACGAAGGCGTACCGTCTGAGCCCGCTGGCAAGAAGGATGACGGCGACAGTGACGACGCAAGAGGGCCGGGATCAGCGTGAGCACAGGCATCCACAACGCCCGCATCCCTCTAGCAGCGACGACGAACAGCGCCGATTGCAGAAAGAAAGACACTCGATGAAGCTCCAGTTCAAGGTCCAGCAGTACCAGACCGATGCCGTCGATGCCGTCGTCGAGACCTTCGCCGGGCAACCGAAGCATGACGGCATCTCCTACCGGATCGACCCTGGCAAAGTCCGCCCCGTGACCGACCTGGAACTGTTCGAGGCCGAGGAGTGCTCGGACGCCGGTCTGCGCAACGCTGAGATCGTCCTGTCGGGAGCGCAACTGCTGGAGAACGTGCACGCAGTGCAGCGGTCACGGAACCTCCCGCTGTCGGCCAAGCTCGCCTCCAGCGCCGCCGCTCCCGGCGCACCGAACCTTGACGTGGAGATGGAGACGGGCACGGGTAAGACCTACGTCTACATCAAGACGATCATGGAGCTGCACAAGCGGTATGGCTGGTCGAAGTACATCATTGTGGTGCCGTCGGTCGCGATCCGGGAGGGCGTGAAAAAGTCGTTCGATGTGACTTCCGAGCACTTCCAGCAGCTCTACGGCACCAAGCCGCGCTCGTTCATCTACAACTCCTCCCAGCTGCACGAGTTGGAGCGGTTCAGCTCCGATGCTGGCGTGCAGGTGATGATCATCAACATCCAGGCGTTCAACGCCACCGGTAAGGACAACCGCCGCATCTACGACGAACTCGATGACTTCCAGTCGCGCCGTCCGATCGATGTCATCAGCGCCAACCGCCCTATCGTGATCATTGACGAGCCGCAGAAGATCGGAGCGCCCAAGTCGCTGGAAGCGCTGTCACGGTTCAACGCGCTGATGCTGCTGCGGTACTCCGCTACGCACAAGGTCGATCACACCAAGGTGCACCGGCTCGACGCGCTGGACGCCTACAACCAGAAGCTGGTGAAGAAGATCTCGGTGCGGGGCATCACCGTGAAGGGTCTCGCTGGATCGACTGCCTACCTGTACCTCGACTCCATCGAGATCGCGAAGGGCGCCAAGCCACGCGCGCGGGTCGAGATCGAGGTGCAGATGGTAACCGGCATCAGGCGACAGGTCAAGCGCCTCGACGTGGGAACGAACCTTCATGATGTCTCGAACGGAATCGAGGCATACAAGGGGCTGTTCATCACCGAGGTTGACGCGAACCGGGACGTGATCGAGCTGAGCAACGGCGATGTGGTCGTGGCTGGGCAGCTTGCCGACCGGGACGTCACCGAGGAGACCAAGCGACGCATCCAGATTCGCGAGGTCGTTCGCGCTCATCTGGACAAGGAACGCGAGCTGTTCAGCCAGGGCGTTAAGGTGCTCTCGTTGTTCTTCATCGACGAGGTCGCCAAGTACCGCGACTACAGCCGTGAGGACACTCTTGGCGACTATGCGCGGATGTTTGAGGAGGAGTACGCCGCGATCCGTGACGAGGTGCTCGGCGAACTCGCCATCGACGCGGCGACCGAGGAGTACCAGACCTACTTGCGCCGCGACGACGTGCGGCAGGTGCACGAGGGCTACTTCTCCATCGACAAGAAGACCAAGCACCAGATCGACGGCAGGGTCTCCGGCCGGGGCGACGACAAGGGCCAGTCTACGGACACCGACGCCTACGACCTGATCCTGAAAGACAAGGAACGCCTGCTGTCCTTCACCGAACCCGTCCGATTCATCTTCTCCCACTCGGCGCTGCGCGAGGGCTGGGATAACCCCAACGTGTTCGTCATGGGTATGCTCAAGAAGAGCGACAACACCGTCTCCCGTCGCCAGGAGATCGGGCGCGGGCTCCGGCTGGCCGTTGACCAGCACGGGGAGCGGATGGACAACCCCGTCACGGTGCACGACATCAACGAGTTGACCGTCGTCACTGACGAGTCCTACACCGACTTCGTGACCGGCCTCCAACGCGAAATCTCCGAGTCGCTCGCCGCCCGGCCGCGCAAGGCCAGCGTCAAGTTCTTCGTCGGCAAGACCATCCAGACCCTCTCGGGTGAGTCGGTCATCGAGGAAGCCGTCGCCCAGGCGCTCTACAAGTACCTGGTCAAGAACGACTACGTGAACGACGACGACACCATCTCCGACGCCTACAAGCAGGCCAAGGAAGACGGGACACTCGCCGCTCCGACCTCTGAGGTACTCAAGCCTGTCATCGACTTCGTGTGGCCGCTGATTGACGTTCTCTACCTGGACCTGCCGGTGCCCACCGATGACCGCAAGCCGAAGAAGGTACCGCTGAACGAGGCCAACTTTGCTCGCAAGGAGTTCCAGGCCCTGTGGGGCAGGATCAACCACCGCGCCGTCTACCAGGTTGAGTTCGACTCCGGTGAACTGATCCGCAAGGCGATCGACCACCTCGACAAGCACCTCAATGTCGCCGCGCTGCAATACGTCGCGCAAGCCGGCCAGCAGCGCGAGCAGTTGGAGGCGGACGACCTGACCAGCGGCTCCGGCTTCGCGGTGCAGACCACGCAGACGCACACCGAAACCGTCAGCGCAGGCTCGCAGGTGAAGTACGACCTGCTGGGTGAGATCACCGAGAAGACCCAGCTCACCCGTCGCACGGTCGCAGCGATCCTCCGCGGCGTCACGCCAGGAACGTTCGCCAAGTTCCGTCTCAACCCCGAGCAGTTCATCACCGAGGCAGCCCGGCTCATCAACGAACAGAAGGCCACCGTCATCGTCGAGCACCTCGCATATGACGCTCTCGAAGACCGCTTCGACTCCGCGATCTTCACCGAGAACCAGACGGCCCAAGACTTCTCGAAGGCCGGGTCGAAGCTCAAGAAGCACGTCTACGACTACGTGGTCACCGACTCCAAGATTGAACGCGAGTTCGTCACCGAACTCGACACCAGCCACGAGGTCGCCGTCTACGCGAAACTCCCGCGAGGGTTCTTCATCCCCACGCCCGTTGGCGACTACAACCCGGACTGGGCCATCGCGTTCACCGAGGGCAGCGTCAAGCACGTCTACTTCGTCGCAGAGACCAAGGGCTCGCTGTCCACGCTCCAGCTCAAGGGCGTCGAGGACGCCAAGATCGAATGTGCCCGCAAGTTCTTCGCTTCCCTCAGCGAGAAGAACGGCAACGACGTCACCTACGACGTGGTGACCGATTACACCGAGCTAATGCAGCTTGTTACGGCGTGATGCGAATCGCGGCTTCTGATCTTCCTTACCTCGATGATCAGAATGGGGGATGTGTTTCGTGACCGGGACTGCTTCTTGACTTCGTCCCGATACGATCGACCTAAGTGGTAGGACCCGGTTCGAGGAGGAACCCTGAAGTGAGCGACACCCCCAAGACCATCACCCAACGCGGGCTCTGGTTCGACGAGATGGAGGTCGGCACGGTCTACAAGCACGCGCCGGGCCGCACCATCACCGAGGCGGACAACACGTGGTTCACCGCGGTGACCATGAACACTCAGGCGCTGCACCTCGACGCGGCCTTCGCGGAGACCGAGCCGTTCGGCCAGCGGCTGGTCAACTCGATGTTCACGCTCGCCACGCTCGTCGGGCTCTCGGTCTCCCAGCTCACGCAGGGCACGATCGTCGGCAACCTCGGCTTCTCCGAGGTCTCATTCCCCAAGCCCCTGTTCCACGGTGACACCCTCTACGCGGAGACGACGATCCTCGACAAGCGCGAATCGAAGTCCCGCCCCAACCAGGGCATCGTCACCCTCGAACACATCGGCCGCAACCAGCGCGGCGAGGTCGTCGCCAAGGCCGTCCGCCAGACCATGGTCTTCACCTCCGCGCACGATCCGCAGAACCCGGAGGTTACCGCATGAGCGCCGCCGACACCCCGAACACCGGCCCCGCCGACTTCGACTTCGCACCGGCCTGGCTGTTCGTCCCCGCCGACCGCCCCGACCGCTACGCCAAGGCGGCCGAGCGCGCCGACATCGTCATCATCGACCTCGAGGACGCCGTCGCCCCCGCGGACAAGGCCGCCGCCCGCCAGTCGGTCGCAGAGAACCTCCTCGACCCAGCCCGCACGGTGGTGCGCATCAACCCGCGCGACACTCAGGAGTTCGCCGCCGACCTCGAACTCCTCGCCTCCCTGCCCTACACCCACGTCATGCTGCCCAAGGCGGAATCCGCCGCGGACTCCGCACCCCTGTCCGACTACCGCGTCGTCGCGCTCATCGAGACCGCCCGCGGCGCCGTCAACCTCTCCGAAATCGCCGCCGCCCCCGAGGTCGCCGGCCTCATGTGGGGCTCCGAGGACCTCATCGCCGACCTCGGCGGCGGCTCCTCCCGGCTGCCCTCCGGCGGGTACCGCGACGTCGCGCTCCATGTCCGCTCGCAGACCCTGCTCACCGGGCGCGCCCACGGCAAGTGGGTGCTCGATTCGATCTGGGCCGATATCCATGACCTCGACGGGCTCGCCGCCGAGGCGCTCGACGCGGTGGAGAGCGGCTTCGCCGGCAAGGTCTCCATCCACCCCAAGCACATCCCCGTGGTCCGCGACGCCTACCGCCCCACCCCGGAGCAGCTCGCCTGGGCGCGCGCCGCGCTCGAACTCGCGGAGACCTCGGCCGGGGCCTTCAGCTACGAGGGCAAGATGATCGACGCCCCGCTGCTCAAGCACGCCAGCCACATCGTCGCCCGCGACCGCTGACGCACAGCCGCCCACGGAATAATCACCGGGCCGCGGGTGTCCTACACGGTATGCAGACTCTCACTCTGGCCGCCGGGTGCTTCTGGTGCCTCGACGCGGTCTACCGCCGCACCCGCGGCGTGACCGAGGTGATCTCCGGATACACCGGGGGAGAGGTCCCCAACCCGGACTACTACTCCGTGTGTGCCGGCATCACCGGCCACGCCGAGGCGCTCCAGGTCACCTTCGACGAGACCGTCGTCCCCACCGAAGTCGTCCTGGGCATGTTCTTCACCGGCCACGACCCCACCTCGCTCAACCGCCAGGGCAACGACGTCGGCACCCAGTACCGCTCCGCGATGTTCTACCGCGACGAGGACGAGAAGCAGCGCTTCGCCGCCGCTATCGAACAGGCGCAGGAGCTCTTCGACCAGCCCATCGTCACCACTCTCGAACCCCTCGGCACCTTCTACCCCGCCGAGGAGGTCCACCAGGACTTCTACTCGCGCAACCCGTACAACGGCTACTGCACGTACATCATCGACCCCAAGCTCGCCCGGGCCCGCGCCGGCTTCGCGGAGTGGATGTCGTGAAGCACTTCGAGGACCCCGTCCTGCAGGCCATGGCCTCCCGCCGCTCGGTGTCGAAGGTCGGACCCGCCACCCCCACCGACGCGGAGATCGCCGACCTCCTCGCCGCCGTCACCCCCGTCGCCGACCACAAGGCGCTGCGCCCCTGGCGGCTCCTCCTGCTCCGCGGCGACGACCGGTTGCGCCTCGGCGAGGCCCTCGACACCGCCTCCGGCACCGAGCGCGCTCCCGGCGAGCACAACCCCAAGCCGCTGCGCGCCGAGCTCCTCATCGCCGTCGTCTCCTCGCCGACCGAGAACCGCAAGGTCCCCGCGTGGGAGCAGCACGCGACCGCCGCCGGTGCCGCCCACCTCCTCGAGCTCGCCCTGTTCCAGGCCGGGTGGGGCGTGATGTGGCGCTCCGGCGTCCAGGCGAACGCGCCGGCCGTCCGCGCCCTTCACGGGCTCACCGAGGACGAGCTCCTCATGGGGTGGCTCTACGTCGGCGACATCGACCCCGCCTTCCGCGAGAAGCTCGCCGCTTCCAACCGCCCGCCGCTCGATCCGGCACCGTTCCTCGGCCGCCTTCCGGACCCGACGCCGAGGTGACCCGCACCCGCCCGGACTCCGCCGTCGACGAAGCGAAGCTCCCCACCGACATCTGGGTGCTCGTCGCTGGGGCGTTCATCGTCGCGATCGGCTACGGGATCATCGCGCCCGTCCTCCCGCAGTTCGCCGAATCCTTCGGCCTCGGGGTGACCGCCGCGACGATCGTCGTGAGCTCCTTCGCGTTCTTCCGGCTCGTGTCCGCACCGGCCGGCGGCAGGCTCGTCAACCGGCTGGGCGAACGGCCCGTCTACGTCACCGGCCTCCTCATCGTCGCCGCCTCGACCTTCGCCGTCGCCCTCGCCCAGACGTACTGGCAGCTCCTCCTCTTCCGTGCCCTCGGCGGGCTCGGCTCGACGATGTTCACCGTGTCCGCGATGGCGCTCATCATCCGCCTCGCCCCGCCCACCGCCCGGGCGCGCGCCGCCGGCCGCTACGCCACCGCCTTCCTGCTCGGCAACATCGCCGGCCCCGTGGTCGGCGGCCTCATGGCCGGCTGGGGCATGCGCGTGCCCTTCCTCGTCTACGCCGCCGCCCTCGTCGCCGCCGCGGCCGTCGTGTACTTCCGGCTCGGCCGCAACGAACGCCTCCTCGCCGCCGAACAGGCCGCCCAGGACCAGGACGACCGCGAGCCGGCAGGCCGGGACCAGGCCACTGACGGCGGGGACACCGGGACCTCTGCCGCGGCGCCCGCAGCACCCCAGCCCGCCCCCCCAGCGCCGCCGAGCCCACCGCACCGGCCGAGCCCGCATCCGACCGCTCGGTCATGCGGTTCCGCGAGGCCTGGCGGGACTCCGCCTACCGGGCAGCACTTGTCTCCGGGGCCGCGCACGGCTGGACGTCCATGGGCATCCGGGTGGCGATCTACCCGCTGTTCGCCCTCCACGTGCTCGGCGCGGGTGCGGCCGTGTCCGGGCTCGCGCTCACCGTGTTCGCGCTCGGCAACACCTTCGCGGTGGCCGCGGTGGGCCGCTGGGCCGACCGCCTGGGTCGCCGCCCCTTCATCCTCACCGGCCTCCTCATCCTCGGGATCAGCACCCTCGCGCTCGGCTTCTCCGCCTCGATCACGATGTTCTTCGTGCTCTCCGTCATCGCCGGGATCGGCGCCGGGCTGCTCAACCCCTCCCAGCAGGCCGCTGTCGCCGACGTCGTCGGCTCCCACCGCGCCGGCGGCGTCGTGCTCTCCCGCTACCAGATGGCGATCGACACCGGCGCGATCTTCGGCCCGATCATCGCCGGCCTGCTCGCCGAATCGATGGGGTACTCCGCGGCGTTCATCGCCTCCGGCGTCGTCGTCCTCATCGCCTTCGCCGTCTGGCTCGGCGGCCGCGAGACGCTGCCCGCCCGCAACCCCCGCCCACCAGTAGGGAAACCCCGACCCGGAACCGGGGAGAACCCTGAGCGCGCGCCGAGCGCCCGACCCCTAGACTTGAGTGCGATCATCCCCGCCGGCGAAGGGCTCCCGTGAACCAGCTGACCCGCATCAGTCTCAAGAACCGGGCCCTCATCGCCCTCATCTCCCTGTGCGCCGTGATCTTCGGCGTGATCGGGGCCGGTGCGCTCAAGCAGGAGCTGTTCCCCTCCTTCGAGCTCCCGCAGTCGTTCATCTCCGCCCAGTACGAGGGCGCCTCGCCCGAGGCCGTGGAATCCGAGGTCGTCGAACCCCTCGAGGCCGCGCTCAACGGCGTCGAGGAGGTCGAATCGGTGTCCTCGGTGTCCTCGACCGGCTCCGCCCAGATCACCGTCGAGACCGCCTATGGCACGAGCTCCGACGACATCGTCCGCTCCCTCCAGCGCGCCGTGTCCCAGGTCGAGTCCCAGCTGCCCGACGGGGTCGAGCCCACGGTGATGTCCGGTGGGCTCGACGACTTCCCGATCATCGTCTTCTCCGTCGCCGGCGGGGAGGACACCGACCAGCTCGCCGCCGACCTCGAGGACATCGCGGTCCCGGAGCTGCGCGACATCGAGGGCGTCCGGCAGGTCGAGGTCGCTGGTGACCTCCCGCAGGAGGTCGCGATCACCGTCCGCGAGGACGACCTCGAGGACGAGGGCGTGTCCGTCGACCAGCTCGCCTCGATCCTCCAGGCCAACGGCGTGCCCACCTCGGCCGGTGCGCTCGAGACCGGCGAGGGGTCCGCCCCCGTGGAGATCGGCACCCGGATCCGCAGCGTCGAGGCGATCGCCGACATCGCTCTCGCCGGACCCGACGGCCCCGTGCTCGTCCGCGACGTCGCTGACGTCGAGCTCCGCGACGAGGAGGCCACCTCGATCTCCCGCACGAACGGCGAGCCCTCGCTCACCCTCTCGGTGTCGAAGAAGCCGGACGCGAACACCGTGGAGATCTCCAACGCCGTGATCGCCGCGCTGCCGGAGATCACCGACACCATGGGCGGCGACGTCGAGTTCGTCACGGTGTTCGACCAGGCGCCGTTCATCGAGCAGTCCATCGAGGACCTCATGACCGAGGGTCTGCTGGGCCTCGTGTTCGCCGTCGTCGTCATCCTCGTCTTCCTCTTCAGCGTCCGCGCGACGATCATCACCGCGATCTCCATCCCCCTCTCGCTGCTCGTCACCCTCATCGGCCTGTGGCTGGGCGGGTACACGCTCAACATGCTCACCCTCGGAGCGCTGACGATCTCGATCGGCCGCGTCGTCGACGACTCGATCGTCGTCATCGAATCGATCCGCCGCCGCCACTCCCTGGGCGGCTCGAAGTTCTCCAACATCCTCGCCGCCGTCGGCGAGGTCGCCGGCGCCATCACCGCCTCGACCCTCACCGCGGTCGCCGTGTTCCTCCCGCTCGTCTTCGTCTCCGGGCAGACCGGCGAGCTGTTCCGGCCGTTCGCGATGACCGCGACGATCGCGCTGCTGAGCTCGCTGCTCGTCGCGCTCACCATCGTCCCCGTCCTCGCCTACTGGTTCCTCCGGGCCCGCGAGAGCCGGGTCAGGCTCACCCGGGAGCAGAAGGCCCGCGTGAAGTCCGACCGGAAGTCCGCGCTCGCGGAATGGAAGGCCGAGCGGAAGGCCGCCCGCTCCCGTGAGGTCGACGTCGAGAACCCATCGGGTCGGCACTCGACGTCCGAGCTGCCCATCGTCGGCCCGCGGACCGACGACGAGGCCGCCGAGGTCGACGAGCTCGCGAGCCTCAAGTCGCCGGTCACCCGTCTGCAGAAGACGTACCTCCCGGTCATCGGGTTCACCACCCGGCACCCGGTGATCACCGTCGTCGCCTCGCTCCTCGTCCTCGTCGCGACCTTCGCGATGACCCCGCTGCTCAAGACCGAGCTGTTCGGCGACACCGGAGAGGACAGCGTCCAGGTCATGCAGACCTTCGAGCCGGGCACCGAGCTCGAACAGGCGGGCAGGGACGCCGAACCGGTCGAGCAGGTCATCGCCGACCACCCCGACGTCGAGTCCTACCAGCTCTCGATCGGCGGCGACCTCGCGTTCGGCGGCGGTGCGACGACCGGCAACTACTTCGTCAACATCGCCCCCGGCACCGACACCGGTGCGTTCGGCACCGAGCTCCAGGAGCAGCTCGACGAGCTCACCGATGTGGGCGACGTCGAGGTGCTCGCCGGCGGCACCATGCCCGGTGGCTCGACGATCGACGTCACCCTCACCGCGAACGACCCCGACGAGCTCGAAGCCGGCGCCGAGGCGCTCACCACGGAGCTCGAGGACCTCGCCGAGGTGCAGTCGGTGTCGACCGACCTCGAGGCCGTGCAGCCGATCATCGAGGTCGACATCGACCGCGAGGAGGCCGCGGACAACGGCCTGTCGGAGTCCGAGATCGGCAGCCTCGTCGCACGGGCGATGCGCGGCCAGCAGCTCGGCGACGTCGTGCTCGACAACATCTCCCACCGCGTGCTCCTCTACGACGGGAACGTCGAGACGGTCGAGGAGCTCCGCGACTTCGAGATCACCTTGCCTGCGCAGCCGGCCGCAGCTCCCGCTCCGGCAGCCCCCGCCCCCGGCGGTCCCGAGGGTGGGGCCGGCGGCCAGGCACCGGGGGGTCAGGCTCCCGGCGGCGGGGCGCAGGCACCCGGCGGTGCTCCCGCTGTGCCGGCCCCGGAACCGGAGCCGGAGACGATCACCCTCGACGAGGTTGCCGACGTCAACGAGGTCATGACCGCGCCGACGATCACCCACTCCGACGGTCTGCGCTCGGTCACGGTGAGCGTCACCCCGGCCGGCGACGACCTCGGCGCGGCGAGCACCGCGGTCACCGGTGCTCTCGACTCCGCCGAACTGCCCGACGCGGTGAGCGCAGACATCGGCGGTGCGACCGCGGAGCAGACCGAGGCGTTCACCCAGCTGGGCCTCGCGATGCTCGCCGCCGTGCTCATCGTGTTCGTCATCCTCGTCGCGACCTTCAAGTCGCTGCTCCAGCCGCTCATCCTCCTCGTGTCGATCCCGTTCGCCGCGACCGGGTCGATCGGGCTGCTGCTGCTCACCGACACCCCGCTCGGCCTCACCGCGATGATCGGTCTGCTCATGCTCATCGGCATCGTCGTGACGAACGCGATCGTCCTCATCGACCTCATCAACCACTTCCGCGCCCGCGGGGTGCCGCTGCGCACCGCGGTGGTCCAGGGGTCGCGCCTGCGCTACCGGCCGATCCTCATGACGGCGGCGGCGACGATCTTCGCGCTCGTCCCCATGGCGCTCGGCCTCACCGGCGGCGGCGTGTTCATCTCGAAGCCGCTCGCGATCACCGTGATCGGCGGCCTGGTGAGCTCGACGATCCTCACGCTCGTCCTCGTCCCCGTGCTCTACCAGCTCCTCGAGGGCATCAAGGAGCGCCGGGCGGAGAAGCGGGCGATCCGCGACCTCACCCGTGGGCAGGTCATCGACGAGGCCGAGGCCGCCGAGGACGCCCGCCGCGAGCAGGCGCGCTCCGAGCGGATCCGCGCCGAGGCCGCCGCGAGTGGCGGGGCTGGTGCGGGTACCGGGGCTGGCGCTGGTGCGGGGGTTGACGGTGCTGCGGGCGGCGCCGGCGACGATGGCACCGCCGGTGCGAGCACCGCGGCTGCTGGTGCCGGGGCGACCGGAGCACTCGGCGATGCAGGGAGGGCCGACGACTCCGGGTCCGCTGGAACGACGGATTCCGATGCCGCCGCCGGGCATGCGGACGACGGTCCTGTGACCCGGGATCGCACGGACGGGCCCGCAGCTCGGGATCGCACGGACGGCCCCGGCCACGACGGCGGGCGCGGCACCACCGGCGGCGGTTCGACCGCCCGGTGACCCCGATGGCCGACGAGACCGCTCACCCCGAGGTGGGAGGCCAGGCGGGCCCCCGCCTCGGGCGGCCGCGGTGGGGGTGGGAGCTCACTCTCGTCGCCGCGCTCGCCCTCGGCCAGTCGGCGGTGTACGCGCTCGTCCGGCTCATCGACATCTCCACCCGCGGACCGCTCACCGAGGCCCAGGCCCGGCTCAACGTCGAGGCATCCCCGCGGCCGTGGTTCGACCTCGTGTACCAGCTCCTCGGCATCGGGTTCGCGCTCGTGCCGGTGCTCCTCGTCCTGTTCCTCCTCAACCGCGACCGGGTGTGGGCGGCCACCGGTGCCGACCTCGGCGGCGGGCCAGTTGCCCTGCGGGGGCTCGGCTTCCGAGGGAGCCGGAAGGCGGACGCCGTGCGCGGTGAAGGCGCGGCGGACATCCGGCCGGCGACCACCCGCATGGGATTCGATCTGCGGCGTCCCGGCTGGGACCTCGGGACGGGCACTGCGCTGTTCCTCGTCATCGGGATCGGCACCCTCGGCGTGTACGCGGCCGGCCGGGCGGCCGGGCTGACCGCGGAGATCCTCCCGAACAACCTCTCCGCCTACTGGTGGACGGTGCCGGTGCTCCTGCTGTCGGCGGCGAAGAACGGGATCCTCGAGGAGGTGCTCCTCCTGGGCTACGGCGTCGACCGGCTCGAGAAGCTGCGCGTGCGCCCGTGGACGATCATCGTCGGCCTCGCGCTGTTCCGCGCCTCCTACCACCTGTACCAGGGGGTGGGGCCGTTCGTCGGGAACGTCCTCATGGGGCTGCTGTTCGGCTGGCTCTACCTGCGGTGGCGGCGTGTCATGCCGTTCGTCGTCGCCCACACCCTCATCGACGCCGTGGGCTTCCTCGCGCCGGGCATCCTCGCCGCCGTCGACCCGCTCTGAGAGCGCCGGCCGCTCAGAGGGTGATGGGGCCCCGGGGGGTCTCGAAGGTCACCGACATCAGCCCCGGGGTGCCGTGCGGGGCGGTCCAGGCGATGCTGATCTCCGGGATCGGCTTGGGCTCGTCGGTTCCCAGCCACTCGCGCAGCCGGTCGCGGTCGCCGGCGATCTCGAGTGCGGAGATCGTCACGCCGGACTCCGCGCCACGCGCCGAGGGGTGCTGGGTTGCGGGGGAGAGCCAGTGGATGAAGAACGGCAGCTGAGGGTCGGCGATGAGGCCCTTGACGCCGATCTGCTTCCACAGCAGCTCGACCCCGTCGTCGGGGGTGCGGTTGCCGTCGACGGCCTTGCGCTCGAGGCGGTCCTCGACCGGAGCGAGGTCGCTCACCGACACGCACCAACCCATCCAGCCGCCGCCGAGCTCGCTGCGGGCGCGCACGGCCTGGCCGAACGGGGTGCTCAGTGCGGCGGGGTGCTCGAGGGCTTCGACGACCTCGAGGTAGTGCCCGTCGGCGAGCGGGAAGATGAGGTTGCGGGTGCCGAACCGCGGATGGACTCCGCCGTCGTACGGTTCGATCCCGAGCTTCTCGGAGATCCGGGCCGCGGTGGCCTGCAGACCGTCGTGTTCGCTGGCGAAGGAGACATGATCGAGATGCATGCCACGAGAATCGCATATCGCGGACCGGACCGTGAGTTAGGTCACCCTAACTCGCTTTCTGTGGCGCGCGTCACTCTCTCGTGCGTGCCCGGCTGAGCACCTGCGCCCGGTTGATCCCTGAATGCGACTGAGGTGCCGATCCAGTGCGGATTCCCGTGGGAAACCGCACTGGATCGACACCTCAGCGGAGGAGCGGAAGCTCAGCTCACTCGACGTCGCGGCCCTGGCGGCCTTCGCGGTCGTCGGGCTCGGAGGGCTCGCCGGCGGCCTGGAAGCGCTCGAGCGAGGCCTTGACCTCCGCCTCGGCCTCCTCGCGGCCCACCCAGTTCGAGCCCTTGACGAACTTGTTCGGCTCGAGGTCCTTGTAGTGGACGAAGAAGTGCTCGATCGCGTCGCGGGTGAAGGAGTCGACGTCGTCGATGTCCTGGATCGCGTCCCAGCGGGGATCACCGGCGACCACGGCGAGGACCTTGTCGTCGCCCCCGGCCTCGTCGGTCATCTTGAACATGCCGATCGGGCGGACGTCCACGCCGCAGCCCGGGAACACCGACTCGGTGAGCAGCACCATGACGTCGAGCGGGTCGCCGTCGAGGCCGAGGGTGTCCTCGAAGTACCCGTAGTCCGTGGGGTAGGCCATCGAGGTGTAGAGGTAGCGGTCGAGCTTGACGTGACCGGTCTCGTGGTCGACCTCGTACTTGTTGCGCGAACCCTTGGGGATTTCGACGGTGGCGAGCAGTTCCATGCGGACTCCTAGAAATGATGTGCGAACGGGGTGCACGACGTGCTGTGTGCGGCGCCACGAGCATTGTGCGACTCCACTAGCATAATGAAGGGCGAGCCGCGGCCCGCAATCGGTCCACGCGCCGCGCACCGCGTCATCACAGCGGCGCAGGACCGGTGCCGCTCCCCGAGGTGCCCGCCGGGACCGCCCGGCCCGCACCACCGCACAGCACGCCAGCGCACACGACAGGACAGGACGGTCACGTGGAGGACACCCGAGGCAGCCGCCGCGACGCCCGGCGCCGCGACCGGCGCCGTTCGCGTGCCCTGCCGCTCACCGCCGGCGCCCTGGCTCTGGCGCTGGTGGGCTACGGGACCGCCGACGCCTTCGACGTGGCCCCCGGAATCCTCACCCTCGACCCGCCGATCACCGTCCAGGCGCTGCCGCAGCCCCAGGCCGACGCGGCCCCCGCCGAACCGGTGAGCACCCTGCCGGAGTCCGCCCCGATCCCGCAGGACCTCGCCTCGCGCATCGATCCGATCCTCGACCAGGACGGGATGACCGGCGGGTTGAGCATCGACATCCGCGACGCGATGACCGACGAGGTGCTCTACACGGCGGATGAGAACAGCGCCAAGACCCCGGCCTCCGTCACCAAGGTCCTCACCGCCGCCGCCGCGCTCGGCACGATCGGCGCCGACACCCGCTTCCGCACCGAGACCCGCCTCTCCGGCCAGTCCGACGCCGGCGCCACGGTGCACCTCGTGGGCGGGGGAGACGTGCTGCTGGGCACCGGGGAGTCGAAGCCCGACGGCGTCATGGGCCACGCCGGGCTCGGCACGCTCGCCGCGGACACCGCCGCCGCTCTCACCGAGGCCGGCATCGACACCGTCACCGTCGCCGCCGACCTCTCCCGCTACTCCGGGCCCGCGTTCAACCCCGGCTGGGACCGCGCGGACATCGGCAACGGCTACATCTCACCCATCGAACCCCTCATGACCGACTCCGGGCTCACCTCCACCCAGCGCGGCACCCCCCGCCAGGAGGACCCCGCCCAGGTCGCGCTCGACGCCTTCGCCGCAGCCCTCGAAGGCCACGGCATCGCCGTCGACACGGCCGAACCCGCTCCTGCACCCGAGGGCGCCACGGACCTCGCGTTCGTCGAGTCCGCGCCCGTCGCCGGGGTGGTGCGCCACCTCATGCTCGCCAGCGACAACGTCGTGTCCGAGGCGATCGGCCGGGAGGTCGCGCTCGCCCTCGGCCGCCATGGGGCCGCCGCCGAGGCGCCCGCCGCGGTCATCGACGCGCTCGCCGCCCAGCAGCTCGACACCGGCTCGATCGAGCTCTCCGACACCTCCGGACTCGACTACGCGAACCGCATCTCCGCGCACGACCTCACGACGATCCTCCAGGCCGCCGCGGCCACCGATGGCGACCTCTCCCTCCTCCTGCCGAGCATGCCGGTGGGCGGACTGTCCGGCACCCTGTTCGACCGCTACCTCGACGAGGACACCCGGGACGCCGCCGGGAAGGTGTCGGCGAAGACCGGCACCCTGCGCACAGTGACCTCGCTCGCCGGCGCCGTGCTCACCGCCGACGGCCGGCTCATCGTGTTCTCGATCCTCGCCGACGACCTCGACCCCGGCACCGCCGGCCGCGCCCGGCAGGTCGTCGACGAGGCGGTCACCGCGATCGCCGACTGCGGGTGCCCGTGAACCTCATCTCCGTCCCCGCCGTCACCGCTGCCGCCCGCGAGCTCATGCCGCCCGGCGCGCTGCCGGACCCCGCCGAGGCGCGCGCCCTCGTCCACGACCTCCGCGAGGCGGCGGAGACCTCGACCGACCTCGTCCTCGACGCGATGCGCCTGGCGCCCGCGGTCGAGGACGCCGCCCGGGTGCGCCTGGCCGCCGGGGAGACCCGCGTGGTCGACCGGCTCGGCTGGGTGCAGGCCAACGCGGAGACCTTCGCGAGCCTTCTCTCCGGCGCGCAGCCGGGCGAGTCCGGCGGGGCGCGGGAGCGCGGCACGGCGCGCGGAGGAGTGCCCACGCCGGGCGGCACCGCCGGGACCGGACCCAGCGGCTCGCGTGGAACCGGGCCCGAGGGTTCGCGCGGGACCGTGCCCCAGGGTTCGCGCGGGACCGTGCCCCAGGGTTCGCGCGGCCCCGGCATGCTCCGGCGGCTGCGGGACCGCTCGGCGCGCACTACGGCCTCGGTGGAGCTCGGCGGGGCGCTCGCGCTCGTCGGCTCCCGGGTGCTCGGCCAGTTCGACCCCTTCGCCGGGGAAGCTGGGGTGCTCTACCTCGTCGCCCCGAGCGTGTGGGAAGTCGAGCACGCCCTCGACGTCCCGCCGCGCGACTTCCGGCTCTGGGTCGCCCTCCACGAGCGCACCCACCACGTCCAGTTCGCCGCCGCGCCCTGGCTCGCCGATCACCTGCGCTCCCGGATCGACGGACTGCTGAACCCGCTGCTCGGCGCCGAGGCCGGCGACGAGTTCCTTGACAGCCTGCGCGCCCTGCCCGATGCGCTGCGCGAGGGCGAGAGCCTCCTCGATGCGGTCGTCGGACCGGAGCAGGCCGCCGCGGTCGAGGAGATCGGCGCCCTCATGAGCCTCCTCGAAGGCCACGCCGACGTCCTCATGGACACCGTCGGCCGGAAGGTCATCCCGCGCGTGGGCCGGATCCGCCGGGCCTTCGACGCGCGGAGGCGTTCGGCCACCGGGATCCGCGCGATCGTCTCCACGCTGCTCGGCATCGACGAGAAGATCGCCCAGTACGCCCGCGGTGCCGCGTTCGTCCGCGCCGTCGTCCGCGATCGCGGCCACGACGGGCTCGCCGCCGTGTGGGAGGCCCCCGAGCTCCTGCCGAGCGCGGCGGAGATCGCCGAGCCCGCACTCTGGCTCGCCCGCGTGCCCCGCCCCGGCGACGCCTGAGGCTGCTCCGATGGCAGGACCACGGCCGAGGCGGCGGCGATGACGGGACCGGCAGGATGACCGGGTCGGCAGGAAGTCGACTGCCGCGCCTGGACAGGGCCACCGCGGAGATCCGCAACGCGGTGCGCGCCCTGCTCGCCGAGGCGCCCGCCGACTCACCGGATCACCCCGCCGTCGCGGCCCCGGCCCCGCCGCACGAGCAGGAGCCCGCACCGGAGTTCGTCCTCGCGGTGTCCGGGGGAGCGGACTCGATGGCGCTCGCCGCCGCCTGCGCCCACCTCGGCACCCGCCCGGACCCGGGACCGAGCCTCCGCTCAGGAGCTGGCACCGCTGTCGGCACCCGCCCGGACCCGGGACCGAACTCCGCACCAGCAGCACCCGCTCCCCGCTTCCACGCCGTCGTCGTCGACCACGGCCTCCAGGACGGCTCCGCCGCGACCGCCGCCGCAGTCGTCGAGCGCCTCACCGCCCTCGGCCTGTCCGCCGAGTCCATGCGCGTCGCCGTCGACCCCGCTCACGGCGGCATCGAGGCCGCCGCCCGCACCGCCCGCTACTCCGCCCTCGAACGCATCCGCGCCACCCGGGGAGCAGCGGCGATCCTCACCGGGCACACCCGCGACGACCAGGCCGAGACCGTGCTCCTCGGGCTGCTGCGCGGCTCCGGTGCCCGGTCCCTGGCCGGCATGCGGTCCCGCTCCGGGTACCTGTGGCGGCCGCTCCTCGACATCACCCGCGCACAGACCCGGGCCTCCTGCGCCGCCTCCGGCATCCCCGTATGGGAGGACCCGATGAACGCCGACCCCCGGTTCGCGCGGGTCCGCGCCCGCACCCGCGTCCTGCCCGTGCTCGAGGCCGAGCTCGGCCCCGGCGCCGCCCGCGCGCTCGCCCGCACCGCCGCCCTCCTCGCCGCCGACTCCGACGCACTCGAGGCGCAGGCGGCGGCCGCCCGCCCGGCCCATACCTCGGGCCCGGAGGTGCACGCGAGCGCTTCCGGACTCCCGCAGGCGGTGCGCACCCGGGTGCTGCGCGACTGGCTGCGCGAGCACGCCGGCACCGCGCAGGAGGTCGGCGCCCACCACGTCGAGGCGGTCGACGATCTGCTCACCGGGCGGCGCCGCGGCGCGGTCTCGGTGCCCGGCGCCGCGGAGGTGCGGCGGACCGCCGGCGGAGGGCTGATCTTCACCCTGCTCGGCCTGCCGGCCCCCACCGGTTCTGGGATACGCTGAGACCGGACCCCGAGCATCGCGCACAGCACCGAGGAGCTGACACAGTGGATCAGAACGACCTGGGCACCGACATCGAGAAGGTGCTGGTGACCGAAGCGCAGATCGCGCACCGCCTCACCGAGATGGCCTCCGACATCGACCGCGATTACCAGGGCAGGGACGTGCTCCTCGTCGGCGTGCTCAAGGGTGCCGTCATGGTCATGGCCGACCTCGCCCGCGCACTCCACTCCCGGGTCCGGATGGACTGGATGGCCGTGTCCTCCTACGGCTCGGGCACCAAGTCCTCCGGCGTCGTGCGGATCCTCAAGGACCTCGACACCGACCTCAAGGACCAGCACGTGCTCATCGTCGAGGACATCATCGACTCCGGCCTCACCCTGTCGTGGCTGCTGTCGAACCTCCGCTCCCGCGGCGCGGCCTCGGTGGAGATCTGCACGCTGCTGCGCAAGCCGGAGGCCGTCAAGGTCGAGCTCGACGTGCGCTACGTGGGCTTCGACGTGCCCAACGAGTTCGTCATCGGCTACGGCCTCGACTACGCCGAGCGCTACCGCAACGTCCCCTTCGTCGCGACGCTCGCCCCGCACGTCTACCAGTGACCCGCCGCGGCCGCGAGCCGCGGCACGAGGCCGAGGCGCGAGGCCGAGGCACGGTGCCGAGGCGCGGGCGCCTCGGCACCGGTGGCCCACCGGCGCTGCGGTCCGCCGCCACCTGGCGGCTCCAGCCCTTCCGCTCCGTCACAGGGATTCCCAACCCACTCGGGTAGGCTGACCGTGCTCCGAACCGATCCGTCTGCCTGAGAGGACCCATGGCCGAGACCAAGAAGAGCGGCACCGACGTCAAGAAGCTGGCGCGCGGGCCGCTGATATGGATCATCCTGGCCATCATCATCGTGTCCTTCGGCACCATGCTGCTGTCCGGTGGCGGGTTCCAGCGGATCGACACCGATCAGGGGCTCAAGCTGCTCTCCGACGGCAAGGTCGAGCAGGCGAAGATCGTCGACAACGACCAGCGCGTCGACCTTGTTCTCACCGAGGACTTCACCGTCGACGACCGCGAGTACGGCACGCAGGTGCAGTTCTACTACGTCGAACCCCGCGGCGAGGCCGTCGTCGAAGCCGTGGAGCAGGCCGCCCCGGAGCAGGGCTACACCGACGAGGTGCCCCGCCAGTCGTGGCTCACCACCCTGCTGCTCAACATCGTCCCCTTCATCATCATCATCGCGATCTTCTGGTTCCTCCTGTCCCAGATGGGCGGCGGCGGCAAGATCATGAGCTTCGGGAAGTCCCGCGCCAAGCTCGTCAACAAGGAGAACCCGGACGTCACCTTCGCCGACGTCGCCGGCGTCGACGAGGCCCTCGAGGAGCTCGAGGAGATCAAGGAGTTCCTCGCCGAGCCGAAGAAGTTCCAGGACGTCGGGGCGAAGATCCCCAAGGGCGTCCTCCTCTACGGCTCCCCGGGCACCGGCAAGACCCTGCTCGCGCGCGCCGTCGCCGGCGAGGCCGGGGTCCCGTTCTACTCGATCTCCGGCTCCGACTTCGTCGAGATGTACGTCGGTGTGGGCGCCTCCCGCGTGCGCGACCTGTTCGAGCAGGCGAAGAACAACTCGCCGTGCATCATCTTCATCGACGAGATCGACGCCGTCGGCCGCCAGCGCGGCGCCGGCATGGGCGGCGGGCACGACGAGCGCGAGCAGACCCTCAACCAGCTCCTCGTCGAGATGGACGGCTTCGACGCGACGAGCAACGTCATCCTCATCGCCGCGACCAACCGCCCCGACGTCCTCGACCCCGCGCTGCTGCGCCCGGGCCGTTTCGACCGCCAGATCTCCGTCGAGGCCCCGGACATGAAGGGCCGCCAGCACATCCTCGAGGTCCACTCCCGCGGCAAGCCGCTGGCCCCCGACGTCGACCTCGCGATGGTCGCCAAGCGCACGCCCGGGTTCTCCGGCGCGGACCTGGCCAACGTCCTCAACGAGGCCGCGCTGCTCACCGCGCGGATGAACAGGACCGTCATCGACAAGTACGCCGTGGACGAGGCGATCGACCGCGTCATCGCCGGCCCGCAGAAGCGCACCCGGCTGATGAACGACAAGGAGCGGCTCGTCACCGCCTACCACGAGGGCGGGCACGCGCTCGTCGCCGCGGCGATGAACCAGACCGACCCCGTCACCAAGGTCACGATCCTGCCGCGCGGCCGGGCCCTGGGCTACACCATGGTCATGCCGACGGAGGACAAGTACTCGACCACCCGCAACGAGCTGCTCGACCAGCTCGCCTACGCGATGGGCGGCCGTGTGGCCGAGGAGATCGTCTTCCACGACCCGACCACTGGGGCGAGCAACGACATCGAGAAGGCGACCGGGATCGCGCGGAAGATGGTCACGCAGTACGGCATGAGCGAGAAGGTCGGCATGGTCAAGGTCGGCGAGGACAACTCCGAGCCGTTCGCCGGCAAGGGCTACGGCCACGGCGTCGACTACTCCGAGGACACCATCAGGGTCATCGACTCCGAGGTCCGCAGCCTCATCGACGAAGCCCACGCCGACGCCTACTGGGCGCTGACGACCAACCGCGACGTCCTCGACGCGCTCGCCCACGAGCTGCTCGAGAAGGAGACGCTCGACCAGCACGAGCTCGCCGCGATCTTCGCCCCCGTCACCAAACGCCCCGTGCGCGAGGTGTGGCTCGCCAACGACGACCGCCCGGTGTCCGAGCGCGGCCCCATCCCGATCCCGGAGCGCCGCCTCAACCCCTTCGAGCCCGAGGTCATGGCCGGCGGCTCGCACGCGCCGGGTGCCGGTGGTCAGGGCGGCCCCGGTCCCGACGGGCCGGGCGCCCCGGGTGCCGGCGGTCAGCCGCCGGTGCAGCCGGGCCCGACCCCGCCGGGCGCCGACCCGCAGCCCCCGCACGAGGGCCACGGCGGCGTGCCCCCGCAGGGCCCGACCCAGCCCCCGGCCGGACCCGCAGGCCCCGGCACCGTGCCGCCGCACGGCGGGCCCACGCCTCCGGACACCCAGGGACCCGTGCCGCCGCAGGGCCCGGTGCCCCCGCAGGCCGGGCCGCAGGGACCGGACGCCGGGCCGCAGGGACCCCAGGGCCCCGTGCCCCCGGAGAGCGGACCCCAGGGCCCGGTGCACTGACATGGTCGACCAGCCGCGCATCGAGGCCGCCGTGAGGGAGATCCTCGCCGCGATCGGCGAGGATCCCGACCGCGACGGCCTCAAGGGCACCCCGGCCCGCGTCGCCCGCGCCTACGAGGAGATCTTCTCCGGCCTCGGCCGCGACGCCGCCGAGGTGCTCGGCGTGTACTTCGACGTCGGCTACGACGAGATGGTGCTCGTCCGCAACATCGAGATGTACTCCACCTGCGAGCACCACCTCGTGCCCTTCCACGGTGTGGCCCACATCGGCTACATCCCGGGCACCGACGGGTACGTCACCGGGCTGTCCAAGCTCGCCCGGCTCGTCGACATCTACGCCCGCCGCCCGCAGGTGCAGGAGCGGCTCACCGCGCAGATCGCCGACGCGATGGTCACCCACCTCAACCCCGCCGGCGTCATCGTCGTCGTCGAGGCCGAGCACCTGTGCATGTCGATGCGCGGCGTGCAGCGCCCCGGCGCCTCGACGATCACCTCCGCGGTGCGCGGCCAGCTGCGCGACGGGGCCTCCCGCGCCGAGGCCATGAGCCTGATCCTTGGGAAGTGAGCCGATGCGGACGCAGATCATGGGCGTGCTCAACGTCACCGCGGACTCGTTCTCCGACGGCGGCCGCTGGCTCGACTTCGATCAGGCGGTCGGCCACGGCATCGCGCTGCTCGAGGCCGGTGCGGACATCATCGACATCGGCGGGGAGTCCACCCGCCCCGGCTCCGTCCGGGTGCCCGAGGACGAGGAGCTCGCCCGCGTCGTCCCCGTCACCCGCGAGCTCGCCCGGCAGGGTGCGGTGATCAGCGTCGACACCATGCGCGCCGCCGTCGCCCGGGCCGCACTCGACGCCGGCGCCCGCATCATCAACGACGTCTCCGCCGGGCTCGCCGACCCCGCGATGCTCGGCGTGGCCGCCGAATCCGGCGCCCCCATCGTTCTCATGCACTGGCGCGGCCTCCTCACCGACGCCCACGCGGAGTACACCTACGACGACGTCGTCGCCGAGGTGCGCACCGAGCTCAGCGAGCGGATCGACGCCGCGCTCGCCGCCGGGATCGCCGAATCCGACATCATCCTCGACCCCGGCCTGGGGTTCTCGAAGAACGCCGAGCACAACTGGCAGCTCCTCGCCGGCCTCGACGCCTTCACCCGGATGGGCTTCCGGCTGCTCGTCGCCGGCTCCCGCAAGCGCTTCCTCGCCTCCCTGCTCGACCCGCAGGACCCGGCCGGCGTGACGAACACCGACCGGGACTCAGCGACCGCCGCGATCAGCGCCTACTGCGCCCGCGCCGGGGCCTGGGCGGTGCGCGTCCACGAACCGCGCAGCTCCCTCATCGCCGTGCAGGTCGCCGAGGCGCTCGCCGAGCACGCCGCCCGCGCACCCGAGCTGCCGCTCGACCCGGCCGGGGCGGAGGACTCCCCGCGCCCGGAGGCGGCAGTCGGGCCGGGGACCTCCCGCCCGGCCCCCGGCACCCGACCGGACTCCGAGGTCCCCTGATGGACCGGATCCGGCTCACCGGGCTGCGCGCGTTCGGACACCACGGGGTGTTCGACCATGAGCGCACGGACGGGCAGGAGTTCCTCGTCGACCTCGAGGTGCCCGGAGACCTCTCCACGGCCGGGCGCGGCGACGCGCTCGCCGACACCGTCGACTACGGGGTGCTCGCCGAGGAGGCCGTCGCGGTGATCACCGGGGAGCCCTTCGACCTCATCGAGAGCGTGGCGGAGGAGATCGCCCGCCGCTGCCTGGCCCACTGCGCGCAGATCACCGTCACCGTCCACAAGCCGCAGGCCCCGATCCCGCACGCCTTCGCCGACGTGTCCGTCACCGTCACCCGCTCCCGAGGTGCGAGCAGCGCCGGCAGCCGGCCCGCCGGGACCGGTGAGGCGCAGGCCGGGATCGCGCGCGGCGGAGACGCGGCGGGGGAGGGATCGGCGCGCGCTGTCCTCGCCCTCGGGGCGAACCTCGGCGAGCCGCTCACCGCGCTCCGCACCGCGGTCGCTGCGCTCGAAAGACACCCGCACATCACCGTCACCGCGGCCTCCCACGTGTACCGCACCGCACCCGTCGGCGGGGTCGAGCAGCCCGACTTCCTCAATGCCGCCGTCCTCGTCGACACCGCACTCACCCCGCTCGAACTCCTCGGCGTCGCCCAGGGGATCGAGGTCGCCGCCCACCGCACCCGCGACGTCCGCTGGGGCCCGCGCACCCTCGACATCGACCTCATCCGGTATGCCGCACCGGGTGCCGAGCTCGACGACCCGGCGCAGCAGACGCGCCTCGCGCTGCCCCGCCTCGACCTGCCCCACCCGCGGGCCGCCGAGCGCGCCTTCGTCCTCGCCCCCTGGGAGGAGATCGCCCCCGGCGCTCGGGTGGAGGTCGCCGGTGCGGCCGTCGGCCTCGCCGAGGCGATCGCCCGTGCCGCCGACGCCGGCGGGGTCGAGCGCACCGCGGACACCCTGGGGCCTGCGGTTCCGGAACCGCCCACCTCCCCGGCACCGCAGCCGGCTCCCGGGAGTGAGGAGGCGCGATGAAGCAGACCACCTCGACGCAGCTCTTCAGCTGGGGGTTCGTCGGACTCCTCGCCTCGCTCGCGTTCCACTACGTGTGGGAGTCGCTCGGCCAGGCGCTGCCCGGCCTGCCGTGGCCGGCGATCCTCGGGATGATCGTGCTCTCCCTCGTCCTCCTCGTCCTCGGCTGGCCGATCAAGAAGTGGAACGACGGCGACCGCAGCCGCGACATCGACCACGTCGCCGCCGCTCGCACGGCGATGCTCGCCAAGGCCGCCTCGCTCACCGGGAGCCTGCTCACCGGCTGGTACCTCGGCGCCGCCGCCTACCTGTTCATCAGCGCCGCCGGGGTGCGGGCGAGCGCCGCACTCGGCATGCTGCTCGCCGTCGCCGCCTCGGCGATCCTCATGATCGTAGGGCTCATCGTCGAGTCCTACTGCACCCTGCCACCCGACGACACCGCAGGAGCCGATCCCGCATGACCGACATCGAGTTCGTCCCCGTCAGCCGCAAGCTCATCTGGGTCCACCTCATCGGCCTGCTCATCGGGATGCTCCCCTTCCTCGTGCCGATGGTCGTGCTCGGCGTGATCTTCGAGGCCGTGCGTCCGTGGATGTGGGCCGCCGCCGCGGTGTGGCTCGTCATCCTCGTGTGGAGCGCGATCGTCCTCATCCGCCAGGTCGGGCGGCTCGGGTACGCCGAGCGCCCCGACGACCTGCTCATCCGCCGCGGCATCCTCTTCCGCTCGACCACCGTGGTGCCGTTCGGGCGGATGCAGTTCGTCGACGTCAAGTCCGGGCCGATCGAGCGGCTGTTCGGGCTCGCCACCGTCGAGCTCCACACCGCCTCCGCCGCCACCGACGCCTCGATCCCCGGACTGCCCGCGGCGGAGGCCGAGCGCCTCCGCGATGCGCTCGCCGCCCGCGGCGAGGCCCGGCTCGCAGGGCTGTGATCGCCGATGACCGGAACGCCTGAACCCGGACTGCCCGAACCGCGTGTGCCCGAGCCCGGAGCGCCCGCCCGCGAGGTGCCCGCCTCCGGAACGCCTGAACCGGGGTCCTCGGCCCCCGACTTCACCGAGTGGCGGCGCGTCCATCCCCTGACCCCGGCACTCAAGAGCTGGCTGTTCATCCTCGCCGCGATCGGCGTGCTCCTGGCGCAGAGCCAGCAGTTCCTCCAGGAGCTCGTCACCGGCCGGTTCACCGGGACCAGCGGGCTCCTCGAGTGGCTGTTCGCCCACCCGCTCGCGGTGCTCGGCATCCTCGGCGGCCTCATCCTGCTCCTCGCACTCATCGGGTTCCTCAACTGGCTCGTGTGGCGGCGCACCGGCTACCACATCGACGACGAGGCGATCTACCTGCGCAAGGGCCTGCTCAACCGGCAGCTGCGCACCGCCCGGCTCGACCGGGTGCAGTCGATCGACATCAACCAGCCCCTCGTGCCGCGCCTGTTCGGGCTCGCGAAGCTGCGCTTCGACGTCGCCGGCGGCAAGGACTCCTCCGTCGACCTCGAATACCTCGGCCGCGACCGCGCCGAGGCGCTCCGGGACGCGCTCCTCGAACGTGTGCGGGCGCTCCGTGCGGCCGAGGACAGCCGCCTCGCCGGCGGCCCGGCCGGTGCCGGTCCTGGTGCTGGACATGGCGTCGGTCCCGGCACCGCTTCCGGCGCCGGCCCCGGAGGAACGTATCCCGGCGGTGCCGACCGCCCCGACGCCGTGAGTGCCGGGGGCGGGGTCCCCGGCGGCCCGGGAGCCGGCCCACCGGCCGCCGGGGCACCGACCGACCCGCACCTCGGCCCCGGTGGCGGCCCCGGTGGCGGTCCCGGAGCCCATCCGGGAGGCCACGCGGCGGGTGCTACGGGCAGCGCGCATGCGCCGGGTGCCGGACACGGCCGGGCGAGTGCCGCCTCGGCGCCGGGGGCGAACCTCGGCAGCCGGCTCATGGCGCGGATCGAACCGACCGCGGCCGGAGTGATCGGCGACATCGGCGGCACCCTCACCGACGTGCTCAGCCCGTACCGGGTGCGGGCGGGCGCCGACGACGACGGCCGGATCCTCCGCATCCCCGCCCACACCGTGCTGCTCTCCGGGCTGCTGTCGACCGGCACCCTCGTGACGCTCCTGTTCGTCCTCGCGGTGCTCGCCGGGTTCGTCGTCCTCGCCGTGCTCGGCCGCTGGGAGGCGATCACCGGAAGCGTGGTCGCGATCATCCCGCTCTTCGCGGCCGCCTACGGCATCGTGAAGAAGTCCTTCGACGAATCGAACTTCTCCGTCGCCGTCACCCGCGACGGGCTCGCCGTGACGCACGGGCTCACCACGACCACGCGCCGCATCATCCCGCTCGACCGGATCCAGGCGGTGCGGCTCTCGCAGCCGCTGCTGTGGCGCGGCCCCGGCTGGTGGCGCGCCGAGTACACGATCGCCGGGCAGGAGGGGGAGAAGAACTCGACGACCCTGCTGCCCGTCGGCTCGCTCGACCAGAGCCTCATGATGCTCGGGCTCGTCCTCCCGCACCCGGACGTGCCCGACGGCGTGAGCGGCCGCGAGCTCATGGTCGAGGCGATGTACGCCGGCCCCGCGCCGGGCGCGGATGCCGAACCGTCGGATGCCGACGGTCCGGGTGCCGAGAAGCCGGACGTCGAGGGGCCGCATGCCGAGCAGGGGAATGCCGGGGCGCGCGCCGCCGCCGCGCTGTTCCACCACCAGGACCGGGCCTCGCGCTGGCTCGACCCGCTGACCTTCCGGCGCAACGGCTGGGTCCGCACCGGCAGCATGCTCGTCATCCGCTCCGGCCGCTTCGACCGGCGCGTCGACTGCGTGCCGCATGCCCGCGTGCAGTCGATGCGGATGTTCGCCGGGCCCATCCAGCGAGCGCTCGGACTCGCGAGCGTCGATCTCCACTCCACCGCCGGCCCGGTCAAGCCGCAGGTGAGCCACCAGACGGCGGCGACGGCGGAGGAGTTCTTCTTCGAGCACGCGGAGATCACCCGGCAGGCCCGCGCCGCGCTCGACGCGCACACGGGCGGGCCGGATGTCATGGAGCCGCATAGCGGAGGGCCGAATGCTGTGGAGCACGGCCCGCTCCGTTAATTGGAGTTACAGACTCCGAATTAGGTACGGTGGAGCCATGCAGGTATCCCGGTTCACCGACCTCGGCCTCCGCGCACTCATGATGCTCGCCACGGCCGAGGCCGGGACGCGCATGACCACCGCCGAGCTCGCCCTGCGCCTCGAGGCCTCGGAGACGCACCTGGCGAAGGCGATCTCCCGACTGTCCGGGACCGGCGTCATCGCCTCACGGCGCGGGCGCACCGGAGGGCTCACACTCACCGAGGAGGGCCGCACCCGCCCGATCGGCTCGATCGTCCGCGAGCTCGAAGGGGTCGGCGCCGTCGTCGACTGCTCGACCTGCCCGCTGCGGGGGAACTGCCGGCTCAAGAGCGTTCTCGACCGCGCGGAGCAGGCGTTCCTCGCCGTCCTCGACGAGGTCTGCCTCAGCGATCTCGTCGACTCCCCGACCGGACCCGTGCTGCTGACCCTGCTCACCGGCTCGCCGGGCGACCCCGGGCCTGCGGTGCCTCCCTCCGAGCGTGCCGGCCCGGACTGCGGAAGACCGGCAGCGGTGTCGTGATCCCGGCCCTGCCCTGCCTTGCCCGACCCGATGCCCGCGCACCGACCGCCTCGGGCCCGGCCCGGTCCGATGCCCGGGCACTGACCGCCTCGGGCCCGGTGCCCGCGCGCTCCCCACAGATGTTCCACCAGCTCAGGCATGCCGCCGGCGGCGGTGTGTGAATCCGCAACAGTTCAGGAGAATCCATGAGCACGTCCGACCTCTACCTCGACGAGAAGGAACTCGACTCCATCGGCCTCACCCCGGAGCACGAGGAGATCATCAAGGCGACCCTGCCGCTCGTCGGGTCGAAGATCAACGAGATCACCCCGATCTTCTACTCCCGCATGTTCGAGGCCCACCCCGAGCTCATCGCCGACACCTTCAACCGCGGCAACCAGAAGCAGGGTGCCCAGCAGCGTGCGCTCGCCGCCTCCGTGGCGACCTTCGCCACCATGCTCGTCGACCCCGAGGCCCCGGCCCCGGTCAACCTGCTCTCGCGGATCGGGCACAAGCACGTGTCCCTGGGCATCACCAAGGACCAGTACCAGATCGTCCACGACAACCTCTTCGCCGCGATCGTCGAGGTGCTCGGCGAGGACGTCGTCACCCCGGACGTCGCCGCGGCCTGGGACTCCGTGTACTGGCTCATGGCCGACGTCCTCACCGACTTCGAGTACGACCTCTACCGCTCGGCCCGGGTGGAGCCCGGCGACGTGTTCCGTGCGACCACTGTGGTCGATCGCCGGGACCTGCCCGGCGACATCGTCCACTTCACCGTGCGCGCCGCCGAGGGCTCGGCGGACCTGCCCGGGCACCTCCCGGGGCAGTACGTGTCCGTCGGCGCACGCCTGCCCGACGGTGCCCGCCAGCTGCGCCAGTACTCCCTGGTGCGCGGCGGCAGCGCGGCCGGCGAGCTGTCCTTCGCCGTCAAGCGGATCCGTGCCACGGAGAGCGCCCCCGAGGGCGAGGTGTCCAACTGGCTCGGCGAGAACGTCCAGGTGGGCGACTCCCTCGAGGTCACCCTGCCCGCCGGCGACCTCGTGCTCGACGCGCAGGCGACGAACCCGGTCGTGCTGATCTCCGCCGGGATCGGCGTGACCCCGATGCTCGGGATGCTCGACAGCCTGGCCGCGAGCGGTTCCGCCCGCACCGTGGTCGCGCTCCACGCCGACGACTCCGCCGAGGTCGACGCGTTCGGTGCCGCCCGCACCGGGTACGCCGCCGGTCTGGCCGAGGGCTCCGCGATCACCTGGTACGGCACCGGGACCCCCGACGCCGAGCTCCAGGGCGAGGTCCGCGAAGGCCTCATGGACCTCAGTGCGGTCGAGCTGCCGGAGGGCGCGAGCGTCTACATCTGCGGCTCCAACGGGTTCCTCCAGTTCATCAGGACGCAGCTGGACGAGCGCGGCGTCGCCGCCGCCGACGTCCACTACGAGCTGTTCGCTCCGAACGACTGGCTGCTCGACGCCTGAGTCGCACCACGGCGACTGCGTCCGTCGGCGCCCGGTAGCCTGTGTGGACTGGGCCCGGCGGACGCTCCGGGCAGGGGAGGGAGTGCGATGAATCTCGAGGATCAGACCCGGCTCGGGGTCGGCATCGTCGGCTGCGGGAAGGTCGGTGCGGTCATCGGCCGGGCGCTGCGGGCCGCCGGTCACGCCGTCGTCGGCGTCACCGCCACCTCCGAGGCGAGCCGCGACCGCGCCGAGGCGATGCTCCCCGGTGTGCCCGTCCTCGACATCGAGACCGTCGTCGAGCGCGCCGAGCTCGTCCTCTTCACCGTCTCCGACGACGTGCTCGGCGAGCTCGTGTCCGGGCTCGCCGCACTCGGCCGCTTCAAGCCCGGGCAGATCATCATGCACTGCGCCGGCCGGTTCGGCACCGAGGTGCTCGAGCCCGCCGCCCGGGCCGGTGCCATCACCATCGCCCTGCACCCCTCGCTGTCCTTCACCGGTACGAGCATGGACCTGCCGCGACTGCAGGAGGCGACGATCGCCGTCACCGCCGCCCGCACCGTGCTGCCGATCGGGCAGGCGCTCGTCGTCGAGATGGGCGCGGAGCCGATCGTCGTCGCCGAGGCCGACCGCCCGCTCTACCACGCCGCGATCGCGCACGCCTCGAACCACACCGTCGCGGTCGTCGGCCAGGCGCTCGAGGTGCTCGCCGGGCTCGGCATCGACGACGCCCCGCGGGTGCTCGCATCGCTGCTCCGCGCGAGCGTCGACAACACGCTGCAGTCCGGGCCGGGTGCGCTCACCGGGCCCGTGAGCCGCGGCGACGTCGACACCGTGCGCGCTCACCTCGAGGCGCTCTCCGAGCAGGCCGTCGAGGCCGGCTCCACCGAGGTGGGGGACACGTACCGGGCGCTCGCCCGGGCGACCGTGGCCCGTGCCCTGCGCAATGGCACGATCGACGACGCCAAGGCCCTGCAGATCATCGAGCTCCTCGAGAGCTGAGAAGCTCTGATTCCGGCCGGGCGGCCGGGACTGCGCGTGGTCTGCCGGGCCGGCGGGCGCCTCGGGACCCGCGGATTCCTGCCAGGCCGGCGGGCGCCTCGGGAACCGCGGATTCCTGCCGGGCGCACCGCACGCGGTAGCCTTGGAGCCATGCCAGAACTCGATCCCGCCCAGGCCGGTGCTGCCCCGGCCGACGCCCCGGACCACCTCGACCCCGAACAGCTGCGGATCCGCAAGGACAAGCGCGTCCGGCTGCTCGAGGAGGGGCAGGAGCCCTACCCGGTCCACGTGCCCCGCACCCACACCCTGGCCGAGGTGCGCGAGGCGTACCCCGCGCTCGAGGACGGGGAGGAGACCGAGGACGTCGTCGCCGTCGCCGGCCGCGTCGTGTTCTTCCGCAATACCGGCAAGCTCTGCTTCGTCACCCTGCAGGCCGGGGACGGCACCCGCCTCCAAGGCATGCTGTCGCAGAAGGAGGTCGGCAAGGAGCGGCTCGACGCCTGGAAGTCCGACGTCGACCTCGGCGACCACGTGTTCCTCCGCGGCCGGGTCATCAAGTCCAAGCGCGGCGAGCTCTCCGTCATGGCTTCGGAATGGCAGCTTGCGGCCAAGGCCCTGCGTCCGCTGCCCGCGCTCCACACCGAGCTCACCGACGAGACCCGGGTGCGCCAGCGCTACATCGACCTCATCACCCGCGACGCCGCGCGCCAGGCGGTCAAGCTCCGCTCCGACGTCATGATCTCCCTGCGCCGCACCTTCGCGGACACCGGCTTCATGGAGATCGAGACGCCCATGCTCCAGACCCTCCACGGCGGCGCCGCCGCCCGGCCGTTCTCCACCCACATGAACGCCTACGACATGGAGCTGTTCCTGCGGATCGCCCCGGAGCTGTTCCTCAAGCGGGCGGTGGTCGGCGGCCTCGACAACGTGTTCGAGATCAACCGCAATTTCCGCAATGAGGGCGCGGATTCCACGCATTCCCCGGAATTCGCGATGCTCGAGGCCTATCAGGCATATGGCGATTATCATTCGATCGCGGATCTCACGAAGACGCTCATCCAGAATGCCGCCCGCGATGCCACCGGTTCGCTCCAGGTCACCCTGTCCGACGGCACGGAATACGATTTCGGCGGCGAATGGGCCGTCGTGAGCATGTACGATTCGCTGTCCGAGGAGGTCGGTGAGAAGATCACCGCGGAGACCACCGTGGAGCGGCTCGCGGAGATTGCGCAGAAATACGATATCGATCTCGAAGGAGTGTTCCGCAGCCACGGCAAATACGTCGAGGAGATGTGGGAGCACTTCTATTCCGACCGGCTGTGGGCGCCGACATTCGTCGTCGATTTCCCGCTCGACACCTCGCCGCTCACCCGTGAGCACCGCTCGAAGCCGGGCGTGGTGGAGAAATGGGATCTCTATGTGCGCGGATTCGAGCTCGCCACCGGCTATTCGGAGCTCATCGACCCGGTGATCCAGCGCGAGCGCTTCGAATCGCAGGCCCGCGACGCCGCGCGCGGCGACGACGAGGCGATGGCGGTGGACGAGGAGTTCCTCATGGCCATGGAGTACGGCATGCCGCCCAGCGGCGGCATGGGCATGGGGATCGACCGTCTGCTCATGGCGCTCACCGGGCTGGGGATCCGGGAGACGGTGCTCTTCCCGCTCGTCAAGCCGCTCGAGAAGTGAGCGGACTCCGCTTCATCGTCAGATGGATCGCCCTGTGGTCAGCGACACTGCGAATTCCGGTTATCCGGTTCTGCGTTCTGCGGTGACCCGCACAACTGCGAGGTGATCGATGGTGGCGGCCGATATCCCGCGCAGAGTGCATTCGCCTCAGGTGCGGTTTATCGGCGCGATCCGGGCCGGATGCGGCGTTCCATGATATGCACATTCGAGCATATGCGGCGCGCGGTCACATGAAGTGCTCATCACGCGGTGGGAGAATAACCGTGTTGTCCAGATCATATTTCAGCTCTCTATTCGCCGCGGCGGTATTCGTCGGTTAGGATTCATTATGGAATACGTCAAAGTCCTCCTTCCTTCGATCTGTGTCGGACTGCTCTTCTGGTACGTCATCCGTTCCGTGGTCCGCGCCGACAGCATCGAACGGAGGGAGATGGACCGTTTCTATTCGGAGAACGAAGATTCCGCGGGTGAGTCCCCGGAATCCACGGGTGATCCGAATGATCTCCGTTCGTCCGGAGCGGATCCGACTCACGACGCACTGAATGCATCCGATTCGCCTGCGCACGACTCCACCGTGCCGGTCGAATCGACCTCCCGAAAGGACCCCGAACATGGCTCGTGAAATGAAACTCATGCTGACTGACGACATCGATGGCAGCGAGGCCGCGGAGACCGTGAGCTTCTCGCTCGACCAGCACAGCTACGAGATCGAACTCTCCAGCGCCAACGCCGCCAAGCTGCGCGAGGCCCTCGCCCCGTACATCGAGAAGGCGCGCCGCGTGGCCTCCCGCCAGCGTTCCACCGGTCGTCACCGCACCGGCGGCGGTGCAGGTGCCTCCTCGCGCACCGGCGCGGACACCTCGACGGTGCGCGCCTGGGCCAAGGCCAACGGCCACGACGTCTCCGACCGCGGCCGCATCCCGGCCGAGGTGTTCGAGGCCTACGACGCCGCGCACTGAATTACGCGCAGTACTTGAACCGCAGCGCCACCGCGGACGGTTCATCGAACGGGTCGGTCCTCCTCGCGAGGGCCGGCCCGTTCGTCGCCCCTCCCTGCGCAGTGCCTCGTCGAACTGCGGAGTATCCGAAACGGAACGCGCAATTGCGCGTCGATCCTCGGATACTCCGCAGTACGGCGGGTTGCGGTCTGTGCCCGAGCCGGCCCGCGCCTCGGGAACGGCGGATCACCCACGCCCACTTCGCGCTCATCCCACGATCACCCCGCGCGGTCATGCGGATTCCCGCCGCCGCACCCGGCGATTACGCCGTGAGCCGAATCCCTTTCGGCTGACCGCGAAACCGCAATAAATCGCCGCGAGCGGTGGTTAGAGTCGAAGGAATCAACAGACCGAGGAGGGGCAAATGTTCGAACGGTTCACAGATCGTGCCCGTCGCGTAGTGGTCTTGGCGCAGGAAGAGGCCAAGCTGCTCAAACACAACTACATCGGCACCGAGCACATCCTGCTCGGCCTCATCCACGAGGGCGAGGGCGTCGCCGCCAAGGCGCTCGAAGGCATGGGCATCTCGCTCGACCAGGTCCGTGAACAGGTCACCGAGATCATCGGCCAGGGACAGCAGGCCCCGAGCGGCCACATCCCGTTCACCCCGCGTGCCAAGAAGGTGCTCGAGCTCAGCCTCCGCGAGGCACTCCAGCTCGGCCACACCTACATCGGCACCGAGCACATCCTCCTCGGCCTCATCCGCGAGGGCGAGGGCGTCGCCGCCCAGGTGCTCGTCAAGCTCGGCGCGGACCTCGGGCGCGTGCGCCAGGAGGTCATCAAGCTGATCTCCGGCTACCAGGGCAAGGAGCCGGTGGCCGCCGGCGGTCGCGAGGAGGGCACGCCCTCGGGTTCGCTCGTCCTCGACCAGTTCGGTCGCAACCTCACCGCCGCCGCCCGCGAGGGCAAGCTCGACCCGGTCATCGGCCGCAAGGAGCAGATGCAGCGGGTCATGCAGGTGCTGTCGCGCCGGACCAAGAACAACCCGGTGCTCATCGGCGAGCCCGGCGTCGGCAAGACCGCCGTCGTCGAAGGCCTCGCCGCCGCGATCGTCAACGACGAGGTGCCGGAGACGCTCAAGGACAAGCAGCTCTACACGCTCGACCTGGGCTCGCTCGTCGCCGGATCCCGCTACCGCGGTGACTTCGAGGAGCGCCTGAAGAAGGTCCTCAAGGAGATCCGCACCCGCGGCGACATCATCCTGTTCATCGATGAGATCCACACCCTCGTGGGTGCCGGCGCGGCCGAGGGCGCGATCGACGCCGCCTCGATCCTCAAGCCGATGCTCGCCCGCGGTGAGCTCCAGACGATCGGTGCGACCACCCTCGACGAGTACCGGAAGAACATCGAGAAGGACGCCGCGCTCGAGCGCCGGTTCCAGCCGATCCAGGTCCCGGAGCCCTCGCTGTCGGACGCGATCAAGATCCTCGAGGGTCTGCGCGACCGCTACGAGTCGCACCACAAGGTGACGATCACCGACGGTGCGCTCGCCGCAGCCGTCAACCTCTCCGACCGCTACGTCAACGACCGGTTCCTGCCGGACAAGGCGATCGATCTCATCGACGAGGCCGGCGCGAAGCTGCGGATCTCGCGGCTGTCGACCCCGCCGGAGATCAAGGAGCTCGAGGAGCAGATCGTCGAGGCCCGCCATCGCAAGGAGGCGGCGATCGACGCGCAGGACTTCGAGCTCGCCGCCAACGAGCGCGATGCGGAGATGAAGCTCCAGACCAAGCACGACGAGGCGGAGAAGGAATGGCGCTCCGGCGCCAAGAACGGCTCCGCGATCGTCGACGAGGAGCTCATCGCCGACGTGCTCGCTTCGGCGACCGGGATCCCGATCTTCAAGCTCACCGAGGAGGAGTCCGCGCGGCTGCTCCGCATGGAGGACGAGCTGCACAAGCGGATCATCGGTCAGCAGGACGCCATCAAGTCGGTGTCCCGGGCGATCCGCCGTACCCGCGCCGGCCTCAAGGACCCCAAGCGGCCTTCGGGCTCGTTCATCTTCGCCGGGCCCACGGGCGTCGGCAAGACCGAGCTCGCCAAGGCGCTCGCGGAGTTCCTGTTCGGCGACGAGTCCTCGCTGATCTCGCTCGACATGAGCGAGTTCTCGGAGAAGCACACGGTGTCGCGGCTGTTCGGCTCGCCTCCCGGCTACGTGGGCTACGAGGAGGGCGGGCAGCTCACCGAGAAGGTGCGGCGCAAGCCGTTCTCCGTGGTCCTGTTCGACGAGGTCGAGAAGGCGCACGCGGACATCTTCAACTCGCTGCTCCAGATCCTCGAGGACGGGCGTCTGACGGATTCGCAGGGTCGTGAGGTGGACTTCAAGAACACCATCATCATCATGACCACGAACCTCGGCACGCGCGACATCGCCAAGGGTCAGCAGCTGGGCTTCCAGATCGAGGGGGACACCTCCACTTCGTACGAGCGGATGAAGCAGCGCGTCAACGACGAGCTCAAGCAGCACTTCCGGCCGGAGTTCCTCAACCGCGTGGACGACACCATCGTGTTCCCGCAGCTGAGCAAGCCGGAGATCGTGCGGATCGTCGACCTGTTCCTCGCCCGCCTGGACGAGCGCCTGGCGGACAAGGGCATGAAGGTCGAGGTCACCCAGGAGGCCAAGAACCTGCTGGCCGAACGCGGCTACGATCCGGTGCTCGGTGCGCGCCCGCTGCGCCGCACCATCCAGTCGGAGATCGAGGACCAGCTCTCGGAGCGGATCCTGTTCGACGAGCTGCACTCGGGCCAGACGGTGTTCGTCGATGTCGAGGGCGAGGGCGCGGACGCCAAGTTCACGTTCGACGGCCGCGACACCGAGCGGGTGCCGGTGACCGTGGGCGCGGACGAGTCCGAGGACGTGAGCGGGGCCATCCCGGAGGCCGGTGTCGCGAACGCGGCGGCCACCTCGCACGCGGACCCGGATGCGGATGACTCCTCCGAGGGTCCCGCCGGAGGGGCCGCGGCCGGAGGCGCCGAGCGCACCCTCTGAACCGGCCCACTGAGGTCCGTCGGCTGAGTCCGGCCGATTGAGTCTGGTCGGTTGAGCTCGGCCCGCTGAGCTCGGCCCGCTGCGTCCGGTCGGCTCGCGGTTCATACAGCACAATCCTGCGGTTCCTGAGAACGGAACCGCAGGATTCTGCTGTGTCAGGACGGCGTTGGGGCGTCGGTGCTGCGTATCGGGTGGGTCTACTGAGTGCCGGGTACGGCGTCGGTGCTGTGTCGAGGGCGATTCGGTGGGTGCTGCAACGGGTGGTGCGTCCGCGCTGTGTTCGGTGCGCGCGGTGGATGCGGCAGCGGGTGCGGCCGATCCATCACCGACCGACTGCGGAGTATCCAGAACGGAGCGCGCAATTGAGCGTCGATCATCGGATACCGCGCAGTCGGCGGAGCCGGCACGGCAGCGACGGCCCGGCGTCGACGTTCCGTCGCTGCTCGCCGGCCCGAGCTCAGGCACCGTGACCTTGCGCTATTTGGCGGATCCGCTCTCAGGAACCTTGGGAAATTGCAGTCTCGGGTGTTGAATGGAGGAATGCCTGCCGACCCCGCGACGCCACCGATCTCCGGTCCCGAGCGGACCACCGTGCCCGAGGCGACCACGGCACCCCAGGCGACCACCGCCACCGAGGCGCCCACCGTGTCCGAGGCGCCCACCACGCATGAGCGGGCCACCACGCATGAGCGGGCCACCGCCTCCCAGGTGACCGCTGCGGCCGGGTTCGACCCCGGGACGCCGCCGTTGCCCGAGGCCCGGGAACTGCCGAGCGGACTGTTCATCCGCCGCGCGCGCACCCCGGACGTCAAGGCGATCCGCGGGCTGGTCGAGCCGCTCGCCGAGGCGCGGATCCTCGTCGCGAAGGACCCGGTGAACTACTTCGAGTCGCTCCAGGAGTTCCGCCTCGTCGTCGACCGCTCCGGGCCGCAGGAGGTCGTCGTCGGCTGCGCGGCCCTCCACGTGCTGTGGGACGACCTCGCCGAAGCGCGCACCGTCGCCACCCACCCCGACTACCGGGGGCGCGGCATCGGCCGCTCGCTCATGGAGCAGATCCTCGCCGACGCCCGGGACATCGGGGTCTCCCGCGTGTTCTGCCTGACCTTCGAGACCCGCTTCTTCCAATCGCTCGGCTTCGAGGAGATCTCCGGCACCCCGGTGTCGCCCGAGGTCTACGTCGAGCTCCTCCACTCCCACGACGAGGGCACCGCCGAGTTCCTCGACCTCGCCCGCGTCAAGCCGAACACCCTGGGCAACTCACGGATGCTCAAGCACCTCTGACCCGTACGCGCCTGCCCGCACCCGCCTGCCCACGCGCCTGCCCGCACCGCTACTGCGGGAGGTGGAGGACGCCGCCGGACTCCGCGGCCAGTCCCTCGGCGACGAGCGCGCGCACCAGCCGGTCCACCCGCTCGGAGTCCCCGAGCTCCCGCACCCGCAGCACCGCCGCCTCGACCCGGTCGGGCAGCGCGGCGAGCGCCTCGGCGTCGAGGTCCGCAGTGCCCGCGGTGAGGAGCGCCCGCGCCACGCCGCTCACCTTCTCCGCCCCGGCCGGCGCAGTCTCACTCGCGGCTGCTGCATCGGATCCCGCCGCCTCGTTCGCGCCGGCTGCGGTGCCAGCCTCGGCCGGCGCGCCTGAACCGTCAGCGCCTGGCGGCCCGGCGGCGCGGAGCACGGCCATGATCGCCCCGCGCAGCTGCCGGTCCGTGCCGTGCCAGGCCTGGGTCGTGGGCTTCCGCCCGGCGTCCGCCGGCCGCCCGGCGGCGAACCACCGGCACTCGGCCTGCAACGGGCACTCTTCGCACGCGGGGTTCCGCGAGGTGCACACGAGCGCCCCGAACTCCATGAGCCCGGCGTTCCACTCGACGTGCTCCTCAGTCGGCACAAGGGCCGCGGCCCAGTCGCGCTCGGCCCGGGTGGGTGCGGGAGTCGGGTGCGAGCGGCCGGCGAACACCCGGCCGAGCACCCGCCGGATGTTGACGTCGAGCACGGTTGCAGGCTGTCGGTGCGCGAACGCGGTGACCGCCGCGGCGGTGTAGTCGCCGACCCCGGGCAGTGCACGCAGCGCCGCCTCACCCACCGGAACCGCGTTGTCGTGGTCGTCGGCGATCGCCCGCGCGGTGTCGCGCAGCCGCAGGGCGCGCCGCGGGTAGCCGAGCGAGTCCCAGGCGAGGAGCACCTCGGCGGGGGAGGCGTCCGCGAGGTCCGCCGGGGTGGGCCAGCGCCGCATCCACTCCGTCCAGCGCGGCGCGACCCGGACCATCGGTGTCTGCTGGGACATCACCTCGCTCACGAGGATGCCCCATGCCGAGGTGCCCTCCGCCCGCCACGGCAGGTCGCGGGCGTGCGCGGCGAACCAGTCGACGACGGTGCGCCGGACCCGTGCGAGCTGGGATTCGTGCGGGATCCGGAGTGTCTGGGCGGTGTTCGCGGCCCGGCGTTCTACTCTCGAGATGATGTCTCCTTCGACCCGTGGTCCTGGTTCCGAACCCCCGCGCTCATCCGGCTCCTCCGGCGCCCGGCGCCGCGGGGGTCAGTCCGCTGCCGGCGGATCGCGCCGCGGCACCGGGAAGGCGAGCGGCACCGGCCGGAGCAGCGGCTCGGCAGGCGGGCGCTCCCCCTCAGCGCAGTCTAGTGGCCGCACGTCCACCGGCCCCCGTTCGCCCGGCGCCGGACCGGCCGCGAACCGGGCCCGAGGTGCGCGCACCTCGGCGACCGGAGGCGGCTCGGGCAGCGGGCGCGGAGGCGGCGGACAGGGCATGGATGCCGTGTACCGTCGCCGCCGGATGACCGTGGCCGTGCTCGGTCTGATCATCCTCGCCGTCGTCGTCGGTGCGACCATCGTCATCGTCCAGGCGCTGCGGTCCCCGTCCGAGGATCCCGCCCCCGTCGCGGAGCCGACGGAGACCGCGGAGCCCACCGCGCCCATGCCCACCGGCGACGACGCGAGCGGAGCCTGCCCGACGGAGGCGGTGACCGTGGGGGCGGCGACCAATGAGAAGTCCTACGACCCCGGGGCGAGCGCCACCCTCGAGCTCATCGTCACGAACACCCACGACGCCGCCTGCCGGATCGCGGTCGGCACGAGCGAGCAGACCTTCACCGTCCGCAAGGACGGGGAGACGGTGTGGAGCTCGGAGTATTGCGCGGACCCCGAGGCCGACGGCGACGCCGCCGAGGCCGAGGTCGTGTTCGCCGCCGGGTCGGAGAAGCGCGCGGCGCTCAAGTGGACCGTGGAGCCCGTGGACAAGAACTGCAACCGCATGGCCGAGGGCTTCGAGGGCGGGAAGTACGAGCTCGTGACCTCGCTGGGGGAGACGGAGAGCGAACCCGTCGAGTTCGAGATCACCGCCCCGGAGCCCACCGAGGAGCCGTCCGAGGAATCCGTCGAGGAGGACTCCGGCGAGGAGGACACCGGCGAGTGACCGGAGCCGCGCCGGGCCTCAGCTCTCGGTCGCCTCTTCCACGATCCGGTTGAGGCCCTCGCGCACGATCCGTGCCCGGTGCTCGCCCACGCCCTCGACCGATTTGAGCTCGGTGACGTCGGCGGCGAGGAGCTCGGTGAAGCGACCGAAGTGCTCGGCCAGCCGCTCGACGACGAGCGAGGGGACGCGTCGCATCGAGGACAGCACCCGGTAGCCGAGCGGGTAGACGTGGCGGTCGAGCGATTCGCTCGCCGCCGAGGAGCCGATCGAGCGGGCGACGACGTCGATGTCGACGAGCTCGCTGCCGGACAGGCGGGAGAGGTTGCGCATGACGTCGTCGATCTCCCCGTGCTCGGGGATCGCATCGATGTAGTCGCGCAGCAGGTTGAACTGGACGTTGCCGAACGAACCCATGAGCTCCTCGTGCTGGAGCGTGACGAGCCGTCCGTCCTGCCCGAGCTCGAGGATGTAGGTGGAGATCTCCGCGGAGATCCGGCGCACCATCTCCTGGCGCTGGAGGACGACGAGGACGTCGGCGAGCGTGGCGCGGTCGACGACTTCGAGGTAGGTCAGCGTGCCGGTGACCTCGTCGAGCCGCGCCTTGTAGCGCTCGAGCGTGTCGAGGGCCTGGTTGGCGTGGGACAGGATCCGGTCGGACACCTGGAGGACGTGCCGGGAGTTGTGGACGTAGATCTGCACGATCTGCATCGACTGGCTCACCGAGATCACCGGGAACCCGGTCTGCTTGGCCACGCGCTCGGCGGTGCGGTGGCGGGTCCCGGACTCGGTCGTGTCGATCGCCGGGTCGGGGAGCAGCTGGACGCCGGCGGAGTGGATGCGCGAGGCGCCGCGGTCGAGGACGATCGCCCCGTCCATCTTCGCGAGCTCGCGCAGCCGGGTGGCGGAGAACTCGATGTCGATGGGGAAGCCGCCGGTGGAGATCGACTCCACGGTGCGCGAGCTGCCGAGCACGATGAGCGCACCGGTGCGCCCGCGCAGGATCCGCTCGAGGCCGTCGCGGAGCTCCGTCCCGGGGGCGGCCGCGGCGAGGGTGGAGAGGAGCAGATCGCCGCTCGCCCGGTCCTCCTCCGACTGGGGGTCGAGGATGTGCGGATTGGAATGGGTGCGCACCGGCAAGGCCTTTCGGAGCAAGGGGGAGGACCCCTCCAGCCTATCGATCAGGGGTGCGGCACGACCGGTGCTGCAGGTAACGAATGGGGTTCGAAACTGTATCGATACCGACAACCCGGCTTGCGGTCGGCGGCGGCACGCGAGCGACCACCCCGCTGGGGTCGGGGTCGGAACTCAAGCGCGCACCCACGACTTCTGCGCCCGGCGCCACGCCTGCGCTCACACCTCCTGCGCCTGCGCCCACCTACACCGCGCCCACCTACACCGCGCCCACCTACACTGGTGCCTCCTGTCCCGGTGCGCGGCTGCCCTTCCACACCGGCCGGGTCTCCTCGGCGCCGGTGAGCACGACGTCGATCGCATCGATGACCGTCTCGCACTCCTTGACCCGCATCCCCGCCGGGACCGGGACGTTCTCCAGCGCCCCGCGCGCCACGACGGCGTTCGTCACCCCGAGCCGGGCGGCCTCGGCCAGCCGGAGTCCGACGTTCGGGACATTGCGGATCTCCCCGGACAGGCTGATCTCACCGATCGCCACGAGTCGCGAGTACAGCGGGCGGTCGACGGCGGCGGATACGAGCGCCAGGCACACCGCGAGGTCCGCGGCCGGTTCGCTCACCCGCACCCCTCCGACGGTCGCGACGAACACGTCGTGCTTGCCGAGCTTGGTGTACTTCGAGGTCACCGCGATGTTCATCGCCACCCGGTTGCCGTCGACACCGCTCACGGTGCGCCGCGGATTGCCCGCCGCGGACTCCTCGACGAGCGCCTGCACCTCGACGACCATCGGCCGGCGGCCCTCCTGGCTCACCGCCAGGCACGTGCCCGGCGCACGCGTGTTCGACCGCGACAGGAACAGCCCGGAGGGATCGGCGAGGCTCTCGATCCCGGTCTCCGTCATGTCGAAGCAGCCGACCTCGTCCGCGGGGCCGAACCGGTTCTTCGTGGTCCGCAGCAGGCGCAGCCGCGAATGCCGGTCGCCCTCGAAGGAGCACACGACGTCGACGAGGTGCTCGAGCAGGCGGGGCCCGGCGACCGTGCCCTCCTTGGTGATGTGGCCGACGAGGATCGTCGGGATGCCGTGGTCCTTGGCCGCGCGGATGACCCCGGCGGCGACCTCGCGCACCTGGGTGACACCGCCGGGCACGCCCTCGACATCGCTCGAGGCGAGAGTCTGCACCGAGTCGATGACGAGGAGGTCGGGCTTCTCCGAATCGATCATCCCGAGCACGACGCCGAGGTCGGTCTCCGCGGCGAGGAGGAGCGAGTCCTCAAGTGCGCCGATCCGCTCCGCGCGCAGTCGCACCTGCCCGGCGGACTCCTCGCCGGACACGTAGAGCGCCCGGGCCGAGGCGCGCGCCGCCCGGGCGGCCACGTCGAGCAGCAGGGTCGACTTGCCGACCCCGGGCTCGCCGGCGAGCAGGATCACCGCGCCGGGCACGAGGCCGCCGCCGAGCACCCGGTCGAACTCGCCGACCCCGGTGGGCCGGGCACGAGCCAGGGTGCCGTCGACCCCGGTGATGGGGGCGGCGCGACGGCCGGCCGGGGCGGCCTTCGCCTTCGTGCGCACGGACGTGGCGGCCGGGCCGGTCTCCTCGAGGGTGCCCCAGGCCTGGCACTGGGGGCAGCGGCCGAGCCACTTGGGGTTCGAATGACCGCATTCGGTGCAGGTGTATGCCATGGCCCTCAGTCTGGCACGCACCCCGGACACGGCACCTCGGCTCGGGCC
Organism: Brevibacterium sp. CS2; assembly: GCF_005280295.1. Lineage (GTDB taxonomy): Bacteria > Actinomycetota > Actinomycetes > Actinomycetales > Brevibacteriaceae > Brevibacterium > Brevibacterium pityocampae. Next base: position 190,359 of record NZ_CP040020.1, on the reverse strand, counting down.
CGGCGACCACCTTGCAGCGACCCGCCGCGGGCGAGGCGACCACCTCGGACCCGGCGATCCGCCTCGGGGACGGGGGCCAACGAACTCGGTGGTCCACCTCGGACTCGACAGCGCACCCGGACACGACGATGCCGCCGCTCCCGGACGGAGCGGCGGCATCGGTGGGCCGCAGAACGCAGCGGCGTCAGGTGTTCCTGAGTCGGTTCAGTGCGCTTACCGGCGAGTATCCGCACTGGTGTGACTCGGTAATCGTGGAACCGCACTGGAGTGACCCTGGAATCGGGGAACCGCACTGGAATGACCCGGTAACCGGGGAACCGCACTGGAATGCCCCGGAAGCCCCGCCTACCCGGGAACCGGGAGCCCTCCTACCCGGGAACGGGGCAACCGCGCCCGCCTGCCTGGGGACGGGGAACCCCTCCTACCCGGGAACGGGGCAACCGCGCCCGCCTGCCCGGGAACGGGGCAACCGCGCCCGCCTGCCCGGGAGCCCCGGCTCAGAGGAACTCGACGCCCTGGGCCAGCGGCAGCTCGCCGGAGTAGTTGACGGTGTTCGTCGCCTGGCGCATGTAGGCCTGCCAGGAGTCGGTGCCGGACTCGCGCCCGCCGCCGGTCTCCTTGTTGCCGCCGAACGCCCCGCCGATCTCCGCACCCGAGGTGCCGATGTTGACGTTCGCGATCCCCGTGTCCGAGCGGGCGATGAACCGCTCCGCCTCGGACAGGTCGGAGGTGAACACCGCCGAGGACAGCCCCTGCGGCACCGCGTTGTTGAGCTCGATCGCAGCATCGAAGTCGGTGTACTCCATGACGTAGAGGATCGGCGCGAAGGTCTCGTCCTCGACGATCTCCGTCTGACCCGGCATCCGCACGACGGCGGGCTCGACGTAGTAGGCGTCGGCCGCGGCATCGGCGAGCACGCGGGTGCCGCCGCACAGCACCTCGCCGCCCTGCGCCTGTGCGGCTTCGAGCGAGGCCTGCATCTTCTCGTAGGACGCCTGGTTGACGAGCGGTCCGACGAGCACGCCCTCGGCGGTCGGGGAGCCGATGCTCAGCGTGCCGTAGGCGGCGACGATCTTGTCGACGAGCTCGCCGGCGATGTCGGAGTGGACGATGAGGCGGCGCAGCGTCGTGCAGCGCTGCCCGGCGGTGCCGGCTGCGGCGAACACGACGCCGCGCAGCGCCAGATCGATGTCCGCGCTCGGGGTGACGATCGCGGCGTTGTTGCCGCCGAGCTCGAGCAGTGAGCGGCCGAACCGCTGCGCCACCCGCGGGCCGACCTCGCGGCCCATCCGCACCGAGCCGGTCGCCGACAGGAGCTCGACGCGCGGATCGTCGACGAGCGCCTCGCCGATCGCGCGCTCGCCGACGAGCAGCCCGTTGAGGCCGGCCGGGCCGCCCTTCTCCTCGATCGCGCGGGTCAGCAGCGCGTTCGCCCCGACCGCCGACAGCGTGGACACCTCCGAGGGCTTCCACACCACGGAGTCGCCGCAGATCAGGGCGAGCGCGGTGTTCCACGAGTAGACGGCGACGGGGAAGTTGAAGGCGGAGATGATGCCGACCACGCCGAGCGGGTGCCAGGTCTCCATGAGCCGGTGGCCGGGCCGCTCGCTCGGCAGGGTCTTGCCGAACAGCTGCCGGGACTGGCCGACGGCGAGCTCGCAGATGTCGATCATCTCCTGCACCTCGCCCGCAGCCTCGGACGGGGTCTTCCCGGCCTCGAGGGTGACGAGCTTGGCGAGGTCCTCCTTGTGCTCGGTGAGGAGCTGGCCCCAGCGCTGCACGACCATGCCGCGCACCGGGGCGGGCACGTCGCGCCAGGCGAGGAACGCCTCGTGCGCCTTCCCGATCGTGTCTGTCGCGGACTCCGCGGTGTCCGCGGCCATCTGCCCGAGCACCTGGCCGGTGATCGGGGAGCGGAGCGTGATCGTGGACGACGCCTCGGCGCCGCCGGCGAGCAGCGCGTCGAGGTCGGCGCCGCACGCGGACAGGCCGCTGCGGGCGAGGTCGATGATCGCGTCCTCGGTGGGGAGGGCGGTCGTCGTGGAGTCGGGAGCGGTCATGGTGTGTCCTCTCTGGAGCGGTGTGCTCACGGTCGTGGAGCGGTCTGCTGTCATCGTGTCATGGCTCACAGGGAGCCGGTTCGGGGTGCGGGATCACCGGCGCCGAGGTGCCCTGCCGGTGGGGCACCTCGGCGCCGAGGTGCCCCGCGGCTCGGCCGACCCGGGCGCTCACACGATGTTGAGCTCGACGCGGAGCTCATCGGTGCTGAAGCGGCCGACGCCCATCGGGCTGACGTCGACGAAGGGCTGTCGGCCCAGGTAGAGGTCGCGCATGACCTCGCCGACGGCCGGGCCCTGGAGGAAGCCGTGGCCGGAGAACCCGCAGGCGTAGAGGAAGCCGCTGACCTCCTCGGCCGAGCCGATGAGTGCGTTGTGGTCCGGGGTGCACTCGTAGAGGCCGGCCCAGCCGCTGCGCGCGCACACGTCCTCGAGCGCGGGGGCGCGGCGGCTGATGAGCCCGGACAGGTGCTCCGCCCACTCGGGATCGCGGTGCATGTCGAACTCGCGCACGTCAGCGACCTCGGGCGCGCCCATGAGCAGCCCGTCGCCCTCGGAGTGGAAGTAGAACGAGGTGGAGAAGTCGATGGTGAACGGCAGCGACCGGGCGTCGAAGTCGACCGGCTCGGTGACCATGATCTGGCGACGCAGCGGCGTCACCGGCAGCTCGACGCCGGCCATCGCCCCGAGTGCCTGCGACCACACGCCGGCGGCGCACACCACGGTGTCCGTGGCGATCGGCCCGCGGCTCGTCTCCACCCCGGTGACCGCGCCGTCCTCCACGAGGATGTCGGTGACCTCGGTGTGCTTGCACACGGTGACCCCGCGGCGGCGGGCGGCGCGGGCGAACCCGGCGACGGCCGCCTCGGGCGTGCAGTGGGCGTCCTCCGGGTTGAAGGCCCCGGCGACCAGGCCGGTGGTGCTGATGATCGGGGACAGGGCGGCCGCCTCGGCGACGGAGACCATCCGCGAGGCCTGGCCGAGCGACTGCTGGAGTGCGACATTGCGCTCGAAGGCGGCCGCGTCCTCGTCGTTGTCGAGGAGGAACAGGTAGCCGCTCGTGACGAGGTCGATGTCGTGGTCGAAGTCCGTGGCGAACCGGCGGAACGTCTCGAGGCTGCGCGCCCCGAGGGCGATGTTGACCTCGTCGGAGAACTGCGAGCGGAGCCCGCCGGCCGCCTTCGAGGTCGAGCCGCTGCCGAGCTCGTCGCGTTCGACGAGGACGACGTCCTCGACTCCGGCCTCGGCGAGGTAGTGCGCTGTGGCCGCGCCCATGATGCCGCCGCCGATGACGACGACGGAGGCATGGGACGGGGCCACCTGGGGTGTCGATCCCGTGGTCATCGGTCCTCCCGCTGCGAAGGGAACTGTGCGCGGCGACCGGGTGCGGTCGTGCGCTGCTCGGATCCCGTGCGGTGACGGAGATCCGTGGTGCACAGCGATCCATGCCACCCGGAGCCGTCTCCTGTGACGGAGATCACTGTTCCTTCATCGTGCGGTCTCGGCGAGGTTCAGACAAGCGATAGAACGTCAACAGTGCTATCAGTGATACTGAATCGCGCATAGGATTGATGCAGGGTCGGCTGGTGGGCGGTGGCCGGTGGGCAGTCCCCGTGCCGACGCTTGATGGATAGGGTGTCGCCCCCTGGGTGGTCAGAAGGAGCGGGGATGGCGCAGAGCACGATGCAGGGCTCGATGAACTGGACTCTCGGCCAGCTGCGGACCTTCGTCGCGGTGGCCGACCACGGCACGATGACCGCTGCCGCCCGAGTGCTCGGCTACACGCCCGGGGCGGTGAGCCAGCACATGAGTGCCCTGCGGCGGGTCGTGGGCACCGACCTCGTCGTGCAGTCCGGCCGCGGGCTCGCGCTCACCGAGACCGGGCAGCTTCTGCTCGGCCGGGCGCGCGCCGTGCTCGCCGCCGAGGAGCAGGCGGCCCAGGCGGTGCGCGGACGGGTGGAGGGCAGTCTCCACGGGGTGACGCTCGGGGTGTTCGGCTCCGCCTCGGTCGTGGCCTTCGGCCCGGCGGCCGCCAAGCTCTCCGGCTCCGGCATCAGCCTGCAGGCGCGCGAGGTCGACGTCGAGGTCATGCAGTCGGCCGTGCTCGAGGGCCGGATCGACGTGGGCATCGGGATCGACTACCCGTCCTCCCCGCTCGCCCCGCAGCGCGGACTCCTCATGCACACCATGCGCTCCGAGCGGTTCGGCGTCGTGGCCGCCGCCCACCTCCCCGACCCCACCGTGGAGGAGCTCGCCGCCGCGTCCTGGATCCTGCCGCGCAACGAGTCGACCTTCGGCCGCGCGATGCGCTTCGCGTGTGCGGAGCTCGGTTTCGCGCCGCGCGAATCCCACATCGTCGTCGACTCCGCGGTGGCGCTCGCGATGGTCGGCAGCGGCATGGGCTACACGCTCGCGACCCCGGTGATGATGTCGCTCGCGCCGAGCACCGCGCGGCTGGTCCCGGGGATCGCCGCCGGCGGCCGGCGGATCGTCATCATGGTGCACGAGCGGATGGCCGAGCAGCCGGCGATCGCCCACGTCGTCGACGTGCTCGGCGAGGTCTTCACCGAGCTCAGCCTCGCCGCCGACTGACCCGCCGCGCTCACCCGGCCCGAGGCGAGGGCAGGTTGGGCCTGGGTCGAGTGCGGCCTGGGTTGCCTGGGTTGAGGTCAACCCGAGGTGAGGGCGGCCTGGGTTGAGGGCGGGAAAGGGCGAGGGCAGGACGGGGCGCCGTGCGCAGCCGGCCCGCACGTCCCTCGGCGGTGTCCGCGGGAGTCCGTAGGATGGCGCCATGAGCTACACGCACAGGTGGGACGAGATGCGGGAGCGGGACCCGGAGCACTCCGCGCGCTACGTCCAGCGCTGGCGGGACCTCGCCGCCCAGGGGCTCGACCTCGACGGGGAGGCGCGGTTCGTCGACGCGCTCGCCGAGCGCGGCAGTCGGATCCTCGACGCCGGCTGCGGCACCGGCCGGGTGGGCGGATACCTCGCCGAGCGCGGTCACGAGGTCGTCGGCGTCGACCTCGACGACTACCTCATCGCCGAAGCGCAGGAGACCTATCCCGGCGCGGACTGGTACGTCGGGGACCTCGCCCGCTTCGATTTCGCCGCGCTCGACGAGGGGCGGGACATGCGGGACCTCGGTGCACATGCCTCCACCGACCTCCTCGGACGACCGGAGGCCGCCCCGGAGAGCGACCGGCCCGGCTTCGACGTCATCGTCTCCGCCGGCAACGTCATGACCTTCCTCGACCCGACCAGCCGCTCGGCGGTGATGGGCAACCTCGCCGGTGCGCTGCGCCCCGACGGCAGGCTCGTGTGCGGGTTCGGGGCCGGCCGCGGCTACGACTTCGACGACTTCGACGCCGACCTCGCCGCCGCCGGGCTCACGCTGGTCCAGCGCTTCTCGACATGGACGCTGCGCCCCTTCACCGACCCGGGCGACTTCCTCGTCGCGATCGCCACCCCCGGACGCTGAGCGGGTCGGAAGCCCGTCCGCACGAGCGGCCGCCGCGCCTGCGGGGCGGCTCCCGCGGCTCCTGCACCGCAGCCTGCAGCATCCCGAGCCGCAGTGCCCATCCCGGGGCGCCCGTCCCCCGGCTCCCAGCGCCCGGCCCACAGTGTCCGTCCCACGACGCCTCTCCCACTCCACGGAGGACCGCACGCCATGACCACCCGGCCCGGCAGCACCGCCGCCATCGAATCCGCCACCGGCCTGCCGTGGTCGGAGATCAGCGCCGCCCTCGATGCCGCCGGCGGTGCGGACACCGATCACGCCGGGCTCGCCGCGGCCGCCCACACGCTGTTCCGGGGGAAGGTCGACAACGCCGGCTGGTGGGCGCAGAGCGCCGCCGTCGCCTTTGAGCAGCAGATCGGCCGCCGCCTCCCGGGCCAGGTGAGCGACGGCACCTTCCAGGTCAGCGTGTCGAAGACACTGCCCGGCGACCCCGCACAGGTGCTCGCCGCCGTCGAAACCCTCATGGCCGGCCGCACCGGGCTGGGTGGGGTCGACTTCGCGGAGGAGCCCACCACCTCGGGCACGGAGAAGTGGCAGTACTGGCGGGCGAAGCTCGCCGACGGCACCCGCGTGACCGCGACGATCGGCGCCACGGCCCCGACCCGCGATCGGAAGCAGGCCGAGGGCGCAGCGGGCGAATCCGGCCGGGAGGCTGTCCGCAGTGCGGATGTGCGGAGCACTGCGGCCTTCCAGATCAGCAGACTGGGCAGCGCAGGCGCCGTCGAGGAATGGCGGGCCTGGTTCAAGGACCTGCTGAAGGAGCTGCGATGAGCGCACAGCCGAAGTACACCCACGGGTACGCGGAGTCGGTGATCCGTTCCCACTCGTGGCGCACCGCGCAGCGCTGCGCACCGGACCTGCTCGCACGCCTCGAGCCCGGGATGCGGATCCTCGACATCGGCTCCGGCGCCGGCACGATCACCTGCGACCTCGCCGGGCACGTGGCGCACGTGACCGCGGTGGAGCGGGCCGAGGAGAGCGCCGCCCTCACCCGTGCGGAGGCGCAGCGGCGCGGCGTCGACATGATCGACGTCGTCGTCGCCGACTGCCATGAGCTGCCCTTCGAGGACGCCTTCTTCGATGCCGTCCACATCCACCAGGTGCTCCAGCACGTCGCGGATCCGGTGACCGCACTCGCCGAGGCGATCCGCGTGGTCCGCCCGGGCGGCACCGTGTCCGTCACGGAATCCGACTACGCCGGCTTCCGCTGGCACCCCGAGTCCCCGGAGATCAGCCGCTGGCTCGAGCTCTACCGGGAGACGGCCCGGCGCAACGGCGGCGAGCCCGATGCCGGGGTGTTCCTCCGCGCCTGGACGAACGCCGCGGCCCCGCGGGTGCTCGGCCACGGGCCGGCCGCGGTCGACTACCTGTCCCGGCCGTGGGTGTTCGCGAACCCGGAGGACTGCGGCTGGTGGTCGCAGACCTGGGCCGACCGCGTCTCACGCACCGCGCTCGCCGAGGACATCGTGGCCTACGGGTTCGCCTCCCAGGAGGAGCTCGAGCGGATCGCCGACGGCTGGCGCACCTGGGGCGAGGGCCCCGACGCCTGGTTCACCGTCGCCCACAGCGTCGCCCTCATCACCCGTTAGGGCGACCGCGCCCGCCACCCGGGGACCCGCGCCCTCACCTGGCCGCTCACTCGCGCGCCCTCACTGTCGAACTGCGGAGTATCCAGAGCGCGACGCGCAATTGCGCGCCTGCTTTCGGATACTCCGCAGTTCGGTCAGCCGCGCCTCACCGCCCGCGCCCCCCACGCCCCCGCGCCCCGGGCGCATCTCACACGATGAGGTTCCAGGAGCCCGTCGCGATCGCCGCGCCCACGGCGGTCGCGGCCATGAGCAGTGCCCCGGCGAGGAGCCCGAGGTCGCGCGCGGCGAAGCGCGAGGTCCTGGCCCAGGTGCGGCCCGGGGCCCCGAACGCGCGCCCCTCCATCGCCATCGCCAGGCGGGTGCCGCGACGGATCGCCTGGACCAGGAGGGCGAACATCACCGGGAAGAACGCGCCCAGGTGGGACAGCGGCCCGGAACCGCCGACCCCGCGCGCCCGCCGCGCCATCCGCAGCACCTGCCACTCCGCGATCCACAGGGAGACGAGCCGCCCGGCCGCGAGCGCCGCGAGCGCGAAGCGCTCCGACACGCGAAGCTTCTGGATGAGCCCGTCGGCCAGATCCGTGGGGTCGATCGTGGCGAGGAGCACGACCGCCGGCAGCGCGAGCGCCATGGTGCGCAGGCCGATCGCCGCCCCGGCCGTGAGCGAGTCCGCGGTGAGGAGCACCGGACCGAGGTCGACGACGGTCGCCCCGGTCTTCTCCGCCAACAGCGCAGTGCTCCAGCCGCCGGTGAGCGCGATGATCGGGAGGAACCACGTCCGGCCCACGACGGTGCGCCACGGCAGGCCGGCGAGCGGCAGGAGCGCGAGCTCGAGCAGGAGGAGCACCCCAGCGGACACGACGTCGACGCTGAGCAGGACGGCGAACATGAGGATGAACCCGGCCGCGAGCTTGGTCACCGGGTTGCAGCGCACGAGCGGCGTGGCCCGGGGCACGCGTGTGCTCATGCCGCGCCCACCGCCGTGCGCGCCCCGACGGGGTGCTCGTGCGCCCCGAGCGCTGCGATGAACGGCTCGTCGTGGGACACGAGGAGGATCCCGGTCCCGCGGTCGAGCTCCGCGGTGAGCAGCAGGCGCAGCCCCTCCCAGGTCGCGGCATCCTGCCCGAACGTCGGCTCATCGAGGACGAGCAGGGGTGGGGAGCAGGCGAGCATGCACGCTACGGACAGCCGCCGCTTCTCCCCACCGGACAGGGTGTGGGGGTGGGCGCGGGCGAGGTGCGCGAGGCGCAGCACGCCGAGCAGCTCCTCGACCCGGTCCCGGATCCGCGCCTCGGGGAGCCTGGCCCGGTGGAGTCCGAAGGCGAGCTCGGAGGCGACCGAGTCGGTGAGGAACTGGTGCTCGGGCTCCTGGAACACCGAGCCGATGCGGGTGACGAGCTCGCGCGAGCGCCACGCGGCCGGTTCCCTGCGGCGGGGGACCGGCCGGTGGGTGCGGAGCAGCGCGTCGGTCGCCCAGACCGCGCCGGCCGCCGGGCGCAGCAGCCCGCCGAGGGTGAGCGCGGTCGTCGACTTCCCCGCTCCGTTCGGCCCGACGAGCGCGGTCGCCGTGCCGGCGCAGAGCGTGAGGTCGATGCCGCCTGCGACGGGTTCCCGCCGGCCGGGACGGGTGACGGCCAGGTCGCGGGCGGTGAGCAGCGCCTCCCCTCCGGCGGCGGGCCGTCGTGCCGGTGGCGGGGGAGTGCCGGGGATGCGGACGCCTGCGGTGCGCAGCAGGTCGCGGAGCCCGGGGTCGGTGAGGAGGTCCGGGGTGCCATCGGCGACGATCCGCGACCGGTCGAGGACGACGACGCGGTCGACGTGATCGCACCACAGGTCCACGCGATGGTCGACGACGAGGAGGGTGGCCCCGGTGACCGCCTGCGCGCGGAGCGCGGCATCGCGCAGCACCGGGGCCGAGGCGGGGTCGATGTTCGCCGTCGGCTCGTCGAGTGCGATGAGCCCCGGTTCCATCGCGAGCACCCCGGCGAGCGCGAGGCGCTGCTTCTGCCCGCCGGACAGGGTGCGGGTGAGCCGGGCCCGCGCCTCGGCAACGGTCCCTCCGCCCGGACCGAGGCCGACGGTGCGCAGCGCGGCGTCGACGCGCGGCCAGATGTCCGCGGGGTCGACCCCGAGGTTCTCCATCCCGAAGGCCGCGTCGTCCCCGGCCCGGGCGAGGATCACCTGGGATTCGGGGTCCTGGAGGACGAGCCCGGAGCGGCCGCGCGCCGGATCGGGGCGACGGCCGTCGACGAGCAGCTCCCCGGTGTGGTGCCCGGAGTCGGCCGGCAGCACCCCGGTGAGCGCGTGGAGGAGCGTCGACTTCCCCGAGCCCGAGGCGCCGACGAGGAGCACCCGCTGACCGGCGGGCACGGCGAGGTCGATGTCGGCGAGCGCGGGCGCCTTCCGGCCGGCGTGCCGCCAGCCGTAGCCGCGGGCGGTGATGACCGCAGGCCCCCGGGAGGTGCTCACTGCCGGGGCCGGGCGGCCGGTGGTGCGCATCGGCCGGCTCACACCTCGGCGGCGGTGCGGCCGGAGGCGAGCGGGGCGAGCACCCCGGTGCGGCGCAGCGCCCGGACAGCCAGCAGGGTGCCGCCCCCGGCGAGCACGAGCCCGGAGACGCCGGCCGCGGCGAGGTAGACGAGCTGCCAGGCCGGCTGCCATTCGGTGTTGTACATGAGGTTCTCGCCGAGGCCCAGGAACAGTCCGGCCCCGAGTCCGGAGAGCAGGGTGACGACCGGTCCGAAGCGGCGGTAGAGCAGGAGGAGGACGACGAGCTCGGCGCCGAGGCCCTGGAGCGCGCCGGAGATGAGGACCTGCATGCCCCACTGGGTGCCGAGCACGGCGGACACGGCGGCGGCGAGGATCTCGCAGTAGAGTGCGGCGCCGGGCCGGCGGATGATCATCGCGCCGAGCGGACCGGCGAGCACCCACACGCCGGTGAGCAGGCCCGCGGCGGGCGGGAAGGCGAGGAACGGCAGCGAGAGCGTCGACCAGGCCGTCGACCACACCCAGAACACGACGCCCACCGCGACGCCGAGCACCGAGGCGACGACGATGTCGACGACCCGCCAGCGCAGACGGCTCGGCGGTGCGGGGTCCGGTTCAGGGGTGGGCGAATGCGCGTCTGCGTTCGAGGCCGGGGACGGAGCCGTGTCCGCGGGAGCAGTGTCCGCGGGAGCAGTCTCCGCGGGAACCCGGTCCGCGGGTTCGGGGAATGACGATGAAGGTGCCATGGTGGATCCTCCTGTGAATGGCAGGAGGGGATGAAGAGACTCGACTTCCTCCGGCGGTATGAACCGCGTCAGGTTCGAGGGTCTGCGATGCTCGCACTCTCAGCGCCCTGGTGGCGCTCCCCTGTCGTGAGGACGAGCATAGCGCAGGGACGCAGCACCCGCAGTCCGTGCGCGGACCCATGGACGAGAAAGCCCATGCACGAGTGGACCCATGGACGCGTGGACGAGAGGACCCGTGGACGAACTGCGCGGTATCCGGAACCTGACGCGCAATTGCGCGCTCGATTTCGGATACCGCGCAGTTCGACGGGGCGGGCTGCGCACGAGGGCGCCGGGACCCTTGTGCCAGGCCATCAGCCGACGGACCAATAGCCCTCAGGACCTCACGACCTCAGGCCGCCAGGCCACCAGGCCACCGGGCCATCAGTCAACAGGCCACCAGACCTTCAGACCCCGGCGCCTCAGAGCCTCAGGGCAGGATGCCGAGGTGGGCCAGGGCGGCGCGCACGATGTGCTCCTGGCCGTGGCACATCTCTGCGACGACGTCCTCGCGGATCGCCTCGGCCGGGGTCAGCCAGTCGAGGCTGAGCGCATCGCGGCGCGGGGAGCACTCGCCCTGCACCGGCAGGATGTAGCACAGGGCGACCGCGTGCTGGCGCGGGTCCTGATAGGGCGAGGGCCCCATCTGCGTGGGGAAGTACTCCGCGACGTGGAACGGGGTCAGCGCCGGGGGGATCTGCGGCAGCGCGAGCGGGCCGAGGTCCTTCTCCACATGGCGCACGAGCGCCGAGCGGAGCGGCTCGTGGTAGCGCACCCGGCCGCCGACGATCTCCCGGCCCAGCGAGCCGTCGTCCTCGAGCGTGCGCAGCAGCAGGCCCACCTTCGTCACCTGACCGTGGTCGCCGAGCTGCACCGGCACCGCGTTGACATAGGTGATCGGCATGCGGCGGCGGATGCTCGCGAGCTCGTCCGGTTCGAGCCAGTTGTCGTCGTAGTCGAGTGCGGTGCGCGTCATGGTTTCATGCTGTCACACGCGACCGCCGCGGGGAAGGAAGGCGGTTCCCCTGGGCCCCGGCGGGGTTGCCGAGTCGCCCGCGCACCAAGTATCTTGATATCGAGATACATTGTTGCCCGGAGCACACCCGCCTGCACCCAGGGCATAGAGTGGAAGGGACGGCCGCTCGCCGAACACCCGCGCCCGCCCTGTCCGCGGTCGACGTCGACACGAGGAGAATCTCCATGATCAATCACGAAGTCCGGACCTACAAGAGCTCCGAGGACCTGCCGCGCGAAGAGCAGCTGGCCTGGAAGATCGCCGAGGTCGCCTCTGACCCGGTCGCGGTCGACGCAGACGTCACCGACATGGTCATCAACCGCATCATCGACAACGCCTCCGTCGCGGCCGCCTCGGTTCGGCGCGGTGCCCCCACCCACGCGCGCGAGCAGGCGCAGACTCACCCGACGAAGCCCGGTGCCCCGGTCTTCGGCCTGCAGCTGAGCGAGCGCGTTTCACCGGAGTGGGCCGCATGGGCCAACGGCGTGGCCGTGCGCGAGCTCGACTTCCACGACACCTTCCTCGCCAAGGAGTACTCGCACCCCGGCGACAACATCCCGCCGATCCTCGCCGTCGCCCAGCACGCGGGCATCGGCGGCAAGGACCTCATCAACGGCATCGCCACCGGCTACGAGATCCAGGTCGACCTCGCCAAGGGCATCTGCCTCCACGAGCACAAGATCGACCACGTCGCGCACCTCGGCCCGTCCGCCGCGGCCGGCATCGGCGCGCTCCTCCACCTGCCCACCGAGGTGACCTTCCAGGCCATCCAGCAGGCGCTCCACGTCACCACCGCCACCCGCCAGTCCCGCAAGGGCGAGATCTCGACCTGGAAGGCCCACGCCCCAGCGTTCGCCGGCAAGATGGCCGTCGAGGCCGTCGACCGGGCGATGCGCGGCGAAGGCGCCCCGAGCCCGATCTACGAGGGCGAGGACGGCTTCATCGCCTGGATCCTGTCCGGGCCCGAGGCCCGCTACACCGTGCCGCTGCCGGGCCGGGGCGAGGCCAAGCGCGCGATCCTCGACACCTACACCAAGGAGCACTCCGCGGAGTACCAGGCGCAGGCGCTCATCGACCTCGCCCGCCGGATGGGAGCGCAGATCGAGGACAAGTCGAAGATCCGCAAGATCACCATCCACACCTCGCACCACACCCACAACGTCATCGGCACCGGGGCGAACGACCCGCAGAAGATGGACCCGAAGGCCTCGCGCGAGACCCTCGACCACTCGATCATGTACATCTTCGCCGTCGCGATGGAGGACCAGGGCTGGCACCACGAGAAGTCCTACGCCCCCGAGCGCGCCGGCCGCCCGGAGACCGTCGAGCTGTGGCGCAAGATCGTCACCACCGAGGATCCCGAGTGGACCCGCCGCTACCACTCGACCGACCCGGACGAGATCGCCTTCGGCGGTCGTGTGGTCGTCGAGATGGAGGACGGCTCCGTGATCGAGGACCAGATCGCCGTCGCCGACGCCCACCCGCACGGTGCGCGTCCGTTCGCCCGGGCGAACTACGTCGAGAAGTTCCGCACCCTGGCCGACGGCATCGTGTCCGACGTCGAGCAGGACCGGTTCCTCGACCTCGCCCAGAACCTCGAGAACCTCGGCGCCGACGACGTCGCGCAGCTGAGCTTCGCGGTCGACGGCCTCGAGCACACCGGATCGAAGGGAATCTTCTGAGATGCTCGGAGCCACCACCACACCCGCCGACCGGCGCAGGCGGTTCCGCGAACTGCTCGCCGGCAGTGAGATCGTCCAGTTCCCGGGTGCGATCAACCCGATCAACGCCCAGATCATCGAGCAGATCGGCTTCGAGGGCATCTACATCTCCGGCGGCGCGTTCTCCGCGGCGCAGGGGCTGCCCGACATCGGCCTGACCACGCTCACCGAGGTCGCCGACCACGGCCGGGCGATCTCCCGGGTGACGAACCTGCCGACGTTCATCGACGCGGACACCGGCTGGGGCGAGGCGATGAACGTCGCGCGCACCGTGCAGGAGTTCGAGGACGCCGGCCTGGCCGGCATGCACCTCGAGGACCAGGTCAACCCCAAGCGGTGCGGCCACCTCGACGGCAAGGAGGTCGTGGGCACCGCGGAGATGGTCAAGCGGATCTCCGCGGCCGTCAAGGGTCGGCGGGATGAGAACTTCGTCATCTGCGCCCGCACCGACTCCCGCGCCGGCGAGGGCCTCGACGCCGCGATCGACCGGGCCAAGGCCTACATCGATGCCGGGGCGGACATGATCTTCCCCGAGGCGATGCGCGACCTCGGCGAGTTCGAGACCTTCGCGCAGGCCGTCGACGTGCCGATCCTGGCGAACATGACCGAGTTCGGCAAGAGCGAGCTGTTCACCACCGAGCAGCTCGCCGACACCGGCGTGCGCCTGGTGATCTACCCGGTCACCACGCTGCGCCTGGCGATGGGCGCGATCAAGTCCGGACTGCAGACGATCCGCGACACCGGCACCCAGGTGACGCTGCTCGACGGCATGCAGACCCGGGCCGACCTCTACGAAACCATCGACTACGCGGCGTACAACGACTTCGACGCCGCCGTCTTCAACTTCTCTCAGGAGGGTCACCAGTGACCGATCAGGACATCAAGAAGGGCCTCGCCGGCGTCGTCGTCGACACGACGAAGGTCTCCAAGGTCGTGCAGGAGACCAACTCGCTGACCTACCGCGGCTACCCCGTGCAGGAGCTCGCCGCGAACTGCTCGTTCGAGGAGGTCGCGTACCTCATCTGGCACGGCGAGCTGCCGACGCCCGAGCAGCTCGCGGAGTTCACCGCCCGGGAGCGCGGCCAGCGCGCGATCGACCAGAAGCTCATCGATCTCATCCTCTCCCTGCCCACCGACTGCCACCCGATGCACGTCGTGCAGACCGCGGCGGCCTACCTCGGCGCCGTGGACCCGGAGGCCGATGTCGAGGGGCCGGAGGCGAACCTCGCCAAGGCCGAGCGGATGTACGCCCAGCTGCCGACGATCGTCGCCGTCGACCACCGCCGTCGCCACGGCCTCGACCCGGTCGCACCGACCGAGGACCTCGGCTACGCGGCCAACTTCTTCAAGATGGTCTTCGACGAGGTGCCGGCCGAGGAGGTCGTGCGCTGCTTCGACGTGTCGATGATCCTCTACGCCGAGCACTCCTTCAACGCCTCGACGTTCACCGCCCGCGTCATCACCTCGACGACCTCGGACATGTACTCCGCGGTCGCCGGTGCGATCGGCGCCCTCAAGGGACCGCTGCACGGCGGTGCCAACGAGGCCGTCATGGCGATGCTCGAGGAGGTCGGCACCGCCGACAATGCCTCGGCGTGGATCGACAAGGCGCTCGAGAACAAAGAGAAGATCATGGGTTTCGGCCACCGCGTCTACAAGAACGGCGACTCGCGCGTGCCCACCATGCGCAAGGCCTTCGAGGACATGGTCGAGGCCAAGGGCGCGACCGATCTCCTCGACCTGTACAACGCCTTCGAGGAGGACTTCGTCGGGCGCAAGGGGATCTACCCGAACCTCGACTACCCGTCGGGCCCGGCCTACCACCTCATGGGCTTCGACACCCCGCAGTTCACGCCGATCTTCGTCATGGCCCGCATCACCGGCTGGACGGCGCACATCATGGAGCAACAGGCCTCCAATGCGCTGATCCGCCCGCTGTCGGCCTACGACGGCGAGGAGCAGCGCTCGGTCCCGACGAAGTCGGACTGAGCAGCGTGAACGATCACGCACTGGTCGAGGGTTTCGATCTCACCGTCTCCGGTGGGGTCGGGACCCTCGTCCTGTCCCGCCCGGCCAAGCGCAATGCGCTCTCGCGCGAGATGTGGCTGGCGCTGCCGGACATCATGGCCGCGATCGACGCCGACCCCGGGATCGAGGTGCTCATCCTCACCGGGGCCGGCGGGCACTTCTCCGCCGGGTCCGACATCGGGGATCTCGATGTGCCTCTGGCGGACTTCTGGGCGGCAAACGCCGAGGCCGAGGAGGCGCTCGCCGCCGTGGATGTCCCGACGATCGCCGCGATCGAGGGCAACTGCGTGGGCGGCGGCACCGAGCTCGCCGCGGCCTGCGACGTCCGGATCGCGGCACCCGGAACGATCTACGGGGTCACCGCCGCGAAGCTCGGACTCGTCTACCCGCCCGGACCCACTCGGCGGCTCGCCGGGATCATCGGGGATGCCTGGGCGACGTACTTCCTGCTCACGGCGGAGATCATCGATTTCGACCAGGCGCTCAACCTCGGGTTCATCCATCGGGTGAGCGACACCCCGCTCGATACGGCACGGGAGATGGCGGCGACGATCGCCGGCCGCTCCGCGCTGAGCCAGACCGGGGCCAAGCGGATCCTGCGCGGCGAGGACCCGGATCCCGCAGCCGGCGGATGGCTGGCCGAGGCGTATGCGAGCGAGATCGTCCGCGGACAGGAGGGCTTCTTCGCCAAGCAGCCCCCCGAGTTCACCTTCGCCCGCCACGACTGGCGCTCCTGAAGCCGGGATCCCGCAAGACCATTCCGGACGTCAATTTTCGAAGGTTCCTGAGAGCGGATCCGCCAGAGTTCGCAAGGTCAGATCGCCGTGAGGGGCGCGTGCGCGGTGCGTACCGCACTGCATCGCTGCAGACTCGCCGAACTGCGCGGTATCCGAATTCCGACGCGCAATTGCGCGCCTCGATTCGGATACTCCGCAGTTCGGCGCAGCTTCGGCCGGGCGCAGCTTCGGTCTGGCGACCCGCGCCTCGGCGACCTGTGCCTCGGTGTCCCGCTCCCCATTGACCATCCGTAGACTGAGCCCATGATGCGACGCCCTCCGACCGAGGCCCGCCGCCGCGGGACGAGCGTCGGCCTTATCCTCGCGTTCTACGGCATCGCCGCCGCGCTCACGCTCATTGCCGCCGCGATCACCTTCGCCGCGCTCAGCGCGCGGGAAGTGGGCGCCGTCGAAACCACCGGCACGATCACCGCGAGCGAGGAGCGCCGGGTGCACGACAGCGTCGGCCCGCCGCGCACCGTGCATCGACCGACCATCGAGTTCACCGACGAGTCCGGCACCCGTCACACGATCCGCGGGGATGACCAGGGTCGGCCGGCGACCGTGGGGGACCCTGCCATCGTCCACTACCACCCCGACGATCCCGCCGACGCATGGCATGCGGACAAGCGCAACGAGATCGTAATCCCGTTCATCATCCTCCTCTTCACCGCCGGGTTCGTCATCGCCGGCCTTGTCCACCTCCTCAAGGAGCTCCTCCGGCGCAGCCGCTGAACCCGGATGCTCCGAACTGCGCGGTATCCGAAAGCCGACGCTCAATTGCGCGCCTCGATTCGGATACTCCGCAGTACGAGCACGAGGCGCGCCCATGCCCCCCGTCCCGCCCGCGCTCCCGCCCCCGCTCCCGCTCCCGCTCCCGACCGCATGCCAGTCCGCGGTCCGCGTCCCCGCACCCTGCCAGTAGACTGACCTCGTGCGCCTCGCAGTCCTCGACATCGGATCCAACAGCGTCCACCTCCTCGTGGTCGACGCCCGGGTGGGAGCCCCACCCCTGCCCGCGACCTCCCACAAGGAGGTCCTCCGCCTCGCCGAGCACCTCAAGGACGACGGCTCGATCTCCGGCTACGGCCAGAACCGACTCGTCGAGTTCTGCCGCGAGGCGATCACCGTCGCCGAGGAGCAGGGCTCCGAGCAGATCCTCGCCTTCGCCACCTCGGCGATCCGCGGCGCCCCCAACGGCGAGGAGACGATCGCCCGGATCCGCGAGGAGTCGGGGATCACCCTCAACGTCATGAGCGGCGAGGAGGAGGCACGCATCACCTTCCTCGCCGTCCGCCGCTGGTTCGGCTGGTCGGCCGGCAGCATCCAGCTCCTCGACATCGGCGGCGGCTCCCTCGAGATCGCCGCCGGCATGGACGAGTACCCCGACGCAGCGCTGTCCGTGCCGCTGGGCGCCGGCCGCATGCACTCGCGCTTCCTGTCCGCAGACACTCCGAGCGCTGACGACATCGACGCCCTGCGCCGGCACGCCCGCCACACGATCGGCCGCGTGGCCGGCGAGATCAACCGGGTGGGCCGGCCGGAGAAGGTCGTCGGCTCCTCGAAGACGTTCCGCTCGCTCGCCCGGATCGGCGGGGCGGCGGCGAGCAGCGAGGGCATCTACGCGCCGCGGATGCTGCGCCGCGCGGACCTGCCCGACATCATCGAGGCGCTCGCGAGCCGCAGCCCCAAGGAGCGGGCCGAGCTGCCGGGCGTCTCCCTGGCCCGCGGCGGCCAGGTGCTCGCCGGGGCGATCGTCGCCGAGGCGGCATTCACGATCTTCGGGATCGAGGAGATGCACATCTCGCCGTGGGCGCTGCGCGAGGGCATCATCATGCGCAAGCTCGATCTGCTCGACACCTCGGAGGAGATCTCGCTCCCGGGCGTCCCCGCGACCGAGGTCCTCACCGACTGAACCCGACCGTCGCCGAGGCGCGGGCGCGGTCCGCATCACGGAGTCGCCCGCGTGCCCCGGCGGGCGGGACCGGGCGCTGACGACTGCCTGCACCCCCGTGCTCCGCCCGAGCCCTGCGCCGGCCGGTCCGGGGGCTAGACTCGGTGCCGTGAGTGCGAAGAAGCGATCCCCCCGCAAGGTGCTGACCAAGAAGAACTCGGCGCGCGCCGACTCGCGCCAGCACCGTGAGCAGCTCGCGCGGAACCCGGTCTACGAGCACGACCGCACCCACGTCTCCGACCACCCGATCCGGGTGGGCCTCTCGACCTCCTCCGTCTACCCGATGACGGTGACCGAGGTGTTCGGCACCGCCCAGCGCCTGGGCTACGACGGCGTCGAGGTGATGATCACGAACAACGCCGAGACCCAGGACGTCGACCTCATGCGCGGCCTCACCGCGCAGACCGGGCTGCCGGTGATGTCGCTCCACGCCCCCACCCTGCTCTTCATGCCGCGCGTCCTCGACAAGGACCACTGGGTCAAGCTGCGCCGGACCTGCGAGATGGCGAAGGAGGTGGGCGCGCGCTCCGTCGTCGTCCACCCGCCGTTCCGCTGGCAGGGCGAGTACGCCAAGGGGTTCGTGCCCGGCGTGCGGGAGCTGTCGAAGGAGACCGGGATGATCCTCGCGGTGGAGAACATGTACCCGTGGCGCGCCGGCGTGCGCGAGGTGCTCGTCTACTACCCGGACTGGAATCCGCTCGACGAGGACTACGACGCGATGACCTTCGACTTCTCCCACGCCGCGACGGCCGGGATGAACGCGCTCGAGACCGTCGCCGGCATCATCGACCGCCTCGCCCACGTCCACCTCACCGACGGCGCCGGCTCCCTCAAGGACGAGCACCTGGTGCCCGGCCGCGGCACGATGCCCGTCGCGGAGACCCTCCAGCACCTCGCCAAGCACAACTGGTCCGGCGACGTCATCGTCGAGGTCAACACCCGGTTCGCCCGCAAGAAGTCCACGCGCGAGGAGATGCTCGCCGAATCCCTCGCGTTCGCCCGCAAGCACCTGGGACTCGATGCCGCTCAGGCGCGAGCCGAGTCGGGGGGATCGGCCGTGACCGCAGACGAGGAGAACGCATGACCATCGCATTCATCGGCACCGGATCCATGGGCGGGGCGCTGCTCGCCGGCGTGCTCCGCGGGGACACCGATCCGGCATCGATCATCGCCACCACGCAGTCCCGCGAGTCCGCCCGGCGGCTCCACGACGAGCTCGGGGTGCGGACCACCGCGGTCGAGGACGACGCGGAGGCCAACCGCGGTGCGGCGGCCGAGGCCGACTACGTGTTCCTCGGGGTCAAGCCCTGGCTCATGGCCGACACGCTCGCCGAGATCACCGACGCCCTGCGCCCGGGCACGATCCTCGTGTCCATGGCCGCCGGGGTGTCGCTCGCGCAGCTCGCCGAGGGGTCCGGCGGCGCGCCGGTCATCCGGGTCATGCCGAACACGCCGAGCGGGATCGGCCACGGGGTCATCGCGCTCGCCGCCACCGCAGACGTCCCGGAGGACGCCGTGACCGAGGTGTCGGAACTGCTCGCCGGGGCCGGTGACGTCGTGCCGATGACCGAGGACGAGCTGCAGACGATGATCGGGCTGTCCGGTTCCGGCGTGGCGTACTTCTTCCTCCTCGCCGAGGAGCTCGTCGCGGCCGGCATCGCCCAGGGGATGAGCCCGGACATGGCGCGGCGGATCGTCGTCGGCACCGCCAGCGGGGCCGGCCGCCTGCTCGAGGACACCCCGGATCCCCGGAAGCTGCGCACCGCGGTGACGAGCAAGGGCGGCACCACGCACGCCGCGATCACCTCGTTCGCCGCCGACGACTTCTCAGCGATCGTCGAGCGCGCCGCCCGCGCTGCCTCCGCCCGGGCCCGGGAGATGGAATCCGGCGACTGATCGCACGGCTGCGGCCGCGGCGCCGGTAACCCATCCACCTGACGCGTGTGCTCGAACCCTCCGTCGACCTGCCATGTGTGCTCGCCGGAGGGCTCGATCATCGAGCGCATGTGCCAGGTCGATGATGCACAGGTGGCTGGTCGGCGTACCGGAGCATGACCTGTTCCAGGGCACCTCACACCGGGACTGCACGCAGTTCGAGGGCCTCCCGGATCTCCCGGCAGAACCGCGCCGCCGAGGTGCGCCGCGTGATCCGGATGACGATCCATTCGTGCCGGACGAGCGCGCCGTAGCGCTCGATGTCACGATCCCACTGCGATTCGTCGAGCCGGTGCTGGGGGCCTTCGTACTCGATCGCGATCCGCGGACCGACATATGCCATGTCCGGGTGGATCGCGGTGGGGAGACTCGGCAGCCGCACTGCGGGTGCCACCTCGGGCTCGGGCAGCCCCGCAGCGACGATCGCGAGCCGTGTCCGCGTCTCTCCCGGAGACCGGACACCGGCGCGCGCTCTCGTCAGGGCCTCGAGCGCAGTGCGCCGGCCCCGGTAGTGGACACGTCCGGTGAGGAGGTCGCGGAGTTCCTCCGCAGTGAGATCCGGGGTGTCCTGCCAGGTGCCGAGCAGCGCGTCGAAGACTGCGATGAGATCGCCGATGCGCAGGTGTCCGGCGAGTTCGTGGATCACCAGATCCCCGCGGTTGATCCGCACGCCGCAGTGCCCGCGCGGGTCCAGATGCCGGCTCGCGTGCCCGACGACCCCGGGTCGGCGGACGGGGCGGGTGCCGAAGGGGACCGTGACGTGGAGAAGCGCATCGGCCCGATAGGGGGTCGGGAGACCGAGGAGGAGCGCTGCAGTCGTGTGGGATCCCACGGCGTCCGGGCGAACGGTCTGCAGGGCGGCGAGCCGCTGCTGCACCTCGATCCATGTCGGATCCGCCCACCGGGGAGCGATGACGACGCGGGTGCGGCCGGCATCCTCGTAGACCCCGCGGTGGATGCGCGTGGCGCCGCGTGAGCGCGTCGGCTGATAGCGGGACAGGCCGTGCTCGGCGCGGTCGGCGGAGCAGAACAGTGCCGGCAGTTCGATGCGCTTCGGTGAGGCGGACATGGCGTTCATGCTGTGCGGATCGAACCCGTGGCGCACGGGGCGCGGCCGAGGTGTGGACAGCGACCGACGATCCACAGCCTGGCTCTCGCACCGGTCACCCCGGTATCCACAGCCGACACTCGCATCGGTCGGCCGACGTGCGCCCCGAGTCTCAGACCACCAGGTGCGTCATCGACCTGCCGCTTCTGCTCGAACCGGTCATCGATCTGTCAGCAATGCTCGATTCCCGGGCCGATTGTCGTGCACAACTGGCAGGTCGATGGGATCGTCGTGCACAAGTGGCAGGTCGACGGGGAAGAGGGGACGTGTGCTCGAGGGATTCGGTTCCTGGGGCGCTTCAGCCCTCAGGGGCGGCCGGCGAAGCGGCCGAGGAGCTCGACGTGCCCGGCGACGATGAGCACGTCCTGGCTGCCCACCCGGCTCGAGGGCTCGGCATAGGTGAAGTCGCGGCCGGGGCTCTTGATGCCCACCACGGTGACGCCGTACGTGTCGCGGATCCCCGCCTCGGCCAGGGTGAACCCCTGGACCTCCTTGGGCGGGCGCATCTTGACGACGGCGAAGTGCCCGTCGTCGAACTCGATGAAGTCGAGCATCCGGGACGACACGAGGTGCGCCACGCGGGCGCCCGCCTCGGACTCCGGGTAGAGGACGTGCTCGGCGCCGATCCGTCGCAGGATCTTGCCGTGCGAGTTCGACATCGCCTTCGCCCACACCTGGTCGATCCCGAGGTCGACGAGGTTCGCGGTGGTGAGCACGCTCGCCTCGATCGAGGTGCCGATCCCCACGACCGCGGTGCTGAACTCCCCGGCGCCGATCTGCCGCAGCGCCTCGATGTTCGTCGAATCGGCCTCGACGACGTGGGTGAGGCGGCCCGACCACTCCTGCACGGCCTCGGGGTTCTTCTCGATCGCCATGACCTCGCGGCCGAGCTTCATGAGGTTCTCCGCCGTCGCTCCGCCGAACCGTCCGAGCCCGATGACGAGGATCGAGGCGCTCGACTCGATCGCTGACGCGCGGTCGGCGCGGGACTTCCTAGCCAATGATCGGCCTCTCTTCCGGATAGCGGAACAACCGGCGCGTGTTCTGCTGCGACAGCGCTGCGGCAAGCGTAATCGTACCGAGCCGCCCGAGGAACATGAGCACGCTGAGCACGTAGAGGCCGGAGTCCGGTGCCTCGGCGGTGACCCCCGAGCTCAGGCCGCACGTGCCGAAGGCGGAGATCACCTCGAACAGCACGAGGTCGAGCGGCATCCGGGTGAAGTGGAGCATCGCGAGGGTGCCGGCGAACACGAGCGCGCTGCCGGCGAGCGTCACCGAGATCGCGACCTTGATGACCGGCGGGTCGATCCGGCGATGGAACGCGGTGACCTCCTGGAGGCCGCGGGCCTCGGACAGCGCGGCGAGGGCGAGCACCGCGAGCGTGGTGACCTTGATGCCCCCGGCCGTCGACGAGGAGCCGCCGCCGATGAACATGAGCACGTCGAGGAGCAGATGGCTCGTCTGATTCATGTCCGCGATCTCCATCGTCGCGAACCCGCCCGAGCGCGGCATGACCGCCATGAAGAGTACCTCGAGGGCGGTGTGGCCCGGGCCCTCGGCGCCGAGGGTACGGGGGTTCGAGGCCTCGAAGAAGAGGAGCATGACGAAGCCGATGAACACGAGGATCGCCGAGGTCGCGAGCGTGAGCTTGGTGTGGAGGTCCCACGACCGCGGCCGGTTCCACGCGATGGTGATCATGAGGACGACGGGGAAGCCGAGCGAGCCAACGAACACCGAGACCATGATCACCGAGAGGAACCACGGGTCGTTCGTGAAGTGCTCCATCCCGCCGGGGTGGACGGTGAAGCCGGCGTTGTTGAACGAGGAGATCGCGTAGAACACCGAGTGCCAGATCGCGGTGCCGATCGACTCGCCCTTGCCGAGGAACGACGGCAGGAGGAGGCCGGCGACGATGACCTCGGCGATGAGGATCGTCGAGACCACGGTGCGCAGCAGGGTGCCGACCTGGCCGATCTGGAAGGTGTTCGTCGCCTGGGCGGCGATGAGGCGCTGCCGCACCCCGAGCTTCTTCGACACGGCCATGCCGAGCACCGAGGCGAGGGTGAGGATGCCGAGGCCGCCCACCTGGATGGCCGCGGTGATGACGCCGATGCCGAAATCCGACCAGTATTCCTCGGTCACCACGGGGGAGAGGCCGGTGACGCAGACCGCCGAGACCGCGACGAACAGGCTGACGGCGAAGCTGAAGTCCTCGGGGTTCCGATGGGCGACCGGCAGGCAGAGGAGCGCGGTGAAGATCGCGATCGCCCCGAGGAACGACACCATCGCCAGGCGCGCGGGCGAGGCGTCGGCGACCTCGTCGATGAAGTCGCGGAGGCGCCGGCCGGGGGAGAGCACCCGGTCGCGGAACGGGGAGGCCGGCCGGCGACCGTTCACGGGGACAGTCCATTCATAGGGACAGTGTAGACAGTGCCGACGCCCACCAGGAGCGATGGCGCTCCGGGTGGGCGTCGGCGGTTCGTGCGGACGGTCAACGGGCACGTGTCCGCCCGGCGGTCACCTCCCGATCACTGCGGGCGGTGGGGGAGTGCGGTCTCCTCGAACACGCGCTCGGCCATCGGGGCCATGTCGGCCTCGCCGCTCTCCCACCACTCGTCCATCTCCTCGAATGAGCCGCCGTCCTCGAAGCCGAGCTCCTCGACCGCGCCGCTCCAGGTCTCGATCGACTCGCTGACCCGGGCGTCGATGTCCTCGCCGAGGATGCCGCCGTCCACGACCTCCTGGCGCTGCCGGGCGTTCTCCTCCTTGATGAGCTCCTCGGTCGCCGGGTCGAAGACCGCGATCTCACCGCCGGCCTCCTTGGCCTGGCGCACGCTCTCCGCATTGCCGTCGGCCGTGATCCCGACGAAGCCGGAGTACGAGGTGGCCGCCGCGTCGAAGATGATCTGCTGGTAGGCCAGCGGGAGGTTCGCGAAGCTCGACCCGGCGAGCTCGGCGCCGACCGCGCGCGAGGACATGCTCGCCTCGTCCGTGCTGTAGGAGATGTTCGGGGCGACCTCGAGGATCCCCGATTCCGCCGAGGGGAGCAGCTGTGCGAAGGTGCAGTCCACGGTGCCGCGTTGGAGCGCCTCGAAGACCTCGACGTATTCCATCGACACCGGCGAGGCGCCGAGGGCGTTGGCGACGCCGTGATGCGAGGTGCTCGCGACGCGGATCTGCCGGCCCTTCCAGTCGTCGGGCTGCGAGCCCGGTTCGGCGCACACGGCGTAGTAGCCGCCCGAGGACACGATCGGGGTCAGGGGAGTGACGCCCTGCGCCTCGTACTCCTCGAGCAGCGATTCCGAGCTCCAGCCGATGTCCGCCGAGACCGCGGTCATCACCATCTCACCGGTCATCGGCGAGATCGGCACGCCGGAGAAGGACTTCGCCGCGGCGTCGAACGACGGGTAGTCGCTCGGGTTGTAGATCGGCAGATCGTAGGCGAGGTCGAGGCGGCCGTCGGCCAGCGCATCGTCGACCTCCGCGTACCCGGCGATGGCCTGGCCCCAGATGATCTCGATCTCGATCTTGCCGCCCGAGCGCTCCTCGATGTACTCCTTGTACCCGAGCGCGGCCGGAGCCATCACCGAGTTCTGCGAAGCTGCCGGCGGCTGGTACTTGAGCGTCACCGGTTCGAGGTCGGCGATCGCGGCGTCGACCTCCTCCTGCGAGGCGCCGTACTCGAATCCCTCGCCCCCGCCGGAGCCTGCGCCTCCGCCGCTGCCGGCGGAGCCCGCGCAGCCGCTGAGAACGAGTGCGCTCGAGGAGGCGAGTGCGAGGAGAGGAAGGGTTCTGGTCTTCATGCGTGAGGACACCTTTGTCGTCGGAGTGGATCGGGTGGATCAGGGGGTGACTGAAGACTACTAAACATTCGGTTGGGTTTGAAGACGGAGCGACGGCATGGACTTCCTGCCCGCTCCGGCAGCGGCATCGCACCGCGGTGCCCGGGTGCCGCCCCGGTTCCGGGGAGCGCCCGCGTCGGCCGGACCGACGCCCCGCATCACCCCCGTCCCACCTCTCCCGCACCCCCGAACCGACACCGGCCACTGCCCCGAACCCACACCGGCCACCACTGTGAACCGACACCGGCCGCCACCCGGTACCGACAGTGACCCGGCTCGCATTCGGCGCTACAGTGGGGGAATGAGCAGGCGCGAGACCGACGTTTTCGTCATCTGGGACGACTCCTTCACGGAGTACAATTTCGGGCCCGAGCACCCGATGAACCCGCTGCGCCTCGACCTCACGGCCAAGCTCGCCACCGATTTCAGACTCTTCGACAACGCCCGCGTCCACATCTCCGGCGTCCCCGAGGTCGACGAGCCCACCCTGCTCCGCCTCCACTCGCAGGAGTTCGTCGACGCGGTCAAGGACGCGGAGCGCTCGAGCTCGATCGACGAGGCGACCGCGCAGAAGTACGGCGTCGGCACCGAGGACGTGCCCCGCTTCGAGAAGATCCACGAGGCCTCCGGCCGCATCTTCCAGGGCAGCGTCGAAGCCGCTCGCGCGATCACCGGCGGGAACTACGAGCGCGCAGTGAACTTCTGCGGCGGCATGCACCATGCGATGCCGGGCCGCGCCGCCGGCTTCTGCGTCTACAACGACCTCGCCGGCGCGATCGACCACTTCCTCGCCGAGGGCTATGAGCGCATCGCCTACCTCGACCTCGACGCCCACCATGGCGACGGGGTGGAGAACTTCTACTGGGACGACCCCCGCGTGTTGACGATCTCGCTCCACGAGAACGGCCGCTTCCTGTTCCCGGGCACCGGCTTCGCCAACGACATCGGCGGGCTCTCCGCCTCCGCCTCGGCGGTCAACGTCGCCCTGCCCCCGCGCACCGACGACGCCGACTGGCTGCGCGCGATCGACTCCGTCGTGCCCGCCGTGCTCCGCGAGTTCCGCCCGCAGGTGCTGATCTCCCAGCACGGCTGCGACGGTCACCGCCTCGACCCGCTCACCCACCTGCGGCTCAGCGTCGATGCGATGCGCCGCGCCGCCGAATGGGTGCGCGACCTCGCCGACGACTACGCCGAGGGCAGGTGGCTCGCGACCGGCGGCGGCGGGTACGCGCTCGTCGACGTCGTCCCGCGCGCCTGGGTCAACCTCGTCGCGATCGCCGCCGGGGCCGACATCGTCCCCTCGACCGCCCTGCCCGAGCGCTGGAAGGACTACGTCACCGCGATCGCCGGGGTCACCCCGCCGGAGGTCATGACCGACGGCCACGACGGGATGTTCGCCTCCTGGGCCGGGGGGTTCGACCCCGAGTCCGACCTCGACCGCACGGTGATGTCGACGCGGAAGAACATCTTCCCCTTCTACGGCCTCGACGCCTACTACGACTGACGCCCGCAGCCGAGCCGCCCCGCTGCTCCGCCGCACCCCGCCGCCGAGGCGCCCCTGTCCCACCGCTCGGGGCGCACCGAGCGCCCCGCCCGCCGCGTGGGGTGCGTCTCACCGGGACGGGGAACTTGGGGTTCTCCCCCGGGAAGCGATAGAATCGAGCGGTTCAGTTCAGCAGGTGCGCACTGCGTGTTCACCTGGATTTCGACTCCGTGAGGAAACACTGTGGGTTCTGTCATCAAGAAGCGTCGCAAGCGTATGGCCAAGAAGAAGCACCGCAAGCTTCTCCGCAAGACCCGCCACCAGCGCCGCAACAAGAAGTAAGCCGCTGGTCCGCGGTTTCGGGCCCCCGTCGGAGACGCCGGCGGGGCTTCGTACTGCCGTCCGGGCCCAGCGCCGTCGAGGGAGCAGAGCATGAGCGTCGAGCTGACGTTCCTCACCCGCCGGGACTGCCATCTGTGCGAGACGGCGCGGGAGAACGTGCAGACCGCGATCGCCTCCCGCGACGTCACGCTCACCGAGGTCGACGTCGACACCGACGCCGATCTCCGCGACAAGTACGGCTGGGACGTGCCGGTGGTCCTCCTCGACGGCCGGCAGCACAGCTTCTACCGCGTCGATCCGCAGCGGCTCGCCCGCGCGATCGACGCGCTCATCGCCCGCCGGCCATGACCACGGCCGCCGGCGACCACATGGAACAGGAGTGAGCTCGGTGGTGGATACGGTGCCCCGGTCGGCATCCCGGCCCGGCATGCCCGCGCGCGCTGTCCCCGCCCCGGTGGTGGGTCGGCTGCCCGGCTACCTCCAGGCACTCGAGGCGCTCATCTCGGAGCGCGTCCCCACCGTGTCGAGCGAGGAGCTCGCCGGAATGTGCGGCGTCCGGTCCGCGATCCTGCGCCGCGACCTCAGCCACCTCGAGTCCGCCGGACGGCGCGGTGTCGGCTACGACTGCGCGGCGCTCGCCGCCACCATCCGCGAGTTCCTCGGCGTCGACCGGACGCGCCGGATCGGCATCATCGGCGCCGGCCGCCTGGGCTCCGCCCTCGCCGACTACGCCGGTATCCCCGACCGAGGCTTCGCCCTCCACGGCGTCTTCGACATCGACCCCGCGGTCATCGGCACGACCGTCGGCGGCGTCGCCGTCGCCCCGGTCGCCGAGATCCACCGCGTCGTCGCCGCCGAGCGCATCGAGCTCATCGTCATCGCCGTCCCCGCCTCCTCCGCCCAGGCCGCCGCGGATGCCGCGGTGGACGCCGGGGTGCGCGGGCTCATGAGCTTCGCCCCCGTCGTCCTCACCGTCCCCTCCGAGGTCAGCGTCCGGCACGTCGACCTCGCCACCGAGCTCCAGGTGCTGGCCTACTACACCTCCGTGGAGTCCCCGGACGCCGACTCGGCCGCGCCGGACACCGACCCGGCCGGAGCACGCACAGACACCGACGCACCAGCAGACACAACGGAGCAGCAGCAGTGACCCTTCTCGTCCTGGGAATCTCCCACCGGTCCGCGCCCATGTCGGTCCTCGACGCGCTGGCCCTCGATGCGACGGGGGTCGACGCCCTCCTCGGCCGTGCCCGGGAGGGGAAGTACGTCGGCGGGGCGACCGTTCTCGCCACGTGCAACCGGCTCGAGCTCATCGCCGATGTCGAGGCCTTCCACGGCGGTCTCGCCGACCTCGGCTCCGCGCTCGTCGAGGCGGTCGGACTGCCCTGGGACGAGCTCGCCCACCACGTCTACGTGTACTTCGACACCAAGGCGATGGAGCACCTCCTCACCCTCGCCGCCGGCCTCGACTCGATGGCGCTCGGCGAGGCGCAGATCCTCGGCCAGCTCCGCCAGTCGTTCACCTCCGCGCAGGAGTCCGGGGCGCTCACCGGCGACCTGTCCCGCGCCCTCCAGGAAGCGCTGCGCGTCGGCAAGCGCGCCCACTCCGAGACCGCCCTCGACAGCGTGTCCCAGTCGCTCCTCGACACCGCGCTCGCCGCTGCGGTGCCCCACATCGGCCCGCTCGAGCAGGCGAACGCGCTCGTCGTCGGGGCCGGTGCGATGTCCGGGCTCACCGTCGCCACCCTCCACCGCGCCGGGGTCGCACGCATCACCGTGGTCAACCGGACGCTCGAGCGCGCCGAACGGCTCGTCGCCCCCGTGGGCGGCCGTGCGATCACCCTCGACGAGGAGTCCCTCGCCCGCGAGATCGCCGATGCGGACCTCGTCGTGTCCGTCACCGGCTCCCGCGGCACCGTGCTCGGCCAGGACCAGATCATCGCCGGCATGCAGCAGGACCTCGACGCCCAGCCCAACAAGTTCCTCATCGACCTCGCGCTGCCCCACGACATCGCCCCCGACGTCGAGGAGCTCCCGCACATCCGCCTGCTCGGCCTCGAGGACCTGTCCGCGATGTTCGCCGACACCGGCCACCGCACCGACTCCGACGTCGTGTCCGTCATCACCGAGGTGCGCGGAATCATCCGCACCGAGATGGAGAGCCTCGCCGCCCACCGCGAGGCCCGCCGCATCGCCCCGACGGTGAGCGCGCTGCGCTCCCAGGCCGAGGCGACCGTCGACTCCGAGTACGCGCGCCTGGAGAAGAAGCTCGCCGGGAAGGTCGACGAGAGGGCGCTTGCGGAGATCCGCAAGGCGATGGCCCGCGCGGTGGACAAGATCATCCACACGCCCACCGTCAAGGTCAAGGAGCTCTCCGCCGGCGACTCCGAGGTCGACTACGCCGCGGCGCTCACCACCCTGTTCGACCTCTCCGCCAAGCCCAAGGCCGACGGCATCGACCGCTCGAAGGTCGCCGTCAGCGCCCCCGGCGTGCCTCCGGTGACCGCGCGGAACAACCACTACATCCCCGCCGACGGCCTGCGCCCCGTCGCCGACCACACGCTTGACGTCATCGAACCGGCCAAGCCCACCGGGCGCACCCTGCGGCTCGGTACCCGCCGGTCGATGCTCGCCCGCTCCCAGTCCACTGCGATCGCCCAGCAGATCGCCGCGCAGACCGGCTGGCGGGTGGAGATCGTCGAGGTCGTCACCGAGGGCGACGTCAACATGAACCCGCTCGCCCAGATGGGCGGCACCGGGGTGTTCGTGTCCGCCGTCCGCACCGCGCTCCTCACCGGCAAGATCGACGTCGCCGTGCACTCGCTCAAGGATCTGCCGACAGCGCCGGCGCCGGGCATCGAGCTCGCCGCGGTGCCGCCGCGCGTCGACCCCTCCGACGTCCTCATCGCCCGCGACGGACTCGCTCTGTCCGAGCTGCCCGCCGGGTCGATCGTCGGCACCGGCTCGCCGCGCCGGGCCGCCCAGCTGCGCGCCGCCCGCCCCGACATCGAGGTGCGCGGGGTGCGCGGCAACGTCGACACCCGCATCCGCCACGTCACCGAGGGCCGGATCGACGGCGTCGTGCTCGCCGCCGCGGGCATCCGCCGGCTCGGCCGGCTCGCCGAGGTCACCGACGTCATCGATTCCTCCGTCATGCTCCCGGCCCCCGGCCAGGGCGCGCTCGCGATCGAGTGCCGCTCGGTCGACTCCGACCTCGGCGAGTTCGACGCCGAGGTGCGCCGCGCCCTCGATTCGATCCACGACGAGGCGACCGCGCTCGCGGTGATGTGCGAGCGCGCCGTGCTGTCCCGCGCCGAGGCCGGCTGCTCCGCCCCGATCGGCGCGCTCGCGCAGATCGACGGCCACTCGCTGAGCATCACCGGGGTCATGGCCGACGACGCCGGCCGCCTCCAGCGCGTCAGCCGGATGGCGAGCCTGCCCCGCCGCAGCGCCGAGGTCACCCGCGCCGAGGTGCGCCATGCCGCCCGCTCGCTGGGCGCCGACACCGCCGATGAGATGCTCTCCGCACTCGGCATCACGATCGGCGGCTCGGCCGGCACCAACGCGCCGTCCGAGCACGTCGATCCGCGCACCCCGGCGAGCGTCGGCGCCGCCGGAGACACCCGGGACGGCACCGATGACTGAGCTGAAGAACGCACAGACGAATGCGCCGACGGCCGCGGCCGCCGCGCTCTCCGCCCTGCACGGCGGAGAGCCCCGCCCGCTCGTCTACTTCCTCGGCGTGGGCCCCGGCGACCCCGGTCTCATGACCTACAAGGGTGCGGAGCTGCTCGAGCGCGCCGCGCTCGTCGTCCGCGACCCGGGCGTGCTCGACGAGATCGTCGAGGCCTTCGTCGACACCGAGGTGCCGCTCGTCGACGCCGAGGAGCTCGGCCAGGCCGCCTCGACCCGCGGCCGCCGGCTCGCCGAGCTCGCCCGCGAGCACGGCACCGTCGTGCGCCTCGTCCCGCACGACGGCATCCTGTTCTCCACCACCACGGACGAGGCCGCCGCCTGCCGCCGCAACGAAGTCGAGTTCGAGATCGTCCCCGGCGTCGGCACGAGCTCGTCCATGTCGGCCTACACCGGCACCCCGATCACCACCAACCGGGTGCGCTCCGTGCGCTTCGTCGAGGCCGGCTCGCAGACCCACACCGACGTCTCCAAGCACCGCAACACCGGCCACGTCATCAGCGGCACCGTCGAGCAGATGATCGAGGCCCTGACCGCGCTGCTGTCCGATGGCTGGCCGGAGTCCACCCCGGTGCTGCTCGCCACCCAGATCTCCACCGTCCACCAGGTCACGATCGAGGCGACGATGTCGACGGCCGCCGCCCGGCTGCTCGACGAGGCCGCCGCGAGCGAGCCGGTCGTCATGCTCATGGGCCAGGGCATCGAGCAGCGCACCGACCTGTCCTGGTTCGAGTCGAAGCCGCTGTTCGGCTGGCAGGTGCTCATCCCGCGCACCCGCGAGCAGGGCGCCTCGACCGCGGAGCTGCTCACCGAGCACGGCGCCGTCGGCACGATCGTGCCGACGATCGCGATCCAGCCGCCGCGCACCCCCAACCAGATGGAGAAGGCGATCCGCGCCCTCGTCACCGGCGACTACCAGTGGGTGGGCTTCACCTCAGTCAACGCCGTGCGCGCGGTGCGCGACTGGCTCGAGCAGTTCGGCCTCGACACCCGCTGCCTCGCCGGCGTCAAGGTCGCCGCGGTCGGCGGACCCACCGCCCAGGCGCTGCTCGACTGGGGCGTGGCACCGGACCTCGTGCCGAGTGAGGAGTGGTCGGCCCGCGGCCTGCTCGAGGACTGGCCGGAGTTCGAGGACTCCGCCGACCCCATCAACCGGGTGCTGCTGCCGCGCGCCGACATCGCCACCGAAGTGCTCGTCGACGGACTGCGCGAGGCCGGCTGGGACGTCGACGACGTCACCGCCTACCGCACCGTGCGCGCCGCCCCGCCCCCGGCGCCCATCCGCGAGAGCATCAAGCGCGGCGACTTCGACGCCGTCCTCTTCACCTCCTCGTCCACCGTGCGCAACCTCGTGGGGATCGCGGGCAAGCCGCACCCCTCGACCGTCGTCGCGTGCATCGGCCCGGCCACCGCGCAGACCGCGGAGGACCACGGACTGACGGTCGACGTCATCGCCGCCGAGGCGCACCTCGGCTCCCTCATCGCCGGACTCGTCGACCACGCCCGGTCGCTGCGGGCCGCCGACAGCGCCGCCAACCGCACCCCGCAGCGCCCCTCGCAGCGACGCCGCACCGCTCGGAAGAAGAAGTGATATGAACGACTACACCCTGGCCCCCGGAGCCCCCCGACCCCGCCGCCTGCGCCGTTCGGCGGCCG
Source organism: Brevibacterium sp. CS2 (assembly GCF_005280295.1). Lineage (GTDB taxonomy): Bacteria > Actinomycetota > Actinomycetes > Actinomycetales > Brevibacteriaceae > Brevibacterium > Brevibacterium pityocampae. The sequence goes on along the minus strand of NZ_CP040020.1, from coordinate 158,374 downwards.
TGCGCCGGCTGGTCCGGGAGCACCGGCTCAACCCCGCGGACCTCGTCCTGCCGATGTTCGTCAAGGAGAGCCTGCACGAACCCGCCGAGCTGCAGAGCATGCCCGGCGTCCACCAGCACACGCTCGACTCGCTCGTCGAGGCCGCGGTCGCCGCCGCCGACGCCGGGGTCGGCGGCCTCATGCTGTTCGGCATCCCCGCCGAGCGCGACGAGATCGGCTCGCAGGGGTGGGCGCCCGACGGCATCCTCAACCGGGCGATCGCTGCGGTCCGCGCCGCAGTGGGGGAGCGCACCGTCGTCATGGCCGATCTGTGCCTCGACGAATTCACCTCCCACGGCCACTGCGGCGTGCTCGACGCCGTCGGCGCGGTCGACAACGACGCCACACTCGACGCCTACACCCGGATGGCGCTCGCCCAGGCGGAGGCCGGGGCCGAGGTGCTCGGCCTGTCGGGCATGATGGACGGCCAGGTCGCCGCCGTGCGCCACGCCCTCGACACCGCCGGTCGCACCGACGTCATCGTGCTCGCCTACGCCGCGAAGTACTCCTCGGCGTTCTACGGCCCGTTCCGCGAGGCCGTCGAGTCCCCGCTCCAGGGCGACCGCCGCACCTACCAGCAGGATCCGGCCAACGGCCGCGAAGCGCTGCGCGAGCTCGACCTCGACCTCGCCGAGGGCGCCGATATCGTCATGGTCAAGCCCGGTCTGCCCTACCTCGACGTGCTCGCCGACGTCGCCGCCGTCAGCCCCGTGCCGGTGTGGAGCTATCAGATCTCGGGTGAGTACGCGATGATCGAGTTCGCCGCCCGCGCCGGGGCGATCGACCGGATGCCCGCGATCCTCGAGAGCCTGCTGTCGTTCAAACGGGCCGGGGCGGACGCGATCCTCACCTACTGGGCCGCCGAGGTCGCCGTGGAGATCGGGGCCGCCCGGTGAGCTCGGAGAAGCGCACCCGGCAGGATGCGAGCGGCGAGCCCCGCTGGCTCGACACCACCGAGCAGCACGCCTGGCGGAACCTCGTCGAGGCCTTCGAGCTCCTCATGCGCCAGCTCGACAAGGACCTGCGTGCGAACTTCCCGATCGGCATGCACGAGTACGAGCTCCTCGTCCGCCTCTCCGAGCAGCCCGAGCACACGATGCGCATGGCGGTGCTCGCCGACGAGGTCGGGATGTCCCGCTCCCGGCTCACCCACATCGTGACCCGGATGGAGAAGCGCGGGCTCGTGTCCCGCTGCTCGATCCCGGAGGACGGCCGCGGCGTCAACTGCACGATGACCGAGGACGGTCACGCCCTGCTCGTCGAGGCCGCCCCGATCCACGCCGCCGGTGTCCGGGAGCATCTCATCGACTTGCTGGACGAGCACGAGATCGAGACGATGAGGGACACCTTCCGCACCGTCAACGCCCACATGCGCACCCAGCGCTGAGACCCGAACCCCGATCCCGAGGAGCGACATGACCCCGCAGCCCACCGACCGGTCCCGGAGCCTGTTCGAGCGGGCCTCCGCCGTCATCCCCGGAGGCGTGAACTCCCCGGTGCGGGCGTTCGGCGCCGTGGGCGGCACCCCGCGCTTCATCGACCGTGCCGAGGGCGCGCTGCTCACCGACGTCGACGGCAACGAGTACGTCGATCTCATCGGCTCCTGGGGTCCGATGATCCTCGGCCACGCCCACCCGCAGGTGCTCGACGCCGTCCAGCAGGCCGCGGCCAGGGGGTTCTCCTTCGGCACCCCGAGCGAGAACGAGGTGCTGCTGGCCGAGGCGATCACCGCCCGGATCGACCCGGTCGACGAGGTGCGCCTCGTGTCCTCGGGCACCGAGGCGACGATGTCGGCGATCCGGCTGGCCCGCGGCTACACTGGCCGGCCCGTCGTCGTGAAGTTCGCCGGCTGCTACCACGGGCACGTCGACGCGCTGCTCGCCGAGGCCGGCTCCGGGCTCGCGACCTTCTCCCTGCCCGACACCCCGGGCGTGACCGGGGCGAGCGCGGCGGACACCATCGTCCTGCCCTACAACGATCAGGACGCGCTGCGCGCGGCCTTCGCCGAGCACGGCGACCGGATCGCGTGCGTCATCACCGAGGCCTGCCCGGGCAACATGGGCATCGTGCCGCCGCGCGACGGCTTCACCCAGCTCATGCGAGAACTCACCCACCAGCACGGGGCACTGCTGATCTCCGACGAGGTCATGACCGGCTTCCGGGTGTCGGCCACCGGCTGGTACGGCTGGGAGCACGAGCGCGTCGGCTACCCCGACGGTCCCCCGGACCTCTTCACCTTCGGCAAGGTCATGGGCGGCGGCTTCCCGGCCGCGGCCTTCGGCGGCCGCCGCGAGGTCATGTCCCACCTCGCCCCGGCCGGACCCGTCTACCAGGCCGGCACGCTGTCGGGGAACCCCGTCGCGACCGCCGCCGGGCTCGCGACGCTGCGCCTGACCGAGGAGCTCGACGTGTACCCGACCCTCGAGGCCGCTGCGGACGTCCTGCGCCCGGAGATCTCCGCCGCGCTGACCGCCGCCGGGGTGCCCCACGTCATCCAGAGCGCGAACTCGATGTTCTCGGTCTTCTTCACCGACCGCGAGGTCGTCGACTACGCCGGCGCCCGCAGCCAGGACAGCGCGGCCTACGCCGCATTCTTCACCGCGATGCTCGAGCAGGGCATCCACCTGCCGCCGAGCGCCTTCGAGGTGTGGTTCCTCTCCCTCGCCCACACCGGGGACGTCCTCGACCGGATCGTGTCCGCCCTCCCGGCGGCCGCCCGTGCCGCGGCCGGCGCCCAGGCCGGCGGGACGGGGTCGATATGAGCCGCGTGACGATCCACCTCACCCGGCATGGCGAGGTCCACAACCCCGAGGGCATCCTCTACGGGCGGATCCCCGGCTACGGCCTGTCCGAGCGGGGCCGCGCGATGGCCGAGCGCCTCGGCGGGTTCTACGCGGAGGCCGGCCGGGACGTGCGGCTCCTCGTGAGCTCCCCGCTCCAGCGCGCCCAGGAGACCATCGCCCCGATCGCGTCCGCGCTCGCGCTCGAGCCGCGCATCGATGAGCGGGTGATCGAGGCGGGCAACGCGTTCGAGGGCATGCTCGTCGACCGCAGCAGCCTGTCCCGCCCGGAGAACCTCGCGAAGGTCTACAACCCGTTCCGCCCGTCCTGGGGCGAGGCCTACACCGACCAGGTCAAGCGCATGCGCGCTGCGATGGCGAGCCTGCGGGTGCGCCTCGAGGCCCGCGCCCGGGCCGACGGCGGGGAGCCCGAGGGCGTCATCGTGTCCCACCAGCTGCCGATCTGGGTCACCCGCCGCGCAGCCGAGAGCCGGCCGCTGTGGCACGACCCCCGGGACCGGGAGTGCGCGCTCGCCTCTGTCACCTCATTCACATTCGAGTCCGGCACACTGGAGGCCGTGGAATACCAGGACGTGTGCGCAGACCTCCAGCCGAACCGGGCGGTGCCCGGGGCATGACGAGCCGACGCCAGCTGCTGTCCCTCGCCGCCACCGCCGCCGTCGGCGTGCTCGCCGTCGGCTGCTCCGCGGAGTCCGATGCGCTCGCCGAGCAGGCCGGCTCCGACCAGGGCTACGTGTCCGGCACCGGCGTCATCACCCAGGTGCCGGCCGAGGAGCGCGGCGAGCCCCTCGAGCTCGAGTTCGAGCTGCTCGACGGGACCACCGCCTCGCTCGCGGAGTGGCGGCCGAAGGCCGTCGTCATCAACCTCTGGTACGCCGCCTGCCCGCCGTGCCGCAAGGAGGCCCCGGACCTCGCGAACGCCGCGCAGGCCTTCTCCGAGGAGACGATGTTCCTCGGCGTCAACGTCCGCGACCAGGCCGCCGCCGCGCAGGCGTTCGTCGACTCCTTCTCCGTGCCGTACCCGAACATGCTCGACACCGACGGCACCATGGTCGCCGCGCTGTCGACGATCCTGCCGCCGCAGGCCACTCCCTCGACGGTGATCCTCGACGCGCAGGGCCGCGCCGCCGCCCGCGTCGTCGGCGCCGTCGAGGAGTCGACGCTGCGCGGTCTCATCGAAGACGTGCTGGCGGAATGATCCGTGCCTGACGTCCTCGCCGGAATCGGATCGACCTTCGCCCAGACCGCGCTCGACGGCCCGCTGCTCGCCGCGATCGCGGTCGCCGCGCTCGCCGGGGCCGTGTCCTTCGCTTCGCCGTGCGTGCTCCCGCTCGTGCCCGGCTACGTCGGATACGTCACCGGGCTGTCCGGCGATGCGCTGAGCGACCGGCGGACCGGCCGGGTGGTGCTCGGGATCAGCCTGTTCGTCCTCGGCTTCGCCGTCGTGTTCGTCGCGCTCGGCACCCTGTTCTCCGGCCTCGGGATGATCCTCGCGCCGTGGATCGACCTCGTCACCCGGATCATGGGTGTCGTCGTCATCATCGCCGGCATCGTGTTCCTCGGCGGCCTGCGGATCTTCCAGCGCGAGGCCCGCATCCACGCCCGGCCGCGCGCCGGCCTGTGGGGCGCCCCCGTGCTCGGGGCGACCTTCGCGCTCGGCTGGGCGCCGTGCATCGGCCCCACGCTCGCCGCCGTGCTCGCGCTGTCGACCGGTTTCGGGGCCGAGGGCGGCCTGTGGCGCGGCGCGCTCCTGACCTTCGTCTACTGCCTGGGTCTCGGCATCCCCTTCATCCTGCTCGCCGTCGCCCTCCACAAGGGGATGGGCCGGGTCGCCTGGCTGCGTCGGCACCAGCGGACCATCGTGCAGGTCGGCGGCGCCATGCTCATCCTGCTCGGCATCCTCCTCGTCACCGGCCTGTGGACGCGCTGGATCTACAGCCTGCAGGGACTCATCTCCGGGTTCGAGATGGTGATCTGAGACCGCCATGAAGCGAGAGGAGACGAACGCGCCCGTGACGCGCACGAACGAGACGGCCGACCGGCAGGGATCCGGGTCCGCTGCGAAGAAGTCCGGCGCCAAGGCCGCGCCGGCGGACATCGGCACGATCGGGATGCTGCGCTGGGCCTGGCGCCAGCTCACCACCATGCGGGTGGCGCTCATCCTCCTCCTCATCCTCGCGCTCGCCGCGATTCCCGGATCCCTGTTCCCGCAGCGCATCCAGGATCCGGGCCGAGTGACGCGCTTCATCGAGGAGAACGGCCGCTGGGGGGAGATCCTCGACAGCCTCCAGGTCTTCGACGTCTATTCCTCGTTCTGGTTCTCCGCCGTCTACATCCTGCTCATGATCTCGCTCGTGGGCTGCATCCTGCCGCGCACCGCGCAGCACTGGAGGGCGATGCGCGCCCGGCCGCCCAAGGCCCCGCGCCGGCTGACCCGGATGCCGGGCTACGCGACCTTCCCACTCGGCGACGACGACCCCGCGGACCTCCTCGACCTCGCCGAGGAGCGGCTGCGCAAGCACGGCTACCGGACCGCCCGCAACGCCGACCACATCGCCGCCGAGCGCGGCTATCTCAAGGAGACCGGCAACCTCGTCTTCCACGCCGCGGTGCTCGGCACCGTCATCACCATGGCGGTCGGCGCGCTGCTCGGCTACTCCGGCCAGCGGGTGCTCGTCGAGGGCGACACCTTCACGAACTCGCTCGTGTCCTACGACTCGTTCGAGCGCGGCACGTACTTCGACGCCGACCGGCTCGACGACTACCGGCTGCGGCTCAACTCCTTCACCTCGACCTTCGACGACGAGGCGATCGGCAACCAGTTCGGCCAGCCGCGCAGCTTCGAGGCGGACATCACCGCGTTCCACGACGGCGCGGAGACCCAGCACCGGGTGCGGGTCAACGAGCCGATCCGGATCGACGGCAGCCGCATCTACCTCACCGGCAACGGCTATGCCCCCGTCCTGACCACCCGCGACGCCGACGGCGACGTGACCTTCTCCGGGCCCGTCGTGTTCCTCCCGCAGGACGGCGTGTACACCTCGCGCGGGGTGCTCAAAGTGCCCGATGCTTCCCCGGAGCAGCTGGGCTTCGTCGGCATCCTGCTCCCCACCGCCGCGCTCAACGACGACGGGGAGCTCGTGTCCGAGTTCGCGGAGCTGCGGAACCCGTACCTGGTGATGAGCGCCTACGCCGGCGACCTCGGGCTCGACGACGGGGTGCCGCAGTCGGTGTACGAGCTCGAGGCGGAGAACATGGCCGAGGTGATCGACCCCGCGGGCGTCCCGGTCACCCTCCAGCTCGCCCCGGGGGAGACCACCGATCTCCCCGGCGGCCACGGGAGCGTGACCTTCGAGGGCGTGCAGACCTTCATCGCCCTCGACATCCGCCACGACCCCACGCAGGGGCTCCTGCTCCTCTTCTCCACCCTGCTGCTCGCCGGCCTCGGGCTCTCGCTCTTCATCCCCCGCCGCCGCGTGTGGGTGCGGGTGAACGGGGCCGAGGTCGAGGTCGCCGCGCTCGCCCGCGGCGAGGACCCCAGGGTGGAGCAGACCGTGGAGGACCTCGCAGTAGAATTGAACGACTGACCGCCGGAACCGCCGGGCGCTCCGTCAGCGGAGCGCCGCCAACCTCGTAGGGGATACGCACCCATGGATGTCGATTACGAACTCGCCAGCTGGTCGAACCTGCTGACCTATTCGGCGATGGCGGTGTACGCGATCGCGTTCATCGTCTACGCCTTCGACCTGTTCGGCGGGCAGCGGCTCCGCTCCACCGAGGCGGCCTCCGGCGACCGGAAGGCGACGGCGAGCGCGCGCGGGGCCGGGGCGGCAGATCGATCGGGTGCGCGGGCGGATGCCCGGACGAGCGCACGCAGCGGGGTGCGGCGCACCTCGCGCGGGGCATCCGTCGCCGTCCTCGACGAGGCCGACACGACGACCGCGGAGGCCCCGGCCTCCGGCGGCCCGGCGGGCGGCGCCGGTTCCGGTGGCCGCGGCGGCGTGAAGGGGCGCGCGAGCGGCGGCGATGCGGCGGAGGCGCTCGACCTCGGCCCGCGCTCGCGGAAGCTCGCGCGCATCGCGACCTCGCTCACCGTGCTCGCACTCGTGCTCCACGTGGGTGCGGTGCTCACGCGCGCGCTGTCGGTCATGCGGGTGCCGTGGGGCAACATGATGGAGTACGCGATGACCGCCGCGGCCATCGCCGGCATCGTCTACCTCGTGGCGCTGCGGTTCCGCGACATGCGCTACCTGGGCACCTTCGTCACCGGCGCGATCCTCGTCACCCTGGGTGTGTGCATCACCGTGTTCTACACCCCGGCCGCCCAGCTCGTGCCGGCGCTGCAGAACTACTGGATCTACATCCACGTGCCGATCGCGATCCTCTCCACCGCGCTGCTGTCGGTCTCTGCGGCACTGGCGCTGTTCCAGATCTGCAAGGCCTGGTCGGAGTCGCGCGGCTCGTCGCGCCGTCTGGCGTTCATGGACCGGGTGCCGAGCAGCGGCGACATCGAGCAGGTGTCCTACCGGATCGCCGCGGTCGGCTTCATCACCTGGACCTTCACCCTCATCGCCGGTGCGATCTGGGCCGAGCTCGCCTGGGGCCGGCCGTGGGGCTGGGACTCCAAGGAGATCTGGACCTTCGTCGTCTGGGTCATCTACGCCGCCTACCTCCACGCCCGGGCGACCCGCGGTTGGGGTCCGACGAAGGTCGCCGTCCTCAACCTCATCGGCATGGCCTCGCTCGTGTTCAACTTCGCGATCGTCAACGTCTACTTCGACGGCCTCCACTCCTACTCCGGCATCTGACCCAGCACTCAGTTCACGAAGCTTGAGCACTCAATTCACGAAGGTTCCTGAGAGCGAAACCGCAAGATTCTGCGATCTCACGGCGGGTGAGGAGGGCGGACCCTCCGGCGGAGTTCGGCCCCACCGCAGCGGAGTCCGAACCCTCCGGCGGAGCCCGGCCCCACCGCAGCGAACTGCGCGGTATCCGAAATCAGGCGCGCAATTGCGCGCGTGAATCCGGATACTCCGCGGTTGGACGAAGCCCTGCCAGTGCGTGGTCGGGATCGGGGCGAAGTCGCGGGTCGATAGGGGGGCGCAGTCATGGTGTCTGTCCCCGCAACGAACTGCGCGGTATCCGAAACCAGGCGCGCAATTGCGCGCATGATTCGGGATACCGCGCAGTCGGGTGAAATGCTGCTCCGGAGCTCAGCTGCCGGGCTTGGGATCCTGACCGTCACCGGGCGCGGGACCGGTGGCACCGCTGTTCGGGCCGTTGTCCGGGTCGGCGTCCGTGCTCTGCTCCTCGGTCCGCTTCTCGTTCCGGCCCGCGGCCGAGGTGCCGTGCTTCTCCGCACGGGCGCGCTCCTCGGCCTCGGCGCGGTGCCGGCGGCGACGCTTCTCCGCCTCGACATCGTCGGCGATCCGGCGCAGGAACTCGGGATCGTCGTCGGGGGCGACCGGGCCGGACTCCGCGCGCGGCTTGAACGAGGACCGTCCGAACACGTACCAGAGGACGACGCCGAACACCGGCACGAGCAGGATGACGAGCGCCCAGGCCCACTTGGGCATGATCCGGATGTGCTCGCGGTCGCGCAGCAGACAGTCGAACACCCCGTAGAGGGTGATGGCGGTCAACAGGACGATCGCTCCGACGAGGATTCTGGGCATGCCATCCAGCGTAATCGACCGACCTGGGAAGCCACTAAACTCGGAGGCATCATGCAGAACATCGTCGTGTACTCCCTCCTCCGCCTCGTCCTCCTCGCCGCCACCGTGGGCATCGTGTGGTGGATCGCCGGGATCTCGCTGCTGAGCACGCTCGCGGCGATCATCATCGCCACCCTGCTGAGCATCCTGCTGCTCGGCGGAGCACGGCGGAAGGCCACGTCGACGATGGAGAGCTGGGACGGCGAGCGGAAGCAGCGCCGGGCCGCCCGCCGCAGCGCCGTCGCCCCGGATTCCGACGAATCCGTCGAGGACGCCGCGCTCGAGGACATCTCCGGTCACGTGGGCGCACCGAGCGAGGCCGCCGAGGCGCGCGCCGAGCAGGATGCGCAGGTCGAGGAGGGTGGATCGGATCGCTCCGCTGCCGAGGGTCACGTCGCAGATCATCCCGCGGCCGACCGTCCGGAGACGAACCCTGCTGCTGCCGGCCGCCCGGTCACCGATCTGCCTGTCTCCGGCCAGCCCGGCACCGATCGCCCGGCAACCGACCCGTCAGAGAGCGAGGCCGAGCGCGAGGAGCGCTGAGTACGTCAGGGCCGTGAGCCCGGTGTTCTTGATCGGCGGGATGAGCGCGGTGCCCTGGGATCCGCTGAGCACCGTCTGCAGCGGGCCGATCGCGAGCACGAGCGAGAGCGCGGCGAGGACCGCCGCCGGGTGGCCGGACAGGATCGGCACGAGGAGCAGCAGGTACGGGACAGCGACGAGCAGGGTGTAGGCCGCCCGCGCCCGCTGATCGCCGAGCAGCACCGCGAGCGTCGTCTTGCCGGCCTCGGAGTCGGTGGGGATGTCGCGGAGGTTGTTCACCATGAGCACGGCGCACGAGAACAGGCCGATCGCCACCGCTCCCGCCCATGCTGCCGGGGGCAGCTGCTGGATCATGACGTAGGTGGTGCCGAGCGTGGCGACGAGCCCGAAGAAGATGAAGACGAACACCTCTCCGAGCGCGTAGTAGCCATAGGGGTGGCTGCCGCCGGTGTAGAACCACGCGGCGAGCACCGCGAGGATCCCCACCGGGACGAACCACCAGGACTGCGACACGAGGACGAGCACGATGCCGGCGAGCGCGGCGACTCCGAAGGAGATGAACGCCGCCCGCTTGACGGCTCCGGGCGGGGCCGCGCCCGAGGCGGTGAGCCGCTGCGGGCCCACCCGGACGTCGTCGGTGCCGCGGATCCCGTCGGAGTAGTCGTTGGCGAAGTTCGAGCCGATCTGCAGGCCGAGGGAGACGATGACGGCGAGCAGCGCCCGGAACAGCAGGGTGCCGATCCCGAGCTCGGGCCGGTCGGCCGGATCCACGGAGCCGATGATGAGCGAGGAGAACCCGCCGATCGCCCCGAATGCGGCGCCGGTGCCGATGAGCACCGGTGCGATCGCGAGCGGCAGGGTGCGCAGCCGCGCGCCTTCCGCCCACTGGGCGATGGTGGCCATCGCACCTCTTTCCTCACAGCTGACGAAAACCGACGTCCTCATGGTACCCACGTGCAGGTGAGGGACCTCGGGCGGGTGGGTTTCAGGTTGATAACCATTGACCCGCGCATGTGCTCCCCGGCCGATCGCCGTCGACCTGCCGGTTCCGATCGACGACACGCCGGGCGCGCGTGCAGGAGCGGCAGGTCGACGGTCGGGAGGTGACCGCTGGTGCCGGTCGACCGTGGATCGCTCAGTTGGGGCCGAGGAGCTCGCCGGCGAGGCGACGGGCCGCGGCACGATCCGGCTTGCCGATCGAACGCACCGGCAGACTGTCGACCGCGTACACGTGGCGCGGCAGCGCATGACGGGGGAGGGTGCCCGCCGCGAGGTCGCGCACCTGCTCGGTGAGCTGTTCCGCCGCCGAGGCGCCCACCCCGGCCGGGCTCAGCAGCGCGATGAGCGCTTCGCCCCACTCCGGGTCCGGGACGGAGGTGACGAGCACCTCCGCGATGCCGTGCGGCTCGAGCAGGGCGAGCAGGGCGTTCTCCACCGCGTGCGGGGAGACGTTCTCCCCGCCGGTGATGATGACGTCGTCGGCGCGGCCGAGGATCTCGAGGACGCCCGCGTCGAGTCGGCCGAGGTCGCTCGTGAGGAAGGACCGGGCGCCGGTCGCGGTGTGCCCGAACCCGGTGCCCGAATCCGGCAGAGCGATGAGCCGCAGCCCGTGGTCGGAGTCCTCGACCCGCAGGTATCCGTCGGCGACGACGGGGCCGGCGAGCGCGACCCGCCCGTCCTCGATCGTCACGGCGACCTCGTCGAAGGGGTGCCCGTCGTACACGCAGCCACCGCAGGTCTCGCTCATCCCGTAGGTCCGCACGATCCGCAGCCCGGCGGCCTGCGCGGCGGTGAGCAGCGCAGGCGAGATCGCCGAGCCGCCGAGCAGGATCGCGTCGAAGGCGCGGGCGGCGGCCTGCGCGCGCGGGTCGGCCATGATCCGCACGAGCTGGGTGGGGACGAGCGAGGTGTAGAGCGGGGTGCGCGCCGCGGGGCTCCTGCGCGCGCCGGATTCCTCGCTTCCCGCAGCGTCTTCGGCCCGCACCGTCATCCGGCCGACATCGGCGGCGAACGCCTCGGCGGTGAACCGTCCCTGCGCCACCACCGGCTCGGTGCCGGCGAGGATCGAGCGCAGGAGCACCTGCACCCCGGCGATGTGGTTGTCCGGCAGCGTGAGGTACCAGCGACCGGGCCCGGCGAGGAACCGCTCGGTCGCCCGGGCCGAGGCGGTGAGCGCTGCCGCGGAGAGCGCCACGGCCTTGGGAGCGCCTGTGGAGCCGGAGGTGAAGAGCACGAGCGCGGGGTGCTCGCGCCCGGTGCCGGCGGGATCGTAGCTCGCCGGGTCGACGACGCGGAGCTCTCCGCCGCGGTCACGGGGGAGGACGACGGCGACCTCGCCGGCGAGGGCACGCCGGAGCACGGCCAGGGTGGCCTGCGGCGAGGGTGCGTTCCGCTCACCAGATGCGTCCGCCGCCGGCCCCGTGCTGGCCGGCCCCGTGCTGGCCGGCCCCGTGCTGGCCGGCCCCGCGTCCGCTGCCGGCACCGCGCTCGATGTTCCCGTGCTCCGAGCCTCGGCTGCGTCCGGGGCCTCGGCTCCGCTCAACCCGCCCACCGGGCTCAGTAGTACCAGGGGTAGGGCGACCAGTCGGGGTCGCGCTTCTCGAGGAAGGCGTCGCGGCCCTCGACGGCCTCGTCGGTCATGTAGCCCAGGCGGGTCGCCTCGCCGGCGAACACCTGCTGGCCGACGAGCCCGTCGTCGACGAGGTTGAACGCGAACTTGAGCATGCGCTGCGCATTGGGCGACTTGCCGAGGATCTCGCGCGCCATGGTCAGGGCCGCGGTCTCGAGCTCGGCGTGGTCGACGACCTCGTTGACCGCCCCCATGTCCGCCATGTCCTGCGCGGAGTAGGTGCGGCCGAGGAAGAAGATCTCTCGCGCCTTCTTCTGCCCCACCATCTTCGCGAGATAGGCGGAGCCGTAGCCGGCGTCGTAGGATCCGACGTCCGCATCGGTCTGCTTGAAGCGTGCGTGCTCGCGGGAGGCGATCGTCATGTCGCACACGACGTGGAGGCTGTGTCCGCCACCGGCCGCCCAGCCGGGCACGACCGCGATGACGACCTTGGGCATCATCCGGATGAGCCGCTGCACCTCGAGGATGTGGAGGCGGCCGGCGCGCGCCGGGTCGACGGTCTCCGCGGTGTCGCCGCTCGCGTACTGGTACCCGGAGCGGCCGCGGATCCGCTGGTCCCCGCCGGAGCAGAACGCCCAGCCGCCGTCCTTGGGGCTGGGCCCGTTGCCGGTGAGGAGCACGCAGCCGACGTCCGGGGTCTGGCGCGCGTGGTCGAGCGCGCGGTAGAGCTCGTCGACGGTGTGCGGTCGGAAGGCGTTGCGCACCTCGGGCCGGTCGAAGGCGATCCGGACGCATCCCAGATCGCTGCCGTCGGGGTCGAGGGCGCGGTGGTAGGTGATGTCCGTGAAGTCGAATCCGGACACCTCCCGCCAGGCGCTCGGGTCGAAGATCTCGGACACGGTGCTGGTCTCGGTCATGGGCCCCAGCATATCGGCGGCTCGCCGGGCCGTGAGACAGTGTCCCACCGGTGCGCCCTAGCATGGGGGCATGACCACACGCGACGGCAGCGCTGGACACCCCGGTCGAAGTGTGGGGGATTCGGCGATCGGTGGTGGTGCTGTTGCCACCACTCGAAGCCGAAAGTCCCACACTCCGGGGGCGAACATCGCCTTCGCCGCGCTGCCCGCCGGCCCGCGCGAGGTGTTCTCCCGGATCGCCGTCGTGTCCCTGCCGATGGTCACCCGGTTCCGGGGCATCACCACCCGCGAGGCGCTGCTCCTCGAGGGCCCGGCCGGCTGGGCGGAGTTCTCGCCCTTCCTCGAGTACGAGGTGCCCGAGGCCTCCCGCTGGCTCGCCGCCGCCCTCGAGTACGCGTGCACCGATCCGCCGCTCCCGCAGGCCGACGCGGTGCCGGTCAACGGGACGATCCCCGCCTGCCCACCGGGATCCGTCGCCGCGGTCGCCGCCCGGTACCCGGGTGCCGGCACCTTCAAGATCAAGGTCGCCGAACACGGCCTCGACTCGCTGGCCGAGGACTGCGCGCGCATCGACGCGCTCCGCGCCGCCGCTCCCGGAGCGCAGGTGCGCCTCGACGCCAACGGCCGCTACACCGTGGCCGAGGCGCGCACCGCGCTGCGGACGTTCTCCCGGTTCGAGCTCGACTACATCGAGCAGCCGGTGATGGACGTCGAGGACCTGGCCCGGGTCCGCGCGGACGTGGACCGCGCGGGCCTGGGGATCCGGATCGCTGCGGACGAATCGATCCGCAAGGCCTCGGATCCGCTGCGGGTCGCCGCGCTCGGCGCCGCCGACGTCATCATCGTCAAGGTCCAGCCGCTCGGCGGCGTGCGCGCCGCGCTCGGCGTCATCGGGGCTTCGGGGCTGCCGGCGGTGGTGTCGTCGGCGCTCGACACTTCGGTGGGGCTGAGCGCCGGAGTCGCGCTCGCCGCGAGCCTGCCCGCGAGCGCCCGGCTGGGTGAGGGCATCCCCGCGTGCGGGCTGGGGACGAGCGCCCTGTTCCACTCCGACGTCGCGGACCCGCCGCTGCGCGCCTCGGGCGGGGTGCTGCCCGTCGGCCGCGTGACGCCCGCGGAGGAGCGGCTCAGCGCGCTCGCCGCGACTCCGGACCGGGTGCGCTGGTGGACCGATCGGCTGCAGCGCTGCTGGGACCATCTGCGGACCTCTCCGCACTGACCGGACCCGAGAGCGCCTCCGCGCCGGAGCGCGAGCCCGTGCCCATGCCGGAGCCCGTACCGGCTGCCGCATCGGCGCCCATCGCGTCCTCGGGCGAGTCCAGCGGGGTGATGCTCACCGTGGTGAGCGCGTCCTGGCCCCAGGTGCGGAAGTGGCGGGTGCGCTTGCCGGGGACGATCGGGTCGTGGAGCGCGCCGGCCATCCGGCCGGTGAGCTCCAGGCGCCCGTCCGCGTCGGCGGCGAGATCGTAGACGTTCTCCGCCAGCGGCGAGGAGATCGCGATCCGGTAGCGCTGTCCGGGGTGGTAAAGCGCCGGCGTGCGCACGCGGAAGGTGCCCGCGCCGTTGAGCGTGAAGGACGCCGGGGTGACCTCGGCGAAGGTGACGAGCTGGGCGCGTCGCCGCGAGATCGCCACATCCCAGCCGTGCACGGCGAACACCGGCTCCCCGGTGACGTAGGTGAAGGCCGCGCCGTCGTGCACGCCTCGCGCGCCCGCAGCCACCGGCTGCTCGTCGCGCAGCCCCGGCAGCCCGCCGCCTGCCGCCGAGGTGCCCCGCCGGCTGGGATCGTCGAGCGCGGCGAGCCATTCGGCGAGCTCCCGCTGCCAGGCGAACCAGTTGTGGAGGCCGGTGGCGCGCGGCGACCAGGTGTGGTCGATCCCGAGCTCGGTGAGGCGCTCGTGGAACTTCAGCCCGTGCTGGTTGACCGTCGCCTCGAGGACGTCGACGTGATCCTCGTCCTCGTCGTCCGCATGCGGAGTGCCGGAGCCGGCGGTGAACCACAGGTCGGTGCCGGCGAGGTTGGGCGCCAGGCTCATCGGCGAGTTCGCCTGCCATTCGGCGAGATCCCGCTTGGGGTCGCCGAACAGCGACTTCGCGGCCCCGCCTTCGCGCAGCGCGATGATGTCGAACAGCGGCACCGCGGAGAGCGGGTCGAGCGGGGAGGAGAACGCGGCGGCCGCGCAGTAGCGGTCGGGGTGCTGGGCGGCGTACTTCATCGCCCCGTACCCGCCCATCGACAGGCCGGCGAGCAGCGCCCCCGAGCGCTCCGGGTTCACCGAGTAGCGGTCGGCGATGAAGGCGGGCAGCTCCGCGGTGTGGAAGGTCGGCCAGTCGAGGGTGGTCTCCGTGCGCTCGCCGCCGCCGATCGTGTGGCGGGAGTACGAGGCGGCGCCGGCATCGGGCATGACGACGAGGTACGGGCTGTCCGCCGTGAGCTGCTCGGCGGCGCCGAGGTCGGTCCACGACCGGAAGTCGTCCCCGCCGCCGTGGAACAGGTAGATGACGTCGGCGACCTCGCTCGGCCGGCCGGGCAGGAGCACGCGCACGCCCACGGTGCGCCCGAGTGCAGGGGAGTAGACGAAGAACTCGCGCAGCCGGGCCGACAGCTTGCGCTTCTCCCGCACATGGAAGGTCGCCGCCGCCTCGCCCGTGGGCTCGGGTCCGAGGAAGCTCAGGGTCTGGTTGCGGCCGGGGAATTCCCCGGCGCGGGTGCGGGCAGCGGTGAGTACCCGCACGAAGCGGGCGCCGACGGAGAGCATGAGGGAGCGGGAGTTCATGGAGGATCCTCGAGGTGGAACGTGGGGTTCTGGGTTCTGGGTTCTGAGTTCTGCCGGTCGGAGGGTGCGGGGCGGCGCACGGCCGGCAGGTGCGCGGCCGACCGAGCGCGCGGTCCGCAGCGCTTCGCGCGGGAGATCGGGGGAATCGGAGGGCGGAGATGGACGCGGGGTTGCGAATATACCTCCCGAAGGTGAACGGACCACCCGGAGAATCCGGAGAGCTCGCTCGGAATCCGCCGCATGATCGCTGCGCCCCATGATTGAATCGAGGCGATGAACACCTCCACCGCGACCGCCCGCGCCCTCGTCTCAGCCCTGCTCGCCGCCGGGGTGCGCGACGTCGTCGTCTCCCCGGGTTCGCGGTCCGCCCCGCTCACCTACGCCGTCGCCGAGGCGGCCGCCGCCGGGCTCCTCGACGTCCGGGTGCGCATCGATGAGCGCGAGGCCGGCTTCCTCGCCCTCGGCATCGCCAAGGGCCGGCGGGCCGCCGGGACCGACCGGCCGGTCGCCGTGGTGACGACCTCCGGCAGCGCCGTCGCCAACCTCCACCCCGCCGTGCTCGAGGCGTCCTACGGCTGCCTCCCGCTGCTCGCCCTCACCGCCGACCGGCCTGCCCGCCTCCGCGCGACCGGCGCCAACCAGACGATCGACGACCAGTCGCTCGTACTCAGCGACGTGCGCGAGCGCTTCGACCTCACCGCCGGCCCGGATGCCGCGGCGCTCGCCGCGGACGTCGCGGCCACCGCAGTGCGGCTGAGCATGGGCGAGGGATTCGCCGGGGGCCGCCCGCCCGGCCCCGTCCAGCTCAACGTCCAGTTCGATGTGCCGCTGGTCCCGGACGCCGCGGATCCGGACGCCTGGTGGGGATCGAAGGCGCGCCTCGAGCGCGAGCCGGTGCCGCTCGACTCCGCCTTCGTCCGCACGGTCCTGCCCGCGCTCGCCGGTGAGGTCGCGGCGCTCGGCGGGGATGCCTTCGGGCTGTCGGCGGAGCGCCTCGGCGGGCTCCTCGCGGAGTTCCGGGTGCCGGTGCTCGCCGAACCGTCCTCCCCGCTCCTGCGCTCGCCGCACCTCGTCACGGATCACACGCGCGTCCTCGATGCCCGCGGCGACCTCGTCGAGCGCATCACCGATCTCATCGTGCTCGGCAAGCCGACGCTGTCGCGCCAGGACCAGCGGCTCCTCAGCCGTCCCGGGCTGCGGGTGCACCGCGTGCAGCCCGACCTCGACCAGGTGGCCGGAGAGGAATGGCAGGCCGCGCTCGCCCAGGCCCTGCCCGAGGTGCCCGCCGGCCGCGACGCCTGGACCGCCGCCTGGCTCGACGCGGCACGCACGGTCCAGCCCGATCAGCACTCCGCCCCGCCGGCGACCCGGGGCGGCACACCGCACGCAGACCTCGACGACGACCCTGCCCACCTGGACGATCCCGCCCACCTGGACGACCCTGCCCACCTCGACGGCTCGGCCCCGCTCACCGGCGAGGCCGCCGCCGCGGCGGTCGCAGGTGCCCCGGGCACGGTGTACATCGGGAGCTCGAACGCGGTGCGCTACCTCGACCGGGTGCTGGCCCCCGGAGCGCCGGTGGAGGTGTTCGCCTCCCGTGGGCTCGCGGGGATCGACGGGCTCGTCTCCACCGCGATCGGCTTCGCCGCCGGCAGCGGACGCCCGGTGCGGCTGCTGCTCGGCGACGTGTCGCTCCTCCACGGCATCGGCGGTCTGCTCCGCGAGGCCGAGGAGCCGCTGCCGCCGGTGCAGATCTTCGTCCTCAACGACGACGGGGGCGCGATCTTCGCCGGCCTCGAGCACGGCCGGCCGCACCTCGCCGCGCACTTCCCGCGCTTCTTCGCCACCGCGCACGGCCGGACCTTCGCCGAGCTCGCCCGCGGCTACGGGTGGCCCTACGCGGTGTGCCGGACGACCGCGGAGGTCGGCGCGGCCGTGGCGACCGGCGAGCCGGGGGTCTACGAGATCCCGATCGTCCCGGTGCTGGGCTGAGCCGGCGCCCTCAGCGCTCGACCCCGAGCGCGCGCTTCATCGGGGCGAGCTTCGCCTCGGTCTCGGCGAGCTCGGAGGCCGGGTCGGAATCGGGCATGATCCCGGCGCCGGCGAACAGCCTGATCCGGTTCGGCGCCTCGAGCTGACCGCAGCGCAGCGCGATCCCGAACTGGCCGTTGCCGCGCTCGTCGATCCAGCCCACGGGCCCGGCGAAGCGGCCCCGGTCCGCGTCCTCGAGCTCTTCGATGACCTCGAGCGCCCGGTCCTTGGGGAAGCCGCCGACCGCCGCGGTCGGGTGGACCGCCCGGGCGACCTCGAGCGCGGTCGGGCAGCCGTGATCGCCCCGGCGCAGCGTGCCGTGGGCGTCGGAGGCGAGGTGGATGACGGTGGCGAGCTGGAGCAGATGGGGCTCGGCGTCGACGTGGAGGTCCTCGCTCACCGTCGACAGGCTCGCGGCGAGCGAATCGATCGCGAAGGCGTGCTCGCTCGAGTCCTTCGCGGAGCCCAGCTGGGCGCGGGCGGCGGCGATCTCCTCGGCCGGATCGCCCTGCACCTGATAGGTGCCGGCGAGCACCCGGGAGGTCACCTGCCCGTCGGTGACGCCGATGAGGAGCTCCGGCGTGGCGCCCACGAGCCCGGCGACGTCGAACGTCCAGCAGGTCGGGTAGGCGGAGTTGAGGCGGCCGAGCACGGCGCGCACATCGATCTCCTCGTCGGTCTCGACGACCTCGTCGCGCGCGAGCACGACCTTGCCGAGCGGCTCCCCGGCCGCGGGCCCGGCTCCGGCGGACGTGCCGCCCCCGGTCGAGGCGCCCGCCCCGGCCGGTGTGCCCGGTGCGCCGTCCGCTCCCGCCTCGGCTCCGGCTCCCGTGCCCGCCTCGGCGCGGAGGCGCTCGACGGCCCGGGCGACGATCTCGACGTAGTCCTCCGGGGTGACATAACCCGGCCGGGTCCGCGGAGCGCGCGGGGGAGCGAGCGGCGTGTGGGAGAGCGCGAGTCCGCCGGCGTCCTCGGGATCCCCGGGCGTGGTCACGGCGGTCAGCCACACCCGGCCGTCGCGGCGGCCCATGACGAAGCGCGGGATGTCGATGACCGAGGCGGTCGCCGAGTGTGCGGAGAAGGCGAGCGCGGCGAACCCGATGAGCCCGGAGCCCGGCAGCCCGACCTCGTTGTCGACCTCGGCCGCGGCGGCGATCTCCTGCCAGGCCGCGGACAGCGCATCGAAGCGGTCCGGCCCGGCGGCGCGCAGGCGCAGCGCCCGGCCGATCCCCACGAGACCCGCGGTGCCGCGCACCCAGCAGCTGAAGCCCGATGGCGGGAGCTGGGCGAGGAACTCCTGGGGGCTCGCCGGCAGGCCCTGCACGAACGGTCGGGGAGCCTGCGGGCTCACGCCGTCGATGAACCACGAGCGCACCGCGAACCCGGGTGCCGGGGCCGGCATGCCGGCGGTGACGTCGAAGGTCTTCATCGCCCTCGATCCTAACCGGGACGCCGATCGGCCGGGACGCCGATTGGCGCGCGGGTGCGCTCCCTTGAGACCATGGGACGCATGACTCGCGCGCGGCTCGACAAGAAGAAGACCGATATGGCGTCGATGTTCGACGGCGTCGCTCGGCGCTACGACATCACCAACGATGCGATGACCTTCGGTCTCGCCCGACTGTGGCGCCGGGAGATCACGAAGTCCGTGGACCCGCGGCCCGGCGACCGGATCCTCGACCTCGCCGCCGGCACCGGGGTGTCCTCCGTGCCGCTCCAGCGCGCCGGCGCCCAGGTGGTCGCCGGGGACATCTCGGAGGGGATGCTCGACGTCGGCCGGCAGAAGCACCCGGAGATCGAGTTCGTCTACGCCGACGCCACGGACCTGCCGTTCGACGACGATTCCTTCGACGCCGTGACGATCACCTACGGCCTGCGCAATGTGCAGAACCCGGAGCTCGCCCTCCACGAGATGCTCCGGGTCCTCAAGCCCGGCGGCCGCCTCGTCATCGCCGAGTTCTCCACCCTCGAGTCCGCGCCGCTGCACACCGTGTACTCGGAATACATCATGGCCGCGCTGCCGGCGATCGCCCGCGCCGTGAGCTCGAACCCCGACGCCTACGTCTACCTCGCCGAGAGCATCCGCGAGTGGCCCGACCAGGTGACGCTGGCCCATCTCATCCGCGACGCCGGATTCGACCAGGTGAAGTACCGCAACCTCACCGGCGGGATCGTCGCCGTCCACCACGCGCTCAAGCCGCAGGCCGGGGCCGAGGCGCCCGCCGCACCGTCCGCTGCCCGCAGCGACTCCGACGGATCCCGCGCCGACGCCGGCGATACCGGCCCCCGGAGCGGTTCCGACGACGCCCCTGCCCGCGACAGCGCCTCCGACGGCGACCACGACGTCGAGGTCCGGCTCGCAGTCGAGGCCGCGGACGCCCGCCCGGAGCCGGGTGCATGACCACCACCATCGACGCCGACGTCATCGTCGTCGGCGCCGGACCGGCTGGCTCGACGGCCGCGGCGCACCTCGCCCGCGCCGGGCTCGAGGTCGTCGTCCTCGAGAAGTCGTCCTTCCCGCGCGACAAGGTGTGCGGCGACGCCCTGACCCCGCGCGCCGTCCAGGAGCTCGATCACCTGGGATTCGCGACCCCGGAGGCGTCCGGCTGGCACCGCAACCGGGGGCTGCGGCTGATCGGCGGCGGCCACCGGCTCGAGATCGACTGGCCCGAGGTCCAGGGAGTCCCGTCCTACGGGCTCACCCGCGCCCGCTCGCGCCTCGACGAGGAGCTCGCCCGCCACGCCCAGGCCTGCGGCGCGCGTCTGTTCGAGCAGGTCCACGCCTCGGAGCCGGTGTTCGGCGCCGACGGCTGGGTGCGCGGGATCAAGGCGACCGGGACTGACCACCGCGGTCGCAAGGTCGGGCCCGAGGCGCTGTTCCGGGCGCCCACCGTGATCGCCGCCGACGGGGTGTCCGCGCGGATGGCGATCGCGCTCGGCATCGAGAAGCGCGACGACCGGCCGATCGGCGTGGCCGTGCGCACCTACCACTCCTCCCCGCGGCACTCCGAGGCCTACCTCGAGAGCTGGCTCGAGCTGCGCGCCCGCACCGATGCCGGTGCGCTCGGCGAGCCGATGCCCGGCTACGGCTGGCTGTTCCCCATGGGCGACGGCACCGTCAACGTGGGCCTCGGCATCCTCGACACCTCGCCCCAGTTCGGGAAGGTCGACTACCGGGCGGTGCTCCGCGACTGGATCGCCGCGATGGGCGAGGAGTGGTCGATCGGGGAGGAGACGCGGCTCGAGCCCGTGCGCAGCGCCGCCCTGCCGATGGCCTTCAACCGCACCCCGCACCTCAAGCAGGGCGTGCTGCTCGTCGGGGACGCCGCCGGGATGGTCAACCCGTTCAACGGGGAGGGCATCGACTACGCGATGCTCAGCTCCCGGCTCGCCGCCGAGGTCGTCGCCACCTACGCCCGGTACCCGGAGCGGATCCGGCGGGAGAAGCTCGCGGAGTACCCGGCGCTCGTGCGCGGACACCTCGGGAGCTATTTCACGCTCGGCCGGGTGTTCGCCGCGCTCATCGGCAGGCCCGAGATCATGGCGCTGGGGATCAAGTACGGTATGAGTGTCGACACCCTGATGCGTTTCGTCGTCAAGCTCTTGGCCAATCTGTATCAGGACTCGGCGGTGCGCGAGCGCGATCTGTACGATCGCCTCATCACCGCTCTGACGACCGTGGTCCCCGCGACCAGCAATGACTGAGCAGCGAAGCGATGACTGAGCGCCGCGCCCCACAGCGCGCGGCGCCCGAGCCCCTGAGGACGATTGAAGAGGACATGACGAACGCCGCCGAGACCTCGCCCACCCCGGTGGAGCACGGCACGCGCGAGGCGCGGCCGCTGACCCCGGCGGCGTTCGTGCAGGCCGACTCCGCGCTCGCGGAGCGGCTGGCGGACCGACTGGTGCGGATCGAATCGCTCCTCAACGCGGTCGTCGAGCAGGCGAGCGCGCTGCCCGACGAGGCCTGCCACCACCTGCTGCGCGCCGGCGGCAAGCGGGTGCGCCCGCTGCTCGTGCTGCTCGCCGCGGAGTTCGGGGAGTCCGACCGGGTCGACGTCGACCGGGCCGCGGCCGCCGTCGAGCTCATCCATCTCGCCACCCTCTACCACGACGACGTCATGGACGATGCGCCGATGCGCCGCGGGGCGCCCGCCGCCCACACGGTGTGGGGCAACAGCGTCGCGATCCTCACCGGCGACCTGCTGTTCGCCCGTGCCTCCCTGCTGACCTCGCAGATGGGGACGGCCGCGGTGCGGCTGCAGGCGGAGACCTTCGAGCGCCTCGTGCTCGGCCAGCTCCACGAGTTCACCGGGCCCGCCGACGGCATCGACCCGATCGACCACTACCTCGAGGTGCTCGGCGACAAGACCGGGTCCCTCATCGCGGCCGCCGGCGAGTTCGGGCTGCGCTACTCCGACGCCCCGGGCGAGCTCATCGCCCCGCTGCGGGAGTACGGGGAGAAGGTCGGGGTGGCGTTCCAGCTCGCCGACGACCTCATCGACCTCGTGTCCGACGGTGCGAAGTCCGGCAAGACTCCGGGCACCGACCTGCGCGAGGGCGTGGCGACCCTGCCCGTCCTCTACGTCCGGCAGGACGCCCGGGCCGGTGACGCCGCCGCCCGTGAGGTCGTCGCGCTGCTCGAGGAGGACCTGGGCTCGGACGCCGCGCTCGAGCGCGCCCGGCAGGCCCTCGTCGCGCACCCTGCCACTGCCCGGGCCCGGCGCGCCGCCGAGGCGTGGGCCGAGGATGCCGTGGCCGCGCTCGCCCCGGTGCCCGACGGCGAGGTCAAGGACGGGCTCGTCGAGTTCGCCCGCTCCGCCGTCACCCGCGCCGCCTGATCCTGCAGGGGTGCACCCGGCCCTGCGCTTCACTCGGCTCTGCTTTCCCAGGTCGATCCAGTGCGGTTACCCTCGGGTATCCGCACTGAGGTGACCGCGGAACGCCCGCGACCACACTGGAGTGTCCCCGGAACGCCCGAGGCCCCTACCGTCGCGCCTGATCCCAGCTCCGCGCCTCAGCCGGCTCCGCGCCTCGGCTGGCCCCGCGCTTCAGCGGCGGGGGCGGCGGCGGGAGGCGCGGACCATGTCCACGGTGAGGATCGCGACCGCGGACCAGATGATGAAGAAGCCGATCCAGCGGGCGGTCGACATCTCCTCCCCGAGCACGGTGACGCCGAGGATGAACTGCATCGTCGGGGTGATGTACTGCATCATCCCCACCCAGGACAGCGGCACCCGGCGGGTCGCCGCCCCGAACAGGATGAGCGGGATCGCGGTCACCGGCCCGAGCGAGAGCATGATGAGCGTGTGGCCCACCCCCTCGGTGCCGAAGTGCGAGTTCCCGCTGAGCACGAACCAGGCGATGGCGGCGAGCGCGAACGGGGTGAGCACGGTGGACTCGACGGTGAGCCCCTCGAGCGCGCCGACCCGCCCGCCGACCTTGTTCTTGATGAGTCCGTAGAGGCCGAAGGAGAACGACACAAGCAGCGCCAGCCACGGCACCTGGCCGTAGCCCACCGCGATGACGACGACGGCGATCGTGCCC
The DNA here is from genome assembly GCF_005280295.1 of Brevibacterium sp. CS2. Classification (GTDB taxonomy): domain Bacteria; phylum Actinomycetota; class Actinomycetes; order Actinomycetales; family Brevibacteriaceae; genus Brevibacterium; species Brevibacterium pityocampae. The sequence goes on along the minus strand of NZ_CP040020.1, from coordinate 135,439 downwards.
ACGGCCATCGCGACCCACTGGAGAGGTCGGAGCTTCTCGCCGAGGAACACCACACCGAGGAACACGGTGACGAGCGGATTGAAGAAGTAGCCGAGCGAGATCTCGATGACGCGTTCGAGCTGCACGCCGAGCAGGAACCCGAACCAGTTGATCGCGACGACGAAGCTCGCCAGCGCCAGCGTCCAGAACACACCGCGGTTCCGGAACGCCGTGAGGACCCGGCCGTAGCCGCGGGCGGCGGTGAGGAGGAGGACGCAGGTGACGAGCGACCACACGATCCGGTGGGCGAGGATCTCGACCGGGCCGGCCGGCTGGGCGGCGGCGAAGATCAGCGGCATCCCGCCCCAGAACAGGTACCCCGAGAGTCCGAGGATGAGGCCCGCTCTGCGCCGTGCGGACTCGTCGTCCGGGATCTCTGGGTCATTCACATCGGCAGTCTAGTGACTATCTGCACAGTGTGCTGTGACTTCGGTGATTTCGGACACTTCGGTTCGCCCCGATTCCGCGCCCTCACTAGACTGGGTGGCTGACCGAAACGAAAGGTTGTGAGAATGACACGTCCCCTCCGGGTGGCCATCATCGGCGCAGGTCCAGCAGGGATCTACGCGGCCGACCTCCTCACCAAGGCCGAACGGGACTTCGACGTCAGCATCGATCTCTTCGAACGGCTCCCGGCCCCCTTCGGACTCGTGCGTTACGGCGTGGCACCCGACCACCCGCGCATCAAAGGCATCATCAACGCACTCATCAAGGTCCTCGACCGCGGCGACATCCGGCTGTTCGCGAACGTCGAGTACGGCACGGACATCACGCGCGAGGAGCTCCAGCGCCACTACGACGCGGTGATCTTCTCGACCGGGTGCTTCATCGACGCCAAGCTCGACATCCCGGGCGTCGACCTCGACCGGTCCTACGGGGCGGCGGACTTCGTCAACTGGTACGACGCGCACCCCGACGTGCCGCAGACCTGGCCGCTGGACGCCGAGCGCGTCGCGGTGATCGGCAACGGCAACGTCGCCCTCGACGTCGCGCGCGTGCTCGCCAAGCAGGCCGACGACATGCTCAGCACCGAGATCCCGGACCACGTGTACGAAGGTCTCAAGCAGTCGCGGGTCACCGATGTCCACGTGTTCGGCCGGCGCGGTCCCGCGCAGGCGAAGTTCACGCCGCTCGAGCTCCGCGAGCTCGGTCACGTCAAGGACGTCGACATCATCGTGTACCCGGAGGACTTCGAGTTCGACGAGGCCTCGATGGCGACGATCCATTCGAACAATCAGGTCAAGCAGGTGACGAAGACGCTCACCGACTTCACCCTGCGCGAACCCACCGGCGCCCCGCGCCGTCTCCACCTGCACTTCCTCCACGCGCCCGTCGCGGTGCTCGGCGACACGGGCGTGACCGGCCTGCGCACCGAGCGCCAGGAGCTCGACGGCAGCGGCGGCGTGACCGGCACCGGCGAGTTCACCGACTGGCCGATGGACGCCGTCTACCGGGCGGTCGGCTACTTCGGCACCGCCCTGCCCCAGCTGCCGTTCGACGACCGGCGCGGCGTCATCCCCAACCACGAGGGACGGGTCGCGGACACCCTGCGCCAGGCCGACGCCGCCGAGGCCCCCGTGCTGCCCGGCGTGTACGCCACCGGGTGGATCAAGCGCGGGCCCGTCGGCCTCATCGGCCACACCAAGGGCGACGCGCTCGAGACGATCACCCACCTCATCGCCGACCGCGCCGCCGGCGGCCTGCCCGAGCCCGAGGCGCCCACCGAGGACGCGATCATCGAGCTGCTCCGCTCGAAGTCTGTCGACTTCGTCGACTGGGAGGGCTACCACCTCCTCGAGGCGGCGGAGAAGGCGCTCGGCGAGCCCCACGGGCGCGAGCGCATCAAGATCGCCACGCGCGAGGCGATGCTCGCCGAGGCGCGCCGGGCCGTCGTCGCCGCCGACGAGACCGTCGGCTGAGTCGGACTCAGCACCGCACGGCACCGCACCGGAACATGACAGGGCCGGGACGAGGATTCCTCGTCCCGGCCCTGTCGGGTCCGAGCCCGCGCCTCGGCGGCGGTCCGGCTCAGCGGTAGTTGGCGAACTGGAGATCGACGTCGAGGTCCTTGCCCTTGAGGAGGGCGATGACGGCCTGGAGGTCGTCGCGCTTCTTCGAGCTCACGCGCAGCTCGTCGCCCTGGATCTGGGCCTTGACGCCCTTGGGCCCCTCGTCGCGGATCGTCTTGGAGATCTTCTTCGCGTTCTCCTGGTCGATGCCCTCCTTGAGGCTCCCCTCGATCCGGAACTCCTTGCCGGAGGGGAACGGCTCGCCGGTGTCGAGCGACTTGAGCGAGATGCCGCGCTTGACGAGCTTCGACTGGAAGACGTCGAGGACGGCCTTGACGCGGTCCTCGCTCACCGCCTTCATGAGGACCTTCTCGCCGGACCACTCGATCGAGGCCTCGGTGCCCTTGAAGTCGTAGCGGGAACCGATCTCCTTGGCCGCCTGGTTGAGCGCGTTGTCGGCCTCCTGCCGGTCCACCTTGGACACGATGTCGAACGATGAATCACTGGCCATTGCTGCTCCTCGCGATGGGGGATGTCGGTCGACGGCCAGTCTAGTGGGCGCGGTTTGGCGTTTTCCGGGAGGGCCTAGTATTCTTCCATAGGTGCTCGGCGAAGAATCGGCGGGCGCGCAGCATTGGCAGGTTGCCCGAGCGGCCAAAGGGATCTGACTGTAAATCAGACGGCTTCGCCTTCATAGGTTCGAATCCTATACCTGCCACAGCTCGGACGGCCCCGGCCCGGTGGAGACACCGGACCGGGGCCGTCGTCGTCCGCCGCCGAGGGGCGGCCCGGCCCCCTCACCCGCCCGCACGGCCACGCCCGCAGCGCCCCGCTCGCGTGCGGTCCGCGCCCGGCCGGACGCCGACTCGCGCCCGCGCGCGATTCCGATAGTGTGGCCGTATGCACGCACCCATCCAGAGATACCTCGACACCGTCCACGAGAGCCTCCTCGACATCCGCGGCGGGTCCACGAAATCGTCGAACACCGTGCTCGCCTCCCAGGACCCCAACCTGTGCGGGCTGGCGATGACGACGTCCGACGGCTTCACCTACACGGCCGGCGATGCCGAGGTGCCCTTCGCGATCCAGTCGATCTCGAAGGTCTTCTGCTACGCGATCGCGCTGCAGGACCGGGGCTTCGCCTACATGGACTCGAAGATCGACGTCGAGCCCTCCGGCTCGTCCTTCGCGGACCTGTCCTCGGAGTCCGGCAGCGGCCGGCCGAAGAACGCGCTCATCAACATCGGCGCGATCGCCGCGACCGGGCAGATCCTCCCCGAGCGCGGCAGGACCGTGTTCGACAAGATCCTCACCGTGATGTCCGCGTGCGCCGGCCGCGAGCTCGAGATGGACGAGGACGTCCACTCGCAGGACAGCCAGGGCAGCGCCCACAACCGCGGCCTCACCTGGTTCCTCTCCTCCTGGGGCATCCTCGAGGGCGATCCCAACCCCGCGCACGACGACTACACCAAGCAGTGCGCGATCGCCGTCACCGCCCGGGACCTCTCCGTCATGGCCGCCACGCTGGCCAATCGCGGCGTCAACCCGGTGACGCAGGAGCGGGTGTTCGACACCCGTGTCGTGCAGCGGGTGCTCTCCGTCATGCTCACCTGCGGCATGTACGACGACTCCGGGGACTGGGTGGCGAGCGTCGGCCTGCCCGCCAAGAGCGGCGTGGGCGGCGGCATCATCTCCGTGCTGCCCGGCCAGCTGGGCCTCGCCTCCTTCTCCCCGCCGCTCGACGAGCACGGCTCGAGCGTGCGCGGGCTCGCCGCGCACCGGCAGATCTCGAGCGACCTCGAGCTCCACTTCGTCCGCACCTTGAAGGCCGGGCTGTCGACCATCCGCTCGAACGAGACGATCGACAAGACCCCGTCGACCACCCGTCGCCCCGAGGCCGCTGAGAAGGTGCTCGCCGAGCACGGCCACCAGGCGCACGTCGTCGAGGTCATGGGTGACCTGCTGTTCTCCGGTGCGGAGGTGCTCTCCCGCGAGGTCGCGAAGTTCGGCGACGACACCGAGTGCATCGTCCTCGACCTCAGCCGCGCCGACGACATCGCCGAGGTGTCCGTGCGCCAGCTGTCGCGCATGGCGCGCGCGCTCGACGAGGTCGGGGTCGCCCTCGGCCTCGTCGACCCCGACGACCGGCTCAGCGAGCTCATGGTCCCGGTGGAGATGGACGTCGAGATCTTCGGCTCCCGCAACGAGGCGCTGACCTGGGCGGAGAACCGGATCCTCGAGGAGTACGGCGACGCGGACTGCTTCCCCGACGAGGAGGCCGACCGCCCCACCCTCATCGGCTCGATCGACCCCGAGTTCCGGGAGAAGATCGCCGAGCACCTCGTCGACGAGGAGTACGCCGCCGGCGACGTCATCCGCCGGATCGGGCAGAAGTTCGACGGGATCCGCTTCATCACCTCGGGCACGGTCCACACCCTCTCCCCGGCCGACCGCGGCCGGGAGGTCGTGTCGATCCTCACCGCGGGCATGTCGTTCGGGGAGCTCTCCCTCAACGACCACTTCAAGCAGCCCTTCACCGTCAAGGCCGTGACCGACACGGAGATCAAGCTCCTGCCCAAGGACGCGATCGAGAAGATGATGGAGACCGACCCGATCACGGCCTCGCACCTGTGGCGGGCCATCGCGGTGGAGGGCTACGCGCGGCTCGGCCAGGTGCTCCGGGGCCACAGTTGAGATTCGCCGAGTACCTCCGCGCACAGCGGGTGGCCGCGGCACCGGGCCGGGACGACCGGCCCTGGGTCATCGCCCACCGCGGCTACTCGGGTGCCGCGCCGGAGAACACCCTGGCCGCGGTCGACGCGGCTCGGGCGATCGGCTGCGACTTCATCGAGGTCGACCTCGGGATCAGCGGGGACGGCACCCCGATGGTGCTCCACGACTCGACCCTCAACCGCACGACGACCGCCACCGGCACGATCGCGCAGATGAGCGACGAGCGGATTTCGCTCGCCGATGCCGGGTCCTGGCTGGGGCCCGGTTTCGCCGGCCAGCGGGTGCCGAAGCTGCGGACCCTGCTCGCCGACCTCGCCGAGCACGGCGGCAGGCTCCTCCTCGAATTCAAGGACGACTGGTCCCCGGGGGCGGTGTCCCAGGTCGCCGCGGACATCATCGAGACCGGGATGGCCGACCGGATCATCATCCAGAGCTTCTCCGTGCGCACCCTCGAGGCCGCCCGTGACCTCATCCCCATGGTCCCGCGCTGCCTGCTGCGCCTCATGCCGCGCGACGGCGACGTCGAGCTCGCGCACGCCCTCGAGGTCATCGGCTACAACCCCTCCGAGCGCGGCTTCTTCGCCCGCCGTCAGCTCGCCGAGGAGTTCATGGAGCTCGGCTTCGGGATGTTCGTGTGGACCGTCGACGCGCCTGCGGTGTGGGAGCGGCTGCTGGGCTCGGGGATCTCCGCGATCATCACCAACCACCCGGGACGACTCCAGGGCTACCTCGCCGCCAAGTACGACGCGGTGTGACAGCGGGGCGAGCGCGCGGAACCGTCGGCGGTCGGGACCGGTGACGTCGGCGCACCGACCCGGTGACGCTCTCGCCGCAGCTGTGCCGGAACCGGAACACCCCGGCCCGGCCATGGACCGCCCCGCGTCATAGAGTGCTCAGTATGCTCATCCGACCGCTGTCCTCCGTGGAGCCCGCCCACCGCGGCGCGCGCCGTGCCCCGGTGCTCCGGAGGCTCCTCGTGACGGCTGCGTGCGCCGTCCTCGGGGCCGGATCCGTCATCTCCGCCGTGCCCGTGACGCCGACCGTCGCAGCCCCGGCCCCCACCGCCGAGGCGCCCGCCCCGAGCCGGACACCCGCCCCGGACGAGGGACCCGACGAACAGGCCGCCGGCGCCTCGGATGAGACCGAGCTCGCTGAGTCCGCCCGGCAGTGGTACATCGACGGCTACGTCGAGCGCATGGGGGAGGCCTGGGACGACGGCGAAGTTTTCACCGACAGCGCCACCGCTGCGTTCTGGGACGAGAGGCAGCGCGGGATCGTCGACGATGCGCTCGCCGAGCTCGAATCAGATGTCCCCTCGGTGTACATCGGGCTGATGAATCGCTTCCCGTCCCGCGATCGCACCGGAGAGCAACTCAGTGGGGACACGTCGGAACGGATGCTCGAGGAGATCCTCCTCGCCGACGCCGAAGCGCGTGCCATCGAGACCGCCTACTACGTCCTGTGGAACTCGGATGCTGAGCTCTACACGATGGGATTCTCCGAGGGGGTCCTCACCCGCTCTCTCACGAAGGAGAGGGTCCCCGAGCTCAATGCGGAGGTTCCGGGCCCGGCGATCCACTACGCGATCCGCACCGGGCTCGATCACGCAGAGGACCCCGCTGCGAACGACATCGAGAGGCTGACCTCCGCGGCCCAGGATGTGCGACCCGAGCACGCCGCCGTCGATCGGGTTCCGCTGTTCCCCGTCTTCCACACCATCGTGCTCATCGGGGTGGGCGGACTCCTCGGTGCCGGCTACCTCGTGCTCGGCGGGATGATCCGCTCCGGCGCCGAGGTCCTCGGCTCCCTGCTGTTCGGGCGCCGGGAGAAGCGGCGCGCCCGCGCGGCGGCGGACTCCGTCGAGCAGCTGCGCGACCTCAATCGGATGCGTGACCGCGCTATCGGAGCACGCCTGAGCTTGCGCCGGCGCGAGCCGCTGCCGGGCGATCTCGGCGCGGCCGTCGACCGGCTGCCCGCACCGGGCGACACGACCAACCCGCTCGTATGGACCGCATGGACGGTCCTCGACGACGAGGCGCGCGGGCGCCGTCGTGAGCGGTGTTTCTTCCTCCCGCACCTCGAGGCCCAGGAGCGGCGGACCTGGGACGGCTTCGGCGGCGACATCGAGGTGCCGGTCTCGACCGTCATCGCCCAGGAGCTCGCGGCCGGGGAGGCGCCCGACTTCCTCTCGGACAGGGGAATCGCGCAGGGCCGTCCCTACTGGCAGGACGAGGATTCGCCGTTCGCGCTCAGCGGCTTCGGCGCGTTCGGTCCGCTGAGCACGGCGCTCGCCTCGGCGTCCGAGGGCTGGGAGCCCTCGCCGGGATTGTTCGAGAGCCCGTCCGAGTTCGAGGCGGCGTTGAGCGCGGCCGACGAACAGGATCGTGCCCGGAAGGGTCATCGAACAGGCGGTCGCAAGACGGCTCCGAGGAGCGCACCGGTGCGTCCCTGGCTGCCTGCGTGGATCCACATCACAGCCGTCTCGCTCGTCATCCCGGTTCTCGTCACGGGGCTCGGGTGCCTGTACGAGCAGAATCGGCGTGCGGGCATCGCTTCCGTCGCCTCGCCGGCCCACCTGCCGCTCGTCGCCCTCGAGGGCGAGGTCGACACGACACGGGTCGATGCCGCGGCCCGGGCCGTCGAGGAGGACGGTGTGTACATCGATCCCACCCAGCGGCTCGGGTACGCTCCCGAGGACGAAGAGCGCTTCGCCCGCCTCGTCGCCGAAGCCGAGGACCCGGTCGCCGTCGTGGTGATCGACTTCGAGAGCACCGACGCGTACCGCGGCGGGTCCACAGGCTTCGAGCTCGCACTGCACGACCGGATCCCGGAGGACACCACCCTCGTGATCGCGAGCAGCGGCTTCGTGCAGCTCAGCCGCTACGAGGCGATCCCGCGCTACGACGGCGGGGAGGCCGAGCTCCGTGAACGCACCGCCGACCTGCCGGTGCGCGACGTGGTGAAGGAGTACATCACTGCGCTGCCCGGCATCGGGTGGTCGGAGACGCGGGACCCGGAGACCGAGCACCGGAACTTCTACGACTATCAGGCCGAGGAATACGAACCGGGGCCGTTCCCGGGTACCCCGGAGTACTTCGACCGGGTGCGGACCTCGGTGATCAGCTCCGGCGCCGTCGCGCTCGTCCTGCTCATCATCGGCGGTCTGGTGTTCGGCCGCGCATACCTCGACAACACGAGAAGGAAGTGAGGATCCGGTGGGACGCTTGCTTGCAGCCGCGGTGCTGACCGAAGCACTGCTCGGAGGCGGCCCTGTGCTCGCGGCGGCGGTGGAGGCCCCGGACCGTGCCGCAGTGGTCGCTTCCGCGGGGAGCGCGGAAGCGGCGGAGGGCACGGCCGAGGATTCCGGAGCCCCCGAGCCGACCGATGCGGAGAGGGTCGAAGAGCTCTTCGAGGGCACCGAGACGACACTCGAGGCCGCGGTGCGGATCGCCGCGGAACTCGACGAATCCCCTCTCTACGTCGACGAGGCCGCGGCGGATCGCTATCCGCAGGCCACCCTGGACGTGTTCGAGGAGAAGGTCGCCGCGACCGAGCACCCGACCTATCTCGTTCTGCTCGGGGTGACCGATTACGCCGATTCCCGCGACCTTCCCATGCTCATCGCGCAGGCGCACGGCGGCGAGGGCGCCTTCATCGTCGTGCCCGCCGACGGGATCCTCCGGCACACCGTCGAACTCGCGGACCTCGACGCGCATCTGGCCGTCGAGCAGCAGTTCGACCGATGGCATCACGATCCCGACTCTCGGGTGTCGAGCGTCGAATGGCTCAACGATGTGCTCGATCGGCTGGCTGACCCGCAGTACGAGGAGTACGAGCCGCCGCTGTCGGACCGGATCCGCCAGGCGATCACCTACCACCCGGTGCGCTCCGCCGTCATCGCCGGGGTGGTGCTCGTCGGGCTCGTGGGCGGGGTCTGGTTCCTCGCCCGGAGGCGTCCGGTGCGCACCCGCAAGTACCGGATCCCCGACAGCGTCATGGCCGCGGCCAGGGACTCCGACCGCAGCAGGATGCGTCGCGTGCTCGGCCAGGACGCGCTGCGGATCGCGGAGAAGCTCGAAGCGCTGCAGACGGAGGGGCTCAGCGCCGAGCAGTCGGCGACCGTGCAGCGCGGGCTCGACGCCTTCGGCCTGGCACGGCGCATCGCCGAGGACGAATCCGCGGCCGAGGACGACCTCGTGGGCTCGCTCGTCCTGTTCGACATCGCAGAGCGGTCTCTCGAATCGGTCGAGCGCCAGCGCTCGGCGCGGCTCACCGGCGGCCGGCCGCTGCGCGGGCCGTGCACGGTGAACCCGCGCCACGGCGAGGCGCACAAGGTGGGGAAGGTCACCGCCGGCGGCGGTCGCGGACTCACCGTGCCGATGTGCGCCAGGTGTGCGCTCGAGCAGCGCCGCGGCCACCCGCTCCAGTGGCTGCGCGTGGACGGCGCCCCCTACCCGGACCGCGACACGGTGTGGGCGCGCACCCTCTACGGTGCGACCGAGGCCGACCTCGTCGAGGAGGTCATCCGCGCCCGCGCCATGCGCTGAGCCGGTGCGAAGACGGTGCATCCGGGCCTCCTGATCGCTGTGTGAGACCCCGGTTCAGCCGATTTTGCGTTCACGGAATCGGGTGTGTAGAGTGTCTTCTCGTTGCCCCAATAGCTCAGTCGGCAGAGCGTTTCCATGGTAAGGAAAAGGTCAAGGGTTCGATTCCCTTTTGGGGCTCTCGTACGAATCACGATTCGTGCCGGGGCGGGGTAGCTCAGCTGGTTAGAGCGCACGACTCATAATCGTGAGGTCGCGGGATCGAGTCCCGCTCCCGCTACAGAACAGAAGGCCCATCGGCATCATGCCGATGGGCCTTCGTCGTCCCCTCTTGACCTCGCGCCGTCGTCCGGGCAGACTAAAGTCACTATCCTGAACGTTCGCTCGGTCGATTGAACCCGACGCGGAGGTGCATCGCAGCGCATCGATCTCGAGGAGGAGACGCGATGGGAGCCGACGGCCCGACCGCAGCCCACCCGCCGCAGGCGGACAGCAGCCGGCCGACTGCCAGCACGCACCTCGCCCGCGCCTTGTCCCGGATCCTCGGCACCCCGGTCCACGAGGTCGCGGTGAGCACACTGGCCGGGGGAGCGAGCCGGGAGATCCTCCGGTTCGACGCGCGCACCACCGACGGCACCCGCACCTGCGTGCTCCGGGCGGACCATCGCGGGAACGAGGCGCCGGAGGCGAACGCCTCCGAGGCGGCCGTGCTCGCCGCCGCCGGCCACGCCGAGGTGCCCTGCGCGCGCCTGATCCACGACGACACCGCCGGAGAGCTCATCGGCACGCCGGCCCTCCTCCTCGAGCACGTCACCGGGGAGGCGATCGCCCGTCGGATCCTCCGCGACGAGCGGTTCGCCGCCGCCCGTACCGCGCTGCCCGACGACCTCGCCCGCGCCGCAGCCCGGATCCACGCGATCGACCCGGCCGCAGTCGCCCGGGCTGAGCTGACCCGCCTGAGCGATCCCGTCGAACGGCTCGCCGCGGACTACCGGGAGATCGGCATCGTCCGCCCCGTCATCGAGGTCTCTCTGCGCCGGCTCGCGGAGACCCGGCCCCCGGCCGGGGGCGAATCCCTGGTCCACGGCGACTTCCGGCTCGGGAACCTCATGGTCGACGAGTCCGGACTCGCCGCGGTCCTCGACTGGGAGCTCGCCCACCTCGGCGATCCGGACGAGGACCTCGGCTACCTCTGCATGCGGGCCTGGCGGTTCGGCGGACCCGGAGAGGTCGCCGGCCTCGGCGACCTCGATGCCTTCCTCGACGCCTACGCCGAGGCATCCGGTCGCCGCCCCGACACCGCCGCGGTCCGCTGGTGGCAGGCCCGCGCCACCCTGTGGTGGGCGATCGGCACGCTGCGGCAGATGCAGCGCGCCCATGAGGAGCACCCCAACGAGCTCGAGCTGCTCGCGATCGGCCGACGCTGTGCCGAGCAGGAGCACGACCTCCTCCGCCTCCTCTTCGCCGATCACCTCGCTCCCGCACCCGAGGCGCACTCAGCAGCGGAGTCCATCCCGACCGGATCCGGGGGGCCGGCCCCGGCCGTGACCGCGGACGCCGCCCACGGGGTGCACGCCGCACCGAGCGGCCCGGCGCTCACCGCCGATGACCTGTTCTCCGCGCCCACCGCCGACGAGCTCCTCGGCGCGCTGTCCCGCTGGCTCACCCGGGACGTCGTCGCAGGCGACGGCTCCGTCACCGCGTTCCGCGGCCGGGTGGCACGCAACGTCGTCGACCTCGTGCGCCGGCAGCGCAGCCTCGAGCCCGCGGCGCTGGCCGAGGTCTCCGCCGGCCTGGCACGTCTCGGCGTCGCCGGCGAGCACGGACTCGCCCAGCTGATCCGGGAGGGTGCCGACCCTGCCGAGGCCGCCGCGCTCGTCCCCGTCCTCGACACCGCCACCCGCTGGCGCCTGCGCACTTCCAACCCCGCTCACCTCCAGGAGACCTGACATGGACTACCGCCTGCCCGACCACCTGACGACGCTCATGGGAGAGCTCGACACCTTCATCGAGACCACGCTGCGCCAGCTCGAGCAGACCGACGACAACATCCGGTTCTTCGACCACCGCCGGGAATGGGCGCGCACCGACTGGGACCGGGGCGGCATCCCGCGCACCGACTGGGAGGACCTCCTCGGCACCGCGCGGCGACTGGCCGACGAGGCCGGCTTCTACCGCTATCACCTGCCGAAGGACGCCGGCGGCTCCGGCGGCACGAACTACGACATGGCGGTGCTCCGCGACTTCCTCGCCGCCAAGGGCCTCGGGCTCCACTGCGACCTGCAGAACGAGCACTGCATCTTCGGCAACAACGTGGGGCTCCTCCTCATGCACGCCTACGGCTCGCCGGAGCAGCAGGCGGAGTGGAACGCCGGCCTCGCCGACGGCAGTCGCCATCTGGCCTTCGGCATCACCGAGCCCGACCACGGGTCCGACGCCACCCACATGGAGACCACCGCGACCCGCACCGCCGACGGCTGGCGCATCAGCGGGGAGAAGATGTGGAACACTGGCGTCCACACCGCCGAGCGCGACATCATCTTCGCCCGCACGAGCGGCGAACCCGGCGACGCCCGCGGCATCACTGCGTTCCTCGTGCCCACCGACGCGCCCGGATTCGAGGTGCTCGAATACGTGTGGACCTTCAACATGCCCTCCGACCACGCCCACATCCGTCTCACCGATGTGGAGGTGGGCGACGCCGACATCCTCGGCGAGGAGGGTCGCGGGCTGCAGATCGTGCAGCACTTCTTCAACGAGAACCGGATCCGGCAGGCCGCCTCGAGCCTGGGCGCGGCGACGTACTGCATCGAGGAGTCGGTGGCGTACGCGCAGGAGCGCGCGCCGTTCGGCAAGCCCCTGGCGTCCAACCAGGCCATCCAGTTCCCGCTCGCGGAGCTCCACGCCCGGGCGTCCTCGCTGCGCTCGTTCATCCGGGAGACCGCGTGGCTCATGGACACCGACGGCGCGTTCTCGGTCTCCGACCGGGTGTCGATGGCGAACTACCTCGCCAACCGGCTGTGCTGCGAGGCCGCCGACCGGGCGATCCAGGTGCACGGCGGCATGGGGTACTCGCGGAAGAAGCCCTTCGAGCATATCTACCGCCACCACCGCCGCTACCGCATCACCGAGGGCTCCGACGAGATCCAGCTCCGCCGGGTCGCCGGCTACCTCTTCGGGTTCATGAAGACCCGTGCCCCCAAGGGCGTCGACGCCTGAGCCGGGCTCCCGACCCTGTCAGTCCCGCAGCTGCCGTCGCAGGATCTTCCCCGTCGCCGTCTTGGGCATCTCCTCCATGATCTCCACCTGGCGCGGGTACTTGTACGCCGCCATGTTCGCCCTGCAGTGCGCGATGAGCTCGTCCGCATCCGTGCGATGACCGCTCTTGAGGGTGACGAACGCCTTGACGGTTTCACCGCGGTAGGGGTCGGGGACGCCGACCACTGCGGCCTCGCTCACCGCGGGGTGGCCGTAGAGGACGTCCTCGACCTCCCGGGGCCACACCTTGTACCCCGAGGCGTTGATCATGTCCTTCTTCCGGTCGACGAGGTAGAACCAGCCGTCCCCGTCGACGAACCCGACGTCGCCGGTGCGCAGGTACTCGCCGTCGAAGGCCTGTGCGGTCGCGTCCGGATTCTCCCAGTACCCGGACGTGATCTGCGGTCCGGCGCTGAGGATCTCCCCGTACGCGCCCGGCTCGCAGTCGTCCCCGTTCTCATCGACGATCCGGGACCGGGTGCAGTAGATCGGCTGACCGACGGACAGGGCTCCCGAGGTGGGATCGACGGGAGCCTTCTCCCCTCGCGGGACGCTGTGCGTCGGCGAGGACGTCTCGCTCATCCCGTAGATGTTGTGGACGTACGCCCCGAAGATCCCCTCGAGACGGTCCGCGAGCGCCGGGGCGATCGGGGCGCCTCCGGAGAAGATCGTGGTGAGGGAGTCGAAGTCGCCGTCCTCCTGCGCCGGGCTGTCGGCCAGCGCCATGAGCGCGGTGATCGCGCCGACGGCGAAGACCGGTCGCCGCCTGCGGATCGACTCGAGCATGACCGCAGGATGGAACCGGTGGCTGAGGACGAGCGGGCTCCGGGCCCGGATGGCGAGCATGATGTGCCCGACCATCCCGGTGATGTGGAACAGCGGAGCGATCCCGAGCACCGGCTGCCCCGGTTCGAGCCCGGTGATCTCGAGGTAGCTCTCGGCGTTGAACACGAGGTTCCCGTGGGTGTTCTGCGCGCCCTTCGGCTTCCCGGTCGTGCCCGAGGTGTACGTCAGGACCGCGATGTCCTCGGCGGAGATGTCGGGAGGCACGGACTCCTCGCGCCGCTCCTGCGAGAAGATCGACTCCGCCGACAGGACGTCCGCACCGAGCTCCTCGCCGACCCGGGCCTCGGAGATCTCGACCTCCTCGCCCTGCTGCGTCCACTGCGTGTGCCCACCGACGACGGTGAGGACGACGGCGGTGTCGCCGACGACGTCCTGCGCCACAGCGCGGTACAGGCTCGGGATCGTGACCAGGACGCGCGCCCCCGAATCCTCGAGCTGATAGCGCAGCTCGCGGGTCGTGTTCATCGGGTTGATCGGCACCGCGATCCCGCCGACCTCGAGCGCGGCGATGAGGCCGACGACGAAGATCGGATCGTTCTGCGTGTACAGCGCGACCCGGTCGCCGCGCCCGACTCCCGCACGGCTCAGCTCAGCGGCGAACGTGCGTGCCCGGTCATCGACCTCCGCGAACGTCCATGTCGCGTCGAAGCTGTGGAGGAAGGGGCGGTCGCCGGCCTCGTCCACCGCGGCCCGCCACATCTCGACGACGGTGGAGTACGGCGAGGCGATCGGAGTGGAGAACGGCTTCATCGGATCACCACGGGGTTGACCGGTGAACCCGTCGCCCGGTGGATCTTGATCGGGGCGGCGGTGTAGAGGAAATCCCACCGGTTGTCGGCGGCGCACGCGGCCGCGAGCTTCTCGAGGTCGCAGATCTCGGTGAACACCACTCCGAGATTGCGCATGAGGGCGTTGTGGAGGATGAGGGATGCTCCGGTGTTCGGATCCGTCGTCACCTCGTTGGCGATCGTGTCGGTCACGAGGTTCGGGATCTCGGTGTCGTGGAACCACTCGACGAGTTCCGGGGAGTACGCGAGCCCGGGTTCGCAGAAGTCCTCGTAGAACGCGTCCCCCTCGTCGAAGAAGCGCTGGAGGTGGTTCGTCCGGATGACCAGGATGTCGTGCTTCTCGATCGTCACACCCTGGGATTCTGCGCATTCCAACAGGTCGTCGCGGCCGAAGGTGCGCCGGGATTCGATCGAGTCGACCCCGAAATGCCGTGCCATGTCGAGGAGGACGCCGCGACCGACCACGCCACGATCACCGATCGGTTCGACGCTCGCCTTCTCCATTCCTCCGATGGTGGTGCGTGCGTCGTACCCGTTCCACAGCTGCCCGTCGTACCACACGTGTCCGAGCGCGTCGTACTGTGTGGAGCCCTGGAGGAACGCGAGGAGCTTGTCATCCGCGTAGTGCAGACCGCCCGGGAACTGCGGGGCGTCCTCCCCGTCCCAGGTCGACTCGTCGAGGATCATCTCCCGCTGGGCCGGCTCGCGGCCGGGGAAGACCGGGTCCCCCTTAGGGTCGCCGATCAGCCGCTGCAGAGTGTGGACCTCGCCCGAGACGACGCTGCGAACGCCGCGGAGGACTTCGTCCTTGGTTAGGTAGTTGAGGGAGCCGATCTCATCGTCAGGGCCCCACTTGCCCCAGTTCTTCGGGGCGTCGGCGAGAATCTCAGTCAGGTCAGGAACGTTGGTCATGGCGTCATTGCCTTTCGCGTTTCGACTGCATCTTCACAGATCCGAACGAGCGCTAACTCGAACGGGCCCCCAGACTATGCGGGGTGCGAGTTTTTGTGAAGCTGCGGGGAGTGAGAGCGGCACACGAGTGTTAGGGTTTTTAGCATGACTAAAGACACTGCGGCACCGGCGGAGAGCGGCGAGCTCGGACGGCGCGTCCGCGCGGCCCGCAACTCCGCCGGCCTGACCCTCGAACAGGTGAGCACGCGGATCGGCGTGAGCCCGGCGACGCTGTCCCTCATCGAGCGCGACAAGGTCTCGATCACCGTCGACCGGCTCACCGACATCGCCGCCGCCCTCGACATCGAGCTCGACGCCCTCGTGTCCGGCTCCGCGGTCCCCACCGCGGGCGGGTCCCGCACCGACAGCCGGCACGACCACACGCTGCCAAAGGTGCTCGAGGCGGCCATCACCTGCTTCAACCGCTGGGGCTACCACGGCACCTCGATGCGCCAGATCGCGCAGGAGGCCGGGGTGAGCGTCGCCGGCGTCTACCACTACTACGAGAGCAAGCAGCAGATGCTCGTCGCGATCCTCGACACCACGATGGCGAACCTCATCGAGGGCGTCGAGGGCGTGCGCGCCAAGGTCGCCGACCGCCCGCCGGAGGAGCGCTTCGCCGCCGTCGTCGAGGCGCTCGCCTACTACCACGCGACCGCGCGGAGCAAGGCGTTCATCGGGGCGAGCGAGATGCGCAGCGTCGAGGAGCCGCACCGCACCCGCATCGCCGAGCTGCGCCGCTCCGTCCAGCACATCATCGACGAGGAGGCCGCGGCCGGGGTGGAGACGGGCGTGTTCACCGTCCCCGACCTCAAGATCGCCAGCCGCGTCGTGGCGAACATGTGCACCTCGCTCGCCCAGTGGTACGACCCGAGCGGACCGGTGAGCCCGGAGTCCGCCGCCGCCGACCTCGCCGACTACGCCGTCGCGATCATGCAGGTGGGCCCGCGCCGCTCCGGCTGATCGGACTCCACGCCGAGCTGCGGCGCCGCGGAGTGACGCGGCTCGCACCATCCCGGACCCGTCCGACATGAAGGCGGGGGCCGTCCGCCGATAGACTGCCAGGACCGAGACCGCCGGGTCCGGGCGCCGAGCGCCCGCTCCGGCGGGCCAGACCACCAGAAGGAGCAGCATGGCAGTGAACACGGAGCTGCAGGGCTCGAGCTATCCGCTCGCGCAGCCGTTCGAGGTCACCCGCGAGGCGATCGCCCAGTTCGCCCGCGCCACCGGTGCGAACAGCCGGTCCCACTTCGATCCGGAGTCCGCGGCCCAGTTCGGCTACTCCGACGTCGTCGCCCCGCCCACCTTCGCGGTGATCCCCGCCCAGCGCACCGAGGCTCTCTACATCACCCGGCCCGACGCCGGCATCGACTTCGCCCGGGTGGTCCACGGCTCGGAGCAGTTCACCTACACCCGTCCGATCGTCGCCGGGGACGTGCTCGCGGCGACCTGCCACGTCGACGGCATCCGCGAGGCCGGCGGCCACGCGATGATCACCACCCGCACCGAGCTCACCACCGCGGACGGCGACGAACCCGTCGCCACCGTGGTCTCGACCATCGTCGTGAGAGGAGAGGACGCATGAGCGACCAGCCCACCGGAGTCCCGCGCGAGGAGTACCGCCCCTCGCCGTCCGACATCGCCCCCAAGCTCGCCGACCTCCAGGTCGGGCGCACCGTCGTCACCGCGAGCATCCCGCTGTCCCGCGCGGACCTCGTCCGCTACGCCGGGGCCTCGGGCGACTACAACCACATCCACTGGAACGAGCGCTTCGCCCGCGAGGTCGGCCTCGAGAACGTCATCACCCACGGCATGCTCACCATGGGCTCGGTGATCTCCCGGATCGCCGAATGGGCGGTGGACCCCGGCGCGATCGTCGACTACCGCACCCGGTTCACCTCCCCGGTCGTCGTGCCCGATGCGGAATCCGGCGCGCCGGACACCCCGACGACCTCGCTGGAGATGACGGCCTCCGTCGGCGCCGTCGACACCGAGGCCGGCATCGCCCGCCTCGACGTCGAGGTGACCTCCGGCGGCACGAAGGTGCTCGGCCGGACCCAGGTCAAGGTCCGCCTCTCGTGAACCTCGCCGAGCTCACGACCTTCCGCGTGGGTGGGCCGGCCGACACCGTCACCGAGGCGCCCACCCGGGGCGCGCTGGCCGAG
The DNA here is from genome assembly GCF_005280295.1 of Brevibacterium sp. CS2. Taxonomy (GTDB): domain Bacteria; phylum Actinomycetota; class Actinomycetes; order Actinomycetales; family Brevibacteriaceae; genus Brevibacterium; species Brevibacterium pityocampae. Next base: position 118,106 of record NZ_CP040020.1, on the reverse strand, counting down.
TTCTGCGCCGCCCACCCGCTGCAGGCCGGCGGGCCGCGCCCGGACGTGCTGTTCGTCGCCGGCGGCTCGAACCTCCTCATCGGCGACGCGGGGTTCTCCGGACCCGTCTGTCTCATCCGCTCCACCGGGGTGCAGATGCACGAGGTCACCCCCGACGAACGGCTCCTCACCGTCGAGGCGGGCGAGAACTGGGACGCGTTCGTCGCCGACACCCTCGCTCGCGGCCTCACCGGTCTCGAGGCGCTCTCCGGGATCCCCGGCACCGTCGGCGCCACCCCGGTGCAGAACGTCGGCGCCTACGGGGCGGAGGTCGCCGAGTCGATCGAATCGGTGCTCGTGTTCGACCGGATGAGCGGCGACGAGCTGCGCCTCGACCGCACCGACCTCGAGTTCGGCTATCGCACCTCGCGCCTCAAGCGCACCGCGGCGAACACCGGGGCGGTGCAGTTCGTCGTGCTCGCCGTGACCTTCCGGCTCGGCGTGTCCCGGCTGTCCGCCCCGGTGCGCTACACGCAGCTCGCCCGCGCGCTCGAGGTCGACCTCGGTGAGCAGGTCGACACCCGCGAGGTGCGCGAGGCGGTCCTCGCGCTGCGCGCCTCCAAGGGCATGGTGCTCGACGACGCCGACCACGACACCTGGTCCGCCGGCTCCTTCTTCACCAATCCGATCCTGCCCGCCGACGCCGCACTCCCCGCCGAGGCCCCCGTGTACCCCGTCACCGACCCGGTGACCGGCGCCCGCGACCCGCGCCTGGTCAAGACCTCGGCGGCATGGCTCATCGACCGGGCCGGGTTCGGCCGCGGATTCGGGCTGGGGGAGCGGTCCACCCTGTCGCAGAAGCACACGCTCGCCCTCACCAACCGCGGCGATGCCCGCGCCGCGGACATCCTCGAGCTCGCCCGGCACATCCGCGCCGGAGTGCGCGAGGCGTACGGGATCACGCTGGAGCCGGAGCCCAACCTCATCGGGTGCAGCCTGGACGCATGAGCCCTCTCCTCACCCGGACCCCTCCCGGTGGGCGCCCGGGGCGGCGGACGCACCGATTCGACGAGCCGCGCGACATCGCCCGCACCCTGTTCCGCGTGCTGCCGGGCCTCGGGGTCGTCCTCGCCTGCCTGCTGCTCGTCGCGCCGTGGGCCGTGCTCACCGCCCGGACCGAGGCGAACTTCGGCCCGCACATGGCCGAGTACTCGCTCACCACGGATGCCGCGGTGACGATCGACCTCGGGGCGCTCGGCAGCGTGCGGATGCCGGCGGCCGAGCTGCTCCCGTTCGGCCTCGGCGCGCGCATCGACGTCGGCGAGATCCCGGCGGAGTCCGCGCTCGGCGGCACCACCCTCGACGCGCTCGGGGAGGACGTGTCCGCATACGCGACGTTCTTCTCCTCACCCGAGGGGCAGTTCCGGATCGTCGCCCGGGGACTCGCCGCCGACGCCCTCGCCAGGGAGGCCGGGGCCGGGCTCGGGCTCGCCGCCCTCATCGGCGTCGTCGTCGTGATGCGCGGGCCGCCGGACCGCAGCACGCCGCGCTCGCGGCGCCGCACCACCGCCGGACTCGCCTCCGGCACCGCGCTCGCGTGCCTGCTCGCCGTGCTCCTCGTGCCGATCCAGCGCCCGCAGCCCATCACCGCCAACCCCGCCTTCGCCGGCACCCCGCTCGCCGGGGCGGAGGTCACCGGTCGGCTGTCCGGGGTGATCGACGAGGCGGTGGGGCTGGTCGACGGATTCATCGAGGACAACGACGCGTTCTACGACCAGGCGCTGGCCGCGCTCGACACCGCCTGGACCGAGCGCCCGTTCGACGCCCGCTGGTCGGCGGCCGCCGCGCTCGTCCCGCCGCCGGACCCGCGGACCGGCGGACACAGCGGCGAGGTCGTCACCGCGGTGCTCGGCTCCGACCTCCACTGCAACGTCGGCATGGCCCGGGTCGTCGGGGACGTGGTCGTGCGCACCGGGGCCGACCTCTACCTCGACGGCGGCGACATCACGATGACGGGCACCCCGGCGGAGAACTACTGCGTCGACGCGCTCGCCCACCAGCTGCCGGACCGGCTGCCGCGCGTCCTCATCAAGGGCAACCACGACTCCCTCGACACCGCTCGGCACGCGGCGAGCACCGGCTGGACGGTGCTCGCCGACGGCACCGTCGAAATCGCGGGGCTGCGGATCCACGGCGGTCCGGACCCGCGGCGGACGGTGTTCGGCGTCTCCGAGCCGGTGCTCGAGACCGGGGAGACCGCCGCGGAGTTCGGCGCACGGATGGCCGCCGAGGCGTGCGGGGCCGAGGCCGACATCACCCTCATCCACGACCCCCGGCACGCCCAGCCGGCGCTCGAGACCGGGTGCGTGCCGTTCGCGCTCAGCGGCCACTGGCACCGCCGGGTCGGCCCCGAGCCCTTTGCGCGGGGCATCCGCTACGTCAGCTCGACGACCGGTGGGGCGCTCGCCGACGCTCTCACCCCCGGCCCGCTCAAGATGCCCGCCGAGCTCAGCATCATCCGCTTCGACGCGGACACCGGGGCGCCGCTCGACCTCCAGGTCGTCACCGTGGACATGGATGCCGGGGTGACCTTCTCCGCCCGCGAGACCGTGCCCCGGCCCGGCCCCTGGGCGCCGGCCGAGGATCCCGAGGCCGGGGCGCAGGCGGACGGCGGGCCGTGAGGAGGGTGCCGACGGGCAGCGACCGGCCGGCGGCGGGCGCCTCGGCCTCGGGACCGGCCCGGTTCGACGGCGAGGCGGCGGAGACTGTATGCTCGTGCCTTGGCGGTGGGCCCTCCGCTTCACGCGGGTGCCCCTCCACGCCGAAGGGGTGTGGCGCAATTGGTAGCGCAACGGTCTCCAAAACCGTAGGTTGCAGGTTCGAGTCCTGTCACCCCTGCTCAGGCTTCGCCGGTCGGTTCGACGATCCGGCTCGGCGGCACAGGACCATTTCAACGACGACCGAGTGAGGATGCGTGGCAGACACACCTGCAGAGGCCTCGGGGGCTCGGAGAGAGCGCTCCGCGGACCAGAAGAAGCGCGGGCTGTTCGGCGGCCTGCTCCAATTCTTCCGCGAGGTCGTGGCCGAGCTCAAGAAGGTCGTCACCCCGACCCGCAAAGAACTCATCAACTACACCCTCGTGGTGCTCGCCTTCGTCGTCGTGATGATGCTGCTGGTGACGGCACTCGATTTCATCTTCGGCAAGCTCGCCGGGACCGTCTTCGCAGGAAGCCCCCTCTGGCCGCTCTGGTGAGCCGCCCACCGCACCTCAACAGCGCGCGGACCGCGCAGCCCTGGCGCACGCCAACCACTCACTCATAAGGAGAACTGGTGTCGGACAACACCCCGGAAACCGAGAACGTCGAAGCAGTCGAGCCGCAGGCGGCCCCTGCCGAGGAGCAGACCGCCACGGTCGACCCCGCAGAGACCCCTGAGACCGCCGACGCCGCGACCGAGGGTGCTGAGACCGTCGACCCCGTCGATCCCGTGCAGGACGCCCCCGCCGAGGCGACCGCCGATTCCGCGGACGCCCCTGCCGATGCGACCGAGGCACCTGCCGACGGCGCAGCCGAGACCGGCGAGCAGGCCGGTGAGGAACAGGCCGCCGAGTCCGAGGGCGCGGATGCCCCGGACGAGGACGAGGTCGACCCGGCCGAGGAGTTCAAGGCCGAGCTGCGGATGAAAGAGGGTGACTGGTACGTCATCCACTCCTACGCCGGCTACGAGAACCGGGTGAAGGCCAACCTCGAGAACCGGATCGTCAGCCTCGACATGGAGGCGCACATCTTCGAGATCCAGGTCCCCATGGAAGACGTCGTGGAGATCAAGAACGGCCAGCGCAAGCAGATCCGCCGCGTCCGGATCCCCGGCTACGTGCTCGTCCGCATGGACCTCACCGACGAGAGCTGGGGCGTGGTGCGCCACACCCCGGGCGTTACCGGATTCGTCGGCAACGCCTACGACCCGGTCCCGCTGCGCCTCGACGAGGTGTTCTCCATGCTCGCCCCGGTGTTCGAGGAGCAGCAGGCGAAGGCCCAGGCCGAGGCGGGCGCCGGCGGCGGTTCCCAGGCCGGCACCCCGATCTCCGTCGAGTTCGAGGTCGGCGAGTCCGTCATGGTCAAAGAGGGCTCCTTCGAGGGCCACCCCGCCACCGTGCAGGAGATCCGCCCCGAATCGCAGAAGCTCACCGTGCTGCTCTCGATCTTCGAGCGCGACGTGCCCGTCGAGCTCGGCTTCGAGCAGGTCGCCAAGATCTGATCAGCACCCCCCAGCACTCACCGCGGCAGGCGCTCGGCACGGTCCGGGCGCCTGCCGCGTTCCAGGACCCGGAGGCGCGGATTCGCGCCGGCGGGCGTTCCGTGGAACAATGGTGTGGTTTGATTGCCGTTTCTCATCGGCTTCGGCGATCACCCGCCCTGCAGCACTCGGCTGCGGGGCCGACGAAACAGAAAAGGACCGAAACATGCCTCCCAAGAAGAAGGTCACCGGTCTGATCAAGCTCCAGATCCAGGCAGGTGCCGCCAACCCGGCGCCTCCGATCGGCCCGGCGCTTGGTCAGCACGGCGTCAACATCATGGAGTTCTGCAAGGCGTACAACGCCGCGACGGAGAACCAGCGCGGGAACGTGGTCCCGGTGGAGATCACGGTGTACGAGGATCGCTCGTTCACCTTCATCACCAAGACCCCGCCGGCCGCAGAGCTCATCAAGAAGGCCGCCGGCGTCAAGTCCGGTTCGGCCACCCCGCACACCGACAAGGTCGCTCACCTGAGCGCCGACCAGGTGCGCGAGATCGCCGAGACCAAGATGCCCGACCTCAACGCCAACGACATCGAGGCCGCCTCGAAGATCATCGCGGGCACCGCTCGTTCGATGGGCATCACCACCGACATCAAGGCCTGATCCTCTCGGATCGGACCCCACCAGTGGCAGGGCCTGCGCGGCCCGGACCACGACTGCAAGGAGAGAAGCAGATGGCACAGCGCTCGAAGGCCTACAGGGCCGCCGCGGAGAAGATCGCGGCAGACACGTTCTACGATCCGGCACAGGCGATCGCCCTGGCCAAGGACACCTCGGTGTCGAAGTTCGACGCGACCGTCGAGGTCGCGTTCCGCCTGGGCGTCGACCCGCGCAAGGCAGACCAGATGGTGCGCGGCACCGTCAACCTCCCGCACGGCACCGGCAAGACCGCCACGGTCCTGGTGTTCGCCGCCGGCGACCGTGCAGAGGCTGCCCGTGAAGCAGGTGCCGATTACGTCGGCTCCGATGACCTGCTCGAGAAGGTGGCCGGCGGGTTCACCGCGTTCGACGCGGCCGTCGCCACCCCGGACATGATGGGCAAGGTCGGACGCCTGGGCAAGGTGCTCGGTCCCCGCGGCCTCATGCCGAACCCCAAGACCGGCACGGTGACCATGGACGTGGCCAAGGCCGTCCAGGACATCAAGGGCGGAAAGATCGAGTTCCGGGTGGACAAGCACTCGAACCTCCACTTCATCATCGGCAAGGCGTCGTTCGACCAGGAGAAGCTCCAGGAGAACTTCGACGCCGCGCTCGAAGAGGTGCTCCGTCTCAAGCCGTCCTCCTCGAAGGGCCGCTACATCTCGAAGGCCACGATCTCGACCACCAACGGTCCGGGCGTGCCCGTCGACGCGAACGCCCTGCGCCCCTGACGCAGCGCTGAACCGCCGCCACCGGCGGGGTGCGGATCCGTCCGCACCCCGCCGGTGGCGTATTCACACACCAGTGATCGTTCTGCGCTCGATGGTGCGCGTCCGATGCACTGGAAGGGTCCGCCGAAGTGCGGCCAGCCGTCGGCGAGGCCGTGACCGTGGGCGCGGTACGGGCCGGCCCGCTGCCCTGACCGGGGTGGTGAGGCGGCGCGGCGCTCAGTCGTCGGCGCGGCGCTCGATCCACCAGTCGCCGAGGCGCGAGATCGCGAACCCGAGCACGATCGACAGCACGATCGCGATGATCACCGCGACGATCGTCGGGACCGGGATCCACCGTGCGGTGACCCAGCCGAAGCCCACGGAGTACAGGGCCCAGAGGACCGAGGCAGTCGTCAACGCACCGGTGAAGTCGCGCAGCGGCATCCGGCCGGCGCCGGCGAGCAGCGACACGGCGGTGCGCCCGAGGGGGATGAATCGGGAGATGACGAGCACCTCGAGCGCTTCGTCGGTGAGCCGGTCCTCGATCCGGTCGAGCCTGCGCTGCGCGCGGGGGGAGGACAGGAGCGGCCACCGCCGGAAGTCGAAGCGGGAGGCGACCGCATAGAGGACGAGGTCCCCGGCGATCGAACCGGCGATCATCGCGAGGACGAGTCCCAGGAAGGACGGCTCGCCGTTCGTGGCGTTGAGCGCGCCGAGGCCCACGAACAGAGCCGTCGAGGGGATCGGCGGGACGATGCCGGCGATCGCATTGACGAATGCGGCGATGGGGTACACCGCGAGCGTTCCGGCGAAGCCCGCCACCCATGCACCGATCTCCTCCACCGCCCCAGGCTACAGGTCTCCCCGGGCGGCCCGGCCGCGGCCCCGTCGCGGCCCCGGCCCAGCCGCGGATTTGGAGTCCGGGGCCGCGTGCACTAGCATGAAGACTGCCCAAGACCGTCGGTCCCCGTGGGAATCACCTCATCCGGAATCGGATGATCGTGCCCACTGGCGAAGACTCGCAGAGAGTGACCAGCGCAGGTGTCATGAGAACGATGATCAGGATGTTCGCATCCGCAGTCGCAGCGTTCCGTGCATTCTGCGCGGAGCGCTTTTTCGTGTTCTCGGCACCGACATCGTACGAAAGGAATACCATGGCGAGGCCTGACAAGGCAGCGGCAGTTGCGGAGCTCAAGCAGTTGCTCGAGAACTCCCCGGCTGCAGTGCTGACCGAGTACCGCGGTCTCACCGTCGCGCAGATGAAAGACCTGCGCGTAGCACTCGGTGAGACGGCAAGCTACGCCGTGGTGAAGAATACGCTCACCGCTATCGCTGCCAAGGAAGCCGGCATCGAGGCATTCGACGGACTCCTCAACGGACCCTCCGCCATTGCCTTCATCACCGGCGAACCGTCCGAGGCCGCGAAGGCGCTGCGTGACTTCGCCAAGGCGAATCCGCAGCTGGTCATCAAGGCAGGCTACCTCGAGGGGAAGCCGCTGACCGCTGACGAGATCACGAAACTCGCCGACCTCGAATCCCGCGAGGTGCTGCTTGCGAAGGCAGCCGGTGCCATGAAGGGCAGCCTCTACAAGGCCGCCTACATGTTCACCGCCCCGCTGGTCAAGACCGTCCGGACCGTCGACGCTCTTCGCGAGAAGAACGCCGGCTCCGAGGCCGCCGCGACCGAGGACGCATGAGTTTCACCCCTGTAAACCACCCCGGCTGCGATCGTCAGCCATGTAAGGAAGGACATAGCCACCATGGCTAAGCTCACCCCCGAAGAGCTCATCGAAGCGTTCAAAGAGCTCTCCCTGATCGAACTCTCCGACTTCGTCAAGCAGTTCGAAGAGACCTTCGAGGTCGAGGCCGCCGCTCCGGTCGCCGCTGCCGCCGCCCCTGCTGCCGGCGGTGCCGGTGGCGAGGCCGCCGCCGAGGAGAAGGATGAGTTCGACGTCATCCTCGAGTCCGGCGGCGAGAAGAAGGTCCCGGTCATCAAGGAGGTCCGCGGACTGACCTCGCTCGGCCTCAAGGAGGCCAAGGAGCTCGTCGACGGCGCTCCCAAGGCCGTCCTCGAGGGCGTCAACAAGGAGACCGCGGAGAAGGCCAAGGAGGCCCTCGAGGCCGCCGGCGCCACCGTCTCCCTCAAGTGATCCGATCCGCCGCGGTCCGAGCGATCGGACCGTGAGCGGAGCGTATCCAGCACCGGACCCCGCTGCCCCCGTGGCAGCGGGGTCCCGTGCATTCACCCCTCAATTTTTGTAGGTTCCTGAGAGCGATTCCGCGAGAATCTGCAATCTCAACGCCGCGGCGGCTGCTCGAGGACCCGGTGCGCGTGGAATCCGGAGTGCGGGGTCCGGTGCGCGGTATCCGGTGTGTCCGGACCGGCACGCGTCCGCCACATGCGGGATCGCCGCGGGCTCTACCGTGATCGTATGAACCGATCCCGTGCTCGCAGAATCTCCCGCGGCTGTGGTGCCACTGCCCCCTCGGGTGCCCCCGCTCACCGCGGCGCCGCAGCCGGCCGAGGTGCCATGGTCTCGCGCGGCCACCGCCGCCGGGGCGCCCCCGCCCTCGGCACGGTGGCGCTCGCCATCCTCTGCCTCAGTGCCTGCGGATTCGTCCCCGACCCTCTCCCCACTCCGGACCCCACGGTCGGCCCGTCGACGGAGTCGGACGCCCCGCAGCCGGCCCCGTCGCCGCTCGACCCCGCGGAGACAGCCCTGCGGATCATCCACCGCGACTCCTCGGTGCCGCCCCGGTACCACCGGAGCTACCGGCTCGACGCGGATCCGAGCGCCGCGAGCATCACCGTCGACTCGTACGGGGCCCACATCGGGCAGGCGCGCGAGCAGATGGACGCCGAGGTCTGGGCGGATGCGATCGCCGCCGCCGAGCACGCAGTGCTCAGCGATCAGACCTGTGGCGGCGAACCGCCCCCGGCCGGAACGAAGTCGACCACGCTCGAGGTGTGGGTCGGGGACGATCGCCTCCACGTGATCGAGGGCCGGAACAGCTGCAGCCGCGACGGGCAGGCGTACCCGGTGGTCGAGGAGGTCGCAGCGTCGCTGCGCGGCCTGTTCGACGAGCAGGCGGTGTTCCGCCCGGACGAGGAGCCGGGCAGCGCGTCCGCGTTCCCGCCGGAAACCGGGGCGCCGCGCCCGTGACCCTGCAGGACCCCGGCCGGCCCGGGCTCACCCCGAGGATCCCTGGAGTACTCGATCGGGGTCCGGTGCCTGCGACCATCAGCGGATCGAAGCGCGCTGACGAAGCGACCGGCACACCGCTGCTTCAGCGCAGCCGGCGCACCCCGGCCGGCAGGTGGGAGCCTGCCCCGGTGCCCACCCAGGTGAACGGGGGAGCGGTCCGGGATGGCACCTCGGCAGTGGAGTCGCTCTCTGCCACCGCTGCGATGTCCCCGAGTTGGGCGGCGAGGAACGTACGGTCGACGGGCTGACCGTGCCCGGGCGCGAATACCTGCGGCTGCGGGAGAGCGAGCAGGGTCTCGAGCGATTCGGCCCACCGCGCCGGGAGCGCATCGTCGCCGAACTGAGGCGGCGCACCCTCTTCGACGAGATCCCCGACGAGCGCGACGTCCTCGCACAGGATGACGAGGTCGGACTCGGTGTGCCCGCCGAGCGGGAGGAACTCGACCGTGCAGTCGCCCAGCGACAGCGTCTCACCGGTGTCGACCGCCGTCACGGGGACGAGGAGGTCCTCCGGCGTGGGCAGGTCCGGCTCGTGCTCGAGGGGGACGGCTTCGAGCTGGATCCACGCCGAGGCCCGGTGATCGCGGACGAATCCGGGGGAGGCGAGGAAATCGTCGACCCCGTCCGCGGCGAATGCGGCATTGCCGAAGAAGTGGTCCCAGTGGTCGTGGGTGTTGACCACGGTGAGCGGCAGATCGGTGAGGGCACGGAACGCCGCGAGGATGGATCCTGCCTGGGCAGGTCCGGCGCCGGTATCGACGACGAGTGCCCGCTCGGGGCCGACGACGAGGTACGAGTTGAGCTGCACCGGGTCCGAGGTGAACACGTAGATCTCAACCATGCGGGCTCCTGTTCGGTGGGGGAGGCCCGGGTGGGGCCGGTGGGCCGGGTGGAGGGGGTTCGGAGCTGTGCGGAGGTCCTGGAGTGTGCGGCGGCCCGGGCGGGCGGGGCTGCTGCGGCCGTGGCGACCACTGCTCATCGGGCCGACCGGCCCAACCCGGAGGCCCCCACGGAGACGGCTGCTCCGGCCGTCCGCCGGAACCGGGGTACGGCGTCTGGGCCGGACCGTTCGGGGCAGGGCCGCCCGGGTTCGTTCCGGGTATGCCCCCGAGTCGGGCGTGCGACGGAACCGGTGGACGTGGTGCCGCTTCCGCAGCGCTGCGCGGTCCCGGCACCCCCGGCCCTGCCTGCGGCACCCCCGGCCCTGCCTGCGGGACCCTCGGCCCTGCCTGCGGCACCCCCGGCCCTGCCTGCGGGACCCTCGGCACTGTCTGCCGGAATCCCGGTCCCGGCGCCCCAGGCGCTCGCGAGTATCCCGGACCCGGCGGGTACCCCGGCCACTCCGGACCGACAGACCCGCCCGGCCTCGGCGCCTGCTGCCCGCCCCGGGTCTGGTCCTGCGGCTTGCGGAGCAGGAGCCACACCACGACGCCGATGAGCACGAGCGCGAGGACGATGAGAGCGAGCCAGACGAGATCGCGGAGGAACCACACGATCGCCGCGACCGAGGCGCCGAGACCCCACCACAGTGCCCAGGCCCGCGAGCGGACCGCACCGTAGACGAGCAGCGCGACGTGGTCGACGAGGAACAGCACCGTGTACCAGCCTCCGTCGACGAGCCCGGCGTACACGCCGGTGAGGCTCACCGCGGCCGCGGAGATCACCCGGCGCAGGGTGCCGCCGACGGGTGCGTCGCCGCGCCGGTCGGCCAGCCACGCCCAGAGCCAGGCGACCGCGGCGAGGAAGTGGAGATTGACGACGAGAGCGGTGGACACGACGCCGTGGGCGGCGATCATGAGGCCGATGGCACCGACGAACGAAGCGCATTCGGGCAGGATCCGGCGGATGGTCGTGTCCCTGACCCGTGCGGTGAGGAGGGCGAGCATGAGCGCGGGGATCGTCACCGAGACGCCGACGGCGAGCTGCGTGACGGAGTTGAGCCAGGGGACCTCGACGTCGAGCAGCGGGGTCGCGACGATCGCGGTGACAGCGGCCGCGAACGCGACCGCCAGCGGAGCCGTGGCCGGCTTCCCGGCCGAGGTGAGCGCCCAGTAGCACCCGTACCACAGGGCCCAGACGACCCAGGCGGAGACGACGGTCCGGAGCGCCCCGTCGTCGAACGGCAGACCGGAGAGCTTGATGACTGCGATGGCCGAGGCCGCGGCGACCGGGAGCAGCAGCCACTGGTTCCGGTGCACGAGGGTCGCGTGTGCCCCGGCGGCGGCGAGCAGCACACAGGTGATCACGGCGAACAGCGTGGACGCCTGGCCGGCCCGGAACACGGTGAGGACGGTGAGCGCACCGAGGCCCACCCAGACTGCGGTCGAACCGAGACCGGGAGGCGCGTGTCGGCTGCCCGGGGCGCGGGGCCGCATCCGGTGGCCGAAGACCACCACCGCGTGGAGCAGGAGCAGGCCGCCGACGGCGCCGAGGGCGAGCACCCCGAGGCCGAGGTCGCTGTCCGGAGCGGGGAACACGGGGACGAGGACGTCGAGGGCGACGGCACCGGCGAGGAGCAGGGCCATGGTCCCGGCGTAGCGGGCGCGCCAGCGGCGTCCGGCCCGCAGCAGCAGGACCTCCGCGACGACGACTCCGCCGAGCAGCGCGACGGTGAGCCCCAGGCGCACGACGTCGTTCGGGACCGGGGCGGTCATGCGCAGGCCGTCCGCCCCGTACGACGAGGCCACGGTGAGTGCTGCTGCGGTGACGAGCGGGATCGCGCCGGTGAGGAGGAGCGCGGAGCGCACCGCCCAGGCGGCGGCGCACAGCGCCAGGAGCAGGACGAGGTAGCCGCCGAACGCGAGGAGCGGGTGTCCGGCATCGGGCGCGCCGAACGCGGGGGCGAGCAGAGTGCCGCTCGTCACCGCCGACAGCAGCGGGGCGGAGCGGCGGAGGTGGAGCAGATGCCGCCCGCGCTTCGAGGTGATCCACGCCGCGCCCGCGCCGTCCGCGGCGAGCACGAGGACGAGACCCACCATGAGGAAGAGGTACGGAGCCCCGCTCGAGGGGGACACCTCGGCGTCGCTCACGCCGAGTGCGGCGGCTGCCCAGGGGCCCAGGGTGCAGCCGAGCGCCACCGCTCCGGCACGCGCCGGGGGGAGGTCGAAACGCAGCGCGCAGACGACGAGCAGCACCACGAGGAGCACGGTGAGGGCGATCGTGCCGCCGGCGAGCGGCCGCACCAGGGGCGAGGCCAGTGAGAACGGCGAGACGAGCGTGGCGATGAGCCCGATCCCGGCGGCGACTCCGAGGACGAACCAGGTGGCGAGGGTGCGACGGCGGTGGAGCAGGGTCTCCCCGAGGAACCCGGCGGACAGGGCCAGGGCGGTGAGCACCATGGCGCCTGCCTGGGTCGCCGGGGGCTGGTCCGGCCAGAGGCTGCCGATGGTCGCGCCGACGGCCCAGATGAGGGAGGTCGAGAGCGCCAGCCGGGCGATCGGACCGCGGACCGTCGAGCCCAGGCACCACGCCCCGACGAGGTAGTGGACGCCGAGCACAGCGAACAGTGCGGCCCAGGCCCACGCGCTCGGGAACGGATCGATGAAGACGGAGGCGACCACCGCCGCCGGCGCGACGACCTCCCCGAGCACGAGGTGCGGCAGGACGAACGCAGGGTGGACCCGGCCGGTGAGCAGCCGGGCGGCGACGGCGAATGCCGTGGCGGCGAGCACGAGAGCGCAGAAGTACCAGACCGTCGGGGCGGGCGTCAGGGCCATCATCGACAGCACGAGGGAGAGGACGAAGAGCAGTCCGAACCAGGTGATGAGCGCCGAGCGCAGCCGGAAGGCGGCGAAGCCGTAGCAGAGCGCCCCGACGGCGGAGGAGATGAACCACGCCAGCGACGGGCTCGTCAGCGACAGCCCGCCGAGCAGCCCGCCGGCGATCGGGACGAGCGCGAGGCCGAGCCCGGTGAGCGCGATGCCGATCGGGCGCAGGCGCGGTGCCAGGCCGTGGAGGAGCAGACCCGCACCGTAGGCGAGGAGCGCGACGGCCCAGATGCTCACGGCCCGCAGCACCGCCGACTGGCTGATCCCGGCGAACACGACCGCGGCCGCGAGGACGAAGAGGCAGGCGACGCCGAGGAGGAGATTGGGGTACAGCACGCTCCGGTCGGTGCGGGCCGGAGAGGGAGCCGGTCGGCCGCCCTGCGATCGACCGGGCACCGGATGGCCGGGCGCAAGATGCCCGGCAACCGGTTGGCCCGGCGTCGGAGCCGCCGTGCGAGGGGCCTGCATCCCGGGTGCGTGCATGCCGGGGGACTGGTTCCCGGGCGCGTGCATGCCGGGGTGCGCAGCGGAGCGCGGTATCGGGGGGCCGGCGACCTGCGCGTCCGCCTGCGGCACCCAGGGCGGGCGCGGAGGCATCGTGCCAGGGCGGGGGAAGGGTACCCGGGGCGACCAGCCGCACGAGTGGCCCGCGGCCGGGGCGCCTCGGCGGCTCCCCGCCCCGCGCCGAGGCTGATGAGGGTGGCGATCCCCGCGGCGAGGAGCACCGGCAGGGCGACGGCCCAGGAGATCCACAGCCACACGATGAGATATCCGGGATCGGCCCCAGTGTCCATGTCTCCTCCGGTCCAGGCAAGGGCGCGGCGATGCGCGACCGCGCCGTCAGCCCGAACCTACCAGCCGCCGATGCCGCGCCTGCGGTTGTCCACAGTCAACCGCACCCGCGTGGCGACGGCCCCGCCAGGCATCGCTCCGGACGATCGGCGGTGGTAGAAGTGGACCATGAGCGCATCCCCGGCACCCTCATCCGCCGCGCTGCTCGCTCATGCCCGTCCGGCGCCGGACGACGGCACCCGGCCCGCCGAGTCGGGGGACCCCGCGCGGCCGACCCCGGCCACCGGCCCGGGCTCGGCCGACCTGCGCCTCCTCCGGGCCGCCGACGTCGCCGCCGACCCGCAGCTCTTCGGCGAGTTCCTCGACCACGTGCAGGCGATCGAGGAGGAGGTGCTCATGGAGAGCATCGGCCTCCCCGAACTCGTCACCACCGCCGCGGAGCGCCGTGCTGGCTGGGAATCGGACCCCCACCACCTGCGCGATCTCGCTCTCGCCGTCGGCGGGGACGCGTGCCTCGGCTGCGCCGTCGTCGTCGCCCCGCTCCGGGACAACCTCGACTCCGCCGACGTCGCGGTCGATGTCCTCCCCGGCCTCGCGCCGGAGACTGCCGCCGCGGTCGACGATCTGCTCTGGGCCCACGTCGACGCGGTCGTCTCGGAGGTCGGCCGCACCGTCCTCTACGCCGACGAGCAGCACCCCGACCACCCGGACGACAACTACTCCGCAACCGCACTCGGGCGGCCCGCCGCCCATTTCGACGGTGCCCGTCCCGAGGGCGGCTCCGACTCCGGTACCGCCCGTCCGGACCCCGGGGCGGCTCGCCTCGACCCCGATCGCGGGCCGAACGGCACCCGGCCGCTGCGCCGCCTCGCGCCCGGCCACGGCGCCCTGTTCGCCGACGACCCGGCGCTCCTCCTGCTCGAGTCCCGCGGGTTCAGCCTCGTGCAGATCGAGCGCTTCGCCGTCCTCCCCGTGAGCGACGTCCCCGCGCCCGAGGTGCCGGCCGGCCTCCGCGCGCACAGCTGGGTGGGCGATGTCCCCGCCCACCTCCTCGACGCGCTCGCCCACCTCCTCACCGTGTTCGAGGCGACGATCCCGGTGGGGGAGGCCGATTTCGAGCCCGTCGTGCACACCCCGGAGCGCGTCCGCGACGAGGACCGGCTCACCCGGGCCCGCGGCATCACGGCCTACGGGACGGTGCTGCTGCGGGCGGACGACGGCGCGCCGCTGGGCGCCACCGTCTACCACGTCGGCGAAGGCCGCGAGTTCGGGTTCCAGGAATCCACGGTGACGGTGCCGGAGGCCCGCGGGCGCGGATACGCGGTGCTCCTCAAGCGGCTCAATGCCGGCCACCTGCGCGCGAGCGCCCCGGAGGTCGAGCGGGTGTACACGTGGAACGCCGCGGAGAACACGCCGATGCTCGCGATCAACGACCGGGTCGGCTTCCGGGCGCTGGGGATGACCGGCACTTGGCAGCGCGGAGGCGGGTGATCCCTCGCCCCGGGATCGCTCCTACGGGGTACCTGACCAGGAGCGGGAGTGGAGCGCAGAGGAAAAAGTGAGAGCCTACCACATCCGCACTTGCGTTCCGGGCATTACAGGTCTAGTGTGGATATTTGCGTTGCTTCGCCTTCGTGGTGCCTTCATATAGCGGTGGGCACATCGGAAATCCCGGCCTGAGCAGACCGTGGAACCCGGATGTGTACGTCACACCTGGTCCCTGCGGTCCTCGACGCCGGCTCAGGTGAAGCCGGACTCAACAGGTGACCCACTCGGAAGGATCCCATTGGCCGCCGCCAACGAAAACACCAGGACCGCTAACCCGCCCCAGCGCATCTCCTTCGCGAAGATCCACGAGCCGCTCGAGGTACCCAATCTGCTCGGACTGCAGACCGACAGCTTCGACTGGCTGATCGGCAACGAGCGGTGGCAGGACCGCGTCATCGATGCCACCGAGCGCGGGGACGACTCCGTCGCCACGACCGCCGGTCTCGAGGACATCTTCGAGGAGATCTCGCCGATCGAGGACTTCTCCGGATCGATGTCGCTGTCGTTCCGCGAGCACCGCTTCGAGCCTCCCAAGTACTCGATCGACGACTGCAAGGAGAAGGACATCACCTACTCCGCTCCGCTGTTCGTCACCGCGGAGTTCATGAACAACAACACCGGCGAGATCAAGAGCCAGACGGTCTTCATGGGCGACTTCCCGCTCATGACCGAGCAGGGCACCTTCGTCATCAACGGCACCGAGCGCGTCGTCGTCTCGCAGCTCGTCCGGTCCCCGGGCGCCTACTTCGAGTCGACCCCGGACAAGACCTCCGACAAGGACATCTTCACCGCGAAGATCATCCCCTCGCGCGGCGCCTGGCTCGAGTTCGAGATCGACAAGCGCGACCAGGTCGGCGTCCGCCTCGACCGCAAGCGCAAGCAGTCGGTCACCGTGCTGCTCAAGGCCCTGGGCTGGACCGAATCGAAGATCCTCGAGGAGTTCGGCGACTTCGAGTCGATCCGCGAGACCCTCGCGAAGGACACCGTGTCCACGCGCGAGGAAGCCCTCATCGACATCTACAAGAAGCTCCGCCCGGCCGAGCCCGCGACCGTCGAGGCCGCCGAGGGGCTGCTCAACAACCTCTACTTCAACCCGAAGCGCTACGACCTCGCCAAGGTCGGCCGCTACAAGGTCAACCGGAAGCTCGGCATCGACCGGCCGCTCTCCGACTCCGTCCTCATCACCGAGGACATCGTCGCGACGATCCGCTACATCGTGTCCCTCCACGCCGGGGCGGACACCATGCCCGGCGTCCGCGACGGCGAGGAGATCGACCTGCGCGTCGCGCTCGACGACATCGACCACTTCGGCAACCGCCGCATCCGCGCGGTCGGCGAGCTCATCGAGAACCAGGTGCGCACCGGTCTGTCCCGCATGGAGCGCGTCGTCCGCGAGCGCATGACCACGCAGGACGTCGAGGCGATCACCCCGCAGTCGCTCATCAACATCCGTCCCGTCGTGGCCGCGATCAAGGAGTTCTTCGGAACCTCCCAGCTCAGCCAGTTCATGGACCAGAACAATCCGCTGGCCGGGCTCACCCACAAGCGCCGCCTGTCGGCGCTCGGCCCCGGCGGCCTGTCGCGCGACCGCGCCGGCATGGAGGTCCGCGACGTCCACCCCTCGCACTACGGACGCATGTGCCCGATCGAGACCCCGGAGGGCCCGAACATCGGCCTCATCGGCTCGCTCGCCTCGTACGCGCGGATCAACCCGTTCGGGTTCATCGAGACGCCGTACCGCAAGGTCGTCGACGGTGTCGTCACCGACTCCACCGAGTACCTCACCGCCGACGACGAGCTCGAGTACTCGATCGCCCAGGCGAACGCCCCGCTCACCGACGACCAGAAGTTCGCCGAGGAGTTCGTCCTCGCGCGTCCCAAGGGCGGCGGCGGCGAGGCCGAGCTGCTCCCGGCCGACGAGATCGACTTCATGGACGTCTCCGCCCGCCAGATGGTGTCGGTGGCGACCGCGCTCATCCCGTTCCTCGAGCACGACGACGCCAACCGCGCGCTCATGGGTGCGAACATGCAGCGCCAGGCCGTGCCGCTGGTGCGCAGCGAGGCCCCGCTCGTCGGCACCGGCATGGAGTACCGCGCCGCGGTCGACGCCGGCGACGTCATGGTCGCGACGAAGGCCGGCGTCGTCACCGACGTCTGCGCCGACTACGCCACCGTCCTCAACGACGACGGCACGACCATCACGTACCGGGCGGAGAAGTTCCGCCGCTCGAACCACGGCACCTCGTACAACCAGCGCATCCTCGTCGACGAGGGCGACCGCGTCGAGGTCGGCGCCGTGATCGGCGACGGCCCGTCGACCGAGAACGGCGAGATGGCGCTCGGCAAGAACCTCCTCGTGGCGTTCATGTCCTGGGAGGGCCACAACTTCGAGGACGCCATCATCCTGTCCCAGCGCATGGTGCAGGAGGACGTCCTGTCCTCGATCCACATCGAGGAGCACGAGGTCGACGCGCGCGACACCAAGCTCGGCGCCGAGGAGATCACCCGGGACATCCCGAACATCTCCCCGGAGGCGCTGGCGGACCTCGACGAGCGCGGCATCATCCGGATCGGCGCGGAGGTCACCGACGGCGACATCCTCGTCGGCAAGGTCACCCCCAAGGGCGAGACCGAGCTCACCCCGGAGGAGCGCCTGCTCCGTGCGATCTTCGGCGAGAAGTCGCGCGAGGTGCGCGACACCTCGCTCAAGGTGCCCCACGGCGAGTCCGGCACCGTCATCGCGGTCAAGGAGTTCGACCGCGAGGACGACGACGAGCTCGCTCCCGGCGTCAACCAGCTGGTGCGCGTCTACGTGGCGCAGCGCCGCAAGATCACCATCGGCGACAAGATGGCCGGCCGCCACGGCAACAAGGGCGTGATCTCGAAGATTCTGCCGATCGAGGACATGCCGTTCCTCGAGGACGGCACCCCGATCGACATCATCCTCAACCCGCACGGCGTGCCGCGCCGCATGAACATCGGACAGGTTTTCGAGATCCACCTCGGGTGGGTCGCCAAGCAGGGCTGGAAGATCGAGGGCAACCCCGACTGGGCCAAGGAGCTCAAGCACTTCCACTTCTCCCGCGAGGCGGAGCCGGGCACGAACGTCGCCACCCCGGTGTTCGACGGCGCCCACGAGGAGGAGCTGCGCGGACTGCTCGACTCGACGCACCCCAACCGCGACGGCGACCGGCTGATCGACAGCTCGGGCAAGGCGCGGCTGTACGACGGCCGCTCCGGCGAGCCGTTCCCGTACCCGGTGTCGGTGGGCTACATGTACATCCTCAAGCTCCACCACCTCGTCGACGACAAGATCCACGCGCGCTCGACCGGACCGTACTCGATGATCACCCAGCAGCCGCTGGGCGGCAAGGCGCAGTTCGGCGGTCAGCGATTCGGCGAGATGGAGGTGTGGGCGCTCGAGGCGTACGGCGCCGCGTACACCCTCCAGGAGCTGCTGACGATCAAGTCCGACGACATCCCGGGCCGCGTCAAGGTCTACGAGGCGATCGTCAAGGGCGAGAACCTGCCGGATCCGGGCATCCCGGAGTCCTTCAAGGTGCTCATCAAGGAAATGCAGTCTCTGTGTCTCGACATCGAGGTCCTGTCCTCGGACGGCATGCAGGTGGAGATGCGCGACTCCGACGAGGAGGTCTTCCGCGCGGCCGAGGAGCTCGGCATCAACCTGTCCCGTCACGAAGCCAACACCGTCGAAGAAGTCTGATACTTACGAACGCGAACCGACGATCGTGCGCGATCGTCACCGAGAAAGAGGATTTACGTGCCTGACGTCAATTTCTTCGATGAGCTGCGGATCGGCCTGGCCACTGCCGACGACATCCGCCGCTGGTCGCACGGCGAGGTCAAGAAGCCCGAGACCATCAACTACCGCACCCTGAAGCCGGAGAAGGACGGCCTGTTCTGCGAGAAGATCTTCGGACCGACCCGCGACTGGGAGTGCTACTGCGGCAAGTACAAGCGCGTGCGCTTCAAGGGCATCATCTGCGAGCGCTGCGGGGTCGAGGTCACGCGGGCCAAGGTCCGCCGTGAGCGGATGGGCCACATCGAGCTCGCCGCGCCGGTCACCCACATCTGGTACTTCAAGGGTGTGCCCTCCCGCCTGGGCTACCTGCTCGACCTGGCGCCGAAGGATCTCGAGAAGATCATCTACTTCGCCGCGTACATGATCACCTGGGTCGACGAGGACTCCCGGCACCGGGACCTGCCGACCCTGCAGAACCAGATCGACGTGGAGAAGAAGCAGCTCGTCGACCGTCGCGACGCCGACATCGACCGGCGTGCCCGGAAGCTCGAGGAGGACCTCGCCGCGCTCGAGGCCGAGGGCGGCACCGCCCAGGCCAAGAAGAAGCTCCGCGACCAGGCGGAGCGCGAGATGGCGAACCTCCGCAAGCACTCCGAGCGCGACATCGACCGCATCGAGAAGGTCTGGGACCGGTTCAAGAACCTCGCCGTGTCCGACCTCGAGGGCGACGAGTCGCTCTACCGCGAGATGGTCGAGCGCTTCGGCATCTACTTCTCCGGCGCGATGGGCGCCGAGGCGATCCAGAAGCGGCTCCAGGACTTCGACCTGGAGGCGGAGTCGGATGCGCTGCGCGAGCTCATCAAGACCGGCAAGGGGCAGCGCAAGACCCGGGCACTCAAGCGCCTCAAGGTCGTCAACGCGTTCCTCACCACCGACAACACCCCTGAGGGCATGGTCCTCGACGCGATCCCGGTGATCCCGCCGGAGCCCCGCCCGATGGTGCAGCTCGACGGCGGCCGGTTCGCGACCTCGGACCTCAACGACCTCTACCGTCGGGTGATCAACCGCAACAACCGGCTCAAGCGCCTGCTCGACCTCGGCGCCCCGGAGATCATCGTCAACAACGAGAAGCGGATGCTCCAGGAGGCCGTCGACTCGCTGTTCGACAACGGCCGCCGCGGCCGTCCGGTCACCGGGCCGGGCAATCGCCCGCTCAAGTCGCTGTCGGACATGCTCAAGGGCAAGCAGGGCCGGTTCCGCCAGAACCTGCTCGGCAAGCGCGTCGACTACTCCGGCCGCTCGGTCATCGTCGTCGGCCCGACCCTCAAGCTCCACCAGTGCGGTCTGCCCAAGACGATGGCGCTCGAGCTGTTCAAGCCCTTCGTCATGAAGCGGCTCGTCGACCTCAACCACGCGCAGAACATCAAGTCCGCCAAGCGCATGGTCGAGCGCCAGCATCCGCAGGTGTGGGACGTCCTCGAAGAGGCGATCACCGAGCACCCGGTGCTGCTCAACCGCGCACCGACCCTGCACCGCCTGGGCATCCAGGCCTTCGAGCCGCAGCTCGTCGAGGGCAAGGCCATCCAGATCCACCCGCTCGTGTGCTCGGCGTTCAACGCCGACTTCGACGGCGACCAGATGGCCGTGCACCTGCCGCTGTCCGCGGAGGCGCAGGCCGAGGCCCGCGTGCTCATGCTGTCGGCGAACAACATCCTCAAGCCCTCCGACGGCAAGCCGGTCACCATGCCCAGCCAGGACATGATCATCGGCATCTACCACCTGACGAGCGAGCGGTCGGGCGCCGAGGGCACCGGACGCGAGTTCTCCTCGATCGCCGAGGCCATCATGGCCTTCGACCGCGGCGAGCTCGACCTCGGGGCGAAGATCCGCGTGCGGATCGACGACATCGTCCCGAACGAGTCGATGACCATGCCCGAGGGCTGGGAGCCGGGCACGCCGGCCGTCGTCGAGACGACGCTGGGTCGCGCGCTGTTCAACGAGACGCTGCCGTCGGACTATCGCTTCATCGACGCCACCGTCGACAAGAAGATGCTGTCGAAGATCGTCAACCGGCTCGCCGACTTCTACCCCAAGGTCGAGGTCGCCGCGACGCTCGACAACTTCAAGGCCACCGGCTTCTACTGGGCCACCCGCTCGGGTCTGACGGTCGCGATGTCCGACATCGTGTCCCCGGACGCCAAGGAGGGCATGCTCGCCAAGGCGGAGGACCTCGCGGCCAAGGTGCAGGAGCAGTACGACTTCGGTGCTCTGACGGACGACGAGCGCCGCAACGAGCTCGTCAAGATCTGGTCGGAGACCACCGACGAGGTCGATGATGCGATGCAGAAGAACTTCCCGGAGAACAACTCCGTGCTGCGCCTCGTCGAGTCCGGCGCCTCGGGCAACTGGACGCAGGTCCGGCAGCTCGCGGGTATGCGAGGCCTGGTGACGAACCCCAAGGGTGAGATCATCCCGCGTCCGATCAAGTCGAACTACCGCGAGGGCCTGTCGGTGCTCGAGTACTTCATCGCGAGCCACGGAGCCCGCAAGGGACTCGCCGACACCGCGTTGCGGACGGCGGACTCGGGCTACCTCACCCGTCGCCTCGTCGACGTGTCCCAGGACGTCATCGTGCGCACCGAGGACACCGACACGACGAAGGGCCTCACCCTGCCGATCGCGCAGGAGGGGCCGACCGGGGAGCTCGAGGTCCACGAGTTCGCGGAGACGAGCGTGCACGGCCGCCTCACGGTGTCCGACATCACCGACTCCGACGGCACCGTGCTGTACCCGGCGAAGACCGATGTCACCGTCGAGGTCGTCGAGAACCTCGTCGCCCACGGCATCCGTGAGATCAAGGTGCACTCCGTGCTCACCGCCGACTCCGACGTGCAGATCTCGGCCGTCCACTACGGACGGTCGATGGCCACCGGCCAGCTCGTCGACATCGGCGAGGCGATCGGCACGGTCGCGGCGCAGTCGATCGGCGAGCCCGGCACCCAGCTGACGATGCGCACCTTCCACACCGGTGGCGTGGCCGCCGGCGGCGGAGGAGACATCACGCAGGGTCTGCCGCGTGTGACCGAGCTGTTCGAGGCGCGCACGCCCAAGGGATTCGCGCCGATCGCCGAGGCCACCGGCCGGGTCAAGATCGATGACTCGCGCAAGACGCGCTACGTCATCATCGTGCCCGACGACGGGGCCGAGGAGATCGAGCACGCCGTGGGCCGCCGCTCGCAGCTGCTCGTCGAGGACGGCCAGCACATCACCGCCGGTGAGAAGCTCGTCCAGGGCGCTGTCGACCCCAAGCAGGTGCTCCGCATCCGCGGTCGCCGGGAGGCCGAGCGCTTCCTCGTCGACGAGGTGCAGAAGGTGTACCGCTCGCAGGGCGTGGGCATCCACGACAAGCACATCGAGGTCATCGTGCGCCAGATGCTCCGGCGCGTCACCGTCATCGAGTCCGGCGACACGACGCTGCTGCCCGGCGAGCTCGTGGACCGCGGGCGGTACCAGGCGGAGAACCGGCGGATCGTCGCCGAGGGCGGCACCCCCGCCTCGGCCCGCGACGAGCTCATGGGCATCACCAAGGCCTCGCTCGCGACCGAGTCGTGGCTGTCGGCGGCCTCCTTCCAGGAGACCACCCGTGTGCTCACCGAGGCGGCCCTCGAGGGCAAGTCGGATCCGCTGCTCGGCCTCAAGGAGAACGTCATCCTCGGTAAGCTCATCCCGGCCGGAACCGGAATGCACAAGTTCCGCGACATGGTCGTCGAGCCCACCGAGGAGGCCAAGCAGGAGATGTTCAGCAACTCCTACGGCGACTTCTACCCGAGCCTGACCGGGGAGGGTGCGGCCATCCCGCTCGAGGACTACGACTTCGGAGCGTTCAGCTGAGCTGAGCCCCCGCGGTCATAGGACCCGCAGACACGCGCTGGGCCCGGAGTGAATCTCTCCGGGCCCTGCGGTCATTCACGGGTCCTGCCGGCCCCGATCATCGAGTGGTCAGTTTCCTTCGGATACTCGCGGGAATCCGAAAGAACCTGACCACTCGACGGGAGCTGCGGCGGCGCGGCTCAGTAGAGCGCGACGAGGCGCCCGACGACCTCGCCCTTGGCGAGCTTGTCGAGGCCCTCGGGGATGTCCTCGAAGCCGATCGTGGTGAGGGTGGGCTCGAGCTCGCCGGTGGCGAGGTACTCGTACACCCCGGCGATGTCCTCCTTGGTGCCGCCCTGCGAACCGATGAGGGTGACCTCGGAGAGGATGAGGGCCCTGGTCGAGATCGTCGCCCCGAGCCGGCCCATGCCGACCTGCACGACGATGCCGCCGCGGCGCACGGTCTCGATCGCCTCGGCGGTGGTGGTGCCGAAGCCGGCGTAGTCGATGATCGCGTCGAACTCGACGTCGGAGAACTCGCTGATCGACTTCGCGACGCCCTTGGCGCCGTTCTTCTTCGCGGCGTCCCAGACCTTCTCGTTCACCTCGGCGACGTAGACCTCGGCGCCGGCGAGGATCGCCACGCGCGCACCGATCTGGCCGAGCCCGCCGAAGCCGATGACGCCGATCTTCTCGCCGGGGCCGGCCTGGCCGTTGGTGATGATCGCGTGGTACGAGGTCATGCCCGCATCCGTCGCGGCCGCGCCCTGCTCCCAGGACACGCCGTCGGGGATCGGCACGAGCGCATTCGCGTCGAAGGCGATCTTCGGCTGGAAGCCGCCGTCGGCGACGTAGCCGGGAGCGCCGGCCGGGGTGGTCGGGCAGACGCCCACCCGGTCACCGACCTTGACGTTCGTCACGCCCTCGCCGAGCTCGGCGACGACGCCGGCGTTCTCGTGGCCGATGGTGATGGGCTGCTTGGCCAGCGTGGACAGCCACCCCTCGTCCTCGAGCAGACCGACATCGGAGTTGGCAGAGGCCCGCGGCCTTCATCTCGATGACGACCTGGCCGGGTCCGGCCTTCGGCTCCTCGACCTCGTTGAGGACGAGGAGCTCGTGGGTGTTCGTGAACTGCCATGCCTTCATGGGGCACCGCCTTCCTGTGCAGAGGTCCCGGCGGACCGGTAGGTGCACCGGGAATCGGATGATTCAACCATGAACCTCAACGCATACGAGGGCGATGGGGTTCACGGAGTGACCCTCGTCGTATCAGTCAGCGGCGGAATCGACCGCTGAGGTGCCCCGTGGTCCGCTCGGGCAGGTGGCCCACGGCCTGCTCGGGCAGGTGCCGCACGGCTCGAGCGGGCAGGGGAGGGACCTCTGCCTCGGGGCCCTCAGCCGAGCAGCACCTGCACCTCGTCCCAGCGGTGCTGCGGGACGAGCTTGAGGTTGTCGACGGCGTCGGCCATCCGGACGCGGGTGATGTCCGTGCCGTCGAGCGCGGCCATCTGGCCCCAGCCCTCGTCGAGCACGATATCGACGGCCGCCATCCCCAGACGGGTCGCGAGCACCCGGTCGTAGGCGGTGGGAGAGCCGCCGCGCTGCAGGTGGCCGAGGATCATCGCCCGGGTCTCGATCCCCGTGGCCTCCTCGATGAGCGGGGCGAGGTGGTCGCCGATCCCGCCGAGGCGCACCCGGCCGTGCTTGTCGGTGCCGCGGTCGGCGACCTGGTCCTCGACGCCCTCGGGCACGAACCCCTCGGCGACGACGACGAGCGGCGCGCGCCCGCGGTCCCAGGCCGAGCGCACCCAGTCGAAGATCTGCTCGTAGCTCACCGGGAACTCGGGGATGAGGATCGCATGGGCGCCGCCGGCCATCCCCGCCTGCAGGGCGATCCAGCCGACGTTGCGGCCCATGACCTCGAGGACCATGCAGCGGTGGTGGGAGTCGGCGGTGGTGCGCAGTCGGTCGATCGCCTCGGTGGCGATCGACTGGGCGGTGTCGAAGCCGAAGGTGTAGTCGGTGCCGTCGAGGTCGTTGTCGATGGTCTTCGGCACGCCGACGACGGGCATCCCCTCGTCGTCGGCGAGCCGGGCGGCGCCGGCCAGCGTGCCCTCGCCGCCGATCGCGATGATGGCATCGATCCCGCGGCGCTCCATCACGGTGCGCATCTGCTCAGGGCCGCCCTGGGAGTACGGGTGGGTCCGCGAGGTGCCGAGGATCGTGCCGCCGCGGCCGGACAGGCCGCGCACGTCGACCATATGGAGCGGGTGGGTGTCGTCCTCGAGGAGCCCGCGCCAGCCGTCGCGGATCCCGGTGAAGGAGAAGCCGTGGGCCCGGATCCCCTTGCGCACCGCGCCGCGGATGACGGCGTTGAGGCCGGGGCCGTCGCCGCCCGAGGTCATGATTCCGATGTTCATCTGTTCTCCTTCGGTCGTGCGCGGATCTGTGGTGTCGTGCGCGGATCGGCGCTGGGCGGGCGTCGGTGGTGCCGGGCCCGGGCCCGGCCACGTGTCGTGCGGTTCCCATGCGGGCCCGGGCCGGGGATCCGGCGGCAGACTATCGGCACCGGATGAGCAGGAGGTTACGAGCGGGAGATCGCGCGCGCCCAGCCCGGATCGATCTTGACGTCGTGGCCGGCCATGAGGCTGAAGCCGGTGAGCACGAGCGTGCCGTTCGAGCCGTCGCCGCGCGCACCCTTCTTGATGTCGTTGCCGGCCAGGACGTTGACGGTGCGGTCGATGATCCGGACCCCGCCGGGGACGTAGATCGTGTTGCCGCCCATGAGCGCGTAGCAGTCGACCGTGATCTCCACCCCGGGTCCGAACGCGTCGGTGAGGTAGAGATCGTCCCCGCCCATGACGCAGCAGCTGCGGACGGCGGGCGTGCCCGGGGCGACCTCGATCTCGCGGCCGCTGAGGATCGCCACGGAGTTCTCCTCCGGGCCGAACCCGGCACGCGCGGGGACCACCTCGCCCGCGCCCGAGGTGCGGGCCGGGACGATCGTGCCCGCACCGGACGCCCCGGGGCCGTCGGGGCCCGTGCCGAGCTGCCGCTGGATCCGCAGGGTGAGCTCGGCGCCCTCCGGCAGGTCGGCGATCGGCTCGAGGAGCTCGTCGAGGAACTTCGACCCCACGACGACCGTCTGCCGCTCGTCGACCTCGAGGGGATCGAGGCGCCCGGAGGCGTGCGCGGCGGCGAGCACGTCGAGGACGGCGTCGCGGTCCTGGTCGCCGGCCCGGATCCGCCGCGGTGCGGGCTCGATGGGGGAGTCGGGGGTCATGGACCCAACTCTAGGGCAGGACCCGGCGGCCCACCACAGACGGGGTGCGCCCGTGTTTTGACCGATGGAACCCGCACCGTCTACGCTTGACCGTGTCTGATTTCTTTCAGGCATGTCCGCACGCCCGCGTGTGGGCCGGGCCGTCGGGACCGTACTCCGGCGGCGCACACCGGACCACCGCATGGGCGAGCAGGCCGCACAGTCCACCTGCACCACCGGTCGGGCGCGGAGCCGTGAGCTCGCGACACACCCGACCTCGGGGTGGGAGGGGCCGTGCGTGGACTGGGATCGAGCAGGTCGCTTCACTCGATTCCGGTGGGACATGTGCGAGGGGTACGGGCAGGGTCCGCACCGGCGGCACCCGCGCCCTCGGACTTAGGAACAGCGAGAAGCAAACGGAGAAGAACTCAGTGCCGACAATCCAGCAGCTCGTCCGCAAGGGACGGCATGACAAGGCCGCGAAGAACGCAACGCCTGCCCTCAAGGGCAGCCCGCAGCGCCGCGGTGTGTGCACGCGTGTGTACACCACCACCCCCAAGAAGCCCAACTCGGCGCTCCGCAAGGTCGCCCGCGTGAAGCTCTCCAGCCAGATCGAGGTCACCGCCTACATCCCCGGCGAGGGCCACAACCTGCAGGAGCACTCGATCGTGCTCGTCCGCGGCGGTCGTGTGAAGGACCTCCCCGGCGTCCGCTACAAGATCGTGCGCGGCTCGCTCGACACCCAGGGAGTCAAGGGTCGTCAGCAGGCCCGCAGCCGCTACGGAGCCAAGAGGGAGAAGAAGTAATGCCACGTAAGGGCCCCGCACCCAAGCGCCCGGTCGTCATCGACCCGGTCTACAGCTCGCCGCTGGTCACCCAGCTCATCAACAAGATCCTGCTCGACGGCAAGCGCTCCACCGCCGAGCGCATCGTCTACGGCGCGCTCGCCGGTGCCGGCGAGAAGACGAACACGGATCCCGTCGTGCTGCTGAAGAAGGCGCTCGACAACATCCGTCCCTCGCTCGAGGTCCGGTCCCGCCGCGTCGGCGGTGCGACCTACCAGGTGCCGGTCGACGTGCGCCCCGTGCGCGCCACGACCCTCGCCCTGCGCTGGCTCGTGGGCTACTCGCGGCAGCGCCGCGAGAAGACCATGACCGAGCGTCTGCAGAACGAGATCATGGATGCCAGCAACGGCCTCGGCGCCGCAGTCAAGCGTCGCGAGGACACCCACAAGATGGCCGAGTCCAACAAGGCCTTCGCCCATTACCGCTGGTGACCTCCGGGCCGGCCGGACCACCGTCCGCCCGGCCGGTACACCCAGTCATCGAGACGAGAGAGAGACACCGTGGCACTCGACGTGCTGACCGACCTCAACAAGGTCCGCAACATCGGCATCATGGCCCACATCGACGCCGGTAAGACCACCACCACCGAACGCATCCTCTTCTACACCGGTGTGAACTACAAGATCGGCGAGACCCACGACGGCGCCTCGACGATGGACTGGATGGAGCAGGAGCAGGAGCGCGGCATCACCATCACCTCGGCTGCCACGACCTGCTACTGGGAGGGCAACCAGATCAACATCATCGACACCCCGGGGCACGTCGACTTCACCGTCGAGGTGGAGCGCTCCCTGCGCGTGCTCGATGGCGCCGTCGCCGTGTTCGACGGCAAGGAGGGCGTGGAGCCCCAGTCGGAGACCGTGTGGCGCCAGGCCGACAAGTACAACGTCCCGCGCGTGTGCTTCGTCAACAAGATGGACAAGCTCGGTGCGGACTTCTACTTCACCGTCTCCACCATCAAGGACCGTCTCGGTGCGAAGCCGCTGGTCATCCAGCTGCCGATCGGGGCGGAGAACGACTTCGCCGGAATCGTCGACCTCGTCGAGATGAAGGCCTGGATCTGGCCGGACGAATCCCAGAAGGGTCAGGACATGACCGAGACGGAGATTCCCGCCGACCTGGTCGAGCGCGCCGAGGAGTACCGCAACCAGCTCATCGAGGACGTCGCCGAGGCGGACGAGGAGCTCATGGAGAAGTACCTCGACGACGGTGAGCTCACCGTCGACGAGATCAAGTCCGGTATCCGCAAGCTCACCATCGCCTCCGAGGCGTTCCCGGTGATGTGCGGTTCGGCGTTCAAGAACAAGGGCGTCCAGCCCATGCTCAACGCCGTCATCGACTACCTCCCGACCCCGCTCGACGTCGAGGCCGTCGAGGGCCACCCGGTGGGCGACGAGGAGACCGTCGTCACCCGCGAGCCCTCGACCAGCCAGCCCTTCTCGGCTCTCGCGTTCAAGGTCGCGACCCACCCGTTCTTCGGCTCGCTGACCTACGTCCGCGTGTACTCCGGCAAGGTCGCCTCCGGCGCCCCGGTGCTCAACACCACCACGGGCAAGAAGGAGCGCATTGGCAAGCTCTTCCAGATGCACTCCAACAAGGAGAACCCGGTGGAGGAGGCCGTCGCCGGCCACATCTACGCGTTCATCGGCCTCAAGGACACCACCACCGGTGACACCCTGAGCGACCCGAGCGATCCCGTCGTGCTCGAGTCGATGAGCTTCCCCGATCCCGTGATCTTCGTGGCGATCGAGCCCAAGACCAAGGGCGACCAGGAGAAACTGTCGACCGCGATCCAGAAGCTGGCCAAGGAGGATCCCACCTTCACGGTCAACCTCAACGACGAGACCGGTCAGACCGAGATCGGCGGCATGGGCGAGCTGCACCTCGACATCCTCGTCGACCGCATGAAGCGGGAGTTCAAGGTCGAGGCGAACGTCGGCAAGCCGCAGGTGGCCTACCGCGAGACTATCCGCCGCAAGGTGGAGAAGGTCGACTACACCCACAAGAAGCAGACGGGTGGATCCGGCCAGTTCGCGAAGGTCCAGGTCACCTTCGAGCCGCTCGAGGTCACCGGTGAGACGATCTACGAGTTCGAGAACGCCATCACCGGCGGCCGCGTGCCCCGTGAGTACATCCCGAGCGTCGACGCCGGCATCCAGGACGCCATGCAGATGGGCGTGCTCGCCGGCTACCCGCTGGTGGGGGTCAAGGCCATCCTGGTCGACGGCGCCTACCACGACGTCGACTCCTCGGAGATGGCGTTCAAGATCGCCGGCTCGATGGTCCTCAAGGAGGGCGTCAAGAAGGCGAACCCGGTTCTGCTCGAACCGCTCATGGACGTCGAGGTCCGTACGCCCGAGGAGTACATGGGCGACGTCATCGGCGACCTGAACTCGCGGCGCGGACAGATCCAGTCGATGGAGGATGCATCGGGCGTCAAGGTCGTCCGCGCACTCGTCCCGCTCTCGGAGATGTTCGGCTACATCGGCGACCTGCGGTCGAAGACCCAGGGCCGCGCCGTGTACTCGATGCAGTTCGAGAGCTACTCGGAGGTCCCCAAGGCTGTTGCCGAGGAGATCATCCAGAAGGTCCGCGGAGAGTAATCTCCGCCCCCAGTCTGCGCGGGCTCCACAGCCCGACGGCATATGAATATCCAACCCAGGCGTAGGATGTGAACCGCACATCCTGCACCACCCACGAGGAGGAACCCAGTGGCAAAGGCTAGCTTCGACAGGACCAAGCCGCACGTCAACATCGGCACGATCGGTCACGTCGACCACGGCAAGACCACGCTGACCGCGGCGATCACCAAGGTCCTGGCCGACAAGTACCCGGATCTCAACGAGGCGCGCGCCTTCGACCAGGTCGACAACGCGCCCGAGGAGAAGCAGCGCGGCATCACGATCAACGTGTCGCACGTCGAGTACCAGACCGAGAAGCGTCACTACGCTCACGTCGACGCCCCCGGTCACGCCGACTACATCAAGAACATGATCACCGGTGCGGCCCAGATGGACGGCGCGGTCCTCGTGGTCGCCGCCACCGACGGCCCCATGCCCCAGACCCGTGAGCACGTGCTGCTCGCGCGTCAGGTCGGCGTGCCGTACATCGTGGTCGCGCTCAACAAGTCGGACATGGTCGACGACGAGGAGCTCCTCGAGCTCGTCGAGATGGAGGTGCGCGAGCTCCTCTCCGATCAGGAGTTCGACGGCGACAACGCCCCCGTCGTCAAGGTCTCGGCGCTCAAGGCGCTCGAGGGCGACGCCGAATGGGTCAAGACGGTCGAAGAGCTCATGGACCAGGTCGACGAGTACGTCCCGGAGCCGGAGCGCGACATCGACAAGCCGTTCCTCATGCCCGTCGAGGACGTCTTCACCATCACCGGCCGCGGCACCGTCGTGACCGGTCGTGTGGAGCGCGGTGTGCTCCTCCCCAACGAGGAGATCGAGATCGTCGGCATCAAGCCGACCTCCTCGAAGACCACCGTCACCGCCATCGAGATGTTCCGCAAGACCCTGCCGGACGCTCGCGCCGGTGAGAACGTCGGCCTCCTGCTGCGCGGCACCAAGCGCGAAGAGGTCGAGCGCGGTCAGGTCATCGTGAAGCCGGGTTCGATCACCCCGCACACCAAGTTCGAGGGCCAGGTCTACATCCTGTCCAAGGACGAGGGCGGCCGTCACAACCCGTTCTACTCGAACTACCGTCCGCAGTTCTACTTCCGGACCACCGACGTCACCGGCGTCATCACGCTGCCCGAGGGCACCGAGA
Organism: Brevibacterium sp. CS2; assembly: GCF_005280295.1. Taxonomy (GTDB): domain Bacteria; phylum Actinomycetota; class Actinomycetes; order Actinomycetales; family Brevibacteriaceae; genus Brevibacterium; species Brevibacterium pityocampae. The sequence goes on along the minus strand of NZ_CP040020.1, from coordinate 87,660 downwards.
TGGTCATGCCGGGCGACAACACCGACATGTCGGTCGAGCTCATCCAGCCGATCGCCATGGAGGAGGGCCTCCGCTTCGCCATCCGCGAGGGCGGACGCACCGTCGGCGCCGGTCGTGTCACCAAGATCGTCGAGTGATCTGAAGCGCGACTGAGCAGAGGCCCCGGAGAGCGATCTCCGGGGCCTCTGTCGTGCCCGGGCGCCGTTCCCGACATCGCAGGGTGTGCCGTGCTAGCTCGGAAACCGGCTCTCCACACCCGTGCGTCCGGGGTTATGGTGGGGGCTGACAGGACATTTCGACGGCGACACGGAGGCTCGATGATGAGGCCGAGACGGCGGAGATCCAGGCGCCTGCTGCCCCTGGCGGCGGCCGCAGGAGCAGCGGTGATGGCACTCTCCGGCTGCCAGACCGACCCGGGCGGGAACACGATCACGTGGTACATCAACCCGGACAACGGCGGGCAGGATGCACTCGCGGAGAAGTGCAGCGCGGACTCCGGCGGCGAGTACCGGATCAGCACCTCGGTGCTGCCGAACGACGCGGAGAGCCAGCGCGAGCAGCTCATCCGGCGCCTCGCCTCGAACGACTCCTCGATCGACATCATGAGCCTCGACACCGTCTACGTCCCCGAGTTCGCCAACGCCGGCTACCTCGAGCCGGTGCCCGAGGAGTACACGGAGTCCTTCACCGAGGACGTCATCGAGGCCGCCGCGGAGTCCTCCTACTGGGAGGACGAGCTCGTCTCCGCCCCGCTCCAGGCCAACACCCAGATCCTGTGGTACCGCAAGTCCGTCGCCGAGGCCGCCGGGCTCGACATGTCGCAGCCGGTGACCTGGGACCAGATCATCGAGGCCGCGCAGAGCCAGGAGAAGGAGATCGGCGCACAGGGCATCCGCGCCGAGTCCCTCACCGTGTGGCTCAACGCCCTCATCGAATCCCAGGGTGGGCAGATCGTCGCCGATCCCGAGGCGGAGCCGGAGGAGACCGAGCTCGGCCTCGACACCCCGGAGGGGGAGAAGGCCGCGGAGATCATGTCGACGATCGGGAAGGAGGGCCTCGGCGGGCCCTCGTTCTCCAACCTCGACGAGAACGGCGCGCTGCTGCGTTTCCAGGGCGATAACGGCGGCTTCATGGTCAACTGGCCGTTCGTCTACTCGGCCCTCGTCGCGGGCGGCGAGGACGGCTCGATCGACCAGGCGGTCCTCGACGACGTCGGCTGGGCGCCGTACCCCGCCGTCGAGGAGGGCACCCCGGGCGCTGCTCCGTTCGGCGGCGTCAAGCTCGCCGTCGGCGCCTTCTCCTCGAACCCCGAGGCCGCGTTCGCCGCCGTCGACTGCATCCGCCAGCCGGAGAACCAGGCGGAGTACTTCATCACCGACGGTCTGCCCCCGGCGACCCGCGAGGCGTTCGACGATCAGGCGGTGCAGGACGAGCTGCCGTACGCGCAGGCGATCCTCGACTCCCTCGAGACCGCCGCCTCCCGTCCGATCTCGCCCTACTACTCGACGATCACCGGCGGCATCCAGCGGTCCTGGCACCCGCCGGCCGACATCGACCCGGCCACCACCCCGGCCGAGTCCACCGCACTCGTCCTGGAGATCATGCGCGGGGAGGCACTGCTGTGAGCGAATCGACCGAACTCCGCGGCCCCGGCGGCGCCTCCGCCCAGTCCCCGGGCACGACGCGCGGCCGCGAGAAGCCGGGCCGGACCGGGACGCGGAAGCGCTACACCTCGGAGCGCAGCCGGGCCGAGGCGAAGCTCGGGCTCATGCTCGCCGCGCCGGCGGCGATCGTGCTCCTCCTTGTCACCGGCTATCCGATCCTCCAGGCCGTCTACCAGTCGTTCTTCAACCTCCGGCTCACCGACCAGGAGAACTCGTACTTCAACTGGGGGGCGAACTACGTCACGGTGCTGTCGGACCCGCTGTGGTGGCAGACGCTGGGCTTCACGCTCCTCATCACCGTCGTCACCGTCGCCGTCGAGCTCGTCCTCGGCTTCTTCTTCGCGATGGTCATGCTCAACGCGATGAAGGGTGTGCGGGGGCCGATCCGCACGATCATCCTCGTGCCCTATGGCATCATCACCGTCGTCGCGGCGTTCTCGTGGAAGTACGCCTTCGACCTCGGCACAGGTTTCGTCGGCACGTGGTTCGGGATCGAGGGCTTCGACTGGTTCGGCAACTTCTGGTCCGCGTTCGCAGTCATCTCGCTCGCCGAGATCTGGAAGACCACGCCGTTCATCTCGCTCCTCATGCTCGCCGGGCTCGCACAGATCCCCGGTGACATGGTCGAGGCCGCGACCGTCGACGGCGCGAGCTGGTGGCAGCGCCTCACCCGCGTCATCCTGCCGAACATGAAGTCCGCGATCATGGTCGCCCTGATGTTCCGCACCCTCGAGGCGTTCCGGATCTTCGACTCCGTGTTCGTCATGACCCAGGGCGCCAACGGCACCGCGACGGTGTCCTCGCTGGCCTACGACCAGACGATCTCGCAGCTCCAGACGGGCCTCGGCTCCGCGGTCTCGGTGCTCCTGTTCCTCTGCGTGGGCCTCATCTGTCTCCTGTTCATCAAGGGGTTCCGCGTGAACCTCGGCGATTCGAGAGGTTGAGCCATGGCCGCCACGCGCACCACCTCGCCGCTGACGAAGACACTGTGGATCGTCGCCTTCGTGCTCATCGCACTGTGGGCGCTGTTCCCCGTCGTCTGGATCCTGTCCCTGTCGCTCAAGAGCCCCTCGGACATCGCCAACCGCCAGTTCTGGCCGACGGAGCTGTCCTGGGAGAACTACGACCTCATCCTGTTCGGCGGCGCCCAGGAGCTGTTCCTGCCGGCGCTGCGGAACTCGATCGGGATCTGCCTCATCGCCACGCTCGTCGCTGTCGTCCTCTCCACCCTCGCCGCGTACGCGATCGCCCGCCTCGACTTCCCGGGCAAGAACGTCGTGCTCTACATGTCGCTGGCGATCACCGTGTTCCCGGTGATCTCGATCGTCACCCCGCTGTTCAACCTGTGGTCGACGATCGGCCTCTACGACACGTGGCTCGGCCTCATCATCCCGTACCTCTCGCTCACCCTGCCGATCTCCATCTGGACGCTCACCTCGTTCTTCAAGGAGATCCCCTGGGAGCTCGAGCAGGCCGCGCAGGTCGACGGGGCGACTGCCTTCCAGGCGTTCCGCAAGGTCATCGTGCCGCTCGCCGCACCGGGTGTCTTCACCACCGCGATCATCGCCTTCTTCATCGCGTGGAACGACTTCCTCTACGGCATCTCGCTGACCTCGACCTCGGCGGCCCGCCCCGTGCCGGCGGCGCTGTCGTTCTTCACCGGCGCCTCGCAGTTCGAGGAGCCGGCCGGCTCGATCGCCGCCGCCTCGATCGTCGTGACGATCCCGGTGATCATCATCGTCCTCCTGTTCCAGCGCCAGATCGTCTCCGGCCTGACCTCGGGCGCGGTGAAGGGATGACCCGCGCGCTCGTCACACCGACCTCCGTTCGCCCCCGTCAAGGAGCACACCATGGCTGAAATCGAACTCCGGAATCTCGTCAAGCGCTACGGCGACGGGTTCCCCGCCGTCAACGACGTCAGCCTGCGGATCGAAGACGGCGAGTTCGTCATCCTCGTCGGGCCCTCGGGTTCGGGCAAGTCCACCGTCCTGCGGATGATCGTCGGTCTCGAGGACATCACCGACGGCGACCTCCTCATCGACGGCGAGCGGGTCAACGACAAGGCCCCGCGCGACCGCGACCTGTCGATGGTGTTCCAGAACTACGCGCTCTACCCGCACCTCACGGTGTACGAGAACATCGCGTTCCCGCTGCGCCTCGACAAGACCTCGTACCCGGAGGACGAGGTGAAGGCGCGCGTCGACCGGGCGGCGACGATGCTCGAGCTCGGCGAGCACCTCGAGCGCAAGCCGGCGAACCTGTCCGGCGGCCAGCGCCAGCGCGTGGCCATGGGGCGCGCGATCGTCCGTGACGCCAAGGCGTTCCTGTTCGACGAGCCGCTGTCGAACCTCGACGCCAAGCTCCGCGGGCAGATGCGCACGGAGATCGCCCGGATGCAGCGCAACCTCGGCGTCACCACCGTCTACGTCACCCACGACCAGACCGAGGCGATGACGCTCGGGGACAAGGTCGCCGTCCTCAAGCGCGGCGCGCTGCAGCAGTATGCGAGCCCGCAGGAGCTCTACCGGGAGCCGGTCAACATCTTCGTCGCCGGCTTCATCGGATCCCCGTCGATGAACTTCCTGCCGGTGACCAATCGCGGCAACGGCGAGCTCGAGTCGCCCTTCGGCACCTTCCGGCTGCCGGAGGAGCGGGCCCGGGGGATGGCCGAGGCGCCCGAGCTGCTCATCGCCGGCCTGCGCCCCGAGGCGTTCCAGGATGCCGACCTGCTCGAGGAGGACGAGCTGGACCGGGGCGCCGTGATCACCGCCGAGGTCGATGTCACCGAGTGGCTCGGCAACGAGATCTACGCCTACCTCCCCTTCGAGGCCACCCCCGAGGTGCAGGAGTCGCTCGACGAGCTCGACCGCGACCTCGACGGCGAGGGCATGCGCACCCAGGTCGTCGCCGCGCTCGACCCGCAGTCGCGAGTGCGCGAGGGCGACACCGTGCGCCTGTTCTTCGACCCCGCCGACGTCATGGTGTTCGACCCCGCGACCGGGGACAACCTCACCCGCGACGAGGAGCGCGCCGCGGAGATCACCCGGAAGTCGGAGGAGGCCCGGAGGCGGGCCCTCGAGCGCGCCCGCAGCGAGCAGGGCGCCGGAGGGCAGAAGCGCGGCAGCGGGAACGGTGCCGCGGGCGCGGGCCAGAGCGCGAGCGGCCGGACTGACGCCGGCACGGGCGACCGCACTGCGGACGGCGGCTCCACCACGGGGTCCACCTCGACCGGGCGCTGAGCAGCCGCCGGCGAACTGCGCGGTATCCGAAACGCGACGCGCAATTGCGCGACAGGTTCCGGATACCGCGCAGTCCATGAGACGATTCGGAGACCGGAGACCGGAGACCGGAGACCGGAGACCGGAGACCGGAGACCGGAGACCGGAGACCGGCAGGGGCGGTGGGACCGTACCGCCCCCCTCCACCGCACGGTGCGGTGAAGGTCACAGACCGTCGTGCGCCCCGGATTTGCGGTGCCTTGGCGGCTGTGACAAGATGGACAAGTTGCATTTCGGCCTCATGACCCCTGCACAGCGGCACTCAGCCGCGAACAGGCCGGAATCCACCGGGAGAATCTGCCGCAGGCGGGTTCGTCAGCACCGGGCAGCCGATTGATGAAGTGTCAGCTTCGCCCGCAAGGGAGTGGCGACACGCCCGACCTCGGGGGTCGGTCACACCAAGCCGGAGCAGACCGCGCGATCCGTACAGGACGGCGGTTGATGTCCGGGAAGACCAAGAGAAAGAGTTACGACGCCATGGCGGGACAGAAGATCCGCATCCGGCTCAAGTCGTACGACCACGCGGTCATTGACAGTGCAGCACGCAAGATCGTGGACACTGTCACCCGCGCGGGCGCTACGGTCGTGGGCCCCGTGCCGTTGCCGACGGAGAAGAACGTGTACTGCGTCATCCGTTCGCCGCACAAGTACAAGGACAGCCGCGAGCACTTCGAGATGCGCACCCACAAGCGGCTCATCGACATCGTCGACCCGACGCCGAAGGCCGTCGACTCGCTCATGCGACTCGACCTCGCCGACGACGTCAACATCGAGATCAAGCTCTAAGGGGGAGTAATGGCCAACATGCGTTCCAAGGCTCTCCCGACCACCCGCACCGTCAAGGGACTGCTGGGCACCAAGCTCGGCATGACCCAGGTGTGGGACGAGCAGAGCAACCTGGTCCCGGTCACCGTGATCGCCGCCGGGTCGAATGTCGTCACGCAGATCCGCAACGAAGAGGTCGACGGCTACACCGCCGTGCAGATCGCCTTCGGCGAGATCGATCCGCGCAAGGTCGACAAGCCCACCGCCGGACACTTCGAGAAGGCCGGGGTCGCCCCCCGCCGCCACCTCGTCGAGCTGCGCACCGCCGATGCCGGTGAGTACGAGCTCGGCCAGGAGCTCGGCGCAGACGTGTTCGAGGCCGGCACCAAGATCGACGTGACCGCCAAGAGCAAGGGCAAGGGCACCGCCGGCGTCATGAAGCGTCACGGCTTCGCCGGCGTGGGCGCCTCGCACGGCGCGCACCGCAACCACCGCAAGGCGGGCTCGATCGGCGGGGCTTCGACCCCCGGTCGCGTCTTCAAGGGCCTGCGGATGGCCGGTCGGATGGGCGCCGTCAAGCACACCACCCAGAACCTCACCGTCCACGCTGTCGACGCTGAGAACAATCTGCTCCTCATCAAGGGCGCCGTCCCCGGCCCCAAGGGCGCGGTCGTTCTCGTTCGCTCCGCCGCGAAGGAGGCCTGAGAGAGATGACTGAAACCACGACTATCGACGTCCTCGACGCCGCCGGCAAGAAGTCCGGAACCGCGCAGCTGCCCGCCGACGTGTTCGGGGTGGCGACCAACGTGCCGCTCATCCACCAGGTCGTCGTCGCCCAGCTCGCCGCGGCGCGCCAGGGTACCCACAAGACCAAGACCCGGTCCGAGGTCCGCGGCGGCGGGCGCAAGCCGTACCGCCAGAAGGGCACCGGCAACGCACGCCAGGGCTCGATCCGCGCCCCGCAGTACGCCGGCGGCGGGATCGTCCACGGCCCGGTGCCGCGCGACTACTCGCAGCGGACCCCCAAGAAGATGAAGGCCGCTGCGCTCCGCGGCGCCCTGTCCGACCGCGCACGCCTCGACCGCGTGTTCGTGGTCAGCGCACTCGTCGACGGGGACGTCCCGTCGACGAAGCAGGCCCGTGCGGCGCTGTCGAACCTCAGCGACCGGGCGAACAAGCTCGTCGTCGTCGAGCGCGCCGATGAGCTCACCTATCTCAGCGTCCGCAACCTCCCGAAGGTGCACGTGCTGCCCGCCGACCAGCTCAACACGTACGACGTGCTGATGGCCGACGACATCGTGTTCACCGAGGGCGCGCTGGCGACCTTCCTCGACGGTGCCGCCCGCGGCCGCGTCAAGGCAGGCGGACGCGACACCCGCGAGGAGGACGCAGAATGAGCGTGACGTTCAAGGACCCGCGCGACATCATCATCGCCCCGGTCGTCTCGGAGAAGACCTACAACCTGATGGACGAGGGCAAGTACACCTTCCTCGTCGATCCGCGGTCGAACAAGACCGAGATCAAGTACGCAATCGAATCCATCTTCGGTGTGAAGGTCGCATCGGTGAATACCCTGAATCGCCAGGGGAAGCGCCGTCGGACCCGCTCCGGCTGGGGCAAGCGCAATGACACCAAGCGTGCCATCGTCGCCCTCAAGGAAGGTTCGATCGACATTTTCGGCGGATCGCTCTAAGCGATACCCCTCGTAAGAAGGATCAAGACTCATGGGAATCCGTAAGCACAAGCCGACGACCCCGGGCCGACGCGGCTCCTCGGTCGCCGACTTTGTCGAAGTGACCCGGTCTACGCCGGAGAAGTCACTTCTGCGCCCGCTGTCCAAGAGCGGCGGCCGCAACAGCCAGGGACGCGTGACCACCCGCCATCACGGCGGCGGACACAAGCGCCAGTACCGTGTCATCGACTTCCGTCGCCATGACAAGGACGGTGTGCCCGCACGCGTCGCACACATCGAATACGACCCGAACCGCACGGCGCGCATCGCCCTGCTGCACTACGCGGACGGCGAGAAGCGCTACATCCTCGCGCCGAACCGCCTCAAGCAGGACGACCGCATCGAGGCCGGCCCGACGGCCGACATCAAGCCCGGCAACAGCCTGGCCCTGCGGAACATCCCGGTCGGCACCGTCGTCCACGCAGTCGAGCTGCGTCCGGGCGGCGGCGCCAAGATCGCCCGTTCCGCCGGCTCCTCGGTGCAGCTCGTCGCGAAGTACGGCCCCTACGCGCAGCTGCGCATGCCGTCCGGCGAGATCCGCAACGTCGACGTGCGCTGCCGCGCCACGGTCGGCGAGGTCGGCAACGCCGAGCAGTCGAACATCGACTGGGGCAAGGCGGGACGCATGCGCTGGAAGGGCAAGCGCCCGACCGTCCGCGGCGTCGTGATGAACCCCGTCGACCACCCGCACGGCGGTGGCGAGGGCAAGACCTCCGGTGGACGCCACCCGGTCAGCCCGTGGGGTCAGAAGGAAGGCCGCACCCGCAAGCCCAACAAGGAAAGCGACAAGCTCATCGTGCGTCGCCGCCGCACCGGCAAGAAGCGTTGATAGGGAGCCTGAAGAATGCCTCGTAGCCTCAAGAAGGGCCCCTTCGTTGACGAGCACCTGTACCAGAAGGTCGCTGCTCAGAACGAAAAGGGCACCAAGAACGTCATCAAGACCTGGTCCCGACGCTCGATGATCATCCCGGACTTCCTGGGACACACCATCGCGGTGCACGACGGACGCAAGCATGTCCCGGTGTTCATCACCGAGGCCATGGTCGGGCACAAGCTCGGCGAATTCGCCCAGACGCGGACTTTCCGCGGCCACGACAAGGACGATCGCAAGGGCCGCCGCCGCTGAGGCGGGCAGCTCGAAGCGATCTTCGACAAGGAAAGAAGGAAGCGATGGAAGCCAAGGCGAAGGCGCGTTACCTGCGCGTCACGCCCCAGAAGGCTCGGCGCGTCGTTGACCTCATTCGTGGTCAGCAGGCAACCGAAGCTCTGGCGGTGCTGAAATTTGCAGAACAGTCGGCGTCCGATCCGATCTACAAGCTCGTCGCCTCGGGCATCGCGAATGCGCGTGTCCAGGCCGACAAGCTCGGTGAGGCGTTCGACGAGAACGAACTGGTCATCTCGGAAGCATTCGTGGACGAGGGACCGACCATGAAGCGGTTCCGGCCTCGTGCCCAGGGACGTGCCTACCGCATCAACAAGCGCACCAGCCACATCACCGTCGTGCTGGCATCGGGAGACGACCTCCCGGTGGGCGCTTCACGGAAGGGGAACCGCTGATGGGACAGAAGATCAATCCCAACGGATTCCGTCTGGGAATCACCACCGACCACAAGTCGAAGTGGTACGCCGACTCGACCAAGGCCGGGCAGCGCTACAGCGACTACGTGGGCGAGGACGTCAAGATCCGCCGCCTGCTGAGCACCGGCCTCGAGCGGGCCGGCATCTCGAAGGTCAACATCGAGCGGACCCGTGACCGGGTGCGCGTCGACATCCGCACCGCGCGTCCCGGCATCGTCATCGGTCGCCGCGGCGCCGAGGCCGACCGCATCCGCGGGCAGCTCGAGAAGCTCACCGGCAAGCAGATCCAGCTCAACATCCTCGAGGTCAAGAACCCCGAGACCGATGCACAGCTGGTGGCGCAGGGCGTGGCCGAGCAGCTCGCGAGCCGCGTGGCCTTCCGCCGTGCGATGCGCAAAGCGATCCAGTCCGCGCAGCGGGCCGGCGCCAAGGGCATCCGCGTGCAGTGCGCCGGCCGTCTGGGCGGCGCCGAGATGAGCCGCTCGGAGTTCTACCGCGAGGGACGCGTGCCGTTGCACACCCTCCGGGCGAACATCGACTACGGCTTCTACGAGGCGCAGACGACCTTCGGCCGGATCGGCGTCAAGGTGTGGATCTACAAGGGCGACTTCACCGACAAGGAGATCGCCGCCCAGGAGGCCGCACAGCCGAACGCACGGGGCCCGCGCGGCGCCGGCGGCGGTGCCCGCGGTCGCGGTCGCGGAGGACGGGGTCGGGGCACCGACCGTCGTCCCGAGGGCGGCCAGAGGAAGACTGACAACACTGCCGAGGCGGCTCCGGCCGCAGCGGCCGGATCGGAGGGCTGACACATGCTGATCCCTCGTCGAGTCAAGCACCGCAAGCAGCACCACCCCAAGCGCGGCGGCATGTCCAAGGGCGGCAACGAGGTCACGTTCGGTGACTGGGGAGTCCAGGCTCTCGAGCCGGCCTACGTGACCAACCGGCAGATCGAGGCGGCTCGTATCGCGATGACCCGCCACATCAAGCGCGGCGGCAAGGTGTGGATCAACATCTACCCCGACCGCCCGCTGACCAAGAAGCCCGCCGAGACCCGCATGGGCTCCGGCAAGGGCTCACCCGAGTGGTGGGTGGCGAACGTCAAGCCCGGTCGAGTTCTGTTCGAGCTCGCCGGTGTCCCCGAGGAAGTCGCTCGCGAGGCCCTGCGCCTGGCGATCCACAAGCTTCCTCTCAAGGCCCGCATCGTGCGGCGCGAAGGTGGTGAATGACAATGGCGATCGGTTCCAAGGACCTGTCCATGGACGCCCTCGACGGCTTCGACAACGACCGTCTTGTCGAGGAGCTGAAGAAGGCCAAGGCCGAGCTGTTCAACCTCCGGTTCCAGTCGGCCACCGGTCAGCTCGAGAGCCACGGTCGACTCAAGGCCGTGCGCCGCGACATCGCCCGGATCTACACCGTGCTCCGTGAGCGCGAGCTGTCGATCCGGACGAACCCGGCCGATGCCAAGGAAGAGGATAAGTGATGGCCGAGCAGACCCAGGCAGCCGCAGCACAGGAGTCGGAGCGCAATTCGCGCAAGACCGAGCGCGGGTACGTCGTCTCCGACAAGATGGACAAGACCATCGTGGTGGAGGTCGAGGACCGCAAGAAGCACCGTCTCTACGGCAAGATCATGCGGAAGACCAGCAAGATCAAGGTCCACGACGAGCAGAACACGGCAGGCATCGGCGACCTCGTCGTCGTGTCCGAGACCCGTCCGCTGTCGGCGACCAAGCGCTGGCGGCTCGTCGAGATCGTCGAGCGCGCCAAGTAAGAGGCCCGCACACGCCCCGGGTTCCCCCGGTCCCGCCCCTTCCGCGGCGGCCACCGGGACTCCCGGGGCAGGGCACACACGTCAACCATCCGTTCCGTCAGGCTCGCCACCGGTGAGAACCGACGAGACGACAGGAGATAAGCAGTGATCCAGCAGGAGTCGCGACTCAAGGTCGCCGACAACACGGGCGCGAAGGAGATCCTCGCGATCCGGATCCTCGGCGGTTCCGGCCGGCGCTATGCCGGCATCGGCGACACGATCGTCGCCACCGTCAAGGACGCCATCCCCGGCGGCAACGTCAAGAAGGGCGACGTCGTCAAGGCGGTCGTCGTCCGCACCGTCAAGGAGCGCCGTCGCGCCGACGGCTCGTACATCAAGTTCGACGAGAACGCAGCGGTCATCCTCAAGACCGACGGCGAGCCTCGTGGAACCCGCATCTTCGGACCCGTCGGGCGCGAGCTGCGCGACAAGAAGTTCATGAAGATCATCTCGCTGGCGCCGGAGGTGTTGTGAGCATGGCAGGAAAGCTCAAGATCAAGAAGGGTGACCTCGTGCAGGTCATCGCCGGTGCCCGCGCCTGGCGCGGGGGCGACCGCGGCAAGCAGGGCAAGGTCCTCGAGGTGTTCCCCGAGACCAACCGCGTCCTCGTCGAGGGCGTCAACCGGGTGACCAAGCACCGCAAGGCCGGCCAGACCGCCTCGGGCGCCACCGCGGGCGGCATCGAGATCCACGAGGCACCGATCCACGTGGCCAAGGTGATGCTCGTCGATCCCAAGGACAACAAGCCGACCCGCGTGGGCTACCGCACCGAGGAAGTCGAGCGCGACGGCCGCACCCGCACCGTGCGGGTCCGCGTCTCGCGTCGTACCGGGGAGGACATCTGATGACCGACAGCACCGTGCAGACCCGCCCGGCACCGCGCCTCAAGCAGGTCTACCGTGAAGACATCGTGCCGAAGCTCCAGGAGGAGTTCGGCTACGGCAACCCGATGCAGGTCCCTGGCCTCGTCAAGGTCGTCGTGAACATGGGTGTCGGAGACGCCGCGCGCGACTCCAAGCTCATCGAGGGCGCGATCCGCGACCTCACCCTCATCACCGGCCAGAAGCCCGTGGTGACGAAGGCCCGGAAGTCGATCGCGCAGTTCAAGCTGCGCGAGGGACAGCCGATCGGCGCCCACGTCACCATGCGCGGGGCCCGGATGTGGGAGTTCCTCGACCGCGTCGTGTCGCTCGCGCTGCCGCGCATCCGCGACTTCCGCGGACTGTCGGACCGCCAGTTCGACGGCAACGGGAACTACACCTTCGGTCTGACCGAGCAGTCGATGTTCCACGAGATCGACCAGGACGCGATCGACCGCGTCCGCGGCATGGACATCACCGTGGTGACCACCGCCAAGACCGACGACGAAGGCCGGGCGCTGCTGCGCCACCTGGGCTTCCCGTTCAAGACCAACTGAATCTCTACGTTGTAGGTCCGACGCGGCGCACGCCGCCGACGAAACCCCAACGAGGAAGGGCAACAGCCCAATGACAATGACTGATCCCGTCGCAGACATGCTCACGCGTCTGCGCAACGCCAACTCGGCGTACCACGAGGATGTCAGCATGCCCTACAGCAAGCTGAAGTCGAACATCGCCGAGATCCTCAAGACCGAGGGCTTCATCTCCGACTGGCGCGTCGCTGACGCCGAGGTCGGCAAGAAGCTCGAGCTCGACCTCAAGTTCGGCCCCAACCGCGAGCGCTCGATCGCCGGCATCCGCCGCGTGTCGAAGCCCGGTCTGCGGGTCTACGCGAAGAGCACGAACCTGCCCAAGGTGCTCGGCGGACTCGGAATCGCGATCCTGTCGACCTCCTCGGGTCTGCTCACCGACAAGCAAGCATCGAAGAAGGGCGTGGGTGGGGAAGTCCTCGCCTACGTCTGGTAAGGAAGGGGGAGAGCACAATGTCACGTATTGGCAAGCAGCCGATCTCCGTTCCCTCCGGTGTCGAGGTGAAGATCGACGGTCGCCGCGTCTCCGTCAAGGGACCGAAGGGCGAGCTCGGACTCACCGTCGCCGAGCCCATCGAGGTCACCCTCGAGGACGGCGCCGTGAGCGTCACCCGTCCGAACGACGAGCGCGAATCGCGTTCGCTCCACGGACTCACCCGCACCCTGATCAACAACCAGATCGTCGGCGTCACCGAGGGCTACTCGAAGTCGCTCGAGATCGTCGGCACCGGTTACCGCGTGCAGGCCAAGGGCTCGAACCTCGAGTTCGCCCTCGGCTACAGCCACTCGATCACCGTCGAGCCGCCGGCCGGGATCACCTTCTCGGTCGAGGGCCAGAACAAGCTGACCGTCTCCGGCATCGACAAGCAGCTCGTCGGCGAGGTGGCGGCAAACATCCGCAAGCTGCGCAAGCCCGAGCCCTACAAGGGCAAGGGTGTGCGCTACGCCGGCGAGAACGTTCGCCGCAAGGTCGGAAAGGCTGGTAAGTGACCATGGCCTTCGGAAAGAAGCAGAGCTACGGCAAGGGGAAGGGCGCTGCACGCGCTCGCCGCCACGTCCGTCTGCGCAAGCACATCAACGGCACTGCCGAGCGTCCCCGTCTCGTCGTCAAGCGATCGAGCCGCCACGTGTTCGTGCAGGTCATCGACGACAGCGTCGGGAAGACCCTGGCATCGGCCTCCACCATGGAAGCCGATCTCCGGTCCGCCGGCGACGACAAGACCACGAAGGCACGCCGGGTCGGCGAGCTCGTCGCCGAGCGCGCCAAGGCCGCGGGCATCGAGTCCGTGGTGTTCGACCGCGGCGGCAACACCTACCACGGTCGTGTCGCCGCGATCGCCGAAGGTGCACGCGAAGGAGGACTGTCCCTGTGAGCACTGAAGAGAACAAGGACCAGCAGGTGGCCCAGACCGAGACCCCGCAGACCGATGACCGCAACCGCGGTCGCGGCCGGGGCCGCGGCGAGGGCGGCGGCCGCGACGGCCGTCGCGGCAACCGGCAGGACCGCGACGACAAGAACCAGTTCATCGAGCACGTCGTCACCATCAACCGCGTGTCGAAGGTGGTCAAGGGCGGACGCCGGTTCTCCTTCACCGCGCTCGTCGTCGTCGGTGACGGCAACGGCATGGTGGGCATGGGCTACGGCAAGGCCAAGGAAGTTCCCGCGGCCATCGCCAAGGGTGTCGAGGAGGCGAAGAAGAACTTCTTCCGCGTCCCCCGCATCCAGAAGACCATCCCGCACCCGGTGCAGGGTGAGGCCGCCGCAGGCGTCGTCCTGCTGCGTCCGGCCGCCCCGGGTACCGGCGTGATCGCCGGCGGTCCGGTCCGCGCCGTCCTCGACTGCGCCGGCGTCCACGACATCCTGTCGAAGTCGCTGGGCTCCTCGAACGCCATCAACATCGTGCACGCCACGATCGCGGCGCTCAAGGGCCTCGAGCGTCCCGAGGAGGTCGCGGCCCGCCGCGGCCTGCCGGTCGACGAAGTCGCGCCGTACGCGATGCTGCGCGCACAGGAGAGCGGAGCGAACGCCTGATGGCACAGCTGAAGATCACGCAGATCAAGTCCGAAATCGGTGGCAAGCAGAACCAGCGCGAAACCCTCCGGAGCCTCGGTCTCAAGAAGATCAACGACGTCGTCGTGAAAGAGGACCGGCCGGAGTTCCGCGGCATGGTGAACACCGTGCGCCACCTGGTGAAGTGCGAAGAGGTGGATTGAGATGGCAGAAGAGAATGTGCTGAAGCTGCACCACCTGCGTCCTGCCCCCGGCGCCAAGACCGCGAAGACCCGTGTGGGTCGCGGTGAGGCGTCGAAGGGCAAGACCGCCGGTCGCGGCACCAAGGGAACGAAGGCTCGTTACCAGGTTCCGCACGGCTTCGAGGGCGGGCAGACCCCGCTCCACATGCGGCTCCCGAAGCTGCGCGGGTTCAAGAACCCGAACAAGGTGACCTTCCAGGTCGTCAACCTCGACAAGCTCTCGTCGCTGTTCCCCGAGGGCGGCACCGTGGGCGTCGAGGACCTGGTCGCCAAGGGCGCCGTGCGCCCCAAGCAGCCGGTCAAGGTGCTGGGCACCGGAGAGATCTCCGTCAAGCTCGACATCACCGCCGACAAGTTCTCCGCGTCCGCGATCGAGAAGATCGAAGCGGCCGGAGGGAAGACGACGACCGCCTGAGGGTGACCCCTCGGCCCGGTCGCTGGGAGGGAGGTCGCCTGCGGGCGGCCTCCCTCCTGTCGCGTCCGCACCCCTGAGCGTGCACCGGGGACCCCCGTCCGGGGCCGGCCGTTCGGTTTCAGGGGCGCGGAACCACCCTGCTACAGTTCAACAGGTACTCTCAACGACTCATCATCCGAGGATCGCCGGCCCCTGCGCACGCGCGCGGCCGCCCGCCTTGGTGGACACCCCCAGGAGGACGCTTGCTCGGCGCAATTGGGCGGGCTTTCAAAACGCCCGATCTGAGGAACAAACTCCTCTTCACACTCGGCGTGATCGTGCTCTACCGGCTCGGCTCGTACATCCCCGCCCCCGGCATCGACTACGCGCAGGTCCAGCAGTGCGTCGCCAACCCGCAGCTCAACCAGGGTGCGTTCGGGCTCGTCAACCTGTTCAGCGGCGGAGCGCTGCTCCAGCTGTCGATCTTCGCGCTCGGCATCATGCCCTACATCACGGCGAGCATCATCACCCAGCTCCTGCGCGTGGTGATCCCGCGCTTCGAGGCGCTCCACAAGGAGGGCGCCTCCGGCCAGGCGAAGCTCACCCAGTACACCCGGTACATGACGATCGGACTGGGCATCCTCAATGCCACGACCCTCGTCTCCACGGTGCGCACCGGTGCGCTGTTCGGCAATGTCGAAGGCTGCCAGGACCTCATCGTCAACGACACCTGGTGGGGCGTCCTCATCATCGTCATCACCCTGACCGCCGGCACCGGCCTCATCATGTGGCTCGGCGAGCAGATCACCGAGCGGGGCGTCGGCAACGGCATGTCGCTGCTGATCTTCACCGCCGTCGCCGCCGGGTTCCCGGCCGCCTTCGGCGCGATCCTCACCTCGCAGGGCATCGACATCTTCCTCATCGTCGTCGCGGTCGGCCTCGCGATCGTCGCGCTCGTGGTGTTCGTCGAGCAGTCCCAGCGCCGCATCCCGGTGCAGTACGCCAAGCGCATGGTCGGCCGCCGGATGTTCGGCGGGACCTCGACCTATATTCCGATCAAGGTCAACCAGGCCGGCGTGATCCCCGTGATCTTCGCCTCCTCGGTCCTCTACCTCCCCAGCCTCATCGCGCAGTTCGGCGACCCCGAGGCGCAGTGGGTGCAGTGGATCACCGAGTACCTCACGACGGGCGACCACCCGATCTACATGCTCGTGTACTTCCTGCTGACGATCTTCTTCACGTACTTCTACGTCGCGATCACCTTCAACCCGGAGGAGGTCGCGGACAACATGAAGAAGTACGGCGGATTCATCCCCGGCATCCGCGCCGGCCGTCCGACCGAGCAGTACCTGAGCTACGTGCTCACCCGGATCACCTTCCCGGGCTCGCTGTACCTCGCGTTCGTCGCGATGATCCCGCTTATCGCGCTCGTGCTCATCGACGCCAACCAGAACTTCCCGTTCGGCGGCACCTCGCTCCTCATCATCGTCGGTGTGGGCCTGGAGACCGTCAAGCAGATCGATTCGCAGATGCAGCAGCGCCACTACGAGGGGCTGCTGCGCTGACCCCGACCGTCTCGGCCGCGCCCGCCCCGGGTACCGGCCGGCGGCGGGACCATCCTGAAAGGAACACACCATGAGCGAACGGATCATCCTCATCGGCCCGCCGGGAGCGGGCAAGGGCACCCAGGCCGCCCGCCTCGCGGAGAAGCTCGGCATCCCGGCGATCTCCACCGGCGACATCTTCCGCGCCAACGTCGCGGGCGAGACCGAGCTCGGGAAGACCGCCAAGCGCTACATGGACGCCGGCGAGTACGTGCCGGACGAGGTCACCAACTCGATGGTCAAGGACCGCCTCGCCCAGGACGACGCCCAGCCCGGGTTCCTGCTCGACGGCTACCCGCGCACCGAGGCGCAGGTCGCCGAGCTCGACTCGATGCTGTCCGAACTCGACGAGTCCCTCGACCATGTCGTCGAGCTCACCGCCGACACCGACGAGGTCGTCGAGCGCCTGCTCGCCCGCGCCCAGCTCCAGGGCCGCTCGGACGACACCGAGGAGGTCATCCGCCACCGCCTCGACGTCTACGCCGAGCAGACGCAGCCGCTCACCCGGATCTACGCCGACCGCGGTCTGCTGCGCCAGGTCGACGGCCTCGGGGAGATCGACGCGATCACCGGCCGCATCCTCGCGCAGATCGGGCACTGAGTGTTCGGTTCCAAGCTGGAGCTCAAGACCGAGGCGCAGATCCGCACGATGCGCCGCGCCGGTCTCGTCACACGGGCGGCCCTCGCGGCCGCCCGTGCCGCGTCCGTGCCCGGGGCCACCACCGCCGAGGTCGACGCAGCCGCGGCCGCCGTCATCGCCGAGGCCGGTGCGCGCTCGAACTTCAAGGGCTATCACGGGTTCCCCGCTGTGGCCTGCATCTCCGTGAACGAGGAGATCGTCCACGGCATCCCCGGCGCGCGCGTCCTCGAGGCCGGCGATCTCGTGTCGATCGACTGCGGAGCGATCGTCGACGGCTATCACGGCGACTCCGCCTTCACCCTCTGCGTCGGCGGCTGGGAGCACGCGAGTGCGGCCGACCGGCGTCTCTCCGACATCACCGAGGAATCGATGTGGGCCGGCATCGCGGCCTTCGCCCGCGCCAAGCGGGTCGGCGAGATCGGTGCGGCGATCGAGGAGTTCGCGCTGGCCGAGGCTCCGGACCTCGGGCTGCTCGAGGACTACACCGGGCACGGCATCGGCACGCAGATGCACATGGAGCCCGAGGTGCTCAACTACCGGGCCAGGAACATGGGGCCGAAGATCCGGCCCGGGCTGTGCCTGGCGATCGAGCCGATGCTCGTCGCCGGTGACATCGCCTCGCGCACCCTCGACGACGACTGGACCGTCGTCACCGTCGACGGGGCGCGGGCCGCCCACTGGGAGCACACAGTGGCTCGCCACGAGCGCGGGATCTGGGTGCTCACCGCCGAGGACGGCGGGGCCGAGCGCCTCGCCGCCTACGGCGTGACCCCGGTGCCGCTCGAGGACTGACGCGGCACCGGCGGGCCACCGGGCCCGCCGAACGGACCGGCCGGAGTGCGTGTGCACTCCGGCCGTCGTCGTATCCAGCGGTGAAGCGGGCGCGGGCGTCACGTGGACGCACCCGGATCAGACCTGTGCGGCAGCGGCCCGGGTGTCCGGCACCTCCCTCATCTTCCCGCGGACTCCCAGGAAGGTTCCCAGATAGGTCCCGCCTGCTGCCAGGAGACCGAGTGCGAACATCCATGTCGCGGTGGTGGTGATGCCTGCACCGACGATCATGAATGCTGCGAAGGCGATGACTACGGTGAGCGAGGCCGCCACGCTGGCCGCGGCGAGGGAGAAGCTGTGGGCAGCGCGAGCTCTCTCGAGCGCTGCTGCGAAGGACTGGGACATGGTGGACCTTTCTGAGACAACGGGTATCGCTGTCCACGCTATGGTGGCGGTTCACCCCTTGCCACGTCCTCCCGAAACGGAGACGAACAGTGACGGATCAGCACCGCTACCGCATCACCCGCGGTGGTTTCGACGTGGTCTCCGTGTTCGGCTCGCTCGGGGCGAGCGCAGTGCCGGGGCCGGTGATCACCTCGGTCCTCGCTCTCCACGGCTACAGCGAATCCGCTGCTCGCAACCAGGTCGTGCGCCTCGTCTCACGCGGTCTGCTGCACCGGTCCCAGGTGGGAAGGATCGCCGTGTACCGCCTCGCCGAGGCCCTGCGTCCGAGCTATGGGCGGCTCGCCGGGCGGGTGGAGCACACGGAGTTCTCCGGGGCGTTCGCCGCCGTCGTCCTGTCGATCCCCGAGGCTCGTCGCTCCGATCGTGACCGCGTGCTCTACCTTGCACGGAGATCCGGCTACCGGCCGCTCCGGCCGGGAGTGCTCATCGCTCTCACCGAGGCGGTCGCCGGGTTCCGGGCTGAGGTCGGTGCGGACATCGGGGTCGAAGGCAGGGCCTGGCTCGAGTTCTGCTCCCTCGTGCCCGAAGACATGGACCAGGCCCGGCGATGGGCCGACCGGGCATTCGGGATCGCCGCGCTGCGAAGCATGATCGGCGATGCCGAGGCGCGGGTCGCCGCAGCACTCGGCGGCTCCGAACTCGGCCTGGTCGATTACTTCGATCTCTACTATGCAGTCTCCGGCGAGCTCATGAGCGCACCGGTCCTGCCGGCAGACCTCGCCCCCGGCCTCGACATCCACACCCGGCTGGGCCACTGCATGAGCACGCTCAACGAGTACTACTGGGCAGCGTTCGGCCCCGCCGTGCTGAGCCGGGTGCAGGCGCTGCCGAATGCGGACCTCATCGAGTGGGATCCGCAGGCGCCTCCTGCCGACCGTCGATCGCCTCGGCCATCCGTTCGACGATCTCCGTGAGGACCGCCCGCGGGGTCGCGGTGTTGATGCGCACGTGCCCGGCGCCGGCCTCACCGCACTCGCGGCCGTTCGTCAGCGCGATCCCGGCGGACTCGCGGAGGAACCGGGCGGGGTCCTCGCCGAGGTCGTAGGCCCGCAGGTCAACCCAGGCGATGTAGCTCCCGGCGGACGGCAGGTGTCCCGCTTCCGGCAGCCGCTCGGCGAGGAGGGCAGCGAGCGCTGCGCGGTTGTCGTCGAGGTAGGCCAGCAGCTCCGCCAGCCAGTCCCCACCCTCCCGGTAGGCCGCGGTCGTCGCGACGATGCCGGGGCTCGCCGTCGAGTGCGCGACGAACTCGCCGAGCTCGGCGAACCGGGCGGCGTCGACGCGGTTCGTGAACACCATCTGCGCGCACTTGAGGCCCGGGATGTTGAACGCCTTGGAGGCCGACAGCGCGGTGATCGAGTGCTCTCCGGCAGCCTCGGACACCGTGGCGTAGGGGATGTGGCGGGCGCCCGGGAAGACGAGCGGGGCATGGATCTCGTCGGCGAACACCCGGGACCCCGTGGCCTCGACGATCCGGCTGATGGCCTCGAGCTCGGTGCGCTCGTAGACGTTGCCGATCGGGTTGTGGGGATTGCAGAGGACGAGCAGCCCGCCGCCGGCGAGCGCGGACTGGAGGGCGGGCCCGTCGACGTCCCAGCCGTCGGCGGTGCGGATCATCGGCACCTCGCGGATCTCGCGTCCGCACAGCGGCGGCACCTTGAAGAACGGCATGTACGCCGGGGTCATGAGGACGACCGGGGTGCCCGGTGCGGTGAACAGGTCGATCATCGCGCGGTACGCGGTGATGACATCGGGCACCGCGGCGACCTGTGCGGGGGCGATGTCCCAGCCGAAGCTCCGTGCGCAGTGCTCGGCGGTGGCCTCGCGGAGATCCCGGAGCATCGCCGGCGGCGTGTAGGTGAAGAGCTCCTTCTCGGTGAGCTCGGCGAGGGCCGAGTGCACGGCCGGGGCGGTGCCGAAGTCGGCCTCGGCGATGAAGGCGCCCAGGGTCTCGGGGATCGCGGTCCACTTGAGGCCGCCGCGGGCGCGGAGCTGGTCCGGGGTGTACTCGGGAATCGTCATGCCTCCACGGTACCGCTCGGTCGGCGGGGCCTCAGCGCAGGCGGGGGCCGACATTGACGCTGATGAACGTGCGGCGGAGCTGGGCCGCGGAGAGGAACAGATCGGTGCGCCGGGGTTCGCCCTCGGTGCCGCCGAGCGGATTGTGCACATGGACCCGCAGCGGCTCGTGCGGGTCGGGTGAGCCGTCCTCGCTCAGCCGGGCGACCCGCCGCACCACGTAGACGTGGCCGTCCATGACGGCGACCGAGCGGTGCGGGTCGTCCTCCCGCGGCACCCGGAACGATCCGCCGGGTCGCACGAGCGTCGAGGCGACGACCGGACGTCCGGCCGCGAGCCAGTGCTCGATCCGCGACAGGCGCAGCGGGACCGGCCGGGCCGGGCACCACCGGCCGGTGAGGAGCCCGAGCGCGACGCCGGCGAAGTCCCCCTGGATCCGCCGGTAGGAGCCGCGCCCGTAGGTCAGTGCGGCCGCCTTCTCCACGAGCGAGGCGGCGTTCGGTCGCAACCGGCGGTCCCCGGCGCGGTGCGCGGCGGGCACGCGGGGGCTGAGCGTCACCCAGCGGGCCCCCGGCGTGTGGAGCCGCACCTCGACGAGCCCGTTGTCGGTGGGACGGACGAGCGAGGCGGTGAATCCGGGGCGCATGTGCTCGCAGGCGGCGAGCACTGCGATGAACCAGCAGTCGCTCAGACGTCCCTGCCGGATCGAGAGCGGTCGGACGGGCCGGTTCCGTTCCCCCTCCGCCGGCCGCGCAGCGGCGGACCCGGGGGCGGTGAGGCCGCGCAGCGGCACGGGGACCCAGCGGGCCGGCCCGCGCGGCACCGGTTCGAGCGCCGGCACGGTGTTGAGGGCGCGGGCCACCTCGGCGGCGGAGAGGTCGTGGGCGGCGGCGAGGAGCCGGGGGCCGCGCCGGTCGTCGATGCGCAGGCGGCTGCGGAGGCGCCCCGTCAGGGAGGAGGAGCGGCCGCGGGCGGGACGGAGCTCGGCGGACAGGGCGCCGAGGTCGGCGCGGGGGAGCGGGTCGACGGCGAGCAGCGTGCGGAGCAGACGGAGATCCTCGGCCCGGCGCGCCCGCACGGAGCGGGGCCGACGGACGCGACGACGCTCGGTTGGCATGCGCGACCCGATTCCGGTAGAGTAGTTCACTGGTCTGTTATGGGCAAGGAAAGAACCCGCCGTGTCGCACCCGAGCTTAGCGCACGGAGGCCCGCCGGCGGTGGATTCCCCACCTGCAGATCCCGGTCGAATCGGAACCCGCCCGGGAGACCGAAGAGGATCCGAGATACGAACGATGCGTGGCCGTCCTGCGGCCACGGGAAGATGAGGTTGACGAACGATATGGCCAAAAAAGAAGGGGTCATTGAGATCGAGGGCTCTGTTGTGGAGGCTCTGCCGAACGCCATGTTCCGCGTCGAGCTGACCAACGGGCACAAGGTGCTCGCGCACATCTCCGGAAAGATGCGCCAGCACTACATCCGCATCCTCCCCGAGGACCGCGTCGTGGTGGAGCTGTCTCCCTACGACCTGTCCCGCGGACGTATCGTCTACCGGTACAAGTAAACGGTCTTTTCGACAGTTTTCGCCGCTCACAGCCCCCGGGTCCTGGCCCGGGGTCTTCGCGGTGAGAAGAAGGATTAACGATGAAGGTCAAGCCCAGCGTCAAGAAGATCTGTGAGAAGTGCAAGGTCATCCGGCGCAACAGCCGCGTCATGGTGATCTGCGACAACCCGCGCCACAAGCAGCGTCAGGGCTGATTCGCTCACCTCGAGCAGATCGACACAGCTGTGCCGCACCCGCGGCGCCAGCGAGCACCACACCCAAGCAGGCCTCGCCCCCTGGACACAGGACGACACCCGCGGCTCGGAGGCCGCGGACCGGTGAGAGCACCGGACAGGTCTGAGCAAGCACCTCCGAACAACCCATGGAGTACACACAATGGCACGTCTTGCCGGAGTCGACCTCCCGCGTGAGAAGCGCGTGGAAGTCGCCCTGACATACATTTTCGGTGTGGGCCGCACTCGTGCGAGCCAGACCCTGACGGAGACCGGGATCAACCCGGACACCCGCGTGAAAGATCTGTCCGATGCCGAGCTCGTGCAGCTGCGCGACTACATCGAAGGCACATTCAAGGTAGAGGGCGACCTCCGTCGCGAGGTCGCCGCCGACATTCGCCGCAAGGTCGAGATCGGCAGCTACGAAGGCCTGCGCCACCGCCGGGGACTCCCCGTCCGCGGCCAGCGCACCAAGACCAATGCGCGCACCCGCAAGGGCCCCAAGCGCACGGTGGCCGGTAAGAAGAAGTAAGCCCTCCAGCCTTCGAATCAGGAGAATCCACACTTATGCCTCCCAAGACACGCGCAGCCTCCGCTGCCCGCAAGACCCGCCGCAAGGACAAGAAGAACGTCGTCAACGGCCAGGCCCACATCAAGTCGACGTTCAACAACACGATCGTGTCGATCACCGACCCGACCGGAGCCGTGATCTCATGGGCTTCCTCCGGTGAGGTCGGCTTCAAGGGCTCCCGCAAGTCCACCCCGTACGCTGCGCAGATGGCCGCGGAGTCCGCCGCCCGCCGCGCCCAGGAGCACGGCCTCAAGAAGGTCGACGTGTTCGTCAAGGGCCCGGGCTCCGGACGCGAGACCGCGATCCGCTCCCTCCAGGCCGCCGGCCTCGAGCTGGGCACCATCCAGGACGTCACCCCGACGCCGCACAACGGCTGCCGCCCGCCCAAGCGCCGGCGCGGCTGACCCGGACCGGCCGGACGATCCGGCGGACCCCACGGGTCCGCTGCGATCGGACGCCGGGCCACCCACCACCGCAAGCGTCACGAGTAGCGATACTCTCAAGTGCATTGCGAGCGTCATATAGCGGATGCTCGCCGAAAGGAAGCCCACGTGCTGATTGCACAGCGTCCCACGCTCACGGAAGAGGCTGTAGACACCTACCGGTCGCGGTTCGTCATCGAACCGCTCGAACCGGGCTTCGGCTACACCCTCGGCAACTCGCTGCGGCGAACCCTGCTGTCCTCCATTCCCGGTGCCGCCGTCACGAGCATCCGGGTCGATGGTGTGCTTCACGAGTTCACCACGGTCCCGGGCGTGAAGGAGGATGTCACCGAGTTCATCCTCAACCTCAAGTCCCTCGTGGTCTCCTCGGAGTTCGACGAGCCCGTCGTGGCCTACCTGCGCAAGCAGGGTCCCGGCGCCGTCACCGCCGAGGACATCTCCGCCCCCGCCGGAGTGGAGATCCACAACCCGGAACTGTTCATCGCCACCCTCAACGAGGACGGCCGCCTCGACATGGAGCTCACGATCGAGCGCGGTCGCGGCTACGTGTCCTCGGCGCAGAACAAGAACGCCGACGCCGAGATCGGCCGGATCCCGGTCGACTCGATCTACTCGCCGGTGCTCAAGGTCACCTACAAGGTCGAGGCCACCCGTGTCGAGCAGCGCACGGACTTCGACCGCCTCGTCGTCGACGTCGAGACGAAGCCCTCCATCACCCCGCGTGATGCCGTGGCCTCGGCCGGCAAGACCCTCGTCGAGCTGTTCGGGCTGGCCCGTGAGCTCAACGTCGAGGCCGAGGGCATCGACATCGGACCGTCGCCGGTCGATGCCGCCCTCGCCGCCGACCTCGCCCTGGCGATCGAGGATCTCGATCTCACCGTCCGCTCGTACAACTGCCTCAAGCGCGAGGGGATCCACACCGTGGGCGAGCTCGTCGGTCGCAGCGAGACCGACCTCATGGACATCCGCAACTTCGGTTCGAAGTCGATCGACGAGGTCAAGCAGAAGCTCAGCGAGCTCGGCCTGAGCCTCAAGGACAGCCCCGCCGGCTACGAGAGCCCGGTCGACGGCGAGGACGTGTCCTTCGTCGAGGACGAGCAGTTCTAAGAATTCCAAGGAGATAAATCATGCCTACGCCCACCAAGGGTCCCCGCCTCGGCGGCTCCCCGGCGCACGAGCGGATGCTGCTGAACAACATGGCGTCCCAGCTGTTCGAGCACAAGTCGATCACCACGACCGTGACGAAGGCCAAGCGCCTCCGTCCCGTCGCGGAGCGCCTCATCACCTTCGCCAAGCGCGGAGACCTGGCCGCACGCCGCCGCGTGCTCGGCCAGATCGCCGACAAGTCGATCGTGCACGAGCTGTTCACCTCGATCGCTCCGGCCGTGGCCGAGCGTCCGGGCGGCTACACCCGCATCACCAAGATCGGCCCCCGCAAGGGCGACAACGCCCCGATGGCCGTGATCGAGCTCGTCCTCGAGGCGTACTCGCCCAAGCAGGCGACCGTCAAGGAGGCCGAGGCGGCCACCGCCGCGGCCGCGCCCAAGGCCGAGGAGTCCCAGGACACCGGCTCGAAGGACGCGGAGTCGACCGAGGAGACTCCGGCGACCGAGCCGGACGTCACCACCGAGTCCGATTCCGAGGACGAGATGGCCGAGGCGGAGTCAGCCGAGGAGAAGTCCGAGGACAAGTGACCTGCTGATCCGCTCCCGCGGATCGACGATCGCCCCGACGGCGGTGCGTGCCGAGTGCACGCACCGCCGTCGTCGTCCTCCCCGGGGATCCGCGCTCCCGTGCGGCGGTGCGGCAGTCCGCGACGCTGTGGCGCGCCGCTGACCCGGGGCGGCATGGCGGATCCGGGATAGGCTCGGGGCAACCGAGGACAGGAGATCCCCGATGCCCCGCAGCCCCTCGCGCACCGACGTTCGCCCTGCTGCGCGCCGGCGCCGTGGACGCCTGCGGCGGATCCTCATGCTCGTCCTCGCCGCGCTGCTCGTCCTCGTCCTCGTGCTCAGCGGGGTCGCCGCCTGGTCGGTGGTGCGGGCCTTCCCGCAGACCGACGGCACCCTCGAGGTGCCGGGCCTCCAGGAGACGGTGACCGTGCAGCGCGATGCCCGCGGCGTCCCCACGATCACCGCCGCCCGCGCCGACGACCTGCTGTTCGCGCAGGGCTTCGTCCACGCCCAGGACCGCTTCTGGGAGATGGACTTCCGCCGGCACATGACGAGCGCCCGGCTCTCCGAGCTGTTCGGCGAGTCCCAGGTCCCCACCGACACCTTCCTCCGCACACTCGGCTGGCACCGCACCGCACAGGCCGAGGTCGCCGCACTGCCCGCCGAGGAGCGCGGGTACTACGAGGCCTACGCCGCCGGGGTCAACGCCTATCTCGAGGAGCGCTCCGGCGGCGGACTCGGTCTCGAGTACTCGGTGCTCGGGCTGCAGAACCGCGGGTCCTCCCCGGAACCGTGGACGCCGGCGGACTCCGTCGCCTGGCTCAAGGCGATGGCCTGGGACCTGCGGACGAACATCGAGGACGAGACCGCCCGCGCGCTGCTGGCCGGTGACCTCGATCCGGAGCGGATCGCCGATCTCTATCCCGGCACCCCTTCGACGAGCATCCGGTGATACTGGCCGAGGATCCCAGCGGCGCCGGGATCGGCGACGGCGAGGTGCCGCAGCCCGCCGGTGCTCCGGCGGAGCCTGCGCAGCGCGGCGGTGGAACCGCCGATCATCGGGAGCCGGGGAGCGCAGCGGCACACCCCGAGGCGGGCGCGCTGTTCGCCGCGGGCGGCATGGCGGAGATCCTCGCCGAGGTCGACGCGCTCGTCGGCGGACAGGGCGAGGGCATCGGCTCGAACTCCTGGGTGGTGTCCGGTGAGCACACCGCGACCGAAAGCCCGCTGCTCGCCAACGATCCCCACCTCGGCGCCTCCCTGCCCTCGGTGTGGACGCAGATGCAGCTCCGCTGCTCCGAGGTCACGCCGGACTGCCCGTTCGACGTCGCGGGATTCTCCTTCTCGGGGCTGCCCGGGATCGTCATCGGCCACAACGCGCAGGTCGCCTGGGGGTTCACCAACCTCACCACCGATGTCGCGGACCTCTACGTCGAACGGGTCGACGCGGACGGCTACTGGCGCGACGGCGAGAAGGTCCCCTTCGAGACCCGGGAGGAGACCCTCCGGGTGGCCGGCGGCGAGGACGTCGAGATCACCGTGCGGACGACCGGGCACGGCCCGATCGTCTCCGGGCTCACCCCGGAGTTCACCGGGATCGCGGCCTCCCCACCCACCGGAGCCGATGCCGGGGCCGATGCCGGGGCCGGGCCTGGTGCCGGGGGCGGGGCCGGAACCTCTGCCGGGGAGAGCACGGACGCCGCGGACGACTGGTCCGGCGAGCACGCGCTCAGCCTGCGCTGGACCGCGCTCGAAGCCGGTACCACCGCGCAGGCGATCTTCGCCCTCAACCGGGCCCGGGACTTCTCCGACTTCCGGGCCGCGGCCGCGCTCTTCGACGTCCCGGCGCAGAACCTCGTCTACGCCGACGTCGACGGCAACATCGGCTACCAGGCACCCGGCCGGCTGCCGATCCGCGGCGCCGGGGACGGCTGGATGCCCCAACCGGGCTGGGACAGCGCCTACGACTGGCAGGGATTCATCCCGTTCTCCGAGCTGCCGGTGGAGTACAACCCGGACTCCGGGATCATCGTCACGGCGAACAACGCGATCGTCGACGACGCCTACCGGCACCCGCTCAGCCGCGACTGGGACTACGGGGACCGTGCCGCCCGGATCGTCGATCTCCTCGACGAGGCCGTCGCCGCCGGTCCCGTGACCGGCGCGGACCTCGCCGCGATCCAGCTCGACACCGCCACCCCGGTGGCCGCACCCCTGCAGCGCGCCTACGCCGAGCTCACGGTGGACGACCCGGACGTCACCGAGGCCCTCGAGCTCCTCGCCGGCTGGGACGGACGCAACGACGCGGACTCCGCAGCCGCGGCCTATGCGAACGTCCTCTTCGACCGCGTGACCGCCGCGCTGCTCGCCACGCAGAGCACCGACATCCCCCGTGACGACCAATCGCGCATCGCACTGGTCCTCGACCAGCAGCTCGACGACCCGGGATCCCCGTGGTGGGCCGGGGACCGGGACGCCCTGCTGCGCACCGCGGCAGCCGAGGCGCACACGGAGCTCGTCGAGCTCCAGGGGGAGGACCCGGCCGGCTGGAGCTGGGGCGAGCTCCACGCCCTCACCCTCACCCACGGCTCCTTCGGGGAGAGCGGCATCGCCCCGATCGAGGCGCTGTTCAACCGCGGCCCCTATCCCGTGGGCGGCGGGTCCGGGGTGGTCAACGCGACCGGATCGGACCTCGACGCGGGCTTCGCGACGACCACCGTGCCCTCCCTGCGGATGGTCATCGACGTCGCGGACTGGGACGACTCGACCTGGCAGAACCTCACCGGAGCGAGCGGCCACGCCTTCCACCCGCACTACACCGACCAGGCCGAGCCCTGGGCCGCAGGTGTCCAGGACCGCTGGGCCTGGTCCACGGCCGCCGTCGACACCGCGACCGAGGACACGCTCACCCTGCGCCCGCGCTGATGTTGGGCAGGCACGGCAGGTGGCCGGGTGCGGGCATCGCGGACCGGCCGCTCAGACCGGCAGGCGTGGAGCCCGGGGGACGGGCGAGGTCGAGCGGCCGGCGGAGAACACCCCGCACGGCTCACCCTCCCGCCCGCGGCGTCCCAGGAAGGCGCGGAGCCCCTCCCGGGTGTCCGGGCAGTCCTTGAGCTCGGAGTGCGCGGCCACCCGCAGACCGTGCCGGCCCAGCACGAGCCACAGCCGCAGCAGGTCCCGGCCGCGCGCGATCCCCGCTATCGGATCCGTGCCGGAATCCTCGGCGCGGCCCCACACGACCAGGCGCGCCGGCGGGCGGCCGATCCCGGGCAGCACGGCCCGGACGGCAGAGCTCGCCGCCGTCGCGGCGGGCAGGGTCTTCACGGTGTCCGCCGTGCAGAGCACCCGGCGGGCGAGCGGCTGCACCCGGGCGAGCGCTCGGGCGACGACCGGGGCCGCCCGAGCACCGAGCACCGGGGCGAGCATCCGGGTGCCGGCGGGCAGCCGCAGGCAGTCGGCGGTGAGGCCGTCGCGCTGGTAGGCGGGGTCGCGCGGGTCGAGGCGCAGCCAGCCGAGCGTCTCCGCCGCCATCGCCGGAGTGGAGAGCACATGGGTGGCCGACTGCGCCTGCAGGTGGGAGAACAGCGGTTCGGGCAGCTGGCTGAGCGCGAGGTCCGAGCACCCCGGCAGCGCGGCGAACTCCGCGACCGCGGCATCGAGCGCGCGGTCATCGGGGAGGAGCCGGCCGCGGTCCACCTGCCGGGCGCGGAGTTCGCGCACGGTGAATCCGGTGAGCGCAGGAGCGGACGTGCGGGTGAACCGGAAGTCGAGGACGAGGTCCGGCCCGACCCCGGACACCGGGCCGGTCTGCAGGGACCACCCGGACTCCGCAGCCGCGATCGCGAGCGCCTCGACCCAGCAGCCGAGCGAGAGGTGGAGGTCCTCGTGCCGGGGATCGGCCTCGGGCAGGGTGCGCGCGGGGTCGACGGTGAGCCGCACCCCGGATCCGGTGGGAACGGGCCGCCACGGCTGGGTGTTGTGGGCCGAGGGCGCGCACCCGGCGACGGCGATCCAGCGATCGCGCAGCGCGGGTGCGGGCTGGGGGCGGGGTGCACTCATCGCAGGTCCCGGACGTAGGTGGTGAGCCCGTGGAGCGGCCGGCCGCCGGCCCGGTCGAACACCGCGGCCGACCCCGGGTTGTCCCGTCCGATCGAGGTCACCCGGAGGCGCCGGTACCCGCCGGCGATGAGGTTCGCGTACACCTGCCGGAGGACGAGGGTGAGCAGCCCGGAACCGGAGTGGTCGGGGTCGGTGCCCTGGATGAGGAGGATCGCGTCGCGGCCCCGGGTGCGGTGGGACGTGAGGAGCTCCGCGACCGCCCGCGGGCCGAGCCTGCCGTCGTGCCGCTGGAGGATCGCGGTGGGGTCGGGGACCACGAGTGCGAAGCACCTCGGGGGAGCGGCGGGAGGGTCGTCGAGACCGTCGGCGGTGACGATGAGTGCCGGGTCCATGAGGGCTTCGAGGCCGGCGGTCTGCCCGGCCATCTGCGCCGGCCCGATCTCCGTGTAGTACGGCAGGGCGGCGAACGCCCGGTTGAGGGTGGGCCGCAGGCGGCGCACGAACCGGCGGGTGCCCACGCGGGAGGGGTGGCGCAGACGCACCCCGGCGGCGGCCGCCTCGGCAGCGGTGGGCGCGGTGGCGCGGGCGGCCGGGACGCCGCCGAGGTCGACGATCCAGGAATCGGCCTGAGCCCAGCGGGTGAAGCCGTGCGCCTCGTAGGCCGCGGGCACGTGTGCCGGGTTCCACGGCGAGTCGAAGAACCCGCGCTCGGCGAAGCCCGCGGTGACGACCCCGCCGGTGGTGTTCGGCAGCGGCGACACCGGACCGAACAGGTGGGTGCAGCCGGTGTTACGGGCCCGCGCGCCGAGCGCCTCGAAGAGCTCTGCGGCGGCGTGCTCGTCGGCGAACTCGGTGGCCCCGAAGCACAGGGCGCGGACCGTGGGCGCGAGCGCCTGCGGCCCGGTCGACAGGCGTGCGTCGAGCGCGGCGCAGCGGTGGGCGGTGGTGCGGCCGGTGACGGTGCCGCCGGTGCGGGCCAGCAGCAGCTCGATCGGCGCCGGGAACCACGTGCGGCCGGTGTGCCAGGACCGGATCTCCGAGCGCAGCAGCGGCACCCGCAGTCCGGACGTGCCCTCGTCCCGGCCCAAGCGGGCCGGCAGCTCGAGGAACGCCGCGAGGTCCGCGCGGGTGCGGACGGGGGAGACGGTCACGAGCGGACCGGGCGGTCTGCTGCAGAGGTGCCGGCCGGCGGGGTGCCGGCGGGTGCAGTGACGGCGGTACCCGGACCGGCCGCGGAGGTCCCGGGCCCACCGGTGGTGGGTGCGTCCGCGGACTCGCCGGTGACCGGGGAGAACCGGTCGATGAGGCCCAGGCGGCCGTCCTCGGCGCGGAACTCGCCGTTCGTGTAGCCCCACTCCTCGGCGTCGAGGATCCGGATGAAGCCGCCGCGTGCCGGTGAGGACCCGTCCCCGCCGACCAGCCAGTGCATGATCGTGTGGTGCTCCGGGGTGCGGGCGAAGCGCAGGAGGTCGTCGCGGGTGGCGAAGGCGACGAGGAGGCCGATCCGGTCGGGGAACTCGTAGTAGCTGCGGTGCCACAGGTACCCCGGTGCGTGCTTGAGCGCGCGGGCGAGCTTCGGCCAGCGGCGGATCTGGCCGAGCATCGCGAGCGGGCTGCGGTAGCGGTTGCAGCCGAGGAAGAACGATCCGGCCCGCGCCTGCGGGGGTGCTGCGGAGAAGTCGTTCGAGCGCATGTCAGGCCTCCAGGTAGACGTTCTTGATCGTCGTCGTCGGGCGGGAGAACGGGCCGGCGCCGTGGTCGTGGACGCGCACCCGCAGGTCGGCGGCGCTCGGGTCCTCCTCGAGGGATTCGGCGAAGTCCCGGGACACCGCGGTGAGGTGGGCGACGACCCCGGCCCGCACCGTGTCGGCGAGCTCGCCGCGGGCGGCGTCGTCGAGGTCGGCCGCGGGCTCCGTGGCGGGGTCGCGCAGCTGCAGGTGGAGGGTGGGGCGCTGCTCGAGCTCCCCGACGTCGTCGAGGCTGATCCGGAAGCCCTCGATGAGATGGGCGCGCGGGTTGTCGGCGTAGATCCCGTTCTCCACATCGAGCGGGTAGATGTTGGCTCCCATGTAGGAGATCGTCGAGTCCGAGCGGCCGAACAGGAGGACGAACGGCAGCTTCATCCGCTGCCGGGCGAACGCCTCCGAGCACGCCGCGGCGAGCTCCGGGCGGGTGCGGGTGAGCTCGACCATGGTGGGGAAGTCGATGAGCCGGGCCTCGTCGCCGATGTTGTAGCGCAGGCGCGGACTCATCACCGCCGCGGAGTTGATGGTGACGACGAGATCGCCGTCATCGGTGGTCTCGAGGTAGGTCTCGAGCGGGTTGTACTGGAACACCATCGGGGTGCGCGCCTCGTCCTCCCCGAGCACCTCGGCCCGGAACCCCGGGTCCTCGGCCAGCGCCCGGCGGATGACGACGGACAGGTCGGACTCCCCGGCCATCCCGATCGTGAGGTCGGAGGCGCCGTAGCCGGAGTACACCCGGGCGAAGCGCTGCTCGAGGTGGTCGCGCAGGCCCTCCGTCATCGCCTCCCCGCCGACGAAGCCGTTGAGGGTGTAGGCGTCCCACACCTCGGGCTCGGCGGCCATCCGGTCGACGACGTGCTTGAGGAAGGGCGGGTAGGCGCTGATGAGGTAGGTGAAGCCGGGGCCGAAGTGCCGCAGGGTGTCGAGGATCTTGTCGAGGTCCGGCCCGGTGTTCTTCACCATCGCCACCTTCGCCATCGCCTGCCCGGTGTTCGTGCCGGTCGCCCAGGCGCCCATCGAGAAGGCGTTGATGCAGAACAGGTTCTCGCTGCCGAACAGCATGGTGACGTAGCCGGCCACATTCTTGTGGACGGTGTCGAGCTCCTTCTTCGAGCGCATCCAGTTGAACGGCGTGCCCGAGGATCCGGAGGACTCGTCGACGACGGTGCCGGCGATCTCGATCTCCCCGTTCCAGCAGCGCGCGGCCTCCGGGTAGGTGCGGACGTAGTCGTCCTTCGAGGTCGGGGTGTAGCGCTCGAGGTCCCACCAGGCGAAGGAGTACCCGGAGCGGGCGAGGTGGTCCTGGTAGGCCGGCACGTCGAGGCTCGCGTGCTGGCAGATCATCCAGGCGTTGAGCTTCGCGAACCGCTCGAGCGCCGGGTGGTAGTGGCGGGCGGTGAGGCGCCACACCGCCGGGTGCACGCGGTAGGCCCCGTAGACCGTGGTGAGGCCGGCGTTGGCGAGCCGCAGCAGCGCCTGCCGGGCGAGGTTGACGGGGCGGCGCGGGATCGGGAGCGTCCGGAGAGGTGTCTGTGCCATGCACCCACGCTAGACCGCCGGTCGCGCCCGGCGGAAGCGTGCGAAGGCCGATGTTCCGGATCCGGTACAGCGGTGGCGGATCCGGGCAGGAGCGGGGCCGCCGGGCGAGTGCCGGGCCCGAGGTGCGGCCGGCGCCGGGGTGGCCGGCGGGTGACGGACCCGCCGGTCAGCGGAAGACGACGGTCCGGTTGCCGTCGAGGATGACCCGGCCCTGCGCGTGCCAGCGCACCGCGCGGGCGAGCACGGACGCCTCGACCTCCTGCCCCTGCTCGACGAAGTCCGCCACCGGCTGGGCGTGGGTCACCCGGGCGACGTCCTGCTCGATGATCGGGCCCTCGTCGAGGTCGCTCGTGACGTAGTGCGCGGTCGCGCCGATGATCTTCACGCCGCGGGCGTGGGCCTGGTGGTAGGGGCGGGCGCCCTTGAAGCTCGGGAGGAAGGAGTGGTGGATGTTGATCACCCGGCCGCGCATCCGCTCGCACACCGCCGGGGACAGGATCTGCATGTAGCGGGCGAGCACGACGAGCTCGACGTCGAGCTCCTCGACGAGCCGCAGCAGCTGCGCCTCGGCGTCGTCCTTGGTCTCCGGGGTGACCGGGATGTGGTGGAAGGGCACTCCGTGGAACTCCGCCAGCGCTACGAGGTCGGGATGGTTGCCGACGACGCCGACGATGTCCGTCGGCAGCGCCCCGGTGCCCTGTTGGAAGAGGAGGGTGTTGAGGCAGTGGCCGGCCTTCGAGACCATGACGAGGGTGCGCTGCCGACGCGAGGCCGGGTGGAGCTCGATCGACATGCCGAGGCGCCGCACGACCGGGGCGAGGGCCTCGCGGATGACCTCCTCGGGAGCACCCGTGCGGAACTGGAGGCGGAGGAAGAACACCTCGGTGTCCTGGGAGCCGAACTGCTGGGACTCGGTGATCGTGGCGTCGACGTCGACGAGCACGCCGGTCACCGCGTGCACGATGCCGCCGCGATCGGGGCACGAGATCGACAGCACCCATTCCTGGTCGGTGAGCATGCCTCCCATGGTAGGGGCGGGCGCCTCGGCTCCGGGAGCCGGTCCGGCAGGCGGACCGGGTGCGGGGCCGACTGCGGGCTCGTGGCGGCGACCGGGGTGTGGACTAGGATTGGGCCCGTGCGGTCGGCCGGCCGCAGCTGCACCGTCGCAAGGAGTCACAGGAATGAATGAAGCACCCGATTCGATGACCGCCTCGCTCGGCGCAGTCGACCCGGAGATCGCCGCGGTCCTCGACCAGGAGCTCGCCCGCCAGCGCGACTCCCTGGAGATGATCGCCTCGGAGAACTTCGTCCCGCGCGCCGTGCTGCAGGCCTCGGGCTCGGTGCTGACGAACAAGTACGCCGAGGGCTACCCGGGTCGCCGCTACTACGGCGGCTGCGAGGCCGTGGACATCGCGGAGAACCTCGCGATCGAGCGGGCGAAGGCGCTGTTCGGCGCCGAGTACGCCAACGTCCAGCCCCATTCGGGCGCCTCCGCCAACGCCGCCGTCATGCACGCCTTCGCCCGGGCCGGCGACAAGCTCCTCGGCCTCGACCTCGCCCACGGCGGCCACCTCACCCACGGGATGAAGATCAACTTCTCCGGCCGCCTCTACGACATCGCCTCCTACGAGGTCGACCCCGACACCTACCGCATCGACATGGACGTCGTGCGGCAGCGGGCGCTCGAGCACCGGCCCAAGGTCATCGTCGCCGGCTGGTCGGCCTACCCGCGGCAGCTCGACTTCGAGGCCTTCCGCTCGATCGCCGACGAGGTCGGGGCGGCCCTGTGGGTCGACATGGCGCACTTCGCCGGTCTCGTCGCCGCCGGACTCCACCCGAACCCGGTGCCGCTCGCCGACGTCGTGTCCTCCACCGTCCACAAGACGATCGGCGGCCCGCGCTCGGGCTTCATCCTCAGCCGCGACCCGGAGCACGCGAAGAAGCTCAACTCCGCGGTGTTCCCCGGCCAGCAGGGCGGCCCGCTCATGCACGCGATCGCGGCCAAGGCCGTGGCCTTCAAGCTCGCCGGGACCGAGGAGTTCGTCCAGCGTCAGGAGCGCACCCTCGAGGGAGCACGCATCCTCGCCGAGCGGCTGCTCGCCTCCGACGTCGCCGAATCCGGTGCGACGGTGCTGTCGGGCGGCACCGACGTCCACCTCGTGCTCGTCGACCTGCGGAACTCGCAGCTCGACGGGAAGCAGGCCGAGGACCTCCTCCACGAGGTCGGCATCACGGTGAACCGCAACTCCGTGCCCTTCGACCCGCGGCCCCCGATGGTCACCTCGGGCCTGCGGATCGGCACCCCGGCGCTCGCCACCCGCGGTTTCGGGGCCGCGGAGTTCACCGAGGTCGCCGACATCATCGCCGAGGCGCTCAAGCCCGGCCCCGATGTCGAGGCGCTGCGGGGACGGGTCGCGAAGCTCGCCGCCGACTTCCCGCTCTACGAGGGTCTGGAGCAGTACTGATGAGCGCGCAGATCCTCGACGGGAAGGCCGCCGCGGCGGCGATCAAGGACGAGCTGCGGGAGCGCGTCGCGAAGCTCCGGGAGTCCGGTGTCGTGCCCGGCCTCGGGACCGTGCTCGTGGGCGAGGACCCCGGCTCGCAGTCCTACGTGGCCGGCAAGCACCGCGACTGCGAGCAGATCGGCATCCGCTCGATCCGGAAGGACCTGCCGGAATCGATCAGCGCCGAGGAGCTCGACGCGGTCATCGACGAGCTCAACGCCGACCCGGAGTGCACCGCCTACATCGTGCAGCTGCCGCTGCCGGACCACATCGACACCGATGCCGTGCTCGAGCGGGTCGACCCGGACAAGGACGCCGACGGCCTCCATCCGATGAACCTCGGGCGGCTCGTGCTCAACGCCAACCGGCCGATCGCCTCGCCGCTGCCGTGCACCCCGCGCGGGGTCATCGAGCTCATGGAGCGCAACGGGATCGAGCTCGCCGGGAAGCACGTCGTGGTCGTCGGCCGCGGCGTCACGGTGGGCCGGTCCATCGGATCGCTGCTCACCCGGCGGGAGCACAACGCGACGGTGACCCTGACCCACACCGGCACCCGGAACCTCGACGAGGTGCTGCGCACCGCCGACGTCATCGTCGCCGCCGCGGGGTCCGCCGGGCTCGTCACGCCCGAGGCGGTCGCCCCCGGTGCGATCGTGCTCGACGTCGGGGTGTCGCGGGTGGAGGATCCGGAGACCGGCAGGAGCCGGATCGTCGGCGACGTCGATCCCGGGGTGGCCGAGGTCGCCGCCTGGCTCTCCCCGAACCCCGGGGGAGTGGGCCCGATGACCCGGGCGCTGCTCCTGCGCAACGTCGTCGAGATCGCCGAACGGCAGGCCGGGCCGGCCTGAGAGACGCGGACGACGACAGCGGGCCCGGAACTCCCCTGGAGTTCCGGGCCCGCTGCGATCCGAAGCGATGCCGGCGTGCACGGTCGGCCGCGCACGCTCCCGCGTCAGAGCTTCATGTGGAAGAGCACGCGCGCCACACCGGGGCCGGCGTAGTCGCTCACGAGCTCGGCCTCGAAGCCGAGCGAGGAGTGGAAGGAGATCGCGTCGCTGTTCTCCGGCACCGTCGTCGCTTCGACCTCGTCCTCGCCGAGCCGGCGGGCGCGGTCGATGAAGGCGGTGTAGAGACGCCGGCCGATCCCGCGGTGGCGGAAGTCGTCGTGCGCGGCGACGAGGTGGATGTAGGACGGGCCGTCCTTGGGGAAGCAGCCCAGCAGGTACCCCACGATCTCGTTGCGGAAGCGGGCGACGAGACCCCCGGATGCCATCTGGCGGAACCAGTACGGGTCGTGCTCCTCGCTGAGATCCTTGTCGCCCCAGAAGTGCGAGGACTGCTCGGCGAGGAAATCGCGGAGCTCCATGGCATCGACCTCGTCGAGCGGATGGATGGTGAGCTGGTCCAGGTCGAATGTCGACGGCGTGTCGGTCATGGCGTCCTCCTTCGGAAGCAGTGCTGTGGACACAGTCTACGTGCTGCGGCCGACGGAGAGCAGTCGTCTCACGGAGCGTGCGAGGATTGCCCCATGATCCGAATCGCTGCAGTCAACGTCAATGGTGTGCGCGCCGCCTGGCGCAAGGGGATGAGCCCGTGGCTCGAGAGCGCGGGTGCGGAGATCGTCACGCTCCAGGAGGTCCGCGCCCCGAACGAGATCGCCGAGGGCGTGCTCGACGGGTGCGGGTACGCGGTGTACAGCGCCGACGCCGAGGCGAAGGGCCGGGCCGGCGTCGCCGTCCTGTCGCGGAGCCCGGCGGACGCAGTGCGCGTGGGGATCGGAGAGGAGTACTTCGCGCGGTCCGGGCGGTGGATCGAGACCGACCACCGACTGGCCGACGGCAGCACGCTGACCGTCGTGTCCGCCTACGTCCACTCCGGGGAGGCGGGCACCCCCAAGCAGGACGACAAGTACCGGTTCCTTGACCGGATGCTCGTCCGGCTGCCCGAGCTCCGGGCCGCCGCCGACCACGTGCTCGTCACCGGCGACCTCAACGTCGGCCACACCGAGCTCGACATCAAGAACTGGAAGGCGAACCGCAAGAAAGCCGGATTCTTGCCGGAGGAGCGGGCCTACTTCGATCGGTTCTTCGGGGAGCTCGGCTACGTCGACGTCCACCGGCGGCTGTCCGGCGAGGTGCCCGGGCCCTACACCTGGTGGTCGATGCGCGGCAAGGCCTTCGACACGGACGCCGGCTGGCGGATCGACTACCAGATGGCGACGCCTGAGCTCGCCGCCGCCGCGCGGGCCGCCCGGGTCGACCGGGCCGCGACCTGGGGCGAGCGGTGGAGCGACCATGCCCCGCTCGTCATCGACTACGACCTGCCGGGCCTCGCCGCCGGGGAATGACCCGGGCACGGCCGGACGCGACGAGGGCCGCCGAGGTGATGATCACCTCGGCGGCCCCGTGCGCGGTGCACCGGCCGGGTGACCGTCGCCGGCGGGATCAGGCGTTCGGATCGACGAGGATCTTGACGTGCTCCTCGTTGTTGTTGATGAGCTGGTCGAACCCCTCGTCCACGAGTCCGTCGAGCCCGATCCGTCCGGTGATGAACGGGGCGAGATCGATCCGCCCCTCCTGCACGAGACGGATGGTCGCAGGGTGATCGTTCGCGTAGCCGATCGTGCCGCGCAGGTCGATCTCCTTGAGCACGAGCGTCGGCATGTCGACCTCGGGCTTTCTGCCCCAGATCGAGACGTTGACGATGACGCCGTTCGGGCGCACTGCGTCCATGAGGGTGTCGAGGACCACCGGCACCGAGCTGCACTCGAAGCCCACGTCGGCGCCCTGGCCGTCGGTGAGCTCACGGACGCGCTCGGCGACGTCGACCTCGCGCGGGTCGAACACCTCGTCGGCCACCCCGGTCTCCCGGGCCTTCGCCTTGCGGGCCTCGCTGAGCTCCGAGATGTAGACGGTGAGCCCCTCGGCCTTGAGCACGGCCGCGGTGAGCAGGCCGATCGGGCCCGCCCCGCCGACGAGCGCGACATCACCGGATCCCGCTCCGCTGCGCACGAAGGCGTGGTGGCCCACGGACAGCGGTTCGATGAGAGCGGCCTGATCGAGCGGGATGTCGCCGATCGGGTGGACCCAGCGGCGCTCGACGACGATCTTCTCCGACAGCCCGCCTCCGCGGCCGCCGAGGCCGATGAAGTTCATGTCGGGGGAGAGGTGGTAGGAGCGGCCGGGGCCGACCTCGACGTCGTCGCGGATGATGTAGGGCTCGACGACGACGTTCTGCCCGACCTCGAGGTCGGTGACGCCCTCGCCGAGCGCGGTGACGGTGCCGGAGAACTCGTGGCCCATGGTCACCGGGGCCTCCTCGCCGGAGATCGGGTGCGGTGAACCCTTCGGCGGGATGAAGATCGGACCCTCGAGGTACTCGTGCAGATCGGTGCCGCAGATGCCGCACCAGGCGACATCGATGGCGACTGCTCCGGGTTTCAGCTCCGGCTCGGGGATCTCCTCGATCCGGATGTCCTTACGGTCGTAGTAGCGGGCAGCTCTCATAGTGATTCTCCCATCGGAAAGTGTGCGGCGCGGTCCGCGCCGCACTTCTTACGGTAGTGGAGGCAACCCGGGGTGCGGGAGATCGAGATCGCAGAGGATCGCGGATCCGCTCTCAGGAACCTTCGGAAATCGAGTTCTGGGGCCGGGACGCGACGAGGGCCGCCGAGGTGATGATCACCTCGACGGCCCTCGTGGGCGGCCCGGTCAGAGCCGATGGCTCAGCAGCACCGGACCTTGGGGTTGCGGTCCTGCTCGTCGGTCAGATCGCGCCAGAACTCGCGCTCGCCCATGGCCCCGTCGCGCGTGCCGTGACGGCGCTCGAACGACTCGAGGTAATGGAGGTAGGCGTTCTCCCCCATGACCTCCTTGAGGTACCAGTGGACGGCCCGGAACGGTGCGGCGATCCGGTGGACGACGGTGCTCGCAGGGGTCGCGGTGCCCGAGGTGCTCGTGCTCATGAGTGCTCCCGTTGGCGGACGGCGGAGGGCTCCAGCTTATCCCACTGGGCCTGGACCTCCTTCTCCGCCTTGGTCGCGATGAGCCCGGCCGGCGCGAACCGGCGGGTCGGCCGGTAGGGCTCCTCCGTCGTCGGCAGCGGCTCGCGCGCGGTGATCGACTTGAAGGCCGCCCACAGCGCCATGACCACGACCATGAGCACGACCACGGCGAAGATGATCGACAGGGTGCCCTGGATGAAGGTGTTGCGGACGACGGCGTTCATCGCCTCCACACCCTCGGTGGTGCCGAGCGAGGTCTCGCCGGCGGCCACGGCATCGCGGTAGGCGAAGTGCTGCGCCCAGTAGCCGAGCTTGGGATCCGAGGAGAAGATCTTCTGCCACGACGCGGTCATCGTCACCGCGAGGTCCCAGACGAGCGGGATGCCGGGGATCCACGCGTACTTCGCGTACCCCGACTTGCAGACCAGGGCGAACACCACCGCCAGTGCGATCGCCGCCAGCAGCTGGTTGGAGATGCCGAACAGCGGGAACAGCGTGTTGATGCCGCCGAGCGGATCCGTCACGCCCATGAGGAGGATCGACCCCCAGGCGCCGACCATGACGATGGTGGTGATCCAGGCGCCGATGTTCCACGAGGGATCGCGGAACTTCGGGATGAAGTTGCCGAGCGCATCGCCGAGCATGAAGCGGGCCACGCGGGTGCCGGCGTCGATCGTGGTGAGGATGAAGAGCGCCTCGAACATCACCGCGAAGTGGTACCAGAACGACATCCAGGCCGGACCGCCGAACACGTTGTGGAGGATGTGCGCCATGCCCATCGCGAGCGTCGGGGCACCGCCGGTGCGCGAGATGATCGACTCCTCGCCGACGTCCTTCGCGGCCTGGTCGAGGTACTCCGCCGAGGTCTGGACGCCGGACATGCCGAGCGAGTTGTTGATGAAGTCGGCGGCGCCCTGCGGGGTGCCGCCGGTGAGCGGCTCCGCGGCGTTCATCGCGAAGTAGATTCCCTTGTCGAGGCAGACCGCGGCGACGAGCGCCATGATCGCGACGAAGGACTCCATGAGCATGCCGCCGTAGCCGATGAGGCGGGCCTGGCTCTCCTTCTCGATGAGCTTCGGGGTGGTGCCCGAGGAGATCAGCGCGTGGAAGCCGGAGAGGGCGCCGCAGGCGATGGTGATGAAGAGGAACGGGAACAGGGCGCCGGCGAAGGCCGGTCCCGAGGTGTTCGAGGCGAATTCGGTGACGGCGGGCATCTGCACGGTCGGGTTGACCACGAGGATGCCGACGGCGAGCAGCACGATGGTGCCGATCTTCATGAAGGTCGAGAGGTAGTCGCGCGGGGCGAGCAGCACCCACACGGGCAGGACCGCGGCAAAGAAGCCGTAGATCATCAGGCACCAGGCGAGCGTGGTCTTGTCGAGGTGGAACACCTCGGCCCAGACCGGGTTGTTGTGCACCCAGCCGCCGGCGATGATCGCGAGCACGAGCAGGGCGACGCCGATGACCGAGGTCTCGATGACCCGGCCGGGGCGCAGGTAGCGCATGTAGACGCCCATGAACACGGCGATCGGGATGGTCATCGCGATCGAGAACACGCCCCAGGGGGACTCGGCGAGGGCGTTGATGATGACGACGCCGAGCACCGCGATGAGGATCGTCATGATGAGCAGGATGCCGACCGAGGCGATGAAGCCGCCGACCCGGCCGAGCTCGTCGCGGGCCATCTGGCCGAGCGAGCGGCCGTTCCGGCGCATCGAGAAGTAGAGGACCATGTAGTCCTGCACGCCGCCGGCGATGATGACGCCGAAGATGATCCATAGCGTGCCGGGCAGGTAGCCCATCTGGGCGGCGAGGATCGGGCCGACGAGCGGACCGGCGCCGGAGATCGCGGCGAAGTGGTGGCCGAAGAGCACGCGGCGGTCGGTCGGGGTGAAGTCGCGGCCATTGTCCTTGAGCTCGGCCGGGGTGGCGCGGCTCGGGTCGGGGCGGCAGATCTTCCACTCGATGAACTTGGCGTAGAACCGGAAGGCGATGAGGTAGCTGCCGACGGCGGCGGCCACGAACCAGCTCGCGCTGAGGTTCTCGCCCCGGACGAAGGCGACCATGACCCAGCCGATCGCGGCGATGAGGGCGATGGCGACCCAGATGACGATCTTCGTCGGGGTCCAGCGCGGCCTCTCAACGACCGCCACGGGCGGCAGGGTCTCATCGGTCTTGACGTACTCAACCGACATGCGTGCTCCTTAACGGGAAATGATGTGTGCGGAACGATGCGTGGCGACCGCGGTCTGCACTGACCTGCGGGTGCTGCGGTTCTGCGGTGCGGGCGTGGTGCGGCCTGCACGCTCTTGGGGAGCCTGGCAGTTCGCACCACTGTGTCTGTGCGGTCGCTGACAGACAGTCCAGGGTGCACCCGCCCCGTACCGTTTGTCCAACCGAGCCGGCCGGGAAACCGAGAATGACGTCCGAATCGTTATCGAACAGCGCCCAGGGAGGCGGCGTAGGGGGTCGGGCCGAGTCCGCGCCCGGGCGAGCGCAGTGGCACAATGGGCACCATGACGCAGACCTCCGAATCGCAGCACCGTCCCCGTTCCCTCTCCGGGATCCAGGCCACCTCGGACTCCCTCCACCTGGGCAACTACATCGGGGCGCTGCAGCAGTTCGTCGAGCAGCAGGAGACGCACGACGCGTTCTTCTTCATCGCCAACATGCATGCGATCACCGTCGAGCAGGACCCCGTCGAGCTGCGGGAGCGCACCCTGCGCACCGCCGCGCAGTTCATCGCCTCCGGGCTCGACCCGGAGAAGTCGACGATCTTCATCCAGTCCCACGTCCCGCAGACCACTCAACTGGGCTGGGTGCTCGAGTGCACCGCCTCGCTCGGCGAGGCGCAGCGGATGACCCAGTTCAAGGACAAGGCCGCGAAGAACGAGCACATCTCCCTCGGACTCCTCACCTACCCCGCGCTGATGGCCGCCGACATCCTGCTCTACCAGGCCAACGTCGTGCCGGTGGGGGAGGACCAGCGGCAGCACCTCGAGCTCACCCGCAACCTCGCCGGGCGCTTCAACCAGCGCTACGGGCAGACCTTCACCGTGCCGGAGCCCGGGATCCTCAAGCAGACGGCGAAGATCTACGACCTCCAGGACCCGGGGGCCAAGATGTCGAAGTCCGCGGCGAACCCGGCCGGGCGGATCGACGTCCTCGACGAGCCGAAGGCGCTGACGAAGAAGTTCAAGTCCGCCGTGACCGACAACGACACCGTCATCGCCTACGACCCGGAGACCAAGCCCGGCGTCTCCAACCTCCTCACCATCTACTCCTCCTTCTCCGGGGAGCCGATCGAGTCGATCGTCGCGCAGTTCGAGGGGAAGATGTACGGCCACCTCAAGGTCGCACTCGCCGAGCTCGCCGTCGAATCGCTGACCCCGGTGCGCGAGCGCACGCACGAGCTGCTCGACGACCCGGCCGAGCTCGAGCGGATCCTCCACGCCGGCGCGGACCGCGCCGAGGCGATCGCCCGTCGAACCATCGAGGACGTGTACGCCCGTGTCGGATTCCTCTCCCGCTGAGACCGTCGGCCCCCGCTGGGGCGCGCCCCCGGACGCCCCGGCGATGCCGGCTCCCGATGCGGACGGAATGGTCGCCCTCGGCATCACCCTCGACGTCCCGGACCCCTATGCCACCGAGCTGCGCACAGCGCGGCTGGGGTACGGGGACGAGCGGGCGGCGACCGTGCCCACCCACATCACCGTGATCCCGCCGATGGAGATCCCCGGTGATTCCTGGCCGGTGGTGCGCGCCCACATCCGCGCCGTCGCCAACGACACCTCGCCGTTCGTCATCGAGCTGCGCGGCTCCGGCACATTCATGCCGACCTCGCCGGTGGTGTTCATCTCCGTGGCCCGCGGCATCTCCGAGTGCCAGACCCTGTCGAGCCGGCTGCGCCACGGCGTGC
Organism: Brevibacterium sp. CS2; assembly: GCF_005280295.1. Classification (GTDB taxonomy): domain Bacteria; phylum Actinomycetota; class Actinomycetes; order Actinomycetales; family Brevibacteriaceae; genus Brevibacterium; species Brevibacterium pityocampae. The sequence continues at coordinate 45,012 of NZ_CP040020.1, read as the reverse complement.
TCAACCAGCACCTCGCCTTCCCCTACCACCCGCACGTCACGATCGCCCAGGACGTGTGCGAGGAGGAGCTCGAGCGCGCCTACCGCGAGTACGCCGGATTCGAGGCCCGATTCATGGCGCACGGCTTCGGGGTGTACTTCCACGATGCGTCCGGGCAGTGGCGGCTGTTCGACAAGGTGCCTTTCGGTCCGTGAGCGCGGTCCCCGAGTTCCCCGGCGGGCGCGGCGCACGCCGTGATCCGTGGGACAATGCACTCGTGGCCATGAAGAATCAGACTCCGCTCAATCTGTCCCCCGAGGTCTTCCACACCGCAGCCCGGTGGGAGGACCGCTATCACGAGTGGGCGCGCGGTGTGGTCCGCAAGCGCGACTGGCGCCCCACCGTCATCGCCTACGACTCCTACGGCACGCAGACGAGCATCCGCGTGCTCGCCCGGGTCGTGCTCACCAAGACCGGGCAGCCGGCCGCGGACACGAAGGCGAGCATCCGCGGCTGGCGCTCCTTCGGCAACGTGCCGCTGTCGGACGAGACCGCGTGGGTGCGGGTCGGCGACACCGAGCACATGGTGACCGCCGACCGCGGCGGGATCGTCGATGCGGTCATCCCCGGGGACTTCGCCCCGGGTCCGGTGGAGATCGAGATGTGGACGACCGACTCCCTCGTCGACCGTGCGACGGTGCGCATCATCGGGCAGGAGCAGACCTTCGGGATCATCTCCGACATCGACGACACGGTCATGGTGACCGCCCTGCCGCGTCCCATGCTCGCGGCATGGAACACCTTCGTGCTCGACGAGCACGCCCGCAATCCCGTGGCGGGCATGTCGGTCCTCTACGACCGGCTCACCTACATGCGGCCGAACTCGCCGATCATCTACCTGTCGACCGGCGCCTGGAACGTCGCACCCACCCTCAAGCGGTTCCTCGGGCGCAACCTCTACCCGGACGGCCCGCTGCTGCTCACCGACTGGGGCCCGACAGCCACCCGGGCGTTCCGTTCCGGGCAGGAGCACAAGCGCTCCACGCTCGAACGGCTCGCCCGCGAGTTCCCCACCATGAAGTGGCTGCTCGTCGGCGACGACGGCCAGCACGACGAGGCGATCTACGGCGAGTTCGTCGAGAACCACCCGGACAACGTCGCCGCCGTCGCGATCCGGCAGCTCACCGTCGGCGAGGCGGTGTGGGCCGGCGGTCGCTCGCAGCAGGGCGGCCGCGGCACCGGGGTGCCCTGGGTCTACGCCAGCGACGGCGCGGGGCTGGCCTCGAAGCTCACCGAACGCGGGATCATCTCCGCGATCTGAGCCGGGCCGCGCTCAGCACTCGGTCCGGCCCTGAGACGGCCCGCCTCGAAGTGGAGTGTGGGGCTTGTGGAGGAGAGCCGGGCGAACAGCGCCACCACATGCTGCCGAGAGCCCCACACTCCGAACCGGGGTCAGGAGTGTGGCGCGCGGGCGGTGCTGCGGCGGCGCAGCAGCACGAAGCCGAACGTGCCGAGGAGCAGCACCGCGCCGGCGGCCGCGAACAGGATGCGCGCATCGAAGGCACCGGAGTCCGACGCCTCGGCCCCGCCGGTGACGTCTGCGGCCGGGGCGGCGGTGGACTCCGTCGGCGTCGGCCCGGCGGTCGGCTCCGGAGTGAGGCGGACCTCGGCGACGGGTTCGGGGTCATCCTGGTTGAAGGCCCACTCGATGAGGTCGAGCGCGGCCCGGCGGGTGCCGTTGTCGCTCGTCAGCACCGCCGAGGCATAGGTCTTCCCGTCGCGCTCGACGACGGCGACGAAGGAGCCCTTCGCGGCCTCCGTGTAGCCGTTCTTCAGTCCCAGCCCGCCGTCGACTTCACCGACGACCCGCGTGTGGTTGCCGATCTCGTAGCCGGCGACCTTCTCACCGGTGTCGGGGTCCGTGGCTCCGGGGAAGTCGTAGGTCTCCGTGCGCAGGATCCCCATGAGGTAGTCGTCGCGGAGGACCGCGCGGGCCACGATCATCTGGTCGGCGACCGTCGTCACCTGCCCCTCCGCATCGAGGCCCGAGGTGTTGCGCGCCACCGTGCCGGTGAGACCGAGCTCCGCGGCCTTCGCGTTCATCAGCCGCACCGCCTCGTCCTGCCCGCCGACGGCGTTGCCGAGCGCGTGCGCGGCGTCGTTCGCACTCGACATGAGCATCGCGTGGAACAGGTCGTCGACCGTGTACTCGTTCTGCTGGACGATCCCCGCCTTCGTGCCGTCGACGGCCATGTCCGCGAACACCGGCTCGTAGACCTGCTCGGGGTCGTCGAGCACCTCGACGAGGGCGAGCGCGGTGAGGAGCTTGATCACCGAGGCCGGCGCCCGGCCGGCGTCGATCTCGTGGGCGGCGAACGCCTCCCCGGAGTCGAGGTCGGCGACGATCCACGCCTCGGCGACGGGTTCGGGAGCCGGGGTGCCGGGGCCGAGGTCGGGGAGGCGTAGATCGGCTCGGACTCCTCCGGCGCGGGCTCGGGGGCGGCGAGCGCAGGCACCGGCCCGGCGCCGAGGAGCCCTGCCGGCCCGGCGGTGGACAGCGGTCCGGCCGCGGGCGCGAGGAGCAGGACGGCGGGGAGCAGGAGGGCGGCGGGGCCGCGGAGAGCATCGAACACACGAGAAGTCTATGCGCTGCGTCCGCGGACCGGGGTGGATGCACGAAGCGCCCGGAGCGGGGTCCGGGCGCTTCGGCTGCGCTGTGCGGGTGCGGGCGGTGCCGGTCCGGCGGGCCCGCCGGGGTCAGAAGGCGCGGGTGAGGAGCGCCCGCTTGACCTCGGCGATCGCTTTGGTCACCTGGATGCCGCGCGGGCACGCCTCGGTGCAGTTGAAGGTCGTGCGGCAGCGCCACACGCCCTCCTGGTCGTTGAGGACCTCGAGGCGCAAGTCCGTGCCCTCGTCGCGGCTGTCGAAGATGAACCGGTGGGCGTTGACGATCGCGGCCGGGCCGAAGTACTGGCCGTCGGTCCAGAACACCGGGCACGAGCTCGTGCACGCGGCGCACAGGATGCACTTCGTGGTGTCGTCGAAGCGCTCACGGTCCTCCGCGGACTGCAGGCGCTCACGGGTGGGCTCGATGCCGTCGGTGATGAGGAACGGCATGACCTCGCGGTAGGACTGGAAGAACGGCTCCATGTCCACGATGAGGTCCTTCTCCAGCGGCAGACCCTTGATCGCCTCGACCGTGATGGTCTTGTCGGTGTCGAGGTCCTTGAGCAGGGTCTTGCAGGCGAGCCGGTTGCGGCCGTTGATCCGCACCGCGTCGGAACCGCACACGCCGTGCGCGCACGAGCGGCGGAACGACAGCGAGCCGTCGATCTCCCACTTGATCTTGTGGAGGGCGTCGAGCACGCGGTCGGTCCCGTGCATCGTGACCGTGTAGTCCTCCCAGTGCGGCTCGGAGTCCTTCTCGGGGTCGAAGCGGGCGATCCGGATGGTGCAGTCGAACGACGGGATCTCGCCGCCGCCCCCGCCCAGGTGATCGGGGATGTCGACCTTGGATGCCGGTTCTGCGGTGGTGGTCTCGGGATTCGCACTCATCAGTACTTACGCTCCATCGGCTGGTAACGGGTCATGACGACGGGCTTGGTCTCCAGACGCATGCCCTTGATGCCCTCGGACTCGCTGTCGGGGTCGAGGTAGGTCATCGTGTGGTGCATGAAATTCTCGTCGTCGCGATCGGGGAAGTCCTCGCGGAAGTGACCGCCGCGCGACTCCTTGCGGTGGATCGCGGCGACCGCCACGACCTCGGCGATCTCGAGCAGGAAGGCAAGCTCGATCGCCTCGAGCAGGTCGAGGTTGTAGCGCTTGCCGCGGTCCTGGATCCCGACGTTCGCGTAGCGCTCCCGCAGCGTCGCGATGACGTCGAGGGCGTTGCGGAGGGTCTCGTCGGTGCGGAATACCTGCACGTCGGCGTCCATCACGTCCTGCAGGTCCTTGCGGATCGCGGCCACCGACTCGGTGCCGTCGGCGGTGCGCATCGACTCGATCATGTCGACGACGCGGGCCTCCGGGCCCTCCGGGAGCTCCGGCATGACGGCGGTCGCGGCGTACTCCGCGGCGGCGATGCCGGCGCGCTTGCCGAACACGTTGATGTCGAGCAGCGAGTTCGTGCCGAGACGGTTGGAGCCGTGCACGGACACGCAGGCGCACTCGCCAGCGGCGTAGAGGCCGGGGACGACGTCGGTGTTGTTCGACAGCACCTCGGCCTTGATGTTCGTCGGGATGCCGCCCATCGCGTAGTGGGCGGTCGGGAACACCGGCACCGGCTCGGTGTAGGGCTCCACGCCGAGGTAGGTGCGCGCGAACTCGGTGATATCGGGCAGTTTGGCGTCGATGTGCGCCGGCTCGAGGTGGGTGAGGTCGAGGAGCACGTAGTCCTTGTTCGGACCGCAGCCGCGTCCCTCGCGCACCTCGTTGGCCATCGACCGGGCGACGATGTCGCGCGGGGCGAGGTCCTTGATGGTGGGGGCGTAGCGCTCCATGAAGCGCTCGCCGTCGGAGTTGCGCAGCACCGCGCCCTCGCCGCGGGCGGCCTCGGACAGGAGGATGCCGAGGCCGGCGAGGCCGGTCGGGTGGAACTGGAAGAACTCCATGTCCTCGAGGGGGAGGCCCTGGCGGTAGGTCACCGCGACGCCGTCGCCGGTCAGGGTGTGGGCGTTCGAGGTGGTCTTGAAGACCTTGCCGAAGCCGCCGGTGGCGAACACCACGGCCTTCGACCGGAAGACGTGGATCTCTCCGGTGGCGAGCTCGTAGGCGACGACGCCGGCGGGGCGGCGCACGCCGTCGACCTCGGTCATGACGAGATCGAGCACGTAGAACTCGTTGTAGAACTCGACGCCGTGCTTGACGCAGTTCTGGTAGAGCGTCTGGAGGATCATGTGGCCGGTGCGGTCCGCGGCGTAGCAGGCGCGGCGCACCGGGGACTTGCCGTGGTCGCGGGTGTGCCCGCCGAAGCGGCGCTGGTCGATCCGGCCCTCGGGCGTGCGGTTGAAGGGCAGACCCATCTTCTCGAGATCGAGGACGGCGTCGATCGCCTCCTTGGCCATGACCTCCGCGGCATCCTGGTCGACGAGGTAGTCGCCGCCCTTGATGGTGTCGAAGGTGTGCCACTCCCAGTTGTCCTCCTCGACGTTGGCGAGGGCCGCGCACATGCCGCCCTGGGCCGCGCCGGTGTGCGAACGCGTGGGGTAGAGCTTGGTCAGCACCGCGGTTCGGGCCCGCTGCCCGGACTCGATGGCCGCTCGCATGCCCGCGCCGCCGGCGCCGACGATGACGACGTCGTACTCATGTACCTGCATAGAATTCAGTTCTCCTTGTAGTGCCTGCGTCAGCCGGCGGTGCAGAAGGAAGCGAGCAGAGCCGGGTCGGCGCCGACGGGGCAGGGCTCGAAGGTGAAGATCACGAGGGTGCCGAGCGTGATGATGATCGCGGAGGCGACGTAGAGCACCACCTGCAGCGCGATCCGGGTGCCCGGGCGCTCGGCGTAGTCGGCGATGATCGTGCGCATGCCGTTGGTGCCGTGAACCATCGCCAGCCACAGCAAGACGAGGTCCCAGATCTGCCAGAACGGATTGGCCCACTTGCCGGCGACGAAGCCGAAGTCGATGGCGTTGACGCCGTCGCCGAGCCACAGGTTGACGAACAGGTGGCCGAAGATCAGGACGACGAGCACGATGCCGGACAGGCGCATGAAGAGCCAGGCGAAGAGCTCGGTCTTCGAGCGCGTCGAGGCGTGGCGCGTGTAGCCTGTGCGGGGTGCGGGAATGGTCGAAGCAGTCATTCTCATCAGCCTCCGAAGACGTGCATGAGGTGGCGGGGGAGGAAGCCGATCATCACGACGAGCCACAGGATCATGGCTCCCCAGAACAGCTTCCGCTGGTTCTTCGGGCCGCCCTTCCAGAAGTCGACCAGGATGACCCGCAGGCCGTTGAAGGCGTGGTACACGATGGCGGCGACGAGGCCGATCTCGGCGAGTCCCATGAGCGGGGTCTTGTAGGTCGCGATGACGGCGTTGTACGCCTCCGGCGAGACGCGAACGAGTGCTGTGTCGAGCACGTGCACCAGCAGGAAGAAGAAGATGCCGACGCCGGTCACGCGGTGCGCGACCCAGGACCACATCCCTTCGTTCCCTCGGTACAGAGTGCCCGTAGACGCTTTGGCCACGGGGCATCCTCCAAGTGGATACGAGCATTTGGGTTACCTCATGAAGTTACGCCGGTTTTCCCAGCGGTGCCAATCGAAACGCACGCTTCCTGCGCATTTCATGAGAGAACCGCGCACCGCGCTGACCAGCATTCGGACTCCTCGCGTCCGAAAGATATATACCGGACAGAAGTGTGCGGTATTCATCACGGACTATCCGCTGCGACTCTCCGCCGCGCATCGGCGCTGTGCGGGGCGGCCGCGGGCCGGGGAGCCGCGCTGCGCCCCGGGCGCGGGATCCGGTGCGCGGCGGGTCGCTCAGCGGACCCGTGCGGGGAGTCGACCACAATGGGTGGGATGATCGCCGATGCCCCTGCCCCTGAACCTGCCCCTGAACCTGTCGCCGGCGCGCCCGCCGCTCCTGCTGTGCCGCTCGCGGACCCGCACTTCCACGCGGTGATCCCCGCCGGGGGATCCGGCACCCGGCTGTGGCCGGTGTCGCGGGCGCACGCCCCGAAGTTCCTCCACGACGTCCTGGGCGTGGGCCGCTCGCTGCTGCAGTCGACCTGGGACCGGGTCGAGGCGCTCGTCTCCCCGGACCGAATCACCGTGGTGACCGGCGCACCCCATGTCCAGGCGGTGCGGGAGCAGCTGCCGCGCCTCGGGGCGGACCGGATCCTCGCCGAACCCAGCCCCAAGGACTCGGCCGCGGCGATCGGGCTGGCCGCCATGCTCATCGCCGACGAGGACCCTGATGCGATCATCGGCTCCTTCTCCGCCGACCACTCGATCACCAACGTCGACGAATTCACCGCGGTCATCGCCCAGGCGTGCGCCGCGGCGACCGGCGGGGACATCGTCACCATCGGCATCACCCCCACCTACCCCGCCACCGCCTACGGCTACATCCGGACCGGGCCGCTGCTCGCTGCTGCCCGCCGCGCCCGCCGCCCGCCGCGCCCTCGCATTCGTCGAGAAGCCCGCGGCCGGCCGGGCCCGCGAGTACACGTACTCCGGCTCCTACCGCTGGAACGCGGGGATGTTCATCGCCCGTGCGGATGCGCTGCTCGCGGTCATGGCGGAGCAGGCCCCGGAGCTCCACGCCGGACTGCGGGAGATCGCCGACGCCGCCCCCGGCGCGGAGCGCGAGCGGGTGCTCGCAGAGGTGTGGCCGGGGCTGGAGAAGAAGGCGATCGACTACGTCGTCGCCGAGCCCGCCGCGGCGGCCGGCCGGGTCGTCGTCATCCCCGGGGACTTCGGCTGGGACGACGTCGGGGACTTCGACTCGGTGGCGAAGCTGCGCCAGCCGGTGCGCGGCGAGGAGCACGGGGTGTTCTCGGTCGGCCGCGAGGTCGACGTCGTCGACATCGATGCCTCCGGCGTGGTCATGTCCGATCAGGACCGGCTGATCGCGATCGTCGGCCTCCACGACGTCGTCGTCGTCGACACCGCCGACGCCCTGCTCGTCGCCGCGCGCTCGCACGCGCAGGACGTCAAGCGCGCCGTCGCCCGCGCCGCGGAGATCGGGCGGGAGGACGTGCTGTGACGCACCTCCGCGCGGCGTCCGGCGCTCGGCTGTCACGGAACGTCATCCGGTGTCATGTGCGCTCGTCATCGGGACTAGAATCGGGGATCACCCCGTCGTCCACCGCGATGTCTCCGGTGCCGTCCGTCCGTTCGTCGTCCATCCGAAAGACCGAGTGCGCGTGATCCGATCCGCCCTGGCTCCCCACCTCGACTCCCTCGTCGGGTTCCGACGCGACATCCATGCGCACCCCGAGCTGTCCTTCCAGGAGTTCCGCACCACCGACCGGATCGTCGCAGCGCTCACCGCCGCCGGGCTCCGGCCGCGGCGGCTCGAGGGCTCCGGGGTCGTGTGCGAGGTGGGCTCCGGGCCGCTCGCGCTCGCGCTGCGCGCCGACATCGACGCCCTCCCGCTCGACGATCTCACCGGCACCGACTTCGTCTCCACCGTGCCCGGCGTCGCCCACGCGTGCGGGCACGACATCCACCTCAGCGCCCTCGTCGGCGCCGGGATCGTGCTGGCCGACATGCACCGCAGCCGGCCCGGCGGGCTCGGCGGCACCGTGCGCCTGATCTTCCAGCCCGCGGAGGAGGTCACGCCCGGCGGAGCGCTCACCGTGATCCAGCAGGGTGCGCTCGCCGACGTCCCGCAGGTGTTCGCGATCCACTGCGATCCGAACGTCGACGTCGGGCACGTGGGATCGCGCATCGGGGCGATCACCGCGGCCGGCGACACCGTCATCGTGCGGCTGCGCGGCCACGGCGGCCACACCTCGCGCCCGCACCTCACCGAGGACCTCGTCTACGCGCTCGGCAAGGTCGCCACCGACCTGCCCGCCACCCTCCACCGGCTCATCGATCCGCGCCACGCGATCTCGCTCGTGTGGGGCGCGATCGAGGCCGGGCACGCGGCCAACGTCGTGCCCAACGAGGGCTCGATCATGGGCACCCTGCGGTGCCTCGACGTCGACGGCTGGAATCAGGTCGCCGAGGTGCTCCCCGGGCTCGTCGACCGGATCACCGGGCCGTTCGGGGTCGAGGTCGAGCTCACCCACCGGCGCGGCGTGCCCCCGGTGGTCAACACCGAGCCGGAGGTCGCGCTCATCGAGGCCGCCGTCAAGGAGGAGCTCGGCGAGGACAGCGTGCAGCTCACCCCGCAGTCGATGGGCGGGGAGGACTTCGCCTGGTACCTCACCCACTGCCCAGGAGCCCTCGTGCGACTCGGCACCCGGACGCCCGGCGGCGTCACCTACGACATCCACCAGGGGGACTTCCTCGTCGACGAGGGCGCTCTCGAGATGGGGGTGCGCGTGTTCGCCTCCACCGCCCTCAAGGCGCTGGGACTGCGATGACGACCGCACGCCGGGCTCCGGGCGCGGCGGCGGGTCTCGCCGCGGCCGCGCTGCTCACCGCGTGCGGGGCGCAGCCGCAGGAGGCCGCTCCGGCGACGACGACCGGCTGCATGGTCTCCGCCCCGGCGGGCTTCGCCGACCGGTCGATCGGCCAGCTGAGCTTCGGTGAGCTGTCCCATGCGCAGTCCGCAGGGTTCCTCGCCTCGACGTCCTCCCAGCGCGTGAGCACGCTCGCCGGCACCGAGGAGGCGCTCGGCCGCTACGCCGGCGGGGACTGCTCGCTCGGCGCGCTCGTGGGCCCCGGCGGGGCCGAGGCGCTCGCTGCCGTCGCCGCCCGGGCCCCCGACACCGCGTGGCTCGCCGTCGCCACCGGCGGCACCGACTACCCGGACAACGTCGTCACCATCGACTTCGACCTGCGCGAGCCCGCGTTCATCGCCGGCTACGCCGCGGCGGCGAGCTCGGAGACCGGCACCGTGGCGATGTTCGTCTCCCGCGGGTTCGCCGGCGGCGAGGAGCTCCTCGCCGCCTTCGATGCCGGGGTCGAGCAGCGCGGCATCGACACCGGGTCCGAGGTCGCCGGGCTGCGGGAGGGCTCGGTGTCCCGTCGCACCGTCGACGACACCCCGGCGGCCGGGCGCGAGTATACCGAGGCCGCGCTCGAGGCCGGGGCCGACGTCATCGTGCCCTTCGCCTCGGGTGCGGCGAGCGGGGTGCTCGACGTGTTCGCCGAGCACTACGCGCCGAGCGACGAGGCGGCCGCGGACGGCGCCGAGGGCACCGACGGCACAGCCGGGCCCAGCACGGCGGCGGCGGGAGTCGGCGGGCCGGAGATCGGCGAGGGCGACGGCGGGTCCGACGAGGACCCGGAGGAGACGATCGACCCGACCCTGATCTGGTACGGCACCGACGGCGCGCGCACGCTCGACGACGGTCTGGGCGAGCACGTCATCGCCTCGACCGTGCCGAACGTCGCGGCGGGCTTCCAGTCGACGGTCGCCGGCTGGCCGGAGACCGGGTTCGCCGGCGAGATCGAGGAGCCTGCGGGGGAGGAGCGCACGATCGGCGAGATCGGCGTGCGCACCCCGGAGTACACCGGCACGATGGACAACGGCGGGGTCGAGGTCGTCGCCTCCGACGGCCTGCTGAGCACCGTGGCCGGGCTGTCGCGCGACATCGCCGAGGTCCGCGACCGGATCAGAGCCGGCGAGATCGACGTCCCCGGCGCCGACTGAGCAGACCCGGCCCATGAGGCTCCGCACCTGATCGGGGGACCCGGGGCAGTGGCGTAGGCTGGTCGCGTGGACCAGACACTCTTCCCGACTCCCCACGGAGTCGACGCCGATGACCCGATTCTCCGACTCCCCAAGGTGTCGCTGCACGATCACCTCGACGGCGGGCTGCGGCCCGCGACGATCGTCGAGCTCGCCCGCGAGGCCGGCCACACGCTGCCGGCCGACGACCCGGCCGATCTCGCCGCGTGGTTCTCCGCGTCTGCGAACTCCGGTGACCTCACCCGCTACCTCGAGACCTTCGAGAACACCATCGCGGTCATGCAGACCGCGCCCGCCCTCACCCGGGTGGCCCGCGAATGGGTGCTCGACCAGGTGGCCGACGGCGTGTTCTACGCCGAGGCGCGCTGGGCGCCCGAGCAGCACCTGCGCGCCGACCTCGACATGGATGCCGCCGTGATCGCGGTCCAGGCCGGCCTCGACGAGGGCGAGGCGATCGCCGCCGAGGCCGGACGGGTCATCCGCACCGGGCAGATCCTCACCGGCATGCGGCACGCGAACAACTCGCTCGCCGTCGCCGAGCTCGCGATCCGCCACCGCGACACCGGCGTGGTCGGCTTCGACATCGCCGGCGGCGAGGCGGGCAACCCGCCGGCCGCCCACCTCCAGGCCTTCGACTTTCTCCACCGCGAGTGCTTCCCGGTCACCATCCACGCCGGCGAGGCCGCGGGTGTGGAGTCGATCCTCGAGGCCGTGCAGGTGTGCGGCGCGCAGCGGATCGGCCACGGCGTGCGGATCGTCGAGGACATGGACGTCGTCGACGGCAACGGCACGCTCGGCCGGCTCGCCGCCTGGATCCTCGACCACCAGGTGCCGCTCGAGCTGTGCCCCTCGTCGAACCTCCAGACCGGGGCCGCCGGCTCGATCGCCGACCACCCGATCACCGGGCTCAAGGACCTCGGGTTCGCCGTCACCGTCAACCCCGACAACCGGCTGATGTCGGCGACCTCGGTGACCCGCGAGATGCGCCTCCTCGTCGACGAGGCCGGCTGGGACCAGAGCGACCTCGAGTGGGCGACGGTCAACGCGCTCGGCTGTGCGTTCATCCCGCTCGACGCCCGCGAGCGCTTCATCGATGAGATCCTGATCCCCGGATTCGAGCGGATCACTCTGTGACCGAGCGGCCCGAGCCCACCGCGGTCCGCCGGCCGTGGACGCTGTGGGCCGCACTCGCGATGGTGGCCGTCGAGGTCGCCGCCCTCCTCGTGTCCGCCGGATTCTTCGTCGTGCTCTCGCGCTCCGGGAGCACCGATGTCGCAACCTCGCTGCTGTCGCTCGCGGTGATGTTCGGCGTGCTCGCGCTCGGCCTCGTCGCCGTGATCATGGGGCTCTACCGGATGCACCGCTGGGCGCGGCCGGCGACGGTCGCCTGGCAGGTGCTGCTCATCCTGTTCGGCCTGTCGGTGCTCGGCTCCGGCTGGCTGCTGCCCGTCGGTTCGATCGTGCCGGCAGTGCTGTGCATCGTCGCGCTGTTCGCCCCGCCCTCGCTGCGCGCCTACGGTGCCGCGATCACCGAGCACGAGGCGCAGGCCCGGGCCGCCCAGGACGCGCTGTCCGCCGATGTCGCCGCCGCGATCGGCGTGGGCGTGGAGGGTGCGGATGGTGCGGATGGTGCGGGGGGTGCTGAGCGCGCGGAGGGCGCGGGGCGCTCCAGCCGTTCCACGCGCAGGAGCGGTCCGACGAAGAGCGTGGGCGGTTCGAAGAAGAAGTAGGGCTCAGCCCAGGTGCTGTCCGCAGGCCTCGGTGAGGAAGTCGCCGGCCGCCTCGCCCTCGGAGTCCCCGAGCGTCGCCGCGGTGCGCTGGATGCCCCACCACACCTCGGGCGCGCTCGCCCACAGCAGCCGCAGCTCCTCCCGGGATCCCGGGTCCTCGGCGAGCTGCTGGGCGGCCTGCTCGATCCGCTCGTTCGCGTCCTCGGCCGTGCACCGCTCCTCGGTGCTCGGACCGGTGGGCCTGACCTCGGCGATCTCGTCCGTGCTCACGGATTCGAGGGTGTACGCCGAGGACCCGACCTCGGTGACTGCGAAGGTGCCGAGGATCCGGTAGAACGGCGCCCGCTCGGCATCGACCGCCTCGGCGGGGAGGGTGATGCTCACACTGTCCGGGGTCGACGGCGTGAGCGTGACCTCGCCCTCCGCGCCGGGCTCCTGGTAGCTGTGGACGTAGACGTCGAGGTAGGCGTCCTCGCCGTCCGCCGCGGCGGTTTGCAGCCCGGACCACACGGGATCGCCCTCGACGGGCCCGCCGGGAGACACGTCGACGAGCGTGATCGCGGGAGCGGAGTCCGGGGTCTCGACGGGGGTCGCCACCTCGGGGCTCACCGAGGGCCGCGGGTCCGGGCGCTCGGTGCCGGTCGCCTCGCAGCCGGTGAGGGCGAGCAGCGCGCACGCAGCGGCTGCGGGAACGGTCAGGAAGCGCTGGCGCACACTCATCACCTTCAGCTGGGGAACGTCGACGGTCACGTGCAGTCTAGGGGTGAGCGGCGGCGCGGTCAGGGAGCAACGCCGCAGGGCAGGTCCGCACGGTAGTGCCCGATCGACCCGCGGGGCTCATCCGGCGGACGGCGCGCACCCGGCGGATGGTGCTCATCCGGCGGGCGGCGCCGGCCGGGAGCCCCGCGGGGCGAGGAGGGAGGCGAGAGCGGCCACCTCGTGCGCGGTCAGCCCGAGCCGGGGGAGCACCTCGGCGGCGGGGTGCGCCGCGAGGAACTCGGCGAGTGCCTCGGTGCGGGAGCCGGCCCAGGGCTCGAACACCGCGGGCGGCTCGTACTTCTCCACCGGGTGGCCGGAGGTGCGGTGGTACTCGTTGACCCGGTCGAGGGAGCGCCGGTAGTCGGCGATGATGTCGCGGTCGGCGACGCCGGCGAGCTGCAGCAGCCACGCGGAGACCAGCCCGGTCCGGTCGCGGCCGGCCGAGCAGTGGATGCAGACGCCGGGGCGGGGCGAGTCGGGAGAGGTCTGAGCGGCCGGGAGCCGGGCGATCCGGGCGAGCGCGCGCATGACCGCGGCGAGCTCGGCGGGGAAGTGGTCGAGGAGCAGGGGGTAGTGCTTGGGGTGGTTGAGATAGGGGTGGTCGAGCGCGTCGACGTAGTCCGCGACCGCGAAGTCCTCGACCGGCAGCTGGAGGATGTCGAAGGACTCCCCAGGCGGTCGCGGGAACGGGCGGGTCGCTGGGGCGGCGGTGCACCTCGGCGGGGGTGCGGAGGTCGATGACGTGCCTGATCCCGTACGCCGCGAGCTGCCGCCAGCCCTCCGCGGTGAGGCGTTCGCGCCGGCCCCCGCGGACCACCCGGCCGAACCGGGTGGGGCCGTGAGCGGTCGGGAGCCCGCCGAGGTCGCGGAGGTTGAGCGCGCCGTCGAACGCGAGCTCGCGGCGATCGGACTCGGTGCGGTGCCGGTCGCTCATTCGTCCTCGCCGTCGAACCCGGTGGAGAGCTGGCGCAGGAGCTCGCTGAGCTTGCGGCGCTGCGGGGCGGAGAGCTGCGCGAGGAGCTCGGCCTCGAGGACGAGGAGCTCCGCGAGCGCTCCGTCGACCTTGGCCTGCCCGGCCGCGGTGAGTCGCACGAGCACGCCGCGGCGGTCCGCGGGGTCGGGGTGCCGGGAGACCCAGCCGGCGGTGACGAGGCGGTCGATCCGATTGGTCATCGTCCCCGAGGTCACCATCATTTCGCCGATGAGGCGGGAGGGGGAGAGCTGATACGGCGCGCCGGAGCGCCGGAGCGCGGACAGCACGTCGAAGGCCCACACCTCGAGTCCGTGGTTGTGGAAGGTGACCTTGCGGGCCTTGTCGAGCTGCTTCGACAGGCGAGACACGCGCGACAGGACCTCCATCGGGGACACGTCGAGGTCGGGGCGCTCATGGCGCCACGCCGCGACGATCCGGTCGACCTCATCCATGCCCCCATGATACGTCGCCGTCAAGATACCGGTGCTTCAAGATTCTTGACGGCGAGGCCGGCGTGGTTTCGGGCGGGACCGGCGCGGGGCCGGGGCGACGCCGCCGTGAGGGCTGCGCGGGGCCGGGCGACGGGGAGCGGCAGGCGGGCTGCGTGCGGGCGACGGGAGCGCGGTTCGGGTGCGGCGGGCGCCTCGGGCCGGGGCCGGCGTCCACGTTCGGCCGGGTCGCTTGTGTCCGCACTCGGATGAGCGACTAGTGTGGGAAGCGGTTGATTCGCTTCATACCCACCCGCAAGCGGCGCGCCCGCAGGGCCACGGTCGATCCGGACCCGGACCGGGCGCGCACGGACGTAAGGAACACACGTGGATCTTTTCGAGTATCAGGCGCGTGACCTCTTCGAGAAGCACGGGGTGCCCGTGCTCCGCGCACAGGTCGCCGACACCCCCGAACGGGCGCAGGCCGCGGCCGAGGCGCTCGGCGGCGGCACCGTCGTCGTCAAGTCGCAGGTCAAGATCGGCGGCCGCGGCAAGGCCGGCGGCGTCAAGCTCGCCCACGACCCGGCCGAGGCCAAGGAGAAGGCCGAGGAGATCCTCGGCCTCGACATCAAGGGCCACATCACCAAGAAGGTCATGATCGCCGAGGGCGCGGACATCGCCGAGGAGTACTACTTCTCGATCCTCCTCGACCGCGCCAACCGCACCTACCTCGCCATGTGCTCCAAGGAGGGCGGCGTGGACATCGAGACCCTGGCCGAGGAGCGTCCCGAGGAGCTCGCCCGGGTCGCCGTGTCCCCGCTCACCGGGATCGACGCCGCGAAGGCCCAGGAGATCGTCGCCGCCGCCGGGTTCGAGGGCGACGTCGCATCCAAGATCGCCGTGGTGCTGCAGAAGCTGTGGACCGTGTTCGACGCCGAGGACGCCACCCTCGTCGAGGTCAACCCGCTCGTGTCGACCGCGTCCGGTGACATCATCGCGCTCGACGGCAAGGTCTCGCTCGACGAGAACGCCGAGTTCCGCCACGAGGACCACGCGGACCTCCAGGACATCGACGCCGAGGACCCGCTCGAGCTCAAGGCCAAGAAGCTCGGCCTCAACTACGTCAAGCTCGACGGCGAGGTCGGCGTGATCGGCAACGGCGCGGGCCTCGTCATGTCGACGCTCGACGTCGTCGCGTACGCCGGGGAGGACCACGGCGGCGTGAAGCCGGCGAACTTCCTCGACATCGGCGGCGGCGCCTCGGCCGAGGTCATGGCCAACGGCCTCGACGTGATCCTCGGTGACGAGCAGGTCAAGAGCGTGTTCGTCAACGTGTTCGGCGGCATCACCGCCTGCGACGCCGTGGCCAACGGCATCGTCAACGCCCTCGAGATCCTCGGCGACCAGGCCTCCAAGCCGCTCGTCGTCCGCCTCGACGGCAACAATGTGGAGGAGGGCCGTGCGATCCTCGAGCAGGCCGGACACCCGCTGGTGACCCTCACCGACACGATGGACGGCGGAGCCGACAAGGCCGCCGAACTCGCCGCCGCGAACTGATAGCCCGAAAGGTCGTATACACACCATGTCGATTTTCCTCAACCAGGATTCGAAGATCATCGTCCAGGGCATCACCGGCGGTGAGGGAACCAAGCACACCGCGCGGATGCTCGCCGCGGGCGCCAATGTGGTCGGCGGCGTCAACGCGCGCAAGGCCGGCACCACCGTGAGCCACAAGGACGCCTCCGGCGCGGACGTCGAGCTGCCGGTGTTCGCCTCCGTCGGCGAGGCGATGGAGGCCACCGGCGCGAACGTGTCCGTCGCCTTCGTGCCCCCGGCGTTCTCCAAGGACGCGGGTTTCGAGGCCATCGATGCCGGCATCGAGCTCCTCGTCATCATCACCGAGGGCATCCCGGTCCAGGACTCCGCCGCGATCTGGGCCCACGCCACCGAGAAGGGCAATGCGACCCGGATCATCGGCCCGAACTGCCCGGGCATCATCTCCCCCGGGGAGTCGCTCGCGGGCATCATCCCGGCGAACATCACGCAGAAGGGCAGGCTCGGCCTCGTGTCGAAGTCGGGCACCCTGACCTACCAGATGATGTACGAGCTGCGGGACCTCGGCTTCACCACCGCGATCGGCATCGGCGGCGACCCGGTCATAGGCACCACGCACATCGACGCGCTCGCCGCGTTCGAGGCGGACCCGGAGACCGAGGCGATCGTGATGATCGGCGAGATCGGCGGCGACGCCGAGGAGCGCGCGGCCGAGTTCATCAAGGCCAACGTCACCAAGCCGGTCGTCGGCTACGTCGCGGGCTTCACCGCCCCGGAGGGCAAGACCATGGGCCACGCCGGTGCGATTGTGTCCGGTTCGTCCGGCACCGCGCAGGCGAAGAAGGAGGCCCTCGAGGCCGCCGGCGTCAAGGTCGGCAAGACGCCTTCGGAGACCGCGCAGCTCATGCGCGATCTCCTCGCCTGATCTCCAGGCGACAGGCCGCGGGGCTGCCTTGCGGCAGATGCCCGCGAAAACTGCAGTGGCCCGCACAACCTGTTCAGGTTGTGCGGGCCACTGCAGTTTCTGCGGGAGTTTCGTGATTCGGACCGGGTGGTCAAGCGGCACTGCGGGTTGCGAGGTGCCGAGCGATGCGTGCGCACAGGCGTCGCATCGCCGCCGGGTCGAAGAGATCGCGCCATTCGACGCGGATGACCTCCCAGCCGGCGGCGCGCAGGTCGGCTTCCCGCCGACGCTCCTGCTTCAGCGCCGCCCGGCCGTCCGCATCATCGAGGAAGTACTTCCCGTAGCCGTCGAACTCGATCGCGAGCTTCGTCCCGGAGTGGGCGAAGTCCACACGTGCGACGAACCCGTGCTCGTCGTACACCGAATACTGCTCGACCAGGTCGCCGAGCAGCCCGGCACGATCGAGACGGATCTTGAGGAGTGCTTCGCCCGCGCTCTCGCTGCGCCCGCTGAGGAGGCGGAGCAGCGCGTCATCGACGTGCAGTCGCCTGCCGGGATGCGAGTCCCGAGAGACGATGAGGTCCTCGGCGGTGAGCGCTCCGCTGCGAAGGGCGGCCTCGGCCATCGGCAGCCCTTGGTCGAGGCCCCGGGTGCGTGCGATGTCCAGGACGGTCCGTGCGGGCGAGGTGGTGCGCAGTCCCGAGACCTCCACGATCTGATCGGCACCGACCTGCATCGATCGGAGCCGGGTGTACCCCTTCTGCCTGCTCTTGCCCGGTCGCTGCACCTCGACCAGCGGTCTCTCGTCGATCGCGAAGGGGAGGGCATGGAGATGGGCGGCACTGCCGTGCGAGAACACCGCAGCTCCGCTCGAGACGAGCCGGCCCCCATGCCCGGTTGCGGTGAACGCCTCGATGAGGAGGGCACGACCGGCGGCGTAGCGGATGTGCGCGGTGTTCGACCCGAGTGATGCCAAGCGGTCGTCATCGATCGGTTCGATCATCCGGGTGCCGGGGCGGTGGAGCGGTTCGGTGCATCGGCGGTGCAGCAGGTACACGCCGGGCATCAGTCGCTTGAGGCAGCACGCCGTCATGGCGGATATCGTGCGCCAGTGCGCCCCATGATCGAACAGATCCTGCTGAGTGACGATGAGGCTCATGGCACCAGGCTCCATCGCCCGGCAGCCCCGGACAAGACCCCCTCCACTGCCTGTGGACGACTGCCCGTCCTCAGGTCACAGGGCTCCATGAGGGGAAAGTCCCGCAATTCCTGCACTCACCCCTTCGACCTGAACAGGTTGTGAGGGGGATTGCAGGAATCGCGGGACTTTCGGGGAAGGCCGGGGCGGCCGCGCCAGGGTCAGGCCTTGACGGAGACCACGGGGACGGGCGAGCCGAGGATGATCCGCTGCGCGGACGAGCCCATGATGAGCTTGCCGACGGCCGAGCGCTTGCGGGAACCGATGATGATCATCGAGACCTCGGGGGACGCCTCCGCGAGCGCGAGGATCTCCTCGACGGCGTCGTTGCCGCGCAGGAACTGCTTGAGCTCGTACTTGATGCTCGCGGACTGGAGCTTCTTCACGATCTCGGCGAGCTGCTCCTCCGAGGCGACGCCGCGCTCGTCCTTCGATTCGCCGATCCCGGCGTTGAGCACGAGCAGGGTGTCGTCGAATGCGCGGGCCTGGCGGATGCCGAATTCCACTGCTGCGGTGCCTTCGGGGTTCGGCGTGTAGCCGACGAGAATGGTCATGGGGGATCTCCTCAACGGGGCCGGTCGTCCCTCTCCACCATAGTCGGCGCCGGCCGGACCGTGCACGAGGCGTCCGCCCCGGTCGGCCCGCCCCACCTGCGCCTCTGCGGTGGGGTGCGCACATCGGAGGCGTCGTCCCGACCTGCCGGGGTGCTCCTCCCCGCGGCGCGCAGCCTCCCTGCCGCACCGTCTCCGTAGACTGTCGCCATGCCCGCCTCCCTCCTGCCCGAAGCCCTGCTCCGCCCCGACGGACCGATCGCGGCCACCGACCGGGAGCTCGCCGCAGTGTTCGCCGGCTGGCCGCTCGGTCACCCCGATGCGCGCCTGGTCCAGGAGTACCTGACGGGCCGCGCTGCCGGGGTGCTCGACGTCTCCGGCCGACCGGCGGCGGGAAGCGGTGCGGAGGCCGCCACGATGGGGACGGACGGAAACGGCACGGACGGAGCGGGCACCGACCGAACTGACGGGGTTGACACTCCGGCACCCGGCTCGATCGTCCTCGACGACGCGAGCGGCGCCCTCGCTCTCGTGGTCGCACTCACCGGGGCCGGCCCGGTCGTCGCCTACGCGGACTCGATCGCAGCCGAGGAGTCCGCGCGCCGGGCCGTCGACGCGGTCGAGGCGGTCGGATCACGCATCCAGCGGATGGCATCCGTGCAGCCCACCCCCGGGTTGCGGGCGCTCGCCGAGGCATCGCGCTCCCTCCCCGGGCCCTGCCGGGTGATCCTCTCCGCACCGAAGGCGGTGCGGGTGCTCGACGAGTACCTCGAGGTGCTCGCCCCGGTGGCCGCGGAGTTCGTCGTCGTCGGACGCGACAAGCACATGAGCCGGGGGCTCAACGCCGAGCTCGCGAAGTTCTACGACCGCGTCGATGTGTCGCCCGGCCGCGCGAAGTCCCGACTCCTCATCGCCTCGCGACCGCGGAGCGCGGCTTCGCAGGGAACCGCATCGCACGCTCCGGTCCCGGGTGCCTCCGATCGGATCCCCGCCCCGCGGACCGCTGCCGTGAGCACGCGGGTCCCCGGCATCCCGGACATCCGGGTGAGCGCGTTCGGCGCCTGCTTCGGCGGCCCGACATCCGACCCCGGATCCGAGCTCCTCCTCGACGCCGTCCGCAGCCACCTCGGCCCGGCGGCACCGGCGACGGACCTGCCCGAAGCCGACGGCTCCCCGCCCGCGGCAGCGGAACCCGTTCCCACGGACGCCGACCAGCCGGTGGCGCCCCGCCGTATCCTCGACCTCGGCTGCGGCAACGGCTGGCTGCTCGCCGCGCTCGGCGCGCTCCACCCCGGAGCGGCACTCACCGGTGTGGACGTGTCCCGGGCGGCGATCGCCTCGGCCACGGTGACCTGCGCCGCCGGGACGCCTGACGGGAACGGCTCACGGGCTCGTGCCGCCGACCCGCACCACTCGCAGCCGACCTGTCCGCGGCTCCTCCTCCAGGACGCGACAGCTCCGCTGCCCTGGGGCGCGGGAGCCGAGGCAGTCGCGGCCGGCATGTTCGACCTCGTCGTCCTCAACCCGCCGTTCCATGACGGGACGACCATCGAGACGGGCACCGCGCGGACCCTCATCCACCGGGCGCACGAGCTGCTCGCCCCCGGTGGGCGCCTCGTCTGCGTCTTCAACTCGCACCTGCGGTACCGCCCGATCGTCGACCGCGTCTTCGGGACCTCCGTGCAGTGGGCGCGCGACCGCCGATTCACCGTGGTGAGCGCCGCAGTCCCGGCGTGACGGCACAGGCCGCCTTGCTGCGACCGGGACCAGCTCGGCTCTCCTCGGCGGAGCCGCCGTGACCTCGCCCACCTTCCCCGTCCGCCCGAACCGGCACCGTGCCCGAACCGATAGGATGAGAATCCGGACGAGCTCCGGGACGCCGACGAGAAGGATGTGAGAGGCCATGTGCGGAATCTGTGGTGAGATCGGGACCGTCCACGCGCCGGACAGCGCCGCGGTCCAGGCGATGAGCGAGGTCATGATCCCCCGCGGCCCCGACGGCCACGGCCTCTACGAGAAGGACCACGTCGTCTTCGGCCACCGCCGGCTCGCGATCATCGACCTCTCCGAGGCCGGCGCCCAGCCCATGCACGACCCGGACACGCGCCTGAGCATCGTCTTCAACGGCTGCATCTACAACTACCCCGAGCTCCTCGAGGAGCTCCGCGGGCTCGGCCACTCCTTCCGCGGCCACTCCGACACCGAGGTCATCCTCAAGGCCTACGCGCAGTGGGGCGAGGACTTCGTCCACCGCCTCAAGGGCATGTTCGCCTTCGCGCTGTTCGACGAGCGCTCCGGCCGCGTGCTCGTGGGCCGCGACCGCCTGGGCATCAAGCCCTTCTACTACGCCGAGGTCGACGGCGCCTTCCGCTTCGCCTCCTCCCTCCCGGCGATCCTCGCCGGCGGGGGCGTCGACACCCGGATCGACCCCGTCGCCCTCCACCACTACATGACCTTCCACGCCGTGGTGCCCGCGCCGTACACCATGCTCCAGGGGGTGCGGAAGCTCCCACCGGCCACCCTCATGTGGATCGAGCCCGACGGCACCCGCACCGAGCGGACCTACTGGGAGCCGATCTACGAGGACGACCCAGCGAAGGCCGAGTGGTCGGACAACGACTGGGAGGACGCGATCCTCGACAGCCTGCGCAACGCGGTGCGCCGCCGCCTCGTCGCCGACGTGCCGGTGGGCGTGCTGCTCTCCGGCGGGCTCGACTCGAGCCTCATCGTCGGCCTGCTCGCCGAGGAGGGCCAGCACGGCCTCAACACCTTCTCGATCGGCTTCGAGGCCGCCGGCGGCGAGGAGGGCGACGAGTTCAAGTACTCCGACGTCATCGCCGAGCACTTCGGCACCCGCCACCACCAGATCCGGATCGACACCGCGCGGATGTTGCCGGCGCTCGGCAACGCGATCCACGCGATGTCGGAGCCGATGGTCTCCCACGACGCGGTGGCCTTCTACCTCCTCAGCGAGGAGGTCGCCAAGCACGTCAAGGTCGTCCAGTCCGGGCAGGGCGCCGACGAGGTGTTCGCCGGCTACCACTGGTACCCGCCGATGTACGCCGCCGGCACCGACCCGGAGGCCGCGCTCGCGAGCTACCGGGGCGCGTTCTTCGACCGCAGCCACGAGGAGATGGCGCAGCTCGTCAGCCCCCGGTTCCTCGCCGGCTCGGACGTGTCCGGCGAATTCGTCGACGCCCACTTCCGGCACCCGGGCGCGTCGAGCGCGATCGACAAGGCGCTGCGGATCGACACCCAGATCATGCTCACCGACGACCCGGTCAAGCGCGTGGACAACATGACGATGGCGTGGGGCCTCGAGGCGCGAGTGCCGTTCCTCGACCACGACCTCGTCGAGCTCGCCGCGCAGTGCCCGGCCCGGCTCAAGACCGCGCAGGACGGCAAGGGCGTGCTCAAGGAGGCCGGCCGGAAGGTCATCCCGGCCGCCGTCATCGACCGGCCCAAGGGCTACTTCCCGGTGCCGGCGCTCAAGCACCTCGCCGGCCCCTACCTCGACATGGTGACCGACGCCGTGACCGGGCAGACCGCCCGGGACCGCGGGCTGTTCCAGCAGGACGCCGTCGCACAGCTGCTCCAGGACCCGAACGGCAACCTCACCCCGCTGCGCGGCAACCGCCTGTGGCAGATCGCGCTGCTCGAGCTGTGGTTCCAGAGCCACGGCATCACGGGGCCGGCCGCCTGAGCCGGCGACCGAGCCCACCGCCCACCCCGGCCCGGTCCCGACCGGTGCCGGCGAACAGGAGACATCGATGAAGACCGACGTGATCCAGGAGCTGGGCTGGGGCCGACTGGTCTTCGGCCAGACCTTCTCGGAGATCGAGGAGATCGGCCGCGTGCTGCGCGACGAGGCCGGCGGCACGCGCGACATCTGCATGTACCTCAAGGATCCGCACGTGCTCGTGGCACTCCACCCGGAGGAGTACTTCATCGACCCGAGCCACACGTACCGGCTCGACCTCACCGGGGAGATCCCGGAGTCGACCCCGATCCCGGGGATCGAGATCCGCCCCGTCCGCACGAAGGACGAGGCCGAGCGGATGAACCGGATCTACGTGCTCCGGCAGATGGTGCCCGCCGATGTCGAGGTGATGTGGGACAACCACAACCACAACCCCGCGGTGCAGTACCTCGTCGCGGTCGACACCGCCGACGGGGAGATCATCGGGACCGTCACCGGCGTGGACCACCGGGCGCTGTTCGACGACCCGGACCGCGGTTCCTCGCTGTGGTGCCTCGCCGTCGATCCGGCGACCGTCCACGCCGGGCTCGGCAAGCAGCTCGCGATCACCCTCGCCCATCGGATGCGCGATGCCGGCGCGGCGTTCATGGACCTGTCGGTGATGTGGGACAACGAGGGCGCGATCAAGCTCTACGAGCGGCTCGGCTTCGACCGCACCCCGGTCTACGGCATCAAGCGCAAGAACGCGATCAACGAGAAGCTGTACGCGAAGCGGCAGATCGAGGGACTCGAGGAGCTCAACCCGTACTCGCGGATCATCGCCGACGAGGCGATCCGCCGCGGCATCCGCGTCACCGTGCTCGACGCCGACACCGGCTACATCCAGCTCGAGCACGGCGGCCGCACCGTCATCACCCGGGAATCCCTGTCGCAGTACACCACCGCGGTGGCGATGAGCCGGTGCGAGGACAAGCGGGTCACCCGCAAGATCGTGGAGAAGGCCGGGGTGCGCGTGCCCCGGGGCCGCAGCGCCACCTTCGATCAGGAGGATGTCGAGTTCCTCGACGAGGTCGGCGCTCTCGTCGTCAAGCCGGTGCGCGGTGAGCAGGGCGCCGGGATCACCATCGGGGTGCAGACGGAGAAGCAGCTCAAGGACGCGCTCCGGCGCGCCGGGGGCGAGGGCTCCGAGGTGCTCCTCGAGGAGTTCGCCGAGGGCGACGACCTGCGGATCCTCGTCATCAACGGCCGCGTGTCGGCGGCGGCGATCCGCCGGCCGGCGACGATCGTCGGCGACGGCGAGACGCCGATCCACGAACTCATCCGCCGCCATTCGAAGCGGCGCGCCGCCGCGACCGGCGGGGAGTCGAAGATCCCGCTCGACGACGCGACCGAGGCGACCGTGCGCGAGGGCGGCTACACCTTCGACGACGTGCTCGAGGCGGGGGAGCGGCTGCAGGTCCGCCGGACCGCGAACCTCCACACCGGCGGCACCATCCACGACGTCACCGACCGGCTCAGCCCAGCCCTCGCCCAGGCGGCGCTCACCGCCACCAAGGCGATCGACATCCCGGTGAGCGGCATCGACCTGCTCGTGCCCGACGTCGAGGGCGAGGAGTACGTGTTCATCGAGGCCAATGAGCGTCCCGGGCTGGCGAACCACGAACCGCAGCCCGTGCCGGCGGAGTTCATCGACTACCTGTTCCCGAACTCCGCCCGCACCCCGTGGACCTGGCAGCCGGAGAAGCCGCAGGACCCCGTCAACTGAGGTCCCCGCGCGCCGCCGCCCGAGACCGTTTCACCGGCGGTTCGTCGAGCCGCTACTCTTGCCGTGAGCAGTGAGAACGCAGCAGGAGGCACCATGAAGGACCATACGGACGACCTCGCCGGGATCGATGCGGTCGGCACCGACACCGCAGGAACGGACACGACCACCACCGGCACCGCCCGGGCCGGCACCGCACCGAGCGACGACCGGACGATCGACGTGCAGGAGCTCGGCAAGGCGAACCTCACCGGGTTCCAGGACCTGTCGACCGGTGAGATCGACACCGAGTGGATGGTCGACATCCTGTTCCGGCTGCTGCGCACCCCCAGCCCGTCCGGCCGCACGGACGCCGTCATGCAGTACATCGGCGACATCGTCAACGACCTCGGACTCGACTCGACGGTGACCCGGCAGGGCACCCTCATCGTCGACCTGCCGGGGGAGACGGAGACCTTCGACCGCTCGCTCGTCGTGCACGCCGACACGATCGGCTGCATGGTGTCGGGTCTCAAGCCCAACGGGCGCCTCTCAGTGGTGCCGGTCGGCACCTTCTCCGCACGCTTCGCCGAGGGCGCCCGGGTGCAGATCGTCACCGAGTTCCCCGACGTCGTCTACACCGGCACCATCCTGCCGCTCAAGTCGAGCGGGCACGCGTTCGGCGACGAGATCGACACGCAGGGCGTCGGCTGGGAGCACGTCGAAGTCCGCGTCGACGAGCGCGTCGAGTCGAGGGAGGGGCTCGAGGAGCTCGGCATCGAGATCGGGAACACCGTGGCGCTCATGGCCGGGCCGCAGCGGTCCCGCTCCGGGTACATCAACTCCCGCCACCTCGACGGCAAGGCCGGGGTCGCGATCGCGCTCGCCGCGGCGAAGAGCGTCAAGGAGGGCCGTCTGCGCCTGCCGCACCGGACGAGCATCATGGTGACGATCTTCGAAGAGGTCGGCCACGGTGCCTCGTCCGGGGTGTCCGACGACGTCGCAGAGCTCGTGTCGATCGACAACGCGGTGTGCGCGCCGGGTCAGAATGCGATCGAGTACGGCATCACGATCCCGCTCAAGGACATGCACGGGCCCTTCGACTACCACCTCACCCGCAAGCTCATCACGCTGGCCCAGCGCCACGAGCTGCCGGTGGCCCGCGACATCTTCCACTTCTACCGCTCCGATGTCGCCGCCGCGCTCGAGGCCGGTGCCGGGGCGCGCGCGGCGCTCCTGGCGTTCGGACTCGATGCCTCGCACGGCTGGGAGCGCACGCACGTCGACTCCCTCAGGGCCTGCGCGGAGCTCGTCACGCTGTGGCTGCAGACGCCGCTCACCCTCGAGGAGTGGGACGCGAACAAGACCGGAGACCTCAAGGACTTCCCGTCCCAGCGGCAGCCGGCGATCGGGGAGCGGCCCGGCGACATGCAGCACGAGGGCAAGATCTCCAACGTCCCGCGCTACCGGCCCGACGAGGACCCGGGCACGGACCTGCAGCCCGACCAGGGTTGAGATCGGTCGCTCCCCGGCGCTGCGGTGCCGGGGGGAGCGGGCCGGGGCCGAGGTGTGCGCGAGAGGGGACTTGAACCCCTACGTCCGAAGACACTGGAACCTAAATCCAGCGCGTCTACCGATTCCGCCACTCGCGCGAGTCGCACCGAGATCCTATCCCACGAGCAGGTGGAGCCGTGCTCGAGGTGCCCCGGTGCGACGGCAGCGCTCAGTCGAGGCCGAGCTGCTTGCGGAGCCGGGCGACGTGCCCGGTGGCCTTGACGTTGTACTGAGCGTGCTCGACCGTGCCCTCGGCGTCGATCACGACAGTGGAGCGGATGACGCCCTGCACGACCTTGCCGTAGTTCTTCTTCTCGCCGAACGCGCCCCACTCCTTCATCATCTCCTTGTCCGGATCGGACAGGAGCGGGAAGTTCAGCCCCTCCTTCTCGACGAACTTCGCGAGCTTCTCCGGGGAGTCAGGTGAGACCCCGAGCACTGCGACGCCGGCGGCCTCGAGCGCGGCGAGGGAGTCGCGGAAGTCGCATGCCTGGGTGGTGCAGCCCGGGGTCATGGCCGCGGGATAGAAGTACACGACCACACGGCGGCCGCGGTAGTCCGACAGCGTAACGGGGGCGCCGGTGGAATCGGGCAGGGTGAAGTCCGGGGCGGTGTCGCCGATCTCGAGGCGGGGCACGATGGAGTCCTTTCTCTGGCGGTCTGTCCGGTTCAACCATAGCCGCCGGGATTCGGTAAGCTCAGGGGCGAAGGATACGGTGCGGCACCCGGGCGCAGCAGCGGCGACTGCAGGCTCTGGGCGCGGGGCGCGGCACCGCCACACCCGCCGACCCGAGGACACATCACCATGAGCAGCAACGTCTACACCTCCGACGTCACCGTCGACTCCGCCGACAAGGCCCAGCTCGTCGAATCGATCCGCCTGCGCGAACAGCGCCTCGCCGCGAATGTCGACGAGCTCATGGGGCGGGTGCACCCCTCGGCGCTGGCGAACCGCGCGGCGGAGAGCGCCAAGTCCGTGCTCGTGGCCGACGACGGCTCGGTCAAGTCGGATCGCGCGGCGCTCATCGGCGGTGTGATCCTCAGCGTCGCCGCACTCGTCACTTTCCTCGCCATCCGGAAGTCGCGTGCCTGATTCCGCAGGCCTCCCGATCCGGATGCTCCACGACCGGATCCTCGTCCAGCCGGATCGGGAATCGGGCGAGCGGAAGTCCCGCGCCGGGATCGTCATCCCCGCCACCGCGGCGGTGGGCCGCCGGCTCGGCTGGGGAGAGGTCGTCGCCGCGGGTCCGCACGTCCGCCAGGTGAGCCTGGGCGACATGATCCTCTTCGATCCCGAGGACCGCGCCGAGGTCGAGTTCGAGGGCAGTGCGTACACGCTCCTGCGGGAGCGCGACGTCCACGCGATCGGACAGCAGGCCGGCGACGAATCGACCGGGCTCTACCTCTGATCCGGTGCCCGGAGTGAAACGTGCCACATTCTCCGGATTCGAGTTCTCGTCGGCCTCGGAGTGAGTGTATAGTGGTGACTCGTTGCGCACCTCTAGCTCAATTGGTAGAGCAACTGACTCTTAATCAGTGGGTTCCGGGTTCGAGTCCCGGGGGGTGTACCACCGAAAGCGTCCGTCCAGGTCTGATGACCAGGGCGGGCGCTTTCTCATGTGCCGGGCACCTGGGCGGTGCCCATGTGCGGGGTCCGGGAGCTGGGGGCGCGACAGCCCGGTGAAGCCTCGACGGCAGTCCGGTTCGGGGTGGTTCGGTCGGGGCCGCGGGGGCTTCAGTGCTCGTCGGAGCCGCGA
This sequence comes from Brevibacterium sp. CS2, assembly GCF_005280295.1. GTDB lineage: Bacteria > Actinomycetota > Actinomycetes > Actinomycetales > Brevibacteriaceae > Brevibacterium > Brevibacterium pityocampae. The sequence goes on along the minus strand of NZ_CP040020.1, from coordinate 17,875 downwards.
CGGCCGATGACGAAGGCGATGAAGGCCAGGCACAGCAGGCCGATGGCGATGAGCGCTGCGAGCGGCCAGCTGAAGCCGAACCCGGTGGCGTCACCGGCGGCATCGATATCGGAGTCGGTGTCGGGATCAGGGGTCGCGTCGTCGGTCCCGTCGCTGATGACGTCCTGGTCGTCCTGGGAGCCCGGAGCCTGCGGCACCGGATCGGAGTAGTCCTCGTTCAGCGCCTGGCCCGAGTTCCCCGCCTGCGGAGCCCAGTCGGTGCCGGCCCTGTTGGGGACCTCGGTGCCCGAGGAGCCGCCGCTGCCGGTCACCGGATCGTTCGTCCGCGGTCGCCGCTCGCCGGATCCGGAACCGCGGTCGTCCGCTCCCGGACCGGAGTCGTCGGACTCGGGGTCGGCCGGCTCGTCACCGCTGTCGTCGGGGTCATCGGAGTCGTCGCGCGGTCCGGAATCGTCGCGCCCCGGGTCATCCGGGGTCGGTTCGGGCTCAGGGGAGCTCGGAGTCGGGGTGGGTTCCGGGGTCGGTTCGGGCTCAGGGGAGCTCGGAGCCGGGGTGGGTTCCGGGGTGGGGGTGCCGCTCGGAGTCCCCTCATCCGGATCGGTTCCACCATCGCCGGGGTTCTCCGGGTCGCCCGTGGGAGTCGGGGTCGGCGTGGGCGCGGCTGTCGCCGACGGAGAAGAGGTGTCCGTGGGAGTGGGGCCCGGTGTCGGGGAGGCGGTCTCCGTCGGACTGGGGTCGGGCGTCGGCTCGGACGTCGGCGTATCCGTCGGCTCCGGTGCCGCGGTCGGGCCCGGCGTCGGATCTGCGGTCGGTTCCGGTGTCGGATCTGCGGTCGGATCGACCGGCCCCAGGCCGGGGTCATCGCTCGGGTCCGAGCCCGGTTCGCTCGGGCCGATCTCCGGGTCCTCCGCGGGCGCCTCGGCATCGGTGCCGCTGTCCTGCGGAACGTCCTGCGGGGATTCCTGCTGCGGAGCCTCCGGCGCCGGTTCCGTCGGGATCGCGGCGGGGCCCGGAACGTTCGTGGGCTGCGGTGAGGGGGCGGGCGCCTCGGGTGCGGTGTCGGACTCGGATGCCGGGGGAGCGGGTGCGGGCCCGGCCGTCGGAACGGCTGCCGCCCCGATCGCGGAACCGCCGGCGAGGAGCGCAGCGACGCCCACGGCGGCGGCGGTGCGGCCGATCATCGGGCTGGGGCGCACGTGCGGTCCTCGGGGTCGACATCGAATGGAGGAGTTCCGGGGTGTGGCCCGGGGTCGTCGTCGCCGGCGTTCGATCAGGGTGGTGGCCGAGCGGGGGACGGCTGTGACGCTCCTGTGTTCATCGTAACGACTACGGTGCGTAGAAGACGAAAGCGACGCTTACACAACGACCGCAATTCGTGCGCGGCGCGGTTCGCGCCCATGCGGCGCCGGGTTCACTGGGCGGGGTAGCCGACGACCCGGTCCTGGCCGGTGCGCACGATCGCGTGGGAACCGGAGTCGGTGACGGCGAGCAGATTCGCGTCCGAGCGCCACGCGGTGTTGCCGTGGAGCAGGTACCGCGTGTCGTCGATCGACGAGGGCACGATCTCCCCGCGCGGCTCGGCCATGCGCAGGTGGTGCGCGGTGGCGTTGCGCACGAGCAGCCCGCCGTCGACGGTGAAGAGGTAGGGGCCGATGACGGCCAGGCGGTATCCCTGCCCGCGCACCCAGTTCGCCTCGCCCACCGCGTCGGTCGTGGTCGACACGGTGGAGAAGATGCGACCGTCCGCGGCGGAGTGGACGACGAGCTGGATCCGGTGGCCGCTCGTCGCGCTCGCGCCCGGTTCGCCCCACAGCGACACGATCTTGCCGTGCCCGGCGGTCACCCAGCGGAAGATCTGCAGGTCGTCGGACGGGCTCTCGAGGAGGATCTCGGAGCTCTCGGCGGTGTCGACGTCCGTCGTGGTCACCGTGCCGGAGAACTCCGCGCTGATGAGCGCGGTGCCGTCGAGCGCCATCGGTGTGTACCCCGGGTCCGGGGTGGGGATCGCGGTGAGGCCGTCGCGGGTGAAGGTCGACAGGGAGTTGCCCTCCTTGATGAGCACGCTCGTGCCGGCCGAGGAGATGCGGGCGTCGTCCGGGATCGTGTACTCGATCGGGGCGGTCTCGCCGTCGAACAGGGCCTGGGCGCGGTCTCCGGTGCGCCACACGAGCGCGCGCTCGCCATCGATGACGGTGTCGACCGCGAAGCTGATCGGCGCGTCGATGTCCTCCGTGTACCGGGACTCGCCGGTTTCCGGGTCGAGGACGGCGAGGGCGTTGCCGTCGACGACGAGCACGCCGCGGCCCGTCGCCGTGACCGAGGCGGTCGCCGGCACCTCGGACTCCCACGTCGGCTGGGCGGCGAAACCGGGGACCGGGGTCCGGCCGTCCTCGAGGGCGAGCGAGTCCTCAGAGGTGTTCGTGCTGCCGGCCGGGATGCTCTGCGGGGTCAGCCCGTCGGGGGAGCCGATGATCCGGGGCAGGAAATAGGCGCCGAGCGCGACGACGAGCATGACCGCGAGAACGATCGTCGGTGCGGTGAGACCGCGCACCCGCGACCGACGGGGGTGATGCCGAGCGGCCCCGCTGTCGGGGGCCTTCGAGCGGGTGGGCGCACTGCGCGCGGACTGCGCCGCGGTCCGGCGGTCGGCCTGGCGCTGGGCCCGGCGGCGGGTGCGCGCATTCGCGCCGGGAGCGGCCGGACCGGAGTACGGGGTGCCGATCGGATAGCCGTCGGGCGTGCTGGCGCGCGGCGGCGTGGCATCCGACGAGGCGGGCTCCTCAGGCGCGGGTGGCTCCTCCGGCGCGGCGGTCGGGATCTCGGACTGCTGCGAGGGTACGGCCGGCTGCGAGGGTGCGGATTGCTGCGAGGGTGCGAGCGGTGCGGCCTGCATGGAGACGCGGCCGCTCGGATCGATGTGGAGCGTGCGCACGGTGCCGGCGTCGTGGATCTCGAGGGTGACGGGCTGACCGCCCTCGCGGGCGAGCGCGGTCAGCCGGGTCATGGCAGCACCCAGGTCGGGATGGTGGGAGGTGGCACCATCCACGGTCGCTTCCGCCGAGCGATCGGCGGAGACGTGCACCTGGGCGATGGGCATGGAGCGGGTGACCTCGGTTCGGGATTCGGAGACGGGGAGGCGTGCGGCGACGACGACGGAGACAAGCATACGAACGTGCTCCGGGCATGACTGCGTCCGAGTCCGAATAGTTACCCTTCGGCGACCCAATCGTTGCGTTCCTCAGCGTTCGTGGAGGAACCGTCGGGGCGGGGGCGGGCAGGCATTGTTCCTGCTGTCGGCGGCGAGTGCAGGGCAACAGCGGCCGAGGTGCGAGGCACAGGCTGCACGGCGCCGGTGGAGTGCGGGATTCATCACACCCACCCGGTTTGCCCACCGGCCTGGGACCGCCCTAGAATGGTCGATGCTGCCTGCTGGCAGCGATGGTGGCTATAGCTCAGCTGGTAGAGCACCGCGTTGTGGTCGCGGGGGTCGCGGGTTCAAGTCCCGTTAGCCACCCCAAACGGGTCAGGTTTGAACTCGCGGCCAAGGGTCCGCCCTTGGTCGAGGGTTCAGCCTGGCCCATTCTCTTTGCCTCGGCGGCCCAGCTCAGGGCGTCGGCGTGGAGGCCGGGGATACTCAGCCCGTCGTATGGGTTGCGGTAGCCGACGCGCACGTCGTTGTCCTCGTCGATGTAGATCGTCTTGACCAGCGCCTGGTTGAGGAGCCGACGGTTCGCGTCGTCGGCGTGCTCGTAGATGTCGGCGGCGTTCGACAGCAGTTTCAGGGAGTCGTCGAGGTTCTCTCGCGCAGCGGCGTAGTGGCCGTGGTGCGCGGTGATCCGGTGCTCGATCGTCTCCAACGACGCGGTGATCCGGTCCTGCTCGCGCTTGAGGAGGTCGAGCGGGATCGCTCCGGCGTAGTGGGCTTGGAGCAGCTTCTGCTGCTCGCCTTCGAGCTGGGCTCTCCGGGACGCGAGGTCGGCGAGCTCGGCGGCGCCTTCCGCCATCATCTCGTCGAACCGGGCATGGAGCATCGCCGAGACCACCTCGATCGTTTCCGGGTCGATCTGCACCTTGGTATAGAAGCGCTCGATGAGTCGTTCGACCTGCTCAATGAGCATCGCCTGCCGGGTGCAGTTGCCTCTGCCGCCGTGACGGCTGGCGCAGACGAAGTACGGGTAGATCGTGCCCTGGCTGCTCTTCGCGTTGCACACCAGCAGCCGCGACCCGCACTGCCCGCAGAACACGGTGCCCTTCAAGTAGTGCTCATGGACTTGCGTCGCATCCGCGGCCGAGCGGTGCGTGCCGAGCACGGTCTGCACCTGATCCCACACCTCGTTGGGGACGATCGCCTCGTGCGCTCCGGCGTAGGTGACGCCCTGGTAGCGGACGCTGCCCTTGTAGTACGGGTTCGTCAGCATCCGATGCACCGACGACTTGCCGATGGGTCGGGATGGTCGTCGCGGCGACGCTGCTGTCGTGAGCCCACGCGCTACGAGTTCCTGGTGAAGCTGGCTCGTCGTCCAGTCGCCGGATGCGAACACCTGGAACGCCCACCGGACCAGCGGGGCTCGTTCTTCGTCGATCTCGACAGTGCGTACCTCCCGCCCCCGCTGCACCGTCAGCAGTTCGTGCTCCACGAACTCGCCCACATGATCCTTGGCCACTGCGACGGCGACGACTGCGCCGTCGAGGAAGTCTTGCTGCCCAACATCCCGCCGTACACCCGCGCACGCCTGCTCAGTCGGCAAGACCTCGACAGCGAAACCGAGATCGCCGCCGAGTCCCTCGCGGACCGGCTCGCCGCAGGCATCCGAGGGGCGGTGTTCGCCGAATCGGCCTACTCGGAGGTCTTCGGATGATCCAGACGCTCGTCGCGACGCTCATGTGGGCGCTCGTGGCGAGCCTGCTCATCTTCCGCCGCAAACGCACCGACCGCAGCGTCACCTACGCCGCCCTCACCATCGCCATCGCGATGACGCTCAACGTCGATGCCATCTACGCGGTCGTCGATCCGCTCTTCGGCGGCACGAACATCGCGACGCTGATCGCGGACGCCCTGCTGATGACCGGGCTCTTCTTCCTCGGGCGCGGCGTCATGAAGTCCGGCGAGTACCGGCCCAGACTCGTCCGCGCCGCCGTCAGCGCACCCGTCCTGCTCATCGCACTGCTCGCGATCACCTCATCGTTCCTGTCCATCGACCGCGGCACCACCACGACACGATTCATGAGCGACCTCGGCGCGCAGCCAGCAGCCGCGGTCTACTCGATCATCAACTTCAGCTACGGAACACTCGTCATCGCGACGATGCTCGTCCTCGCTGCACGGCAGTACCGGCACAGCAGCGGCATCCAGCGCCTGCCCGCCGCACTGCTGAGCCTGGGATCGACGTTCGGTGTCGCGCTCTGCCTCGCCGTGATCGTCATGGATATTGCCCACGCCACCGGCCACCTCGACCTCATGCACGCTATCCAGCCTGCCTACGACCCGCTGTCCATCTTCACCTTCCTGTTCCTCTGCGCCGGGTTCACGGTCCAGCCCGCCGTCCGCCGGGCGCAGCACCACGCCCGGCAGAGGCACACCATCGCGTACACAGCGCAGCTGGAGCCGCTCTGGCATCGAGCGACGCTCGCGCGGCCCGGGCTGAGCCAGGCCGACCCCCTCGCCGCCAACAGCGAAGACCCCGAAGGACACCTCCACCGCGTGATCGTCGAAATCCGCGACGCAATGATCGACCCCCGTATCACCTTCGCCACCAGCGCCGACGACCGTGACCTGCTCGAACGCGCCGAGAGCCACCTCGTCGGAAGCGACACCACCGTCCCGACGACCTCGCCCGTTCCCTACGTCGAGGAGCGGGAATCGTGATCGGCCGCATCGCCCTCGGCGGCGGGATCGCGGCAGCAGCGACGGCAGGGGTCGGGTACGTCATCGCGCGACGGCTCACCGCACCCGCTGGCCCGCGCACGTTCGACCTGACCGTCCGAGGCGTCGAGCGTGACGGCAACGGCGACCTGATCGTGCTCGACCGCACAGACCAGACCACCGCACCCGGCATCTACAACCTCTGGTTCGAGCACGGCGGCTGGGTCCAGCTCTCCACCGAGATCACCGATCACGGGCACACCCGCGTCGCGCGAAGGATCAGGGCCACCTCACCCGGCCTCACCCCGCAGGCCGGCGACCGTGCCTCCTGGAGCGGCATCTACTACGCCACCCCAGCCGACGCCGGACTCCACGTACGTGACATCACCATCACCACCCCGGCAGGGCCATGCCCGACCTGGCGCATCGACGGCGACCCCTCAACCTGGGCGATCCACATCCACGGCCTCGGCAGCACCCGAGCCGGCACCCTCCGCGGCGTCCTCGCCGCAACCGAACTCGGCTACACCTCCCTCGTCGTCAGCTACCGCAACACCGCAGAAGGGCCAACCGTCGGCACCGGCCGAACAACCCTCGGCCACACCGAGGCAGCAGACGTTGACGAAGCCATCGGATACGCCGTCCGACGCGGAGCCCAACAGATCGTTCTCTTCGGCTGGTCAATGGGCGCCGCCATCACCCTCCAACTCGCCGACCACCCCCGACGCGAGGGACTGATCGCCGCGCTCGTCCTCGACTCACCAGTCCTCAACTGGACCGAAGTCATCAAGGCCAACTGCGTCCGCAGCGGACTGCCCGCAGCAGCCGGACACCTCGCGATCCCGTGGCTCACCATCGGCCCACCGGCTCGCACGGTCGGCTTGCCGGGCCTCATCCCACTTCGCACCTTCGACTGGACCGCCCGAGCCGAAGACCTCCCTACGCCGACCCTGATCCTCCACGGCGCCCGAGACGACTCCGTACCCATCCGGCTCTCACAAGCACTCCGCGACGCGCGACCGGACCTTGTTGATCTGGCGACCTTCGACGCTGGCCACACCCTCTGCTGGAACGCCGACCCCGACCTGTGGCACGAGACAGTGACCACCTGGCTCAAGGCCCGCGTCCTGCACTGATCGGCAGAACGGAGCGACCACCCTCGGCACCCATCTCGTTCGGCCACGCCCGGAGAAACCCAACTCAAGCCGCAGCTCCACCGGTATCATCGTGAGTGTTGGCCTGCCAGGGCCATAGAGCGAGGGAGGACCAACGTGGCTGTCCGCAGACGACATCGCCGCCCACCTCGGGATCACCAAAGACACCGTCTACACCTGGATCGCCGAGAAGGCCATGCCCGCCCACAAGGTCGGACGCCTCTGGAAGTTCCAAGCCAGCGAGATCGACGACTGGGTCCGACGAGGTGGCGCAGCCGCCGACTCCGAACCCTCCCCGTCAGGCTGAGCGCGTCGCTCACTTCGAGCCGCCGCTGACACTTTGTCGGTGGCACCCCATATCCTGATCCACTGCCCAAAACCGGAAGGAGGCACCTCGTGACAGACGCGACGACCGACGCGACATTGACGCTCGCGACGCTGCGCGCGGGCCAGCGCCTCCGTGGCCTGGTGCCGGGGCAGGCGGTCACCCTGATCGCCATCGACCCTATCGACGCCGAGCTCTTCGAGGTCTTCTACCGCGATGACGCCGGTCGCAGCGGCGCACGTGCGATCACCGACGCCGACGCCGCACGCTTCGAGGTCGCGGGTGACTTCGACTCCGCTCCGGCCTACGATGCCGACCCGGACGAGTTCCGGCTCGCAGCCGAGGCACTGAGGATCAAGTACGCGGCGCTGTATGACCCGATGGTCGCGGTCAACAGCTCGGACGTTGACCCGCTGCCGCACCAGATTCGCGCGGTCTACGACGAACTGCTGCCGCGCATTCCGCTGCGGTTCCTGCTGGCCGACGACCCCGGCGCGGGCAAGACGATCATGGCCGGGCTGTACCTGAAGGAGCTGATCCTGCGCTCGGACTGCGAGCGCGCCATCATCGTCGCTCCCGGTGGGCTCGTGGAGCAGTGGCGGGAGGAACTCAGTCGGAAGTTCGACCTGCGCTTCGAGATCTTCAGCCGCCAGATGGTCGATGGCGCCCAGGGCCGTAACGTCTTCGCCGAGCACCCGTTCTTGATCGCCCGCATGGATCAGCTCTCCCGCAGCGAAGACCTGACCGAGCAGCTCGGCGAGGTCACCTGGGATGTCGCCGTCGTTGACGAGGCCCACCGCATGTCGGCCCACTACTCCTCCTGGGCGGGCGAAGTCGATGAGACCAAGCGCTTCAAACTCGGACGCCTGCTTTCGGAGACCGCGCACAACTTCCTGCTGATGACCGCGACCCCGCACGCGGGCAAGGAAGAGGACTTCCAGCTCTTCATGTCGCTGCTGGATCGCGACCGCTTCGAGGGCCAGTACCGGCAAGGCGTGCATCGCACCGACACCGACGGCCTGATGCGCCGCATGGTGAAAGAAGACCTGCTCACCTTCGAGGGCAAGCCGCTGTTCCCCGAACGCAAGGCCTACACCGTCGAGTACGAGCTGAGCCCGGCCGAGCGAGACCTCTACGAACAGGTCACCGACTACGTCCGCACCGAGATGGGACGGGCCGAGCGGATCGCACAGGCCGGGGACAAGAAGCGCGGCAACAACGTCGGGTTCGCCCTCACCGTGCTGCAACGCCGCCTCGCCTCCAGCCCCGAAGCGATCCTGCGCTCCCTGGAACGACGCCAGCAACGCCTCGACACGAAACTGCGCGACATGCAGCGCATCACCGACGACGCACGCTTCAGCACCTCCATCTCCTCCCACATCGACGAATGGACAACAGGCAAGACCACGCTCGACTTCGGAAGCGACGCGCTGCCCGCATTCTCGGTCGACGACTTCGAGGACTTCCACGAAGAGACGACCGACGAGGAACGCGCCCAGTTCGAGGAACAGGCAGACCAGGTTGTCGATCTCGCCACAGCCGCGCAGACCATCCCCGAGCTGCGGGCTGAGATCGCGATCCTCGAAGACCTCATCAAGGTCGCCCGGCGCGTCCGGCTGCAAGACGATGACAAGAAGTGGGTGCAGCTGCGCACCATCCTCGACGAGCAGCTCCTGACCCACGACGGCTCCGGCGATGCTCGCAAGATCATCATCTTCACCGAGCACCGCGACACCCTCGACTACCTGCAAGCCAAGATCACCGCCCAGTTCGGGCGTGCCGATTCGGTCATCACGATCCACGGCGGCACCCGCCGCGAAGACCGCAAGCTCGCCCGCGAACGCTTCACCCACAACCCCGACACCGTGGTCCTACTGGCCACGGACGCCGCCGGGGAAGGCCTGAACCTTCAACGTGCGCACCTGATGGTGAACTACGACCTGCCGTGGAACCCGAACCGCATCGAGCAGCGCTTCGGCCGCATCCACCGCATCGGCCAGCGCGAGGTCTGCCACCTGTGGAACATGTTCGCCCGCGACACCCGCGAGGGCGACGTGTTCACCCGGCTGCTGGCGAAGATTGACCAGATGTCAATCGCCTACAACGGCAACCTGTTCAACGTGCTCGGCGACGCCGACGCCTTCCAAGAGCGGTCGCTGCGTGACCTGCTGATCGAGGCAATCCGCTACGGCGACCAGCCCCAGGTCAAGGCCAAGCTCGACCGCATCATCGACGCCGGCGTCTCCCACGGCCTCGACGAGATGCTCGCCGAGCGCGCACTCCACCCCGAGATGTTCTCCGCACTCAACCTCGACGAAGTTCGCGCACGCATGGAGAAGGCCCGCGAACGCCGACTCCAGCCCGGTTACATCGCCGCCTTCTTCCTCCCCGCGCTCACCCGGCTCGGCGGACGCATCCGCAAGCGCGAGAACGGCCGCTACGAGATCACCCGCGTCCCGGCCCGCGTCATCGACACGGCGCGTCGCCTCAACCGATGGGCACCCGTCGCTGAGCAGTACGAGCGCATCACCTTCGAACTCTCACGCATGCACCCCGACGGGCTCGCCGACGCCTCCCTCATCGCACCAGGCCACCCGCTGCTGCACGCCGTGATCGAGGCAACCATCGACGACCTCGGCCCCACTCTCAAGCAAGGCACGGTGCTGGTCGACCGGCGCACCAAGCAGACCGACGCACCGATGCTGATGTTCAGCGTCGAGCAGCGCATCGAGAACACCGCCGCCGATGCCGACACGGTTTCTCACCACTTCGACTACCCACTCCTCGAACAAGACGGCACCGTCACCGTGTCCGCAGCACCGCCCTACCTCGACTATGACCGACCGGACTCGACTGAGACCGAAGCCATCGCGGAGATCGCGGGCAGCGATTGGGCGCGGCAGAACCACGAGAAGCTCGTGCGCGCGTGGGCCTACCGTGAAGGGCTCCAGCCCCGAATGGACGAGATCAAGACCCGCCTCGACATCGAGACCGCGCGCACCCGGGCGCAGGTCAAGGATCGCTTGCTGGCCGAGATCAACCACTGGGATCGAGAACACAACCGCCTCGAAGCCCTCGAACGAGGAGGCACCGTCGGCAGGCTCCGCGCCGAGACCGCGCTCGTTCGTGCCCGACAACTCGATGAGCGGCTGAGCCACCGGCTCGAACAGCTCGATGAGGCCACCAACCTTGTCGCCGTACCCGCCGTCATCCGCGGGGCCGCTCTCGTCATCCCCAGTGCGCTCCTCGCGACCGACAACGAGCCTGAAGCACAGACCTTCGCCCGTCAGACCGAGGAAGTCGAGCGTCGAGCGGTCGAAGCCGTGCTCGCCGCCGAGCGAGCACTTGGGCGCGAACCTGTCGAGATGCCGCGCAACAACCCCGGCTACGACATCCAGTCCACCGACAAAGGCGGCTTCGTCCACTACATCGAGGTCAAGGGCCGCATCGAAGGCTCCGACACGTTCACCATCACCACGAACGAGATCACCTTCGCCCAGACCCAAGGCGACCGGCACCGGCTCGCCCTCGTCGAGGTCTCGACCAGCGGTGCTCCCAACGACCAGTTGCGCTACGTGAGCGACGCCTTCACCCACCTTGAGCCATCCGCGACCACCCGTTCCTACAACGAGGTCTGGCGCGACTACTGGGAACGCGGAGCACCACCGCGATGACCCACCCCACCGACAACAACCAGCCCGACGCCAGCGAGAGAAGCCCCGTGACCAACGCACCCAAGAAGAAGCTCATCGAAGTCTCGCTACCGCTGAATGCCATCAACGAGGCTGCCCAACACGAGAAGTCCGTGCCTCGCAAAGGGCACCCGGCAACGATGCATCTGTACTGGGCGCCGAGACCTCTTGCGGCAGCCAGGGCAGTGTTGTTCGCGCAGCTGGTTGATGACCCTTCTTCGCGTCCAGAGGAGTTCGCTACACCCGAGCAGCAGGATGCTGAGAGGGCACGCCTGCATGCGCTCCTAGCCGAGCTGGCGAAGTGGGAGAACTCAAATAACAAGCCACTACTGGAACAAGCACGGCACGAGATTCGACGGTCCACACCGGACCGTCAGCTTCGATTCCTCGACCCTTTCGCTGGCGGAGGCGCGATACCTCTGGAAGCCCAACGACTCGGTCTGGAGACCTTCGCGTCCGACTTGAATCCCGTAGCGGTTCTCAAGACCCGAGGGCTGCTGGAGATTCCAACAAGGTTCGCAGATCAACCACCTGTCCATCCCGGTGCCCAGGCGCTCTCCGTCGACTGGGCTGACGCATCAGGTCTCGCCGAGGATGTCAGGAAGTATGGCGCCTGGCTCAGAGACGAAGCCTTTGCTCAGGTCGGAGACAGCTACCCGAAAGTTGTAGCGCCGGGTGGGACGGAGCATACGGTCATCGCCTGGCTCTGGGCTCGCACCGTACGGAGCCCCAACCCGTTCAATCCGATCGAGACGCCTCTGGTGCGTTCCTGGTGGCTCAGCAAGAAGAAGGGCAGGGAAGCCTGGATCGAAGCAAAGGTCGTGGATGGAGCCGTCAAGTACACGATCCGCCATGACAAGTTCGGTCCGAGCAAAGACGACGACGGCACAATGCGACGTGGTAATGCCATCGCGCTGGGCGACGGCACGGTGATCGACAACGACTACATTCGCGCAGAGGCAAGGGCCGGACGTCTAGGGGTGCACCTGATCGCGATTGTCGCGGAGGGCGAGCGGCGCCGACTCTATATCGAACCAAGCGAAGAGCACATCCAAGCTGCACTCGTGGACCGACCCACGGACGTCCCCGACCAGTTGATTCCCACCCGCAACCATGACGTGGATCGTCTCCCGATGTACGGCATGCCGACCTGGGCGGACGCCTTCACGAACCGTCAGCTTCTGGTTCTTACGACTATCAGTGACCTCATCACAAAGGCTAGGGACAAGGTCATCGCGGACGCGATCGCTCAAGGCATGCATGAAGGCGAGAGCTTTGAGTCCGGTGGGCGCGGAGCGGTTGCCTACGGGGACGCCGTCGCTACATACCTTGCCTTTGCCCTTAGCAAACTGTCGGACTGGTCATCTTCGATTTGCAGCTGGATTTCGGGAATCGAAGGGGTGCGAGACACCTTCGCCCGCCAAGCTCTTCCCATGGTCTGGGACTATGTCGAGATCAACCCGTTCTCGAACTCAGTCGGCCACTTCTATACACACGTGGACTGGGTGGCGGCTGGCGTCGCAGCCATGCCGATGGGAACCAGCTCTGCGGCAGGTCGCGTTCAGCAAGCAGATGCGGCCACTCGTGACTACGCCGGTTACGTTGTGAGCACTGACCCGCCGTACTACGACAACATCGGCTACTCCGACCTCTCAGACTTCTTCTACGTGTGGCTTCGTCGCTCACTCGGCGGTGTCCACCCAGATGTCTTGGGGACCCTCCTCACCCCGAAGGACGGAGAACTTGTGGCGAACCCGAATCGCCACGGCGGTCGCGATGGGGCCGAGAAGTTCTTCGTCCAAGGGTTCAATCAGGTCTTCCGACGAATCCGCGAGGGAGCGGAGCCAGGCATCCCCATGACCGTCTACTACGCCTACAAGCAGCAGGACACCCGCGACACAGGAACTTCCTCGACTGGCTGGCATACGCTCTTGAGCGGGCTAATCGAGTCAGGGTGGGAGGTCAACGCAACCTGGCCGATGCGTAGCGAGCGCAGCGGCCGAATGGTGAGCGTGGGAACAAATGCCCTTGCATCATCGATTCTCTTGGCCTGTCGCCCCCGAGAGGCGACCGCGAGCGCCACAACACGTCGCGCATTCGTCGCTGCGCTGAAGTCGGAGTTGCCCGAGGCGCTCCGAACGCTTATTCAGGGTTCAATCGCGCCAGTGGACTTGGCCCAAGCAGCGATTGGCCCCGGGATCGCGGTTTTTTCCCGATTTTCGCGTGTCCGGGAAGCCGATGGATCAGATATGAGCGTGAAGGATGCCCTCCTGCTAATCAACTCCACGCTGGATGAAGTTCTCGGTGAGCAGGAGTCCGACTTCGACCCCGATACACGGTTCGCGGTGAAGTGGTATCGGCAGTACGGCTGGGGCCAAGAGAACTCAGGAATCGCGGATCAACTCGCACGGTCTTCGGATACGTCGATTGGGGCACTTGAGCGCGGCGGCATCTTCGAGGCGAAGGGTGGCAAGGCACGCCTGCTCCCGCCCGTCCAGCTCGAAGGAGCTTGGGATGCAGCAGCCGACGAGCGGGTGAGCGTCTGGGAGGCGACGGTTCGTCTCGCCGCGGTGATGGCGAAGGACGGTGCCGACAAGGTGGCGGAGCTGCTGCCGTCAGTTCAAACGCGCGTGAACTTGGATGCGGTGAAGGAGTTGGGCTTCCTGTTGTTCCACGAGGCCGAGAAGAAGAAGGACACGAAGGACGCGATCCTCTTCAATGGTCTGGTGAGTGCCTGGGGTGACGTGAACGAGCAGGCGCGCAAGTACGCCTCGACGCCGCGCTCGTCCCAGCAGGAGTTCGACTTCGACGAGGACGAGGATTAGGTCATGCCCGGACAGCGAGATCAAGCCCAAAGCCGCGGCGCAGGCGCGCGCCGCTCTGGCGCTGACCTGACTCCGTTCCGGGCCATCGCGGAGTCAGTCAGTGCCTCGGGTGGTGAGCTCGTCGATCAGGTGTCGGCTCTGATTGAGCAGGCGCAGACGTTCGCGGCCACTCAGGTGGACGCGACGCTCACTCTCCGGAACTGGTACATCGGGCGGATGATCGACGTGGCCGTGCTGCGTGAGGGCCGGGCGGGGCACGATCAGGAACTTGTTGCCTCGCTGGGGCAACAATTGACCTCCAGGTATGGACGCGGCTTCGACCGGACCAACCTCTACCGGATGGTGCGCTTCTCCCAGCAGTTCGCCGAGCCCGAACTTGTTGCCTCACTGGGGCAACAAGTTAGCTGGACCCACTTCAAGGCGCTACTGCCGTTGGCCAGCGCGGAGGCGCGAGCGTTCTACGTGAAGGAGACCATCGGCCGCCGACTCAACGTTCGTGAGCTCCGGCACGCCATCGAACGCAAGGCGTTCGAGCGTCGCGAGATTGCCGACTCCCAGATTCCCGAGGGCTCAGCTGTCCCGCTCGATGCCTTCCGTGACCCGATGCTGCTGGACATGCTAGGCCTGGCCGACACCTACTTGGAGCACGACCTCGAATCAGCTCTGGTCCACGACATGGAGGCGTTCCTGCTGGAGGTCGGGCGCGGGTGGGCGTTCGTCGAACGTCAGAAGCGCATGACCTTCGACGGAGACGACTACTACCTCGACCTGCTGTTCTACTCCCGTCCACTGCGTCGGCTGATCGCGGTGGAGTTGAAGGTCGGCAAGTTCAAGCCGAGCTACCAGGGGCAGATGAACTTCTACCTGAAGTGGCTGGACCGGCACGAGCGCCAGGCGGACGAGAACCCGCCATCGGCCTCATCCTGTGTACCGAGGCGAGCCGCGATCAGATCGAGCTGCTCGAACTCCACAAGGACGGAATCGTCGTCGCGGAGTATTGGACGACCCTGCCGCCCAAGGCAGAGCTCCAAGCTGGTATCCAGGCGGTCTACCGGGAGGCACAGGAGCGGATCGCTCGGAGGCAGCTCACCGCAGCGGCGGAAGAAGACTTCGATGAGTAGGGATTGGCCGGCGCGGTATGCAGCCACGTCGGCACCAAGTATTGGGTTCTAGGAGACAACGATGGCGATGAACAACCGAGATCGAGTAGGCAAGGCGTTCGACCTGCTCTCCGAGGGGCTCCTGGACGAGGTCGATGAGGTCATGACGCGGGCCTACAAGACCGCCGACTGGCCCGCCGCGTGGGCGAAAGAGGATGCCCAGCGCCGGGGCGGGCCACTACGCACGCTGACCAAGCACGACGTACAGGTACAGCTTCGTGCCATTACCGAGCAGGGCTATCACTTCAAGGACGTGCTCTCCCGCGCCCAGCAGGGCTTCGCGTCCGAGCTTCGCGAGACTCGGAACCTGTGGGCGCACAGCGAGCCCTTCAGCTCCGATGACGCATCGCGCGCGCTCGACACGATTGAGCGGCTGCTGCACGCGGTCGGCGCGGTCGATTCCGCCGAGGACGTACGGAAGCTGCGCGTCGATCTACAGCGCACGGTGTTCGAGGATCAGACCCGCAAACAGGTGAAGCGTACGAAGGTATCGCTCGAACCTGGCTCCGGACTGCGCCCGTGGCGTGAGGTGATCCGGCCCCACGATGACGTGGCGCGCGGCGCGTTCACCGCATCGGAGTTCGCGGCCGACCTTCACCTTGTCCACACGGGTCAAGCGACGAGCCCGGAGTACGGCGATCCGGTCGAGTTCTTCACCCGTACCTACCTCACCGAGGGATTGCGCGACCTACTGTCACGCGCGCTGCGCCGACTGAACGGCGAAGCCGGCGCAAGCCCGGTCGTGAACCTTCAGACCAACTTCGGCGGCGGAAAGACCCACTCGATGCTGGCGCTGTATCACCTGTTCAGCGGCACCCCGGCCAAGGACTTCCCGCAGGAACTGCAGGAACTCATCGCCGCGAACGGCAACCCCGACCTCGGCGCACTCGACGTGCGACGGGTCGCCCTCGTTGGCACCTACCTGAAGGCCGGGTCGCCGATCATCAAGGACGACGGCACCGAGGTTCGCACGCTCTGGGGTGAACTCGCCTGGCAGCTCGGCGGGCGTGAAGCCTACGACCTGATCGCCGAGGACGACCGCGCGGGCACCAACCCCGGTGAAGCGCTGCGCACTCTGATCGTGCGCTACTCGCCGTCCCTGATCCTGATCGACGAGTGGGTGGCCTACGCGCGCCAGCTCGTCACGGACAAGGAACTCCCGTCCGGTTCGTTCGAAACGCAGTTCACCTTCGCCCAGTCCCTGACCGAGATCGTGCGCTCCGTCCCGGGCGTGATGCTCGTGGTCTCGATCCCGGCCTCCGACACCGGCACCGACGGGCGCGGCAGTGATATCGAGATCGGTGGTGCGAACGGCCAGCTCGCGCTCGAACGTCTCCAGAACGTGATCCGTCGCGTCGCGGACCAGTGGCGGCCGTCGAGCAAGGACGAGTCGTTCGAGATCGTGCGCCGACGGCTGTTCCAGGCACCGAACGCTGAAGGGCTCACGACGATCTCGGCTGTGGCGCGCAGTTTCGCGAACCTGTACCAGAACAACACCGCGTTGTTCCCGCGTGATGCGGCGTCGCCGAATGACGACTATGAGAAGCGCATCCGCGCGTCCTACCCGCTGCACCCCGAGCTGCTGGATCGCTTGTATGAGGACTGGTCGACGTTGGAGCGGTTCCAGCGCACCCGTGGTGTGCTGAAGCTCGTCTCGTCGATCGTGCACGAGCTGTGGGCATCGAACGATGCTTCGCCGCTGATCCTGCCCGGCAACGTGCCGCTGGATGCGACGACCGTGAACACGGACCTGACGCAGTACCTCGAAGACCAGTGGAAGCCGATCATCGACTCCGACATCGACGGCCCCGGATCGACCGCTCAGCAGATCGACCTCGACCGCCCCAACCTCGGCCAGCGCTTCGTCACCCAGCGCATCGCACGCACGATCTTCATGGGCGCGGCCCCCAGGATCAAGAGCACCCGCAAAGGGCTCGACAAGCAGTACCTCTGGCTCGGCACCGCCGTCCCTGGTGACACGCTTGGGAACTTCGGCAGTGCCGTCGAGTTGCTTGCGCAGCGTTCGACCTACTTCTACGAAGAGCAGGGCCACTACTGGTTCGACACCCAGCCGTCCGTCACGAAGACCGCGAACGACTACGCCGAGCGGCTCCGCGAGGATGTCGAAACGGTCTGGAACGAGGTCACCCGCCGCCTCCAAGGAGAAGAACGCGTGCGCGGTGTGTTCGACCGGGTCCACATCGCCCCGTCGTCGTCCGCCGACATCCCCGACCTCGAAGACACACGCCTGGTAATCGCCCACCCGCGGTACGCCCGTCGCAAGCAGGACGGTGCCGACTCGGCCGCGCACGCGTGGGTCCGTGACGCTATCGAGAGCAAGGGCGCCAGCCAACGCATCCACCGCAACACGCTGATCTTCCTCCTCGCCGACAAGAGCGAGCTGGAGAGCCTCGAAGCCGCGACCCGCAGCTACCTCGGCTGGAAGCGAGTCCAGGCCACCAGCGACAGCCTCAACCTGTCCGCGCAACAGCGCAAGCAGACCGACGACTGGGTATCCCGGCTCGATCAGACCGTCTCCGACCGCATCCGCGACACCTTCGTCTGGGCCGTTTACCCCGAGCAGTTCGACCCGACCAAGCCGTTCGAGCTCGTCGCCGACAGGGTGCCCGACTCCGGCGGACGATCCCTGGCCGAGCGTGTCAGCGCCAAGCTCGGCCGTGAGGATCAGCTCGTCACCGACTTCGGCGCCCCGATCCTCGGGGCGACCCTGCATCACGAGCTCGGTGCGCTCTGGCGTGATGCCGGCGAGATCACGGTCGGCGAGCTGTGGGGCTACTTCACCCGCTACACCTACCTGCCCCGACTCGTTCGACGCGAGGTTCTCGACCGCGCCAT